>CANNFQ010000004.1 GCA_947503925.1 uncultured Paracoccaceae bacterium | reverse complement strand
GTCTTGCCGTGGTCAACGTGACCAATCGTGCCGATGTTCACATGCGGTTTCGTACGTTCAAACTTTTCCTTAGCCATGATGGCCTCCTTACTCTCTTTGTTTTTACCCTTTCATTGCGCGGGCGCGCAGATGAAGGGCGGCGTCTTTCTTATTTGATTCACGCAGGGCGTATCGCCCCGGCGTTGTTTTGTTCTTCATTGGGCAAATAGAAGACGTTCACATGAGGTGGCTTCAATTTGCGCAATTTCATCAGCTTGCCTTGCACGAACTCGTAGGCGTCATAACCCAAAGATACAAGGTGATGATGCGCGGCCTCCTCGACGTCAGAACCGCTTCCTACAGAAATCTCCATGCATATTGTCGGCTTTGAGTTCGCCAACGTATTCTTGGCCCCTAGCAAGGCTTTCAGCTCCGCCCCTTCGATATCAAGCTTGATGAAATCAACCTTCGACAGCTTGTGATCAGAAACAAGCGCATCAATTGTGGTCGTTTCAACGTCGGTTGTGTCCGCTCTACCATAATCATTTGTGATCGATGCGGCACCAACGCCCCTGGACAGATCGAGCGTCACCGTTTCATGTGCGTCAGACAGCGCCCGCTGGACGACGTGGACAAGTTCGCCCATTTCATTCAGCGCTGCATTCTGTTTCACCCGGTCAACAGCATAGCCCATTGGTTCAATCGCAATGACCCGGCCTGTCGGGCCCACCTGAGAGGCAAACGCCGTCGTAAACACACCCTGGTTAGCACCGCCATCAATGACAACATCGCCAACCTTTAGAAATCTGTCGCCGAACCGCATGAGATCTTCGATGTTCTCACGGTATAGAAACAAACCGCGCCCACCGCCATAACGTTTGCCATGGCGGTACTGAAAGCGGAACGTCCCGCTGCCAAACCGGATGCGGATCACATCATCGCGTTTGAGCAGCACAAGTACGGCCAGGTGAACGCCCCTGAAAAGGGTCGCAATCGGTGCTGCCCAAAAAGCCTCTGAAGAGAATAGCCTTAGGAAGTACGTCATTGCGTGCGTTCACCTTTATCGCGGTATGGGATCAGGCGTATTTCGCCTGAATCTCTTCCGAGATGTTGCTTGGCACTGGATCGTAATGGTCGAACTGCATCGAGAACTGCGCCCGGCCCGAAGACATGGACCGCAGCGTGTTGATGTAGCCGAACATATTGGCCAGCGGCACCATTGCGTCGATCGCGATGGCATTGCCGCGTGTGTCCTGACCAGATACCTGACCCCGACGCGATGTCAGGTCACCAATGATGCCCCCGGTGTATTCTTCAGGTGTGATCACTTCGACTTTCATGATCGGCTCAAGCAGTTTCGCACCGGCCTTGCGCATGCCTTCACGCATACACATCCGCGCCGCGATCTCAAACGCCAGAACGCTGGAGTCCACATCGTGGAACTTACCGTCGATCAGTGCGACCTTGAAATCGATCACGGGGAAGCCCGCAAGCGGGCCGCTATCCATGACAGAGTTGATACCTTTTTCAACGCCCGGAATGTATTCCTTGGGCACCGAACCACCAACGATCCGGGATTCAAAGGAATAGCCTTCACCTGGTTCTGTCGGCGAGATGATCATCTTCACTTCAGCGAACTGACCTGACCCACCAGACTGTTTCTTGTGCGTATAGGTATGTTCAACTTCGTGACCGATGGTCTCACGATAGGCCACCTGTGGCGCACCGATATTGGCCTCGACCTTGAATTCGCGCTTCATGCGGTCGACAAGGATGTCGAGGTGCAATTCGCCCATGCCCTTCATGATGGTCTGACCGGATTCGAGGTCAGTTTCCACACGGAAGGATGGATCTTCGGCGGACAGGCGTTGCAGGGCGATACCCATTTTTTCCTGGTCGCCTTTGGTCTTTGGCTCAACCGCGATCTCGATCACCGGATCGGGGAAGGTCATCGTTTCCAGCACAACAGGATCGTTCTGCGAACACAGCGTGTCCCCGGTTGTGGTGTTTTTCAGACCACCCAACGCGATGATGTCGCCGGCAAATGCCTCATCGATCTCTTCGCGGTTATTGGAGTGCATCATCATCATGCGGCCCACACGCTCTTTATTCCCCTTGGTGGAGTTGAGCATCGTGTCACCCTTGTTCAACACACCAGAGTAGATCCGGGTGAAGGTCAAGGAGCCCACGAATGGGTCATTCATGATTTTGAAAGCGAGACCAGAGAACGCCATGTCATCATCGGCCCGGCGTGCGATGTCACGTACTTCGTCTTCATCGCCAGGTTTGAAGCCCATGTAGTCCACAACGTCGAGCGGGCTTGGCAGGTAGTCGACAACAGCGTTCAACAGCGGTTGCACACCTTTGTTCTTGAACGCAGAACCGCCCAGGACCGGAACGAAAGACAATGACAGGCAAGCCTTGCGGATCAGGCTGCGCAGCGTCTTCGCGTCAGGCTCATTGCCTTCCAGATACGCTTCCATCGCGTCGTCGTCCTGCTCAACCGCAGCTTCTACCAACTTTTCGCGCCATTCGGCGGCCACATCGGTCAGGCTATCGCGGATTGGTGCCTTGATCCAGGATGCACCCAGATCTTCACCTTGCCACAGCCATTCTTCCATGGTCACCAGATCGATAAGACCTTCAAGTTCTGTCTCTGCGCCGATTGGGATGCCCACAGGAATGGCACGTGCGCCGGTGCGATCTTCGATCATGTTGACGCAGTTAAAGAAGTCAGCGCCGATCTTGTCCATCTTGTTGACGAACACCATGCGCGGCACCTTGTAACGGTCAGCCTGACGCCAGACGGTTTCTGTCTGTGGCTCAACACCAGCATTGGCATCCAAAACACAGACCGCACCGTCAAGCACGGCCAGCGAACGTTCAACTTCGATTGTGAAGTCAACGTGGCCGGGTGTGTCGATGATGTTCATCCGGTGCTTGGGTGAATCGGCTTCTGTGCCGTTTTCAGTCCGTTCCCAGAACGTGGTGGTCGCAGCAGAGGTAATTGTGATGCCCCGTTCCTGCTCTTGCTCCATCCAGTCCATGGTTGCGGCACCATCGTGCACTTCGCCGATATTGTGGGATTTGCCTGTGTAATACAGGATACGTTCGGAACAGGTGGTCTTACCGGCATCGATATGCGCGATAATGCCAAAGTTGCGATACAGTTCGAGGGGGTAGTCGCGTGCCATGTCAGGTACTTCCTGTTACCAGCGGTAGTGGCTGAACGCTTTGTTCGCGTCGGCCATTTTATGGGTGTCTTCGCGCTTTTTCACCGCGGTGCCGCGGTTGTTGACGGCATCGACAAGCTCGCCTGCAAGACGCTCTTCCATGGTGTTTTCGTTACGCTTTTTCGCAGCGGCGATCAGCCAGCGAATGGCGAGCGCTTCGCGGCGTTCAGGGCGAACATCGACGGGCACCTGATATGTGGCACCACCAACGCGGCGCGAACGGACTTCGACGGCGGGTTTGATGTTATCAAGCGCTTCGTGGAAGACCTCAACAGGCGCTTTTTTCAGCTTGTCTTCAACGCGATCAAAGGCGTTGTAGACGATACGTTCGGCGACGGCTTTCTTGCCGTCGATCATCAGGTTGTTCATGAACTTTGTCAGAACGATATCGCCAAACTTTGCGTCTGGCAGAACTTCGCGTTTTTCAGCGGCGTGACGACGTGACATCTAATCTCTTCCTTACTTAGGACGCTTCGCGCCGTATTTCGAACGACGTTGCTTACGGTCTTTGACACCTTGGGTATCAAGCACACCGCGCAGAATGTGGTAACGCACACCGGGAAGGTCTTTGACACGGCCGCCACGGATCAGAACAACAGAGTGTTCCTGCAGGTTGTGGCTTTCACCGGGAATGTAGGAGATGACTTCAAAACCATTGGTCAGGCGCACTTTGGCAACTTTCCGCATGGCCGAGTTCGGCTTCTTTGGTGTGGTGGTATAGACGCGTGTGCAAACGCCACGCTTCTGGGGGCAGGATTCCAAGTGCATGGACTTGGATTTATTGACTTTCGGCTGGCGCGGCTTGCGGATCAGCTGCTGAATCGTTGGCATCGTGTGATGTTCCCATCTATTCACATATTGCGTCCGGCAAACGCGGGTTTCATAAACTGCGCTTCGAAAAGCACAAAAATTCCGCAGTCGAACCCTTACCGGAGGTTCGGTGCGGTGGTATTCAGAGGAACAAGGCGATAGTGGCCCGGTTCTTGACTACAACAACTCTGATAGCGGGCCTGCGGCGATCACCCCAGCCCGGATGAGCGGCGTATAGGGGGAGTCGGAAAAGGTGTCAACAGCGGCACCTTATCGGCAAAGCCCCGCGCAACATCGCCAATGATATCCGACGACATCAGTGCGGTTATTGCATAGCAGTACCAGCCCGCCAATGCTGGTATCGGGCGTCCAACCCGTTCCCATTTTACACGAAAACCGGGGCTTTCAGGAGAAAGCAAATGAAACACCTATCCGGCGCATCTGCCCTTTTGGTTCTGCTGGCTGCCTGCGCAACCGAAGAAAACCCGCCCACCGTCAGCAGATCCGATATTGATCGGGCTTTTGATGCAGCACGGGATGCCGCAGCCCTGCCCGTCACACCCAGTTCCCAGATACCGACCGGCACGGTCACCTATGATGGGCAAATCGGCGCAGACCTGACGGGGGACTCGCTTGGCAGCGTCTTGGCAGACATGACGATGCGCGTCGATTTTCAGAACAACCGGATCGGCGGCAGGGTCGATAACATCAATCTGATCGATCAGGACGGCACGCCCGATCAGTTGTTGGATGGCAGTCTCGAAATCGCCGGTTTTGAAAATAACGGTGATCTTGATGCCGGGGCCAGCGGGCAGGTCACCGCCGTCGGGTCCAGTGGAACCGCGCTTGATGCCGATATGAACCTTGATCTGGATGGGACCGTGCGCACCGATCGCAGCCGTGGCGACACCGTCTATGGTGGGGTAACCGGCGACGCGCGCGGTGACTTCAACCTTGATATCGACGGCGTCTTTTACGGCGAACGCCGATAGGTCAGTTCAGGCGACCCGGCACCAGCTTGCTGCGCCGGGTCCGCAACCGCGTCTCGCGGTAAAGGGTGAAAAGCCCCGTTGCAACAACAACCCCGGCCCCAATGAAGGTCAGGGCATTGGGCCATTCATCAAAGACCATGGCGCCAAGGATCAACGCGGCGACAAGGCTGGCGTAACGAAACGGGGCGACGAACCCGATCTCACCTTTGCGCATGGCTGTGACCGAAAAAACATAGCCAAATGCCAGGCTACATGTCGCACCCAGAATATAGAGGCCGGGCCACATTCCAACGGGTTGAAGATCTATGAACAGGGACCCGACCCCGCCCAGCGCGGTCACCCCGACGGCAGCGGCAAGTGCGACCAGAACGGCTGGCACATCAGACGCCATGCGACGCACCACCAGATCGCGCAGCGTGACACAAACAACGGTGATCAGCGCATAAAGGCTAAAGAACGAAAAATCGGCGCCGCCGGGCTGGATGATCAGCATGACACCGGCAAAACCGATCAAGATCGCTGTCAAACGGCGCCAACCCAAAGGCTCACCCAGGAAAACCGCAGCGGCCAGCGACACCGTCAACGGCAACGCCTGCATGACTGCGGTGACATTGGCGATGGGCATATGCCACAGGGCGGTCAGAAAGAAGTAAGTACCTGCCACTTCGCCAGAAGTGCGCAGCGCGATCAACCACCATTCCGCGCGGGGCAAATCAAAACGCAACTGACCCAGCCAATGACACAGAACCAGCAGGAAAAAGACCGCACCAATCCCACGTAAAAGGATCGCCTGAAACAACGGGATATCAACCAGCGCGAGTTTGACGAAAACATCATTCAGCGTATAGGCCGTCATCGCGCCCATCATCAAAAGCGCGCCGCGCATATTGTCATTCAGGATAGCCATACCCGCTGCCTAGCAGCGACGCCGGCAAGTGCCCAGAGCGTTTCGACGTTGTTCTAGCGCAAAACATGTACCGCGCATTTGGCGTGACGCACCACCTTGGCGGCAGTCGACCCAAGCAGGTAGTCCTGCATACCCGGACGATGGCTAGCGATGACGATCAGGTCATTGCCAAGGGCCTTTGCTGTTTCCAAAATGGTGTGGGCAGAATGCCCGGTCACCACCTCAATCGTGGCGTTGTCGATCCCTTCGACATGTTTTTGCAGGCTTGCCACGATATCTTGGCGTGCAGTGCGGATGTGGTCGGCGGATAGATATTGTGTGGCATAACTGGGCAGTTGCTCCAGCACATGCAGGCAGGTGATGGCACCGCCTTCCGCGCGCAAAGCCTGTGCAATTTCCAGAGCGCCAGTCGCATCACGATCCGCATCAAAAGAAACGGGTACAAGGATATTCGTATACATGGCATCGGTCCTCATTGTTTGGACCATTTTAGCATGTGTGGGGATAGCTACCTTGATCTAGGTCAGGGGAATGGGCGACCATCCGCATCCACGATTCAGCGCATCACGAACGGGTCAGGGATCGGGTCGTCACTTGTGCGCAACCAAACCGCCTTTACCTTTGTATAATCAAGGGCAGCCTGCATCCCGCCTTCGCGGCCATGACCAGACAAGCCATGCCCGCCAAAAGGTGCAATGGGGCTGACGGCGCGATAGGTGTTTACCCAGACAATACCCGCACGGATCCCCCGGATCATGCGATGGGCGCGGGTCAAGTCCTTGGTGAACACGCCCGATGCAAGGCCAAAGCCCGTATCATTGGCAATCTGCAAAGCCTCAGCTTCGGTATCAAAGCCGAGAACCGATAAGACCGGACCAAAGAACTCATGCGTCAGACAGGGCGCATTCGGTGCGTCGGTACAATCAATGATCGTCGGCGGAAAATAGAGCCCATCGCGGTCAACCGGGTCACCGCCAGTGATCACCTTGGCTCCTGCCAGCTTTGATCTGGCCACCAGATCGACCACATTGGCCATTTGCCCCTGGGTGCAAAGCGGTCCAACCTCGGTCGCCATATCATCCGGCGCGCCAATAACAATGGCCTCTGCCTTTTCCTTGAGCCGGGCAAGAAAGCGGTCCTTGATCGTGTTGGCGATGATCAAACGCGACCCCGCCACGCAGCTTTGGCCAGTTGCGGCGAATATTCCCGATATCTGAGCGTTCACCGCGCTTTCGATATCCGCATCCTCAAACACGATGAAAGGGGATTTCCCGCCAAGCTCCAGCGAGATCGAAGCAAGGTTTTCGGCAGAATTCCTGACGATATGACGGGCGGTATCCGGCCCGCCGGTAAAGGCCACATGGTCAATATCGGGATGGCTGGACAGGACCGCGCCGCATTCAGGGCCGAACCCAGTGATCACGTTCAGCACACCGGGGGGAAATCCCGCCTGATCAAAGATCCGCGCGAATTCCAGCATCGGCGCCGGGCCTTCTTCGGAGGCTTTCAGCACAACAGTACACCCCGCCGCCAAGGCGGGGCCAATCTTGACCGCAGATAAGAACAGTTGCGAATTCCACGGAACAATGGCGGCCACAACGCCGATAGGTTCGCGACGCAGCCAAACCTCCATATCCGGTTTGTCGATGGGCAGATGCGCACCCTCGATCTTATCCGCAAGACCTGCGTAATAGCGATAATACTCCGCCACATAGGCGATCTGGGCAGAGGTTTCGCGAATGATCTTGCCGGTATCGCGGGTTTCAAGTGCGGCCAGTGACTGGGCGTTTTCAGCGATAAGATCCGCCAGACGATACAGCAGTTTGCCACGCGCGGATGCGGTCATGCCAGCCCATTCAGGGGCAAGAAACGCCGCCTGCGCGGCGGTTACGGCTGCGTTGACATCATCGGTGCGGGCTTCAGGCATCATCGCCCAAACAGCACCCGTCGCCGGATCACGGCTTTCGAACTGGGCAGTACCATCCGAAAAAGCACCGCCGATATATTGCTGAAACTGCTGCATTCCCTGTCCTTTATGCGAAGGCTGGCATCACATCCTTGATAAACCGCTCAAGCGAGGCTTTCTTGCGTTCAAAACTCATGCCGCTGTCAATCCAGAAGGCGTATTCGTCATAGCCAAGGTGTGCGTAACCCTTGATCCGGGCAATTGCATCATCCGGTGTTGCAATCACATTGTCGCGCAGCATCGCCTTGGGTGAATAGAATGGGTGTGCGGTGATCTCTTCCTCCGACAAGGCTTTGATCAGGCCTTGTGATACAGGACGTTCGTTTTTGAACCATGCGCCGAAATAGCAGTAGAAACGGTTGATTTCTTCCGCAGCCAATTGCGCATCGTCGGCGTCCGACGCGATGTAAGTATGGTTCAGCAACATGATTTCGGGCCGGGGAACATCAGGGAACTTGTCGCAGGCTGCGTTGAATGTCTCCATCAGCTTGGTGATTTCAGTATCACCTTGCCAAAGCGGCGTCACTTGCACCTGACACCCGTTTGAGACGGCAAATTCATGGCTGTTGGGATCACGGGCTGCGACCCAGATGGGCGGGCCGTTTTCCTGCATGGGCTTAGGCGACGACGTCGATGCAGGAAAGGAATGATATGTGCCGTCCTGCGCATAATCACCCTTCCATAGGCCTTGAACAGCCGGGATCAATTCGCGCATCCGCTGGCCTGCATCCCACGCATCCATGCCCGGCACCATGCGTTCATATTCATAGCTATAGGCGCCCCGCGCGATACCTAGCTCCAGTCGACCATCCACAATCAGATCGGCCATCGCGGCCTCCCCCGCCAAACGGATGGGGTGCCAGAACGGGGCGATGATCGTGCCGGTGCCAAGCCGCACATTCTTGGTCTGCCGGGCAAGATCGACAAGGTTCAAAAACGGGTTCGGGGCAATGGTAAAATCCATCCCGTGATGTTCACCCGTCCAGACGGCATGCATACCGCCCTCATCAGCGATTTTGGCAAGCGTGACGAAGTTGTCATACAACTCCTTCTGGTTTTGCTCAGGCGACAGCCGTTCCATATGTACGAAAAGTGAAAAACGCATCAGTGCCTCTTATGCGAACGGGCGGACTTCGCCGCTGTTTTGTGTGCCATAGTAAATGCCAAAACTGCCGATTGCCGCCTCTGCGGCCAAGCGTTCAAGCATCGTCAGGATTGCGGGATCGGAAACATCATCCAACGCAGCCGAAGTCAGCGGAACAAATACGCCGTTTTGCGGCGCACCCGCACCTGCCCTGCATAAAAACGATATGTGCTGCCGCCTGCGGCTGACGTCTTCGAACACCGAATAGACAAAGCCCGGTTGCGCTGTCAGCCCCGTCACGTCGATCAATTTTTGAACGGCTGCGGTGGTCCCCTCATCCACGACCGTCGTTTCGGGCAAAGCAAGGCCGCCACTGGAATCGTCCACCAGCAACACTTCACCATCGCGTTCAATCAAGGCGGAAACCACTAAATCGCAACCTTGCACCAATGCATCCGCGGTTATCGACGGCGTCAAATAAGCCCCCCGCGCATAGCCAAGCCCGGGCTTTGTCGTATCTTCAAATGCCGCGACTGTGCCGATCAGGACAACATGATCGCCAGCCTCTACTGTCTTGTGCATCGCACAGTCAAACCAGGCTGCGACATCCGCGATAACAGGTGACCCATGCGGACCTTTTTGCCAGTTCACGTTTGCAAAACGGTCATCAACCGGACGGGCGAAAGTGTTCGAGATATCGATTTGTGTTTCAGCGAGGATGTTCACCGCAAAGCCCGGTGCCGATACCAATGCGTCATAGTTCTGCGAACTTTTGGCAAGGCACACCAACACCATCGGCGGATCAAGCGAAACGGATGTGAATGAATTGGCCGTGAAACCAATCGGCTGACCGTCTTTGTCGAACGCGGTCACAACCGTCACACCGGTCATGAAACTGCTGAAGGCATTACGCAACGCGCGGCTGTCATGCTGTGTCATTGCGGCTCCTTCACTGTTGTGGGCATCCGCAACCAAGCGTTCAGATGCATGTTGATGACGTCCGGCGCGGTCAAGTTCGCCATATGGCGGTGGCCCGGCACCGTCATCGCATGGCCGTTTGGCGCATGCGCAACCATCGCCTGCGACATGGCCGGTGTTGAATTGGGGTCGTCGCCCCCGGTGATCGCCATGAACGGGCATGTGATATCGGCATATCTGGCCGCATAGGTCGCATCGCCCTTTGCAAACGCGCCATAGGCCGTGGCATAGCCGTCGCGATCAACGGCACGCAGCCAATCGGCAACCTGCGCCCGGGCATCTGCGTCATCCGGGCCGTCACAAAACCAACGGTCCAGCGGCGTCTTAAGGTCAATCTCACCCTTTTTGATTTCCGCAGCCCGGGCCAGCACTGCACGCGATGCGGCGGCATCGCGGCAGTACACACCGTTGATCAGGCAGACACGGGTTGTCAGGTCCGGATGTTCAACAGCAAACCCGCCTGCAATCAGCGCCCCCATTGAATGGCCAACGATATTGACGGGACCAACATCCAATGCCCGCACGACATCGTAACACCATGCGACGAAATCAGGCAGCGCACTGCACAGCGGCAAGGGCGCGCTGCCACCATGGCCGGGCATATCCACCGCGATGACGCGGTTGGTGTTGCACAGCGCCTCAATCTGCGGGCCCCACGCCGCCGACCGCATGCCAACACCATGGATCAGAAGGACAGGCGCACCGGCACCCCGATCCTGCATGGCAACGGTTTGCCCGGACCTAGACAGCCGCAGGGTTGTCAACGTCATGCCCAAGCTCCTTTAGGTCCTGATAACGGTCCCCGATCCGATGATGCGGGCGGCCACCAATGGATGCGCCCAAGGCAATCAGAATTTCATCAGACGCAGGCGCATCGGCAACGCTGGTCTGAATTGTCAGATAATGCGACCGCCGTCCGCCATCGTTTTTATCCATCAACGGGATCATCAATGGCGCATTTGCCGGGCCGCGGGTGTTGCAGAATGACAGGTAGGATTTCGCGCCAACAGCATTGCGATAATGGTTTCCGAAATGCAGCGTGTGGATCAGGGCAGAAGCGTGTTCAACCTCTCCATTCAGGCCGACGATGGCGGCCTTGCCATAGCCTTCGACCTTGCCGCCACCACCCGCAGCCTCCAGCACCATTTCGGTCAGCAAGGCACCAAGCCCCGGCGCGCAATCGCGAATTTCAACCGAAAGGTCTTCAACAAATCCACGGCCCGCCCAAGGATTACGAATCACCGCCATCGCGGCAATCAGCCTCAACGGTGTTTCAGCAGGTTTGCCGCCTTCAATCAGCGTATTTTCAACATGCAAAAGCGTCTTGCGAATTTCGGCGGGCATGCGGCGTTCCCCTTGGCTTATCAGTTTAATGATCTTATGGTATACCGTATTACCATATGTCAATTATGCATTGCATGACAAAGAACCAGCAGGGCGCGACGGAGCAGTCAGAATGATCCTTGAGAAAATCGAAAAATCGCCGCAGACGCTGCGCGATATCGTTCAGGCCCGCATGCGCGAGGCGATATTTGATGGGCGTTTCGCGCCCGGCGAACGTCTGGTCGAACGCCCCTTATGTGAACAGCTTGGCGTCAGCCGCACGGTCGTGCGCGAAACGATCCGTTATCTGGAGGCCGAAGGGCTGGTGGAGATCATTCCCAATCGCGGCCCGATAGTCGCGACACTGAACCGGGATCAGGCCAGACAGATATATGATATCCGTCGACAGCTCGAAGGGGCTGCCGCCGCTGCCTGCGCGCAAAAGCAGGGGAGGGACTTAGGGCCGAAACTCTCGGCGGCGCTAACCACGCTTCAGGAAAAAATCCACGACACGCAATGGGTCGATTTCCTGCAAGCGACAACACATTTCTACGAACTGATCTTTCAAGAGGCGGGGCACAACATCGCCTGGGATATCGTGCAACGCCTGAACGGACGGATCAGCCGGTTGCGGACCCTGACCATCACCGATCCGACCCGCGAACGCCCCGGCATGAGCCATATGGTCGCGATACACGACGCCATCCTCAGCCGCGATGCGCAGCGCGCCCAATTGGCGGTCGAAAACCACATCGCGGACGCAGCACAGATCGCAAACCGGTTCCTACAAGAGGCGGAAGCGGGGTTGGATCATGGCTAAGGGATACTGGATTGCCTTTGTGACAGTGACCGATCCGGAAAAATATGCGGGTTATCAGAACCACGCGCCTGCGGCTTTCGCCAAATACAAGGCCCGCTTTCTTGCGCGGGGCGGCGATGCGGAAACGCTGGAAGGCGAAACTTTTCAACGCCATGTCGTGATCGAATTCGCGTCAAAGGACATCGCGCTGGCCTGCTATCATTCGCCAGAGTATCAAAATGCGCGCAACCATCGTCAGGCAGCCTGCAAGGCAAACATCGCCATCGTCGAAGGCATGCCGTGATCCGGCACGTGGACAATGCCTCACAAAGCCAAATGCAGTTCCTTTTGTGACACGATCAGCGCCCCTCCAACCTTGGCCACAAATCCGGCAAGGCCGGTATCGGCGCGGTCTATATTGATGATCCGCAGATTGTCGATGGCAAGGGCGTTTTGCCCATAGGCCAGCAATTGTGTTCCCAGCCCTTTGCGCCGCATATCAGGGCGCACCGCAATTTGGGCAAGGCTGGACTGCGCAGGAACAATGGCGGCATAAGCAACCAATCCTGCCCCGTCCTTTATCGCAAAACATGTTACATCGCGCCCTGCGGCAATCAGCGAACCGATGTCATTTTGCCAACTCGGCACGCTGTCCCAAAACCCACGTACCTCAGATGAAATCGCTGTCATATCGCAATTGGTGATGCCCTGTGACGCCTCGGCCAGTGCCGCTTTCAATCCGGCATAGCAATCCAGGCTCCGTCCCTCATCGAAGCCCAAGGCGTGGTACAAGGCGCGCGCAGCCGGATTGTTTACCAACACTTCGGATTGCAGCGTTTTGAAACCTTGCGTTTGCAGGTCAGCTTTCACTACTTCCCCCAGCCGCCGGGACAGACCGCCCCTGCGAAACTTCGGCGCCGTGCCGGTCGAGATCAGATAAGCCCGATCGCCACGCGCGCCGATCAACCAGAAAGCGGCAATTTTCCCATCCTCGACCACAAGCCGCGAAAGGTCCGCACGCAGCCCACGCGACCGCATCATCAAAGTGAACCCGTCCAGATCAAGCTGCATCGGAACCGCATAATCCGAAAAGGCATGGTTCATCGCCGCGCATAAGCGGCCCATGGAAAAGCATGTTGAGTCGGTGATCATCGGCAGTCCTCCAGTTCCATTTTAGTGGGCCCCATCGGATCAGCGATCCGCGCGACAGGCAGCATTATCTTGCTATTTATATTGATGCTTGCCTTCAACAATCGGTGCTGTCTCCAGCATTGACCTGGCTGATGGGGCGACGGAATGCGCATCGACAGCCGATCCGGCGTATCCTGATCTAGCAACTGTATTTCTCCGGCATTCATGTTCCACAATAATCGGGTTTGGGTTAGGCTTCAGGTCATGAGAACGCGCCTTACCATCTTGTTCATCATCTTGCCCGTTTTCGCGTTGGCGGAAATGGCAAGCAAACTGCGCAGCAGCCCGGATATTGCGGGGATCGAGATTGGTGTCATTTGCCCCCCGGAACCCGTCGGGGCTTCCCCTGCCCCGGGCACCTTGGCCGGGACAACCCATGTCATTGATGTGGACCCGCCATTCGTCTCCAATTCCCGCATTGTGCCCGCAACCATTGGCGTCGGCTTCGGAGTAAAGGCGCTGGCCACGGATCCAGCCGGGTTGCAGGACGTCGTTATGGTGGTCACACATCCCCCGATGGGCAAGGAAAGGATCCAAACCCAAAGCTTTCAAACCCGGATCAAGGGCGATGCACCTTCGGTGACCTTCTATCAGTTTGACTACGCATATGAATTGGTCACAGGACGCTGGCAAATGACGGCGATGCGCGGCGATACGGTGCTGTATCAGGCCAGTTTTGATGTCGTCCCACCGCAACGCCTACCGGAACTGGCCGGGGCTTGCGGTTACGAAGACCTGCTATCAGCCTTCACCCCATCAGCCCCCGCCGCACGAGGTTGACGCCTGCCACCAGCAGAACGGCCAATGTCGCCTTGCGAAAGGCGGCCTGATCGATCCGGTCCTGCACCCATAAGCCTGCCCCCATACCCGCCAGCGCAGGGAGCACCATGGCGACCGAAAACGGAATGGTTTCCGCCCGCAATACGCCGGATTGAATATGTGCGCCGACCAGGGCCAGGGCGCCTAGTCCATAAATCGTGCCCTGTGCGCGCATCTGGTCCTGCTTTTCAGTCCCGATAGCCGTCAGATAAGCGACCGTCGGCGGTCCCCAGACCCCTGACAGACCGCCCATAAACCCGGCAAAACTGCCGATCGTGGCCTCCCACCCGATGGACTGGCCCTGCAACCGGCCCCGCCAGCCAATCAATTGTAACATAGCGAAAGCCGCAACTGGGATGCCGATCAGCAAGAACAGCGCCCCTTGCGGCAGGAACCGGACCAATTGGGCGCTCAGCACCAATACGCCAAGACAGCAGATGACATAGACCTTGAACAGCTTCACCGTCTGGACGGCTGCCGCGATCCCTTGGCGCAGGGCTTGCCACAGATTGGACACCAGCGTGGGGATGATCAGGGCCGCTAGCGCAAGCTCCGGGGGCAGAAATGTGGACAGCCCCGAGATCATCACCATCGGCATGGCAAAGCCGACGATGCCTTTCACTGCGCCCGCCAGAAACGCCACCGCAAAGGCCAGTAGCAAGAACATCGGGCTGATTGTCTGAAACAGGAATTCCATTATTATGACGTTTACCGGGGTTGATCTGCGGGCGCAGCAACAATCTTATGCGACATTTTCGTTCCCTGTGACACGGCACGTTGAATTAATATTGCGCTGCAATTGCGAAGACGTTATCTCTGCACCTGCAAAATGAAGGGAATCGCGATGCCACATGACGGACAGGATATGACCATGCAAACAACCCCTGTGCTGGCCGATCTTCTGGGCCTGACCGCCGCCGCCTTGCCCGCGGTACAGGAAGTGACCGCACGCGCAAAAGATGCCGTGCGGGCGTTGGTTGTGGATGGTGATCGTGTCTCCGCCCGTCTGATCGAAGAAAACCAGACAGCCGCCCACGGGTTGGCATGGCTGGCGACCTACGCCCAGGCCCTTGAACAAATGCAGGCTTGGGCCACCAAGCTGGATGCAACAGACCGATTTGGCGAGGTCGAACAGCTGATCCATCAGATCGCCTTTGGCGAATACCTTTGGCAGATCTATGGCGGCATCCAAATGAATCAGGGCGAGGTTGTGCGCCTGCAGGATATGGGGCTGAGCCAGGACGATATGCGCGCCCTGATGGCCCCTGCGGTCATGAGCCTGACCCAGTCTGGCAATACGCAAGCCGCACGCACAAGGCTCTGTGCCCTGATGGAAGAACAGGCGGCCAACATCACCGTCGGCGCATCCGGTCTGGATGAAGAACTGGAGATGATCCGCGAACAATTCCGCCGCTTCAGCGTTGATAAGGTGGAACCGTTCGCCCATGACTGGCACCTGAAGGATGAACTGATCCCTATGGATGTCATCGATGAGATGGCCGAAATGGGCGTCTTTGGCCTGACCATCCCCGAAGAATACGGTGGTTTCGGCTTGTCAAAGGCATCCATGTGCGTCGTGTCAGAGGAACTCTCGCGCGGCTATATCGGTGTCGGGTCGCTTGGCACGCGGTCTGAAATTGCCGCCGAACTGATCCTGTGCGGCGGCACCGACGCACAAAAGGAAAAATGGTTACCCGGACTGGCCAGTGCCGAGATTTTGCCAACTGCCGTCTTTACCGAACCCAATACCGGGTCGGATCTGGGGTCGCTGCGCACAAAGGCGCGCAAGGATGGCGATGACTGGATCATTACTGGTAACAAGACATGGATTACCCATGCCGCCCGCACCCATGTGATGACAGTTCTGGCGCGGACAATCCCCGACACTGACGACTATAAGGGCCTGTCGATGTTCCTCGCCGAAAAGACGCCCGGCACAGATGAAGAGCCATGGCAGGACCCGGGCATTTCGGGTGGCGAGATCGAGGTGCTCGGCTATCGCGGGATGAAGGAATACACGCTGAACTTTGATGATTTCAAAGTGAAAGGCGAAAACCTGCTGGGCGAAGCTGAAGGCAACGGCTTCAAGCAGTTGATGCAGACCTTCGAATCCGCGCGTATCCAGACCGCCGCTCGCGCGATTGGGGTGGCACAATCAGCGCTGGATGAAGGCATGCGCTATGCCCAGGACCGCAAACAGTTCGGCAAGGCGCTGATCAATTTCCCCCGCGTGTCCGGCAAGCTGGCCATGATGGCGGTCGAAATCATGATCGCACGCCAGCTGACCTATTTCAGCGCCCATGAAAAAGACAATGACCGTCGCTGCGATCTAGAGGCTGGCATGGCCAAGCTGTTGGGCGCGCGTGTTGCCTGGGCCTGTGCCGATAATGCGCTGCAAATCCATGGTGGCAACGGGTTTGCGCTGGAATACAAGATCAGCCGTATCCTGTGCGACGCGCGCATCCTGAACATCTTTGAAGGGGCGGCTGAAATTCAGGCACAAGTCATCGCAAGGCGGTTGCTCGGATAGGCAGGGCGGTCGCTGCTCTGGCGTTCTGTTTGGCCTTCTCGCTATGCTAGGCAAATGGGCAAGCAGCTTTTTCATTTCAGCGAAGACGACGCGATCGCGCTGTTCGAACCGCGTCCGGTTGCCGTGCCTGCGCCACGAAAACCGGGCCATGATTGGTTGAACGGGCCTTTGGTCTGGGCGATTGAGGCCGCATATAGCGCCCTGTACCTGTTCCCACGAGACTGTCCCCGCATTCTAATGTGGCGGACGCCAAATACCCATGAATCTGACGTTGCACTCTATTGGGATAACCCGCAAAACCGGATGGTTGCGTTTATTGAGGACAATTGGAGCAAGCGTCTGAATAACGCATGTCTGACCAGATACGCGCTGCCCCCGCAGTCCTTCCTTGATCTGAAGGACGCCGGAATGCATGTTTCAAAACAGGCGGTGCGACCCAAGGACAAGGTAAAACTGACGAGCTTGCCAAAGCATCTTGAACGGGCAGGTGTGGAATTAAAGACCCTCGAAAAGCTGACTGACCTGAAGGCCGCTTGGGCAAGCTCACTTCATGTGAGTGGTGTCAGATTACGGAACGCTACAGGTTGGGCGACCGGTTAATCCAGTTGCCGCGCCTCATCCATCAGCATGACGGGGATACCGTTACGGATAGGGAAGGCAACATTGGCCGGTTTCGACACCAATTCCTGTTTTTCCGCATCATAGGTCAGCGTGGCCTGCGTCATCGGGCAGACCATTGCCTCCAGCATTTTGGGATCAAACGGTGTCTCGCTCATTGCATGATCTCCTCGCCAGAACCGCCGCGCAACGCGAATTCGATCAGGGTTGTCAGTGTTTCGCGCCGTGTCGTCAATGACGGCGCTTCAAGCAGGGCTTGTTTGTCTTCGGGTTCAAACGGGCACAGCATGGACAGGGAATTGATCAGCAATTCATCATCCGCTTCGCCAAGGCTGTCCCAGTCCGTCGACAATCCCTGGTCTTCGAAGAACCGGTTGAGGCCCGCCATGAATTCTGGCCGATCAAAGTTCGAATCTTTTTCAGGGCCGCCCAGATCACGCTCAAACCCATTCCAATTGACAGTGCAGCGTCGGTAGGGTGTGAACCCTTCAATCTCTTCCACGATCCGAAACCGCGAAGCCCCAGACAGCGTGATCATGTATCGCCCGTCTTCGGTTTCGGAAAAGGCTGTCAACTTGCCCGCACAACCGATCGTGTGCAGTTTGCCCGACGCGCCTGGCGCGTCATAGGGCTGCACCATGCCGATCAACCGGCTCGACGTTTTCAGCACATCATCCAACATCGCCAGATAGCGCGGCTCAAACAGATGCAGTGGCAGGCGGGAACGCGGCAATAGCAGCGCCCCGGGCAGGGGGAACACCGGAATGGTGTCTGGCATGTCGGTGGGTGATATCATGACATTTGACTTAGCCCGCAGGTCCGATCAGGCAAATATCAAGGATGAAAGTTTCCGACGCCCGTTCAGGATAATTGGATCTTTCGCCTCATGCGCATCGAAAATCTTAAAGAGCTGGGCCTTGGCTGCCCCGTCATTCCATTCACGATCCCGGCGAAAAAGTTCCAGCAATACGTTCACTGCTTCTTCGACATTGCCGTTTGCATGCAGGGCGATGGCCAGATCGAGCCGCGCCTGATGATTGTCGGGCTCCGCCTCGACCGTTGCCTGCAATTCGGCAACGGGACCCGCATTTGCAGCCTCACGCGCCAGCGTGATTTGCGCATGCACCGCCTCCAGCAAAGGATCCGTCGAAATCTCGGCCGGTGCGCCATTCAGGATCGCCTCTGCCTGGTCAACATCATCCAGCGCAAGATAGGCCCGGACCAACCCTGCATAGGCGGCGGCGTTGGCAGGTTCTTCCTGCAGGATCGCGGCAAAGGTTTCGGCGGCATCCGTGGCAGCCCCATCATCCAGCATCTGATTCGCAGCTTCGATGGCAGCACCCAGCCCTTCGGGCTCGGCGTCACCACCCAGATCAGCCACTTTGTTCACGAAGGCCGCAACCTCGGACGGGGGCAGCGCCCCCTGAAAACCATCGACCGGTTGGCCCTTATAGAAGGCATAAACGGTGGGGATCGATTGCACCTGCAACTGCCCGGCATAGGCCTGATTGGCATCAACGTCGATCTTGACCATCTTGACCCGGCCACCGGCCTTTTGCACCGCAGCCTCCAGCGCCGGTCCAAGCGTTTTGCAAGGGCCGCACCACTGCGCCCAAAAATCAACGATCACCGGAACGGTTTGCGATGCCTCAATCACATCCTGCGCAAAGCTGGCATCAGTCCCATCAATGACCAAATCACCAGCAGGCGCGCCCTGCGTTTCGCCAAGTTCCAGCATTGTCTTCTCCAAATTTCGGCAACTTGCCCCTATATGTGGCCAAGCGTGCCGAACGCCAAGGGGTTTTCCCGCTTTACCTGCATTCTAACCATCCCTAGCTTGCGGTGATGAACGTCAGAACCAATGATAGATTGCCGATCCGGCCGGTCTTGGGCGCCATTGCAGTCGTGGTCCGGGAAGGTCAGGTTCTGTTGGTGCGACGAAAAAAGGAACCGGATGCAGGCAAGTGGGGGTTTCCCGGCGGCCATGTCGAACCAGGCGAAACGGCGCTTGCCGCTGCCGCCCGCGAATTGGCCGAAGAGACATCCGTGAAGGCGACGCCACTGCGATACCTGACCAATCTGGATATCATCACACATGATGATGCGGGACACCTGCACTTTCACTATCTGCTTGCCGTCGTCCTTTGCCACTATGCGGCGGGTGAACCAGTGGCCGATGATGACGTGAGCGATGCCGGTTGGTTCGACATCGACGATATCAGCACGCTATCCACCAGCGCCGATGTGATGAAGATCGCAACGATGGCTATTTCAGGGATGACGTAGGGAAGTTGACCATTCGTAAAAATTTTCCAGCGACGGGGCTTGCGGTCCCCAACACAACCTTCTAAGACAGCCGAACTTGGCGCGGGATGGAGCAGCCCGGTAGCTCGTCAGGCTCATAACCTGAAGGTCGTAGGTTCAAATCCTACTCCCGCAACCAAAACAAACAACGCCTTGCAGAGTGATCTGCAAGGCGTTGTTTGTTTTGGGCGCTTCCCTCTTCTTTTTTAATTGCGTAGAGGGTTTGAATAGCAATGTGGCCAGCATACGCACTGGCAACGGGGGCGTTTTGGCGGGCGGATTTTCTATTCAAACTGTTGTTATGGTCGTCGCTGCGATGTTCATGATCGTTGGCGGCGATGCGGCGGCAACCGTGTTGACCGGAGCAGGTTTTCCGCAGGTGTTTGTTGCCTGGACGCGTTTTGCGCTTGCTGCCGTGGTGCTGGCCCCGTTTTGCGGATTGTCATTGCGGGAATTGCACCAATTCCTTGACTGGCGATTGTATCTGCGGGCAGCGCTGATCGTCGGGGGTATCATCTGTATTCTGACCGCCCTGAAGACAGAGCCGATGGCAAACGTTTTCGGCGGGTTCTTTGTGGGGCCAGTCGTCTCTTATTTCCTGTCCGCCATGCTGCTGCGCGAACGGATTACCCCGTTGCGCACTCTACTTCTGCTGGTCAGTTTTGGGGGCGTTTTGCTGGTGGTCCGCCCGGGTTTTGGGATGACCGTTGGCATGGGTTTTGCCATTCTGGCTGGCTGTTTTCACGGCGCCTATCTTGTCGCGACGCGGTGGCTGGCGGGTGGGTTTCGTCCCAGGTTTTTGTTGTTGTCGCAGCTTGTCATTGGTGCGGTGATGCTGGCACCCTTTGCCACCGTGACCGTGCCAGAATCCACTGGGCCGGTTGTTGGGTTGATCGCGATTTCGGCCCTAGGGTCGGCTGCTGGCAATTTTTTACTGGTGTTGGTCAATCGGACGACCCCGGCGGGGGTCATCGCACCACTGATCTATAGCCAATTGCTAGCCGCGATGATCATTGGCTGGGTCGTATTTGCCCAATGGCCAGACCAGCTTAGCCTCCTTGGCCTCAGCATCATCATCGCAGCGGGGGTGTCGTCCGTTTGGTTTGCCGGGCGGGGGCGTTAGGCCAGCGTCACACCTGCGTCGCGCATTCCCGTTTCTGCGGCGGCCAGGGATCCGTCGAAATCAATGGCGCGGCATAGCTTCATGTCGACAGTCACATCAAACCCCAGCCTCGCCGCATCAACGGCTGAATAATTCACACAGAAATCAGTGGCCAACCCGACAAGGGTCAGCGTGTCGATCCCGCGCGTGCGCAAATAGCCCTCCAGCCCGGTTGGCGTCGTCTTGTCATTCTCGAAAAAGGCGGAATAGCTGTCGATTGCCGGGTTGTATCCTTTGCGGATGATCAGGTCGGCACGGTCCGTCGTCAGATCCGCGTGAAACTGGGCACCGATCGATCCCTGAATACAATGATCCGGCCACAGCACCTGCGGGCCATAGGGCATTTCGGTCATGCTCATCGGGGCGGCGTCATACGTCGACGCGAAGGAGGAGTGGCCCGCCGGGTGCCAGTCCTGTGTCAGAATGACCGCATCAAAATCATTCATGGCGGCGTTGATGCCCGGCACAATTTCATCGCCACCGGCAACGGCCAGCGCACCACCAGGGCAGAAATCATTTTGTACATCGATGACAAGCAGGGCGTGGGTCATGACTGGCCTCCTTCTTTTAAGGGCAAGTTAGCAATGAATTGCCGGACCTGCGAGCGGGTTTGCAGGTGGTAGATCGTCAGGTCCGGCGTATTTTCGGCAATCGCCTTGGATTTCAGGCGCGCGCTGTGGCGTGTCTTCCAGATAAATTTCCAGAACGGCCATGTTTGATGGTGAAACCCTTCCGGGCAGTCGGGTGCCATATCTGCGCGCACCTTTCCCCGATCACGGATCGTCCGCCAGATCACCCGAAAAAGCCGGATCGACACGGGCAGGTCAAGCCAGATCATCGTGTCTGCGCGTGCGGCCCGTTCAGCGAAGGTCGATGAGTTGCCGCCTTCGAATATCCACGCATCCCGCATATGGACCTCGCGGATGAGCGGGATCTTTTCTGCGGATGTGCGCTCGATCCAGCCAGGTTTCCAGTGGTAATGATCCATATGATAGACAGGCAGCCCGGTGCGCGCGCCCATGATCCGGGCGAGTGTGCTTTTGCCGGAACCCGGGCCCCCACATATCATGACACGTTGCATGGCCGCTTGGTAGCCGCGCAACTGGCGGATGAAAAGCGCTAGCTTTCGATGCCCACGTCGTATGCGCAGAATTGCGTATGTTGCAGCGTGACATCACCATTTTCAATATAAAGGACGCCGTAATGCGGGGCCTCTTGTGCGGGAACAAAGCTGTCCCAATCCCATGCCGGATTAGGTGCAGGTGCCTGGAATGACAGCGCGCCCAGCGTGGCAAAGGGGATGCCTCGGATCGTACCGCAAGTGGGCCGGTGAACATGCCCGATAAAAAGGTGCTGGACCCGATCACGGATGAGATCAAGGAACATGTCGCCCTCTTGCAATTTGATCTCATCCTGCTTGGGCAGGTGCAGGTCCATCGGCGGGTGATGCATGAAGATATAGGTGGGTTTGTCGGTCAGATGGTCATGCAGCCATGCCTGCCGCGCCGCGCAGAACTGCCCGGCATGCGACCCGACCATATGCGTATCAAGGCAAAGAACACGCGCATCCGGCAGATCAATGGCGTATTGCACAAAACCATTCATCACGCCGCCCGGCAGGGTCAGATGCGCACGGAACCCGGCGCGATCATCGTTATTGCCGACCAACGGATAGACCGGGATCGTGGATTGGACGAGGCAGGTGGCAAGCATGGCATAGTCACCTGCGATATCGTCGCCCACCAGATCACCGGTCAGCACCATGAAATCCGCATCGGCGTGGTGCGTGTTCATATGGTCGATGGCCGCCTTCAGCCGGGTGCGCGGGTTCAGGTCACCGATTAACCCTTCATTCTGAAAATGCGGGTCAGTCATCCAGATGATTTTGGTCATGCGTATCTCCTGCGCCTACGCTGAACTGATGGAGGTCCCGGATCAAGCCCCGGACGGGGTTGCATGTTGTCAAGGTTCTGCATAGAACCCGCGCCTTTCACATATGACCGGAGGGTAAAATGGCGATTTTGGGTATCGACTTTGGGACCTCCAACACAGCGGCCGGGGTGATGGTCGCGGGGCGACCGCATTTGATCGATGTCGAACCAGGGCGCAAGACGCTGCCGACATCCGTGTTCTTTGATTACGACCGGAAGATCACGACCTACGGTTCCGTTGCAAATGCGGCGCTGATTGATGGCCGCGAAGGCCGCTTCATGCGGGCGCTGAAATCCGTGCTTGGCACGCCCCTGATGCGCGAAAAACGGCAGATCGCCTATGAACGGCTGACGCTGATCGAGGTGGTGGCACGGTTCCTGCAAATGCTGCGTGAACGGGCCGAGGCGGAAACAGGTGAAACCTATGACGTTGCCTTGTCGGGGCGTCCGGTGCGGTTTCATTCGACGGATGCGGTGCGCAATGCACAGGCAGAGGTGGATTTGCGCGACGCCTATATGGCCGCCGGTTATCGCGATGTATCATTCATGTACGAACCAGAGGCGGCCGCGTTGGCCAGCGGCCCGTTGGACAAGGGCGCATTGGGGCTCATCGTCGATATTGGCGGCGGGACATCTGATTTTTCGATTTTTGAACGCAATGGAAATGCAACCCAGATCATCGCCAGCCACGGTGTTCGGGTCGGCGGGACGGATTTCGACCGGTCGATTTCCATTGCCGAGGTGATGCCGCTCTTGGGGCGCGGGGCGGAGGTGCGCAATGCGCTGGGGTCGGGCCGCCATGTCGCGCCAAATGCCATCTTCAATGATCTGGCGACCTGGCAGAAAATTCCCTTTGTCTATACGGCAGATCACCGGCGGATGGCGGCAGATTTCGCCAAGCTGGGCATTGATTCGACACTATTTGAACGTTTGAAAACGGTGCTTGAGATGGAGTTGGGCCACGACATCGCCTTCGCGGTTGAAGCTGGTAAAATCCACCTGAACAAACCGGACATCAATGATGCCGGCATCGACCTGCGGGTCATCGAACCTGCACTTTGGGCGCGGCTGACAAAGGTGGCGATGGGCGCGGTACTGGCAGATCACGCCGCACAAATCCGGGCCTGTGCGGCGGAAACGCTTGCGATGGCGGATATTCCGGCAGATCGGATTGGCAAGATCGTCTTTGTCGGCGGGTCCAGCCTGCTGCATGTGGTCGAAGACGTGATGCTCGGAATGTTCCCCAAGGCAACGCTGGAACGGGCAGAGGCATTTACCGCAGTGGCTGACGGGCTGGCCATTGCCGCTGCGACCTGACTTGCCCCTTTGATCAGACAGGCGTAAATCGACCCCCATGTTTACCGTTGCTGCCCTTTATCACTTTACCCGATTTGATGACCCTGCCGCAATGCAAGGGCCATTGCTTGCTCTATGCAAATCGCACGGGATCAGTGGGACCTTGTTGCTCGCCAGAGAAGGCATCAACGGCACGATTGCGGGTGATCGCGCCGGGATTGACGCGGTGATTGCCCATATCCGCGCCCTGCCCGGCTGCGCCGATCTGGAATGGAAGGAAAGCACCGCAACGACCCCGCCATTTCACCGGATGAAGGTTCGGTTGAAAAAGGAAATCGTGACGATGGGTCAGCCGGATGTGGACCCGGTGGCGCGTGTTGGCAACTATGTTGATCCTGCCGATTGGAACGACCTGATCAGCGCGCCGGATGTGGCCTTGATCGATACCCGCAATGATTATGAGGTGGCGATTGGCACCTTTGAAGGTGCGGTTGACCCCGAGACCAAAAGCTTTGGTGAGTTTCCCGCCTGGTGGGAAGAAAACAAGCATCGTTTTGACAACAAGCGCGTGGCAATGTTTTGCACAGGTGGGATTCGTTGCGAGAAATCAACGAATTACCTGATGGGGCAAGGGGTCGAGGATGTGTATCACCTGAAAGGTGGTATTCTGAAATACCTTGAAGAGGTACCGGCGGAAGACAGCAAATGGGGTGGCGAATGCTTTGTCTTTGATGCGCGGGTAAGCGTCGGGCATGGGTTGGAGGAAGGACCGCATATTCTGTGTCATGCGTGCCGTCGCCCGCTCGTTACCGAAGATCGCAACCATCCGGCCTACGAAGAGGGCGTGGCCTGTCATCAATGCGTGAATGAAACCTCGGATGCCGACAAAGGCCGGTTCCGAGAACGTCAAAAGCAGATTGCCCTGGCCAAACAACGCGGCACGCATCACATCGGTGGGCTTTAGTGTCTGATATCGCCATCGCCATTCTGGTCGATGGCGACAAAGTGTTGATGGGAAGACGCGCGCCGCATAAGACGGCCTATCCGAATTGCTGGGATTTTGTCGGTGGCCATGTTGAGGATAGTGAGGCGTTGACCGATGCGCTTGCCCGCAAAATGACCGAAGAAATTGCGTTACGCCCAATTGATCCAGTGTATCTGGATCGGATGGTGGATCGCGCGCTTGGGCTGACGCACCCGCCAACTTACCATTTCTTTGTCGTGCGGAGCTGGGATGGCGGCGCGCCCGTTTTAGCCAATCACGAGCATTCCGAACTGCGCTGGGTTACGTTGGAAGAAATGCGCGATTTGCAGGAGCTTTCGGACCCGATTTATCTGGAGTTTGCCACACGCGCGCTTTCCGACGCGCGCTAGTTTTTGGGTTGCCAGCGTGGCAACTTCGCCACGTCGGCTTTTCCTTGCGTAAAGCTGTTTGCTTTTTGACCAACGCGTTGTATGAATGCGCCTGTCGGACCACACAAACCAAGGAGGGTAACGATGACATTTCAGCGTAATCTCACCTTCCTCTGGGGCCTTCCGACCTTGGCAGCTGTGACCATGTCACATGCAGGCAACCGAGCCTGCTAGCCGCCTCCGGCCGCTGAAGCGACCAAAAACTACCATCCTTCCAAACCCGTTTGAACCGAACGCCCGTAATCTATCTGCGTCCGCGTTGGTCAAACACAACCCTCAAAAGAAAGGCCGCAATTTGTCTGCGGAAATGGGTCAATTATGAACGCTTTACCAATGAAGAACCCGCAACCTCTGGGTGCTCTTGTCGATGATCTTGTCGCGCATTTCGGTCTGCGCCGGGTCTTGCTGGCTGTGGCCGCAAGGTTGTTTCGCAAACAGCATCCGCCGGACAGCCCGACCTTCCGCAAGCTGGGAAAACAGCCCGGTGTTGACCAGCTGTCAAATCACTTGCGGGCAGATCTGGGTTTGCAACCTGATGCACATCATCGGCTGCATATCGATCCGATCCTGCTGCACCGGCATTGATCGCGCCCGTCGCCGGGCCACCATTGTGGGGCCCGGCGACGTCATGAACGCCCCTCATTGACCATCCCGCCACCCATGCCCATGGTGCGCCCATGTTGCGGGCCGCCCGAAATACCCACTTGCGCGAAGACGAAACACCGCGCCTAAGGCCACTATCGGCATGAGCCCAAAACAGATCGCATATGGGCAGATGATCCTCGCGTTAAGCATCGGGGTCATCTGCGGGGTTACCGCCTACGGGGCCGGGTTACCCCTGCCCTGGATGCTGGGGCCAATGATCGGCAACACGGTTGCGGCGTTGTTGCGCGCACCGGTGCGCGGACCTGACAAACTGCGTCTTTTCGTGATCCCGGTTGTCGGCGTCATGCTCGGTTCCGGCGTCACGGCAGAGGTTTTCGGCTTACTGGGCACTTGGCTTCTGACGCTTGTCTTTCTGCCCATCTTTCTGGGATGTGCGGCGGGTCTGTCGTTCCTCGTCTATCGCCGGATTGGCGGGTATGATGTGGTAACAGCCTATTATTCGGCCATGCCCGGCGGCCTGAACGAAATGCTGATCCTGGGCGGTGAGGCTGGCGGGGATGAACGGCGCATTGCTTTGGCCCATGCCGCCCGCATTCTGATTGTCATCATTTTTGTTGCACTCTTCTTTGGGCTGGTCTTGGGGGTATCAAGCAGCGGGCGCGGTGCCGGCAATTGGATCGCCCTTGATGCGCTGGCGCCATATGACTACGCGATCCTTGGGGTCTGCGCGGTGCTGGGCGCATGGGTTGGCAAGGCACTACGTTTACCCGCCGCGCCGGTCTTTGGCCCAATGATCCTTAGCGGCGTGGCACATGTCGCAGGCTGGGTCACCGTCGCGCCACCCACCTTATTCATCATTGCGGCCCAGATCACCATTGGCACCATCATCGGGACGCGGTTCGCCGGGGCGACATTGGCCGAAATCAGACGGGATCTGGGGCTTGCAACAGTCGCATCCTTGGCAATGCTCTGCGTCGCGGTAGGGTTCGCGGAAATGATCGCGCTGGCGGGTGGCATCCCGCTCAGTCAGGCGTTTTTGGCCTATTCGCCGGGCGGGCTAACAGAGATGTCATTGCTAACCCTCGCCCTGAATCAGGACGTCACATATGTATCAATCATGCATGTGATCCGCATCACCTTTGTCATTGCGGCGGCCCCAATCGTGTTCGGCATGCTGCGTCGATAAAACGCTGAAGCAGCGCCGGGTCCGGCACCGCGCAGGTTTCGTTCATTCGACCTTGATAATCCGTCTGGCAAGCACCGACTGGCTGGATAGATCAAGCAGACGGATCTCATAAACCCCCACCTCCTCGGGCAGGGTAACCTGCATGGGGGGGGCGGCGCTGATCTTATTGGCCGAAATCCAGGTAAAGATCGCCTGTTCGCTCCGCGCGACCGTTATCCGCTGATCAGCGCCCGCGCTATCGGTGTTCCAACTGACCTCAATCGTTGATCCAGGCGATGCGCTGTCCGGCGCATCCAGATTTGCGCCGGACTCAAGCGGCGCGTCGCTGGCCAGAACCTCGACCATCTGCCGGGCAAGAACGCGACTTCCTTCGCGCAACAGATAGCGCAGCTCGTAAAGGCCGGTTTCTTCCGGGGTGGTGATGTCCAGTTCGGTTCGGTCACGGACTTGGGCATATACGCCAAATGCATCATCAGCGGTGCCAACAGGCACCAGATTGACATAGTCATTGCTGCTGACCGTGCCGGTCCATGTGACGCGAAGCTTGTCACCTGCCCGCACTTCACCCGGCGCGCTGATCGTGACGTCGGGTTCGGTCACCTCAACCATTGCGGTCGCCATGGTTTTGGTCCCGGCGCGCAAGACATAGCGCAGCTCATAAATACCCACCTCGGACGGCGCCTGTAGCATATCTGTACTGTTCTCGCGCACCGACAGATAGTTACCGAATGTGCCCTCTTCGGTGCCCAATGGGACGATATTGATGTAATCCTGCGTGTTCACCGCCCCGGTCCAGGACACTGCGAATTTGCTACCAGCGAGGACAGTGGCAGGGGCCGTGATCGTAATTTCGGGCTGGACAACCTCAATGGATGACGTGGCCAACGTTTTGGTGCCTTCGCGCAGAATATAGCGAAGTTCGTAAAGGCCGGGGTCAGCGGGGGCAGTCAGCTCACCGGTGTCGGCATCCCGAACCGAAAGGTAGGTACCGAACTCGCCTTCATCCGACCCGGCAGGCACAATCGCCACATAATCCTGCGCATTGACCGTCCCCGTCCAGCTGACATCGAATTTCGCGCCGGTGATCACCGTTGGCGGACCAGCGACGGAAACATCCGGCGCGGTAATTTCGATCTGTTCGCTGGCCATTGTTCTGTTGCCTTCTCGAAGAAGGTAGCGCACCTCATAAAGCCCGGTTTCCGCCGGGGCTTTCAATTTCGCCTCTGATGCGTCGCGGACAACGACATAATTGCCAAATTCCCCCTCATCCGCGCCAAGAGGCACGATGGTGATGTAATCTTGTTGGTTCACCGTACCGCCCCAGCTGACGTCAAACGCCGCGCCGGTTTGCGCGGTCTCTGGCACTTGCAAAACAACCTCCGGGTTTGAAACCTCAATCTGCTTCGCTGCGACCGTGCGCCTGTCAATATTCAGGATATAGCGCACTTCATAAAGCCCGGGATCGGCGGGGGCGCGCAAATCAAGCTCAGACTTGTTGCGGACACCCTGGTAGCTGCCAAACTCACCTTCGTCCGCCCCGGCCGGTACAATTGCAACGTAATCAGCGAAATTGATCGTCGGTTCCCACGATATGCTGACCATTGCCCCGGTTTTTACCGTATCGGCGGCCTCAAGCATGACTTCGGGCTTGGTCACTTCAACAATTGCGTGACCCAGCACCTCCTTGCTCCGGTTGCGCAGATAACGGATTTCATAAAGACCTTCATCACCCGGTACAGTGACCGACACCTCGGTCTTGTTGCCGATCCTGACATAGCTTCCGAAAACATCCGGGTCAGTGCCAACCGGTACGATGTTGATGTAATCGCTGTCCGACAATTGCGGCGTCCACGTCACGTCGATGGCAGATCCGCCCACAGCGGTCTCTGGCCCGGTAACGGTAACAAGCGGCGCTGCGGGTTCTGGCTCAGGGGCGGGGGCAGGCGCCGGGGCAACTTCGGCCACGGCAGTGCTCACAGCACTTAAGGCAGCCCCCAATTCGTCAGCACTGCCCGCAGTAATGTACTGGCCACCGGTCTCTTCTGCGATACACGACAATGTGGCCGCATCGTCGTCATTGGTCAGGCCAAAGCCAACAACATGCGCGGTAAAGGCAACGCCACCCTTTTCCAGCGCTGCGGCCAATGCGCATGGATCGCGTTCGCAGCTTTCCAACCCGTCAGAGATCAGAACAACGGTCGCCGGCTGATCGGTATAGGACAAAGCCTGCGCTGCCTGTTCAACCGCGTCCGTCAGGGGGGTTTTCCCGGTCGGCGTTATGTCATTGATACGATCCAGGATACTTTGGCGGGCTTCCTGCCCGGGTGCGACAAGAACCTCGATATCGCCACAATCACCCCGGCGGCGGTGCCCATAAGCCATCAGCCCAACACTGCGCCCTTCGACCCATTCACCCAGCAGGTTGTCCATAACGCCGCGTGCAATCTCGATCTTGGCGGTGCCATCTATCTGACCCCACATCGAGTTGGAGCCGTCAAAAACGACCATCACATTGTCATTTGCAAAGCTTGATGAGGCCAAGAAAATTGTCGCCGAGGCAGAAGCAATCAGACTAAACTTGCGCATTTTAATACAATCCCATGTTCAAATGTCGTGAACCTTGGCCAATTCAAACATGGTTCGGGCGATTGCGCAAAACGGTTTCGTTCAGCCGCATCTCAATCGCCTCTTAACGGTTGTTAACGTTTCGACCGCACGTTGCGTTCATCCCGACCCAGCGTGCGCAGGGGTCCGACGTTTTGCCGACGTCGGGCCGACGCTTTGCCGACACGTCATTTTCATGGAAAACCGGCATTAACGGCTGATTCGTCAGCGATCGGCGACAGACCACCGTTCGCACCCCACCGAACGTTGCGTCAGGGGTCCTGCGCCAGCCGCGCTTCAAGCACGTCGAACGGCACGCCGGGCTCGTCCTTGGCACCGCGAATGACCAGCGATGTTTTCACACTCGCGACATTCTCTGCGCTGGTCAGCTCCTCGGTCAGGAATCGCTGAAAGGTCCGCAAATCGGGGGCCACGCATTTGAGGATGAAATCCACCTCACCGTTCAGCATGTGACACTCGCGCACCAACGGCCAACCCTGACAGCGGTTTTCAAAGGCGCTCAAATCCGCCTCCGCCTGACTGACAAGCCCCACCATGGCAAAGACCTGCACCTCGAAACCCAACTCCCGGGAATTTACATCCGCATGATATCCTTGGATAAATCCCTGCTCTTCCAATGTGCGCACGCGGCGCAGGCATGGCGGGGCGGAAATGCCCACCCGTTTGGCCAATTCGACATTGGTCATCCGCCCATCGGCCTGCAATTCCGCTAGAATCATCCGGTCGATGTCGTCAAGTTTCGTTCCTGGCATGGTGTTCCCTGATATTTTTGCAAATACTACGCTTACGCAAGCCGGTACGCAACAATGTTTCACAAATCGGCAAGAAATGATCGTATCACGCTTGTCTTACCGGCCCTTTCAACATCTGCAAAGCCTCGCTATATCAGGCGAAGACCAGTAAAATGAGGCCGAAAATGTCCGACACCCGCCATACGAAAGTTCTGATTATCGGCTCCGGCCCGGCAGGCTACAGCGCCGGGGTTTATGCCTCGCGCGCGATGCTGGAACCGATCCTTGTGCAAGGGATTGAACCCGGCGGGCAGTTGACAACAACAACCGAGGTGGAAAACTGGCCCGGCGACACAGAGGTGCAAGGCCCAGATTTGATGATCAGAATGGAAGCGCACGCACGCGCAATGGGTTGTGAAATCATTGGCGATATCATCACATCACTTGACCTGTCCAAACGCCCCTTCACCGCGCAATCTGACAGCGGGACGGTTTACACCGCCGACGCTGTGATCCTGTCCACCGGCGCGCGGGCCAAATGGCTGGGGCTACCGACAGAGGACAAGTTCAAAGGCTTCGGCGTCAGCGCTTGCGCGACCTGCGACGGGTTCTTTTACCGCGGTCAGGAAATCGTTGTTGTCGGCGGCGGAAACACAGCCGTGGAGGAGGCGTTGTTTCTGACCAACTTCGCCTCCAAGGTCACGCTGGTCCACCGGCGTGATGAATTGCGTGCCGAAAAAATCCTGCAAAACCGGCTACTTAAGAACGAAAAAATTGAACCGCTCTGGTTTCACGAGATTGACGAAATCTACGGCAGTGACCAACCACTCGGCGTCGAAGGGGTCCGTGTCAAGCATACCAAGACCGGCGAAATCACTGAAATCCCCTGCAAAGGCGTGTTTATCGCCATCGGCCACGCCCCCGCCTCTGAACTGGTCAAGGATCAGCTGGAAACCCACAATGGCGGCTATGTCAAAGTCGCCCCCGGCACGACCCGCACCGCCATCCCCGGCGTCTTTGCAGCGGGTGATCTGACAGACCATGTCTACCGGCAGGCAGTAACCAGCGCGGGTATGGGCTGCATGGCCGCACTGGACGCCGAAAAGTTCCTTGCTGAACAAGAAGATACGCCAGCGGTTCAAGCCGCCGAATAGGCGCATGAAAACGGTCTCCGGCACCTTTTATCGCATCGCCTTTGCGCAATATGCGGATCGGGTACTGGATGGGGTGATCTACCCCGAGGGGCGTTTTCACCATGACGGGCAACCGGCACTTTATGCCTCCCCCAGCCCGGAAACGGCAGCCATCGCGATTGATATCTATCTGAAGGACAATGATGCGCCTCGGGTGATGATCCCGCTCGCCATCGAAAATGCGAAAATGGCGGATCTGCGCGACCCTGACACCTGCGCAACCCTTGGGATTGACCCAGTCTGGCCCAGCGTCCCATGGGCCGATCAACGGACCGCCGGAAAACCCGCAACCAGTTGGAAAGCCTCCGATATTGTGCGCGACAGCGGGGCGGATGGGATGATCTATGCCTCGCGCCGCGCACCCGAACGCTGGCACATCGTCCTGTTCCGCTGGAACCAGCCCAATGCGGCCATGATCGGCCTTGGAGGTCCACAAACCGCTTGGGTGCCCGGCTGAACAGCTTGGTAATCCGGGCAAGCTGACATAGTGTTTGGGGCATGCCCAACGCTGCTGCCCTCGCCCACATCCCCCACATGCCGCCAAAGCCGCTTGTCGGGCATACGCTTGATCTGCTGAAGGATGCGTATGGCTTGCATGGCCAGTCAATTGCGCGCTGCGGTCCGGTCTATAAGATCAAGCTGTTAGGCGAATGGCGAGTGTCCCTTGGCGGGGCAGATGCGCTGGAATTCATCCTTGGTGACACCGACGGGTTGTTTTCCAACAAGGGCGGTTGGGAGATGCTGGACGTCCTCTTTGGCGGCGGGCTGATGCTGCGGGATTTCGGCGACCACAGGGCGCATCGGCGGATCATGCAATCGGCCTTTCGTAAGCCCGTCATGGACGCCTATCGCGACAGCATGGCTAAGGCGCTGGACCAGCTGATTGCCGCATGGCCACAAGACCAACCTTTCGCCTTTTTCCCCGCAATCAAGGTGATGACCCTGCAAATGGGGGCGGCTGTTTTTATGGGGTTACCCTTGGATGACCCGCGCGTACCACGCCTGAACAAGGCGTTCCAGGATGAAGTTGCCGCATCGCTCGGCGTGATCCGCAAACCCCTGCCCTTTACCAAGCTACGCCGGGGGACCAAGGCGCGGGCCTATCTGCGCGAGACTTTTCGACAGATGATCCCGGAACGCCGACAAAACGGGGGCGATGATTTCTTTAGCCAGATGTGTCAGGCCCACGACGAGGATGGCAATAGCTGGACCGACGATGAAATTGTGGATCATTTCAACTTCTTGCTCATGGCCGCGCATGACACGACCGCCGCCAGCCTGACCAAGATGATCTGGGCCGCCGGGACGTATCCCGACTGGCAGGACCGGATGATTGCAGAGGGGGATGCGCTGGGGGATGCGCCGCTGGATGATGCCGCCCTCGCCTCGCTCACAGCAACAGATCGGGTGTTTCGCGAAGCGTTGCGCCTGTTGCCGCCGGTGCCATTCATCCCGCGCAAGGCAACCCGCGACTTCACCTTTAACGGGGTCAATGTCCCCGCTGGCACATGGGTCACAGCGGCACCGGGCATGGTGTTGCGCGCGGATGAACACTGGACCAACCCGGCAGCCTTTGACCCTGACAGATTTTCGCCCAACCGGGCAGAGGATCAAAGCCACCGCTATGCCTGGGCACCCTTTGGCGGCGGGGCGCATAAATGTATCGGGCTGCATTTCGCCACCATGCAGGTCAAGGTGTTCATGACCCTTCTATTGCGCCGCTACCGGGTCGCCTTGGCGCAGGAAGGTGCAACCGATTGGCAAACGGTCCCAATCCCGCAGCCCAAAGGCGGGTTGCCAATCCGGCTGGCGCGCAGATAGGCCCGGTACCTCAAGGCTCTTGCAAACTAAACCGAACGGTTTAAATGTGGCGGAATGCAAAATCGCCTACCCATCATTTTTATCCTGATCACGGTCGTGCTCGACGCCATGGGGATCGGACTGATCATGCCGGTGATGCCCGACCTGATCCAAGAGGTTGAGGGCGCAGGGCTAAGCGATGCCGCCGTTTGGGGCGGTATCCTCGCCACGACCTTTGCTGCTATGCAGTTCCTCTTTGGTCCCACCGTCGGCAACCTGTCCGACAGGTTTGGCCGCAGGCCGGTCTTGCTGATTTCGCTTGTGATCATGGCCTTTGATTACGTGCTGATGGCAGTTGCAGGCACAATCTGGCTGCTGATCATTGGACGGGTCATCGGCGGGATCACTGCAGCCACGCAATCCACATCCGCCGCCTATATGGCCGATATCTCAAAACCAGAAGAAAAAGCCGCGAATTTCGGCCTGATTGGTGCCGCCTTTGGCGTAGGCTTTGTGCTGGGGCCGCTTCTGGGCGGTTTGCTGGCTGAATATGGCACCCGTGCGCCGTTCTGGGCGGCGGCTATATTGGCAGCGGCCAATGCTGTCTTTGGTTATTTTGTGCTACCCGAGACCGTGACAGACCGCATTCGTCGTCCGTTCGAATGGCGACGCGCCAACCCGCTGGGGGCCTTCACAAATATCGGCGCCCTGCCAGGGTTGAAACGACTGATGCTGATCACCTTCGTCTACACGGTCGCGTTTTTCGTCTATCCCGGCGTCTGGGCTTATTTCGGGGCCGAACGCTTTGACTGGTCGCCCGGCATGATCGGATTGTCGTTGGGCATCTTCGGGATCGGCATCGCCGTGGTGCAGGGCCTTTTGATGAAACCGATTCTGAACCTGATCGGCGAACGCAAGGCGGTGATCCTGGGCCTGGCCATTGATGTCCTGGCCTTTGTCCTGCTGGGGTTCGTCACCAACGGATGGGTGGCGTTGGCACTGACCCCGCTAACCGCGCTTGGGTCCATCGCGGGTCCAGCCTTGCAAGGGATCATGTCGCGCACCGCATCCGATGATCAACAGGGTGAATTGCAGGGGGCTGTCACCTCAATCAACGCGGTGGCGACGATTTTGGCCCCGCTGATCGTGACGCAGACATTCTGGTATTTCACGGCCCCGCAAAACCCCTACTACCTGCCAGGCGCACCCTTCCTGCTCTCGGCCGTGCTGACCGCATTCTGTATCGCGGTCTTCATGCAGACCCCTCGACCAAAGCGCGCCCGCGTCACATAAGGTCGCGATCAGGCTTGCGCAGGGCTGATGCCGATGGAACAGTCGCCAGCAACATCGTTTTGCAGGATAGACCAATGCCAGAAATCAAAGCCGCCGTATGCCACGCCTTTGGCGCGCCGCTGCGTATCGAAACCGTGACCCTCACCGCCCCCGGAACCGGCGAGATTGAGGTTACGCTAAAGGCATGCGCCATCTGCCATTCCGACATTTCCTATATAGATGGCGCATGGGGCGGGACCTTGCCAGCGGTCTACGGGCACGAGGCGGCAGGCATCGTCAGCGTAGTTGGTGACGGCGTGCGCGGCGTGGCCACTGGTGACCGGGTTGTGGTCACCCTGATTCGAGCCTGCGGCACCTGCCCGTCTTGCGCGGGCGGTCGGCCCGTGGCTTGTGAAACCGGGTTTGACGACGGCCCTTTGACCACTGCCGCGGGTGCACCCCTGCATCAGGCGATGTATACGGGCGGCTTTGCCGAAAAGGTGGTCGTTGATCAAAGCCAGGTGGTCAAACTCTCCGACACGATCCCGATGGAGGCGGCATCCCTGCTCGCCTGCGGCGTGATCACCGGGGTAGGCGCCGTGGTGAACGCGGCCAATCTGCGGGCCGGGCAGGATGTGGTGGTGATCGGGGCCGGCGGGGTCGGCCTGAACGCCATCCAGGGCGCGCGCATCGCAGGGGCGCGGCGCATCGTGGCGGTGGATATGTCGGATGAAAAGCTCGCCATGGCGCAGGATTTCGGGGCGACACATGGTGTGCTGGCAACCACAGAAAAACCGTGGCGGGCAGCCAAAAAGGCGCTGGGGCGCGGCGCGGATGCGGTGTTTGTGACCGTGGGTGCTATTCCTGCCTACGATCAGGCCCCGCAATACCTCGCCAATGGGGGCAAGGTGATCATGGTCGGCATGCCGCATACCGGGGCGCAATCCTCTTATGAACCAGTGATGCTGGCCGCAACCGGGCAAGGTATGGTCGGGTCCAAAATGGGCGATGTCGTCATTGCGCGGGACATTCCCTGGATGGTCGATCTCTATGAACAAGGACGGCTGAAACTGGATGAACTGATCTCTGGGCGCTGGACACTGGATCAGATCAACGAGGCAATTGCAGACACAAAAACCGGGGCGGCCAAACGCAACGTGATCGTCTTTGATTGACGAAAGACGCCTGGTCGTAAGATGGGTCTTGACCCATCCCAGGGTCAGGACCCATTCATCGCGCCGTCCCAATCATAGACGACAATATCACCAGTCTCGCGCGCACCCAGCGCGTGATAGAGCGCGCGGGCGGGTACATTGTCCTTCTCGGTGGCTAACCAGATGCCTTCGCAGCCGCGCGCCCGGGCGATGGCTATCAACTTGGCCGTCATTCTCTTGCCTATCCCGCGCCGCTGACGCGCTTCGCGCACGCCCACTTCATTGATGAAAAATGCCGGCGGTTTATCAGGATGCATCATGACCAAGCCAGTCGCCATGGCCACGGGCGCCCCACCGTCGAATGCCAGTACAATTTCATGCAGTGGATCGTTCAGAAAAGCTGCTGCCTGATCAGGCCGGATAGGATTGTCGAACAACCCGTCTGCCACGGCCAGCAACACATCCAGATCGTCTGGACCTAAACGTTGAAGCGTGATTGTGTCACTCATGACATCCTCCTGTATCCGAAGGGCCGCCCTCATGAAGCTCGCCGATCTTGATATCATCGTCACGGCCCCGCCCGCGCCCGGCTGGGGCGGACGTTACTGGATTATCCCGAAACTGACCACCGACACCGGGGTCGTGGGCTATGGCGAATGCTATGCTTCTTCTGTCGGGCCCACGGCGATGAAGGCGGTCATCACGGACGTATTTGCGCGGCATATGGCGGGCGAGAATCCTGAAAACATCGAACTAATGTTCCGCCGCGTCTATTCCGCAGGTTTCACACAGCGACCAGACCTGACGGTCATGGGCGCCTGGTCTGGGTTGGAGATTGCCTGCTGGGATATCCTAGGCAAAGACCGTGACCGCCCCGTGCACGCCCTGATCGGTGGTCGGACGAATGATCGCATCCGCGCCTATACTTACCTTTATCCCCGCCCGTCCCATCCACTGCCAGACTTCTGGGCCAGCCCTGATATGGCGGCAGAAGTCGCAATGGACATGGTCGAAAAAGGCTATACGGCGGTCAAATTCGACCCGGCAGGCCCTTATACGATCCGGGGCGGACATATGCCAGCGATGGGCGATATCAGCTTGTCGGTGGCCTTCTGTGAGGCGATCCGGGGCGCTGTCGGCGATCGGGCCGATCTGCTATTTGGCACCCATGGGCAGTTCAGCACAGGCGGGGCGATCCGCCTCGGCCAGGCGTTAGAGCCCTATCAGCCGCTTTGGTACGAAGAACCGATCCCGCCTGACAACGTGGCCGAGATGGCAAAGGTCGCAAGCGCGGTGCGCATCCCTGTCGCGACCGGCGAACGGCTGACAACTGCCGCAGAGTTCGCACCCATCCTGCGCGGTGGCGCGGCAACGATCCTTCAACCGGCACTTGGTCGCGCGGGCGGCATCTGGGAAGGCAAGAAGATTGCTATCTTGGCGGCGGCCTATAACGCGCAACTTGCCCCGCATCTTTATGCGGGGCCCGTGGAATGGGCGGCCAATGTGCAGCTAGCGGCAGCCATTCCAAACATCCTGATGGCCGAAACCATCGAAACTGCGTTTCACCATGATCTGATCAAGGGCAGCATCGCTGTCGCAGATGGTTATATCTCGGTACCCACTGCCCCCGGGCTCGGCATCGATTTCGACGAAGAACTAGCCCGCAGGCATCCCTACGAAGATGATGGGCTCCATCTGCAAATGCAGGACGATCCGATCAGCTATCACGAGGCTAACAATTTCGCCGGGGGTGCGCCGGTCAAGACGGCGTAAAGAAAGCCGCCACATATCAGAAGGAAACCCACCATGCCTTTTCCAGATTTCATTCAAACCTTTCCGGGTATCGACGTGCCCTTCCCCAAAGATGTCGTAAAGACAGCTGTCGTGCGGTCGGATGACGGTCTTGTCGCGTTTTTCAGCTTTGCCAAGGATGTGGAACTGCCGTCGCATTCACATGGCGCACAATGGGGGACGGTTGTGGAAGGCGAGATTAAGCTGACAATCGGCGGGGAGACCAAGATTTACAAACCCGGCGACAGCTACACCATTCCTGCCGGTGTCGAACATGGCGCGTCAATCAAGGCAGGAACGCGGGTCATTGATGTCTTTGAGGAAGCGGATCGTTATCAGATCAAACGCTAAGCCCAGCAGCCTATCATCAGCGTCCTTTAACTGGCCCTCTTCCCATCTGTCTGATCTTCCCCTATCACTGAACTACGTTCAATTGAGGGTGGCATGGCAGGTAAAGTGGCTGAGCGGCGCGCGGCGTTGCGTGAGAATCTAGTTCTGATTGCGGAACGGACGATATCAAAAAAGGGACTAAGTGCGCTGCGCGCCCGTGATCTGGCGGCTGAAGCCGGATGTGCGGTTGGCGCAATCTATAATGTCTTTGGCGATCTGACTGATCTGGTCCTGACCGTGAATGCCCGCACCTTCCACCGGCTGGGTGCCGATGTGGCAGAGGCGTTAGCCGACGCCCCGCAGGATCCTGTTGAACAGCTGGTTGTCATGGCGCAGGCGTATCACCGCTTTGCCGCAGAAAACCATCTGGCCTGGCGCGCGTTGTTTGATGTCGAACGCGCCCCTGATGAGGCCGCGCCCGACTGGTATCTGAAAGAGATGGGGCGGCTCTTTACCTATATCTCTGATCCGTTGGCGGTAATCTTTCCGGGTCGCGCGGCGGATGAACATGCGCTTTTGACGCGCGCGCTGTTCTCTTCAGTGCATGGAATTGTGCTGTTGGGGCTGGATCAGGCAAGTTCTGGCGTGCCTACTGAAGATATCGACCGGATGATCGCTCTTGTTTTAAGACAGTTTGTGGGTGCAGTAAAATAATTTGAACATTGTTCAATTTTTTTGTTGACCCATGAGGTTTGGATTGCTATCTCTATTTTGTGAACATTGTTCATACATTGATTTGAATTGGAGAGACCATGATGTTCAAGACACTTGCCACCCTGATCCATGGGCAGAATGCACGGGCGGAAGATCGCGTACGTGATGCCTTTGCGATTGAACTGATCGATCAAAAAATCCGCGAAAGCGAAAACAGCCTACGCGCCGCCAAGGCCACACTGGCTAGCCTGATCCAGCGCCAACGCGCCGAGGAAAAGCAGCACACGGCATTGAAAAACCGGATCAATGATCTGACCAAACGCGCGAAAGAGGCGCTCGACAATGATCGCGAGGACATGGCCGCGGAAGCCGCGCGTGCCATCGCGTCAATGGAAAACGAACTATGCGTCCGGACCGAAACGCTGGACCGTCTTGACCAGAAGGTTATGCGCCTGCGGTCCTCTATCGAAAGCGGCCACCGCCGGATCATCGACCTTAAACAAGGGGCCATTCAGGCCCGTGCGGTCCGCCGCGAACAGAATATTCAGATGCAGATGTCGCGCACCGGTGTCACATCGGGCAGCGTGGAAGAAGCAGAAGAGCTGATTTCGCGGGTGCTGGGTAAGGATGATCCGTTCGAACGCAGCGAGATTCTGGCCGATATCAATCGTGATCTGAATAATGACACGTTAACCGATCGCATGGCCGATGCGGGGTTTGGCAGTGCCACCCGATCAACCGCTGATGATGTTCTAGCCCGCCTGAAGGCTGGGAAGAAATAACTGGAATCAAACGAAACAATACATATACGAAGGAATGAAACAATGGCTGTAACGAAATCTGACAACTCACTGATCATGTTCGTCAATGGCGTCGGTGTCGCCGTCGCTTACGGGATGCTGGGTATCTCGCTCTGGTTATCAACAGAGGTGCCGCTTGCGACCAAAGGCTTCTGGGGCATGGCGGTGCTGATGCTGACCCTCGCCCTGGTGAATTTTGTCAAATACCGCTTTGACGACAAGATGGCCGAAGACCGCATCCAGCGGATCGAAGACGCCAAGAACGAAAAGATCCTGTCGGACTATATCGGCGACGACAAGATCTAAGGCGTCCCTCCCCCCGGAACCCTGCCTGTCTGAGGACAGGTGGGGTTTTTATGCGCTTAACGCGATCTGTGTCGTCAGATAACTGACCCGGAGCGCCTGATCTGCTGTCGGATCATTGGCGAGGTCGCGCAGGGCCTGTGCCAGCAGTGCCAGTTGCAAGGCATCGGCGCGCTGCGCCAACGCGTCCAAATTATCCGATTGCCCAAACCGAAGGATCGCTACTGTTGCATCAAAGACGGCCTGACATAGCCTTTCCACCGGTCCTGCAGCTGGTTTCACATGCCCCGCCGCGCCAAGTTTCACCTTGTCTTTCAAAACCGATAATGCGCGGTCGCCAAATGTGGTCTTTCTCTGCGGTGGCTGATCCAAAGTCAGGTTCATGACCTGCAACCCCCCGCCGCCTGTTTTGGATATCACCGCAATCACGGTCAGCCGCTGTTTTAAATCCGCTGCTGTCACCTCGCAGAGCAAGGCGTACACAGTGGATTTGTTGCCTTGCAGCCAGGCAACCGCCTGATGCTGATCAGCGAGGATCGTGAGCGGGATGACCGTGTGACTGTTGTCTGCAACGGCCAGCTCATAGCATTGGTCGAGATCATTGAAACTGGCGTCACCGATATGGGTCGGGCCAAGCAATACGGGCACCGGGGCACCGGTTCCGCGCAACCCGGCGGGGGACCGTTTGGCAATATCCAGACGCGCCTCGGCCCAGTTTTGATGTGCCGCACTAGCCGCGATCAGATCAGGCATGGATGCGCGACTGGCCGATCCATGATCCCAGGCGATCTGCTTATCCTCTGACACCCGAGCCTGACGCAGATGCACTTGATCGCCGATCAGTTCCCGGGCGATGCCACCGGCCCAAAGTGATGCATCATAGGCGTTCCGCGGCGAAAACCCCGGATCCATCCCCGCCGCCCGTGCTTGCCCGGTCACATACCACGCGCCGGTTTCGGCGGCATAACCATAGACCCGCAAACCCCGCGCGCCGCTGGTCGCAGCCCATCGCACAGCACCCAGTAGGATCAGATCAAGGTCATCATGGATGCGGTAGTTGCGTCGCAATGTGCCGGTCAGCTGTGTATCCTCGGGATGCTGCGCCAGCGCCTTGGCCAAGGCATAGGCGCGTGCCGCGTCAGCCAGAAACCTGTCCTCACGGAAATCAATGTGATGGGCGCGATGCTGGCGGGACTGCTGGACCAGCCCACGCAAAAGCGCCGTCAGTCGTGGTGCAGATTGCGCGCGGGCCGAAATGGAAAGATCGAACACCAAATCCTCGGCCACTACGGCCCCGCCGCCAAAGACACCTGTGACCAGCGCCGTGATGGCCGCTTTCACATTGCCAAGAAAGGCGGGCGACATCTGTTCAATCTTCGCCTCGTTCTGGGTGACTTGATCGACGTTTTGCGCGCCGGACCGCTGGCGCGCGATCAGGGCCGCCGCCGCTGTCATCCGCCGCTTGGCCGTTTTCGCGCCTTTGAAGACGGTGCCGGCCAGCCCCTGTCCCGCAAGAAAGACAATTGGAAATTCAACATCGGGCAACTGCACCGACAGGTTTGCACCCTCTTCGGTTACCGCGGCTCGCCCGCTGATCCGCGCCAAGTTGATCGCCTTGTCCCAATCAGCCCCGGCGAATCTACGCAAATCCGTTTCGTCCAGGGCGTGCAATTCCTGGGCCGCCGATATCACTGGCGCTGCGGGGGCAGCGGTATCATCGCGCAATGCAAAAGTGGCCAGCAGGATATGCCTGCAAATCCCTGTTGCCGGGCAATCGCATGTGGCCGCCGTCAGCCCGCTGGCCGGGATCATCACCATCTTGCCATCCGCCGTCACTGTCGCCGCCTGATCATCACGGGCGACAACAACCGCCTTGCCTGCCTCAAAATCGCGTTTGGCGCGGCGGACCACGCCCACGGATGCAAGCGCGGCTAGGGCGGTTTCATCGTGGATGGCAATCATCGCTGACAGGGTCATGTCATGATCTCTGCCAGCCAAAGGGCGAATTTGTCTGGGGTCATCGCGCCCACTTGCATGCCGATATCGGCCGCTTTGCCCGCGATGCTGGGATCAAAATAGGGCGCGGCCTGTTCATCCAGGGCGACCAGCCCGATCATCCTCACCCGTGCCTCTGCCATCCGGGCAAGTGCAGCATAAAGCGCGCGTGGCGATGCCCCTTCGGCAAAGTCGCTGATCAGGGCAAATACCGTGCGCGTGGGGTCTGTCACGAAATCTTCGCAATATGTGACCGCCCTCCCGATATTCGTTCCGCCGCCCAATTGCACCGATAGCAACGTATCCAACGGATCGGTCAACCTGTCCGACACATCAATGATCGACGTATCGAACAGAACCATCTTCACCGTGACGCCGGGCAGCCCGCACAGAATGGCGGCCATGACGGCCGAATGGATCACGCTATCGGTCATGGACCCCGATTGATCGACGCAAAGGACCACGGTCCACGGCAACCGCCGTTTTTCGCGACTGTTGAACCGCAGGTTTTGCGCGATGATCCGCTGTGTTTCGGGGTCATAAGTCTTAAGGTTCTCGCGCAACGTATTGCGCCAGTCAAAATTCGCCGCTGATGGAATATTGGACCGGCGAAACCTGTTCCGGCGTCCCGAAAAGGCCCGCATCACATCATGGCGCAATCGCTCCATGATGTCGCTGATGATCCTGTCGGCCACCTCGCGCAGCTTGGCCTTGATCGCCGGGTCGGCCCGATCATGAAATCCCAGCAAGACCTTTAACAATTCCTGATTGGGTTCCAGACTATCCAGCGTTTTGGGGTCTTTCAGCAGGTCCGTCAGCCCGTAACGGTCAAGTGCATGGCCTTGCAGCGTCTCAAACACCGATTGCGGGAAAAGCTCCTTGGCCTTGCCCAGCCAATTCAACGCATGCATTTGCGTGGGGTCCAGCGATCCGGCCCCGCGATCCCGCTCCAATCCACGCCCATGATATTCGCGCCCGTATAGGAAATCGAGCGATTGATCCATCTGCCCGTCGCGGCCACCAAGCCCGCCCAATTGCTGATTGGCATAGCGGCCAAGGGCTAGACGCCAGCGTCTTGCCCCCTCGCTCATGATGCGGCCTTTCCGGTGATCCATTTGGTCAACCCGTCCTGCGCCAATGATGCGCGCAGCGCCTTTTCGATGCGCAGCCCCTCGGCCAGATTGGTATCTGACACCTGCGTATTATGACTGATCAAGCCGCTTGCCTGCACACCCAGCAGCCCCGCCAGCGCATGCGCCACCCGGTCCGTTTCACGCGGGTTCAACTGGGTAAAGGCCAACCGCAGATGCGGCAAAAGATCCAAAAAACGGTCCTCTTCTATCTCGCGGATGAAGGTATCGACCACAGCCAGCAGCCCGTCTGCATGCCACAAAAGCGCCGGGCTGGTATGCAGGATACCGCGCAGCACCCCGATCTGATCGGCGGTATCAAGGCCGACCCCCGTCAGCTGGCCTTCCATGACTTGCACCAACTCTGCCGAGGGGCGCGTGCCCGCCTGGACACAGACTGCCAGAACGGCCCCCAGAATGACCGGATTGGTCGTTGCCAAAGCAACCCGATCAATGGCCGCGTCCAGCAGGCTGCGATCAAGGCCGATCGCATCACAGTCGCGTAAAATCGCATTCGTCATACGCAGGGCATCCAGACGGTCCTGCGTATCCTCGTCTGACGTGTTGGGCAGATCATCGCACAGATAGACCAGCCGCCCATATGCGGCCCCGACGACCCCACGTAGATCAAGGGTATCCGGCGCCCCAAGCGGGCCAGACGATTGCACAACGAACAGCAAACGGCGCAGGGCGACCATGACGCTCGCGAATGTTCCGTGGTTCTGGATGTCGCTGCCCAACTGCGCGACAAATGGGCCAAGCTGCGGACCCAGACCCGCCAAAAGCCCGCGCGCCAGCATATCAACCAGTTTTGGCAGATCGCGGGCATGTCCGTCCGCAATCAGCACCGCCCGTTCGCGTTGCAGGAAGGCCAGGCAGGCGGTTGGCAGTTCATCCCCCAGAACGGCCTGATTGATCAAATGCCCCTCGGTTTGTGGCGACCAAGCGTATTGCCAATGTTCAAAAAGCAGCGTGGTTTCGCTGCCATTGACGTAGTCGGGACCACCTGTTCGGGTGGCAAAGGGCGATCCAATCAGCCCCATTGCGTGCAGGAACTGCGATGCGGCCAGATGCGCATCCTTGCGCCGAATGTCCAATTTGCGCGTGCGCTGCGCACTGTCGGTCAGATCAAACCGATGGCCGCGTGCTCGACGGCGCACATCCTCTACCAAGGGCGGTGATCCGGCAGAGGCTGGCACATCGCCCAATCGATCCCCGCATAAAAAGGCCTGAAAACGCGTAGTCCAGATGTCCTGCGCTACGGTTTCTCCTTTGATCAACGCAGCCCGCACCCCGTCAATCAGATCGTGGCGCATCGCCCCCCGGCGCCCCCGCAACGCTGCAAGCCCATTTGCAACACGCACCGCCTCAACCTGGGCTGGCAAGGGCAATGCATGCCCCTCGGCACGCATCTGGGCTGCAAAGTCGGTCAGGAGGTCGATGCCCAGATCAAACTCCGTCGTTTGGTTGTTTTCCGCATTCGCGCCGTCCCACAGCGCCTGATAATATCCCGGCTGCGGCAACCCGGCAGCATATCCGTTCAGCGCATCCATTGCACGGAAGCCGTAGCGGATCAGGTAACTTTCGCATTTTCCGTCAGGCTTTTCTGGTGCTGGCAGATTATCCAGATCGCCGACAAGCGCGGGGGCATGAAAGCCGCCCACGACCACCACCACCGGACCACCATCGACCAATGCCTTTTTGACGGCACGGGCCATATAGACCTCCCGCATCGTATCGCCAGTGTTGTCGATCTGTACCGCGGGCGTTGCAGCACGGATGCCCGCGCAATAGACGCCCACATCGCCAAAAAAAGCCCGCCAGTCAGACTGCCCCAACCTAGTCTCGAACAGATGATCCCATAATTCAAACCCGTCCCGACAGCCCGTGGCACGGGTCAACCCGGTGACATAGTCACTCGAATTGAAACGTTGTTCATCCAGCAATGATACAGGCTCTGTTCCATCAAGCTGGCCTCGCATCGCCTTCGTCGCGGCAGGCGCGTCGATGAACTGCAATGCAGCACCCATCGCCGCGCCGGATTGCAGCACCACATATTCAGGTGAATGGGCACAAAACGGGTAGTAACCGGCGACCCGCCCCCGGTCGCCCGCATCATCGACAAGCGAGACAAGGGCGACAGGTGGTTTTGTATCGGGATCCAGCAACAGCGGAATTTGCGCTGCGAAATCGACCGGTGCTTCGATCAGGATATGGGCCGGTTTGACCTCGGCGATCAACGCGCGCAACGCCCATGCGCAGGCGGGTGAGTGATGCCGGACCGGCACCACATATAGACCCCGATCCGCCTGAAACAGATCAAGGCGCAGCTGTTCGAATGTTGCGCGGTCAGTCACGCAGGCTTTCTTTGGCGGATTTGTAGAAAGCCGCCCAGATGCGCGATCCACGGGCGCGGGGTTTGGCGATCTGATCCACATAGGCGCGTAATTTGCGGGCGTCTTCCGGATCGTCCTTAAACACAGTGCCGCCCAACTGCCGCGCCACATGCCCGGCCGTCAGCGTCCCGTCATCCAGATAGGCCGCTTCCAAGGCCGCAGCATGGGTCACATTCACAGCCTCAGCAGTGGACATCACGCTGTTGGGAATTGCGACGCTGGCCCCATCGGCAGTGGTCCCGGTCCGTAAGTCGCGAAACACATCGACAACCAAATCAATCACATCCGGCGGCAGCGCCGGCGCAATCGGGTTTTCGGCCATACGCTGCGCGACCTGCCGGTTGATCAGTTCCTTTTCAAACTGCGCGTCGGCAATCGGCTGCACCGTTTCAAAATTGAACCGGCGTTTCAGCGCGCTGGACATATCATGCACGCCGCGATCCCGCAGGTTGGCCGTACCGATCAGGTTAAATCCGGGAGCTGCGCGGCTTTCGATCTCTGGCCCCAGTTCGGGGATCGCAATCGTCTTTTCAGACATCAGCGAAATAATCGCATCCTGCACCTCTGGCGCGCAACGTGTCAGTTCCTCGATCCGGGCAACCAGTCCGTTGCGCATCGCACTAAGAATGGGGGACGCGATCAAGGCCCGCTCGCTCGGTCCTTCGGCCAGCAGCAGGGCATAGTTCCAGCCGTAACGCAGATGGTCCTCGATGATCCCGGCAGAGCCCTGGACCACCAGTTTTGACGTCCCGCTGATCGCCGCGGCCAGCAATTCTGACAACAAGGATTTCGCTGTGCCGGGCTCACCCACCAACATCAACCCCTGATGACCCATCAACGATACAATGCAGCGATCCACCAACGGATCATCCCCAAAAAACTTCTGCTGCACGTCAAGTGCCGCGTCCCCCAGAATGAACCGGCGGACCGCACGCGGCGACAGCCGCCAGCCTTTGGGTTTGGGGTCCGTGTCGGCGGCCAGCAAACGTTCGATTTCTGCGCCATAGCGCTGCTCAGCGGGTGCGCGTTGTATCTGGTCTACCATTGTGTGTTCTTTTGCCAATCAGAATCATACTGCGCCTTGGCGGCCATGGCGTGAAAATCGTTCCAGCATTCAGACAGTAACACTGGTGGAACATCGGACAGCTTCACCTTTTGCCCATGACGCCTCTGGGACTTCTCAAAACTGAGCGAGATCAGAGCAGCCTTTCGGTTTTCCTCGGGCAGGAAATTCCCAGTGAACTCGATTGTCGCTGTGATCCCCACACCTTTGAACGGCTTGTGGTAGTAATAGAACCATCCGCCATCCTCTGCCTGCCCCCGTTCATAGCCCAGCTTGGTCGCCGCGCCACGCAGGGCAAAGGTTTCGGTCACCCATCCTTTGCGATCAACGATTTCAACCGCATCTTTTTGATCCTCTGGCAACCGGATCAGGCTGCGCCCAAATTGGGCAAACAGGGGCTTGACCTCATAGTCCTGCAAATGTGCTGCCCATTGTGTCGCTTCGTCCACCGACAAGGTCGCCCCATGGGCCAAACGAATGCCTGCAAAACCGCTCACGTCGACCTCTTCATCCATCGCATCGGTAAATTCGCCTTCGTTGGTGGGGCGGAAATTGCCGATAACCTGTCCATCCGCATCCAACCCTTGCCAGACCAGCCGCGCCAGCAGCCGACGCATGATCGGATGATCCGCCAGGTCGCGTTGCCAATCAGTGCGCGGCCAGATGCGTTCACCGCAAAGCGCCTCATAAAGGCGGGCGGTCTGCATGGTGATAACCTGTTTCAGTTCTTTCTTGGATGCGCTCAGCTGTTTTTTCGCAGTCTTTGTCGCTTCATCTGTGCCAGAAGACAGCGCTTTGACCACCTTTCCATCAGGATTGGTCAGCACAAAGGCCAGATCATCGCCCAGCGTCGCGCGGTAGGGTTTTCCCTCCGCCCCGCAGGGCAAATCGACGAACCCTTCGTCATTCATGGCGGCCGCCGGGATCGTCCGGTCGGCAAGCTCATTCAACGACCAGTTCATTGTGTCGGCGACGCGCTGCACCAAGTCGCTTGCGAATTTCTGCACGCCTTTTTGCTTGAGCCGGGTCGCCGCGGCGATCACAACCTGCAAGGAAACAGGATCACCCTTATGCGCCAAAACCTCTAACAAGGACGACGCTTGCGATGTGCGCGATCCGTGATTGCGCAGATAGGCCCGTACCCGGTCAGCCGCGATTTGCGGCGGCACGCGTGAGGTCAGCGCAAGTATACCCTTGGTTGCCGTGCCCGAGTTTTGATATTGCGACTTCACTTCACGCTTGAGCTGCGCATAGATCTGATCACGGGTCATATCCGGATACCAGCGTTTATAGGACTGCTGCCGTTGGGCGATATGCGCCTCGGCAAAGGCAATTGCCGCCTCATCAGAAGGCACAACCGTGTCATAGGTGATCCAGCTGTCAAAGATCCATTGTGAAAACGTGGCAGCACTGTCGGGGGCCAACTGATCAAGGTAAATCTCAAACAACGCATTGCCGCCGGGTTGTTTCAGCTTAAACGCCAGATAAACCCACCATGACAGCACATTGGCAGGCACCGCCTTGCCGGATTTGAATTTGGCGGATGGCATATGATCAAAGTTCAGCCATTCCAGCTTGTCGAATTTGGCCTTCTTCAACCCGGCTTCTGCCTCACGGATCAGGGCCGCAGGACCAACGTAATTGTCAAGCGGTTCGCCCAGCGCCTCAAGCGCCGTCAGGATCGCAGCTTTCGCAAGTTCGCTTTTGTCTTTCTTTAGCTGGGCTTTCAGCGCCGGGATCGCATTGGTGTTACCGCGCGCGCCCAACCATTCGGCGGCGCCCTTGCGGATCACCTGACGACTATCTTTCAGCAAGGTGATCAATCGGTCAGTCACTTGCGGGATATCCTCCAGCAGCGCGCGCGCCTCTTGTTTACCAGTCTTGCGTTCGCCTGTCGCCACCTCCAGCAGCGAGGCAAAGTAGCGCATCGGGGTTTTGGGCAGCGACGCAAGCAGCCGGATCGCCATCGTCTGGCTAAGCTGCTCCTCAGTGTTGGCCGATACCCCCATCGCCTGATCCATGACGTCCAAATTGTCGGCGATAAAGGGCCAGAGCGCTGAGTCATTCAGCATATCCGGCGCGTCATAGACCATGCTGGCATATTCCGGCATCATCTGACGCAGCAAATCCCCTTTGACTGCGGCCCGCTTGCTGCGGTTACGCCATCCTCCGACAGTGATCTCCATATCCATTTCTCGCCAAAGCGCATCAATCGCCCGCAAATCGGCATGATCAGACGTCAGATAGCGTTGAAAGTAGTCGCCGAACGGCCCGTAATGATAGGCGCTTATCCAGGCGGGCAAACTATAAAGCGAACGAAACGCTACCATTAGCGCCTGTTTCTCGGCCAAGCGATCCAACACCCCCGCAGTCCAACCGGCGTGGTTTCGCATCAGGAATTGTCGGACACTGTGCTTGCCATTGCCCTCCTTCAGCGTATTGCTGAAATGCGCATCAATTTGCCCCGCGAAACCGATCCCATAAGTGGGGGCCTGATATCCTTTGGGCTCCTTGGCATTGCGCGCCTTTATCTTCGTGTTCTCGGCCGCAAGGATTTGCTTGAGCTGCGTGCGCTCTTCATCCGTCAGGGCGGGTGCTGGGCCATCTTGCAACGGCTTCACCGGTGGAATCACGACGCGGCTGCCATCAATCGCGGTATAGCCGGTGGCATCATCAACAGGCTGATCAGTATCACCAGCCATCTGATCCGCAGAAAAGGTATTTTCAATCGCGGCGATGATCCGCGCGGTCTTTTCGGTCTTCAAATGCGCGCGCAGAGTTTCGGTCGCGGCGTCCGTGCCTAAACCCGCTAGAATTTCAACCATCCCGGCCCGCACACCAACGGTGCCTTTTGCCAGACGCTGTGCGGCCAGCGGTGCGATGATGTTGGCAGGTACATTGCGTAGAACAGCCAAGGCCGCGCCACGGACGGATTTTGACGGATCACCGGTAAAGCCCAGAACATAATCAAGGAAAGGTTGCTGATCAGACAGCTTCCATTTGTGCAGTGCCTTGACAAAGGTCTCACGACCCAGCGCCGGAGCCCCCGCAATACCTTTGAGCGCATCATCTCTATGAGCCAAAACCAATGCACGCACATCGATCAGTTCGCGATAGGGCTTGATGCTCGGGGTGCCGTATTCATTGTTGTCCCAAAACAGGGTCTGAATTAGTTGCGGAACAGTTCCGCCGAGCGCCTCTGTCATGGGCAGCAATTGATCCGCTGTTAGGCCCTTTGGTGCCTCGTCACGGGCAATGGCTTGCCACCGTTTGGCAGGATCACAGGCGGCAATCGCAACCTCAGTTAACATAACGCGCAGTGGCACCGGGGTCTTGGCCCCACCCAACAGCCTGTCCGGTTTGGTTGCCAATGCGGCGCCCAGCACATGTGCGTAGCGGGTCAACAGGGCTGTATCGAATGGAGCCATATCCAGAAACAGCAACTGTCGGCGCAGATGACAATCTTCGGTCTTGTTGTAAGCGACGTAAGATACACCAACTTGCAACTTTGCGCCGCCACCCGCTTGCGACAATGTGGACAAAACCGTTTCGGGTTCGCCGGTCAGTACATATTTGACCGCCGCATCCCCCATGCCCGCCTTTACCTGATTGAGGCGATTCAGATCATGGGTGATCAGCTTTGCCGACCGGTCACCAAAGGGAAGAAACTTTTTGAACAGTGATTTCATCTTAAGCCCGATCTGCTTTTAGCATGTCGCAAATTAGTACAGTCCTTTACTTTCCCAATCGGCATCAAAGGCACCGGATTTTGCGATCTCGTGCAGATCGTTCCAGACCTCGGATAACAAAAGTGCAGGCACCTTACCCAATGTCAAAGCGCGCGCCGTACCACCGTCATTGATCTGTGAAAATTGCATATATTTGATCGCCGCAGGAATATCGTCTTCTGATACGTAGCTACCAGTGAAATACAAATCTGCCCAAATTTGGGCACCTCTGAATTCCTTGCGGTAGGCGTCAAAGCCACCACCATCGCCGACGGGGGCGCGATCATAGCCGACCTTCTTGGCCGCAGCGCGCAGTTTGAACGTCGTCATCATCCATCCTTGCCGGTCGGTCAGCTGCGTGCCGTTCCTTTGCGCATCTGTCAAAACACGCACAGGGCGCGACACTTGGGCAAAGAGTGGCTTGACCTCAAAATCCTTGAGGTGATCCAGCCAAGCCTGCTGATGCTCTTGCGGCAGATTGGCAGTATGGGCGATGTCGATCTTGCTGATGGATGCCATGTCGACATCATCACCTGCGGCATTCAGAACCTCACCTTCTGGCGTCAGACGTAGGCCAGTGACGAAATCGCCATCCGCATCCAACCCACGCCAGATCACCCGTTCGATCAGACGCTGCATGATCGGGTGATGGATCAAATCATCCTGCCAGGTCTGACGTTCCCAACACCGACCACCGACCATTGCATCATAAAGTCGCGCCTGTTGTTGGGCTTGTGCGGTCTTGATTACCTTTTTCGCCGCGCTCAGCAGTGACTTAGCCTCTTTGGTGTTCGCGTCCTTACCGGTGGGAATGGCTTTCACCTCCTTGCCTTGGGGATTGAACAGCTTGACCGTCAAATCACTACTGAGGCCCGCAAGATACGGTTTTGCATCCTCACCGACTTCCAGCAGCAAGGTGCCGTCATCCTCAAACCCGCCGGTCGGCACAGACCGGTCCGCAAGTTCATCCTGCGTCCAGCCCCGTGTTTCGGCCAATTCCTTTACCAGTTTTTCCGCCAATTCACGTACGGTCCGCTGCTTGAACCGGGTTGCCGTCGCAACCAGCACCTGCACCGCATCCTGACTGCCCATCCCATAAAGCGTCTCAACCATTGCTTTGGCCTGCGACACCCGTTTGCCATGTTGTTTCAGATAACGCGCAATCATCGGCCCAGCCGTCGCCGGCGTGGCGCGATGGGTCAAGGCAAGGATGCCCTTACTGTCCGCGCCGGAATTGGGATAACCGGACGTCATCTGGCCTAGAAACACATCGGTCAACTGCTCGTATGTATAACCGACTTGCACCATCCAGCTGGTCCCTGACGCCATCACTCGCTTGGCCCGCTCTTCCGCTTTGGCGCGCATGGCGGCACCAACTGGACGGTCGGTATCATAGTTAATCCAACTCTTCAGAACCCAATCCGCCACGGCGGTCACGCTGTCGGGGGTCATCTGATCAAAATGCAAACCGAACAATGGCGACCCCAAGGGTGCTTTCAGCTTCAACGCCAAACGCAACCAAGCATCCAGAAGAACAGGATCGGCTATGGAACCATTCGCCCATATCAACGGCGGGGCGCTGGATAAGGGCAACCAATCAATTTTTGCCGCTGGCAGCTTGCCGACAAAGGTCTGCGCCTCTTTCATCAGGGCATCGCGCCCAAGATAAGGCGTTGTGTCCCCCCCCAACCGCGCCACGGCTGAGATGAGGTCGGCGCGGGCCAGTTCCGATTTTTCGGTTTTCAACCGCTTGACCAAGGCAGGTAAGGCAGCGGCGGCCTCACGATCCGCAAGGAAACGCGCCGTATTGGCACGCACGGCCTGACGTTTATCCGAGAGAATGGCGATCAACTGATCATCAATACCGGGGACATCGGCAAGCAATGCCTGCGCCGCATCCCGCAAACGCGCCCGGTCATCAATTGCAACAAACAAAAGCGGCTGGACCAAGTCCTGTGGCAAAGAAGGAAAATCAGCGATGATTTCAAGGGCACGCTGCGCCTTTGACAGGTCAGTGCCGCGCGGGGGAAGCGCATCAATCAGTAGCGGCAAATGCGCTGCCGCGATTTGCCAGACACCCGGCACAGTAACCAGGCCACCGTACCGCGAATGCCGTTGCGACATCACATGTTTCAGATGCCCGGCCTCGAATTTCTCCGATATACGCTCATCGGCTGGCGTCGTGTTTTCGTAGCCAACGTTGTTGTCTTTCGCGATCTGGACGAATTGCGCGTAACTGACACGGCCATCTTCAATTGCAGTCTGGACATAGTTTGACAACGGATCGTGCCGCCATCCCAATATACTCGATAGTCCATATTGGGTTTGACATGCCAAATCGACCACACGGCGCAGCGGGATCTGGTCAAGTGCGGCGTCAATGATCGGATGGACCTGGGCCGTATAGCGGTATGGAATGTAATTCCGGCCCCTGCGATTATCCCCGGCATCCTTTTCAACAGGATTGTTCAGCAACTTCAGCCACGCGGGGCCGATCGGCCTTACAACATCCTTTTGGGGTTCATTGCGTTTCTTGTCCTTCTTGATCCAATACGCGACTTGCCGTTCGTATTTGTTCTCTGCTTCTTGGCGCATGTTCGCCTCAACACCGTGAAACTTCGCCGTAAAGCTTTCATCAAGCGGGCTGCTGCCATCATCGACAAGCGACACTTCCGGCGGCAGTGGGACATGAATGCCGTTTGCATCAATGTACCCGCCCACAACCGTTGGTGCCTTCACGTTTGAACCGCCCAGAAAAAGCGCAAGCGTGGTCAGGACTGATTGCGATGTTTCCGTTTCCTTATGCGCGGCAAGCGCGTCCAGCGCCGCTGGCGTTCCCACCATGCCAAGCGCTTCAACAGCAAAAAGCCGCGCTGTCGCTTTTTTGGATGCCAGCATCTCTATCGCCAGCCTTGTCACCGCATCGCCGTCATGCTGCGGCAATATCGCGGCGGCATTTTTCCGCAGGGTCACACCGCTTTCATGACCTTGCTGGAACAGGAACGGCAGAAACGCGGGTTCTTTGACAATGTGCTGCTGCGCCCACTGACCCAGTACAGTGGCACGCACCTTTGCATTTTGTGGTTCAAGCGCTGCGATAATGGTCGCCGCATCAAACTGGTCGCCAAACAGGGTTTGGTGACTTGTTTCCATGTTGATCGTGCGCGATGTGTAGCGTTCGGTTGGCAGGCAATAGATCACGATATCAATATCACTTCCGCCCAGAATCCTGACGGCGGCGCGCAGATCGTCCCATGTCGTTGGGGTTTCCGACGGCACCCGATTTCGGTTTCCGCAAACCAACAGCAAGACACGGACAACATCAGGGATGGCATTCAGATGTTCCTGGCCCTTTGATACCGTCAGGCTAAACCCGAACCCCATCGCATGACGCAGTTCAGCGTAACGCGCCAACGCCTCTGGCTGGCCGCCCAGTTCATGGCAAAGCTGGTTTGTCGCTATCACAGCCGCCGAATGGGTGCGGCCGGGCAGAAAATTCGTGTTTGTACCAACACTCGCTTTTAGATCGGCCAACACGGCTTCATCCTCACCGGTCGCCAGGTAGGTCTTCGCACGGGCGGCAAGCCCGCGTTTGACCGGCTCAAGGTGGTCAAAAGGGCCAGCATCCTCCGGTGATGTTCGATTGTCGGGGTTTGCAGCGGCTCCAAAAACTTTCTGAATAATACGGCCCAGCACGGTTTTTCCTTTTGATTGTCGATCCGCGATCCACGCTATTTCGCGCAGACTTGGCCAAAACAACTCAGTGCACAACCGGCAAGATCGATTTCAACCCCTAAGACGCATCACTGCCACAATGGCCTTCGCTCTTTTCAAATCCGGTTTGCTTCGCCAAAGTCAGGGCCATGACATTCCTACGCCAGTTTGCGGCCCGGATCGTGGGCCAATCCATTCGCATCTTCGCCCGCGCCATCACCGCCGTCCGCGCCGACTGGCAGGGGATTGAACCGGTGCCGAAACAGCGGGTCTATTTCGCCAATCACACCAGCAATGGCGATATGCCGATGATCTGGTCCTGCCTGCCGCCCGCCATCCGTCGCACGGTCCGCCCCGTTGCGGCCGCGGATTACTGGTTAAAAAACAAGCTGCGCGCCTTTGTCGGCCCCGAAGTATTCAACTGCGTGTTGGTGGATCGCCGACCCGAAGTGAAAGACAAACCGATGGACAAGATCATCGCCGCATTGGACGAGGGTGCATCGCTAATCATCTTTCCCGAAGGCAACCGCAACATGACCGATGACCCGCTGCTGCCGTTCAAGGCAGGGCTTTACAACATGGGTGTCGCCCGGCCAGAGGTTGAACTGGTCCCCACATGGGTCGCCAACCTTAATACGATCATGCCCAAGGGCGAGGTGATCCCGCTGCCCCTGATCTGCACGGTAACTTTCGGCAGCCCGATCCATGTGCAGGACGGCGAAAGCAAGGATGACTTCCTCAGACGCGCATCCGACGCGCTGGTCGCCCTCGCGCCGGAGGATCGCACATGACCGAGACGACAAATGATATCCTGCTGCTGGCCATCGGCAGTTTCGGCATTCTGTTTGCCCTCACTTTCGTGGGCGAGGTGCTGCGCGCCCGAGAAGAGCCCGGTTTCGTGAACCCGGTCCTGGATACCTACATGACCCGGGTGCAAAGCTGGTGGGGCATGGTCGCCTTTGTCGGGGTCGCACTTTTGATGGGCAAGATTGGCGTCATGGTGCTGTTTGCCTTTACATCCTTCGCCGCCTTACGCGAATTTCTGACCCTGACGACCAAGGCCCAGGCTGACCATATGTCGCTGGCGCTGGCTTTTTTCGTCGTATTGCCCTTGCAATATTTCTTTGTCGGCATGGGGTGGGACGGGCTCTATAATGTGTTCATCCCGGTCTATGCCTTCCTGCTTTTGCCCATCGTGTCCGCCCTGCGCGGCAACGCCAACCGGTTTCTGATCCGGGTCGCTGAAACCCAGTGGGGTCTGATGATCGCGGTTTTCTGCGTCAGCCATGTGCCCGCGCTGGTGACGATTGATGTCGTGGGCTATGCGGACCGTTCCGTTCTGCTGATCGCCTTTTTGGTGATGGTGGTGCAATTCGGTGATCTGCTCGAATATTTCTTTGGCCGTCGGATCGGGCGCACCCGGATCGCCCCCGGCCTGTCCCCCAAAACATGGGAAGGCGTTGTCTGCGGCGTGACCTGTGCCGCGCTGATCGGTGGGCTTCTGGCCTGGATCACCCCCTTTGGCATCTTTGGGGCGATGGCAATGGCCGGGACGGCATCACTGGTCGGGCTGATGGGCAGCCTGGTGTTTGCCGCCATCAAACGCGACCGGGGGGTCAAGGACTGGTCACATCTGATCCCGGGGCAAGGCGGATTCGTCGATCAGCTGGATAGCGTGATCTTCGCTGCGCCGATTTTCTATCACTTCACCAAGTATTTTTACGGCTAAGGCGACCGCCGCCCGAACTGCGGCAGCTTAGATAGGTTCTTGCCCAGCAAGGTGCCGATGCCGCCAACCTTATGGCGACGGATGGCGCGATAATCCTCTCTGCTCTTTCGTAACATCTGCGCGAATGATCGGTTGCTGACGCCGCCGATGCGCATCCGCACCATGACCTGCGGGATATAGCCCAACCGCACCCGCCCCGTCGTCAGCCAGCGCAACATCCCGTCATAATCGCCCGAAATCCGGTAGCTGGGGTCATATAGCCCTGCCCGATCAAACACGCTGCGCCGCAAATAAAGCGTCGGGTGCGGTGGCATCCAACCGCGCCGCAGCCGCGCAGGGGCATAATCACCTGCTCGCCAGTAACGGATCACCCTGTTGGCATCTTCCCGTGCCACATATTCCAAATCGCCGTAAACGCCGTCGATTTCAGGGTTCTGCATCGCCTTGGCCACCTCAGCGATCACCTCTGGCCCGGCCAGATAATCGTCAGCATGCAACAACCCGATCACATCGCCGCTGGCCCGTGCGATCCCGGCATTGATCGCCTCATAAATCCCGCCATCTGCCGCTGACACTAATGCCATATGCGGATGGCCGTGCTGTGAAAGGTAATCCAGTGTCCCGTCGGTTGATCCGCCATCCTGCACGACATGTTCGATATCCGGACAGGTTTGCGCCCGCAGGCTTTCCACCGTCTGGGGTAGCGTATCACCCCCATTGATCACCGCTGTCACGACCGAGATTTTCATGCGGCATCCTTTCGGGTTTCGGTCACGACGGAAGTTGCAAATTCAAGCTGCAATACGTCGCGAATTGCTGTTGCGGCACTAACGTTCTGTGCGGTCATGTGTCGTTCCACCTCGGCCAGTTTTGCATCAACCAAATAGCGATACCAAAACCCCTGCAAAACGTGGAATTGCCGGGCCTGTCGCCCGTCAAGACAGCCCAACCGCAGCACGTAGCGATATAGGAAATACAGTCCGGGCCGCAGCCCCCCCGGCAACCGGTTGTAGAACCGCAGTTTGATCCATCGTTTCAAACCACCCTGTTGCGGCCCCGCATCCACAAGCCCGATCCCGTGACGCTGGTTAAGGATATCGATCACCTCGCGGCTGGCATAACTGTTATGTTTTGCCACCCACCAATCCAGCGGCTTGCGATTATCATCAATGATCGCCTCGCGCAGATCAGCGACTGGTCCATCCACAACAATATGTTCGTCCATGCAGCGATTTTCGCAACGGCCCGCCCCATTGCGAAACAGACGCAACACCGGCAATGCCTGCACCCCGCCGTAACGCACTGGCTGGCCCTGAAAATGGATCTGCCGCCTCAGGCGCAGCCCGGCCATATCCGGCAGCCCCCGACTGATCTCAGCCGTCAGCGCGGGTGTCACCATCTCATCCGCGTCCAGCCGCAGGACCCAACCCGGTTGACCACTGATCTGATCCAGCGCCCAGTTGAACTGGGCCGCATGGGTAGTCCAGGCATGTTGCAAAACCTCCGCACCCGCGGCACGCGCCAGTTGGACGGTGTCATCGCGTGACCCGCTATCAACAACCAGCACCCGGTTGGCGAACCCCTGCACCGACGCGATGGCACGGGCGATGTGTATCGCCTCATCCTTGGTCAGGATGATCACGGTGATCTGCGTCATGGCCGCAACCTGACATACATCGGATTCCCAATTCCGGTCATCCGGGCCGGCAGATCCTTCATCGCCACGGCGCGCGCGCCCAACACCGCCGCATCCCCGATCCGCACACCGGCACCGACAAAGGCATCTGCGCAAACCCATGCATCAGATCCGATACGGATCGGCTCGCGCAGCAAGGGCCGGGAAGCATCGGTCAGATCATGACTGCCCGCGCAAAGATGGGCGTGTTGCGACACCGTCGCGCGCGCACCCACCTCGATCCGGCCTAGCGCGTAAAGGATGGCCCGGTCGCCGATCGCCGCCTGATCGCCGATTTTCAGATGCCAAGGGATCGTGATGCGTACGGTGGGATAAATATGCACATCTGCGCCAATCTGCGCCCCGAAAGCCCGCAATAGCCAGACCCGCCACCCCCAGAAAACCCGTGGGCTGAACCGGAACAGCGGCTGGCAAAGCCCCCACAGCACACGGCCCAAAAGGGCCCGATAACTCCAATCGCGCTGCTTGCGATTGGCAGTGACATCTACCTGCATCGTCATGCCAAAACTACCCCTTCTCCGGGCATTTGCATGCCCCGGTAAAGTTCCACAAATGCCGCCGTCATCGCGGCAGCGGTGAAATCTCGGTGCACCCAGTCGCGTCCCTTCTCGCCCATCCGGCGCAGGTCTGCCCCGGCAAGGCGCATGATTTCGCTGGCCAGATCGGTCTTAGCCAGATCAACACATCGCCCGCATCCTTGACGGTTGATCGCCTGCCATGGTGTTTGCTTTGTGGTGATCACCGGCACAGCGTGGGCCAATGCCTCGGCCACCGCGATGCCGAAATTCTCCGAATGGCTGGGTAGGATGAACAAGTCAGCACTGCCAAAGGCGCGGGCCTTGCCAGCATCTTCAACATGGCCATGCAGCCTGATCCGGTCAGACGCCCGGCGCTGCAACGTTCCAACATAATCCGGCGCGCCGGTGCCATAGACGTCCAATGTCACATGCGGCGGCAGCTGGTCCATCGCATCAAATAGCAAATCAAGCCCCTTCTTGGGATGAAGCCGCCCCAGATACATCAACCGCAGCCGGTCAGCTTGCGCTGGCCGCTGCACATCCGACGGAATCTCCACGCAATTCGGAATCACCACTGTCTGAATTCCGGGCAAGTGACGCACACTGCCAGCGGCCTCTGCGGCAGAGGTGACATGTAGCACAGCATGCCCTGATCGCATCGCTTGCGCCGCCTGTGTGAAGAGGGTCTTGATCCGCCTGCGCGGGGCCGCACCCCAATCCTCGGTCGCTTGCAACGCGCCACGCGGCGACCAGACAACCGGACGCCCGATCAAGCGCGCAAGGGCAAGTGTGGGCAGGGTTGGAAAGCTATAGGTGGCCGTCAGATGAACCAGATCAGCCCAACGGATCGCAGCCGGAAGGCGGGCAAGCAGCCCCGGCGCGACACTATGCCCCGCGATCCGCCGTGCATAATGAACTGGATAGGGCAAGTCAGCGGGTGAAATCTGGTCGCGTTGGTGCGGGCTGGCCGCATCCGTCGTTAACACACGTAACTCCATGCCGGGGGTCTGATGGATACCGTCGCAAATCGCCTTGGTCGACCAGATCGGCCCACCCCACCACGTCGCGGGGTAAAAGGACGGGGCGACATGCAAAATCTTCATGCCGCTACCTCGGCAAGATGTTTTTTTTGGCCCAGAACCCGCGCGGGATTGCCACCCACGATCGCACCCGCAGGCACGTCGTGCACCACAATCGCCCCGGCCCCGATCACTGCGCCCGGTCCGATGCGGCGGCATTGCGGCATGATCACAGCACGCATTCCGATCCAGACATCTGGCGCAATCGTCTTGGGCAGCATTTCCGGGGCCGCGCGCGGATCAAGCCCGTGATCATGGGTATAGATCACAACCCCTTCGGAAATCAGCACATCGCGGCCCAGCGTCAGTCCGCCCGTCGTATCCAGATGCACATCCTGATTGATCTGCACCCCATCATCGATGATCAACGGCCCGCCCGTCACTTCCGACGACGCATTGCAGCCCCGCCAGAAATAACAATTGCTGCCAACGCTGACGGTTGCTGGTTGCGCAAAGCGCACCCCGGGTTGAAATCGTGACCCTGCACCCACCGATGCCAAAGTCGCCCGATGCATGCGCGTGGCCGTCAACATGCCCAGACGGCGGCCCAGCGCCCCGCTGATCCGACCGGCCCAATAGGTGGTTTTGAACAGTTTCTTAAGTAACATAAAGCTGGCTCCGATCCCGGTTGCGCGTGGAAATCCAAATGGTGTAGCGGGGTAAAAACAGGCAAATCATTGCGACCAGCAGCATGAACTGGGCCACGGCGCCGACGATGAAAGCGCTGAAGGATGACTGCAGCGTTGCCTGCACAAACGGGTAAAACAGCATCGGGTAAAGCAGGAATGCCCCATGCCTGATCGCGGCGATCGACGACAATAGCGCCACCTCAGCCTTGCGGTACACCCAGCCCAACACAAGCCCAACGCCAAACCCCGCCCAACCGAAATTGATGAATGCCTCCCCCGGGCCGGTCACGTTGAACGCACCGCCCGTATGAAGCCCCATGATGTCTCGCTTGAAGAAGACGCCCAGATCGATGGCAGGTTTATCCACCCAGAAGGCCCGCGGCACCCAACCAAAACTCCACCAGACATAACTTTGCCCGAACAGCATCTGGTCAGGCCGCACCGTGTCAGTGACCATGATTGCGGCATTGATATCCAGAAAATAGGTGGACCCGACAACCTGATGCAGCATCGCACTGGCAGCACCGCTCGTCCCCAGACGCAATTGGGTCATATAGCCCGAAACCAAACCAAGCAGGACAAGCAACAAAACCCCAAAACCCAGCGCGCGCGCGTCAAGTCGGCCGCCCAACATCATATGGGTCGCAAGGCCAAAGACAAAAAGTTCCACCAGCTCAAACCGGTCGCCCGACATCAGCGCGATCAACACCAAAAGTGCAGCCAGCACACCGGCCTGCGCCAGCGCCGCGCGCGATCCCGTGGCGATGCCATGGGCCAGCAACATCACAAAGGCACATTTCGGCACGATGAACAGCGTCTTGATCCCCGCCAGCGTCGCCCCCACGCCATCGGCATTCACGTTGATCTGCTTGGCCGTGTTCAGTGCACTCAGTGTGCTCAGATCAAATCCGGCCGCCCCACGTGCGCGCAAAATCATCAGCATGGTTATCGCCGTCACCCCAAGGGCAAGCGCAAAGAGCGACCCTCGCCGCGCCAGCCCACCTGCAACAACACGTGCTGCCGTCATCCCGTCCGACCGCGAGACAGGCCTGCATCCCAACCGGTAACCGATGCAAAGCAACAGAATAAACAGCGACAGGTATAAAACCCCAGGCAGGTCACCCCATGGATTGTCCACAAACTGCTTGTAGAAGGCCAATTCTGGCCAAAACGCATAGGTTGCAACCTTCAACAGGAACCCCAAAAAGCAGAAATAGGACAGCAGATGCATTGGCGAAATCAGCGGCACCACACCATATTTTTGTCCCATGGAAAATGGGATCACGGTGCAAACAGCTGCCATCAGGATGATCAGGACAGATTCCATCGGACCTCCTGCCTGTCGCGCAACAGCGCGCGGGCTGATGTATCAACACCCAGGCGCCTTTGCACTGCGGCCCAAAGCAAGAAATTTCCGAGGGTCAGCGCACCGACGTAGATGCTGGCGTTCAACGCAGGCGTCATCGCTGGTATCACCGCCACACCGGCCAGATACGCCACAACACTGCAAAGCCGGGCTGCGGCCGCGAAATGCGCGAGCTTGCACAAGGTGGCGACGGTAAACGTCGCGGCAAATAATAGTTGTGCCCCCGCACCCCCAAGCAAGATCAGGCAAAGGATATCGCCCGCTTCCCCCCAGATCCGCAGGCCGGGTGTTTGCATGATGGCCAGCGCCAAAAGGCTCAAGGCCAATAAACCAATTCCGGGGATCAATGCGACCTTGCTCGCCCGCCTGCTGGCCGCCCGCAGCAATGCAATATCGGCCGCCCCATGCGCTCTGGCCACCGGTACGGATGACACCCACGTCGCCACGCTGACTGGCATCACAACCAGATTGGTCAGCCGTCGCAAAAGCCCATAGAGCCCGACCTGCCCGTCAGACAGGAATGCACCGCCGATCACGATATCGATTTGCGCCAGCACGGTACCAAGCACCGATGTCCCCCAAAGGGACAGTGGAGCAGGTTCCCCCGCCCCTTTGCGAAACAGCGCACGCGCCGACGGCTGCCGCCAGCACCAGATGGCCGCGCCCTGGCATGCAATAACCAACAACAATACAGCAAGCATCAGGATGCGCGCGCTGTCACTGGCAACAAAGATCGCCGCGCAACCGAGCGCCAGTTGCGGGGCGGCGTCGCGCAGGATCATGGACCAATGCAGGCTACCCAATGCACGCATGATACTGGCCAGACAGGATGCAAGATGGATCGCCAGCGCCGCAGCGATGATCGCGAGCCACGGCAAAGCGGGCAAAAGCAATGGCAGCATCGCGATGCCGACGGCCCCAACCGCAACCGGACCAATGATGACATAAAGCAGCATGGCCCCCGGCGTGATCCGTCCGCCATCGCTCAGGGCGCGCAGCAACATCAGCGGCGTACCACATGACACAATGCTGGACCCAATCATGGCCAACCCCCAGATCACAACCAGCCGACCTAGCATGTCCAGCCCCAGCCAGGCCGCCAGACCGATCATCACCACGAAATTCACGCCAACAATGCCAATACGCACGACCATCGCGGGCGCGGCACTTCCGGTGAAAAGCTTTTTGATGACGGAGGCGGTCATGACCCTCTAACGCTGAAACCACGCGGTTAACCATGCGCCGCGCCGATTTAGTCGTCATTCATTGTGATTAATTTAAGGTTAACTCCTCTGTGTTGGATTTAGTGCGACTGAACCAGAGATGTGCCCGTTATGGTAAAGCTGATTAATGACCCCGCGTTGCGGATCCAAAACCTTTCTGCGATTGAGGTTGAGAGGATCGAGCCGCTTGATATCCCAGACCTCTTGCGCACCATCTGGCGGGGGAAGTTCCTGGCGTTTGCAACCGCCAGCCTTTTTGTTCTGGCAGCTGGCTACTACGCCTTTGCCGTTGCCAGCCCGCAATTTGCGGCCACGACAACGCTGAAAGTCGAAACCGATGCTGATCCACTAACCAATCCGGAACTGGCCGTGACAGGCCTGGGAACCGATAACAGCGCTTTGAACACCGAAGTCACCATGCTGCAATCGCGCCACCTGCTGGGACAGGTTTCAAAAACACTGGAGTTGGAGACTGACCCGGCGTTCAACCGTTATCTGACACCGATTGCGCCATGGTCCATAACAGGGATCCGCAATGATTTGCGTGACCTGCTAAGCGGGCAGAAAAATATCGCCCCTGATGCCGCAGCGATACGTGAAAAAACCATCGAAAACCTTGCTGAGACGATATCCGTGCAATCTGTGCGGGACACCTATATCTTTGAAATCACGGCGACAACGGGCGATCCAGCAACATCCGCGCAGGTCGCCAACGCATTGGCGCAGGCGTATCTGGATGACCAGATCATCGCCAAACAGGCAGTCACCGCACGCGCCTTTGATTGGCTGGCCGCCCGGGTGTATGACCTGCAGTTAGAGCTGGAAAGCAAGGAAACCGCAGTCAACGATCTCATAGTTGCCAACCGGGCCCATGATGCTGCAGCGCTGGACGCGCTCAGCCGTCAATCGATGGACACCAAGCAACGTTTGCGCGATGTGCGGCGTGCGCTCGGTGATGCAGAAGCGAAGCTGAACGGTTTTGGCGCAAGTGTCACAAATGCAGCACTTAGCGACCGGCAAAGGCTGGAAGCCGATGTGCAACGTTTTGTGGATCAGGCAGCCGCATTAGAGATATTTCTAGGCGAGTTAGACAGCCAATTGGCCAGCCAATCCGCCAGCCTGATCACGCTTCAGCAATTACAGCGCGAGGCAAACGCGACGCGCGTCCTTTACGAAACCTTTCTGGCGCGCTTGCGCGAAACCAGCGTGCAGCGCGAATTGCATCACGCGGATAGCCGCATTCTGGCCCCTGCTACCGCTGGCAAATATGTTGCCCCGCGCAAGATCCTGATCCTGCTGATCGCCGGGGCGCTGGGGTTGACCTTGGGGATTCTGCTGGTTTTGGGGCGCAAGACACTGCGCAAGGGAATCACAACTACTGACATGCTGACCGACCTCACCGGCCTACCTGTTTTGGCACAGATACCGCGCCTGCAACTAAGAAAACCCGGCCGATTGCTGGATCATCTGAACGCAAAACCATCCTCTGCCACGTCAGAGGCGATCCGCAATCTGCGCACATCCCTCCTGCTGGCTGATCCGGGGAATGTACCGCAAGTCATCCTGTCCACCTCCAGCGTTGCAGGCGAGGGCAAGACCACCCAATCCATCGCACTGGCCCATAATCTGGCAGGCATGGGCAAATCGGTCCTGTTGGTCGAGGCCGATATCAGACAACCCGGTTTTAACAAGTATCTTGATTGCACCGGACGTGATTTGGATCCCCTCCTCCGCGGTGATATGGCCTTAGAAGATGTGGTCAGCCGCGACCGGCGGCTGGGCGCTGATATCTTGCCTGGGCACCCCACACCTCAGAACCCGGCCGACAGGTTTGCATCACCACAATTCGCATCATTCGTTGCCGAGCTGCGCAAAACCTATGATTTCATCATATTGGATGCGCCACCCGTCCTGCCGGTGCCGGACGCCCGCATTCTTGCCCAATATAGTGATGCAATCATCTATGCCGTGCGCTGGGACAAAACCGACCAACGTCTTGTGGTTGCAGGCAAACGGGCACTTTCTGATGTGAATGCCACCATCACCGGCACAGTTTTGGCACAGGTCGATACACAGCGTCTGCACCATTATGGCGGAGTGTATATGGGCCAGTATGGCAAGGCATATTTCCAAAACTAGCGTTTTACGACAGTCACCTGCAACGATCCGATCTGCGGGGTCACCCATTGTGATGATGCCCAGATAAAACCATCGGGGCCAACATCATACCAATTGCGGATCGTGCCATCTGGGCCATCGCAAACCTCGCGCAGCCGCGTGACCATTGGCGGACCAGCCAGGCCATCATTCCGGTGGCGGCCCACAATACCCATCACGCAATCCACATAACGAAACACCAACCCGAAATCACCATCAGGTTCGGACCAGACCCGCCGATGAGTTCCAGCGCGGCTGGCAAGCGCGCGTTGCACGCCGCTCGTATCCGACGACATCACATCATGACCAAAACCACGGGTGGCCACGATCACCCCTGCACGCACCGACAATTGCACACCATCCCGGGTCTGCCACGTGATCACGTCCCCGTTTCGGCCCACCTGCAACAAGGTTGCAGCGACACCGATATCGGGTGCCTCAACCAGAACCATCGGCACATCGATTGCCGCAATCCGCGCCGGGGTCAGTGCGGCGCGGATGCGGCCGACTTCCTGATTAGTTCCAGATGCGCACCCGACCAGCAGAGCAAGGCAGACCACCAGATACCTCATCGCCATACCCTTCCCCAACTGCCCCTGATCGCATCTGCGCCAAGCTCTCTGGTCAGGTCATGTAGCCGCCCTTCAACATGCAATCGGGCACCACCATCGCGGGTCACTGGCCTGATCGTGCGATCAACACTGTCACGCGATGGGCGGCCCGACAGCCACGACACCGGCACGCTGATTGTGATGCCTTTATCGAATGACCCTTCGCCAAAATCTTCGAAAGAGACATCAGTGAATGTTGCAAACGCGCCCACGGACCAGCCATTACGAAATTCACGCGACAAAGCAATTGTGCTGCCCCAATCACCAGCCAGATAGCGGCCCGCATCAAGGCGGGTGTGATACCCCGCCCCCATGTCCCAATAGATCGAACCATGCCCGGTCGTCACGTCATAGTCGCGAAAACCAAGGTCGCTTTCAAAGCCACGTTGCCAAACATGGTTCAGCTCCAGCCCAAAGGCCAACTGGATGTCGTCGGGACTCCAGAGCAGCTCTGCGGACACGCCGCCAAACATCTCCTCCAACAGACCCACTGTCAGCCGTGTCGTGACAGCGGGGCTGGGCTGTGCATACCAAGCGGCAGTCAGGTCAATCAGGTCAAGATCGCCCTCGCGGTCATAAAGGGCGAATTCACTACGCACACGCGGCAGCACTGAATCCGACATACGTGTCGCCTGATCTAGGTTACCGGCCACCCGCTGGCGCAGCGTGCCCGCTATCACGACGCCGGGTACGGGCGACCATGACGCATCAAGGGCAAGCCCAATATCCGCCCGCAGCGGATCATCAGGATCAAAAATATTGGGGGTGATGTAAGGGCTGATCCCCCAGTTGAAAATCGGTTGAGCCACAGGCATCGGTCGCGTCGCGGGGGCATCAATCTGCGTGGTACTCAGCAGTGTCGCCGCCCCTTCCAATGCAAACTCATACTGTGTCATGTCAGCCCGGCTCAAACGCATGACAGGTCCAGCCACGCCCTGTGCCACCAACGCAATATCAAAATAGCGCAGATCGGCAGGCGCATGTGCTGCAAGCACGCGGGCTGTTCGACCAATGGCTTGCGCCGGGGCGCGGTAGGTCAGATTAACAACTTCAACACGGATCCGGCCCGGATGTCGGGATATGGCATGCAGACGCAGCCCCTCATCCGCCAATTTCGCGGCAATCGCAGTATCAGATGGCGCAACCGCCCGCAGCGGCACAACAGGAACCGGGCCGGGTGCATATCCACCGCCAGATGGCGAGGTTGCGGGATTGACGACATAGGCAAAATGCGCCGCAAGGGTACTGCCATGAAGATATTGGGCCGATATCTGAACATCGTCGCGCGGCGCATATCGCAGGGCGACATTCACGGGTGACCGACGATCAAAGTTACCACTGTCCTGATAATCCAGCGCATCAGATGAATATTCCGCCACAAGGCCCAACTGATCGGTCAATTGCCAATCGATGCCGCCAAAAAATGCGGCATCACCCTTAAACAGATTATTCCCCCGCAGGGCACCACCTTGTCCGACATCCTGTTTTGATCTGTCCGTGAAACGCCCACCCAGTGGATTGTCAAAACCACCCACACCCGCCAACCGGCCCCAGCCGATACCAGCGGTCAACGAAAGGGAGGGGTTCAGCGCCTTGGTCGCAACCAGGTATTCGGCACTGTAAATGCCGGTGCCTGCGAAATCATCCAATCCCACGGCGAGGGCGGGCAGATAATCCGTTTCATCCGACAGGCGGTAGCGCAGCGAAAAACTGCGATCCAGCACATCGTCATAGACGACCCCGTTCGGGCTGCGCACATTGTCAATTGCCGCATAACGGAAACTGGCCGACAGACGGGGCGACGCCTGAAACGTCAGGGTGCTGCGGGTCTGGCCCGCAAATCGGCTAAAAGAAAACGCCAGATCGGCATCAGGGGCGGAATGGGCATTGGGTGTTTCAATAAACCCCGGCACGCCAAAATTATTGTAGCCCGGTGGCAGGTCGTGCGCGGCGGCCTGCCCCGACCAAAGATGACCAACTAAAACCGCAATCGCCGCAACAACACGCATGACCATCCCCGCATTCCGCCCGGTCCCGTTCTGGAGCCCGGGCGGCAACAGGTCGCGCGGGCGGCTATGACGCGGCCATGTCCATGCGCAAGACGTGGCGGCTGAAAAAGCCCAGCGTATCACCACCGCCAAGCGCCAGACCACCAACCGCGTTACCCGTGACATAGGCCTTCGCCTGCCAATCAAGACTGCCACCACTTGCAGTGGCATTCAGATTTGGACGCAGAAAGGTATCGAATTGGTTAACCACATTGTCAGAAATGGCCAGCGGGCCAGCCTCGTGGCCATAAATCAACGTACCGACATCCAGCGGGGCGGTGATCCCGATACGCTGCGCATCTGCAAAGTTCAGGTTGGGGGGGTTAACACCCTCATAGTCAGCCAGCGTCACGGGGGTGCTGCCCGGCAGTTCAAGTGTGGCAACAACACTACTGCGGTTTTCGCCATCCCAGCCCACCATCGGCACCATACCGGCATACAGCCATTCAAAGGCTGCAACCGGGCCAAGACCGGACAAAGTCGTGCCATGGGTGATCGCACCCGGGGCGACGCTGCGGGTCAATTGGCAATCGGCAATCGGGGTTCCTGTGCCGGTCTGCCATTGCAACGTCTCAACAAACTCGATCTGGGCACCGATGCTCAGCCCATTGCCAGTCGTTGATGGCACCCAGGGTTGACCATCCAGTGTGATCGTCTGGCTTTGCAACACCTCATTGCCATGGGTTTGGCCGCCAATTTCCGTCGCACTGCCGCTGACATCAACCCGGGCCGCATATTCGCGCTCTGACGGATAGTCGACAGCAACAAAAATCGGATAGGTGGACCGGTCATCAGCACGCCAGTCCAGAGCGCCGTCAGATGCAATACCACCCGAATGCGTGGGGCCGTCATTGCCGCTCTGACCGCTGCCGCGGGCGGAATAGAAGATACCGCCTGACTGCACCTCATCCCCCATTTCATAGTCGGTTCCGGGCTGCCAAAGTGGGGGCAGAATACGCGGATCGGACAATGCGCCCGTAATCGCGACCGCTTCGATCAGGATCGCATTACCACCGGGGCTGGCGACACCAGCACAGGCAAAGGTAATGTCATGCGGGCCGGTCAATCCGCTCGCCACCTTGACCGAACGACGGCGTTGCAGATCCACGGCGGAATAGGTGGGAAACGCCTTGAACCCCAGTCCGGCAGGATCATCAATTTCATTCACCAAGGCCTGAGAGCCATCAATATCAACACGGCAATAACCGCCATTGGTGCGGCCTGTGTAGTGGATCCAGACATCATAAGGGGCGACACGATCCACGGTCACTGACGCAGAGGCCGTCAATGACGACGTGCTGACGGCGCGGTTTCCGGTATAGCTGCCGGACAGACCGGACCCCGAAGACTGCAATTGGGACCACGACCCGAACAGCGCCATTTCACCAACCGTGTAGATATTGCGCAATTCCATCACTAGCGTTTCGCGCCAGGAATAACGGGTGGTCGCGTCTGCGCCATCAAAGCGCATCCAGGCCGCGTGACGAGGGCCAATTTCCGTCCAGACGGACAGATTGTTCCCCACACCTTCAGCCAGCGCCACTGACTGGCCCCCGCCAGAGGCAAAGAAGGCGGCCAAAGGCAATGGCGCACCTGTTCTTTGCCCCTGACGGGGGGAAAGCTCCAGACCGATCATGGATCAGTACCACGCGATCAGCTGGGCCGTGGTGCCGGTCGAAAGGACCCTGACAGCGCGTAACGTCAGCACCGTACCTGCAGCTAGTTCATAGCTGGCATTCACCCCGTCATTGTCGCGCAGAACGGCTGTGCCGGATGTATTGACATAAATCGCGCGCGGCCGGGTCGGCAGATCTTCACTGTCGGACGGGACAATGTTGTAATGGGCGACAGCGGGTGAGGTCAGGTTTACGTAGTCAGAATCAAACGGGTCAGTCATTGGCTTCTCCAGAGAATAGATTGAAACCAATGTGTAGTCGGCACAACTTACTGATCACTTGGGGCAGCGTGCGGTGCGGTCGCGGGGGCGGGCAACACCGCTGGCTCAGGCACCTTTCCGGGTCAGGACAACAATCAAGGTACGCCAGACAATCCACAGATCCATGCGCAATGTGGCATTGGCAATGTAATGCAAATCAGCGGCTACCTTGCGGCGCACACCCTCCAACCCATCGACATAACCGATCTCGGTCTGGGCCAATCCGCTGATGCCGGGCATCACCTCATGGCGGGCACGGTAACCGGGCACGGCCTGCAAATAGACCCGCGCGTGATCATAGGCATCCGGGCGTGGGCCGATCAGGCTCATGTCGCCGCGCAGTACATTGATGATTTGCGGCAACTCATCAATCCGGGTCTTGCGCAGAAAACGGCCAAGCCCTGTGATCCGGTCATGTTCCAGCGCATCAAATGCACCGCGCTCCGCCCCGGCTCCGGTTGTCATTGTGCGGAACTTGATCGCCCAGAAAGGCTGACACCGATACCCCATGCGGCGCTGCACGAACCATAGCGGGCCTCGGTTCATAAGCGGGTTCAGCAATGTCAGGATCAGCGCGATCGGCACCAAAAGGCACAGCAACAGCAATGCGGTCACACGGTCTGAACAGGTTTTGGCGATGTGTCGAGTCTGTCCCTGACCGCAAAATTCCTGTTCTTCTGGCAGGCCGTCTTCGACCTCCCAAACACCTGCATGATAATCCAGCATCGTCACAACCTTCCCAAAAGTTAACGACTTTACAGTGACTTACGACCCTGTATGGTTAAGAAAGCTGTAATGTACGCAGTTAAAGAGTTCTTAATCGAAGCGGCCAGAAAGCCGGTATTTGCGCAATTTCAGATAAATTTTCGAAAAATGGCTTAATGAAAACACGTCATGCGTGTTTTTATAAAATCGATACACTTTTAGATGAATGCACGACAAATCCGACGGGCAAGAATTCCTTAACGCCACTGCTGTTTCTCTGGGGGGTGGGAATCGCGTATCCGCGCGATTGGGTAGAGTGAGAAACAATAATGAGACATGCCTTATGCCGGGTGATCCCGCACGGCCATGCGTTGCTGACGGCCGTCATGCTGACGATTTGTGCGGTGCAGACGGTGGCAGACACGCCCGCAATCCGGGTGATCCAGAATGATCGGGGCGGCTTTATCGGCGCGCGCGCTGTCGAAATTGCGGCAATAAACGCAAAAAGCACCCGGATCGAGCTGCGGGGTCGCATCTGTTACTCATCTTGCACAATGTACCTTGGGGTGGATGATGTATGCGTCAGCCCAAATACATCTTTCGGGTTTCATGGGCCCAGCCGACATGGCCGGGCATTGCCCCCCTCAGAATTCGATCACTGGTCAAATGTCATGGCCAATCACTATAATGCCGCGCTCAAGGACTGGTTCCTGCGTGACGCACGGCACATTATTTCGGGCTACAAACGTATCAGCGGCGCCCAGTTGATCGCCATGGGGTATCAGACCTGCTAAGGGCTACCGCGTATCGGGTGTGGCATTACCGCCTGCAAGGGCCGCCGCAACCGTCGCCGCAGCACCAAGGCCCAGCACCGGCGCAAGCCCGCCCAACAGGGGCACGAAAGCGGTCGCATCGTCATTGCAAGTAACGCGCAACGCACCATCCGCACCCAGAACCGCCGTTGCAACGCCAAACGGGCCACAGGCGCCCTGCCCCTCCGCAACAGCAATCAGATCAGCGGTATCCTGCGCCGCAACAGATGTGCCAGCACATACCAAAAAAACCAAAGTGACATAGTTATGCATGATATCGCCCTTGTCGCGGCACTGTGCAGATAGGCGCAGTGAACGAGACAAGCCTTAATTCTTGGTGAACTTGGGGCTGCGTATTGATATTCGAAGCCGCCCGAACCTTGCAGCCTTTGGAACCCAGCAGCACACCAAAGGCCCCATCATCGCTTTCTAATCCTGCGGTAGCATAGTAGAAACATGATATGTGTTCCGCACGCGCGCAATCCATGCGAGCCAAATGTTGTAAGGCTGTTCTCAACCTGACGGCCGTTCGGGCAAAACGGCCCGGACGGATACCATTTGCCAGAATGCGCGCAGGTCCTTCGTTCTCATACTGCTGACTACATCAAACGACCCAAGCAATATGAGAAGGAATAAACATGTCTGCACACGATCGTGCGCGCTATCTCGCATATTCAAACGCACAACGACACCCCGGCGACTTTTCCAAAGCGACCACAGCATTCTATCACCCGGAAAGCACCATCAACGTGGTGCATCCCTATAACTCGGTCCAGGGGGCTGCGGCATTCCAACGCGATGTCCTCGCATCGCTCCAACAGGCCTTCGATGGCCTTTATCGTCGCGATGACATCGTTATGGCTGGTCGATATGATGATCAGTCATGGATCAGCGCAACCGGGTATTACGCAGGACGGTTCTGCCAAAACTGGCTTGGCATCCGCGCAACGCAGGAACTCTGCTATCTGCGGTTCGGTGAATTTCATCGCTTCGAAAATGGCCAAGTGGTAGAGAGCTACGTTTTCTTTGACATACCCGAATTGATGATCGCCTGCTGCCAGTGGCCGATTGCAATCGGACCGGGGCTGTCGCGCGGCTACACCGGCATGATAGCAGGGCCAGCGACCCATGACGGGATTATCACGGAAAAATCCGACCCGGCAGAAGGACGGAAAAGCTATCAAATCGTGACGGATATGTTGGGGCAACTTGCCACTGCCGACGAAGCATGGCGCCCCTACTGGCACGACAATATGATGTGGTACGGGCCGGGCGCCTTCGGGTCGTTCATCGGAATGGAAAAATTTGCATCATTCCAGGTTCCGTTCGAATCCCAGTTTGAAGGCTGGGCAGGAGGGACCAAAAGCAAAGGGTTGACCAAGCATTTCACCCGCTTTGGTGAAGGAAACTATTGCTGTTCAGGCGGCTGGCCATCCGTGACAGGCATCAACGTCAGACCTTTCCTTGGTCAGGGGCCAACTGGCGAACGTGTGTTCATGCGGGTCTGCGACTGGTGGCGACGCGAGGGGGAGCTTCTGGTCGAAAACTGGGTCTTCGTGGACGTGCCGCATCTGCTATTGCAAATGGGCTACGACTTAATCGCCGATAACTGATGTAACGAACATTGTCGCCAGAGACGCAAATCCGGTTTTTGGCGGCAACACGACAGGGCTGGCATATGTGGTGGGTACGACGGTCACCCACAGTACACATAAGAATTTGGCGATCCGGGAAGGACTCGAACCCTCAACCTGCTGATTAGAAGTCAGCTGCTCTATCCAGTTGAGCTACCGGACCGCGCAGGCGGAGGTATGGCGCGGTCTGCCCGCCTTTGGCAAGCCCGATTATTTCTTCTGCACGGCCCGTTCGATCGCTTCCAGCCGGGCGATGATTTCACTACGGTATTCGTCTGTGGCGGCGTTGCTTTCCTCGGCATGGGCATCCTGCATCGAATTCACGATCAGACCCACCAGGAGGTTCACCACCGCGAAGGTCGTGACCATGATAAACGGTACGAAAAACGCCCAAGCATAAGGGTAAGTTTCCATGACCGGGCGCACGATCCCCATCGACCAGCTTTCCAGCGTCATGATCTGGAACAGAGTATAGGCCGATTGGCCGAGGCTGCCGAACCATTCAGGAAAGGAGGTCCCGAAAAGTTTCGTCGCCATCACCGCCCCGATGTAAAAGATGATGGCCATCAGGACAAAGACCGATCCCATCCCGGGCAACGCGGTCACAAACCCCTCAACCACCCGGCGCAGGCGCGGGGCGACAGAGACGAGGCGCAGCACACGCAAAATACGCAAGGCGCGCAAAACGGACATGCCCGTCGATGCGGGAACCAGCGCGATACCAACAATCGCCAGATCAAACAGATTCCAGCCACTACGGAAAAAGCGAAAGCCATAAGAAAACAGCTTCAGCAAGAGTTCCACAACAAAGAAGACAAGGCAGGCCCTGTCCAACGCGTGGATCAAAGCACCCGCCTGTTTCATCACTGCGGGCGATGTCTCCAACCCAAGGATAATCGCATTGAAGATGATCACGCCAATGATCAGACCACCCACTGGGCGGCTTTCAATGAATGCAGCTGTGCGAGCGCGCATTGTCAGGATAAACTCACAGAATATGAGGTTAGGACAGGGCCTAGTGGGTCCATGCCCCGCGCCGGTTGGTGGCAAAGTTCTCGCCATAACCGCCGGGCCGAATATTCGCCTTACGGGTTTTTGGCTCTTGGATCACGAAGTCGATGCTATTTTCGCGCGCATATTCAATGGCCTTTTCCTTGCTGTCGAATTCCAGCTTCACCTGTGCCTGCGTGTCAGCCGATGATGTCCAGCCCATCAGCGGATCAACCTCGCGCGCGGTCTCGGCCACATGTTCCAAAACCCAATGCTTTGTCTTGGCCGTGCCCGACGACATGGCTGTCTTGGCTGGCTTATAGATTCGTGCGCGCATCATGATCTCCGATTACATGCCTCTATATGTGCAAAAGGTTACGATTTCGCAAGCTTGCTATTCACGGTTCAGGCCCATTCACCCCCGCGCATCACCGGCACCCGATCACCCGTCTTGGTGATCCCGTCAATATCCACTGCGTCCGACCCCATCATCCAATCCACATGGATAATGCTTTGATTGCCGCCCTTTTGCTTCAACTCTTCCGGCGACAATTCGGACCCGCCTTCAATCGTGTCTGCATAGCATTGGCCAAGCGCGATATGGCAGGACGCATTTTCATCGAACAGGGTATTGTAAAACAGTGTCCCCGACTGGCTGATCGGGCTGGAATGGGGGACAAGTGCCACCTCACCGATCCGGCTGGCACCATCATCGGTTTTCAGCAGGGCCTTTAGCACATCCTCGCCCTTGCTGGCAGTCGCCTCCACAATGCGCCCTGCCTCAAAACGCACGGCGATATCCTCGATCACGCTGCCCTGATGGGCGAGTGGTTTTGTGGCTGCAACCGTCCCTTCCACCTTATAGGCATGTGGGCAGGTAAACACCTCTTCAGTGGGGATGTTTGGCTGGCAGACGACACCGTTCAATGCGGGCGATGCACCGCCTTTCCAGATATGCCCATCCGCAAGGCCCAGATGCAGGTCGGTACCCGGTCCGGTATAGTGCAGGGCGGCGAAACTCTGGTCGTTCAGCCAGTTCACCCGCTCTTTCAGGGTCTTGGTATGGGCCTCCCAATTGGCCACAAGATCATCGCCGTCCAGCCGCGAGGCGTCATAGATCGCATCCATCAGCCGGCCCTGCGCCTCTTCAACCGGCAGAGCGGGGAAAACGGCCTTCGCCCAGCCCGCACCGGGATAGGCCACGATGTTCCAGTTCACCTCAAAACCCACAATCGGATCCATCGCCGGTTTTGCGGCAATCGACGTGGCTTTGCTGACGCGGGCAACCTTTTCAGGGTCCTGATCTGCCAGCAACATCGGATCGTCACCCTTGATCGCCATCCGCGCCGCGCCGCCCTTGAATGCCTCTGCCATCGCGCCGTAAAGCCATGCCGGGGCATAATCAAAACTTTCATCCCGGCCATGTTCGAACCGGGCCAGTATCATTGCATCATCAGAGAGAAACGGAACAACCGCGCCCGCGCCCGCCTTATAGGCATGCACCGTGATCCGGCGGACCAGTTCCATCGCGTCTGTTGGGGCGGTAATCACCAAATCCTGCCCCGGTTGCAGGTTTACACCAATACGCACGGCCACCTCGGCCAAACGGTCCAGCTTTGCGGGGTCGATGTGATCTGACATGGGGGCACCTGTTTTCCTGATGTGAGAGATCGGCAAACTAGGCGCTGGCGCGGCAGGGTCAAGTCGGATCAGGTCACCCTGCCCGCCTCTTGATATGCCGGATGTCCCACAGACGATTGTCCTGCACATCCTTGGCGCACCGGACATCCGCCTCATCCAGAAAAAGCGGGGTGAAGCCAAGCGCATGATATCAGGCACCCAGAGATCCCCGACCACATCGCGGGCGATCAAGGCCTGCATAGCGGCAAGGTCAGGGGTATCGGTGTAAACAGCACTCGCCCAAAACCCGGTGTCACGGTCAGTCCTTTGGTGTATCGCCTGCATCCCTGTGTTCCCAGATCTCGCGTTGCCAGGCCAGCCAGCCTTGCACCTCGACCAAGGGGGACGGCTCCAGATAACAGGTGCGGACACGACCGCGCTTGATCGACCGGATAATGCCGGCTTTTTCAAGCACACCAAGGTGGCGCATGAAGGTGGGCAAGGCCATCTTGTGGGGACCATGAAGCGTGGTCACAGTGGCAGGACCATGGGCCAGATGCTCGATCACCGCCCGACGGGTCGGGTCAGACATGGCACCAAAAAAGAAATCCAGCTTGTCAGTCATGCGGCTGACGCATCGGCTGTGGATCAAGACGAGTCAAACAGCTATTCATCAGCAAACAAAGCCTCTCTCATGCCCGGCCTCCAAACGCCGTTCTGCGGATCAAGAATCGCGAAATTGCCACTTAAACCCCAGTGACACCAGCCAATTTTCTGCGCCTCTGCTTCATCACGGACGGCACGGGTCCAAATAGCGCGCTGCACGGGGTCAGTCAGGGCGGTGACGCCAAACTCACCCAAAAACAGCGGTGCGGATACCTCACCCGCCAATGCAAAATCGGCGCGCATTGCGGCGCGATCGTCCTTGTCACCCCACCCCGTCGCAAGGGGCGGGTCTGCCATCCACGGGGCTTGCTGATGGGTGAATTTCCACGGAACGTAATAGTGAAACGACAGAACAATGCGATCATCCAGCACCGGCAAATCAGAAAGCGCCGCGACACTGGCCCATCCGCCACCCTCAATAATGATCCAACGGTCAGGATGATCGGCACGGATCACCGGCAGCACATCCCGAAACAACTTAACCGCTCCGGCCGTATCCAACGCCTCTGTCGGTTCATTCAGCAACTCAAAGATCAGACTATCATCGGCACCTGCATAATGCGCCGACAACTCTGCCCAGATACTGGCAAATTGTGCGGCATAAGTGGACGGATCGGCCATCAGCTCTTCAAAATGATGCAAATCCAGTATCACGTTCAAACCCTCTGCATCGGCCCAGCCAATTACCTCATCAACCCGGGCCAGAAACGCAGGATCGATAAGGCCATCCCAATGGGCACTGAAACGTACCGGCAAGCGGACCGTGTCAAACTGCTGATCCGCGATCCATTCGATATCCTCACGGGCAATCACATAACCCCAATCGCCTTCTTGCGGTGCTTCCAATGCCTGATCAAGGTTGACGCAGCGCGCCACCGGGAAGGCATCAGCCCAGACAGGGCCAGCAAGACAGCACAGGAAAAATGCACGCATAAGTGGCACGGTAAACACAGCTTTCTGTTTTGTCATCTTGTACCCAGATCAACATCGGCTACGGTCCGCCTATGACCAACCAAACCCGATTCATTCACCTGCGCCTCCACACAGAATACTCCCTTCTTGAAGGGGCGATTCCAGTGAAAAAATTGCCGGGCCTTGCCGCAGATATGGATATGCCCGCCGTCGCCGTGACGGATACCAACAACATGTTCTGCGCGCTGGAATTTTCCGAAGGGGCCGCCAAGGCGGGGGTGCAGCCGATCATCGGCTGTCAGATAGATGTGGGTTACGCAGCGACCGAGCGGGGCAAACCGCCCGAGGACCCCGCGCCCATCGTTCTGCTGGCCCAGAACGAAACAGGCTACATTAACCTGATGAAACTGAACTCCTGCGCCTATCTTGATGCCGATGGACAGTTGCCGCAGGTCAGTGTGGATGTACTGGCGCAATATCACGAAGGGCTGATCTGCCTGTCCGGCGGGCCGGACGGACCCATCGGCAGGCTGCTGCGCCACGGACAGCGCCCCAAGGCAGAGGCGTTGATGGACCGGCTGGCCACAATCTATCCCGACCGGCTTTATGTGGAACTGCAACGCCACCCCGGCGACGGACTGCCAGAGGCAGAGCGCTTATCCGAACGCGGCCATATCGAAATGGCCTATGCCAAGAACCTGCCACTGGTCGCAACCAACGATGTCTACTTCCCAAAGACCGAACTCTTCGAAGCCCACGACGCCCTGATCTGCATCGCAGAAGGCGCTTATGTTGATCAGCAAGAAACACGGCGCAGGCTGACACCACAGCATTACCTCAAATCCCCGCAGGAAATGGCGACGCTTTTCGCCGATCTACCTGAAGCGATAGAAAACACCGTCGAAATCGCCAAACGCTGCGCCTTCAAGGCCTATAAACGCGATCCCATCCTACCAAAATTCGCGGATGATGAGGTGGCCGAACTGCGCCGTCAGGCCGAAGAAGGGCTGAAAGCACGGCTTGCCGTCATCCCCCACGCCGCAGAGGTCGAGGAATACGAAGACAGGCTCGAATTCGAACTTGGGATCATCGAAGGTATGGGCTTTCCCGGCTACTTCCTGATCGTCGCCGACTTCATCAAATGGGCCAAAGATAACAACATCCCGGTGGGACCGGGCCGGGGGTCCGGTGCCGGGTCATTGGTGGCCTATGCGTTGCTGATTACCGACCTTGATCCGCTGCGATACAGTCTGCTGTTTGAGCGGTTCCTGAACCCCGAGCGGGTCTCCATGCCCGATTTCGACATCGATTTCTGCATGGACCGGCGCGAAGAGGTCATCCGTTACGTGCAGAAAAAATACGGGCGCGACAAGGTGGGGCAGATCATCACCTTCGGTGCACTACTGTCGAAGGCCGCAGTGCGCGACGTGGGCCGGGTGTTGCAAATGCCTTACGGCCAGGTGGACCGGCTCTCGAAGATGATCCCAGTCGAAGGGGTCAAACCCGTCAGCATCGAAAAGGCGCTCGCCGATGAACCGCGCCTGCGCGAAGAGGCAAACGCCGAAGAGGTCGTGGACCGTCTGCTGACCTACGCCCAACAGGTCGAAGGATTGCTGCGCAACGCCTCCACCCACGCCGCCGGTGTCGTGATCGGGGACAGACCGCTCGACGAACTTGTACCCCTCTATCAGGACCCGCGTTCCGACATGCCCGCCACCCAGTTCAACATGAAATGGGTAGAACAGGCCGGGCTGGTCAAATTCGACTTTCTGGGGCTCAAAACCCTGACTGTGATCGAAAACGCGGTCAAACTGATCCGGGCGGCCGGGCGACCACTGAACGTCAGTGCCGATGGTACCCAGCTTTACGAAGCACCCGAAGGGTTTGAATACGACATCGGGGCGATCCCCCTGGATGACGAAAAATCCTACGCGCTTTATTCCTCTGCCAAAACCATCGCCGTGTTCCAGGTGGAATCCAGCGGCATGATGGACGCGCTCAAGCGGATGAAACCCACCTGTATCGAGGATATCGTGGCACTGGTGGCACTTTATCGTCCCGGCCCGATGGAAAACATCCCGACCTATTGCGAGGTGAAGAACGGGCAGAAGGACCTTGAGTCGATCCACCCGTCCATCGACTACATCCTCGAAGAAACCCAAGGCATCATCGTCTATCAGGAACAGGTGATGCAGATTGCGCAGGTCATGGCGGGCTACTCGCTTGGCGGCGCCGACCTCTTGCGCCGCGCCATGGGCAAGAAAATCGCCGAGGAAATGGCCAAGGAACGCCCGAAATTCGAAAAAGGGGCGATGGAAAACGGGGTCGACAAGAAAAAGGCGACCGAGGTTTTCGACCTGCTGGAAAAATTCGCCAATTACGGATTCAACAAATCGCACGCCGCCGCCTATGCGGTGGTCAGCTATCAAACCGCATGGCTCAAGGCGAACCACCCAGTGGAATTCATGGCCGGGGTGATGAATTGCGATATCCACCTGACGGACAAGCTGGGCGTCTATTTCCAGGAGGTCAAAAAAGGGCTGGGGCTCGACTACATCCCGCCTTGCGTGAACCGATCCATGGCGACCTTCGACGTGCACGAGGGCAAACTGGTCTACGGGCTTGGCGCGCTGAAAAACGTCGGTGTGGAAGCAATGAAACTGATCGTCGACGCGCGGGATGGCGCAGGTGACACCGTCCCGGGCCCGACCCGGGACTTCAACCAGGAGGCCCCGGATCAAGTCCGGGGCGGGTCTTCCAAACCTTTCGTCAATCTCTTCGATTTCGCCCGGCGCTGCGATCTGAAACGGATTGGCAAACGGCCCTTGGAAATGCTCGCGCGTGCAGGGGCCTTCGACATGCTTGACCCCAACCGACGACGGGTTATGGGCAGCCTCGACGCGCTGACCGCCTATTCAGCAGCGATCCATGATCAGAAATCATCCGATCAGGTCTCGCTTTTCGGGGACGCGGGCGAGGATCTGCCCGAACCGCGCCTGATGGGCGGCGACGACTGGCTGCCCGCCGAACGACTGGCCGAGGAGTTCAAGGCGATCGGTTTCTACCTCTCCGGCCACCCGCTCGATGACTATATGGGACCACTGAAACGCAAACAGATCATGACGCTCGATGAGGTGACCGCCCGCGCAGAAAAAGGGGCGGCCATCGTCAAGATGGCGGGCACTGTCTCCGGCCGGCAGGAACGCAAATCAGCGCGGGGCAACCGGTTTGCCTTTGTCCAGCTCTCCGATCCGACGGGTCAATACGAAGTCACCATGTTCTCTGATACGCTGGAAACGGCCCGGGAGTTCCTCGAAACTGGGGCGCAGATCGTCTTGACCTGTGAGGCAACGATGGAAGCGGATCAACTCAAATTACTCGGGCGCTCCGTGGCGCCGATCGACAATGTGGTGGCGGATGCGGGCGGGGCCGGGTTGCGGGTTTTCATCGACGGGCCTGATGCCATCAACGCGGTCGCGTCAATCCTCCAAAACGCGAAAAGGGACGGGGTGCGCGCCGGCAAAGGGCCGATCTATTTCTGTCTGATGGGCGATGACCTGCCGGGCGAGGTTGAGCTCGATCTGGGCGATGATTTCCCCGTAAACCCGCAGATCAAGGGCGCATTGCGCAGCCTTGGCGGGGTGATCGAGGTCGAAGACGCGTAACGTCAAACTCACCCTCACTAGACGAATTATGAAGTTTTCGTTAAGACGCGCCAATCTTCCTTGGGACGGGATCTGGATTTGGCACCTTCACGCATCACTCTGCTTGCGGTCACAATGACCGTGCTGACCGGCTGCGCCGACCCGCTGGCGCAGATCGATTTGATGAGCAATGTTGATGGCCAATCGGAACGCGGCATCGGATTTATCGGCACGTCCGATGCAACGGGCAGCAACGATGTAACCGCCGATGACAAGGTCCCATTTGGTCAATTGGCGCGCAATTGCACCGTGCGCAAACGCGACATGGGCACCAAGATCGACAGCGTCTCGGGTTATGACATCTACGACACCAAACCGGGCGCAACCGGCCTGCATACATTCTTTATTGACGGATTTCGGGATGGCTGCGCCCGCCAGTTGTCAGGCGCACTGATCATTTTTGGCGATGTCGGCACACATGAACTGGTGCGCTATGCCGATGTCGGGATCGATCAACCCTATACGATCACGGACGAAGCTTACGAGGTGATCAAGGCCTCCTTCTGCCGGGCCGGGCGGACAGAACCCTGTGGACGACGGATTGACCGGCTATCCAAAACAACCAGCTTCGTCACCATCTACGAAAGCTTCGCCGACAATGCCCGCTGGGTCGACGCGCTCTTGCACAAGGGCGAGGTCGTGGCCCAGGAAATCAATCCTTAGATCAGATGGCTTGCAGCAGACGTTCGGGCCTGCCGCATTCTTGGTCTTTTTTTGAAGGACCTTCGCACAAGGCAAAAACTCCTTGCTTTTCAAAGTCGGTCTGGGTTTGCTAACCGACAGATCAAAACCCGATGTCTACGCCGCATCGACATAGGGTCACCGACGCCGAAACAACTGGTACCGCGGCAGGTTAACACATGAATGTCACGTTTCTTCTAAACGGGGAAACCGTCCAGGTCGATGCCGCGCCAACGCGCACATTGCTGGATTGGCTGCGCGAAGACGAAGGGCTTTGCGGGACAAAGGAAGGCTGCAATGAGGGCGATTGCGGGGCCTGTACCGTGGTTGTCAGCGATGAAAATGGCACCAAGGCGCTAAACGCCTGCATCCTGTTTCTGCCGCAGCTGCATGGCAAGGCCGTACGCACGGTCGAGGGGATCAAAGGGCCCGACGGCGCGCTGCACCCGGTCCAGCAGGCCATGGTGGATCATCACGGATCACAATGCGGGTTCTGCACCCCGGGCTTCATCGCTTCTATGGCGGCGGGTCACAAACTGGGCCGCACGGATCATGATAATGTTCTGGCGGGAAACCTTTGCCGTTGTACCGGCTATGCCCCAATCATCCGGGCGGCAAAAGCCGCCGAAGCGGCACCTGTGCCAACATGGATGAACGACGCAGCACCAGATGTGACCGCACAACGCTACGCCCCCGAAACCTTGGACGATCTGGCCACTTGGTATGCAGCCAACCCCGATGCGACATTGGTCGCCGGGGCCACGGATGTGGGGCTTTGGGTCACCAAACAGCTGCGCGACCTGAACGATATCGCCTTTCTGAACCGCTGTGCGGAACTACGCGAGACATCCATCGACGCCGGCACCATCACATTCGGCGCTGCAGTCACCATGACCGAGGTTCTGTCGGTGATGGGTGAATATCACCCATCCTACGCCGAAATGATCCGGCGTTACGGGTCCGAACAGGTACGCAATGCCGCCACAGTCGGTGGTAATATCGCCAATGGATCGCCCATTGGCGACAACCCCCCTGCCCTGATCGCGCTTGGGGCCGCGCTGCATCTGCGCCACGGCGACAAGACCCGCGATATGCCGATTGAAGATTTTTTTCTCACTTATGGCAAACAAGACCGCGCGCCGGGCGAGCTGGTCACGGGGGTCACTTTGCCCCAATCAGCACCCGGTTTGCGTTGCTACAAGATTTCCAAACGCTTTGATCAGGATATCTCCGCCATCTGTGGCTGCTTCAACCTGACCATCGCGGATGGCACCATCAACGACGCGCGGATCGCCTTTGGCGGTATGGCGGGCACACCGCACCGGGCCAATGCGGTTGAACAGGCGTTGATCGGGCAATCCTGGACCACGGCAACCATTGCGGCCGCTGCGCCGAAATTCGGTGACGACTACACTCCGATGACCGATATGCGCGCCTCCGCCAGCTATCGGTTACAAATCGCGGAAAACCTGCTGCACCGCTACTATGCAGATCTCAATGGCCAACCCACATCCGTGTTGGAGGTGCAGGCATGAGCGTCGCAAAACCGCTCCCCCATGATGCCGCCGCCCTGCATGTCAGCGGAACCGCGCGCTATATCGACGATATCCCGACACCTGCGGGCACCTTGCATCTGGCCTTTGGCCTGTCAGATATCGCCAAGGGCCAGATCACGGGAATGGACCTGTCTGGGGTCCGGCAAGCGACCGGCGTTATTGCAGTCCTGACGGCGGATGACCTGCCCTTTGCCAATGACGTGTCACCGTCAATCCACGACGAACCGCTCCTGTCGGACGGGACCGTTCACTACATTGGCCAGCCCCTCTTTCTGGTGGTGGCCGATAGCCATTTGAACGCCCGCAAGGCGGCCCGGATGGGGCAACTCAGCTATGCTGAAGAAACGCCGATCCTGACAATCGATGAGGCACTTGCCGCCGATTGCCGGTTCGAAGACGGGCCACGCATCTGGACCAAAGGCCACGTTGATCAGGCACTGTCAGAGGCACCGCATCAGCTGCAAGGCAGTATCAATATGGGCGGCCAGGAACATTTCTACCTCGAAGGGCAAGCCGCGCTGGCCCTGCCGCAGGAAGGCGGCGATATGCTGGTACATAGCTCCACCCAGCACCCGACCGAGATCCAGCACAAGGTGGCCGATGCATTGGGCGTGCCGATGCATGCGGTCCGCTGCGAAGTGCGGCGGATGGGCGGCGGTTTCGGCGGCAAGGAAAGCCAGGGCAATGCGCTCGCTGTCGCCTGTGCAGTTGCAGCGCGCCAAACCGGCAAGCCCTGCAAAATGCGCTATGACCGCGATGATGACATGATGATCACCGGCAAGCGGCATGATTTCCGGATCGATTACGTGGCCGGTTTCAACGATGACGGGCAACTTCTGGCGGTCGATTTCACCCAGGCCACACGCTGCGGCTGGGCGCTGGATCTGTCGCTGCCGGTGGCGGATCGGGCGATGCTGCATGCCGATAACGCCTATCATCTGCCCAATGCACGGATCACCTCGCATCGGCTGAAAACCAACACACAATCGGCCACGGCCTATCGGGGGTTCGGCGGGCCGCAAGGGGTGCTGGGGATCGAACGGGTGATGGATCACATCGCCGCAGAACTGAATCTCGACCCGGCAGAGGTCCGGCAGCAAAACTACTATCAGGCGATGCCACAACGTAAGATGGGTCTTGACCCATCCCCCCTACAAACAACGCCCTACCATATGCCCGTCAGCGATTTCATCCTGCACGGGATGACGGAAAAGCTGCTGGAAACTGCCGACTATCACAACCGGCGTGCCGCCATCGCGGATTGGAACGCCCGCCAATCGATCCTGAAGAAAGGGATCGCCTTCAGCCCGGTGAAATTCGGCATCTCCTTCACCCTATCCCACCTCAATCAGGCGGGGGCGCTGGTACATGTTTACCAGGACGGGTCGGTGCATATGAACCATGGCGGGACCGAAATGGGGCAAGGGCTGTTCCAAAAGGTCGCTCAGGTCGCGGCCCATCGGTTCGGGATCGACACCGCACAGGTCAAGATCACCGCCACCGACACCGGCAAGGTCCCCAACACCTCCGCCACCGCCGCCTCCTCGGGCTCCGACCTGAACGGCATGGCGGTGGCCAATGCCTGCGACATCATCCGCGACAGGATCGCGGCCTGCCTGGCGGAACTGCACCAGACCGCCACGGAAAACATCCAGTTCAAGGACGGGATGGTGCAAATCGGCGATGAACGGATCAGCTTCGCCAAAGCAGCACAAACTGCCTATCTCAACCGGGTCAGCCTCTCTGCCACAGGGTTCTACAAGACACCCGGGCTGAACTGGGACCGGATCAAGGGGGAAGGCACGCCGTTTTTCTATTTCGCCCAAGGGGCCGCCATCACCGAAGTTGTGATCGACACGCTAACCGGCGAAAACCGCATCCTGCGCACCGATATCCTGCATGATGCCGGGGCCTCGCTGAACCCGGCCCTTGATATCGGGCAAATCGAAGGCGGCTATGTGCAAGGGGCTGGCTGGCTCACTACCGAAGAACTGGTCTGGGATGACAAAGGACGGCTGCGCACACACGCCCCCGCCACCTATAAGATCCCGGCCTGCTCGGACCGGCCCGACATTTTCAATGTCGCCCTCTGGGACGAACCCAACCCGGCACAGACGATCTACCGATCCAAAGCCGTGGGCGAACCGCCGTTCATGCTGGGCATCTCGGCTTTCCTGGCCCTGTCTGATGCAGTCAGCGCCAGCGGTCCAAACTACCCCGACCTGCAGGCCCCCGCCACGGCCGAGGAAGTGTTGAACGCCGTGCAAAGGGCGCGCGGATGACCAATTGCATCCGCATCACTGTCAGCAAAACCGCTGGCTCAGTCCCGCGAGAGGCTGGCACGCAAATGCTGGTCTGGGCCGACCGGACCGAGGGAACAATCGGCGGCGGCACGCTGGAATGGGACGCCATGACCGAAGCGCGTAGGATGCTCACCGAGGGCCGCGACCGGTTCAGCCGGACAATCCCGCTTGGCCCTGCGCTGGGCCAATGCTGCGGCGGGTCGGTGACCTTGACATGGGAAAAGGCGGAGAGCCTGACCGAACCAAACAAGCGTCCGCTTTGGATCTACGGCGCGGGCCATGTGGGGCGGGCCATCGTGCATGCCACGGCCCCGCTGCCGGATTTCGACATCACCTGGGTCGACACGGACGCAAGCCGGTTTCCCGAAACCGAAACAACAACGCTTGTGGCAAAGGACCCGGTTACAGCCGTCAAACACGCGCCGGACAATGCCGAACATCTGATCCTGACCTATAGTCATGACATCGACCTGACCCTTTGCCACGCCATCCTGTCGCGGCGCTTCGCAAGCGCGGGATTGATCGGATCGGCCACCAAATGGGCGCGGTTCAAGTCGCGGCTCGCCGCATTGGGGCATAGCCCCGCCAGCATATCGCGCATCGCGTGTCCAATCGGGGATCCGGGCCTTGGAAAGCATCCGGCGGCCATTGCATTGGGCGTCGCGACCGCCATGATCAGCCCGCAAAATCGCGCCATCAAGGACCACGCCGGATGACAGAACCATTACTGCGCCTTACAGGGCTGACCAAAGCCTACCCCGGTGTCGTCGCCAATAAGGATGTCTCCTTTGAGATCCAACCGGGCGAGGTTCACGCGCTGCTCGGCGAAAACGGTGCGGGAAAATCAACGCTGGTGAAAACAATCTACGGGCTGGTGAAGCCTGACAGCGGGACAATGACATTGGAAGGCACCACCTTCACCCCCGCCGAACCACGGGCGGCGCGCGCTGCCGGAGTGGCCATGGTGTTCCAGCATTTCTCGCTCTTTGACGCCATGAACGTCGCCGAAAACATCGCCCTTGGCATGGAAAACCCGCCACCGCAGCGCGAAATCGCCGCACAGGTGCGCAAGGTCTCTGATCAATACGGGCTACCGCTCGACCCTGACCGGATCGTTGGCGAACTCTCGGCAGGTGAACGGCAGCGGGTCGAGATTATCCGCTGCCTGCTGCAAGACCCCAAGCTCTTGATCATGGATGAACCGACATCGGTGCTGACCCCGCAAGAGGTGGCGATCCTATTTGAAACGCTCAAACAACTCAGCGGTGAGGGCACAGCGATCCTCTATATCTCGCACAAGCTCGAAGAAATCCGGACCCTTTGCGACAACGCCACCGTGCTGCGCCTGGGCGAAGTTGTGGGCGAATGCGACCCCAAGGCCACCTCGGCCCGCGAAATGGCCGAACTGATGGTCGGGACCAAACTTCACGTCCCAGAAAAGGCCGCAAAACCGGCCGGTGAAACCGTGTTGGCGCTGCAAGCCCTCAGCGCGCCCGCGCCACATCAATTTGGCACAGCGCTCAGGGATATCACGATTGACATCAGCAAGGGCGAGGTGCTGGGCATCGGCGGCGTCGCAGGCAACGGGCAGGATGAACTGGTCGCTGCCCTGTCAGGCGAAATGCGGGTTGCACCCGACATGGTGCAGTTTCAAGGGCAACCCATCGGGCAACTGCCTCCCAATGCGCGGCGCAAGATCGGTCTGCTGGCCGCACCCGAAGAACGGATGGGCCACGCCGCAGCACCCGATATGTCATTGACCGAAAACGCGATTATGACGGCCATGACCCGCGAAAACCTGACAACCAAAGGCTTCCTGCATTGGGCCAAGGCCAAGCGCTTTGCCGAAGGGGTGATCAAGGATTTCGACGTGCGCACCCCCGGCCCCGCGAACGCGGCCCGGTCACTCTCGGGTGGCAACCTGCAAAAATTCGTCATCGGGCGCGAGATCCTGCAAGCCCCCGATGTGCTGGTCGTGAACCAGCCGACATGGGGGGTCGATGCCTCAGCCGCCGCCGCGATCCGGCAGGCGCTGCTTGATCTGGCGGCCAAAGGGGCTGCCGTGATCTGTATCAGTCAGGATCTGGATGAACTCATGGAAATCTCTGACCGCTTTGCCGCCCTGAACGAAGGTCGGCTTTCAGCCCCCCGCCCCGCGCAGGGGCTGACGGTCGAGGAAATCGGACTGATGCTGGGCGGCGCCCACGATATGGAGGTGGCGCATGTTGATGCTTAAAGGAACACGGGGCAGCGCCGGGCGGTACGGCGCATGATCACGCTCGAAAAACGCCCCCAACCCTCCCGCGCCTGGAGCCTCGCAACCCCGCTTCTCGCCGTCCTGCTGACCATGATCTGCGGCGGATTGCTTTTCGCTGCCTTGGGCAAAAACCCGTTCGAGACGATCCGCACGATCTTCCTCGATCCGCTGTTTTCCGAATTTGCGTGGTTCTACCGGCCACAACTGCTGATCAAAGGGGCGCCACTGGTGCTGATCGCCATCGGGCTGTCATTCGGGTTCCGGGCGGGGATCTGGAATATCGGGGCAGAGGGACAATACATAGTCGGCGCGATCTGCGGGGCGGCAGTGGGCCTCGCGTTCTACCCCACTGAATCCTTCATCATCTTCCCCCTGATGATCATCGCCGGGATATTGGGGGGCACGCTTTGGGCGATGATCCCCGGCATCCTCAGGGTCAAATTCGGCACCAATGAAATTCTTGTGTCACTCATGCTTGTCTATGTGGCTGAACAGCTGATGGCATCCATGGCGCTGGGCGCACTGCGCAACCCTGACGGGATGGGCTTTCCGGGCAGCCGGAACCTGTCACAATACCCATCTGCGGCAAACCTTGAAATCATCGCAGGCTCCGGGATGCATTGGGGGGTGGTCACCGCACTGATCGCCGTGATCCTCGCCTATATCGCCCTGTCACGACATATCTTCGGGTTCAACGTGCGGCTGGCAGGGCAAAGCCCGCGGGCGGCGAAATTCGCCGGGGTCAACCCGGCGGCGATGATCCTGATCTGCATGGGGCTATCCGGCGGGCTGGCCGGGGCGGCAGGGCTGTTCGAGGTCGCAGGCCCCGCAGGACAGGTCAGCATTGATTTCAACGTGGGCTACGGGTTCACCGCTATCATCGTGGCCTTCCTCGGACGGCTGCACCCTGTGGGGATCCTGCTGGCAGGCGGGCTGATGGCGCTGACCTATATCGGCGGCGAAATCGCACAATCCAATCTGGGGCTGCCACTGGCGGCGATCCAGCTGATGCAAGGGATGCTGCTCTTCTTCCTACTCGCGGTGGATGTGTTGACGAACTACGCGGTGCGTTTTGGACGGAGGCAGGTGGCATGACAATACAGGCTAAACCATTGGCCATGGGCGGCCTAATGGGGCTGATGATGCTCTGGATGTTGCATGGGCAACTGGCAGAAAATACGACATCGACGCCCGCGCTGCTGGTATTTGTCGGCGCACATGTCGTGATAATCACTTTGCTTTTGGGGGCCAGCATCTTTGCGGCACGACTATCGCCGCGGCTGCGACATATGATTGACAAGATGCACCGCCCGTCCTTTTGGCATCTGGGGTGGATGTTCGCGGGGGCCGCCGGGTCGGCTGGAACGATACATTTCGCAATCCATGGTGTCGGTTAATGGACCTCTCAGCAATCAATCCAATCCTCCTGCTCGCCTCACTTATGGTGGCAGCAACGCCAATCCTTCTGGCCGCCATCGGTGAACTCGTCGTCGAACGGGCCGGTGTGCTGAACCTCGGGGTCGAAGGCATGATGATCACCGGGGCCGTCTGCGGGTTCATCGTGGCGGTCAATACCGGGTCACCATGGCTTGGGTTCATCGGGGCGGCCATCGGCGGGGCACTTTTGTCGGTGATCTTCGGGGTACTGACGCAATTCCTGCTATCCAATCAGGTGGCGACGGGGCTGGCGCTGACACTTTTTGGGTTGGGGCTTTCTGCGCTCATGGGGCAAGGCTATATCGGGATCAAGGCACCCAGCTTTCCCGATTGGCACATCCCACTTCTGGGGGACATCCCGGTCATCGGGCCAATCATTTTTCAACATGACCCGATGGTCTATCTGGGGCTACTCATCATTGCCGCAACATGGGCCTTCCTGAAATATTCACGCGCAGGGCTGATCCTGCGTGCAGTGGGGGAAAACCACGAAGCGGCGCACGCGCTTGGGTATCACGTCATGCGGGTGCGGATGCTGGCGATCATGTTCGGCGGGGCCTGCGCAGGACTCGGCGGGGCGTATCTGTCGCTGGTGCGGGTGCCGCAATGGACCGAAGGGATGACCGCAGGCGCAGGCTGGATCGCGCTTGCCATCGTGGTTTTCGCCAGCTGGCGACCCGGGCGGCTTTTGCTGGGTGCCTATCTGTTCGGCGGGGTCACCGTCCTTCAGCTCAATCTGCAGGCAGCCGGGGCCGCCATCGCTGTCGAGTATCTTTCCATGGCGCCATATCTGGCCACCATCGCGGTTCTGGTTATTATGCGCGCTGGACGGGCGCCCGGCTCACTGGGCCAATCATTCCATGCCTCACGCTAGGGGCACATCTACGACCAACAAGGGGACGAAAATGAAAATCAACAAACTACTTACCGGGGCAACACTCGCCCTTGGGCTGGCGACGGGCGCTTTTGCCGATGGGCACGAAAAGACAAAGGTCGGCTTTGTCTATGTCGGGCCCGTGGGCGACGGTGGCTGGACCTATGAACACAACCAGGGGCGACTGGCCGTCGAGGAACATTTCGGCGATGCGGTCGAAACGGTCTTCGTGGAGAGCGTGCCAGAAGGGCCAGACGCCGAACGTGTGATGACGCAAATGGCGCTGCAAGGGGCCGACCTGATCTTCACCACATCCTTTGGGTATATGGACCAGACCATCAACGTGGCTGGCAAATTTCCCGACGTGAAATTCGAACATGCGACCGGCTACAAACAGGCCGATAACGTCTCTGTCTACTCCGCACGCTTTTACGAAGGGCGCGCCGTACAGGGGCACATCGCCGGGCACATGACCGAAAGCAACGTGATCGGCTACATCGCGTCATTTCCGATCCCGGAAGTGATCCGGGGCATCAACTCGGCCTATCTGCACGCCAAAGAAGTGAACCCCGATGTCGAATTCAAGATCGTCTGGGCCTACACTTGGTTCGACCCCGCGAAAGAGGCTGAAGCCGCAACCGTTCTGATCGAACAGGGGGCAGACGTGATCCTGCAACATACGGATTCCACAGCACCACAGGCGGCCGCGCAGACAGCCGGAAACGTTGTGACCTTCGGGCAAGCCTCTGACATGGCGGAATTCGGGCCATTCCCACGGGTTTCCTCCATCATCGATAACTGGTCACCCTACTACATCGCACGGACCCAAGCCGTGATCGACGGAACATGGGAAAGCACCAACACCTGGGACGGGATCGCGCCCGGCATGGTCGAAATCGGTGATATCACCGACGCCGTACCAGCTGATGTAAAAGCAAGCGCCGAAGCATTGATCGCATCGATGGAAGCAGGCGAATACCATCCCTTCACCGGACCGGTGAACAAACAGGACGGATCAGCCTGGCTGGCTGACGGGGAAGTTGCAGATGACGGCACGCTCGCTGGCATGAACTTCTATGTCGAAGGGATCAGCGGCGACATCCCGCAATAAGCGCGAGATCAAACACGACAAAGGCCTCGCGTACGCGGGGCCTTTCTCATGTGGACGGATATCAACACCGCGCCCATGTCGACCAATGCTGCAGGCTGCATGAAGGTCGTCTTTTTTAATGCTTCATTGCCAACTGATCAGCTAATGCGCTCCGCGGAATCATCGTGTGTAGTTGTCTAAGTATCGGGTTGCTAAAGCGTTTGATGAAGTACCTGAAACATCGCGTATCACATAACGCTCTTGGCAACCGGCTTGCGGATTTTATTAATAAGCGCTAATTTAATAAAATGACGGAATTTCCTGAACCAAGACGCGGTCGTCCGCCGCTGTCTGATCGGCGAGAAACGCGAGACCGCATTTTGGACGCTGCGCTGGAGGTGTTCTCCGAGCGTGGTTTCGATGGCGCGACGGTGCGTCAGATCGCAGCAAAAGTCGGCGTCAGCGATCCCGCTCTCTATGCCCATTTCAAGAGCAAACAAGAAATTTTCGAAACCCTCTTGAAACAGGCAGGTCCGGATTTGCTCGCAAGCAGTGGCGTTGATCTGCCGTCTGAAACGACCCCGGCGGAAATCGCGATCCCGAAAATATTCAAGAGCATCGTTGCGACGTGGTCGACGCCACGCGCCAGAGCATTTGCTTCACTCGTCCTACGGATGGGACCCGACGGGCTCGGCGACACGCTGCAAAACGTTTCTCAGCAATTACGACCGGTTTTCAGTGCCTGGCAAGAACGGGGAGAATTACGAGACGACATTCCGGTTGAAGTCGCCATATGGCAGGTTATCGGGCCACTTGCCGGATTACGTATCGCCTATTTGCACAGCAGCGCCTCCAAAGCTGACATAGCGCATGCCACCATGCTGGCCGAAGCCCATCTAGAGCTCATCGCGACCACCCTCAGCCAGTCGAGGAACACAAAATGACCGCGCAAATGCAATCTCTGCAGATCGTCGGGCCAAAGAACATGTTCCCTGAAGTATCACTGATGGAACCAACCCAATCTGGCTACCTCATGCTCGCAGCCGAGGTGGATCATCGCCCACCGATCGGTTTTTTCATGCCGAGCAGGCCAAAGATACAGTTGCTGAGCAGGCTAAAAACCCTTGCACAGACATTGGCGGCGGACCAAGACGTTCTGGACGCCACAGTTTTCAAGGCACTAATCATCCCCCCAGGTCGTGGCGCGTTCCTGAAAAGGCGCCCCGACGTTCGGATCGCACGATTTGATGTTGTCATGCTGTTGGAATTCAAAAGCACTGAAGCTGCGAACATCTACAAAGCCACGCGCGAGTGGGCCACACTTCTGGCGGACACCAAAAAAGTGTCTCATAATGTAATGAGCATCGCCGCGTCAAACACACGCCGGATCGGCCCAGTCGATCACACAGTCGACGGTGTTTTCTTGTTCAACTATTTCTACGCTGACAGTTTGGATATCAACTTGCAGGTCTGGAGTTACACCGCAGGATGGTTTCAGGACCAAACCGGCCTCGACAATTCCACTGTTCTGTTGCCTCAGGACGCGACGACAATCCCCTACACAATCATCAACCACTGCCGCTGGGACAGTCTGCGCGACATCTTACCGGCATTACTGTTCAACAGGACATTCAAACCATTCGTGTTGGACAATTTTGAGCAAAACAACACTGCCGCCATTCCGATCCTGTATCAGCTTGCCTAACGATCCATAGCGTTTGACGAAATACCTGAAACATCACGTATCACATAATGCGTTGAAATCGCGGGTTTCAGGCAGCGTTATGTGATTGCGGGTATTTCGCATAGCGCTTCAATGACTGGATCCAAGGTAGAGCTTAGGGCCATGATCCTAAGTGGCGAATGCCGGCGTTTGATAGTCCGATTCGACGTCATGCGATAAAGCCCCCGCCACCGGCGAACCCCGCGCAGCCGATGAGACGGCATTTTGCCGCATCCCCCACGCGCGACACAGGTCGCGGCAGTGGTATAAACCAAAGTCCAGGGGCACAGGTGACAGGGCCATTACGCCGAGCTCGAGTAAGGATAAGCTTTTGTTATTAAATACTTATTGTAAAATACAATCGCTCCACGCAGTCCGCTGTGTCAGCTCCATCAAAAACCACAACCTACGCGTGAAAAAATGCCCATTTCAGAGATGCTAAGCCAAAGAAACTATCGTCTGGCAACGCGATATCGACTAATTAGAACATAGCAGTTTCCAACCGCCTTACTTTATGCACAAATCATTGGCAGGGTCGGCGGTGACGGTAACGGCGTCGAAGTTGATGTTTAATAAATTATTGTTTGCAAAATCAATTAGTTAAGTATTCTGCAAACATTACGAGTAAATGGATGGAGAATACGTATGGCAACTGCAATCACTGGGGGGAACCGAAATCTAGTGTCCGCCATCGCGCTTTGCACTGCACTGATTTCTCCTGTGGCGACCCTCGCGCAAGAGGTGGTGCTGAAATCTGCGGACGGCACGGTAAACCTCGTTGGCGAGTTTATCGAATTCAAGGACAACAACTATGTGATCCGAACCGATCTGGGTGATCTGCGCATTTCCGCAACGCGGGTACGCTGCGAAGGCGAGCCTTGCCCCAGCACAGCCGCGACAGAGGCCGATGTCACTATCGCAGGCTCGCAATCCGTTGGTGTAGGCGTGATGCCCCTGCTGCTTTCGGGCTATGGGGCCTTTCTGGGGGCCGACGTCACCGTCAGCGACACACCAGACGAAAACGAAATATTTGCCGAAATAGTCGGCGAAGAAGGCTTTGGCGATCCGCTCGGTTCCTATCTGGTCAGTTCGACAGGATCCATCGATGCGTTTCGGGGGCTGCTGGACCGATCCGCGCAGATCGGTATGTCATCGCGGCGGATCCGCCCGGCAGAGGCGCGGGCGCTGCGCGACGATGGCGCAGGCAATATGGTTGCCCCGGAAAACGAACATATCTTTGCCGTCGATTCGCTTGTGGTAATCACCCATCCCAACAACACAATCGACCAGATTACCACCGACGAATTGCGTGGGATTTATAGCGGAAAAATCACCAACTGGTCAGAGATCGGCGGCGCTGATGCACCCATCGTGGTTTATGGCCGGGCAGATGACACCGGTACGCGCAGCACCTTTGAAGAACGGCTCTATGGGGCGGATGTCCCCACCGCACCACCAAACATGACCATCACAGCCACCAGCACTGAAATGGCCGCTTCGGTGAATGCCGATCCCAACGGGATAGGTTTTGTCGGGTACGCCTTCCAGCGGGGGGCCAAGCCCCTGACCCTGATCAACGAATGCGGGCTGCGTATGACGCCCGACACCTTTTCAGCACGAACCGAAGAATACGCGCTGCAACGGTTTCTCTACCTTTATAACCGGGCAGATACGCTTGATGAAAAAGCGGCCGATTTCGTGGATTATGTAACCTCTGACGCAGCGGATTCCGTGATCAGCAAGGCCGGCTTCATCGACCTTGGCATCGCCCGGCAACCACAGACCGCCGACAGCACACGCGCGCAGCAGCTGAACGACGCCGATGTCGACCCGTTTGAGGCGGGGGTGATCCGCGACATGCTCGCGCAGATGGGCGCCTATGACAGGCTGTCATCGACATTCCGCTTCCGGACAGGGTCATCCACATTGGACAGGCGGGGCCTTTTGAACCTCGCCCGTCTGGCGGATTATCTGGAAAGCGCGCCAGCGGGTACAAAAGTATTGATGGTCGGCTTCACCGATGATGTGGGCGCATTCGAAAGCAACCGTGCCTTGTCCGTCGGGCGGGCGCAGCAGGTGCTGACCACGCTTCAGGACTTTGCCGGTGACCGGTTGTCAGGGGTCGATTTCCAAACCGCGGGCTATGGTGAAATCGCCCCATCTGCCTGCAACACCACCGAAACCGGCCGGGCGATCAACCGACGGGTCGAAATCTGGGTGCAGGCCGCCAACGGCTAAAACACCACAGTGATTGCCCCCGCTGCCACGTTCCGCTAACGAAGGGCGAATTCTTAGCAGTGCGGAGCAGCGCCCATGGCCAGCAATCAATTCGTCTATTTCATGGACGGCGTGTCCAAAACCTATCCCGGCGGGAAAAAGGTGTTCGAAAACATCCGGCTGAACTTCCTGCCAGGGGTGAAGATCGGCGTGGTCGGGGTCAATGGCACCGGTAAATCCACGCTCATGCGGATCATGGCGGGGCAAGACAAGGAATTCCAGGGCGAGGCCTGGGCGGCCGAAGGCGCACGCGTGGGCTACCTGCCGCAGGAACCGGACCTCGACCCGAACCTGACCGTGCGCGAAAACGTCATGCTGGGCGTAGCCGATAAAAAGGCGATCCTTGACCGCTATAACGAAGTCGCCATGAACTATTCCGAAGAAACCGCAGATGAGATGGCTGCCTTGCAAGACCAGATCGACGCCGCGAACCTGTGGGATCTCGACGCGCAGATCGACATCAGCATGGAGGCGCTGCGCTGCCCCCCTGACGATGCCGATGTGACGACCCTCTCGGGTGGCGAAAAACGCCGCGTGGCTTTGTGTCAACTGCTGCTCGACGCACCCGACATGCTGCTGCTTGATGAACCGACGAACCACCTCGACGCCGAAACCATCGCATGGCTGCAACAGCACCTGATCGACTACAAAGGCACGATCCTGATCGTCACTCACGACCGGTATTTCCTTGATGCGATCACCGGATGGATTCTGGAACTCGACCGCGGGTCGGGCATCCCGCACGAAGGCAACTATTCCAGCTGGCTGGAGGCCAAGGCCAAACGTCTGGAAAAAGAAGCCAAGGAAGACAAGTCCAAGCAGCGGACCCTCGCCCGTGAATTGGAATGGATGCAGCAGGGTGCGAAAGCACGGCAAGCCAAATCCAAGGCCCGGATCGCCTCATATAACGAACTGGCAAACCAGTCAGAAAAGGAAAAGGTCGGGCGCGCACAGATCATCATTCCAAACGGGCCACGGCTTGGGTCCAAGGTGATCGAGGTTGAAAGCCTCAAAAAGGCGATGGGTGATAAGCTCCTGATCGAAGGTCTGTCATTCGACTTGCCCCCGGGCGGTATCGTTGGGGTGATCGGGCCGAACGGTGCGGGTAAATCCACGCTGTTCTCCATGCTGACCGGGCAGGCCGAGCCAGACGAAGGGTCTGTGGAATATGGCGACACCGTCAAACTGTCTTACGTGGACCAGTCACGCGACGCGCTGAGTGCAGACAGTACCGTCTGGGAAGAAATCAGCGGCGGGGCCGAGATCATCGAATTGGGTGATGCGTCGATGAACTCCCGCGCTTACTGCTCTGCCTTCAATTTCAAAGGCGGGGACCAGCAAAAGAAAGTTGGGCTTCTGTCTGGCGGTGAACGCAACCGGGTCCATATGGCGAAGTTGCTGAAATCCGGCGGCAACGTCCTCCTGCTTGACGAACCGACCAACGACCTTGACGTTGAAACCTTGCGGGCCTTGGAAGACGCACTGGTCAGCTTTGCAGGCTGCGCCGTGGTCATCAGCCACGACCGCTTCTTCCTCGACCGGATCTGCACGCATATCCTGGCCTTCGAAGGCGACGCCCATGTGGAATGGTTCCAAGGCGCGTTTACTGATTATGAAGAAGATAAAAAGCGGCGACTCGGTGCTGACGCGTTGGAACCCAAGCGGATGAAGCACAAGAAATTCGTGCGCTGAAACATGCGAACACAACCATGCGGGGTACGCACACCGCATGGTTGTTGATCAACGGGGCAATTCGGCAACAACTGCCATCCTTTACAACCTCAACCTTACAGCCGCTTGCAGCAAAGGCGGCGTGCGTTACACATGACGTGCTGTTGGGGGGCAGCAATCATCCATGCAGCCATCCCATTTTGACGAGTCGGTGTTTTGAGGGGCTGCGACGTGATGAAACAATATTTGCTAACAGTAATCGTGATCGCCAGTGCAGGGGCGGCATCCGCGCAATCCGCATGGGATGGACCCTACGTTGGGCTGGCATTCTCGCAATTCTCTGGACAGAACTCCTACGACTACGATCCAATCGAGGATTACGACCTATCGGGCAGAATGTTCGGTGGGTTTGTTGGGTATCACCGGTCCGTCAGCAACCTCGTTCTTGGGGGTGAATTTGCGATCTCCGCAGGGGATGTGTTCGAAGAAGATTTCGAAGATCGCTACGAATACAACACATTGATCGATATCAAAGCCAAGGCTGGCTACGATGCCGGACGGTTCATGCCTTACGGTCTATTTGGTCTTTCTTACGGACACTTCACCGTCGATTCCCTCGACCCAGTATCACCCACAACCGCGCTGCGCCGCGAATTTGAAAAATTCGAGGCTGGGCTTCTTGTTGGCGCAGGGGTTAATTTCGCGATAAACGAGCAGTTTCGCATAAGTGCAGAACTGGTATCGCGAAGTTTCGATTTCACGCCACCTTCTGTGGCAAACCTTCGGGATGTGGACGGCACAGTCAACAGTTTCTCGATCCGGGCGTCCTACAAGTTCTGAACAGGCGACAAACATCGTGACGTCCAGTGACGGTGCAGAAAGGTGCAATTGGACTGATGCGAGCCGAAAAACAATGGGTCCAATAAGCGGTGACACAGCGAAAGATTAACAACTGTTAAAGAAAACTACGCAGAATCTACGCAAACTCCCCACAATTCTGCCCAGTTTAGACGGTTAATCTTGAATCAGGATAAACGAAAGATAGACCAATGGCCGCAATTCCCCTGCTGATCGGAAGTATCGTCGCACTACTCGCGTCCGTGCTCTCTTATGCCTTGACGGGCATGAACGCCGGGCAAGCGACGATGCTGTATTTTGCAGTTGTTGGTGCCGTGTGTCTCACGGCATTCGCCTGGTCCCGCGTCTCTGTCCGAACCACAAACACGATTTAACATCTCACTAGATCGTATCTGACATTCTGCCGGTGGCGCTGTACACCACACCCAACCCCCTGCGCACCGGCAGATGTCAACCGACATCGGCGCCAAAGCCAAGCGGCGCCTCTCCCAGCGCCATGCGCGCGTCATCCTCTTCGTTCAGTTTCTTCATCTGGGCATACAGCATCTCTTCGCTGCGAAGTGCGTCGCCGATTTTCATATTGGCCCAAAGCGCCAGAATGCGGCTGATCCGCGCCTGATATCCAGGCCCCATGGCGCGGTAAAACTTAGCCACGCTATCATCCAGCCGCAGCGTGATCTTCGTCTTCGGCTCCAGCACATCCAGATCATGTTCCAGCGTATGCCAAGCCGCTGGGACCTTCTCGCGCATCTGTAATGATACATCACCATCGCGCAGCATTTCTTCGTTCAGGAACCGGATCATGCCCTGGCGGGCAATCCGTTCGGCCTTGGTCATCCGGGGCATTGTGGTCTCCTTTGGCATCACCTTGCCAGTGCCGGGTTAACAGGGCGGGAACCAAGCGTGCGAAAGGGTCCGACGTTTTGCCGACGCATCGCAGACGGGATGCCGACAAGGCTTTTTGGGTCAAAAATTTCCTAATAGATTCAATATTCTGAAAACTAATTTATTAATACTAAGATTTTAGTTTGACAAATTCATACAGTTCGAACCAAGTTAAGGCAGTCGGCGAAATCCGGCTCATATAATCTCAAGGGAGGAGACAAGATGCGTAAGTATCTGCTCTCCGCGGCAGCCATGACAGCGCTGCTTGCGGGGTCCAATACCGCTTTGGCCGATGAAGCTGCGGCACAGCGGTGGATTGATCAGGAATTCCAGCCATCAACGTTGTCGAAAGACGAACAGCTGGCCGAAATGCAATGGTTCATCAGCGCTGCCGAGCCTTATTCCGGCATGGAAATCAACGTCCTGTCCGAGGGCATTCCAACCCATTCATACGAATCCGAAGTGCTGACAAAAGCCTTCGAGGAAATCACCGGCATCAAGGTGAACCACCAGATTCTTGGCGAAGGCGAGGTCGTGCAAGCGGTGCAAACCCAGATGCAGACCAACCGGAACCTCTATGACGGCTATGTCAACGACAGTGACCTGATCGGCACGCACTCGCGGCTGCAACAGGCCTATAACCTGACAGAGCAGATGGCCGGTGACTGGGCCGCAACCACGTCGCCAACGCTTGATTTGCAGGACTTCATGGGCATCCAGTTCACGACGGGTCCCGATGGCAACCTCTATCAGCTGCCAGACCAGCAATTCGCAAACCTCTACTGGTTCCGCAAAGACTGGTTTGACCGCGAAGACCTGCAAGCAGCCTTCAAGGAAAAATACGGCTATGACCTTGGTGTGCCAGTAAACTGGTCCGCTTATGAGGACATCGCGGAATTCTTCAGCGAGGACGTCAAAGAGATTGATGGCGTCGAAATCTACGGTCACATGGACTACGGCAAGCGTGCCCCTGACCTTGGCTGGCGGATGACTGATGCGTGGCTTTCAATGGCTGGTGCCGGTTCCGTGGGCGAGCCGAACGGCATCCCTATCGACGAATGGGGTATCCGCATGGAAGCGGGCACATGTAACCCAGTTGGTGCCTCTGTCACCCGCGGCGGTGCTGCAAACGGCCCAGCGGCAGTTTATGCGATTCGCAAATGGGACGAATGGCTGCGCAAATACGCGCCTCCTGGTGCGGCGTCATATGACTTCTATCAGTCACTGCCAGCACTTGCCCAAGGTAACGTCGCACAGCAGATCTTCTGGTACACGGCCTTCACCGCCGACATGGTTGCCCCGCAATCCGCAGGCAACAACACCGTGGACGAAGAAGGCACACCCTTGTGGCGGATGGCCCCATCCCCGCATGGTCCATATTGGGAAGAAGGTCAGAAGGTTGGCTATCAGGACGTCGGGTCCTGGACATTCCTGAACTCCACACCGGCTGATCGGGCGCAGGCTGCATGGCTTTATGCACAATTCGTGGTTTCCAAGACCGTGGATGTCAAAAAATCACATGTTGGGCTGACCTTCATCCGCGACAGCACCGTGAACCATGAATCGTTCAGTGAACGCGCACCGCAATTGGGTGGTCTGGTGGAATTCTACCGCTCACCTGATCGGGTGGCATGGTCGCCAACCGGTATCAACGTGCCTGACTACCCAAAGCTGGCGCAGATCTGGTGGCAGCAGATTGGTGACGTGAACTCTGGCGCGTTTACGCCGCAGGAAGCCATGGATCGTCTGGCCGAAGAAATGGACATCACCATGGGCCGGATGCAGCAGGCTGATGAAGCTGCCAATGTCTATGGCGGTTGTGGTCCACGTCTGAACGAAGAACAGGACGCGGAATACTGGTTCGCCAATGGTGGTGCCAAGCCACCGCTGGAGAATGAGAAACCACAGGGCGAGACCGTCAACTATGACGAACTCGTTGCCCGCTGGGCCTCTGAGTAAGGTTCTCCCTGTCGGGGCGGCTTTCGGGCCGTGCCGACACTCGGTCGGGGCGGCTTTCGGGCCGTGCCGACACTCGGTCGGGGCGCCTGTCGCCCCGGCCACCTCAAGAACAAGCGTCACGCAGGGCAGCAGATGACCATCGCACTTCATAACATTTCCAAAGTGGTCGCAGGCCAGACCCATATCAAACCGACATCGGTCGTGTTTGAAACCGGCCATTTCAATGTCTTGCTTGGCGAAACCGGCGCTGGCAAAACATCCCTGATCAAACTGATGGCAGGCCTTGATCCGATGGCCACCGGCACGATCGAGATTGACGGACAAGACGTCACCAAGCTTACCACGCAAAAGCGCAATATCAGCTTGGTCCACCAGTTTTTCGTCAACTACCCCCATATGACAGTCTTCGATAACATCGCCTCCCCCTTAAAGGTTGCAGGCATGGTGAAGTCCGAAATTCAAGGCCGCGTGGAAGAAGCGGCAGACATTCTGCAACTGCGCCCCATGCTGCATCGCCGCCCGCATGAACTGTCGGGCGGGCAGCAGCAGCGCACGGCACTGGCCCGCGCGATTGCCAAGGAAAGCCGGGCTGTGTTCCTCGATGAACCGCTGGCGAACCTCGATTACAAATTGCGCGAAGAGTTGCGCGAACAGCTTCCCGAGCTTTTCGCAGGACGTGGGGCCGTCGTGGTCTATGCCACGTCAGAGCCTGAAGAAGCGCTGCTACTTGGCGGTGCCACTGCCCTGATGGATGACGGCAATGTCGTGCAATTCGGACCCACGGCCGAGATTTATCGCAAACCACAAACGCTGATGGCGGCCAAGGTTTTCTCGGACCCGCCGATCAATGTGGCAAAGGTCACCAAACAGGGCAGCACCCTGACCATGGGACAAAGTGCCAGCTGGGATGCAGCCAAGATGAAGGACGCCCCTGACGGCACCTATCACATCGCCGTGCGGCCCCATCACGTCACCCCAATGCCGACACCCGCGAACACCGTCGCCCTGAAGGGGCGCGTGCTGGTGACCGAACTCAGCGGTTCAGAAAGCAGCGCACATTTTGCAATGCCCGACGCCGATTGGGTGTCACTGGCGCATGGTGTCCACCCTTACGAGGTCGGCGAGGATCATCCGTTCTACCTTGATCCTTCTGCCTGCCTGCTTTTTTCCGAGGATGGCCATATCATCGCCGGAGGTGCCGCATAATGGCGAAAATCACGCTTTCCGACCTCAAGCATAGCTACTACCCGAACCCGACGGGTCCAGAGGACTACGCGCTCAAGGAAATTGATCTGGAATGGTCCGATGGCGGGGCCTACGCCTTGCTGGGGCCATCGGGCTGCGGGAAATCCACATTGCTCAACATCATTTCGGGCCTGCTGACCCCATCGAATGGGCGTATCCTGTTTGATGATAAGGATGTGACCGATCTGGCCCCGAACCAACGCAACATCGCGCAGGTTTTCCAGTTTCCAGTGATCTATGACACGATGAGTGTTTACGACAATCTGGCCTTCCCCCTGCGCAATCGCAGGGTCGATGAGACGGCCGTGAACACCCGCGTTATGGCAATTGCCGAGATGCTGGAAGTCACCGACATGATTGGCCAAAAGGCCGCCGGGCTTTCGCCGGATAACAAACAAAAAATCTCCATGGGGCGCGGTTTGGTCCGTGACGACGTGAATGTCGTGATGTTTGACGAACCGCTGACCGTCATAGACCCCCATCTGAAATGGAAACTGCGGTCAAAGCTGAAGGAACTGCACCAAAAGGTGCGGGCGACGATGATCTACGTCACCCACGACCAGACAGAGGCGCTGACCTTCGCCGATCAGGTCGTCGTCATGCAAGACGGCGAGATCGTGCAAATCGGTACCCCGGTGGAACTGTTTGAACGGCCCGCACATACCTTTGTCGGCCATTTCATCGGCTCCCCCGGTATGAACGTGCTGCCTTGCGAGGTGCGCGATGGCGGGGCGTTTTTTGGCGAAAAGCTGATCACGCTGGAAGGCGCGATTGAACAAGGCAGTGGCGCGGCGGAAATCGGCGTGCGACCTGAATTTGTGACGCTTGGCGATGCCGGCCTGCCTGCTGTCGTGCACAAAGTGTCCGATGTTGGCCGCCATGCCGTGGTTGAGGCCAAGGTCGGCAACACCTCCGTCAAGGCCGTCGTCGAAGGCGACGTCCCGGCTCAGGGGACGACCACGCATCTTTCATTCGATCCCACGAAAACCCGGCTTTATCGCGACGGCTGGATCGCAACGAGGGCTGGCACATGACGCAACTCGGAAAAGTAAGATGGGTGCAGGCACCCATCCTGCGGGGGACAACACGATGAAAACCCAAAATCAACGCGCCTGGTTCTTTGTGCTGCCCGTTTTACTGCTGGTGGCCTTCAACGCGCTGATCCCGATGATGACGGTCGTCAACTATTCGGTGCAGGAAACATTCGGAAACAACGTCTTTTTTTGGGAAGGTCTGCGCTGGTTCGAACAATTGCTGAATTCTGACCGGTTTCATGCCGCCCTTGGCCGCCAGTTCCTGTTTACCGGGATCATCCTGGCCATCGAAATCCCATTGGGTATCATCATCGCCCTTGCCATGCCGCGTCAGGGCATTTGGGTGCCGGTTTGCCTGGTCCTGATGGCCCTGCCCATGCTGATCCCGTGGAATGTGGTTGGTGCGATGTGGAACATCTTTACCCTGCCCGATATCGGGTTGCTGGGTTATCTGATGAACCACACGCTGGGCATCAATTATGACATGACACAGGATCCCGTGGCGGCCTGGGTGACCATTGTCACGATGGATGTCTGGCACTGGACGTCGCTTGTTGTTCTGCTGTGCTATGCGGGCCTCGTGTCGATCCCGGATGCCTATTATCAGGCGGCCAAAATCGATGGCGCATCCAACTGGTCCGTGTTCCGCTATATCCAGCTGCCCAAAATGAAACAGGTTCTGACCATCGCCATCCTTCTGCGGTTCATGGACAGTTTCAACATCTACACTGAGCCCTTCGTGCTGACCGGCGGGGGCCCCGGCAATTCCACGACCTTCCTGTCGATTGATCTGGTGAAGATCGCGCTGGGGCAGTTTGACCTTGGCCCTGCGGCGGCGATGAGCCTGATCTATTTCGCGATCACACTGCTGGTCTCATGGCTCTTCTATACGCTGATGACAAAGGATGACGGTAAATGAAAAAACGCAGCCTGATCCCGATCCTTTACATCCTTTTTCTGATGCTGCCGATCTATTGGCTCATCGCGATGAGCTTCAAGACCACGAACGAAATCCTGGGGGGCTTCTCGCTTTTCCCGCAGACATTCACACTGGACAACTACCGGACCATATTCACCACACCGGACTGGTACTGGGGCTATATCAACTCGATCCTTTATGTCTCGATCAACACGGTGATCTCGGTCAGCGTGGCTTTGCCTGCGGCCTATGCCTTTTCGCGCTACCGGTTTCTGGGTGACAAGCAGCTTTTCTTCTGGCTGCTGACCAACCGGATGGCGCCTGCGGCAGTTTTTGCCCTGCCCTTCTTTCAGCTTTATTCCTCGGTCGGGCTCTTCGATACGCATATCGCCGTCGCGCTGGCGCATTGCCTCTTTAACATCCCGCTGGCGGTCTGGATTTTGGAAGGATTCATGAGCGGGGTGCCAAAGGAGCTGGACGAAACAGCCTATGTGGATGGTTATTCATTCCCTCGGTTTTTCGTCACGATCTTCCTGCCTGCAATCAAGGCCGGGGTCGGGGTCGCAGCCTTCTTCTGCTTCATGTTCTCATGGGTGGAACTGCTCTTGGCCAAGACGCTGACGGCGGTCGAGGCCAAACCGATTGCCGCCACCATGACAAAAACTGCGTCATCGGCGGGTTACGAATTGGGGTTGCTCGCGGCGGCGGGGACATTGACGATCATCCCCGGGGCGATCGTGATCTATTTTGTGCGCAACTACATCGCCAAGGGCTTTGCCCTGGGTCGGGTCTAAGGAGTTAAGGGAATGAAGCGATCAATACTGACCCTTCTCGCACTGTTGCCCGGTGCCGCGCTGGCGCAAGGCTGGGAAAGCGTGGATGCGGCACAGGATGACAAGCCCTTTTCATGGACGGCCACGCTCTGGCCCGAATTCTGGATGGCCTGGACCCCAGCCACATTGGCGCTTTTCTGCGGGATCTTCGGGGCCATTGCCGTGATCGGATTGCTTGAAGGCTTCCGCTATCCCGATGGGTTGGAACGCAAGGGGGTGCTGGGGCTGACAACCACGCTGGGCGACCGGCTGTTCATCTCGCTTTTGGGGTCCACCTACATCTTTCTGGCATGGCTTGGTCTGTTCGGGATGCCACTTTGGGCGCCGCTTGGATTGGCCATCTGTTGGCTGATCTTCTGCTTTTGGAAAGTATGAAATGCTTGGACATACGAAAACTTTCGTATTTACTGCCCCTGTGGGGGGACGAGCAGACCAACACCTGACGGGACGGTAAATGCGGCAGAAAAAGCGTAGCGAGTTTTTGACGGAAGTCGAACTGGAGTTCATGACAGAGCTTTGGGCGATGGGACAGGGCAGTGTGCGCGATGTGCTTGCCCGGCTAAGCCCGGACCGCAATCTGGCGTATACCTCTGCTGCGACCATCCTGCGGATCATGGAACAGAAAGGGTTTGTCACCAGCACCAAACAAGGCAAGACATTTATCTATTCGCCGGTTCTGGAAAAAGACACCTATCAGTCGCGCACCTTACGCGATTTGTCTGACAAGCTGTTCGATGGCACGCCGGCATCGCTGGTGGCGCGCCTTGTCGATGATGACGGCATATCCGAAGAGGCCCTCAAAGAAATACAGGCATTGTTGGAGCGGAGATTGACCGATGATTCCCCTTGATGCCCTTCTGAACGCCTATATCGACGCCAATATCATTCTGGCACTTGCTGCGTTGCTCTGGCTTGTGACCCGGGCCACATTGGCCCGCACGTCGCTGCGCACCGCCTTTTCAGTCGAATTACGGCTTGTCTATGGTTTGCTGATCGTCATCGGATGTACCCCGCTTTTGATCGCGGGGATCGCAATGATCGGGAACCCGGTTGCCGTCAACCTGTCGGATTTCGCCGTTGCGCAATATCTGGATGGCCGGTTTGTCATGGCGCCGACACAGTTCGAACAACTGCTGATGACCCGCGATATGTTGGTCAATGATGTGGTGATGCTGCGCACCTCAACAGGCCAGATCATTGCCGCCTTGCTGATTGCCGGGATTGGCAGCGCTTTGTTGCGGCTGGCGGTTAGTGCATTCAGACTGCGCCAATTGATCAAAAACAGCTTTGCCTGGCGGCGGTCGGGCAATCTGCATATCCGGCTGACGGACGCGACGGTGGTGCCGTTTTCAACAATTGGCCTGCGCCGCCGCTATATCATCATCCCATCTGCAATGCTCTCACAGCCCGCTGATCTGAAAATCGCGCTGGCTCATGAATTGCAACATATCCGTCAGGGCGACCTGCATTGGGAATTGCTGCTGGAAATCATGCGCCCCTTGTTTGTCTTTAACCCCGCTATGTCCATGTTCAAACGCGAGGTCGAACGATTGCGCGAACTGGCCTGCGATCAGCAATTGCTGCAACGTTCCGGACTCAGCCCGCTGGATTACGGCACTTGCCTTTTGCGGGTCTGCCGCAACGCGCTGCAAAAGGACCCGACCCGTCAAATCGCCTTGCCAACCGTCGCATTGCTACAGGTTAAGGCCGGTGGCACATCCGAACGTTTTCTGCGCCAGCGGGTCACTGAAATCGCCCATGCCCGCCACGCGGCGAACCCCGGCTGGATGCTCCCGATTGTGCTGCTGCCACTTGCCCTGATGATGACCTTGGGCGCTGTTTCCATCCAGCGTTCCGGCGACTGGTCGCAGGACCGGCTAATGCTGTCCACAATCGTCAATCTTGAACGGCTAAACCAGCGCAATGGGATGAACTAGACGGTTGAGTCAGGCCTATGGGCGCAGTAAGCCATTGAAATGACAGATCAAGCTATTGAACCCGCCTTCCGACCCCTTGGGGTGGACGGTATCCTCGTCCGGTTTTCCAAGATCCTGACAGAGCGGGCCAATGCGGCTGCCCTTGCCTTTCGCGATGCCATTCAAAACCAAAAGCCTGACGGCGTGACAGAGGTCGCATCATCCCTGACATCCGTCCGCGTTGCATTTGACCCCGCGATGACCAACAGGGACGCAGTGCAGGCTCGGTTGCAACAACTTCTCAACGGTCCCGCCACGGACACACCAACCGCAAAACGGCTTTGGTGCATCCCGACGGCCTTTGGTCCAAACCACGCGCCGCAATTGGCCGAGGCCGCAGCACACGCTGGCGTGTCCGAGGCACAGGCCATTGCCGAACTGACCAATCAGACCGTGCGGGTCATCGCGATTGGCTTTGCCCCCGGCCAGCCATATCTGGGCATGTTGCCCGCCCATTGGGATATCCCCCGGCAATCCAGCCTGACAGAACGGCTCCCGCGTGGCGCGCTCATTACCGCCGTACGCCAGTTGATCATCTGGGCCGCCGAAGCACCAACAGGATGGCGCCATATCGGCCAGACGGCCTTTGACGTGTATCGCCCGGATAGCGACCAACCCTTTGCCTTCATCCCCGGCGATGAAGTCCGGTTTGTGCATGTGCCTGATACAGAGATGGCTGACCTGCTGGCCAATTCGGGCGCTGATGGCGGGGCCAGATGCGCGGTTCTGCAATGATGCTGACGGTGCATGATGCTGGCCCCAGTGTCACAATCCAAGACCTTGGTCGCCCCGGCTGGACCGCACGCGGCTTGTCACAAGGCGGCGCAGTAGACCGGTTGGCACTGTTTGAGGCGGCGGCCCTTTTGGGCGCTGATCCGGCACAGGCCGTCCTTGAATTGATGGGGTTTGGTGGCAGCTTCAGCTCAGATCACGACACGCGGATCGCCCTGACAGGCGCTGTGATGCAAGCCAATATTGATGGTATGCCCGTGGCCCATAACACCAGCCAGCTCCTGCGCGCTGGTCAACGGCTGACCATCGGCGGGGCCCGGCAGGGTGTCTATGGCTATCTGGCTTTTGCCGGTGGCATTCAGACGCCATCGATCATGGGCAGCCGTGCCGCGCATCTGACGGCTGGGATTGGCGGGCTGGTACAATCCGGCGACAACATCGCCCTGCGCATCGATCCTGACCCATTGGCCGGGCCGGTCACCTTGCCCAGCGATGACCGGTTGGGTGGCGGCACCATCCGCGTGATGCCCGGCCCTCAGACCGACTACTTTGCGCCCGACACTCTTGCCCGGTTCGCCGAAACAGCATTTCTGCGCAGCCCGCGGGGGAACAGGCAAGGGGCCAGGCTGGATTGTGATGGGCCGGGATTTATGATGGCGGGGGCGATCAATATCGCCTCCGATCTTGTGTTGCCCGGTGATCTGCAAATGACTGGTGACGGGGTGCCTTATGTCTTACTGGCCGAATGCCAGACCATTGGGGGTTATCCTCGGATCGGGACCGTCATCCCGGCTGACCTGCCGAAAATCGCGCAGGCGATGCCGGGCGCCCCGTTGCGATTTGCCTGGCTGGATATCCCTGATGCTGATGCAACGTTCGAACCGGAACCCGCCACATTGCAAAAGCTGCGACGCGCCTGCACGGCCATGCGCCGCGATCCGCATGAGGTTGCCGATCTGCTAAGCTATCAACTGATCAGCGGTATGACCCGCGGCGATGATCTTGAAAGGTCCTGATATGAAACGGAATGTCGATCTCAATTCTGATATGGGCGAAGGTTTCGGCCCATGGAAAATGGGCGATGACGCCGCCCTTTTGGACGTCGTAACATCGGCCAATATCGCATGCGGTTTTCATGCGGGTGATCCGGACGTGATGGCCCGGACGATGGCTATTGCAGTGGAGAACGGCGTCGGCATCGGGGCGCATCCGGGCTTTGCCGATTTGAAAGGATTTGGGCGCAGGCGCTTGCCGATCCCGCATGATGAACTGGCCAATGCGGTCGCCTATCAACTGGGTGCAGCACAGGCGATGGCACGCCGGGCCGGCGGGCATGTGCGCCACCTGAAACTGCACGGGGCGCTGGCCAATATGGCATCCGAGAATCATGCTCTGGCCATGGCTTGCTATCGCGCCGCGCTGGAGGTGGATCCAGAGATCGTCATCATGGTTCTGGCCGCTACCGCCCAGGAAAAAGCGGTGCATGAACTAGGGTGCAACTATGCCGGTGAAATCTTTGCCGACCGCGCCTATGAGGATGATGCGACGCTGGTGGACCGGAGCAAACCCGGCGCGGTTTTGCATGACCCCAAAGAGGCCGCAGCGCGCATCTTGCGCATGCTGGAGGCCGAGGCGATCATTGCCGAAAGCGGCAAGCAAATTCCCTGCCGGATCGATACGATCTGCCTGCATGGTGATACCCCCGCGGCAGTGGCGATGGCACAGGCAGTACGCGCGCATCTGACCGAGGCAGGGGTCGTGCTTGCCCCGCTTTAGCAGCATCTTCAAAAATCTCCGAAGGCTCCTGCAAGGGGGTGGTTGGTGCTTTCCATGGGCCCCGCGCTAGGCTCTAATGGATTCAGATAAACCGGAGCATACCATGCCCAAATCCCCCTATTACGCCCCCACCGGCGGGCTGCCGCCGCAGACCCAGCTGCTGACAGATCGGGCTATGTTTACAACAGCTTACGCGGTTATTCCCAAAGGGACGATGACCGATATCGTCACCAGTAAACTGCCCTTCTGGAACGACACACGGGCCTGGGTTCTGGCCCGGCCCTTGTCAGGTTTTGCCGAGACATTCAGCCAATACATCATGGAAGTCAGCCCCGGTGGCGACAGTGCGCGGCCAGAGACAGACCCGGGTGCAGAGGGCGTCATTTTCATGGTGGGTGGGGGCATCACCCTGACCATCGCAGGCACCGTTCATCGATTGGCCCCGGGTGGCTATGCCTATCTGCCGCCGGAATGCGATTGGCAGATGCAGAATGACGGTGATGACATCGCGCGCTTCCATTGGGTTCGCAAACGATATCAATATGTTAGCGGCATTGATAAACCCGTGGCCTTTGTCTCTGACGAAGGCGCGGCAACCACCATTTCCATGCCCGGGACGGATGATAAATGGCAGACAACCCGCTTTGTCGATCCTGATGATATGCGCCACGATATGCATGTGAATATCGTCACGTTTCAGCCAGGCGCGGTCATCCCTTTTGCGGAAACCCATGTGATGGAACACGGGCTTTATGTCCTTGAAGGGAAAGCGGTTTATCGGCTCAATCAGGATTGGGTGGAGGTTGAGGCGGGCGATTTCATGTGGCTGCGCGCCTTTTGTCCGCAGGCCTGTTATGCGGGCGGGCCGGGGCCGTTTCGTTACCTGCTATATAAGGACGTCAACCGGCATATGCCGCTGGGCTGAAGCAACGTTCGGTGGGGATGCGTACGGTGCTGCCCGCCTGTTTTCGCCGAATCATAGGTTAACGCCTTCTTTTGCTGGAAAATCACCAATCGGCAATGCGTCGGCGCGACGTCGGCAAAACGTCGGACCCCTGAGACCGGAATTGCGGGTTTAAGCGTGCGCACGGTGGAGACGTGAATGCAGCGTTAAGACTTGGCCTTCGCAGCGGCGCGTTCGTCCGACAGAGATCGCGTTGACTGATCAACGCGGGCAAAGGGTTGGCAGCGCCGCGTTCGGCGCTGCCAAGGTGTTTCAGGCGCCGTATTTCTTGATCTCACCACTTTTGATGCGATCAAGATAGCTCTTCATCTCGCGCTTCACGGTAGGGGCGAGGAAGTACAGGGCCAGAATGTTCGGAACACAGATCAGGAAGACCAGCGCATCCGAGATATCAAGGATCGGCCCAAGCTGAACCATGCAGCCCAGTGCCACGAAGGCGCAGAAAATCAGCTTGTAGATTGTCTGCGTGCCTTCACCGAACAGATAGGTCCAGCCTTTCAGCCCGTAGTAGGACCATGATATCATGGTCGAGAAGGCAAAGAGCAGTGCCGCAATCGCCAGCACATAGGGGAACCAGCTGATCTGCCGTTCAAACGCTGCCGATGTCATCGCAACCCCGGTCGCATCGCCCGCAAAACCCGGCGCAGCCACCTGCGTGGTCCCGATGACCAGGGCGGTGATTGTACAGATCACGATCGTGTCGATAAACGGCTCTAGCAGTGACACGTAGCCTTCGGTGATCGGTTCATTTGTCCGCACGGCTGAGTGTGCGATAGAGGCGGAACCGATCCCCGCCTCGTTCGAGAAGACGGCCCGCTGGAAACCGATGATCAAGGCCCCCAAGGCACCACCTGCCACACCATCGGCGGTGAACGCACCAGCGAAGATGTTGCCAATTGCCGCAGGGATGTATGCCGCGTTCATCAGGATGACGATGATTGCGAAGGTACAGTAGAGCACGGCCATCAATGGCACGATCTTTTCGGTCACGGCGGCGATGGATTTGATCCCGCCAATAATGACGGAAAACACCACACCGGCAAGGATCAGGCCGACCAACCAACCATAGCCATCCAGCGCCCCGCCTGCGACGGTGTTCAGCTGCACATAGGCCTGATTGGACTGGAACATGTTACCGATGCCAAGCGCACCGATGAAGATACCGATGGCATAGAAGGTTCCCATGAACTTGCCCAGACCAACGCGGCCCTGTGCGGCAAGCCCGTCACGCATGAAATACATCGGGCCACCAGACACAGACCCGTCCGGGTTTTCCTGTCGGTACTTCACACCCAAGGTACATTCCACGAATTTCGTGGACATGCCGAGGAAACCCGCGAGGATCATCCAGAAGGTTGCCCCCGGGCCGCCGACCGTCACAGCGACGGCGACGCCACCGATGTTACCGATCCCGACCGTGCCGGACACGGCGGTTGCCAACGCCTGGAAATGCGAAACCTCGCCCGCATCATTGGGGTTTGAATAGTCCCCACGCACCAGTTCAATCGCGTGTTTGAAGCCGCGAATACTGACAAAGCCCAGATAAAGCGTGAAAAACACTGCCCCGACAACAAGCCACAAAACAACAAGAGGCAGTTGCGCCCCAAAAACCGGTACTTTGAAAAATACGATTTGCCCAACCAGCGCCGCGATCGGCGCAGTGATGGAGTTGATGGTATCGTCGATCCCGGCAAAAGCCGGGGACGCCAGCGCGGCAAAGACCGCGAAGGTCGCAAGAAGTCGTCTGAATAACATGATGTCCCTCCTTCGTGTTGTCGAATTATTGTTTTCTTAAGGTACGATCAGGACCGGAACGGAGCTAATCTGCACAAGTTTCGATGAGGTCGAACCAAATAACATGGTCGAGACACCGCTTTCTCCGCTGCGCCCGGCGATAATCTGCGCAACGTCTTGTTCTTTGGCCAGCGCGGCCAGTGTTTCGGCCCCCTTGCCATGGCGAACCTCGGCGGTGGATTGCACCCCGGCCTCCTCGACCATCTTCGTGATCGGTGCCAGAACAACATCCCTAGCCCGTGTCAGCTCTTCCTCCCGCCGCTTGTGCCGCGCGGACAGTTCATCGGCCGTATGAAAACTGTAAGGTGACCAATCGATGACATGAACCAAAAGCAGTTCCGCATGCGACGCTTTTGCACGCTCGATAGCATGTGCAACGGCGCGCCGACTGCCCTCGCTTCCTTCCACAGCGACGAGATATTTATTTTGCATGACGACTCCCTTCCTGTTGTGCCAGGCGGCGTCTGCATTCGGCTGATGCCGCCTGTTTTCGGTGAAACTTGCGAAGTTCTACGAAAATGAGCGCAGGAGTAGTGGCTTAATTCAAGCTCTTTTGCTGTAAGAATGGGCAATTGTACCGAAATCGGGACCGAATGCGCTCGATTTTATCGTTACTGCTGCCGAACCCCGGCTGATCCGCCCTGTCGTCACGGCAGATTATTTACCCTATGCAGCCGAGATACCGTCGCCCATCGGCAATGTCAGCGCCTTAATATCCGATCGCGCATCCATCCTTGCGCGGGTCGCTGCCCGCCTCAAGCACCCCGTCATCATGGATCATGATCGCTTGCGCCCCGCCGATGGCGGTTTGGGGTGTTTGCACGATATGTCCCAGATCGCTGAGCTTGGCCCTTACGTCGTCCCCATAGCTGCTTTCCACGTTCAGCACGTCCCCTTCTGCAAAACAGCGTGGCCCGTCGATGGCCGCCTGCGGGTTCAGCCCGAAATCGGTGATGTTGGTCACAAACCGTGCGTGCCCGGTGGATTGGTATTGCCCGCCCATCACGCCGAAAGGCATCAGCGCCTTGCCATTTTTTTGCAGCATCGCCGGGATGATCGTGTGCATGGGGCGTTTGCCGGGGCCAACTTCGTTGGGGTGTCCCTGATCCAGGGTGAAGCCAGCGCCACGGTTCTGGAACAGGATCCCGAATTTATCGGAGGCGATCCCCGACCCGAAGGAATGGAAGACAGAGTAGATCAGCGACACGCACATCCGGTCCTTGTCGACCACGGTGATGTAAATCGTGTCCTTGTGCACCGCCTCTGCCCCCGGCACGTTGCCGGGCATGGCTTTGCCCGGGTCGATCAGCGCGGCGAGTTTTTCGGCCGTTTCGAGTGATGTCATGTGGTCCAGCCGCGTCATGTGGTCCGGATCGGCCAGAAACCGGTTGCGCGCGTCATAGGCAAGCTTGGTCGCCTCGGCCTCAATATGTGCCCGTTCGCCTCCCCACGGGTCCATCCCCGCAATGTCGAAATGTTTGAGCATGTTGAGGATGAGGATCGCCGTCGCCCCTTGTCCGTTTGGCGGATGCTCAAACAAGTCGAGCCCGCCATAATCGCCGGTGATCGGGTTGGTATAGTCGCAGGCTGTGTTCGCGAAATCATCCAGCGTGTGGCTGCCGCCCAGCGCTTGCAGGCTGGCGACCATGTCTTCGGCAACTTCGCCTTCATAGAACCCTGCGCGCCCGTCCATACCGATGCGCCGCAGCACGTCCGCCTGTTTGGGCGCGCGGAAAATCTGCCCCGGTTGTGGCGCCTTGCCGTTCAACAGGAACAGGTCCCGCGCCACCCCGGACAGGTTATCTGTTGCTTGCGCCCAATCGGCAGCCACCCGTTCATGCACAGGCACCCCGGCTTCCGCATAGTGGATCGCGGGGGCCAGTGCGGCTTTCAGCCCCAGTTTGCCCCAGTCTTTTGACAATCGGCAAAACGCATCGACCGCACCGGGGATCGTCACTGCATCCGCGCTATAGGGCGCGATCACATCCCCCTTGGCCCGCAATCCGCCCCCGTCGATCCCCGCAGGTGACCGCCCTGACCCGTTCAGTGCCACAACCCTGCCTTCGCCCGGCGGTGTCAGCAGCACAAAGCAATCACCGCCAATCCCGGTCATTTGCGGTTCGCATATCCCCAAAAGGACTGCACCCGCGATAGCCGCATCCATCGCATTGCCCCCGGCCTCCAGCATTTGCATGCCAACCTTTGCGGCCAGCGGATGGGACGTCGCGCAGATTCCATTCGTGGCGTAGACAGCTGACCGACCCGGTTGATGGAAATTGCGCATGGTGATCCCTTTCCTTTTGACGAGAGGAAGGTAGACCGATCTGGGCCGGGCGCAATCAGGAATATTGGGAAAGGTGCCCCGATGCCGCCATCATGGGTGGGGGCTGTAATCAGACGACATCGGGGCAAGCCATTTGGCTATGCAGATAGGAATGCCGTGTGATCAGGGCGCTAGCGTGATCGGATTTGGGCGGTTTGAGGGCTTTCCCTTCGATGATTGTGGCCATAACGTCGGGGCGGAACCAAAAGGGGAGAGCCGAAATGCGAGATGTTGTGATCACCGGTGCAGCACGCACGCCGATGGGCGGGTTCCAGGGTATCTTTGCCGACGTCGATGCCCCGGCGCTGGGCGCCGCTGCGATCCGTGCCGCGATGGAAGGTGCCGCGGTCACGACGGCGGATGAATTGTTGATGGGCTGCGTCTTGCCAGCGGGTCAGGGCCAGGCCCCTGCGCGGCAGGCCGGGTTTCTGGCTGGGTTAGGCGAGGATGTGCCGGCGACCACACTGAACAAGATGTGCGGATCGGGCATGAAAACCACCATGATGGCATTCGATCAGATTGCCCTTGGCGGGGCGGATGTGATGATTGCAGGCGGCATGGAGAGCATGACAAACGCCCCTTACCTGATGCCCAAGATGCGGGCCGGTGCAAGGATTGGTCACCAGACGGTACAGGATTCGATGTTCCTGGACGGGTTGGAGGATGCCTATGACAAGGGCCGCCTGATGGGCACGTTTGCCGAGGATTGTGCCGAAAAGTTTCAGTTTACCCGCGAGGCGCAGGATCATTATGCGCTTGCATCCCTGTCCAACGCGTTGGAGGCCGAGCGATCCGGCGCCTTTGACGCAGAAATCACCCCGGTCACCGTACATGCCCGCACTGGCGAAGAGGTCATGACCCGCGATGAACAACCGGGCAAGGCCCGCCCCGAGAAGATCCCCACCCTGAAACCGGCGTTCCGCAAGGATGGCACGGTGACGGCGGCAAACGCGTCCAGCATTTCCGACGGTGCGGCTGCTCTGGTGCTGGCCGCCAGTGGCCCCGCCCGTGCCCGCATTCTGGGCCATGCCAGCCATGCCCAGGCCCCCGGCTGGTTCACGACCGCCCCGGTCCCTGCCGCGCAGAAGCTACTGGCCAAGATCGGCTGGTCGGTCGAGGATGTTGATCTGTGGGAAATCAACGAGGCCTTTGCGGTGGTGCCCATGGCCTTCATGCATGAAATGGGCGTGGCCCGTGACAAGGTGAATGTGAATGGCGGAGCCTGCGCCTTGGGCCATCCGATTGGTGCGTCGGGCACACGGATCATCGTCACGCTGTTGAACGCGTTGGAGACACGCGGTTTGCGCCGTGGCGTGGCGGCGATTTGCATCGGCGGCGGCGAAGGGACGGCGATTGCGATTGAGCGGGTTTAAGGCGGGGCTCAAAGATTCTGCAGCCTGTATTCAGAACTGAGGGCGGTGCCTGACGGCGGGCGTCGCGCTGAAAGCGCCCGCCAAGGGGGGCGGTCGGGCGTTGCCCGGTGGTGCCCACCGGGCGGAGGATTTGCCATGTATCGCTTCCGATTTTCAGGACGCCGCATTAACCACCGCCGCGATGCATTGTCATGCTGCCCCGCTTTGACTAGCTAGGGCGCATGCAAATCATGCCGATGAAAGCCCATCCGGTTCGTAAGGCCGTTCAGTTCATTCTGGGCGTGGCCCTGTGCATCGTCGTGTTTTTCTGCGCGTTGCCCTATCTGGCGGTTCTGGCTGCCGCAATCACCGGTTCAACGGATACGTTGAGCCATCTCGCTGATACGGTCCTATGGCGTTATTCGCGCGACACGGTTGTTCTGGTCGCCCTTGTCACGACCGGCAGCGCGTTTCTGGGAACCGGCGCGGCCTGGCTGGTCACGATGACCGAATTCCCCGGTCGCCGCTGGATGGAGATCGCACTGGCCCTGCCGCTGGCCTTTCCTGCATATGTGCTGGCCTATGCCTATACCCATCTTTTGGATCATCCCGGCATCGTCCAGACCACATTGCGCGACATCACCGGCTGGGGCCCACGCGACTACTGGTTTCCCGAGGTCCGTTCGATCGGGGGTGCGGCTGTGATGCTGATCCTGGTGCTTTATCCTTACGTCTATCTGTTGGCCCGGGCTGCGTTTTCGACTCAAAGCGGCTCGGCCTTTCTGGCCGCCCGGGTGCTGGGCAAATCCCCCTTTCAGGCCTGCGTGCTGGTATCCCTGCCAATGGCACGCCCTGCGATTGCGGCAGGCGTGTTGCTGGTTGCGATGGAAACCATCGCCGATTTCGGCACGGTTGCCTATTTCGGTGTGCAGACATTTTCGGTGGGGATTTACACAAGCTGGTTTTCCATGGCTGACAGGGCGGCCGCCGCGCAGCTATCGCTTGGCCTGTTGGTGTTTGCCCTGCTTCTGGCATCCATGGAGCGGTATAGCCGGGGCAATGCCGCCTATATCGACGCACAGCGCAAACCGCCGATGCAGCGGATCAGGCTGGATTCCTTTGCCAGCATGGCAGCGATGATAGGTTGTCTGGTCCCGATTGTTCTGGGGGTCGCGATCCCCGTGGTCGCGCTAACCACGATGGCGGTTGGATCGGAACAGGATCTGCTAAGCAGCCGCTATGTCGGTTTTATCAAGAACTCTATCACTCTTGCGACCATCGCGGCGGTCGTCACCGTGTTTGCTGCCGTTTTGCTGGGCACGCTGAACCGGGTGCGCCGCAGCCGGGGTACCGCCATATCGCTTTATCTGGGTCGGTTGGGTTATGCCGTCCCTGGTGGGGTGATTGCCGTTGGTCTGCTGGTTCCTTTTGCTGTCTTTGACAACAGCCTTGATGCGTGGATGCGCGCCAATATGGGTATATCAACCGGGCTTTTGTTCACCGGGTCGATCTGGCTGCTGATCGCTGCCTATATGATCCGGTTTCTGGCGGCTGCGATTGGCGCTTATGAGGGTGGCATGTCATCGGTCGGGACAAATATTGATGCTGCTGCGCGCACGTTGGGCGCCGACATTCCCGGCCTTGTCCGCCGCGTACATATGCCGATCGTCAGCGCCAGTTTGCTGACGGCCGGTTTGATTGTTTTTGTCGATGTGATGAAGGAATTGCCTGCGACATTGATCATGCGCCCGTTCAACTATGACACATTGGCCGTGCAGGCCTACCGGTTGGCATCGGATGAACGGCTGGATGGCGCAGCCGTGCCCAGCCTGGTGATTGCCGTTGTCGGTTTGCTGCCCGTGATTCTGCTTTGCCGTCGCATGCGGCGCGGCGTGGCCTAGGTTGTATTTTCCGGCAGGTTTTTGCAGCTTCGCCATGCGCCCATTTGGACGAGTGTTTCATAGGCCTGTCCGATGCCTTTTGTCATCCGTTCGTCCGGGTCACCCCCGAAAACCTGTTCGACGGAAAGAAGCGCATTGACCTTGCCCCGTGCCGTATCGCTGCTGTCTGACAGATTGCGCAGATGCGCCGCAAGCGGGTCGCTGACGTCTATGGGTTGACCCGCCTCATCAATGCCCCCGACATAGCGCATCCAAGCGGCCACAGCGAGCATCAGGCCGTCGCAAACCCGCCCTGCCCTGATGTTATCGGCAATCGTTCCCAGCAGCCGCTGCGGCAGTTTCTGACTGCCATCCATGGCGATCTGAGCGGTCTTGTGCCGGATGGCGGCGTTGGCGTAGCGATCCAGCAAGGTATTGGCGTAGTGATGCAGATCGACGCCTTCGGGTGGCGACAAGGTCGGGATGATTTCATGGTCCCACAGCTGTTGCAGGTAGTGCCGGAACACGGGATCATACACCGTTTCAGCAATGGTTGTGTGACCCGCCAAATAGCCCAGATAGGCCAGCGCGGAATGTGTGCCGTTGAGCATCCGGACTTTCATCAGCTCAAACGGGGCCACTTCCGTTACCAGTTGCACGCCCGCCACATGGGTGAAATCCGGGCGGGCGTTGTCGACAAATCGATCCTCGATCACCCATTGGCGGAAAGGTTCGTGAAATACTGCGGCATGATCCCTGTAGCCGGTTTGCACAGCCAGCTGGTCGATATCTGCGGCGGTGGTGGCCGGAACGATCCGGTCGACCATTGTTGCGGGAAAGCGCCCTTCGCTGATGAGCCAGCGGGCCAGTTCGGGGTTGATCGCCTCGGCCAGGCCGATTACCGCATTTTCCGTGATACGCCCGTTATCTGGCAGGTTGTCGCAGCTGAGAACAGTGAACGGTCTGTGGCCTGCCCGCCTGCGCGCATCTAGCGCCCGGACAAGATAGCCGATGGCGCTGCGTGGCTGCGGATGATCGATATCGTGCTGAATATCGGGATGGCCCATGTTCAGTGCCCCGGTGCTGGGCACATGGCAATAACCTTTCTCGGTCACGGTGAGTGACACGATCCTGACGCGCGGCTCCGCCAGCTGCTTGAGCAACGCGCCGGGGTTCTCGGGGGCGAAGATCACGTCGCGAAGCGCGCCAATGATCCGGGGGCTCGCCCCGTCGGGACCGCGTTCCACGGCTGTGTAGACGTTACCCTGCGGTGCCAGGCGATCACGGATATCGGGCGAGCGTAGGCTAACGCCAGTGATCCCCCAATCGCCGCCAGCATGGGTCATCGCCTCTTCGATCATAATGACCCCGAAGGATCGGAAGAACGCACCCAGACCGATATGCACGATCCCAAGATCGGGAGCGGCATGTTGACGTGACAACAAGGGCGGATTGGCGGTCACAGCCGGTAGGCTTTCTTGGCAAGACCGTAGGCCAGATCATGAGCTAGCTCGAACGCGTCATTTTCCTGCAACCGGCCCGAGCGAACCAGCTTGGCCAGATAGGCACAATCGACCCGCCGCGCCATGTCATGCCTTGCTGGGATCGAACAGAAGGCGCGCGTGTCATCATTAAAGCCGACTGTGTTGTAAAACCCGGCGGTTTCGGTTGTCAGTTCACGGAAGCGCATCATCCCGTGCGGGCTGTCGAAGAACCACCATGGCGGGCCGAGCTTCAAGGCCGGGTAAACCCCCGCCAACGGTGCAAGTTCCCGCGACAATGTTGTTTCATCCAATGCAAAGACGATGATGGTCAGCCGCGGGTCGGTTCCCACCGCATCCAGCAAGGGACGCAGGGCACGCACGAAATCCGTCCGCGTCGGGATATCAAACCCGATATCGCGACCAAAGCGCGCCATCATGACGCCGGCGTGATTGCGCAGCGATCCCGGATGGATTTGCAGGACCAGCCCGTCATCTAGGCTCATCCGCGCCATTTCGTTAAGCATATGCCCCCGGAAGGCGTCAGCCTCCTCTGCCGAACAGGTGCCTTTCAAGGCTTTCGCCAGAAGTCCCGCCGCCTGATCCTGTTGCAGGCATTCAGTGCGCGCGGTGGGGTGGCCATGATCGGATGATGTGGCCCCGCATGTCTTGAAAAACGCCCGCCGTTTGCGATGCGCAGCCAGATATCCTTGCCATGTTGTTGTGTCCTCGTCTGTCAACTCGCCAAAAGTGGCCACATTCTCGGCAAACCCTTCATAGTCCGGATCGATCACGTTGTCGGGACGATAGGCAGTGATGACACGCCCGTTCCAATCCGATTGTTGCGCGATCTGGTGCCAGTTCAGCGGGTCGATCGCGCTTTCTGTCGTGCTGAGTACCTCGATCCCCATCCGGTCAAAAAGCTGACGTGGCCGAAACTCATCCTGTTCAAGGCATGCGGCGATGTGGTCGTAGAAGATATCAGCTGTGTCGGAGCACAAATCGCCATCTAGCCCGAAAACATGCGCGAAGCTGTGGTCAATCCACATCCTGGACGGAGTTGCCCGAAAGAGGTGGTAGTTTTCCGCAAAAATCTGCCAAATCTTGCGCCCGTCCTGTTCTGTGGGACCGCCATCAACACGCGGGACACCGAGATTTTCCAGCGGGATGCCCTGTGAATGCAGCATCCGAAAAACATAGTGATCGGGGGTGACGAATAGCTGGGCTGGGTCGGGGAAATGCCCGTTTTCGGCAAACCAGCGCGGGTCGGTGTGCCCATGCGGGCTGATGATCGCAAGATCGCAGACCGTGGTGAACAGTTCCCGGGCAAGTTGTCTGGCGCTGGGTTCAATGGGAAATAACCGATCCGGATCAAGCGCCATTGGAAGCTCCAATTCGATTTTCGTGCATCACTGGCGCCACGGTTTTTGTGTACCCGGTCATCCAATTGACAGCCGTAGTATACTGGCATACCAGTTCGTAACCTTATGTCAATATTGGGAAACGGCTGTTTTGAGACAGGTTTGGCGATGGTTTGGACCGGATGACCGCGTGAGCCTGTCGAGCGCGCAGCAGGCCGGCGCCAGTGGTATTGTGACAGCTTTGCACCATATCCCGCCGGGCGATGCCTGGACGATCGAAGAAATCCGGACCCGACAGGACGACATCAATGTCAAATCGGGGGGGGCCTTGACATGGGCGGTAACAGAAAGCCTGCCGGTTTCCGAGGTGATCAAAACCAAAGGACGGGGTTATCACGCGCATATCGAAGCCTATAAGGCATCGCTGGTTGCATTGGCTGCGGCGGGCATCCCAACGGTTTGTTATAACTTCATGCCGGTTCTGGACTGGACACGCACCGACTTACGCTGGTCGCTGCCCAATGGCGGGCGGGCCATGCGGTTCGACCTGACGCTATTTGCCGTCTTTGATTGTTTTATCCTCAACCGTGGCGGGGCGACTGAGGATTATGACAAGGTAACGCTGGAGCATGCAAAACGTCATTTTTCCATGATGGCCGATGCAGACAAATCAGCATTGATGAGCGCTATCATCGCGGGGTTGCCGGGGGCTATGGAGTCGTGGACATTGGCGGAGTTGCGCGACGCGCTTGCCAGCTATGCCGATATCGACCGCGATCAGCTGCGGCAGAACCATGTCGATTTTCTTTCCGAAATCCTGCCCACGGCAAAAGAGCATGGCCTGCGCTTGTGTTGTCACCCTGACGATCCACCGTTTTCGTTGCTGGGGCTGCCACGCGTCATGTCATCGGAAGACGACTACAATTTCCTATTGGATACGGTGGATTGTCAAAGCGTTGGTATGACGCTTTGCACCGGGTCATTGGGTGCCAGCCCGCATAATGATTGCGTGGCCATCGCGCGCCGCTTTGCGCCGAAGATACATTTCCTACATCTGCGCAACATCAGGCGTGATGCCGAAACCAACCCCTGTTCCTTTTTCGAGGATGAACATCTTGGCGGACAGGTGGATATGGTCGGGGTGATTGATGTGATTCTAGGTGAAGAGGCCAGACGCAAGCGCGAAGGTCGACAAGATGACCAGATCCCGATGCGCCCGGACCATGGACAGGAAATCCTGTCGGATATCGCGGCTGACTTGCATCCCGGATATCCAGCTGTGGGGCGCCTGAAGGGGCTTGCCGAAATTCGTGGTGTCGTTGCAGGGCTGCGCCGGGGTTAGCGGGACGAACGTAGCGTTTCAATCGTGACGTGGTCATAGAAAAGGGGCAGAATCACAAGGTCTGCCCCTTTTCATCGAGATAGTTTGAGAGCCGTTTGGGGGCGGTTATTCCCAACCTACCTCGTTAAAGATGGCCTGTGCGGTCGGCACGTTCTTGGCCACTTTGCTCAGGTCCACCGCGTCGGGGCGGAAAAGGCCCAATGCGGCAACAGAAGGTGACAGACCAACGCCGGGAACCGCTGGGTATTCGTCATTACCTGCACTGAAATATTGTTGCGCCTGATCAGAGGCGAGGTATTCCAGAAATTTGATAGCGTTTCCCTTGTTCGGCGCATTGGCTGCAACGCCGCCCCCGGACAGGTTCATATGCGCACCCTCCGCGTTCTGTGCGGGGAAGATCCAACCGATGTTTTCCATCGCGCCCTTGTCCAGACCGTCGACATCCTTGCGCAGCGCACGAGCGAAGTAATAGGTGTTGGAGATTGAGATATCGCATTCGCCAGAGACCAAGCCGCGCAGCTGATCGGTGTCACCGCCCTGAGGTGCGCGTGCGAAGTTATCGACAACGCCCTGCGCCCAACCTTTCGCCGCGTCAACACCGTGGTTTTCGATTACGGCTGACAGCAATGTCTGGGAATAGACGTTGGATGACGACCGGTGGCAGACCTGCCCCTGATAGGCCGGATCGGCGAGTGATACATAATCCAAGGGTGGGTTCGTCACATCGGTTTTGTCGTAAAAGATGATCCGGGCGCGCTGACTAAAGCCGAACCATTGGTTATCGGTATCCTGCAGGGCGCTTGGCACGCGGGATTCCAGAATGTCGCTGTCGATTGATTGCAGAACGCCGGCGTCCTTGGCCCGTTCCAGCCGGGATGTATCGACCGTCAGAAGGATATCGGCGGGCGAATTTGCACCTTCGGCTTGCATCCGCGCGATCAGCTCATCAGCTTTTCCTTCGATCCGGTTGATGGTGATTCCCGTCATGTCGGTGAAGTCGGAGTAAAGCCGTTCATCCGTATCGTAATGGCGTGAAGAATAGAGGTTCAGTTCGCCCTCTGCGATGGCACCCGTCGCTACGGCAGCAATGGTCGCAGCCAGGATCATCCGGGTTTTTGTGGTGTTCAGCATAGTCCAATCCCTTATTTCGAGTATTTCACTCAGGAAAACCTTCTAACGTCTTTTTTCGGCTTGTCTAGGTTCCTGATAAAAATTGTCGGATTGACATAGTTTATTATTTCACTCAGGTATAGGGAAAGCCTCTAGCCACCCCTCGAAACCGATGGGGAAGCCCGAACATCGCCAGATTGAAAGGACTTCCCGATGCGACAGCCTTCAAAAGAATCCAAGACTACTCAGAACGATCATGCACCCGTCGTCCCAAGCAAATCCGAGATACTCGCCGCGCTGCAAAGCGATCAGGGGCGAGCTGGTTTGCAGTTGGAGTGGGTGCTGGACCGCTGCGGTATCAGACAGGGAGAAGGCAAATGGTAGTTCAGATGATGCCTGAACATGTCAAGTCCGCCGTCCCGAAACTGCCCGCCTACGACGCGCGGGACCTGACCGGCAATGGCGATCAGGCCCATATCATTCTGGGCGATCAGACCTACGTGTTGCGCATCACCCGCGCTGGCAAACTGATCCTGACAAAATGAACGATACCCGGCAAAAACGCGGCGGCGCACCGGTGGCTATGCTGACCGATCTGGACAGTGTTGCCGCCGCGTCCGTCATATATCTACGCATGTGGTGCAACGGCCCGGAGACGCAGGTTGATGTCTGGAATGATCTGGCCAATGCGCTGGGATCGCAACGCGGCCGCAAGGCGCTTGAGACATTCGAAGACCTTTGCGGGTTATGCGCCCGCCATGGTCGCCGCCCCCTGATGCGCCATGCGGTCCAGTGCAAATGCATCGGTGCCGATGAGGCCTGTTTCGCCAATTTCATTGCCACCGCCGCAGATGGTGAACGCGACGACGCTATGCTGATCGCCACATTGCTGGTCCGTGCTGATGTCGCCCCGATCATCGCGTCATTGGCCACCGATTTTGGCCTGGCCTTGAAACAGATGAACCTTGCCGCACCGCGCGAGGTGGCATTGCAACACCCCAACCATACGACACTTCACTAACAGGAACCAAACCTTATGAAACTGAAATTTCTTGCGTCAACAGCACTCTGCCTGGCACTTGCGACGCCCAGCTTTGCATTGGAAAAGACAGATGTTCTGGACAATTATGCCAATATCGCAGCGGCGAAATATGCCGATAGCCTGACGACGGCCCAGACATTGCAAGCGGCGGTGAATGCCCTTGTCGCCGCCCCGTCGGCGGAAAACCTGCAAGCTGCGAAAGAGGCATGGCTGGCTGCCCGCGTGCCGTATCAGCAGACCGAAGTGTACCGTTTCGGCAATGCCATCGTCGATGATTGGGAAGGCAAGGTGAATGCCTGGCCACTGGATGAAGGTTTGATTGACTATGTTGATCCATCCTATGGCGGTGCCACGGATGAGAATGCCTTTGCTGCGTTGAATGTCGTGGCCAACCCCAGCTTTAAGCTGTCAGGCGCGGACATCGACGCCGCATCAATCACCCCAACCCTGTTGGCCGAAACGCTGCACGAGGCTGATGGCATCGAATCGAATGTCGCCACCGGTTATCACGCGATTGAATTTCTGCTGTGGGGTCAGGATCTGAACGGTCATGGCGATGGTGCTGGCAATCGTCCATGGACCGATTTTGCATCTGGCGATGCATGTACCGGTGGCAATTGTGACCGTCGGGCGGAATATCTGATCGCCGCCACCGATCTGCTGGTGTCTGATCTGGAATGGATGGCCGCCCAATGGGTTGACGGTGGTGCCGCCCGTGCCGAGCTGATGTCAGATGCTGACGCCGGGATCGCCGCCATCCTGACCGGTATGGGGTCGCTTTCATATGGCGAACAGGCCGGAGAGCGCATGCGCCTTGGTCTGATGCTGAATGATCCCGAGGAAGAGCATGATTGCTTTTCCGACAACACCCATAACAGCCATTACTATGATGGTCTGGGTGTCCAGAACGTCTATGTGGGTGAATATGTCCGGGTTGATGGCAGCCTGGTTTCCGGCCCCTCCCTGTCGGACATAGTTGTAGAGGCGAGCCCCGCACTGGACGCGGAAATGCAGATCAAGCTGTCGACCACAATGATGGCCTTGGGGCGGATCAAGACCGCCGCCGAAGCCGGGTTCAGCTATGATCAGATGCTGGAGCGTGGCAATGAGGCCGGTGAAGCGTTGGTCATGGGTGGCGTCAACGGGCTGGTTGACCAGACCAAATCCATTGAACGCGTTGTTACGGCTCTTGGCGTTGATCAAATCGCCTTTGAAGGATCCGACAGTTTGGATGATCCAGAGGCCGTCTTTCAATAACCCACTGCAAATCCTAGATATAAAAGGCGGCCCCACGGGGCTGCCTTTTCCATGGAGACCTGATGCCCAAGATCCCCAGCCCTTGTATTGATGTTTGTAAATACAAACGCCAAGGACATTGCATCGGTTGTTCGATGACCAAGGCGCAGAAGTCGCTTTTCAAACAGTTGAAAAAGAACAGCCATCGCGAAGGGTTCATCGAAATGCTGATCGCGCAACAGGCCCAAATGGGAAAGTTCGGTGGCTGGCGATCTGCCTATGCCAAGAAACTGAAAAAGAAAGGTGCTGTGCTGCCTTTCGATCTGTCGCCCTGAAACGAAAAACCCCGGCGAAGCCGGGGTGTTTACGTTTGCCTTGTGACACGATCAGCCAAGATGCGCCCGCAGGAACCAGGCGAATTTCTCGTGCTCTTGACCGCGCGCGATGCACAGATCCTCGGTCAGGGTGTCGCCATGTTCTGCCGCCAGCTCACCGCAGCCTGCGAGTGTCGCCGCCAGCGTTTCCTGTGCGTCCTGCATCACCTTGATCATCTCTTTATCCGTCGCGTGGCCGTCATGTTCGGACACTTTGGAACGCTTGATCATCCCGGCAAGCGTGCCTTCGGCATGTGCGTCGATGGCCCGAATACGTTCGGCCAGATCATCCTGCGCGACAAAGTGATCTTCGTAGATTTTCTGGAACAGATCGTGCAGCGGGCCGAATGCCATACCTTTCACGTTCCAATGAAAATTCTGCGCGAGCATCGTTGTGACCGCTGTTTCGGCCACGGATTGGTTCAGCGCCTCGGCAATTACGGTTTTCGCATCTGTGTTCAAAGACATGGCTGTCTGGGTCATTCCAACTCTCCGGTTTGTTCAAATTCTCACTGGCTGGCTGGCGTCGGGCTGGCTCGCTCATCGTTAGATAACCCACTAAGCGCGCCAGGCAAGTATTTTTTAGAATTATTCTAAGTGTTGCGAAACTGCTCAGAAATACCTTTGATCAGGAATGCGATATTGCGTTGGTGCAGCTTCGGCACCCGCGACCGGATGAGAAAGGAAAAACTGTCCTGATCACCGCTGGCAATAGCCATGATCGCCCGCATCAGCCATGCTTCATCAAACGATATTTGGGTCACACCAGGCCGGTAGAACACAGGGTGTTCGCTGACCGCCTGACGCAGGCATTTCAGCAGCGCGCGCGCATGGGCATCCCTTGCCATGTCTTGTTTGTTGGATAGCAGCGCACAAGCATTGAATAGGTCGGTATATGCAGCGCTGCGGCATTGCAGCGCGATCATCCGCAGCCGGTTCAGGCAGCCCCGCCATTCCGCCGGGATGTGATCCACAGATGGGCGGCTGGATGGGCTGACAAATGCCTTATGTCGGGCAGCCGGTGACGCCATATCGTATCTTTCATCAAATGTTGTGGTGATCGAATCTGCGCTATTTTCTTTTCCTGACTATAATTATAAGAATTAGGAAAGAATGAAAGGTAGAACGTGAGCAGACCGTCAAAATTTGTCGCAATCGTGGTCATTTGCATCGCGGCTGAGTTGTCGGCGGACACATTGGATGATCCCCATTTGGATGTCATCCCGCGCACTGACGCTGAGGCCACCCGCATTGCCGATGTCACTGCCCCCACAACCGATTTCACCCAAGCCCACAAGTTCGAAGAACGGCAGGCCGGCGCCGCAACCGTCCGCGCCCGTAACAATGCCGATGCGTTTTCGCAACCCTCGGGCAATATCGCGTTTGAGGATGAACTGACCTTTAAGGTTGGTAATGGCCTGTTCCGCAAATTATGGGTGTCGTCACCTTCCTCGACCCTCGCCTCGGACGGGCTTGGCCCGCTTTTCAATGCCCGATCCTGTCAGCGCTGCCATATCAAGGATGGTCGTGGCCACCCGCCTGCCCCTGATGATGACAATGCCATTTCGATGTTCCTGCGTGTGTCGATCCCCGGCAATTACGAGGATGGTATCAAAGAGATCGAGGACTACATCGCCACCCTGCCCGACCCGACCTATGGCAACCAGTTGCAGGATTTTTCGGTGCAGGGCCATGCCGCCGAGTACCAGCTGGACATCACCTATACCGAGGAAGAGATTGCCTTGTCCGGGGATGAAACCGCCAGCCTGCGTCATCCGGCATATACCGCCGAAAACCTCGGCTATGGTCCGTTACATCCTGATGCCATGCTCAGCCCCCGCATCGCCAACCAGATGATTGGCCTTGGCCTGCTGGAAGCCGTTCCTGCCGCCGATATTTTGGCCGCAACCGACCCCGACGATGCTGATGGCGATGGTATTTCGGGTCGTGCGAATATCGTTTGGTCCGCAGAGTTTGATCAACCGATGCTGGGCCGGTTTGGCCATAAAGCGGGCAACCCCACGATCAGGCAGCAATCGGCAAGCGCATTTGCGGGGGATATCGGTATCGCCTCGCCCATGTTCCCGAACCCTGCTGGCGAATGCACCCAGGCACAGACCGCCTGCCAGAACGCCCTGCATGGCGATGGAGATGATCGGGTGTTCGAGATTGATGACGAGATCCTTGACCTTGTCACCTTTTATAGTCGCAACCTGGCTGTTCCCGCCCGCCGCGATGTTGATGACGCCCAGGTGCTGCGCGGCAAGGAGGTGTTTTACAGCACCGGCTGCACCTCTTGTCATACACCCAGTTTTGTCACCCATCGCTTGAAGGATCAGCCGGAACAAAGCTTTCAACTGATCTGGCCCTATACCGATATGCTGCTGCATGACATGGGCGAAGGCTTGGCTGATCACCGCCCAGAGGCCCGGGCGACAGGGCGTGAGTGGCGCACCGCCCCTTTGTGGGGCATCGGCCTGACCGAACAGGTCAGTGGGCACAGCTATTTCCTGCATGACGGGCGCGCCCGGTCCTTGTTGGAGGCGATCCTGTGGCATGGTGGTGAAGCGCAGGCACAGCGTGATGCTGTGGTTGAGATGCCCAAAGCCGACCGTGACGCCCTGATCAGATTTCTGGAAAGCCTATGAAACAGCTTATCGCCACCCTTGCCTTTGCTTGCCTGCCGCTGACCGGCGCGGCGCAGACCGCGGATATCGTGGCCCAGCATATTCTGCCGGGTTTTGACAGTCTGGCCCAGCGCAGCGCGGTGCTGGCTGAAACCGCCGCGACCGGTTGCAACCCTACATCACCCCCGTTGCGCGCAGCCTATCATGATGCGTTTGATGCTTGGGTTGCGGTCAGCCATCTGCGCTTTGGCCCGACAGAGGTTGATGACCGCGCCTTCGCCCTTGCCTTTTGGCCAGACATCCGGGGGGCAACGCCCAAAGCCTTGTCCGCGCTGATACGGGATGAAGATGAGATCGCACGGAGTGCAGAGGCATATGCCAATATGTCCATTGCTGCGCGTGGTTTCTATGCAATGGAATTTTTGTTGTATGACGATGCGATCACATCCATGGGCAGTGACGCCTATCGCTGCCAATTGGTGCAGACCGTCGCCGCCGATATTGCCGTCCTGACCGCCGCCATCGATGCCGATTGGAACGATGCTTATGCGGACCGCCTGCTGTCCCCATCTGATACATATCGGACTAACGCGGAAGCCTTGCAGGAATTGTTCAAGGCGTTGACCACGGGGTTGCAGTTTACGTCGGAAACCCGGCTTGGCCGTCCGCTTGGCACGTTTGACAAGTCCCGCCCCTTGCGGGCAGAGGCACGGCGATCTGAACGATCAGCCCGGCATGTGCTGATCTCGCTCACATCGCTGCGTGAACTGGCAGGACTTTTATTAGCGGACGATCAAAAATTGTCGGCAAAATTTGATACCGCACTGGCGCGGCTTGAGGCGCTGGACGATCCGACCTTTGCCGGTGTTGATGCCCCGCAATCACGGCTGCGTATCGAGGTTGTTCAGCAAGCCGTTGATGACATTCGCGCGGTGGTCGCCACAGAACTGGGGCCCAAACTAGGTGTTGCCGCCGGTTTCAATGCGCTGGACGGGGATTGATGACCAGCCGTCGGGCATTTCTGGCAGGGTTATTGGCGGCGGGCGCAGCCCCAGCCGCCACTTGGGCAGAGGCCGGTGGCCCCGCCTTCCTGGCCGCAGCGGCGCGCAGTGACGGCGGTTTCGTTCTTTGTGGCATCAGCGCCCAGCGTGATATTCTGTTTGAAATTCCTTTGCCCGGCCGTGGTCATGCCGCCGCAGCGCATCCACACCGCCCGGAGGCTGTCGCCTTTGCCCGCCGCCCCGGTGCATATGCGATGGTCATTGACTGTGTGACGGGTCAGCCGAAAACGGTGATGCAGGCCCCTGCGGGTCGCCATTTTTACGGCCATGGCACATATGGCCGCGATGGCACATGGTTGTTCACCACCGAAAACGACTTTGAAAATGGTGAAGGTCGTATCGGCGTTTGGGATGCATTGCATGGCTATACCCGCGCCGCCGAGTTCAGCAGCGGCGGCATTGGCCCGCATGATCTGAAACGGCTGCCCGGGACCGATACGCTGGTCATCGCCAACGGTGGCATTGATACGCATCCTGATAGCGGGCGCGCCAAGCTGAATATTCCCACGATGCGCCCCAACCTTGCCTATGTGGCGGATGATACGGTGGTTGAAACCGCTGCACTTGCGCCGGAATGGTACAAGAATTCGATCCGACATCTGGCGGTGGCACATGATGGGCGCGTGGCGATCGGGATGCAATGGCAGGGTGAGGCCAACCCGCCTGCACTGGTCGCCTTGCATGAACGGGGGCGGAAGATAACGCCCCTGACTGCGCCTGACCTGCGCCCGATGCAGGGCTATGTCGGCAGCGTGGCGTTTACACAGGATGAACGCCAGATCATCGCGACATCGCCACGCGGCGGGCTGATCCAGCATTATGATGCTGTGACATGTGCCCTGCATCTTGAGAGGGCTTTTGCAGACGCTTGCGGGGCGGCGTCGGCCACCGGCGGGGCCTTGGTCACTACGGGGCTGGGGCAATTGGTGCGCATCGCGGGGTCATCAACCGACACACGCAAAACTCCCGGCTTGCAATGGGACAATCATCTTGTCAGCTTGCGCAATATTGATCAGCCGATTGGTTGACCGATCCCATTCCTTGGCACCGAAAGGCCTGACATGACGCGTGTGGATTATGACACCCTGGCAAAAACTGTGGCTGCGCTGACCGGTGGTGAGGATGATGCCGTTGCCCTGATGGCCACGCTGGCCTGTGAACTGCATCATAGCGATGACCGGTTTGACTGGACGGGTTTCTATCGGGTGGTTGCGCCAGAGCTATTGAAAATCGGACCCTATCAGGGTGGCCATGGCTGCCTGGTTATTCCGTTTTCCCGGGGCGTTTGCGGCGCCGCCGCTCAGACGGGAGAAGTACAGCTGGTCGCCGATGTAGACGCATTTGAAGGCCATATAGCTTGCGCTTCCTCCACCCGGTCAGAGATCGTCGTGCCCGTTTGGGACAAGGCCGGTGCCCTGATCGCTGTGTTGGATGTCGACAGCGACCAACCTGATGCATTTGATGAGGCGGATGCCGCTGGATTGGCCGGGATACTGCAATCCGTGTTCGCGCGATAAATCAAATTTCATCTCCGCAACTCCGGCGGTGAAAAAGTGCTTTGTATTTTCACGGAATCATGCTTTCTGTGAAAAAGGGAGTGATTTTTTCATCAGGTGGCCATGCAGCACGATATGCCAAAGGAGTTGCGGACGCTGGGCGCGGATGTGCGTGCGCTGCGCAAGGCGCGTGGTCTGACGCTGGCCGATCTGTCCGCTTCACTGGGCCGGTCGGTTGGTTGGTTGAGCCAGATTGAGCGCGATATCTCCTCGCCCAGCATTGATGATCTGCGCGATCTGGCGGGGGTTTTGAATGTTTCGGTCTCCAGCCTGTTTCGCGTGGCCGCTGCTGCGGGCGAAGAAGGCCGCATCGTGCGCAGCGATGCCCGCCGCCCGCTGGGGTCGCGCAAGGCCGGACTGGTCGAGGCGTTACTTTCCCCTGATCTGACCGACGATTTTGAGATGGTCCATTCTACGTTTGAGGCCGGGGCAGCGATGCCCGACACCATCACACGCCCCACGCAGGAGGTTGGCTACATCCTGTCAGGCCAGTTGGACCTGTGGATTGGCGGCACCTGTTATCACCTGCGCCCCGGCGACAGTTTCCGCATCAAGGGGGAGCCCTATCGCTGGGCCAACCCCTATTCCACCCCCTGCGAGGCGATCTGGGTGATCGCGCCGCCCGTCTATTAGGAGGGACCGTAATGCAGACAGGCCGATGTGAATGTGGTGCCGTCACGTTTGAAGTCACGGGTTTGCGTGACACGGTGACCTTTTGCCATTGCAGCCAGTGTCGCCGCACCAGCGGGCATTTCTGGGCATCAACCCATGCTGCGTTCACCAATGTCACATTCAGCCGCGATGACGGGCTGCACTGGTATGCCTCCTCTGATTTTGCCAAGCGCGGGTTTTGTCAGAACTGCGGATCAAGCCTGTTCTACCGGATGAATGACGAAGATGGGATCGGGATTGCGGCAGGTTGCATTGATGACCCGCATGACCTGACCCCGGGCAAACATATCTTTTGCGCCGACAAAGGCACTTATTACGAAATCGCGGCTGATGCGCCGCATACCGACAAATACTAGGGAGCATCCATGTCTGACTTTCCAACATCGGCCCGCGTGGTCATTATCGGCGGCGGTGTGGTCGGGGTCTCGACCCTGTATCACCTTGCCAAGAAGGGCTGGACTGATTGCGTCCTGCTGGAAAAGAACGAGCTGACCGCCGGATCCACATGGCATGCCGCTGGCAACTGCCCGTCGTTCAGCACCTCTTGGGCGGTGATGAATATGCAGCGTTATTCGCTGGGCCTCTATAAGGGCCTTGCCGAAGAGGTTGATTATCCGATGAACTACCATGTCACCGGTTCAATCCGACTTGCCCATTCAAAGGAGCGGATGCAGGAATTTGCCCGCGCCATGGGCATGGCGAATTATCAGGGACTGAACCTGAAACTGATGACACCTGATGAAGCGCAGGAGATGTATCCGTTTCTGGAAACCCATGATTTGGAAGGCACGCTTTATGATCCCGATGATGGTGATATCGACCCGGCGCAGCTGACCCAGGCGCTGGCCAAGGGCGCCCGCCAGATGGGTGCGAAGATCGAGCGCTTCTGTTCCGCCACGGGCGTCACCCAACAGCCAAATGGCACGTGGATCGTGCACACTGAAAAGGGCGATATCGCCTGCGAAAAGGTGGTCAATTCTGCCGGCTATTACGCCCAGCGCGTGGGTGAATGGTTCAAGCCCTACGGTGGCCGCACGGTGCCCATGGTTACCATGTCGCACCAATATTTCCTGACCGATGAAATCCCGGAACTGAAAGCCTGGACCGAGGCGAACGGTCACAAGGTTCCCCTGCTGCGTGATGTCGATAGCTCCTATTACCTCCGGCAGGACAAAAACGGGCTGAACCTTGGCCCCTATGAACGTAACTGCAAGGCCCATTGGGTGACCCCGGACGACCCCCAGCCTGACGATTTTTCCTTCCAACTATACCCCGATGATCTGGAACGCCTGGAATGGTATATCGAAGACGCGATGGCCCGTGTCCCGATTCTCGGGACGGCTGGTGTGGGTCGTGTGATCAATGGTCCGATCCCCTATGCCCCAGACGGTCTGCCGTTGGTTGGCCCAATGCCCGGCGTCAAGAACGCCTATGAGGCTTGCGTCTTTACCTTTGGCATCACACAGGGCGGCGGTGCAGGTAAGGTCGCCGCCGAATGGATCGTCGATGGCAAAACCGAATGGGATATGTGGGCCGTCGATCCCCGCCGTTACACCGATTACACCGATTTCGATTATTGCCATGCCAAGGCAGTTGAGGTGTACGGCCATGAATATGCCATGCATTTCCCCCATCACGAATGGCCCGCCGGACGCGACAAAAAACTGTCCCCGGTCGATGCCAAAGTCCGCGAGATGGGCGGCCAGATGGGTGCCTATAACGGTTGGGAGCGCGCGAATTGGTATGCCCAAGATGGTGATGATACGTCGCTTGAAGCGACCGAAACCTGGGACCGTTCCGGCCCGTGGGAACCGTGCGTCCGCGCGGAATGCGAGGCGGTGCGCGATGCCGCTGGTATCCTCGATCTGCCTGGGTTTTCGCGTTACCGGTTGAAAGGCGAAGGTGCGGCAGAATTCCTGCGCGGTCTGTGTACCGGTGGTATTCCCAAGGTGGGCCGGATTGGTCTGCTGTATTTTGCCGATGATCGGGGCCGCGTTCAGACGGAAATGTCGGCGATGCGGTTGGAGGATGATTTTTTCTTTCTGATCACCGCTGCCACCGCCCAATGGCATGATTTTGAATGGCTGCGCGATCATATGCCTGCCGATGCTGCCTTTGAACTGGAAGATGTCACAACCGCATTTTCCTGCCATATCCTGACCGGCCCGAAATCCCGCGACATTCTGGCCGATTGCTCCGATGCCGACCTGACAAAGGGCTGGCTGACCCATCAATCCGCCCAAATTGATGGCACATGGGTGCAGTTGGTTCGCGTGTCCTTTGCCGGCGAACTGGGTTGGGAAATTCATTCGCAGGTCGCCGATACGGCCAAGGTGTTCGACACCGTCCTGAAGGCCGGTGCGCCGCATGGGCTGAAACCATTTGGTATGTATGCGCTGAATTCGCTTCGGCTGGAAAAGGGGTATCGCGCTTGGAAGGGCGATCTGTCGACCGACTATTCTATGCTGCAAGGCGGGCTGGACCGCTTCATCAAGCTCGACAAGCCACAGGATTTCCCGGGAAAGGCTGCCATCATGTCTGAAAAGCAACAGGGTGTGACCAAACGCTTTGTCACGCTGACACTGGATGCACCGGGTGATGCGGATGCGCCCTACATGTCCCCGATCTGGGCCGGTGACGATGTTGTCGGCGAAACCACCTCTGGCGGTTGGGGGTATCGGGTGAACAAGTCGATTGCCCTTGGCATGGTACGCGCCGATCTGGCGCGACCCGGCACCCAGCTTGCCATCGATATCTATGGCACCCGTTATGCGGCCACGGTGCAGGAAGATCAGCCCCTATGGGATCCGGAGAATGCCCGGATCCGCGCCTGATGCTGAGCGCCGAGATGAAAGGCCTGATCGCCACGTTCCCCCTGGGGTTCGTGGCGACGGTCACGCCGGATGGCGCGCCTGCGGTATCGCCAAAGGGCACGTTTCTGGTGCTGGATGATCATACCATTGCCTATAGCGACATCCGGTCGCCCGGCACCCGCCGGAACCTGACGGCCAACCCGGTGGTTGAGGTGAATTTCATCGATCCGTTTCGCCGTATCGCGGTGCGCGTGGCCGGATCTGCGGTTTTGCATCCCAAAGGGTCGGATTGGTTTACCGCGCATCGTCCGCAATGGCTGAATGCCTTTGGTGACCTTGCTCGTCGCATCAGCTGTCTGGTTGAGATCAGGTTGAACAGCGCCCAGATGATCTGGACCCCGCCATATGATGATGGCGTGACAGAGGATGAAATGATCGCGCTTTACAAAACCAAATTTGCAGAGGTTTACCCATGACCGATATCACCCTGCTGGATGGCGGGATGGGGCAGGAATTGATCCATCGTGCCGACGACAGGCCAACCCCACTTTGGTCGACACAAGTCATGGTCGATCGTCCGGGGATGGTCGCCGCTGTGCATGCCGATTACCGCGATGCGGGGGCGACGGTGCATACCACAAATACCTATGCCATTCACCATGACCGCGTTGCCGGCACCCCGTTGGAAGGCCAGTTTGCGGCCCTGTATGCGCGCGCGCTGCAGGAAGCGTCTGGGTTTAAGCGGGTGGCAGGCGCGATTGGGCCGCTGGTCGCATCCTACCGGCCCGATTTGCATCCTGATCATGATGTGGCTGTGCCGCTATATGCCGAAATCGCCGGACTACTTGCCCCCGCTTGCGACCTGATCATCTGCGAAACGGTGGCGTCACTGGCCCATGCTGATGCCATACTGGATGGTGCGGCGACGGCGGGAAAGCCGATCTGGCTCGCCCTGACTGTGGATGATGAGGATGGCACGAAACTACGCTCCGGTGAGCCGTTGGCCGAAGCCGTTCCGCTTGCTGATGGGCGCGCGGCGGCGATCCTGATCAACTGCTCCGCCCCTGAGGCGATCACGGTTTCAATGGATGTGCTCGCTGGTTGCAGCCTGCCATTTGGTGCCTACGCAAACGGGTTTACCCAAATCACCAGTGACTTCCTGCAAGACAAGCCCACTGTCGATGCATTGACCGCGCGGCGCGATCTGAGCCCGGAGGCCTATGCCCAAACTGCGCTTGGCTGGATTGCAAAAGGTGCCACGATTGTCGGCGGCTGTTGCGAGGTTGGTCCCAAGCATATTGCGCGTCTGGCCGCAGTCATTCGCACCGCTGGTCACAGGGTTGTCTGAGACATGGAGCAAAGCTGGTCCTTTGACATCTTTGTCGCACCCGGCTTTGTCGCAACCGAATTCGCCGGTATTGTGGATGTATTGCGCCTGACCAACCGGGTTAGTACCAAGCCTGTGTTTAATTGGCGCTTTCTATCGGCGCGCGGTGGACCGGTAGACAGCAGCAGCGCTGCAACGATCATGACCGAGACGGTGCCGACCCGCCCCGATGCGGATTATCTGGTGGCTCTTGGCAATACCGACCCCGCACATCCTGATCTTTCGCTTGGACCGACGCTTGCCCGGTATACGACCCGACAATCGCGGATCATCCTGCTGGCAGAGGCCGCAAGCCGCTATATCGCCGAGACCGGCAACAAGACAGGCCGTCATACAACCCATTGGGAAAACCGTGCTGTTCTTATGGAGAAGCACGGGCTTTTCGAAACGCAGGCAGCATTGGCGGTCGATAGCGGGGCGATCATAACGGGTGCAGGCATGGGGGCGACATTCGATCTGACCCTGTCGATTGCGAGCCAGCACATGCCCTCTGCAATCATGATGACGGTTGCCGATATCCTGCTGCATGAACGGATCCGCCATCACAACACGCTCCAGCCTTTTTCGGGCAACAAGGTTTCGGCGACCGGCGATGCGGCAATTGATGCCGCGATTGCACTCATGCAGGAACATATCGAATTCCCCCTATCTATCAGCCAGATCGCCATTAAAACGCGCCTGTCGAAACGGTCGCTTGAGCGTCGCTTTGCCCGACTTTTGCGCGCGACCCCCAACGGCTATTACCGATCAATCCGCCTGAGCAAGGCCAATAACCTGCTGCTGAATACCGATATGCGGATCAATGAAATCGGGCTCGCTTGCGGCTTTCCCAGCGGCTTTACAACCATCTATCGCGAGGCATTCGCTATGACCCCACATGCGGCGCGCAAGAAATCGCGCCACAAACCATAGATTTGCGTCACTTTTGGCGTTTTTCATGCAGATGGCCAAGCGACGACGCGGCAAATCTGTCCTTAGAATTCAACACAAGGAAACTTGATCATGGCTACACTTCCCTCTGCTGCCCGCGTGGTCATTATTGGTGGCGGCGTGATTGGCTGTTCGGTCGCCTATCATCTGGCCAAGCTAGGCTGGAAAGATGTCGTGCTGCTGGAACGCAAGCAGCTGACATCCGGCACGACATGGCATGCCGCAGGCCTGATCGCACAGTTGCGAGCAACAGCGAACATGACCAAGCTCGCCAAATACAGTCAGGAACTTTACGGCAATCTGGAAGCCGAGACAGGTGTCGCCACGGGGTTCAAACGCTGCGGGTCGATCACCGTGGCCCTGACCGAAGAGCGCAAGGAAGAGATCTATCGTCAAGCGGGTATGGCCCGTGCCTTTGGCGTCGAAGTGGAGGAAATTTCCCCGCAGGAGGTGAAGGCCCGCTATGAACATCTGAACATTGATGGTGTGACCGCCGGTGTTTACCTGCCGCTGGATGGGCAGGGTGATCCTGCCAATATCGCGCTGGCGCTGGCCAAAGGTGCCCGGCAGAACGGTGCTGTCGTGGCAGAGCGCACCAAGGTCACAGGGATCAATCGCGATGGTCGCCGGGTGACATCCGTCGAATGGCAAAACGGTGATGAGACCGGCACGATTGCCTGCGACATGATTGTCAATTGCGCGGGCATGTGGGGTCATAAGGTTGGCCGTATGGCGGGCGTGAACGTTCCCCTGCATGCCTGTGAGCATTTCTATATCGTGACCGAGGCGATAGCCGGTTTGACGCAGATGCCCGTACTGCGGGTCCCTGACGAATGCGCCTATTACAAGGAAGACGCGGGCAAGATGCTGCTGGGCGCGTTTGAGCCCAATGCGAAGCCTTGGGCGATGAATGGTATCCCTGACGATTTCGAGTTTGATCAGCTGCCCGAGGATTTCGACCATTTTGAGCCGATCCTTGAAGCAGCGATTGAGCGTCTGCCGATGCTGGCAGAGGCGGGCATTCATACGTTCTTTAACGGCCCCGAAAGTTTCACCCCCGATGACGCCTATCATCTGGGGCTGGCCCCCGAGATGGACAATGTCTGGGTCGCCGCTGGCTTTAATTCGATTGGCATTCAATCCGCCGGCGGGGCCGGTATGGCCTTGTCGCAATGGATGGACGCAGGTGAAAAACCCTTTGATCTGGGCGATGTTGATATCAGTCGCATGCAGCCGTTTCAGGGCAACAAGACCTATCTGTTTGAACGGTCCAAGGAAACGCTGGGCCTGCTTTATGCCGATCATTTCCCGTTCCGCCAAAAGGCCACGGCGCGGGGCATCCGGCGCACGCCGTTCCATCAGCATCTGCTGGGTCAGGGCGCCGTCATGGGCGAACTGGCAGGCTGGGAACGTGCCAATTGGTTTGCCGATGCGGGCCAAACTCCGGAATATGAATATTCTTGGAAACGGCAGAACTTCTTTGGCAACGTCGCCGCAGAGGTCACCGCGATCCGCAGCAATGTCGGCATGTATGACATGTCATCATTTGGCAAGATCCGGGTCGAGGGTCGCGATGCGATGGCGTTCATGAACTACATTGGCGGTGGCGACTATGACGTGCCGGTGGGCAAGATCGTCTATACCCAGTTTCTGAATAATCGCGCCGGGATCGAGGCGGATGTGACCGTCACCCGCCTGTCCGAGACCTGCTATCTTGTCGTTACCCCTGGCGCCACAAGGCTGGCCGATCAGACATGGATGCAGCGCCATCAGGGTGATTTCAACGTTGTGATCACGGATGTTACCGCAGGCGAAGGCGTGCTGGCCGTGATGGGCCCCAATAGCCGCAAGTTGCTGGAAACAGTGTCACCTGCTGACTTTTCCAATGATGTGAACCCGTTTGGTACCGCGCAGGAGATTGAGATTGGTATGGGGTTGGCCCGTGTGCACCGGGTCACTTATGTGGGCGAACTCGGCTGGGAGATTTACGTTTCCGCCGACATGTCCGCGCATGTGTTCGAAGTGCTGCATGCCGCAGGGCAGGATATGGATTTGAAGCTGTGCGGGATGCATATGATGGATGCCGCCCGGATGGAAAAAGGGTTCCGTCATTTCGGCCATGACATCACATCGGAGGATCATGTTTTGGAGGCGGGCCTTGGCTTTGCCGTGAAGACAGACAAGCCCGATTTCATCGGGCGCGATGCTGTGTTGCGCAAGCGCGAGGCCGGGTTGGCCCAACGGTTGATGCAATTCAAGCTGACCGATCCCGAACCGCTGCTTTATCATAATGAACCCGTGCTGCGCGATGGGCAGGTTGTCGGCTATCTGTCATCGGGGGGCTATGGTCATCATCTGAGGGCTGCCATTGGTATGGGTTACGTCCCTTGTGCAGAGCCGGGCGAAAAGGTCGCGGATATGCTGGCCAGTAGCTATGAGATTGATATCATGGGCACCCGCGTCAAAGCCGACGCGCAGTTGAAGCCGTTTTATGATCCCAAAGGAGAACGGGCGAAAGCCTGATGACGTCAGCTGGGAGGCGCCAAAGCCGCCTCCCGACATCCCGTTATCTATGGTGTCTCGGTTTACCCTTGAATCGCTTATCCACTGCCTTTCGCTACGCGAAAAACGACATGCGATATCTTAAGGTGGAGACGAAACGCTTTATTGCTGCACCATGGCTGTTGGCCCCAGCGCGTTCAGCCCTTTGAGAATATCAATGGCATAGGCCAGTTGGTAATCATCCTCGCGCAGCTGTGCTGCCGCCTCTGCCCGCGCCCGATCTTCTTCGATCTGATTGATTTCATCCTCTGACAGGCTGTCATTATCGAGCGAACCGCGCAGATCGGCCTCTGTGCGCTGGCGCGGTTGATCCTCTTCCTCTTCGGTCGTCGGGCGGGGGCGCGGCTGTTCAACGATGATATCAGGTGAAATGCCTAGCGCCTGAATAGAGCGCCCGGATGGGGTGTAGTAGCGCGCTGTGGTCAGACGCATGGCCCCGTCACCCCGCAGGGGGATGACGGTTTGGACCGATCCCTTGCCAAAGGAATTTGTGCCAACAACAATCGCCCGACGGTGGTCTTGCAAGGCGCCGGCCACAATCTCGGACGCTGAAGCAGAACCGCCATTGATCAGGACAACAATCGGCTTGCCCTCAGCCAGATCACCGGGTTCAGCATTCCAGCGTTCCCCATCACCGGCGGCGCGGCCACGGGTTGATACAATCTCGCCCGCATCAAGAAACGCGTCGGACACGATGATCGCCTGGTTCAGTAGCCCGCCGGGGTTGTTGCGCAGATCAAGAACGATGCCATCGATATTGTCGATGCCGCCCGCTTCAGCGACCTGCATTTCCATGCCTTCGCGCAGGTTGGGGAATGTCTGGTCATTGAAGGTGGTGATCCGCAGGACAACGGCATTGCCTTCGGTCCGGCTGCGCACGGCGGTCAGTTTGATCGTGTCGCGGATGATCGATACGTCAAACGGTTCAACCTCGCCGTCACGGACGATTGTGATGATGATCTCGGACCCGACCGGCCCACGCATCATGTTGACGGCGTCATCAAGGGTCAGCCCCAGCACGCTTTCGCCATTTACGGCAGTAATAAAATCACCCGCGATGATCCCCGCCGCATCCGCAGGTGTGCCATCCATGGGCGAGACGACTTTCACCCAGCCTTCTTCTTGTGTGACCTCGATCCCGAGACCGCCAAATTCGCCGGATGTCTGCACTCGCATCCGGGCGGCATCGTCGGCAGACAGGTAGCTGGAATGCGGGTCAAGCGATGTCAGCATCCCGTTGATCGCCGCTTCGATCAGTTCCTTGTCGTTGACTTCCGCGACATAGCCGGTGCGGATCCGTTCAAAGATATCGCCAAACAGGTCAAGCTGTTCGTAGACGCTTGCGTTATTCTCTGCCTCTTGCGCCAGTAGGGGCCCCGCAATCTGGCTGGTCGCAACAAGTCCCAGAACCGTTCCACCGACGGCGGCCATTATCAACTTTTTCATCACATATCCCGTTTCTATTCCAACGCGAACCATGCGTCAGTGTTGGTCGGACTTTGCCCTTCTCGCACCTCAAGATAAAGGCTTTGCTGCCGCCGCCCCCCCTCAAAGGCATTATTTTGGCTCACTTTGCCGTCATTTTCCATTGGATCGCCGCCCATCAGCCCGATTGGCGTCCCGGCAGGCAGGATTTGGCCTGCTGTTCCGAATGTCTGTTCCATCCCTGCGATGATAAATAGGACATCCGCCGCCGGTTCAAGGACCACGACCTGCCCATCATCCAGCAATGGCCCTTGGTAGAGCAGCGTAGCCGCCACCGGTGTTGTGACAAGCGCGCTGGCCGCAGTCACAATCCGTATTCCAGGCCGCCCCTGCCCGTCATCCGGCAACACATGCCCCGTCACAGGCAAAGCCAGGTCGCCGCTCGCCGTCAGTTCCGTCTCCACATCCGGCACCGTACCTGCCAGCCCGGATGCAAATGCATCCAGTGTTTCGGTGCTTGCCTGCAACAGGGCCACTTGCAGCGGGTCCAGTTCGAAACGTTGCGGCAGGTCGGTGCGATTCGATATCGCCTGGCCAAGCGTGCTGCGGGCCGTCTGCGCCCCTTGCAACCCTTCATCAAGTGTTTCTACCGCATCTGCGCGCAGATCTCGCAGGCGTGCCAGTTCCTCCAACTGGTCGCGTAGGTCTGTCACCTCTGCCGCCAGTGCGGGTGTCAGGTCGGCTACGATCCCGCCCGCCCTAGCGGCTGACAGCGCCCCATCCGGATGATCCCGAACCACAGGCATTGGCGTTCGTCCGATCCGTTGCAATGCGCCCAGCGTCGTTTCCAGCTGCGCGCGGTTGACAGTCAGCTCGGCCATCAGGGCGGTTTCGCGGGCAGCAACCTGCCTCAACCCGTCGCGCAAGGCGGCAAGCCCGTCTTCGTAGGATTGCACCGTTTCGGTCAATGCCTGCACTCGGTCACTTCGGGTGCGGGCGCCGGCCAATTGCGTTTGCGCAGCAGCAAGCCGTTCCATCGCGACCCCTGCGGCGGCTTCGGGGCTCTGGGCCTGTACCGGGAGTGCCAGACAGGTGATAAAGGCTGCGATCCTCATGAAATCAGGCTTTTCCCGGTCATTTCCGGCGGCAGTTCAAGCCCCATCAGATCAAGGATCGTAGGCGCCAGATCGGCCAAGCGCCCGTCATGCAATTGCGCCCTCTCCGGTCCACCCACCAGAGCGACAGGCACCGGGTTGGTCGTATGCGCAGTATGTGGTCCGCCGGTTTCGGGGTCCACCATGGTTTCGCAATTCCCATGATCCGCCGTAACGATCATCGCACCGCCAGCTGCATCCAGTGCATTCAGCACCTCACCAAGCCCTTGATCCACTGCCTCGCAGGCTTTGATCGCTGCATCAAGATCGCCAGTATGCCCAACCATATCGGGATTGGCGTAGTTGGTGACGATCAGGTCATACCCGTCTTCGATGGCTTTGACGAAATGTTCGGTGACTTCCGCTGCGGACATTTCGGGTTGCAGATCATAGGTCGCGACCTTGGGCGAGGCTGCCATATAACGGTCTTCGCCCTTTTCGGGCACCTCGATCCCGCCATTGAGGAAAAATGTGACATGCGGGTACTTTTCCGTCTCGGCCAGACGAAATTGCCGCAATCCGTGCTTCGCAACCCAGGCGCCAAGCGTGTTCTGGATGTCGCGTTTTGGGAAAACGGTTTCGAACCAAGTATCGTGTTTGTCGGAATAGCTGACCATGCCCAGCCGGGCCGCAAGGGTGGGCTGCGTCCGGTCAAACCCATCAAAATCAGGATCAACGATAGCGGCAAGGATTTCGCGTGCGCGGTCGGAACGGAAATTCAGGCAGAAGAACCCGTCACCCTGTGCCAGCCCGGCATAATCGCCGACGACGGTGGCGGGAATAAACTCATCCGTCTTCCCGGCGTCATACGCTGCCTTGATCGCAGCGCCGGGTGTTTCGGTTTTGTCGCCCTGCCCGTTGATCATCGCGTCATAGGCGGTTTCGACGCGTTCCCAGCGGTTGTCGCGGTCCATGGCGTAGTAGCGCCCGATCAAGGTGACGATGCGCGCGTTATCCGGCAGGTTCTGCTCAAATTCGGCAACAAATTCCCTGGCCGAGGATGGTGCCACATCCCGTCCGTCGGTAATTGCATGAATGACGACGGGGACGCCCGCATCGGTCACAGCCTTGGCAGCGGCGACAATGTGGTTGATATGCCCGTGCACACCGCCATCTGACACAACGCCCATCAAATGGGCGGTACCGCCGCTGTCTTTCATCTTGGCGATGAAACCTTGCAGCGCGGCGGCCTCAAAAAATGATCCATCTTCAATGGCCAGTTCTATCTGGCCAAGATCCATCGCCACAACGCGCCCGGCCCCAATATTGGTGTGGCCCACTTCAGAGTTACCCATCTGGCCCGTGGGCAGACCGGCATCATTGCCATGGGTCAATAACTGGGCATGCGGGCCCTGCATCACTTTGTCAAAGTTCGGCGTATTGGCCAATTTTGGCGCATTTGCGGTGCGGTCATCGCGCAGGCCCCAGCCGTCAAGAATGCAAAGCACAACGGGTTTTGGGATGGGCATGGCGAACTCCTTCATTTTCCTGACATGTCCATTAGCGCGACATCAGCAAAAACAAAACCAATCGCCTCATCATCTCGCCATAAATACTCCCGCCGGAGGCTCCTACGCCCGGTGATAAGGACCACCGGCAATAATGGAGGCCGCACGGTAAAGCTGTTCAGCCAGCATGACCCGCACCAGCATGTGGGGCCAGACCATCCTGCCAAAGCTGAGGCTGGCATCGGCACGCGCGCGCAAAGTCGGATCAATCCCATCCGCCCCACCAATCACGAAGGCGACATCCTGGCGCCCATGATCGCGCCAATTGCCCAGTTGTTTGGCAAAATCCGGTGACGACATCAGCTTGCCACGCTCATCCATCGTGCAGATCAGTGACCCATCGGGGATAGCGCGCCCCAAAAGCATCGCTTCGGCGGCCATGCCGCCGCCCTTTTTGTCTTCGACTTCGATAAGCTGCGCAGGACCAAGGGCAAGTGCCCGCCCTGTCCGGTCAAACCGGGTGAGGTAATCATCATAAAGGTCGCGCTCAGGCCCTTTGCGCAAACGGCCTACAGCGCAGATATGGACGCGCATCAGCCCGCCGCGGCGGCCCCGGACTGCCACATCTTTTCAAGCTGATAAAATTCGCGCACTTCGGGGCGGAAAATATGGACGATGATATCGCCGGTATCGATCAGAACCCAATCGCCGGTATCCTTGCCCTCGACCTTGGAAATGACACCGAATTCCTGCTTCAGTCGATCCGTCAGCTTTTCTGCCATGGCGGTGACCTGCCGGGTCGAACGGCCGCTGGCGATCACCATGTAATCGCCCATCTCGGACTTGCCGCGCAGGCTGATCTGCACGATGTCTTCGCCTTTGTCATCTTCGAGGGATTTCAGAACGGCCGCCAAGAGGCTTTCGCTCGTCGCGGTTTTTGGGGCGCTCATGCTGCGCGCCCCGGGGTTGGCTGCATTATCAGCCGAGGTGGTAAGAGACAGTGCATTGTCCTCCTGGAAACGCGGCGGAAGGTGCCCGCCGCCTTGCATGTGATCAAAATAGCAATACCGCACGCGATTTTCAATGAATGACCTCGGCAGCATTCACCTTCATGCCATCTGGCGCCTTATTCACACCCGCCTTGGGCCCAGACACGCAGGTTCTGTTTGAACGTGCCGCCATATGGGTGCTGCTTGGACAGGTTCTCTGACCCCGCGTCCGACAGGTAGGTGTTTGCCTGATCGCACAGGTTTGCACGCTGCCAGTCATGGCAGTTGGAACATTGCTGATCCTTCCAATAGCTTTCTGGCAGCCCTTCCACCGGTGGGAAAAGGGGATTGCCCTTGATCAGCTCGGCCAAGGTCTGGCCAACAACCTCGGGGTCGCCAGCTTCAAGTGGCACGTCAAAGAAGACAGCTGATGGCGCAGCCGGTGCCGTCGGTTCATCCACTGGCTGCTGTTGTTGGGCGGTGGCCAGTTCATCAGCCAAGAGCGCAACCAACCGTGTCTTTGCACGGTCGCTATATTGGCCAGTTGGAAAGCTTTCGAGGAAATTCACGAAATCAGCCGATGCATCGCTATTTTCAATTGCTTGCCATGCCACGGTTTCAGGGTCACGCGATGGCGCCTCTGACGGGTCCAGCGCCGAACTCACAAAAAACGATTTGCTGGCAGCAAGCTCAATCGCGGCAAGGTCAAGGAAAGGGTTGGCTTGCACCATGACATCCGCCAGTTGCCATGCGAATGTCGCATCCTGCGCAGCTTCACGACCCAGGGCGGATGTGAACACGACCAGATTGCCATCTGCGGCAATCGCTTCGGTAAAACCAGCATCCCCAGCGCAGCAATCAAAGACGAGGATTGATTTCTTTTCTTCATCCCAGTTCAGCGCCGTCAGAAGCGTCGACATGTCGACCGCCGAGACAGACAAATCCGCCGGATTATCCGACACAATGTCGGCGGGCAGCAGGTAATTTCTGGTATCAATTGCGGCACCCTGCCCGACATAATAGACAAAACCGATACTGCCACGTGCGGTCTGGCCCAGTCGTTGCGCGTATTCAAAAATACTCGCCTGCATTTCCGCAGCTGTAGCGTTTTCGAGGCGTTGAACATCGAACCCAATTTCAACAAGACCCGATTCGATTGCATCGGCTGCGTCCCGCGCATGCGCAACTGGTGTGACATTTTGGTATTCGCCGTTAGCGATAACTAAAGCAATGCGTTCTTGTGCAAGTGCCCCGAGAGGAGCGATCGATAGCGCCCAGAAGGCAGCTAAAAGTCTGAAAAACATAGAAAACTCCAAAAGTACTACAAGGTGCCGTTCGTCCCACTTACACGTATTTTCGCACCGATCAATAGAATCAGGCAACCCTCGACACTTTGCTGCCTCCATAAAATAGCCAGAATTCGTTGCGATTCGTCCTGTCGACGTGCAGATTCCCATTGTCTGAACCTGTACCGACAACCGTCATTCGTAAGATGTGGTCATTTTTCGACTGACCCGCATTATGTACTAATTTGTGATTGTGGAGTTAAGACGTGCCAACAAATCGAAAAAATCTACCGACCTTTCTGAAATACACTGCCCTTGCCGGCATCATGTGCATGAGTCCGCAGTTTGCTGCTGCGCAGGACAATGTGTTCGCGCCAGGTTGGGTCATGAACAACGAAGCCTCCGCCCTGCGTTTCCAGTCTGTGAAGAACGAAACAAAGGTCGAGTCCAGCACCTTTGCCACCTATATCGGTTCGATTGATGATACCGGTTTGGCGACCGTGCGCATTCTGCTGGATTCCGTGGACACCAAGGTTGACCTGCGCAATGTGCGCATGCGCTTCCTGATGTTTGAAACCTTCCGCTTCCCCGAAGCTGTCGTGACTATGCAGATCGATCCTGGGTCGATTTCCGACCTTGAAGATGTTCGTCGCAAGGTGATGACCGTCCCTTACACGCTTACCTTGCACGGCGTCACGTCAGAGCGCGAAGCAGAGATTGCCGTGACCTTGTTGGATGATGACCGCGTGTCGGTCACATCTGCTACCCCGATTTCGCTACCGCTGTCTGACTTTGGTCTGATGGAAGGCATGAACAAGCTTGAAGAGGCCGCCAAGGTGGACATCATCCCATCTGCAACGGTGACATTTGATTTCACGTTCGAACGGGCCGACGATCTGCAAAGTTTTGCCACCGCGATGAACATCATGGCTGATGAATCTGGCCTGGGTGCGCAAGCTGCGTTGGAAGTTGAAGGTGACTTTACGGTTGAGGCCTGCAAGGGTCGTCTTGAAGTCCTGTCTTTGTCGAACCGAATCAATTTCGGCTCTAACAGCGCCGCACTGGCCGAGGACAGCGTCGCCTTTCTCAACAGCATTGCGGAAATCATAAGCCGTTGCCCGGATCTGAATATTCAGGTCGCTGGTCACACCGACTCTGATGGCGATTCCAGATATAACCAGAGCCTGTCAGAAGCACGCGCAAATGCCGTTCTGTCCTATCTTGTTGGCGCAGGTATAGAGGCTGATCGCGTCCGCTCTGTCGGGTATGGTGAGGCAGCACCGCTGGCACCAAATGACACTGCCGAGAACAAACTGCGCAACCGCCGGATCGAATTCTCGGTCGTTGACGCGTAAACCGGTATCACAGGTTGAAAGATGCAAGGCAGCCCTTCGTGGCTGCCTTGTGCGTTTTTGGGCATCAGGGACATGCCGCCATGTTTTTGATATCCGCTGGCGTGGCAACAGCGGACAAGCGCCCGTTACGCACCAATGGCAGAAAACGACCGGTTTCGGTCATCTGCAACCCGATATTGACCCGTGCATCTGCATCCGGCCCATCGCCCTGCGTGCAAGGGATGAGGTTGATGCTAATCGATCCTTCTGTTGCCCTATCATTTTGCGCCTTCCACTGCCGCGCTATTGCTTGCAGATCCCGCAACTTGGACAAATCGGCAGGTGCCATCCGGTACACGTTGGCTGCACGTACAAGGGCAAAACGGCCCGACACCGTTTGATCAGTATCACTGCGACGTACCGCGAATGTCAGCATTGCACTACCCGGCACGACATCCAAACCGGCAGGCAATGACAGATCAACACCAAACCCGGCAGGATCGGCTGTTGTTGGGGATACATCATCAAGACGCATCACGGTTGAGGGCACGATGCTGGTGCAGGCCGACATCAACAGGGCCGAAAGCAGAAGGGTACGCATGAAATCTCCTTTGACATTATCTTTTTATTGTTTTACATTAAATTTTAGAAACAAAAAGGTGAAAAATGTCTAATCTGGAACATGTACGGAAGCTGGCTGGCGTTCTACGCGGCATCACCATCGCGGCGATGGTTGCCCTGCCTTTGGCGATTGCGGGTGGTCTGGCGGCCCTGCCGCTGACCCCTGATGTACTGAGCGTCGACATCACCCCGTCGCCGGATGCCACGCGTGCGCAGCTGATTCTGGCGGCCGGGCTTAGCCTGCTGCGCCCGCTAATCCTGCTGTGGGCCCTGAACGAAATGCGCAAACTGTTTGGTGCTTATGTCGCTGGTGACGTGTTGACGGATCATGCCGCCCGGCTGATCCAGCGGATCGGGCAGGGATTTGTGGCGATGGCCGTTGTCCCGTTTTTGGTGCGTCCCGTGCAGTCAGTTCTGCTGACGATGGCCAACCCGCCCGGCGCGCGCAGTCTGGCGATTGGTCTGGATAGCGAGATGATCTTTTTCGCCCTGTCAGGTGGCCTGATCATCGTTATTGGGTGGGCCATGCGCGAAGCATCCGCTGCTGCAGCCGAAAACCGGGCCATCGTATGAGCGATGTTTCAATTGTTGTGCGTCTTGATGTGATGTTGGCCATGCGCAAGATGAAGTCCCGCGATCTTGCCCACGCTGTCGGGATCACCGAACAGAACATCAGCTTGCTGAAATCAGGCAAGGTCAAAGGGATTCGGTTTGAAACACTGGCAGGGATTTGCGCCGTGCTGAATTGCCAGCCTGGCGACTTGCTGGAAGCTGTGCCCGATGCGGACCCTGCCTGACCTATTTCCGAGGGTCGATGAATGCTTTCCCGTCCGGCTTGGCCAGCACGTTGGGCAATTCTGTCATCGCGGTGGATAGCGGCACGATCCCGGCCACATCGGTTGTCCATTTGCCCGTCACGAACCGTTTCTGTATCTCGCTGAACGCTTCGGGAACGCGGGCCGGATCCGCCTGCTTCATCCAGCGAGTCAGCCAGAAACCTTCGATCACCTTGTTCTGAAAGATCATCTGGCCAAGCTGGCTGAGCGCGGGCGCATCCGTAGAAAGCTTCCCATAGTTCACCCAGCGCGCATGGCTTGGCATCGCAAAGAACAGATCAGAGGTGAACTGATCCCCCACCGCGTCAAGCAGGATGCGCGGTTTGAGGGTTTTGAAGATGCTCTGCGTCTGTCTCAGCGGGTCGTCTTCGCCGGTCACGATCACCTCTGCCGCCCCAAGATCGCGCAAAGCCTGCGCCTGTTCGGCCCGCCGTATCACGGCGATCGGTTTGATCCCGTAGTCCCGGCCCAATGCAATCAGGAGCTTGCCCAATTGCGAACCGGCCGCGTTCAGCACAAAGCTATCTGCCCCGCTTTCCTTGACCAGATCGAACATGGCGATTGCCGTCAGCGGATTGACCAAGAGGCCGGCGGCATCCGGCTCGGCCAGATCGGCCCGGCAAGGCACCAGCCCCGATGCATCCGTCATCGCGTATTCCGCCCATGTCCCGGATGCGCTGGCAAAGAAACTGACGCGTTGTCCGATCAACGGCGTATCACCGGCGACCACCTCGCCTACGGCTTCGAAACCGGCAGGGGCGCCTTTGATCCGGGGTTGCCCATATTCGCCCTTGATGAAGTGAATATCGGATGGGTTCACGGCGGCCAGATGCACCTTGATCACAACCTGTCCCGGCCCGGGCACCGGCACCGGCACATCCTGCAAAGCCACAAACGGGGTCATATCCGCAAGGTTCGGTCCGGTCTGGGTGCCTGCGTAGCCTTCATGCCGTTGGATCAGCGCCTTCATGGTGTCGGGCAGGGTCATGGTGCGGTCCTACAGATCAAATGTTGCAAAAACGGGTGCATGGTCGCTGGGCTTTTCCCAGCCCCGCGCGTCACGCAGCACCCGCGACCCATGCGCCGCATTCTTGATATCGGGTGTGGCCCAGATGTGATCAAGGCGGCGGCCCTTATCAGCGGCATCCCAATCCTTCGCGCGGTAGGACCACCAGCTGTAAAGCTGGCCTTCGGGGATGTCATTGCGCGTGACGTCGGACCAGTTTCCCGCCTCCATCACCTGCCCGAAATGATCCACCTCGATCGGCGTGTGACTGACCACTTTCAGCAGTTGTTTGTGGCTCCAGACGTCATCTTCGCGCGGGGCGATGTTCAGATCGCCCACAAGGATGGACTTTGCCGGCTTTGCCGCGTGATAGGCATCGCGCATGTCCGTGAGGTAATCGAGCTTGTTGCCGAATTTCTCGTTCACCTCCCGATCCGCAACATCGCCGCCTGCGGGGACGTAGTGGTTATGGATGGTCACCCCATTTTCCAGCTTTCCAGCGATATGGCGGGCATGGCCGAGTGCGGCATAGTCCTCTGCCCCTGCCTCAACCATCGGGATTTTGGAAAAGATTGCGACGCCGTTATATCCCTTCTGCCCGCGCGCAACCATGTAGGTGTAGCCCAGCGCCTGAAACTGCTCCAGCGGGATCTTGTCGACCGGGCTTTTGCATTCCTGCAGGCACAGGACATCCGGCGCCTCCTCGCGCATCAGCCGCGCAACGATATCTTCGCGCAGGCGAACAGAGTTGATGTTCCAGGTGGCAAGGGTAAAGGGCATGGGTGCGGCTTTCTGTTGGTGGATGCGGGCAGTCGTGTTGCATCTTGTCTGCCTTGTGCGGCGGCATTGATCAACCGCCCGGCATGTCGTCAGGTCAGAAATCGCGAATAGTGCAGCAGACCCCAAGGGGAGAGTGCTGCGTCAACCTTGCCCCAGATGCGCAATGCCTCGCGTTGCGCCATCTTTGTTTGACCGATGATGTCGCCCACACTGCGTGTTCCGTCCACACCCCCCAGCAATGGGGCAGCATTCGCCGGAATTGTCAGCGTGATCCGTTCTGCTCCGATGCGCAGCGGTGGCAGTTTCTGCGCCTTGACCGCCTGCGCCAAAGCTTCGGCGGCTATGCCGCTGATATGCGGCACCCGATCAGCCATAGCAGGCCATTGCGGTGCGGCCGCGCCCGAGGCCCTGGCATAGCCCACATGGGTCTTGATCGTACCGCGCAATTCTTCGGCTGTTGTCATCTGTGTGATTGTGTCCATCCCGGCGGGTGCGTCGGTGAACTGCCCCAGATCATACAATCCCGGCTGCGCGAATGACGTCAGCGTCCAGCCGGTATCTGTCAGCGCATCGCACCATTCCTGCACGGTGAATGCCCGGTCCTGACTATGCACAAACAGATCATAAAAGCCCGCATCCGATTGGTGGTGATCACCCAAATGCGGATTGCGTTTCAGCGGGTGGGTTTCGGAGATTTTGGCAAACATCTGTTTGGCGTGCTTCAGCCGAGCGCGCGGTGGCAAATGCCCGTATAGCCGGTTGAACGCTGCTTGCAGCGGGTAGACGCCCGACCGCCCGAAAGGTGCATAGACCATAAACCCCAACCCGCCATTTGGAGCCAAAGCCGCGCGCAACGCGGTCAATCCCACCTCCGGGTTGGACAAGTGATGCAGCACGCCACAGCAGTCGATATAGTCGAACGTCCCCAGCTTTGGCGCATCCAGCAGTGACCCCGTCACGAACTCAATATTATCCAACTGCCGCGTGGCGACCCGCGCCTCTGCGATTTTGCGCGATGCCGTGGACAGGTCGATATAGGTGATCTGACAGGGCTTGCCTGCGTCATGAAGCCGTTGCGCCAGTTGGACCAGCCCGTCTCCCGTGCCGCCACCCGCCACCAGCACCCGCAATTTCTGCGACCAGTCCCGCTGACCGGCCCAGAGACAGTGATCCATCTCGACCGGAAACGAGGGGGAGCCCGTGATCAGCCGCTTCGCCTCATCCGCCGGATCGCGGGCGGGGTATGGGTAGGCTTCGTACTGATCGCGAATGTCGGACATTACCTACAGCAAAGCCTTCGCAGGTTGGATATGCCCGGTCACCGTCTTGCGCCAGTTTTTCACCGGCGGTGCCATGCGTGCCTTCGCCGCCGGGTGTTCAGGGTTCAGGACACCCAGTTTGACCAATATTGCGGCGATTGCGGCCTCGCTCGCCCGGGTCGCACCGTCAGCGATCTTCAGGGCAACGCCCAGCCGCTTTTCCGGGACGATGGCGATGAAAACGCCCTCGGCCCCGGTTTTAACGGCAACCTTGTGATCCATCGCGCGCATCAGATCGGTGCAGGCACGGGTTTCCCCGGCCACCAGCTCCGGATAGGTCGCCATGGCCGTCGTTAACCGGGCTGCAGCCTGACTGCGCGTATCCGCCCGGTCACCCGCGCTGGCAAAGAACGCCATTGCCCGTGCCAACCCATGCACCGTGCAGGCATGGTTGGGGGCAGAGCAGCCATCGATCCCGAACATCGGGCTGGTTTCCTGCGTGACCTCCTCAAACGCCGCCTTGCAGGCTTGTTGCACGGGATGGTCGATCAGTTCGTAATCAGGACCCGCGTGCAGATGTTTCGTCAGCGTCAGGAAGCCTGCATGTTTGCCCGAACAGTTATTGTGGAACTGGCATGGTTTTTCATGCGCGCGGATCAGCCCATAACTTGCCTCCTTGTCAGCGGGCATCTGTGGGCCGCAGCGAAAGGCGTCATCGGTCAGGTCCAGATCGTTCAACCAGGCCTGCACCCGGTCCGTATGGATCGCCGCCCCATTATGCGATGCACAGGCCAGGGCGAGTTGTTCGTCGGTCAGGTTCGCTCCCGCTCCGCTTTCCAGCAGGGGCAGCGCCTGCACCATCTTGCAGGATGAACGCGGATAGATCGTTGCTGTCGGATCGCCCCATGCGGCAACCACCTCGCCTGTGTCATCACAAACTACAGCATGGCCTTGATGAACAGATTCCAATAGATCACCGCGCCACACTTCAACCAGATCAACGGGATTCGCCATTTTTTTGCCTTTTTGGGTTGTATATGTCGTCTGCGTAGTTGTCGTCGCGTTTGGGGCTTTCCCCCGCTGGCGGTTTTTTGCTACGCTTATGGCTATCGAGTTGAAACAGTTCCTGCCAGTCGAAAAGGTGTGCCGCAGATGCGCCATGGCAAAAACAGGGACATCCAGAGGCAAGGACAGCTTGGAGGCTGTGACATGATTTCAAATATTTTTCGCGCAATTGGCGTGACAGGTTTACTGGTTTGGGCAACCACCGGTGCGGCGCAAGAAGTCAGCGACAGCCGTGTGGCAGCCAATACCGACTGGAGCGTTTTTGTTGAGAGCGACCCAACCGAATGCTGGGCCGTATCCGCGCCCAAGGAATCGGTGAATACCCGTGATGGGTCGGCAGTGACCGTCCGCCGTGGCGATATTCGCCTGATCGTCTTCTACCGCCCCAGCGAAAATGTCACCGGGCAAGTGATGTTTGCCGGCGGCTATCCTTTTGCCAGCGGGTCAACGGTGGAACTTACCGTGGGCACCACGACCTTTCAGATGTTTACCGAAGGCGAGACAGCCTGGCCTGCCACACCCGAAGACGATGCGAAATTCGTAGCCGCAATGAAGCGTGGCGCCAATGCCGTGGCCGTTGGCCGTTCTGGCCGTGGCACCCGGACCGAGGACACGTTCAGCCTGCTGGGCTTTACCGCCGCTGTTGAAGAAGCCGCAAAACGCTGCGCGGGCTAAGCCAACCTAATTCTTCTTGTTGTTTGGGCCGGTTTTCTTGTGAAAACCGGCCCTTTCTCTTATATGCACAGCTTAACCTGCATGGATGATTAACCCGATGGACGCCAAGGCACCGATTACCCAGGACGTGATGACCATTCCACGCAAGATGCCGGATGGGCCGATGAACCTTATTGGCCTGTCCCGCGACCAATTGCGCGACGCGTTGATCGGGGCAGGCACGCCGGAGAAGCAGGCCAAGATGCGCGCCAGCCAGGTCTGGCAATGGGTCTACCATTGGGGCGTGCGCGACTTTGCGGAAATGACCAATCTGGCGAAAGACTACCGCGCCATGCTGGCCGAGAATTTTGTCCTTGAATTGCCCGAGGTGGTGACACGGCAGGTGTCCGAGGATGGCACACGCAAATATCTATGCCGCATCGCTGGCGGTCATGAGGTTGAGGTTGTCTACATCCCCGAAACGGATCGCGGCACCTTGTGCATCTCGTCCCAGGTTGGTTGCACCCTGACCTGTTCATTTTGCCATACTGGCACCCAGAAGCTGGTCCGCAACCTGACAGCAGGCGAGATTATCGGGCAGGTCATGCTGGCTCGTGATGATCTGGACGAGTGGCCCAAGCCCGGCACGCGCACCGATGAAAGCCGCCTTTTGTCGAATATCGTGCTGATGGGTATGGGGGAGCCGCTTTATAATTTTGAAAACGTGCGCGACGCGATGAAGATCGCCATGGATCCGCATGGTATCCAACTATCGCGCCGCCGGATCACGCTGTCGACCTCGGGTGTTGTCCCCGAGATTGCGCGCACAGCAGAAGAAATCGGCTGCCAATTGGCGGTGTCGTTTCACGCCACAACGGATGATGTGCGCAATACGCTGGTGCCGATCAACAAGCGCTGGAACATCGAAACGCTGCTGGAGGCGCTGCGCGCTTATCCCAAAGTATCCAATTCAGAACGCATAACTTTTGAATATGTGATGCTGGACGGGATCAATGACAGTGATGACGACGCACGCCGTCTGATCAAGTTGATTGATGGCATTCCAGCCAAGATCAACCTGATCCCCTTCAACGAATGGCCCGGCGCACCTTATAAACGGTCCTCAAACAACCGCATCCGCGCTTTTGCTGACATCATTTACAATGCTGGCTATGCCTCGCCCGTCCGCAGGCCCCGGGGCGAAGATATCATGGCCGCCTGTGGACAATTGAAGTCTGCGACCGAACGCGCACGAAAAAGCCGCGCTCAGATCGCGGCAGATGCTGGGCTTTAACGGTTTCTTCATCATAAGCCCATGTTATGTCCAGATGAAACAGATAGTGCTTGGTTTGACCCCCGAATTGGCCGACGCCCTGGAACACCTGGGCGGGCGGGATGAATTGACAATTTGCGATCTTGTGCGTGAGGCATTGCACAATGATTTGCGCCGCCGCAAACATGCGCGCAGCTTGCGATTGGAAAAGACGCTTGCGCCGCTACGGTTCCAGCTGGAGGAAGACGTGCGTGACGCCGTTGATTGGCAGGATCTGCAACGCCGGATGCGCCGCAAGGGCTATCAGTTTGTGCGGCGTGGCGGCGGGCTCAGCCTTCATGACCTGAATGGCGATCATATTTGCAGCGCTGCTGATCTGGGTCATCGCCATGCCCAACTGATGCGACAGTTTGGCGAACCGATTGCCAATGACAGCCCCGTTTTGCGCATGGTTGGCTAAGGCGTTTCGACTTTGCCCTAAGACATTGCGCATCGTTATTCGTGTTCGAGCGCCGCGAAAGGCAGGGAACAAACGATTCGAGGCTAAGGCGAAAGCCTATGGGATCCGGAGCGAGGCGTCGATCTTTAGGCCAGTAACGCCCGCGCCTCCTCTGGCGATAATGCCGCTGGTCGGGTGCATGTTGTGGACAGGTCGATAAATCGCCTCTCCTCGCCAGATCTGAGGATGCTCGTCATCACATCAACGGCATGCACGGCTAAATCGATACTGCACCGATGTGGCCGCCCTTCGGCGATTGCAGCGGCCATATCAGCCAGCCCGGCACATCGATAATTGGCCTGATCACCATCATTGACGATACTGAACGGGTGATCCCATTCCGGCAAAGCCGTGATCTGCTGCTCCTGACCGCCGATTTCGACGTCCCCGCCAAAGAAATTTGGGTCCGGCACAAATAGTGATGCAACCTCGCCATATAATTCCATATTGCTATGCCGGTTGGCCCAGACATCCCAACTGGCCCCCAGTGTCACGGTTGCCCCGTTCGCGAATTCGAGCAGTGCGTGAATGTTAGTGGGGGTATCAACCGGCACTTTTTCGCCCTTGCGGTCACCATTACCGATAACCCGTTCAGGGAAGGTCGTGCTTGCCAAGGCCGCGACGGATTTTACCGGCCCAATCAGTTGCAGCAGATTCGTCACGTAGTAAGGCCCGATATCAAGGATCGGCCCCGCCCCCGGCTGGTAAAAGAAATCGGGGTTGGGGTGCCAGCTTTCCATTCCATGCCCCATGACATGGCAAGTGCCGCCGATAATTTTGCCCACATCGCCCGCGTCAATCGCCGCACGTGCCTGCTGATGCGCGCCGCCAAGAAACGTATCAGGCGCCGAGCCGATGGATAAGTTACGTGATGCGGCCAGTTCGCGTAGTGTTTCCGCCTCTTCCAATGTCAGGACCAGCGGTTTTTCGGAATAAGCGTGCTTACCCGCCTCCAGAATGCTTTTGGTGACAGCAAAATGCACGGCGGGGATTGTCAGGTTAACAACCACATCAATGTCATCCGCCTTTAGCAGATCATCGACGGTGTCCGCCCGCAAACCAAATTCTGCCGCCCGCGCCCGTGCCGCATCCATGTTGATATCTGCCACTGCCTTGACCGACAGTGATTTGAAAATCGGGGCCAGCCTGCAATAGGCGGTCGAGATATTGCCGCATCCGATGATGCCAACGCCAAGTTGTGTCATGTGGTTTTCCTTAAAAGTTCCGGATCGCGGCCAAGCTGCGGGTCGCAAACCGGGTATCGTCATTCGGGTTGTCATGTTCGATCACGTAATGCGTGCATTGCGCGGCTTGCAGCGCGGCATGGATCGGTGCCCATTCCATGGTCCCGTGGCCAACATCGGCCCAACCATCTTCATCCGTGCAGGTACCCTCTGGCGCGATATCCTTGATATGCACGGCACTGATCTGGCCGGCATATTTGTTGATCCAGTCGACGGGCTCCAACCCGGCGACCCTGATCCACCCCAGATCCAGTTCCAGCGCGAGGTCATCAGATGCGCCCGCGATCAGGTCAAATGGCAAGGCACCGCCCTCAGTCGCGACAAATTCAAAGTCGTGATTATGCCAGCCAAAGGCGACACCTGCGTCCTTCAACGGGCGGCCCGCCTGTGCGAGCCGCTTGCCGAATGCCGTCCAGCCTGCTGCGTCTGTCGGCCTTTGATCGGCGTCCAGATAGGGAATGAAAACCTTCTTGATCCCCAGCGTCCTAATGATGTTCAGCGTGCCGGGCAGGTCATCCTCGACCATGTCCAACCCGAAATGGCTGCTTGCCATTTGCAGGCCGGTTGCGTCCAGCCCTGCGCGCAGCCCATCCAGATCATCAAACAGCCCGCCATAACCTTCGACATGGCTGTACCCTGCTTTCGCAAGCATTTGCAGCGTGTCGCCCAGTGGCGGGAAGTTCCGTGAACAATACAATTGATATGCTATCTGAGGCATCGTTTGTCCTTCACAAAGTGAGCTAAGCGTGACGCGGCGCGGGGCGCGCTGCGTGAAATTCGGTTTTGGCAAGTGAGGGGCGCGCGGGAACGGGTGGGCCTCCTGCTTGGCGGCACTGACAAAGATGGCGGAGTGAGCGCCGCGTTGCCAATGTTATTTCCCACCCGCGCTGTGCCCGTGAGCGACACGCGGTGAATCCTGCATCGCGTCTGTGACGCAGGATTATCCGGTTGTTCACCCTAAAGGTGAAATCGGTATCATCACTTGGCAGGATCAAGCCCATATCGGCGTCTGTCAACGTAAAGTTGCGTGATATGGCCCTTTGATCTGTCACAAACGGTCCTCGGTCGCCTTGTCAAACAGGGATGCCCGCGATGGGTCCACCCCGATTGCAATGGTTTCACCCACTGTGACCTTGGCTTGACCATCCATCCGAATGCGGAACGGATGCTGGCCCAGTTTTGCATAGACGAGCGTGTCCGACCCCATCGGTTCCACCAGATCGACATCGACGGTGAACTGCAAAGGTGCATTTGGGACAAGCTCACCCGTCACCACATGTTCGGGCCGAATGCCAATTGTTGCGGGCCGGTCAGCCGTCTGCGGCGCCGCAAAGTCATAGCCATCCATGGGCAGAACCATGTCATCAACTTTGAAACTGCCACCCTCCAGATGCCCTTCGATGAAGTTCATTGAGGGGGAACCGATAAAATCCGCAACATAAAGGTTGCGCGGCCTGTTATAGATCTCGTCCGGGCTGGCCAATTGCATGATCTGCCCGCCTTTCATGATCGCGATACGGTCAGCCAGGGTCATCGCTTCGATCTGGTCATGGGTCACGTAGATCATCGTGTTTTCAAGCTGATTGTGCAGTCGCTTCAGCTCAACCCGCAAATCCACCCGCAGCTTGGCATCAAGGTTCGAAAGCGGTTCGTCGAACAGGAACACATCCACATCGCGCACCAGCGCGCGACCGATGGCAACACGCTGCCGCTGCCCACCGGATAAGGCACCCGGTTTCCGGTCCAAAAGCGGCCCGATTTGCAGGATTTCAGCGGCACGGGCGACGCGTTTTTCGATCTCGTCCTTTGGCACTTTTGCGTTCTTCAGGCCGAATGACAGATTCCCCTTCACCGTCATCTGCGGATAAAGTGCATAGGATTGGAACACCATGCCGATGCCCCGCTCTGACGGTTCGGCCCAGGTGACGTTTTCACCCTTGATGTAAATCTGACCGTCAGTGATTTCCAACAAACCAGCGATACAGTTCAGCAATGTGGATTTGCCACAGCCTGACGACCCCAGCAGCACAAGAAACTCGCCTTCGTTGATATTCAGGTCCAGCCCTTGCAGGACTTTGACAGCCCCGAAAGCGAGGTCGAGTTGTTTGATTTCAACGGAATATGTCATCCTTTGACGGCTCCTGCTGCGATGCCTCGGACAAAAAGTTTGCCGGAAGCGAAGTAAATGACGAGTGGGACAAGACCGGTAAGAAGGGTGGCGGCCATGTTGACGTTGTATTCTTTCACACCCTGAACCGAATTCACGATGTTATTGAGCTGCACCGTCATCGGATATGTTTCCGGCTTGGTGTAGATCACGCCGAACAGGAAATCGTTCCAGATGCCCGTGACCTGCAAGATCATCGCGACAACAAAGATCGGCAGCGACATCGGTAGCATGATCCGGAAATAGATCCCCCAGAACCCTGCACCATCGACGCGGGCAGCCTTGAATAATTCTTCCGGGACGGAGGTGAAATAGTTGCGGAACAACAGTGTCAGGATCGGCATCCCAAAGATCGTGTGCACGATCACAAGGCCCGAAAGTGACCCCATCAATCGGAATGCAGACGCATCTTCGTTAAACAGTCGCAAGAACCATGTGATCCCCTCACCACTTTCACGCAGGATGATCACAATAGGGTAGATCATCACCTGGTAAGGGATGAACGCCCCAAAGATCAGGATGGTAAAGAATACCTCTGACCCTTTGAACCGCCAGTTGGCAAGGGCGTAGCCATTCACCGATGCAATCGCAATCGAAATGATCACAGATGGCACAAGGATCCAGACAGAGTTCCAGAACCCCCGCGACAGCCCTTCGCAATTGATGCCGGTACACGCCTCGGACCATGCCTTGACCCAAGGTTCAAACGTAACTTCGACGGGCGGGCCAAAGATGTTGCCAAGCCGAATTTCCGGCATGCCCTTCAACGAGGTCACGATCATCACGTAAAGCGGCAGCAGATAGTAGAGGCAGACCACAAAAAGCGTGCCGTAAATAATGATATTGGTGGAGGATATGACCCGTTTGGGTTTTGGCCCGCGCGGGCCTGACTGCGCGTTCACTGTTGCATCAACCATTTTTCTTGCCTCCGAATTCGAGGTAGGCCCAGGGGATCAGCACCACCAGAACGCTGAGCAGCATCATCGTCGAGGCCGCAAAGCCAAGCCCGAGGTTCTGCGAGGTAAACATCTTTTCGATGACGTATTTCGCCGGTACTTCGGACGCGATGCCCGGTCCGCCAGAGGTTTGGGCGACAACAAGGTCATAAACCTTGATGATCCCCGCAGAGATGATCACCAGCGCTGTTACAAAAACCGGGCGCATCATCGGGATCACGATAAAGATATAGGTTTTCCAAGCCGGGATGCCTTCGACCCGCGATGCCTTCCAGACATCCTCGTCAATGCCGCGCATGCCAGCCAGCAGCAGCACCATCACAAAACCGGAGCCTTGCCAGATGCCTGCAATCAGGATGCCGTAGATCACAATGTCGGCGTTGTTGATGGGATCGAAGGTAAATGTCTCCCACCCCCAGCTGCGCACCACATTCTGCAAGCCCAGCTGCGGGTTCAGGATCCATTGCCAGACCAGTCCCGTCACAACAAATGACAGGGCGAAGGGATAAAGGATAATGGTGCGGATCGTGTTCTCGAACCGGATTTTCCGATCAAGAAGTGCTGCCAGAATAAAACCAATCGTCAGCGACAGTATCAGGGAACAGGCGCCATAGATGGCAAGATTCTCGATACTGACGATCCAGCGGTTCTCGCTCCACAGCCGTTCGTAATTCTCTAAACCAACCCATTTTTCGGGGGCGGGCAGAAGACGCGATTTGGTGAAAGAGTGATAGATCGTCCAGAGCGTACATCCGATAAACACCACAAGTGCAGTCATGATCATCGGAATGGCCGCAATCTTGGCCGTCAAATTCTTGAATAGCGGAGAGGGCTTCTTGGCCCCTGCGCCGGTCTGTCCGGTGTCTGTCACCGCCATTTCATCCCCCGTTTACTGGCTGTCAGGTAGGTCAACACACCCCAGTTCGTTCGGGGGCGCTCAAAGCTGCCTGTTCTTTAGATGGCTGTGCGGCAAGGCCCGTAGCGTTACGCCACGGGCCGGCCTGCTAAGATATTAGTCAGCGTCTTCGATGATATCGACGTAACGCGCCTGCGCGTCTTCGACCGTGATGCTGGTGTCATTCCAGAATTCAACGGTCAGGTCATCAATCTGGCCTTGTGTATCGGCAGAGAACGCGTTCACGCCGTCAGGCAGAACGTTACCGGCCGCAAGGATCGCCAGACCCTTTTTCATGCAGTCATTGGCAGCCGAAAGATCAACGTCACCCCGGATCGGCAACGACCCTTTCTTGAGGTTAAATGCAACCTGCACTTCCCGTGAGATCATCAGCGATGCCAGTTCTTTTTGCGCCGCTGTGATCTCCGGGTCGTCAGATTTCGGGAAATAGAACGCATCACCGCCGGTTGCGATGATTTCGTTCACGCCCAGACCGGGCAGGCAGGTGTAATCCGTTCCTGCGACCTGCTCGGCCACCTGGAATTCGCCCTGCGCCCAGTCACCATGGATCTGGCCACCGGCCTGACCCGTGATCACCAGGTTTGTCGCCTGGTTCCAATCCTGCACATTCGACCCTTCAGACAGCAGACGCGCCGCGGCGAATGCTTCGAAAACTTTGGTCATTTCGGGGCTGGCTGCGGCCTCGGCGTTCTTGTTCGTCAGAACATCAAGATACAGATCCGTGCCACCGACAGCGACCATGATCGCGCCGAAGGCAAGGTTTGTCTGCCAGGATTGCTGACCCATGGCGAGCGGCACAACGCCCGCCTCTTTCAGCGCATCGGCCGAATCGACAAATTCGAACCAATCAGCGGGCACATCTACTCCGGCCTTTTCATAGGCAGCATGTGACAGCCACAGCCACTGGGGGGAGTGGATGTTCACAGGAACGCAATACACTTTGCCGTCCAACGTGCAGCTATCAAGCAGGCGTGACGGGTTCACAACATCTGCCCAACCTTCGGCTTCGGCGACGTCTGTGAGGTCAAGCATCAGGCCAGCCTCAACCAGTTCCTCAGCCTGACGGCCATGGTTCAACTGCGTAGCGTGCATCGGATCGCCGCCAAGGATACGCGAGATGATGATCGGGCGCGCCGTCCCGCCAGAGCCGGCAATCGCACCGTCGACCCAAGTATGCTCTGTCGCGTTGAATGCTTTGGCGAATTCAGACACGGCCGCAGCCTCGCCACCGGATGTCCACCAGTGGGTCACTTCCAGTTCGACGGCCGATGCTGATGATGCCGCGACCATAGCCGTTGCTGCCAGCAGTTTTGTTGTGAGTTTCACGATTATCTCCTCCCTGGTTCTAAATCGTTGTAGAAGAGCCTATAACGATTTAGATTGACCTCGCAAGAATTATTAAGACAGTATGAAAGAAAGAAATGTCGTCACGCCCAAGGGCATTCTGAACGCATCTGTTCACCGCCGCGCTGCGCGTCTGGCAGTGCAGAATTGCTGCAAACCGGCGTTGACTAAGGGGAAATAGACATGTCGGACTATGAAAATGACCCCGCGCACGGGCATCCGACATTGGGCCGGACGCAAAAGCCAACGTTGAAAACAATATCAAAGATCAGCGGCCTGGCAGTCCCGACCGTGTCGCGTGCGTTGAATGACGCGCCTGATATCGGCAGCGACACCAAGAAGCTGATTCGCAAAATCGCCGATGAAATCGGCTATGTCCCCAACCGTGCCGGGGTCCGTCTGCGCACGGGTCGCACCAATGTCATCAGCCTTGTGATGTCGACTGAACATGACAATCATACCGCCCGTCTGATTGCATCGGTTGCGGGCGGTTTTGAGGGCACGAGTTTTCACCTGAATGTCATGCCCTATTCCCCAAGTACCGATATTATGAAGCCGATTCGTTATATCTACGAAACCGGATCGGCGGACGCTGTTATCCTGAACCAGATCGAACCGGAGGATGAGCGCATCGCCTATCTGATGGAACGTCACTTTCCCTTCGCCACCCATGGCCGCAGCGACTGGTCGGACCAGCACCCCTATTACGATTTCGACAATGAAACATATGGGCGGCTGGCCATCGACATGTTGCATGCACGCGGCCGCAAACATGTGGCCGTTGTCGCCCCGCCACTACGCCAAAGCTATGCCTTGCACCTGGTGTCCGGCCTGCGCGAACGCGCCGCCGCAACCGGTCTCGAGTTATCTATCCTTGAAAGTGTAACAAGCGATAACCAAACCTCTGATGTGGCAGAGGGGATCGCCGCCCATCTGACCGCGCGTCCTGATACGGATGCGATTGTCACCGCATCAGCGGCATCCGCATTGGCTGCCTTTGCGATTGTCGAAAACCGCGGGGTTACCGTTGGCAAGGAAATGGATGTTTTCGCCAAAGAGGCGTCGCCGGCTCTGAAAATCGTGTGCAAAGATATCCTGACCATCGCAGAAGAGGTGGGATCAGCGGGTGAATTTCTGGCCAAAGCGGCAATTCAGGCCATCAAACAGCCAGAATTGCCGCCAATGCAGTTTCTGGAAATTCCAACCGCCCGATGACCGGGGGTCAGCGCCCCGGGATCAGTCCACGCTTTTCGCCTTTGCCATCCCAGTTGTCCAAAGCCGCAATCGCTTCTTCCGCCGTTTCAACGAACCGGAACAGGTCCAGATCTTCGGCCGAGATGGTGCCGGCATCCGACAGCGCTTCCCAATTGATGATCTTTTCCCAGAATGATTGCCCGAAAAGCAGAAATGGCACCCGTGCCATGCGCCCGGTCTGTATCAGGGTCAGCGCCTCGAACATCTCATCCAATGTGCCAAAACCGCCCGGAAAGACGCAGACCGCCGAGGCGCGCATCAGGAAATGCATCTTGCGGATCGCGAAGTAGTGAAAGTTGAAGCAAAGATCGGGCGTCACATATTCATTCGGGGCCTGCTCATGCGGCAACACGATATTCAGCCCGATCGACTTGCCGCCCGCATCCAGCGCACCGCGATTGCCCGCCTCCATGACGCCCGGCCCGCCGCCGGTGACGATCACATCTTCTGTTCCGCCCGATTTCAGTGACCGTTCGGTCATAAGCTGCGCAAAGCGGCGCGCCTCATCATAGTATTTCGATAGGTCGGCAAGGGTCTCTGTCCGCGCGCTGTCCTTATTCGCCGGGGCTGGGATACGCGCCCCGCCAAACAGCACGATGGTTGAATCAATCCCGGCTTCATTCATCAGCATTTCAGGCTTCAGCAATTCCAGTTGCAACCGCACCGGACGCAGTTCAGGGCGACACAGGAAATCCTCGTCCGCAAAGGCCAGCGCATAGGATGGCGCACGTGTTTGCGGCGTATCGGGGATATGTGTGGCAGCCTCGCGGTCCTGATGGCTGTCGCGAAACGGATGATGTCGGTTGTCTTGCATGCGGATGTCCTGTGTTATTCCGCCCCAGCGTTGCCTGCGCGCGCGCCAGATGCAATTGAAATACGCCGCAGCGCGCCGTTGATTGATCAGGTAAGCCGGGCTAGATACCCCCAAATCCATGGATGGGAGACAAATATGTCCAATGCTGCCCTTGAAACCGCCATCGAAGCCGCGTGGAATGCCCGCGATACCATTACCCCCGCAACCACCGGCGAAACGCGCGAGGCGATCGAGGATACGCTAAACGCGCTGGACGGTGGCAAGTTGCGTGTTGCTGAAAAGCAGGATGATGGATCCTGGCATGTGAACCAATGGGCCAAGAAGGCCGTGCTTTTGGGTTTCCGCATCAAGGACATGGAACAGCAGGATGGCGGCCCGCAGGCCGGTGGCTGGTGGGACAAGGTCGATAGCAAATTCAAAGGCTGGGGCGACAATCAATGGAAGGCCGCAGGCTTTCGGGCCGTGCCAAACTGTGTTGTGCGCAAATCGGCCTTTATTGCCCCCGGCGTGGTTTTGATGCCGTCCTTCGTGAACCTTGGTGCCTATGTCGACGAAGGCACGATGGTTGATACCTGGGCCACGGTCGGGTCCTGCGCCCAGATCGGAAAGAACGTGCACCTGTCCGGTGGCGTTGGTATCGGCGGCGTGTTGGAGCCCATGCAGGCGGGGCCGACGATTATCGAAGATAACTGCTTTATCGGCGCGCGCTCTGAAGTCGTCGAAGGCTGTATCGTCCGTGAAGGCTCTGTGCTTGGTATGGGGGTCTTTATCGGCCAGTCGACCAAGATTGTAGACCGCGAAACCGGTGAGGTCATGTATGGCGAAGTGCCCCCCTATTCGGTGGTCGTTGCAGGCTCCATGCCGTCGAAAAACGGGATCAACCTTTATTGTGCCGTGATCGTGAAACGAGTGGATGAACGGACCCGATCCAAGACCGGCATCAACGAACTCTTGCGCGACTAGGTGATCATCAGCCGGACACTGGCGCGCAAGCGCATCGCGACGGGTGAACGTCCGTCGTTCAAGGCAGCATGGCTGCCGGTGGCCGCTGACGTGCTGATCATCGCCCTGTTGCTTGCCGCATTGTGGAACCCGGCGCTGACATTTATCTATCTGATGCAGCTGTCATTATTCTGGCTGGTTCTGTTTTTGATGGCTGTCATCTATGCGCCTTTGCAGATTGTGATCATCGTCTCAACCATCTGGGCAGTGCGATCCCGCTGGGAAGACAAGGAATAGTGCAAGCCATGGCGACCAAGACATCAAAGCAAAAGGTCTACACGCTGCTGGTCGAGGTTGGCCGGAATACAGGCGACGGGTTGCCCGAAGGAGCCACAGGTGGTGCCCTGATGTGTTATGCCAGCGGCGTGGATGAGGCGGAGGCGGTACGCGAAACCGTTGCCATCCTCAAACAGGCCGATCTGGCCCCGTTGGATGTGTCGGGCTATGGCACGTTGGATGAACGGCTGGCCGAGGGCCACGATATCTCGGACGACGAAAGGGCGCTGATGCAGCGGGCGCTGGATGAAAACAGCGTCATCGTCGCACAGATGACGCCGTTTTTTGATGAGAATGCGTAATGAACGGCCACAGCCACCAAATCCTGCAAAGGATTTGACACCGAGATTTAGTTATTTCTGGCGCGCTTCTGCGCAAACCGCACCGTTATGAAGATCGCGGTTTCCTTTGTCTCCGAAGTCCCAAACCCAGCAGCGCTCGAAAAACTGCTTTGTCAGTTTTATTCCGTAATCCGCACAAAGCTGAATGCCATCGGCGGCTCGCAAATAGAACCGGCGGACGGGGCTGTCGAAACCCTTGCCCACTCGGATGATTTCCTCCCGCCGCGCAACCGACTACTGCCGGCCACGGCCCAAGACGGCACGCTGATGGGCTGCGGCATGATCCGTATGATCCGCGATGATGCGACAGAATTGAAGCGCATGTTCGTCAGACCCCAGGCGCAAGGTCTTGGGCTTGGCAGCCGCTTGTTTGAGATGCGGATGGCAGAGGCGCGCCGCATGGGTTGCAAGACGCTCTCTGCCGATACGATCAAGGGCAATACACCCATGCTGACCATGTATGAACGACATGGTTTCAGACGCATTCCCCGCTACGCCGAGAATTTCAACGGCCCGGAACTCGATCCTTATCTGGTCTATCTGGAACATCACCTATGACGGTTTGCATCCGCCGATCCATCCGGGTAGCCAAACCCGAAAGGAGCCTTGTCATGACCCCAATTGACCCCGTCGCCCTCACCGCTGATCTGGTGCGCTGCCCCTCTGTAACACCGGCGGAAGGTGGCGCGCTTATCCGTCTGGAAAAACTGCTAACCGCAGGCGGTTTTGCCTGCACTCGCGTGGATCGTGGCGGCGTCCCCAACCTCTATGCCCGTTGGGGGCGCAAGGGGGCGAACCGCACATTCGGGTTCAATGGCCATACGGATGTTGTGCCTGTTGGCAATGAAAACGACTGGTCTGTCCTGCCCTTTGGGGCCGAGATCAGGGATGGTTACCTTTATGGGCGCGGGGCCACGGATATGAAATCGGGTGTGGCCGCCTTTGCCGCCGCGGCCATTGACTTTGTAATCGAAACACCGCCTGACGGTGCGGTGGTCTTGGCTATTACCGGGGATGAGGAAGGTGACGCCTTGCATGGCACCACCGCGCTGCTCGATTGGATGGCGACGCAGGGCGAAGCGATGAGCGTCTGTTTGGTGGGTGAGCCAACCTGCCCCGATGTGATGGGCGAGGCGATGAAAATCGGACGGCGCGGGTCACTGACCGCATGGTTCACGGTGCGCGGGGTGCAAGGGCATTCCGCCTATCCGCATCGGGCGAAAAACCCGATCCCGGCGCTCGCCCGCCTCGTCGACCGGCTGTCATCTCATGTGCTGGACGGCGGCACAGCGCATTTTGATCCTTCAACCCTTGCTGTCGTGACCATGGATACTGGAAACCCGGCGACAAACGTGATCCCGGCGCAATGCACGGCGGCCGTCAATGTGCGGTTCAACGATGCCCATTCCAGTCAGGCCATCGTCGATTGGATGGGGGAAGAGGCCGGTCGCGTCACCGATACATTCGACGTGGATATTGATATCAATGTGAAAGTGTCGGGCGAAAGTTTTCTGACACCGCCGGGTGACTTGTCTGATCTTGTTGCAAGGGCGGTGGAAACCGAAACTGGGGTCAAGCCGGTCTTGTCCACCTCGGGCGGGACGTCGGACGCCCGCTTTGTGAAGGATCATTGCCCGGTGGTCGAATTTGGTCTGGTCGGCAAGACCATGCATCAGGTGGATGAACGTGTGGCCATCGATCAAATCGGCCAACTCAAGGCAATCTATAAACGCATCCTCACCGATTACTTTGCCTGATCAGCGTGGCGCAACCAGATTTTTTGAAAAAGTCTGGACAAAATCCTTCCAAGGATTTTTTCCAATTCCTGTGCCGGGAATTGGCTGACTGGATTTGGCGTGCTACGCGGGGGCATGAACAACATTCCCTCAAAGTCCGAGATCCTGTCCTGGATTTCGGACAACCCCACCAAGACGGCCAAACGTGACATTGCCAAAGCCTTTGGCATCAAGGGCGCTGCCCGCATCGATCTGAAGCGTTTGCTGAAAGAATTGCAGGACGAAGGCAAGTTGGCGAAGCGGCGCAACAGCTATCGCGATGCCGAAGAACTGCCCCCTGTCGCCGTGCTTGAAATTACCGGCCCGGATGCCGATGGTGATCTTTTTGCCCGTCCGCTCGAATGGAAAGGCAAAGGGCCGGAACCTGTCATCCTGATGATGTTGCGATCCTCTGATCCGGCATTGGGGGCGGGTGATCGCATTTTGGGCCGTCTCACGGTGGATGCCAATGAGGCCCATAGCCACATCGCCCGGATGATTCGGCGCGTCGGCACAAACCCGCAGCGCATTCTTGGTGTGTTCCGGGCAGGTTCCGAAGGTGGGCGTGTCTTGCCCATCGACAAGGGAAGCGACCGGCAGTGGACGGTTGCCGCCGGGGCGACGGGTGGCGCGAAGGATGGTGAACTGGTTGAGGCCGAACAAGCGGGCCCAAAGGGCCGCATGGGCCTGCCAAGAGCACGCATTGTCGCACGGCTAGGCGACCCGTCTGAACCGCGCGCCGTGTCCCTGATCGCGATCCACCAGCACGGCATCCCCGATCACTTCCCTGATGCGGTAGTCGCCGAGGCTGATGCGGCCAAACCTGCGGGCCTTGGCAAACGCCGCGACCTGCGCGACATGCCCCTGATCACCATCGACCCGTGGGATGCCCGCGACCACGACGATGCCTGCTATGTTGAGGCTGACCCGGACCCAAAGAACAAGGGCGGCTTCATCATCTGGGTCGCCATAGCCGACGTCGCACATTACGTGACCCCGGATACCGCACTGGACCGTGAAGCGCGCAAGCGTGGCAACTCGACCTATTTCCCTGACCGGGTTGTGCCGATGCTGCCCGACCGGCTGTCAGGTGATCTATGTTCCCTGCATGAAGGGGTCGAACGGGCCTGCCTTGCGGTTGCGATGCGCATTGACGCACAAGGCAACAAGATCGACCACAGTTTTCATCGCGGGCTGATGAAATCGGTCGCCTCACTGAATTACGAAGAAGTGCAGGCAGCCGTGGACGGGGCGGCCAACGACAAGGTCGCCCCGATGATGGATGACATCATCGCCCCGCTTTATGCAGCTTATGCCGCATTGATGAAGGCGCGCGCGCGCCGTGAGCCACTGGAACTGGACTTGCCAGAGCGGCAGATCGTTCTGGGTGACGATGGCAAAGTGACATCCGTGAACCATAAGGACCGGCTCGATGCCCATCGGTTGATCGAGGAATTCATGGTTCTGGCCAATGTCGCCGCTGCAGAAACATTGATTGGGCGCAAGTCGCCCCAGCTTTTCCGGGTGCATGAGGAACCAAGCCCTGAAAAACTGGACGCCCTGCGCGAGGTGGCCCAAGCCTCCGGCCTTGTGCTGGCCAAGGGGCAGGTCCTGAAAACCGCCCATTTGAACAAGTTGCTGACCGGGGCGGCAGACACCGAAAACGCCGAACTTGTAAACATGGCCACGTTGCGATCCATGACACAGGCCTATTACAGCCCCGATAATTTCGGCCATTTCGGGTTGGCCCTGCGCGCCTATGCGCATTTCACCTCGCCCATCCGCCGTTACGCTGATCTGATCGTGCATCGGGCGCTGATCACGGCACATGGCTGGGGTGATGACGGGCTGAGCCCGTGGGATGTCGAACATCTTGCCGCGACCGGCAAACAGATCAGCGATACCGAACGCCGGTCCATGATGGCAGAACGCGACACGGCGGATCGTTACCTTGCCGCCTTCCTGTCGGATCGGGTTGGCACGGAACTGACCGGCCGGATCAGCGGCATCGCGAAATTCGGGGTCTTTGTGCGGCTGGATGAAACCGGCGCCGACGGGATGATCCCGATCCGCACCTTGGGGCGCGAATATTTCGACTATGACGCTGATAGTCAGACGCTGATGGGCGCTGATACCGGCACGATTATCGGGTTGGGGCAGCGTGTGACTGTCAAACTGGTTGAGGCGGCACCAGTCACCGGCGGATTGATTGTCGAAATGCTGACATTGGAAGATCGTACCATGCCGCGCGGCCCCAGCCGGGGACGTGGCAAGCCGCCGCGCCGCAAGCAGGGATCGGCGCGGAAAAAGTCGGCAAAGACGGCGCGCAAGGTCAAGCGCACGCGCAAGTAGTCACGGGCCGGGCCTTGTCGCCCGAACTGCAACAATCGCCCGGTGTTGGGGAAATTGTTATTTTATTAGGCGTTTAAGGCGTATTTAACAGGGCAAAAGCCCCAAACTTTGTCCAATTCAGCGCGAAGCGTGACACGGTTTAGCCGCAAAGCGGGGGAATATTGCCGATAGGCCACCCGTTGGAGAGACTGCCATGAATGCCCATGTTGATTTCGACCGCCCCGAGCGCAAAGCCACTTTGCAGATGGTGGCGCGGCGTATGGTAGCGACTCAGTCAGATACATCCTGGATGGATGTTGTGGGTAGCTGCGATGATTGCAGCACCGTCCCCTTTGATGTGGTCGCCGCTGGCCGGACCCGCACATTGGCCCTGGACGGTGATCATCTGGTCATGCGTGACGACAGCTTTGGCTCCATCCTGGACTGATATCGCCGTTCACCGATTCAGGTGATAGGTCAGCCCATGAAAAATCAGCAAGCGAAGCCTGTCGGGCACGATTTCCGATTGAACCTTAAAAACCACAGCCCGGTTGCCTTCGATCCTATCGCTATCTGGAAATGTGGCGGCATATGTACTGATGATATCGGTCGCGCAATGGGCGAAGATCGCGCAGCCGCCGCCTTTGGATAGCCCGATCCGAAGGGTCGAACCGGATTTCGTTTCGGGCGTCAAGTAAGATGGCTGGCCCCAGCGCAGCGCCTCTTCCACCAGGCCAACAGTCGGATTTTCCCATGCGACATCGAAAATGAGCTCGCGCAACCGCATGGCAATTGCCCGCATATCGGAGGGAAACCCATCATAAATGGCTTTTACCGCCGGGTCTTTGAAATTGTAGGTCACGCTGCCATCCGCCTTGCAACACGATCCGCATATTCAGACAGAACCGGGTCATTGACCACCCTTTCGCTCAACCCCGTGGGCAAGGGGCTGGCCAAGACGGCCCCCAACATCGCAGCGACGCTGTAATCTGGCAGGCTGATCTGATCACCCATCAGGAACGGTCCCTCTTTCAAACGCATCTCGATCGCTTTCAGGTCCGGTTCGATCCGGGATAGCCGTTCCTCCGGGTTGAACCGGCCAAGCCCCTGCGCCTCCATTCCGCGCAGCGTTGCCTTGCGAATCGTACCAGTCACAGGTCGACGCAGCAGGGCGGGGATGGCCGCGAAGTACTCCTCCCGGATAATCGGCCATATCTTTTCGTTTCCCCAACGATCCAGCACGATGTGAAAGTACATATGCTCCTCGGCCATACGGATGAAGGCATGCCCGGTGGCCCGATCCGTGACAGCCCCCCAGAAATCAGCGCCCTGTCTTTCCAGATAGGCCTGAATGTTATGACTGTCGCCAATCACCCCCTCGGGCGTTCGTATCGCCGGCAATTTGGCTTGAGGAAATTTGCGCGGGTCATTGCAATCCTCGCGCTGCCACGCCGCACCTGCCGCCAGCAAAAGCCAGACTGCCTTGACGCAAAACGGGCTAAAGCTGAGCTGCCCAAAGCCTTCCTGATATGTGACGAGTGTGATCATTGTCGGGTCTCCTATCCTTTGAGGCCCTTATGCAGGAAGGTACTGACAGTTTTTGGCAGCAATGTTAGTGTCGTGCGCATGTCACGCACCGCACGCCTGTTCCAGTTGATGCAATCACTGCGCCGCCACACGCCGCCGGTCACAGCCCAGCAGCTGGCCGACGACACGGGCGTGTCGCTGCGCACGCTTTATCGGGATATTGACGCGCTGCGCGGGTTGGGCGCGATCATTGATGGGACAGCAGGCTTTGGCTATGCCATGACCGAAGATGCCGCACTGCCGCCGATGATGTTCGATGATGAAGAAATCGAGGCGATTGTGCTGGGCCTGCGCGAGGTGCAGGCGGTCGCCGACCCCGAATTGGCGCAGGCGGCACAAAACGCCATCGCCAAGTTGCAAGCGCGCCTGCCCAGCGCGCAGGCGCATCGGCTGCAATATGCGGTCCTGCATGCGGATCGGATCGTGCGCCCGCCCCTGCCAACTGTTGATGTGCGCGCCCTGCGACAGGCGACATGGGACGAACGCGCGATTGAGATCGACTACATCGACGCAACGGGCGCGGCGACAAAAAGGCGGGTCTATCCGCTCAGCATCGTGTTTTTGAAAGAGACGCACAATCTGATCGGCTGGTGCCATCTGCGGCAGGCTTATCGCAATTTCCGGCTTGACCGGATGCAGAACCTGATCATCACCGATGACAGCTTTCGCCCCCGTCGCGTGCCCATGTTGCGCGAAGCTATCGAAGTTTTGTCATCTTGCTGGCCTGAACCGTCCGTCATGGTGGCGAAAACCCCCGCTTGAGCTGATCTTTGCCCCATCGCGCATTGGATTCCCCGGCCCCGGTTGTTAGGCTCCGAAAAAACAGCAGATGGAGGCGCAGCTATGCAACGCAGGCAATTCATCGCGACGAGTTTGGCAGGTTTCACATTCCCGGCTTTGGCCACGGCACAGGCGTCCGGGTTCTCCAACTGGATCGCCGGTTTTCGGTCGCGGGCACGTGCGGCGGGGATCAGTGCCCGCACCTTTGACGCTGCATTTGCTGGCGTCCAATACCTGCCTGACAGTATCCGTCGCGACCGTAATCAGGCCGAGTTTGTCAAACCTTTGGGCGAATATATGTCCACTGCCGCTTCTGACGCGCGGGTGCAGAACGGGCGGGCAATGCTGCGCCAATATGCCAATCTGCTGGCCCGGATCGAGGCCACCTATGGCGTGCCGCCGCATATCGTTGTCGCCATCTGGGGGATGGAGAGCAATTATGGTCAGCGGCGCGGCGATGTTCCCCTGATCTCGACTCTCGCCACGCTAGCCTATGACGGGCGGCGCGGCCGGTTTTTTGAACAACAACTGATTGCGGCCCTTGGCATTTTGCAACGTGGTGACGTGGCCCCGCGTAATATGACCGGATCCTGGGCCGGGGCGATGGGACATACGCAGTTTATCCCCACCTCTTATCAAGCCTATGCCGTCGATTTCACAGGCGACGGGCGGCGCGATATCTGGGCCGATGATCCCAGTGACGCGCTGGCGTCCACAGCGGCATATCTGCGCAGGTTCAGCTGGCGGCAGGGTCAGCCTTGGGGGGTCGAGGTGCTGCTGCCGAACGGTTTCGATTTCAACCAAACCTCCCGCCGGTCACCAGCGGCATGGGGCCAATTGGGCGTTCGCGGTGTCGATGGGCAAGTTGTGCCAAATTATGGTGGTGCCTCGTTGATCGTGCCCACCGGCGCAGCAGGCCCGGCATTTCTGATCTTTTCGAATTACAGGGTCATCTCCCGGTACAACAACGCGCAGGCCTATATCATCGGGGTTGGTCACCTGGGGGACCGGATCCGGGGCATGGGACCATTGCGCAGACCATGGCCTGCCGAGGAACGCGGGCTGCGCCGGGCGGAACGGGTCGAGTTGCAGCAGCGGCTGACCGCCGCCGGGTTTTCAACCGGCGGTGCCGATGGCAAGATTGGACCAAACAGCCGGGCGGCGATCAGGGCCTATCAACGCAGTCGCGGATTGCCCGCTGACGGGTACGCATCATTGCAGTTACTGCAAATGTTGCGATGAACAGGGGCCGCCCTGTATGCAGGTGGTAATGGCATCCAGCGTCGCCTGATCGGGTTCTTCGAAAATCATGCCGCCGCACGGGCCTGCCTGCATCGTGACCGGCGGCTCATCAGCCCGTACAAAATAAAGCGCGTCAACCCCGCTGCGGGCTGAGCCGCACCAGGGACCCGCGCAGCCAACCTGCAAGGTTACCGGGCTGATGTAATCATTGGTGAAACCCTCGGTCGTCAGACCCTTGCCGACAAACTGCGCCGGGATCGGCGCCGGGTCGCGGATAGCATTCTGCGACACGCCAGCAGGTAGCGCGCGCTCATCAAAGCTTAGCTGACCATACAGCACGAAATACGCCTCTGGCGCTGCGGCAACCCGCTGGAAGGTTGCGATTGGGTCTGGGCGCATACAGCTTAGCGCAGTCGCCTGACCAGCCAGCGCCATCAGGCAGGTCGCAAGAATCACGGGCTTCATAATGTGGGTATCCTTTGATGATATGTCGTCACAGCCTGTCCTGAAATTCACACAACACCTGTTCATAGACGGCCCGTTTGAACGGAACAATCGCCCTGACAAGCTCGCCCGGATGGATCCATTTCCAGCTGGTGAACTCGGGATGATCAGTTGCAATATCAATCTGCGTGTCATCGCCATGATATCGCATCAGGAACCATTTCTGTTCTTGCCCGCGATAGCGCCCTTTCCAGATATTCGGCACCAGTTCATGCGGCAGGTCATAAGCGATCAAACCGGCACTTTCCGCTTCGATACTGACAAGGTTCGGGGTAACGCCTGTTTCTTCCAGTAATTCACGCAAGGCGGCATCGCGGGTATTCTCGCCCTTGTCGACACCACCCTGCGGCATCTGCCAGGCAGCAGTATCGCGATCCTGGCGCTGGCCTACAAAAATATGGCCGCGCGTATTCGCCAGCATGATACCCACGCAGGGGCGATAGGGAAGTTTTGCAATGTCCTCGGGACTCATAAACGGGCCTTGGTGTTTCATTTTCGGATATCCTGGTGAGTGTGATGGCAGGCTACCCATGTTCATATTGGTTATACGATAACAAGACGGCTTTGGTATTGAAGACGTGGCGCAATCCACATCAGATCCGTCCATGACAGGCCCACACAGCCCGCCGTTGGCCGCCCCGGCCCCCGCCATTGATGAATAAAGATGGCCGATCCGCGCCCCTTTTCAGCATTGGGCCAATTCCAGTCTGTCAGAACAATCAGATCATACATCCGATCCGCCCGACGCAACAGCTCATGGCTGTATTTATGGGTTTTTTTAACCATCAGGTTGTAGTTCGGATCACGAATATCATCTGACCAAAGGTCTACGGGGCGGATCGGCACCGCCCAATCGGTGGGTTTCTTCAACCGGTCCGGGCGATACAACATCCCGACTATCCGGTGGGTGCCACGTGGCGTCGCCATGTCACCTTCGGCCTTGTGGTCGGTAATGCCCGCGCGCCCGATTGTCCGGGCAAAACGGCGCGCCATGAAGCGCAGGTGGGTTGGGGTAACGACAAGATCGGTGGATTTCATACACCAGAATAAACCATAGTTTATAGCAGCAATGCGAATCGTTTCTCGCGTTTTCAATGGCCTACGTGGTAGAAGCGGGATCTGAATGGTCGCTTCACGCGCCGTCGTGTTCCTGTTATGTTCGATATCATGACAGGGGGATCTCATGGCTGTTAGAAAGAAGCTCAACCAAACACTCACCGACTTCATCAAACGCCAAAATCTGTTCTTTGTGGCCACGGCCGCCTCTGATGGGCGGGTGAATATGTCGCCAAAGGGGCTCGATTCATTGCGTGTCATTGATGACAACCGCATCGTGTGGCTGAACCTGACCGGCAGTGGCAATGAAACCGCCGCCCATCTGCGGGCCAGCAACCGTATGACGCTGATGTTTTGCGCGTTTGAGGGCGATGCGCTCATCCTGCGTGTCTATGGCAGCGCCAAAACACTGCATCCCCGTGACGCGGGCTGGGATGATGCAGTGGCGCAGTTCCCGGCAATGGCTGGTAGCCGCCAAGTGTTTGATATGACCATTGATATGGTTCAAACATCCTGCGGCACGGGCGTGCCCTTGATGAAGTTCGAAAAGCAGCGTGGCCCGGAAGAATTGCTGCCTTATTATGCTGACATGGGCGAAGATGGCGTGCGCGACTATTGGGGCCGCAAGAATACGCAAAGCATTGATGGGGTCGAAACGGGCATCTTCGGTACTGATGCAGCATCTTTCGACTGAATGCCGCTAGAGCAGATGTCCCGATTTGGCGGCCTTGGTCGCTAAATAGGCCGTGTTATGTTGGTTCTCGCCCACTTTCAGTGGCACACGTTCGATCACGCCGATCCCGCAGCTTTCCATACGCGCCACTTTGGCCGGGTTGTTGGTCAGCAGGCGCACAGAGGAAAATCCCATGCGGCGCAGAATATCGGCCCCGATCCGAAAGTCGCGCTCATCATCCTCAAAACCCAACCGGTGGTTCGCCTCAACCGTGTCGAACCCCTGATCCTGTAAGGAATAGGCGCGCATCTTGTTGGCTAACCCGATGCCCCGCCCCTCCTGATTAAGATAGAGCAATACACCAGCCCCTTCCGCCCCCATCTGCGCCAAGGCCCCCCGCAGTTGTGGGCCACAGTCACATTTCAACGATCCCAGCAGGTCACCGGTAAAGCAGGCGGAATGCAGGCGCGATAAGACAGGCTTCGACCGATCAGGCTGACCAATCTCGACGGCGTAATGTTCCTCTGCCCCATCATCGGGACGGAAAATGTGCAACCGACCCGTTTCAGCAACCTCTAGCGGTAGCCGGGCGTGAATGACCCGATTCAACGTAGAGGGATCGGTCCTTAGAACAGCAGAACCCGGAACCAGTGTAAGATTATGCGCCGATGCAAAAGCAGCGGGGTCATTGATTTCCATACTGACGATCGCTGGCAATAGGCGGGCGGCTTTAGCCAACGCGATCCCAGCGCGGTGCGGACCTGCCGGACCATCGCGCAAGCTGCGCAAAGGGCCTTTCATCGGATGGTTTAGGTCACCGGCAGGATCAGCGATGGATCGCACCCAAGTCAGTGCCACATCCTCCGGTATTATCACTCGGGCAACATCACCGTCATATGCGCGCGCCTTGAGGGTTTTAGCACGCCATCCGGTGATAGTCAGCACTGGCGCACCGCTTAATGTGCGTAAATGCGCAAATCGGATCGAATCAAGCGTCTCAACCGCAAGGACGATCAGACCTTCGGACAGCACAATCGGCACGCCCATGCGCAAATCGGCACGCGCACGGGCCAGTCTTTCTGTAATGTCGGGTGAAAATCCCATCGCAAACCGCCTGTCTTTGTTTCACCAGATAGCCGGTTTCGGTGGTAAAGTGAAACAATTGCCCGGCATTGGACACGTCCGTGTGAAATTTTCTGCACAACCTTGTCCGAACGCGGTTTTCATCACATCTCTAATAGCGAAACGAAGGAGACAGTCATGGCACAGCTCAAAAGAATATTGCTCGTCGATGATGACGATGATCTGCGCGAAGCACTGGGTGAACAGTTGCTGATGACCGAGGACTTTGACGTCTTCGAAGCCGATGACGGCGCCAGCGCAATGGTGAAAGCCAAGGAAGGTCTGTATGATCTGATGATCCTGGATGTGGGCTTGCCCGACACCGATGGCCGCGAATTGTGCCGCCTGATGCGCAAGCAGGGTGTCAAATGTCCAATCGTGATGCTGACGGCGCAGGACAGCGATGCCGATACCATTCTGGGTCTGGATGCCGGTGCCAATGACTATGTAAGCAAGCCATTCAAATTCCCCGTCCTGCTGGCACGTATCCGCAGCCAGCTGCGCACGCATGAACAATCCGAGGACGCTGTTTTCCAGCTTGGGCCCTATACGTTCAAGCCCGCGCAAAAGATGCTGGTGACCGAAGATGAAAAAAAGGTGCGGTTGACCGAAAAGGAAACCAACATCCTGAAATTCCTTTACCGTTCAACCGAAGGTGTCGTGGCCCGCGACGTGCTGTTGCACGAGGTGTGGGGCTACAATGCTGGCGTAACCACCCATACGCTGGAAACGCATATTTATCGTCTTCGCCAAAAAATAGAACCAGATCCGTCAAATGCCCGCCTTCTTGTGACCGAATCCGGTGGGTATAGATTGGTTGCGTAGTAAGATTGGCGGTTGGGTTGCCTCCCTGTCCTGACCGCCAATCGCAAGAGTTCCCGCCGGAGATCGGGTTATATCTCCATCCTCCCTGTTGGACTGGCCCGGACCTTGTGTCCGGGCTTTTTTTTCGCGTTTTCAATATGTTGTGAATGGACGCGGCGGCGAAGATGGTATTGTCTGCAATTGCAAAACAATCAGGAGAATCCGATGAAATCGTCCAAGCACTACATGGAAGAAGCCAATGCCGCTGTGCCGCGACTCAGCGCGGAAGAGGCAATTGCGAAACATGGCACGACCGGGGCAGTTTTCGTCGATGTCCGCGATAGTGCCGCAATTGCCAAGTCCGGGACGATCGCCGGAGCGCATCGCATTCCGCGCGGCATGATGGAGTTTACGGCTGACGCAGAGACGCAGTTTCATAACCCCGCTTTGCAAAAAGATGCGGATCTTTATCTTGTCTGCGGCGCCGGTGGCCAGGCGGCCCTTGCCGGAAAAACCCTGAAAGATATGGGCTATCAGAACGTCACGAACATTGGTGGCTTTGGCGACTGGAAAGAAGCCGGCGGTCCGACCGAAGACTAATCCAGCTTTTCCCGCACAAGGTTTCGGCGCAGGATAAACCCCTGTTTTTCATCACTATCATAACCGCATTTGCGATAAAATTCCTGCGCCAATCCATCCTGACGGGTCAGCAGCATGATCTTGTAGGCTTTCGCGTCCCATGCCAACCGGGCGGCGTAATCCAATACCCCGCGCCCATATCCCTGCCCCCGGTCCGCGTGATGGGTGACGACATTTTCGATCAGGCAATAAGGCCGCCCGTCATAGGTCATATTGGGCAGAATATGGAGTGTAGCCATGGCGGTCACCATCCCGTCAATGACCGCACCGATCAGCGTGGTGCCATCATGATGCAGGATTTGCGCAAAGCGGTCTTCGCCCCAAACTCCTGAAATCACTGGATGATTCCCAGCCAGTTCCTGATAAAGGGCGGCAGCATCGGCATAGTCGGCAACGGTCAGCTTACGATAGCACACATGGCTCATGATCGGCTCCTTCCGGTATCCGCGTGGAAGTTTAGCATATCACCGCGTATCGCGTATCGGCTTACTGGATGAACGCCGCCACACCGTCAGACAATGCATCCCAATCCGTGAATTCCTGTGTGCCGCCATCGAGTTCGGTGTAGCGTTCACCCAGTACCGCATGCCGGATCACCTGCTGTTGAAAATAGTCATATCCACTGGGGCGCACCGCCCCCGCAACAAGCAAGGTCACGTCGGGTTTGAAATCTGTTCGCATTTCAAATTCCGTCAGATATTCCTGAGCTTCTTCAACACCTTCGGGGAATGCAGCGCTCAGGCTGACAGAGATCATCAGGGTCTTCTTCTCTGTTAGTTCATGGCGACTGGCACCGACAAAAACCTCAAACGCGTGGGGGTGTCGCCGTTCATGAACCGGCGCGGCCAGGATCACCTTTTCGATCCCGTCGAGGGAGATATCCGCCATCTTATCGGCGGTATCGATGCAGTTCACCTCCGCCCCTTGTTTACGCAAGGTTGTTTCGATGAAGCGGGCGATCTTGCCGGTTTGTCCTTCAAGTGTCTCGTAGATAATCGCAGTTGTCATGGCGCGATCCTTTCTTGATGCCGGTGGGCATCACCAGCTTGGCAACAGTATTGAACGTCTGTTCCTGACCGGCCTTGATCCCGATCAACCCGGGCGGGGCGCAACGTTCGGTGGTGTTGCGCAGTGGGCACCGCACGGTGATCGCCGAATCATGTGTTAATGCAGAGGTTTTCGTTGATTTGCAGCGTCGGCAGCGCGTCGGCGGAACGTCGGCAAAACGTCGGACCCCAAATGCATGCCCACACCGATTAACCGGGCGCACGGTGCAAAGATGAAGACGGCGTTAAGATATCCCGTCGCGACCCATGTCCCAACCGCTGGCGGAGCGCCGGTTGACCTACATCCCGCACGCTGCCAATAGAACGCCCATGTTTACGGTTACCTTGCTGACTTCGCCCGCCGCCCCGAGCCTCGACCTTGCATTGGTCGATAGCTTGCGAAACGCGTGGGGCGGAGGCGATGCGCTATGGCTTTCCCCGGATGAAGCTGCCGCTTTCACTATTTCCCAGATGCCCGACAACCAATGGTCAGTCTGGGCGGATCTGCAACTGACCGGGACCGACATGATTATCCAGCCCGGCACCGACCTGCGCAAACAGATGCTGCTGGCCGATATGGACAGCACTATGATCGAGCAGGAATGCATCGACGAATTGGCCGCCGAGGCTGGGGTTGGCCCACAGGTCGCGGGGATCACGGCGCGGGCAATGAATGGCGAGCTGGATTTTGAAGCGGCCTTGCGCGAACGGGTCGGGCTACTGAAAGGCCTGCCGGAAGCGGTGATAGGTCAAGTGCTGGAAACGCGGATCAGCCTGATGCCGGGTGCGCAAGTGCTGCTGGCCACTATGAAGGCAAACGGGGCCTATGCCGCGCTGGTATCCGGCGGGTTCACAGCCTTTACCGCGCGCATTGCCGCGCAGCTGGGTTTTGACGAAAACCGGGCCAATACACTGTTGATCGCAGATGGCAAGTTGACCGGCGTGCCCGGCGTCCCGATCCTGGGCCAGGCCGCCAAGGTGCAGGCCTTGGAAGAGATTACGGCGCAGCGCGGGATTGCGGAGGCCGATGTGCTGGCGGTGGGTGACGGGGCCAATGATCTGGGCATGCTGAAACGGGCCGGTACCGGCGTCGCCCTTCATGCCAAGCCATCGGTGCAGGCGGAATGCGGTATCCGGGTGAACCATGGGGACCTGACCGCCCTGCTTTACCTGCAAGGTTATAGCCGCGCCGATTTCGTCAACTGAGCGGGAAACGATTGCCGGTCTGGGTGCTGATCCGGCGATATGGTAGACAGAGGCCGGTAAGCAAACATCCGATCAGGAACATACGCCAATGATTTCTTATATCACGGTTGGGGTAGACGACATCGCGCGGGCGGAGCGTTTTTACGCGGCCTTTCTGCCCGCGCTTGGTTACGTGTTGGAAAAGTATCATGGCGATCTGAGTTTCGCGCTGCCCAAGCAACCCGACCAATCGGTTGCCCTGCCCGAGTTTTATGTCAAACGGCCTTTTGATGGGCAGCCGGCCTCAACCGGGAATGGCACAATGGTTGCCTTTGCGGCCCTCAATCAACAGCAGGTGCGCGACCTGCACGCCGCCGCCGTCGCTGCGGGTGGGTTTGATGAGGGGCAGCCGGGTTTTCGCGCTTCTTATGGACCGCGGTTCTACGTTGGCTATTTGCGCGATCCGCAGGGCAACAAGATCGCGTTATATTCCAGCAATCCGGATGACCCCGGGCGCGATGGCTAACGCTTTGCCACCATGGGTAAGATCAACCCCCACTGTGTTTCCCGAGGTGATCCCACGGGTACAAAGCCCAGTTTCCTGTAGACGGAAATCGCCCGCGCATTGTCAGGATGTGGATCAGTGGCGATCACCGGTGTGCCTGCGTCAAACAGCATGTGCATCCGCGCCCCGATAAACGCTGTTCCGTGACCCGCGCCTATCATGTCGGGATCACCGATATATTGGTCAATCCCCCGCGCGCCCATCGGAAGGTCAGCAAAGTGATGATCGTCCCACCCGTGCACGGAATAATCCTGCATGAAGGCAAAGCGCCGTTGATCAATGCTGACGACCCAACGCGCGACACGCGGGTCATTCAATTCCGCCGCATCATATGGTTCATCAGTGTCCCACCATGCACGCACATGCGGCAGCGCCTGCCATGCCTTCAGCAAATCGAGATCATCCATTGTTGCTGGACGGAATATGTATGGGTTGGTGGTCACCATCCGCCTGGCTTAGGGTCAGGGCCCATTAACCCTGCATCGTCAGTCTGTCTGGTTTTGTTTGTGAAAAGGAGCGTCTGCGCAGGAGTAGTTGTTCCATTCAAATCGGATGTGACGCATCTCACAGACAAAATCAGACAAACCCTCCGGGCGTTCATTTCACGTCATCTCAGCGGCCCACGCCGCTTGCACATAGAACCACTATTGGCCACGCAGCGCAAACCACTGGTATTTCGTGAAATGAGCGCTGACGAGGCAGGATTAATGGGTCTTGCCCCTAGCGTTGGCTGCGGCCAATACCACATCGCTGATGATTTTGAGGGCAGCGCACACCAAGCCTATGGCAGCATGCCGATTGCCATTTTCATCATTGGGGTCATTGGCAAGGATTCGCTATAGTTGTCAAAAAGCGCCATCTGCAGTGTGAAGCCAACAGTTCGTCTGATATTATCAATAGTCGTGTTTAAGGTCTTAGCCCGTCAACGGCACGCCTATATAGGCTTGAAAACGCTGATGATTGACGTCGGGACAGCAAAAATAGCGAGTTGAGTTTCGACGAGGTGTAGTTTATGCGCATTGCGCAACCTAGGCGAGATGGAGTCGGCAGATCTTTTTTGACAAGATGAATATGTCGATCGCCGGGGCGCCGCGGAAGATCATCTTGCTTCAGGGACCTGTTGGGCCCTTTTTTGCCGAGATGCACCGCGCCTTCGCCGCGCAGGGCTTTTCCGTGAAGCGATTTACCTTCAATGCCGGGGATCGCTTGTTCGCCGCGCGTGATGATTGCATCCGCTTTACCGGCGACCTTGCTGATTGGGAGGCGGTTTTTCGCGTCGAACTTACCCAGGATTGGCCCGAGGCAATTATCTTGTTTGGTGCCAACCGCCCGGTACATCAGGTTGCCCGACGCGTTGCAAAGGAGTTCGGCGTCAATGTGATCAGCCTTGAAGAGGGCTATCTGCGCTCTGGCTACATCACCTGCGAGCCGGGTGGAAATAACCAGCATTCCCCGCTGACCAATTGGACCTTGCCCGTGAATGACCGGCTTTTGCCGAATGCTGGCACGCCTTCCAAGAAAGCGGTGCCCGGCATTTCGTCATTCCGCACCCAATGCCTTTGGGCCGCTTTGTATTACCTGGTGCGGGATATGTTTTCGGGTGCGGCTGAGGCACAGCTTTTTCATCGCACCAAGGAACGTCCGGCATCGCTGGCATTGTCCTGGGCTGCACATATGGTCCGGCGTGGTGTTGCCCATCTCACCGAACCGCCTGCCATTCGTGAGCTATACCGCAACCCAGGATATATCCTAGTGCCATTGCAGGTGTCGCGCGACAGCCAGCTTTTGACCGCATCGCGCGGTTGGAACACCAAAAAGCTGATCCGGTCATGTCTTGAAGCGCTGCGTGACGCCCCCGAAAAACAGCGGATCATCTTTAAGCTGCATCCGCTTGAACGGGCTGGTGCGCGTCTGAAACGCAATATCCTGCAACAGGCAAAACAGATGGGTATTGCGCCTGATCAGGTTCAGGTCATCAATACCGGCCAGATGGGCAAGCTTGCCTCTCATGCGGGTGGGATGATCGTCATCAATTCAACATCGGCCTTCTCGGCCCTGCATCACAATGTGCCGGTTCTGGTTCTGGGCCACGCGATATTCCGCCATGAAACCGTTGTGACCACGGGCGACACCCGGTCCGACATAAAGCAATTTTTCAGGGTCAGGCACGCAAAACCGCAAAGCGACATTGACGCGTTTATTGACGATTTAAAGACGCAAAGCTTGATCCCTGGCGATTTCTATGTTGCAAGCGGACGCGTAATTGCGATTGCTGAGATTTTGGAAAAATTGAACAAACAACCGATCCTGATGGACGCGCGCCGCAAAGCTTTAGCATGACGCGACGTTGGGAGCTGGCGGCAACCACATTGCGCATGTTGCTTTGCGCTGTTGTTTTGACCCTTGCCGGTTGTTCGACAATCCCATCATTCGGGCCGAGCGACGCCGCTATCGCGGAAGCCGCAGAGGTAACCATATCGAACCCCGATGACGTGCTTCCGTTCCGCATTATTGACGTGTCAGCATCAACCCTGCCATCGCTGGACGCGCATGCACATAATTTCCCAAGCACGTTTCGCAGCCGGGGTTTTCGCAGGGCCGACGAGGTTATCGGCGTCGGCGATCAGTTGGATATTCGTATCTGGGAAGTGGCTGAGGATGGCTTGTTTGCCAGTTCTGGACAACGTGACACGACCCTTAAGGTGGCTGTTTCAAACTCCGGCAACATCTCTGTCGCCTATGCGGGTACGATCAAGGCCAGCGGCCTGACGGTCGCGGAACTGCGCACCGACTTGCTGGAGCGTTACAGGGGGCAGGCTGTTGAGCCGGAAATCGCTGTCACCATCGTTGAAACGCAGTCGCGTTCGGCCACCGTGCTGGGTGCTGTTGCATCACCGGGGCGCGCAACGATCCCGTCGGGTGGTATCCGGCTGCTGGACCTGCTTGCGCAGGCAGGCGGGACATCGCAATCCCCTTGGGAAATCAAGGTTGGAGTTCAGCGTGCGTCCGCCTCTGCAACCCTGTCACTGTCCGAGATTTTCGCCCGCCCGCAAAACAATATCGTTATCCTGCCCGGTGACATCGTCAACGTCACCTATATACCGCGACGTTTCGCTGTTTATGGTGGCGTCGTTCAACCCGGTAACGTCGAAATCCCGTTGGAGAAGGCGCATCTTGCCTATCTGCTTGCTGAGGTTGGTGGCCTGAATGACGATGTTGCACAGGCCCGGTCCGTCTATGTCTTTCGACCCAGCAAACCGGCAAACCGGGGCGGTGCCCCTGTTGGATTGGCCTATCGGTTGGATTTTTCGAAACCGGACGCCTTCCTTCTGGCGGGGATGTTCCGGCTTGAGCCGACGGATATTACATATATTGAATCCGCTGATGGCGCTGATTTCCAAAGGTTCACATCAGTCATTCTGTCGCCCTTGCTTGGGGCAGCATCAGGTGCCAGAGGTCTTGCAAATTGACGCATGTCGCGGCGTCACCACTATTCAACCGGTGACGTGATCCTTCATCATAGCATGGTAGACTGGTTCCATCATGGGTTTTACACGCCACCCTCCGCATCATTTGCATGTTTTGATTGGGATTGCTGAGAATGCCGCGATTTCTGCCTGACGCCCGGATGATCAGCAGGCTGAGGCTGGTGCCGTTATGGCTGGTTGAGCTTACGCGTGCCTCTCTCTCTGGCAGACGCCCCGCCTTTGCCGCAACATCGCTGGAACTGACGCGCAATGTGGCTGTGACATTGCTGCTAGGGGCACGACCGGTGTTTTGGAGCCGTTTGATCCGTACTGAGCCTGAGACCTTAGTCGGTTGGGGTCGCCGATTTTCAGGGCGGCGCGTTGCCGCAGTTGAGAACAGCGCTGTTCAGCCGCTTATTCTGGAAGATGGTTTTCTGCGGTCGACCCAAAGGCGGGATTTCCCTGTATCCTTCGTTTTTGATGATCATGGGATTTATTACGATGCCTCATCTGACAGCCGTCTGTTTCGGTTGATCCCCAGCACACTTTCGGATGTCGAGACGGGCCGCGCGCGGGCGATCATCGCCCGATGGACCGCACTTGGCCTGTCGAAATACAATGATGCGCCTGCACCCGATTTCCCGCTGGATACGGATTTTGTGCTTGTCATTGATCAGGTGCGCGGTGATCTGTCGATCCGCTATGGTGCCGCCGATGAGGCGTCGTTTGACAAGATGCTGGAAACCGCCCTGTGCGACAATCCTGACAGCACCGTTTTCGTCAAGATCCACCCAGATGGCCAATCTGATCCGCGCAAACGGCATTTTTCCATCGATAAGCTCAGCCGTCATCCCCGTATCCGGGTGATTGAACAGAATTGCCATGTCCCCACCCTGATCAAGGCGTCCCGAAAGGTTTACACCGTGACCTCGCAGGTCGGTTTCGAGGCGCTGATCCATGGCAAGTCGGTCCATACATTCGGCACGCCATTTTATGCAGGCTGGGGCCTGACCGAGGATGCGCTGCCCCCGTCAGATCACCGGGGATCGGCGACGTTAGAGCAGTTAGTCCATGCTGCATTGCTGGCCTATCCCCGATATGTCGACCCGGTTGCGATGCAGCCCTGCGATGCCGAACACGCCATCGCCCATATCGGCCTGCAACGTCACATGCGCCATGGCTTGCCCAAACGCATTGCCGCAGTCGGATTTTCCCGGTGGAAACGACCCTTTATCAAGGCATTTCTGCAAGGTTCGGACGTAACATTCACAAAACCTATGCAACTTGACAATGGAGCGGCAGTTGTTGTCTGGGGCAGCGCGCCGGTTCCGCAGGGGGCAGAGGATGCCAAGATCCTGCGGGTCGAAGATGGTTTTCTACGGTCGTCAGGGTTGGGCGCTGACCTGGTCCGCCCGCTATCGTTGGTCGTCGATGATCTGGGCATCTATTACGATGCGACACGCCCATCGCGACTGGAACAGATATTGGGCACACAGGTGCTTGATGCTGATCAGCGCGCGAGAGCCGCTGCGCTGCGTAAGAAACTGATCCGGCTTGATGTCACCAAGTATAATCTGGGTGCCGCGACATGGGATCGCCCGGCCACGGACAAACCCGTTCTGCTGGTTGTTGGTCAGGTTGAAACTGATGCCTCCATCAGGCTTGGATCACCTGACGTCACCACGAATATCGCGCTATTGGAGCGCGTGAGGCAGGCCAATCGGGATGCCTATATCGTCTATAAGCCCCATCCGGATGTGATTGCCGGCCTGCGCCAGCGTGGAATGGGGGAGGATGCGTCCCTTAAGATCGCGGATGAGGTTTTGACAGCGCCGGTTTTGGTCAGTCGCCTGTTTTCGCAGGTGGACGCCGTGCATACGATGACATCCCTGATGGGGTTTGAGGCGCTGATCAGGGGCGTTGACGTGGTGTGCCACGGCCTGCCCTTTTACGCAGGTTGGGGTTTGACCGAAGACCGGTTACCTTGCGCACGTCGGGCGCGACAGCTGAGCATAGATGAACTTGTTTACGGTGCGCTTATTTCCTATCCCCGATATTTTCATTATGAGGGAAACTGTTTCGTTGAACCGGAAACTGCCGTGGATCACCTCGCGATCTGGTCAAAAAACGGACCGACAACGCGGAAATGGCACCGCAAACTGTTGCGCGTCGGGATAACGGCCTGGCTGAAACTGAAGGGGTCAAAGCGATGACCAGCAAACCGGACACACAGGCAGCCCCCGAAAAGGGCAAGGTCCTGACGATCAGCAATGCAGCTGTTGGCACCTCTAACACGCAGCCACGCAAGAAACGCCGGGGCGTTTTCCTTTCGCTGTCCTTTCTTTTATGCGTTTTGTTGCCGATCGCGGCTGCGACATACTATTACGCGTCGATTGCCACGGATCGTTATTCCGCCCGGGCCGGGTTTTCGATCCGCGGGATCGACACCAGTGCCGGGATCGACGGTATCGGGGCGCTCACCGGGCTTGCCAGTACCGGTTCCACCACGTCTGATTCATATGTCGTGCTGAGCTATCTTGGCAGCCGGGAACTGCTTGAAGGTGTTGACACAGAGTTAGACCTGCGCGGCACATATGCATCGCAAGATATCGATTACTTGTCGCGCATGGCCGAGGATGCCACGGTTGAGGACTTCCTGGAATACTGGAACCGGAAGATCCACACGCAATTTGACCCGACATCGGGGATCATCGAATTCGAAGTGCAATCCTTTGACGCGGAACATGCCCGCCAGATTGCGTCCAGCGTCCTGAGACTGACACAGACACTGGTCAATCAACTATCGGCAAATGCCCGCAGTGACGCCCTGCGCTTTGCCCGTGAGGAGGTCGAACTGCAAGAAACACGGCTGCGTCAGGCACTTGCCGAGATCCGCGATTTCCGATCTTCGGAACAGTCGGTTGATCCGTCTGCGAGTGCCGCGCTGGAGATCGAGTTGATTGCCAATCTTGAGGCGCGGCTGATCGATGTGAATGCCCGTATATCCGCGTTGCGCCAGTCGTTGGATGAAAATGCCCCAAGCCTGGTCGGGCTGCGCCGCAATGCAGAGGCGCTTGCCGCGCAGATCGTGGAGCGCCGTAAGGCTATTGGCAGTGATCTGCTGGGCGAGACCGGCAGCAGTGCCGTGACGCAGCAGCTTGCCCTTTATGAAGAGTTGGAGGTTGAGCGCAGCCTGGCGCAGCAGGCCTATGCCTCTGCCCTGGTATCACTGGAGCAGGCGCGGCGGGACGCGGACCGTCAACAGCGTTACCTTGCCATCCATCTGCATCCGCAAGCCCCTGAATCTGCGCAATACCCGCGCAGCATTCTGAATATTCTGATCATTTGTTTTGCCTGTGTGACTGCCTGGGGGATTGGTACGCTGATCACCTATTCGGTTCGGGATCACCTGACATGAGGCAGGTCACGACATCTGATCTGTTGCTGTTACAAACGCGTGTGATCGCAAGCCTTATCCTGCGCGAGGCGCGCGCAACCTTTGGCACATCTGCATTCGGCTATGTCTGGGCCATCATAACCCCGACGGTCAGTGTCGGGTTGCTGGTTTTCATATTCAGCATTATCGACCGTCAGCCACCTTTTGGTGCGAGCCTTGCCCTGTTTTTCGCCACGGGCATCCTGACGCTTCAATTTTTCAATGAGCTGTCTGGCAAGCTGATGACGGTTTTTGATGCCAATCGCGCGTTGCTGACTTATCCCATCATCAAGGATGTCGATACGCTGATTGCACGCGCATTGCTGATCGGGGCGACCTATGCGCTGATCATGGTTGTCTTCTATACGGCGCTGGTTGTGCTTGGCCTTGCCCAATTTCCAGCACACCCCGAGCATATTATTTCGGCGTTTTTGGCCACATGGCTTCTCGGGCTTGGTTTTGGGTCTTTAAATACGATCATCTTCTCATTGTGGGACACATGGGCGCAGATTGAAAAAATCCTGACCCGGCCACTATTTTTTATATCCGGAGTCTTCTACGTCCCCAGCCAGTTACCGCCACAGGCGCGCGAGGTGCTGCAATGGAACCCCACGCTGCATCTGGTCGAGTGGTTTCGTCACGGCTTCTACGCGAACTATAATTCATCCATATTGGAATTCTGGTACCCGATCAGTATCGGGGCCGGCATGTTTCTTCTTGGTCTGACTGGCGAACGCTTGTTCCGAAAGACGCGTTTCTAGATGCTTGCCTTCAAAGACGTCAGCAAATCCTACCGGATCAAGGGTGTCAAAAAGACTATCCTTTCCAATTTCACGTTTGAGTTTCCCAAGGATCGCAATATCGGGATCATGGGCAAGAATGGCGCTGGAAAATCCACGATGATGCGGCTTATTGCAGGGATCGAGCCGCCCGACGCCGGCCACATCTTTCGCTCGCCACAAGTATCATGGCCGCTTGGTTTTTCCGGCGGATTCAACGGCAGTATGACCGGGATAGAGAATATCAGGTTCGTGTCGCGCATCTATGGTCAGGATACCAAACGCGTGATTGAATATGTGCGCGCCTTTGCCGAACTGGGCCCATCGCTGCGCCTGCCAATCAAGACTTATTCCAACGGCATGAAAGCCAGGTTGGCGTTTGGTCTGAGCATGGCAATCGATTTTGATGTCTATCTGATCGATGAGATTACAGCCGTCGGCGACGACGATTTCAAGAAGAAAAGCCAGGCCGTATTCAAGGACAAACTAGCGAATAGCCAGATCATCATGGTGTCCCATTCGGCCCACACGATTCAGCAATATTGCGATTGCGGTCTGTTATTCGAAGGTCAAACCATTCGGTTCTTTGACGATGTAGCTGACCTGCTGGCAGCGTATAAAGAGCTCAATCGTTAACCTATCGCGTTTCACTGGATTTTCTTCATTCCCGAATAGGCTGCCCGAAATCCATGATAGGCGTCTTCGAATGCGTTTCGCAGCCTGCTGTCCGGTTGAAACTCCTCTTGTATGTCGGGTGAGATGATGATGCTTTCAGGTGACGCACCGGTGGCTGCGATCATAGCTAGCCGCGCGCCGCCTAGTGCGGCGCCAAACTCGCTGGAGGCTGGCAGTTGCAGCGGTATCCCTAACAGTGTCGCGATGAGTTTCAGCCAGTAACGTGATGCGGTTCCGCCGCCGATTGCTATGATCTTGTTCAATTTTGTGTCAGTTGCGGCAAGGGCATCGTAGTTGTCGCGCAAGCCGAAGGCCACGCCTTCCAACACGGCCCGCGTCAGATCATCCCGCGATGTCCCGGCGGATAGCCCGGTGAAGCCCGCTTTGATTTCAGCGTCGTTATGGGGTGTTCTTTCCCCCGACAGGTACGGCAGGAACCGCACCTGCCCGGGTGCATGCAATGTGTCTCCAAGGCCGGATGTCAGGTCAGATGGTGTCTGGCTCGTGATCCGCGCGAACCAGTTGAGGCTGTCTGTCGCGGATAGCATCACCCCCATTTGATACCAGCGTCCCGGCACCGCGTGGCAAAACGTGTGCACAGCCGTTTCCGGCGCAGGCCGGTATCCATCACGCGCCGCCAGAAGCACCCCGGACGTGCCGAGCGAGACGAAACCCTGCCCCTCATCCAAGGCACCGATCCCGCAGGCCGCCGCCGCATTGTCACCAGCACCGCCAGCCACGGTCACGGTGTTATTCAGTCCCCACTCTTGGGCCAGGTCCTTGCGCAGGGTGCCTGCCGCATCGGACCCCTCGACAAGGCGCGGCATCTGATCGCGCCGCATGTTGCCAGCCGCCAACAGATGATCCGACCAATCCCGTTGCCCCACATCGAGCCATGATGTTCCCGCACTGTCGGACATGTCCGCCACGTGGTCACCGGTGAGGTAGAAGTTCAGATAGGCTGCCGGCAGCAGGACCTTGGCCACTTGTTCAAATATCGCTGGTTCGTTCTTGCGCACCCATTGCAATTTTGGCGCGGTGAAGCCCGGAAAGACGACGTTGCCGGACAGATCGCGCACGCCTTCAGTGCTATCCAGGACGGCAGCCTCCTCATGGGAGCGTTGATCGTTCCAGAGGATACAGGGCCGCAGAACCTGATCCGATTTATCCAGAAGCGTTGCCCCATGCATATGCCCAGCCACCCCAATGCCCCGTAGGTCGGAAAACGCGGGATAACTGTTCCGCATCTCATTGATCGCGGCCTCAAATGCTGCGATCCAGTCTGCCGGGTCCTGTTCAGACCAGCCGTTTTGCGGGTGCGCGACGCTGTAATGTTGTTCGGTTGAACCGATAGGCACGCCATTTTCATCGACAAGCAAGGCGCGCAGACCGGAAGTCCCCAGATCGATCCCGAGAAACGTCATTTAGATACCTTCCAGCAATTTTTTCCGGCGCGAGGACCACGCCCAAACTGCCCAACAACCGGCGTCGCATCAAGCGTATCGCACCAGAAGCTTCGTTTCCGGGTATTTCTGGTCCGACACCGCCGTTGCGTGATGGTATGCGAAGAGCGTGTTGACACCTTATTGCGGTAAAGTGATCTGCATCTTCACATCTGCCGGTGGCGCGGATGCCGCGATTTCAAACGCCTGCACGCTATCTGCAAAGTCGAATGTTCGGGTGATGAGCGGTTTGACATCAATTGCCCCCGAGCTGAGCATGCCGACACAGCGGGGGAACACATGCGCATATCGAAAGATGTTTTCGACCCGCGCTTCGCGGATCATGGCAGCCCCCGCATCATAGAGGATCGGATCAGGCTGCCCGCCGATCATGACCACACAACCGCCCGGACACAGGGGTTCGAACACTGTTTTGGCAGCTTGCGGACTGCCTGTGGCTTCGAACACGATATCAGCGCCCCAGCCAACTGTATCGCGCTTGACCACCTCTGTCAGGTCTTGCGCGTTAACGTCGACGGCAATGACTGCGGGGCTGAGGGAGCCCGCAATATCAAGCTTTTGCGCGGCCAGATCGCTGACAAATACCTTGGCACATCCGGCGGCCAACGCTGACAGTGCAGTGACCAGCCCTATCGGCCCTGCCCCCATCACAACAGCGCTGTCGCCCGGCTTTACCCGTGCTTTCGTCGCGGCATGCACACCCACGGCCAAAGGTTCGACCATCGCAGCCTCTGCGAAGCTGACATTGTCGGGCAGTTTGTAGGTGAAAGCTTCGGGGTGCACGCAGGTCGGGCGCAGGATGCCGTGCACGGGCGGTGTTGCCCAAAACCGAACGGCGGGATCAATATTATACATGCCCAACTGGGTGGCTTTGCTATGTGGGTCGGGGATGCCCGGTTCCATGCAAACCCTGTCGCCTTCTTTCAGTGTTGTGACCTCTGCGCCAACCTCGATCACCGTGCCGGAGGCTTCGTGCCCCAAAATCATTGGTTTATTCACGACAAACGGCCCGATCCGCCCATGCGTGTAGTAATGCACATCGGACCCGCAGATGCCGACCGTGTGCAGCTTGATGCGCACGTCGCGTGAGCCCAGCACTTCTTCCTCTCGGTCAATCGCCGGAAAGTCGCGCAGGCTAAGTTCGTCTTTCCGTTCCAGAACCAGCGATTTCATATCTCAACCTTTCCCGATTCAGAGCGCCAATACTTTGCTGGCCGCCGCCCCGGGGCGACCGCAATGCCTTGCAATCACCTGAGCCTGGAACGCGTCAGAAATCTAGGTTTTCGACGCTCAGCGCGTTGTTTTGGATAAACTCACGCCGTGGTTCAACCACATCACCCATCAGTTTGGTGAAAAGGTCGTCCGCCTCTGCCACATCTTCGACCTTGACCTGCAATAGCGTCCGCGCGTCAGGGTCGAGCGTCGTTTCCCAAAGCTGATCAGGGTTCATTTCGCCCAGACCTTTGTAGCGTTGCAGCGACAGGCCCTTTTCGCCTTCTTCCAGAATAGCTCTGAGCAGGTCAAGCGGCCCATGGATGATTTGGCTGCGGTCTTTGCGCACCAGTGTGGCGGGCAGGTTGTAGACGTCTTGTAGGCTTTTGGTGAATGTCCCCGTGCGCCGTGCCTCGCCTGATCGCAGCATTTGTCCGTCGAGCGTGCGCACCTCTTCCACGCCGCGCAGGATACGGGCCAGCCGCATGCCCTTGTCCTGCGTGATCCGCCCCTGCCAGCCACGCTCCCATTCAAGCGCGATCAGATCGAGCCGCTGGGCCACCCGGTCGGCAGTGCCTTGCAGGTCATTGTCCACGACGCCGGGAACAAACGCACCTGCGATGGCAGCCTGTTCGAGGATGTGGCGCGGGTAGTGCGTTGGGAAGGCCTCTAGCACGCGTTTGAGTTGCCGTGCCTCATCTACCACGCGGCGCAAGTCGGCACCGGTGATTTCCTCGCCATTGCCTTGCCGCAGCAGCGCGCCTTCGATCCCCTGTTCGATCAGGTATTCGTCCATCGCGGCTTGGTCTTTGAGGTAAACCTCGGATTTGCCGCGCGCGACCTTATACAGGGGTGGTTGTGCGATATAGAGGTAGCCGCCTTCGATGAGTTCCGGCATCTGCCGGAAGAAGAAGGTCAGCAGCAATGTCCGGATATGCGCCCCGTCGACGTCCGCGTCGGTCATGATGATGACCTTGTGATAGCGCAGCTTGTCGATGTTGAATTCATCACGGCCAATCCCGGTGCCCAGCGCCATGACAAGGTTGCCGATTTCCTGGGATGACAGCATCCGGTCAAAACGGGCCCGTTCCACGTTCAGGATTTTACCCTTCAGCGGCAGGATCGCCTGCGTACCACGGTCGCGGCCTGTCTGGGCGGAGCCACCGGCGCTATCACCCTCCACCAGAAAGACTTCGGTCTTGGAAGGGTCTTTTTCGGAACAGTCTTTTAATTTGGACGCGTTGAAATTGACGTCCATCGCGGACTTGCGCCGGATTTCGCGAGCCTTGCGGGCGGCCTCACGGGCGGCGGCGGCTTCGACGATCTTGGTAATGATCATCTTGGCTTCTGCCGGGTTTTCCTCAAACCATTCGTTCAGCTTTTCGCCCATCAGATTTTCGACCGCCGGCCGCACCTCTGAACTGACCAATTTATCCTTGGTCTGGCTGGAAAATTTTGGGTCGGGCACTTTGACGGACAGCACGCAGGTCAATCCCTCGCGGGCGTCATCCCCGGTAAGTGAGACTTTTTCTTTTTTGGTGATCCCGGTTTCGGTGGCATATTTCGCAATCGCCCTGGTCAGCGCGCCGCGGAAACCCGCCATATGGGTGCCGCCGTCGCGTTGCGGGATGTTATTGGTGAAGGGTAGCACCATTTCGTTGTAACTGTCGTTCCACCACATCGCCACTTCGACGCCGATATCGTCACGCTCACCAGCGACATAGATCGGCTCGTCCATCAGCGGGGTCTTGGAACGGTCGAGATATTTGACGAATTCCTTGACGCCGCCCTCGTAGAACAGTTCAGTCTTGAGCGGTTCGGCGGGCCGCAAGTCTTCGAGGATGATTTTGACACCGGAATTCAGGAAGGCCAGTTCGCGCAGGCGCTTTTCGAGGATGTGAAAGTCAAAGTCGCGGTTGCTGAAGGTGTCAGTTGAGGCAAGGAAAGTAACCTCTGTGCCCTTGCGTCCGTTAGCGTCGCCTTCGACACGCAGATGTTCTTTGGTGAAGCCGCCCTCGAACCTTGCATAGTGCTCCTTGCCGTCCCGCCAGATGCGCAGTTCAAGGTAGTCGGACAGCGCATTCACAACAGAAACGCCAACGCCATGCAAACCACCCGAGACCTTGTAGGAGTTGCTGTCAAACTTCCCGCCTGCATGCAGTTGGGTCATGATGACCTCTGCCGCGGATACGCCCTCTTCCTCGTGGATACCAACCGGAATGCCGCGCCCATTATCGCCGACCGTGACCGACGCATCGGGGTTAATTTTCACGTAGACATGGTCGGCGTGACCAGCCAAAGCCTCATCAATGCCGTTATCGACAACCTCATAAACCATATGGTGCAGACCAGACCCGTCATCGGTGTCACCGATATACATGCCGGGACGCTTGCGTACCGCCTCTAAGCCTTTGAGAACCTTGATGGAATCTGCGCCGTAATCTTCTTGGTTTTTATTGTCGTCGGCCATGTATTTTGTCCCGTGTCTTTACCCCCAAAATATATGCGTTTTCGGGGTGGTTGTCACGCAAATGACACAAGATTTTGTGGCTGAGAGACCGGTTCCGTAAGATGGGTTTAAACCCATCTTACCGCATCACGCAAACGGGATCACAAGGCCCACGCAAATCAGCAGGACGCCAGCGATCAGATTGGTTCTGCGAATAGCCGATGATGTCGTCAAGAACCGGCGCACCCGACCGATGGTAAGCGCCATGATGAGGTTTCCAGCAAGCGGGACGAGAAATGACAGAAAGCAAATCGCGGCGATATCGGGCCATGTCAGCCGGGTCAAATCAAAGAACCCTGGCAACATGCCCATGTAGAACAGAATAGCCTTGGGGTTGCCCATGATCACGGCCAGCCCCGCCAGAAATCCCGCCCACATGCCGGGACGTGTCAGCCGGCTATCCGCAGCGATGGTCTTATCCGCGTTGCGGATGATCAACGCCCCCATGATCAGAAATGTGAAGCAGGCCACCCAGCGCAGCAGGGTCATGAAACCGCCATAGACCGACACAATCCAGGTCACCCCCAGAATGGCCAGAAACGGCCAGATGACGTCGCCCACGACAACGCCCAGCGCAACGGGCCAAGCCGCATGAAACCCTCCCGACAAGGCCCGCGCCGTCAAGGCGACCCAAACCGGGCCAGGCGTCATGAACAAGACCAGCAGCGCGCCCGCATAAAGCAGAAGGTCTGCAGTTGTTACAGTCATCTCAGAACTTATGCCCCAGCAAATCAACTTCGCCCTGCGGATCCCAGACCGCATCGCCCAAGGGCAGAACCATCAGCGTATCATCGATTTGTGTCATCACATCATCTGTCCGACAACCATCCATCGCGCCGTAGCGCAACGGATTGCCCATAGATTGAAAACCATGCTTGGTATAGATTGGGTGGTCGCCAAACAGCACTACAAACGCAGCCAGACTGTCGCGCGATTGTACAATAGCATCCTTGAGCAATAAAGAGGCGACACCCCGCCCGGTATGATCCGGGTGGGTCGCTACCTCGGCCAATCCGGTGATCTGCACAAGCTGTCCGCCGACACGGATCGCCCGAAAAAGAACGGCAATATGGCCGATCACGGCCCCATCCGCACGGGTGATAATCCGCAGGTGATGGCGCTGTTGATGATAAGATCGGCCACCAAAGCCACTTGGGCCGGCCCCGCCAAAGGCTGTATTGACCAAATCGGCGATCTGCTGGTCGTCCTGCGCGGTCAGCGCCAGTTCGGGGATATGTTCAATCTGCATCGGCGGGTAAGGTCAGGCTGCCATCGTCGTTAAGTGACCAGAACGGATTATAGGCGCATTCCCAGACATGCCCGTCCGGATCGGCATAGTAGCTGGAATAGCCGCCCCAGGCCATCTTTGCCGGTTTGGCCAACAGCGTTGCACCAGCGGCGATAGCCCTGGCGAAGGCATCGTCAACATCGGCCGTGCTTTGCATATTCTGGGCAAGGGTCATCGCCCCAGTTCCCAATGCGGCATCAGGCCTGTTCTGTTCCTTGGCCAGCGCCGCACGCCTGAAGAAACCAAATGCCATTCCGTTGATTTGATAGAACACGACCTGACCGGGTACTTCGGAATGCGGCATCCAACCGAGTTCCGCATAAAACGCCTTTGACCGTTCCAGATCGTCAACGCCAAGTGTGATCAGGGTGACGCGTTGCGGGGTCATGCTGTGTCCTTTCGTGTGGTCGCGGAGATACCACCGGTTTCGGTGACTTCCAGATATTGGGCGCGGTCCCCAAGTTCGGCAAAAAGCTCTGCCCCGGTCCCGGTCATGAAGGCCTGCGCATCAAGATCGCAGATTTCATCATAAAGCGCAGCGCGGCGTGATGCGTCAAGATGGGCCGCGACCTCATCCAAAAGCAGGATCGGTGGCGCCCCGAAATCCCGGGCCAGCGCCCGCGCATTGGCCAGGATCAGGCTGATCAGAATTGCCTTCTGTTCACCTGTTGAACAATCCTTGGCTGGCACCCCCTTATCGGTGAACACCGCATCCAGATCCGCCCTGTGCGGCCCGATCAATGTGCGCCCTGCTGCCATGTCGCGTGGCCGGTTGTCGGCCAGCGCGACTTGCAGATCATCCGGGATCGGTTCCGCACTGGTCAATGCAAGCGTTGCAGTCGGGAATGGGGTATCGGCAGCGTCCTGCGCTGCGGTCAATTCCGCAATCGCACGGCGACGGTTGGATTGGATCGCGGTCGTCGCATCAGCCATCTGCGCCTCGATCGCCGTGTACCAATGCGGATCGCGCACCATATCCTTGAGCAACCGGTTGCGTTCCCGCATTGCCTTTTCATAGGACAAAACCGCCTCTGCGTGCGTCGGTTCAAAGCTGAGCGTGGCACGGTCAAGAAATCGCCTGCGCCCCTCGGCCCCTTCGATCCAGAGCCTGTCCATTGATGGCACGAGCCACAAGATACGGGCAATGCGGCCAAGGGCCGTTTGCGGTGCGGCCTTACCATCAATACGCAATTGGCGGGGGCTGCCGGCCTCGGCCCATGTTTCCAATTCATGTGTCTGGTGCAGGGATTGCAGAACGCCGGTGATCTTCCACCCCAGCGCCTCGGGTTTGCGGGTCAGATCATCTGCCGCCGCGCGGCGCAACCCACGGCCCGGCGATAACAGCGATACCGCCTCAATCAGATTTGTCTTTCCCGCCCCGTTTGGGCCGTAGATGGCGATGGGTTGCGGGCCAAGATCCAATTCGGCACGTTTATGCGAGCGGAAATGCGAAAGTGTCAGTTCGCGAAATGCGAGTTTCGTCATGGGCGCTGAACAGGATTTCCCAAAATCCTGTCCTCAAAAATTTTGAAAAATTTTGACCCCGTCACACGCGCATCGGCATGACAACATAAACGGCAGAGGTGTCATTGCCTTCGCGCATCAATGTCGGATCGCCAGAGGAGTTGAACATGAAAACAGCGTTTTCGCGATCGACCTGACTGGCAATTTCCAGCAAGTATTTGGCATTAAAGCCAATTTCTAGCCTCTCATCACCATAGGCAACGGCCAGTTCTTCCTCTGCCGCGCCGCTATCGGGGGCGTTCACGGACAGGATCAGCCGGTCTTCGTCCAATGCCAGTTTGACGGCCCGCGACCGTTCAGAAGACACTGTTGCCACCCGATCCACCGCCTTTGCGAACTCGCTGGCATCGACCTCCAGCTTGCGTGTGTTTCCTTGCGGGATGACCCGCGTATAATCAGGGAATGTCCCATCGATCACCTTGGATGTCAGGGTGATATCGGGGGTGGCAAAGCGGATCTTGGTTTCAGACACGGACACGGCAATCTGCATGTCGTCATCATCCAAAAGCTTGCGCAGTTCGCCAACTGTCTTGCGCGGCACGATCACGCCAGCCATCGCCTCTGCATCCTTGGGCAGATCAGCGTCGATCCGCGCCAGTCGGTGCCCGTCTGTCGCCACGCAGCGTAGCACCTTGCCGCTGTCACTTTCGGCCACATGCATGTAGACGCCGTTCAGGTAATACCGCGTTTCCTCTGTCGAGATCGCAAATTTGGATTTATCAAAAAGGCGGCGCAGCACAGGTGCGGGCGCGGAAAAATTCGCTGCGTAATCGGAAGACGCCATGACAGGGAAGTCTTCCTTTGGCAGGGTCGCCAGCGAAAAATTTGACCGTCCGGCCTCGATTGTCAGACGGCCGGATGCACCGTCCTCTGTCAATGTCACAAGCGCCCCATCCGGCAATTTGCGCACAATTTCGTTCAGCGTGACCGCAGCTACAGTTGTCGCACCTGCCCGTTCAACCTTGGCCGGGGCTTTATCCACCACCTCGATGTCCAGATCAGTGGCCCGGAAATGGACGTCATCGCCCTCAGCTTCGATCAGGACATTGGCGAGAATCGGTATCGTATTCCGCCGTTCTACAACTGATTGTGCCTGCGCGACTGCCTTTAGCAGGGCTGCGCGTTCGATGCTGAATTTCATGTCCCAATGCTCCGCATATCTTGGTGGCCGAACCCGCCGGGACGCAAAATGTACTGCATTTCTCGGGCGGCTCAAGCGTTTTGTTGACTGTTGACGATGGCGGCAGCTGCGTCAAGCGCCCCGCCCTATTCCTCCAGCGCGCGGCGCAGCAATTCCAGATCATCGGCGATCTGGCTGTCGATCACTTTCAGCTCTTCAATCCGCCGCACCCCATGCATGACAGTTGTATGATCCCGCCCGCCAAAACGGCGCCCGATTTCCGGAAGTGACCGGTTTGTCATATGTTTGGCCAGATACATCGCAATCTGCCGGGGCCGGGCATAGTTGCGCACCCGCTTTGGCCCGATCATGTCGGACAGGCGGATCGCGTAATGTTCAGAGACTTTGCGCTGGATTTCTTCGACGGTGACCTTGCGGTCAGAGGCTTTCAGCACGTCAGACAGGCAATCCTGCGTCAGCTCCAGCGTGATTTCGCGGCCAACAAGCGATGCAAAGGCAAAAAGGCGGGTCAACGCACCTTCGAGCACCCGCACATTGGTCGAGATGCGATGCGCCAGAAATTCCAGTACACCGGGTGCGATGACCAGATCGGGATATTGGCTGGCGTAGAAATCGACCTTTGATTGCAGCACGCCGAGGCGCAATTCGTAATCCGTCGGATGCAGATCAACGACCAGACCGCATTGCAGGCGCGACTTGATACGTTCCTCAAGCCCTTTGATTTCGCCAGGCGCACGATCAGCCGAAATGATGATCTGTTTCTGGCCATCGACCAATGCGTTGAAGGTGTGAAAGAATTCTTCCTGTGTGCTGTCCTTGCCGCTGATGAACTGCACATCATCGACCATCAGCACATCAACGGAACGGAAGAGCTGTTTGAAATCCATCATCTTGCGTTCACGCAAAGCGGTGATGAAGCGATACATGAATTGTTCGGCAGAAAGATAGAGCACATTGAGTTCGGGCGAACGCCGCTGCAATTCATGTGCGATTGCATGCATCAGGTGGGTCTTGCCCAAACCAACGCCACCATAAAGAAAGAGCGGGTTGAACGTCACCGGACCGCCTTCGGCGACGCGGCGGGCGGCGGCATGGGCCAGTTCATTGGGTTTGCCGACAACGAATGTATCAAAGGTGAAACGGGCGTCGAGCGGGGAGCCGGAGCCGTCATCAGACGCAGCCACCCTACGGACCGCAGGTTTGTTTGCGGGGGCAGCGCGGCGCGCAGGTGTATCAACCGTGAACTGGAGACGCTGTACGTTCTCGCCCTGCTTGTTCATGTGATAGATGATCTGATCGCCAAAATTCTGTGACACGTAATTGCCAATGAAATTCGTCGGCACATTAAAGGTCGCGACGCCACTGGCGAGATGCGCGAATTCAAGTGGCTCGATCCAGTTTGAAAAGTTGTTTGCCCCCAAAGCACTTTTTAATGCTGCCAGTACCTTTGCCCAGATATCATTGGTCATCTTGTTCTCTTTGTCCCCACTTACACACGCCGCATCACACAATTCAGGGTCTTTGCCCCGTTTCACTCACGACACAACGTCCCGGCCAAATGCATTCAATGCGTCCGGGGTCGTCGTCCCCGGGCGGAATGCCTTTCACCAAATCCATAAGCCTTGACGCAGCAGACATGTGTCCCAAACATGTCGATGCACCGAACGGCAGACGCAGGCACATGAACAACAATTCAACCAGAGAGCAGTCTCTGGCGATTTTGCAGACGCAAATTGGATCGGCATCGCAGCATGGCTGCGTATTTCGTCACCACTTTTGCATGAAGTCCGACAAATACAGATCAAAGCACCGGAGCGTGACACGCCACGCGGAGCCTTTTACAATTGCCGATCTCCTCCATGTTCCCCCGGAACGATGTGAATCGCAGCGCTAAGCTAGCAAGGCGTTTGCGGCGGCATCAACACAACATCGTCCTTGACTCTGCGATTGATGAAAAAGAATCTCTGCCCCCTTTGAAATGCCACGCAAACTGGGCAGAGCTGCAACACAAAAACAAAAAGCGCGCCAATGGCTGGCGCGCTAGAAAAATTGCGATGCCGCTATGATCGGCTGGGAATCGCCGATCAGAGTGCCTTCCGTAAAATCTGATTCAGATTTTGGGGAATTCGCCTTAGCCGATGGCCTTCACGCGTGATGCGAGGCGCGACATTTTCCGTGCCGCTGTGTTCTTGTGATAGACGCCTTTGGTGACGCCGCGCATCAATTCTGGTTGCGCTGCTTTCAGCGCCTCAGCTGCTGCTTTCTGGTCGCCCGAGGCAATCGCCTCTTCCACGGCGCGCAGATAGGTGCGGATGCGCGAGCGGCGCATTTTGTTCACAGCAAAGCGGGCTTCGTTCTGGCGCGCGCGCTTTTTGGCTTGGGGTGAATTTGCCATGTCTTCGGTTCCTTTTTCGCGGCCCTTGTCGGGTCAAATACAAATCAATCTGCGCAATAAGCCCCGACCGGGTTCAGAACCGGTTCGTCTGGCCAAAGCGGGCCTCACACGCATGCCTGGCGCGGCAATTACGCTGTCATAAGGACCGAGTCAACAGGTCAGGATCGCCCGTCGATCTATTTGTCGCGGAACTGCGCCTCGCGCTTTTCGACAAAGGCGGCCATGCCTTCGCTTTGGTCCTCTGTCGCGAAAAGCGAATTGAACAGGCGGCGTTCGTAATGCAGCCCTTCGGCCAATGTCGTTTCAAAAGATCGGTTAACCGCATCCTTGGCCGCGATAGCGGCAATCTGTGATTTCTCTGTTATCTTTTCTGCCGCGCTTTTGGCCTCTGACAGCAGTTTCTTGGCGGGGACCACACGGCTGACCAGACCGCTTCTTTCGGCTTCTTCTGCATCCATGAAGCGCCCGGTCAGGTGCATATCCATTGATTTGGATTTCCCCAGAAACCGCGTCAGCCGTTGTGTCCCGCCAAGTCCGGCGATGACGCCAAGGTTGATCTCGGGTTGGCCGAACTTGGCGTTATCGCCTGCAATGATGAAGTCGCACATCATCGCCAGTTCACAACCACCGCCCAAGGCATAGCCTGCCACCGCCGCAATGATTGGCTTGCGGATACGGTTGAACCGGTCCGTTTCATTCTCGAAATAGCGGCTGGTATACATTTCAACGAAGGACTTGTCGGCCATTTCGCTGATATCGGCACCGGCTGCAAAAGCCTTTTCAGAGCCGGTGATGATGATGCAACGCACCTTGTCGCTGGCATCCGCATCTTCGAGCGCTGTGCAAAGTTCACCGAGCAATGCGGCGTTCAGCGCATTCATCGCATCCGGTCGGTTAAGGGTGACGGTCGCGACATAGTCGCTGATATCAACAATGATATTCTCGAATGCCATGCTGCTGTCCCTTTTGCGGCTGGTCAGGTGTCATTGCTTATCAAAGCGGGGGGCTGGATCAAGTTATCTTTGGCATTGCGGACAAAAGAAAGATGAGCGTCCGCTTTGTACGATTCGGCTGATTTTCTTTTCGCAGCCGGGTGTTACGCATGCTGCGCCTTCCCGGTCATAAACCTGGAAACCATGTTGAAAATATCCCAACTCGCCATCCGTTTGCCGATAATCGCGCAGTGAGGACCCGCCGGCGGCAATGGCTTCGGACAGGACATCGCGGATGATCGGGACCAGACCGGCGGCGCGATTTACGCTGATCCGGCTGGCCTTGCGTCGCGGATGGATTCCTGCCCGGAAAAGAACCTCGCACACGTAAATGTTGCCCAGACCGGCAATAATACGTTGGTCAAGCAAGGTTGATTTGATCGGTGTGTTACGGCCTTTGAGCCGCGCGACCAGGTAATCCTCGTTAAATGCATTTCCCAACGGCTCTGGTCCCAGATCGCGTATCAGCCAGTGATCTTCCTGCCTCACGGTCAGCATCAGATCCATCGCCCCGAACCGGCGGGCATCGTTAAAGGTGATCCTCGTCCCCGTCTTCATATGCAACACAACATGATCATGTTTTGCGGGCGCGGGGTGATCGAAATGAAAATCACCCTGCATGTGACCGGAGATCAGCATGCGCCCCGACATGCCCAGATGCACCAAAAGCGTTTCGTCACTGTCCAGATCGGCCAGAATGTATTTTGACCGGCGACGCAGGCCAAGCACGCGTTTGTCTGTCAGGCGCGCTGCCATGTCTTTCGGGAATGGCCACCGCAGGTCGGGCCGGTTCACATCGGCCCGAGCAATCACCTGCCCTTCCATCACGGGGGCAAGTCCCGCTTTTACGGTTTCGACTTCGGGCAATTCAGGCATGTTTGGCGCGTGCTTTGCTGGTAAGGCTAACCGCATGCATAGGCCCCCGCAGGCGCCAAGACAAACCGTTTACGCAAACCGGCCCGGTGATGTGGCAGATTGACAGTTTGTCTCTTGCCGCAACAGCGTATAACCCGGGCGGAGGACCAGAATAGAACGGAATCCTGACATGACCGACAAACCGGGCAACACCACCCATTTCGGGTTTGAAACCGTGCCAGAGGCCGAAAAAGCAGGCCGCGTGCAAGGCGTGTTTTCATCGGTCGCCAATAAATACGACATCATGAATGATGTGATGTCGGTGGGCATTCATCGGATCTGGAAAGACGCGATGATGGATTGGTTGGCGCCACGACCCGGTCAGCGCTTGCTGGATGTGGCCGGTGGGACGGGTGATATTTCTTTCCGGTTTCTGAAACGTGCGGGTCGGGGTAAAGCGACGGTTCTAGACCTGACCGAACCAATGCTGATCGAAGGGCGTAAACGCGCCGAGGCCGCACAGATGTCTGACAGTCTGGATTGGGTGGTGGGCGACGCCATGGCCCTGCCGTTCGAGGACAGTACATTCGACGTCTACACGATCAGCTTCGGCATCCGAAACGTGACCCGCCCGCAAGACGCATTGACCGAGGCGTTCCGCGTGCTGAAACCGGGTGGTCGGTTGATGGTGCTGGAGTTTTCGCAATTGCCCAACCCGATGATGCAGGCCGCTTATGACGCCTATTCCTTCAACGTCATTCCGCGCATGGGGCAGGCGATTGCAGGCGACAGAGACAGCTATCAGTATCTGGTGGAATCGATCCGTAAATTCCCCGATCAGGATAGTTTTCTGGCGATGATCCGCGCGGCCGGGTTTGAGAATGCGAAATACCGCAACCTGTCGATGGGCATCGCAGCCTTGCATTCAGGTTGGAAACTGTAACTTGCGCGGCCCTCACAACATCATCCGCCTGATCCGAACGGGCGCCACGCTGGAGCGTACGGGTGCCATGAATGTGGTTCTGGATGCGTTTGATGCAGGCCCGCTGTTGCGGATCACGTTTCGGGCGCTGGTTTGGCCATTTCGCTGGCTTGGGTTTCAGGGTGATCTGTCGATGCCCCCTGCCCCGCGGGCGCTGACCGCACTTGGCCCGGCCTACATCAAATTTGGCCAGGTGCTGTCGACCCGTCCCGATGTTGTGGGTGATGAGCTTGCCGTGCAGCTGCGTGTCTTGCAGGATAAGTTGCCGCCCTTTTCGATGAAGGACGCGAAGGCCGAAATCCAGCGCGAGCTTGGCCTGCCCTTTGACACACTTTTTTCTACATTCTCGGAGCCGGTTGCCGCCGCATCCCTGGCACAGGTACACAAGGCGCATCTGGCCGATACCGGGGAGGCCGTAGCCGTCAAAATCCTGCGCCCCGGCATCGAAAAAGCGTTCCGCAAGGATATAGACGCGTTCTATTTCGCAGCCCGCGCGATCGAGGTCCTTTCGCCCGCCTCGCGCCGGTTGCGCCCGATGGAGGTGATTACCCATTTCGAAGGCATCGTGACGGGTGAGCTGGATCTGCGGTTGGAAAGTGCCGCCGCAGCCGAATTTGCGGCCAATACCGACGGTGATGACGGGTTCGAGGTGCCGTTGGTCCGGTGGCATCTATCCAGCAGGCGCGTCATGACCCTCGATTGGGCCGAAGGCACCAATATCGGATTGAACGACGCATTGGACGCGGCGGGCCATGACCGCCGCGCCTTGGCCGCCCGTGTTCTGCAACTGTTTCTGAACCACGCTCTGCGTGACGGCTATTTTCACGGCGATATGCATCAGGGCAACCTGAAGGTCGCGGCGAATGGTGATCTGATTGCCTATGATTTCGGGATCATGGGACGGATCGACGAATACACCCGTCGCGTCTATGCCGAAATACTGTTCGGGTTCATTCGCAAGGACTACAATCGTGTCGCTGAAGTCCATTTTGAGGCTGGCTATGTCCCTGCCGACCGGGATGTTGATGAATTTGCCCGCGCATTGCGTGCCGTCGGAGAGCCGATTTTCGGTATGGATGCGAGCCGCATCTCGATGGCCCGATTGCTCAGCTATCTTTTTGAGGTAACGGAGCGTTTCGGGATGGAAACCCGGACCGAGCTTATCCTGCTACAGCGCACCATGGTGGTTGTCGAAGGCGTGGCGCGGTCGCTTGATCCCCATATGAATATCTGGCAAGTGGCCCGCCCGGTTGTCGAGAATTACATCAAGGAAAGCATTGGCCCCAAGGCTTTGCTGCGCGATCTGACCAAAACCGCGCGCGTCCTTGCACGTTTCGGCCCCCGCCTGCCCAAACTGGCAGAGGACGCGCTGATCCGCCTTAATAATCCGGCACCTGAACCCAAGCCGCAACGCCGGTTAGCCAGGCTGGCCTGGATGGCCCTGGGGGGCGGTTTGGTTGGTGCGGCGGTCTGGATGAACAGCCTGATGTGATGTGCTTGATGACGGTCAGTTGGCCGGATCACGCAACGCCGTCACCTGATCGCTGGAAACCGTGGCGCCCCCTTCCAAAACCAGGACGGTTGCGTCCCCTTCGCTGCGCACTTCGGTCACTTTGCTATATATTTGCGCCGGGGTCTGCGCGATCACCTCATCGCCCGCGATGCTGAGAACCTCAAACGTATAAAGCCCGTCTGCAAATGGGCTCCCTCCTTCCGCAACGCCAGCCCACTCGACCGGGTCGGATGTCACAGGGATATCCAGCCGCTGCACTTCTGTCCCGCTTTCATTGCGTACAACAAGCTCTGCCCGGTCGGCGATGACCGACGGGTTCGGTGTCAGCTTTATGGGGTTTCCGTCAAAACGGGCGGGGGCGGCTGCCCGTGCTTCCTTTCCAACCCAATTGGCCATCCCTGCCAGACCACTGCTGTTCATTTGCGAGGTCAGTGATTTCAGCAGATCATTCGTCAACACTGCCTGTTCGACCCCCGAAAACGTCGCCAGTTGAACGGCGTAATCAGAGGAATCGACCGGGTTCAGTGGATCCTGATTTTGCATCTGGACAGTCAGCATCCGCAAGAACGTCTCAAAATCAGAGCTGATTTTGCTGGTTTTGTCGGCTACTGCCGCTGTTGCTGCAGACGCCGTTGCCGTCTGGTTCTGTGTAACTTCCATAAAGTATCCTTACAATCGCAGGTCCAGCCCGCTGTCCGTATCCGTTGCCCGCATCTGCACTGGTGTGTTTGTTACTTCGATGTCGTTTTCCGCGAGGGGGTCAGCATTGTGATCTCTGCCGCCTCCGCCATCTGCCCGTTTTTCCCCGCCGAAGGAGAAAGAAATATCCTCAAAACCCAATGCCTTGAATTCCTGTTCCAGCACATCGATATGCCGCCGCAACAGATCCGCTGTTTCAGGGCGCTCCGCCAAGACCGTTAACGCGATTGTCGTATCAACCGACGCCATGCTTAACCGTACCTTCCCCAGCTCTTCGGGGTTCAACGCGATCTCGGTAACCCGCCCTGGCTGTGCGGCAACTCCCGACGCTAGCTGCCCCGCGACATGACGTGCCAATTCGGGATTGGCCGCCGTCGCAGGCGCTGCCGCGGTGGGGACAAATACTGTTGCACGCTCACCCGCGGCAGAAAGCATCAATATATCACCCGGTACCTCCAAGCCTGCGATATTCTTCACCGCTTCGGACGGCATCAATCGCAGCGGGGCAAGCGGTTCTGCCGTAGCGGCGACGCCATGCTTTACAGTGGTACTTTTTGTGATCTTTGCGGCCGTCAAGGACCAGTCACCCTTTACCGGCAAAGCGATTTTAGCCGTTTCAGCGAGGTTCAATTGGCGCGCGTCGGGGGAGGCGCTAGGCAGGGTTTTCTCAGACAAATGGAGTGCTGGGTCCTTCGCCGCTGCCTCGACTTTCGCAGTTGCCTGAGAGATCGGTGGAGTCGGTTTTGGCGCATCCGACCTGACATCTGCCTTTTTGTCAGCACTACCCGTTGAGGGGGCTGCACGCGGAAATTGACCCTCAACGACACTCTGCGCGGCAGTTGGGAATGGTGCTGCTTTCTTTTCTGTCGCAACCGTCTTTTGGTCCGCAGGCACATCCTCCGGATCGGTGTCGGTCGCAGGTTTCGGGGGCTCTTTTGGCATCGGCCCAACAACCGGCTCGGCGGCTTTTATTGGCTGCCAGTCACGCGTTTTTGTCACATCACTGGCGTCAGCAAGCGGAAATACCATTTGTTCGGGATCAACTGGTTCATCAGGTGTCAGAGCAAACGCATCACTATCTCCCTCGGCCTCAAACGATTTTTCAACCTCAGCCGGGCGTTGTTCCAATGGCACCGCAACACCCTCTGTCAACGCACCTTGCGCATCCGTAAGCGTCGCAATCATATCTGCAAAAACGATGGCACCTTCTGCCAGAACCGGATCTGCCTCGGCTGTCGAAGGGCTGGACATGACTTTCGTTTCGGTCGCTATCAACGGTATCATTGGTTCTCCGACAGAATCTGCATTTCGTGCTTTTTGGCAGAAAAAAATTACTGATTCTTTACGGCTATCCGGCAAAAGGGAAAAATATCACGACGGAGAACCCGATGACCACGATCCCCGCATTGCCGGCTCCGCGCGCCGCTGCGCATATCCCTGACAACGTAAACACCGATGCAAAATTGCGGGATGCCGCCCAGAAGCTGGAAGCAACTTTTCTGGCCGAGATGCTGAAATCGGCGGGTCTTGGTGCCACGCGCGAAACCTTTGGCGGCGGGTCGGGTGAAGATCAGTTTTCATCCTTTCTGCGCGAGGCACAGGCAAAGGAAATGGCCGCCGCTGGGGGAATCGGCCTCGCCGAAGCCTTGTTTGAGGCGATGAAAGTACGTTTGGATGCCTAGTGAAATTTCAAAAGAACTCATCCTCCTTCTCGATAAGGAACGCGTGGCACTGAATACTGGCGCGTTCGATGATCTTGATCAGCTTTCAGGTGCAAAGACGGTGCTGTTTGAAAGCCTGACCCGTGCTGATGCCTCTGCCGGTGACCTTGCGGTGATCAAAAGCAAGCTTTCCGAGAATCAACAGCTTTTGGCCGCCGCGATCAGGGGGGTCAGTGCTGCGCGCGAACGGCTCGCTGCCCTGGAACATGTCCGTGGCGGGCTTGCTGTTTATGATCGGGACGGGCAATTGGCCAAGGTGCCAACGTCAAAACCAGCCTTGCAGAAAAAGGCCTAAATTGGATCAAATTGATCGCAAATCATCGGCGTGAGTTAACATCTTATTCAGGCAGATGAGGTCAATCTTCGCCTATCGCCAAAAGGCTAATCTGTCCCCCAAACAGGTGCAGACGACTTCCGTCAGAATGACGTTTCAACCCGTGTCGAAACGGCATGGATTCACGAATCAACCCGGCGCAAAGCGCCTCTTTGAAGGGACCAAATATGTCCAGTATTCTGACCAACAACAGCGCGATGGTCGCGCTGCAAACACTGAAATCCATCAATAACGATCTGTCGAAAACGCAGGCCATGATCTCTACCGGTAAGGAAGTCGGCTCTGCCCGCGATAACTCGGCGGTTTGGGCGATCTCGAAGGTGATGGAGTCAGACGTCAAAGGTTTCAAAGCAATCTCTGAAAGCCTTTCTTTGGGCAGTTCATCCGTCGCCGTTGCCCGTAACGGTGCAGAAACGGTGACCGATCTGCTTAACGACATGAAGGAAAAAATCGTCGCGGCACAGGGCGAAAATGTTGACCGCACCAAACTGCAAGCCGACGTTGATGCACTGACAGATCAGATCGCCTCTGTCGTCGGGGCCGCGCAGTTCAATGGCCTGAACATGTTGCAGGGCACAGATAACGTTAACATTCTGTCATCGCTTGATCGGTCCAGCGACGGTACGGTTGCATCGTCCAATATCGTTGTCGGCCGTCAGGACCTGAGCTTTGATGCGGGTGTCTATGGTACCGGTGCTGATCTGAGCGCAAATGCCACATTCACCGCGGGTGCAAGCCAGGATGCTGCCGGTGCCGGTGCGAACTTCTCTGGCGATGGCAATGAAATGACGATTGACCTTGCCACTGTGCCAGCTGGCGCTGGTGAGACCTACAACCTGCAAATTGCGGGTGAAACGGTCAGCTTTACCACCGTGGCCGGCGCATTGACCGTCAATGACGTACGCGACGGCCTGACTGCTGCAATCAACGCCGCAGGCATTGAAGGTGTTTCTGCCACCAATGCAAACGCGGGTGAGATTGTCCTGACCAACACCCGATCTTTCGAAGATATTGAAGTCAACGCCTCCGGGCCGACGACGACATTTGTGCTGACGGCTGGCGACAATGCAGGTGGCACCGTGAACTCTGGCGCTGCTGCGACGACAGCTTCGCTATCATTGGGCTCTCGTGCGTCTGACATCACGTTCTCCGGCACCGCCGGCGTGAATGAAGGTGACGGTTATCGCGTGGCGATCGCTGGCAACAACTATGATTACGTTGCCGGTCCTGGTGAAACATTCGAGGATGTGGCGCGCGGTCTGAAGACAATCATTGATGGTGCTGGCGTTGCCGGTCTTTCCACTAATGTGACCGAAAAAGACGGCGCCTGGGTGCTTGAAGTTGACACTGACAGCACATCAGCGGTCACGTTGAGCGTTGCTGGTGCTGCCGATGGTGAAGCAACGGGCGGGCTTGCAGGCCTCAACAACATTGACGTCACAGATGACGACAGTGTCGCCGCCGCTTTGGCCAACATCGAAACATTCATCGGCAGCACAATCGACGCCGCCGCTGAGTTCGGTTCCAGCCAGGGCCGGATTGATACGCAGTCAGAGTTTATCTCCAACCTGACCGATAGCCTGAAATCCGGTATCGGTGCGTTGGTTGATGCTGACATGGAAGAGGCATCCGCCCGTCTTCAGGCCTTGCAGGTGCAGCAACAGCTGGGTGTCCAGTCGCTTTCGATCGCAAACCAGGCACCGCAAACAATTCTATCGCTGTTCCGGTAATCTAAACGACCAGTGGCACCGGAGAACCGGTGCCACTTTGCATTTCACTGCGGAAAAACCGCATCTCGTTCAAATTCGTGCCGGAAGGACATCACGTGAACGCAATAGAGCAAGCTCGTCAGGCATATGCCCCCACCCAAGTCGCCGTTCGCACGGAACGGTCCGTCGAAGCCCAGTTGATCAGTCAAATCACCGCGCGTCTTCGCAAAGAAGCCAATACCACACCGGTCGATTTTCCAGCGCTTGCCGGCGTGTTACACGATAACCGTCGCATGTGGGTTGCGATGGCAGCCGATGTTGCCGATGACGGTAATGCACTGCCAAAACCCCTACGGGCGCAGATATTCTATCTCGCTGAATTCACCGAACATCATAGCCGTAAGATCTTACAGGGCGAAGCGGACGCGACCGCCCTGATCGAAATAAACACAGCTGTTTTGCGTGGGCTGAATGGTCAGGGGGCTCTCTGATGTCTGGACTTGTCCTGAAGCTGAATCCAAAGGAGCGCGTGCTTGTCAACGGGGCCGTTATCGAAAATGGGGATCGCCGCAGCCGCTTGTCAATCCTGACGCCCAATGCCAACATCTTGCGCCTTCGGGATGCTATTCGCCCTGACGAGGTTAATACCCCAGTCCGGCGCATCTGCTACATCGCGCAGCTTGTGCTATCTGGGGACGTCGAAAAAGCTGATGCGCGTCTTCAGATGTTGCGCGGTATAGAACAACTGAGCCAGGCATTGCGCGATGATGACAGCCGCACCCATCTGGATACGGCCACTGACGCGGTTGATCGCAACGACTTTTACCGTGCGCTGAAATCACTGCGAAACCTGCTGCCCCGTGAGGCCCGCTTGTTGGCGGCCGGTCAATCATGAGTTTTCAACCGGTTGTCCCATTAACCGGTTATGTCGGTTGGCGGTTTCTGGAGCGCACGCTGGATAGTCAGCAAGATGCGTTTGCAGAAAGCCAACCTGTCCGGCGGGCAACAGAGTATTTCCGTGATAAGATCGCTGATGTGCGCACCCCCGAGGATCTGGTCTCTGATCGACAGCTCCTATCGGTCGCCTTGGGTGCCTTCGGCCTTGATGACGATATCGACAACAAGTTCTATATCAAGACGATACTTGAAGAGGGCACAATCGATGACAGCGCGCTCGCGAACCGCCTGTCCGATAACCGATATGCTGATTTCAGTCGTGCATTTGGCTTTGGTGATCGCATCTTTCCGCGCACCGGACTGACCGACTTTGCAGATGAAATTATTAATCGCTACGAAGCACGCCAGTTCGAACGCGCCGTTGGTGAACAGAACAACGATCTACGATTGGCGATGAATGTAAGCACGGGGATTGACGATGTAATGGATCGCACATCCAGCACGAATGCCCAGTGGTTTTCAATCATGGGGAACGCCCCGTTGCGAGAGGTGTTCCAAACTGCATTTGGGCTGCCCAGTAGTATTGCAAGTATCGATCTAGACAAGCAACTGGAACTTTTTCAGGGACGATCAGCAACAATTTTTGGCACCGACCAAGTGGCCGATTTTTCTGACGCCGACCAGCAGGAAAAACTTATCCGACTTTTCCTTGTCCGATCTGAGGCTGCTGATATTGCGGTCGCTTCCGGCGGCTCAACCGCACTGACGCTGCTGCGCACTGTACCACCCCTAGTTTGAGGCCACGCCAGCCAGATCGTCGGTTTTCATGCGATTTGATGATAGCGAGATGGCCTGCCGCAACTTTGCAAAATGCGCCATCGTCCCGCGACTATCTTTGATGGTCAAAAATTCATCCAGCATTGGCGCACAAGCAATTGCGGTATCAATAGCCGGATCCGACCCGGTTGTATAAAGGCCGGACTGTATCATCAGCTTTGAGCGGTCAAAGACACCAAGATGCGCACGGGCCTGTGAAATTATCTTGTTTTCCTGATCAGTCGCTGCGTCTGGCAACGAACGTGACACCGACCGCAGGACATCGACCGCAGGAAATCGGCCACGCTCTGCAATCTCACGATCAAGGACGATATGCCCGTCGAGCACACCACGCAGTATGTCGGCAACGGGTTCATCCATATCGGAGCCTGCGACAAGGACAGAGAAGACGGCCGTTATGTCACCGGTGCCCGCCCCTCCTGGGCCCGAACGTTCACATAGCGCGCCGATTGCCGGGCCGGTTGATGCAGGAAATCCCCGGAGATTCGCGTTTTCGCCCGCCGCGACAGCGACCTCTCTATGCGCCTCACAGAAACGCGTCACCGAGTCGATCAACAGCAGGACTTGCTTTCCCTGATCCCTGAAATATTCCGCTACGGCGGTTGCTGCCCAAGCGCAATTTCGACGTACCTGCGGGGCCCTGTCTGATGTGGCCGCTACCACGACAGCACGCTGCATCCCCTCCGGCCCCAAGACATCCTGAACGAAATGCCTGACTTCCCGTCCGCGTTCACCAACCAGTGCGATGACAATCACGTCCGCCGTGACACCTTTTGCCAAATCAGCCAGCAACGTCGATTTCCCAACGCCGGAACCGGCGAATAACCCGATACGTTGCCCCTGCACCAAGGGCAAAAGCGTATTGAAAACCGCCAAACCGGTTTCCAACCGCGCACCCAAAGCACGCCGGTGATGGGGGTGCGGCGGGGATGCACGCAACGGGCGCGGATCCATACCCGGCAACAATGGGCGCCCATCCAGCGGCTTGCCATCAGGGTCGATAACGCGCCCAATCCAACTGTTATCGGGTGCAAATTTTGGACGCTTTAGAATGACAACCCGGTCCCCCAGCGATACGCCATCGGCTGCGCCATCGATCAGGAGGTGGGCGGTATCGGCTTCGAGTTTCACAATCTCGCCTGTCACGGCACCGCTGCCAGTATGCACCTTTGCCCTGTCCCCAATGCGGGCACAATCCTTGACCCCGCCGACAAGGACATTGCCACCCGCTACGCCGGTGACGCGCCCGACGTCATAGACAGATTGCAGATTGGTCACCGCAGCCGTCATTTGTTCGATCAAATTTTCCATTACATGCGCCCAATCGATTAACCACAAACCTCTTCTTAAGGAATTAGGCTTAATGCTTCGTTGAAACGAGACGAGGGAGAACCCCCGATGTATAACTCACTGGAGCTTTTCCAGACCGCAACAGCCATGGCGCGCCATGCCGGATCGCGCCAGGCCGTGGTTGCCCGAAATATCGCAAATGCCGATACGCCGGGTTTTCGTGCGCAGCATATTGCGCCATTCAAGGAAAGCTATGACACACAAAGCACGCATCAACTGCGTGCCACAAGATCCGGCCACATCACCCATGAACCAATGATGTCTGTGGCGCGTTCTATCGCCGATCGCGGTACGGAACCGTCGCCGAATGGCAATACCGTCTCACTCGAACAGGAATTGTTGAATTCGGTTGCCGTCAGCCGGGAACATAGTCGTGCCCTGGCAATTTATCGGCATACAATGACCGTTTTGCGCACAACTCTAGGAAGAACATAAGGCGAACACATGGCTGATTTCAGCGAAGCAATGTCCGTGGCAACAAGTGGGATGAAGGCGCAGGCCAACCGCTTGCGTCATGTCTCGGAGAATATCGCGAATACTGACACGCCCGGCTATCGGCGCAAGGTGGTGTCATTTGAGCAGACGGTAACCGATGGGCAAAGAACCGGGGCCGTCGCAACGGGGCCTGTGCGCCTTGATCAAAGCGATCCGACGCGCATCTATGACCCGGCCAATCCGCTGGCCGATGCCAGCGGGCATTATGATGGTTCAAACGTCAATCTGCTGCTTGAGGTTGCCGACGCCCGTGAAGCGCAACGCAGCTATGAAGCCAATCTGAAAATGTTTGATCAGGTGCGACAGATGTCGTCCGCCCTGATGGACCTTCTTCGTAATTAAAGGAGCGCAAAAATGGATATCAATGTACTTGTCGCCCAGAACTACGCCGCTGGTAAGGCCGCGACCGCCCCAAATGCCGGCGACGGCGGAAATGCGATCATCGGTGCCGCACAGGATTTCATGGCAACGATGCGCGAAAGCGAAACAACTGCTATGCAAGCGATGACCGCCGGGGCGGATCCACATGCATTGGTTCAGGCGCTCGCCCAGACCGAACTGGCCGTGCAAACAGCCGTCACGGTGCGCGACAAAGTGGTTGAGGCCTACCAGGAAATCTTGCGGATGCCGGTTTGATGAATGACGCGCTTTTCTATGACACGTTGCGGCAGGGTTTGTGGACGGCATTCGTCATCTCGATTCCCATCCTCACAGTCGCGCTGGCCACCGGCCTTGTCGTCGGGTTGTTTCAGGCGCTGACATCAATCCAGGAAATGACTCTGACATTTGTCCCTAAACTGGCCGCCATCGTCGCCGTGTTCTGGGCCACGATGGGTTTCATGACAGAAGCGCTGGTCAGCCTGTTCAAATCAACACTGATCCCAATCATCGCCGGAGGCTAAGAATGGATAACGCATCATATACCGCGCTGACCCGGCAATCGGGCCTGATGCAGGAGATGCGGGCGATTGCGAACAATATCGCCAACGCCTCAACCACCGGCTTCAAGGCTGAAGGGATCATGTTTGCCGAGCATGTAAAATCGCTGGGCCCTGACGCGAGCTCACTTTCGATGGCCGCCGCGGCCGTGCGCGACACCGTGCAATCACAGGGTGGACTGTCACAGACCGGCGGCACATTTGACCTCGCGATCGAAGGTGACGGTTTTTTTCTGATCGACGCCCCCGGTGGACAGCGCCTGACACGTGCGGGGGCGTTCCAGCCCAATGAAAACGGCGATCTTGTCACACCGGACGGATATCAGGTTTTGGATGCCGGCGGCGCGCCTGTCTTTGTCCCGCAAGGGGTGGGCAACATTGGCATCAGCCCGGATGGAACAATGAGCGCGGGCGGCCAGCCCATTGGTCAGATCGGCCTCGTCAGGCCCATCGACCCCAACCAGATGATCCGCGAAAGCGGAGTCATGTTTGAGGCGCGCGGCGGATTTGAACCGGCCCCCGGCGGGCGCATGATGCAGGGTTTTTTGGAAGAATCGAATGTGAATCCGATCATCCAGATCGGCCGCATGATCGAAGTCCAGCGGGCCTACGAACTGGGCCAGAGTTTTCTGGACAAGGAAGATGAGCGGATCCGCGGCGTCATTCAAGCAATCCGCAGGTAAGGGAGCAATCCGATGAAAGCACTTAAGATAGCCGCGGCTGGCATGTCAGCACAACAAATGCGGGTAGAGGTGATTTCAAATAACCTCGCCAATATGAACACGACGGGGTACAATGCCCGCCGCGCGGAATTCGCCGATTTGCATTATCAGCAGTTGGCCCGACCCGGCACGATAAACGCGTCCGACGGCACCGTCTTGCCAACCGGCGTGCAGCTTGGTCTCGGTGTGCGGGCCAATGCCGTTTCGGTGATGCTCAGCCAGGGTTCGCTGGCTGCAACGGGCGGGGACCTTGACGTCGCGATCGAGGGCGACGGATATCTTGAAGTCACATTGCCCTCCGGCATTTCCGCATATACCCGCGATGGCGGGCTTAAGCTGACGGGTGATGGGCTGATTGTTACCTCGGATGGCTATCCGGTAGTGCCCGATGTAACGATCCCCCGCGATACGCGGTCCATCTCGATCAATGCCGAAGGCGAGCTTTACGGCTATTTCAACGATCAGGTCGAACCACAATTGCTGGGCCAGTTCACCCTTGCGGGCTTTACCAACCCAAAGGGTTTGGAGGCAATTGGATCAAACCTATTCCTTGAAACCCCGGCATCCGGCCCTTCGGTGGTCACAACACCCGGCGAGGACGGATTGGGCGTTTTGCGCCAGGGCTATCTAGAGGACAGTTCGGTTGATCCCGTCAGAGAGGTGACGGATCTTATTGAGGCGCAGCGCGGCTATGAGCTCAACTCCAAGGTGATCACCGCCGCAGACCAGATGCTGAGCGCCATGGTGCAGTTGCGGTGAAATATCTGGTATTCCTTTTTGCTCTTGCGAGGCCGGTGGCGGCTGACACGGTGGTGGCGGCACGCACCCTGCCAGCGCAAACCCTGATCATGGCGGAGGATGTGATCCTGCGTGATCATAACGTGCCAGGCAGTGTTGAGGACCCATCTCAAATCATCGGCATGGAAGCAAAGGTCGCCCTTTATGCCGGGCGACCCATTCGGCCACGCGATGTTGGCTACCCGGCGGTTGTTGAACGCAACCAGATCATCACCCTGCATTATGAAACCAGCGGTTTGATGATCTCAACCGAAGGGCGTGCATTAGGCCGGGCCGGGCCTGGGGATGTGATCCGGGTCATGAATCTCAGCTCGCGCAGCACCGTGCCGGCCCTGATCGGCGCCGATGGCGCCGGCTATGTCTCCCGCTAAGGAATGAAAATGCGTAAATCCCTTATCCTGATCGCATTGCTTGCCGGTTGCGGCACCACCCCGGTGGGAAAACCACCGCCATTTACTGCGCCCGACCGAGCCGTAGAACGTAACGCAATGCTCAATCCGGGCACACAAAACGCCATTGAGACGGTCGCTCTTGCCCCGTCATCGCGTGCATCCCTATGGACGGGCGCGCGTGGGTCGCTTCTCGGCGATAGACGAGCGATGCTGCGCGGCGACATCATGACCGTTGTCATTGAAATCGACGACCGGGCTGAAATTTCGAACTCCAGTGACAGATCCAGGTCGGCTTCCCAGCAGGCCGGGCTTCCGCAACTGTTCGGTATCCCGCAGCGTTTGGACAAGGTGCTGCCAACCGGCGCAACATCGTCATCGCTTGTCGATCTGAATTCACAAAGCGCGTCATCGGGCGATGGCACCGTCCGCCGCAACGAAAAGCTGGAGCTTCGCGTGGCCGTGACCATTACGGATGTGTTACCAAATGGGGTTTTGGCAATCTTTGGGCGGCAGGAGGTACGGGTCAATTTCGAACTGCGCGAATTGCTTGTTACCGGCTATGTCCGCCCCGAGGACATCACCCGCCAAAATGAAATCACCTATGACAAGATCGCGTCGGCCCGTATCTCCTATGGCGGTCGCGGCCAGATCACCGACATGCAGCAGCCGCGATATGGGCAGCAAATCCTTGAACAGGCATTGCCGTTCTAGTTTCGGACCGGAGAATTCATCATGATGAAACTGCTTTTACCCGTATTGCTCACGTTGATAGGCGTCGGTGGCGGTGTTGGTGCCGGCCTTTTTCTGAAACCTGCACATGAAGAGGATCCACTGGCTGCAGGGCACCCATGCGGCGATCCTGCCGATGCGGCCGAAGATCACAGCCCCACGCCCGTTTCGGTCATTCCCGAGGAACGCGAATATGCAAAGCTGAATAATCAGTTCATCATCCCGATTGTCGAAGATGGTGCCGTCGCTGCATTGGTTGTGATGTCGCTCAACCTTGAGGTTGTGCCCGGCAGTCGGGCCGCTGTTTTCGCCATGGAACCGAAACTGCGCGATGGGTTTTTGCAGGTGATGTTCGATCACGCCAATATCGGCGGGTTTTCAGGAAATTTTACAAGTGGGACGAATATGCGCGCGCTGCGTAACGAACTTCTGCGCTATGCTCAGGAAATCGCCGGTGACACGATAACCGATGTTCTGATTATCGACATAATACGTCAGGATTCGTAGCTTTCCTTGCGGCGCATGCGCTGCTTTTGTGCCCGGACCTGTCGCTTTTGCAACCCGGTCACCGCCTGATCCCGCCCGAACGCGGTTCGAAGTTTTTGCATGCAGCTATCCTTGAGTGCCAGCACCTGCGCCAGTTCGCCATTAATTGTTGATCGGCGCTGATCCACCCATTGGTGCCAGCGGATATCGGCCCCAGCCACCAATGCCGCGTCATCCGGCGCACGCGGCGCGCGCGCTTGCGATTGTTTACTTCGGGTCAGTTGCGTCAGATTCTGGCGCAATCTTTCTTCGCGTCGCAGCAATGTTGCCATCTCGGCCTGCGCCGCCCGAAACTGCAAACCCGATAGTTCACCCAGTTTGTCCAGCCTATCGCGATCCGTCACTTGCCGCCCGCCTTCTGCCGCATACTTTCGGCAAATCGGATGGCAGCAGCCACAGCTTTGTAATGTTCCGGCGCAATTTCTGCACCGATTGCCACGCTGGCATGCAAGGCTCGCGCGGTTGGTGGATCGGAATGCAGCGGTACAGCATGTTCATCGGCCAATTCACGGATCTTTCGCGCAATCTCATCAACACCTTTCGCCACACAAATCGGCGCCGTGCCTGCCATGCGATCCCATTTCAATGCGACAGCAAAATGTGTCGGGTTGACGATAACGACATCTGCAGTTGGCACATCGACGAGCATCTTATTGGTCGCAATCTCATGCGCCTTTTGGCGGCGTTGCTGTTTCATCATCGGATCGCCCTCTGATTGCTTCAGCTCATCCGTCATTTCCTTCCGGCTCATCCGGTTCTTGCGGGTATGTTCCGCACGTTGCCAAATGTAATCGATGCCCCCGAGTATCGCCGCGACCACCGCAACGATCATCATCAGGCCAACAATCATCCGACCCAGTTCCGCAACGATCAGCCCGGGCGGCAAATGCATGCTGCCGACGATGCGGTCAATCTGGGACACCAGAAAAACCCCCATGATCACGCTGTAAAGCACCAGCTTTGTGAAGCTCTTGAAAAATTCAAAGAACCCCTGCCGCCCGAACTTGTTTTTGAAGCCGGAAATCGGCGATATCCGATTGAGTTTTGGCGCGATCTTGCTTGGGGCGACGACAAATGCGCGTTGGGCAGCAACCGACAGGATGGCCAATGCGGCAGGGACGACAAACCAGGGCAATACGCCCCAGAATGTCGCGATGAACACACCTCCCATCAAAGGAAGGCCTGAGCCCGCAAAAAGCACCGTCGCCAAATCATCGACCTGCCCCAGCAACACAGTCATGGACGTCGCCATACCAATCAATGCGGCCGGGCCAATTGTCGCCATCACTATCAACAAGCCACCATATGCGGCGGCCGTTGTCAGGTCCGTTGACTTTGCAAGTTCCCCTTTCGCGCGGGCATCGTCGAGCTTCTTCTGACTTGGCTCAAACTGCTTTTCGGCACTCTCATCTTCATTACTCATCGCCAACCCTCAAACGGTGCAGCCATGAATGTACTGAATGCGGTCATCCAGATGCCCAACATGATGGGTGCGGTGAGCAGCAACAGCAGCAGCCCGCCTGCCGTGATCGCAGGCGCGCCCACAAACGAAACCATCAGTTGCGGCATAGCCCGGTTAATGACCCCAAGAATGACATTATAGATCAACGATGCGATCAGGAATGGCGCGGCGAGCGTAAAGCCCATGCCAAAGGTCCGGCCGACCTCTGCCGTACCGACCCGGCTGACGATTTCCCCTGTCAGTCCAGCGCCATATGGAACCATCGTGTAGCTGTGGATCATGTAAGATGCCGCTTGCACATGCAGCCCGGATAGCGCAGCGAGTGCCGTTCCCCCAACGACCAACACATGCCCGATGGCCGGTTGTGGATCGACCCCGGCGGAACCGCCAAAGATTTGCGACAGCGACGTCGATTGCGCAGCGATCGAGCCTGCAATCTGCAGCGCCAGGATGAAAAAGCGTAGGAGAATACCAAAAAACAACCCGGCGACAACTTCCTGACCTAATAGAGATGCCGAGCGCAGCAATCCTTCGAGAGGTGCACCAATCCCAGGTGCGACCGCCGGGGCAACGACGAGCGTGAACATCAGTGACAGGATCAATCTGATCCGCATCGGCACAGGCTGATCCCCAAATGCGGGCATCAATGACATCATTGAACCAATCCGGATGAAAACCACGAGGCCGGTCCACAACATCGTTTGCGACAGCGGCAACAAAGGCAGGAGTTCGTTGATCACGCTGGCACCAGACCGACGAGCGCTGGCCGAGCATCGATCCCGATCTCCTCAAATGACAGGACCGGGTTCATGATCCCCTTGGCTGCCATCACAGTCCGCAAAAACCGGCGTCGGCGCATTGATGTCACGACCGCAGCATAGGCCCCCGCCTCGGCAGCCTGCCCCAGTTTTTCGGCGATGCCGTCCGCAAGCTGGTTGAAGCTGTCGGGTGGCAATGCCACATCACCGCCGCCTCGATCCGAACGAATTTCATAGGTCGTAAACGTATCTTCCCATTCGGGCGACAGCTGAACCAGTGGGATGGTCCCGTCAGATCGCCGCATCTCTGCAACCAGTTGGAAACCAAGCCGCTGGCGGACATGTTCGGTGATATTGTCGACGGTCTGGAAAAGTTGCCGCCCTTCTGCTGTCGCCTCCAGGATCAGGGGCAGATTTCGGATTGAAACCCGCTCTTCCAGCAGAAGGCGCAGGACGGACAAAAGCACATCAATCGGGACTTTGTCCGGTATCAGTTCATCAAGCATCTTTCGATTTGCATCAGCGCGGGTCGGATCACTGAGGTTCACCATTTCGTCCAACCGGCGGCGCAGCGCCTTGTGCGTCAATAGCCGGGGAAAGTTGCGTTTCACAATCTCAAGCAGATGCGTTGCCAGAACTTCAGTCGGTTGCACAGTCGTTAATCCGGCCAGCGCGGCGGTGTCCTGATTGGCCGGGTCGATCCATCGCGCTGGCGCGCCATAGACCGGTTCCTTGACCATCTCGCCAGGCAAATCCGATGCATCACCTTCATTCAACAACGCCAGAACCTGGTCGGATTTCAAGGTATCGCGCACCTGTTCGACCCCCTGCACCTTTACGACATAGCAGCCCGGCGGCAGGGCTGCGTTGTCCGTCAGGCGGATCTCTGGCAACACAACGCCAAAGGCCGTGGCAACGTGGCTGCGCATGTTGGCGATACGCGCATCAAGCCCCGTACCGGGATCCAAAACCATCTCGACCAGATCTGGCGCAAACTCGACATGAATGTCGTCAAGATCAAGCATATCCCCCAGGGAAGTCTCCGTCGGGGTCTCTGCTGGTAGCACGGGTTCCGCCGCGGCATCGTCAGCAGCTCTCTTTGCCGCGACCGACATCATGTATGCGCAGGCGCCCAAGGTAAGCGCACCAACCATGAAGGGCAGGAATGGCAACCCAGGCACCAGCGCAAAAAGCCCCATCAACAGGGCGACCGTTGCCAATGCTGCGGGGTGCCGTCCCAACTGTGCCACCAACGCCAAATCAGTTGATCCGGTTGCCCCCCCCCGGGCGAGGAGCAGCGCGGATGCAATCGATATGACTACGGCAGGAATCTGGGACACCAACCCGTCGCCTACGGTCAAAATAGCATATGTTTCAAAAGCTTGTCCAATCGGCATACCGTGAACCGATATCCCGATGATCAAACCCATCACCAAATTCAAAGCAGTGATGAGCAATCCTGCAATGGCATCGCCTTTGACGAATTTCGACGCGCCGTCCAGCGACCCAAAAAACGTTGTCTCGGCCTGTTCGCGTTCCCGACGCAGCTTGGCTTCCTGATGGTCGATGGCCCCGGCGGACATATCGCTGTCGATTGCCAGCTGTTTGCCGGGCATCGCATCAAGTGCGAAGCGCGCACCAACCTCTGCCATCCGCGTCGCGCCTTTGTTGATCACAACGAAGTTGACGATCAACAGCACACAAAACACAACCAACCCCAACAGGATGTTGCCGCCCATCACAAACATCGCAAACCCGGCGATGACATCTCCGGCAGCATCAGTCCCGGTATGGCCCTCGCCGATGATCAGTTTTGTTGATGAGACATTTAACGACAGACGCAGGACGAGTGACGCCAACAACACTGTCGGAAAGGCCGAAAAATCGAGCGGTCTGTCAATGAACAAGGTTACGGTGAATATGAGGATAGCCAGCGCAAAGGATGCGGCCAGCCCGATATCCAACACCCAGGCTGGCATGGGCAAGATCATCATCACGATGACCGCCATCAACGCGAGCGCGAGGATGATTGTTGGTTGAAACAGATCCCGAAGTGAAAGCCCAGTCATGGATCAACCGTCGCTTTCCGGAAATGGAACAAGCGAACCAAGCCTTGTTTGACCAGCGCCAGCGCGCAACAATAAAAAGCTGTTTTGTTGGGTGACCTGCGACGTTAACTGATCTGTCTTTGCCATCGCCACGGCAAAAAAATGGTCAAATCGTTGTCGATATCTCGCCGCGTGTTCGGGCGTTCGTGAGTGATTAGCGCCCGCTGCTTCTGACCAGTTACCCCTCTCGGCAAAAAGGGATTTTAAAAAACGCGCGAAATATGCCGCACCTGCGTCCGGGTCTAGCATTTCATCGGTTGATGAAAAATGCTGTCCATACCAATGGTGGTTTATCTGGAAACAGCCCAAATCGACGCTGACCTGCCCCGTGGCGATGCTAGCTTCCGCTCGTTTTCGCGCCGAATGACGTGAGTTGAGCCAATACCCCTGCGCATTGATGTTTAGTGTCCAGGGCCACGGTTCAACCACGCCCTCGCGATCCCGACTGGTTTCTGTTTGCGCGATGCCCCATAGTACTGCAAAGAGAATGCCGTGCTGCGCCGCTGCACGTTGCGCCGCATCGTGGCACAGTTGCGCTTCCCTTGCCCGAACGGATCCTGTGCTGAGCAACAGCACTATTCCAAAGGCCAACACGCATCGTTTTCGGATCACCTTATTGAGCGGCATTCTGCCCCACATGCACAAACGCGCCTTCTGCTGCTATCTGGCCTTGACCCTATTTGTGATTGGTTGACAATTCGTAACTCTTTGGCAAGTCGTTCAGCCATCTTCAGAGACTGAAAAGCGGGTCAGTAACGCATCCATGATCTCTCTTGATTCCATCGATAGCTCCAAGAGATTTCGCCCACTTGTCAGCGGCTTATCAGGGTCCAGCGCACCAATCTCGTTATCAAGTGCCGCATTGGAAGCAGCCTGCAGTAACGCATCCTCCGATCCGGCCAATGCAGACCAATCACCCCGCCGCCACAGGCTTTGCGGGGCCTCATCCGCATATGCTTCGGAAGCGATCCCATTTGATTGCGCAATGTCTAGGGCAATCGCCCGCAATGTTTTTGCTTGGTCTGACTGGCGCCCCTCAAGCGCCGCCAATACTGCTGTTGGGTCGCTTAAGGCCAGGGCCGCTTTTGCGCGCAGGTAGCTTCGCTCGATCGCATTATCTGGCGATGCATCGCCGCTGACTACATCCCTCGCGCGTTCCGGGAAACCGAGCGTCAGCAGCCGGGCCGCAATCGCATTCTCGATTGCCGACATCAAATTCGCGGATAGCGGATCGAATGCAAACTCGAGAAACGCATCCGCTTCCATTGAGTCCGTGGCACTGCGCCCATACTCATTCTCAAGCGCTGTCAGGGTTTCTGGGATTATTCGATCGGCTTGTTCGCGCAATAAGCTTTCAGCGGCGGCGAAATTCTTTTGATAGAGATACGCCCGGATTTGCGCCACCGCGATATCACTCGCAACCGGCTTTTGCGCGTTTTCGAAACGCAATGAGTCCGCCAACAGGAAATCATCCGCCGTCAGTGGAAGTTCATTCTGGACGGCGTCATTGAGCCGGGCGATGATCACCTTCGGGGTTGCCCTGACATTGGTCTCAGCGATCTCAACCACCTGTTGGATGGCGGCGTCCTCCTCGCCCAATGACCGTAGCAGATCCACCTGTGCCAAATCAGCCGCGAGCGGTGCATCCGGTGTCGACCGCAATATCTTCATGATTTGTACCGCGGCATCATTATCACCTATGGCGACAAACCTATCCGAGAGCATTGGTGCCAAATGCTGTTTCAACACTTCCGGCAAACCCATGAATGTGCGCAAGACTGCCGGTTGATCGACCTGCACGTCCACCGCATCCGGCCCCGAGGCCAGGAAAGCCCAAAGAGCGACCTGTGACGCGCAACTTGCTTGCTGCGCAAAGGGGCTTCGATCAAAAGGATCGCCATCGATAATGCGCGCCATCGCAATCAAGTAGTTGCGTTCCATCGAACTCACACCATCAAGTTGCAAAGTTTGTTCCGCTTCCCTGCCGAACCCAAAATAGACATATTTCCGAGCCAAGTCGCGCGTGGCTTCCTCATCGAGCTGGTCCGTCGCCGATGTCAGTTTTGCTCGCGCTTCGGCGATTTGTGTGGCGTAGGAGCGTTCATCCCCCCAGGTTGCGACATCGAAAAAGCGCCCCGGCAAGCATAGCTGACCATCCTGCGTTATGATCGTCTGCGGATTCTCGGGAATGGCAGCCTGATCAACCCCAGTTACAGCGCGAATGCCGGGCGTCGCCACAGCGACAAAGTCGCGCATCTGACGGTCTGCAGGAGTGCCGTCCGTTTCGGGCTCCAATAGACCCTGGCTCAATGCGCGCCCCAAACTTTCGACAACCGATGTTTCCAGATCAGTCAAATCCATTTCTACAGTTTGCTGATCATCAGTGGTCGAGGTTATTTCACCGGACACTATACCGTCTGCAACCCGAACAGGTCGGTCTGATTCATCCTCAATGATCGGGCGCAGCAAAGGGGTATCTGCTTCAAAAACCAACGGGATCAACGGGTTGCGTTTCACTGTGAACTGCGGAACGGGTTGTGGCTGGGCAACAACCGACAACCCCACAGGGGAAACAGCGCGGGCCACTTCGAACGGTGAGTCGGTGGCGGGTGCACCATCGTGAATATCGATAACCAGAATGTTTGGTGGGTCCAGAAACGCGTCAGCGTAGCAGGCACATTCAACAGCTAAGTAAAGTTCGCCAGCGAACCGGTCCTGAGATACCGCCTGAATACGATCAGCCGGAATCAGTTCGAAGAAGCGGTCCAGATCGTAGCCTTCAGTCGCAGGCAAGTTCACGACATAGCCCTGTGCATCACGGTTCAATGCCCAATCGGCTCCGTCGGGGATGGTGAGCACCACACGGGTGAAGGTTTCATGTTCACCGGTCTGGACGCGGACCGGATCGGCGGCGACGGCCCCCGAGAAAACCAACAAGAATGCCAGTAGCGCGCGCAGCATCACGCCGCCTCCTGCTTTGATGCTTTTAAGGCATCCTCCATTTCGGCGAAGCTGGGGCGATGATGGCTGGGCATGTTTTGGCGGCCGACTTCAATGCAGATATTGGGCGCATGAGAGTGGAGGTTTGCCACCAAAACCTCTCTGATCAACTGCTGAAAATGCGCGTCCTCTTCAATCACCGCTTTCACCTTTGTGGCAAATGGACCAACGATACCGTAGGCGAGGAACACGCCCAGAAACGTGCCGACAAGCGCACCGCCGATCAACTTGCCCAACACCTCTGGCGGTTGATCGATGGATGCCATGGTCTTGATCACGCCCAACACCGCCGCGACGATCCCCAAAGCAGGCAACGCGTCCGCCGTCGTTTGCAGCGCGTGAGACGAATGCATGTTGTGGTGATGGGTGGCCTCTATGCGCTTTTCGAGCACTTCTTCCACCTGGTGCGGATCATCGTAATTCATCGAAGCCGACCGCAACGTATCGCAAATCAGTGCGATCGCTTCCTTGTCAGCCAGAATTTTAGGGTATTTGCCAAAAATATCCGATGTGTCGGGAGCCTCGATATGGCCTTCCAAGGCGACCGGGTTGGTCCGCGCCACCCGCACCAGCTCAAACATCATGCATAAGGCATCACGATAATCCTGCGACTGCCATTTTGGCCCCTTGAAGACCTTCCCGACGTCTTTCAGCGTGTGTTTGATGGCAGATGTATCATTACTGATGACAAAAGCCCCAATCGCGGCACCGGCGATCATGATCATCTCGAACGGCAGAGCTTTCAGGATGATCCCCATCTTGCCCCCTGCCAACAGGTAGCCGCCAAAAACCATCACAAAGATGATGACAATACCGATCAAACCAACCATTAGGTACGGTTCTCCTCACAATTCAAATTGACCGCGAACGGCTGCCGCTTGGTGTTACAACAAAGGGGTTAACGTTCCCTCAGCGCCTATTCTGTCGGGGCATTTGCATTGCGACCGGCCAGTACAACACTGAATGAATAGGCTGTTTCAGGCTCCAACTGGGTCATGATCAACGCGGCGGCATCCGCGCGCATCATTCCCAGGAATCCCGCTGCGAACTCTGGCGGCATCTCCTCAAAAAGTGCCGCAGCTTCTTTTGGCTTCATATTCTCATAAACCGTCGTCAGCTTTTCAAGATCAGTTGCCGCAGCCCCGTCGGCCTGCGCTATCGTGGCTGCAAGCGCCTGTTCTGCAGCTTCCAAAGACGCAAGTTTCTCTGCGACTTCTTCCTCGACCACATTCAATGCCTGAATCCGCGCCTGAAGCTGCGCCTCACGCTCAGCCAGGCGCGCCTCACGCCGTTGAAAGGCCTCCAGCAAGGCGCTTGTATTCATTCCATCGGTTGAGTTTGCCGCAACTGGAACCTCTTCTGCGCGCGCTTCGTCAGCAAGCGCAGGGCCCATTCCCACACCAATGCGCGTAATGGCCGATGCAATCAACAAACTCGAGATAATGCCAAGCGTCGCCCGCCCGACTCGGCGTTTCCTCCTAGCCATTACTGTCGGCCTTCCGGTCCGGTCGGGCGGCGCACAAAGAAGGGGCTTTCACCAGAGCTCGCGATACCCGGATCAGGCAAATCATGTAGCGACGCCACCAGCAGTTCCAACCGCGAACCTGCCGCCTCCGCCCGGGCGCTGACGTCATCAAGTGCACTGACAGACATTTTTGCGGTCGATTGGGCCTTGTTCAACGTTTTTGTCAGGTCATCCACCTGCGCCGACAGGACAGCCACCGCGCCGCCAACGCCCTTTTCAAGGTCGGTAAACCGACGCAGCCTGCGCGACAACACCAGACAATACAGCCCGGCACCAAACGCCCCTGCGATGAGTAGAATATCAGCAATCATTGTCATTTGGGCGTTCCTTAACTTAACACGAATTCCATGATGAGCAGGTCACCAACGCGACCTTTGCCAGCAACAACCTGCACGCGGCGCAACATTTGACTGCGCAAGCGAATCAACGCTGTGGGGTCTTCAAGCTCTGCCAAATCAACGGCGCGTAGATATCCGTTCAACACATCGACGATACGCGGTTTGATCGCCTCAACCTCGGCCGCGTATTCGGGCGGAACTTCCAGCTGTGCGGCAAATCGCAAATGATCGCGCCCGCCACTGCTGGGCAAGGAAATCACCAACGGGTCAATCGCAACAAAGGACACCGCAGGTTGGGCGGCCGCATCGGCCTTCGTCACCTCGGCTTTGTCATCTTCGTCGGAATCACCAAAAAGAATCCCCGATTGCACAGCAAAAAACCCGCCGCCACCGCCCAGAACCGCAAGGACAATGCCAAGGATCAATGGGAGTTTCGAACCCTTTTTGGGCGTCTCATCCGGTGCATCAGGCTCTGCCGTCATCTGAAATCCTTCCAGAACTTTTCCAGAACATAACTTGGAAGCCCTAACCGATTGTTAAGCCTGATGGTCCAAGAAGGAGAAGATTAGGCAGAATGCCAAAGTGATGGAGAACCAGATTGCAGAGTTTCAGCAGCATGTGGTCGGCGCTTGATAGTCGCCGCCGTTTATTTGTCGTGTTGGCGACGGCTGCGGTGTTTGCGGCCATCCTGATGCTGGCCCAAGGTGCAAGCAACAAGGACATGTCATTATTATATGGCGGGCTGGAACCACGGGCCGCAGGCGATGTCATCACAGCGCTTGACCAACGCGGCGTTGCTTATGAGGTGCGCGGCGGGGCGATATATGTACCGACCGGGCAACGTGATACGCTGCGCATGTCATTGGCTGGCGACGGGTTGCCAGCAGCCGGCAGCCAGGGATACGAGTTACTTGACGGGTTATCCGGGTTCAGCACCACATCGCAGATGTTTGATGCCGCGTATTGGCGCGCAAAGGAAGGTGAGCTTGCCAGGACAATTCTGGCTAGCCCGCATATACGTGCCGCCAGGGTGCATATCTCGACCCCTTCAAATCGGCCATTTCAGCGTAATCAAACGCCCACTGCCGCTGTCACCGTCACAACGGCTGGCGGTTCATTATCTGCACCCCATATCAAGGCGCTTCAATTTCTAGTCGGTGCCACTGTCCCCGGGCTATCTCCCGATTCTGTTGCCGTGATCGATGACAATGGTGGGCTAATGTCTGATGCGGACGGGAATGCGGCCTTGCCCGGCGGCGATGAACGGGCCGAAGGTTTACGCAAACGGGCCGAGCGTCTGTTGGCAGCCCGCGTCGGGGCCGGAAACGCGGTTGTTGAGGTCAGCGTCGATACCATCACCGAGACAGAGCAGATTACGGAACGCCGGATTGATCCCGACAGCCGCGTGGCGATCAGCACCGAAGTAACCGAAAGCGCGGGTACATCAAGCGATAGCCGGGGCGGTGATGTCACCGTCGCATCGAACCTGCCAGACGGGGATGCTGCCGGGACCGGCGGCGCATCAAGCAACGAAAACTCGGAGAATCGCTCGCTAACGAATTACGAGGTTTCGGAAACCGAAAGACAGTTGATCAAGGGGCCAGGCGCAGTACGACGCCTGACCGTTGCTGTATTGGTCAATGACGTCAAAACCATTACCGATGATGGCGCCGTGTCCTCAACACCCCGTAGCGAAGAAGAACTGGCGTCACTACAGGAACTTGTTGCATCAGCGGTTGGTTTTGATGCGGCCCGGGGTGACATCATAACGTTGAAATCGATGCCGTTCGAGCCCTTGGCAACCTTGGGAACAGAGGCAGCAACACCTGTCCCGGGTATGCCACTTGATACAATGCAACTGATCCAGGTTGCGGTGCTGGCTGTCGTCGCGCTTATCCTGGGGCTTTTCGTTGTGCGCCCAATCCTGCTGCAATCACGCCCGGCGACCGGCACAACCGATGCAATCGCGCTCCCAGAACCCGAAGAGATTGATCCGCCAATGGCGATGGCCATTGGTGATGACAGCATGGGGGCGTTCATGGGCGGTGATCTGGGCCAGATGGAGGAAAGCAGCGATGACCCTGTTTCGCGCCTTCGGCAAATGATCACGGATCGCGAAACCGAGACTATCCAGATCCTGCAGGACTGGATTGAAGACCCCGACCCAAGGGAGCGCGCTTAGATGCCCGGCCTATTATCACTCGAATCCTTCGAGGATGTGATCGCACAGGATGAGACATCAAGCGAAGATTACAATCGAGGCTATGAAGAAGGCTTGGCAGCAGGCACAGCCGCCGCGCAGGAAGAAATTGGCGCACTACAACAAAAACTTGTGCAAGCGATCTGCGACATTGATTTTACCTATGCGGAAGCACGCGGCCAGCTGTTGCATTCCCTCGCGCCGCTGTTTTCCGTTTTGACGACAAAGATCCTGCCGTATTGCGTCGAAAACGGCTTTGCAGAGCACGTGGCCAACGTGCTGCAGCAGGCCGCGAAAGACGATGCCAATGCGCCCATCTCGCTTTTTGTGCATCCGGAGAGTTACGATGCCGTCGTCACGCTAAAATCCGAGTTGCCGCAGCATGTGACGATCCACCCTGATGCCTCACTTGGTATTCATGCAGCCTGGATCGAAAAGGTCGCGCAGGGAACGCTGCTTGATACTGATGCGCTGCTTGCCGAGATCACAACCGCACTGAGCCTGATAACCCATCCCGAGACAAGGACAGAATCCAATGGATGACACATCCAATGATCATGCCAATCCGCTGCAGCACATCCCCATTGAGGTATCCGTCACGGTCGGTAAGGCACGCCCATTGGTGCGTGATCTACTCAGCCTGGGTGAAAACGCGGTGCTGCCACTGGACAAACGAATTGAAGATCCGGTCGAACTTTATGTTGGCGACAAACTAATCGCACGCGGTGAGTTGCAGGAGCTGGAAGGCGGAGAAGCGGGCCAACTTGCAGTTCGTTTGACCGAGGTTGCAACAGACAAGGGCAACGTGGCCTAAATGTGGAAGCTCCGTTGGCTTGTGGCAGCCATAGCCATCGTTTTGGCCGGACCGGCGATGGCACAGGACCTCTCAATCAGTCTGGGTGACGACGGATCATTGGCCACGAGGTCGGCCCAGCTTTTGATCTTGATCACCGTCCTCAGCCTTGTGCCAGGTATCGCCATCATGGTGACCTGCTTTCCGTTCATTGTCACCGTCTTCGCCATCTTACGCCAGGCAATCGGACTGCAGCAATCGCCACCAAATATGCTCTTGGTGAGCCTCGCGATGTTTCTGACCTATTTCGTTATGGAACCGGTTTTTGAGGACGCGTGGAATGCCGGCATCGACCCACTTCTGAATGATGCCATCACGCCTGAAGACGCCTTCATCCGCACGATGGCGCCACTGCGCGAATTCATGTCAGGCCGGATCGAAGCCGATACTTTCGCAGCGCTTGCAGATCTGCGGCCTGACCTGCCGCTGACAACGACAGTCGATGAAGCGCCTTTATCCGTTGTCATACCATCCTTCCTGCTTAGCGAGATGGAAAGAGCGTTTCAGGTAGGGTTCCTGATTTTCATACCTTTCCTGATCATCGATCTTGTCGTTGCTGCTGTTCTGATGTCGATGGGAATGATGATGGTCCCGCCTGCTATCGTCTCGCTCCCGTTCAAACTCGCCTTCTTCGTTGTCGCCGATGGCTGGGGGCTCATCGCATCCAGTTTGGTCCGGGGATATGGCTAAACCCAAAACCACAGCGTGGTTTGTCACCCACCTCGCGGCGCTAGGCTTTGCACATTGATTGCAAACATGATGAAAATGAACGACACCTCAATCCTTGGGCAGGTTTTCGCGGAAATTAAACTACTTTTTGTCGCCGCTGACCGGGTTGCATGTCCTTCTTCTTTCATCAGAAAACCATGGCGAGCGATTTGCCACGATGGGCGCTGTGAGGGCGACGGTGATTGTACAACGCGACCCCGCGCGTGATCCCGGCACCGGTTTCTGATCCAGTTTGCCAAGCATGGAGGTAAACGCAGTCGTAATTCGTTGTCCGCCAGAGCCGTTCCACGAATGTGCTGTCCCAAAGGCACCCTTGCCATCCATCGAGATGCGCACGCCGGATCGACCCGGGCGGTCTGTCCAGAAGAAGGAGGTGAGCTGCGATCCCAGATCCAAATTCACGATCCAAGTGCACCGTTTATGTTTATGACCTCATTTAAAGCTACGACATAGGTGGACGTCAAACTGACTTCAGAATTCCGCGGCCGTGCGTTCACCCCTCAAAGCCTCAAGGGCGAATTTGGCCTTAAACGCATGGATGTGGTTTTCCCGTTTCGACATAACTGATCGCCTCTTCGTCGAAGCCCAGCAGACAACAAATCGCTGCTTGCGTCAGTGATGGGCAAGTCAGCATCGCATTTGACCTCTATTTGTTGCACCGGCTGACGGCGCCGCAAAATGCACTTGTCCTGTGTAGCCGGAAACTCGAAGCACAGCGTCTTTTGGAATTTGCTGCATCGCCTCTGCCGAAGATCGCGTCCCGGAGTGGATTTCGCGATACCGGCCTTTTTAGCCGCAAGTTCAGATCTGTTGTCGACGCCGCACCATATGCGTATCGTATCTGTCTGGATCAATCGGGCAACCACGCGCGTTGATTCACTTGCTGGGATTCTAGATCAGTGCCCCTGCTTTTCATCTGTGCCAGGCCGGATGATAATTAAGCTCCCTTCTGGTTTCACGGATGTCATCGAGTGTGAGCAACCATGCATTTGGGTCGGTTATGATATCGTACTTGGCGTTGGGTGGTATGGAGGTACCCGCCGATTCATCGCGGATCATCTCTTGGCGACAGTTTTTTCGGCATATCACCCGATACCGCCAAACACGAAAAACCGCTTTGGTGAATGAAGAATTAGCTCGTATGCGATATGTTATGTGTTGGTGTGCGTCTTCGTCCCGCGCGGTGATACCCTCTTAAAACTAGATTGCGCGCAGCTCGGCGCTGGGGGCGGGCGACATCTAGATGACGAACGGGTGTTGAGTGGGATTACCTTGTGTCCGTTGTCGGTGTTATTCTCTTGGAAGTTGTTACAGTTCCTCCCAAAACTGGAGGGAGCAACGGAGGAGACAAACCCCGCCAAAAACTCGGCTAGGGAACCCAACACTGGTTCAGCGGAGGCGCAGACGGAATAAACATCATCGCACAATGAACTCTGCGTGCAGAGCTCCGCTCGCTTTGATGCTCTTGAGAATGTCAATCATGTCTCTTGGTGCGACCCCTAGGGCATTCAATCCAGCGACAACTTCGCTCAGCGAGGTTCCCTCATCTATCTCGGCTAAGCCGATGCCCGGCTCATCAATTAGTGCCGTATCAGTCCTGGGTACGACCACAGTATCACCCGGCGAAAACGGGTTTGGCTGCGCCACCAGCGGCGTTTCGCGAATTCTCAACGTCAAATTTCCTTGACTGACCGCCACCCGGCTAATGCGAACGTCATCCCCCATTACGATCGTCCCAGATCGTTGGTCGACGACGACCCGCGCACGCCTTTCAGGTTCGACAAGTATGTTTTCGATTCGCCCAAGCGCATGCGCCGGTGACTGCATCCGCGTCGCTGCGATGCTCAACTCAACCGTTCCAGCGTCCAGCATCAGAGCAACCTGTCGACCAAAACTCTGATTGATTGCCTGCTCTATCCGTCCTGCCGTTGTGAAATCCGGTGTTCGAAGGGCCAATCTGAGCGAGGTCATACCGGCAAAATCGAAAGCAACCTCTCGTTCGATTGTGGCACCAGATGGAATAACACCAGCAGTTGGTACGCCCTGAACAACCGTCGCTGCATCGCCAGTTGCTGATGCGCCACCGGCGATGATTGTGCCCTGCGCAACGGCATAGATGTCACCATCAGCGGCATTTAATGGGGTCATGACAAGTGTCCCGCCCAGTAGACTGTTGGCGTCGCCAATTGCCGACACCGTGACATCCATGGGACTTCCAGCACGCGCAAAAGGGGGCAGACTGGCAGTGACGAGCACGGCTGCAACGTTCTTTGGTCTGAATTGCTCACCCGTCACGTTGACGCCGAGGCGTTCAAGAATGTTACTCAACATTTCTTCGGTGAAGGGCGAATTTCGTAGCCCATCCCCGGTGCCGTTCAGTCCGACAACCAACCCGTAACCGACAAGGTCATTTGAGCGGACCCCATCAAATTCCACCAGATCCTTGATGCGGATTGGTGTCGCTTGCCCAATCAATGGAACAACCATGAAAATAAAAGTGATGAATGCTCGCCACCCCATCAGATATAGTCCAGCAGGCTCAGTTGAGAGAGGCGCGCCGTTACGTTGTAATGTGTCTCTAACTGTAACTGTACGCTTTGCAGACGCGACGCTGTGTCAAAAGGATCTGCTGATATCAGATCGTTTTTCGATATCTCCAAGGCGGTTTTTTGCGCGTTGATCTCGGTGCCTGTCTGCTGAACGCCGGCTTCGACGAAGCCGATACGCGCCTGCAATGCAGTCATACCTGTTGCAGAAGCAAAAAGTCGTTCACCGGCTTCCCGAAGAAGGTCCGCCTTTGCAACCGAATCCAAGCCGACAAAATCATCAGCTATTGTGGCAATAGCTGTCGCTTTCAGCACGTCTTTCAGCGCAGGATCGTCTGCGCGCGCGTCTATCTGATAGCTCCGGTTCTCGGAAACCCGCCGTTCCAAGACCGCACCATCATCGCCAAGATATCCCATGGTTGCAAAACCTCCTGCGGGATCGTCGAACCAGGTTTCAATCGCGGCGATGATATCTGCGGCCGTCGTCGCACCAGCCACCGCCGTACCGATATCCGCAAGCATATCGGCGGCTGACGCCAGGGGCGATCTATCCACAGCCGTGCCTGCCATTAAGGACCGATCAGCCAATCTGGTATTGAGCGTGCTTACAATCGTCTCAAATGAACTGCGGGCAGCCCGCCCAGCCTCATCGATTTGTGAACCTGTACTGGCATCGCTCAACAGCAAAAGCTGCGCGCCTGTATCGCTGCGCACGGTATCGACCTTCCCAAGGACCGTTTGGATACCAGCAAGGGTCTGACTGGTTTCGCTGACCGCCTGCGCAAATCCGTCAAGTTGCGCCAAACTGTAGTTGATCCCCGAAAACCGGTTCGTTTCCCCCCCTAACTCGGCGGTAATATCGGTGACACGACCGGTGGAAAGGCTCTCTGCGAGCCGCGCAAGTTCAGTTTTGATTGTCCCACCATTGCGCATCGATATGAATTGCTGTGCGGCATCGCCCACTGATACGATTGGCATCCTAAAGCTCCATCAAACGTTGCATCATGAAATCGACTGTTTGAATGACCTTTGCATTCGCGGCATAGGCCTGTTCGACACGCAAAAGCGTTTGAAGCTCCAAGTCCGTATCGACACCTGATGCCAATTCAGCCTCGTGCAACGTGTCCCAGCGTGCCGCCGTGAAACTGAGGGTTTCCTCGGCCTGCAATCGGGTCAAACCGATTTGCGAGGTGAAATCAGCCATGCGACCCGCCGCTGATCGGGCGGCACTGCCCGGCACATCACTGCGGGATTCCGACAAAGCGCCAATCCAGCGATCCAATTGTACCGCGCTACCCTGTGGGCCAGGCCCTGCCGCGTTCAACCCATCGCGCAACTGTGTCAAAGTGCCACCCTGTGTTGGATTGACAATCGGGTTAACGGAAATCCGCCCGGCGAGACCAGGAATATCGGCTAGGTCAAGTGTTCCGCCCTCATCAGTCAGCAACCCAAGGTCGCCGGGCGCAAGTGTTGGGTCGTTCGCTGGATCTTCAAATCGCGCAATCAGGTCCGCAGCAATGCCATCAAGCGTCTCCTGTGCGTCAACAAGTGTTTGGTCCCGGAGTGCAAAAGATGCACCTAAGGACCCGCCATCTAAACGACCAATGCCGGTTGTGGCATCAATCGGGGCGCCGTCAAGCGTAATACCGGTAAGCGCGCCCGACGCGAGTGTCATATCGCCAACAATCGTCGGAGTAGATTCAAACCCAAATTGCACAGCCCGACCATCGAGAAGCGTCATGCCATTTGTTGTCATCAACCCGATTGTGCCATTGTCACGGGGCAATTCACGCAGGGGAACTATGTCTGCGATCTTATCAACCACCTGCTGGCGCAAATCCAGTAAGGTACTGGCATCGGCACCGGTGGATTGGAGGCGCAGGATATCTGCGTTCATCGCCTCAACCTGCAACAACGCGGTATTAAACGTATCGATATCACTTGCGATGGCGGCGTCGGCTTCCTGCCGCATGGACTGGATCGCATTCGAATTGTTGCGCAGGGTCAGAGTGACGTCTTCCAGTCGCGAAAGCACTTCTGCCAGTCGCGTTTCTGATGCGGGATCACTGCTTGCCCCAATTAATGCCTGTTCAAAACGTGCCAATCTGGCCTCAAGGCTAGCCGCATCGTCCGGACCCCCGAGTGTTTGTTCCAACCGCACCAACATATTGGCGCTGCGTTCCTGACCACCCAGTGCTGCGTCAGCAAGACGGCGATCTGCAAGTATCCCCGCATCAACAAAACGCCTTACCCCGTCAATCTGCACACCAGCGCCCACGCCACCAACCTGCCGCGCACTTAGATCAAGCGATCTGCGCCCGTAACCATCGGTCAGGGCATTCGACAGGTTGGAAGACACGACTTCGGCCATACGGGATGTGACCGAGAGCCCTGACATGGCATTGCTTAATGCGCTGGAAATACTCATTTTATTTACCCTTTGTCACATCAACGCTTGATGTTGGTTGTTTCCTGCAACATCTCGTCAACGGTTTGGATTACCTTGGCGTTTGATGAGTAGGCCCGTTGAGTCTGAATCAGCTCGGTCAATTCACCGGCAACATCGGTCGCCGACTCCTCCAGGGCGAAGCTGACAATGTCGCCGGTCGGCCCATCCCCTGCGTCCCAAAGGAAGAAAGTGCCGCTTTCGGGCGTCACCCTGTAACTCTGCTGATCCAGCGTCTCCAGACCGTTGACATTCGGCACATCAACCAGCGGGATCTGATAGAGCACGCGGTTGATGCCGATATCAAATGAGGCGCGCACAAACCCGTTCTGATCAACTTCAACCGAGGTCAGGCTGCCAACAGGTGTGCCGTTTTTTGATATCGATACGGGTGCAAACGCGTCGGACAATTGGGTCAGGCCAAGCGAGCTTCCAAGCTCACCAATATTGATTTCCATCGGTCCGCCATCAACGGCAATTGTCAGAATGCCGGTAAGCGGGTCATATGGCCCACCCACAGGGGCGCCCGGGTCGGCAAAATCAACATCGAACAACGTACCGCCGCCGCCGCGGCTATCATCGAATAGCAGGGTATATTCGCCAACAACGTCAGGGACACCATTGGCATCAACATCCGTCTCACTGTCAGAGATCACCATCGTCCATTCGTTGGAGGCGCCGTTTGCGGGCACTGTTGGTGTGAACGAAAAGCTCAGGTTGGATGAGGCACCCAGATTGTCGAAATACTCAACAGAAAGCGTTTCGATATCGCCGGCGGAATCCTCTCTTGTTGAGGTGGCTGGCAGATTGACGGACAGGTCAACGCGCGTCGTCGCCTCCCCCGCGAACTGGTTTGCATTGATTTGCACCGGCACCAGCCCATCAACGGAGTCGCGCGGATAGTTCGGGATTGTGCCATCGGCCGCCGCAGGTACGCCCAATAAGACCAAACCACCCGGCGTGCGCAAGAAGCCTTGCGCATCCGGTCGGAATGATCCGGTCGTTGACAGGAATAACGGATTGTCACCGTTATTGACCGCCACCGAGGTTTCCGAGGTCACCGGCAACATGCCGCGACCACGCACGGCAAGGTCTGTCGGATTTGCCGTTGAGACGAGCGCACCGCGTTCATCAATCAACCGTGATGTCGTAATACGTACGCCACCAGCCGAATATGTGCCCTGCCCGCTCTGAATAACCATGGACTGAAAATCGGTCGCTGCGCGTTTATAGCCGTAAGTCGCAGAATTTGAGATATTGTCCGAAATTGTCGCGAGCCGCGACGCGTTGGCTGCCAAGCCAGCAACGCTTGCATTCAGGGAAGAGGAAATCGTCATATTGAGCCTTTCTGCTGCGAGGATGACGTCAAAGTCTTCACCTGCCTAACTGCCCAGACTTAACGTCGCCCTAATGTTTAAAATGCAATTCATTTTCGCTTATCGATCAGAGCGCAGCAAAACGATCTCAACCCGGTTGTTTCGCGGTGCAGTCGCGTCACGCACGGCGGGCGAACGATCGCCAGCGCCCGCGATTCGCGCAATGCGCCGCGGATCAAGGCCGTTTTCTTCAAGCAGCAGTCGCATCTGCGCGGCGCGCCCCATCGACAGCTCCCAAACCGGGTTATTGACCGCAAGGATCGGCTTGGCTTGTAGATGCCCCTTGATCGCGACCGGATTGCTGACGCTTTGAAACAGGCGGGCAAGGATGCCACTAATTTCGCGGGCAACCGGATTTGGCACAATGCTGTCAGCCTCAAACAAGGTCGCCTGCGGCAGGTCGAATATCTCAATAACCAGCCCCTCATCCGTGAGGCGGGTGATGATATGGCGCAAGGCTTGATCTGACGTCATGCTTTCGCCACCCTGCCCGAACAAGACGGCCTCCAGATCGCGCAAAGCGGCAACCTGCGCAGCCTCCACGGCATCGCTTTCGGCGTCGCTTTGCGTTTCAGAACGCAGCGGGTTCATGCCAATCGTTGGCTGATTGATCCCGGTTCCGCTTTGCGCCAGCGATTCCTCGGTAAAGATGTTGTTGCCACCAAAAGCACCCGAACCACCGCCCGAAACGCGATTAATCGGAATCGTCGGCGAGAAATAATCAGCAATACCTTTGCGTTGCTGTTCTGTTGTCGCATTCAACAGCCACATCAGCATAAAGAAAGCCATCATCGCCGTCACAAAATCAGCATAGGCCACTTTCCACGCGCCGCCGTGATGCCCGTCACCGCCCGAGACTTTCTTGCGCTTGATAATGATTGGTGCGTTGGATCCAGCACTCATTTCTACCACCTCATGTTCACCCTTGCGGCGTGGTAACAGGCGGGAGATGAAAGCGACCTTAAGGTAACAATTTAACCTAAATCAGTCCGATTTTAGGACACACTGGCGGTAGACAGAACGTCGTGCAATTGCCGGACCAACTCCGTCTTCAGCGCGTCGCGTTGCTGCAATGTTGCCAGATAAGACTGCGCGAGCGCGATAAAGGCCGGGCCAAAGTCAGACCGGGCTTCGCAGGCGCGCATGTCACCCTCCAATGCATGCAGATCGGCATAGACCTCATACAACAGATCCTGCATCGCAACCTGAACACTGTCGCCCGGCAAGAACCGGTCGAGCGAATGCTGCAACAAATGACGTTGCTTCATGTAGTGCGCTTGCAGATCAGCATCGTCGGCCGCCTCCAGTTGCAATTTTAACTGCGCGAGTTGATCAATAATGTCTGCCGGTGCAAGTGGAACAAGGATATCACTCATTTGCAGTCTCTCAACTCTTGTGGCGCGCGCGCATTACTATTTCCGCCGGCATGATGCACGAGGCATTGCCAATCAGACAACCTCTGGTAGCATCGGATTCTTTCCAAATTGTAATCAGAATATGTCGATGCGACCGACACGGGCGATCTTATGGTACTTATCTTCTTGAAACTTAAGGTAATCATATGGGGTCCTCGACCGCATCACCGGGAAACGACGTTGGTGAACTCAACCTTAATACGAGACTAAAGTCAAAATAATGGACCGTACGGTGGGTTTCCTCAAACCACTTGATTGCAAAACGAATCTGTGTCTGACGCAACTGAGAGGTCCAAAACACGTTGTAGTGCCGCACCCCGCGCGAAGTCAGGCTGCACCGTTGAACCGCTGCGAATGGCGTCAATAAAGCGGGTGAAATTCGTCTTAACCGGCGGGGTTCGCAAGTCGGTCCACAGACCTTTGCCCAGATTGTCATCCAGACAAGCGCGCAATCGGCTTTCGCCACCGGCAAAACTGATATCCAATCCACCCTTGGTGCCAAACAGGCGCAAGCGCAGATCATTCAGGTGACCGCTGGCAAAGCGGCTGGCATGGATCACTCCGATGGCCCCGTTTTGCAGGGCAAGATGCATGGTCATGCTGTCATTGGCATCCAATTGATACGGACCGATCTGATCACCCGGCGCTTTTGGGAAGGTCTGCAAACGGCAAGATACCTCTGCCGCATCCGAACCGGCGGCAAAACTGGCATAGTCCAGAATATGCACCCCAACATCACCCAGAACCCCCAATGACCCATGGGCAGAAGACAAGCGCCAGAGCCACTGATCCTCGGTCCGCCAGTCGCCCCAGGCATCTTGTGTCAGCCAGCTTTGCAGATAAGACGCCTCAAAATGCCGGACATCGCCGATGGCACCGCTGGCGACCATATCGGCGGCATGCATCAAGGCAGGGATATTACGATAAGTCAGGTTCACCATGTTGACGACACCTGCCGTCTGAGCAGCCTGCGCCATCTGCTCGGCATCCTGCTGGTTCGTCGCCAGTGGCTTTTCGCAAAGGATATGCTTGCCTGCGGCCAAGAGCGGTATGGTCGTCCGATGATGCACGGCATCCGGGGTCACATTTGATACAGCATCAAATGCGCCCCAAGCCAATGCATCGCTGACACTGGAAAACCCGTGCGGAATGTTGTGGTCCTGTTGGAATGCGGCAAGGTTGGCCGGATCGGTGTCGACCCCTGCCACAACGGCGACATTCGCCATTTCTGCATAGGCTTCGGCATGGGTCTTGGCCATACCGCCCGTGCCAAGGATCAGAACACGGATCAACGAAAGCCCGCCTCACCATCACGGTGCAGTCTTCGACCACGCGCCTCGATCGGCTCTGGCGCAGCGTCAATGGGAACATTGGGCGCGTCCGTTACATCTGCGATTCGGCGGGCCGGATTATGCGCCCAGAGCACCGCATTTCGCAAAACACACTGGATGTTGGGATCATGATAGGTCGGGTAGGTTTCATGACCTGGGCGGAAATAGAACAGGTTCCCGGCGCCACGTTTGTAGGTCAGGCCGGACCGAAAGACCTCGCCACCCTGAAACCAACTGATAAATACGGTCTCCAGCGGCTCTGGCACGCCAAATGGTTCGCCATACATCTCTTCGTTTTCCAAGGTGAAATGGTCGGGCAAACCTGCGGCAATTGGATGATTGCGCGAAGTCAGCCAGATACGTTCCCGCTCACCCGCCTCGCGCCAGGTCAGATTACAAGCCGTACCCATCAAGGCCTTGAAGGGCTTTGAAAAATGGGCCGAATGCAGGGCGATAAACCCCATACCAGACCAGACAGCCTCTGCCACGCGGGCCGCGACAGCATCCGACACATCGCTATGGGCGGCATGGCCCCACCATAGCAGAACATCGGTTTCGGCCAGCCGCGCAGCACTCAACCCATGTTCAGGTTCCTGCAAGGTCGCTGTCGTTGCCGAAACACCATCCGTTGCATTCAGAGCGTCGGCAATCACGCCGTGAATACCCGCAGGATAAAGCTCGGCAACAATCTCGTTTTCCTGTTCGTGAACGTTTTCGTTCCAGATCACGGCGCGAATAGTCATTTCAATGCTCCCAAAGCGCTTTGAGTCGACTTTGCGACCCTTTCAAATCAAACACAAGGGCGAAATCCGTCCTAACAACCGCCGGGTGATTGGTGCTATGCAAATGAAAGGAATAGGACTAATTGTCTAAAAATTGTGCATTCTTGCCCTGTACTTTTGTCAAAAAACGCCAATTTCGCCCGATTATCGCCTCAAACGACGTGAAAACCGGTGCCATTAGTGCTAGGAGTACGATTATGTCTACGGAACGCGGTATTATGAAATCCAACGACGCTGCTGAAGCGTTTTATGGTCAAAGCGAAGACGCCTTCGCCGAGCAAATAAAGATGTTAGGCGCATCTGACCCGCGCCTTATTAGAGCATTCGAGCGGACAAGGCAGCGCTATCTGCAACAGAAACAGAACTGATCATTCTTTCAGAATCTGCTGAAGAATACACAAGGGCTTGATGCCGGTCTGTCTGGCAGCGCCTTCATCTATCCGTTGATCACAGCCGAACATGCCTGACGGGCGCGGCGCTTTGGCACGGTGTCAGGCTGGGTTTACACTTGCCTCACCCCACAATGTCACTCTAAACTGACAAAATGAGTGTCACATCTGATTTACAGATCGGAGCCACCCCGCGCCGCTGGCCAGAACCGCGCGCGGCGTTGCGGTTGATCAAGCCCGTGACATGGTTTCCGCCCATGTGGGCCTATCTCTGTGGTGTTGTTTCATCGGGCGCAAGCCCCTCTGGCCACTGGTTTTTAGTTATCCTGGGTGTGATCCTTGCAGGTCCTGTCGTTTGCGGCATGTCACAGGCCGCTAATGACTGGTGCGACCGCCATGTGGATGCGATCAACGAACCCAACCGCCCGATTCCATCCGGGCGCATCCCTGGACGCTGGGGCCTTTACATTGCCCTTGCCATGACTGCGCTTGGGCTGATCGTCGGCTATCAGCTTGGCCCTTGGGGGTTTGGCGCGACAATCCTCGCCACTATCGCCGCCTGGGCCTATTCCACCGAACCCATTCGGGCCAAGAAATCCGGCATCTGGGGGCCGGGACTTTGTGGTTTGGCCTACGAAACCCTGCCCTGGATCACCGGCGCCGCGGTTATCAGCGCAGGTGCACCCAAGCCAGAGGTCATTCTGGTTGCGGTACTATATGGTCTTGGCGCACATGGGATCATGACCTTGAACGATTTCAAGGCCATTGAAGGTGACCGGGCCATGGGTCTGCGATCCTTGCCCGTCACGCTTGGCCCTGAACGCGCGGCAAAGCTTGCCTGCTGCGTCATGGCTGTGCCCCAGATTGCCGTGATCGGATTGCTGACCTATTGGGGGCATGTGTTCCACGCGCTTGGCGTGGCGACCATGCTGGCCGTGCAATTGGGGGCGATGCGGGTTCTGCTGCGCGACCCCGAAGGCAAAACGCCCTGGTATCAGGGCATGGGCATTCTTTTTTACATCAGTGGCATGATGATCTCTGCCACAGCACTGGGGGGTTAAGGTGACTTTATCCTGGTTCCAGATTGTTCGGCTTGGCTTTGTACAAATGGCACTTGGAGCCATCGTCGTACTCACCACGTCCACCCTCAACCGGCTGATGGTGGTTGAGCTTTCACTGCCCGCGATCCTGCCGGGCCTGTTGGTCGGTTTGCACTATGGTATCCAGCTCACCCGACCGCATTGGGGGTTCTACTCTGATACTGGCGGGCACCGGACGCGCTGGATCATCGGGGGCATGGTGGCGCTTGCAATTGGGGCATTCATTGCGGCTGCAGGGGTGCTTGTCTTTGAACAATCATTTGCGCTTGGCATGGTTGTATCCGTCCTTGCCTATACACTAATTGGCCTTGGTGTCGGTGCTTCTGGTACGTCGCTGCTGGCCCTTCTGGCAACGACAACGGCACCAAATCGACGCGCGGCTGCGGCCACGATCACGTGGTTGATGATGATCTTCGGGATCGCCATGACAGCGGGGATCGTGGGGCAACTGATCGACCCCTACACACCGCAACTGCTGCTGCGAATTGTTGGTATCGTTGTCACCACAGCAACACTGATCACCTGCTTGGCCGTCTGGCGGGTCGAACGTAATCTGATCGCCATCCGCGAACCGGACCCAACCCCATTCATGGACGGACTGCGCGAGGTTTGGGCCGAACGCAAGGCCCGCAATTTCACTATCTTCGTTTTCCTGTCCATGACCGCCTATTTCATGCAGGAGCTGATCCTTGAACCTTATGCGGGTCTCGTCTTTGGGTTCACGCCCGGGCAATCCACATCCTTGTCAGGCGCACAAAATGGCGGCGTCTTTGTCGGCATGTTGACCGTCGGCATTCTTGCGACTGGTTTCAAAATCGGAGCGCTGCGCAATTGGGTTATGGCGGGTTGCATGGGTTCCGCTGCCGCGCTGGCGCTGATCACATTCCTTGGGCCGCTTGGGTCAAACGCGCCCATCATCCCTGCCGTTGTCTTGCTGGGTCTCTTCAATGGCATGTTCGCCGTCGCGGCCATCGGTTCCATGATGGCACTGGCCGCCGAAGGCAAAGAACGGCGCGAAGGCACGCGGATGGGACTATGGGGTGCTGCACAGGCGATCGCGGCCGGTTTTGGCGGGCTGATCGGCGCGGGGATGGTCGATGTGCTGCGCGTCAGCCTGCCTGACACCCGGGCCTTCGGATCCGTCTTCATCGCCGAGGCCGCCCTTTTCATCGCCGCAGCCGCCATGGCCGCGAAAATAATGGAACATAAAATGCCCAAAGCCACCCTCGTTCCGGGAGAGTAATAGATGCAATATGACGTCGTTGTCGTGGGCGCAGGCCCATCCGGGGCCACCGCTGCCGAAGATTTGGCCAGATCAGGACACAAGGTGGCGTTCATTGACCGGGATGGGCGGATCAAACCTTGCGGCGGGGCCATTCCGCCACGGCTGATCGCCGATTTCCATATCCCGGACGAACAGCTTGTGGCCAAGGTCAACACCGCGCGCATGATCTCACCCACGCAGCGTCATGTCGATATCCCGATCGAAAACGGCTTTGTCGGGATGGTGGACCGAGAACATTTTGATGAATTCCTGCGCCAGCGCGCCAAAGCAGCGGGCGCACATCGCTATACTGGCACATTCACCAGAATCGAACGGGACACCGACAGGGCCCATGTGATCTACCGCGACAAGATCAGCGGCAATGAAATGGAACTGACCGCCAAACTGGTTATCGGCGCCGACGGGGCACGGTCCAGTGTGGCACGGGCGGAAATCAAGGATGGCGACAAAATCCCCTATGTGATCGCCTATCACGAGATTATCGAAGCCCCCGAGGCCAACGCCGTCTATGATCCCAAACGCTGCGATGTGGTCTATGACGGACGCATCTCGCCCGATTTTTACGGTTGGGTCTTTCCGCATGGTGGGCAGGCCAGCGTCGGCATGGGATCGATGGAAAAATCGGTCGATGTGAAACAGGCCACCGCTGATCTGCGGGCGGCATCCGGTCTGACGGACTGCAAGACAATCCGCAAGGAAGGCGCGCCCATCCCGCTCAAACCGCTGGACCGATGGGATAACGGCAAGGATGTCGTGCTTGCGGGCGACGCCGCCGGTGTCGTGGCCCCGTCATCGGGCGAAGGCATCTATTACGCCATGGTTGGCGGGCGTGTCGCGGCGACGGCTGCGGCGGCGACGCTGGCCTCGGGCCGTGTCAAAGACCTGCAACTGGCAAGAAAACTTTTCATGCGTGAACACAAACAGGTTTTCCGGGTTTTGGGCGCAATGCAAAACGCCTATTATCGCAGCGACGAACGGCGTGAGCGTTTCGTGTCACTTTGTCACGATGTAGACGTGCAAAAACTGACCTTTGAGGCCTATATGAACAAGAAACTGGTGAAGGCCCGGCCCATGGCACATTTGAAAATCGGCATCAAAAACCTTGCGCACCTGACGCGATTGGTGTCACCGCTACGCACATGACGATCATGATCCCGGCCTGGGAAAACGGCGTACTCAAACCTGTTGAAAAACTTGATGCCCATGTACGGGGCCTGAAACACAAGGCAGTGAGCGTTTTTGTGATGAACCATGGCCGGGTGCTGATCCAGCAGCGTGCGCTGGGCAAATATCACACGCCCGGACTTTGGGCGAATACCTGCTGCACGCATCCCGAATGGGACGAAGACCCCGCCGATTGCGCCATCCGGCGACTGAACGAAGAATTGGGGATCACCGGCCTCTACCCCAGCTACCGCGACCAGATCGAATACCGGGCCGATGTCGGCGGCGGGCTGATCGAACATGAGGTGGTGCAGATCTATGTGGCCGACGCGCCAAGCGGGCTCAAGATCACGCCGAACCCCGACGAGGTAATGGCGACGCGCTGGGTCGATTTTTATGATCTTTCGGCCGATGTGGCGCGGCATCCTGACCAATACACCCCGTGGCTGCGCATCTACCTGCAAGATCACAAGGCGGCAATCTTCGGCGACCTGATGCGCGCTGTCTGACCGCTGCATACGCGATTTCGTCCATCCTGCGTGACAACTCTGCCTGCCCGGTGTTTATAGGGCGCGGGCAATTGGGAAGGTCGCGATGTCGCTTTGGGTTTTCGGGTATGGGTCGCTGTTGTGGAATCCCGGCTTCACGCCCGCACGCAAGGTGAAGGCGCGCTTGCATGACTATCACCGCAGCTTTTGTATGCTCTCCATCCATCACCGGGGATCGGAAGAGGACCCCGGGCTGGTCTTGGCGCTCGACACCTATCCTGGCGGGCAATGCACAGGCGTGGCCTTTCAGGTAGCCAAGGATGAGAAGGATGAGGTGCTCGCCATGCTGCGCGAGCGCGAGCTCATATCCTCGGCCTATTACGAAGACACGGTCAATTTGGTGACGGATGAGGGCGAAACGATCCAAGCGCTGGCCTATATCATCAGCCGCGATCATGTGCAGTATTGCCAGTTCGATCTTGAAAAACAGGCGCAGATGATTGCGCACGCCACCGGCGGGCGCGGCCCGAATACCGAATACCTGTTCAACACAGCCGATCACCTTGCGGAACTCGGGATCAAGGATGCCGATATGGAATGGTTGGTGACACGGGTGCGTGCCTTGACAGCAACATGACCCGGACCGCGAATTTATTTGGGTTCTGAAGCGATTGCGCCTATGCTCCTATGCGGGTGGAGAGCAGTAACAAAAGATAAGGTAGCCCGTGTCCGACAAAAAGGCAGCCAAGGCACAACCACAGTTTTCGCAGCCGTTCCGCCAGATTCTGTTCATGTTTGTCGTGATCGGGCTGATCGGGGCTGGGTTTTATCTGGGACAAAACCAGATCATCGCGATCTACAATTCCAACCCCTATCTGAACGGGGTCATTCTGGCCGTGTTCGTTCTGGGCGTGTTGTCCTGTTTCAATCAGGTCTTTCTGTTGATCAAATCAGTGCGCTGGATCGAACGATTTGCCCGCGATGCGGGGGGGCATTCCTATATCGCGGCACCATCATTGCTGGCCCCGCTGGCAACGCTTCTGCGGTCGCGCGGGGCGCGCACGCAGATATCGTCCACCTCCAGCCGGTCGATACTGGATTCTGTGGCGCAGCGGATCGACGAGGATCGGGAGATTACGCGGTACATCGGTAACGTTTTGATTTTCCTTGGCCTTTTGGGGACGTTCTATGGGCTGGCCACAACGGTGCCTGCATTGGTCGAAACCATCCGTTCGCTCAACCCCGGCGATGGCGAAGATGGCGCGGATATCTTTGCCCGTCTGCAATCGGGCCTTGAAAGCCAGCTGGGCGGCATGGGCACCGCCTTTTCCAGCTCTCTGCTGGGTCTGGCCGGATCATTGGTCGTGGGGTTGCTGGAACTCTTTGCAGGTCACGGCCAAAACCGGTTCTACCGCGAGTTGGAAGAATGGATGTCCACGATCACCCGCGTCGGCCTCGAAGGGGACGAAGGTGGCAGCGGTGCTGATAGTGGCGTTATGGCTGCATTCGTGGATCAACTTGGCGAGTTGATGGACACGATCCAGATGAGCATGGGTCAGATGGACGCCGACCGGGAAGAGAATGAAAAACGCTTTGCCAACCTCGCAGAGTCGATGGATCAAATGGCTCAGGTGAAAGAAAGCGACCAGACAGAGGCGCTGCTGATCCGCGTTGCTGAAGGGCAGGAAATGCTGATCAAGAAGCTGGATGAAAGCGGCATGGAAGGGATTGATGCAGAAAGCCGAATGCGCCTGCGGTCAATTGACGTGCAGCTGCTGCGTATCCTCGAGGAGATGTCTGCGGGTCGCCAGGAAAGCGTTGGCGATCTGCGGCAAGAGATCATCACCCTGACCAACGTGATCAAAGACAGGACCTGATCCATGGCGCTGAGCCGCAGATCATCCAACCGTTTTCAGAACGCCATTTGGCCCGGCTTTGTCGATGCGATGACCGGACTTTTGCTGGTGCTGATGTTCGTGCTGACCATCTTTATGGTGATCCAGTTTGTCCTGCGCGAAACAATCACCGGACAAGAGGACGAGCTTGACGCGCTGAGCGGACAGATCGCAGCACTCAGCAGCACATTAGGGATCGAACGCCAGCGCAATGCCGAGCTGACCACCGATCTGGACACCGCAGCAGCAGAAGCTGCCGCACAGGCCAGCCGGATTGCAGCCCTTGTGGCCGAACGGGATGCGCAGGATCAGGCGTTATCGCAGGCACAATCACAGATCACTCAGTTCGAAGCACAGGTCGCGGGCCTGCTGGCCGATAATGCTCAAGCCGCTGAAAACATTTCCAATCTTGAGGATGAGCAGGCCCGGTTATTGGCCGAACAGACCAATCTGATCTCAGAGCAAGAGGCGCTAAATCTCGCCCTTGCCCAAGCCCGGAGCGAGATTGACGCGGGCGCAGAAGTCGCCCGGCTTGCCGCCGCCCGCCGTGAGGCGTTGGAAGCGTTGGTCGCCGATCTTGAAATCCAGAATTCGGAACAATCCGAGCAGATTTCGACGCTTGAGGCCGAAGGTCTGGCCGATGCCGCCGCCGCCGCCGCCCTGCGCGAGCGCCTTGCCAATGCAGATACGGAATTGACGGCGATGACCCTGAACCTTGAACAGCAGCGCCGCGAAGCAGAAAAGACGCTGACCCTGCTGGCGGCAGCGCAGGCCGCGCGTGCGCAACTGGATGAAGAGCTTGCCGCGATCCGCGCCAGCAGTTCCGAAATTGATGCCAACCTGACAGAAGCAGAACGCGCACGCCGGGCTGCTGAGGCCGCCGCCGCACAAGCCGCCGCCGAGAATGCAGACCTGAACGCGCAACTGGCCGCGGCGGTCGCCGCCCTGTCCCAGGCGCAGGGTGCGCAGAACACACAGACCAGCGAGGCGGAACGTCAGGCCGCCCTACTTGCCCAAGCAAATCAAGCACTTGCAGCGGAAGAAGCCCTGTCTGCGGAAAGCCAACGACAGGTCGCATTGCTGAATGAACAGGTCACGGAATTGCGCACCCAGGTGGGTAATCTGCAATCGCTTCTGAACCTCGCCGAAGAGGCGGATCGCGAAGCCCAGGTCCAGATCGAAACGCTTGGCGCGCAGTTGAACACTGCCTTGGCGCGCGTCGTATCAGAGGAACGGCAGCGCCGCGCACTGGAAGAGGCCGAGCGGATCAGGCTGGAGGAAGAAGCCGCCCGATTGGCCGAAGAGGCCGAAAGACTGGCCGCCGAGGCACAGGACCTTGCCCGGTTCAAATCAGATTTCTTTGGCCAATTACGCGAAGTGCTGGAAGGCCAGGACCGGGTCCGGATCGAAGGTGACCGGTTCGTGTTTTCCTCTGAGGTGCTGTTTCAACCGGGTAGTGCGGTGTTGTCCGGCCTGGGTGAGGATGAAATATTCAATATTGCCGGTATCTTAGCCTCTATCGCCGATGATATCCCGCCGGGGATCGACTGGGTAATCCGCGTTGATGGGCATACCGACAACATCCCCGTCGGCAATACCAGCCGGTTCCGGGACAATTGGGAACTAAGTCAGGCGCGTGCCTTGTCCGTGGTGCGTTATATGACCGAAGAACTCGGGTTTCCACCTGCCCGGCTGGCCGCAAACGGGTTTGGCGAATATCAACCTCTGAATCCGGCTGACACACCAGAGGCGCGCGCGCAAAACCGTCGAATCGAGTTGAAACTGACAGAGCGGTGACGCAACGCGCGGTGCCCCCGCCGGGGTCGCGCAACACCAGGTTATGGCTGTTTTCACGAATCATCAGTTAACACTGGCATTTCGGCCAATTTGACCCGTCGGCTGGACGTCGGCAAAACGTCGGCCTTGCGTCGGACCCTTCACCCGGGAAATGCCGCGTTAACGCAGCGCGCGGCGCAATTGTGAAGGCGATGTTAAGACTTTCAGGGTCAGCCAAATTCCTGCTCCCGCTCAACATTTTCTTAGCCTTTTTCCGCGATCATCTTCGTGACTGAGAAGGGAACGTTATGAAAAAACTAGTCCTCGGAACTGCCGCCATGCTCGCATGCGCCACCAGCCTGTCCGCCAATGAATTTGAAGGGGCGATGCAGGATTTTCTGAACAACAATATCGCAAAGTGGGCGATGGACCCGGTGATCACCACCGCGATTGATGCGCAAAATGCGGTAACAGCTGGATATGATCAGACTCAGATTGATGACATGGACCAGCTGTGGCGTGCGCAGGTCGGTATGGATAATGCAGATATCATCAATGATGTACTGAACAATGACGCGGCGGCGTTCCTGCGCCAGCAGGTCGCCAGCGCCGATGGCGCGATTACGGAAGTCTTTATCATGGATGCACGTGGGTTAAATGTGGCAGCTTCCGATGCTACGTCGGACTATTGGCAGGGGGACGAGGCCAAGTTTCAGCAGACATATGGCGTCGGGCCCAGCGCCGTCCATTTTGGTGAGGTGGAAATGGACGAATCCACCGAAGAGTTGCAAGCACAGGTATCCATGACGATCACCGATCAAACGACCGGTGAAATCATTGGCGCATTGACCGTGGGGATCAATCTGAACGCATTGATGTAGCCAATAGCGTTCGGCGAAATGCCTGACAGGTCGCTTATCACCTAACGTGCCGCAAATCTTTGATCTCAGGCAGCGTTCGGTGGCTGCAGCTTTCCTTTCGCCGTACATTCAAAAGTTTCTCCACAACGCAAGCGGGAATCAGGTTTCCGCAAAGTGCTGTGCCGCAACGGCATAAATCATTGGGCGCGCAGCTGCCCATTATGCCCCTATGACACGGCGCCCATTCGCCGCGGAGACGAGCAAGAGCATTTGCACGCGCAAGTCTTGCTGCGTTTTCTCGGGCAAACGCCGATCAAGGCCGGGGTCGTAACCCGAATGCCGACACCGCCCAAGGCCCGCTATGCACGGCGCGCCAACCATCCCACAAGTGAATAAGATTGCAGGACAAAATGCATTCTGGCGAAAACTGCGCCCGACATGCCCTTGCCAAGCCTGTCGTTTTCGCAAATGGTACGCCTCACAACGACATTGGGAGTTTATCATGAAAATATCGACAGTCGCGGCGACGGCCGCACTGCTGGCCTCGACCGCTATGGTTGCGCAGGCCGAGACATTGCGCTGGGCGCGCTCAGGGGATGCGCTGACGCTTGACCCGCATGCGCAAAACGAGGGCCCGACTCACACAATTCGCCATCAGATGTATGAGCCACTTATCATTCGCGACGTCACCGGCGCATTTGAACCCGCGCTGGCCACGGATTGGGCGCCGAAAGAGGGTGATCCGAATGTTTGGGTGTTTAACCTGCGCGAAGGTGTGACCTTTCATGATGGCGCGACCTTCACCGCCGAGGATGTTGTTTTCAGCTTTGAACGTGCGCAGCAGCCAAATTCCGACATGAAGGAACTGATCGGTTCGATCACCGAAGTGCGCGCTGTTGATGATTTCACGATCGAAATTGTCACGGATGGGCCAAACCCGATCCTGCCATCCAACCTGACCAACCTGTTCATGATGGACAAGGACTGGACCGAGGCGAACAACACCGTCAACGTGCAGGATTTCGAAGGCGGCGAGATCACATTTGCCACCACCAACGCAAATGGCACCGGTCCTTATGTGCTGACCAGCCGCGAGCCTGACGTGAAAACCGTTATGACCCGCAATGAGGATTACTGGGGCCGCGATCAGTTCCCCATGGAAGTGTCCGAGATCGTCTATACCCCGATCCAGAACGCCGCGACCCGCGTCGCTGCCTTGCTGTCAGGTGAGATTGATTTCCTGCAGGACATGCCGGTACAGGATTTGTCCCGTGTTGACGAAGCCGATGGCCTTGCCGTTAAAACCGCCCCGCAGAACCGGGTTATTTTCTTTGGTATGAACCAGGGTGCAGACGATCTTGAGGCCGACAATATCGATGGCGCCAACCCGCTGGCTGATGTCCGCGTGCGTCAGGCGATGTCGATGGCGATCAACCGCGATGCGATCAAACAGGTCGTCATGCGCGGCCAATCCGAACCTGCAGGCATGATTGCCCCGCCATTCGTCAATGGCTGGACTGCTGATATGGACGGTGAATCCGGCACTGATATCGATACGGCCAAGGGTCTGATGGCGGATGCAGGCTATGCTGACGGATTTTCGATCCGTCTGGACTGCCCCAATGACCGCTATGTCAATGACGAAGCGATCTGTCAGGCCGCTGTTGGCATGCTGGGTCAGATTGGTGTGACGGTGAACCTGGACGCCAAGCCAAAGGCCCAGCACTTCCCACTGATCACCGACGGCAAGACCGATTTCTACATGCTGGGTTGGGGTGTGCCGACCTACGATTCCGAGTACATCTTTAACTTCCTTGTGCATGGTCGTGAGGCGGATATCGGCACCTGGAATGGCACCGGTTTCGACAATGATGACCTTGATGCAAAAATCGCATCGCTGGCATCGAACACTGATCTGGATGCCCGGAATGCTGATATCGCGTCGATCTGGCGTGTGGTGCAGGATGAACAGCTTTACATCCCGATCCACCACCAGGTGCTGAACTGGGCAATGACCGATGCCGTTGGCATCGATGTTGACCCGGAAGATCAACCAAAGGTCAAATACTTCACAATGAACTAAGACAATGGGCGGCGCGCCAGTATCGGCGCGCCGCCTGATTTATCGGGGGGGAAATATCATGCTACGCACTATCCGTTACGCCGCGATTGCGGCTGCCCTTGGGTCGGCTGCACAGGCTGCCGAGTTTACATGGGCCGAAACCACAGACCCGCAAACCATGGACCCGCATGCCGTCAACTCGGCCCCGGTTCTGGGTTTTCTAAACAATGTCTATGAAGGTCTTGTCCGCCGCGGCAAGGATATGAGCGTTGAACCCGCCCTTGCCACCGCATGGGAGCCGATTGGCGCAGGCGAAGGCTGGCGATTTACCCTGCGCGAAGGTGTCACCTTCCATGATGGTGCCGATTTCACGGCCGAGGACGTGCTGTTTTCCTATCAGCGCGCGTCGGATGAGGCATCAGACACCCGCAGCTGGTTTGCCGCCGTGTCTGAGGTGAACGTCGTTGATGATTACACCATCGACATCATGACATCCGCCCCCAACCCGATTTTCCCCAGTTCCATCGCGAACTGGATGATCATGGATAGCGGCTGGGCCGAGGCGAATAACGCCGCCCTGCCTGATAAGGAAACAGGCAACTACGCCACGTTGAACACCAATGGCACCGGTGCGTTTCAAGTGACCGCCCGTGAACCGGGCTTGCGCACAGTGCTGGAACCCTTTGCCGGTTGGTGGGGCGAGGCCGAACATAATATCACCCGTGCCGAACTGACCCCGATCCAGAACCCTGCCACCGCCTTGGCCGCCCTGTTGTCCGGTGATGTCGATTACATCAATCCTGTGCCCATTCAGGATGTCGCCCGTCTGGCCGAAAACCCCGATGTCAATGTCATCCAGGGGATTGAGGCGCGCGTCATCATGCTGGGTTTCCCGCATGAGGCTGACGCGCTGAAATACTCCGCAGAAACGACGGATGCCAACCCCTTTGCCGACCCCCGTGTCCGGCAGGCGGTGGCCCATGCTGTCAATGTCCCTGCGATCCTGCAAACCATCATGCGTGGCAATGCCGAAGAGGTCAGCCAGTTGGTCAGCCCCGCAATGAACGGGTTTTCCACCGGCTTGGCGGATCGTCCCGCCTATGACCCCGATCAGGCCCGCGCCCTGTTGGCAGAGGCCGGTTATCCCGATGGGTTCTCCTTCGGGCTGAAATGCCCCAATGACCGTTATCTGAATGACGAATCTGTTTGTCAGGCGGTCACCGGCATGTTGGCGCAGGTCGGCATGCGCGCCACGCTGGATGCGATGCCAGTGCAGAATTACTGGCCGGAACTGCGCGCCGATAACTATGACATGTATCTGCTGGGCTGGTCGCCGGGCACGTTTGATGCGGAACATCCGATCCGTTTCCTTGCCGCGACCCCGAATGAGGAAAAGAAGCTGGGAAGCTGGAATTTTGGCGGCTATTCAAACGCACGTGTTGACGAATTGTTGCCGATGGTTCAGTCCGAGATTGATGCCGACAAACGGCAGGGCATGGTCGATGAGATCACCAAAATCCTGCAGGATGAAGTGGCTTATGTTCCGCTATATGTCCAACCCCTTGTCTGGGGTACCCGCGGTAATATCGCCCTGACACAACGCCCGGATAACTTCTTTATCCTGCGCTGGGTCACCGTGAACTAAAGACGAAGCAGGAAAAAAATCAATGCTGGCATATCTGATACGACGCGTCGCGCAGTCGGGATTGGTTTTGTTGATCGTCGGGATGGTCGCCTTTGGGATGTTCCGTTTTGTCGGTGATCCTATCGACAACATGTTGGGTCAGGAACGCACGCAGGAAGATATCGACCGGTTGCGCGGGCAGCTGGGCCTCGATCAGCCATTTGCCGTGCAATATTTCCGCTTTCTGGAAAATGCCGTACAGGGCAATTTTGGGGTCAGCTACCGGCAGGGCCGTCCGGTATCGGATATCCTGCTGGAACGCGCGCCAGCCACGTTGGAACTAGCAGCTGTCTCTGGGTTTCTGGCCATTGCGATGGGCATCGCATTGGGCGTCTTTACCGCAATCAGGCGAAATGGGTTCACGGCAAATTTCATCATGTCCGCATCCCTGATCGGGGTGTCCTTACCGACCTTTCTGATCGGGATATTACTGATCTATATCTTTTCAGTCGAACTGGGCTGGCTGCCCAGCTTCGGCAGGGGCGAAACCGTCAGGATCGGCAATTGGACCACCGGCTTTCTGACCGAAACAGGGTTAAAGGCGCTGGTCCTGCCATCCATCACGCTGGGCCTTTACCAGATGACGCTGATCATGCGGCTGGTCCGTTCCGAGATGCTGGAGGTTTTGCGCCAGGACTATATCCGTTTTGCCCGTGCGCGGGGCCTGCGCGACCGGGTTGTGAATTTCCGCCATGCGTTGAAAAACACCATGATGCCGGTGATCACGGTCATCGGTTTGCAATTGGGGTCAATTATCGCCTTTGCCATCATTACCGAGACGGTATTTCAGTGGCCCGGTGTTGGCCTGCTGTTCATCAACGCAATTCAGTTTGTCGATATCCCGGTCATGGCCGCCTATCTGATGCTGATTTCGGTGATGTTTGTGGGCATCAACCTGATCGTTGATGTCTTGTATTTCCTGATTGACCCGCGCCTGCGCGCCGACCGGGCCGGAGCCCATTAATGACCGACACACCCAACCTTGAAAAGACACCTGTCCGCGACAAATCCCGCTTTGCCGTGGCGATGGAAAGCGATTTTGTCTACGCTTTCAAACGCTCACCGGTGGCGATTGTTTCAACTGTCGTGGTTCTGATCCTCGTCCTTTCTGCAGTCTTTGCCCCGCTGATCGCGCCGACAAACCCGTTTGATCCTGCATCGCTGAACCTGATGAACGGGTTCACGGCACCAATGGAACCCAACGCCTTTACCGGTGACACATTCCTGTTGGGCACCGATGACCAGGGCCGCGATGTGTTTTCCACCATCCTTTACGGTATGCGGATTTCGCTATTCGTTGGGGTGGCCGCCGTGCTGTTTGCCATGGTGTTGGGCATCACGCTGGGCCTGATATCGGGCTATTTCGGGGGCTGGACCGAAACCATCATCATGCGCACCGCTGATGTGCAGCTGACCTTTCCATCCATCCTTGTGGCAATGCTGATCTTTGGCATCGCAAAGGGGGTCACTCCGGTGGAATATCGCGATCAGATGGCGATCTGGGTGCTGATCCTGGCGATTGGTCTGTCCGATTGGGTGCAATTCGCCCGCGTCGTGCGCAGCGCCACGCTGGTCGAGAAAAGCAAGGATTACGTGGCCGCCGCCCGCCTGATCGGGCGTAAACCCGGTGCGATCATGCTGCGCCATATCCTGCCCAATGTGCTGTCGCCTGTACTGGTGATCGCAACCATTTCGCTGGCGCTGGCGATTATCGCAGAGGCGACGTTGAGCTTTCTAGGGGTCGGCGCCCCCCCGACCCAGCCATCGCTGGGCACGTTGATCCGTATCGGCCAAGGCTTTCTGTTTTCCGGTGAATGGTGGATTTTGTTGTTCCCGGCCGTGACACTGCTGGCCCTCGCGCTGAGCGTCAATTTGCTGGGTGACTGGCTGCGCGACGCGCTGAACCCAAGGCTACGCTAATGACTGAACCCGTTTTGTCGATCCGCGACCTGTCGGTCGAAATTCCCACGCGCAAGGGCGTTGTCTGCCCCGTCGATAGCGTCAGCTATGATATCGCCCCCGGTGAAATTCTGGGCGTTGTTGGCGAAAGTGGTGCGGGTAAATCCATGGCAGGCAATGCCGTTATTGGTTTGTTGAACCCGCCCGCCCGCATCGCCAAGGGCGAGATTTGGTTGAATGGAACCCGCATTGACCAGCTGTCAGGTGACGCGATGCGCCGCTTGCGGGGCAAGGAAATCGGCATGGTGTTTCAGGACCCGCTGACATCACTGAACCCGCTATTGCAGATCGGGGATCAGTTGACCGAAACTATGCTGACCCATCTGGATATCAGCCGGTCAGAAGCGGAAAAGCGTGCCATAGCTGCACTGCAAGAGGTCGGCATCCCCGGCGCCGCCGACCGGTTGAACAGCTATCCACATGAATTTTCCGGCGGTATGCGCCAACGCGTTGTCATCGCCCTGGCCCTATGCGCGGAACCGTCGCTGATCATTGCCGATGAACCGACAACGGCGCTGGATGTATCGGTGCAGGCGCAGATCGTGGCCTTGCTGAAAAAGCTTTGCCGTGAACGCGGCACGGCGATCATGCTGATCACCCATGACATGGGCGTCATTGCCGAAGCCGCCGACCGTGTGGCGGTGATGTATGCTGGCCGTCTGGCCGAGCTTGGACCGGTGCGCGAGATCCTGACCAGCCCCAGCCACCCCTATACGGATGGTTTGATGGCCTCTACCCCGCTGGCATCGCGGGGCAAATCTCGATTGCATCAAATCCCCGGATCAATGCCCCGTCTGAATGCAATACCGGATGGCTGTGCGTTTAACCCGCGCTGTCCCTATGCCGCTGACAAATGCCGTCACGATCCCGGCCCGCAAGGCGTTGAAGGCCGTGCAGCATGCTGGTTCCCCATTGTTCGCGAAAGGACCGCGTAATGGATCTGGTCAAGGTCAAGAACCTCAGCCGTAGCTTTGACGTCTCAAAACCCTGGTTGAACCGGGTGATCGAACGCCAGCCAAAGCTGTTTCTGAAAGCCGTGTCAGAGGTTGATTTTGATATCGCCGAACGCAGCACCTATGCGCTGGTGGGCGAAAGCGGCTCGGGTAAATCGACAATTGGCCGGATGCTGGTGGGTCTGCTGACCCCGTCTGATGGCAATGTGGAGATTGAAGGCGTCGATCTGGCCAATGAATCGGACGCTGCCAAAGTGGCCGCCGTGCGTGCCGATATTCAGATGATCTTTCAGGATCCCTATGCGTCCCTGAACCCGCGCTGGCGGGTCCGTGACATCATTGTGGAACCTGTGTTGGCCCAGGGTGGCGATACCGCCGGGCTGGCCGAACGTCTGCTGGAACAGGTCGGCCTTTCGGCTGAGGATGCGGGCAAGTTTCCGCATGAATTCTCCGGCGGGCAGCGTCAGCGGATTTGCATCGCCCGCGCCCTGTCATCCGAGCCGCGCCTGATTGTCTGTGATGAACCCACATCGGCGCTGGATGTGTCGGTGCAAGCGCAAGTGCTGAACCTGATGAGCGATCTGAAGGATAGTTTTGGCCTGACCTATCTGTTGATCAGCCATGACCTGACCGTGGTGCAACATATGGCCGACCGGATTGGTGTGCTGTATCTGGGCCGTCTGGTGGAAGAGGCTGACCCCGACACCCTGTTCTCGGACCCCAAGCACCCGTACACGCAAATGCTGCTTGAGGCAGCACCGCGTCTGGATGCCTTTGGCCGTGAGGTCACCCCGCCAGAGGGTGAAATCCCTAATCCGATTGACCCGCCCTCGGGCTGCGCCTTTCATCCGCGCTGTCCGCTGGCGGTGGATCGCTGCCGGGCAGAACGACCGGAACTGCGCGAGATCGGCACCAGCCGGGCAGCGTGCCATTTGGCGGAATAAGCACGGGCCGCAGTCAAACTTCACGCTTTGCGTGTGTTTTCTGCTATGTTTCTTGCATTGATCGTTCAAACCGGGGGCAATTACCCATGGAACTAACATTCTTTCTAAAGGAACTTTTCTTTCCGCTTCTTCTTGCCATCTTTGCCGCGGTTATCACGGTTCGGACAATCCGGATGGAAGCGAACATACAAAAATCGCAGGACGAACTAAGCGCCGCCCGTGATCAGGTTAGCCGCCGTGCTGCCGAACAATTCAGCGCATATCAAGCCGAAACCGAACAGAAATTCCAAAAGGAGCTGGAACATATCAAAACCGATCTTGGCTTGCGGAGCGCGGTGGCGCTGGAACGTCAAAGGATCGCCCTGAACGATGAAAGCGCACGGAGCAAGTTCATGCAAAGTGAACTGAACCGGTCTGCCGATCCGATTCTTCAGGCCACAACGGATCTTCGGCATCGGCTGAAAAACATCTTGCGTGATAATGGGTGGCATTGGCTGGCCCGCCCGGAACGCGCTGACCCCGCATTCCAGAAAACGGCGACCTATTTCCGATCAAGCACGCTTTACGTTTTTTGTCGCTACTTTTGCTATGTGGAGCTATTGAATGAACGGCTGGGTTATTTGTTCGAAGCCCGCGGCGATGAGCGTCAGCAGTTCATTGATTTGTTGCGCAAAGGGTCAGGCATTTTAGGGAGCCATGACGACGCAGAACCCGGTGCGCATGTTTTTCACTGGCAGCAAAGGGCCTTGGGCGAAGTTATGACAGAGACGGCGAATGGCGGTGAGCGCTGCATGCGTTATGCCGCTTTTCTTGATCGCCTGAGATCGGAAGGTTTCTCTGGCCACATTGCCCCGCTTGAGGCGTTGCTGGACGATCTGAAAAAGGATGGACCAACATGGAAGCGGATGGAAGCTTTCATGAGCATATTAGAACAAGTTGAGTTAGATTGCAGGAACATGTTGCAGTTGCCGCCAATCAATCCGGAGAAGGCCGTTGAGCCAAAGACAACCGTCTTGCCGCACCGACGGCAGATGCCGAGTTTGGATTATCAGCCCCCTTCGAGGAACTAGGACAGTTCATTTTCGACATGTTCCAGATTTGCCCTGATTTCGGGGATGTTCGGTGCCGTGCGTCTGGCTTGCCTCAGCGCCCAGCGCGCGCCAAGCAGGTCCCCTTGCGCGTAGCGTGCGTTCCCTAATCCGAACTGCCATAGCCAGTTTTCCGGCCACCGCGCCGCTCCGGTTTCATAAAGCGTTTCCGCCGCTTGGTATTGCTCCACCCGTTCAAGCGCCGCTGCCGCGTTCAGGACCGCCGTTTCAGTTGCCGTTGCGGGCAGATCGTCAGGTGGCAGCACCACGAGACCCCAGAAATCCCCCCGTCGCCATGTCCGTTCGAACAAGGCAAAGGGCATGACCATTTGTTTCAATTGCCCGGAATTCAGGTAAACCTCATCCTTTTGCAGATCGTAGCCGGTCACGACGCCATAGTGCCACACGGGCGCGATGCCCAAGCCGAGGTTCTGGAAGACAATCACCGGATGGCCTGCCGTCAGTTCACCCAAGAGCGCGTCAAAATTGTTGATCTCGACCGCCAACTGCCCTTGTCGCCGCGCGCTGCCAATCATGTCGGCCAGATAGGTACCGCCCGCCCCGGGGCTGAAGGCGAGTGTGGCGATGTCCTCTTGCGTCACATCATGCCCCGACCATTGCATGACCATAGCGATAGATGTCGGGCCGCAATAAAAAGCCTCTTGCTGGATCAGCGGCACGCCGACCACGGCCGCCCGTGTGGGTACGTCGACGATCAGCCGTTCATCAGGATCAAACGGTGCGGCGCAGGCTGTCAGCCAGCCCAGCGCCAATATGACAATTAGCGCACGCAACGGGTAAAGTTGAAGATCCGCGTCAGGCACAGGATATCCGTCACCAGAAGGATCACAAAGATGGTGAACAATGTACCGACGATGTCAGCCCCGACGTTGTCCTTTTCCATCTGCACCATGATGCTGGCGACCTCTGCATCGGTCAGGGCAGCCAGCCGGGCCTCTGCCTCTGCCGGGTCAACGCCAAGGCGTGTGATTTCGGCCTGGATATCCGCGCGCTGCAATTCGTCCATCAGGAATGCCCGGTCCTGATGCTGCGCATATTTTGATATCGCGACATCCGTACCCAGCATTTCGGCCTGCGCCATGGTGACAGCCGTGGTGGCCAGAACCAGTTGCGCACAGAGCACGACAGCGATGCCTGTTTTGGTCAGGTTGAATAGGCCCATGGGTAAACTCCTTCTTTCTGGCGGTTTATGAACCGCCTGTTGCCCCGTTAAGGCTAGTTTTGAGGAATTTCCGCGACGCCGCAACCATTTGGCAGAAACTGAATTTCAGATCGGCAAAAACAGGATCACGAGGCCCTAGGCGAAAGCACCCAGATTGTTGAGGATCAGGATGCGCAGGATTTCCAAACCGATCAGCACAACAATTGGCGACAGGTCGATCCCGCCCAGATCAGGCATGACGCGGCGGACACGGCTATAGATGGGTTCCAGAATGCGTTGCAGCATGTACCAGACCTGCCCCACGAATTCCTGCCGCACGTTCAGCACTTCGAACCGGATCAGCCAGCTCATGATGAAATGGGCAATCACAAAAAACCGGACTACACCGATGATCAGCAACAAGATTTGAATGATGGATGCCATGGTCGCGCCTATTATTTCGTCCCATATCACCTAGGTGTTCTGACCCGTACGGGCAAGCCCCGCCTTTCCGTGAGGTAAAGATTGACGTTCACGTCAACTTCTCTCAACTAGCGCGGGAACGATAAAAGGCAGCCCTGATGTATCCGCTGATCCGACTGGCCAAGGAAATTGTTTTGTCACGCAAGGCAGACCCAATACCCTTGCTTGGCACGCATGTGTCGTATCACCGTTGCTGGCCACAGGATATCGACCTGTTCATGGAGATGAACAATGGCCGCATCCTGACCATCCTTGATCTGGGCCGCACCGCGCTGGCCTATCGGGTTGGGCTGATGGCAGTTCTGCGAAAACAGAGCTGGGGTCTGACCATGGCGGGCGTGTCGGTGCGTTATCGCAAACGCATCCGCCCATTTGTGAAATTCCGGGTCGTCAGCAAATCAGTCGGCTGGGACGACAAGTTCATGTATCTTGATCAGTCGATCTGGATTGGAGAGGACTGCGCGGTGCAGGCGCTTTATCGCTCCGCGTTGACGGATAAGAACGGCCTTGTGCGGCCTGATCGCCTGCTCGCCGCGATTGATCAGGATGTGCCCCAACCAACCCTGCCCGACTGGGTTCGAGAATGGATTGACGCTGATGCAACGCGGCCATGGCCGCCGCTGGATCACGGCGCCGCCTAAACCACCGCTTGCCATCCCCTGCCTTCACAGTGTTTGATCAGTCCAAAGAAAAGCAGGGACAGGCAAATGGCAGTCAGCAAGAAACGGGTTTGGGGCTGGATGGCCTTTGATTGGGCGTCGCAGCCCTTTTACACGCTTGGCCTGACCTTCATTTTTGGCCCTTATTTCGCAGCTGTCGCGGCTGAGTATTATCTGGGTTTGGGCATGGAAAGCAATGCGGCCAAGGCGCAGGCGCAATCGATCTGGTCCGCCGGGCAGACAGTTGCGGGGTTGATGATTGCCTTTACCGCCCCGTTTCTGGGTGCGTTTGCTGATAATTCAGGTCGCAAAATCCCATGGATCGCGTTCTTTTCGATCATCTATGTCGCCGCCGCCTGCATGTTATGGGGGCTGACGCCGGATGGCTCGTCCCTGTTTTTGATGCTGATCGTCTTCTATGTGGGGTTCTTCGCTGCCGAGAGCGCCTTGAATTTCGTGAATGCGATCCTGCCATCGCTGGGCGATGATGAGGATGTCGGTCGGATTTCGGGCTCCGGCGCAGCGTTTGGGTATTGGGGCGGCGTGTTGGCCCTGTTTTTCATGCTGCTTTTGATGGCCGAGAATGATCAGGGCGTGACCCTGTTGGGCAATCCGCCGCTGTTCAGCCTTGACCCCGAGATGCGCGAAGGCACTCGGTCAGTCGGCCCCTTTATCGGCATCTGGTATGTGATTTTCATCATCCCATTCTTTATGTGGGTCCGTGACGATCCCAAGAACAAGGGCAAATCCACCAAGCTGCGCGCTGTAACTGGCGAATTGTGGACCACGCTAAAAGGTGTTGCCCACCGCAAGAGCCTGCTGAATTTTCTGGTCGGGTCGATGTTTTACCGCGATGCGCTGAACGCCCTTTATGCTTTTGGCGGGATTTACGCCCGGCTGGTGCTGGATTGGAGTACGGTTGAAATCGGCGTTTTTGGCATTGTCGCTGCAATTGCCGCTGCCATCACCACATGGCTGTCTGGCATGGCGGACCAACGCTTTGGCCCGAAACCGGTGATCCGCGCCATGGTTTGGGTCCTGATCCTGGTGTCCACTGTCATTGTTGGCATGTCCCGCGAACAGATTTTTGGCATCCCATTGGCCGAAGGATCAGCACTGCCTGATATCATCTTTTACACCTGCGGGGTCCTGATCGGTGGTGCGGGTGGGTCGGTTTACACCGCGTCACGGTCCATGATGGTCCGCCACACCCATCCTGACCGTCCAGCAGAGGCGTTTGGCCTGTTCGCCCTATCCGGCAAGGCCACCGCATTTCTGGCCCCGGCATCGATCAGCCTCTTCACTTATATGACCGGCAATGTGCAATTGGGCTTTTTACCTGTGATCATCCTTTTCTTGATGGGTCTTTTCTTGCTACGATGGGTCAATAAAGACGGAGATCGCGCAGAATGGTCCGCTTAATCGCAGCAGTATGTATCACCCTGGGGCTGGCCGCCTGCCAGTCAGAACCCCCTGCCCCGGATATCAGTGTCGCCACGCAAAACAGCAATGACACCCGTGTCGCCAAGACCCTGTTCGGGGCGACGCCCACCGGGTCCGCCCAGCGACCGGAGGCTGTGGGCGGTTATGCCCGTGGCTGTCAGGCAGGAGCGACCCAATTGCCGGAAACCGGCCCCACCTGGCAGGCGATGCGCCTGTCGCGCAATCGCAACTGGGCGCAGCCTGAAACGGTGGATTTCGTCCAAGACCTCAGCCGGTTTGCCGCCACCCAATCGGGATGGGAGGGGCTTTATGTCGGGGATATGTCCCAGCCGCGTGGTGGCCCGATGCTGACCGGACATCGCAGCCATCAGACCGGCCTGGATGCCGACATCTGGATGCTGCCGCCCAAGCGCCTGAACCTGACGCCTGCTGAACGCGAAAACATCTCTTCCATCTCGATGCGCCGCAGTAGCGGGGCCTTTACCAATGATCGCTGGACCCCGCAGCATGAGGCGATTTTGCGCGCCGCCGCGTCGGACCCGCGTGTCGCCCGTATCTTTGTCTTTCCAGGAGCCAAGGTGGCGATGTGCAATTCGGCCACCGGGGACCGGTCCTGGCTGAACAAGATCCGCCCGTGGTGGGGCCATCATTACCATTTCCATGTCCGGCTGAATTGCCCGGCGGGCGATGCCGGTTGCACCAATCAGGCCCCGCCCCCACCCGGTGATGGCTGTGCAGAGGCGCAGGGCTGGGTGGATCGTATCCTGAACCCGCCACCGCCCGACCCCAATCCGACGCCGTCCAGACCGCGTGCGGAGCTGACCATGGCCAATCTGCCCGGCCAATGCCTGGGTGTGCTGAACGCCAACTAAGTGCGCCTGTTCGTGTCACTGATTGCCCTGCTCTGGGCCTCCTTTACGAGTGCCGAGCCGGTATTGCTCAGCGCTTACGCCTGGGATCGGGATGAAAAGGGGTTTGGCGGGTTTTCCGGGCTTGAGGTGTCTGCCGATGGTATGGATTTCACTGCCATCACGGACCGGGGCGGGATTGTTGCTGGTCGGTTCATCCGCACTGATGGGGTGATCACGGGCATCGATGCTGGCCCCCTGACCCGCCTGACCGACAGTATCGGCAGCCAGTTTCGCCGCGACAGGAACGACAGCGAAGGTCTGGCCATCGCCCCGGACGGCACGATTATCATATCCTTTGAGCGTACCCATAGCCTGCGCATGCTGGAGGCCATCGGCGCGCCGACATCCCGTGCGATCCTTCACCCGGATCACGCAGATATCCCGCCAAATGCATCGCTGGAGGCGTTGGCGATTGGCCCGGACGGCGCGCTTTACACCCTGCCGGAACGGTCGGGCCGTGCCAATTGGCCATTCGCGGTGACCCGGCTGAAGGATGGTGTCTGGGATCAACCCTTTGACATTTCCCGATTGGGGCCATTTCTCCCTGTGGGCGCAGATATCGGACCGGATGGCCGGTTCTATCTGCTGGAACGCGATTTTCTGGGGGTTGGCTTTCGCAACAGGATCCGCAGGTTTGACCTGTCGGGTGGGACAGAGGAACATATCCTGCAAACCCGGCTTGGCATGTTTGACAATCTGGAAGGGATCAGCGTCTGGCATGATGGCACGGGGCTGCGCCTGACCCTGATTTCAGATAACAATTTTCAGCCCTTTCAGGAAACACTCTTCGTTGAATACCGATTGACGGATTAAACGGTGAGCGGTAGTTGCCCCTGTCCCCGATGATCGGGGGCCAAGTGCCGCACCCTTGTCAAAACGGAAACTCTGATGACACGTATCCTTCCCGGCGTTCTCGCCATGACCACCATTGTTGTGGCGTCCAATATCCTTGTGCAATTCCTGATCCTTGATGGGTTACTGACCTGGGGGGCGTTCACCTATCCGCTGGCCTTTCTGGTCACCGATATCATGAACCGGGTTTACGGCGTGTCGGCCGCACGGAAGGTCGTGTTCGCCGGTCTGGTCGTCGGGATCATCTGTTCCCTGATCGGGTCGCAGATCATGTTGCAGGGCGACGGGTTCACCTATCCGGCGGTGGCACTGCGTATCGCGATTGCATCCGCCACGGCATTTCTGGTGGCACAATTGCTGGATATCGCCGTGTTCAACCGGCTGCGCGACGGGTCCTGGTGGACCGCGCCGCTCGGCAGCACCCTGATCAGTTCAACAGTTGATACGGTGATCTTCTTCTCAATCGCATTCGCGGCCGCGTTCAACGGCTTGAGCGCAGCGGCAGCGGAAGAGGTGATCTGGGCCCAGGACCCGATACCGTTTCTGACCACCGGACCCATTGCCCCGCTTTGGGTATCGCTGGCCGTGGCCGATTGGGGTGTGAAACTGTCAATCGCTTTGATTGCGCTAGTCCCGTTTCGTATCATTGTTGGGCGCTTGCAGCGCAAGACCGCATAAACACGAAATGTACGATATTTTTACTTGAAATATACCAAATCTGTGCCAACCTCCCTATCAGGCGAAACATTTTGAAAGGAGGTGATCCAGTGCATCATGAGGTATTGGAGAAGTGTGTCGGGACAACTTATGGGGGTCAAAGCTAAGGCAGCCCTTGGCTGAGAACACCATAAGGTGGGCAACCCTAACCGACCCGCCTCCGAAATTCAGGAGAGGGCCATCCCATCGCCGGGGTGGCCCTTTTTCATTGTAAGTCAGCTTGCAAAGGCCCGAACTGCTTTGACTATGATACGGCACGCAGACTGCCTGTTACGTTGCCGGACGTCGAAGGCCGTAGGACATGCCAACAAACTAATTCAAAATCGTCTCAAACCCGCCGCAAATTGGACACGGATAGCGTATTGAACGCCGCTAACCCTGTTCAACTGGCGATTGTGCCAACACCAGCCAAAGAGACGATATTACAATGAAGAAACTGACATTCCTCGCCGTCCTGTCCCTGCTTTCCGCTTGTGCAGGTGGCGGCTCCGACGGTGCTGCCGATAGTGCCACGGATAATGTTACCTCTGCGTCCAGCCGCGCGGTTGAAGTGGCGGTGAGTGGTGGAGAGATCATCCCTTATACTATCGGGGATGGATACCGTCTTACGAAGAGCGGTTCTTTTTTTGACAACCTCGACGTTCCAACCGCGGGGAACATCGCCGGGGAAGAACAGGTTTTGACGGGAAGCTCCGGATTCACAGGTGCTTTGTTTACTGGCGATGATGTCATGGTCGCAGCCGCCGGCGGTGATGGTAACCTTGCAGATGCGTTTTCAATCATCGACGGCACCACAGAAGCCCTGCCAACGGGCAATGTCACCTATCAGGGGCATTATACCGTGGCTGCAAACAACGCGATCGCGGGTCACAGTGCGCTGGATCTGCAATATGCCTTCTTCAATAACACGTTGATTGGTACGTCAGAGGATACCCGTCTCGACGTTTATGGCGTCGTGGATAATAACGGTGTCGTCTCTGGCAGGGTTGATTTCGACGGGACAGAGATGGATATCGAAGGTGGTATTTATGGCAGCAACGCTGATGAGGTTGCAGCTGGTTTCAACAACACTGAACTTGGCGGTTACTTCTACGGTAAGCGGTAGTCGCCCCCAGCCATCGTGTTTGACGATGTCCGGGAGGCATCGGATTTTATGACCGTCCTCCATTGCATCATTGGGGCCGAAAGCCTTTTGTACGTCTATTTATGATATTATCACTTTACATATAACTATTGTATTACTATGTATGTTCCGAACGCAGGAAAAGGAGCATCACTGTGGAATATCAACGCCCGAATGTCGCCGTCGATCTGGCCGTGCTAAGCGTCGTTGAAGGTGCCCTGAAGGTCCTTTTGATGCGCCGTGATGATGCCCCGGTTCAAGGCTGGGCGATGCCCGGTGGTTTCGTGCATATTGATGCCTCGCTGGATGAAACGGTGGCGCGGGTCCTGCACGAAAAGACCCGGCTGGCGGATGTTCATTTCGAACAGCTGGCCACCTATGGCGCGGTGGACCGCGACCCACGTGAACGCGTGATCAGCATCGTTTACATGGCGCTGTGCCCTGCTGAAAAGTTGCTCGCCTCAATCAATGGTGACGCGGATCAGGTGCTGGCCAGCTTGTCTGGCCCTGATGGTCCTGCAACCGGACCGGATGGCCCTCTGACGCTCGCCTTTGATCACCAGATGATCCTGGGTGATGTGGTGACACGATTGCGGGGCAAACTGGATTATTCCGCCATCGGGTTCGCCCTCTTGCCCGATCTTTTCACCCTACGTGATGCGCAGATCGTGCATGAGGCGATTTTGGGTCATCCGCTCACCAAACCGGCATTTCGCCGCAAGCTGATGGATCGAGGGCTGATCGCGCCCACCGGCACATTCGAAAAAGGCCGGGCCTACCGCCCCGCCGAATTATACCAAGTGAAGACAGAAAAGTGAGGCCAAGACATGGCTCAGATCAAACGTTACCCCGTCTACAACCTGCTGCGCGCCGAGGCGTCCAGCCATATCCAGTATTTCCGCCGCGGCAAACTCAGAAAAGCTGGGCGCGGCCTGTCATTCTGGTTTGATCCGCACAGGGCGTCGATCACCGAAATCCCTATGGATGACCGCGAGATGCCATTCATGATCAAGGGCCAGTCTTCCGACTATCAGGATTTGGCGGTCCAGGGCTCTGTCACATGGCGCGTTGTCGCGGCAGAGGCCCTGAGCCAGCGGGTCGATTACACGATTGACCTGAAAAAGGGCCAGTATAACGGCAAGCCCGAAGATCAAATCCGTTCGGTGCTGAGCGGGCTGGTTCGCCAGTTTGCCGATAGCTACCTGAAGGGCAAGGATGTCCGCACATTGTTGGAGGCCGGTCTATCCCCGTTGCAGGCCGCGATCAGTGCGGGCTTTGCCGAGGATTCGACTTTGGCCGCCATGGGGTTGGAAATCGTGACCATGCGTGTCGCGGCCCTGACCCCCAGTTCGGAACTGTCCCGCGCTTTGCAGGCTCCGACATTCGAAAGCCTGCAACAAAAGGCGGATGAGGCGACATTCAGCCGCCGCGCGCTGGCCGTTGATAAGGAACGCGCGATTGCCGAAAACGAGCTGTCCAACCAGACAGAACTGGCCAGCCGTCGCAAGGACCTGATCGCGCGTGAAAACGAAAACGCGCGGGCGGAAGCCGAGGCCAAGGCAGAGGCACAGCGTCTGTCAGCCCAAGCGGCTGCCGAGGCCACGATCATCGGCGCCGATGCAGAGGCCCAGCGCATCCGGTCGGTCGAACAGGCCGCCGCAGATATGGAACAGGCCCGTATGGATGCGGTGCGCAATGTGCCACCGGCCGTGCTGTTTGCCATCGCGGCGCAGGAATTTGCGGGCAAGCTGAAACAGGTCGACAGCCTGACCATCAACCCCGATATGCTGGCCAGCCTTGTCCAGCAGATGGGCGGATTGCTGGCAGCCCCTAACGCGGGTCCAGACAGATGAGTAGCCTGCGTCCCCGCGTTGTGCTGGTCAGCCGCGAAACGGAATATGCCAGCCTGTTGGCCGCCCACGGGACGCACGGGCAAGCGGCGTTTTTCCTTGAACGTCGCGGCCAGGACATTGCGGCGGTCGTTGATCGTGATCAGGTGCAGGCAACTGCACTTGGTCACGCAAAGACCGCCGTGCCTGCCGACTGGTCCTTTGCACATGTCCTGCGCAAAGACCTGAACCGATTTCTGTTTTCCGCCAATGATATCGTTGTGGCCGTCGGGCAGGATGGACTGGTCGCCAATCTTGCCAAATACCTGGACGGTCAGCCGGTGATCGGCGTCAGCCCGGACCCCAACAGGACAGAGGGCGTGCTGACCCGCGCCACGACCGGTCTGTTGCCCGCATTACTGCAAGCCGTCGCCGCCAAGGAAGCCACGGTCGAAAACCGGGTCATGGTACAGGCCGCACTTGGCGACGGCCAGACGATCCTTGCGTTGAACGAATTGTTCATCGGGCACAGGTCGCACCAATCCGCCCGTTACATCATCAAGACCGGCAAGGCAGAGGAATTCCAATCCTCCAGCGGTTTGATCGTAGCAACCGGCACCGGCCTGACCGGCTGGGCCAAATCAATCATGACGGCCACAGGCCGCAGCTTTGCCATCGCGCCTGACGCCCCGCGCGCCGCCTTTTTCGCCCGCGAACCCTGGCCCAGTCAGATTTCCGGGACCGAGATTGCCGCAGGTGAGATTGACCCGACCCATCCCGTACGCATCCTGTCGCAAATCAATGAAGGCGGCGTGATCTTTGCCGATGGGATCGAACAGGATTTTCTGGGATTTGACTGGGGAATGGAGGCGTATGTGAACATCGCGCCGCAACACCTGCATCTGGTTGCAGGCTGATCCGGGCTTGCCCCGTGTGTTTTGCGGCAAAACGGGTTACATCACGCGGGCGAGCGGGCGGAATGAACGATGCGGATCAATGACCAGATAGAAATCGCCGATTGGGAACTGACCGAAAACTTTACCCGGTCATCCGGCCCTGGCGGGCAGAACGTGAACAAAGTGTCCACGGCTGTTGAACTGCGGTTTGAGGCCGAGCGGTCCCCCAACCTGCCCCAACCCGTGAAAGCCCGGCTAAAGCGCCTCGCCGGGCGCCGCTGGACGCAGGATGGGGCACTGGTTCTGTTTGTACAGGACACCCGCAGCCAGGCCCGAAACCGCGAGATTGCCCGCGAAAGGCTGGCCGAACTGATCAGCAAAGCCTGTGAAAAACCCAAGCGACGCATCCCGACCCGCCCGACCAAAGGGTCCATTCGCAGGCGATTGGATGCCAAGAAGGCCCGCAGCACGGTCAAGGCACTGCGGGGCAAGGTCGAGGATTGACGGTCAGGCCCTTTTCACGCCGTTCATCTTATCCAAATGTTTGCCAAAATCCGCTTCGCTCATGCCCTCTGACAGGGCACGGTGAAAGAATGCCGCCTGGCTTTCGGGGGCAAGCCCACCGATGGGCGGATCACGGTCAAGGTTCGTTGGAAAGGAATATCCTTCCGCAGTCGCCGCGATCAGGGCGGACAGTTCAGCGTCGCTTAACCGGCTTTCGGCGCTGGCTCGCATCGCCTGTGGAAACAAGATCCTGCACATTTTGTCCCGATCAACCGTTTCCATCGCGCGGCCAAATGCCGATGAGACCTGCAACAGATTGACGAACCGGTGAATATCCGCAGTTGTATTGGCGCCAGCCGCATGAAACAGCGCAGGGTTAAAGAAGACAGTATCGCCCTTGTTCAGCGGCAGTTGCACATAGCGTTCTTCGAAACAGATCCGGAAATCATCCCGACGCCACGCCGCATAGCCCGGGCGATAGGCCTGCGAGAATGGCAGTAATTTGGTCGGGCCGCTTTCCAGCGACATGTCGCAATGGGCAACCGCCCCCTGAAGCGTCAGAATGGGCGATACATCATGGACATGTGCGGGGTAGGACGCGCTGACATCTGCGGTCTGAAACCCAAGGTGATAGTCGCGATGCGCCTGTTGCGCCGCCCCGCCCGGATGCACAAGGTTTACCTGCGCTGTCATCTGATAGTTTGGCCCCAGCCATGCCTCACAGATCGCGGCGATGGTGGTATTGGCAAAGTAGTTCAGGAAAACATCCGGCGCGGCTTCGCATAATTTTTGCAGCGCATTCCAGACGCGGTCATTCGCACCTGACGCGGCAAAGTGATCGGCACCACCGCCGCTTTGTTGTTTTTCCTCTGCAATGATCCGTGTGTAGATATCGGTCGCGTCATCCAGCACCGTTGTATCCGCGTAGCTGTTCCTGAGCGCGACAACACCGGCCCCAAGGCGCAACACGCGCGCCCATTCCGCCATCAGCTGCCTGCGACTTTCATGATCCTCCAGCGCTGGCCGCAGATCATCCATATCGTAGATTGGTGTATTCTTTTCGATTGCGGCGGCATGCGGCACGTCCGCGGCCCGTGTGCTTTGATCAACAAGCGGCAGAAACTCCTGCAAATCGCAGGCCTCCGGATCGTAATAGCCGGTCAGCGGTTCAACAGCATCTTTCATCAGATATCCTTCCCTTGTTACCCCCAAGGATAGCGCAGCAGTGATTGCGTTACGTTGCAAAACACATCAAAAACACATCAAATGACTCATCGCTTTCCAATCAAAGAGATTGCCCGTCAGGCCGGTTTGGGGCCAGCGACGGTTGATCGGGTTCTGAACAATCGCGCCCATGTCAGCCAACAGACAAAGCGGCGCGTGGCGATGGCAATCGAAGAACTGACCGGCCAAGAGGCGCAACTTGCCGCGCGTGGCAGGCGTCTGTTCTTTGATTTCGTGATCGAGGCCCCCACCCGTTTCAGCCGCGAAGTCAAAGCAGCGGCAGAGGCCGTTCTGCCTAAAATCGGAACGGCGGTCTGCCGTCCCCGGTTCATCAGTCAAGAGATCATGACAGAGGAGGAGGTTGTCGCAACCTTGATCCGTATCCTGAAACGCGGCAGCCATGGTGTCTGCCTCAAGGCGCGGGATACCGCCAAGGTCAGGGACGCGGTCAATAGGCTTTCAGAGGCGAGGATACCCGTTGTGACGCTTGTCACGGATATCTCTGCCCCGGCGCGGCTTTGCTATGTGGGGCTGGACAATGCCGGGGCAGGCCGCACCGCCGCCTATCTGATCGCCAAGGTGGTTGGGGATGCCAAAGGCACGGTATTGGCGACCCGTAGCCACGAACGTTTTCTGGGCGAAGAAGAGCGCGAGACAGCCTTTACCCGGACCCTGACAGACCGCTGCCCGCATTTACGGATTGTGAATCTGCAAGGTGGCAGTGGCGTGCATTTTGAAACCGCCAAACTGCTATCAGGAATCATGGGCAACATTCACGAATTGCGCGCGGTCTATTCGATGGGCGGGGGCAATCGGTCCATCCTTGATACGCTGGCACATCATGGGCAGCGTCCCGCGGTGTTTGTGGCCCATGATCTGGATCAGGAAAATCGCAATCTGGCCCTGAATCACAGGCTGGATTTTATCCTGCATCACGATTTGCAATCGGATATGAAAAACGCCTTCAACGCCTTCCTTGCCTATCACCAGTTGCTTGGCGCGCCGGTATCGGCCCCGATTTCAACGGTTCAAGTCCTGACCCCGGAAAATATCCCGTAGGGTCAGGACCCAGTTCATATCACGCAAATCTGCGCCATGGCAGAATAAACCGCTCCGTTCATGCGTAACACTTATGAAAGCGGGAAAAATGGCGATGACAGTCACTTACATATCGCCTGTTGAACAGGCAGCGTTGGGCATCCGGGTGCTAAATACCGCCGGATTGCCGATATGGCGCGATCAGTGCATTGATGCCCGGCCCAATATCGCGAATAGTGGCAAAGGGTGGCCCGGCTGCCTGATGCAAGCAACCGCGATGGCCATGACACCTGACCAATTCAAATCCGAGATGATCAGCCTGCTGCCCCGATTGCGGCGGTTTGCCTTGTCTTTGACCCGGTCTGGTCCGGATGCAGATGACCTGTTGCAGGATGCCTGTGCCGCGGCCTTGCAGAAATGGCAGCAATATGACCCCGCCCAACCGCTGGATCGTTGGTTGTTCCGCGTCCTGCGCAATCTGTGGATCAGCGAAATCCGCAAGCGCAATGTCCGTCAGGGTGCGGGCCAGGTCCCTGCCGAAGAGGCGACAGAGCTGCGGGTCGAAGACCAGGCTGATGAGGTGCTGACCGCCAAGCAGGTCCGCCGCAAGGTTGATGACCTTGATCAGGATCTTGCACAGCCGCTGATGCTGGTCTGTGCCGAGGGCTACAGTTATCGTGAAGCCTCGGAATTACTGGGGATTCCCATTGGTACGGTGATGAGTCGCATACACAGGGCACGCAAACAGCTTATGTCCTCCTTGTCTTCAGAGGGGGTTGTTCCGTCATGACCGCGTTTTCCGAACAGTTGAGCGCCTATCTGGATGGCGAATTGGATGCCGCCGCCGCTGCCGAGGTCGAAGAGCGTCTGGCCACAGATGCCGCAGCGCAGGCCGAACTGGATGCCCTGATGCTGGCCGATGGGTTTGCGCAGGATGATTTTGCCGCCCAGTTGGATGATCCCGTTCCCTTTGCGCTGGCGCAGACCATCAGGGATACCCCGTTGCCGGACCGCCCCGCCAACATCCCTGCCGCCCCCCGGTCGCGCCAGATCTGGGGTACGCTTGCCGCCAGTTTGATGGTCTTTGTCATTGGTGGTGCGGGTGGATACGTGTTGAACGACCGATTGGCCCCGCCGGTGCAGACGGCCGGGTGGCTTGCCGATATTGCCGATTACCATGCCGTTTATGCCAGCCAGGGCCGTCATCTGGTTGAGGTTGGCGCGGATGAGGCTGACCATATTCAGACATGGTTGGGCAACACGATTGGTGCCAACTTTACCATTCCTGATCTGTCCGAATTCGACCTGACCTTTGAAGGCGGTCGTTTGCTGGTGGCCAACGGCAAACCAGTGGCGCAGCTGATGTATCGCCTACCCGATGGCACGGTCGTGGCCTTGTGTTTGCAGGACAGCAATCGTGATGTGCAGGGTGCGCCTGCCTTCCGCGAACAGACTATCAATGGTTTTGATTTCGTGTCCTGGTCGTCTGACGGTGCCGATTACGTTGTCATCGGCCCCGGGGGACAGCCCGATCTGACGGCGATTGCTGCAGCAGCGGCTGTCGATATTTAGGTCCTAGAAGGTGAAATCAGCAATCACCGGATAATGGTCTGTCGGCCATTCCCCATCGAATTTCTGGCGTAGCACAACCGGCGTTCCCTGTGGCTGCGCCGCCCCCGCATGCGCGATATGGTCAATCGCCCCAAACAGGTTGATGCCCCGATTGAAATGATATGTTGCCCCCGGAATTGGCAGGAATGTCAGACCGACCTCTTGCAATATCGCGACCGGGCGATCGCCGATCCGCGCGTTTAGGTCGCCGATGGCGAACACGGTTTCACCTGCATTGATCCATGGCGCGATGCGTGCTGCGGCCAGTTCCATCGACTGCAACCGGTTCGACCGGCTGGCGTAATCAGTATGTATGTTGACGACCCGAAACACTTGCCCACTGTCCCGGTCCCGAAACTGCGCCCATGAGGTGAAGGCGGGGTAGGACCCGTTGAACGTCCGGGCATAGATCACATCCGGCGTGTCCGAAAAGAAAAACCACCCCTGATCCAACAGGTCCAGCCTGTCCGTCCGATAAAGGATCGGCTGGGTGGATGGGAAGACCTGCGGGTCCCCGGCTGCTGCTGCCGCATAGCCCGGGTTGTTTTCCAGCAGCCAATCCAGCGTCAGGTTCACCTGACCACCGTTGCCCCTGCCGAAACTTTCCATCTCCTGAAACCCGATGACATCCGCACCGACCACCTTGAACGCCTGATCAAGCGGATCCTTGCGCCGGTCCCAATCACCCACCGACCAAGGGCCAGTCGCCTGCCCCAGAATGATGTAATGGACGTTATAGGTGGCGATGCGCAATGCACCGGCATCCGGGTCAGGCAATGCAATCTTGCCCGAATGCCGGATCGTCTGGCAGCCCACGACCGCCACAAGCGCCAATACGATCAGGGCAAGCGTCATGAGCGTTCTCCGCAGCATCGCCTAGGCCGCCAATGGCGCCTCTTTCGCGCCGGTCATGAAGGCCACGGCATCGGACATGGTGTAATCCTTGGGATCAATCACGCACAGCCGTTTGCCCAGCCGATGCACATGAATCCGGTCGGCCAATTCAAACACATGTGGCATATTGTGGCTGATCAGGATGATCGGAATGCCGCGCGACCGCACATCCTGGATCAGTTCCAGCACGCGCCGGGATTCCTTGACGCCCAGCGCCGCAGTCGGTTCATCTAAAATGATCACCTTGGACCCGAATGCCGCAGCCCGGGCCACAGCGACGCCTTGGCGCTGCCCGCCTGACAGGGTTTCGACCGCTTGATTAATATTCTGGATCGTCATCAGCCCCAGTTCAGACAGTTTGTCGCGGGCGAAATCCTGCATCCGTTTCTTGTCCAACTGGCCAAGCACCGTGCCCATGAATCCGGGTTTGCGCAATTCGCGCCCCATGAACATGTTATCTGCAATCGACAGGGCCGGTGACATCGCCAGCGTCTGATAGACCGTTTCGATACCCGCCGCCCGCGCATCAATGGGTGACCGGAAATTGACCTGCTGGCCTTCCAGATACACCTCGCCCGCGTCGGGGGTGACCGCACCTGACAGCGCCTTGATCAAGGATGATTTGCCCGCCCCGTTGTCACCGATCACGGCCAAGATTTCGCCGGGGTACAGCTCAAAATCGCAATGGTCGAGTGCTGTCACCTTGCCATAGCGTTTGACCAGATTTTTACCTGCAAGAATAGGTTCCATCATCCTGATACCTTTCTGATCCACTGGTCTGCGCCAACGGCTGCAATAATCAGCATGCCGATCAACAGGAATGTCCATTGCGGGTCGGCCCCGGCCATGCGCAGCCCCATTTCAAAGACCCCAACGATCATCGCCCCAAAGAACGCCCCATAGATCGAACCGCGCCCCCCGAATAGCGATATGCCCCCGATCACCACAGCCGTAATTGATTGGATATTGCCGACCACCCCGGTCGAGGCCGATGGCGATACGGATGAAAACCGCCCGATCATCACCCAGCCTGCAACCGCGCAGATCAGACCCGTCAACATATAGACGCTCATCAATGTGCGATGCACGTTTACACCGGCCAGTTGCGCCGCCTCTGGATCATCGCCAACGGCATAGACATGCCGTCCCCAGGCCGTGGATCGCAGCGCATAGGCCAGCACCACGACCAGCAGGATCATCAGGATCACCCCATAGGTGAAATTCGCCCCGCCAATCTGAATCTTGTTGCCCAGAAATTGCAGGGCAGCCGCGTTTTCACGGATGTCGGAGGACCGGATCGTTTCGTTGCGCGAATACAGATAATTCGCCGCCAGCACGATCTGCCAGACCCCAAGCGTGACGATAAAGGGCGGGATTTTCACCCGGCTGACCAGATATCCGCTGATCGCACCGACCCCGGCCCCGAAAGCCATCCCAATCGCGATGCTGATCGTCGGTGGCACACCGTATCGAAAGGTGAATTGCCCCATGATGACCGAACTCAGCACGGCAATCGCCCCGACCGACAGGTCAATGCCCGCCGTCAGGATCACCAACGTCTGCGCGGCCGCCAGAACCCCGACGATCTGCACCTGTTGCAGGATTAGCGTCAGTGTGCTGGGCGAAAAGAAACGCTGGCCCAGAAGCAGGCCGAACAGGGCAATCGCAAAGACCAGAATGATCAGCGGCACCAAGGCCGGGTTCACATGAAGCGTGTGCTGAATGCGCCCCAACAGCGTTTCATGCTCATCCTCAAAATGGGCCACGCTTTCCTGCCCTTGCGTCTTGACCACATCTTCGTAGCTGTCATTGTCGGTGGTCATAGGACCCTGCCCCCTTTTCGTATCCAGCGCCCCTTAAGACCGCTTGGAAATGGGGCGGGCATTTGGCCCGCCCCATTTCAGTATTCACGCTATCTGGCCTGTTTGGCCAGAACTTTGACGTTTAGCCCCAGCAGAGGTCGGTGCCTTCGGCGACCGAGATGCTTTCGACCCCATCAGCGGGCTGGTCTGTGACCAAGGCAACACCGGTATCAAGGAAATCCTTGCCTTCGGTATTGGCGGGCAACGTGCCGTCCTTTGCAAACTGGGCAATCGCCTCGACCCCCAGTGATGCCATCAGCAGCGGGTATTGCTGCGATGTCGCACCGATCACGCCATCGGCCACGTTCTGCACGCCCGGGCAGCCGCCATCGACCGATACGATCAGCACATCATCCTGACGCCCGATTGCGGAAAGCGCCTCATAAGCGCCAGCGGCGGCCGGTTCGTTGATCGTGTAGACCACGTTGATATCAGGATCGACAGCCAGGCAGTTTTCCATAGCTGTCCGCCCGCCTTCTTCGTTGCCGGCTGTGACTTCGTTGCAGATGATCCGTTCGTCTGTCTCATCGCCCCATTTGTTTACATCAACAGTGTCGATGCCAAAGCCGGTCAGGAACCCCTGATCGCGCAACACGCCGACGGTGGGCTGGCTGATCGCCAGATCCAGCATGGCAATCTTGGCATTTGCGGCCTCATCGCCAAGGGACGCAGCCGCCCATTGGCCGATCAACTCACCCGCCAGAAAGTTGTCAGTGGCGAAGGTCGCGTTTGCGGCATCAATGGGTGACAGCGGTGTGTCGAGTGCGATGACCAGCAGGCCTGCGTCGCGCGCGGCCTCGACCGATGGCACGATCGCTGCGGTGTCGGATGCGGTCAGCAGGATACCCGAAGCACCATTTGCGATGCAGGTTTCGATGGCAGCAACCTGTGCTTCGTTGTCACCGTCGATCTGTCCGGCATAGGCGTTAAGTGTGATGCCCAATTCTTCGGCCTTGGCCTGCGCGCCTTCACGCATCTTGACGAAGAACGGGTTGGTATCTGTTTTGGTGATCAGGCAGGCCGACGTACCGTGGCCGTCAGCCATGGCTGAACCTGCACTTGTCACTGCCACGAGGGCCGTACCGATGAGTAGCTTTTTCATGATTTCCTCCCAGAAACACTATGATTTTCGGGGTTTAATGCCCCCCACTTCCCGCAGAGTTCTGCAGCGAATGCTCTTAAACAACGCGATTCTCTGGCAGGTGTCAATTAGTTAATTAACTTTCTTTATTAATTGATCCAGTGTATCTTGAGCGTGGGAGCAGAGCCATTTATGAACGCTGAGATGGAACCGTCAGTCGTCCGATCAATCAGCACAGGGCTGAGCCAAAAAGGTGTGCGCAATCATAATGAGCGCCTGCTTTTGTCCCTGTTGCAGCGGCATGGCGACATGCCCGGCAGTGATCTGGCGCGGTTGTCGGGCCTGTCACCGCCAGCGGTATCCGCCATCCTGAAACGGCTTGAGGGCGATGGTTTGTTGCAACGGGGCGAACCGGTACGCGGCAAGGTGGGCAAGCCATCTGTGCCGATGCGCCTTGCCCCCGGAGGCGTCTTGTCCTTTGGGCTCAAGATCGGGCGCCGGTCGGCCGATCTGCTTTTGATGGATTTCAAAGGTGATGTGCGTCAGCAGCGCAGGCTGACCTATGACAGTCCACAACCCGCAGCTGTCTTTGCCTTTTTGGCAGATGAGGTCGCGGCCATCAAGGCAACATTAACCGAGGCAGAGGTGAAACGGATTTGCGGGATCGGCGTCGCCGCCCCTTTCGAGATGTGGAACTGGCAAGGCCTTGTCGATACTGCGACCGGGCATTTCGCGGCGTGGAAAGACATCCATATCACCGACGAGATCGCAAAATTCACCACCCTTCCGGTGCTGGTGGTGAATGACGCCACCGCCGCCTGCCGGGCCGAACATATCTATGGCCGTGGCAAGGCCTATCGCGATTACGCTTATTTCTTTGTCGGAGCCTTTGTCGGCGGCGGCATCGTTCTGAACCATTCGGTGTTTGAAGGCCGTCAGGGCAATGCGGGTGCGCTGGGATCATTGCGCAGTATCGGCCCCAACGGTGAAAGCATGCAATTGGTCGATACGGCCTCGATCCACCTGTTGGAACGCCGCCTGCGGGAGGTTGATCTGGACCCGTCAGTGATCTGGCAATCGCCGCAGGATTGGTCGGGTATCGAACGTTATGTGGAGCCTTGGCTGGGGCAAACGGCCCAGGAACTGGCCAAGGCCAGCCTGTCCACCTGTTCGGTGATCGATTTCGAAGCAATCCTGATTGATGGCGGATTCCCACCCGAAATCCGCACGCAACTGGTTGAACGTGTTCAACGCTACATCGTCAATCAGGATACGCGCGGCCTGATCCCGCCCGTGATTGCCGAAGGAACCATTGGCGGCAATGCCCGCGCCATTGGGGCCGCCTGTGGTCCGATCCTTGCGCAATATCTGCTGAATACAAACGCAGGGCTGGCTGTCGCTTAGCGTGGAGATGGGAAGATCTGTGTCCACAGATTTTTTCACCGTCAGGCGAGACTTGGTAACCATAAGACAATCATCGGGAAGGTCACAAGCAGCGCGATCGTAATCCCATCCGCGATAAAGAACGGCGTCACCCCTTTGAACACGTCCTGCACGCTCAGATCATCGCGCACCCCAGCCACCACGAAACAGTTCAAGCCAATGGGTGGTGTAATCAAACAGAACTCTGCCATCTTCACCACCAATATCCCGAACCAGATCGCGCACATCGGTCCTGACATGCCGAAGGTACTGTCGGCGGCGGATACGGCCTCCCCCCCATTCAGCGCCATGACCGCCGGGTAGACCACCGGCAGGGTCAACAGCAGCATGCCAATTGCATCCATAAACATGCCCAGCACCGCATAGGCCAGCAGGATGCAAACAAGGATCAGCATTGGCGACATTGTCAGCGATGTGATCCAGTCGGCGAAGACCCCCGGCAGGTCCGCAAAACCCAGAAACCGCACATAGATCAGCACACCCCAGATGATCGTAAAGATCATCACGCTGAGCTTTGCCGTTTCCAGCAATGCATCGCGCAGCTGGGACCAGCGCATGCCCTGATAAAGCGCCATCAGGAACACCACAAACGCGCCAATCGCCCCGCCTTCGGTTGGCGTGCCCCAGGCATCCCCGCCGAACGGATTATAGACAAACAGGATGATCGTCATGACGACAAAGACAATGGGCAGTGCAGGCGGCAGAGAGGCGAAGCGTTCCCGCCACGTGAAACCAGTCACCGGCGGCCCGAACCCTTTGATCGTGACCGCCATGCCGATGATCAAGAGCGCGTAGATCAGCGCGGAAAAAGCCCCCGGAATGAACCCGGCCAAAAGCAGCTTGCCCACATCCTGCTCTACGATGATCGCATAAATCACAAGGATCGCAGACGGCGGGATGAGGGAGGCCAGCGTGCCCCCGGCTGCAACGACCCCGGCGGCGAACCGTTTGTCGTAGCCGATCTTGAGCATTTCAGGGATTGCGATGCGTGCAAAGACGGCAGAGGTCGCAACCGACGCACCGGACACGGCCGCAAATCCCGCCGTGGCAAATACCGTGGATACGGCCAACCCGCCCGGCACCCAGGCCAGCCAGCGCTTTGCCGCTTCAAACAAGGCTTTGGTCAGCCCGGCATAATAGGCCAGATAACCGATCAGGATAAAGGTCGGGATCAGGCTGAGCGCCTGAGACGATACCTTCGAATGCGGAACCTGACCGGCGGTTTTGACGGCGACAGACAAGGCCCATGCGAAATCCGCCGGGTCGTAGTCTTTTTTCTCCCAGAAAATCCAGATCAGCCCGACCAGTCCGGCCAGCCCGGCAGCAAAGGCCACCCGCATACCAAAAACGACAAGAAACAGCATTCCGCCAGAGACGATCAATCCAATATCGGTTGGTTCCATGATCAGCGCCCTTCGCCAGGTTCATTGGCCGAAACATGTTCAGCCTCCATCGCGGCCTGCGTTGCGGCATCCACGACCAACGGGACGGCAACCGGGCGCGGCGCATTCTGCACAAAGGCCCGGATATAGGCCCATAGTTGCAGGATCAGCCGCAGACACAGCACCCCAAAGGCCACGGGGACCAGCAGTTTTGCGGGCCAGATTGGCAGGGCAATATCCATCGAACTGTCCCGGCTCCACATCGGGGAACCAAAATCAAAGCTGCGCTGGAAATGCGCCCAGCTGCCCCAGACAAGCAGCAGCATCAGGATCAGGATCGCCAGCGTTGTGATAATCTCAACCAGATAGAGCGCCCGACCTTTGAGGGCACCCACTACCATATCCATGCGGATATGACCGCCTTCGCGCTGGGTGAAAGAAACGCCCATAAACGCGATCAGCGGCATGGCCTGTTCGATCCAGTCGACATAGCCCGGCAAGGGTTGATTGAAGAAATTGCGTCCGCTGACAGAGACGACCGCCAGCAGCATCAGCCCGAATACCGCCAAGCCGCTGAGCAGGGCCAGCTTTAGCTCGGCCCGTAACAGCAGATGATCTATTTTGCTCAGACGGCTGTCATCCGACAGCACAAGCGATGCGCCCGCCATGCCAAAAGTCCTCTATTCATGCCAGAAAACAGTTTGCGCGGCCCGTTACCCGGACCGCGCAGATTTGGCTTAGGATCCGCCTTCGGCGATCATGCCTGTGACAAGATCATAAAGTTCTTGCGCGGGCAGCCCTTTTGCCGTGTTGTCCGAAATCCACGCGGCAGCGGCAGGTGCTGCGGCGGCCTCTTTGAACGCGGCGAGTTCCTCATCGCTGAATGCGACTTCTGTGATCCCGCGTTCCGCCAAAGCAGGACCCCACGCTGTCATCGTGTTGGAATTGTAGAATTCCACATAGTGGTCCAACGCTTCGTCTACGGAACCCAGCAGTGCGGCGCGGTGTTCATCGGACAACCCGTCCAGCGCGTCTGTATTCACGACCACGGGGCAGTTCACCGTGCCGGGGTTCAGGTTTGTCGTCCACCATGTGGCGTTTTCGATCGTGCCGAATGACATATGCGCATGGGGGGCAAAGGCCACGGCCTTGACCACACCGCTATCCATCGCCTGACGCACTTCGGTTGCGGACATGGATGTGGGCACGGCGCCAACGGTTTCCATCGCAGCGCCGATCCCACCGGTGGCGCGCACGCTGAGGCCCTCGAAATCGGCAAGGGTCGCCGGTGCATCGCCGACACCGGCGAGGTTATATTGCGGCAGCGGCGAGGGCATCAGCAAGGTCGCGTTCCAGCGGGCCAGGTCCTCCTGGGTGGCGGGGTGCTGATAGACCGCCATGGAAATCTCGACCTCTTGTTCCAGCGATGACACCCCGAGGAATGGCAGTTCAAGAACGGTAATCGATGGGTTCTTATCAGCGTGGTAACCGGCACAGAACTGCGCCATTTCAAATGCGCCGATAGAGATACCATCCAGATTTTCGCGGTTATTGGACAGGCCGCCATAGCTGATATTGAGGGTGAATTCGCCACCCGTCTTGTCAGCGACCAGCTCGGCCAGTTTTTCAACATGTTCGGTAAAGGCACGGCGTTTGCCCCAGACAGAGACATTCCATTCCTCGGCCATCCCTTCGGTGGCAAAGGCAAGGGTCAATGTGGCAATTGCAGTGCGGCTGAGTAGCTTGCGCATGGTCTTCCTCCCAAAAAATGCATGCAGATATGATGGGGTGTATCATTCAACGAAAACGGGCGGGTGTATATGAGCAAAATCGCCGAGGTCGTGCCGGCTGCCCTGCGGATTTCCGCAAGCGTGTAGCACTCTCTTGCAACTTGCATACGGAACGCGCAGGGCAGCCCCTGACCCTGGGTGGGGGTGAAGCCCCCTCCCGTGAGGAGGGTCGGGGGCAGCCCGGCCTATCGGCCGGGCGGAAGTGCGGCTATGAAACCCTACAACAATGTGTCCTTTTCCAGCCCCAGCTTGACGATCTTTTCATTCAGGGTCCGGCGTCCGATGCCCAGCGCGGTGGCGGCGTCTTCCATACGGCCCTCATGCGCCTTGATGGCCTTGCCGATCATCGCGCGTTCGAATGCGGCCACTGCCTCGCGCAACGTTGTCGGCATCACCTCTGCCGGGCGGTCACCGGCCACGGCCTCGGCCACGCTGCCACCGCCGCGCCGGGCCGCCAGAATCCGCCGCTCGGCCACATTGCGCAGCTCGCGCACATTGCCCGGCCAGTCATGGGCCAGCAACACCGCCATGTCATCCGGTTCGATAACGGGTGGCGGAACTTCGTAAACCCGCCCGAATTTTTCCAGAAAATGCGCCATCAGGATCTTCAGATCATCCTGCCGCTGGCGCAGAGCCGGCAGGGTCAGCACAACCGTGTTGATCCGAAACAGCAGGTCGGACCGCAACCGCCCGTCGGCAATTGCCGTCCGCACATCCTGATTGGTGGCGCTGATGACCCGCAGGCGCACCGGCACCGGTGTTGTCGCACCCACGGGCAGCACCTGTTTGTCCTCAATCACCCGCAGCAATTTGGCCTGCACCGGCAGCGGGCAGGCGCATAACTCATCCAGAAATAACGTCCCGCCAGAGGTCGCCTGCAACAGCCCGCCAGCGCCACCTTCGGTTCCGAACATCTCTGCCGCGAAGGTGTCAGGCGACAATCCGGCACAGTTCAGCGCCAAAAATGGGCGGTCAGGCTTGCCGCCCAGATCATGCAGGGCGCGGGCGACCAGTTCCTTGCCTGTGCCCGTCTCACCAAGGATCATCACCGGGGCCGTGGTGGGGGCGATGTCGATAATCTCTTGCCGCAGATCGCGGATATCGGGCGTTTGCCCCAGAAGGATGCGATCAAGTCCGGACAGCGCCAAAAGCCGTTCCTGCAACCGGGCATTGCTGCGCTGCATCCGGCTGCGTTCAGCGGCATTGCGCAGGATGGTGAGCAACCGTCGCGGTTCATAGGGTTTTTCAACAAAACTATAAGCGCCGCCCTGTATCGCCTCCACCGCCATCGGGATGTCACCATGGGCAGAGATCAGGACCAGCGGCGGGGCGGTCGCGCTGTCCAGACTGGCCAGCAATTCCATACCGGACATACCCGGCATACGCACATCCGACAGGATCACATCGGGCATGGATTTGCCCAACTGGCCCGCCACCTCGCTGGCGCGCGACAAGGCCTGCACGTCCCAATCGGCGGCCTGCAACAGATCAATCAGCGATTTGCGCATGCCCTTGTCATCATCGACAACCAGAATGCTGAAACGCGGCGTATCGGTCATTCAGCTGCCTCCTGCAACGCTGCGAGCGATGGAAAGCTGACCCGGAAAATCGCCCCCTCTACCAGCCCATTTTCTGCCGTCATCTGCCCCCCCAGATCGCTGACAATACTGGCGGATATCGCAAGACCCAACCCCATGCCCTGCCCGCTTTCGCGGGTTGTGACGAAAGGTTCCTGCAATTCCGCCAATGTCGCCTGCCCCAGCCCGTGCCCGTTATCAGCACACGCCACCCAGACATCCGCATCCGACTGACCAAGGGTAATCGTAACAGTTGGATCGGTGGTGCCTTCCACGGCATCGGCGGCATTGCGTAGGATATTGGTCAGCACCTGTTCAAGGTGCAGCCGGATACCGCGCATCATGATCGGGACCGGGCCGGGCTGCACATCACATATAACACCTGCGGCCTCAAAATTCGGCTGCACGAGGGCCAGTGCGGTCTGCACCGCATCGCGCAAATCAAGCTCTACAAATGGTTCGGGCGCGGATCGGGCAAAGAACTTCAACTGCCGGGTGATCCCTTCCATCCGGTCAACCAGACTGCTGACATCCTGAGTCAGCGTCGCACTCGGCTTTGCTGTCATCTCTGCGGCGGTCAGGTGGTTGCGCATCGCGGCAATGGGCTGGCCCAATTCATGGGTGACAGAGGCGGCAAGCTGGCCAAGTGCAGCCAAACGGCTCGCGCGCTCCAACTCGTTCTGGGTGCGTTGCAGGCGGCGTTCAGCGCGTCGCCGGTCTTCGATTTCGACGGCCAATCGGGCATTCGCCTGTCGCAACTGCGCCTCTTCTTTTTCAGACCGGGCCAGTGCCGCGCTGACCCGGCGCGCGCGCTGCACCTGAAACAGGATCAGCGCCAACCCGGCCACAAACCCAACCAAAGCTGTGACCAGCCAGCTTTGCGCAACAGCGCGATCATCGCTGGTGAAATAATGCAGCGCCCAACCCTGCGGCAGGTCATCGCTGATCAGATGCAGTAATTCCGCCCCGCCGATTTGCGCACGCTGGTCGGCGGTTGGCGTCCAGTCCAGCATATCCAATTCCTGCCCCGGAAACTGCCGGGCGGCGATGATCTGCGTCTTTTGGTCATCGGTCAGGGCAGTCAATGTCCGGTAGCGCCACGCCTGATCAGAAGCAAGCAGAACAACGCCATCCCGATTGGCCAGCAGCACCTGTTCACCGGATGTGCGCCAGCTTTGTTCCAGCGTGGAGAAGTCGATCTTGATCGCAATAACACCGATGATGTCATCTGCAGCATCGCGCACCGGGTCGGCGATAAAATAACCAGGCCGCCCGGTGGTCGCCCCGATAGCGTAAAACCGCCCCTGCCCGCCTGCCAATGCATCGCTGAAATAAGGGCGAAACGCGTAGTTTTGCCCGACAAAGCTCGTCGGCTCCGCGTGGTTGGAGGCGGCGATGGTTTGCCCCGCCGCATCCATCAGGTAAATCGCGTCCAATCCGGCACGATCCGCAAAAGCCGCCAGCCGCGCGTTCAGCACCGCCGTCCCCGCGCCGTTGGCGGTTTCGATGACAAATGGATCGCGGGCCAGCACATAGGTCAGATGCGCGAACCGTTCGAATTCAGCCGTGACCGAGCTTTGATAAAGCGACAGCCGCCCTTCGGCCTTGGACAGTTCCTCTGACTGGAAATAGCCATATGCACCTTTGAACACGCCAAATGCGATCAGCAATGTGAACAACAAAGGCAGGATGTAAGACAAAAGGCGCATCAGGATTGATTGCCGCAATCCGTCTTCATGACAAGTGCCTAGGGTCAGGACCCATTCATCTGACGCCGTTGGTTTGACAGATTTTTCGTGTGACAAGGCGTATCTGCGCGGGAACTCTGGTTGAATTTCAAGCAGATGCAACGCAGCTCACGCGGAAAATCCGCCAAATCCGCAGGACGTCAAAACCGCTTCATCTCAGCGGCGTGCGCCATTTGCACATAACCCGTTATGTGCTGCTTGTCGCAAACCCCTGATATTTCGCGGTTTTGACGCCAAAGGTGTCAGATGAATGGGTCCTGACCCTAGAGCCGTTTCAGCTGCCCATCCTGCGCCGATTGTGTGGCCGCATCCGCCAGTATTTGCGCCTTCAGCCCGTCCTGACCGCTGGGTGTCATCTGACCACCCGCCACGATCACATCCACGAAATGTTCCATCTCAGCCCGGTAGGCGGCAGCGTAGCGTTCGAGAAAAAACGGCTCTGTCGCGGCGCGCCGGAACCCGGCATCATTGGCCAGCTCAACCGTATTTTGCAGCTGATTTTCCGCGCGCAGCAAGCCCTTTTGCCCATGCACCTCGATCCGTTGATCATAGCCATAGGTGGCGCGGCGCGAATTGGATATTTGGCAAAGCTTGCCGCTTGCAGTCTTCAGCGTGACCGTCGCGGTATCGAAATCACCCGCTTCACCGATGGCGGGGTCAACAAGGCAGGACCCCGCGGCATGCAGTTCAACCGGGTCTTCGCCCAACAGGAAACGCGCCATATCCAGATCGTGGATCATCATGTCGCGGAAAATCCCGCCGGAAGTTTTGATATAGCCCAAGGGCGGTGGGGAAGGGTCGCGCGACAAGATCGTGACCAGTTCGACATTGCCGATCACACCATCAGCAATCTGGCGCTGCAAATGGGCAAAGCTGGGGTCGAACCGCCGGTTGAAGGCGGTCATGAACGGCACGCCCGCCCTGTCCACAGCCGCCAGACATTCCCTGATCCGGTCGACAGACAGATCAACGGGCTTTTCGCAGAAGATCGCTTTGCCATTGGCGGCGGCCTGGTGGATCAGGTCGTAATGCGTGGTTGTAGGGGTGCCGATAACAACCGCGTCGATGTCAGAATCATGCAGTAAGTCGTCGCTGGTCATGACCCTTGCATTCAAGGTCAGCGCCAGCGCCTCTGCCGCTGCGGGCAGCGCGTCGGACACGGCGGCAGCGCGGGCGGTCGTCATCCCCCGTAAGGTTGCGCCATGCACCTGCCCGATCCGGCCACAGCCCAGAAGTCCGATATTCAGCATGATGTCAGCCTTTCAATGCTGCCAGAACTTGCCGCGCGGCGGCGACGGTGGGTTCATGGGTTTCTTTCAGGATGGTCACCCGGTCAAAGCGATCGGGGTCGGCATTTACAGCCATGCGCATGGCCGCCCCAAAGGCCATGCGTAGTTCAGTGCCTATGTTGAACTTGCAGATATTGGTCGTCCGGGCGAGGCGCTGGCGCTGTTCCACCGGCACGCCGGAGCCGCCATGGATCACCAGCGGCACGTCGGTCAGGGCCTGAATGGCGGCGATCCGGTCTTCATCCAGCCCACCTTCCTTATCCTGTTGCAGATGGACATTGCCGACCGAGATCGCCATAGCGTCCACACCGGTTTCCGCCGCAAATTGCGCGGCCTCCGCAGGGTCCGTCCCGGCAGAGCTTTCGCCGTCTGCGTAGCCTACAAACCCGATCTCGCCCTCGCAGGAAATACCGGCGGCATGGGCCATGTCAGCAATAGCTTTGGTTTCGGCGATATTGTCGGCCAGCGATTTGCGTGACCCGTCGAACATCAGGGAGGTGAAGCCGCTTTCCAGCGCCTCTTTGCATTCCTCAAACGTGTATCCGTGGTCGAGATGCGCCACGACCGGCACGCTGGCATTTTCGGCCAGATGTCGGAACATTTGCCCTAACACGGGCAACGGCGTATGCGCCCGGCAGGATGGCCCGGCTTGCAGGATAACGGGGCAGTTTTCGGCCTCTGCCGCGGCCACAAAGGCGCGCATGTCTTCCCAGCCAAGGGTCACAAGTCCGCCCACGGCATGACCCTGCTTCAATGCGGGTTGCAGGACATCTTTAAGCGTCACGAGAGGCATGAAAGCTCCGGTCTGGTTGGGAGGGCGGATGCCTCCGGCGGGAGTATTTTTGGCAAAATGATAAGCCTATTTGAACTTGGCGATCATGTCCTTGATGCCGGGGATCGTTTCGATCTGATAGGCATGGGATGGCTGGAAATACTGGATCAGTGACCGCTGGGACAGCCCGCCAAGGATCGTGAAGTAATACATCTGGTAGCCAGGCAGCACGGCGCAGGGGTGGTAGCCGCTATCGAGGCAGATCGTGGACCCATCGACGATGTGATAGGCGTCGCCCGCCTTGCCATCCTCGCGTTGCAGCATTTGCACGCCGGAGCCGTGGTTCGGCTTGAACCGGAAATTATAGGTTTCGTCATGCCGCGTTTCGTCGGGCAGCCGGTCGGTGTCGTGTTTGTGGCTGGGGAAACCGGACCAACCGCCTTCGCCAACGGTGAAAAGCTCAGAGACCAGCAGTCGGCCCACCTTGTCACGATATTTCGTGCCAAGGATATGTTTAATCTTGCGATGTGTTTTCGTGTCGTCGGATCCATATTGCACGAGATCCAGTTCATCAGAGCGGACCGCAAACGCATCCAGCACCTTGTCATAGCGTGCACCGCAGACGAACACCTCTGCCTCATCTGATTGACAAACCATTGTCGCCTTGGCTGCCGTGGGCACGTAAACACCTTCGGGTTCGCCATCCCAGACATCTTCGACCCGCTGGCCCAATGCATCTGCTTTGAACCCTTCGATATCGATATCAACCGTACCGGTGGCGGGCACGATGCAGGTTTCATAGCCCGGCACCGCATATTCGAATGCCTGCCCCTTTTTCAGCTTCACGATGTTGAAATAGTTCAGCGGCACGGTGGGATCGTCCACATCCACGATGGGTTTGTTCTGATTGTCAAACGGGGGGATATGCATGTGGGCTCTCCTTCAGGTGGGACCGGGATGGTCAGCCAGGAATTGGTCAAGTTCGGCAGTGTCGGCCATGGCAGGCGCGCAGCCGGGTTTGGATACGGTAATGGAGGCGCAGGCAGATCCGCGCAAGATCGCGGTTTCCAAGCCATGCCCTGCAGCCAGCGATGTCATCAGCCCGGCCATGAAACTGTCGCCCGCGCCGGTGGGTTTCAGCGCGTTGACCGGGTAAATGCCGGTATGGATTTGCACCCCGTCAGCAAAGGTGATCGCGCCTTTATGGCCCATCTTGTAGACGACGATGGCGGCGCTGGTTTCCGACAATGCGCGCGCCTTATCAAGGCCCTTGTCGATATGTCCGGCCATGAAGCCGAACTCCTCATCATTGCCGACGATCATATCGCTTTCTGCTGCGGCCCGGCTCAGCACATCTTCGGCCACTTGCGGGCTGGGCCATGAGTAGGGCCGGTAGTCGACATCAAAGATGATCGGCAAACCGGCGGCCTTGGCCAGTTCAAACGCCTTGAACGTCGCACTGCGCGATGGCTCGGCCGCGAAAACCGTGCCAGCGGTGATCAACGCGCCGTAGCGGCTGTAATCCACCGCCGCGACATCCGCATCATCCATCTGAAAATCTGCGGCCCCGTTGCGGTAGATCACCGATTGATGATCCTCCACCCGGCTTTCATAGACAGCCAGCGAATTGCGATATTCGCCGCCGACCGGTGTCACATGGGTGGTATCCACCCCGTAGTGGCGCAACTGGTTCACGCAGTACCGCCCGATACTGTCATCACTGACCCGGGTAACCAAAGCCGCCTTGCCGCCCAGCTTGCAAATCCCCGCCCCGATATTCGCCGACGACCCGCCAAGGCTGGCAGTGAACATCAGCCCATCTTCGGTCTTGGTGCCCGGCGGATCGGGGAAGAAATCCATACCCGCCCGGCCCACAATGACGAAATTGTTGGCTTTGATGCCATCCAGCAGATGTTTCATGCCCGCCCCTCGCAACAGAAATCTGACATCAGACCCCCTTGCGTTGTTTGCTGCGGCTGCTTTCCCAGTCCTTATGGGCGTTGGTCACCTTGGCGCTGCCTGACACATGCGGCGTGCCGACTTCCCACCAGGCATGGCCTTCGGTGGTCCAGCCTTCATAGGGGTCAACCTTCATGCAGATGACATAGGTACGGTCCGCCGCCTTGGCCCGTGCGAATGCATCGGCCAGCCCGGCGGGGTTTTCCACCGTTTCAGCCAATGCCCCCAGTGACCGGGCATGCGCCTCAAAATCGACCCCCACCTGATGGGTCGCCGTGGGTGTGTCCGCGATCAGGTTATTGAAGCTTTCGTTGCCCGTATTGTTTTGCAGCTTGTTGATCACGGCAAACCCGCCATTGTCGAGCACGAGGATGATCATCTTTTTCTCGGTCAGGACCGAGGAATAGATATCCGAATTCATTAACAGGTAGGATCCGTCCCCGGTAAAGACGATCGTATCCTTATCCGGTTCCTTTTCCGACTGGGCGATACGGGCGCCCCAGCCGCCCGCGATCTCATACCCCATGCAGGAAAAGCCGAATTCGACATCAACCGTTCCGATATCAAGGGTGCGCCAGTTGGCGGTGACCTCGGCAGGCAGACCACCCGCTGCCGCGACAACCCGGTCGCGGGGATCGCAGGCGGCATTTACCGCGCCGATGGCCTGTGCATAGGACGCGGGGCCATTGCCGACCCGCGTGTTTTCGGCCACGTATTCCTGCCATTTCGCCCGTTCTGCCTGCGCATCACTGACCCAAGCCGCAGGAGCCTGATGATCGCCCAGCGCGTCATCAAGTGCGGTCAGACCCAGCTTGGCATCACCCACGACTGTCATCGACATATGCTTGGCCGCGTCATGGCGGGCGGCGTTCAGCCCGATGATCTGGGCGTCATGGGCAAAGGCCGTCCATGATCCGGTCGTGAAATCCTGCAACCGCGTCCCCACGGCCAGGATCACATCGGCCCGTTCGGCGACCCAATTGGCGCAATCGGACCCAGTCACCCCAACCGGCCCGGTATTCAGCGGATGGGTATCCAGCAGATTGGCCCGGCCTGCGATGGTTTCAACAACGGGGATCTGATGCGCTTCGGCAAAGCGGGTGAGTTCATCCACGGCACCGGAATATTGCACGCCACCGCCTGCGATGATGATCGGGCGCTTGGCGGATTTCAACAGGGCAGCGGCATCGGCAACCTCGGCCATATCCGGGGATTGGCGGCGAATGCGATGCACCTTTTCGGCAAAAAAGCTTTCCGGGTAATCATAGGTCCAGCCCTGCACATCCTGCGGCAGGCCGATAAAGGCAGGCCCGCAATCGGCCGGGTCCAGCACGGTGCTCAGCGCCGCAGGCAAGGATTGGATGATCTGGGCGGGATGTGTGATCCGATCCCAGAAACGGGTAACGGCCTTGAACGCATCGTTTACGCCAAATGTCGGGTCACCGTAATGTTCCAATTGCTGCAACACCGGGTCCGGCAGGCGGGTGATAAACGTATCACCACAGAGCATCAGTATCGGCAACCGGTTGGCATGGGCAAGCGCCGCAGCGGTCAGCAGGTTCGCCGTGCCCGGCCCGGCGGAAGCGGTGCAGAACATGAAACGACGGCGCAGATGCGCCTTGGCATAGGCCGCAGCGGCAAAACCCATCCCCTGTTCGTTCTGGCCACGGTAAAGGGGCAGCGCGTCCTGCGCGTTATACAGCGCCTCGCCCAGACAGGTCACATTGCCATGGCCGAAGATGCCAAAGCCACCACCGCAGAAACGGGTTTTGACGCCGTCAATCTCGATATATTGCGCTGTCAGATAGCGCGTGATGGCCTGCGCCACCGTCAATGTCACGGTTGACTGTCCCAAGACATCTTCCCCCCCTCAGGCAGATCAGAATTGATGGCGCACAACATTTCCAGTTGACCGCCACTGCAAAACAAGGATACCCATTTTGCAACCGGTTGCAATTGGTTTTTTGGGAGGACCCGCACGATGACGGAAATTCGGATCGGCATTGTTGGTGGCGGCTATATGGGCAAGGCGCATGCGGTGGCTTTTGGGTCGGTTGGTGCCGTCTTTGACACTGCCCTGCGACCCAAACTGGAAATGGTTTGTGCGACGTCAGATGAATCGGCTGAACGTTACCGCAAGACATATGGATTCTCGCGGGCGACCAGTGATTGGCAGACCCTTGTAAACGATCCCGATATAGACGCCGTGGTCATTGCGTCGCCCCAGGCAACGCACCGGGCGATTGCCGAGGCCGCATTCGCCCTTGGCAAACCTGTCCTGTGTGAAAAGCCGCTGGGTGCAACGCTGGATGATAGCCGGGCAATGCTGGCCGCGGCAGAGGCATCCGGTGCCGTCCATATGGTCGGTTTCAACTATATCCGCACGCCCGCATCCCAATACGCCCGGAAACTGATCGCCGATGGCCGCATCGGCAAGCTGACATGGTTTCGTGGCGAAATGACCGAGGATTTCTTTGCAGACCCCGCCATCGGTGGCTGGCGTGGGCAAGGGGCGGCCAATGGCTGCATGGGGGACCTCGCCCCGCATATGATCAATGCCGCGCGGGCCCTAATCGGGTCGATCACATCACTTTGCGCATCGGTCGAAACGGTGCATGCCGAACGGGCGGGCGAGGCCGTGACCAATGACGATCAGGCGCAGATGATGTGCCGGTTTGAAAACGGGGTGCAGGGGCATATGTTCTTCAGCCGTGTCGCGACCGGGCGCAAGATGGGCTACGCCTATGAAATCCACGGGACCAAGGGGCATATCCGGTTTGATCAGGAAGATCAGAACGCCCTGCATCTTTACACGACCGAAGGGCACGAGGCCGAGCGCGGCTTTCGCAAGATCCTGACCGGGCCGGAACACCCCGATTACGTCGAATTCTGTCAGGGGCCAGGGCATGGCACCGGCTATCAGGACCAGATCATCATCGAGGCGAAGGATTTCCTGACCGCCATCGCCGAAAAACGCAATATCTGGCCCACATTTGCCGAAGGCATGGAGGTCAACCGCATCGTCGCCGCCGTGATGGATTCCAGTGCGCAGGGCACCTGGGTCAACGTCGCCGATTACTGACAAAGGACAAGGAAATGATCAAAATAGGCAATGCGCCCTGTTCATGGGGCGTTGAATTTGCAGATGACCCGCGCAACCCAAGTTGGCGCAAAGTGCTGCAGGAAAACGCCGATGCGGGCTACACCGGGATCGAGCTTGGTCCCGTTGGGTTCATGCCCGAAGACCCCGCGATCCTTGGTGACGCGCTGGAAGAATACGGCCAGGAACTGGTTGGCGGGGTCGTGTTCCGCCCCTTCCATGATGCCGTAAAATGGGATGAGGTGATGGATGCCTCTGTGCGCACCTGCAAGGCACTTCAGGCGCATGGCGCGCAGCATCTGGTGCTGATCGACAGCATTTCGCCCCGCCGCGCGCCCACAGCGGGCCGTGCTGACGAGGCCGAACAGATGGGCAATGCCGAATGGGCCGGATTTCGTGACCGGATCGCCACAATCGCCACGATGGGGGCGGAAGAATACGGGTTGACCGTCGGCATTCACGCCCATGCGGCGGGATTCATGGATTTCGAACCCGAGCTGGAGCGGCTTTTGGCAGAGGTCGATGAAAACATCCTGAAAATCTGCTTTGACACCGGGCATCATTCCTATGCGGGCTTTGATCCGGTGGCGTTCATGAAACGGCATATCGACCGGATCAGCTATATGCATTTCAAGGATATCGACCCCAAGGTGAAAGCAGAGGTCGTGGCCAACCGCACCGATTTCTACGATGCCTGCGCGCAGGGGATTTTCTGCAACCTGGGTGATGGCGATGTGGATTTCCCCGCCGTCCGCCAGGTGCTATTGGATGCGGGTTTCGAGGGCTGGTGTACTGTGGAGCAGGATTGCGACCCGGCCGGCGACACATCGCCGATTGATGACGCAAAGCTGAACCGCGCCTATTTGCAATCCATCGGTTTTGAAGGGAACTGAGCCATGGCAAAATTGAATTGGGGTATGATTGGTGGCGGCGAAGGCAGCCAGATCGGACCTGCGCACCGGCTGGGTGCCGGGCTGGACGGCCTGTTTACCTTTGCGGCTGGCGCGCTGGATCACCGTGCCGCCGAAGGGATCGATTATGGGCGGCGTCTGGGACTGGGCGACCGGGCCTATGGCAGTTGGCAGGACATGCTGGAAGGTGAGCGAGGGCGCGACGACCGGGTTGATCTGGTCACTGTGGCCACGCCGAATGCGACGCATTTCGAGATTACCAAAGCGTTCCTTGAGGCCGGGTTTAACGTACTATGCGAAAAGCCGATGACGATGACCGTGGAAGAGGGCGAAGCGATCGTCAAGATCGCCCGGCAGACCGGCAATATCTGTGCGGTGAATTACGGCTATACCGGCTATTCACTGGTGCGCCATATGAAGGCCATGATCGCCCGTGGCGATATCGGCAAGGTGCGGCTGGTGAATGCCGAGTTTGCCCATGGTCACCATGCCGACGCGGCAGATGCCGACAACCCCCGCGTGCGCTGGCGCTATGACCCCGCGCAGGCCGGGGTCTCAGCCCAATTCGCTGATTGCGGGATACATGCCCTGCACATGGCCAGCTTTGTCACCGGGCAGGAGGTTGAAAAACTGTCGGCCGATACAGTGTCCTGCATCGATGTGCGGGTGCTGGAAGATGACGCGATGGTCAATTTCCGCATGGATGGCGGCGCCGTCGGGCGGCTTTGGACATCCTCCATCGCCATTGGGCGACAGCACGGGCTGGGCATTCAGGTCTTTGGCGAAACCGGCGGGCTGCGCTGGTCACAGGAACAGCCCAACCAGCTTTATTACATGCCGCTGGGCGAACGTTTGCAGGTCATCGAACGCGGTGAGGCGAACCTGTCGCCCGAGGCGGACCGCACCACACGGGTGACCATCGGCCATGCCGAGGGGATGCCACTGGCCTTTGCCAATATCTACACCGATCTAGCCGAGGCGATCACCGCGCGCAAAGAAGGGCGCAAGATGGATCCGGCGGCGAACCTCTATCCAAGGGCAGAGGATGGGCTGCGGTCCATGGCGGCGGTCTATGCGGTGGCCGAGTCCGGCAAGCAGAACGGCACATGGCTGGACGCGCGGCCACCGTCGATGCGTTAAGTTTTTGGCACAGTTAGAGCCAATGCCAGACCCGAAAATATACACCAGGTTATCGTGGAACCGATAACAAACGATCCGGCAAGGCCCTTTCCTGCTGGGTCAGCAAGCATTGTTTCTAGCCATGGGGATAAGTCAGCGTAAGGTCCGCCCAACAGGCTTACAATCCAGACGGCGACCGCCGTGCACGCCGCTTTAAGCGCCAATCCAAACCCACCGATTGATATAGTTCCGACAGCAATGAATGTGAAAGCCCAATACCCGTCTGGTGTTGCCCTACCTAACCTCGTGAAAGCATGCAGAACCACCGCATCAGCGAGGCCAGCAGCCACCGGTAACACATAAAGTAACAGCATCGTTGCGCTATTCACGCCAAAGCCAAGTCCCACGAGATACGAAGCCCCCACGACAAAAAGCGCTGCGTTGTGAAAACCGCCACCCGCAAAAGCGACGGTGAAACCAAACAACCCGTTCATCAACGTCTGTATTGGGCGCCCGGTAGCCTGCCACACTTCCCGAGTAAACTGTTCCGCTTCGTCCGGGTCTAAACCATTGCTGATGGCATTCTGCCTTGCCGCGTCAACCTGTTGCTGTTCTTGCCGCAAAGCTCTCGGGCTGTTGGGGTCCGTTGCGGCGGCCATCACCTGCAAGAACCCGCCGGAGATGGCAGCTGAAAAAGCGATGAGCGGTAGGTTGCGGGTTAGCGGTGCGCCCGCTGTCAGAAAGTCCGCTACCAGTAAGGTGGTGGACATAAGTGCCGCTGTAAGAAAAATTAGTAGGAGTCCGACGAGCGGGCCAAAACGCATCGTTAATCGGCGGAAGATGGCTTGATCCGTGGGCACAAAAACCGGTAGTACGGCGACGAGTAACGTCAAGGCCAACAGTGTCACAGCGCCTGCCTGATGTGGTAGCAGCAGTGGCGACCCTGTTGGGGTCAACAGCGCAACGTCAGCGATGACATCTGACCCGCCCAAGAATCAATCCGGATGCACAATAGAAAATGGCTGCCAGTAGAGTCGCTTGGAAAATCACTGCAAATGAATGGTTCATCTGACAAACCCTCTAGATGTGCACCAACGATCCTATATCAGCGGCCGCAACGTCCCCCGTTCAACGATATGGCAGTCAAATAGCCGGGCTTCGGGCCGGGTTTCATCCACTTTCAACGCGTCCGCAATCAGTTCCACGGATGCGTTGATGATCGGGCCGATGGGGTTGTGAATTGTGGTCAGGTTGATGTTTTGCCACCCAGCCATTTCCATGTCGTTCAGCCCGAGGATGCCGATATCATCCGGCACCCGTAACCCCGCCGTTTGCACTGCCGACAAGGCCCCGATCGACAAAACATCATCGCCGCAGAAATACGCCTCTGCCGGGCGGCCTTGCAAGAGGCGGGTCATTTCATCACGGCCCGCGTCAAACGCATATTGGGTGGCAAAGCTGATGCTCAACTCTACATCCGGCCGGTCCTGCAAGACCTCTGCAAAGCCTTTCAGACGGTCCTGCGTTGATGTGGCACTTTCCGGCCCGCCCAAAAAGGCGATGCGCCGGTAGCCGCGATCAAGCAATGTGGTCGCCGCCAAACGCCCCGCAGCAATATTGTCGATGCCCAGCACATGCACCTGCGGATTGGCCGAATGGCGGCCAAAGGAATGCACGATGGGCACTCCCGCCTCGCGGAACCCTTCGGCGAAACTGACCGGCAGGGTAGAGGACGCAACAATCACCCCGTCCACCGAATAGGCACGCAGCATGCGGATCGAATTGGCGGGGTCCACCTCATCTGTCAGATTAACCAGCAGCGGGCGCAGGCCACGATCCTGCAAGCCCTTGGTGAAACGGTCAAACACCTCTAGGAAAATCGGGTTGTGAAAGTTGTTGGATACCAAGCCAATCAATTTCGTCCGGCCTGTGGTCAGCGACGAGGCAAGCGCATTGGGGCTGTAACCCAGCGCCTCCGCTGCCTTGCGCACTTTGGCCCGGGTTTTTTCAGAAACTGACGCGCCTTCGGTATAGGTCCGCGACACCGCAGAGCGGGACACACCCGCCTTTTCTGCTACATCTTTCAGTGTAACCGCCAATTCCAGCCCCCCTGCCCGGTTTCAGACATGGTTATCCGGTTTGTATCGGTACGGCCAGAGTCGGGCAAATATGTCAGGCTGCCCCTTCATATTCGGCCCCGGTTTTGGCGCCAGTGATGTAGGCCACAACGTCCTGCCCATCGGTTTCTTCCTTGCGCAGGTTGGCGACGATGCGGCCACGGCGGAAGACAATGATGCGATCAACAAGGTCCATCACCTGCCGCATATTGTGGCTGATCAGGATCAGAGGTTCGCCTTGCTCCTTCAACGACCGGATGATGTTTTCGACCTGCGCGGTTTCCTGCACGCCCAGCGCGGCGGTCGGTTCATCCATGATCGTCAGCTTTGACGCAAAGCTGGCGGTGCGGGCAATCGCCACACATTGCCGCTGACCACCGGACATCCGCTCAATCGTATTTCTGATATTGGGAATTTTCACGCCGGTCTTTTCAAGCGCACCCATCGTGTCTTTGCGCATCGCCTTGTAATCAAGAAACCGAAATGGGCCAAGCCAGTCGAATTTGGTCTTTTCGCGGCCCAGAAACAGGTTGTCGGGCACATCCAGGTGGTCCGCCAGGGCGAGGGTTTGGAAAACCGTTTCGATCCCCGCTTCCCGGGCATCGATGGGTCCCGAAAAATGCACTGGCTGGCCGTCAAAAATGACCTCGCCGCTGGTGCGCTGTTCGACCCCGGTGATCTGGCGCACGAAGGTGGATTTGCCAGCCCCGTTATCGCCCATGATCGCCACATGTTCGCCTTTTTGCAGCACGAAATCAGCATCGTTGAGGGCGTGTACGCCGCCGTAATGCTTGGTAAGGCCTTTGGTTTCTAAGATGATATCGCTCATATCCTTGCCCTTCCCTAGCTACGCGTCGCGGCGCGTTCTTGCCGGTACTTATCCAGCACAACCGCCGAGATGATAATCGCGCCCATCGCCATCAACTGGAAGAAGGCATCAAGTTTGACATAGGTGAACCCCGATTGGATCACCCCGAAAACCATCGCCCCCAGCACTGTGCCGATGATCGACCCCCGCCCGCCTGTCAGGCTGACCCCGCCGATCACGGCCATGGCGATGGCGTAAAGTTCATAGAAAATTCCCATACCTGATTGCGCGGTCAGGTTCTTTGAACTCAGGATAACGGCGGCGAATGCGGCCAGCATGGACGCGATCATGTACACCCGCACCTTGTGCCGCTGGACATTGATGCCCGACATCCGTGCGGCATCCTCGTTCGATCCGACGGCATAGGTGTGTTTGCCGTGGATGGTATATCGCATGATGATATGCAGCACGAAGGCCAGCCCGATAAACCAGAAGACAGGCATCATCCCTTTCCCCAATGCGGCGTAGCCTTCGGTTGGGAACGATACCGGCTTACCCCGTGTCCAGGCCTGCGCGATGCCCCGGCAGATCAGGAACATGCCAAGCGTCGCAATAAAGGGCGGAATACGTGTATAGGCAATCAGGCTACCGTTAATGGCCCCGATAAAGGCACCAAAGGCCAGCCCGACAAGCACGGGTATCAGAACTGGCAGATCAAATGCCCATTCGCCGAAAACCGCCTTGGGGTTGGGGTTGCCGTTAACGAATTCGGTCTGCGCGAATGACATCACGATCATCGCCGTGGCCCCGACAAGTGGCCCCGATGACAGGTCGATCCCGCCCGAGATAATCACCTGGGTCACCCCCAGCGCGATGATCCCGATGATGGAGACCTGCAAGATAATGATGCGCAGGCGCGCTTCGTTAAAGATGCTGTCAAAACGGTCCCGCGTATCAAACAGGAAGCTTTGGTTATCCATGTAAGGCAGGACTTGGCCCAGAACCTCAAAGATCACCACGATCAGGATGAGGGCGAAAAAGATGTTCACCTCACCGGGAATAGATCGCTTCTTTTCGTCGAAGGGTAGTCCCCCGGTTCCGTGCGACGTGTCAGCCATCAGTTGCTCCTTTGGCCCCGCAGATCATTGCGGGCGTATGGTAGTGGTCAGGGACGGCGTCAAAGCGCCGCCCCCATTTTCTCGGATTGCGTCAGGCGTTACTGGAACTCTGCCGCGTTCTCTGGTGTCACCAGAATGAACGGGATGAAGACCGTCTTGTCGACATCATCACCGGCTGCCAGCGCCAATGCGGTATCGATGGAACCGGCGCCCTGGCCTGCAAGGTCCTGGAACACGGTGACGTCCAGATCACCGGCAGCCATCGCCACCAGCGCATCAGGTGTCGCGTCAACACCGCCAACCTCGACGTCAGCCATATCGATGCCGCCAGCTTTCATCGCCTGAATGGCGCCGACGGCCATTTCGTCATTATTGGCGATGACAAAGTCAAAAGGCTCGCCCGAGGACATCCAGTTGGTCATCAGATCCTGTGCTTCGTCGCGCGACCAGTTTGCAGTCTGCTCATCGATCAGGGTCATGAAGCTACACATGTCCATGCCGATAACGTCATGCACGTCCTTTGAGCGCTGAACAGCGGCCTGATTGGACAACTGACCATTCATCAGATAGCCGGTTGCGCCGCCGGATTTGCCAGCAGCACGCAGATTGCGGCAGATCTGGAACGCCTCAAGCGTACCGGATTCGATCTCATTGGACGCAACGAAGGCCTGATTTTCTGGCAGCGTGTCCATGTTGATCGGCTGACGGTTGACGTAAACAAGTGGGACGCCAGCCGCGGCTGCGGCCTGTGACATTGCTTCGGTCGCGTTGGTGTCAACGGCATTGACGATAATCGCGTCGACGCCCGCGGCGATAAAGTTGTTGATCTGGTCAAGCTGGCGGGCAACGTCGTCCTGCGCGTCTTCCATCTGCAACTCAACACCATCAAGCGTGGCGATGTGATCGGTCATACCGTTACGCATGATCGTCAAACCATTGTCGTCAAAGCGGGCAATGGATGCACCGATGGTTTGCGCCATTGCAGATGTACCCATCAATGTTGCCAAACCAGCAGTCAGTAGAAGTTTCTTCATGGTTTCCTCCCAGAAATCGTGCCCGGACACGTCAAAATCAACCGGGGCCCCTTATCGGGGCTACATTCACCTCATCGCGCCACACGGCCTTGGCCGCGCATGCCGTTTCGATGAAATTACGCGACCGCAAAAGTGTTTTTGGGTCGGCAAGCTCATATGCTGTGGATTGCACGGTATTGACCCGAAGAGGGGCAAGCAGACCTGCCCGCCGGTCGCGCCACCAATGCGAAATTGTGCAACTTGCAACATGCGCCGCGCTCCCCTCCTCACCATGCGAACCATCAGCAGAATCACCTTAGAACTGAAAAAACTATTTTGCAACCGGTTGCATTATTGCAGGCCAGCAGGGCGTCCAAAATCTGTTTTTGCCAATATCACAAGGCGATCAGTACGGCCGGGGCGAGTCCGTAGCTGTCGAAAAATGACAATATAATGACGTATCGTCCGCCTTGTGGCGTGTGATGCGAACTGGCCACAGCCATGGCCGCCCGATTCGCGTCTACGCAATCATTGTCCAAAAAGAATGATCAATAAGCCAAGGGGGTAAGCATTCCATCCGCAACAGAACCAATAAATACACATGGCGGTGAAATATTGATCACTCACATCAATTTCACTTGCCGCGTTCCGGACCCAACTGTTAACTTACTGTTAATGAGAAGACGATGTGTACGACCAGTTTCGAAGGCTATTGAAACAGTGACGTAGGTTCGTGTACACTGTTGCGAGTTGATAAGAGTGATGGCGATTTTGCCATAGTGTTTAAAATTTTATGAGAGTTTAATAATGTTTGATAATTTTACGGCTCGTGAACACGGGCGCTCTAAGTTGGTGATGGTTGCCAGCCAACATGTTTTCTCGGCCCAGCCCTCTCCGATCTACAAAGAATTCACCAAGCGGCTGATGGATACGGCACTTATTGTGTTGTCGTTGCCATTCCTGCTGCCTTTTTTGCTGTTGGTGACCGTTTTGGTGGCTTTGGACGGCAAATCGCCAATCTATACGCAGGAACGGCTGGGGCGCGGTGGCCGCGTCTTTCGGATCTGGAAATTCCGGACCATGGTGCCCAATGCGGAGCGCAAGCTGCAGGAACTGGTCGCATCTGATCCTGAATTGGCCAGAGAATGGCGCGAGCATCAAAAGCTGAAGCACGATCCACGCATCACCAAGATCGGGCATCTGCTGCGCAAGACATCCATTGATGAATTGCCACAGCTGCTGAACGTGCTGAAAGGCGATATGAGCCTTGTTGGCCCACGGCCGATGATGGTTGATCAGCGCGCGATGTATCCCGGCAAGGCTTACTTCGCGATGCGTCCGGGCCTGACGGGGCTGTGGCAGGTTTCCGACCGGAACAACTCCACCTTTGCGGCGCGGGCATCGTTTGACACGGCCTATTACCAGCAGATGTCACTTGCGACAGACTGCCGTATTCTTGCGGCAACGGCTGGGGTGGTTGTGCGCGGCACTGGCTGCTAAGAATAGACCTAGTTTTGACATCTTGATGGCACCAAAGGGCACGATACCTTTGGTGCCGTTACCTTTGCCGGGGCTGCGCATACGCGCAACCTGGCCTCATCAGGACCGACCCTTCGTTATGCCACGCATGTTCCCCAAACTATTCCTGCTCTTCTTTCTGGCGCTCGCCGCCTGCGAAAGCGCCGAAGAACGGGCAGAACGGTTTTATCAATCCGGGCTCACCCTGTTGGAAGAAGGTGATGTTGACCGGGCACTGGTTCAGTTCCGGAATGTGTTTGCCAACAACCCGCACCATCTGGACGGGCGACTGATCTATGCAAAGACACAGCGCTCGCGCGGCGAGGTTGCGGATGCTTACGGCCAATATGTGCAAGTGGTCGAATTTGATCCCGACAACAAGGAAGGTCTGATCTCGCTCGCTGAAATCTCGATCCTCGCTGACGGCTGGGAAGAGGCCGAAACTTACGGGCGCAGTGCCGCGACCATTGCCCCGGATGATGAACGGGTCACAATCGTGACCGCGATGCTGGACTACCGCGATGCAGTCATCAGCTCTGGCGATGCGTCCGGACCGGCGGCTGTTGCCAAGGCGGCGTTGGATAAAACACCCGACAGCATCATCGCTCGCAAGATCGTGATCGACCATGCAATCCTGCGTGGGGATTTGCCGGGCGCCCTTACCGTGGTCGAGGACGGCTTGAAATTACACCCGACCCGGCTGGATTTTCACGCCGCACGTGTCGCCCTGCTCAGCGAAGGGAATGACACTTCCCGTACCCAATCCGCACTAGAGGCGATGGCAGGCCAGTTCCCCGAAAACCTGGATGTGCAACGCGAACTGTTCGGCTGGTACATCCAGCAGGATGATCTGCCTGCCGCCGAAGGTTATCTGCGCACCCTTGCTGCGGCACCTACCGCAGGCGAGGCCGAAAAGATCGTCGTTGTCGATTTCCTACGCCAGACCCAAGGGGTTGATGCCGCACGCGCCGAATTGGAAACACTGATTGCGACCGAAGAACAGAACGCCAGATATCGCGCCTTGCGCGCCAGCATCCTTTTTGCCCGCGGTGATCAAGATGCTGCCGTCGCCGAACTTGAGGCGATCATCGACGCAGATGCGACATCCGAACAGGCGCTTGATTTCAAGATCCTCCTGGCCCAGATGAAAAACGCGCAAGGCGAAGTGGACGACGCCAAGACACAAGTCACCAATGTGCTGGCATCAAACGCAGGCCATGTCGAAGCGCTGCGGATGCAGGCGGCCTGGGCCATTGATGATGATGACCCGGGTCAAGCCGTCATCATCCTGCGGCAGGCCCTGACAGAAGCACCGCGCGATATCGGGCTGATCACCATGCTGGCTCGCGCACATGAACGGGCGGGCGATCACAATCTGGCTGCTGAACGCTATGCCGTCGCGGTCGAAGTATCCAATCAGGCAGTCAACCCATCACTGCGCCACGCCAATTACCTGCTGCAACAGGATTGGGTGAACGCCGCCGAAACGGTGATCAACAGCGCCTTGGCCGTGAACCCCGAAAACCCTGAACTTCTGGCCAAGCTGGCCGAAATCCATCTGCGGCTGGGTGAGTGGAACAAGGTCACCCGCACGATCTGGAAACTGCGCACCATCGATACGCCAGCCGCCACAGGTGTCGCTGACCAGATCGAGGTGGCCCTGCTGAACCGACAGGAACGCTATGACGACACGCAGGCGTTTCTGGAAAACATCGTGGCGGGTGGCGAAAGCACATCCGCCGCAAAGGCGCGGCTGGTCGAAGCACAGATCAGGGCCGGGCGTCTGGGTGAGGCGCAGGCATTTGTCGCCAAAGAACTGGAAGCGGCCCCGGATGACGCAACCTTGCGCTTTCTACAGGCCGATATTCTGGTCCTGCTGGATAATGCCCCTGTGGGCGAGGCGATTTATCGCGACCTGCTGGATAGCCACCCAACCAATGAACAAACGCTTGGGCGGCTTTATGGCCTGCTCCTGTCGCAAGACCGTCAAGCTGATGGCGATGCGCTGCTTGAACAGGTGCTGGCACAGGCACCCGATGCAATGATGGCCAATCTGATCAAATCGGGGCGTTTGGAAGCAAAGGGCGATTTTGAAGGCGCCATCGCCATTCTTGAACAGCTTTATGCGCGTGATAGCAGCAGCCTGATCGTGGCCAATAATCTGGCCAGCCTGATCACCACCCATCGTGATGATGACGCAAATCTGGATCGCGCCTACGGGATCGCTGCCCGGCTGCGCGGCACGGATGTGCCCGCTTTTCAGGATACGATTGGCTGGATCGCCTATCGACGCGGCGATTATCAAGAGGCACTGCTAAACCTCGAACCCGCCGCACGCGGCCTGCCCGAAGATGCGCTGACCCAATACCATCTTGGCCTGACCTATATCGCGCTGGAACGGAATGCAGATGCGATTGATGTGCTTACGCGTGCTATTACCATCGGGCAAGACAGCGATCTGCCGCAAATTGCAAATGCACGCCGATTGCTTTCAGAATTGTAGGAGCAGTGTTGTTGGTTCGCCCGTCAGGGGCATCGCGTATTCAGGACTAGGGCGCGCTGTTACCCTCGGGCTTTTCGGACCGCATTGAATAGGCTGCAATCACCAGAAGCATGCCCAGCATGCCAACAAGGCTGTGGCAAAGTAGGCCAGCCCAAAAGGAATAGCCCAACAGTAGGGCCGTGATGTTGGAGGCAGTGCCACTGATCACACCGCAAATTAACGCGTGATACAGCATCGGGCTGCCCGGCGCGCGACGGTGGTCGGAATGATCTGTCATGTGTTCATTTGACTGCATTCAGTTCAATTCCCAGCATTTCCGAGTCGAATCCAGCCCTTGGTAGAGTCACGCAGTGGTTGTGTTACATACAAGACACCAAACCCTTACTAGAATCAGTATATTTATCGAAACATAAACAAAGCGTTAATTTCTACGGTTTGCAGTCATTCTCGAAAAAGTGGCAGATTGTTGCGCATTCGTCGTCAATGGGTAGCGAAAATTATCCGCACGACCTTACCAGCGCAATTGGAACACCCAGAATCCCCATCAAATCGATACCACACGACGGTCCAAACCTTAACGCCACGTCATTGCGCCGAACGAGAGTGTCCGACGCTTTGCCGACGTTGCGCCGACGCTTTGCCGACAGCAATTTTCAGGCCTTTTTGCGGTCATCAACGACGTTCATGCCCGCCAGCCCGCTCTTGCCCAGATCAACCGAGGCAAACGGCCCGCCATGGCACATATGGCCAGGATCTTGCGGGTCCAAGGGGTCGGTCTCGGCGAGGACCTGTTCGGCGAACATTTCGGCATTGTCCTGCGGGCGATATCCAAGAAAGCGGGCCTTGCTGTTATCAACCGGGGAACGGTCATTGTTGGACACCCCGTAGACCACGGAAAACCCAGTCACTGGCGTATCAACTGCGCGTTGCACCAATTGGATCAAGTCATTGTAAGATAAGTAGGACCCCAGGGCACGGGCGTTATTCACCTGGGCGCAGGACAGGATGCGCAGATGCACCGATTCCAACCCGCGCTTTTCCCAGTACATGCGCCCCAGATCCTCGGTAAAGCATTTGGCGAGACCATAAAATGTATCCGGCCTGTGCGGCACTTCGGTGTCGATACATTCGTTCTTCGGATACATGCCAACCGCGTGGATCGAGCTTGCATAAACCACCCGCCGTGCACCTGTTTTGTAAGCCGCCTCCCAGACATTATAGGACCCAATGTAATTCGGCCCCAGCAACTCCTCAAACGGCGCCTCATCAACGATTGCGCCAAAATGTAGAACCATTTCAGCACCTTGGATGACCTCTGACATCTGTTCCATGCTCGCCAGATCGGCCTTGGCATAGCGTTCGCCGGGGTACAGCGTGCCGATGTCATCGGTGATATCGGTCGAAACCAGTTCGTCGCACATCTTCGAAAGCGGTTCGCGCAGGTAAGATCCCAGCCGCCCGGCGGCCCCTGTCAGGACGATTTTCTTCATGTCAGTTCTCCTTTGACTTCCGTCGGTGACGGGTCAGAAAGTTTGCGTGTCATCAGTGGTGAAACCACAGCATTTATCCATCAGATCACGGCCTTCTCGATGATCTGCCGGTTCTGTGTAATCCGGTCGAAATGAAAGCGGCGCATGTCGAGGCTGCGATATGCGCCATAGGTCAGCATCTCGGCTGTACCGCGTCCCATAGCGGGGGATTGTTGCAATCCATGACCCGAGAAGCCATTGAGAAAGAAGAAGTTTTCGACCTTCTCATGCGGCCCCATGATCGCGTTGTGATCAAAGGTATTGTAGGCATAATGCCCGACCCATTCCGACTGTACCTTGATCGCCTCAAACTGCGGAATGCGCGTCGCCAGCACGGGCCAGATGTGATTTTCCCACAGGCTGTGATCCATGGCGAAATCATCGTAATCTGCCGCCGGATCAATGTCGGGATGCCCACCCGCCTGATAGGTCCCGCCACCATTTTCGCGTACATGAACGCCCGAAGGATCAATGGTCAGGGGCAGATCACGATCCAGTGGTTTTTCCGCGGAAAACACCCAGGAATACCGCTTGCGCGGCTCAACCGGAATCTCAATCCCCGCCATGCGCGACGTCAGAACGGCTCGTGGACCAGAGGCGTTCACAACCTGCCCGCAAGCCACCACCTCACCCGATTGCAGGATTACGCTTTCCACTTTTGTGCCCGCCGCATTGCGGTTCATCGCGATGACTTCGTTGCTCAGATATTCCACCCCACGCTCACGCGATTGCCGCCGCCACCAATCAAAGACCGCGCCACCGTCCCAGTATCCTTCGTCAACCCGGTTGATAGAGCCCAGCACGATATCGTCGACATTATAGAACGGATAGGCCATCTTGATCTGATCCCGGGTCATCAACTCGGTCGCGGCCCCAGCGGCGTGCTGCACTTTGATGTTTTCGCGCAAGACATTGGCGAAACTGTCCGTATCAGCGAGATACATGTAACCAAACGGCCGGATCGCCAACTCCGGCACTCGGTCATCCCCGCCCATATAATCGCGCAGGTTTTTCACAAAATCAGCCGCGAATTGCGAAATCCGCACGTTCAGTTCTTCGGAAAACTGCTGCCGCATACAGCTATTGGTGTGGGTGGTTGAGGCGAATTCGTAAGTCGGGTCCCGTTCCACAACCAGCACCCGCCCATCAAAATCGGGGTTATCGGTCAGGAACCACGCGGTGGACGCCCCCATGATTCCGCCGCCGACGATGATCACGTCATAGCTGTCATGGGTCGGTGTTTGTGTGTTCATCAAATATCCTCCCCCGCTTCTACGGCGGCCTGCACGGCCGCAATATCTTGTGCGGTCATGCCATAATCGGCGGCGGCTGTCTGCGACGTGATATAGCCTCGCGCCAGATCGCGTTTGACCGATGCAGGATCGCGCGCTTCCGGGTTGCCATAGCCTGCACCACCGGGAAACCCGAGCATCACCTTCCGCCCTGCGGGCACGAATTGCTTGCCCTTGCCCCGCATCGCAGCGCCATCATCCTGCGCAATTGTCGTCGGCGCCCCCTGGTCGCCGCCGCGTCGCCCGCGTGCGGGATGATCAACGCGGTCGAACATCGCCTGAAAATCGAATTCGTACCCGTCGGTGGCCCCCACCTCCATATACTGCCCCAACCCGCCGCGTTGTTGCCCGGCACCGCCAGAGTCGGGTCGCAACTCCTTGCGCCAGATAATGACCGGGCCGACCTGTTCGGTTGCTTCAATCGGCATGGTCATAACCCCCGATGGAAACGCCGTTGCGTTCAGCCCGTCATGTTTGGGCCGCGCACCTGAGCCGCCGGAATTGAAGGTCAGCACCTCGGACCGTACCCCCTGATGTCCCGGGGCGGGGCGTAGGGAGACCTGAAAATTGCACAGACATCCGGCCCCTTCGGCTGGCACGATCCCGGGCATCATCTTGTCGAACGCGTCATAAACCGTATCGGGGATCAGATGCCCGATGACGTGACGCAGCGCCACAGGCGCTGGATGTGGTGCGTTGACGATGGTATTTTCGGGGGCCGTCACCTCAAACGGGGCGAGAGAGGCCGCGTTGTTGGGAATTTCCGGAGCAATCGCGACCTTCAGCGCGTAACATGCATAGGCCTTGGCATAGACAAGCGGGCAGTTGATCCCCTTCCTGTCCACGCCGGACGTGCCCGCAAAATCGGTGACGATCCGATCATCCTGCACCGAGAGTTTGACGCGTAGCGTGATCGGCGTATCAAACCCGTCCACCGTCATTTCGCCATCAGCTTCGGCATTTGGCAATGCCTTGATCCGCTCCAACGTGGCGCGGCGTGAATTGTCGAGGATAAAGCCAGCGATCCCCCCCAGATCATCCAGCCCAAATTCATCCATCATGTCGATCAGGCGGCGGTGCCCAATTTCATTGCAGGTCGCCAGCGCATATATATCGCCGATCAGCTGATCAGGTTCGCGCACATTGCCGCGTACGATTTGCACAAGCGTCTGATCAACCTCGCCCCTCACCGCGAATTTCATGATCGGCAGATAAAGGCCTTCTTCATAGACGCTCGCCGCGTCTGCCCCAAACCCGCGCCCTCCTATATCTGTGACATGGGCCGTGCAGGCGAAAAAGCCGACCAGAAGGCCGTTTTTGAAGGATGGGGTGACCATGGTGATGTCATGCAGATGGCCCGTGCCTTCCCAAGGGTCATTGGTGATATAGACGTCACCTTCAAAGATGTTCTGCCGCCCGATCCGCCGGATGAAATGGGCGACCGCATCCGCCATGGCGTTCACATGGCCAGGCGTTCCGGTTACGGCCTGCGCAAGCATCTGCCCCTTGACGTCATAGACCCCGGCAGACAGATCGCCCGCCTCGCGGACTGAAGTCGAAAAGGCCGTGCGTACCAGTGCCTGCGCCTGTTCCTCAACCACTGAAATCAGCCGGTTCCACATCACCTGATAGGATACATTGGACTGTACGTTCATGACCTAACCTTTCGCTTTCACGTCGATGCAACCATCAGGCTGGCGCATGGCTTGGCGGCTGCTGGGCACGATGATGGTTGTTTCATCTTCGGTAATGATCGCCGGGCCGCTGATCTGTTCACCGGTTTGCATCTGGTCGCGCTGTTGGACGGTTGCGGTGACATAGCTCGCCTCTGCCGGGTCAAACAGGTCCCGTACGAGGCCGCTACCGTCCCGGGCCTGACCCGGGACCTCCACCTGCGTCACCGTCTCAACCTTTTCTGGGGGTGTCGTGGCATTGACCGCCCAAACCGTGATTTCGATATCCATACCCGCAACGGGCCGCCCGAAAAGCTTTGTGTAATCCTCCTCAAACCGGGTCTGAAAAGTCGCTGCATCAGGCTGCATGGCCTGATCCTCCGTCAAACTGATCGGAATTTCCCAACCCTGCCCGGTATAGCGCATATAGACCTTGAATTCGGACAGGATCGGGCTGTCCGCGTCGCAATTCCTGACGAAGCCTGTCGCCTCTTGCTGCAGGTCATCCAACAATGTCCTGATCTCATCCGCATCGAAATCGGATAGCTTCATATAGACGGACCTGTTCGCCTCAAAACTGAATGGCGCGCGCAGGAAGCCGATGGCTGATCCAACGCCCGCCCCCGGCGGAACAAGCAGCCGTTCCACCCCCAGCTTTTCGCAAAGCCGCCCGGCATGGAGCGGGGCCGCGCCGCCAAAGGCGATCATGGTGTAGTCGGATAGGTCCTCACCATTCTCTACTGCGTGGACCCGGGCCGCGTTGGCCATGTTTTCATCCACAACCTCGGCCAGACCAAAGGCAGAGGTCGCCACATCCATCTCCAAAGGATCACCCAGCACCGTGGCAAGGGCTGTTTCGGAGTTGGATTTATCCAGCGTGATCGATCCACCAGCGAAATTGGTCGGGTCGAGCTTGCCCAGCACAAGGTCCGCATCTGTCACCGCTGGCTTGTCCCCGCCTCGGCCGTAACAGGCGGGCCCGGGTTCCGATCCGGCACTCTCCGGCCCAACCCGGATCTGGCGCATCGCATCCACATGGGCCAGTGACCCACCCCCGGCCCCGATTTCCACCATGTCGATTACAGGGATCGAAATCGGCATGCCCGACCCCTTCTTGAACCGGTAGGTGCGGGCCACCTCGAACACGCGGGATGTTTTCGGGGTCTGGTTTTTGATCAAACAGATTTTGGCAGTGGTGCCGCCCATGTCGAAGGACAGCACCTTATCAAGGCCGTAGCGAGCGGCGATATTTGCCGCAAAAACCGCACCACCGGCTGGCCCGGATTCAACCAGCCGCACCGGGAATTCCGCCGCACTTTCGATTGAGATGATCCCGCCACCCGAATGCATCAGGAAGATTTTGCAGGTCACCCCCTCATCCCGCAGCCGCCCTTCCAGCCGCCCCAGATAGGATTTCATCAGGGGTTTGATATAGGCGTTCGCCACAACCGTGTTGAACCGCTCATATTCGCGCATCTGCGGAGAAACTTCGGAGGAGAGTGACACCATCATATCGGGCAGTTTTTCGGTCAGCACGTCCCGGATCATCACCTCATGGGCGTCGTTCAGATAGGCATGGATCAGGCCGATGGCGACACTGGTGTAACCGGCGGTCGCGATCTGATCGACGACGGCTTCAACCTCTGCCCGATCCAGCGGGATCAGCACATTGCCCTTGGCATCCACCCTTTCGGCCACGGTGTAGCGCATTTGCCGGGGCAGAAGCGGCTCGGGCAGACTAAGGTTCAGATCATATTGTTCAAACCGGCTTTCGGTGCGCATTTCGATAACATCGCGAAAGCCCTGGGTGGTGATCAGGGCGGTCTTTGCCCCGCGCCGTTCGATCAGCGCGTTGGTGGCCAATGTGGTGCCGTGGATGATCTGGCCAATCTGCGCAGGCGTGATCCCGGCATCGGCGCAGACCTGGTGCATCCCATCAATAATCGCATCTTCCGGGGCGCTATAGGTTGTCAGCACCTTGGTGGAAAACGATGCCTCGTCCGTTTCAAGCACCACATCGGTAAAGGTTCCGCCGATATCGACGCCAAGTCTGATTGCCTGAGATTTCATCGGGTCCACCTAAAAGAAAGATTGGCGGAGTTTGCCGTGTTATGATGATAGCTGCAAATAATTGTTTTCAATATGAGCGATCACCTTTTGCTATCGCCCGCTGGCCCGGTATTTGTCCACGACATCCTTCGCCTGATCGGCAAGTTCTGCCACGTAGTGCGCCGCACGTTCAGCATGATACCGCGCGGCAAAGCGGAGTGGAGACGGGTGCCAGTCAACCCGTGCGAGGTCCAAAACACCCGTTGCCACTTCCTTCTCAACCAATGCGCGGGGCAAGAGCGCAACCCCCAACCCATCAGCTGCCATCTGTACGCAGGACGCCATGCTACTGGATGGCGCGATGCGGGCGGTTGACAGGGTGTTGGCGTCTGCCCATTGGATCAATTCATTATAGGCTTGTGTGTGACGGGCATGGGTCAGAATGGTCAGTGGCAGCAGGTGCTGTAGCCCCGGTTTGTCTGGCAAATCAAATAACTTTGCCGGGGTCCCAACCCAGACATATTCAAACACGCCCAGCTCAACCACACCGCTGGCGATCACCCCAAAAGGAGCGGTCTGGATCGTCAGGTCAAGCGCGCCGCTGCTGAGTTCCTTATCAAGGTTGCGGGACAAATCGACTGTCAATTCCACGACGATGCCGGGATAGGCCTGCTTGATCGCCCGTAAATAGGAATGCAGCCACGTGCAGGCGACAAGTTCGGTGACACCCAGTCGCAGCCTGTCATCGATCAGGTCGCGCCTGTCCGCGACCTCAACCAGGCTTTCCGCATCGCGCAAGACCTGCCGCGCGGCGAGCAGGATTTCCTGCCCCTTTTCGGTTAGCCGGATCGTTCCACTGTCGCGCTGCATCAGCGTGACGTTCAGCGACGATTCCAGTGCGGCAATCCGGGCAGAGATATTGGGCTGGCTGGTGTTCAGATGCTGCGCGGCTTTGCGGAAACTGCCCAGATCGGCCACCCAGACCAATGCTTCCAGCTGTTTGAGGTTGAACGCATTGCCAATCATCGATGCTTACAAATCATATCTTTTGCGGACCCGGTCCACCAATGACCCGTCGCTAAGCGGCACATCTTCAAGCAGGTCGTAATCCACAAATCCCAACCCGCTATAGTAGCGCAAGCCGGGCACATTATCGGCCCGGATCGTGGCATCAATCACCTGCACGCCTGCGGCACGGGCGGTTGCCTTGGTTGCATCGAAAAGTTGTGGGCCAACCCCTTTGCCCGCCGCGTCCGGGGCGACGAAACTGGCGATGATGGCCCACCCGCCGGGGACACTGTCATCATTATCCTGTGGCCAGTTCAATGATTGAAAACCAATCACCCGGCCTGCGTCCTCCGCCACCATGCAACTGACTTTTCTCTTGGGCGCGATATAGTGGCTTTGTATCCGCTCCACTTCGAACGGACGCTGATGCGCGGTTGTACCGCCTGCCACGATGATCGGGTTCAATACCGCGACCATATCGGGCGCATCGTGCAAGGTCGCTGGCCGGATGATCATAAGGCCTCCATCAGTTTGGCGTGGGTGCGGGTGAATTCATCGCGCACCTCTGTTGGCGGGCGCAGGCGGATGGTCAGGGATTGGCACAGCGCTGTGTCATGTTTGCCAAAGAATTTGTCAGCCTCGGCTTTGGTGAAGCCGGCAATCTGCACCGCCTCCAGCCAGGCAGAGACCTTATCAGCCTTTTTTATCTGGCGTTTAATGGTCGCAGGGATCTGAGCAGGCAAGCCAAAGCGTAGGTGGATTGCCGCCGTTAACCGGTCATCCAACGCGCCATATCCGGAACCCACCGCTGCCTTGACCGGGCTGATCATGTCACCAATCACGTATTCGGGCGCATCATGTAGCAGGGCGGCCAGCTGCCATTTGGCCGGTGCCTTGGGGTGCAATCGGGCAAAGATATCCACCACTAACAGGGAATGTTCGGCCACCGAATAAGCAAAATCGCCCTTCGTTTGCCCGTTCCAGCGCGCCACAAACGCCAGCCCGTGGGCGATATCGGCAATCTCGATATCCACCGGTGTTGGATCAAGCAGATCAAGCCTGCGTCCCGACAACATCCGTTGCCATGCCCGTGGTTGCTTCATTTTGCCGCCTTAAATCATTCTTGAGCATTCCAATTAATACGAGCAAGCGGATTGTGGCAAGACAAGTGCAATGTTATGGGGCCGCAACAGAATTCAGGAGATTATTCCAATGCCAAAAGATTATGCCGTCAAGGATATCGAACTCGCCGCGTTCGGCCGCAAGGAGCTGGACATCGCGGAAACCGAAATGCCGGGCCTGATGTCCCTGCGCGAAGAATACAGCGAAAGCAAACCGCTGAAAGGCGCCCGCATCGTTGGTTCGCTTCATATGACGATCCAAACCGCTGTCCTGATCGAAACGCTGGTTGAACTGGGTGCCGATGTACGCTGGGCATCCTGCAACATCTTTTCAACGCAAGACCACGCCGCGGCAGCCATTGCCGCCGGTGGCACGCCAGTTTTTGCGGTCAAAGGCCAAAGCTTGGAAGAGCATTGGGACTACCTCGACAAATCCTTCATGTTCCCGGACGGCCCGAACATGATTCTGGACGATGGCGGCGACGCGACGCTCTACATCTTGTTTGGTGCACGGATGGAAGCGGGCGAGGGCATTTTGGCGGTTCCTACCTCGGAAGAGGAAGAGGTCATCAAAGCCCAGATCAAGAAGCGGATGGCGGCAAGCCCTGGCTGGTTCACCAAGATGCGCGACCAGATCAAGGGCGTATCCGAGGAAACAACAACAGGCGTGCATCGCCTTTATGATCTGCACAAGAATGGCCAGTTGCCATTCCCTGCGATCAATGTGAACGATAGTGTGACCAAGTCGAAATTCGACAATAAATACGGCTGTAAGGAGTCGCTGGTCGACGGTATTCGCCGCGCCACCGACACGATGATGGCCGGTAAGGTCGCAGTTGTGTGCGGATATGGCGATGTGGGCAAAGGTTCGGCTGCATCGCTGGCTGGCGCCGGTGCACGTGTGAAAGTGACCGAAGTTGACCCGATCTGCGCCTTGCAGGCAGCTATGGACGGGTTTGAGGTTGTCGTGCTGGAGGATGTGCTGGACAGCGCTGACGTCTTTATCACCACCACAGGCAACAAGGATGTCATCCGAATCGAGCATATGCGCGAGATGAAGGATATGGCGATCGTCGGTAATATCGGCCATTTCGATAATGAAATTCAGGTCGCCGCCCTGAAAAACCACAAATGGACCAACATCAAAGAACAGGTCGACATGATCGAGATGCCGTCAGGCAATCGCCTGATCCTGTTGTCCGAAGGCCGCCTGTTGAACCTGGGCAATGCCACGGGCCACCCGTCGTTTGTGATGTCTGCATCCTTCACCAATCAGGTGCTGGCGCAGATGGAGCTGTGGAACAATGGCAGCAACTACGAAATCGGCGTGCATATCCTGCCCAAGCATCTGGATGAAAAGGTCGCCCGCCTGCATCTGGCCCGGATCGGCGTGAAGCTGACCGAGCTGAAGAAAGAACAGGCCGACTATATCGGTGTGACCGTGGACGGGCCGTTCAAGCCTGAACACTACCGTTACTGACCTTCATGCGGCACGCCAAACGTCAGGCCATGGCGCAAGACGCCGCAAAGAAGAAACAGCAGACGAAATCGCGCGGCCGTCCCTTGGTGCAAGGGGCGGCCACGCTGCTTTTTACAGGGTTGGTGGCCGTCGGTGGATACCAGTTGCTGCGCCATCCGGACACGCCGCTGCCTGTCGCGTGGAACCCAACCATGCCCCTGCGCGTCAATGATCCTGTGACACCGATCACCTCTTGGAAGCTTAATCGCGCCACGGCAAACCCGCTGGCCTGTCAGGCTGCACTGGCAGGATTTGCAGTGTTGCAGCAACTGCCCGATCTGAACACATCTGATCAATGCCATATTCGCAACCGCGTCAGCCTGTCCTCGGTTGGTGATGCACGCCTTGCCTCGGTTGAGACACGCTGCGCCATCGCGCTGCGTATGGCCATGTGGGAAACGCACAGCCTGCAACCGGCCGCCGTCGCCCATTTGGGCAGCGCGCTGACCCGCATTGACCATTTCGGCAGTTACAGCTGCCGGACCATGCGAACATCAGCCGGCGCCTCTTCAAGGATGAGCACCCATGCGTCGGCGGAGGCAATCGATATCGCTGGGTTCGGGTTTGCAGATGGAACGCGCATCCGTTTGATTGACGATTGGAGCGGGGACAGTGCGAAATCGGCATTTCTACGCGCTGCGCGCGATGGGGCTTGTGATTGGTTTAACCTGACCTTGTCACCGGATTATAACAGCCTGCACGCTGATCATTTCCATCTGCAGTCGCGCGGTTGGGGTTTTTGCCGATAGCTCTTGTTTGCTTACCTTACGTCAATGCGGCAGTTCTGTGATCTCACACGGCAAAACATTGCCGCGTACCCGGCTTTTTTCTTTACGAATTGCGACTCGTCCATTTAACGTGCCGCCATCGCCGTCCAACACGGTGGTGGGCAAATATGTCATAACATAATGAACGGGGACAATTCCTATGGGTAAGAGAGACGATTTGATCGCAAAGTATGCGGACGACCTGAAGAACAAATGCGGCATGACGCCAGATATGGATCTGCTGACAAAAGTGACGATTGGGTGTGGTCCCGCGATCTATAACGCAGACGCCTCTACCGTGGCCGCCAGCCAGCCCTCGGAAATCGAAACCGTCAAGCAGAACTTCCTGATCAAGAAACTGGGCCTGAAAGATGGTGCAGAGCTCGACTCGGCGATTGCGTCTGTGCTGGACACATATGGCAAGTCAGAGCGCAACAAATATCGCGCCGTTGTCTATTATATGCTGACCAAGCATTTCAAAAAAGAAGCCGTCTACGGCTAAGTCATCCGAACCAGGTTTTGTGACGCGCCCGCAATGCAACGCGGGCGTTTTGCATTTTGTTCCATCATTTCCGAGTTTTTTTGCATCGTTTTTTCAAGGCAATTCATTTGCGTCGCGACGCAAATATGCGGTAGCAACAATGCAAGACCAGTATGGTCTGAACCGAGATATTCATAGCGTGTGGTGGACTTGGGAGCACGCGGGGTGAAAAGAGGGTTTGGACTATGTCTGAACCCTCTTTTCTGTTTTAGAGCAATGTCAGAATGGTGCCGCAGATCGCACCAGTTGCAATTGCATATCCGCTGTCAATCACCGCCAGTTTCCAAGGTCGCGCGGAATAGCCTGTGTTCAGGAAAATCCAAGGCGCGATGAAAAACAACCCGATGCCCAGGCCTGCGACAAGCCCTTTGCCCACCGTATCAATCCCCGACAGGGCAAAACTGTGCCGCATCATCCCGGCCACCAACAGAATACAAACGAAGGAGACAATGTAAGGAACCGGGTTGTTGGCACCAACAGGCTTTCCATCCGCGTCCACCGGCACGCCAGACGCCTCCATCCACGGCCTAGACAGGGCCCCATAGTAGAATGCCCCGAAGGCAAAGCTTGCGATTGTCGCAACGATCACGGCCAGAAATTCCATTTTCTGATCTCTCCCCTAAGTTTTATTCAGGGATTATGCCGTGTCAGTTTGTCGCAAGCTAGGGCTTTGTCTCGCCCAGTTCACAGACGATTTTCCATTCTTCCGCCGTCACGGGCTGCACGGACAGGCGGGAATTGTTGGCCAGTACCATGTCTTTCAATCGCGGGTCGGCCTTGATTTCTTTCATCGTGACAGGTCTGGTGAAGGGTCGCACTGCCTTGATATCAACGCAGTCCCAGCGTTCGTCATCGGTTGTGCTATCTTGATGCGCTTCGGCACAGACTTCGACAATGCCCACAACCTCCAGCCCCGTGCGAGAATGGTAAAAGAACCCAAGGTCGCCCTTTTTCATCGCCCGCATGTTGTTGCGCGCCTGATAGTTGCGCACCCCGTCCCATTCTTCGCCCACGTCACCCTTGGCGACCTGCGCGTCCCAGCCCCAGACATCCGGTTCGGACTTGAACAACCAGTAAGCCATCAGCCAATCACCTTTTTCCAGGCCTGGAGCGAGACGCTTTCGAACAACTCCGCCTTTGCGTAAGGGTCGTTATCAGCCCAAGTCTGGGCTGCGGCCAGATCATCGACCTCGAGGATAATCAGCGATCCGCACATTTGTCCGGCTTCATCAAGAACCGGGCCTGCCATTTCGACAACGCCGGTCTTCTCAATATAGGCCAGATGCGCCTCTCGATTATCCATGCGGGTTTGCAGGGCACCAGGCTTGTCTTTGGTCATCAGGGCAAAACGCATCTATTCTTCCTTTAATGGGCGTGACAGCAGCGCGTTCAGTGCCGCCGCCACGTCGGTTTTTCCTTCGATCATGTCCGCCACCACCGTGCAGATCGGCAAGTCAATGTCCAGATCAACGGCCAGTTGCCTGACCGCCCGCGCCGTGGCGGCTCCTTCGACGGTGGTGCCGCTGTCAAAATCCTGCCCTTGACCCAACGCGAGGCCGTAGCGGTAGTTGCGCGACTGGTCGGATGTACAGGTCAGAACCAGATCGCCAAACCCGGACAGGCCTGACAGTGTTTCAGGCGCAGCGCCCAGTTCTGTCGCAAGCCGCTGCATTTCAGGAAACCCGCGTGTGATCAGCGCCGCGCGGGCACTGTCGCCCAGACCGGCGCCGATAGCGACGCCAGATGCAATCGCCATCACGTTCTTGAGCGCGCCACCCAGTTCAGCACCAATCGTGTCGGTTGATCGGTAAAGCCGCAGTGCGGTTGTCGAAAGTGCGGTTTGCAGGATCGCCCCAATTTCATCATCAGCACAGGCCAGCGTCAGCGCCGTTGGCAACCCGCGCGCAATGTCAGCAGCAAAGCTCGGGCCGGTCAGAACCGCGGCTGTCGCATCCGGCGCAAGCGCGTTGATCGTACTGGCTGGGCCAGTCATACGCGTCAAGTCGATCCCCTTGCAACAGGCAACAAGGTGTTTGCCGGTCAGTTGTCCGGCATGCTGATCCAGAAATGCACGCAAGGTCTGCGCCGGGATCGCCAGCAGGATGATATCGCAGGCAAAAAGTACTGACGTATCTGCAGCGAAATCCATATTGGCTGGCAGCGTCACGCCCGGCAGTTTCGGGTTTAGGCGGGTTCGGGTCATGTCATCGACAGCCCCGGGATTACGGGCCCACAGGGTGATGCCATTGCCATCCATCGCCAGCGCGACACCCAGTGCAGTACCAAACGCGCCGCCGCCCGCAACACCAATCCTCATGCCTTGGCTCCTTTCTTTCCCGATCCCAACATCGGTGCCGCCCGATCATCCAATGGCCAGCGCGGTCGCGCGGATAATGTCAGATCGTCGATGGCTCCAACAGCCAGTTTCGCCATCCCAGCATAGGCGATCATCGCCGCATTATCGGTACAAAGCGCCAAAGGCGGCGCGATAAATGCGGTCTTATGATCCGAGCAAAGCGTTTGCAGGCCGGCCCGGATCGGTCCGTTTGCCGCAACGCCGCCAGCGATGGCAAAGGATTTCTGCGAAGGCGCATCCGCCAGATAGATGTCCAGCGCGCGCTGCGTCTTTTCGGTGAGCATGTCGGTCACAGCAGCCTGGAAACCAGCGCCCAGATCCGCCTGATCCTGCGCCGTCAATCCACCACGGTCCGCAATCACGGTATCGCGGGCGCGCAAGATAGCCGTTTTCAGACCGGAGAAAGACATGTCGCAGCCTGGCTGGTTCAACAGGGGACGTGGCATTGGAAACCGTTTCGGATCACCCAGCCGTGCCACCTGTTCCACCGATGGCCCGCCCGGTTGTGGCAGGCCAAGGATACGGGCGGTTTTGTCAAACGCCTCCCCCGGCGCATCATCAATCGTCCCGCCGATCCGGCGGTAGCGGTCATACGCCTCAACGATCAAAAACTGGCAATGACCGCCCGAGACGAGAAGCATCAGATAGGGAAACGCAACCTGATCGGTTAGGCGCGGGGTCAGCGCGTGGCCCGCCAGATGGTTCACCCCGATTAAGGGTAGGTTGGTCGCCGCTGACAGCCCCTTGGCACACATGACACCGGACAGAACACCGCCGATCAGGCCGGGGCCTGCGGTGACAGCGATACCATCCAAATCGGACAAGCCAATGCCCGCCTGTGTCAAAGCCTCCTCAACGCAATGATCCAGTTTCTCGGCATGCGCGCGGGCTGCAATCTCTGGAACCACGCCACCGAAATCCTTGTGCAGATCGGTCTGGCCATAAACAACAGAGGACAGAATATGCGTATCCCGCACCACTGCCGCCGCCGTATCATCGCAGCTGCTTTCGATCCCCAATACTGTCAGGTCATCAGCCATCTGCCGATCCGGTTGCTTGTCATCGCATCGCAGGTAACACTGCGGATCGGTGCAAACAATGGCAGGCAGATGAAACCGACACTGATCATGACCCGGCCAGAGCCTCAGGGCGCGGCTTTCGTCCAGCGCCTTATGAACCGGTGGCCGGATGATGTTTGCGTCATTCATGCCCCGCTTTTGGATATTCAACCGATGGCGGCCAATCTGCCGGAGGTTGCTGGGCTTATCTTCACATCAGCCAATGGCGTTGCACAGGCCGGACGCCTCGGCGCGCCGCGCGGGTTGCCCGCTTTTTGCGTTGGACAAAAGACCGCCGATGCGGCGCAGGCGGCCGGTTTCGTACCACGGGTCGGGCCGGGGGATGCGGATGGGTTGATTGCTGCCATCATAAAGGACCGCCCGCGCGAACCATTGGCGCATATTCGCGGCGAATATGCGCGGGGCGCCGCAGCTGAAATGTTGGAAAAGGCAGGCATCGCTTGCCATGATGTCGTGGCATATGCGCAAAGGCCCCGTACGCTGCCTGATACCGCAGTCAAAGCGCTCGCCGGGAAATTTCCTGTAGTTCTCCCCCTGTTCTCTCCGCGAACTGGCACCATATTGTCAGGGCAAGGGCCATTTACGGCCCCGCTGCATATCGCAGCCATCAGCCAGGCGGCACAGCCTGATCTGGCGACGGCGCAGCTCGAAATCGCAATGCAGCCGGATGAGGATGCAATGATCGACGCAACCATCGCGTGTTTGCGAATGGCAACCCAAGCTGCGGGATAGTCCGCGCCACGCTTGAGGGTCGGGTGCAGGAAGGGTAACGTGGTCTATCACCTGTACGTTTTGCAGGTGGGGGCGCTGAAAGGGTGAAAACGTGGCAAAACAGCCAGCCAAGGGTGGGAAATCACCGGCTAAATCACGAAAAACGCCGGTAAAAACGGCAAAGTCTGACGAATCGATCAAGGTAGAAACTGTGATCGATGCGATTCCCCCTGAGGTTCACACCGCACCGACCGCCGAAACGCCGGCTCATCCAACCCCCGCTGCCGAAGAGTTGACCGATCTGGCACCAGTGCCGTCGGAACCCGCGCCAGCACCCGAACCGCCGAAATCTGTCACGCCGCCACCAACGCCACAACGCAAGGGTGGGTTCTTCCCGCTGCTGCTGGGTGGGCTTCTGGCGGGGGTCATCGGCTACGGGATCGCCACCTTGTCAGCGACTGACCAAAATGTGGAACTCTCTGAAGCGCTGGCAGCGCAGTCCGAAAGCCTGACTGCGCTGCAAGACCAGGTTGCCGAACTGCCTACGGTTGACCTGAGCGGCATCGAAGAAACGCAGGCAGCGCTGCATGAAAACATCGATAGGCTGCAAACAGAACTACGGGGCCAGATTGATGCGCTTGATGCGCGGATGGCCGATTTGGAAAGCTTGCCGGTCGGTGACGGCACTATGTCGGACCGGGCGATTGCAGCCTATGAGGCTGATTTGGAAGCCCTGCGCGCCGAAATGGCCCAAATGACGGGCAGCGCCCGGGCCCAACTGGACGAAGCACGTGCCGAAGCAGCCGCCATAGAGGAAAACGCTGCTGCCGCAGCACGCGCAGCCGCAGGGCGGGCGGCGCTGGCCCGGATCCAGACATCGCTGGACAATGGCGAACCGCTGGGCGCCGCGCTGGGTGATCTGGAGGCCGCGATTGGCGAGGCGGCCCCTGACGCACTTTTGGCAGCACAGGACGGCGTGCCCACGCTAGCCGCATTACAGGAAGGCTTTCTTGATGTGGCACCAGCTGCCTTGGCGGCAGCCCGCGATGCGGGCGTCGCGGGTGAGGAAACATCTGGCCTTGGCGCATTTCTGAAGAACCAGTTTGAGGTGCGTTCAACTACGCCGCGCGAAGGGAACAATACCGACGCCATCCTATCCCGTGCCGAAGCCGCGCTGAAAGCTGGACGCCTGTCCGACAGTCTGGCCGAGATTGCAGCCCTGCCCGAAGAAGCCCGGGTCGAAATGACCGACTGGCTGGGCATGGCTGAAAGCCGCGCCGCCGCGGTGGCCGCCATCGATGTTTTGTCAACTTCTCTTAACGATAGCTAAAGGCGACACATATGCTCTGGTCTTTGATCAAAATTCTGTTTTTTGTCGCCGCTGTTACAGCTCTGACATATGGCGGCACAATGTTGATGGATGTCGATGGCGGTGCAACCATCGCGGTTGCCGGCATTTCCTTCACACTAAGCCCGATTGAAATCGTCTTTGCCTTGCTGGCGCTTGTCGTTGCGGTCTGGCTGGGGTTAAAACTGCTGGGACTGATGGTCGCCACATTCAAAGTGTTGAACGGGGATGAAACTGCGATTTCCCGCTATCTCGACCGGAATCGTGAGCGCAAAGGGTATGAGGCATTATCCGAAGGCATGATGGCCTTGGCCTCTGGCGAAGGCCACCTGGCTATGACCAAGGCCGCCCGCGCGGAAAAATATCTGAAGCAGCCGCAACTTACGAACCTGCTGACCGCGCAGGCGGCCGAATTGACCGGGGACAGGCGCAAGGCAGAAGAGACCTATAAACAGCTTCTCTCGGATGAAAAAACCCGGTTCGTGGGCGTGCGCGGCATCATGAAACAGAAACTGTCGGATGGGGATACGGATACCGCGCTGGCATTGGCCAAAAAGGCCTTTGCATTGAAACCCCGCCATGAAGAAACACAAGATGTGCTGCTTAAGTTGCAGGCAGAGAAGGCGGATTGGGCCGGTGCCCGCGACACGCTTGGCGCAAAACTGAAATCCGGCAGCCTGCCACGCGACGTGCATAAACGGCGCGATGCGGTGCTGGCCTTGTCAGCGGCGCGCGACGTTCTGGATGAGGGGAAGTCGGTCGAGGCGCGCGAGGCCGCGATTGAGGCCAACCGCCTGTCACCTGACCTGATCCCGGCGGCGGTCATGGCGGCACGCGGCTATATCGCTGATGGCAATGCCCGTTACGCCAGCCGTGTGCTGACAAAAGCGTGGAGCGCGCAACCGCATCCCGACCTTGCCGCAACCTTTGCCGAGATCGTACCAGACGAAAATGCAGAGGCACGGCTGAAGCGCTTCCGCGCCTTGATCAAACCACAACCTGATCACCCCGAGACCAAGATGCTGATAGCAGAGTTGAATATCTCTGCCGAGGATTTCCCAGCGGCAAAACGCGCGCTTGGCGATCTGGTCGAGACCGAACCGACAGCACGCAACCTGACATTGATGGCGGCAATAGAGCGCGGCGAAGGGGCAGATGATTCCGTGATCCGCGGCTGGCTGACCCGCGCACTGACCGCCCCACGCGGCCCCCAGTGGATCTGCGACAATTGTCAGCACATCCATGCCACGTGGTCGGCAACATGCGACAACTGTAAATCCTTCGACACGCTGGCATGGAAAACACCACCGGCGACCGAGGTAGCCATGCCCGCCGGGACCGAAATGCTGCCCCTGATCGTCGGTCAGGAAAAAGAAGAACCATTGCCCGCAACAACTGAAGTTGTCGAAGCCGAAGTGCTGGAAGAGGTGACCGAAAAATAACTCTTTTCGCCGAAAATTTCAGATGCTAACAGGCGGTGGCGGGCCGTTATGACATTGATGGCAACCGCGCCATTGATCCGCAGGGCCACGAAAAAGAAATAGGCCTCAATAGCTCAGCTGGTAGAGCAGGTCCTTCGTAATTAGCGGGTCCCCGCGAGAATGACTTGCGAAACCAAAGGGTTCGAGGCACAGAAGTAGAACTAGTAGGGTCATTGTAGGGTCCCAAAAGCCGCTGTAGCTCAGATGGTAGAGCACGTCATTCGTAATGATGGGGTCGGGGGTTCGAGTCCCTTCAGCGGCACCAGTTCACTCTTCTACCTCTTGCGAGGCTTAGTCTTTTTTGTCCACGGAAGCGGCACAGACGATCTCGTGCGATTGGCCGTAAGTGTAGAGGAGTGCTACGCTAGAGCTTTGTTGGAGTGTTCAGAAAGTCGAACTACTCGAATCCGTTTTGGCAGGCTACCTGCAGGAGAAATTCAACTGGCGTACCTTTCTAGAAACCTCGCTTTTGCGGCTAGCATATAAGACTCTAGTTTCGCATCTATGTCGCTTTCGCCAAGGCTTTCAAAGAGCAAACCACCGGCATTTTTGTCCATTACCTCCATATAGGCCTGAAAGGCTCGATCATGCTCATGAAGCCATTCTTCACTTTCAAGCATGCGAATAACACCCCGAGCTATCGGCAAGCGAAACGAAGCGTTCGATCGATCTAAAAATTGCAGACGAATATTCGCGCGTGCCAGAAACTGTTTAAGAACGCGCCTAGGGTCCGAAGGATCGATCTGGGAGGCAATGTGTCCGTTCCACCAAAGCCGCGCGACGGCATTGTCGTCTCGGCACTGGTCGAGAGTTCGCGCAAAGAAGTGATTTCTCACATCTCTTTCGGAATTTTTTCGTATCCACCGTTGTCGGGAGTATTCTAGGGTCAGGACCCATTGATTTCCGTTTGTCTGCGTGATTCACAGTTCGAAAAACGAGCGGTTAACATGTCTGATC
>CANNFQ010000003.1 GCA_947503925.1 uncultured Paracoccaceae bacterium | reverse complement strand
GTTCACTTCCATCACCTCAAGAGGCTTGCCAGCCTCCAACGCAACCGCCGCACGTGTCCGCATTTCCATCGCTCCCTAAAATAAGTCTTGCTTCGACTCAAAAGATTCTCTTCATTCAAGACACAGTCTCATAAAACGAGAGTTATTCGTCAACATGCATCTTGCGCGACTGATCAATCTACTGGAAATTATCGCCGTCGCAGGCCGACCGGTTTCTGTGGCTGAGGTGCAGCGCGCAACTGATTTGCCAAAGCCAACCTGCTATCGCCTGATCCAATCGCTTTTCGAACAGAAGCTAATTGATGAACCGTCAGAGGATGGCCGGTACGTTATTGGTGAGCGGCTGATCCGTATTGCGCTGTTGGGCAAATCGGATGTTGATGTGCGCCGCTGCGCCGCGCCGCTGATGCGCATGGCCGCGTCAAGTTTCAACGAAACGGTGTTTCTGGCCCGTTTCCGCGACAGCAAGGTTGAAATCATCCATATCGAAACGCCAGATGATCCGGCGCGCGCGTTTGTTCATCCCGGGCTAGGGGTACGCCCGATGCATGCCTGTTCCTGTTCCAAGGCGATTGCAGCCTTTGCCGAGCCAGCCTTTCGCGAGGCCATTATCACTGGCGGGCTAAAGGAATACACCGAACATACCAAGACAACCGAAGCTGAGTTGCGCGCGGAATTTGAAACCATCGCGATGCGTGGTTTTGCCGATTGTGATCAGGAAATAGACATTGGGATCGCGAGCGTTGCCGCCCCGGTTTCCATCGGCAATATCGGCGCGACGTTCAGCATTGGTGCGGTGGGTCCGATTCGGCGTTTCGGCACGGAGAATCGGATGGCGATTGGTGCAAAGCTGATCGCGCTTTCGCACAAGGTCAGCGGTGCCATCCAGCTTTGTAATGTTGCGGAGGTTTAGCCTACGCGATGAGGTAACTGCCCCGGAAGGAGGATCCGCGGCCAAAAAGAAGAGCCAAAAACGGCACCCCAATTTGACAGAGAGGAATAGAAGATGAACTTACGACCAGATCCAACATTTCACGCGTCACCCAAGCTTGCGATGCAGGCCCCGGTTGAGAACTACGCCTTTACCGTGATGCTGAGCCCGGACGGATCGCAATCTGATGGGATAGCGGTGATCGATCTGAAAGCCGGGTCAGACACCTATGGCCAGATCGTGCATCAGGTGATTGTGCCCAATAAGGGTGACGAATTTCACCATTTTGGCTGGAACGCCTGTTCGTCGTCCCTGTCGCCGCTGACAGGGCATGCATTTCTGGAACGGCGCTATCTGATCGTGCCGGGCATCCGGTCGTCGCGCATCTATGTGATTGACGTCAAGGACCCGCTGAAGGCCCATATCCACAAGACGATCGAACCCGAGGAACTGTTTGCAAAAACCGGGTATTCACGCCCGCATACGATCCATTGTGGCCCCGAAGGCATTTACGTGTCTTGCCTTGGCGGTGGTGGCGCAGATGGTATAGACGGCCCGCCCGGCATCTTCATCATGGATTGCGAAACCTTCGAGATTATCGGCCGGTACGAGATGGATCGCGGCAAGCAGGACAAACATTACGATTTCTGGTGGAACCTGCCGCAGGATTACATGGTCAGTTCCGAATGGGGTTTGCCGCCGCAATTTGAAAACGGGGTCGTGCCAGAGGATCTGTTATCCAACAAATACGGCCATTCAATCCACTTCTGGGATTTGCGCGCGCGCAAAAACATTCAGACGATGGATTTTGGGGATAACTACCAGATGGCGCTGGAGATCCGGCCCGCCCATGACCCAACCAAATCCTACGGCTTTTGCGGAGTCGTTGTAGACACCACAAATCTGCAAGGCGCGATCTTTACCTGGTGGCGCGATGACGATGGCGTTTGGCAGTCCAAGAAAACGATCACCATTGATCCGCGTCCGGAGAAGCCAGAGAACCTGCCACCGCTGTTACAGGGGTTTGAGGCCGTTCCGCCACTGGTCACCGATATCGACCTGAGCTTGGATGACAAATACCTTTATGTTGCCTGTTGGGGGCTGGGTGAGATGCATCAATACGATGTCACCGACCCGATGAACCCTGTGTTGGCAGGCAAGGTGGAACTGGGCGGCATCGCCCGTGGCACCAATCATCCCAATGGCAAGGATTTTGCCTATGGGCCGCAAATGGTTGAGATCAGCCGTGATGGGAAGCGCGTCTACTGGACCAACTCGCTTTACTCCACTTGGGATGATCAATTCTATCCCAATGATGAAGGCGGCCAGATGGTCATGGCTGATGTGGGTGAAAACGGTGGTCTGACCCTCAACAAGGATTTCTATGTTGATTTCCCCAAGGGTTTGCGTTCGCATCAAATCAGGCTTGAAGGCGGTGATTGTTCGACCGACAGCTTCTGCTATCCGTCCGTCTAGGGCATGGCTGATGTGACATCTATGGCAGCCCTGTGGTGGGCTGTCATTTTTTCCGGCCTCTATCATGGGATCAATCCCGGCATGGGCTGGCCCCTGGCTGTGTCCGCCGCACTAATGGAGCGCAAGCACAGCGCGATGCCCAAAGCACTGGCGATGTTGGCCCTGGGTCATTTCCTCGCGATGATTGGCATCCTTCTGCCATTTTCGCTGATGATCGTCCTTGTCGCGTGGGAGGTCGAGATCCGCGTGGTCGCCGGGTTGCTGGTGATTGCGATGGGGATCTATCTGCTGATCAATCGCCGCCATCCAAAATTTCTGGCCCGCGTTCATCCGGCCCGTTTGGCGCTCTGGTCGTTTCTTGCCGCGATGGCGCATGGCGCAGGCCTAATGCTGGTCCCGATCTATCTGGGCATCTGTGCGATTGGGGCGGATGAAACGGGCCATCTTGCCGCGCAAACCTTGATGAATAACAACGTGACAACCGCATTTCTGGTGGCAGCGACCCATACGGTATCGATGACCGCCGCTGGCGGAATAATCGCGGCAATTATCTACCGTTGGCTGGGCCTGCGGTTCCTGTCAAAAACCTGGTTCAACCTTGATATCGTCTGGGCGTTAAGCCTGATCGCTGTAGGCGCTTTTGGGCTTTATGCCGCTTTGGCTGGTCATTGACCGCGAACCATTTGCCTATCTGTTCCCCACAGCAGTAAACCGGCCATCCCAGAACTCCGCAGCGGGTCGGACCCAGACCTGTCCTTGTGCATCATCATAGATCACCACATCGCTGCGATCGGTTTCCAGCAACCCTTCGGCAATGACGCGGTAAAGCCCGCCCTTTTTATGCCGATGTGTGGCGCACCATGCGTCTGACCGATGCAATATCTTCGTCTGTTCATCCATTGGTTCTAGTCCGCCTCCTGCAGGATACTGCCCGTAATGTCGTTGGGGCGAAATGTCGTGCATCCTTTGCAGCCTGTGTCATAGGCTTGTTGATAGATATCCTTGAAATCTGCGAATGAGATCGTGTCGGGGCAGTTCACGGTTTTCGAGATGCCCCCGTCAACCCAATGTTGTGCCGCTGCCTGCATCGCAATATGGGCCGTGGGTTCCAAACCGGCAGAAGTGACAAAGGTATCGGGCAGGGCGGCATTTGCCCCGAATATATTGCGGTAAAGCCAGACGGCGTAATCCTCAACCTTGTCCTGACGTTGTTTGCCGTCTGATGTGTTCATGGTCCTGTGGTAGGCCAGTGAAAAGACGGGTTCTATCCCCGATGATACATTACCGGCCAGCATGGAAATCGTTCCGGTCGGGGCGATTGATGTCAGGGCAGCGTTGCGCAGCCCGTGGCGCAGGATCAGACGGCGGACATCCGGATCAAGCCGGGCAATCATTGGATGACCCTGATGACGTTCTGGTACATAGGCTGGAAACGCGCCGCGTTCTCGGGCCAGTTCGGCGGATGCCGCATAGGCTGCGTTTTGCAATACCTGCATCCATTGGCCCAACACGCGCGCTGCTTCTGTTGTGCCGTAGGGGATACCCAGCATGATCAGCGCATCGGCCACCGCGGTCACGCCAATGCCGATCCGGCGCTTTGTCAGCGCTTCCTGTCGCTGTGCCTCATTGGCGAATTGCGAGATATCAATCGCATTATCCAGCATGCGGACGGCAATGCCGGTCAGCCGCGTCAATTCATCCAGATCAAGCGCTGCGGTCTTTTCAAACGGTGCGCGTACCAGACGCGCCAGATTGATCGACGCCAATGGGCTTGTCCCATTTGGTGGAAGCGGCTGTTCGGCGCAGGAATTTGTCGCACAGATCTTTTCCAGGTAGTTCAGCGGGTTCATCGCATTGATCCGGTCGATGAACAAAACCCCGGGCTCTGCCGCGGCATAGGTCCGTTCCATGATGGTTTGCCACAAGCTGCGCGCCTTGATCGTTTCCATGATGCGGCCGTCCCAGACCAGATCCCAGTCATCATCAAGCTTAACCGCATCCATGAACGCGTCGGAGACCATGACCGAAAGATTGAAATTCCGCAGCTTCTGCCGGTCTGTTTTGGCAGCGACAAAGGCGGCGATATCCGGGTGATCGCACCGCATGGTGGCCATCATCGCGCCACGCCCCATCCCTTTGACGACCATGGCGCATACTGCATCAAAAATATCCATCGCAGCGATGGGGCCAGCGGCACCGCAATCAAGCCCTTTGACATAGGTGCCTGCCGGTCTGAGTGTCGAAAAGTCAAACCCAAGGCCACCCCCCATCTGCATGGTGAGTGCGGCCTGCTTCGCCGTGTCCATGATCCCGCCGACGGAATCAGGAATTGTTTGCATCACAAATGTATTGGATAGCGTGATGTTCCGGGCCGTGCCGCAGCCTGCCAAAATACGTCCGGCCGGCAACAATTTGTGGTCCGACATCGCGGCCAAAAACTGGCCTGTCACGCGCCCTTGTGCCGTTGGTTGTTCGGTCGACGCCAAACCTTCGGCCACGCGCCGCCATGTATCTTCGATTGTGTTATCAATGGCTTTTCCATTGACCCGGTACTGGTATTTTTCTTGCCAAATGAATTCGGAAATCGCTTGATCGAAACTATTTGCGACTTTTACTACTTCTCGTTCTTGGTGCATTCCTTTTCCTCACTACTAGTGCAAACGACCCCGCTTGCAGGTTTGTTCCAACGTTGAAAAATTTCCTTAAGTTTTAATCAACTTAAGGAAGAATAGGTAAATCCAACCCAAGAAATAAGGGTCTTTCGCTGTTGAGGCCTGAGAGCTTGCTAACCTAATCCGTCAGAATGGGTGTGGGGTTCACGGATCTTAAAGTTTATTAAATAAATATTAACTTCTTGATCACTTTTTTGCCGACAAAGCATCGTGTGGCGACGCCGGATTCTTTAAACATCGCGTTGCATATTCGCTGACTAACGCAAGCCGAAATGCAGCTCATGATTGTATTTTTTGATGGGTTTCCTTTTGCGCCAACTGCGTCGATTTCTTGAGCTCACAGGCGTGCACGGACATCTGATACGCGTGTGAGGCCGCATTGAACCGATGCGATCTGCCGCCCGATCGGTCTGAACGGTCGCTTATCGGTTTGATCCGGCCGATACCGCGCATTATACGACTCACCAGACGAAGCCCTGAGTGGCCAGAGAGGTTGGTGGTGCGGCGGTTGACCCAAAACGGGGACCAATGCGTCACGTCGTCAAAGCACGGGCAACCGGTTCTCTGGCTATGGTATGAAACGGAGGACCCGATGCGTGTTTTGCTTTCCTTGATGCTGGTTTTTGCAGGCTCGGCCGTGGCGGCCCATCCCGGCCACTGGGGCGATCTGGCGGGGCATGATCATTGGGTCGCGGGTGCGGCGATTGGTCTGGCAGGTCTTGCCGCGATCTGGGGCGCGCTGAAGGACAAAAAGGCAAAGCAAGATGCCGCGCCTGAAGAAGAGCCCGAAGAGGAGACGGCATGAAAACCGGTGTCATGATCTGCGGGCACGGTTCGCGCAGCCAGTCGGCGGTCGATGAATTTGCCGTGCTTGCAGAGAAACTGCCGGCCTACCTGCCAGACGACTGGATGACGGATTATGGTTATCTGGAATTTGCCAATCCGGTGATCCGGGATGGTCTGGACAAGCTGCGCGAGGCCGGGTGCGAACGTATTCTAGCCGTGCCCGGGATGCTGTTTGCCGCGATGCATGCCAAGAACGATATCCCTACGGTGCTGAACACCTATGCGGCCAAACATGGTATGCAGGTCAGCTATGGCCGCGAATTGGGTGTAGATCCCAAGATGATTGCGGCGGCTGCTGGCCGCGTACAGGAAGCGGTTGATCGCGCCAATGCGGCGTCGGGTGACGTGCCGTTGACGGATACCTGTCTTGTTGTGATCGGGCGCGGCGCGTCTGACCCGGACGCCAATGGGAACGTGTCAAAGATCGCCCGCATGTTGCAGGAAGGCATGGGGTTTGGATGGTGCGAGGTGGGCTATTCCGGTGTGACCTTCCCATTGGTCGAACCCTGTCTGCAGCATGTCGCCATGCTGCCCTATAAGCGGGTCATCGTGTTCCCCTATTTCCTGTTTTCGGGCATTCTGATCGACCGGATTTATGGTTTCACCGATCAGGTTGCGGCAGAATATCCCGGCATTGATTTCGTGAAGGCCGGTTATCTGGGTGATCACCCCAAGGTGCTTGAAACCTTTGCCGAGCGCATCCTGGAACAGGATGGCGATACGCCGCCACCCAATTGCGGGATTTGCGGATATCGCAGTCAGGTTCTGGCACTGGAGGATGGTGGACATCACCATATCAGCGTCGAAGATCGCGCGCACCCGGCCTTTGGCGCGGTTCCCCCGCCGACATGCGTGCTGTGCAAATATCGGGTGCAGGTCGTTGGTTTTGAGGCAGAGGTCGGTGCAGTGCAAGAAAGCCATCACCATCACGTCGAGGGTCAGGGTGCCAATGCGCCGGGATCGAATGTCGCCGATTGCACGCTTTGCGACACGTTCTGTACCGGGGTCTGCCGCCTTGAGGCGGCGCATGATCACCACCATCATCACCATGGGCATGACCACGACCAGGATCATCACCACCATCATCACGCAGTTTATCCCCATGCAGATCACCCGCATGGTCCCGAAAGTGCGCGCAAGGCAAAGATGTGAGGGGATCAAAATTTCATAAACTGCTTGCTGTCAATTTTCCTATGAAAAATTGGCCCTCTGGCAATGCGCGAAGGAAATACCGTGCGACGCTATGAACAAGATCCCAAAGCCATTTACGCACAGAGTTTTGCAACTGTGCGCGATGAGGCGCGTTTGGATCGGTTTCCTGCGGTCATGCATCCGCTAATGACCCGGCTGATCCATTCCTGCGGCATGGTTGAAATTGCGGACCGTTTGGCATTTTCGCCTGGTGCTGTGGCTGCGGGCAGCGCGGCTCTGGCTGCGGGTGCGCCGGTCTTGTGTGATTGCGAAATGGTGGGCGCCGGTATCATTCGTCGCTATCTGCCCACTGGCAATGATGTTGTCGTGACCTTGAATGATCCAACAGTCGCCGGACATGCGGCCATGATCGGCAACACGCGTTCGGCGGCAGCTGTTGAGCTGTGGCGCGACCGGATTGATGGGGCCGTTGTGGCGATTGGCAATGCGCCGACGGCGCTGTTTCATTTGCTGGAACTGCTCGATCAGGATTGGCCGAAGCCTGCTGTCATTCTTGGCTTTCCGGTTGGATTTGTCGGTGCTGCTGAAAGTAAGGCTGAATTGGCGGAACGTCCGCGTGGCTGTGAATATGTGGCCTTGCGCGGGCGACGTGGTGGGTCAGCCATGGCTTCGGCTGCGGTGAATGCTCTGGCAGCGGGGTTACCAGAAGATGTCTGACCCATGGCTGCATATCGTCGGAATTGGCGAAGATGGCATGGACGGGCTTGTGCCCGCCACCCGCGCGGTTGTTGAAGCGGCGGAGGTTATCATTGGCGGTGAACGGCATCATACGCTGGCTGATAACCTGACGGCCACGCGCATGGCCTGGCCCCACCCGTTTGATGCGTTGATCGATACGATTGAGGGTCTGCGCGATCAGCGCGTGGTTGTGCTCGCCACGGGCGATCCGCTGTGGTTTTCCGTAGGTGCCAAGATTGGCCGGTCGATTGACCCCGGAGAGATTACCTATCATCCGCAATTATCTGCGTTTCAGCTGGCTGCTGCCCGGATGGGCTGGTCCTTGCCCGATGTTGAGACCCTGACGGTGCATGGTCGTCCGGTTGAGCAGATGATCGCGTTTATTCAGCCGGATGTGCGTTTGCTGGTGCTGACCACGGGTGAACGGACGCCCGCCCAAATTGCGCGGTTTCTGACAGAACGCGGCTTTGGCGGATCAAGGATGACCGTGCTGGCCGCGATGGGTGGCAAGGATGAGGCCCGGTTTGACGGTATCGCGGAGAGCTGGGATCACGTGGTGCCCGCGTTCAATACATTGGCGGTTGAATGCATTGCGGCCCCGGACGCTGCATTATTGCCCCGTGTGCCGGGCTTGGCGGATGATTTGTTTCAGTCAGATGGTACGATGACCAAACAGGAGGTGCGTGCGGCGACCGTGGCCAAGCTGATGCCGATGCGTGGCGCGCTTTTGTGGGATATCGGCTGTGGTTGCGGATCGGTTGCCATCGAATGGATGCGCGCGGCCCGTTATGCTAGGGCGGTCGGGATTGAGCCGCGTGCGGACAGACGCGCGATGGCGGCGACAAATGCGCTGGCGCTGGGCGTGCCGAAACTGGAACTGGTGGATGAAGAGGTGCCGCGCGCGCTGGAAGGTCTGGATGCGCCAGATGCGATTTTCATTGGCGGTGGGTTGAGCCGGGAGACGTTTGAGGCCGCTTGGGCCGCGTTACGCCCTTTGGGCCGTATGGTGGCGAACGCGGTGACCCTGGAAAGTGAGGCAGAACTGATTGCGATACACAAAGCCTATGGCGGTGATCTGGTGAAACTGTCAGTGCATCGGGCAGAGCCTGTAGGTCGGCTGACGGGCTGGCGTCCGCTGATGCCGGTGACCCAGTGGAGTTTGGTAAAGCGATGATGGGTGACGCTATTGGCGGCGCCAATGCGCCCCACCCACCATCCCAAGGCGTTTTGTATGGGGTTGGTGTGGGCCCGGGTGCGCCGGATTTGATGACATTGCGTGCCGCCCGTTTGATCGAGAAGGCGCATGTTGTCGCTTATCCCACACTGGCGGGGGCGGCGAGTTTTGCCTGGTCGATTGCCGCAGATCTGATCGGGCCCGGGGCCCAGGAAATCGTCATGGATGTGCCGATGTCGGTGGCTCGGGAACCCGCGCAAGCCGCCTATGATGCGGGGGCCGCGCGCATTGCAGAAGCGCTGGACCGTGGCCAGGATGTCGTATGTCTTTGCGAGGGTGACCCGTTCTTTTACGGCTCATTCATGTATCTGTTTGCGCGCCTGTCGGATCGCTACCGGGTTGAGGTGGTACCTGGGGTGACATCAGTCACGGCCTGTGCCGCCCGGGCCGGAATGCCATTGGCCGCCCGTAACGAACGGTTGACTGTATTGCCGGGTCCGTTGCCGGAGACGGAACTGCGCAACCGTATAGATGGTGCCGAAAGCGTGGCGATCATGAAAGTCGGGCGGCATTTGCCAAAAATTCGCGGCGTGATAGATGCGCTCGGTTTGACCGATCAGGCTGTTTATGTGGAGCGCGCGACATTGGCCGAAGAGGTTGTGCTGCCGCTGGCGGATGCCCCCGCCTGTGCCCCGTATTTTTCCATGATTCTGTTGACCAAGGGGGCTGATCCATGGCTTTGAAACCAGTTGTTTTGGCGTTGTCTCGATCCGGGGAGCCCGTGGCGCATCGCGTTGCCGGGGTTCTGGGCGCGCAGGTGCATGGTCGTGAGGGCCGGGTGGGTCAGGCTGACGCATTCTTTGCCAATGCGTTGGACCACACACGGGATTTGTTTGCTGCCGGGGTGCCGGTGGTGGGGGTGTGTGCGTCAGGGATCCTGATCCGGGCGGTGGCGCCATTCTTGGCGAACAAGACCACCGAGCCGCCTGTGATTTCGGTGTCCGATGACGGTGCAGTCGTTGTGCCATTGCTGGGTGGACATCGCGGTGCGAACCGTTTGGCCGCAGAGATTTCGGAGGCGCTGGGTGCGGTCGCTGCTGTCACGACGGCGGGGGATGTTGCGTTAGGCGTCGCGTTGGACGCGCCACCTGCGGGCTGGCGGCTTGTGAACCCGTGGCATGCGAAAGACGCAATGGCGATCCTGTTGTCGGGTGCAGGCGTGCGGGTTGAAGGTCCGGACGCTGCTGAGGCGCGTTGGTTACAGTGTTTGCCGCAGGGTGATGGGCTGCGCATTACCTGCGCGGCTGGGAAAGTTTCTGATTTGGGACCGGATCACATACAGTTTGCGCCGCAACGCTATGCGCTTGGTGTCGGTTGCGCGCGGGATTGCCCAGTGGATGAAATGGCTGAACTGGTCGCAAATGGTTTGGCTGAGGCGGGTATTATCCCGGAGGCGTTGCACTCGGTGAACAGCCTGACGTTGAAGGCTGATGAGCCAGCCATTCTTGCGCTGGCAGAGAATTTCGGCGTTCCGTTCCGGGTGTTTGATGCCTCGACCTTGGAGGCCGAGACCCCGCGTTTGATGAACCCGTCTGATGTGGTTTTTGCCGAGGTTGGGACACATGGAGTGGCTGAAGCAGCGGCGCTGGCACAGGCGAATGCGGGTGCATTGCGGCTGCCAAAGCGGAAATCGGCCAATGCAACATGCGCGCTTGCGGCTGATGACAAACCTTTGGTTGAACTGGCCGGACGCGCGCGCGGGCGGTTGTCTGTCGTCGGCATTGGACCGGGGCAGGCGGCCTGGCGGACACCGGAAGTGTCCAAGCTGGTGGCTGAGGCGGATGAGTTGGTGGGTTACGGCCTTTATATTGATTTGCTAGGGCCTCTGGCTGTGGGTAAGGAACGGTCGGATTTTCCGTTGGGTGGCGAGGAAGATCGCTGCCGCTATGCTTTGGAGCAGGCGGGTAAGGGTAAGAATGTCGCGTTGGTCTGTTCCGGGGATGCCGGGATTTACGCGATGGGCGCGCTGGTTTTTGAGTTGCTGGATCGTGGTCCTGATCAGATGGGCGTGTCGGATGCAGCGCGTCGGGTGGAGGTTGTCAGTTCCCCCGGAGTGAGTGCGTTGCAGGGGGCGGCTGCGCGGGCGGGTGCGCCATTGGGCCATGATTTCTGTGCGATTTCGCTGTCCGATTTGCTGACGCCGCGCGAAGACATCGTCAAGCGGTTGCGCGCGGCGGCGGCGGGGGATTTTGTGATTGCTTTCTACAATCCGGTGTCGATGCGCCGTCGGACGCTACTGGCAGAGGCGCGGGACATATTGTTGAAACATCGTCCGGGCGATACGCCGGTGATGCTTGCCTCGTCGCTGGGTCGTCCGGAAGAACATGTGCGCTATCGCCGGTTGGATGCATTGGAAGTGGATGAGGTCGATATGCTGACGGTCGTGCTGGTAGGGTCGTCGCATTCCCGTTTGGCGCAATTGGGTGAAGGTCCGCGGATGTATACGCCGCGTGGTTATGCCCGCAAGATTGATGGGGATTTGGCAGGGTGACGCTGTTTCGCTGTTGCGAAACGCGCCCCACCCGCCATCCCGGAGGAGTGTAGATGACTGTTTTTTTTATTGGCGCCGGCCCTGGTGACCCCGAACTACTGACATTGAAGGCAGCCCGCGTGATCGGCGAATGCCCGGTGTGCCTTTATGCCGGGTCATTGGTGCCCGAGGCGGTGGTTGCCTGCGCCCCACAAGATGCGTTGGTGATCGATACCGCGCCGATGACGCTGGATGAAACGCATGCTGTGATCCTGGATGCCCATGCCAAGGGGCGGGATGTCGCGCGCGTGCATTCGGGCGATCCATCGCTTTACGGTGCGATTGCAGAGCAGATCCGGCGGCTCAACGCGGATGGGATTGATTACCAGATTATTCCGGGCGTACCGGCTTATGCTGCTGCGGCGGCGGCTCTGGGCACCGAATTGACGGTGCCAGAGCTTGCACAATCAATCGTCCTGACCCGCATGTCCATGAAATCGACAGGGATGCCAGCAGGTGAGACGCTGGAGAATTTCGCCCGTACCGGGGCCACCCTGGCCATCCATCTTGGCATTCGTGCGCTGCGAGAGATCGAACGGCAATTAATGCCCCATTACGGGGCGGATTGTCCGGTGGCTGTGATTTATCGTGTCGGATGGCCGGACCAGATGATCATTCGGGGGACACTGACGGATGTGCGCGAGAAGGTGCGCGCGGCAAAAATCACCCGGACTGCGCTGATTCTGGTTGGACCTGCGCTGGCTGATTCGCATGGGTTTCCTGATTCGGCGCTTTACGATGCAGCGCGTCCACATGTGTTGCGCCCCCGTGTGAAGGCCTAAAATACAGGTTTTTCCGCGCTGCGGCGGATTTTGTTACTTGATATTTACCTTGGTGTGGTCATCCTCAGTCATGTCTGGAGGGGACTGGTATGTATACGTTTTTGCCTGAGGCAGTGCGTCAGGGGTTACAAGAGGCGCGCAAGGCGGCGCTGCAACGCAAGGACCGCTTATGCGTCCATGATGGAGAGCAGGTCCATCGGATCAGGCGGTTATGGGATGATGGTTTCGCGCTTGATCTGGAAGGGTCAGAACGGTTGCGCGGCCATGTGGATATCTATGATGGCCCCAAACATTTGTATCAATGCCTCGTCGTGTCCTCCGTTGATGAAGATGACGAACGTGTCTTTGAATTCAAATGGTTGACGGCTGTCGCCGATCGGCCTGCGGCTGATTTCGTACGCCCCGATTTCGTGCCTGCGGGGCTTCTGGAAGGCTGACCCTCGGGTTGGCTTGACCTGTGGGCCTTACCACCTTGAAATCCGTACTGATCTGATGTGATGTTGCACCGGCTCGGTGCATTTTCTGAGATTCCGACGACTGCGCGTGCCACAAATGGTGCCACGCGCAGTTGTTTTTGGAAGGGTCGTCTGAGAGTTGAGAAGCCAACGACGCCGGAAAAAATAACCAGCTATAAAAAAGGGACTCTGTTCAGGTGTTGCTCCTGAAAGGCGCCGTTGACTTACCAACCAACGTTGGTGCGTTCTTTGTGCACGTTGCCTGTGAAAGCAGCGTGAAAATTGACCCTAAGGAAGCGTTAAAAAATCATGAATTTCACAATTATTGCAAAAAAAAGCCAGATTTTACCCCGCTGAGGGGCCTCGACATGCGCAATGTCACCGCCGCATGGTGTTCACTTGCCATCAGTTTGTGCGGGAAATCGGGGTAGAATCTGTGCAAACTGCCTTCATTAACCTGTGGCGCTGCCAGACATTGACGCATCTGCGAGCTCTGTCGATCTGAAAGACCTTAGGCTCAATTGGGTTGGGCGCAGACGCATCACCATTGTCATTCAATCGATCTTGCCGTCGCGAACCGGCTGTCCTGCGGCAGCCCGGTAAGCCGTTATGGCAATTTGCCAGTGGTGACCTGACCCCGCGCCTGACAACGGGGGCCCGACGCCTCAGGTGAATTTCCTGAAGAGTTTGGTTTGGTCAAACATGCTTTCAAGCTCTTCCATTCTCGCCTTGGTGTCATCCCAGTTCAGATTCTGTACGGCTGAGATCATGGTTTCAACCAGCAAGAGCGTCGTGCCCAGCGAATCCCAGGCAGAGGGCACTACAATCCGTCCGCTCAGGCTGATATCGGCGATCTGATGCACCGGCGACCGCCATTGATCAGTAAACAGAATGATCTTGGCCCCCTGTTCCTGCGCCATCTGCGCCAGTTTGAGCGTGTTGTTTTCATAGCGGCGCATGTCGAAGATGATAAAAACATCGCTGTCCTTGGTATCCAGCAGGTAATGCGGCCAGGCATTTGACGTGGATTGGATATGGGTCACGTTGGGTCGGATCACCTGCATGTGCAAAAACAGATACTCCGCCAGAACATGGGTGATGCGCCCGCCCACGATGCACAGCCTGCGATCCGGATCAGCGACAAGCGCGCAAGCGGCATCAAAAGCATCAGGGTCGATCTGGCCCAGCGTGTGGCGGATGTTGTCGATCACCGCGTCGGTGAATCTGTTGAGCATATGACCGGATGGTGCGGCTTCTGCCCATGTATCGTGTTTGGCAATCGGGTTTTTGGCCTTGGCGCGCAATTCTTCGCGCAGTTCGGCCTGAAATTCAGGGTAGCCTTTGAAACCCAGTTTTTGGACCATGCGAGCCACGGTTGGCACCGATACATGCGCATCCCGCGCCAATGCGGATAGTGGGCCCAGACCCGAGGCGGGGTAGTTTTCAAGGATCGAATGCGCCAGTTGGCGCTCTGCGCGGGTGAGATCATCCAGTTTTTGCTGGATACGTTCAGAAATTGTCAGCGTTGCGTCGGCCATGATCGCCTTTCATTTGATCGAAAAATTACCAGACCTGTTCACTAGTGATAAATTTTTCACAATTTTGTTGACAAAAACCTCCGAGCGCAAGCAATTTGTGCGTGGGGGTCGCCATGAATCACGATGTCACAGATCAGAACGCGGATCGGATTGCGCCGATCAACCCGCAGGGTGTGTCGTCGGCTATTGTGGTCTGTGAACATGCAACCCATTATATTCCATCGCATTTTAACGGACTTGGCCTTTCGGACGCGGCCCGAGAAAGTCATATCGCCTGGGATCCCGGGGCGATGGCAGTTGCCGAAAAGCTCTCTCGCAAATTGGATGCCATGTTGATTGCAGGAAACGTGTCCCGCCTGGTTTACGACTGCAACCGCCCGCCGGATGCCCCTGACGCAATGCCGGAAAAGAGCGAGATTTACGCTGTTCCGGGTAATCAGCATCTGACTCCGGCTGACAAGGCCGCCCGTGTGACCGCCTATTACACGCCGTTCAAAAACGGCCTGTCCGCCGCGATTCTTCAAAAACAGGCTCCGGTCATCGTCACGGTACACAGTTTCACCCCGACCTATCACGGCAAGCCGCGCAGTGTTGAGATTGGCGTTGTTCACGACAGCGATGCACGGCTCGCGGGCGCGATGCTGGATTGCGCTGCTGATCACACCACACTGGATGTTCGTCGGAACCAGCCTTACGGGCCGGAACATGGTGTGACGCATACGTTGAAGGAACATGCCCTATCTGGTGGTCATCTGAACGTCATGCTGGAAATCCGCAATGATCTGATCGCTACGACGGCGCAGCAAAAGGCAAGGGCAGACATGCTGGCCGCTTGGATCGCCGACGCTTTTGGCAGAACGAAAGTCGCGGGGTCTGTGCAATGCGTGGCCTGATGCAGGGTTACATCCGCGGCGTTGATGCGGTGAACTATCGTCTTGGGCGTATCATGATGTATGGCATCTTTGTCCTGATGGGGATCCTGCTGTGGTCCTCGATCAGCAAGACCTTCTTTCTGCCAACGCTCTGGACGCTGGAAATGGCGCAGTTTGTGATGGTGGGCTACTATATCCTTGGTGGGCCATACTCGTTGCAATTGGGGTCGAATGTGCGCATGGACCTGCTTTATGGTGGCTGGTCGGTCCGGCGCAAAGCCTGGTTCGACGCAATCACCGTCCTGTTCCTGATCTTCTATCTTTGCGTGCTGCTTTATGGGGCGATCAGTTCAACTGCCTATTCGCTGGGCTACTGGAAGAATGCGCCGGTGTCGTTCCTGACCGGTGTGCTGATCGGAACAGAAGAGATAGGCACACTAGAGCGGTCATCATCGGCATGGCGCCCATATCTATGGCCGGTCAAGGTGGTGATGATCATCGGTTTCTTTCTGATGCTGCTGCAATGCTTGTCAGAGCTGTTCAAGGACGTGCTGCGTCTGAAGGGTGAAACCATCTGATGCCATACGAAATGATCGCGACCCTGATGTTTTCGACCATGATGCTCATGCTGCTGACAGGACAGCGGGTCTTTGGCGCTATCGGTTTTGTCGCCGTCGTTGCCGCCCTGCTGCTATGGGGCGACAAGGGGGGGTATGACATCGGCTTTGCCGCTGCGATGAAGCTGATGAAATGGTATCCGCTGCTGACCCTGCCGATGTTCATATTCATGGGCTACGTGCTGAGCGAGTCGAAGATCGCCGATGATCTCTACAAGATGTTCCACGTCTGGATGGGTGGTTTGCGAGGCGGGCTGGCCATCGGGACAATCGGTCTGATGGTGCTGATTTCCGCGATGAACGGGCTGAGCGTGGCGGGCATGGCGATTGGTGCTACCATAGCGTTGCCTGAATTGCTGAAACGCGGCTATGACAAACGCATGGTGACTGGCGTTATTCAGGCGGGGTCGTCACTTGGTATCCTCGTGCCGCCCTCGGTCGTGCTGGTCCTATACGCCATGATTGCGCGTCAACCCGTTGGCCAGCTGTGGCTGGCCGGGGTCATCCCCGGCCTGATGATGGCCGCGCTGTTCATCATCTATATCATCGTCCGCTGCTGGAAAAATCCCGATCTGGGGCCAGCCTTGGACGCAGAAGAGCGCAACATCCCGATGGCGGAAAAGCTACGGCTATTGCGCGCCGGATTGCTGCCGCTGGTCATCTTTGCCGTCATGATGGTGCCATTTGTGAATGGCTGGACCTCGCTTGTGGAAAGTTCGGCGATTGGGGCGATCACGGCTTTCTTGGCGGCGGTCATGAAAGGCCGGATGACACGTGAGGTGTTTGAGAATTCGGTCCGCAATACCCTGGGCATCACCTGCATGTTCATGTGGATCATCCTCGCGGCCCTGGCATTTGGTGCGGTGTTCGATGGGTTGGGTGCGGTCAAAGCCATCGAAAGCCTGTTTACGGAACGTCTGGGTCTGAACCCCTGGATCATCTTGATCCTGATGCAGCTCAGCTTCATTCTCATGGGCACGTTTCTTGATGACACGGCGATGCTGGTGATCGTTGCCCCACTTTATGTACCGCTGGTGGGCGCGCTTGGCTTTGATCTGATCTGGTACGGCATCCTTTATACGATCACATGTCAGATTGCGTATATGACACCGCCTTTCGGCTACAATCTGTTCCTGATGCGGGCAATGGCCCCGCCCGAGATCAGTATTCACGACATTTATCGATCCATCGGCCCCTTTGTGCTGGTCATGGTGGGCGCGCTCATCCTTGTGATGATCTTCCCCCAGCTGGCCCTGTGGCTGCCAAACTATGTGTACGGAAACTAAGACCAAGAGCTCCGACAATGGAGCCTAACCAAACAAGGAGACTATTATGACAACAAGACGTAATTTCATCCGAAACGCGGGCCTCGCCGGGGCGGCAACATTGGCCGCACCGACTGTTGCGCGTGCGCAAGAAGCGATCAAATGGCGTTTCCAGACTTATGCCGGTTCCGCGCTGGGCGAACATGTCACCAAGCCGGTCATCGACTATATCAACACCGCCGCAAATGGTGAACTGGAGATCGAACTATTCTATGCCGACCAGATTGTTCCAACCGGCGAGCTGTTCCAGGCCTTGCAGCGTGGCACGATCGACGGGGTACATTCGGACGATGATTCCATGGCCTCACCGACGCCGTTGCAGCAGTTTGGCGGCTATTTCCCCTTTGCGACAAAGCATATCCTCGATGTGCCGGTCCTGTTTAACCAGTATGGGTTGAAAGAAATCTGGGAAGAGGAATACGCGAAGGTTGGCGTCAAATGGCTGTCGGCAGCCGGTCAAGACCCCTGCAACTTCAACACCAAGAAAGAGATCACCAGCGTGGCCGATCTTGATGGTTTGCGCCTTTACACTTTCCCGACTGCGGGCCGCTTCCTGTCGAAATTCGGGGTTGTTCCGGTCAATATTCCTTACGAGGATGCCGAAGTTGCGGTGCAGACAGGCGAACTGGACGGCATGGCATGGTCCGGCATCACCGAGGATTACACCGTGGGTTGGGCTGACGTCACCGACTATTTCCTGACCAACAACATCTCGGGTGCATGGATTGGATCATGGTTCGTGAACGAGGAACGCTGGGCCGACCTGCCCGAACACCTTAAGGCGGTTGTCATGGCCGGGACTGAGGCCGGTCACACCTATCGTAACCAGTGGTACTGGGGCGGTGAGGCGGCACTGCGCGCCAATGGCGACAAGCTGCAACTGCGTTCGGTCCCTGCAGGGGAATGGGCTGAGGTTGAAAACGCGGCCAAGGAGTTCTGGGAAGAAGTGGCACAGGAAGGCGAAGTGCATCAGAAGATCGTCAACATCTTCAAAGAATATAACAGCGTCATCAACCAAGCCGGTGCGCCCTATAATTTCGAATAGGGCTGCGTCCTGTCCCGGGTTTGACCCGGGACGTATCGCTTGATCAAACAAGATGCCCCGGAATCAAGTCCGGGGCATCTATCGCCCAGAGGAGAGCAAAATGCCTGGCAATCTGACATTCGATGGATTGAAATCCGCAGTCAAAGACGGATCGGTTGATACCGTTCTGGCCTGTTTCCCGGATATGCAGGGCCGTCTGATGGGCAAACGGTTTCATGCCGTGAACTTCGTTGAAACCTCCTTTGCAGAAACGCATTGCTGCAATTATCTACTCGCCACCGATCTGGAGATGGCAACCCCTGATGGCTACGCGTCCAGCAGTTGGGAAAAGGGTTACGGCGATTACATCATGGCCCCAGACCTGACCACCATCCGCCTGATCCCGTGGCTGGAGGGCACTGCCATGGTGCTTTGTGATATTCTGGATCACCACACCCACGCCCCCGTCCCACATAGCCCGCGTGCGATGCTCAAGAAACAGATCGCCCGGCTTGAGGCGCTGGGCTTTGACGCCATGATGGCGACAGAGTTGGAGTTTTTCCTGTTCGAGAAAGGCTTTGACGAAATCCGCAAGGATGGCTTCCGCGATTTGACCCCGATCAGCGGCTATAACGAAGATTACCATATCCTTCAAACCACTAAGGAAGAAGGCGTGATGCGCCCGATCCGCAACCATCTGTTTGCTGCCGGTCTGCCGATTGAGAATTCAAAGGGCGAGGCGGAAACCGGGCAGGAAGAGCTGAACATCCGCTATGCCGCTGCCCTTGATTGCGCCGACCACCACACGATTGCCAAAAACGCGGTCAAGGAAATCGCCTGGGCCCATGGCCGCGCCGCGACCTTCCTGCCCAAGTGGCATCACGACAAGGTTGGTAGTTCGTCCCATGTGCATCAGTCGCTTTGGAAAGACGGGAACCCCGTGTTTTATGATGCGGATGCCGATCTGGGCATGTCCGATCTGATGAAACACTACATGGCCGGGCTGATCGCCTATGCCCCGGACTACACCTTCTTTCTGGCCCCTTACATCAATAGCTACAAACGTTTCGCGAAAGGCACTTTCGCCCCGACAAAAACCGTTTGGTCAGTTGATAATCGGACTGCCGGTTTCCGCCTTTGCGGTGATGGCACCAAAGGGGTCCGCGTCGAATGCCGCATCGGTGGTTCCGACCTGAACCCCTATCTAGCGCAGGCGGCGATGCTGGCCGCGGGCATCAAGGGGATCGAGGACAAGATGGAGCTTGCTCCGCCGACCCGCGGTGATGTGTATGAGGATGCCAAGGCGGCAGATATTCCGCAAACCTTGCGCGCCGCGATCAAGACGTTGCGCAATTCGGAGTTCCTGCGTGCGGCAATGGGTGACGATGTGATTGACCATTACACACGATGTGCAGAATGGGAGCAGGAAGAGTTTGACCGTGTCGTCACGGACTGGGAAATCGCGCGCGGATTTGAAAGGGCCTGAAGAATGATAACTTGCACATCGCCGATCGATGGATCGATCTATGCCGAAAGGCCAGTGCTGACAGCGTCAGAGGCGCAAGCCGCCGTTACGCGCGCGCAGACAGCGCAGGCGGATTGGGCAGCGCGCCCCTTGGATGAACGGATTGCTCTTGTCATGGACGCGGTCGCCAAAGTCGGCGCAATGAATGACCAGATCGTCCCGGAACTGGCGTGGCAAATGGGCCGTCCTGTCCGCTATGGCGGTGAATTCGGTGGCTTCAATGAACGCGCTACCTACATGGCCGACATTGCTAAGGACGCGCTGGCCGATATTGTGATTGAAGATGGCGACGCCTTTCGCCGGGTGATCAAGCGGGTGCCGCATGGCGTTGTGCTGGTCGTGGCCCCCTGGAACTACCCCTACATGACCGCGATTAACACCGTTGCCCCGGCTTTGATTGCGGGCAACACGGTGGTGTTGAAACATGCGAGCCAAACTCCGCTGGTGGGCGAACGTATGGCAGAGGCCTTTCATGCGGCAGGGGTGCCGGATGACGTGTTCCAGAACGTATTTCTGGACCATCAGACCACTTCAGACCTGATCGCGGCGAAATCCTTTGGCTTTGTGAATTTCACCGGCTCTGTGGGCGGCGGTCGGGCGATTGAACGGGCTGCCGCCGGAACATTCACCGGTATCGGGCTGGAACTTGGCGGCAAGGATCCCGGCTATGTTTGTGATGACGCTGATTTGGATGCGGCTGTCGATACGCTGATTGATGGTGCGATGTTCAATGCGGGGCAGTGTTGCTGCGGGATTGAACGTATCTATGTTGCCGAGCAACATTTTGATGCCTTCGTGGAGAAGGCGGTAGCCATTGTGAATGGCTACAAGTTGGGCAACCCGCTCGACACTGAAACAACGCTTGGGCCGATGGCGCATAAACGCTTTGCCGCTGAGGTTCGGGCGCAGATAGAGGACGCGGTCGCCGAAGGCGCAACGGCCCATATCGCAAACTTTGCAGAGGATGATGGCGGCGCATATCTGACCCCGCAAATCCTGACTAACGTGACCCACGATATGCGTGTGATGCGCGACGAAAGCTTTGGCCCCGTTGTCGGGATCATGCCGGTCAAGGATGATGCGGAGGCGATACGGCTGATGAATGACAGCCAGTTCGGTCTGACCGCATCGGTCTGGACGAATGACGCCGCGCGTGCTGAGGCCATCGCAGATCAGATCGAAACCGGCACCGTGTTCATGAACCGCGCAGATTATCTTGACCCGGGCCTGTGCTGGACGGGTTGCAAGGATACCGGGCGCGGTGGTGGTTTGTCCCTGATCGGCTATCACAACTTGACCCGTCCCAAATCCTATCATCTGAAGAAGGCTTAGAAGATGTCACCGACTGCCAACTGGTCTTACCCCACATCAATCCGCTTTGGCGCGGGGCGCATTGCCGAGATTGCAGATGCCTGTGCTGCCGCAGGGATCACGAAGCCATTGCTGATCACTGATCGCGGCCTTGCGGATATGGAAATCACAACCCGGACGCTGGATCTGTTGGAGGCCGCCGGGCTGGGCCGCGCGATCTTTGCCGATGTGGATCCGAACCCAAATGAAAAGAATGCCGCCGCAGGCGTGCGCGCCTTCAACGATGGCGGGCATGACGGGGTTGTGGCCTTTGGTGGCGGATCGGGTCTGGACCTTGGGAAACTCGTGGCGTTTCTGGCGGGGCAAACACGTCCGCTTTGGGATTTTGAGGATATCGGCGATTGGTGGACCCGGGCCGATGCTGACGCGATTGCGCCCATCGTGGCTGTGCCCACGACTGCCGGGACAGGATCAGAGGTCGGGCGCGCCTCTGTCATCACCAATTCGGAAACGGCAGAGAAAAAGATTATCTTTCACCCCAAATTCCTGCCGAGTGTGGTGATCTGCGACCCCGAACTGACTGTTGGGATGCCCAAATTCATTACCGCAGGCACCGGCCTTGATGCCTTTGCCCATTGTGTAGAGGCGTACAGTTCGCCGCATTATCACCCGATGAGCCAAGGCATGGCGCTGGAAGGGATGCGGCTGGTTAAGGAATTCCTGCCCCGCGCCTATGCGGATGGTACTGATATCGAAGCGCGGGCGCATATGATGTCGGCCGCCGCGATGGGGGCCACGGCGTTCCAAAAAGGGCTTGGCGCCATTCATGCGCTGTCACACCCGGTTGGGGCGATCTACCATACGCATCACGGCACGACGAATGCGGTTTTCATGCCAGCGGTGCTGCAATTCAATAAATCGGCGATCGCCGACAGGTTTGATGCAGCTGCGGCCTATCTGGGGATCGAGGGTGGATTTGACGGGTTCTGCAGCTTTGTGGATGATTTCAACGCGTCCTTCGCCATTCCCAAAACGCTGGCTGGCCTTGGCATAGAGAACCCCGATATCGACCGGATCGTCGCCGGTGCGCTGATTGACCCCAGCACCGGCGGCAACCCGATCGAGATGACTGCTGAGAACACCAGGGCGCTGTTGCAACAGGTACTCTGACGCCCCCATCAACGGAACGTGTGTTGCGCGGTAGATTGACATATGGTCTTCTTGCCGCACCACAGGGGTGCGTATATGAGACAAGTCTTACCAGCAATCATGGCCGGATTGGCGGCCCTATCCGGCCCCGCATTCGCGGCTGGCGGCGAACGCATCAGCGTGAAGGGCGAAATCATCGATACCTGGTGCTATTTTTCGGGCGTCATGGGCGGCCCGGATGCGGTTGTCGGTACTGCACACCATACATGCGCCCTTTGGTGTTCGGCGGGCGGTATCCCGGTTGGCTTGCTGGCCGAAGATGGCACCGTCTATATGGTGCTCAAGATCGAAGACAGCGCCGATAGCGCGAGCGGTGATACGCAGCTGCGCCTGGCCAGCCATGTGATCGAGGCCGATGGTTTGCTTTATGAGCGTGACGGCCTGAAATATCTGGTGGTCGAAGAGGTGGTGAATGATTTGGATATCCAGGTGCTCAGCCATGACAGCTATGGCCCGGTCCCCCCTTTCGCAGTGCCGGAGGCGGATCAATGAAACTTGTTAATTTGATCGCAGCGGCCGCGCTGGCCGTATCCCCCGCCCTCGCACAGGATTTCGAGGAGGGGTCAGAAGCGAAGACCTGGAACCTCTATGCAGAACAACCCGCCCGGTTCGAGGCACAGGTTGTTGATATCCTATGTGAACTGACAGGCGATTGTCCTGACAATTGTGGTGACGGCAACCGCCAGCTTGGCCTTGTGCGCAGTGTTGATGATGTGCTGGTCTTTCCCAACAAAAACAGCCAGGCCGCCTTTACTGGCGCAGTGCAAGAACTGTTGCCCTATTGTGCCCAGACGATCGAGGTGGACGGATTGCTGCTGGAAGATGAGTATGTCGGGGCCAGGAATATCTATCTGGTGCAGCGTATTCGGGCAGGGGATAGCGAGGATTGGGTGAAGGCCAATAGCTGGACAAAGCGCTGGGCTGAAAACCATCCGGAAGCGACAGGCAAGGGTCCATGGTTCCGCCGCGATCCGCGCGTTCTGGCGGAAATCGCGGCTGAGGGGTATTTCGGCCTTGGGCTGGAACAGGATGAAGAGATCAAGGATTTTCTGTTCGAATGATCACGCGTTTGGCAATCATTGCTATCCTGGCGGCGACCCCGGCCGCCCCTGATGGTTTTCCGTTTAATGTTGGTGGTGATTTCAGCCTGATGGATCAGCATGGTATGACCCGCAGTCAGGCGGACCCGGACGGGCATTTTCAACTGCTGTTCTTCGGTTACGCCAATTGTGAACAAATCTGTTCGGCCACGCTGCCCCTGATGGCGGATATCGTCGACGAACTGGAGGAGGCCGCCACGCTGCGCCCTGTAATGATCACGGTGGACCCCAAGCGTGATACCGTTGACAGGATTGGCCCGCCGCTGGAGCAATATCACCCGGAATTTGTCGGCCTGACTGGGCCAGAGGATGATCTACAAGTCGCCTATGATGCGTTTTCAGTGGATCGCGAGGTGCTGTTCACTGATCCTGCGGGTGGTGAAGTCTTTGCCCATGGCAGCTTTATCTATCTGCTGGATGGGGCAGGCGATGTGCTGACATTGGTGCCACCGGTGATGGATGTTGATCAGGCGGTAAGGATCATCACCCCTTATGTGGAAACGTCTGGTCAGGGATGAAGCCTAGAATAAGCATCCTTGTCGTGGTGGCCGTTCTGGCTGGCATTGGTGGTTTGGCAGCGGTCGCCAACCCCAACCTGTTCTATACATTGATTACCGAGGAGGTGGACGGTGCTGTTCTGACAGCGCCGCAAGCGCATGAAGCGGCAATTGCTGGTCAAATCGCGTTGATCGATATTCGCCGACCGGATGAATGGGCCAGAACCGGCAGTGGCGAAGGCGCGCATCGGTTGGATCTGCGGCGCGACGATTTTGTTGATGCCTTGCTTGATATCACCGGGGGCGAAACGGCCGTGCCTGTCGCGCTGATCTGCGCGCGCGGTGTCCGGTCCGCCCGCACCGCAAACCGGCTGATCGAGGCGGGGTTTACAAACATCATTGATGTGCCCGAGGGGATGTTGGGTTCTGCTGCCGGTCCCGGCTGGATCGCGCGAGGCTTACCGCTGAACCTGGCGCCTGCAGGCTAGACGTAACGACAGAAGAATCTGTGCAACAGATTTTTCGCACCACACGGCATTGGCACTTCTATTACCCACCGCGCTTGCCAAAAAATCTGTTGCACAGATTTTTTTCTGCCGCCGGTGTGTGCCTATTCCGCCGCGATCTGACCGGTGTTCTCCAATGCCATTGCTGCAAGGCGACGCTCTGCCATGGCCCGCCGGATAATTGGCGGTGCATTGATGACTTCCGGTGTACCCATATGGCGCGCGGACCAGCGCCGGGCCGACAGGTCCACACCGCTCAGTGCCGACAATGGGATCGCCAATGCAAGGCTGAGCGCGATGGGCAGCAACCACAAGGTCACGAGGCCCTGTGTCATCCCAAAGAGCGCGGACAGGCCCAACACAGTCTCGAACCCATGGAATTTGACCATTACCCGCAAAGGGTAATGCCCGCCGCTGCGGTTCTGCGGTACCCATTTTTCGCGATATCCAAGTAGTTTGCGCGCGACCGCACGGGTCTGTTGGACCATCAGGACGGGAGCGTAGGCGACCGACAGCAGCACCTCGAGCGACAGTGAAGTGATGAATTGCCGGATGCCCCCCATATCGCGCAGCCGCAGCCCGGTCTTGTGGATCACACCGGCGCCCAGCACTTTGGGTGCGAGCAGCATCGCGTACATGAAGGCAAGGATCGCCATACTGTTGCCGGTCGACATGGTCGGCCAGTTGACCTGGGCATCAAAGCCGCTGAAATATTTGACCACATTGTCCTGGTCGCCATTGCCCACCAGCGCCCAGATGATCAGCAGGGTGAACCAGGCGGGTGACATCAGATAGCCCATGGCGCCGCTGATCAGGTGGAACCGCGACATGGCATGAAAGCCGCGTGAGGACAGCAGGCTTAGATGCTGCAAATTCCCCTGACACCAGCGCCGGTCGCGCAGGATGTAGTCGATCAGGGTCGCGGGGACCTCTTCGTAACTGCCTTGCACGCGCGGCAGGAACCGCACGGCCCAACCGGCCCGGCGCAGCAATCCCGCCTCAACAAAATCATGGCTCAGGATCAGATCGCCCTTGCCGTTGCGCATCCGTGGCAGACCGGCGCATGAGGCAAAAGCGCGGGTCCGGATAATCGCATTATGGCCCCAGTAATTGCCTTCCTGATCGGTCCAGCGACTGAGGCCTTCGGCCAGCGGCGCACCGTAGACTCTGTTAGAAAACTGCTGCACCCGGGCAAAGACTGTGCGCGCCCCAAAGATCGTTGGGAACGACTGGATCAGCCCGGCGGCGGGTTCTGCGGCTAGGGCATCGGTCAGCGCGGTGATCGCCTCACCGCTCATCAGGCTATCGGCGTCCAGCACCAGCATGGCGTCATAGCCGCCGCCCCAGCGCTCCACCCAATCAGCCAGATTGCCGACCTTGCGGTCGATATTGTCGTGGCGACGGCGATAAAAGACCTGACAGCCATCGGGCAGCCGGGCGCGCAGGTTGTAAAAGGCGCGCAACTCCAACGCGGCGGCGTCCTCGCCACGCGTGTCGGACAGAATGAACAGCAAAAAATCATGTGCGCTGTGCTGATCACGCAGGGCCATCATCATGGCGGCAGCATTGCCAAAGACGTCAGCGGGGGATTCGTTGTAGACGGGAACCAGCAAAGCCACGTTTTGCGGAGTTAGTGTGGTTGGCTTATTGGGGCGCGCATGGTTCAGGAACATGCTACTGATCCCGACGATCGTGGTGGACAGCGACAGGGCAATCCAGAAGAACGTGACCGTGATCAGACCGATAATCGCGTATTCCAGCGGATAAAGGCCCGACATTGCAAACCAGTCGATGATCATCCCAATGACGAAAGCAGTGACCACAACAGCCGGGGCAAAGGCAAAAAGCCGCCACCAGCGCGTGGTGGATTGGTCGGCCGTGCCAGGCGCGGTTTGATCCCGGTGTGGCCGGTTGAGCGCCTGAATAGGCCGCTCTAACGGGGCCTCGGGCGGCATCAGATATGGCGGAGTCATGCCGTCCATCGATACAACCATACTTCGGTCAAAGGCGCGCCATCGCGGCGCAGTTGCGCCCGCAGTTCGACCATCGGCGCATCGCCGGGCAGGATGCTGAAGCTGATCCGCACACCGCCAGTGCCGGGGTTGCGCTGCACAATGGCGGGCGATACGTCACCATGTGATCCGCGCAGAACGATTGTCAGATCCTCCAATGGTCCGTCCAATGCGGGGTGGGCGGCAAAGTCGATGGCGATCACGGTTTTGATCTGGTCAAAACCCTTGCCGATTCGGGTGTTGATCACCGGGGCAAGGTCGGGCAGGCCAGCCGGGTCGTTGCCCCATGCCATGTGATAATTGAAATCCTGCCGTTCGCCGGTTTTCATCACCTCGCGGGGACGCCAGAAGGCGACGATATTGTCGTAGATTTCCTTGTCCGCCGGAATTTCGATCAGTTCGACAACGCCTTTCCCCCAATCACCATCCGGGGTGATCCACAGGGAGGGTCGCGCCTCGTAATGTGCTTCCAAGTCGGCAAAGCTTTCAGGGTCGCGATCCCGCTGCATCAGGCCGAACCCTTGTGGGCCATCATCGACAAATGCGCTGATCTCAACCTTCTTTGGGTTTGCGAGGGGCCGCCAGATCCGTTCGCCATTGCCGTTGAGCATCAGCAAACCTTCGCTGTCATGCACGGCGGGTCGGAAATCATCGAACCGGTGGCGGTTGGTTTCGTCAAAGAGGAACATGGAGGTGAGCGCGCCCAGCCCCACATGGGTCAGATCCACACGGGGGAAGAGGGTCGCGGCGACCGTTATTTCGGTTGTTTCGCCATGCTTGATCGTGAATTGATAGGCCCCGGTTACCGATGGGCTATCCAGTAAGGCGTGCACGATGAAGTGATCCGCGCCGGGTGCGGGGGCCTCGACCCAGAAATCCGTGAAATCGGGGAACTCTTCGCCGTCGGGGTCGCCAGTGCGCAGGGCGAGCCCGCGCGCCGACAGCCCGTAGGTTTGTCCATTGCCGATGGCCCGGAAATAGCTGGCTCCCTGAAAAACGGTGAATTCTTCAAAAATGCCGGGTGCGTTCAACTCCGCCCGCATGCGCAGGCCCGCATATCCCATCGTGTCATCAATGGGCAGGTCAGGGAAATCGCCGGTCTTGTCAAAAAGCGAGATATCATAGGCGAGCTTACGCGCCTGACCATCCTCGACCAGATGGATGGTCGTGGGACGTTCGACGTAAAGCCCGGCTGTGAACAGGTCCAGTTTCAGTGGCCGGTCGGTATCGTTCCAGATCGCTTTTTTCTCGTTGAACCAGATATGTTGGAAGTCGTCATAGCTGATCTTGCGCCAGGCTTCGGGGATCAGGGGGCGGGCGACATAGTCGGCTTGCGATTTCTGTTGCGCCAGATCGATGAGCCAGTCGCGCGAGAATGGCTGCGCGGTCTGCCCGATAACTGGGCCCGCGGCTGCGGCTGCCACTAGCGCCATGAATGTGCGGCGATCCATCATGCTTTGGCCGCTCCTTTCCAAGGTTGCCCCTTGATCCAGGCGACGCCGTAGGCGACCCCGAGGATTATTGCGAACCCGGCGATATTGATCAGTGCGATCGGCAGTGCCCCATTGCCGGCCTGATCAATTGCAAAACCAAGGATCCGCGACAGGACAACTGTTGTCAGGAACACAGCTAGCGATTGCTGCCCGACCTTGGTAATCAGCCGGACGATCCCCCGCCAAATGCTGGCGAAAATGGATGTACCCGTCGCAACGATATTGCGCCCGTTTGGCCCGGCAATTGCCCATCCAAAATACGCCACGGCAAGAAAGTGGAGGTAGCGCAGAATGCCGGTATCGGTTTTGGATATCCACATCCGGTTTTCGGCCTTCCACGGGTTTACCCAGCCCCAGCCCAATTCGCGGGCGGCGATGATTGATATCACAAACCCACCGATCAATGCGGCACCGACCAAGACGATCATATAGCGGTTGATGGGGGGTGCTGGCAGCCAGCCGATCATCAGGGCAAAGCCGGTGAAGAACACAAGCTGCCAGGTGAACGGATTAAAAAACCATTCGCGTCCTGACCAGGGTTCAGCAGGCAGGCTGATCTGCAGCCATCCGATACCCAGCCAATCCAACACTCCGCCTTGTCCCAGAAACCACGTGATGCCCACAAAAACGGCCACTAGCCATAAGTTGATCTGCGACAGCGCCATGACGATGGGAACCATCATCAGGATCACCATATACATCGGCAAAATATCAAAGAAGTTTGGCACATAGGTCAGCGTGAACAGGCCCACGATCTGTGGTGCCGTGTCATTCACGAAGCGACCCAGATTCAGGCTGCCGATATAGCTTTTTTCGAAATCACCGTAGGTGTCAAATGCGGCCAGAACCGCAACGGTCAGCAGAAATGTCGCGATATGCGCCCAATATATCTGCCAGACGCGAAAGCCGATGCGGGTGGTGCCAAGTGCCCAGCCGCGCCGTTCATAGGTGCGCCCAAACGCAACGGCAGAGGCCATGCCCGAACAGAAAACGAATATCTCGGCCGCATCTGACAGGCCGAACCGGGCGGGAATCCACTGGTTCCACCAGTTACCGGGGGTGTGTGCCATCAGAATGATGAACATCGCCATACCACGATAAAAGTCGAGCCGTGGATCACGGACCGTTTTCGGTGCAGCCACCGCACCGGAAGTTGTCATCGTGGACGTCATATTCATCTAACTATCGGGCGCCCGCGGTCTTAGCTAAGCAACAACATGGGCAGCGTTGCCAGCTGCACCGCGGCCATCTGAGATCAGCTTCTGCCGCGCCGCAGCGTAGCCGTCAATACGTCCATTGCGCTGGGCGGTCCGCTTGGCAAGAATCGCCTCTGCCTCATCAAGGAAACCGGCCCGAATGCCGCTATCGATGGTCAGACGTTCAAAAACATCGCGTTGGGCATGGCTGCCGCCGGCCAATTGCAGGTGCTGATTGGCCTTGGACAGGTTGATGAATGCGGTTTCAAAATTCGCCTCGCCAAAGGCCTCAAGCCCGGCCGCGGTTGCCAATCCGGGCGATGCCATCGCCTTTTGCATATCGGTGCGGCCTTCCTTTGCGTCCCGGTGCAGACGGCCCATCATCTGGGTGATCGCATCATCGCGGCCACCGCCCACAAGCGCCAGAAGATAGTGCAGATCTGCAAAGATCAGGCAGCCATCCTCTGTCCGGTTGGCTGAAAGATCGGCCAGTTCGTCCCAGCGGTCGCCAACATCAACGCCGTCAAGCTCCAGCCGTGACAGGAGTGATGTCGCGTTTGAGATGTCGCGGTAATCATCCGTCTTATCCTGCCGGATCTGTTGGTCATAAAGGTCGAGCACAACCTCGCGTTCGCCTATATCAAGATGCATCAGGGCCTTGTGCCACCAGACATGATAGCGGAAATTGTTGCAATGGGCCCAAGCCTCTTCCCGGCCTGTCAGCCATTTGATCCCACCAGCCGCATCGGCGGTCATGTCGTGAACGTGGGCCACCGCATGCAGACCCCATGCATCATCAGGGGCCAGCAAAAGTGCCTCGCGCCCGGCAATCTGGGCGCGTTTATATTCGCCGGTTTCTTCCAAGGTGAAGGCGTGACAGCCCAGCAAATAACCATATCCGGCATGCTTGTTGTCATAGGCAGGCATGACAGTTTCGACCATCCGCCGCATGCCGTGATGGTCACCCAGCACAAAACGCAGCGCGTGGTCCAGTTTCATGGCAAGCGTATCGGTCGGGTTCTCGGCCAATGCGGCCTCAAAATGGCGTAGTGCCATGCGAGGTTGGCCTTTCATCCAGTCGCGCAAGGCATCCAGAAAATACATCTCACGCTTGCTGACGGGTTGGGCGCGATGTGCTGCCTCTGCAGCCTGATATGCTTCTTCCGCTGTAGCCAGCAATTCGCGGCGGCCCAGCAGGATATAGAACATCGCCTTGGCCACATGACCCAGTGCAAATTGTGGCTCGGCCTCCAATGTGGCGCCCAGATGCGTCGGCGTTGTGGCCCCATGGGCCAGAAATGCAAGCTGTGTCTGGTTCCAATGATCCAGCGCCGCCGGGGTCGCCAGTGTAGTGTCTTGGCCGAAAATATCTTGCATCATGTGCTGCACGCTCCTTGGTCTGTCCTATGGGGTATCAGCCCCGCACAGATTGCACATCACACAGACCCGTGAATGACGAACCTGTCATAAGTGTTTCAATGCAGTTTAGCACATAAATTTCAGGTATTTAGCGTTCAATCGCTGAATCCAGCCATTGCAGAATATCGGCCGTATCCTGCCCAAGCTTGGGCGGCGCCCTGCGATATGACACAGGCGTTGCCGAAAATTTCAGCGGATTGCCGATCAAACGGACATCTTTGGTTGCCGCATCCGGGCAATCCATGCTGATCACCATCTCCCGCGCCGCCACCTGATCGGAGGCAAAGACCTGATCCAATGTCTGCACTGGCCCCACCGGCACGGCGCAGGCTTCCAGCCCGGCGATAACGTCTTGGGTCGAGCGGGCAGCAAGCGCGGGTTCCAGCGCGGCAACCAGAGCATCCCGATTGTTCAGCCGCGCGGAATTGGTCGCAAAGCGAGGGTCACCGGGCAGGGCGTCCAGCCCGAGAAACCCGCAAAAGCGACCGAACTGCCCGTCATTGCCGACCGCGACAATCACGTGGCCATCCGCCGTCGCAAATACCTGATAAGGTGCGATGTTGGGGTGGCCATTGCCCCGCCGGATCGGACGCTGCCCGGTTGTCAGATATCCCGTGCCTTCGTTGATCAGCCAGGCCACCTGACTGTCCACAAGTGACAGGTCAATATGCTGTCCTTCGCCTGTCTGGTCCCGGTGGCGAAGTGCCGCCAAAATGCCAACGCTGGCATACATGCCGCACATCACATCGGCGATGCCGACGCCAACCTTCATCGGTTCCCCATCTGCTTCACCGGTTAGCGACATGATCCCACCATAGCCCTGCGCCATCAGGTCATAGCCGGGTTTGCGGGCGTTGGGGCCGGTCTGGCCATAGCCCGATATCGAACAATAGATCAGCGCGGGATCGGCGGCACAAAGCGTCGCGGCATCCAGTCCGTATTTCTGCAATCCGCCGGGTTTGAAGTTTTCGATCACGATATCGGATTGGGCGGCAAGTGCGCGGATGGTCTGTTGACCTTCAGCCGACGAAATATCGACCGCGACCGAGTATTTGTTGCGATTAGCGCAAAGAAAATAGGACGATCTGTCGGTTGGGTGTCCGTCTTCATTGGTGACAAAGGGTGGGCCCCATGTGCGGGTATCATCACCGCCCTTTGGGTTTTCGATCTTGAGGATCTCAGCCCCCAGATCGCCGAGGAGTTGGGTGCAGGTTGGTCCTGCCAGAATGCGGCTGAGGTCCAGCACGCGGATGCCCTGCAATGGGCCGGTATTAGATGCGTCCGTCATAGGCTTGCCTGTCGATCTCTGCTGCGATGAGGGTGAACCTGTCTGCCGACAGCGCATCGGTCAAGGCCGTTGACAGTGCGTCACGGTCACGCACTGTCACCCCGTTGCCGCCAAAGGCGCGGGCGATGGTGGCAAAGTCGTGCTGCCCGAAATCCACGCCGGTATTGGCCATCTGGCGTTGCCGTTGTTTCAGCTCGATCAGCGCCAGCGAAGCATCGATAAAGACGACAAAGATTGTGTTCTGACCCAGTTCGGCTGCCGTCGAAAGCTCACCTGCCACCATCAGCAGTCCGGCATCGCCGGAAAAGCTGACGACCGGGCGATCAGGTGCCGCGATCTTGGCCCCCATGGCCAGCGGGACGGCACACCCCATGGTGCAAAGCCCTGATGATTGCAGCAATGTGCGCGGGCTGGTGCAGGTCCACATTTGCGACAGCAAGATGCGATGCGCGCCACTATCGACGGTGGCGATTGTATCGGCGGGCAGGACAGTGCGGCAGGTGTCAATGACTGCCCCCGGACCCCATGCTTCGTCCTTGGGGAAAGCATCGGCCAGGGCCGCTTTCAACGCTGGGATTTCGCCGCCAGCCCATGTGGCGTTGGGTTCCAGGCCATCCATTATCGTCTGGAGTGCCGCACCTGTATCAGCGACAAAATTCAGCCCGGCCTGATGCATATAGTGATGATTGGGAGCGGCGTGGATGTCGATCACCGGCTTGGATTGCGGGCTCCATGCGTCGCGCCAGCCGGTCCGCATCTCGATCGGGTCATAGCCGACCAGCAGGATCAGGTCGGCAGCGTCCAGAAATGGCAGCAAGTGTTTGTCCGCAAGAGGTGAGAGGCCTGCGCCGCCCAGTGAAAGCGGGTGATCCTCTGGCAATACGCCCTTCGCCTTGTAGGTGGTGATGACCGGAATGTGGAAGGTTTCGGCAAACGCGGCGAGCACGTCGGCAGAGCCGTCTTTCAGCACATCAAGCCCCGCCACGATCACCGGGCGTTTCGCACCTGCGAGCCAGTCGCGCGCGGCTTTCAGATCGGCACCATATGGGGCAACAGGTGAAGCCGCAGCGCGGCTGATGTCCAACGGTGCGGCGGCTGCATCGGCGACGCTGATGGGTACATCAATATGCACCGGCCCGGCGCGGCCTTCGGTGGCGATGCCAACGGCCTTATCGGCAATCACACCTGCGGCGACAGGATCAAGGGTGAATGTGGCTTTGGTGATCGGGTCGAACACCTTGCGATGGTCTAGCACCTGATGGGTGTAGGTCTGCGCCTCAGCCGCATCCACGCAGCCGGTCAGCACGATCAGGGGTACCCGGTCCTGTTCGGCATTGGCCACCACGTTGACGCCGTTCATGGCACCCGGCCCAACGGTGGCAACCAGAATTGCCGGGGCGCCATCCACGTGATGCACCCCCTCTGCCATGAAACCTGCGGCGTTTTCATGCTTGGTCAGGATGAACCGGATGCCCGCCTTCTCCAGCGCATCGATCAGGGTCAGTACCTCACCCCCGGGCATTCCAAAGGCATGGCGGCAGCCCGCCGCATATAGGCGGCGCGCCAGAACATCGGCGGCGCGGATCGTATCATGCATAGGGTTATCCTTATCTTCAGCGGGCAGCGGCGGCATTGGCGATGATCGAAAAGACCGCGTCAAGCTCTGCGGCAGCTACCATCAGGTCCGCATCAGCGTCCAGTGCGTAAGGGGCAAAGACATGGCTGGGCGTTTTATAGGACAGGGTGGCGGTGCCGTCGTTATCTTCGGTCAGATAGAACCGGATCGGCGCTTCGATCATGGCGGGGACGGACGCCTCCAGAATACGGACAGCGTAGACATTGTTAAAAACGCCTACGACCCGGTTATTCGGGATGGCAATACCTCGGTTGCGGGCGGCACCCGTCGGCCCAGCCTGGGTCACGACCCCAAAACCATTGGCGCGCACCGCTGTTTTGAGTTCATCAAGCAAGGTGTCAAAACCCTTATCCGTCGGCATGACAACCCATCCGTCGCGAGCTGTTACGGATTGCGCAGCAGCCTGCGTGCCCAGTAAGAAAAGAATGCCGATAATGACGCCGCGCATGACAAGGCTCCTGTTGTGTTCGCGCTTAGCCATAGAGCAAAATATTATTGCAATGTTTCAAATAGACGTGTCGTCGACAAAAGGGACGGCGGGCAGACGCGGTTATGTGGATCGGTCCGCGCGCAGCTTGGAGGTGAATTGCCACCGCAGGACCCGCCCGGTGACGTGAGATAATGATATCGCTGCATTATGGCCTGTGATAGGGCCGTGCGCTGATGTGCCTTAGCAACAAGAAAACAAACAAAAAACGGAGGACCGACTGACCGGTGACAATGGCGGGGTTAAGTGTTAACCAACCTGCAACTGTCGTATCGTTTGTTGGTTCATTTTTGGTGTTGAGTGCTGCATGCGGCGCACGCGCTGGCGTGCAGGAACAAAATCGTCGGAGCTACGAGATCAAATGCTGAAAAGAACCATCGCAACTTTGCTTTGTGCCACTGCCCCTGCGGCGCTATTTGCTCAGGAAGTTGAGCTGCGATCTCTGGATGGATTTATCAGCGTCGCTGGTGAAATCGTCGATTTTAACGGTACGATGCTGTCGGTTGACACCTCGGTCGGGGCGGTCAGTGTGCCTGTCTCCGAAGTTGGATGTTACGGTGCTGGCTGTCAGGACATACTGGCCAACAACAACTTTGGGCTGAGTGCATCAGACTTCGTGGAAGTGGTGAGCGGTGATACCCAGCAGGACGTGGCAACCGCTGCGGCCACGCCATCTGTTGCGCCCGCGACCTCAACTGAATTGTCGGTTAATTTCGCGCGTCCAGAATATGACGCGCTTTTTAGAGCTGTGGCAGGCAGTTACGCAGCTGATCCCGGCACAAATGTAGCTGTCAGCCAGTCTGAAGCCGATGAGGTATTGACGCTTTCCAGCGGTGCAACGGGCCAAGATGCGACGCTGCGCCTGAATGGCGATGCGGCAAGTGATGTGAATGTCGCAATGACGCCACTGACCGGTACGGCCGCCGCAGATTTTCCGGACGTGACCGGCTGGGCCCTGACTGGACCGTTGACCCACCAGATGGTCGGGCTCAAGGCGTTTGCGGTCATCGCGGCCCCCGGCGCCGGTGTCACATCGGTTTCGCTGGACGATATTGCCGCAATCTATGCAGGCGAGATCAGCAATTGGTCGGAACTTGGCGGCGCAGACATGCGCATCCTGCCACTGCAATTGCCAGCTGGCTCCGATATTCGCGCAGAGTTCATTGCGCTGATCATGGAACCCGCGGGAAAGGCAATTGCCGGTAACGTGCTGACCATGGCGGATCAGGCCAGTATCGCTTCTTCGGTGAAACAATTCCCGGGTAGTGTTAGCGTGGTCGATCTGAGCAGCGTTGAAGACAACCAGGTGCTGGATGTGGCGGGCAGCTGCGGACGCAGCGTCGCACCGCAAAGCTTCAACATCGCTGCGGGGGATTACCCATTAGTTCGCCCGATCATGGCGCGTTACAACACCACACCATCGAACAGTCTGACGCCCAGATTGCTGGATTACGCCAGCAGCGACGCAGTGCAGACGTCGTTACTGGATAGCGGCTTTGTCGATTTCAGCGCGTCAGAGCTGGATGGAACGAAAAGCAGCGCCCGACTGTCGGCAATGATGAACGCGCAGCTGAGCGATGTGGCCAAACCAGCAGCGGCGAGCATGTTTGAGCGGCTATTTGATGCAAGGCGACTGTCCCCGACGCTTTTCGGCGGTGCGACAAGCGGTGCAGAAAGCGGGTGGAACCGCGCGATGTTCCAGACGCTTGCCGAAACACTGTCTGACGACACTTATGGCGGGCGCAACGTCTTTTTCGTTGGTGTCGCCGAAAGCAGCGATGGTGATCAAGTAGCGATCGATGCCTCTGGCCAAGCAGCGTCAGAGCTGGCAGCGGCCTTTAGCATCCTGGCAGGGGATGTGATTGCCAATAATGATCTGGAATTGTCCTCTTTCGGGTTTGGTCCGGTGGCACCGGTGACTTGTTATGATGGTCAGGTTGCAGGCAATACGCATAGCCGGGTTGAGATTTGGGTGCGCTGACCGCTGGTCACGAAATCCTGATCGACCGGACGGAAATGCCAGTAAAATAAAGGTATCTGCCGCCACGATATCGGAAATCATCCGGCGTGATATCGCCTAACGGGTGGGCCCGTGCTGTTGTGATGTTTGCATAACGGGTGCAAACAGGCACCGTCAGATATAGGTAAGGTTTATGACCAAACGTTTCTTCACACTCGCCTTCGCAATGATCCTTGCGGTTATTGCAGGCACCGCATCCGCGCAACAGCTGAGCCTGGGGCAGATATCGCAATACCTCAACCAGTTGCAGACAGCACAAGGTGGATTCACTCAGATCAACGCTGATGGCACGCTATCAACGGGCACCATTTACATCAAACGGCCCGGGCGCATCCGGTTCGAGTATAACCCGCCCGAGAAATCCTTGGTGATCGGGCAGGGTGGCCAATTGGCGATCTTTGACCCGCGCTCGAACACGGGACCAGAGACTTATCCCCTGAACCAGACCCCGCTGGGTATCATCCTGCAACGCAATGTTGATTTGAGCCGGGCACGGATGGTGACCAACCAGACCTTCGACGGGACGAGCACGACGATCACAGCCCAGGATCCCGACAACCCGCAATACGGGAATATCCAGATGGTGTTCACCGGAAATCCGGTTGAACTGCGTCAGTGGATCGTAACCGATGATGTGGGCAGCCAGACAACCGTGATCCTGAATGATCTTGTTGCGGGCGGCAGTATCAGCGAACGCAAATTCAATATCGTTGCCGCAACCAATAGCTGGAACCCCTAGCGGCGCGCGCAGCATTCGGTGACAGGGCGGGCCTTTGGGCCCGCTTTCTTTTTGCCTGTGACGGCCTGAATGGCGCGCACTATTCCGAATTTTGTCGCAGGTTTGCAATGTGCTGTATCAGGGACCAAAGACAACCGCAAACCGTCGGCACCCAGCGCCGCGTCACCAATGTGATAGCGGTGAAGCCCCTGATTTAGCGGCGCATATTCAATAGAAAGCGGAACATCACCCAAGCCTGTGACCGCAGCCATGCTGCGTCTGGCGATGGCAATAAATTTGCCAACCGATATATGCTTGCCATCATGCCCATCCAGTAATTGCAACTGCGCTTCATTCCAGACTGACCGTTGGCCGCCGCAGTCAATGCTATTCACGGCAAGATGTTTCAGTTCGGTCACGTGATATCCCGGACCAATATCACCATCATCGGAAGCAAAGATAAGCGGTTGGTCGGGTGGAACCTGATCCAGCTCTTCCGTCAATCTTTGCAGGGTTATGTCAGCCGATGCCATTGCGTCTCTCCCATTTCAATGCTTATTGAAATATATACATATGCGACGACATTTCAAGAAAGATTGAAATATGAAGGAAGAAGCCGTTATTGCAGCACTTGGCGCATTGGCACAGGATACGCGGTTGCGCATCTTGTGTTATCTGGTGACGATGGGTTCGGCCGGTGCGGCAGCAGGCGATATCAGCAAAGAGGTGGGTGCATCCGCATCGCGTACATCATTCCACCTGTCCACCTTGTCTGATGCTGGCTTGATCAACGCAACACGCGCGTCACGCAGCATTATCTACCGCGTGAATTTCGAGGCCATGGGCAGCATCATCCGCTATCTGGTGCATGATTGTTGCAAAAACGACCCGCGTGTCACCAGCTGTTGTTAGGGCCAGGACCCTAGCGTTTTCCGCAACTGCGCAACTGCGTATCGTAAAGTACGGCACGCGCCTCAACCTCGCCCGCAATGCGCACCAGCCAGCTTTTCGATTTCCAGGTGCCACGGTTAAACCCGGTCCGGCCATCATGATAAGCCAGATACTGGTTGCGGGTGTCATAGATGGGCACGCCGGTTTCTTCGACCGTCTGGACCATGTACCAGCCCATGAAATCCGTTGCGGCATAAATATCGTCACGGCGGGCGCGGCGGCCGGCAACCTGATCCTGATATTCTTCCCATGTGCCATCCAACGCCTGGCTATAGCCAAATGCGGATGACTGGCGACCAACCGGGATGACGCCCAACGCATATTGATGCGGGGTGCGGTTATCGCTGATAAATTTGCTTTCTTGATAGATCATCGCCATCAGCGACGGCACGGGCACGCCGTATTTGCGTTCAACCTGCTTGAACGCGCGAAGGTATTCGGGGCGCTGCGATACGATACTGCATGCGTCATCTAGATCGCGTGGCGCTGATCCGTATCCGGACCCACCGCCACTGCAACTGCCCAACACAAGCACCACAATCATCGCGCGAAAGAAACTGCTCATCTGCCTCTCGCTTATCTTTGTTTTCTTTGATCCTAACCGATCAAGGGTGGTCTGTGAATCCCAAAGACGGTGCGTCAGATCACAAATGCAAGGATAAGCGGCAAAGCGATCACGGATAAAAGGGTTGAGGCAACAACCAGCCCGGCAACCGGTTGCGCATCCGCACCGTATTTTTCGGCTAGCAGATAGGATGTAACGGCGACCGGCGTGGCAACTTGCAGCACCAGAACAGCGGTGGCGACAGGATCCAATACAAAGAATGAAGCAGCTAAGGCGGCGGCACCAACGCAAACCAGCACCTTCAGAATGGACAGCCCAGCGGCCTGCCGCATCATTCGTCCGTTTAGCCGGGCAACGGCAACCCCAAGCGTGATCAGCATCATGGGGATCGCCATCTGCCCGATCAGATCCAGCGCGTTGGTCAAAAATACTGGTGTTTCCCAGCCCTGCCAGAGGAAAAGTGCGCCTAACAACGTCGCGGCAACCATCGGCTCCTGAACAAGACGTTTGATCGACCCGCCTCCTGACACGATCCAGACTCCAATGGTAAATGACAAAACGGCCATGACAGCAAAAACAACTACCGCATAACCCAATCCGACCTCGCCAAAGGCAAACATGGCAAGCGGTAGGCCCAGATTGCCCGTGTTGCCAAATGACAAAGGTGCCAAATAGGTCGGAATATCAAGGCGCATTATCTTGATAGCGACGAAAAGTGCTGCGATCACAATGCAATAGGCGACAAGTGACGCCAGCGATAGTGCGGCCAGCGCCTCTGGCGCGATCTCAGTGCGCATCAACGCCACAAAGATCAGGCAAGGCACGGCAAGGGTCATTGCCATGCGGGTGACGAACTCCACCCGGTATTCAAAACCTAACTTGACCCAGACAAATCCGACGGCTGCCAGCAGAAAAACCGGCGCGGTGATATTAAGCACTGTCTGGACAATGTTCACAAACTGTTTCCTTAATTTTAAGGGTCAAAACCTAGACAGCCCGGCTTTCGGGGGCATATACGGGTTAGTGGGGTATTGTTATTATGTTCACGACACGTGCGAAGTATCATCTGGGTCAGATCGTCCGCCACCGGAAACATCCATTCCGGGGGGTGGTTTTTGACGTGGATGCGATGTTTTCCAATACGGATGCCTGGTACAACGCCATCCCAGAGGATAGCCGCCCGAAAAAAGATCAGCCGTTCTACCACTTGTTGGCCGAGAATGAGCAAAGCTTTTACGTGGCTTATGTGTCCGAACAGAACCTGGTCGCCGATTATTCGGGGGAGCCTGTGGACCATCCTGATCTTGATGATCTGTTTGGCCCGTTCGAGGATGGGCAATATCCGCTACAGGTTCAGTTGAACTAACCCGCCTACGTGTTAAGTCTTCCGCAAGACCAACAGGAAGGCTGCCATGCTCGTGACGATATCACCCGCAAAATCGCTTGATATGGATCCCGTTGCCACCGCGGCGACGCAACCGGTCTTTACCAAAGAGGCGATCAGCCTTGCCAGAACGGCACGCAATCTGACGTTGAAAGACCTCAAGGGGCTGATGGGGCTTTCCGATGATCTTGCACGGCTCAACAGGGACCGGTTCAAGGCTTTCGCCGAAGATCCCGCCAATGACATAACAAAGCCCGCCGCGCTCGCCTTTAACGGCGACACCTATCAGGGGTTGGAGGCGCGGACATTAACATCGGATGATCTGGCTTGGGCACAGGATCATCTTTGCATTCTGTCTGGCCTTTATGGGCTATTGCGACCTTTGGATGCGATCCAGCCTTATCGGCTGGAAATGGGCAGCCGCCTGAAAACTCGACGAGGCAAATCGCTGTATGACTATTGGGGCGACACGATTGCCAAGGCGTTGAATAGGCAGGGCGCGGCGCAAGGCACCGACACACTCATCAACTGCGCCAGTCAGGAATATTTCGGCGTGGCGGATCGGAAGGCCCTGAAATTGCGGGTGATCAACCCGACCTTCATGGAATTGAAAGATGACAGGCCACGCATCGTCAGCTTCTTCGCCAAACGGGCGCGCGGTGCGATGGCGCGTTACATCATTGAGAACCGGCTGACCGATGCGGACGCGATCAAATCCTTCAACGCCGGCGGCTACAGCTATGATGCCGATCTGTCGGAGGGCGACAAATGGGTCTTCCTACGCGATTATCCCGAAACGGCATCCGCCTGACATCGCGCCCAATCAAGACCAAACTTGTCGAGATATTTGCGCAGCCGGTCCGCGTCGTTACGGCTTGCCCTGGCCGCGCGGGAGGCGGCGAATAATGTGCGACCAGCCGCGCTTAGGCTCGCGCTTTTCTGACAGATGCGGATCACAGCCGCCAATTGCACCTGATCAAAGATGTCGATCTCCTGCGCTGCGTCACCCAGATGCGCCTGCAATAGCTGCAGATCCGGGTCGCGCGTCGCATCGCGCCATGTCTTGCGCAGGGTGGCAATCTCTTCCTCCACCATTGCCAAGGTGATCCGCCCCCGCGGGGCCAAGGTACACATGCGTTGCACCGATGCCGACAGATCGCGAAAGTTACCTGGCCAATCGGTGCCCGGATCTATGGCAAAACGTTGATAGCGGGTGAATGCGTCCGCATTGAAGCTCAACTGTTGCCCCAGTAGCTTTTCCACTCGTGCCAGCTCATAGGCAATATTGGGGTCAATATCCTCGGGACGGTCGCGCAGGGCGGGCAGATGAAAGGTCCAGAGGTTCAATCGCGCAAACAGATCAGCCCGGAACCGGCCATTCGCCACCAAAGCCGCCAGATCACGCCCTGCCCCCGCAATCAGGTGAAACCGGCTTGTGACCTCGTAATCCGACCCGAGCGGCAGGTATTTCCCCGTCTCAACCGCATGCAGGATCATTGCCTGTTCATCGAGATCCAGTTCGTCAATCTCATCCAGAAACAGCACCCCGCCATCAGCCTCTTGCAGCAAGCCCCGCCTGTCCGCACCGGCGCCGGGAATGGCCTGCCTGCGATGCCCAAACAAGGTGGACATGGCGCGTTCGCCCTTCAGCGTCGAACAATTCACATGGACCAAGCGGCCCTTGATACGACGACGTTGCAGTTTCAATTCATAAAGCCGGGCGGCAAGGTCCGATTTTCCTGTTCCTGTCGACCCCATCAGCAGCAATGGGGCATCGGAATTAGATGTCACAACTTCCATCCGATCAATCATCGCGTTGAAAGCAGCATTCTTCGTGTCGATCCCACCTTTCAGCAGGGTGTTGTATTCCTTGGCGACCAGATCAAACCGCTGTTGCAGCGCGTTGTAGCGCGACAGATCCAGATCAACGATCTGAAGCGTTCCGGGGCCGGTATCATCGCCGCGCGGTGGGCCGGTCTGAACCAGCTTGGCCGGGATATGCCGGGCCTCTGTCAGCAGGAACCAGCAGATCTGGGCGACATGCGTGCCGGTGGTCAGATGGACGTGATATTCCTCGCGCTCATCGTCAAAACCATAATCACGGGCGAAATCGAACATCGCGCCGTACATCTCCTCAAAATCCCACGGATCGCGGACATTGACCTCGTGCAGCAAGACTTCGGTCTCGGGATGGGCGCGTTCAACCTCGCCTTTGATTTTCGTGGCAAGCCCCGTCCAGCGCCGATCATGCAGCAATTCCAGTCGCGTAATAGGAAAATCAGGATGATCATTGATCTGCACAGAGGGACGCCAGCGGCGGCGCTTGCCCGCGTCCAGATTCGTCCCCAGAAAGCCGATGACAACATTCTTTTTCATAAGATTATCCATACGGATAAAGTAATATCCGTGTAAATCGTAAATTCTGTAGTCATTATCATTTTGCCAAAAATACTCCAATAAAAACAGTGACTTAAGGCGAATGCGATTTTTCTTCGCCCAACCCTCAAAATCCACGAAAACAGCATCACTGAAACGAAGAAGGACGAGAGTGAAATGGCAAACAAATCCGTGTTTGCATCGATGAAAGGCCGGTTGCTTCCGGCAGCTTCTGCTACGAATCTGGCGGGGGCACCGGCCTATACCTATTCCGATGCGCATGCCTTGGCGCAGCTGGCGATGACCGGCACGTTTGGGCAGACATTCTACCAGGACCCGATGCAGGAACTGTCCCGCACGCTGGAATTGGCGCAAAAGGTTGATCCGTCCTTTCTTGCAAAGGCAGCGGTCTACACCCGGCAACAGGGCCATATGAAAGATATGCCCGCCCTGTTGCTGGCGGTTCTGTCGGCCCGTGACCCGATCCTGTTCCAGCGCGTCTTTGGGCGTGTTGTGGATAACGGCAAGATGCTGCGCACCTTTGTGCAGATCATGCGGTCGGGGCAAACCGGGCGGAAATCGCTTGGCTCTGCGCCAAAGCGGCTGGTAGCCAATTGGCTGAACGAAGCGGCCGACCGGGCGATCCTGCAGGCGAATGTCGGCAACGACCCGTCGCTGGCGGATGTGATCAAGATGGTCCACCCGAAGCCTTCCTCGAAGGCGCGAGACGCGCTGTTTGCGTGGATCATCGGTCGGCCATGTGACGTCGCATTGCTGCCGGAAAATGTGCAGGACTTCCTGCGGTTCAAGAAAACGGGCCGTGGCCGCGTGCCAAACGTTCCGTTCCAGATGCTGACGCAGCTTGAATTGTCTACGAAACAGTGGGCAAAGATTGCTGAGAACGCATCCTGGCAGATGACCCGTATGAACCTGAACACGTTCCTGCGGCACGGGGTTCTGGCCCTGCCGAAGATGCGGCGCATGATCGCAGATCGTCTGCGTGATCCGGCGCTGATCGCCAAGGCACGGGTGTTCCCGTACCAGCTGATGACGGCCTACCAGGCCATGTCTGCGGAGATGCCGGAGGATATCCGGGAGGCGCTGCATGACGCGATGGAGCTTTCGGTGCAAAACGTACCAAAGCTGCGCGGTCAGGTGGTTGTTGCCCCGGATGTGTCCGGGTCCATGTCCGGCGCTGTGACCGGCTACCGCAAGGGGGCCACAACAGCGACACGGTTCGTGGATGTGGCTGGTCTGGTGTCTGCGGCTGTGCTGCGGCGCAACCCATCCGCAACGGTGCTGCCGTTCGAGGTGAAGGTGCGTGATGTGCGGCTGGAACCACGCGACACGATCCTGACAAACGCGGCGCGTTTGGCGGATCAGTGGGGCGGCGGGACCAACTGCGCGGCACCGCTGGAATGGTTGCTGGCCAAGGGGCGTGCCCCGGATCTGGTGATCATCGTCTCGGACAACCAGTCCTGGGCGCATAACCAGTACGGCAATGCCGGGACGGTGATGGTGCAAATGTGGGAGAAGCTGAAAAAGCGGAACCCGAAGGCCAAACTGGTCTGCATCGATATCGCCCCATACGGGACGACCCAGGCGAAAGAGCGTGCCGATGTGCTGAACATCGGCGGGTTCTCGGACAGTGTCTTTGACCAGATCGCCGCTTTCTCGAGCGGGGAGATGGGCCCGGACCACTGGGTTGGCCAGATCGAGGCCGTGGATGTTTAAGAACGGGTCAGGCGGATGCGCCTGACCCATCCAAAGGAAAAGAAACTCTCGGAAATGCGTGGGTCACGTCACGCCATGGCGAGACGGCCATGTCGTCCAAATCAACGTAGGACGCCGATTGGAAGGAAAGGAATCAAACCCGGCGAATGCCGGTGGAACTACAGGGTAGAGCGCTGGTCCAATGGATCAGAGGTCGCGGGTTCAACTCTCGCCATCATGGAAATGATGTAGCTCAGTTATCGTTTCGCCCCCGATTGTCGCCGGAACCGAAAGAGAAAACAGCATGGCAAATGCCGGTGGAACTACATCAGGGCTCTCGAAGGTCGTCCCGCAGGGATGCGCGCGAGGGGGTGTTTCACCAAACCCTTGTTGCCAAGCCTTGATAATCTGGCGAATGCCAAAGGAACTACATTGCAGCACCAAGCGGGATCATCCGAGTAGGTTCAACTCCTCTCCTTGCCGGCGCCCAGACGGAAAACCTTCCCCGCAGGGAAGGGGGCGGGACCCCGAACTGTTTCTTTATCCTTGTCGCCGAACCTGAAACTTCCGGCAAATGCTGGTGGAACTACATTAATGAATTGGTCGCGGGTTCGAACCCCGCCATCGCAGCCGGGACAACCGGAGCGATGTAGCTCAGCTGGTAGAGCAGTTCCCCTTCGTTTCACCCATCCCTTGTTGCCGGACCCGAAACAGCTCTGGCGAATGCCTTGGTGGAACTACACTACGAATGTCGAGGTCGTGGGTTCGAATCCCACTCCCGTTACCATGACGGGATAGCTCAGATGGATAGAGCGCGTAACGTTTCGCCAGATACTTGTCGCCGGGGCATCATGATCACCCCCTTGCGGGACCGAAATGCGCGATGCTAAAACCGCGTCGCCCACCAAGGCCCCGTTTGGGATCAAAACGGCCAGGGATTAGCTCAGTCTGGTAGAGTGCTGCATTCGGATTGCAGAGGCCGGAGGTTCGAATCCTCTATCCCTGACCACCCAACCGGAGGAATGCCTGTGGGACTACATCTTTGAAAATGTCAGCGTCTCACTGAACCCTTGTCCTCCACCATTGGAAGGTAGCTCAGTTGGTAGAGCAACGGTTTTTGGTACCGTGGGTCGCAGGTTCGAGCCCTGCCTTTCCAACCAAATGAATTTGAGCGTGGCGCGCGGAGGGAATGTTCCGCCCGGCATCGCCGGGCAGCGCACGGACCTCCCCCATGGGGAGGGCGCTTCGCACCCACCCCGAGGTCCGGGCACTGCCCTCATCACCTCGCACAAATGAAAGGAAACACATCCGGGGGAATGCCCGTGGGATTACATCGCAGAAAACGGTCGCCGAAAGGCATCTCACGCTTCCCTTGTCCCCCGGACCCAGATTTTGGAAATGAATGTCAGGATTACAGGTAGACGCGAGGCCTTTCAGGGCCTGGGCCACAAGGCCCGTGCTGGTTCAACCCCAGCCCGGAGCAATCCGGTGGCGGAAAATCATCCTGCAAATGCCTTGTTCCGGTCTTGGTTTGAATTGAGAGTGAACGGATATGAATAATGAGGTCATCTTACTGAAGTGCAGCGCTTGTGACGCTGATCTGACCAAAGCACTGACGCCGATTACAAGTTCGGACGCTATGGAGAATTTGTGTACCTTCGCTGAAGGTGAAGCCGTCACGCCGCGCGGGCATGTTCTGCTGCTCGACAAGGATGCGATTGTGAAGCAGGGAAAAATGCACCGTGCGACCATTCCGGCAAATATGGCATGGGTTCACCTCGACGATCTGGCGGAAGCTGTTGGTTTGACGCCAATCACAAAACGGTTGGCGGGATGCTGCGATATCTCCGGCATTGATGGGCCCAATCGGATTTGCGCATGCGGCGCCCATGTCGGCACGCAGTTCTCGGACTGCTATGAGTACCACACGTTCCAACCCGATCCGAAAACGACAAGATGGATTGGCGTAAGAAGAAGCGAAAACACCAAATGACAAAAGTAGACATCACAGGCGAGACCCTCAAGGAATGGGGCCACATCCCCGGCAAGGAGTTCGGGCGCGCATTGGAGATTGCGCAGGCGGCTGCTGCGGCAGGTTATGAGCTTGACCAGATCAAGGCAAAACTGGACAGGATGAAGCCGCCGCCACCACCGCCCACCCTGCCTTTGCAGAAGGCGGGCGATGTGCCGTTTCATTTCAATATCGAAGCTTCCGATGACCCTGATGAGGTTCAGAACCTCGCGCAGGTGCGCGAAACGATGATCGCTGTCATACGCACGCCAACGGTTCAGGCCGCTGCGGTGATGCCGGATGCCTGCCCTGCGGGGCCTGTCGGGACGATCCCGGTGGGCGGCGTTGTTGCGGCGAAAAACGCGATTCATCCGGGCATGCACTCGGCCGATATCTGTTGTTCAGTCATGATGACCGATCTGGGCGAGATTGACCCCAAGGCGGTGTTGGATGCGGCAGAAAAGGTCACGCATTTTGGCCCCGGCGGTCGCCCAAATGGCAAACGCTTTACCATGGCGCAAAAGCTGATGGATGAATTCAGGGAAAACCCTTTCCTGAACAATCCCAATATCTTGCGCATGGCGGTCGAACATCTGGGCACCCAGGGCGATGGCAACCATTTCCTGTTTGTGGGCAAGTCCCGCAACACCGGGCGCACGGCAATTGTGACGCACCACGGCTCTCGCGGGCCGGGGGCGGTGCTTTACAAATTGGGGATGGAGGTGGCCGAAAAATACCGCAAGAAACTGTCACCCGATACGCTCAAGCAGAACGCCTGGATCCCGGCGGATACGCAGGACGGCCGGGACTATTGGGCCGCCCTGCAACTGATCCGCAAGTGGACCAAGGCGAACCATAACGCGATCCATCAGGCGACTGTGGAAGGGTCCGGCGCGCAGCCCGGTGACCGGTTCTGGAACGAACATAACTTCGTCTTCCGGCGCGGCGATCTGTATTACCACGGCAAGGGGGCAACCCCGGCCTGGGGCGATTATGCGCAGGATGCGACAGGCCTGACCCTGATCCCGCTGAACATGTCAGAACCTGTTTTGGTTGTGCGTGGCAAGGATGCGGATCATGCGCTGGGCTTTTCGCCGCACGGGGCGGGGCGCAACTTTTCGCGCTCCGAACACAAGCGCAGAATGGGCGAGATGACGGCGCAGCAGGCGCTTGAGGCCGAGACAAAGGGCCTTGATATCCGGTTCCCTGCGGGCGGGATCGACGCGTCGGAATTGCCGTCGTCTTACAAGAACGCGGCCAATGTGGTGCGTCAGATCGACCAGTTCGGGTTGGCCGAGATCGAGGACTATATTGATCCATACGGCTGCATGATGGCGGGTGATGTGCCGCCATTCTGGATGAACAAGAAGAAAAGGAAGGGGCGGCGTTAGGTCGCCCCCAAACATATGAAACAACAAAGCAAATTTCTCAGCCTTGTGCTGCGCCACGCACCCGAAAAGGCCGGGGTGACACTGGACCCGCAGGGATGGGTTCCCATCGACGATCTGTTAGCAGGCTGCGCTAAGGCGGGCCAGAAAATCGACCGGGCGACGCTCGAACAGATTGTCGCGACCTCTGATAAGAAACGGTTCACTCTCTCGAATGATGGTACCCGGATACGGGCGGCGCAGGGCCACTCTGTCGCAGTGGAATTGGGGTTGATCCCAGCGGAGCCACCCGCGACGCTGTTTCACGGAACGGCCGCGAAATCTGTTGCGGTGATCATGGCAGAGGGGCTGAAACCCGGGCGCAGGCAGCAGGTGCATCTGTCACTGGATGCGGATACTGCAACTAATGTTGGGATGCGGCATGGCAAACCTGTCGTTCTGACTGTCGATGCGTTTGACATGCATCAATTGGGCCACCAGTTCTTTCAGGCCGATAATGGCGTCTGGCTCACTGATCTTGTGCCACCGCAGTTTCTGACGGCGCCGACGTGAGCTGATAAGCCGTATCCAACCCAAGATAAAGCTGAGCCACTTTTTCTGCCGCATCACCGGCCGCAACCTGACGATCATATAGCGCCTGCAAAAGTCGGAAATCCGGTGTGCGGTCGGCACGCACGTCGCCGGAATTGTCGAAAGTAAAGACAGATGACCCACGCGAGTCGTTTAACAGACCCAGCGTTTGCATGAATTCCTCGTACAGGCATTCAGCGATAGGGGTATGGGCGTCCTCGTTATTGATAAAGATGAAACCTGCCCGCAACTCATCATCCTTGGACATCAGATGGAAATAGCATTTTGTCTGCGCGCCTTCCGCGAATTGACGGCTTAGCGATTGGGTGCTTTGTGTTAGCGCGCCCAGAGTGATGCCGGTTTCCAACCCCGTCAGAAAGATAAAGATACTGCCGGTCAGAACGATATTCTGCGCCTCTTCTTCGCCCTTGAACAAGGCGCGGACGATATTGCCCTCGACCCCGTCAAAATCGACACGGGGCATGCGGAAATGGGTGTTACCGGCAAGGCGGCGATCAAATTGGGACAGGTCGAAAAACTCGATGGCACCGACACCGGGAAAATCAGGGATCTGGGCATTGACCATCTCGACGATACTGTTGATCTGATCGCGCTGCGGGTCGCCCTCATGGATCACGGTCACTTTTGGGGCGTAAATCCATTTGCGAACCGTGCCGCGTTCTGACCCAACGATCTCGACCACTTGGTCAAAGATCGGTTTTTCTTCGGCCGCGGCGCCTTGCGGACCCACAAACCCGGCCAAAAGCGCTAAGGCACCGATGAAGGATGGAAGGCAGGCAAATCGTTTCAACGCAATCACTCCGGTCAATCATGAACCTTCGCGATTGTTGCTATTAACGAAACAAGTCAGAAATTTGGCAGCTTTTGGGTTTGAAACAGGTTCAATGCAGCCGTTGCAATTGGGCCACGATCTACGGCATCGGAGCTATCACTCCGGTGCCAGCATATACCCCGCACCCCGCACCGTCTGCAGGTAACGGGGTTGTTTGGGGTCAACCTCGATCTTGCGCCGCAGCCGGGTGATTTGCACATCCACCGCCCGTTCCTGGGTCTGGCCGCCGGATCGGCTGAGCTCTTCGACCAGACGGGCACGGGTCACGGCCTCCCCCGGACAGCCGGAAAAGATGCGCATCAGCTGGCTTTCCGTCGCCGTCAGGCGGACGAGCTTTTCGCCCTCCCACATTTCACCTCGTTCAATGTCATAGCGGACCGGGCCCATGTTCAGGACTTTGGGCAGCACAACGGCGGGTTCGGCTGATGGGACGCGGCGCAGGATGGCATTGATACGCAGAAGCAGTTCCTTGGGCTCAAAAGGCTTGGCGAGGTAATCATCCGCCCCCGCCTCAAGCCCGGTGATCCGATCATCGGTTTCGCCTTTGGCGGTCAGCAGCATGATCGGGGTGGTTATGGTCTTGCGCAGATCACGGCAGAGGGCCATGCCGTCCTCACCCGGCATCATCACATCCAGCACAATCAAATCGAACTCCAGCCCCGACAAAACACGCCGGGCATGCGCAGCATCGCGGGCGGTGCTGACCAGAAAACCGCTGCGCATCAGAAATTTCTGCAACAGGCCACGGATGCGTTCATCATCATCAACAATCAACAGGTGGGCATCATCAACGCTCATTCAGTTTTTTCCTTCATCGCCTCATAGTGATGGCGGGTTTCGTCATCCATCATCGCCTCAAGCACCTGGCGAAACCCGGCAACGGCGGCTGGCCCAGCGGCCCGATAGGCCGCCCGCATCCGGTCGCGCTGGGCATCCGATAGTTCACGTTCCAACGCCGCACCTTCTGTGGTCAAGTGCAGATGGCGTTCGCGTTTGTCCCTTGTGCCAACAGTGCTTGCTACCAAACCGTCTTCGATCAAGGTGCGCAACACACGATTAAGCGATTGTTTTGTCACACCAAGTATCGATAGCAGGTTGTTGACGGTTGTACCCGGGCTGCGATGGATGAAATGGATCGCCCGGTGATGGGCGCGGCCATAGGATTTCTGGGCAAGGATACGATCAGGATCCGCCGTGAAGCCACGATAGGCGAAAAACATCGCCTCGATGCCTTTGCGCAGCTGCTCATCTGTCAGAAACAGCAGGCTTTGCCCCATTGGTGGCGACGATCCTTCCGGCATCGACCTCTCTCCTTGCTTTCAGATCACAATACGTCAGCTTTGTTGACATTCCAAGAATCAACTGTTAGCGAAATGCAGAAATTGCGCAATTTTATGTCCGAAACGGACCTATATGCGTAACAAATGCAAATTCGATGGAGGCTGAGATGGCTACTGCATATGATGACAGAGATGGGAAAATATGGATGGACGGCCAGTTGGTCGATTGGCGCAGCGCCAATGTCCACATCCTGACCCATGCGATGCACTATGCTTCTTCAGTGTTTGAGGGCGAACGGTGCTATGATGGCAAGATCTTCCTGTCGCGCGAGCATTCCGAACGGCTGATCACATCCGGCAAGCTGATCGATTTCGATATCCCATACACAGTGGACGAAATCGAAGCGGCCAAACAGGCGGCGCTGGAAGCGAACGGATTGACCGACGCCTATGTCCGCGCCGTTGCATGGCGCGGCGCAGGTGAGGATATGGGTGTCGCCTCTGCCCGTAACCCTGTCCATATGGCTGTCGCTGTCTGGGAATGGGGCAACTACTATGGCGATGCCAAGATGAAGGGCGCAAAACTCGACATCGCCAAATGGAAACGGCCCAGCCCTGAAACCGCCCCGTCACAGGCCAAGGCCGCCGGCCTTTACATGATCGCGACCATGTCGAAACACGCGGCCGAGGCGAAAGGTTGTTCCGACGCGATGATGTTCGACTATCGCGGTTACGTGGCCGAAGCGACCGGCGCGAACATGTTCTTCGTCAAAGATGGAGAGGTGCATACACCCAAGGCAGATGCCTTCCTGAATGGTCTGACCCGGCAGACGGTTATCGGCATGCTGCAAAAGCATCAGGTCAAGGTCCACGAACGGGTCATCATGCCCGAAGAGCTGGAGGGTTTTGAGCAATGCTGGCTGACCGGCACAGCGGCAGAAGTCACACCGGTGGGACAGATTGGCGACTACAATTTTGAGGTCGGCGCGATGACGCGGGATATCTCCGAAGAGTATGAGAAGCTGGTGCGAAGCTGACGAACATCATCAGCCTGCGAATTTCGGATCTACCTGCACCCTGATTGTCCGACGATCACCCATCGTCGGGCAACAGCTCCCAGAACATCTGCGGCATCGCAACCGACAGACGCTGGGCCTTGGCATCGATCAATGCAGTTTCGGCATAGCCGGCGAAGGGAATTGTGACTCCGTCATCATAGGCTATGGCTGTCACCGGGACATAGACTTGGGTTTCGGCACCGTCGAAATCGGCGCTGACCTCGATCGTGCCGGATAGGCGCAGCACCCCTAGGTTGGTCCCGCGCACAGCATATACGGCTTGGGTCCGGGGAACGTTTTGGCCGTTCATCGCATCAAAGGGATGGTCAACCTCAAGGTCGACATGACCGTCAAAGAACAGATCCGCAAACAGGGTCGCGGCATATGCCGCCATGCGGCTGGCCGCAGGCGCCGGGGGCGCGGGTGGGATACCTGCGCGCGTCGCGACGCTTTGCTCTGACGGTTTCGGGGCAAGGATCGGGCTCAGCGTATCGCGCAATCTTGCAAAGGATGGGGCAGTGACGCTCGGCACTTCCATCTCAAAGCTCAAAGCGATCTTGCCGCCACTGCCGGGGGCGATCGTGGCGGTAACGCTGCAATGACCATTATGGATGACACCGGCAGCCTGCCGTCTGGATCGGCCCAACTGTTGCGTGTTCTCGGCCAGCGCAATCTGCGCGTTGCGATCAATCAGTCCGGTGGGTAACGAAATCAGGTTGAGTGATGAAAGGCCCATAATGACAACCTGTAAAAATGGACGCCAGACATGCACGGGAAAAAACATGCCTGACGTCATTGGCGCCTTACAGCGTAATGGTGCTGTTGTTGCCTTCGGTGGGCAGTGAATTGCCGCTGCCATCTTGCGCACCGGTATCGGCGGCAGGGTCGCCACTTGCGGCAATGTTGAATGTGTTGCCCTGGCTGTCTTCGACCTGCAGCACAAGAATATAGGCTGACGCATCAACCTGCACGTTGGGATAGATGCCGCTGACCATCATCTCGATATCGACATGGCCACTGACTTTCTGGGTGCTTGTTACCTCTTTGAAAGTCTTTTGGATCTCTTCCTTGTACTTGTCAGCGTGGGCATTGCCGACCAGCCAGCCAAAAAAGCCGCTGACGCCGCCACCAATGCTGTATTTGGAACGCATCTCATTATATGTTTTGGATGAATTGAGCGAATAGATCTCAAAATCCATTCCGCCTTTGAGTTTGACCCAAGCCCCGGCGCCTGACACGCTTGCGCCGACACCGGAAACGGTGCCCCGCTTTTGCGTAACCTTGTAAGTGTTGGCGCTTTCACTTGACGCAATAGCCAACTGGGCATGAGGGGTGATCGCAGTAATTGCATTCATTGGACTTCTCCTGAAAAAAATCTGAGTGGTAGAAAAAACGAAGCACTCGGTAACAACTGACCCTACGTTAACCCGCCATCGGTAACCGCTCTGTGCTGATTGGCACGGATTTATCGGAATCTGGGTTCCGGTTTGATTTCAAAGGAAAACTTTTGTATTTCGCCGCTGTGCGGTGCCAGCAAGGGCAAAAAAGGGCGCGTGATCTGGCGCCCTTTTTTCTTGATATCATACTATCGCGTTTAGCTATTCACATCACGCTCAATACGCAAAAAATGCTGCAAGCGCCGTTGGGCGGTGGCTTGGCGATGCCGCCGTTGCAGGCTCAGGCTGCCTGACTGTGGCAGGGCTCTGCGCTTGATCGCCATGGCGCGCCGCAACATCTGATTACTTACAACCTTCGGTCTGTCGAGAACATGTTTGCTCATCTCATCCTCCGTTGTGACAGGGCTAGCCTATCACAGGCCAAGGGGATTCGCCAAAACCGTTCCTGCGATTAGCCGCCAACATTGCCCGTCGCCTTGCGCTGCCGTGCCCGTTTCAGACCCAGTTGCCGTTCACGCCAGATAATCAGCACGCCTGCCCCAATGACGATTGCGGCCCCCATCAGCATGGTGGTGGTCGGCACCTCGTCAAAGATCAGATAGCCGATGGTCAGTGCGAGGATCATTGATGTGTAGTCAAACGGGGCCACCAGCGATGCGTCGGCATAGCGATAACTGGATGTCAAAAGGATCTGACCAACACCGCCCAGCAACCCGGCGCAGATCAGCATCAGCGCGACTGGCCAGCCAGGGGTGGCCCAACCCCAGGGTAATGTGAGCAGCGAAAGGACTGATGATGTGATCGTGAACCAGAACACGATCGCGGCCGTGTCTTCAGTAGCGACTAGCTTGCGCACAAAGACCTGCGCCAGTGCAGCCAGCACCGCGCCCATCAACACCACCACTGCGCCCAGTGTTTCCGACACATTCAGTGATGCACCTACAGACAGACGGGGGGAAAGCACGATCAGCACCCCCATCATGCCCATGGCCACGGCACTTAGACGAAAGGCCCGCACCTCTTCGTTCAGGAACATTGCGGCAAAGATGACAACCAGCAAAGGGGCGGCATAACCTATCGCCGTGACCTCGGGCAGGGGAAGCAGCCCCAGCCCGGTAAACCCCAACCCCATGGCGGATGTGCCAATCAGGCCGCGCCAGATGTGACCCATGGGATTGGCCGTCTTCCAGCCATCCCGCAACTCGCCGCGCAGGGCGAGCCAACCCAGAATGATCGGCAAGGCGAAGAAGGAACGAAAGAAAACCGCTTGCCCCGGTGGCACCTCGGCAGAAGCCGCTTTGACCAGCGATGCCATCCCCATGAACATGCAAACCGACATGACTTTGAACAAAATGCCCCGCAGCGGCTGCATCATTGTGTTCCTTATTTGCGGCACTCTGGGCCTTTAGGCGCACCCTATGCCGCGGTCCGACCACATTGAAGCCTTTTTCGCTTGTTAGCTGCGACCATTAAGCTATCCGTCACCAAACCATCATAAGAAGTTTCGTATGCAAGAAAACGTCGCTGAACAGCCCAACATGAATGCCCGTGACTGGGTGCAGGTGCTCGCAAAATATCGGGAACCAAATTCACTGCGCAGCAGCTTCGAACTGGGGGTCAGCCTCGTGCCCTTCGTGGCCCTATGGGTTTTGGCCTGCTGGGTCGCGCAATACAGCTATCTGGGCGCATTCGGGATTTCGGCGCTTAACGGTCTGTTCTTGCTGCGGCTGTTCTGTATCCAACACGATTGCGGGCATGGATCATTCCTTGGTAACCGGACCGTCAGTGACTGGATCGGCCGGGCCCTGGGGGTGGTGACATTGACGCCTTATGATGTCTGGCGCCGCACCCATTCGATCCATCACAGCCATGCGGGTGACCTTGATTACCGGGGGATCGGCGACGTCATGACTCTGACGGTAGAGGAATACCACCAACGCACACCATTCGGACGCTGGCTCTATCGGGCATATCGGCATCCGATTGTGATGTTCGGCCTGGGGCCGACCTATCTGTTTATCCTGCAAAACCGGCTGCCGCTGGGTTTGATGAACCAGGGCCGGAAATACTGGATCAGCGCGATGGGCACCAATCTGGCCGCCGGGTTGGTCCTTGCGGCGATCATATATTTCGGCGGGTTGCAGGCGCTGTTTCTGGTGTTTTTGCCGACCACGCTGATTGCTGCATCCATCGGGGTCTGGCTGTTCTATGTCCAGCATCAGTTTGAAACGACCCATTGGGATCCACATCCCGACTGGCAACTACATGAGGCGGCGTTGCATGGCAGTTCGCATTACGACTTACCCCCGATCCTGCGCTGGTTTACCGCCAATATCGGCATCCATCACGTACATCACTTATACAGCCGCATCCCGTTTTACCGGCTGACAGAGGTGCTGCGCGATCACAGCGAACTGGTTGAAGTCAGCCGGATGACCATCTGGGAAAGCCTGAAATGCGCCCGACTGGACCTATGGGATGCGCAGAACCGGCAGCTCGTTTCCTTCCGGACGGCGCGTAAACCTATCCAGGCATAACCCGCAATACGTCACCTGCATCGGTCAGGACCAGGATGGCGCCATCTGGCAGCACCTGCACATCGCGCACCCGGCCCACATCGGTCAGTAATCGTTCTTCTCCCGTGACCTGACCACCTGACAGTTTCAGGCGAACCAGCGCGCCGGGGTTCAGCGATCCGATAAACAGATCACCCTGCCAGCCGGCATATGGACCGTCATAAAACGTCATGCCCCCGGGGGCGATAACGGGGTCCCAGTAGTAAACTGGTTCCTCAAACTGCGCCGCACGCGCCTGCCCTGACCCAACGGCCGAACCGCGATAGTTGATGCCATAGCTGACGACCGGCCAGCCATAATTCAGCCCTGCCTGCGGACGGTTCAGCTCATCCCCGCCGCGCGGCCCATGCTCGATCGTCCATAGCGCGCCATCGGGGCCAATCGCCGCCCCTTGCATGTTGCGGTGGCCTAATGACCAGACCTGATCATTGCCATCGCGGCCCACAAAAGGGTTATCGGCGGGCACGCTGCCATCTGCATTCAGGCGGATCACCTTGCCATGGGTCGTGCTTGGGTCCTGCACCAGGGTGCCGTTGTCCCCCGCACCGCGATCCCCGGTGGTGATCCAGACGGTGCCGTCAGCCATCGGAATGATCCGGCTGCCAAAATGACGGCCATTTCGGGCGGGATTATCCTGCACAAAGATATCGCGCACGTTGTTCAATCGGCCATCCGGGCCAAGCTCCGCCCGGGCCGCCGCTGTCACGAGACCGCCGCGCACGGATTTTGCATAGGTCCAGAAAACCAGGCGATTTTCCGCAAAACGCGGCGAGACGGCCACATCCAGCAACCCGCCCTGACCTTCCGCCGCAACATCCGGCAGGCCGGGCAACGGACCTGACACGCTGCCATCAGCATTGATCAGGCGCATGGCGCCGGGGCGTTCCGTCACCAGAAACTGACCATTACCCAAAGGTGCGATACCCCATGGGTTTTCCAGCCCACTGGCGAATGTCGACACGGTGACCGGGCTGGCAAGCAGTTCCGGCGCGCGGGTTTGCGCGGCAAAGGCCGGGGTGAAATCGGCATTCGGGCGGCCTTGACGAACCTCGGCCCATGCCACGGCACCTGCGGCTGCCGCTGCGGCGACAAGAGTGATTTTACGGATCATGCTGCACCTCCTTTAACCGCAAGATAGCCCAGCGGGCAGCATCGGCCACTGCCGGATCAACATCATCAAGCAAAGGTGAAAGCACATCCCCCAGCGCCGGATCACCCGAATTGCCAATCGCATAGGCGACATTGCGCACAAACCGGTCACGCCCGATCCGCTTGATCGGTGACCCGGAAAACCGGGCGCGAAACGCCGCATCATCCAATCCTGCGAGCTCAGCCAGCGGCGGAGCCAGCAGATCATCCCGCGCGGCATAGCGGGCATCGCGGGCGGTGGATGCAAATTTGTTCCACGGGCAAACGGCCAGACAATCATCACAGCCGTAGATGCGGTTGCCCATGCGGGCGCGCAGTTCAGGATCAACCGGGCCCTTATGTTCGATGGTCAGATAGGAAATGCAACGCCGAGCATCCAGCCGGTAAGGGGCGGGAAAAGCATCGGTCGGACAGATGTCCAGACAGGCGGTGCAGCTGCCGCAATGGCTGACCTCTGCCGCATCCGGGGGCAGATCAACGGTTGTAAAAATCGCCCCCAGAAAGAACCATGACCCCAGATCGCGCCCCAGCAAATTTGTATGTTTTCCCTGCCAGCCAAGGCCCGCCGCCTCTGCCAATGGTTTTTCCATCACCGGGGCGGTATCGACGAACACTTTTATTTGGGCGCCGGGCACCTGTTCGATCAGCCAGCGGCCCACGCGTTTCAGCCGCTTTTTTACAATGTCATGATAGTCGCGGTTCTGGGCATAAACGCTGATAGCCGCGCGGTCCGGGCGGTCCAACACGTCCAGCGGATCATGATCGGGCGTGTATGGCTCCGCCAGCATCACCACCGAACGGGCGTCCGGCCACAGCGCAGCCGGATCACCGCGCCAATGCATCCGCTCTGCCATCCAACCCATCTGCCCATGCATGCCTGCATCAACAAACGTCGCCAGACGTTCCGCTATCTGCGGCACCGCGTCGGGGCGGCAAATACCCAGTTTTGCAAACCCTGCCTCGGTCGCGAAGGCCGTCAGATCAGCCTTCAGGCCCATGGTCTAGAAATCCAGATCGGCATATTGGGTGGATGGCTGAAACCCCGGCACTTCATCCGCCAGAAGCGACCGAAAGGCAGGGCGGGATTTGATCTTGGCATACCAATCCTTGACCACCTCGTGACGATGCCAATCGACATCGCTGGTATAATCCAGACAGGATAGCTGTGCGGCAGCCGCAAAATCCGCCAGGGTCATGTCGTTGCCCGCCAGCCAGCGGCGGTCCTCCAGCAGATAGGCCATGTAATCCAGGTGATATTTGATCGCCTTTGCCCCGGCCTTCACATTGGTACTGTCGGGATAACCGGTGCCCATGACCTTGCGAAACACCCGTTCACCGGTCAGTTTTGCGGTCACTTCGCGGTAAAATTTGTCATCGAACCATCCCACGACCCGGCGCGCCTCAAACCTTGCATGCGGGTCTTTGGGCAGCAAGGCCGGGGTTGGGTGGGTTTCTTCCAGAAATTCGCAAATCGCGGTGCTGTCGGCCATGGTCCGACCGTCCATCTTCAGCACTGGAACCTGACCTGCGGGATTACGGCGCAGGAAATCGGCATCCTGTTCCCAATAGCGTTCTTCGACCAACCCCACCTCGATCTTCTTTTCGGCCATACACAGGCGGACCTTGCGGGAAAACGGGGACAGGGGATAATGGTACAGGGTATTCATCAACAGCTCGCCACATTGTTTCCCCTGTCATGCCGCAAGGGGACGCCCGGATCAATGGGGCAAGGGCGTTTGCGCGCCGTTCAGGCAGGATCATACCAGCCGATGACCAGTGCGATTTGCGCAGTAAAGTGATCCAGATCGGATCGCGTGACCCGTTTTGCAGACACTTTGCGGGGGTCCTCGCGCTGATCCTCCGATACCAGATCACCGACATGCAGTTCCATCTGGTGCCGTGGGGGATGGCCAACAGCCCCTGTCAGTTCCTGACGCGCGGCATCAGGCTGACCATCGCGGATGTAACCGCAGAAGGTGACAAAATCATAGCTTCCGATCCCGGCTTTATTGGCGCGCAGCGCCTCTGTCATCGGAAAGGCAACATGCATATCCCAAATCGGTGCAATCAACAGAACCCGGTCATAGGCATCCGGGTCGTGTTGCAGCGCGCGGACGCGCGGGCGGCGACCCGTGGCCATCTGCCAGATGACGCGCAACATGGGGTACCAGCCGACGGGGTGAATTTCGGCAATATCGGCATGCGTCTTTTCGGCGATCAGATCAGCCAAGACACGGTTATTGCCGGTACGAGAATAAAGAAGGATCAGTAGGGACATGGGCGCAGGGTAATGCACCGCCCAGCGTCGCACATTGCGTTACATCAATGCACGCCTATTGAAAGCAATCCGCGCGGCCATCTGCCCTGATCGTTTCGGCACCCGAAATAATCTGCCGCGTCCGGTTCCGGGTGAACTGCGATGGGTTCGCTGCCGATCGGTTCTTGGGGGCCGGCAGGATCGCGGCCAATCGGGCGGCCTGCAAGGCGCTAAGATCCGCCGCATCAACGCCAAAGTAATGCCGGGCAGCGGCCTGCACGCCAAACACGCCTTCATCAAATTCGGCCACGTTCAGGTACAATTCCAGGATGCGGCGCTTGGTCCAGACGGCCTCTGACAGGGGGGTCCACAGCGCCTCGATTGCTTTGCGTGACCAACTGCGGCCATGCCACAGATAGACATTCTTGATCACCTGCTGCGAAATGGTCGATGCACCCCCGCGTCCGCGATCAACCGCCGCCCGAATGGCCTTCACGTCCAGCCCCCAATGCAGACAGAAATTGGCATCCTCTGCCGCAACGGCAGACCGGGCCATAACTGGGGCAATCTCGTTCATCGGGACCCATTCCTGTTGCACCCCGCCCAACCGGCGACCTTCGGAAAACATGTAGGGGGTCGTGGGCGGGTTGATCAGCGCATAAAATAGCGTCGTCAGCAGGACAAAGCCAAGTGCGACAAAGCCCACCCGCCAGACCCACCGCCAGAGAAAACGCCATGCCCTTTGAATCAAGCCCGGCTGCTTCTTTCTGGATCGGCCCGTCTTGGGCGCTGCTTTTCTGCCCGGCTTTTTCGCCGGTTTCTTTGATGCTGTCTTCCGCTCTGCCATCGGCCCCATAAGCCATGGCGGCAGGTACGGGGTCAAGAAGCTTCGCCGAAATCGCGCGACAGTGAGGATTCTGGACACAAGGTACAAAAAAGGGCGCGGGGAATGGCGCGCCCTTTCCTTGATACATGGCAGTGGGTTTACTGGAAGTTGTATACCACCGACACGCCCAATGTGTTCCGGGCGTCACCGAAACCGTCATCGGTGGCGTCGTTAAACGCCGTCGTCAGGCTTGTGCGCAGGGCCAGTGCATTGGTCATCGACACGCTGAGCGCCAGTTCGTTATTTACCAGCATGCTTTCCTCTGACGCGATGATATCCGTGTCATTGGTGACATAGCTGGTTTCGCTCAGCGACTGGAAATAGTTTGATGAGACGCTGACAGCGGCTTCGCTCACCTCATCCTCGCCAACAACATCCGCCACGCGGTAGCCCGGGCCAGCCTGCACCGACCACTGACGGTCCTTTTCGTTGAAGATGCGGTAACCAATACCGGCGCCGACAAAGATGTCGGATTCGTAATCACCAGCTTCGTCGGCCAGTCCATCATAGGCGACATCCGCCTTGCCAAAGGCAAACAGGTTGCCCGACAGATCCCGGCGATAGTCGAAGCCGGCCAACAGGTTGTTCTTGGTTTCTTCGTCGTCGGATTTGCCGAAGTTATAGCTTAGCGACAGGTCATAGCCGTTCACCCCATCATAATTGCCAAAACGCAGTCCAACGCCCAGATCGACATCATCATTGTCATCGTCGCTGGTTGCGGTCGCACGGGCCGAAACAGAACCGTAGGAACCGATCCGCCGTCCGCTGTTGCCAAACCGTTCCAGATCACGGTCGCGGTCATCGCGGATCTGCTCTTCTAGGTCTTCAACCGCGTCGCTTGCCGCGTCCTGATTGTCAAAGGCTGTGCTTTGGGCCTGGGCTGACGCGCCTGCCAGAATGCAGGTGGCAGCAGCTGCCGTCATGATGAATGAAGTTTTTTTCATTGGGTCGTCCTTTCAGATACATGCGGGATTGCCGCAATGTGAAAGGACATGCCAAGCGTGAGTGCAGAGTATTAGAGGGAAAGAACCACCAAGTTTCCCCACGATGTCATTGTGCCACGCAACGAAAAACCCCGCCGTGATGGCGGGGTTTGAGCTTATTCCGCCGGAATGGCGGCGTCTTCGACGCTAAGCGGATGCGTCAGATGGACCAGCATTTCCTTGGGACAGATTTGCAGGAAGTTGTGCTTTTCCGCATCCCAGTGTTGCAGGATTTCCGCAGCCCGACGGCTACCGGTTTCCGCAAGATGCCGCTCAATCAGCTCTTCCAGCTGGGTCATCCAGTGATCAACCGTGACCGGGCAGGTGACCAGCGTTTCCATATTGATCAACGGGGCAGAAGTACCATCAGGGTCGTAAAGATAGGCCATTCCCCCGGTCATGCCAGCGCCGAAGTTGGCGCCGACGGACCCAAGGATGACGGCAACGCCGCCGGTCATATATTCACACCCATTGGTGCCGCAGCCTTCGATCACAACCCTCGCGCCGGAGTTCCGGACGGCAAACCGTTCGCCCGCACGGCCAGCGGCAAACAGATAGCCATCCGTCGCACCATAAAGCACGGTGTTCCCGATGATCGTGTTCTCAGATGCCACAAGTGGGCTGACCATCGGCGGACGCACAACAATCGTACCACCGGACAGGCCCTTGCCGACATAGTCATTGGCATCGCCCGATACTTCCAGCTTTAGCCCGGGTGCGGCAAACGCACCCAGCGACTGCCCGGCAGAACCACGCAGTTTCACCGTCAGGTGATCGGGCTGCAGGTCGTTCCGCATCCCGAAATTCTGCACGATATGGCTGGATGTCCGGGTCCCGATCGTACGCAGCGTGTTCTGGACTGCATAATCCAACTGCATCTTTTCCCCGTCATTCAGGAAACGGGCGGCGTCCTGCACGATCTGGGCGTCCAGCGTATCGTCAACCGGGTTACGCGGACGGGCCCGATCATATTTGATCTTATGGGCGCCATCGACCGTGATCAGCAGCGGGTTCAGATCCAGATCGTCCAGATGGGCAGAGCCGCGCGACACCTGGGTCAGCAGATCAGCACGGCCAATCACATCATCCAGTGACCGCGCACCAATAGACGCGAGGATTTCGCGCACTTCAGTTGCGTAGAAGGTGATCAGGTTCACCACCTTTTCGGCATTGCCGGTGAACTTTTCTCGCAATGCCTCATCCTGGGTACACACGCCTACGGGACAAGTGTTGGACTGGCATTGGCGGACCATGATGCAGCCCATCGCAATCAGGGCGGCGGTGCCGATCCCGTATTCCTCGGCCCCCAACATCGCAGCCATCACAATGTCACGGCCCGTGCGCAGACCACCATCGGTGCGTAATGTGATACGTTCGCGCAGGTTGTTCATTGCCAGAACCTGATGCGCCTCGGTCAGGCCCATTTCCCATGGAAGGCCCGCATATTTGATCGACGTACCCGGTGATGCACCTGTGCCGCCATTATGGCCGGAAATCAGGATCACATCCGCCTTGGCCTTCGCGACGCCTGCTGCGATCGTTCCAACACCTGAACTGGAAACGAGTTTCACCGTCACCTTGCAGCGTGGATTGATCTGTTTCAGGTCATAGATCAGCTGCGCCAAATCCTCGATCGAATAGATGTCGTGATGCGGCGGCGGCGAAATCAGGGTCACACCCTTGGTCGAATGGCGCAGACGGGCGATCAGGTCGGTGACCTTCATCCCCGGCAGCTGACCACCCTCACCGGGCTTGGCACCCTGGGCGACCTTGATCTCCAATTCCTCACAAGCGTTCAGATATTCCGCCGTCACACCAAAACGACCCGATGCAACCTGTTTGATCTTGGCTGATGGGTTGTCGCCGTTGGGTTCGGGCACAAAATGCGCGGGGTCTTCACCGCCTTCACCTGAATCTGACTTCGCCCCAATCCGGTTCATCGCCACGTTCAGCGTCTTATGCGCCTCCGGGCTCAGCGCGCCCAGCGACATGCCGGGGGTCACAAACCGTTTGCGGATCGCGGTGATGCTTTCCACCTCTTCAATCGGGACAGGGCTGCCCAGCGGTTTGATCGCCAGCAGATCGCGCAGATGGATCGGTGGGTTTGATTGCATGGATTTGGAAAACTGTTGCCACATCGCATAGGACGCATTGGTGCATGCGGCCTGCAACATATGCATGGTCTGCGCTTCCCAAGCGTGTTTTTCACCGCTGCGGCGAGATTTGTAGAAACCACCAATCGGCAGAATATCGGTACCGGTGGTCCAGCCACGGGCATGCACATCTTCTAGCTTTGATTGAATACCGCTGACACCGATGCCCGAAATCCGGGATGGCATGCCTGGAAAATATTCTGCGACCATTGCACGCGACAGGCCGACAGCTTCAAAGTTCAAACCACCGCGGTAGGATGACAGAACCGAAATCCCCATCTTCGACATGATCTTCAAAAGGCCCGCATCAATCGCGGCCCGATAACGGCGCATCGCATCGGTCAGGTTGCCATCAATCAACCCGCGACGCACGCGGTCCGCAATGGAATCCTGCGCCAAGTAGGCGTTCACCGTGGTGGCGCCACAGCCAATCAGCACGGCAAAGTAATGCGGATCAATACACTCCGCCGACCGAACATTGACTGAACAGAAAGTGCGCAAACCCTGCGCCGTCAGGCCGGAATGCACAGCCGATGTTGCCAGGATCATCGGCATCGCCACCTGATAGGGCGACTGATGTTCATCCGTCAGCACAAGGTGGCTCGCACCGGAACGGACGGCATCTTCCGCTTCGTCACGAATGCGTTTTAGACCGTCCGACAAGGCGCCGCGCCCCGGTTCAAACGTACAGTCGATAAAGGCAACGCTATCGCCAAAGACGCGGACCATCTCATCAAATTCAGCATTGCCAACAAAAGGGCTTTGCAGGACCAGAATTTCGGTCTGTGATGAATCCTCATCCAGCACGTTCTTAAGGTTTCCGAACCGGGTTTTCAGCGACATCACCCGGCTTTCACGCAGGCTGTCAATCGGCGGGTTGGTGACTTGGCTGAAATTCTGGCGGAAGAAATGCGATAGCGGGCGGTATGTCTTGGACAGGACGGCAGATGGGGTGTCATCCCCCATCGACGCGATCATTTCCTTACCATCCTCGGCCATGGGGGCCAGTACCTGTTCCAGCTCTTCGATGGAATAGCCCGCCGCGATCTGGCGCTTGCGCAGTTCCTCACCCTCAAACAGCGGCACTTCGGGGATGTCGATCAACTGTTCATTCAGGTTCACAACCTTGCCGACCCATTCGCCAAACGGCTGGGCGGCGGCCAGTTGATCCTTGATTTCGGTGTCGTGGTACAGCTTGCCCTCGGTCATATCGACGGCAATCATCTGCCCGGGGCCAAGCGCGCCTTTTTCCACGACCGAACCTTCATCGACGGGCACCATGCCCACCTCTGACCCGGCGACCAGCAGCCCGTCGCCGGTGACAACATAGCGCAGGGGGCGCAACCCGTTGCGGTCCAGCCCGCCACAAACCCAGCGGCCGTCGGTCATCGCCAACGCGGCGGGGCCGTCCCATGGCTCCATCACGGCATTGCAATAGCCATACATGTCCTGCCACGCCTGTGGCATCTCAACAGCTTGTTGCGACCACGCCTCTGGGACCATCATGGTTTTGGCCATCGGGGCGTTGCGGCCGGCGCGAACCAGCACCTCAAATACCGAATCCAGCGCGCTGGAATCGGATGCGCCTGAGGGGATGATCGGTTTGATATCTTCGGCCATGTCGCCAAATGCACCGGATGCCATGCGGATCTCATGGCTTTTCATCCAGTTCACATTGCCCTTCAGCGTGTTGATCTCACCATTATGGGCGAGCATGCGGAATGGCTGGGCCAGCGACCATTGCGGGAATGTGTTGGTGGAATAACGCTGGTGATAAATCGCAAAGGCAGAGGTAAAGCGTTCATCCATCAGGTCGGGGTAAAACTCCGCCACCTGTTCGGCCAGCATCATACCCTTGTAGATGATCGACCGGCAGGACAGGGAACACAAATACATGCCGACAATACCAGCAGCAGAGGCGGCCTTTTCGATACGACGACGGATGATATATAGCTCGCGTTCGAACTGTTCCTTGTCCATATCCTTCTCACAACGGATCAGGATCTGTTCAATTTCAGGGCGGGTGGCATTGGCCTTTTCACCCAGCACATCATTATTCACCGGGACGTGACGCCAGCCATAGATGTAGTGACCCAGTCGCAGAACTTCGGTTTCGACAATCGTGCGGCACTGTTCCTGCGCGCCAAAATCAGTGCGGGGCAGAAACACCTGACCAACGGCGATCAGTTCATCATTGCCGGGCTCATGACCAGTGCGGCGAATCTGATCCTCAAAAAAAGCAACCGGGATCTGCACATGGATACCGGCCCCATCGCCGGTCTTGCCATCGGCATCCACCGCACCGCGGTGCCAAACGGCCTTGAGCGCATTGATGCCCTTTTCGACCACGCCACGGGATTGGGATCCGTCAATGGCAACCACCAGACCAACACCGCAAGAGGCATGCTCATCCGCGTCCCGGTACAGGCTGTTCTCTGCCATCCACTGACGCTTGGCTTCCTCGGCTGCGACCCAATTCTCATCATATGTGGTCATGTCAGTTCCTTTCTTGGCGAGGTCACCCCGATAAGGGGGACGTGCTAGGTATGATCCGCTGCTGCGGCAATGTTCAAAATTACGAAATGGCGATGCCGCAACCATGTTTCGGGCGGGTGCTCAGGAAACCCGGTTCACCGGGAAAGATGAATTCGACAGGGCGATTATCGCGCTCAAAGTTTTCGCCATTGATGGTGGTAACGCCGGTGCCTGCAATAAAGACACGCCAGTTGCGGTTGATGAACTCATTACCCTTCGACCGCCACAGCTCTTCACCATCGGCATTATAGGCGGTGATGTCATAGGTGGTTTCATCCAAGGTGATGCCATCAATCACCACCTGACGACCGGTCAGGGTGTCTTGGCCAACATAGCGGGTTGTGCCGATCTCGTCGGACAAGGTCTGGAAGTCATAATCATCGACGCCGCTGGCGATCAGGTCAGACAATGACGCAGGTTCAGCAGGGCTGGTTTCCAATCGCTCGGCATGGCCGCTGAGGATATGAGAGCTCTCCAGCCACTGAGTCTCATTATCGATATGCCCGACATAGGTCAGACCCTCCTCGTCCAGTGATACGCGGCGCTGATGACCTTCGGGATCACCGTCGCAAACGAAATGATGATCCACCTGACAACTGGTGGACTGGACGGTGACAAAGGCCGCGCAACCGGCAGGAAGTTCAAATGTGGACTGCGCCGCAGCCGGGGCCGGGAGGGCAAGACAGATCAGGGCAAGCGTGTATCTCACGGGCGGTAATCCACTTCGTTCACGTTGCACTCAAACTTGGGACTGGCCGAGAAAAAGCCAGGCTCGCCGGGATAGATGAACTCAACCGGTGACATATCGATGATATTGTCCGGGGTTGCCTCATCCCAGGCCTCCCCGAAAAAGAACAAACGGTGGGTCTGGCTGACATATTGGCGGCCGCCGCCGTTTTCGATCTCATTCCCATCACCATCCATAGTGCGGCCCTGAAATTCGGTATTCAGCAACACTTCGCCATCGATCACTGTGGTTTCACCGGTTAGGCTGTCAAAGCCGACATTGCGTTCGATCCCGTCTTCGGTTTCGATTACGAAATCCCAGGTATCGATCTGGTTGGCGAATAGTTCGGTCAGGGATGCAGGATCATCGGCCGGCAGGCGTAACTGCTCTTCGCCGGTTACTTTGTAGGATTCCAGCCACTGGAACTCATCATCGACCTTCTGGATGCTGAACAAGCCGCCGCCCCCGATCAGGGCAATCCATTGATCTCCGCGATCGTCAGCCTCGCAAGACCAGACATTGACCATCACGCAGCCCTTTTGCTGCACGGTTAATGTGCCGGTGCAGCCCTCTGGCGGGGCAAAGCTTTGCTGGGCAAGGGCAGGCGTACCCGCCGCGATCAATCCGAGGATCGTAAGATGCTTCATCATTTCTTTGCTCTCCAGGTCAGTATGTCTGACCTATCTATATGTTGGGGTCCGACACATTGCCCGACGCAAGTCCGACGTTTGGCCGACGCTTTGCCGACAGTGTTTTTCGGCTATTCTGCCGCCACGTTAGCGGCCTGACCCAGATACTCAAGAATGGCCGTCGCGGCATCGCGTCCATCGCGAATGGCCCAAACGACCAATGACGCCCCACGGACGATGTCACCCGCAGCATAGACGCCTTCAAGACTGGTCGCACCTGTGCCGAAATCAGCCTTCACGGTGCCCCAACGCGTGACCTCCAGACCATCAGTGCCCCACAGTTGCGGCAGATCCTCGGGTTCAAAACCTAACGCTTTGATCACCAGATCGACCTCTTCGACATAATCGGCACCTTCGATCACCTCTGGCGATTGGCGGCCTGTCGCATCAGGCGCACCAAGGCGCATCTTTTGCACCTTCACGCCGGTCACCGGATCACCGTCAAATCCGGCGGGGGCGGAAAGCCAGACAAAATCAACACCCTCTTCCTCGGCATTCTGCACCTCGCGCTGCGATCCGGGCATGTTGGCGCGGTCGCGACGATACAGGCATTTGACGCTGTCAGCACCCTGCCGGATGGCGGTGCGCACGCAATCCATCGCCGTGTCACCACCACCGATGACAACAACGCGCTTACCGGCAGCATTCAATTCGCCACTGTCAAATTCCGGCACTTCATCGCCAAAAGATTTGCGGTTGCTGGCGGTCAGATAATCAATCGCGCTGACAATCCCATCGGCGAAACTATCGGGCAGGTCCCTTGTTTTATAGACGCCCGTGGCAATCAGGACGGCATCATGTTTGCCGCGAATAGCATCAAATGACAGGTCCTCGCCCACTTCACAGTTCAGCACGAATTGCACGCCGCCATTTTCCAGCTGGGCCATGCGCTGCATCACCACATCTTTTTCCAGCTTGAAACCGGGGATGCCATAGGTCAGCAGACCGCCACCGCGATCATAGCGATCATAAACGGTTACTTGCACACCCTGGCGGCGCAGCATGTCAGCAGCAGCGAGGCCACCGGGGCCGGCACCAATGATGCCGACACTTTCGCTGCGTTCGGCATGGGGCTGAATCGGTTTCACCCATCCTTCGGCAAACGCAGTATCAGTAATGTATTTTTCCACTGACCCGATGGTCACCGTGCCATGGCCGGATTGTTCAATGACACAATTACCTTCGCACAGGCGGTCCTGCGGGCAGATACGGCCACAGATTTCCGGGAAAGTGTTTGTCGCCTGGCTGATGTCATAAGCTTCCTGCAACCGGCCTTCGGCGGTCAGGCGCAGCCAATCGGGGATGTTGTTGTGCAGCGGGCAATGGGTCTGGCAATACGGCACGCCACATTGGCTGCACCGGCTGGCCTGCTCTGCGGCCTTGTCGCGGGCGTACTGGGCATAAATCTCACCAAAATCTTCTTTGCGTAGGTTCGGCGGACGTTTCTCCGGCATGTCGCGCTCTACAGCCGTAAATTTCAGCATCTTTTGGCCAGCCATGCAGTACACTCCCATATTCAAAGGCGAGCCGCCTTTTAAAACAGCTTGAAACAGATGAAAAGGCAGTATTGCTGACCTTTAATAAGAAAATCAACACCAACCGATGAGGTTAGTCGAAAATTTGCCAATTAATAGGTCCGATATGAGACCTATATACACTCTTTTACCTGTTTCTGAACGGGTTAGTTTGGCGAAACCGAATCAAACAGCCAGAACTGATGACAACCTTCAACCTGATCCTGATCGCGCTGATCCAAGGCGTCACTGAATTTCTGCCGGTCTCCTCTTCTGGTCACCTGATATTGCTGCCCTCGCTCAGCGGCTTGGCCGATCAAGGGCAGATCATCGACGTTGCCGCGCATGTCGGCACCTTGCTGGCCGTCATCCTCTATTTCTGGGCAGATGTGCGGCTGGCACTGGGTGGCTTGCTGCGCCTCTTGCGCGGCAAGATCGACACCCAAGGCGCATTCCTCGCTTTGTGCCTGTTGATCGCGACGATCCCGGTAATCCTTGTCGGGCTGGTACTGAAGCTAACAGGCCTCTCCGACGCCATGCGCGGGATTGCCGTGATCGGCTGGGCGATGATCATATTTGGTATCGTCCTATACTGGGCAGACCAGACAGGACCCATTGAAAAGACAACAGAAAAATGGAGCCTCAAGGACGCCCTGCAAATGGGCCTCTGGCAGGCGGTTGCCCTGATCCCCGGCACATCACGATCCGGCATCACGATCACGGCGGGGCGGATGCTGGGCTACACACGCACAGATGCCGCGCGGCTTTCCATGCTAATGTCGATCCCGACCATCATCGCCTCGGCGGCCCTGCTTGGGCTGGATGTCATCGGAACGGCGAACGCGTCGGACCTGCGCGATATCGGGATCGTGGCGGCCATGTCTTTCGCCGCAGCCCTGCTGGCACTGACGCTGATGATGCGGCTGTTGAAGGCGATCAGTTACACACCCTATGTGATCTATCGGATCGCGTTGGGCCTTGTACTGTTATGGATCGCTTATGGCTAGGCCTTCAGGTTCTTTGCTGATTCCTTGATCGCATCATACTGGCCGGACGGGCGGAAGCGCCATAGATAGTCGGGCAGAACAGCCTCCATCGCAGTCGGTGACATGCCCAATGCCTCAAAACCTTGGGCATCCTCGGCGACGACATTGTCAACGGCTAGGTTCAGCACCTGATCCTTCGTTACCGGGCCCTTGATGATGCCCAACGACATGGCACGCACAACACCAAAGACCGACGCCATAATCCGGGCAATCCAGAATGGCATGTTCAGGATCAAACGTCTGCGGCGCACGATCTGCAACATCAGTTGCATCAATCCACGGAAAGTCATCACATCTGGCCCACCAAGCTCATAAACGCCCGGCCCTGCCGCCCCCTCAATCGCCATAGCAGCGGCAGCCGCGACATCATCGACATAGACAGGCTGGAACCGTGTTTCAGCACCGACAACCGGCAGAACGGGCCCAAGCCGAGTCATGCCCGCAAAACGGTTAAAGAACTGATCTTCCGGGCCAAAGATGATCGATGGACGCAGGATCACAGCATCAGGCATATGCTGCAGCACCCCAGCCTCACCCGCTGCCTTGGTGCGGGCATACTGGCTGGCGGCCTCCGCATTGGCGCCGATGGCAGACAGGTGGACCATCCGGGCGACGCCCAAGGATGCAGCGACCCGGGCGATCCTCTCGGCCCCTTCGGCCTGAACCGCATCAAAGGTATTCTTGCCCAACTCATCAAGTACACCAACGCAATTCACCACGGCATCCGCACCCTCGGTCGCTGCGGCCACGCTGGCATCATCGCGGATATTGCAGAATACCGGTTCAACCTGACCAACCACACCATAAGGACGGACGAACATCGCTTCATTGACATTGCGCACTGCAACGCGGACGCGCCAGCCTTCCTTGGCCATCCGGCGCGCGATATATCGTCCGACAAAACCGGATCCGCCAAAAATCGTGACAAGCTGGGACATGGGGCACGCCTTTATTGCAACTCTGCGCCACGGGTTTACCGACCCGGCCACAGCCAGACAAGGCGCAATTGCCACTGCAAGTGCAGAGTCTTCTCATTTGGCTGTCGAATCCCGTTGACAGGGGTGGCAAGCCCGCTTAAATCCGCGTCCACGACACCTGCCCAGGTGGCGGAATTGGTAGACGCGCCAGCTTCAGGTGCTGGTGTCTGTATGGACGTGGAGGTTCGAGTCCTCTCCTGGGCACCATTCATCCCGAACATAGATCACATATCGGCCCGCAAACGTGATGTTTTGGGTGCATTTGTATCGTATTGACCATAGCTGAACATACGATTCCCCAGAAATCACACTGTTGGGGGGGTATCATTTGGGGTATTGCCCCCACGGTGAGAGGCCGATACCCCAAATAGCACTTTCCGACGTCAAGATCAGAAAGGCAGAGATTCGCGCAAGCCTTATAAGCTATCAGCTGACGGTGGTTTGTTTGTGCTGGTGAAGCCAAACGGTTCGAAGTTGTGACAACAGAAGTATCGTCACTTTGGGAGAGAACGTTTGCTATCCCACGGTCCGTACCGTGAGCAAGCTCGGACCCAGGTATCAAACGGTGACGATCCTGCTGTGCAGAAGCGCCTCGACCAGATTGAAGCGGAGACGCAATCGCGCACGACCTTTCATCTTGTTGCCGAAGAATACCTGCAGATGGCCTACGATGGTGAACTGGCTGATGCTACGATGCGCAAGAAAATCTGACACGTCGAACCACGACCAGCCTGTTGCTGATCATAGTCGAAACTGGATGCCGTCGAACCTAATGTGGCTGCAAGTTGTTTGACGTTTATGTGCAAGGAAACCGACAAAATGGGTGACCTGAACGCCGACCGCTTTATCCCTTCTTAGTCATGGTCAAGAGACGATAAGGGTAGTTGAAGTTCGAAACCTTGTGATTGTGATATGTGATCGGGTCTGGGATTGGTCGACCTTCCAATGTCAATTCAGTCAGTGCGAGATCGAAGTTAGCAGGGTCAACCTTCGACAAGACTCTTTCTCGAAAGGTAGTTGTGTCATAAATGCGTGCGAAGTTGCCGGATTTCTTGCCGGGCAATGTCGCATTCGGGTCAAAGACGCGATGCTTCTCACTGATTGACCAATTTGAGAAGTCGGAAAAGTTTGTCATTTCAATTGCATTTCTTGCAATGAAAAGTGGCACCAATGCAAGCATTCCACCGGGCTTCAAAATGCGCTGCGCCTCGACGATAAAATCACTGTCAGCTGATCCTTGGAAGTGCTCAAACGAATGATGTGTTGAAATTGCATCGACAGAACAGTCATCTAGCGGAATCCCTGTTAAGCTGCTTTCAACGTACTCGACATGGGCACCTGATCTTTCCCTTACGGTCTCTCTAATCTCCATGTCCTGCAGAATTGTACGGTCGGCTTGAATAGTTCCGGCATAAGAGAACCCGCCGCCCGCAGCATCAAGATATACCCCGAGAAGTTTTGCGCCAAGAAAATGAAAAGTAGAAAAGAGCTCCAGTTTTTTCTTGTGATCCGAAAGCTCGGAAATCGCTTCGTGCCACGGCAAATATTGCTCTAAAAACGCTTCAAAGTCCTCCCGTTTTAGGTCTACATGATCTGTCCGGATTTCGGGGAGGTCTTGCGCAATCTCCTCAAGGCTCAAAGCATACCGGTTTTGATACGATTCCAAACTTTGCTCGAAAGGGTTGGCGTACGACATCATATTTTCAATACTCGATATTCTAGCTTCAAGCGCTAAGACCCTTTTTTTGATTTTCTTGATCTTTTCTCGGTTTTTTCTAAGAAAATTTATGCGCATCAAAACAACCTGCGGTTCGAGTTCTAACGTCTGGAAACAGGATTTCGTCGTTTTGGTCAACACCACAATCCACCACCAGCGACCCACCAGCCTCAATCAGTCCCAAGTGCTTTTCTTCAACTCGACATCTGAGCAGTAAACGCGCCACCACCATACGGAAGCGTCTGATCGACCGCATATTATCATCAATCGACGGATCATTGTGCTGCAATCTTCCGCTGTCAGTTCTGAAAACCAGTCTGTGGGTGCACCAACAGAGAAAGAGCAGTGTTCGGCCAATGACCTCTTCTTCGACAGGATTTGCCAGATCGTATAGGTTTTGAGTCATTTTCAGCAGTTCTGAAATCTTCATGATACCATCGACCAAATCACGCATCGCCGCGCGCGATGTGTTGGTCTGATCTAGCAATTGCGCAAGTTCGACTTCGAGCTTGTTACGCTCAGCGGTGAGGTATTGAGGGGTGTAGACGCCGGGTTTGAGCAATGAGAGCTGATTGCTGCGCAGATAGGCCAGTGTCCTCTCGGATCCGCGCCTGTTGGCGTCCCCGTTGCTCTTGAGCCTTGATGTTCTGCTCTTCCAGCACGCCGATCTCGGTATCGCTGCGCGCATCGAGCAGATCCAGCTCATCAGCAGTGAATTGCAGTTTTGAACGAAACTCTCTCACAAGTCCCGAGACATGGTCAAAATTGCAGTTCTAGAACGTGTTGCTACAGGTGGGCGCGCAGCGTGCGTTGTAGTAGAGTGCCCTTCGTCTCATAAGGCCTGTAGACCGGATGGCACTGGGCGCAGCGCACAAAGCCGCGAAACGGGTGATCCAATTTTTCAGTGTAGTGTATGCTGGTGCGCTTCGACGCCAGCAGCTTCTGCACTTGCACGAATGTTGCGTGATCAATGAGCGCTTTTTGGCTGGTGTTTGGGATATGGACGCCTTCGGGCCCAATCACCTGACCGATGTAAAATGGATTGCGCAATATCTTTCCCAGATGGTTTACCTTGAGCGGGCGGGCCACTTTCGGGTACAGATTGTTCCCTTCGTCGTCGTCATCCAACATTTCATCCAGGGTGCGTGGACGGCGGACAGGTGGGATTGTAAGGCCCTGCTGGCTAGCGTGTCACTTCAGGTCAGACAGGCTCCAATTGCCGGTCGCATAAAGTTCAAACAGCTCCTTGATGATCGGCGCCCGGTCCGGGGCGAAGGGTTTGTGATCGGCATTTTCCCTGATTGATATAGGGGGGGTCCTCTGCGATGGTAGATAGCTGTCTCATTCCGAGTTCCGCAATTTTGGCGCGGCTAAAGGCCTGACCCAAATTTGTCACCGTTTCGCGGCGCCATCTTATGACAATCAAATGCATGTGCTGCGCGCGTCCGGGGTACTTGGATGGGCGACAGACGGCCTGTCTTGATTACCCGCACATGTTCGGGTCAGCACGGGTCATCAAGACCAGAGCGGTTTGGCGTTCTTGACGTGCCGTGCAACGAGATGCCGCGCCTGTTTTGACTTTGGGTTCATGCGCGCCAGCGGCAGGTTCAGGAACGGCACATCGCCAAAAATCTGCGCAATTTCCTGCCTAGCTGCCGCGCTCATCGCCTTCATGGCTTCGGGGCCAGTATATAGCGTTTCGGCCAGGGCGCCATCAGCGTAAATGATTTCGTGGCTGTCGCACAGGATGTGGTGATAGGCTACCTGATCGACATCATCCGCGATATCAATGCCATCGACTGCGAGTAATTGCTTCGCTGACACCAGGATTTCCTGGGTCGCAAACATACGGATCGCGACCTTGGACTTTAGCAGGATCCGGTGCTGCGGTGATACAATCAGATCGCGTTCCGGGGTGTTTTCGCCCAATGCACCAGCCTTGATCCGGATGGGGCGCAGGTTGGGTTTTACGGCCAATGTGGCAGCATCCAAATGCCGATGGCCAACCCAGCGTAACGGTTGCAGACCATGATCAAGGGTTTGCACAAGATCGCCAACAGACAATGCTTCAACCGGGCGCAAGCCTTGATCGGTGCGGATCAAAGTCCCGCCAGCAAAGCACACAACCGAAAAGTCGATATTCTCGAAGTTTTCGAAGGCGATATTGCCAATCTGACCGCTTTCGTCGCCATCGGTGATCTGATAGCGGCCCGCCGGGTTGTTTCCCGGGGCTGCAGCGCCGCTGATCAGCTGACTAAATGTTGGCTGTCCGGGACCACCAAATGCAATGGCAGCCGCCCCGCCCTGGGGAGTAAAAATACCCACCGCATTGTCATCTATCCCACTGATGTCAGATGACATCAAATCTGTTGCCGTCAGGGTGATCGTGTCAGCCTCGGTGATATCCTCATCGGCGATATAGGTTTCGACACTTGTCGTCGTATCTATGGTGCCATCGTTGGTTTTCGCGATGGTCGCATTACCATCATTGTCCACATCCACGGTGATGGTTTCGCCGGTCAGTGACGATCCGTTTTCGGCATCAAAGGTGTCGGCACCGTCGCCGCCTGTGATGGTATCAGTGCCCGCGCTGATGACGAATGTATCGCCACCGACCCCACCATCCAGCATGTCGGTGCCTGCGCCGCCATCGATTGTGTCATTGCCCAACTCCCCAAAGATCGTGTCGTTACCGCCGCCGCCATCGATTGTGTCGTTGAATCCGATCGGCTGATTGGCCGGGATGGTGTCAAAGAAAATTTCAGTCAGGTCGATCCGCTGGCCACCGGGTTCAAGGTTGCCATATGCGATTTCTATCGACGCGACTGGTCCGGCAACCTCCACCAGCAGAGAGTTGCTGGCATCACCTGGCTGTGCGTTTCCGCTGCCGTCGATGGCTGTGGCCGTGTCGTTTCCGGCCACGCCGTCAGTGTCAGAAAGCACCATACCGGTACCACCCGCCAGTGTAACCGCAACCGGGTTTCCGTCCGCATCAAATGCATTGATCCTGACGATATCCCGCCAGCCGGCATCATCAATGTCGTTGATTCTGAAATTGACGTTCTGAACTTCATCTTCAACGCTGGCATCGTTGGATGCAAACGAGATAGTTGTTGTCGATGTTGCACCGGCCCTCTGTCCGGCAAGGAGTAATGCGTTGTCGCTGGCACCGTCGCCATTATTCAACCCGTCAGTGTTTTGTGCATCTGTATTGTTGAACTCAAACCCCGCAGCCGGGGTGTTCGGGTCATCATCGGCAAAGCTAAGCGACACCTGCATTGTGCCTGTGTCAAGGCTGAAGCCACTGCTGAGATCGTCCCCATCGTCGATGATCGTGCCGTCACCACTTGGGTCCGGAATTGCGCTGAAATCAGTGCCTTCGGTGTTCGTGGCGTCCGGATCAATCGACGTGTCGCCACGAATAACGTCAGCACCATCGCCACCATCAATGATGTCATCCCCTGCGCCACCATATACCAGGTCCGCGCCTTGGCCCGCATCAATGATGTCATCGCCTCTGCCGCCGTCAATGGTATCGCCGCCGCGGCCACCATCAATTGTATCTGCACCATCGCCACCAAAGATGTCATCGTTGCCTCTGCCGCCAATGATTTCATCGTCACCTGATAGATCAAGGTTGGTAAAGGGATCGTCATCGATAACTTCGTCACCCGAACTGAGCGCCGCGTAAGGTACCTCATCAGGGTTGGGGAAATAGTTCACTGATGTGACAGTCGCTGTTCCAGCCGGAACACCGGGGGGCAGAATTGTGAAATCAAGCCCGCTGCCGCCCTGCTGTTCCAAATGGTAGCCGGTGAATACCTGTCCACCGACCGTAAAGGTGAATGTGGCCTCGATATAGAATTCTGACCCATCAATCAGAACATTGCCGGATTCGTCGCGGATAAACGCAAGCTGATCGTTACCGGGATCTGATGACACTTCCTGCGTGATGCCATCACCTTCGGCCACCAGATCGCCGTTATTGTCCTGCAAGAGAATTTCAATCGTGGGTGTGGTGCCAATGTTGAAAGTAGCACCATTCGAAAACTCGGTAGAGCCGACTAGGTCGGTGTTCAGGAACCCCGTAAACGATCGAACTGTCATCTTGTCTGCGCCTTATGGAGAATCGCGCCATACATACGAGCCGAGGTGTAAAAAAATAGGCAAAACCATGACGAAATAATGAGAGATGCGATAATGTTGCGGGATTTCACTTTTGGTGAATGGCGTCGCTGCGCCGCTTTGTCTCATGGTTGTTGAGGTGTCTCGAGGTCACGCGCATCCCGCGCCTTGCCCTAAACAAGGGGCATCGCCAGGGACGCATTGTGCTGGTCCATCCCGACAGGTGGCTGCCGAACACCGTCGGCGGTCTTAGAGTCACGAAATATCCCCAGCTTTAACCTGCCATCAGGATTTCTTCGGCGCGCATGATCTCTTCCATACTGTCGTGTTCGGCGACCCAGTGGCCCGGCGACACTTCGGTCAGCGCGGGACGATAGCCGGGGTCGGTGTTGCGCCGTGATGGCAGGAACCGCAGTCCGGCACCGGGGTCCAGTGGCGATGGTAATTCGCCGGGCAGACGGATGCGCGGACGCGTACGTTCGATGCGTGGATCGGGGATCGGCACGGCAGAGATCAACGATTTTGTATAAGGATGGATCGGGTTTTCATAAATCGTATCGCGATCCGCCAGTTCGACGATCCTGCCCAGATAGAGCACCATGATCCGGTGTGAGATATCGCGTACAACCGACAGATCATGCGAGATGAACATCATTGAAAGGCCCATATCGGCCTGCAATTCCTTCAGCAATGCAATGATCTGCGCCTGGATTGACACGTCGAGCGCGCTGACGGCCTCATCACAGATCACAAGCTCGGGCTTGTTGATCATGGCCCTGGCGATGCCGACGCGCTGGTTCTGGCCGCCAGATAATTCATGCGGATACCGGTTCAGCATGCGGGGGTCGAGGCCGACGCGTTCCATCATCTCTGACACCATGTTGCGCCGTTCCTTGGCCGACAGGTTTGGCTGGAAGGTCAGCAGCGGTTCGGCGATAGAGGCCGATATCGTCATGCGCGGGTCAAGGCTGGCCAGCGGGTCCTGAAACACGATTTGCAGGTTCTTGCGATGCGGAACGAGGGAACGACGATCAAGGCCCGACAATTCTTGCCCCATCCAAAGGACGGAACCTGCCGTGGGTGGGATCAGTTGCAGTACAGCGCGTGCCAACGTTGATTTTCCACAGCCGGATTCGCCCACGATGCCAAGCGTTTCGCGACGTGCCAGATCAAAACTGATCCCGTCCACGGCCCGCAGCGGAATGGTTTTGCCAAACAGCCCCTGATTGGTCTTGATGCCGAAAGATACTTCAACATCACTGACGCTCAGAATGCTCTTTTCGGGGGTCGGTTCGATATGCAGCTTTTCATTGGGCTGGTCGATCCGGGGCATCGCATCCAACAACATGCGGGTATATTCGTGCTGCGGGTTGTGGAAAATTTCGTCTACATTACCTTCTTCCACATAGACCCCGTGACGCATCACGGCGACCCGGTCGCACATCCGGGCAACCACGCCCATATCATGAGTGATCAGTGCGATGGCTGTTTGCTCTTCCTTTTGCAGATTCGCCATCAGATCAAGAATTTCGGCCTGAACGGTCACGTCCAGCGCGGTTGTGGGTTCATCCGCGATCAACAATTTTGGCTGACACAGCATGGCCATCGCGATCATCACGCGCTGGCGCATCCCCCCCGATAACTGGTGCGGATATTGGTTGATGCGGTGGCGCGCCTCGGGAATGCGCACGCGCTCCAACCAGTCAAGGCAGACCTGATGCGCCGCCTTGCCGCCCAGCCCTCGGTGGACTTCCAGCACTTCGGACATCTGCTGGCCCACTGTCAGATGCGGGGTCAGGGCAGTCAGCGGATCCTGAAAAATCATCGCAACATCATGGCCGCGGATCTTGTTGGCCTTTGTGGGTGAGATGTTCAGCATCTCTTGGCCGTTGTATTTGGCCGATCCCGTGGCCTGCCCGTTGCGGGTCAACAGGCCCATCATCGCAAGGAAAGTCTGGCTTTTGCCTGACCCGCTTTCGCCGACAATGCCAAGGCATTCGCCCGTGCTCATTGACAGGTTGATATCCTTGACCGCGTTGACCATGCCATCGCCAGTTTCGAACATGACGTTCAGGTTTTGAACTTGCAGCAGGCTCATGATCAGCGGTCCTTAGGGTCTAGCGCGTCACGCAGACCGTCGCCGACAAAGAAGAAGGCGAAGATGGTGACGACAAAGAAGAAAAGAGGGAAGGCGATCTGCCAGTGATATCCGAATTGCATGGTGCGCGATCCTTCGTTGATCAGTGCGCCCAGCGACGTGGATGGCTCCTGCACACCTAGACCAAGAAAGCTGATGAAGCTTTCAAAGATGATCATGTTGGGCACCAGCAATGTCGCATAGACGATCACGATCCCCAGAAGATTCGGCACGATATGCCGCAGGATGATCTTGAGCGGATGAACACCGATGGCATGGGCGACCTCGACAAATTCCTTGTTCTTGATGGTCAGCGTCTGACCCCGCGCGATCCGCGCCATATCAAGCCATGAAATCAGACCGATCCCCAAAAACAGCATGAAGATCGATCGCCCGAAGATCACCAGCATCAGGATCAGCACGAACATGAAAGGGATCGACATCAGCACATCAACAATGCGCATCATAAACCCGTCGATGCGGCCACCATAATAGCCAGCCGTTGCACCGTAGAGCGTACCAACGATCACCGCGACCAGCGCGCCCACAACGCCAACCATCAGCGAAATGCCGGTCCCTTGCACGGTGCGCGCAAACAGGTCACGCCCGCTGCCATCAGTGCCGAAGTAGTGGCCGGTTTCGATGGATGGCACACCCTTATAAGCATTGCTGCCAATCAATGTGAAATCGACAAAATCGTTTTCATATTGCGCGATCAAACCGCCAAACAGGGCAAATGCCCCAACAAGGCCTAGCATGATCAGCGATGCAACAGCAGCCTTGTTGCGGAAAAACCGGCTACGGGCGTCGGCCCAAAGTGATCGCCCCTGTACATCGGCCAGCTGAGTGGCATCGCCGACGCCTTCGATTGCGGCTTTGTTGGGAAACATCTTGCGGCCCCCTTAATAGCGGATCTTGGGGTCGAGCCATGCGTAAAGGACATCGACCACAAGGTTAAACAGGATTGTCAGGGCGCCCACCAGTATGGTGATCCCCATGATAACGGAATAGTCGCGGTTGAAGGCAGAGTTCACAAAGAACTGCCCGATCCCGCCGGTGGAAAAGAACACATCAATCACCACCGATCCGGTGATCATGCCCACGAATGCAGGCCCCAGATAGGACAGGACCGGCAACATGGTCGGCTTCATCGCGTGCCGCCAGATCACACGGTTCATCGGCAGGCCCTTGGCACGGGCGGTACGGATGAAATTGGTGTTAAGCACCTCAAGCATCGATGACCGGGTGATCCGTGCGATGGATGCCATGTAGGATGTAGAAAGGGCGATGACCGGCATGATCAGATATTGCCATTGGCCATCATTCCAGCCGCCACCGGGCAGCCAGCCGAGCCAAAGGGTAAAGGTCAATAGCAGGATTGGCGCCATAACGAAGTTTGGCAGCACCTGCGCGCCGATGGAGATGCCGACCGCCAGATAGTCCAGCCAGGAATTCTGGCGGATGGCGGCGGCAATGCCCAGCGAAACGCCGCAGATCACGGCCACAACGAAGGACCAGAAACCATAGGTCAGCGTCACAGGGAACCCCTGGGAAATGATGTCGTTGACGGTCCGATCCTTGAACTGGAAAGAGGGGCCAAAATCGAAGCTGGAAACAACGCCCCAGACATAAGTGACGATCTGTTTCCAGAAAGGTTGATCCAATCCGTATTTCGCCTCGATATTGGCCAATACTTCTGGCGGCAGCGGACGCTCGGAGTTGAACGGGCCGCCCGGGGCGGAATACATCAGAACAAAAGACAGGATAACCAGTATCAACAGGGTCGGGACGGCCACGGCAAGGCGGCGGATGACAAAGCTAAGCATGTGTCAGGTTCCAAGCAGAATGGATTTTGAATAGAGAACCGCGCCCCTTGCTGGGGCGCGGTCCATCACTTCGTGTGATTACTCAGCAATCTTGTAAAGATCTTTCGAGTACCAATTCTGCTCAAAATTCTCGTAGGGCCAGCCTTCGAGATCCTCGGCATACATGTATACGGAGGCATAGTGGTAGATCGGAATGATCGGCGTGTCTTGCGCGATGAATTCCTCGACCTTGTCGTAGTTGGCTTGTGGGTTGTCCGATGTCTTGGCCTCTGCAAGCAGGGCATCAACTTCGGCATTCACATATTTGCTGTCATTGTAGCCGGATTCAGACTGCATGAGGTCAAGGAAGGTCGATGCCTCGTTGTAGTCAGCGCACCAGCCGCCACGGGCAACATCAAAGTCACCATTGCCGCGGGCTTCTAGGAATGTCTGCCATTCCTGGTTGGCCAATTCGGTTTCGACACCCAATGTCTGTTTCCACATCTGACTGATCGCAATGGCAATGGCCTTGTGCGACTCATTGGTATTGTAAACCAGATCGATGCTCAGCGGATTGTCGGAACCATAGCCGGCCCCGGCCAGCAATTCCTGGGCTTTTGCATTGCGCTCTTCCTGCGTCATGCTCGCCATTGGAATGTCAGGTGTTTCAAATCCGGCCGTTGCCCAATGGGTAAATGTGTAGGCAGGTTCCTGACCGCCAGCGAGCACGGCATCAGCAATGATATCGCGGTCAATGGCGAGGCTAAGTGCTTTGCGTACATCAGCATTTTGGAGTTCTTCTGGTGCACCGTCACGCAGGTTAAACATGTAGTAGTAAGAGCAGGCGCGCGGAACTGATACGGCCTGTTCGGGGTATTGGTCCGAGAGGCTGGGGAATTGGCCCGCAGGCACATCCGTCCGATCCAGCTCGCCAGCCAGATAACGGGTCAGCGCGACGTTTTCATCGGTCACGACAAGCTTGACCACCTTTTCCAAGATGGTGTTTTCATTGTCCCAATACATCGGGTTACGTTCCCGAACGAGCCGTTCCTGCGGCACGAATTCGGTCAGGACATAAGCACCGTTGGATACTATGTTTTCGGGCAGCACCCAGTCGCTGCCATGCGCGTCAACCGTGGCCTGATGCACGGGGAATGTGGTGCCATGGGTGACCATTTGTGGGAAATATGGCAGCGGCTGCGACAGGCGCACCTCAAGCGTCGTGTCGTCAATGGCGGTCACGGCGAGTTCGGATGGATCCTTGTCACCTGCGATGACTGCAGACGCGTTTTCGATCGACATCAATTCAATATACCACGCATATGGCGATGCCAGCTCCGGGTCTGCAGCACGTTTCCACGCATAGACGAAGTCGCCCGCGGTGACCGGGTCGCCATTGGACCATTTGGCATTGTCACGCAGGGTGAATGTATAAGTCAGGTTGTCGTCGCTGACCTCATATCCGGTAGCAACACCGGGGATCAGGTTACCGGCGGCGTCTTGGTTCATTAGGCCTTCGAACAAGTCGCGTACAACGTCGGCGCCATCAACATCCTCAACCAGACCGGGATCGTATGACGGGCTTTCATCACCAACGCGGTAGGTGAATATCTGGTCCGAGGCGAGCGCTTCGCCGGTCTTGGGATGTGTGGCGTGGCTGTCAGCATAAACCGCACCACCAGCCGCAATGAGAAATGCGGCGGTGGTCGCCAGTAGTTTTGTTTTCAATGTCATGAGGATCTCCCTGATTTAACGCGCAGTTGGCCAGCGCATTGATTGGAACAGTCACACGCTTGTCGCGCGGATGTCAGCATCTTTTGATTTGTTAACGAGAATGGCAAGGCGAATCGGCAATTGAAGGTCCGACATTTTGCAGCAGCAGGGGTGAACACAGAACACGCGCAAGATGTGGATAGATTCTTGACGCCTTACGGAATGATGTGACCTGTGAAGCAACGGATCGCGTCGGATTTGATTCGCTAAGCTTGCAAAATCTGTGGAGCGCATGGTCACTTGCGCCTATGTCTGGACGCCCAAAGAAGTGGAACCGCGATGACTGATCTTGCCTTGGATACCCGCAGCGGACTGCCGGACGCCTTGCGTGTTCTGCTGGATGAATACCCGCGAGATGGCTGGGAACATGATCCGGATTTTGACGGGTTGATCCGGTTCTGGCTGGATCGTCACTTGATGTTTCGTCGTCTGATGGCAGAGATGCGCGACAGGACCGAAGCGTTGATCGACGATAAGGTCGAACCCGGTCGCTATCTGGCCGCGGTGTCCCGCTATGGCGGGATGTTCGTCAACGGGCTGCATGAACATCATACAATTGAAGATACCTACTACTTTCCCAAACTGTCCCAGCGCGATAGCCGGATTACCAAGGGTTTTGATATTCTGGATAGCGATCACCACGCCATTGATGGCCATCTGAACGCCTTTGTCGAAAGGGCGAATGCAGTCATTGTTCAAGCCGATGATCGCAGCCAATTACAGGACGCCGCTGGGGCCTTTGCGGCGCAATTGGCAGAGCTGGAGCGCTTGTTGAACAGGCACCTGTTGGACGAGGAGGAGCTGATTGTCCCAGTGATCCTGAAATTCGGGACCGAGGGGTTGGGTTAGGGGCCTCACGCCGGGCGCGTTTTTTCACGTCAGATTTGCGTCGATCTAACCGTAAAAAAGCTTTCGGTTTGGTCCGCCGGAAAATCGAGCTTGCGGGTTTCGGCAACCTTAGCCACCGGCAGATGAGTGGTTGCTCACTGGTTGGTCCACTTCAGTTACTTGTGACCCGTGTCGCGACTTTCAACAGTTTTTGAAACCGGCTGCAGTCAAAATGGTTGTCCGCAGGACAGTTGGCCACATGGCGCAACATGCGCGCAAGGATCAGCAGCCGCTCGGCCTGTTGCTCTAGATGATTGGCTTTGTCATCCAGCGTGTCCCGGGGGATGACGGGCATCCCGCTTCTGCGTAACACCGCACCGATTTCATCAAGTGTGAAGCCCGCTGATTTGGCCAAGTTTATCAGCGCAAGCTGTTGAAGAACCGCTGGCTCATACTGACGTCGCAGCCCGTTGCGGGCTACGGCGCCAATGAGTTTACGTTTTTCATAATATCGTAGGCCCGAAGTGCTTATCCCCGACCTATCCGACACCTCCGCGATATCCAAAAGCCTTTCCATACGAACACCCATTGACTTGAACTTGACTTCAAGTCGTAGGCTCAATCCGCGCATACAGCAAGGGAGCATTCAGGGTGCAACAAACCGCATTACCCCAGAAACAAAATAACACTCTCGCGGCCCTTTCGGGGCCCGGCCTCTCCATCATTCTGGCGGCAATGGGAACCAGCGCCGCTGCTGTGACCTTGCCGCAGCTGTCGGATGGTTTCCGGGGGGATGGTGTTGATGTGACGTTGGTTGTTTCAATCTATGTTCTTGCCACGACAGCGCTGATCATTCCGGTGGGACGTGCAGGCGACCTCTTTGGCAAGCGCATCGTGCTTGTTTTGGGACTATGCACTTACATTCTTGGAACATTCCTTGCTTGTCAGGCGCCGGCGCTGCCGTTTCTTGTTGCCAGTCGGTTCGTCCAAGGTGCGGGGGCGGCTGCAATGTTGGCAATGCCCCTGGCCCTCGTGCGCGATTTTGTTCCGGTCGGACAGGTTGGGCGTTGGATGGGGGTGATGGGGATGATGTCGGCCATCGGGACGGCCTCTGGCCCTGCTCTTGGTGGGGCGGTTACGGCCAGTTGGGGTTGGCGCGCGGTTTATCTGTTGCAAATCCCGCTCGCCTTTGTCGCGCTCACCCTTTGTATGATCTATGTCCTAGATCGAAAACGGGGTGATACATCGGGGGGGCTCAACCTTCCAGCGGCGGGCGCCTTGGCCGTTTCCCTCGCAGCATTCACGTTTCTTGTTTCTGATATCGCCAGTGGCTTTGATATCCGTGCGGCCGTACTTGTTGTCGGCGCGTTTTTCATGTTTCTTATCATCGAGTCCCGTAGCAACAGGCCGATCATACCGATTAATCTGCTGCGTTCGACGCATCTGTGCCTCAGCTTCGTCATGAATGCCATCGTGTCAGCGGTGATGATGGGTATGCTTGTCGTTGGGCCATTCTTTCTTATTGACGGGCTCGGCCAGACGACAGCCCAAATGGGCCTCGCGATGTCGGTTGGCCCCATCGCATCTGCGCTAAGCGGCATGTCGGCCGGGCGACTGACCGAAAGGGTCGGGGCGGGGCGTGCCGTGCTGCTTGGCGCATTGGCAATGACAGTCGCCACCGCCGCGATGGCAGGACTTCCCTATCTGTTCGGGCTGATCGGGTTTATCCTGGCATTCATTATGCTCGCGCCCAGTTACCAAGTGTTTCTGGCCGCGCTGAATACCGCGGTGATGGAAAAAGCCGCAGAACAGGATCGTGGGGTCACCGCAGGCGTGCTCAATCTCAGCCGGAATTTCGGGTTTATCCTTGGGGCTGGTACCACAAGCACAATTTTCTGGTCACTGGCGGGTTCGGAAAACATTGTTGGCGACCAGGCACACCGGATCAGTTATGCAATGGCGGGAACATTCGCTGCCTGCTGCGTTCTGGTCTGCGGTGCCGTGTTCCTCGTTCTCGTTTCGCAAAGATATGAAATCGATCCGAATGTACGGGATTAAGAGCGAGAAAATGGGTACTTATCCCGCGCGCTGCACAGGTTGTCTTAGCTCTGCTTGGACAGCTGTACAGCCAGAATGCCCGCCGCGATGATCACAACGCCAACGATGTCCAGTACCCCCACCCGTTCGCTTAGCAAAAGTGCCGCAATGAACACGCCGAAAAACGGATTGAGGAAGTGAAAGGTCGATGCGCGCACGGCCCCTATCCGCCCTACCAATAGGAACCAGATCAGCGTTGCTCCCAATCCCGGCACAAGTGTCGTATAGATGAAAGCGACGATCAGTTGCCAGTTCCAGGTCACGATCATGTCTTCCAGTATCAGCGCGGGTCCCCATAGTGCCACACTGCCAACCAGCATTTGTAGCCCGACGATCATCAGCACGTTCCCGCCCGATGAGGCCCCCAGCACGGCCATTGTGGCCACGGTAAGCGAAATCACCCCCAGCACACATAGGCCCAACCCAAATAGATCAACCCCGCCCTGCACCCTTGCCCCCATGATCAGCGTCACGCCGACCAGCCCAGCAACCAGCCCGGCCAGTCCCAGCGGCTTGACCTTTGTTCCAAAGACGAGCCATCCAGCCAGTGCGACCAACAGCGGCATGGTTGAAGCGATAATGGCGGCCAATGATGCGGCGATTGTCTGCATCGCTACAAAGTTCAGCCCAAGATATAGTGCGTTCTGACAAATCCCAAAGACCAAGACACCGGTCCACTGGCGTTGGGTCAGGCGCATTGACTGACCCAATGCCGACGCGATGCCGACGCCGATCAGACCTGAAATCAGGAACCGTAACGCAAGGGCCGTCAGCGGCGGCGCGTATTCCACAATCACCCGGGCCGATGTGAAGGCCGACGACCACATCAACGCGAAGGTCAGGCCCATGATGATTGCTTTGATATCCATATCTCGCGCCTATCGCGTTTCGATAAGGAACGAAACCTGTCTGGTGCCGCGCGATCAGATCGGAGGCAAACCAAACAGTTTTATTGCATTCTGATGGCCGATGGCGGAGGCCTCATCCGCCGATAACGCACCTAGCAAGGATTGTGTGACATCCAGCCAATCAGGCAGCCCGTTTGTCAGTTCCACGACGGGCCAGTCGCTGCCCCAAACCATGCGGGAGGGGCCGAACACCTCTAGTGCATGATCAACATAGGGCTGTATTGCTTCCTGCGTCGCATTGCCGGGGGTGCAATAGGCAAGTAGGCCCGACAGCTTGCAATACACGTTGGGAAGGGCTGCAAGTGCCGTCATGTGATCCCGCCACGGGTCTAACCCATCGCCCGCGATATCGGGCACGCCGCAATGGTTCAGGATGATCGTGGTGTTGTCGCAGACCTGCGCTAATTCTGCCCCCAGCTTCAGCTGTCTGGGTAACATGCACAGGTCGAATGGTTTTCCACGGTCACCCAGTATTCGCAGGTTTCGACGGAATGTGTCTGTGGTTGACAGCTCATCCGGCATTACATGCAAAATCCGCCGATAGCCCAAGACCCCAAGGTCAGCGCATTCATCCAGCCAATCAGTGAAGCATGCATCCTCCTCTGGCCGGCAAGATGCGATCAGGCCAAGGATGCCGCTGCCCTGCTGTTTGGCAAGGGTTGCGACATGCCGCGCCTCGGCCTGATAATCCGCGTCATCGACACCGGTTTCCATAAACAACGTCCCGGCAACATCGTGGCCAGTCGTCAATTCGGCATAGCGTTCCAGCGGAAACGCCTTATCGGCCAGGGGTGGAATACCATCTGTCCATCCGTAGCCTGCGACATCGGGATAGACAAAATGCTGGTGGGTATCGATCAGCGTGACCATGGTATCATCTCCTATTCTGGATCTGCGATTGCCTGCTGTTTTTGTTGGCCAAGCCCGTCAATGCCCAGTTCAACCACATCACCGGGTCGCAGATATTGTTGGGGTTTCTGGCCCATGCCAACACCGGGCGGGGTGCCGGTTGAAATCACGTCACCGGGCATAAGCGACATGAACTGGCTGAGGTAACTGACGAGGTGAGCGACCCCATAAACCATTGTTTTCGTTGACCCGTCCTGCATTTTCTTCCCATTGACGGTCAGCCACATCGACAGGTTCTGTGGATCGGCGATTTCGTCCTTGGTCACCAGCCACGGACCCAACTGGCCGTAGTTGTCACAGCTTTTGCCCTTGGTCCATTGGCCTGCGCGTTCGATCTGAAACGCCCGTTCGGACACATCATTGGTCACGGCATATCCGGCCACATAGTCCATGGCGTCGGCTTCGCTCACATATTTGGCGCGCTTGCCGATGATGACGGCCAGTTCGACCTCCCAATCGGTCTTTTCCGATCCGCGCGGGATAATAATCGGGTCATTGGGGCCGCAGATTGCGCTGGTGGCTTTCATGAACATTACCGGTTCTGATGGCACTTCCATCCCGCTTTCGGCCGCGTGATCGGCATAGTTCAGGCCGATGCAGATGAATTTTCCGGTGCCGGACACGCAAGGCCCAAGCCGGGCATCGGCGGGGACGGTTGGCAGTTGCGACAGGTCAGTTGCCGCGATCTTGGCCAACCCGTTGTCGGATAACGCATCACCGGCGATGTCATCCACAACCGAGGACAAATCGCGGATCGTCCCATCTGCATCAAGAATGCCCGGTTTTTCTGCGCCCCCGGCGCCAAATCTGAGAAGCTTCATTCAATCAATCCTTATGTATTGGACCAGCCGCCATCAATGATATGGGCGTGGCCTGTCGTATAGGCACTTTCATCCGATGCGAGATGCACCACAAGGGCTGCAATTTCCTCTGCTTTACCGATCCGCCCGATGGGCTGCCGCGCGATAAACGCCGCGCGTGCCGCATCATAATCGCCCGTGTCATGAAGCCGTTGTTCAAGCGACGGGCTTTCGACCGTGCCGGGGCAGATCGCATTGCATCGCACGCCTTGGGTGATGAAATCAGCCGCAATCGCTTTTGTCATCCCGATCACCGCTGCCTTTGTCGTGCCGTAGGCGAACCGGTTTGGTGCCGCAATCACGGATGAGGCCACCGACGACATGTTGATGATCGACCCGCTACCGCGGTCCAGCATGGCGGGTAGAAACGCCCGGCACATCCGATACATTGCCGTGACATTCAGGTCATTGGAAAAGGCCCATTGGTCTTCGTCACAGTCCAGAATGGTCCCATGCGCCACGAACCCTGCGCAGTTGAACAACACGTCCACGCCGCCCGTGACGTCCAGCGCGTTGGCGATAGATGCCGTATCGGTCACGTCCAGTTTCAGCGTTTGCAGCCCCAGATCGGCCAGTTCTGACAGGGCGGCACCGTTCACATCGCTGGCAATGACAGTGGCCCCTTCGGCCTGCATGGCCAGTGCAGAGGCGCGCCCGATCCCTTGCCCGGCGGCGGTCACAAGACAGGTTTTTGCGGTGAGTCGGTTCATTTTTTGTCCTTCTTCAGGCGGGCAGACAAGCCGGGCCAATGGGTTCAAAGCTTTTATAGGTCAGGATGAATTCCTGATGCCCAAGCTGTTCGGACTTGGTCGGTTCCCCGGCGGCAACCTGCCCGACCAAGTCCATGATTTCGGCACCTACGGTTTCAAGATCGGCTGTCCCGGAAATGATCCGCCCTGCATTGATGTCCATGTCTTCATGCAGCCGTTCATACATATCTGGATTTGCCGCCACTTTGATGACTGGCGAAATGGCGGACCCAACGACAGAGCCGCGCCCGGTTACAAAAATTGTCATATGCGCGCCGGATGCCATCATCTCAACAATTTCGGCATTGTCCGAGATATTGGGAAAGCCGAATTGTACCGGCCCGTCAGGCACCACATCCATCAGGTACAGCCCGCCCTTGGGTGGGATGTCCCCCGGTTTGATCAGGCCCGAGATTGGGGACGCGCCGGATTTGGCATAGGCGCCCATCGATTTTTCCTCGATCGTGGATAATCCGCCATCTGCATTGCCGGATGCAAAGCTGCCATAGCCCAATTCTGCATAATACCGCGCTGCTTTCTCCACCGATGCGCGCAGTTCAATCGCCAGTTCGGGGGTGGCGGCGCGGCTGGCCATGATATCTTCGCAACCGATCAACTCGCCCGTTTCTTCAAAAATGCAGGTGGCCCCGGCGGCCACAAGTTGATCAAAGGCGCGGCCTGTTGCCGGGTTGCCGGAAATCCCGCTTGTCCCGTCAGACCCGCCACAAACCGTGCCGATCACCAGATCGGACAGTTCCATCGGCGCGCGTGGTGTGTTGTCCAGCGTGTTAACGGCGTCGGCCACAAACGCCCTGCCGCGTTCAATTGCACTTTTGGTGCCGCCGGTTTTCTGGATAACAAGGGTTTCAACCGGCCTGCCGCTATCGGCCACGACGCGTTCCAACTGCACGCGGTTGAAGCTTTCGCAGCCCAGCGACACGAGCAACACGGCCCCGACATTCGGGTGCGTGCATAGCCGTTCCATCATTTTCTGGGCGTATGGGTTGGGAAAGCAGCCCGGAAATCCGATGACATGGGCTTTTTCCCGGTCAAGCAGTGCGATTTCGCGGGCGACGTGATGGGCACATTCGACCAGATAGGCGACGATAACCTGATTGCGGATGCCCTTGCGCCCGTCGGCGCGCAGATAGCCTTGCATTGTCATGCAATGTCTCCTGTTTCGGTCAGGGCATAGGTGGGGGTGTAGTCGCTTTTCATATTGTGCAAGTGGACGTGATCGCCAACTGCAATGGCCGTGGTGGCAGACCCAATCGGCACACCATATTTCAGCACCTTGTCGCCGGGTTGCATCGACGCCCGCGCCAGTTTGTGCCCCATTGTGACGGCCTGCATCAGCGTGACCACGGCATCACCGATCTGCACCTTTTCGCCCGCATCAATGGCGCATCGCACAACGGCCACGGTGTCATGGTCATTAAGGATGATCAGCCGTGGGTCGATGTCTGGCATCAGTTAAAACTTCCCATAGGCCAGATAGGCCTCTTGCGGGTCAGTGCCATCCAGAATGGCCCTGCGCACCTTGTTTTCGGTCTGCATGGCGGACAGGGATTGATCGATAACATCCTCCAAAATCTCTGCCGGTATACAGACCATCCCGTCACGGTCCCCGTGCAACCAATCGCCGGGGCGGATCAGCACATCTTCGATCATGATATCCACTTCGGTCGCGGTGGGCAGCCAGAAACCGACAATATCGCGCGGCGTGTGATGGGTGCGCCAGCATGGCAGGCCAAGTTTGAGAATGAAATTCGAATCCCGTAGCCCACCATCCAGTACACAACCCAGCACGCCCTTGCCATGCAGGGTTTCTGCAGACAGTTCGCCCATTTGGGCGATCTGGTGGGTATGTGGCTGCGCGGTCCAGATATGCCCCGGCTTGGCCTTGGACAGCAGGCCGGTCCAGGCCAGCAGGGTTTCATGCGGATCGGCGGTTTCATCGACCCGCCCCTCAACCGTCCAGGCCGGACCGCACAGGACCATGTCAGGCTGTAGCGGTGTGATCCGTGGCGGCAGCGTGAAATTGCGCCGCCCCATCGCGCGCATGACGTCGTGAATGACGCTGGTATAGCAGCCCTGAAGTTGCCCAAGCCGGTTATCCGTCATGGTGAAACACCTCTTCCATCATCGCCCACCATTCGCCTTCCTTGCGGGTGTCCAGCGGGGATTGCATGGGCATGCAGATATCCCACCATTCCTGCGTTTTGGGGTCTGCGGCCATCTTGGCGGCGTCGGCTGCAAAATCTGTTCCGTGATACTCCCAATAGCCAAATAACAGGTTTTCCGGTTCGCGCAGATAGATCGAATAATTGCGGATGTTGCATGCGCTGATCTGGGCCAGAATTTCAGGCCAGGTATCCGCGTGAAGCCGTTTATAGTCCGGAATTTGATCAGGTTTGATGCCGATCACCATTGCCATACGTTCCATGATCTACCTTTCTATCGTTGCGTTCAGACCCGCGACGGACCGTGATGCAATTGCGTCCCAATCCCAGGCGATGCCCAGCCCTGGCGCATCGGGCGCGTGGGCCTGACCGTTTTGAATATCAAGCCGTGATGTCGTGATATCATCAAGCTGCGGGATGTATTCCAGCATCGGCGCATTGGGCACAGCACACGTCAGGCTGACATGCAGTTCCATCAGGAAATGCGGGCATATGGCGACGTTGAATGCCTCGGCCATATGCGCGATTTTGAGCCAAGGTGTGATGCCACCAACGCGGGCCACATCCGCCTGCACAATCGTGCATGCGTCCATGGCCAGATAATCCTTGAACTGGCTGAGCGAATACAAGCTTTCGCCGACCGCGATGGGCACGAGTGAAGCGGCAGTCAATTGCACATGCGCGCCCACATCATCAGCGGGCAGCGGCTCTTCGAACCAGCCGATATCAAATGTGGCCAACATATCGGCCCGCCGTCGCGCCTCCGCCAATGTGAAAGATTGGTTAGCATCAACAAGGATCTGATAGGTTGGGCCGACGGCATCGCGCACCGCCTTGAGCCGGGCTCGATCTTCAGCCAGGGTTGGTTTGCCGATCTTGATCTTGGATCCGGCAAAGCCTCTCTCCCGCATGGCGAGCGCATCTGTCACCAAATCCTCTGTCGGAATATGCAGCCAGCCGCCTTCGGTGGAATACATCGGCACCGTGGACTTGGCGCCGCCTGCCATCTGCCACAGCGGCAGTTTAGCCCGCAGGCAACGCAAATCCCAAAGCGCGGTGTCGATTGCGGCCAAAGCAAGTGAGGTGATCGGCCCGACAGCCGTGGCGTGGGTCGCCAAAAGCAGATCACGCCAAATGGCTTCAATCTCTTCGGCTTCCCGCCCGATCGTCAGTGGCAACAATGTGTCTCGCAGCAGGCTGACAATCGCAGGTCCGCCAGAGCCGATTGTGTAGCAATAGCCCGTGCCAATTTGCCCATCCGCATCGGTCAGGCGCAGAATCGGCGTTTCTTGCGATACGAATGACTGAATCGCATCGGTTCGCGTGACCTTGGGCACAAGATCGACCATCAGAACCTCGGCATTGACAATCTGTGCCATCAATCAACCCTGACAGATTTGCCTGTGGCGGCATCAAACAAATGCGCCCGGTCCATTGCGACGTCAAATTCCAAGGTCTCGCCCGGTGCGACCTCACGGGCCCCAAACATCTTGCCCTGCGCCTCTTGCCCCGCGATGCTGGTGTAAAGGATGGTTTCGGTGCCCAGTAATTCGGACAGCGTGACATCCAGCGTCAGCCGGGCGCTGTCACCGCTTTCGGCAATGCCATGGCCAACGGGGGTCAGATCATCGGGGCGTAGGCCAAAGATGACTTCTTGCCCATCGCGCACCCTGTCGGCCAGTCGCGTTGGAACGGGAAGGGATTTACCGTCAGCGAACACGACGTCGGCGCCAGTGATGGTGGCGGGTAGCAGGTTCATCGGGGGGGATCCGATAAAACTGGCCACGAATGTGTTGACCGGATGATTGAACACTTTCATCGGGGTGCCGACCTGTTCGATATGACCGTCTTTCATAACCACGATCCGGTCGGCCAGCGTCATCGCCTCCACCTGATCATGGGTCACATAGACCACGGTGGTTTTTACCTTCTGGTGCAGTTTTTTGATCTCGGTCCGCATCTGTACGCGCAGTTTTGCATCAAGGTTCGACAAGGGTTCGTCAAACAGGAATGCTTCGGGGTGGCGTACGATGGCGCGGCCCATGGCAACCCGTTGGCGCTGCCCGCCGGAAAGCTCAGCTGGTGTACGCTCCAGCAATTCATCAAGGCCAAGGATGTCGGCAGCCTCATCCACGCGGGCGGTGATTGTGGCCTCATCCTGTTTGGCAATCTTTAGTCCAAATCCCAGATTTTCGCGCACTGACATATGCGGGTAAAGCGCGTAGTTCTGAAAAACCATCGAGATATTGCGCTTGCGCGGGGGCAAGTCGTTCACAACGCCGGGGCCGATAGACACGGTGCCGTCAGAGATGTCTTCCAATCCCGCGATCATCCGCAATGTGGTTGATTTTCCGCATCCCGACGGCCCCACCAGAACGACAAATTCGTTATGGGCGATATCAAGGTTGATCCCGTGTACGACCTCGGTTTTGCCGTAGCGTTTGATGACGTTGTTAAGCTTAATTTCGGCCATATTCTATCCTTTGACGCCGCCGAATGTGAGGCCAGCGATGAGGTGTTTTTGCACAAGAAAGGTCAGGATCAGCGCGGGGATGATGATAATCACCGCCATGGCAGACATGCCTGCCCAGTCGATTGTGAATTGCGCGGTAAAATCCATCAGACCCACCGGCAAGGTTTTGCTGTCGGTTGAACGCGTCAAGTTCGAGGCCAGCGCATATTCGTTCCAAGAGGTCAGGAACGCAAAAATGCCCGCACTTGCGATACCCGATTTGGCCAGTGGAAATTCGATTTTCCAGAATGCCTGCCAGCGTGTGCAGCCATCGACCTGCGCGGCCTCTGACATTTCCTTGGGGATTTGACGAAAGAACCCGTCGATCAGCCAGATGGTGAAGGGTACGTTCAACGCGACATAGACAATGATCAGGCCGAGTTTGGCGTCGATCAGGCCAATCCGGCTCCAGATCATGAAAATGGGCAGCGATAATGCGATGCCCGGCACCGTCCGTGATAGCATCAGCCCCAGAAACAGCCCGTTTTTGAACCTGAACCGATAGCGGGCAAAGGCATAACCGCCCGACATGCCGATCAGCAACGCAATGGCCGTGCTTGTCAGCGCGATGATCAGGGAGTTGGCGAAATAAGCGGGTACTGGAATGGCGACCTGATCAGCCCCAAAGCCAAAGATCTTGGCAAAGTTATTCAGGCTGGGGTTGTCTGGGATCCAGACTGGCGGTTTTGCCAGCACCTCACCGTTCGGGCGGAAAGCGGTCAGCACCACCCAGAGGCCAGGCACACAGATGATCACCATCAGGATGAATGTCAGGACCCAAGTGGCGATGGCCCCGATTTGTTTGCGCAGCTTGCCGTTCATCATTCGGCCCCTCCCATGTATTTGCGGGCCGCGAGCAGCTTGGTGAAGAAATAATAGGTGAATGCGATGGACAGCAGGATCGACACATAGGCCATCGCATTGGCCTGCCCCATGCGGGCATTGTCATAACCGGTGCGTGCAATCAGGGTCCACAAAAGTTCTGTCCGGCCAGCAGGTCCGCCGCCCGTCATGACATCGACGATGTCATAGGCGCGAGCGACATCAAGGCTGCGGATCGTCATGGCAATGAAGACAAAAGGCATCAGGAAGGGCAGCGTGATGTGGCGAAAGACTTGCCATGGATTGCAGCCATCGACCTTCGCGGCCTCCAACGGGTCGCGGGGCATGGCAAACAGGCCCGCAAGCAGCAGGATGGCAAAGACCGATGTGCTCATCCACACTTCGGCAAAGATGATGGAAAAATTGGCCAGGTACTTATCCACCAGCCAGGGGATCGCCCCGTCGCTTAGTCCCAGAGACTGCAAAGCGTTGTTCAGGATACCGATATTGTCGTTGAAGACGAATTTGAACTGATAGCCCACGAGGATTGGCGAAAACATCATCGGGAACATCATGATCGTGCGTAGCGTGCGCTGCCCCCATGTGATCTTGTTGATCAAAAGGGCGATGCCCAGCCCGAACAGGAATTCGAGATTCAATGCGATAGTCAGAAAGATGATGGTCCGGCCAAAGGCAGTCCAAAAATCCCCATCTGCAAAAATACGTTGGTAATTGCGGAACCCAATCCATTGCCACAGGCTTTCGGGCCGGATCAGCCGATAGCCTGTAAAGCTGGTGTAAAGCGAGAAAAGCAGCGGCAGCAGCACTACAAACAGCAATGTCAGAATTGCAGGAAGCAGCAGCAGAAACGGGGTGTATTGTTCCCGTTGCCAGAACGGTGGGCGCTTGGTGGCCATGATGTGGCTGCCTTTGAGAAAGATTGCGAAAATGGCGCGAACAGTTGCTTGCCCGCGCCAGTTCAGGGAGGTGGGTTAGAGGTAACCGGCGTCTTCCATGACGATCCGCGCGGCATCTGCGGCTTCGTCCAGCGCCTCTTGCGGTGTCTTTTCACCAAGGATGGCGGCCTGAAGCTGTGGCCAGATTTCGTTGGAAACCTCGATCCATGGTGTGATCAGGGGTGGGGTAAACGCGTCTTCGGACATGGACACAGCATAGGTTTCAAAAACCTCGACAAGAAAATTATTGCCGTCGGCGGTGAACTGCGCCTTTGCATCGTCCCAAACGGCGGCGCGCGTAGGCAGCAGGCCTGCCGTCGCCTCAACCATCTGGCTTTCATGGCTGGTGAGGAAGGTGACGAAAGATGCCGCCGCTGCCTGATTGTCACATGTCTCGGTGATCGAGAATGAATGGCTGCCAGACCACCCGGTTCGGATACCTGCCGACCCTTTGGGCGCCCGGACAAGGCCGATATCGCCCGCGATCTTCGAATTCTCTGGATCGTTAAAGAACGACGCCCAGCCCGCCCAGTCGAGGTTCAACGCAACTGTGCCTGATGCAAAACCCAGCCCGGTATCATCCCAAAGATAGTTTAGCGATCCGGCAGGAACGGCTTGCGCCTCGTAAAGGTCCTTGAAGAAATTGACGGCCTCAACGCCTGCTGCGGAGTTGAAGGTGGGGTTCCAGTCGTCGTCAAATAGGGCACCGCCATTGGCGATGAGAAGTTCATAGAAACGACCGGTGATGGCCTCGTCCTTGCCCACGAACTGTGTGCCATAGAAGGTCGGCGCATCGGCAAAGAACATGGCCTGATCCTTGACCTGATCCCATGTTTCGGGCGGGGTCAGGGCATAACCGTATTCAGCTTCGAATTTGGCCTGATTGTCGGCGTCCTCGAACAGTGACTTGATGTAGTACAGGTTCGATATGTCAGAATGGCGGGGCAGCTGCACCAGACGCCCATCAACGGTGGAGTTTTCCAAGGCAAGGCTCTGGAATTCGGCCAATGTCGCATCAGCAATAACGCCGTTCAGGTCGATATAGATCGACCCGTATTGCGGGGCGAAGCTGGTATGGTTGGACCCCACGCACCAATCCAACGTGCCTGCGGCAATGTCCTGCTTGATCTCGCGATCCAATTCGAAATGGTTCTTGCGCGACAGCACATCTACTGTTGCGCCGGTCATCGCCTCCCATTCTGCGATCCGGGCATAAAGCGGTTCATATTGCGCGCCGCCGATTAGCTTGACGCGCAAGGTGTAGCCATCGAATTTGCCGTAATCCACTTCCTCCGCCACCACAGCCGTGGCCGTGATGCCCGTCAGCGCTGTCGCTGCGAGTAGCTTTCTAAATGTCATTTTGGTCATTGTGTCCTCCCTCGGATATGTGACCGTCATTGTGCCGCGTTTCGCGGCCTTTTGGGGGTCAGCACACGTGCCGTATCCTGACCAAGTACGGGTGCTGCGCGCGCAGATTTCAGCGTCGCACCATTCACACGGATCGGCGCGCGCAATGTCTCAAGCCGCACCGTGCCGTTCCGCAAAATCGTCTGTTCCAGATCAAGCCTCTGGTAGGCATCCGTGGCGCGCATCTGCGACCAGTTGAGCACTTCCGAACACCAGATATCCGCCGGTTGCAGGACCGCCAGCCAATCGGCTGTTGTCTGCGTAACCAGTTGGGCTGCAAAGATAGTTTTGATCGCGTCACGCTCAGTCATCATCGCCGCCGGATCATCGTAGTAACGCTCAAGCCCCGCGACACCCAATAGATCAGCGAGAACCTCAAGCGATGGCGTCATTGCCAATGCCAGATAGCTGTCCTTGGTCTGATAAACCCCGTAAGGCGCGCCCAGATATGCATGGGCGCCGTTCACGCCACTGCGTTCTGGCAGGCGCTGACCATCATTCAAATGGGTGGACAAAACTTCGAACTGAAAGTCGATCATCGCTTCCAAAAGACTGGTCTGGATCAGCGCACCCCGCCCGTGGATGCCACGACCAACCAAGGCCGCAAGAATACCCTGCGCCAACGCATTGCCCGCTAGCATATCCGCCACCGCCAATCCCATGGGCATCGGCGCATCATCGGCATTACCTGTCAGCCACAACAGCCCCGACCGGGCTTGCGCCAACAGGTCCTGGCCGGGCAGATCCTTCCACGGCCCGTCTTCGCCATAGCCGGATATGCTACCATATATGATCCGTTGGTTGATCTTTTTTACGGCGTCGTAGCCAAAGCCCTGACGTTCAATCACACTAGGGCGAAAGTTCTGAATGACGACATCTGCTTCCACAATCAGCGCGGTCAGCGCCGCGTGATCATCCGGATTGCGTAGATCGGCGGTGATGCTTTCTTTGTTCCGGTTGATCGCGTGGAACAGGGAATTGTCGCCATCGATATCCGTGTCTGACAGGTAAAGATTGCGGCAAAGGTCGCCGATGCCCGGGCGCTCAACCTTGATGACGCGCGCGCCCAGATCAGCGAGCTTCAACCCGCATAGCGGTCCCGACAGGAACTGGCTGAAGTCAACAACCACTAACCCATCAAGCGGGCGCTCGGATTGCGGCAAGACCTTCATGCCCGGCTCTCGCGATACGCATGATCCAGTGCATCCAGCGTCTCAGGCATCGTTGCATCACCGCGCAGCCAAGCATGCAGGATGTCACCGCCCTTGTCTTGAAACCCCATATACCCGTCATATCGCGGGCGCAGCCACGCGGTTTCCAGCGTTTCGCGGGTATCGCGAAAGAAGTCGCGCGTGGCCGCATTGGTGCTGTCGGCCTCCCACGCTGCGGCGTTGCCCGGCTGCCCCCCGCTTTGAAAGAAAAGCTTGGTCTGACAGGCAGCCCCAGCAATCCAGAATGCATAGTCGGCGGCAATGTCGATATACTTGCATTTGCTGGAAATGGCGATGCCCGTGCCGCCAATAACCGTGCCGCGCGGGCCGTTGCCGCCCACACCGGGCGCGTCGGTGAACTTGATCGGAAACCGGCAATACCCGTCGCGGCTATAATTGGTGTAGCCATAACCAAAGGGGCAATAGGCGGGCGCATCCGCAGTTCGTCCCATCCATTCCAATACGCCAATCGGGTCTAGCGTCAGGCAGCGCGGATCAGTTTTTGCAGCCAAATCCGTCAACATCGCAAGAACCTGTTTGGCGTCAGCGCGCGCCATCAGCATGTCGGGATCTTCGGCCACCGCCATGCCCTGATTACGAGCCAATCCAAAGAACGTCATCAACGTGTTGATCGGGATCAGCGCCAGCGCGACTTTGCCGTCTGCGGCCAGTTGCATCACCGCGTCCCAGCGCGTTGGTGCGGCCTCCAGCAGGTCAGGGCGGAACGATGCCACCGGCGTGGCAGCATCAATCGCAAGCCCCCATTGATGCCCGTCGAAATTGTAGGACGGGTGCGATGCACCGACGGATTGCACGGCCAATGCAGCCAGTTCATCGGCGCGGTCTAACTGGTCGAATGCCACCAGATGCCCTGATCCGGCAACCTCGCCCACATGGGGATGGTCAATCACCATCAGGTCGTAATCTGTGGCCATGTCGCCGATAGGGCGGTCTGCAAAGGCCTGCAGCGACCGTTTTTCCCAGATGATCTCGACCCCGGGGTGATCCTTGGCAAACTGGGCCGAGGTGGCCAGCATCGGGTCAACGCCCCGGCTGTGGTTCCATGTCATGCCGCGCAGGGTAATCTTATCCGCCATCGCGCGCCTCCGCCGGGTCACGGTAAAGCGCGGTCATCAGATGTTCGCAGTAAAGGGCAAGTTCGCCTTCGCCCTTATAGACGGAATAGCTGACCCGGACTTTGCCCATCTTGTCGTCTTTGGGTTCTTTGGCGATGTTTTCGCGGATCGTGTAGATCGTATCCCCGATGAACACGGGTTTGATGAAACGCAGCCGGTCATAGCCATAGGAAAATGAGTTCAGGCAATTGGTGGCGGCTAGCCCCAGCCCATAGGAAAACACCATGGCACCGGCCACCAGACGTTTGCCAAAGACACCTTCTTCCGCCGCAAATTCCTGATCGCTGACATAGGGGTGGTGATCCATCACCAGGCTGTTGAACAGCATCGATTCCCCTTCAGAAATCGTGCGCCGGATGGATCGGATTTTGTCGCCAACCTCAAAATCTTCGAAATACCAGTTCTCGGAATTCCAGACAGGCACTTCTGCGTGATCATCAGGCAGTCCGGGCAGCCCGCGCTTGTGTATCCCTATCTGTGCCAACTGAGTCCCCATCAAAGTTAACGGATTCCTAGCATTCATACTTTTCACATGTCAAATTATTTTGTATATATGAAATATCAAATGATGAAGGGCGAAATGACCGTGGAACATGAACAGTTTTTCGAAGACTACGTTGCCGGAGCCGTCCGCAAGACAATCGGCCGCACGATCACCGAGGCGGATATTGTGGTACATGCCGGTCACACCGGCGATTTCTTTCCCCATCACATGGACGCCGAGTTTTGTGCCACGCGGCCTTTTGGCCAGCGCATCGCGCATGGCACCATGACCTTTGCTATAGGCGTCGGCCTGACAGCCACGCAGATCAATCCGCGTGCTTTCACCTATGGATATGAACGGCTGCGCTTTCCCACGCCCGTACATATCGGCGATACGGTCCACACCATCGTTACCATCGGTGACATGGCCCCGGACCCGAAACGCGCGGGTTATGGTAAAGTGGTCGAGATTACCGAGACGAAAAAGCAGGATGGCAGTACCGTGATGTATTGCGAACATATTCTGCTGGTCGAAATGAAAGGGGCGGCGGCGTGAAAGATCTGAGACAAAGCTGGCCTGCGCCAAGCAAGCCAAAACCTATTGTTATCATCGGGGCGGGTGGGATCGTCCGCGATGCCCACATGCCCGCCTATGCCAAGGCTGGGCTGACTGTTTCCGGAGTCACCGATCTGGATGCCGGGCGGGCGCAAGGTCTTGCTGATGATTACAAGATCGCAAAGGTCTATGACAGTGTCGCGGTTGCTGCGGCTGCAAATGGCACAGATGTCATCTACGATATTGCGGTGCCTCCCCATGCGATTGCGGGAATACTGCGCGATCTGCCGGATGGTGCGGCGATGCTGATTCAAAAGCCAATGGGCGCTAATCTGGAACAGGCGCGTGTGATCCGGCAGATTTGCCGTGACAAGGGGCTAAAGGCGGCGGTCAATTTCCAGTTGCGGTTCTCACCCATGATGATGGCCGCTCGTGGCGCGATTGAACGGGGTTTGATTGGAGATCTGCTGGAGATTGAGGTGCATCTGAACATCTTCACCCCCTGGACCTTGTTTCCTTTCCTGATCCCGATGGAGCGGGTCGAGATTACGGTGCATTCGATCCATTACCTTGATACGATCCGCGCGCTGGCGGGGAACCCTGATGGTGTGTTTGCCCGATCCATGCCCGATCCAAGGGCGGCGGATTTTGCGCAGACCCGAACCTCTGTCATTCTGGATTACGGCGATAGGCTGCGTGGTGTGATGTCGATCAACCATAACCATCAGGCGGGCCGTAAATTCCAATCCGCATGGTTCCGCATTGAAGGTACCGACGGCGTGATGATGGTCAAACTTGGTGTATGTTTCGACTATCCCAATGGTGAAGCGGATGAGCTTTGGTATTGCCGCAATGGCGAGGATTGGGAGCAGATCCCGTTGGAGGGCAGCTGGTTCATTGAAAGCTTCATGGGCACCATGCGAAACGTACAGCGTTTCGATGCTGGTGAGGATGATTACCTGTTTGCTGGTGTTGAGGATGCGTATCAGACCATGGCGCTGGTCGAAGCGTGTTTCGACAGTATGAAAACACCTGCCACGACACTGGACCTTAGTTGATCTGCGGCGGCTGGCCGCCTAGGTTTCGTGTCAGGCTTGCGGCTGTCGCCAGCAATTCCTCTTTGCACTGATCGAATGTGATCGTCTCGCCATACCGTTCAATATGGGGCATAGTCAGTGCGCCAACGGCATGTCCCGAATGATCAATGATCGGGGCCGAGATGTTGACAACGCCCTTCACAATGAAACTGTCGCGCACCTCAAGGCCAGTGCTTTTGATCTGGGCCAATTCTTCAAGGATCTGGCTGGCGGGGCTTTCATCCGGCAATGGCACGTTCTGCATCAGGCGAGTCACTTCCTGTTCCGGTGTGAATGCCAGAATGACGCGCCCGGATGAGGCACGCCATAAATCAATCTTGGCACCCAACCGAACCGACAGGACATTATTGCCCGGTGAATTGGCCTGCCCAACAACCAGTACCGTACCTTCACTCAGGATCGCCAAATGATTGGATTGATTTGTCTTCGCAGATAGATCGCGCATCATTGGTCCCGAAACGGCTGTCATCCGGCCGACAACAGGAATGCGATGCGCGATTTCAAAGATATAGGTCGTCAGGCTATAGCGATCGGAAAGCGGGTCTTGCGACACGTATCCCCGGTCTTGCAACACCATCAGCATCCGAAAGATTTCGCCTACCGTCCGGCCAAGTGCGCGCGCAATCTCCGATTGGGTTAGGCCGACATCCTGCGTTGATAACAGCTCGACAATATCGAGCCCTTTTTCCAGCGCAGGTGCGGAATAGGTGGGGATCGGCTTTTCCTTCATCCTGTCGGTTTAGACTTCAGTGTTTCGATCTTGTCCAGTTGGTTTAAGTGGAATGGGGCGCAGCCCGTCGATTTCGTGCCGCGCCACCTGCCGCGCGATTGCCAGTGCTAAAATCAAACCGCTCAGCACCGCGCAAGCCACACCAAACCAGACGCCTGTTTCATTGAAGTCCCAAACCCCGATGAAAAGCCAGACAAAGAAGGCGACCCCAAATCCCTGACGATACAGGCTGATCCAGACGGTCCAGATCGGCCGTTTCAGCGCCTGCAAAAAGGAATTGATGGCAAACAACATCATATACGCAGGCAGTATCAGGCTATCGACGCGCAGGTAGGCCAGGCCAACCCGGATGACTTCGGAATCGTCCGTAAACAGATCCAGAAAGATGCGCCCAAAAACCCACAGGATCGGGCAGGCGATTGCTGTCATGATGAACCCGATCTTCCAGCAATAGAACAGCGCCTCGCGTACCCTATCGTGTTTGCCCGCGCCAAAGTTTTGTGCGGCAATGGGCAGTAATGCCCCCGTCATACCAAGTACGGGCAGGAGCAGGATTTGTTCGATCCGAATGGCAACGCCAAACCCGGCAACGGCATGTTCCCCAAATCCTTTCAGGGCGAATTGCATAACAAAGCCTGACAGGAACAGGACCAGCATGGAAACCGCTGTTGGCAGGGTCTGCAAACCGATATCAACAAACTTGTCGTGGCGTGGAATGAAATTGGCACCCCGCACACGCGCCATGTTGCGCCGCCGCAAAACCTGCAAGACCAGATAGGCCATGACGCCGGTCTGGCTCATCACCGTCGATACGGCCAACCCGTCAAAACCCATGCCGCCGATAACGCCGGGAATGCCATAGATCAGCAAAGGGTTCAGCGCGATATTAGCAAAAAATGCCGCCATCAGGGCCCGCTGGAATGACTTGGCATCACCATGTGCCTGTAAGATCCCATTGCAGGCAAAGGCGAGCATGAACCCAGGCAAGGCAAATGTCAGCAGCAGGAAATACCTGATGCCCGCATCACGATAAGCCCCAGGTTCGCTGACTAACGTAATCACCGCAGGTCCATACCATAACCCCGCAATGCCAAGCACAACTGCCGAAATCAGGCCAAAACTCATCCCTTGCGCGGCGAGCCTGCGGGCGCGGGGCCGGTTGCCCGCGCCAAGCGCATTGCCGACAAGCGCGCCCATCGCCGCCCCCAACCCGATGCTGACAGACATCGCGATATAAAAGGCCTGAAACCCCAAGGCGAGGCCTGCCTGCGCGCTGGTCGACAGCATTCCGGCAAAGAACATGTCGACCACATTGTACAGCGTATTGAACAACATCCCCAAGGCACCGGGTACGGCCAATGCGCGGAAGTGCCCCGAAATCGGCCCCTTCGTCAGGTCAAGTTCAATGGGGGCTGCCATGACTGGCTATGGCCTCTCGGCCTGAACGGACAGAAACACAAATTCCGGGGTCAACACCTCGATAAAGCCATGGTTCAGTTCGGCATCAACGCTGATGGAATCGCCGGGTCTTAGGGTTAACCTGGTCTGCCCGTAGCAATAGATTGCCTCACCCTCCAACACTTGTACAAAAACAACACCGTGGCCGACATAGGTCGGGGGACGGCCCCCGTCCCGGGTCAACGTCACACGGCGGGCCAGAAACCGCAGATCCTTCCGGGCATGGGTCGCGAGGTTGACATAATCATGGCTGTGACCTTCAGAAATCCGGGTGGATTTCAAACCCTCTCCATGCCGGACCAGCGTGTAATCCGTATGATCGCTACGGGCTTCGCGGAATAGCGAAACGATCGGGACTTCCAGTGCGGTGGATAGCGCCTCCAGCGTTCCGATAGAGGGTGAGACCAGCCCGTTTTCGATCCGGCTGACCATTGCGGCGGATATTCCCGACTGATCTGCCAGCCAGCGGGCGGATTGCCCTCGTTGCTGGCGCAGTTCTTTGAGTGAGGCACCAATTGCCCGGTCAATCATTCTGCCCGGTGGGTCACTGTGCATCGCTGTTTCAGTCTTTCTTGTAATACCCGACGACATCGCCATCCGTTGTTACGCCCAGCCCGTTCAGCAGTCGATTTGCGTAGTTGAAATAGCAGATGATCTGATTGATCTCTAAAATCGCGCCATCATCCCAACCCGCGGCGCACAATGCGGCAACGTCATCCTCTGCCATCTTGCCGGGCGTGCATGTCAGCTTTTCAGCATAGTGCAATGCAGCAAGCTGCGCGCCATCAAAGGCAGCGCCCGGCTTGCGGGTCTGCAAAGCCGCCTCTACTGCATCAGCGCGTTCATCATCACCAATCAAGTGACGCGCATTCGCCCAGTGGTTGGCATATGAATAGGGGCAGTCGTTCAGGGTGGACACGTAAGAGCTGATGACTTCCTGAAACCACATTGGCACAGTGTTGGACGCATCGTGAAGACAGGCACGATACAACACAACATGCCCGTTCATCGTGCTGGGGCGCAGGGAATGCACCCGCATCACGTTATCAACGGTACCGTGCGGTGTGCGCGCAAAATCAAACGCTTCTTTCAACGTGTCATTCGCATCCTCATCAGAAATCATACGGATCCAGGCAGACATGGTACGCTTCCTTGTTGATCAGTGCTGCGGTGTTTTGGCGCAATTTGTGCACCAAGAGTCAGTTTTTTATTGACGAATATTGCGTATTACGCAACGATATTAAACAAAGTGCAACAATTCTTTTGGGGGCATTGACCCTTGTCTGCTTGCCGCGCCCAGTATTTTCGCCGTCTTTGCGCTTGGTTCGCCATCTGTGAAATGCGCGCGCCCCGATCTTTCTGTTTAGAATGATAGGTCAGCCATGACGCAGACCGTGCCGATCATCGAGGCCACACATGTTGATAAGTTCTATGGCGATTTCCACGCGCTGAAGGATGTGAACCTGACTGTGTATCAGGGTCAAAAGATGGTCATCTGCGGGCCTTCGGGATCCGGCAAGTCGACGCTGATCCGGTGTTTCAACGGGCTGGAGTGGCATAACTCCGGTAAGCTGGTCATCGACGGGATCGAAGTCCACGAACATGCTAAGGAAATCCGCGAATTGCGGCAGGAAGTCGGGATGGTTTTCCAGCAATTCAACCTGTTCCCGCATCTGACCGTGCTGGAAAACCTGACTATCGGGCCGATGAAGGTGCGCAAGATCGGCCAGCACGAAGCCGAAGAAACCGCGCGCAAATATCTGGATCGCGTGCATATCCCCGAACAGGCCGACAAATACCCTTCGCAACTGTCCGGTGGTCAACAGCAACGTGTCGCAATTGCCCGGTCCTTGTGCATGGAAACGCGGATCATGCTGTTTGACGAGCCGACGTCGGCGCTTGATCCCGAGATGATCAATGAGGTCCTTGATGTCATGGTCGAACTTGCCGACACGGGCATGACCATGGTCGTCGTGACCCATGAAATGGGCTTTGCCCGCAAGGTGGCCGACACCATGGTGTTTATGGAGGAGGGCAGGATTGTCGAAGTCTCGCCCCCTGACCAGTTCTTCACCAACCCGTCCAGCGAACGCTGCCGGATGTTTCTTGATCAGATCCTGGAACACTGACGATGAGCGTCACACAAACACCCACCCTCAAAGGGCAGGCGCTCCCCCAACGGCCCGCGATCCAGCGGTTCTGGGGATCCGCGCCGGTTTCGGTGGTCATCTACTTTGTTGTGATCGGGGTGATTGCCTGGGGGTCGTATACCGGCGCCCAGAATATGGGGTATAACTGGCAGTGGTATCGCGTGCCGCAATATCTTTACAGTTTCACCGATGACGGGTTTCAACTGGGTGAATTGTTGATCGGGCTCGGTGCCACGCTGCAATTGTCGATAACGGCCTTTGTGCTGGCCAGCGTTCTGGGGCTTTTGGTGGCTTTGCTGCGTCTGTCCGGTCTGGTCATTGGGTCGGCAGTGGCTGTCGGGTTTCTGGAATTCATCCGCAACATCCCCCTTCTGGTGCTGCTTTACCTCTTTTACTATGTCTTGGGTCCGATTTTCGGTCTTGACCGTTACACCGCGTCTATTCTGACCCTCGCTGTTTTCCACTCCGCCTTGATCTCCGAAATCCTGCGCGCAGGCATCAACGCGGTCGCTCAGGGCCAATGGGAGGCTGCAAAATCCATCGGGATGACCACATCACAAACCTATCGCTACATCATCCTGCCCCAGTCGGTGCGGTTCATGTTGCCACCAATGACCGGCGAGGTGGTGCACCTGATCAAATCATCCGCGATTGTCAGCGTGATCGCCGTGGCCGAACTGACCACCTTTGGCCGCAACATCATTTCCGACACTTACATGAGCTTCGAAATCTGGTTCACCGTCGCCATCGTCTACATGGTTGTCACGCTGATCCTTTCTGTCGGCGTCACCTATCTTGAGCGGAGATATGACGTTGACCAATAAACCTCAAAAACAACCGCTTGTTCCAACAAGGAGAATACCATGAGAATTCCCAGAAGACTCTTCGGGCTGGCCCTTGCCGCAACTGCTGCCGCTAGCCTTGCCCTGCCTGCATCGGCGCAAAGCGCCACGCAGGAGTTATCCAGCGAATCCGTGATTGAGACAATCAAGCAAGACGGCGTGATCCGTATCGGTCTGTCGCTGTTTGTGCCGTGGTCCATGCGCGACAAGAATGGCGAACTGATCGGGTTCGAACTCGACGTCGGTCGCAAGCTGGCTGAAGACATGGGCGTCGAGGTTGAGTTTGTCCCCACGGCATGGGACGGGATTATCCCAGCGCTGGTATCGGGTAATTTCGACGTCATCATTTCCGGCATGTCTGTGACCGCGCAACGGAACCTGACGGTCAATTTCTCGGACCCGTATGCCTATTCGGGCCTTGCAATCCTTGCCAATAAATCGATGACGGAAGGTATGTCGCTTGAGGATTTCAATAGCCCTGATGTGACATTTGCCGCCCGTCGCGGTGCAACCCCGGCATCGGTCATCGCCAAGAACTTCCCCGATGCCACCCTGCTTTTGTTTGATGAGGATGGCGCATCCACCCAAGAGGTGCTGAATGGAAACGCGCATGCCTCAATGGCGGCGCAGCCAACACCAAACCGCGAGGCGGGGCGTAACCCCGAAACGCTGATCGTACCGTTCGATAACCTGTATGATCCACGTGGTGAAGCGTTCGCCGTCCGTAAAGGGGACGCGGACGCGATGAACTTCTTCAACAACTGGATTGCACAGAACTGGCGGTCCGGCTGGTTGCAGGAACGTCACGATTACTGGTTCGTTGGCGAAGAATGGGCCGATCAGGTCGCCCAATAAACGTCTGATGATCCGGGGGCGTCTGACCGCCCCTGGATCGCAACAGGGATGCCACCGGTGCGCAGTTTCGTTCAACGACTGAAATGGCCAGATTACCTGATCGCGGCAGTGCTGATCGCGTTCTTCGGCTATATCTGGTACGCGATTGAGGGCACCCTGAACTACAAATGGCGCTGGGAACTGATCCCCGGCTATATTGTCGGTTGGCATACGGGCCGCGAGGAATACTTTGGCAACCTACTGCTGCAGGGCCTGACCGCCACCATTCGGATCAGCATCTATGCCAGCATTCTGGCCTTGATCCTTGGTACGATTTTGGGCGTTGCACGCTGTTCGGCTAACCTGACTGTGCGCATGCTGGCCCGGACCTATCTGGAGTTCCTGCGCAATATCCCACCGGTCGTTGTAGTCTTCATCTTCTTTTTCTTTCTCTCGCAGCAACTGATCGACGCGCTGGACCTTGCGCGCTGGTCGCGCGGGATCGCCCGACAGGATGATATCTGGCTGTGGGAGCTGTTTTTTGGCGATATGCGCCGCTTTCCTTCCTTGATTTCCGGGGTGATCGTTCTGGCCCTGTTTGAAAGCGCCTTTGTCGGTGAAATTGTCAGGGCGGGCATTCAGTCCGTGCCCAAAGGTCAGCGAGAGGCGGCGCGATCCATCGGGATGAGCCGGACACAGGAGCTACGCTACATCGTCCTACCGCAGGCGATGAAAAAGGTTGTGCCACCCATGGCCAACCAGTTCATCACATTGATCAAGGACAGCTCCATCATCTCGCTGATTTCAGTGCAGGAACTGACCTATAAGACGGTCGAACTTGTCGCCTCGTCCCGGATGATATTCGAGGCATGGATCACCACAGCGGCCTTTTACTTTGTCCTTTGTTTCGGCCTCAGCCGTCTGTTTGCGCGGCTCGAAAAAAGGTCGGATGCCAGGTAAGGGGTGGGTGGCAGATGCACAGATATTCCGCCGCTGCGCTTTTGCGCCATGGGATCAACCGCCACACCACATGGCCGCGCGCATGGCGGTGTCCGCCACTCCGGGACAGTTATGATGTGATCATTGTCGGCGCGGGTGGGCATGGCCTTTCGACGGCCTATCATCTGGCCAAGGACCACGGGATCACAAATGTCGCGGTGTTGGAACGCGGGTGGCTGGGTGGCGGCAACATCGCCCGCAACACGGTGACGATCCGGTCGAATTACATGCGCGATGCATCCATTCCGTTCTACGTCAAATCCGTCGCCCTTTACGAAGGGCTGACCAAGGCGTTGAACTTCAACATGATGCATTCGAAGCGCACGATGGTCGACGTGGTACAGACCTATCCTAAGATGCGCGAATTACGGCGGCGTCAACTGACAATGGATATCTATGGGTCAACCTATGAACAGATCTCCGAAAGGGAACTGCGGCGGCGTATCCCGGCATTGACTGGTGGCGGGCCGGATGCACGGCTGCCGATCACCGGCGGGATGGTACATACCGATGCAGGCGTGAACCGGCACGATGCCGTCGCCTGGGGTTATGCCCGCGCAATTGATGCAATGGGGATCGAAATCCATCAGCAAACGGCTGTTGAAAGTCTCGTGCGGGGCGCTGATGGGCGGATTGCCGGGGTGCAAACCAAGCGCGGGCTAGTGCGTGCGCCGAAGGTTGCGGTCGCCGTATCTGGCCATACGACAACATTGACGGAAACCGTCGGTCTGAAACTACCGCTGCGAACGATGAACCTGACGGCGTTCGTGTCGGAACCGGTCAAGCCGCTTGTTGATGTTATCGTGAATTGCCCTGATGCAGGCTTTTATTTCAGCCAATCTGACAAGGGCGAAATGGTCGTCGGGGGCGCGCCTGATATGGGTCAGTCCTTTCGCCGGGACATCAAACAACATGTGTTCGAGGACACGGTCACCGCTATGTTATCGCTGTTCCCGTCCTTTAAGAAACTCAAGCTGCTGCGCCAATGGGGCGGGCATCTGGACATTGCCCATGATGCATCGCCGATCATGGATCAAACGGATGTGCCGGGGCTGTTTATCACGGCGGGCTGGTGGGGCGGTTACAAGGCGATCCCGGCCGGTGGCCTGACACTGGCGCATCTGGTGGCGACCGGGAAATCGCATGATTTGATGTCAAAATTCACCCTCAAACGGTTCCGTCACCTGGATTATGTGATGGAAACCGGCACGACGACAGCCAGATAGGAGCGCGCGCAGATGATGAACATTCCTTGCCCGTTCTGTGGCCCTCGCAATGAGGCAGAGTTCGCCTTTGGCGGCCCCGTCAAACCCGACCGACCTGACCCGAACATGGTCAGCGAAGAAGAATGGGCCGCCTATCTGACGCAGGTGCCGAATCCGTTGGGACCGGTGCAGGAACGCTGGTGGCATGTCAAAGGATGTGGCACATGGCTGACCATCTGGCGCGACACGCGCACGCATGACATTGTCGTAAGGCCAGCCGATGCCTCATAACCGTACCGAAACCGGTGGGCGGATTGACCGTGGTCAAATGGTGAATTTCACCTTTAACGGGCATAAGTTGCAAGGGTTCGCGGGCGACACGCTCGCCTCAGCCCTTTTAGCAAACGGGATCAGGCTGACCGCCCGCAGCTTCAAATATCACCGTCCGCGCGGGATCGTTGGGGCCGGGATCGAAGAACCGTCAACACTGGTTGAGCTGATGGGTGATGACGCGAGCGGAAACCGCCCCGCGACCACCGTACCCTTGCGAGAAGGGATGATTGCAAAAACGGTGAATTGCTGGCCCTCGCCCGGTTTTGATCTGGGTGCGATTACCCAGTTGATCAGCCGTTTCATCCCGGCGGGGTTTTATTACAAGACCTTCAAATGGCCCGGCTGGCATCTTTATGAACCGTCCATCCGCAAGGCGGCGGGCCTTGCCGCAGCCCCCACCGCGCCACCCAAACAAGGTCATTTCGAAAACCGGTTTGGGCATTGCGATCTGTTGATCGCAGGCGCGGGGCCTGCGGGGCTGATGGCTGCTTTAACCGCTGGTCGCGCAGGTTTGCGGGTCATGATCGCGGATGAGGGGACAGAGGCCGGGGGCAGCTTGCTGAACCGACGGCTCACAATCGGCGACGGGCCAGCGCTGGATTGGGTGCAGGGCGTCGTGGATGAACTGGACAATCTGCCAAATGTCATCCATCTGCAAAATGCGACTGTCTGGGCCTATCGCGAACATAACTACCTGATGGTCAATGAACGCGCACCGGACAACCCCAGTCTGCTGGAACGGAACTGGCGGATGCGCGCAGGCCACGTCATCTGTGCGACCGGTGCGATTGAACGGGCTCTTGTCTTTGGCAATAATGACAAGCCCGGCGTGATGCTTGCATCTGCCGCGCAGGCTTACGTCAACCGATATGGGGTGCGTCTTGGGCAGCGGGCCATTGTGTTTACGAATAACAACTCCGCCTATGCGGTGGCGGCCGATCTGGCCGCGGCAGGGATCACCGTCGCGGCCATTGTCGATAGCCGGATGGACGTTCCAGAAGAGGCCCGTTCCATGGTCGCAGATATAGACATTCTGGCAGGGCATGTCGTGACCACAGCACGGGGGCGGCGTCAGGTGCGGGGCGCGGCCATTGCGCCGGTGGACGGTGGTGCATCACAGCAGATCGCGTGCGACCTACTGGCGCATTCCGGCGGCTGGAACCCGGCGGTTCATCTATGGTCGCAATCGCGGGGAGCTTTGCGCTATGACGATGCGCTGACCAGCTTTCTGCCGGATCGGCCAGCCCAGAATGCGACCAGTATCGGGGCCGCCGACGGCCAGATGACATTGGCCGATGCTTTGGATCGCGGTGCACGGGCAGCCGCCGATGTCGCTGGCGTTGTTAGGCCCGATATCCCGAAATCAACCGACCTGCCCTATGCTGTCACCCCGCTCTGGCGGGTGAAGCAAGCCACCGGCAAAGCCTTTTTGGACATCCAGAACGATGTGACCGTAGACGACGTGCATCTGGCCCTGCGCGAAGGCTATGACAATGTCGAACATGTCAAACGCTACACCACCGGCGGGATGGGGATTGATCAGGGCAAGACCGGCAATATCAACATTATTGGTACTGTGGCGATGCAGCAGGGCGTACCTTTAGACGAGGTCGGAACAACCACATTCCGGTCCCCCTACAGCCCCGTATCTTTCGGGGCCATTGGTGGGCTGCGCGAGGATAGCGTTGTTTTGCCCTATCGCCATACGCCGGTCACCGATTGGAATCTCAAAAATGGGGCGTTCATGTACGAATCGGGTGCGCGCTGGCGGCGGCCGGGATATTTCCCGCAAGCAGGTGAAAGCTTTCAGGAAACGATTAATCGCGAATGCCGGATCGTGCGTAACGGGGTCGGCGTTTATGACGGGTCACCATTGGGTACGTTCGAATTCAAAGGGCGGGATGTGGGTCGCTTTCTGGACCATATCTACACCAATATCATGTCGACATTGAAACCGCGGCAGGGCCGCTATGGGCTGATGCTGTCGGATGATGGCCTGATCATTGATGACGGTGTTGCATTGCGGCTGTCGGAATATCGGTGGATCGTTTCGACTTCAACCGGCCATGCCGACGCGATGAACAGCCATTTTGAGGAGCTGTTGCAAACCCAGTTTCCCGATTGGAACGTCTTTGTGACTCCTGTCACAAGCCAATGGAACAACGCAACAATTTGCGGGCCGGACGCGCGTGATGTGATGCAGGCCCTGGGCACGGATATTGATATCTCATCCGATGCGCTGCCATTCATGGGCTTTGCAGATGGTCAGGTCGCTGACATCCCCGCCCGTGTGGTGCGGGTCAGCTTTACCGGGGAGCTGTCATTTGAAGTCAATGTTGCCCCTCGCGACCTGCCCGCGTTATGGGGCAAGATCATGATCGCTGGCGCACCATTGGGGATCGCGCCAATCGGATCAGAGGCGAACCATGTACTGCGCGTCGAAAAAGGGTTCCTTTCCTTAGGTCACGAGGTCGACGGGACAATTGACCCCTATGACCTCGGGCTTGGCTGGGCGATGTCCCGCAAAAAGCCGGATTATCTGGGCAAGCACGCCGTCGCGATCCGGCGGGCGGGCACATCCAACCGGCGGGAGCTGGTGGGTCTTCTGCCGGAGCCTGACCAGATGGTCCCCGAAGGCGCGCCGCTGACACCGGGTGGTGATCGCAAACCGACCGAAGGGCTAGTGACGGCCTGCGTCTACAGCACGGTCAACGAACGCTGGGTCGGTCTCGCTTTGCTGGAAAACGGGCAGAGCAGACATGATGAAACGGTTCATGTGCGACTGAAGGACAAGATCGTCGTGGCCCGTGTCACGCCGCCCATTCATTATGATCCGGCAGGCGAAAGGTTGCGGTCCTGACATGCCATATGACGTAACCATAGATCGGCTGCCCATCTTTTCGCTCTTCGATCTCAAAGGGCCTACTGATGATTTGGCCAACTGGGCTGCTGATCTGCCGGATTTTCCTCAGGTCGCCAACACACGGACCCAAGGCAATGGGGTTGATCTATGCTTTATTGGACCAAACCGCTGGTTGCTATGTGCTGATATCAAAAGCGAAGACACTCTGATCACCGCGTTGCGGCCTGCAGAAGCACCACCCGAGATCAGCATCGTCCGGGTGTCTGATACGCTGGCTTTCTTTCGGATTACCGGCCCCGATGCCGCGCAGGTGATGTCTATCGGCTGTCCGCTAGACCTGCACCAAAATGCCTTTGGGACTGACGCCGTAAGCTATACGGAATTTTTCGGGCTCAAGGCGTTGGTCATGCGCTGTGACGGCGGTTTTGACTGTGCGGTCGAACAGAGTTTTGGCAATATGATCGCAGACTACCTGTCGCGGGCAATGGCATGACGATCACATCCTGATCTGCACCATTCCATCCGCGATTCGCGTCTCGAACATGCGCATCGGTTTGGTCGCAGGCGCACAAACGGGGTTGCCACTGCGGACGTCAAACGCACCCTGATGCAGGGGGCATTCGATGACATGCCCATCAAAGTAGCCGTCGCATAGATCCGCGCCGCCGTGATTGCACAATGCCAGCGACGCATATATGCCGCTGGGCGTGTCATAAATCGCCAGCTTGCGGGGGCCGATTTCGACGCGTGTAACCCAACCTTTCTCCAGCGCAGATACGGCAATGACATCGCGCCATGGCTTCTCTTTGGCCATGGGTCCTAGTCCCGCGCCTGTTCGGGGTTGCGCCGGATCTGGCGCAGAATATCGCGATGCGCGGCCAGGTAACCACCTGGTTCAACAAAGATATGATCCTTCAGCCTTTCATGCAGCCGGGGCAACGCATGAAACGGGACAGAGGCAACATAGTGATGTTCTGCGTGGTAATTCATGTTCCAGCACAGAAACCGCCACAGTGCCGATACCAGATTGGTGCGGGTGTTTTCGGACATTTGCGGCACGGTTGGGCGCCCCACATGTTCGGTCATACGGATGAACCGCATCACAGGCTCGCCCAGAAACAGCGGGATAATCCAATACCAGATCAGCACTAACCAACCACTGATCACGCTACCCAGCAATAAAAGCCCATAAATCGCCAGCATGATCCGGGCATCGCGATAAACCGCCCTATGTTCGACCTGCGGAATGAACCGCAATTCACTAGGGCTCAGCCGGCCAAAGGCGTGGCGGAAAACTTCGGAAAACTTGCTGCGCCAATAGGGCAAAGCCGACAGATACCAAAGGTATTCGCCCAAGGTTCTTGGCATGGGGATCATCTCAGGATCGTCACCGGTGGTCTGGGTATAGGTGTGATGATCACAATGTTCATAGCGGAAAAAGCGATGCGGCAGAATGATGATCAGCCCGCAAATTTGCCCAGCCAGATCGTTCAGCCAGCGGGTGCGGAAAACGGTGTAGTGCACACATTCATGCTGCAACGAAAAATGATGGACCAATACGATGCCATGCAGAAACATGGCAGGCCAGATTAACCAGCTGTCCCACATCACCGTGATCAGCGTTGTCGTGGCAACCAGCACCAAAAGCCATATCGCCAGCCTGCGAAATGCCGGTGCATCTGATCTCTGCATGAATGATTTCAGCTCCGCGCGTGTCAGCTTTCCTTCAGCCAAAGCCTGTGTCAGCGGTGTGACGATTGTATCTGTCATGGAATTGTCCGTGTGTCTTGCTGGCTTGGGTAAGTTGTGATCCAGCATGCCAGCGCCGGAGACGGGAGTGCTCCGCACCATGGGGGTCGGCTCACCTCGCCCCCATTGGGATCGAATAAATCAAACGCCTTCCATTTTTTCAAGCTCGGGCTTGGGCCGATCTGGGATCGGGCGGATTCCGATATCCCGGTCGGGGTGATCAAACAACACCGCCGCACAGGGAAATTGGTCCAGAATGGCAGGCAGGGATGGCAGGCGGGCCGCATGGAAAACGCCGTCTTCCCAATAGGCCACGCCATCCATGACAATGGTGGGGTCAAACACGTTCCAGCTGATTTCCCCCGGTGCATAGGCGCCACAGGTATGAAAATGCAGGATACGCGGGTTACCAAAAGCCGTTCCGCCCCAGCGTTCGTAATTATCGCGCATGTCCCACGGATAGCCACATCCGGGATGAATGCCTGCATGCCAGGAATGCACGAAATCGCGTTTGATGCCGAACAGCGTTGCAACCCGATCATACTGCGCCTCGGCACGTGCGACATCGGCCGGGGCGCCTTCAAAATGCTGCAACCGCCCGTTTTCCACCACGGCAAATACAGGGTGATCAAATTCTATCGTATAGTCGCCGTAATATTTGGACCCGGTGCCTGTCAGAAAGGTCAACGCCACCCGTCCGCTAAAACTATGCGCCGGAACAGGGGTAAAAACGGACATCGGGAACCGTAAAACAGACGTGTCGCCTGATGGGGTCAGGTTCATCTGCGGCCGTCCGCGCATATCCGTACCCAAGGGGCAAGTGATATGCACGTCACTGGTGCTGGCCAATCTTTGATTGACCGCCTCCTTGATATGCAAGAACGCCTCGTGATGGCCATTGGCAAGGCCTGATCCGAAAAGTTCGCGGTTCAGGGCAAAACTGACAATGATCTTCTTGCCCTGTGGCATTTCGGAAAAGCGGAGCTGATCGCCAAGCCGGGCCAGAAACAGAATGATATCCGCCGCCTCAAACCGGGACAGCAGATCCGGTGGCAGATGCGGGTTCTCTGGGTTAAAGCCCACATTGACGACATCAACCTGCAACCCCATCGTCCGCGCCGCACCGGTCACGATGTTGACGGCAGTCGTGTCGAAATACCCGTATTCCGGCGGTTCAAACGCAATCAGCAGGCGATCGCCAGGCTGCGCATTGGCGCAGTTCTTCAACAGATTGCCTGCGCCGCGTTCGGGGGTCATGTCTGGCATCGTCGTCCCTTGCCTGATCCTTCACGCAAGGCTAACGCGGAACCCGACCAGCACATATCGCGCAGTGATAATAGGGAATATTAGCTACTCTAATGATGATGAAACATAGGCTGGTCTGCGCTGTTTCATTGCCGCATATTGATGGCGCCTATACCTGAACGGAGAACCGCATGAGTCATGTCTTCCCCCGCCATTGCCGGTCTGACCTGCCCACAGCCAAGGCTGGCGATGGGTGTTACCTGATCGACCAGAATGGAAAACGGTACTTTGATGGGTCAGGCGGGGCCGCCGTATCTTGCCTCGGCCACTCCAACGCGCGGGTCAAACAGGCGATCAAGGATCAGGTGGATCAACTTGCCTATGCCCATACCGGGTTTTTCACATCCGACCCCGCGGAAGAACTGGCCGATCTGCTGGTTGCCAATGCGCCGGGCGATCTTGACCGGGTTTACTTCGTCTCGGGCGGGTCCGAAGCGGTGGAGGCGGCCTTGAAACTAGCCCGACAATACTTCGTCGAACGGGGCGAACCGCAGCGCCGCCATGTTATCGCGCGCCGCCAAAGCTATCATGGTAACACGCTGGGTGCCTTGGCCGCAGGCGGCAACCAATGGCGGCGGTCGCAGTTCGAACCGATCCTGATTGATGTCAGCCATATCGCGCCGTGCTATGCCTATGCCGAAAAACCTGAGGGAGAAAGCGCGCATGACTACGGCCAGCGGGTCGCCAATGCACTGGAGGCCGAGGTTCAAGAGCTTGGCGCCGATAGCGTCATGGCTTTCATCGCTGAACCGGTCGTTGGTGCGACGCTGGGGGCCGTGCCCGCAGTGGATGGATATTTCGAACGTGTCCGCGAAATCTGTGACCAATATGGGATCCTGTTGATCCTCGATGAGGTCATGTGTGGCATGGGTCGGACCGGCCACCTCTTTGCCTGTGAGGCTGACGGGATCACTCCCGATATCGTGACCATCGCCAAGGGGCTGGGTGCGGGGTATCAGCCCATCGGTGCGATGCTGTGCAGCAGCCGGATTTACGACACGATTGTCCACGGATCCGGCCTTTTTCAGCACGGGCACACCTATATCGGGCATCCGACGGCTTGTGCTGCCGGACTGGCCGTCGTGAAAACCATTCTTGAGGATGATCTTGTCCCACGAGCCCGCGACATGGGCGCAAAACTGGAAACAGCTTTGCGTGGCGCATTGGGGCAGCACGCGCATGTCGGCGATATCCGGGGCAGAGGTCTGTTCTGGGGTGTTGAATTTGTCGAAGATCGGGAAACAAGACAGCCCTTTGACCCCAGCAAGGGCCTTGCGGGCAAGCTCAAGAAAGCAGCCTTTGAGGAAGGGCTAATTTGCTATCCCATGCCCGGCACGCGCGACGGAAAACGGGGTGACCATGTATTGCTCGCCCCGCCATTTATCTTGGATGACAATCAAGTCGGCGAAATCACGGAAAAGCTGACACGCGCCATCCAGACTGTCCTGTGACCCTATTCACCGTGAAAACGGGGCGGGCGTTTTTCGATAAAGGCCGCCATGCCTTCTTTCTGGGCGTCTGATCCATAAAGTGCGTGATACATCTGGCGCTCAAACTGAATGCCGCTGTCCAGTGTCGATTGTCCGGCCATGTTCACGCAGGCCCGCGCCATCATGGCGATGTCGCGCGGGTATCCGGCGATTTCTCGCGCTATGGCCAGTGCGGTCTCCGCCAACTCAGCATCTGGAATAACGCGGCTGACAAGCCCCATTTGCAATGCCTCGTTGGCCCCGATCATGCGCCCTGTCAGGATCAGATCCATCGCGCGGGCGGGCCCGATCAACCGGGTCAGGCGCTGCGTGCCGCCAATCCCCGGAATGCACCCGATCTTGATCTCCGGCTGGCCAAACTTCGCGGCCTCGCCGGCAAGGATCACATCGCACATCATAGCAACTTCACAACCGCCACCCAGTGCAAACCCGTTGACGGCGGCCAGCTTGGGCAAGCGTAAAGCGGCAAAGCGATCCCACCCGGCAAAGTAATCAGCTGCATACATGCTGGCGTAATCGTGCTGGGCCAGTTCCGCGATATCGGCCCCAGCGGCAAAGGCCCGCCCTGCCCCGGTCAGGACCAGGCAACCAATGCCGCTATCGGCGTCAAAGTGGGTCGCAGCGTCCAGCACGTCCTGCATCACCTGACTGCTCAGCGCGTTCAGCTTTTCAGGCCGGTTAAACCGGATCATTGCGACCCGACCCGCGACTGCGGTTTCGATTGTGTCATACATCTTAGCTATCCCAGATCGCGCCGTAGGCTGGGATGCCAAGGCTTTCCATGTCATGCACCACCCGGCGGGTCAGTTTCTGGTTCGCAATGACGATTACCGCCTCGGCACCGCTTTCGCGCACGGCTTGTAAGGCCAGCGTTGCGAGGTTGGGTTTGCCATCCTTATCAGTGTCCCAGATCACCGGATTTTCGGTATGTGCCTCAATCTCGTCCACAATCGCGTCACCATAGGTGGCGCGCGGGCTGCGGGTGGACCAGACAAGGCGACTGGGCACCTCGCCCTTCAACAGATGCGGCAGGATCGGTCCGATGCCGGACCCTGTGCCGACGTAAACGACCTTGGTAAACAGATCTTCGATCCGGGCCACGCCAGAGGTTGTGATCCCCTTGACCCAGACATGGCTTGGGGGATTGTCGATGAAATCACCTGTCCAGTCACCCGCCCGGCTGATCGCCAGCCGGTAACCCGGCTTGCCCGGCGTCGGGATGTTGGCAAAGGAATGATATTGGCCAAAGGGTGTGTGTGACAGCGCGTTGGAACTGCCCGCAAACGGGGTGTCACCGTAATCAAACCCCGCAATGACCACATGGTTTGACGGTTTGTCGATGGTGATCTTCACCCGCTTCAGCGACAACCATGGCGACAGAATCGACAGGGTGATCAGGCACAACATCCAGAAGGCCGGTATGTGGGTCAGGGTGCCGCCCACATCATGGGTCATCGACACGGTCTGCGCCCAGAACAGCGCCAGCACGGTCCAGCCGACAAAGCGGTGGATCTTCTCGAACATATCATGGAACTTTGCACGGATCGACCCGAGGGCCGAAATGATCATCAGCATCATAAGGCCCACCATCACAGCACTTAACCCGATGGTTAGGTCAGATGGGATCGCGGCACCACTGATCCGGTTGGCCGCCATGGCAAATAGCAGGAAGGCGAACCAGAGGGTGCCAACCACATTGCCGCCCGAATGCAGCCCGCCAAAATGGAACACCTTGCCCGCGCCCCAGCGGATCCATAGGGGCCAACTGGTCGGAATGCGCGTGGCAAGCCAGAACAGGACATTCACCACCCGTTGCTGACGGATCAGGATACCCAGCGACAGGTTGATCAGCGCCATATCGGCAATCGGCCCCAAGGCAAATGCCCCGTCTGACACCCAGCGGCCATCGCGCGAACCGATGGCCAGTACGTATAGGTTCGCCGCAACTACAAGACCAAAAAGCCGCCAATACTCCATCAAGTAAGGATGCCGGGTGATGCGCCGGAGTTTCGTGGCAAAGCGGGTGCGGGGTTCAAAATCAACGGTTTGTGTCGACATCAGTTCAGCTCCACTTTGCCAGTGGCGATTTCGGCGGCGGCCATCTGCAACAGCGCCCTCTTGTCGATCTTGCCGCGTGGGGTGCGGGGCAAGGCATCCATCGCTAGAACAAGGGTGGGCTTGTTGTAATATGGCAGGCGATCCGTCACCGATTGTGCGGCCCGGTCCGGGTCCGCCGTCGCAGGTGAGATGAATGACACCAGATTGCGGCTGTCATATTTCAACGTCACTGCCTGTTCGCAGCCCTCTGATGCTTCCAATGCGGCCGAAACCCCGTCCAGTTCCACCCGGAACCCACAGATTTTCACCAGATCATCAACCCTGCCGAAATGTTCCAGCTCCCCATCCTCGGTCCATGCACCCAGATCACGGGTGCGGAACATCTTGTGGCCGGGGCGGAACGGATCATCGCGATAACGGTCAGCCGTCAGGCCCGGGTTTTCCAGGTATCCCATCGTCACGCAATCACCACCTGCCCACATCTCGCCTTTGGCACCGATGGGCAGCGGGTTCAGATCGTCATCCAGCACATAGACCGTGTTGTTGGGGGTGGGACGCCCGATGGACAGGACAGGTTTATCGGGAAAATGGGGCTCTGCGGTGTTGATGATCGTCGTCTCGGTCGGGCCGCAGGAATTATAGAAGTTACAGAACGCTGACCAGGTATCAGCCAATGGGCGCGGGCATGGTTCACCCGCGACGGCGGCCACCTTGACCCCATGACAACGGCTTGCATCCAGCGCATTCAGGATCGATGGGGTTGCAATCAGGATATCCACCTTCGCAGCCGTTTCGGCGATGGATTTGCCACGGATGACCAATGTCGCCCCGTTTGACAGGGCGCCCAGCGTCTCCCATGCGGCCATGTCAAAGGCGATGGACAGGATCTGCCCGACCCGCAAACCGGGACGCATGCCCAGATCGCCGGGGGCCGTTTGCAGGATGTTGCAAAGGTTGCGATGCGTGACCTGCACACCATTCGGCACCCCCGTGGTGCCAGAGGTAAACAGGACCATGGCACGGTCGTCTGGGCGAAGGCGATGCTGCGGACCGTTCGGGGTAGCATCTGACAGGCCAGTGTCCTGTATGACGGTGTCAATCGCAATCAGCGTCTGATTGGCAGCAAGCGGAACCTGATCAACAAGAGTGCTTAGCGACAGGATCACCCGCGCACCAGTGGCTTCGGCGATATGGCGCAACATCTCTGTCGGGGCGACACCGACATGTTGCGGGGCATAGGCGGCACCGACCTTCATGGCCGCCAGCAACCCCACCAGCATCTCGATAGAGCGGTGCAGATAAAGGCAGACCACTTGGCCCCTTTTGACACCTGCCTGGGCCAGTTGCCCAGCCATGCGATTCGCGGCGTTGTTCAGGTCACCATATGTGATGCGCGCTGGCCCATGTTCAGCCGCAATCGCATCGGGCTGGATTTGCGCAAAATGCACAAAGCCTTTCAGGATTGTATCAAAGCGAGGGGCCAGATCAGGGCCAAAGCCAAATGAAACAAAACGTTGGCGATCCCGCAAGGACAGGCCTTGCAAAGCCCGTTCCAGCGGGGAGGCAAGATAGGTCTGGGCGGGGAATACCGGCTGGGATAGCGTGTTTCTGAGTGAGTGGGGCATAGCGATTTCTCCTGATGGAAATATGCCCTAGCAATAATGGGAAAATTTCCCATTATCTTATCACAAGATTTAACGGAGCGTCACGACAGCGTGTATATGAGACAGAAATTCGCAAACGCACTACATAATACATTTGAAAATATGGACTTTATTGATGAGCGATAAGCCGCCTGATCCGTTTTCCACCGCGCTGGGCGATTTGCTTGCCCCGCTGGCCCGCGCCATCGTTGGGCAGGGTTTGACGCTTGGGTCGCTGACGGAATCAATGAAACTTGCCTTACTGAATGCTGCGATCGAGACGGAGGGCCCGGATACCTCCGACAGCCGGATCAGCGTCGTCACCGGGCTGCATCGCAAGGACGTGCGGCGGCTGCGCGAGAATATTAAGACCTCTTCCGGTCGGAAATCTGCCAACCGCATGAGCCTGCTGATCGGCCATTGGGCCGGGGCACCGGATTTTCAGGATCAGAATGGCGCACCGCGCGCGCTTGGCCGCGAGGATGACAAGGACGGGCCGGGCTTTAACGCATTGGTACGCCGCGTGCGGCTCGACGCGGCGCCCGGTACGATCCTGCAAACACTTATCGATCAGGGCGCTGTACAACCAAACGGCGACGACCGGTTTGCTCTGGTGACCAATGCACTGGTCCCGGTGGTAGGATCGCAAGAAATGATTGCTGCATACCACGCGACCTTAGCGACCCATCTCAGTGCCGCGACCCATAACCTACTGGCCCGAGAGGATCAGACGCGGCATTTTGATCGCATCCTGCGTTACTCGCATCTCAGCAATGAGGCGATAGCCGAACTTGAGGCCTTGGCTAGAACGGAAGCTCAGAAGATGCTGGAAAAGCTGAACAACCGGGCGCGCGAATTACAGGAACGGGACACCGCGCAGACCACAAAGGGAACATTTGCTGCCGGGGCTTATATCTTGCCATCCCCTGTTGCAGATGAAGGGGACGCATAATGTGGCGACTGGGCATTTTGGCGACGGCCATCGCCGGGCTTTGCACCGCATTCGCGGCCTTGGCCGAAACAGATGAAAACGAGCGCGAAGGTGGCATTCTGGGCACTGGAATTGTCGGCACAATCACAGCTTTGGGCAGCATTTATGTCAACGGGCAGCACATCTTGTTCGATGACGATTTGGGGGTCGAACACCTGTTGCCGGGCCACACGGTCGCGGTTCTGGCACAACCCGAGGGGGCCCGTTGGCGGGCAAGCGATGTCAGGCAAATCCTGCCGCTTGTCGGCCCCGCACAGATATCAACGGATGGGCAACTTGCCGTCATGGGCACGCCTGTTCTGCTGGCGGAAGACCTGCGCGCCGACATCGCAACAGGCGACTGGATTGCCGTCAGTGGGCTTTGGCAGGCGGGACGGGTCATTGCCACGCGGATCGACCCGGTCAATGGCGGCACAAGCGCCCGGATCGAAGGGACCTTGTTTGAAGTCGGTGAGGATCGACCGCTATTGCTCGGGGGAACAGCGATCACCGGCCTTCAACCACAGCACTTGCAGGATGGGGATGTTATCAGGGTGACGGGCAAACCGGTCGGGAACAGTCTGCTGGTCAGCCAGTTGGAAACCGGGGTGTTTGCAGATGCGCCGGGGACAATCCTGATCGAAGGCTACTTTTCCGCGCCAAAGGCATCGGGGCTTTATACCGTGCTGGGGTCAAATATCGTATCGTATACCGATACCCCCGAAATGATTGACCCCAACGCCAGGCAGTTCTTTTGTGGTCGCGTGGGTGAAATGATGCCGGTTGCGGCGGTCCAAGCAGACGACACACGCACCTTTCCTATCCCGGGCGGCTGCTTCGCTGGAACAGAAGCAAAGGCCGATTAGCACCAGCACTCAGGCAAAGTGTCGAAAAGTCGCATCTGTGGCTTGATCACATATGGGAAAGTGTGAAACCATAAGCGCGCTGCCATAGCAGCCACATGATCGGGAGAACCAGAAAACTGGTGCCGAAGGAGCAACCGCCCCGGAAACTCTCAGGCGAAGGGACCGATCGTATGACCGAAGACTCTGGAGAGAGGCGCCAGATGCGTCCGCCGAAGGGATAGCGATCTCAGGCAAAAGGACAGAGGGGGCATCACGCGCGTGGGCGACCATGCGTCAATGTGGTGCCGTTTACGTGTTTCCAACATGGGCGGCCGATGAACGAAAGGCCGTTTCATGTCCGACCTCCTCCAGACACCACTTCATGATCTGCATGTCGAATTGGGTGCCAAGATGGTGCCGTTTGCAGGCTATGCGATGCCCGTACAGTATCCGCTTGGTGTCATGAAGGAACACCTGCACACGCGGGCCAGGGCCGGGCTGTTTGACGTCAGCCATATGGGGCAGGTCAAGGTGACGGGCGATGGTGCCACCGCCGCTCTGGAACGGCTGATCCCAGTCGACATCATTGGCTTGGCCGCGAACCGCCAGCGCTATGGGTTTTTCACAAATGACCATGGCGGCATCATGGATGACCTGATGCTGGCCAATCGGGGCGATCATATCTTTGTGGTGGTAAATGCGGCCTGCAAGGACGCTGATATCGCACATATGAAGGCGCATCTGGAACCTGACGTCACCGTAACGCCGGTGCCGGACCGCGCCTTGCTGGCGCTGCAAGGTCCAGCTGCGGAAACCGTTCTTTCCGCGCTTAACCCCGCAGCAGCCGACATGGCATTCATGGATGTTGCCACGCTTGATCTGAACGGGGTGGAATGCTGGGTGTCGCGGTCGGGCTATACCGGGGAAGATGGCTATGAAATCTCGGTTCCAAATGATCAGGCCGTGGCATTGGCGCAGGCCCTGCTGGCTCATGAGGACGTGGAACCCATCGGGCTGGGCGCACGCGACTCGCTACGGCTCGAAGGCGGGCTTTGCCTTTACGGGCATGACATCGACACGGGAACGACGCCCATTCAAGGCGCGTTGACATGGGCCATTCAAAAGGTCCGCCGCGCTGGCGGTGACCGGGCGGGCGGGTTCCCCGGGGCGGATGCGATCTTTTCCGAAATGGCCGAAGGGGTTTCGCGCAAACGTGTGGGTTTTTTGCCTGATGGGCGCGCACCGATGCGCGAAGGTGTGGCAATTTTTGCTGATGCAGAAAGTGACGTACAGATCGGCAATATCACATCCGGCGGTTTTGGCCCCACGGTTGGCGGCCCCGTCGCGATGGGATATCTGGCCACCGCGCATGCCAGCCCGGGCACGACGGTCTATGGCGAATTGCGGGGCAAACGCCTGCCTCTGACCGTCACCAAAATGCCGTTCACCCCGGCCAACTTCAAACGCTAACCACAACGGAGAGACGAAAGATGAAATTCACAGAAGAGCATGAATGGCTCCGCCCAGAGGACGATGTTATCGTCGTCGGCATCACCGAACATGCCACAACCCAACTAGGCGACATCGTCTTTGTGGAACTGCCCGAGGTCGGGACCACGGTCGCCAAAGATGACGAGGCTGTCGTGATCGAAAGCGTCAAGGCCGCGTCTGACATCATGGCCCCGCTGGACGGCGAGATTGTTGAAGTGAATGAAGCATTGGCAGACAATCCCGGCCTCGCCAATGAAGATGCCACAGGCGACGGCTGGTTCTTCAAAATCAAGCCATCTGATCCGTCCCAGATGGACGAATACATGGATGAGGCCGCCTATAACGACATGATCGCCTGATGAGCATCGTTCGGATTGTCGCAGACCTGAATACCGGCGATCCGGACAAGACGGCGATCTTTTATGCCCGGCTTTTTGATCTTGATCGTGTGATGGATCACGGCTGGATCGTCACTCTGGCTGGCGGCGTCAAACAAGACGTCCAGCTTAGTCTGGCCAGCGAAGGCGGCTCCGGCGCGCCGGTGCCCGTGCTTTCCATCGAAGTTGACGATCTGGACGCAACCCATGCCCGCGCCACCGAAATGGATGCGGAAATCACCTATCCCATGACGCGCGAACCCTGGGGCGTGCGCCGCTTTTTCATTCGTGATCCTGACGGCCGCCCTATCAACATCCTGTCCCATGCCCCTGCGGAGACCTGACATGACATTCACCCCCACCGATTATCTGCCCTATGACTTTGCCAACCGTCGCCATATCGGCCCGTCACCTGCCGAGATGGCAGAGATGTTGCAGGTCGTGGGGGCCGATAGCCTTGATGCGCTGATCGACGACACCCTGCCCAAACAAATCCGCCAGAAAGACCCGCTTGATTTCGGCAAGCCCAAGTCAGAGCGCGAATTGCTGCACCACATGCGCGTCACCGCGTCCAAGAACAAGGTCCTGACCTCGCTGATCGGGCAGGGCTATCATGGCACCGTCACGCCACCCGCGATCCAGCGTAACATCCTTGAAAACCCGGCATGGTACACCGCCTACACGCCCTATCAGCCCGAGATTTCGCAAGGGCGGCTAGAGGCGCTGTTGAACTTCCAGACCATGGTCAGCGATCTGACCGGGTTGGAGATTGCCAACGCATCCCTGCTGGACGAGGCCACCGCCTGCGCAGAGGCGATGACCATGGCGCAGCGCGTGTCGAAATCGAAAGTCACCGGGTTCTTCATCGACGAAAACTGCCACCCGCAAAACATCGCCGTGATGAAAACCCGTGCAGCCCCGCTGGGGATCGAGATTACGGTCGGTAACCCTGATGATCTGGATGCCACAGCCGTGTTTGGTGCGATCTTCCAATATCCCGGCACCTATGGGCATCTGCGTGATTTCACCGATCCCATTGCCAAGCTGCATGAAAACAAGGCGATTGGCATTATCTCTGCTGATCCGCTATCCCTGACATTGCTCAAGGAACCCGGCGCCATGGGCGCCGATATCGCCGTGGGCAGTACCCAGCGTTTTGGGGTGCCTGTAGGCTATGGCGGCCCGCACGCGGCCTATATGGCGACTAAGCAATCCTACGCGCGGTCGATGCCTGGCCGCATCGTTGGTGTCTCCATCGACAGCCACGGCAACCGCGCCTATCGGCTATCCCTGCAAACCCGCGAACAGCATATCCGCCGCGAAAAGGCGACGTCGAATGTCTGTACGGCGCAGGCTTTGCTGGCCGTCATGGCCGGGTTTTATGCGGTGTTCCATGGGCCGGAAGGGCTCAAGGCCATCGCCCAACGGATCCACCGCAAAACCGCACGGCTAGCCGAAGGGTTAAAGCAAGGCGGCTTTGATGTGCGGCCCGCCACCTTCTTTGACACGATCACTGTGGATGTCGGCCCATTGCAAGCAGCAGTGATGAAATCGGCTGTGGATGAGGGGATCAATCTGCGCGCCGTTGGCAAAACAGGGATTGGGATCACACTGGACGAACGTACACGGCCTGCCACTATCGAAAAGGTCTGGCGCGCCTTTGGTGTTGAACGGCAAGACAAGGATTACACCCCGCATTATCATGTGCCTGACAAGCTGATCCGCAGCAGCGATTTCCTGACCCACCCCGTATTCCACATGAACCGGGCAGAAACGGAAATGATGCGCTATATGCGGCGTCTGGCCGACCGCGACCTTGCGCTGGACCGCGCGATGATCCCGCTTGGGTCCTGCACGATGAAGCTAAACTCAGCCGCCGAAATGATGCCGGTCAGCTGGCGCGAATTTTCGCAATTGCACCCTTTTTGCCCCACCGACCAAGCCGCCGGATATGCCGAAATGATTGGCGATCTGTCCGCCAAGCTATGCGATATAACCGGCTATGACGCGATCTCCATGCAGCCCAATTCAGGTGCGCAGGGTGAATATGCGGGCCTTCTGAGCATTGCAGGCTATCACCAGTCCAATGAGCAGGATCACCGCAATATCTGCCTGATTCCGATGTCGGCGCATGGCACCAACCCTGCCTCCGCCCAGATGGTCGGCTGGAAGGTCGTGCCGGTCAAATCCGCCGCCAATGGCGATATTGATCTGGATGATTTCCGGGCCAAGCTCGAACAGCATGGCGATAACCTTGCCGCTTGCATGATCACATATCCATCGACCCATGGGGTGTTCGAGGAAACGGTGATAGAGGTCTGCAAGCTGACCCATGACCATGGCGGTCAGGTCTATATCGACGGGGCGAATATGAATGCGATGGTCGGCCTGTCGCGCCCCGGTGATCTGGGCGGCGATGTCAGCCACCTGAACCTGCACAAGACATTCTGCATTCCGCATGGCGGTGGTGGCCCCGGTATGGGGCCGATTGGGGTCAAGGATCACCTGATCCCGCACCTGCCCGGCGATCCCAACACCGGCGACGGGGCGGTTTCGGCGGCGGCCTTCGGCTCACCCTCTTTGCTGCCGATCTCCTGGGCCTATTGCCTGATGATGGGGGGCGAGGGGCTGACCCAGGCGACCCGCGTCGCGATCCTGAACGCCAACTACATCGCCAAACGGCTCGAAGGGGCGTTTGACGTTCTTTACAAGGGGCCCTCCGGACGAGTCGCGCATGAATGCATCATCGACACGCGGCCCTTTGCCGACAGCGCCCATGTGACCGTTGATGATATCGCCAAGCGGTTGATTGATTGTGGTTTTCATGCCCCAACGATGAGCTGGCCAGTGGCAGGCACCCTGATGATTGAACCGACCGAGTCGGAAAACAAGGCAGAGCTTGACCGCTTCTGCGATGCAATGCTGGCGATCCGGGACGAGATTGCCCAGATCGAGGAAGGCAAGATTGACGCGGAAAACAACCCGCTGAAAAACGCGCCGCACACGATGGAGGATCTGGTCAAGGATTGGGACCGGCCCTATAGCCGCGAAACCGGTTGTTTTCCTCCCGGTGCGTTCCGGGTCGATAAATACTGGCCGCCTGTCAATCGGGTTGACAATGTCTGGGGCGACCGGAACCTGACCTGCACCTGCCCGCCGATGGAAGATTACGCACAAGCGGCAGAGTAACGCGCGATATCACAACGCCTGCCTGGTGCGACCGCCGGGCAGGCGTTAATCAATCACACCGACAATCGGTCCCAGTTTGAAACCAATGTCTGAACGCCCCAGTGCCGGGGCGTGCAGGCGCGATACTTTGCCGTCGAAATACAGTGCGTTGGGCAGTTCCAGATAGTCGCGGAAAAAGCTGCCAAAGCTGTGAAACGACACAGGGTCATTGGAAATCGCAAAGATCGCGGTCTTGCCATCCGCCGTCGTGCCAACACCGTTGCGGATAAAATGCGATGTGCTGTCGGGCAGGAAACGGGGGTGCAATGCGCCGTCAATCACCAACATCGGTCCCGATTGGGTCGCATCGCGGCATTGGGGTGATTTCTCAACGTAATCAAGGGTTTCATAGACCTGCGCATGCGTGTCATTGACGCAGAATACTCCATTGGGCAGCAGGCCAAAATTGCCGGGACCTTCATTGGTGACAACGCGCATCTTTTCGACACCGTCCTCAATGTAATGGCCAACCGGCGCGCGGTCATCGTGATACATGCCTGCATTCATCGCAAAGGACAGGGTTTCGACATCCAGCGTCGCCTCGATCGCGCTGAAGCTGCCGAGCACGTTGCCGTCATTGTCGGCGTGAAACAGGCGCAAGGCCTCGTTTTCCACATCCACCGTGCAGTTCGTATAGCTGTGGCCCTGATAATCGACATTCTCGCAGGTCACCGCCGCAGCAGGGGATGCAAACAGGATCGCAAACAACAGCAGCCAGCGCATTATTCGTCTAGATCCCGCCGCACGTGATCTTCGGCCAGCAACGCGCGGGTGGCGTCCATCTGATCAAAGGTGCCGTCGATTTCAAACCGCAGTTCGGGCGCGTATTTCATCGACCCGCCCTTGACCACCAGATGCCTGATTTCATGACGATTCCTGCGCAGGGCTTCCAGTGCTTCTTCCTTGCCCTGGCCGCCAAGCGGCAGTACAAAAGCCGTCGCAATACGTAAGTCGGATGTCATCCGCACCTCGCCCACTGTGATCGACATGCGTGCCAGATCATCATCGTGCACGTCGCCGCGTTGCAGGACCTCTGACAGGATCCTGCGGAATTGTTCGCCGACCCGCAGCATGCGCTGGGTGGGGGCTTTGCCGTCTCTGTTCGTGTTCTTTGCCATAGCCCCCATTTACGCCCGCCGGGCGGCATTGCCAAGCAAGGCTTTGCGCTGCGGGCAATGCCCGGCTAAGAAGTTGGCGGAAATGAAAGGACAGAGCATGACAGAGTTACCCGGCATCGTGATCACTGGCGGATCAGGCAGGATGGGTCAGATGCTGACCAAACTGGTGCTGGCCTCTGATAAATGCAAGCTGGTGGCGGTGCTGGAACGTGGCGGTCATGATTGGGTCGGTCAGGACGTCGGTGCCATGTTGGGCGGGCAGCCGGTGGGTGTGAATGTGACCGATGACGCGGTTGAGGCGTTTGCAAAGGCGCAAGCCGTCATTGATTTTACGTCCCCTGCCGCAAGCGTTGCTTTTGTCGGGCTGGCCGCACAGGCGCGTGCGGTGCATGTCATCGGGACAACCGGTATGACAGATGATGATCTGAAAGCCGTTAATGCAGCGTCCCGCCATGCTGTGATTGTGCGGGCTGGCAATATGTCACTTGGGGTTAACCTGCTGGTGCAATTGACCAAAAAGGTTGCTGCGGCATTGGATGAGGATTTCGATATCGAGGTGATCGAGGCGCATCATCACCACAAAGTCGATGCGCCGTCCGGCACCGCCCTGATGCTGGGCGAGGCCGCCGCCGAAGGCCGTGGCGTGGCGCTGAACGATGTGCGCGACAGCGGGCGCGACGGGATCACGGGTGCCCGTAAGCGTGGCGATATCGGTTTTTCGGCCATTCGCGGTGGCGATATCGTGGGTGAACATGATGTGCTGTTTGCGGCCCCCGGTGAACGGATCGTGCTGCGCCACATGGCGACCGATAGGGCAGTATTTGCGCGCGGTGCTTTGAAAGCGGCCCTTTGGGGGCAGGATAAAAACCCGGGTGAATACAACATGTTGGATGTGCTCGGCCTATAACTGCCGACTAACCGCGAATGAAGTGAACCATTTTTTGAGATGGGCCGTATAAGGTATGATCTTACGTTAACGGAGGTATCTTATGAAACGGCTCATTCTTGCGATTGTGATGGGTTTGACCGCAGCACCGGCTGTGGCGGATAGCTACGTACCCGTCTATGAGGAACAGACATTTCGGTCGCTCGTGGATGGCAAGCTCCTGCGCAACCGGCTTTACGGTGTGCGGCTGAACGTCCTGAACAATGGGCAAATCCAAGGCGCTGCCATCGGATGGGATATTTCTGGCAGTTGGTCCTGGCAGGACGGGTATTTCTGCCGCGAAATGCAATGGGGTGGTGATCCGATCCCCTATAACTGCCAGTTGGTTGAAGTAAGCGGTGACAATATCCGCTTTACCGTCGACAGGGGCGCAGGCGATTCCGCGTCGTTCCGCATTCAATAAACATCCACGCACGCAACGTTCGGTGGGGTGTCGGGCAACCGGTGCCCCATTTTTTGTCGAATCATCCTTAATGCCAGCATTCTTTGGGTTTTGACCGGTCGGCAATGCGTCGGCGATGCGTCGGCAAAACGTCGGACCCCTGTCGCAGGATTGCAGCTGTAATGGTGCGTACGGTCCAAAGGTAAACGCGGTTTTAACTTTGCCCTCGTGTAATGGATTTAGCGGTTTTGGCGTAAAACCTATGACCGATCCGAGCCCATATCCACCACATTCGCAAGCGCAGCAATTTGCCGTTGCAGGATGGGTTGCAAGTATATGGAACGTGAAACCGAACCTTCGCTCCGAGGACAAAATGCCAATTGCTAGACTTGGAGCGTCATTATTATCCGCGTATTCTCTGTGCATGGGGCAAGTCACTTCACTCTTCGCACGGAAAGTGGTCGGCGTCGCGGGCGATGCCATCGATGCCAAAGTGGTGCTCGATTTCGTTGGCTTGGACATCGACGGCCTTTGGGACGCCAAACATATGCTGGATGAAGATGACTTCTACGGCATGATTGAACTGATGGCTGAGCAAATGGACATCACACCGTTGCCTCTGACTGTGGGTGAGGCGATGCGGCCGGACGAATATGGTGCGCTTGGCCTCGCTTGGAAGGCCGCGCCTAACCTGCGTGGGTCCTTCTCTCGCGTTGAACGGTATTGGCGCCTGTGGACCAGTTTCGCGCGGTATGAACTGAAAGAGACTGATCAGGGCGTATTGTTCATCGAACACCGTGAAGGGGCGCGGCGTCTTGGCATGCGGATTTCGATAGAGGCTGATCTGGCCAGTGGCGTCTCTCTCAGCCGACAGGTTTCACCTAGGCCTTTTGTCCCCTTGGCAGTCTATTTCAAGCATACCGCGCCTGAGATAATAAAGCATCATGAGGCCTATTTCGGCTGTCCCGTTCATTTCGGGGCGGACAAGGATGCAATGCTTTTGTCACACCAATCCCTTTCTGAGCCAAATGTGCTCGGGGATGAAGGGATCACGCGTTTTTTTGTTTCACATCTTGATCAGGAACTTGCGCAGATCGATGATACACCCGCGCTGCACGTGCAAACCAAGGGCGAAATCGCACGCGCGCTAAGTGAAGGTCTGCCCAAGATGGCCGACATCGCGCGTAGGCTGGGGATGAGTGCCCGGTCCTTTCACCGACGCCTCGCAGAACACGGGCTTAGCTTTCAGGCGCTCACCGAAGAAACCCGGCGCGAGATTGCCGTGACCATGCTGCGACAAGACACTTACGCACTTTCCGAGATCGCGTTCCTGACCGGGTATTCAGAGCAAAGCGCCTTTAATCGCGCTTTCAAACGGTGGATGGGCGTGACACCGGCGGCTTACCGCAAAACCATGAAGTGACAGCGCGTTCGACCGCGTGGGCAAGGCGTTGGCGGTAGATGTCAAAACCATGGCAAGCGCGGTCAATACCCTCGCCACCCAGTCATTCTAATCCTTGGTCATCAATTTGAACCAAAGGAACAAGAAAATGACTGACCAACCCATCCTCGTTATCGGCGCCACTGGCAAAACCGGATCACGGGTCGCCAGCAAACTCGAAGCCAAAGGTGTCGCCGTGCGTCGCGGTGCACGGCGGTCCGAGACCCCGTTCGATTGGGATAACCCGGCAACTTGGGCACCCGCTCTGAATGGTGTGTCCAAAGCTTATGTCACCTATTTCCCTGATCTTGCCTTTCCTGGCGCTATCGAAACGCTCGAAGCGCTCATTGAAGTTGCGGCAGAGACAGGGCTGAAACACCTCGTACTCCTCTCTGGCCGTGGCGAGCATTTCGCAAGCATGGGCGAAGAGGCCGTCCGCAACTCTGGTATTCCCTTCACGATTGTACGGGCAGCATGGTTTGCGCAGAACTTCAGCGAAGGCTATCTCCGCGATCCGATCCTGGGTGGTGTGTTACCTATGCCGGGCGGTGATATCGCCGAACCGATCATTGATATCGATGATATCGCCGACGTGGTCGTCGCTGCGCTGACAGAAGAGGGCCATATTGGCGAACGCTACGAGGTAACGGGCCCGCGCCTGATGACATTTGCCGATATGGCAGAGGTGTTATCCGCCACACTGGGTCGCCACATTCGGCACATCCCGATTGCGTTTGAAGATTTTCACGCCAATGTCGCGACTTCTGGCGGTGAATTTGTGGCGGACGTCTTCACCTCGATCGCACGTGAGACACTGGACGGTCGAAATGCGCATACGGCAGATGGCGTTGAACGTGCATTGGGCCGCAAGCCGCGTGACTTTGCGGCCTTTGCCCAGACTGCAATGGCCTCAGGTGCTTGGTCGGCAGCGGCTTGACCTGATCCCCAATGGCAGGCAGGAGAAACCGTTCTCCTGCATTTTGACCCCAACAGGAGTAACGCTCATGTCGACAATATTCTTTTTTCTCATCCTATTCGCTGTCCTGGCCTATGCGCTCGTCGGTGGCGTCTTCCTTGCGTTCTCAGACTTCATCATGCGCTCGCTCGCCCTCACCAGCGGCCATGGCGGCGTTGAAGCCATGCAAACCATCAATCGCGAGGTCTTTCGCTGGGTTTTCATGACACTGTTTTTGGGCATGGCGGCCATTTCACTGATTATTGCCGGTTACGGGGCCTTTGCCCTTGCCGCGCCAGCCGGCACGCCGATCATGCTGGCCGGACTGATATATTTCGTCGGATGCTTTGGCGTCACCGTGTTGTTCAACGTTCCGATGAACGAGGCGCTGGCGGGGATGGAGATGTCGTCGGACATCACCGGCGAATACTGGATGCAGACCTATGTTCCCCGCTGGACCTTTTGGAATTCCGTCCGGACGATCGCCTGCGTTATTTCTGCGGCGCTCCTGCTTTTCGGACTTCTTTGGATGGTCCAGAACCAGACCCAGCCCGTTTGACAGACCTATGTGTGGATGTGGCGCATATCATACCCATGCGTCGCCTGCTCACTATCTCCTGCAAGCCTGGGTTGGTTGATCGGCTCACGCCCGAATTGCTAGGCTCGCCAGCATGATTTATCTTCTCTGCGCGATGCTCATTGGGGTGATCGGCTTTCAGATTGCCCTTATCCTAGGTGCCCCTTGGGGGCGGATTACCCAAGGCGGCCAAGTCGATGGTGCCTTGCCACTGTCAGGGCGGATTGTGGCAGCGGTTTCCATTCTTATTCTGGGGGCAGTCGTACTTGCGGTGCTGTCGGCTGATGGGTGTTGGCCACGTTGGCCGCGCTGGACATCATGGGCTGCTGTGATCGTCATTTTTGTGTCTACTGTCCTGAACTGGATCACGCCGTCTGCACCAGAACGCAGGTTGTGGGCACCAACCATGACCGTAATGCTGTGCCTGACAACAGCAGTTGTGTGGTGATAACGACCAGACACCTCACTGGCCGATGAACTCCGCGCGCCGTTCCAACAATGCGGCACTCAGATAGTCGACCAAAAGCCGCGCGCGCCGGACGCGCCGCAGCCCGCCATGCAAAAGGACCCAGGTTGAACGGCGTTGATCCAGCTGCGTGCCGGGCACACGCTGTAACTCTGGAAACACGGTAGAAGCCCAGTTCGCAAGAAACGTCATACCCGCGCCCGCACGGGCCAGATGCAGGTGCATCTGCGGGTCCTCAACGAAATGTCGAATGCGCGCATCCGCGAATGGCGTAGCCGCGATCATCTTTTGCAACTCGGGAACTTCGCCATAGCCGATCCAAGTCAGACCTTTTCCCTTAGATCCCGCGTTTACCAACTTGGTGTCTATGTAATTGCGGGAGGCAAAGACCCCTAATGACAGCGGAAACAGCTTTCGTCCAACAGCATCTTCTTCGACGGAAAGAACGTGCCGAATGGAAATGTCCGTCTCATCTTTCTCAATTGAGTCGAGGAAATATGATAGTTTCAACTCAATCTCGATCTCTGGGTAAAGCGCGGCAAAGTCCGCCAAAACCGGGGCGAGTAGATAATGTGCGGTCATTGGATCCGCTGACAATCGGATACGCCCGGATGCTTCGCGATCCAGTCCTTTCACGGCATTGAAGCCTTCCAACAGCGCGGCCTCGGCTGCAATCGCCTGCGGCAGCAAGCGGCGCCCCGCAGCCGTGAGTGTCAGCCCGCCGGCGTTCCTGCGAAACAATGTCGTGCCGAGTTGCGCCTCCAGCCCCTCAATCTGACGGCGGACCGTCGCGTGGGTACCCTCTATTTGCTCTGCGCCAGCGCGGAGTGACCCAGACCGGGCCACAGCAAGAAAGGCGGGGAGTGACTTCCAATCCATAGGGCAAGTGTATCATTTTTGATCCAATATGGTTCATCTTAGTCAATTATTGGACGAAAATAAATCCATTATCTCCTTGGCCATTCAACGAAGGAGATCATCATGGAAACGACATTCAATGCTTGGGACGTCAGCAATTACGGCGGCCCCGAAGTACTCAAACTGGTATCGCGCCCTGTCCCGGCACCCACAGCCGGTCAGGTTCTCATCCGCATCTGCGCCTCCGCTGTCTCCCGTGCTGATGGGATGATGCGGGCAGGTCAACCAAAATTTGCCCGCCTCTTTCTGGGGCTAAAGCGGCCACGGTCCGGATTGGTGGGAACCTGTTTTTCCGGCGATGTTGTTGCGATTGGCGACAAGGTCACCCAATACCGTGTCGGCGATGCCGTCTTTGGAGAGGCTGGCCTGCAGTTCGGTGCGAACGCCTCGCATATCTGCGTCGATGAAGGTGGCAGCATACTCAAGAAACCCGATACCGTGACCTACGAGGAAGCCGCCACACTTTTTGATGGCGCGATGACATCCTGGCACTTCCTGACCCGTATCGCCGATGTCCAACCGGCCGAGAGCGTCCTGATACTGGGTGGGTCTGGCAGCTTGGGGACGGCAGCGGTTCAGTTCGCCAAAGCCTTGGGCACAACGGTTACAGCCAGTGCAAGTGCCCGAAACTCAGAACTGCTGCAGTCTTTGGGGGCGGATCATGTCGTCGACTACAAGACCGAAGACCCGTTGAGGCGCGAAACCACCTACGACGTGGTATTTGACACACTTGGCATCTCATCGTTCGCCGCCGCGAAACCCGCGTTGACCAAGGGTGGACGCTTCATCTGTCCGGTACTGGGGCTGAGGCTGCTGCGTGATATGATTGTGACTGGATTATTCGGCAGTAAGAAAGCCAAGTTTGCCGCAGCAGGAATGTCAAAACCTGCGGCGCATCGCGAGGAACTGTCCGAAGTGCTGGCACTCATGGCCAAGAACCGGTTTTCGCCAGTGATGGATCGGACCTACCCATTGGCCGATCTGGTCGAGGCGCATCGCTATGTCGAGACAGGCCGCAAGCGCGGCAATGTTGTCGTGGTCTAGGGGGAATTGCCATGAACACGCTTGCCATCCCACCGCAACAGATGCGTCTGGCCGGGCTCTGTTATCTCATCATCATCTTATGTGGTGTTGGGTCAGAAGTCGTCCTGCGCGGGCCGCTCATTGATTTTGGTTCGGCTGAATGGACGGCTCAGGCTATTATGGCCGAAACGCTATGGTTCCGCCTGTCGATTGTGGCAGACGTCGTGATGGCCCTCGCCGACGCGGCTGTTGCGATGCTGCTATTCTTGATCTTCCGCCCCGTATCTGTGGCGCTGGCATTCAGTGCGCTGGTCTTCCGGTTGTTGCAGTCAGGGTTGATCGCGGCCGGTCTGTTGAACCTACAAATGGCACTGTTGGTCAATGATGTTGATCTGGCGCTCGGCTTTATCGCTTTGCACGCCTACGGCTATGATCTGGGCTTGATCTTCTTTGGGGTGAACTGCTTTCTGACGGGGCATCTCATCATCCGGTCGGGATCTGTGCCGCCCATTCTGGGCATTGGGATTGGTATGTCGGGACTGGTCTATCTGACCGGCAGCATCCTGCGCTTTGCCGCGCCCGATCTCCACGGTTTCGTTGCACCTGCCTATGTCGTGCCGTTAATTTCTGAAACGGCATTTTGCCTCTGGTTACTCATCCTCCCGGGCGAAGGCGGGCGGGCCGCAGCGTCCTGATAACCATCGGTCCAAGACAATGACAGGCGGCGGCGCCACCTGCTTATGCAGATCAAACACACAGGAAGGAATTCAAAATGTCCGACCACAAAGTTCTGGAACTGATTAGACAGGCCGACAGGGCCATCACAGCACAAGACTTCGATACTCTCATGGATTTCTACGCTGAGGATGCTGTGTTGGTCGTTCAACCTGGCCAAATCGCAAGCGGCAAAGTCCAGATCAAGAAAGCGTTCGAAGCAATTGCCAAGCACTTTCAGAATGCGCTGACAGTCACGCAAGGCGCTGCGCAAGTGCTCGAAGGTGCAGGCACCGCCTTAGTCATCATGGAAACGTTTCTTTTCATTGGGGACACAAAGGAACCGGTCAAACGGCAGGCCACTTACGTCTTTCAAAGGGATGAAAAAGGCAGGTGGCTCTGCACGGTCGACAACTCCTATGGCACCGGGCTGCTCGACGCCGCGTAGCGACCCCGCCTCAAGCGGCCGCATCTGGATGGTTCAAACCGGCCGCAGCGAAAGGGCCGTTTGGTTTCGGTATCGCGTGGCGGGGTTCAATGCCGGATTCGGTGACGTCAACTGCAATGCATCGACAGTGATGCCACAGAAGCGAGGGTTTTCTGCCTGAGCAAAAGCGGCATATGCGCAAGTTGGCTTAGTCCGCAATGCCGGCATTGTTTGAACGATGGGTGCCGCCCAATCCGCGTTACGCCCGGACGTCACTCGTTTGCCTCAGATCATCTTGATCACGTCTTTATCGATCGCCAGCATATACCCTTTACGCGCGATGTTCTTGACCAGAAGTTCGCTGATCATCTGATTGCCCAGCGTGTCGCGCAGCCGTTTGATCCGGGTGGCGCCTGCGGCCTCGTCGCAGTCGGCAGACGCGCGCCCCGAAATGACGCCTTCGATTTCCGCCCCTGACAGGACCTCATCATCCATCCGCGCCTCTGCCAGCACGGACAGGGTTTCGATGGCCGCATCGGTCAGTTTGAACTCGAAATCATTGAGGTAAACCGCCTTTTGGTCGCGGCTGATGGTCAGTGAATTCACCTCGATCCCTTGCCGTTCGATCCGGCCCATGCGCCGGTTCAGGGCGATCAGCATGACCAGAAAGGCGACGGCGGCGATCAACAGGGCCGTGGCAAAGATCAGCAGCACAAAAATAACGAAGCGGTATGAGGCCAGCGTGTCGGAAAACGCGGTGCCCGACTGGGCGAGGATTTCCAGCAGCTTAATCTCGGCATTGCCGGTCAGGTTGTCATTTTCGATGAAAAGCTGCTCAACCCTTGCATTGAACGCATTCGCATCGGGCAGATTAATGAAGAGCAGCACCGCCGCAATCGCCAGAATAACAACAATCGCCGCAATCCCTGCGACGACGATCCGGCTGCCAATTTCACGAGCCTCAGTAGCGGAGGAAGTATTCACCTGCGCTGTCCTTTCTTCCTTCCAGCCCAGCATCATCAAAGACGCCAAGCACATTCAAGAGCTGCCAACCATCACGCGACAGGCTTTGCCGCAACTGGTCTTCAGCCGAAGCGACAGAGCAATCACCCTGCACCTCGGCCACACCGTAATGCAGCCGCAGGGGCGCATCCTGTTTGGCCTTGTAATCGGCATAACAGGCGGCCTGAGCGGTGCCAGCGCAAAGCATCAGGATCATGAATGTGAAAGAAAGATGTTTCATGGAACTGACCTGACACCTTGCCGTGATGATATTCAATAACGCCGGATGTTATCGCGATGGCAATCGCATAACCATCCCCCGTTATTGTTTGGCGGGCCGGACCGCCCGCAAATTCCTTTCATCAACGCCCCTTGCGTCCCTCGTACCCGAAAGGAATGGTTATGTTCAAACATCTGATTGCTGGCTTGACCGCCGCCTCGCTTGTCCTTGTCACCCCCGCCCAGGCCGGCGGACTGGACCGGGATGAGGTGGGCAAGCTGGTCCTTGGTATCGCGGCAATTGCGGCCCTGAACGCCGTGCTGGAAAACCGCGACAAGGATGACAGCACCCGCGTGCATGATAACCGTCGTCACAATCCGGCCCCGCGCGCCAATCGTGGCAACCGCTGGTCCGACCTGAATCAGCGCACCAATAGCCGGGTGATCCCCCATGACTGTATGCGCCGGGTTGAAACCCGCTTTGGCACCCAGCGCATGTTTGGCCGCCGCTGCCTGGAACGCAACTACACCTTTGTGAATTCATTGCCCGACCGTTGTGCCGTGCGCGTCTATACCGATAACGGCCCGCGCCGTGGCTTTGACCCGCTTTGCCTGCGCGAGCAGGGCTACAGATCTGATCGGCGCCGCTAAGAGCGTCCGAGCAGTCGCGCGGTCACACGCCCCGGTTACCGCGTTTGCCTGGGGCAGAGAGGTTGGACATGGCTCTCTGCCCCTTTTTGCTTTGCTAGATGTTTTATTGTCGTCCGCGCCTGTAGGGGCCGGTCAGCACATATCCTGCCACCCCAATCAGCAGCACACTCAATGCGATTTTTGAGGTGACCTCCATCGTCCCTTCGATCAGCAGCGCATGAACGATGCACCCCAAGACGATCAGCGCGGCCAATGCCATATGCAAACCACGCCATGTTCGAAAGCGCAGATGTCTGCGCCAGAGCGGCAAAATCCCGGTGGCAAAGACCGCCCACATAGCGATCACTCCCCATGCGGAAAACGGCGTAGGCGACGTGAAAAGTAGCGCATCAATCACATCCGGCGGGCTGGTGATCCAAAGACCACCGACATGCACCACGATGGTTAGAACCAACATCGCCCCGATCCAGCGATGCGCCCTGCGCCCCAGAAAACCACCCATCCCCGGCAACAGCCCCGCTGCCAGCAGGGGCTGCATGACCAGCAATGTCATTGCCAGCACCCCTGCAAAGCCTGCCAGAATGTAGATCGGATCACGCCATTGCAGCAGCGGGCTGCCCAGAGCCATCACCAAAGGCCAGAGGATCATGACCCCCAGCGCGCCCCAGATCAAAACGGGGCGCATGGCAGGTTCAGACAGGTTGCAGGACGAAATGCGCGGCCAGCGTCGTGTCGCTGGCGCTGTTCATGATCGGGCGCAGGAACACGGTTTCGAACTCCGCGCTGTCATAGGCCAGATGTCCATGCGGTTGACCAAAGGCGGGCACGATCTGCGGCATCTCCAATCGGAATTCCCCGTTTGCATCGGTCAGGGTCGCCCCATGGCTTGCCGCATCGCGTTCATGGCCTTCGGTTGTATGCGCCCAGATCTGGATGCGCTGCCCGGGCAGCGGGGCGCCATCCCCCGCACGGCGCACGGTGCCGGTCATCCAGAATCCACCACCACCAATCCGGTCAACAATCGGCGCGCCGGGGCGGTAGTTGTTCGATCCACCGCGCATGGACGGGGTGGGGGAGAGGGTTTGCGCTATGGCGGGCCGGATCAGGCCGGTGGCGACGGCACCGGCAATCACGGTGCGGCGGGATAGTGCATTCAGGGTCATTGGCGGTTCTCCTGTCAGACGAGCAAGGCTTGAGGGGAGTGTAGCGCAGGATCAGTGAACGGCGAACATTTCTTGGGGCCAAAACCCGCGACCCGCGAAAAATTGATCGGGGTTGAGGTCGCCAATTTCTCTCAGAGAAATTGGGCTCAAATCCTCTGAGAGGATTTGTTGACAGACTTTCTGAGAAAGTCTGACTGGTCGGCTCGGCGAAACTTCTGCGATTAATCGGGGAGTATGTTCCCCGATTTCACTTGCACCTGCCATCCCGCTCTGCTGACTAGCCGCATGTCTGGACCGGATTTCATATTTGAGACGCGCGCGCATCAAAGTGGCTTTGCCCGTGTGGCGGGCGTTGATGAGGTGGGGCGCGGTCCGTTGGCTGGCCCGGTTGTTGCCGCTGCTGTCATTCTGGACCCGGGCGATATCCCCGCCGGGCTGAATGATAGCAAGAAGTTGAGTGCGAAACGGCGCGAAGCCTTGTTGGATCAGATCACAAAGAGCGCAGCGGTCAGCATCGGGCAGGCATCGGTGGCCGAGATTGATGAACACAACATCCTGCGCGCCTCTCATATTGCGATGGTCCGGGCAATCGAGGGGCTAAACCAAGGCCCTGATCACATCCTGATCGATGGCAACATGGTTCCGCGCGGTCTGACCATTTCCAACGAGACGATCGTCAAAGGCGACAGCCGCAGCCAGTCGATTGCCGCCGCCTCCATCATTGCCAAACTGTGGCGCGACCGACACATGGTGGATTTGGCGCAACAGTATCCGGGCTATGGGTGGGAAAAGAACGCGGGATATGGCACCGCCCAACATTTAAAGGGGCTTGAGGCCCTTGGTGTCACCCCCCACCATAGACGTTCGTTCAAGCCCGTACACAATATCTTGTATCAAGGTAAAAACGTAAGTGATTGATTCAATAAAGCTTTTGACAGCGAATCGTCTCTGACTCACATTAGGCCCAAGCAAATGAGCGGGATAACCCGCCGGGGCTATGAGGCAAGTATGACGACGAAGACGAAAACAAAGGGCGTGAAAACGCTCCCTCTGAACACGATCCTTGACGGGGATTGTATTGATCGGATGAACAGCCTGCCTGCGGGTTCGGTTGATCTGATCTTTGCCGACCCGCCCTATAATCTGCAGTTGAAGGGCGATCTGCATCGTCCCGATAACTCCAAGGTGGATGCGGTCGACGACGCTTGGGACCAGTTTGACAGCTTCAAGATTTACGACAAATTCACCCGCGATTGGCTCGCCGCTGCGCGCCGGTTGCTGAAACCTAACGGGGCGATCTGGGTCATCGGCAGCTATCACAACGTCTTTCGTATGGGGGCGGAGCTGCAAAATCAGGGCTTCTGGATCCTGAATGACGTTGTCTGGCGCAAATCCAACCCGATGCCGAATTTTCGGGGCAAGCGGCTGACCAACGCCCATGAAACGCTGATCTGGGCGTCCAAGGAAGAGGCCAGCAAATACACGTTCAATTACGAGGCCCTGAAGGCGCTGAACGAAGGTGTGCAAATGCGGTCCGACTGGGTGCTGCCGATTTGCACCGGTCATGAGCGGCTCAAGAATGATGCGGGCGACAAAGCCCATCCAACCCAAAAACCGCAATCCCTGCTGCACAGGGTCCTTGTTGCCACCACCAACCCCGGTGATGTCGTACTTGATCCTTTCTTCGGGACTGGCACCACCGGGGCCGTGGCCAAGATGCTGGGCCGCGACTTCATTGGGATCGAACGCGAAGCCGATTATCGCAAGGTTGCCGAAAAGCGGATCAAGAATACCCGCAAATTCGACAAGGAAGCGCTTGAGGTGTCCACCTCCAAACGTGCCGAACCGCGCGTCGCCTTTGGCGTGTTGGTCGAACGTGGGCTATTGCGCCCGGGCGAGGAACTATGGTCGCTCAATGGTCGCCACAAGGCCAAGGTCCGTGCCGATGGCACGTTGATCGGCGACGATATCAAAGGATCGATCCATCAGGTCGGCGCCCATCTGGAAGGCGCGCCAAGCTGTAACGGCTGGACCTATTGGCAATTTAAACGCGACGGGCAGAAAGTGCCTATTGATCTGCTGCGCCAGCAGATCCGCTCAGAGATGGCGAAGCATTGACCAGCGATAAGGTCGGAACGCATTCCCAACGTTGATACCGCCGGTGCCTGTGGCAAGCCTCTCCATGGTGGAAGGGTCCGCATGCACTAACTTTATCCCCGCCGTACTTGTACGGCGGGGTTTTTTTCTTTGTTGCAGTCGATCAGACGGGACTGGGGCGCTGTTGAAATGTGATCCGATCTATCAGGCGATTGATCAAGAAATACACAATCTAAAGTAGCAGATTGTGAAGATACTCTCAAAAAAAGTGTAGTTTGCACTGCGCTGCCGTGTCATCATGCTTGCCGTGATATTCAGACAAAGTTCATCTTCGCAAGCGCATCCGCCCTTTCTGACCCAATTTGCAGCCCTGTTCCGGCCCGCATCACAAGAAGAATATTGGCCTGCTGTCGAATCGATGATCGAGGCGGATGTCGGATCAAAGACAGAGCTGATCCTGCGGTTTTCAGTTGTGGGATTTGGCGCGCTTTTCATGACCCTTGCAACGGCCCGTTATGAAATCGCCATCTGGCTGACCGCATTCTTGCTGACAAATGGTTATTACAGCTGGCGGCTTAGCCGTATCCGCACGCCGGTATCGCAACGCCAATATGTCTGGCTGACGGCACTTTTTGCACTTTCGGTCACGCTTTATACGTCATGCGCGGTCTATCTGTTTTTGATCGGTACGCCGGCCTTGGTGACGATTGCCATTGCTGCACTGATCGCACAGGCCCTGTTCAATATCTCGCGCCACCGCAAAAGCGGGCTGTTGATGGTCTATGACACCGCAATCGTGGCAGGGGCCGGGTTGTTTTTTGGGTTGTCCAACATGGCCAGTACAGCGGGGGGATTTGCAGAGCAGATGGTCATTGTCGTGTCTACGGTGGGCGTCTGCACCTATTACGTGATTGCCCAGCTTCGCAAGATTCAGATCCACAATGCTTTGCACGCGTCGCGGCAAGAGGCCGCACAGACGCAAAAGATGCGTGCGGTGGGCCAGTTAACCGCCGGTGTGGCACATGAATTCAATAATCTGCTCACGGTGATCCGGGGCAATGTCGAATTGGCGCAGCTTTCAAACGGGGCAGGTGATTTCCGGGACCGTTTGGCAGATGCGATCAAGGCCGCTGACCGGGCTGATGCGCTGACCAGCCAGCTTTTGTCGCTGTCACGCAAGGCAAGGCTGGAAGCAGCCGAGGTTGACCTGCCCGCATTCTGGCAGGGGTTCAATACGATCCTGCCCCGGATCACCCCGGCCTCTATCACGGTAGAGGTCGCTGTCTCTGCGCATGCCCAAACGCTTTATTGTGATCCCAATCAGCTAGAGGTCGCGCTGATCAACCTCACGATCAACGCGCGCGACGCGCTGGGCGGGCAAGGGCGGATCTGGATCGACAGCAGGCCTGCATCGGCAAGTGATCTTGCCAAACTGGGCGTTGATCCGGCAATTCCGCTTGGCATTGTCGCTGTGCATGACAATGGTCCGGGCATCCCGGCATACTTGCTGCAACAGGTGGTGGAACCGTTCTTTACAACAAAGGGTGTGGGCAAAGGCACCGGGCTTGGCCTGCCCATGGTCAAAGGGTTCTGTGAACAATCCGGCGGTGCCTTTCTGATCGAAAGTGATGCGAGCGGGACATCCGCGACGATGGCCCTGCCGGTGGCGCGGTCATTGTCCTGACCCAGCGATCAGCGTGGGCCTGACGACGTCGTTCGTCAAAGAACCAGTGTTAACTGACGTTTCTGGGCAAAACGTTGCAACACCGTAAGATGGGTCTTGACCCATCTTACCGTGGCAGTGGATTCTGGGCCGTCTTGTAGGGCGTCCAATCGGTGATTTCAGGATAGTACATTTCGCGCCATTTGCGCACTCGTGGGTTCATTACCTTGCGCCAGATCGTGGGCGATAGCGCGGCCATGGTCATCACCGGATAGCCATACGGCAATTGCGGGGCCTCATCCGCGCCATAGGTCTGTAGCAGGGGAAACCGTCGATCAGGTTTGTAGTGGTGATCGGAATGGCGTTGCAGGTTGATCAGCAGCCAGTTCGACGCCCGATGCGCCGCGTTCCAGGAATGACGTGGCATCACATGCTCATACTTACCATCGCCTAGATGTTTGCGCGTCAGCCCGTAATGTTCAACATAGTTCACCAGTTCCAACTGGAACACCGCCCAGAACGCCTGCACGGTGAACAGGAACACGCCCCACCATCCGCCGATGATGGCCGCCAGCAGGACAAAGCCCGCTTGCATCGCCCAGTATGTCCAGAACGGGTTTGATCTGTGGTGCCATGGCAGCCCCTTGCGCGCCAGCATTGCCTTTTCCGCCCTGAATGCAGAAACATAGCATTGCAACAGTACCCGTGGAAAAAACCGCCAGAACCCTTCGCCATAGCGCGCCGTGACCGGATCGCGGGGCGTGCCGACATAGCGGTGATGCACCAACAGATGTTCGGACCGGAAATGTGAATACAGCACCGATGCCAGCAGGATATCGGCCATTTGCCGTTCTTCCTTTGGTTGTTGATGCATCAATTCATGGGAATAGTTGATCCCGATGGTCCCCGACAGGATGCCCAGCCCTGCGAAAAGCGCCCATTCCTCGACCAAGTGCAGATGCCCTGATTGCAGCACATACCACATGATCCCAAAGACTGTGATCAGTTGCACCGGCGTCCAGATCAGGGTGATCAACCGGTGCCAGAACAGGTCAGTATCCGCTGTGTCCAGATCAGGGTTCTGTGTGTTCAGCCCCACGACATAGTCCAGCCCGGTGAACAGATACCAGGTTGAAAACGGCAGCAATAACAACATCCAACCGCCATAGATCGCCGCCAGCAATGCCACAGGCACCAGCCCCAGCGACAACCAGAATGGCAAGGCGCTGGGCGTGGTCGTGTGTGGTGCGTCGGCGGTGATGCTCATATCCGGACCTTTCGTTTCGCGGCTAGCGTAACGCCTTGCCCGTCTTGGCTCAATCCTGTCGCAGCGTCGCAGCGGCAAGGTCGTAGACCTTGCGCATGACAGTGGGCAGCGCGGCGGGTTGAAACTGCGACTGCGCCATAAAATCCCCGCGCGCTGGGCGCACGTCTTGCGGCACCTCTGCCGTCATGATCTGCAAGCGCAGATGGAAATGGGTAAAGGTGTGCCGCGCCTCTTCCCCCAGCAATGCCCAGTTCGCATCCAATGGCGGTGCGGCCTCTGGCGCGTCATTCCAGTCAGAGCCGGGCCAGCCCAGCATCCCTCCTAATAGCCCCTTTTCAGGCCTTGTTTCCAACAGCCACGCACCATCGGCTCGCCGCGCGACATAGGCGATCCCATATCGTGTTGGTGTCTTTTTCTTTGGCGTTTTGCGGGGCAGATCACTGGCCGTTCCCGCGACCCGCGCGGCGCAAGGGTCGCGCCACGGGCAAATTCCGCAAGCGGGATTGCGCGGGGTGCAGATGGTCGCCCCCAGATCCATCACCGCCTGTGCGTAGTCGCCCGGGCGCTCTTGCGGGGTCAGATCGGCGGCCTTGGTCGTCAGTTCCGGTTTGGCGCCGGGCAGGGGCGTGTGGATGTCATGCAGCCGGGCCATGACCCGTTCCACATTGCCATCGACAACCGTGCAGGGCTGATCAAAGGCGATGGCCGCAATTGCTGCCGCCGTGTAGGGCCCGATGCCCGGCAAGGTCAGCAGCGTGTCATAACTCTGGGGAAACTGCCCGTCATGATCAGCCACAACCGCACGGGCGCATTTCAGCAAGTTGCGCGCCCGGGCGTAGTAACCAAGCCCGGCCCAGGCGGCCATGACATCGGCGTCTTCCGCATTGGCCAGATCGGTGACGCGCGGCCAAATATCGGTAAATTTGCGGTGGTAGTCGTGCACGGCGGCGACGGTGGTTTGCTGCAACATTACCTCTGACAGCCAGACGGTATATGGGTTTGGCAATATACCGGCCTTGCGGTCGGCGGGGGATGTGCGCCAAGGCATGATCCGGGCATGCTCATCATACCATTCCAGCAAAGATGCACTGAGTTCACGCAATGTTTATTTCCCGTATCATCTGGTTTGACTGGCTTGGCCTGCCGACACGCTTACATTAGAGCTTAGATATGAAACAGCCACGCCATACCGGCACAACACGCGGTTTTTCCAGGGCCGCCACATTGGTGCAGCCGCGCATTCGCAAAGCCAGCGAAGAGCGTGGCTTTGCTGTGGCCCGGTTGCTGACCCATTGGCCTGATGTCGTGGGTGAGGCTGTGGCCCAGATCGCGACCCCAGTGAATGTGACCTATGGCAAGGGTGGGATGGGTGCCACCCTGACCGTGCTGACCACGGGCGCGCAGGCCCCGATGCTGGAAATGCAAAAGGAACAGATCCGCGAAAAGGTCAATGCCTGTTATGGCTATCGCGCTATTGCCCGTATCCGTATCACCCAAACCGCCCCGACCGGTTTTGCCGAAGGGCGGGCCGCATTCACCCCCGCCCCGCCAGCCCGCAAAGCCCCTGACCCGGCAGCGACTTCGGCAGCGGATGCGTTGACCGGTGATGTCCAAAGCGACGATTTGCGTGCTGCCCTTGCGGCCCTTGGTGCGAATGTCTTATCGAAACAGAAATCCTGATCAGAGGTTGAACATGGAACGTAGAACACTTTTGGCTGCCGGCGGCGGCGCATTATTGGCCCTTGGCGGCGGCTTCGCCTTGATGCCACGCGGCCAATCCAGCGATATCAGCCTCCTTCCCGGTGCTGCCAATGCACAGGAAAGCACAGGCGAGCTGCCCGCAGTGATAGAAATGGTGCAAGGCGATCCCGATGCCCCGGTTGAGGTCATTGAATACGCATCCTTCACCTGCCCGCATTGCGCATCCTTCCACGCCAACCAGTATCAGGCGCTTAAGGCCAATTACATCGACACGGGCAAAATCCGCTTTGTTTATCGCGAGGTCTATTTTGATCGCCCCGGCCTGTGGGCGTCAATGATTGCCCGTTGCCCCGGATCGCCTGAGTTCTTCTTTAACATGTCCAACCTGCTTTATGAAAAGCAGCGCGAGTGGCTGGCCAGCGGCGACCCTGCCACGATTATCGACGAATTGCGCACCTTGGCCAAAACTGTGGGCCTGGATGATGCCACGCTTGATGCCTGCCTCAGCGACGGGCCAAAGGCCGAAAGCCTGTTCACATGGTATCAGGAAAATGCGGACCGGGATGATATAAACTCCACCCCAAGCTTCATGATCGATGGCGCGAAGCATGCGAACATGGCTTATGACGAATTTGCGGGCCTTCTGGACGGTAAGCTAGGCTAAGCTGTCACTTTCGGGCGCTGGCAGACCAAGATCGGTCAGCGCCTGATCCATCAACTCCCAATTTTCCAACTGCAAACGTACCGGCAGGGTCAGTACCTTTGACCGGAATGATGGCGGCAAGCGCACCGCGTCTTTCTCCGTTGTGACCAGCTGCGCCTTTTTTGCTGCCGCATGATGCGCCAGCCGGGTCATCAACGCCTCTGTCAGGGGTTGGTGGTCGCCCAATGCCTCTCCATGCACCAGCGTTGCCCCCATATCCCGTAGGGTCCGAAAGAATTTTTCCGGGTGGCCGATTCCGGCGAAGGCCAGCAACTTCAGATCACGCCATGGCATACCCGTGGGCAGCGGGGCCAGATGCCCGTTGATGACGGGTTTTTGCAGCGGCCAATCGGCGGCGAACTGGTCCTGTTCCGCCGGTGGCCCGATACAAATCAGCAGGTCAGCGCGCGCTATCCCGACCTGAACCGGTTCACGCAAAGGCCCTGCAGGCAGCACCCGCCCATTGCCAAAGCCGCGCATCGCATCAACGACCACGATCGACAGATCCTTGATCACGCCGGGGTTCTGAAACCCGTCATCCAGCAGGATCACATCCGCGCCTGCCGCCTCTGCCGCCTTGACCCCCGCTGCCCGGTCAGCCGCCACCCATGTCGGCGCAAAAGCCGCAAGTAGGAGCGGTTCATCCCCGGTGTCGCTGGCGTTGTGCTGTGTTGGGTCCACCGCCACTGGCCCGGTCAATGTTCCGCCATAGCCCCGGCTGACCACATGCGGTTTGCAACCCCGGGCCTGCAGCCGTTCGATCAGGGCAATGGCGGTTGGTGTTTTACCGGTGCCGCCGACATTGATGTTGCCGATGCAGATGATGGGGACGCTGGCGCGGTAGCCCGGCTGGCGCAAACGGCGCGCGGTTGCCGCGCCATAAAGCGCGCCCAGAGGGCCCAGAAGATGCGCAAACAAACCCGGTTTGCGCGGAGGATTGAACCAAAAACCCGGCGCCCGCATCTAATGCCCTAGGTCTTCAAGCCGTCGCTGCACGATCCGCACGATCCGGTTGGTTACATCCGCCCCGCGCGATGTGACATCCCACGCAGCATGGGCCAGCATTGCTACCTTATCGGTGGATAACAGCGTTTCGACCAGCGGACCAAGATCGGCACCCGACCGGATCAGATGTGAAGCGGCGGCTGCGTTCAGCCGGGCGGCGTGTTTTTGATAGGGGCTGACATTCGGCCCATAGATCACGGCAGAGCCAAGTGCAGCCGGTTCAAACGGATCGCGGCAACCGCCCCCGTGCAATGTGCCACCAAGATAGCTGATCGGGGCAATCCTGTACCACAATCCCAGTTCTTCGTCGGTATCCACGACGAAGACTTGCGTCAGATCGCTAGGTGCGGCCTCTTCGGAACGCAAAGTGACATAAAAGTTCTTGGCTCGGGCGTCTTCGGCAAAACGGGTAGCATCTGCGGGGTTTTTGGGCACGATGATCAGCAAAAGCCGATGCGCGCGATGGCTAGCGATCAGGTGGGCGTTGATCAGGTCGGTGCAATCTTCCATCGTTGCAGCAGCGGCCAGCCAGACCGGGCGGGTGCCGACCACACTTGCGAAATCGTGACGCTCTGCCTCGTCACAGGGCAGGGGCGGGGCGCAATCTTCCATGGGGCCGGTGACGCGGACGACCTCTTGTGGTGTGCCTGCCTTGATCAACCCTTCGGCGGCAGCCTGATCAAGGGTCAACACGGCCTCGAATTGCGACAAAAGTGAACGCATGGCGCCGGGCACCCAACTGCCAGCCACCTGTTCCAACCCGTCGGCCGTGGCGTCAACCAACATGCTGGGCAGGCGCGCATTGTGCCATTCATCCAATAGGATCGGGTCAAGCTCGCCCCTGACCCAGATGCCCATCACCGGTTGCCAGTGCTGCATGAATTTCTGGATGTTTTCCCGGCCCTTGGGTTCGGGCAAGGCCCGGTCTGCCAGTGATTTGTCCCAACCCCCGATCGTCGCGATGACCTGAACCGGGTCGCCATCTTCGGTCAGCTTGCGGTTCAGTGTCTCGATCGGGGTCAACTGGTCTACATGGCTGCAACGGGCCCAGATGATCACGCCCATCGGGCGCGGCGGCTGGGTCATGAAACGCTGTGGGAGCTCCGGTTCACCCAACCGCGCCAGATAGGCCGCAATCGAAAGGGAACGCGCCACGCCTGTCGTCCTTATTCGCCAAGCTCTTCGGTGGATGAGCTTTCGGCTTCTTCATCCCGCAGCCGGTGAATATGCGCGATGAAATAGCGCATATGGGCATTGTCCACGGTGCGTTGGGCGGCGTCCTTCCAGGCGTCATAGGCGGCGGCGTAATTGGGGTACATCCCCACCAGATCAATGGCGTCGACATCCTTGAACGCGTTTTTGGTTGGATCGATAAGTTCGCCACCAAAGACGAGGTGCAGGCGTTGTGTCATATCAGGAAAACCTTTGTTGGGGCTGTATTTGCCGGTACATTAGGGCTTTGTGCCCTATGGCTCAAGCCGCGCGACAAGCCCTGCATGTAGCGCCGTCCCACCCGCCAGAACGCCAGGGACCTGCGGGTGCGGATTGTTGAATCGCAGTGCTGTGCCGGTTGGGTCGGTGACATTGGCACCGGCCTCTGCCGCGATCAATGCGCCAGCTGCGATGTCCCATTCCCAGCTGGGCCGCAGGGTGATCATCCCGTCAAACCGCCCTTGCGCCACAAGGCAAAGCCGGTAGGCCAGCGAAGACCGAAATGCCCGTTTGACAGGCGGCGCCTGTCCACCCCAATAGCGTGGGTCGAAATTGGGTTTCGCCCCCAGCATCGTTGCCCCTTCCATCGGGACGGCTGTTGCCTTTGTCGGTGTGTCATTTACCGTGGCACCGCTCCCTTTTGCGGCGGCGAACATCAGGTCGCGGATCGGTAAATAAACGGCGGCGGCAATGACCTGACCGCCATCCACGACGGCCAGTGAATGCGCCCAGTCGCGCGATCCCTCGATAAACGCTCGTGTGCCGTCAATCGGGTCGATCACGAATTGCCGCGCGGTGCTGAGGCGCTGCGCCGTGTCTTCGGTTTCTTCCGACAGCCAACCATAATCAGGGCGGGCGCTTCGTAACGTTTCTTCCAACATCGCATTCACGGCCAGATCGGCAGCTGTGACAGGCCCGGCCCCGCCGGGCTTGTCGGTCACATCGGGATCGTTTTTGAAGTATTGCGTTGCGATCTGACCCGCCTTGCGGGCCGCTGCGATCAAGAGATCAAGATCAGTCCCCGGCAAGTGTGAGCCCCTCGACCAGCAATGATGGCACCACCCGCGACAGATGGGGCCGCGCGTCATTGGCCGGAATGATCGTCATCAGCATATCGCGCAGATTGCCTGCCACCGTGCATTCATTGACCGGATAAGTAATCTGCCCGTTTTCGACCCAGAACCCCGCGGCCCCGCGCGAATAATCACCCGTATTGGGGTTGATTGTCGAGCCGATCATGGATGTGATCAGCAACCCTGTGCCCATCTGCGCGATCAGGTCATCGCGGCTTTGGTCGCCTTGGGTTAGGGCGATATTGCTGGTGTTCGGCTGCGGCGGGGCGGATGTGCCGCGCCCGGCATTGGCAGTGCTGTCCAGCCCCAATTGGCGCCCGGTGGCCAGATCCATGGTCCAGCCTGTCAGCACCCCGTCATCGACAATGGCGCGCGGCGTGGTCGGCAACCCTTCGGCATCAAAAAGCCGCGAGCGTGAGGCCCGTTGGCGATGCGGGTCTTCGATCACCGACAAACCCTTTGGCAGCACCTGTTCGCCCAGCTTGTCGCGCAACCAGCCAGAGCCGCGGGCAATGGTCACCCCGTTGGTGGTTTGCAAAAGGCTGCCGATCAGTGCGTTTGCGACCCGTTCGTCAAACAGGACGGGGAAAGCCCCGGTTTTCGGTTTGCGCGCACCCGTGCGTTCGACCGCCCGGATCGCCGCTATTGTGCCGATATCATCGGCATCGCGCAGATCACCCTGAAAAATCCGACTGTCAAAATCGTAATCCCGCTCCATATCCGTGCCGGTGCCGCTGATGGCGACACAGGAAAGATCCCGATCGGTGCGCGCATATCCGGCGGAAAACCCGTTGCTGGCAGCCAGATGAACGCGCCGTCTGCTATAGCCTGCCGATGCTGATTGCACTTGGCTTATGCCTTTGTTGCGCAGCGCGGCGGCCTCTGCCCTTGTGGCATCCTCTTGCAAGGCGGCGGGGTCAGGCTCTGGGCTGGGATCAAAAAGTTCCAGCGTTTCGGTATCGGTGTTGCTGGCAAGCTGCGCGGGGTCGGCCAACCCGGCATAGGGGTCTTCGGGGGCTTCTCTTGCCATGGCGACGGCCCGTTCGGCCATCTGCACCAATGTGTCCTGTTTGGTGTCAGAGGCGGAAACACAGGCTTGCCGCTGCCCGATCAACACCCGCAACCCAAGCTCAACCCCTTCGGACCGTTCGGCCTGTTCCAGCGCACCGGCGCGCACGTCAATGGATATCGAAGTGCCATCAATGGCGGTGGCGTCTGCCGCATCGGCGCCGGCCTTGCGGGCCATATCCAAAAGCTGCTGGGTCAGATCGGAAAGGGAGTGTATGGTCATGCGCTATCCTTTGCTTGCCAACAGGACCTAGTGCGCGTTGCTGCTTGTCGCAAGCTTATCTGACCCGCTCACCGTTCACGCGAACCTCTCCATCAGGCGTAATCTCCAGCTTTGACGACAACGCATCGTCACCGGTCGGGCGGGTGAACATGCCAAGCATCATGCGTCCCATGCCGATCTCGCTTTGGGGGACGATCCCTGCGTCAACCAACGTGTCGAGCAGGGTATTGGCCCCCGTCACGTTAATCTCGGCGCTGCCTTCGGGGCGCGGCAAGCCGTCAAATGTCGCCAGATCATCATTGTCAAAACGGAAGGCACCGGACCCGTCAGCGGTGACGCCTGCCATCACAAGGTTAAGTGCGTTCAGGGTCAGTGTTTCGATCCCGACCGGCAGTTCTGACGGGGCGACGTTAAACGCGTCCTCCAACGCGGCGAAATTGACCAGATCGACGTCAAGCAATAGATCAGCCGCAAGATCAAACTCCATCCGCATCGGATCGCGCGGGATTGCACGTTCGGAGTCCAGCAAATCCCATGTGCCGTCATTGACCGTGATATCATCCAGGGTCATCGCAAGTGTCATCGGTTGTGCACCTTCGGCTGCCATCAGGGGAAAACTGTAGCGGGCACTGACCTGGCCCATGGCAACCGCCACATCCAGATCAAAGACGTCCGTTATCTGGAAACCGATTTCAATATCCTGAACGTCGCCAAAGCCGCTAAGCCCGTCGGCAGACAGCCGCATCGTGGTCTGGGCGGGGCCGGTTTTGGTACTGTCGGATGAAACCAGTTGATCATCGATATAGGTGGCTGTCGCGTCCTCTGACCCGGCTGTTGTGCTGGTCGCGTCAATGAACATCCCCGCCGCAAAGGCAGGGGCGAGGTTGGTGATATCGGTGCCACCTGTAGGCAGGGCCATGGTGGCCCGGCCGATTGTGGCCTCGTAAACGCCGCGCCCTTCGGTCCAATAGCCGTAACCTTCGTCAGACTGATATTCGTAACGCATCGCCTCTGTCGTGTTGTCCAGTGTGACGGTGATCAGGTCACCTTGGGTGATCCGGGTTTTCTGGGAATATCCGTCACCGGTGAAATTGAAAGTCAGGTAAATGACGTCGTCAAAACCCGTATCCATATCCATGTCGAGCGCGGCGGCAAAGGCGCTGGCCTGGCGTTGATAGGTGATGTCGCCCGGTGTGCCAGAGGCCGTGGCAGTGAACCCTTCCTGTGTGATGGTGCTGCGCAGGGCGAAGGCACCATCATTAAACGGCGCATCCCGGACAGAGGCGTTCAGCTGAAATGTCTTGGGCAGTTTTTGTGTAACGGTGCCATCATCTTCCTCAACTATTGTCATTGGGGGCAAGTCAACGACGATGCGGCCCAGATCAAAGGGGAAGCTGTAGGTCAGAGATGTGTTTTCCACGAAAACGCGACTGCCATCGCGGGACAGCTCTGCCGCCAATGCGCCACCTGTTGCGGCATAATAGGCGGTTGTGTTCGCCCAGACATCATCGGCGGTAATATCGGCATGGGCTGGGACAGCCAAAAGCATGAAAAAGGGTGGTAGTGTCCAATGCCGCGTCATCAGGATATCCCGTCTCGTATAAGAAAAGCGGCGCGGTGGTCGCCCACCGCGCCGCCTGTTGATAAGTAATTTAGCGCATCCGTTGGCCGTTCACCAGAACATGGCCTTCGCTGTTGACTTCAAGCTTGGTTTCCAGCTGGTCGTCGCCGGTTGTCCGGGCAAACATACCCAGCATCATCCGGCCCCCCATGATCTGATCTTCGGGAACCAGCCCCATGGCAACAAGATTATCCATCAGCTTGTTGAGGCCGGTTACTTCGACCACGGCATCGCCTTCGGGCCGGGGCATCCCGTCAAAGGTTTCCAGATCCGTGTTGTCAAAAGTGAATTCACCGGTTCCGGTGACCAAAGCGCCGGCAAGTGCAATCCGCAGGGTCTCTAATGACATGGTTTCCAACTCGAACGGCATATCCGCGTTATTCATCGCGGCCGCGTCTTCCGGGTTGAGGATGTCAAATAGCGACCGGCCTTTGCCTACGATGTTCAGCTGAACAGTTGCAGGATCACGCGGCAGGACAGAACCAGGATCAAACATGTTCCAAATCATGTCGTTGATGGTCAGATCAATGAGATCGATGCGCATCCCCAAATCGCTGGCCTCTTCAGATTTCCCGACAGGCATCTGAAAGCCGACGCCATATTCAGCCAATGACAATTCGACCGGGAAGGGTAGATCGCTTGACGTCATGCTGACCGCAAGATCGGACACTGTGGTGTCATAGGCGATGGTCTGGCTGTTAAAGACACCTTCCAGGTTTGCAGAGCCAGTGCTGATTGAACCAGCGGCCTGACCACCATCTGCATTGATGTCAAAAACCGCTGCGGTGCTGTCGATTGAATAGCCGCCCTCGACGGAAAAGCCCTTGGCGAACATGTCTTCGGGGTTTTCGTAATCGATATCCATCGGCATCACCATGTCGGCCTGCATGGACATGTTTTCATACTTGCCGGACGCGGTGACATATTCGCCGTCACCACCGGGCACCTCGATATCAACAAGGAAATCAAGCGATGCGACAGCCATGTCATAGGTCAGATTGCGCAGCTCATCACCTGTTGTGGTGTAAGTCCCGCTCAGGTCATTGGCGGTCAAGCTTGCGTCACCGGTAAAGGTCACGTCACCATCAACAACATCCACCAACGCGATGCCGTAGCTATCGGCAGTGATGGTATAGTTCATCGCCTCAGGGTCGCCGCTGACAATCATTTCGAGGTTCGACTGGCTGACATCAAGCGTGACAACCACACCGTCTTCGCCGGTGAACACCAGCGGATAGCTTTCCGCCATCGTCACGCTGACACTGCCATCGCCCAGCTCTGTCAGGGTGATGTCGCCCATATTCGCGGCAAAGCTGACTTCGCCATCATCCATCGCAAGCGCCAGATCGCGGACGGTCAATGTATCGCCGGATTGTTCCTCTGCTCCGACGGTGAGTCCATCCTCACCATAAAGCGCGAGCTGCGATTTCCAGTCTTCCCAAACTTGCGCTGCCGTAACATCGGCCTGCGCGGCCCCACCAACAAAAAGCGCGGCAATACAGACTGCGCTGCGCAAAGGAGTAATGTAAGTCATTGAGAATTACCTTTCGTTATCTCTCTTTCGGACCGATCCAAGCGTTCGTATGATGGTGCAAGGGCGGGACTGACGGCTTACTAACTAGCCACCCCAAGGACAGATCGAAAGGGATAACCGTGAAAAAGATCGATATGGTCGGGAAAACCGTACTCATCACCGGCGCAAGCCGTGGAATCGGGGCTGCCACGGCCCGTGCATTTGCCGACGCTGGTGCAAATGTGAGTCTCGTGGCACGAAGCACCGACGCGATTGCTGAACTGGCCGGCGATATCGGCGATCAGGCCTTGGCGATCCCTTGCGATGTGTCCCGCCATGCAGAGGTTGAGGCTGCCGTGGCCGCCACGGCCCGCACCTTTGGCGGGCTTGATATCCTGATTAACAATGCCGGCATGATCGACCCCATCGGCCATCTGGTGGATACCGATCCGGAGGATTGGGCGCGCACCATTGATATCAACCTCAAGGGCGTGATGTACGGGATGCGTGCGGCGATGCCGGGCATGATCGCCCAAGGCCATGGCACGATTATCAACATCTCGTCCGGCGCGGCGCATGGCCCGGTCGAAGGTTGGACCGCCTATTGCGCGTCAAAGGCCGCCGTCTACATGCTGACCCGCGCTGCCGACAAGGAAGCCCGGGACAAAGGGTTGCGCATCATGGGCCTGTCGCCCGGCACTGTTGCCACCGAAATGCAGCGCGAGATCAAGGCATCCGGCATCAACCCGGTCAGCCAGCTGGACTGGTCGGCCCATGTTCCGCCCGAATGGCCTGCCCAGACGCTCTTGTGGATGTGCACGCCAGAGGCCGACGCGCATCTGGGCACAGATGTCAGCCTGCGCGAGGATGAAATTCGCGCGCAGGTCGGCCTTACATGATCCGCTGCGACAAGGATGGTGATTTGTGGACCGTCACCATCGACCGTCCCGAAAAGGCAGGCGCACTGACGCGTAAGATGCTGACAGAGCTTGCCGAAATTGCCGAGACCGCGCAGGACGCCAAGGCGCTGGTCCTGACGGGGACCGGTCCGGTGTTCAGCGCCGGCGCGGATCTTGAGGCGGCAAAGGCGGGCCTTGCCACCGATCCGGTGTGGGAACGCTTGTCCAGCGCGATTGCCCGCCTGCCCGGGCTGACGATTGCGGCCCTGAACGGGACAGTTGCGGGCGGTGCCTTCGGCATGGTGTTGGCTTGTGATCTGCGGATTGCGGTGCCAAAGGCCAACTTCTTTTACCCGGTGATGAAGCTGGGATTTCTCCCGCAACCATCCGATCCGTCGCGCCTTGCCGCACTGACCGGGCCAGCACGAGCCAAGATGATCCTGTTGGCAGGACAAAAGGTCAGCGCGACCGATGCGTATGCATGGGGGCTGGTGGACCGGATCTGCGAACCGGATGCGCTGATGCCGCTGGCATCTGAATTATGCGGTGGTGTGCTTGCGGCGACGCCCGTACATATTTCCGCGATCAAGGCGATGATACCTGCCGGAGGGGCAGCCAATGGAAACTGATATTCCACTTGTCGATCAGGCCTATGAGGCCATGGATCAAGGGATGAAGCTGGGTCAGGAATGGCTGTTGTCACCTGCGGCATGGTCACAATTTGCCCTGCTGGTCGGGGCCTATCTGTTGGCGCGCATCGTCAACAGGATCATGGCACCCCGCATCAGGCGGCTTTTGACCCCGGCAGAGGATAGCGCGACAATCCTATCGAGCGCCCGCCGTTTCATCCTGATTTTCCTACCGCTCCTGCTGCCCTTGTTGGCATATGGTTTCACCGCCATCGGGGAGGCCGTGACCCGGTCCCTTTTCGGATCAGGTGCCGTCATTGCCTTTGGCAAACGGGTCTTCCTGTTCCTCGCCGCGCGGGCATTGGCGAAACACATCATTCAGGACCCGTTCCTGAAACTGCTGGCGAAATTCGTGCTAGTGCCTGCCGCAGCCCTTTACGCTTTAGGGTTCCTTGATCAGGTACTGGCGGCGCTTGGCGGTACGGTCGTTAGCCTTGGGAACATCAGTTTCTCGGCGCTGGCGATTATTCGGGGGGTGATTGCGGGCAGTTTGCTGTTCTGGCTCGGGCAATGGTCCAATTCGCAATCGACAGCCTATATCGAACAGCAACCGATGCGGCCAGCGATCCGGCAATTATCGGTCAAGGCCGCCGAATTTGTCATCTTTGGCATCTGTTTCCTGCTCTTGATGAACATCATGGGGATCAGCCTTAGCTCGCTGGCCATTATCGGAGGTGCCGTTGGTGTTGGTCTTGGTTTTGGCCTGCAAAAGATCGCGTCGAACTTCATCTCTGGTGTGATTCTGCTGATCGAAGGGCAGGCGACGGTGGGTGATTACGTTGAACTTGACGGCGGCGAGACCGGCACAATCATCAAGATGACCGCGCGGGCGACCATTCTGGAAACCTATGACGGGCGGTGGATCGTTGTCCCGAACGAGGATTTCATCACCACCCGTGTGGTGAACTATTCCGACAGTGGATCGGCCAATCGGTTGGAGGTTGATTTTTCCGTCAGCTACGACACTGACATCAACAAGATCCCGGCGATTATCGAGGCTGCGGTTGCCACACATCCCGGTGTGCTGGCCGAGCCCGAGCCGCCCGACTGCGAGCTGCGCGGCTTTGGCGATAGCGGTATCGATTTTGGCGTCGAATTCTGGGTCGAAGGCATCGATGACGGCAAGAATAAATATGCCTCTGACGTGCTGTTCCTGATTTGGAATGCGCTAAAGGATAACGATATCGAAATCCCCTATCCGCATCGGGTGATCGAAATCAAAGGCAATATGCCCGGGTGACCGGCGCGCTGGTGATCGGGGCTGGGCCTGCCGGGCTAATGGCGGCAGAGCTGATGGCGGCGCGGGGCATCGCCGTCACTGTCGCCGACGCGATGCCATCGGTGGGCCGCAAGTTCCTGATGGCGGGTAAATCCGGGCTGAACCTGACCAAGGATGAACCGCTGGAGACCTTTCTGGCGGCCTATGGTGATCTGCCAGCGCCGATGGTCGCGGCTTTGCGCGCCTTCGGCCCGTCGGCCGTGATGGACTGGGCGCAGGGGCTGGGCCAACCCCTGTTCACCGGATCCACCGGGCGGGTATTTCCGACGGTGATGAAAGCGTCCCCGCTGTTGCGCGCGTGGTTGGCGCGGTTGGCTGACGGCGGGGTGCAGTTGCGCACGCGCTGGCGCTGGCAAGGGTGGGACGATGGCGGACTGCGCTTTGACACGCCCGACGGGCCGCAGGTGATGCGCCGCAAGGTCACTGTGCTGGCTCTGGGCGGTGCCAGTTGGGCGCGGTTGGGGTCCGACGGCAGTTGGGTGCAGCATCTGCCCGATGCGGTCACCCCGTTTGCCCCGGCCAATATGGGGTTTGTCGTGCTCTGGTCGGATCACATGATGCGGTTTCTGGGCGCGCCGATCAAGTCGGTCGCGCTGCGTTCTGGGAGTCAATACTCGCGCGGGGAGTGTATTGTTTCCAAAGATGGGATAGAAGGCGGTGGGGTCTATGCCGTGTCGCGGGCGGTTCGCGACGGTGCTCAACTGACCCTAGATCTGCGGCCCGACTGGCCCTTGGATCGGGTGCGTGCGGCGTTGCAAAAACCCCGTGGCAAGGCCAGCCTGTCAAACCATCTGCGCAAGGTGCTGCGGCTTGATCCGTTGCGGTTGGCACTGTTGGCAGAGTTTGGACGGCCCTATCCCGATGACCTGGCCCCGCTGATTAAGGCGCTGCCAATCCGGCATGAAGGGCCGCGCCCGCTGGATGAGGCGATATCAACCGCAGGCGGGCTACGGTTTGACTGTTTGACGGATAATCTGATGCTACGCGACCGTCCGGGGGTGTTTTGCGCAGGTGAAATGCTGGATTGGGAGGCCCCAACGGGCGGCTATCTGATCAACGGTTGTCTGGCAACGGGGCGCGTGGCCGGAACGGCCGCAGCGCGCTATGCCACGGATTTGTAACGCGCAGGGATCGGGCGGGCAGGTGCGTCGGGGACAAGGCGTAGATGGGTCGTGTCCACCTTGAGATAGGTGAGGTCAGATTTATATCGCTCACGGATCAACATACTGCTTTTATTGTCAAAAAGTCGTGACAGACGCTGTGCGCCCAATTCGTGGGCACGACGGTCGCCAAAGGCGGGGGCGAGGCCCAGTTCCTTGAAAATATCATTCAGATCATTGACGGCATGACTGGCCCGGACCGTGTGTGTGATGCAATCGCCACACCACGCGTCAGCCGACCATGCCCCGAATTTGCGCCATCTTGCACCATTGCGATAACCAGCACCCCTGCCATCGTTGCGGGTCTGGCGTAGCCAACGGCTAAAATTCGGCAGGTTCAGCCCCAGATGCTGCCGCATCCGCCAGACCGGGTCGGTCATGGCGATCCGATAATATAGCTGCGCCATCTTGGCATAGGGGTTTCGGATGATGGCGATACGTGCGTAATCGCGAAAGACGAGGCCTTGCTTGTCAAAGGCAAGCGCGGCCTCGTCTGGCGACATACCGTTAAAAAACGGGGTTTCGGCGCCCCGGACCCGTTCGGCCATGATGGGCTGATCGAGCCAAGGTTGAAGGGATCGTGCGATCCATGGGCATGCGCCCAATGGATCTTCAAACACGATGAACTTGTTACGATGTGATACTAACATGAGCCGAATTGAAAATAAGAAGGTTAACAATTGGTTTACACGTATAGCGTGTGCATGGAATGTCATGAAATGGTCTTTTTTCTGCCGCGATATTCGGGATTCCCAAAGCCGAAACCACAAGATAGACAGAAAGGACAGCGTTCCACAGCGTTCCGCAAAAATCCCGCCTCGGGTTTCGCGCGACAATGCGGTGCAACGCCGATATGTGGTGGGCGTTTGCGGTAGGGCTGATCCTTCAGGTTATCGCGGAACGCTTTAGGGAGAGCATGTTATGCCCAAAGGCCATCGCCTGATGTCATCCGTGGCGGTATTGTCAGTCACGATAGCAAGCGGTGCCGTCGGTCAGGATCTGACCGCCACCTATTCGCATTTTGGTACGCCCGGTCTGCTGGAAATGCCAACGGCGCAAAGTGCGCCCGAGGATGCTTTTGCAGCAACCCTTGCCTATACCGACGGGCTTGCCCGGGTGACGCTGAATTTTCAGGCCAGCCAGCGCCTGTCGCTCAGCTACCGCTATGCCAATTTGGACGTTTATGAAGACCCCGCGAGCGCTGGTCGGGAAAATGACATCGCGCGCGGGTTCGATCTGCATTACCGGCTGAATAACGAGGGCACTTATCTGCCCGCCGTCGCCATCGGGATGCGCGATTTCCTGTCTGGGGGGCCGTTTCAGGGCGAATATGTGGTTGCCTCAAAATCAATTGGTGACGGCCTGATCGTGACAGTAGGACTTGGCTGGGGCGCGCTCGGCACGAATGGCGGGTTTGACAACCCGCTGGGCAATGGTCTGGAAGAGCGAGATGGCTTCGACGGGTCTGACCCGGACGGCCAGCTGGCCTCAGGTGACTGGTTCCGGGGTGATGCGGCGTTCTTTGGCGGTGTTGAATACCAGATCAATGATCGCTGGGGGGCGAAGCTTGAATATTCGTCCAGCGATTATCCGCAAGTCGCACGTGGTGTCGCCGTGCCTGTTGATTCTCCCTTTAATTATGGGCTGACCTACCGGCCAAGCCCGGGCATCCAACTGGGTCTGGCATATTTATACGGATCGCAAATCGGGATTTCCGGCAGTTTTGAGCTGAACCCGAATGACCGGGCAGGTGGCAGCGGGCTGGAAAATGCGCCACCTCCGGTCAAGGTGCGGGCAGCGGATCTGCGCGCCGCGCAAAGCTGGGACAGGCAGGCCCTGCCCGATGCGGCGTTGCGTAACGCCCTGCGCGGGTTGTTGAAGCTTGAGGACCTGACCCTAACCGGGCTGGAACTGACGGACCGCACGGCGCGGGTCCGGTATATCAACAACCGCTACAGATCAGATGCACAGGCGGCGGGGCGGGCTGCACGGATGATGACCCAGATCATGCCTCCATCCATCGAAACCTTCATCCTGGAATCCGAACGCCGGGGCATTCCGATATCTGCGATCAGCATCTCGCGCACAGATCTGGAACGGTTGGAAAACCGGGCTGGCGGAACCGACGCCATCCGGCAAAGTTCGGGTTTTGGGGATGCAGGCGGGTCCGAAGAGCTGATCGCGCTGGAACGCGAAAGCAGCCCCTTTGCTTGGGGGCTTGGCCCGTTTTTCCAGATCAACCCTTATACTGGCGACGGTTCGATCAATGTTGACCTAGGGTTGCGGCTGCAAGGCGTCTATCGCATTCAACCCAATCTGGTCCTGTCCGGCGCAATTGATCAAAGCCTGATACCACCCGATGACGATCCGACCGGTGGTGAACGCACACCCGATATTCAGAATGTGCGGTCTGACGGGGGCCGCTATGGCAATGATGGGGTGCCGGTGCTGCGACGACTGTCGCTGACCCACTATTCGCGCCCCGGCCCCGACCTCTATGGCCGGGTCAGCCTTGGCTACCTGGAACGCATGTTCGGAGGTGTTTCGGGCGAGCTGTTGTGGAAACCGGTCGAAAGCCCCTTTGGCCTGGGGTTGGAGATCAACCAGGTTGCACAGCGGGATTCCGATATGCGGTTTGGTTTCGATGAATATGATTATGACGTCACAACCGGGCACCTGTCGGCCTATTATGACCTTGGCAACGGGTATCACACACAGCTTGACGTTGGCCGGTATCTGGCAGGCGATTGGGGGGCGACAATTTCGGTGGATCGAGAGTTCGACAATGGCTGGGTGATCGGGGCTTATGTGACCCAGACCGACATGTCCTATGATGATTTTGGGTCGGGGTCCTATAACAAGGGCGTCAGCATCACCATCCCGCAGGATTTCTTTACCGGATCCGCATCGCGGGGCAGCTACAGCAATACGTTCCGGACCCGCGTCGGGGATGGGGGCGCGCGACTGTCGGTGGATGGTAGGCTTTATGATGTGGTCCGCGGCGGGCACAAGGCGGATCTGTCAGATACATGGGGGCGGTTCTGGCGATGATAAGATATGCGCGATTTGCAATACTGGGGTTGGCACTGATCGGTCCTGCGGCCTGCGGGACGCTGGGCCAAAGCAACCCGGTCAGCCAGCTGGGCGGTGCCCTTCTGGGTCTTGGCGGTGGTGGTGATGCCGCAGCGGCACCCGCGCCTGCCACATCAATCACCCGCGAACAGGTCGCGGCGGAACCTGGCAAATATGTCAGGGTGTTCACCCGCAATCAGGAACGGTGGGACACCAATGTGCAATCAGGCAGCAATGGCAATCGTTCCACCTGGGTCGATAGTGCCAGTGTCAGCATCACCTTTGAAAACGGGATCGTCGTTGCAACGCGCGGTCTGGTGCGTGATTTGATGGCGGCTGACGTCTCTGAAACCTCGGCGGCGATCCGCTCAGGCGGCGGAGAAGCACAACGTCGGCATGAATTTCTGACAAATATGGACCGAATTTCGACAGAACTGTTGCAGTGCCGCATCGCTTCTCAGGGGGCGGAAACCATCGAACGGCTGCAAACAAAGCAGAATACGACCCGATTTGAAGAGAAATGTGCCAGCGAGACGTTAGAATTTACCAATATTTACTGGGTAAATAGCGCCGGTCGCATCATCCGCAGCCTACAGGCAATTTCGCCACAGGCGGGATATCTTCAGATAGATATGTTCTAAACTTCGCTAGGTATCTTGGATTTTGTCTAATGTGCTGATTTAATGCACCAATGTGGGGCGGCTTTTGGCCGACGTCCACCCGTGCATTAATGGAGAACAGATATGCGCCTTACTACTACGCTTGCCGCTGCGGCCGCTTTGGCTGTGACCGGCTTTGCCGCAAACGCTGGTAACCCTGAACCTGCGGTGATGGATCCCCCGGTCGTTGTTATGGATGATACCCCGCCAAGTGGGTCCTCAATCAGCAGCACATATATCATTGTCGGTGTTCTGGCTGCCCTGCTTATCGCAGCTGCCGTGAACGAAGCCGACTAAAGGAATCTCGATAAGAGATAAATAATCGGTCGGCTTGAACCGGCCGTTTTGCAATAAAGGAAAGTGAACATGCGCCTTACAACAACTCTTGCTGCAGCAGCAGCTCTGACAATCTCCGGTTTCGCAGCTAACGCTGGTGGCCTGGCTCCTGAAGTTATGGAAGCTCCAGTCGTCGTCGTTGAAGAGCCTGCACCTGCCGGTTCTTCCATCAGCAGCACATACATCATCGTTGGTGTTCTGGCCGCTCTGCTGATCGCAGCTGCTGTCAACGAAGCTGACTAAGAATTTGTCTTCATGACAAATGATCGGCCAGCAGTGTTCTGCTGGCCGATTTTTTATGCGGGAACATGAAAACCCGTTTCGCTATGATATGTTTGGGACCGGCCGTTCCGACACCGATGATCCACCCATAACCAGTAACATCATGAAACCGAGGATAGCCGTGCATTTTTTGAAAGCGACAACACTTGCCGCCGCCATCTGTTTTGCAGGTCAATCTGCACAGGCGGGCGGATTGGCTGCACCGATTCAGGAACCCGAAGCCGCAGCACCAGAAGTACCGTTTGACCCGCCACAGGGAACCGTGAACGGCGGTTACATTGTGCTGGGTGCTTTTCTGCTGATGGCGCTTGCCGCAGCCAGCAATTAAGGCGGCTTAGCGCCGAGCCATCATTGCTAGCCTAATCAATGTCCGCTCCATCAGTGCCGCCTGTGGGGCCGTGCTGGCGGATCGCAATTGCAGATCGACATCCGTCAATGCCGTCAGCGCGCGTTCCAACCGTGCGCGGCCCCAATGGCCTGCCTGACGGGCAATCTTGTCCCTGCGTGGCCCAAAGACCGGTGGGCGTAATCGCCCGACCCCGGCACCCGGCCCACCGGGATCAGAGGCGACGACATGCAACCGCCGAAAATGTCGCATCGCTCCGATGCATAGCGTGACGGGCGTGACGCCTTGGGCGTAAAGGTTGCGCAAGGTCGGACCAAGCCGATCAGCCTGGCCTTGCGTGACCACGTCCAGCACATCATCGACATCCACATCCGCCGATTGCGGCGCACAGGCCATAACATCAGCCACTGTCAGGGCTGTTTCGTCGCCGCGTTTGTAAAGGCTGATCTTGTCGACAGTCTGCCGGAAATCGCCCGGTTCCAGACTGCCCGCGAGTGACATCAGCATGTCCATCACGTCCCGCTCTGGCTGGGTGATCCCAGCCTGACCCAATGTCTGTTCGATATCGGCAACGCTGGGTGGATCGTCATAGATCCCGATGGCGACGGCATTGCCATGGCCTTCGAATATTTTCCGCAGCGCCGATTTCGCGGTCAGCTGACCGGCGGTGACGACAATCTGCGCATCACCTCGCTGCCAATCGCCCAGGGCGGCATCCAGCAGCTTGGCCAGCCCATCTGTTGCATCCTCGACAAAGGCAACCCTGTGGCCGGGAAAAAACCCTTGGGCCTTGATTGCATCATCCAACAGGGCAGGGTCCTTGCGCAGGTCCGCCGCGTTAATCCGGGTCAGGCGCATCTCTTCCTCGCCCGCAGGGCCGACAAGGGCGGCAATTGCTTCCTGCCGTTTGCCCGCAACGCGCATCGGATCGGCCCCAAAGATCAAAAGCCCGGTATGGGTCGGGTCAGGCTTGCGAAAATAAGCCGTTGCTGCCTGCCCCGTCAGCTTCATTGCGCCAATCGGGGGGACAGGATCAACAGGCGGCTGACGATCATATCAGCCAGCGTGATGGACAGGCGGGCATTGGCATCTTTTTCCGCCGCCTGCGTGGCCACGGTTGACCCCGTGGCGCCATAACTGGTGAAGCTTTCGACCTTACCGCTTTCAATCTCCGCATTGTTGCGCAGGTCGCGCAGGCGCCATGTGGCGTTGCCAACGAAATTGAAACGCACCGTATCCCCATCCGATGTGATGGCCCCTGCACGGTTGCCGCCAGATGGGCGCACGCGTAGCACGAAACGCGGGTTCTGCGCTGTGCCCAGCCGTTTTTCCAGCTGTTCGCGCATCCGAAAACCCGCCACGCTTTCCGGCGTATCAAATGCGATCTGACCTTGTAGCGACGCCCCGTCACGATGCACTGGCGCAAAGCCGCAGCCGCTTGCGGCGGCCAGCAGACCCAACAGGGCCGCGCGGCGGGGGATCAGGTCAGATGACAATGTTTACAATCCGTCCGGGCACGACGATGAGCTTTTTGGGTTGCCCGCCATCCAACGCACGCTGGACCGCGTCCACTTCCATCGCCATGGCTTCAATCACGTCCTTGCTGGCATCCGCCGCAACTTGAATTTCGGCGCGGCGTTTGCCGTTGATCTGGATTGGCATGGTTACGGTGTCTTCAACCAGCATCGCCTTATCCGCGACGGGCCATTGCGCGTTGGCGATCAGGCCAGCGCCGCCATGCAGCGTCCAAATTTCTTCGGACAGATGTGGCGTCATGGGTGACATCAGCTGTGCCAGCACCTTGACCGCCTGCACTTTGGTCGGTTTGCCGGCCTTTGATTTCTGCAGCGTTGCGGTAAAGGCATAAAGCTTGGCAATGGCCGCGTTAAAGCCAAAGGTTTCAACCGCCAGCGTCACGTCATGGATGGTGCGATGCATGGCGCGCAGCAGGTCGTCATCATCTTGACCGGGCGCGTCATCCATTCCCGCAATACGGTCGGCCAGCGTCCAAACCCGGTTCAGGTGTTTAAACGTGGCCTCGGCACCCGAGGCCGTCCATTCCACGTCGCGTTCCGGCGGGCTATCGGACAGGACAAACCAGCGGGCGGTGTCGGCACCGTATTTTGCCAGAATATCGTCAGGATCGACGACGTTCAGCTTAGATTTTGACATCTTCGTGGACGGCTCGACGATGATCTTTTCACCAGTTTGGTCGACTTCAAAATCACCTTGGCCTGTCACATCTTTCACATCGGCTGGATAGTGATAAATTTTGCGACCATTTGGTCCTTTTCGCTCTGCATTTACATATGCGGCGTGCGTGACCATGCCTTGGGTGAACAGGGCGTTAAACGGTTCTGACGTGCCTTGCGGCAAATGGCCTGTCATATTCATCGCGCGGGCAAAGAACCGGCTATACAGCAGGTGCAGGATCGCGTGTTCGATGCCGCCGATATACTGGTCCACATTCATCCAATAGGCCGCATCGTCGGCATCTGTGGGCGTCGCGGCGTTCGGCGAGGTGAAGCGCGCGAAATACCACGATGAATCCACGAATGTGTCCATCGTATCCGTCTCGCGCTTTGCGGGCTTGCCGCAAGATGGGCATTCGCAGTCACGCCATGTTGGATGACGATCCAGTGGGTTGCCGGGGATGTCGAAGCTCACATCATAAGGCAGCTCAACGGGCAGGTTCTCTTTCTTTTCGGGGACCACGCCGCAGTCGTCACAATGAACAACTGGGATCGGGGCCCCCCAATAGCGCTGGCGGCTCAGCCCCCAGTCGCGCAGGCGATATTTGACCTGACCCTTGCCAAGCCCATGTGCCTCAAAATAGTCGATAGTCGCATCGATGCCTTCTTGGCTGGTCGCCGTCGTGATGTCAGCGAAATGATCAATAAAGACAACAGGTTCCGATTTCGCGGGCACCAGTGCCTCATCCCCGACCTCAATCTCTTCGCCCGGCATGTAAAAGGCATTGCGCACGGGCAGTTCGTATTTCCGGGCAAAATCCAGATCACGCTGGTCATGGGCAGGGCAACCAAAGACCGCCCCGGTGCCGTAATCCATCAGCACGAAGTTCCCAACCCAGACCGGCAATTCCTGATCAGGATAGATCGGATGCTTGACCCGGATGCCGATATCAATCCCCTTCTTTTCGGCCTTTTCCATCGCCGCCTCGGTCGTGTCCATCTTGCGGGTTTCCGCGATGAATGCGGCGAGTTCGGGATTGTCACCAGCCAGCGCAGTCGACACCGGATGTTCAGGCGAAATCGCGATGAAACTTGCGCCGCGCATTGTATCGGGGCGGGTGGAATAGCAGACAATAGGATCACCGCCACCGGTGCGGTGGAACGGGATCTCGATCCCCCGTGACTTACCAATCCAGTTGGCCTGCATCAGTTTGACCTTGGCGGGCCAGTTATCAAGCGTGTCAATCGCCTCCAGCAGTTCTTCGGAATAGTCGCTGATCTTGAAGAACCATTGCACCAGCTCGCGCCGTTCCACCTCGGCGCCAGACCGCCAGCCCTTGCCATCGATCACCTGTTCATTTGCCAGTACGGTCATATCGACCGGATCCCAGTTCACGACGGCCTTCTTGCGATAGATCAGACCCTTTTCCAGGAAGTCGATGAACAGCGCCTGTTGCTGGCCATAATATTCCGGGTCACAAGTGGCAAATTCGCGCGACCAGTCAATCGACAGGCCCAGTGGGCCCATCTGCGCCTTCATATCGGCGATATTGCCATAGGTATAATCCTTGGGGTGAATGCCCGTCGCCATGGCCGCGTTTTCGGCGGGCATCCCAAATGCATCCCAGCCCATCGGGTGCAGAATGTTATGGCCTGTTGCCAGCTTGTAGCGGGCTATCACATCGCCCATCGTGTAGTTGCGCACATGGCCCATATGCAGCTTGCCCGATGGGTACGGGAACATCTCAAGCACGTAATATTTCGGCTTGCCATTACTGCGAACGGCTTTGAAGGTCTGCGCCTCGGCCCAGGCTTCCTGCCATTTCCGCTCAATCGCGGCGGGTGCGTATGTGGTCATCGGATCGGTCTTTCAACAAAACGAAACGCCGGGCAGTTGGCCCGGCGGTATTAGTAATCGGGCGGGATGCCAATGGCTATAGGGCGCCGTCGGCAATACGAAGCTGACGGGCGCGCGATAGGATCGCATCCTCGACAGCGCGCTGGGTTTCGATAGCCACTGGGCCGCTACGTGTTTGTAGCGAAACGTTCAGGGAACGGGCATCCAGCGCAGGATCGGTCACCTGGATCGTGGCGCGATAGGCGCGGCCGGTGCCGGGGGGGATGCCGAAACCAGTCGAAATAACGCCGGTGAACGGATCGGCGGTCTGCACCGGCAGAAAGCTCAGCACATCCAGTGATGCTGCCCAAAGATAGCGGTTCACGGCCACGTTTTCGGCACCGCGTGGCGTCGGGGCAGGGCCGCCACTACAGGCCGCCATTGCGCCAATGAGAAGTACCATCAGGCTCATACGCAGTTTTTTCAGGGTCGTTTTCAAGCTTTCTCTCCCAACGCTGGGTTTGGCAAAAGGTGTAGCGAAGGGGGGGCAGCGTCACAAGCCAATATGGCACGAGGCCAAAAAGAAAGAGCGGCCCCGAAGGACCGCTCTGACTTAAGTCGGATCGACTGTTTGGCTTAGAACGAGAAGTTCAGCTCAACAGTTGTACCTTCCTGGTACTCGTCGGAACCGATTTCGTCTTCTGCGCCACCGTCTTTGTCAACAGCGTAGGAGATCAGGAAGTCAGCGCCGCCGCCCAGGTCATACTTTGCAGCAACATAGTAGTCAGCATCGTCTTCTGTTTCGTCCAGAGCACCGGCGAATACAGTCAGGCCGTTGCCAACGTCATAGGAGCCTTCAACAGACCACTTTTGTGTGCCCTGATCGTCCTGATAGTCAACTGTGACACCGATTGGGCCGTCAGCATATGCAACGTTCACACCGAAGTTTGGCTCACCGTCCAGTGCGCCGCCCTGCTCGTCTACGAAGTAAGCAGTTGCGGTAACTGGGCCGAATGGATAGGCCACTTTGATACCTGCGGACTGCTGATCGTCAGTCACGTTTTCAGCATATGCAACAGTTACAGTTGCGCCACCGAAAGTACCTTGAGCAGACAGACCCCAGATTTCGTCAGCGTTGAAGTCGCCATCGGCATCTGCAAAATCTGTTTCTTCCTGGTAAGCGGCTGTGATCACAGCAACACCAGCGTCGTATTCAGCACCGAAAGACAGCTGCTCTTCTGAGTCAGAAGCTTCGTCGATGATGTAAGACACAGATGCTTTTGCTGGGCCAACAACAACGTCACCGCGCAGAACAGCAGAGTCGCTGCCTGTGGATACGCCGTCGGATTCCATGTCACCAGCAGATTTCCAGTACTTCTCAGCTGCACGACCAGTGTCGCCGAAGAACAGGCCGCTGCCGTTTTCAGCTTCCAATGACAGAACGAAGTCAGAAGAGCTCAGGTCTTGGCCGCCATCGTCGTTGGCAGTGTCATTGTCTTCTGCGATGGTGATTTCGAAGTAAGCACCAGCTGTCAGACCGTTGTCCAGCGTAGCGGACGCAGTCGTCTTCAGGTTGCCTTCCCAGTAGAAACCGGTTTCGTCATCATTGATGATGGTGTTGCCGTTGTTGTCGTTGTAACCCAACGTCGCGCTGAGTGAGTGCGAAATAGATGTGTGGCCGTCAGCAGCAGCTGCGCCAGCGAAGGCGACGAGTGCTGTAGAGGCAAGAAGGATGCTTTTCATGGATATTTTCCCTCGTGTTTTTTGCATTCCCAAGAATGCCAGATTTACTAGCATTGCGGACTAACTGCGCTTTACCGCCTGCACACTCAAGCAAATTGGAGAACTTCTTGGCGGGTCAAAATAAAATGATGCATCAAGGACACACAGTGCTTTGGGCCATGACAATCGGGCGAAATCGCCCTATTTCAGGCCGAAACAACCCGTGATCCTTATTTTTCGGAGCCTTCTATGCCCCTTGCCGATATTCAGGCCAGCATGCGCGCCGCTTGTGAAGCGGCAGGTCGTGACACCCAAGATGTAGAATTGATCGCCGTGTCCAAGGTGCAGCCGAATGACCGAGTCGCAGCGATTCTCGATCAGGGACATCGTGTTTTTGGCGAAAATAAGGTGCAAGAGGCAGCTGGTAAGTGGCCATCCTTCCGTGAACGTTATCAAGGGATCAAACTGCATCTGATCGGACCGTTGCAAACCAACAAGGCCCGGCAGGCGATGGAACTGGCGCAGGCCATCCATACGCTCGACCGACCAAAGCTTGCAAAAACCATCGCCCGGCTGGCGCAAGAGATGGGCGAATGCCCCGATCTGTTCATTCAGGTCAATACCGGCGAAGAGCCACAGAAATCCGGCGCGCTGCCGCGAGACGCCGATGCATTCGTGGCGGAGGTGCGCGCGCTGGATCTGCCGTTGAAGGGGTTGATGTGTATTCCGCCGGTGGATGAGGAACCGTCACTGCATTTTGCGCTCCTCGCCAAAATTGCGGAGCGTAATGACCTAAAGGGCCTTTCGATGGGGATGAGCAGCGATTTCGAACGTGCCATTGCACTGGGTGCGACGCATATCCGCGTCGGCTCTGCCATTTTTGGTGAGCGTATCTACGGGTGACCGATCAATACGATCCACCGCAAGATCCGCTTGATATTCTGCACGACGATCACGAGGTGTTGCTGGTCAATAAACCCAGCGGCCTCCTGTCTGTGCCGGGCAAGGGCGCCGATCTGGCCGATTGCCTGATCACGCGGGTGCAAGCGGTCTTTCCCAACGCGCTGCTGGTACATCGGCTGGACCGGGACACATCGGGCGTGATGATCTTTGCCCTGACCCCGCATGCGCAGCGCCATCTGGGGCTGCAATTCGAAAAACGCCAGACAAAGAAAACCTATATCGCCCGGGTGTGGGGCAATGTCGCGGAAAAAACCGGCACGGTCGATCTTCCGCTGATTGTTGACTGGCCAAACCGGCCCCGGCAGATGGTCGATCATGAAAATGGCAAACAGGCAGTCACCGATTGGCGGGTGGTGCGGGCCCGTGACGGGGAAACCCGGATCAGGCTGATGCCGCGCACAGGGCGGTCGCATCAGTTGCGGGTGCATATGCTGGCGCTGGGCCATCCGATATTGGGTGACCCTTTTTATGCCACCGGGCCCGCCCGCGATTATCCCCGGCTGATGCTGCATTCCGAAACTTTGCAGTTCCGGCATCCTGATGGCGGACGGGGCATGCGGATCACCGCGAAATGCCCGTTTTAGGTGGACAGGAAAGCCGCAATGGCATCCACTTCGGACTGGCTGATCTCATGACCGCCGGGCTGCCAATGAAGTTGAACCTCTGCACCCTGTGCCTGCAGATAATTGGCCAGACGTTCCGTCATGGCGGCCGGGCAAATCTGGTCGCGCCGGCCCGCAGTGACGAGCACCTTGCGGCCACGCAATTCAGGTTGCGGTGCGGGGTCCCACGGGATCAGCGGGTGCATCAGGATCAGCGTTTCGACCAGTTCCGGTTGTTGCAACGCAACTGACGCCAGAATGTTTGCCCCGTTGGAATAGCCCAGCCCGATCACTTGATCGGCCCCGGTCGCGGCACGCTCTGCATCTATAAATGCAGCCATCGCGCCCGTCTGGCGGGTTAGATCGTCCATATCATAGACGCCTTCGCCGGTGCGGGCGAAGTAACGCAACGCACCATGTTCGGACACGTCGCCGCGCGGGGATGTGACATGGGCGCCCGGCATCAGCTGATGGGCAAATCCGTGAAATTGATCTTCGGTGCCGCCGGTGCCGTGAAAGGTCAGGAACAGCGGTTGACCCGCTGCCCCTTTTGTTCGTTTCGCAACATAGGCCATATCAGTCGCCAATCGGTGCCAAGGTGCTTTCCAGTCGGGCGCGCAGATGTTCATGCTGGCTTGGCAGTTTGAGCGCCTCTCCCAGATGGGCGGTATCCTCGTCACGATCAAAGCCGGGTTGATTGGTGGCCACCTCGAACAGCACGCCACCGGGGGTCCGGAAATAGATCGCATAGAAATAGTCACGGTCGATTACCGGTGTCACCTGATAGCCGGTATCAAGCAGGGCTTCGCGCACCTCCAACTGGCGGGCACGGTTTTCGACAGCAAAGGCAATGTGGTGAACTGACCCGGCACCTTGCATAGCGCATTGGGCATCAGGCGTCACCTCAACATCAATCGCATTCGCAGCATTGCCACCCGGCACGATGAAACGGGTCACATTGTCCTGCGTATCGTATTTTTCATAACCCATGAACTGCAACAGCTCCGCACTTGCGGTCCCGTCGCGCAGGCGCATATCGGCGGAATGAAAACCACGGATCGCGATGTCTTCGCCAATGCCATTGCCGGTCCATGGGGTGCGGTTGTCATCGGCCTCGACAAGGGCAAAGCCGTCACCGTCGGGACCATCAAAAAGAACACGCGTTTCGCCAAAGCGGCTGTCCTGCGACAGGCCCGTGACATCGAACGTCGTCAGACGGTCCAGCCAGGCAGATGCGGACCCTTTTGGAATGGTGAAGGCCGTGCGCCCCACCTCGCCCACGCCTGGGCGACCCGGTGCGGCATTGGGGAAGGGGAAATAGGTCATGACCGTGCCGGGGGTTCCGGCCTCATCCCCGTAATAGAGGTGATAGACGTCTGGCGCGTCGAAATTCACCGTCTTCTTGACCCGGCGCAAGCCAAGCACATTGGTGAAGAACGCATTATTTTCGCGGGCATCGCGGGCCAGTGAGGTGACGTGATGCAGTCCTTTGATCTGTTTGAGCATTTCACTCTCCTATCCTTTGCATGGATAGATAAATGAAATTCAGACGCACAAAACAGCGATGGCCGCACCTATTTGGTGCGGCCATGCACATGAGGTGGTCGGGGCAGTCAGTCGTCAGCGCCAGACCAGCCAGAGATGGATTTGGCTTCCAGGAATTCCTCGATCCCCCAAACGCCGCCCTCGCGGGCACGGCCAGACATCTTGACGCCACCAAAAGGCGCGCCCTGTCCGCGTGACTGGCCATTCATTTCCACCATGCCGGACCGCAGGGCACGGGCCATGCGGTTGCGCTTCGCGCCATTCTGGCTTTGAACATAGTTGGTCAGGCCATAAGGGGTATCATTGGCGATTTGCACGGCATCCTCTTCGGTATCGAAGGGGATGATCGACAGGACCGGGCCAAAGATTTCCTCTTGCGCGATGCGCATGTCATTGCTGACATCGGCAAACACGGTGGGGCGGACATAGTAGCCACGGTTCATGCCTTCGGGCAGGCCGGGGCCGCCTGCGATCAGGCGGGCGCCTTCATTCATGCCAACCTCGATCATCTCCTGGATCTTGGACCACTGCGTCTTGTTGACGACCGGGCCGATATGACGACCGGGTTCTGACGCCGGGCCAACGCCAACCTTGCTTGCCACTTCGGCGGCGGTTTCAACCGCCTGATCATAGATCGACCGTTCCACCAGCATCCGGGTCGGGGCGTTGCAGGATTGGCCACTATTGTTCATGCAATGCAAAACTGCGCGTTTGACGGCCTTTTCATCTGCATCGGCAAAAATCACATTGGCCCCTTTGCCACCCAGTTCCAGCGTCACCAGTTTCAGCGTCTCCGCCGCCGCTGCCGAGATCGCCTTGCCCGCCCGGGTGGAGCCGGTGAAGCTGATCATCGCCACATCTTCATGACGCGACAGTTGACTGCCAACGCCAACACCATCACCATTGACGAGGTTGAAGACACCCGGTGGCACACCGGCGTCATGGACAAACTCGGCAAACAGCAGTGAGGATAGTGGCGCCTCCTCTGACGGTTTCAGCACGATGGTACAACCAGCCAGCAGTGCGGGGATCACCTTCAGCGTGACCTGGTTCATCGGCCAGTTCCACGGAGTGATCAGGCCGACAACGCCGATCGGTTCCATCGCGATGCGATCATCAGGCGCGTGCGGCCCCAAGGGGCGCACCCATTCAATTTCGTCAAATGCGGTCAGGAACCCTTCGATATGCCACGGCCCGCTGGTGGCCTGGCTGCTGCGCGCCATATCAATCGGTGCGCCCATTTCCAGGCTGATCGCCTCGGCCATTTCCCCGGAACGGGCCTGATATTGGGCGAGGATCTTTTTGACATATTCGGCCCGCACTTGGGGCGCAGTTGTTGCCCAGCTGGGAAATGCTGCATTGGCGGCGGCAACGGCCGCATCCGTATCCGCCTGATCACCCAGCGAGATGACGGCGCATACGTCCTCAGTTGATGGGTCGATCACATCATGATCGCGCGCTTTGACAGGCGGAACCCAGGCACCGTTGATATAGAAATTCCGGTTCTCAATCATCTTATGACCTCGTTGTTTTCGCCGCATTCTGATCACTGTTTGTGATCAGACACAAGCAGATGTGGAACTCCCCCCGCGCGGGGTTTAGACTGGCAGCCGAGGACATTCCGCCAAAAGGAGAACGGCAATGAGTTTGCGTATCAATGACACGATCCCCGACCTGACGGTCGAAACTGATCAGGGCACATTTTCGCTGCATGACTGGATCGGTGACAGCTGGGCGATCCTGTTCTCGCATCCAAAGGACTTCACACCTGTTTGCACAACGGAATTCGGAGCTGTGGCGCAGCTGGCTGATGAATGGGAAAAACGTGGGACAAAGGTGATCGGCGTCAGTGTTGATGGTGTCGAGGATCACAAGAAATGGAAAGGCGACATCGAAAAGGTCGGCGGCGCCAAGGCCGGTTTCCCAATCATCGCCGATGCTGGGCTGGAAGTGTCCAAGGCGTTCGACATGCTCCCGGCAGAGGCTTATCTGCCCGATGGGCGCACCCCTGCGGATAGCGCGACGGTGCGGTCAGTCTTTATCATCGGGCCGGACAAGCAGTTGAAACTGTCCATGACCTACCCAATGACGGTGGGGCGCAACTTTGCCGAAGTGCTGCGGGCGCTGGACGGGTTGCAGACATCCATCGGAAAGGGCGTTGCGACACCAGCCAACTGGAATGTCGGCGATGACGTCATCATTCCTGCCACAGTCAGCAATGACGACGCGCAAGCCAAGTTTGGCGATTTCACGACCGTGCTGCCCTATCTGCGCACGACAAAACTCAAGGACTGACAGGTCCGTCAACGCAAGGGCCCTATAGCGTTTGACGAAATAACTGAGACATCACGTATCACCTAACGCGTTAAAATCTTTGAATTCAGGTAGCGTTAGGTGATTTTGGTTTTTTCGCATAACGCTTTAAACGAGCCCTTGCGACACAAGGTCAGTTTTCAGAACTGATAGGATACGTTCAACCCAACATAGGGCAGGACCGACAGATCGGATGCGTCATCCTGGGCATCCTGATAATCAGCGTCATTGTCGATCTCATCTTGGATCGTGGCATTGCTGGCGGTTGCGGTCAGATCGATCCCCCCGATCATGATGATCCCAACTTCGGAATTGAATGACCAGCCATCGCCGAACCCCAGTTCATAGCCGGTGGTGATCATCGGGGCGATTTCATTTTCGAACTTTGCCGCGACTTCGAATGTTTCGCCCGGATAGACGACGTCATTTACCTCAACATCGCCGGACACCAGCGCATCAATTTCATTATTGGAAAACAGCAAACCGGCCGAGACCCGCCATCCGGAGGCAACAGGATAGTAATCGGCCAGCAAGGCAACAGCGCCAAGTTGCGCCTCAACCTCGGTGGTTTCCAACCCGTCCTCGTCAGTTTCAGACAAGCTATAGCCGCCCATCAACGCCCCGCGCACGCGCCATTGCGGGTTGGTCTGATACCCCAGTTCAACATTGGCACCAAACGTCGACAGGCCAAGGGCGACAGTTGCGTCACCCGCCTCGCGGGATTGCGCGGTGCTGGCGATGCCGGCAATCGCCACTGCAATAAGGATTGGTTTCATCAAAAATCTCCGGGTGTTGTTGATTGCAGGGTGTTACGTCACGCATCTCAACAAATGATTGAGATGCGTGACGTAATCCATCACCCACCTAAACCGGTGATTTTACGGCGAAGACCTGCCCAACGGTTCCGGCGTTTATAATGGCTGATCACAGTGGCAAATTTTTTACGCGCGGCTGCCCAGGGGAACTGAAAATGAGCATCGGGGCTACGCCAGCCCGGTCCGTAATTCAGCGCCAGCATCTTGCCGGGATCACAAGGCGCAGGAAAGCCCACACCGTTCAGGTTTTGTGACGCCAGCGGGAACACATCATCGCGGTGCAATTCGCCATATGTATGCGGCCAGATAAAGACGCGATCATCACGGATCCACATCGGAAAAAGGTCCACGACAACACCTGACATCATCTCGATCTTGATCACCGGGCTGCGTTTGCTGAACAGCGCGGGTGTCTGCAGGGCACCGGTCTGGTTCAGGCGATCACCCAAGCTGAACAATCCGCTAACCAGCGCCTCATCCGTCGGCGCATCAATCAGAACGGCCAGATCGGCATCATCATCATGACCAAGGAACGTGCCCTCGCGCACCGCACCCAACAAGGTGCCGGAGTTGATGAAGCTTTCGATCCCAAGCTCTTGCAGCAACGCGAAGACACGGCCCAGTTCCGATGCGACCTCGCCCGTGTCGCGGTTACGAAAGGGGAGAGAGAAACCGTGCATTGTCAACACATAAGGGGCGGTCAGCACCGTCAGTTCATCAAGATAGGCCGTAAACCCATCCGCCTTGCCTTCCGCCATGCGTAACGCGCGGATCTTGTTGTTCAGCGTCATGCAACGCTGGGCCTTCTTGCGGTGCTTGCAATAGATCTTCACGACACGTTCGGCCCAGTCCACGCCACGTTCGGCCCGAGGAATTTCATCTAATGCGGCACGTAGCGATTTTTCATCCAACCCTGCGCTGCCATGCAGTTGCGCATCCAGCGCGCGGAGCCTGTCCCAAGATTGCTGGCTGAGCGGTTTTGTCTGCTTGGGGATGTTGCGCGGGCGCAGCAGGCTGGTCACAGATCATCTCCAAGGCACTGGATTACAGGACCCCGGTTTTAGGCAAGCGGCGGGGATTTGACAACGGCAGCCGGTGCAGCCCGGGTGACATTGTTGGGCCCTGACCCTAATCTGCGCCAATGATATTTAACTCCTATGTCATTTGCACAAGCCCGCGCAGCGGTAGCACGCTGTTATGCTGGATGTTGCGCGACATGGGGCATGCGGGGTTCCCGGACTCGCATTTTCATGCACCCTCTCTCGACAAATGGCTTGGTTATCACGGGTTGGACGCGGAGGATTTCGACGGACCCAAGGGCACGCTCCGGGCGATATTCGATGCAGCCCGTGAAAAAGGGCGCGCCGGTTCCGACATCTTTGGCCTGCGTATGCAAAGCGGCAGTTTCGCCTTTTTCAAGGAACAGCTAAAGCTGCTGCACCCATCACCGGACAGCGACCATGCGCGGTTTGAACAGGAATTTGGGCCAACGCTCTTTATTCATCTGACGCGGCAAGACAAGCTGGCGCAGGCGATATCGGTTGTGAAGGCAATGCAATCGGGCTTGTGGCACAAGGCACCTGACGGAACGGAACTGGAACGCAATGGCGCAGGGCAGGAACCTGTCTATGATGCAGCGGCGATATCGGCTGAACTGGCAAGGTTCGTAAGGGCGGACGAGGCCTGGAATGCGTGGTTCGCGGCAGAAGACATCAAACCGCTGCGGATTACCTATGAGAACCTGTCCGCCGATCCATACGGGCAACTATCGCGCATCGTTGGGGCATTGGGCCTGGCCTGTGAACCGGCGGATAAGGCCGTGCTTCCGGTCGCAAAACTGTCAGATGAACAAAGCCGGGAATGGGCTGAACGCTACCGTTGCGAGACCGGTTCCACGACGATCTGACAAGACGATATCCATGCCAAACAAAGCTATTTGGGATCCTGAGAAAACAGAGGACTTTTGCTGACGCCTCTACGGTGAAGAGGAACTCGCCGACTTCGAAGCAAAGCAAGCCTCTCGTGGGACAGCGTTCAAAGTGCTTGGAACACAACCCGCCCTGAGGCCTGCGACTGCTAAGGGCCCAATCTGAAGATTGCTGTGCTAGGAGCGAATGGCCGCTTCGGCCGTGACAACCCTTAAAAACCAAATCGACATTGTGCTCTCTTTAACGCAAGTGGTCGCATCGAAAGTCGTCGATTGCATCAGGTACCCAACCAGGGACAGCAAGTAAGGAGCAAACTATTAGGCTCGCACCGGCTTCCATGGCCTACCGACTAGCGCAGCTCTTGACCAATTCGAAAGACGCGCTCAGTTGCTCTACACGGTTCGCGAGACGACATGGGCCTACGCGCCGTTCGGCCGCTTCATTGTAGTGCTGTCGGGCACGCTCGATTTCTTCGGCCAGCCAATCTCGAAAATCCACCGTGAGGACAGAAGGGCGTTCGTCGTCGGCAATGCAATCGAGAATGAGCTGAAACCTCACGGGGTCTTCAGCGGCGAACTGGAGTTCAATTTCGCCAATCTTGGCACCCGCTTCAATGAAGTACGTAACGTCCTCTTTGCTTCCTTCATCCAACGCCACCGCAAGCGGCGTTGCGCCATGCAAGTTTCGGGCATGGACGTCGGCACCAGCCGACATCAACAATTTCAGGATCGCAAGCCGCACCCGGCCCTTGCGATTCATCCGTGCCATGGCGTGCAGAACCGTCTCTCCTAGTCGCGTGCTAAGATCTGCCCGCGCGCCGGCTTCAAGCATCAATTGCACACGCTGAAGAGGTTTTGAGGCTGCACTGATGGCCCATATCAACGGGAAGGGCGACGTGTCCGAAAACCCTGACCCATATGTCCGGTCTAGCGCGATTGTTGGGAGCGCCATACAGAACTCCGCGAAGTCCGTTGCCTTTGCGAGAGTTTCCGCCGAATCCGTCAAACCGCGAAACTTCATCGCACGCTTGCTTCTTTCAGAGAGCCTTTTTATTTCCGCTTTTTGCCGAGCAACACCGGCTTGGTCACCGTCCGCACATGCCCGATCAAACCTTCGGCAAGCGGCCATGAAATCCGGAAAGACGCTAATCTGTTCTGCGAAACGCCGCCGATCTTCTGGCATGAGATCGGCTGTGTATTCATCCAGCGTCGAGACGAGATCGTCAGCGAGGCGGGCACCTTCTTTCTCGCTCTCAACGCCATCAAGAATCTGTCTCGCCAGGGCGGCGGTCAACTTCTGATCTGCTCGAAGTTTGTCGGACATTTGTGCTGCTCGTTCTTTGAGGCTTGATATATTGAAGCCAGTATCCGTTAAAATGTGACCCTTGTGCGGCCATTTTCCCGACTATAGGCCTTTTCACCCCCGCCGTCGGAAGGACGAGCCGCTATCGCAGCAATGGCGCTTGAACTCCGCGCATATCAGCTTCACATGACCGATACCGGGGTCTCGACCGGCGTGTTCAACGCCAGGATCGTGTCGCTGCGTTTCTTGTTCGGCATGACCTGCGGGCGCCAGGAGATGAAGCGTTACATACAGTTCCGGCGCAAGCCGAAGAAGCTGCCCGTTGTTCTGAGCGTCGAAGAGGTCGGTGATCTGTTGACGGCGGTCCCGGGGCCAGGCCTGAAGTATTGCGCCGCTCTGGGGATCAGCCATGGTGCTGGTCTGCGCGCATCAGAAGTCTGCAATCTCAAGGTCTCCGGCATCGATAGTGACCGGATGCTCATCCATGTTGACGAGGGCAAGAACGACAAAGACCGCAAGGTCATGTTGTCACTCGCCCTATTTGATTTGCTGCGCGATTATCGGCGCGAGGCGAGACCTGAGGGGCGGTTTCCCGAAGTGCCAGGGGCCTGCCGCGCGGGACTGGATGGCGGCGCGTGCTGAAGACCTGCTGCCCGTCGAGTACTTCCACGTTGCCTTCACAATGCCCGCCAAGATTGCTCGGATCGCGTATTGGAACCCAAAGGCAATCTACGGCCTGTTGTTCCGTGCTTCAGCGCAAACAGTGATGACCATCGCTGCCGATCCCAAGCGCCTCGGCGCGAAGGTCGGCATGACCAGCGTGCTGCATACTTGGGGATCGGCGCTCACGCACTATCCGCCCATCCATATGATCATCCCCGGCGGCGGCCTGTCACCCGATGGCAAAAGTTGGGTCGCCCGCAAACCCGGGTTCTTCATGCATGTGCGGGTTTTTGCGCGGCTGTTCAGACGTCTGTTCCTGGAAGGGCTCATGGATTTGTACTGCGCAGGCCAACTCGCCTCCTTCGACGATCTGGGCCGCCATACGCAGGAAAATGCCTTTGTGCAGTGGCTCGCCCGGTTCCGCAAATCCGAATGGGTGGTCTATGCCAAACCGCCATTCGGAGGGCCCGAGGTGGTGCTGTCCTATCTCAGCCGCGATACCCACTGGGTCGCAATCTCAAAACATCGACTGGTCAGTGCGGATGCCAACGCCGTCGCTTTCCGCTGGAAGGATTACCTTATCAAGCGCGGTGACCGACAAAAGACCATGCGTCTGGCCACACCCGAGTCCATTTGCCGCTTCCTAATCCATGTCCTACCCGATGGGTTCCATCGCATCAGGCATTACGGCTGGTTGGCAAGTGCGGCGCGCAAAGCAAACATCAAGAAGATCAGAGTTCTGCTTGGTACCCAACGTGCCGAGCAAACCACTAAAACAGCGCCTGAGCCCGAGATCACGCCTCTCACATTGCGCGAGCCATGTCCCTGCTGCGGCGGCCCTATGCGTATCATCGAAATCTTCCGGCGCGGTCAAATACCGCTGTCGCGCGCGCCACCACAGAAGTAGGCTGCATGATCCGATGCTTGACCACGCGCTTAGATATGTTCCGATCGTCTTTGGCTGATCGGCTAAAGCCACTTGCGGCCAATATCCAAAATGATCACCTGCGTTGCGTTCTCAGCACAAAATCTACAGATCAAACGGGCACTGGGTGGCGGAAAAGAACTGCGGCTGGCGCACCCAACGCGGTCAACACGGCGCCGGCGGCAATGACGGCAACACCCGCCAATGCTCTTTCCCCATAGGTCACAACCAGCCCCCGCAGGCCGCAAGCTGCGCGGGAAGAAAAACTTGCACCCTGGCCCGCATCGAAAAACTTTCAGGAAAGCGGACGTTCGCTGCACGATGCGCCAAAGCCCGGGTCGTCTGCAGAACCGCAATCGGACGAAGGTGTCTTGCCGCGATCCGCAGTCGGTCCCCCTGTCGCGGATCGACATCCCATCCTACTAACTGGCGTTTCTGGGGATAATGCCGCCACATATTTGGGTCCTACCCCGCTTTGCTGACAGATGCTCGGCCTGCCCGTTCGTATCGCGGCTGTCCTTTGCAGCCCGCCAGTATTGGTCAGTTACCGTTTTCTGGGGGCGAAAAGACGCGCAGCGTTCCTTCTTGTATTGAAACACGCGCAGGCCTCAAAGGTTTCGGCTTTGGAAAGCGGTTACATAACAGAACTCTGTGGCCCGGCGGGGTTATTCGCCTCTGGTGTCCTGACAGGTGGCGCGCTACCACTATTGGTATGATTTTGAACTTGCCCAACTTCCTCACCATCCTGCGGCTTTTGGCGGCACCTGGTGTGGTGATCATGTTCCTTTACTTCAACCGGCCCTGGGCGGATTGGTTTGCTTTGGTGCTGTTTATCGCCGCAGCGATCACTGATTTTCTTGACGGCTATCTGGCCCGGGCATGGATGCAGGAAACCAAGCTGGGGGCGATGATGGACCCGATTGCCGACAAGGCGATGGTCATCATTGCACTGCTGGTCATCACCGGGTTTTCCGGCATGAACCCCTGGATCCTGCTGCCCGCTACGATCATCATCTTCCGCGAGGTGTTCGTATCCGGCCTGCGCGAATTTCTGGGTGAAACCGCTGGCCGTCTGAAAGTCACCAATCTGGCCAAATGGAAAACAACGGCCCAGATGGTCGCCATTGCTGTCCTTTTTGCAAAAGGGGCCTTTGAACATTATTTTATCGAACAAAGCATCGGTATGACGGATGAAATGGTGCAGGGCATCCTTGATGGGGTGATCCCTGATGAGGTCGGTCTGCGCTGGAAGCTGGCCGGGTGGGAGGCAAGTTGGTGGGGCGGTATTGTCCTGCTCTGGATCGCGGCGGTCCTGACCCTGATCACCGGGTGGGATTATTTCCGCAAGGCGCAACCATATCTAAGGGATGTTGGCTGATGAACGTGATGTATTTTGCATGGGTCCGGGAACGGATCGGGGTACCCCAGGAAAAGGTGGAAACCGAGGCCGCGACCGTCAATGATCTGATCGCCGAACTGACCGCGCGCGAAGATCGCTATGCTGCTGCCTTTGCCGATACATCCGCGTTGCGGGTCGCGCTGGATCAGGAACTGTCGGATTTCGATGCGCCCCTGACCGGTGTGCAAGAGGTCGCGTTCTTTCCGCCCATGACAGGTGGCTGATGCAGATCCGGGTCCAGTCAGAGCCATTTGATGCGGGGACAGAACTGAACAGTTTTGCCCAAACCCGCACTGATGTGGGGGCGGTGGTCAGCTTTACTGGCGTGGTGCGCGACACTGATGGCAACTTGCGCGAAATGTTGATCGAACATTACCCCGGCATGACTCAATCCGCGATCACCAAAATCGCGCAAGAGGCTACGGATCGCTGGGCGTTGGCCGATTGTCTGGTCATCCACCGGCACGGGCCGTTGAAACCCGGCGCGCCAATCATGATGGTCGCCACCGCCGCCGCCCATCGGGCCGCCGCGTTTGAAGCGGCGGATTTCCTGATGGACTACCTGAAATCGCGGGCCCCGTTCTGGAAAAAGGAAATCACCGATGACGGGGCGGATTGGGTCGCCGCCAAGGACGCCGACGAAGACGCGCTGGGGCGGTGGTGACACGCTACAAAAGACCCCAACGCATCCTCATAACAAAACCTTCATCGAAACGTCGCAAATCCTTTGGGTTTGCCGCCTAGCACGGGGTGATCTGTCAGGGCACGCCCTGACCACCCGGCAAGGATGGCTTCGTGATATTACCCGTCCACATTCTGCGATATGACCGGCTGATGCCCGTGCTGCCCCTTGCTGCCCTTCACATCAGGCAGGAGCAGGACGATGAGTGCAGATATCCATGAGTTAAACCCCGGAACCGCCATCAATCCAAGGAAAGGAACCAATGCCGCAGGCACTGCGGATAAGGACATCACCGGGCGTCACTTTCTGCGGTCTGCGCATGTGCCGGATGGGCATCCATCCAAACGGCTGTTGCGTATCGAACCGATTGAGGCGGGATACCGTGCGCTGATCCGCGGCCATAGCCGGGACCGGATCAACGCCCTGCAACGGGCCATCGCCGGGGCATCCGCGACGCAAATCCATATGCCGCATACCGGGATCAAATTTTTCCCGCCAAAGACATTCGGGCATCAGGCACGCACAAAGCGGGTCATCGATGAACTGGTAGCCCCCTATCCACGGGCGGCAAAGCGATATGTGAAAAAGATGATCTATCGCGGGCAGGCATGGTTCATTGCAGCCCTGATGATGCGCAGCAAACCGGATGTCTGCATCTGCTGGAACGGGGTGCGGGGGCATCGGCGGCTGTTTATGGATGTGGCGCAGGATCTGGGGATGATCCATCTCTACATGGAAGAGGCCCCAATTCCCGGTCGGATCACCTGCGATCTGGCAGGGGTGAATTTCGAAAACTCCCTGCCGCGTCGGATGGATTTCTACCGAGCGTGGCAATCATTTTCGGGTGTCGCACCACAGGCTTGGCGGGCCCTGTCAAATGATTTGGTCGCCCGGCAGACCGTGCATCCCTACACCGCACAGGAACGGCGCGATATCAGCGGCGAGGGCAAATATATCTTCTGCCCGCTGCAAGTGCCCACCGACAGCCAGGTGGTCAGCTTTGGGGGGCGGCTCAAATCCATGCAGGCCTATGTCGCGGAACTTTGCGATGCGGCCAATGCGCTGCCGCGCGGCTGGCATCTGCGGATCAAGGAACACCCCTCCAGCAAGATCACCTTTCAGGATATCATCGCCAAACACGCGGGCGAAAAACTGAAACTGGACAACAAGACCGACACGTTCCTGCAGGTTAAACATGCGCAAAGCGTCCTGACCTTGAATTCATCGGTGGGGATCCAGTCATTCTATTTCGACAAGCCGGTGATGACGCTTGGGCAGGCGTTTTGGGATTTCGGCGGCTTGGCCGAACATCTGCCCACGGGTGAGGCGCTGCGCGAAGCGCTGTCAAAACCGGATCGGTCATGGTTTTCGACCGGTGATCGGGATGCGTTCATGAACTATCTGACCTACGCCTATTACATGGTCGAACAGGATGTGGTGCTGGGCAAGGTTGGGCTGAACGACATCATCATGCGGGCCAAAAGGCGGGACACATTGCTGGACCATGTGCTGCGTGAAACACATCCAACAGGTCAAATCGCCGACGTTATGGTCTGATCAGGCGCGGTGCATGATGTGCTGGGGAGCGGCGCAGGCCAGACGCGCCGGGCCACCGCCCCGGGAACAACCTTAGGCGGAAATTCGCCATGTTTGTTGCGAATTTCGCAACGAAAACAGCGGATTACCTTTTTCCTCGGGGCGATGGAAACAACGGCCACCGGGGCGAAAAGACAGCCGTTGCAAAGCGCCCAGAATGAACCATACGCGATGGCATACACAGTTTGGCTTCGCCGGTTTTCAAGTGTTTCCCCAAAAAATCAGATGAGGACAACATGTCAGCGCCATTCATGCGGCTTTCTTTCACTTTTCCCCTTCTTCTTGCTCTGGCTGCCTGTGGCGGCGGAGGTGGCAGCACCGGCGATGGGGGTGGCGGGCCTGATGTTACGCCGCCGGATCCCGACATCACCCCAAATCCCGCATTGGTCTATGCGGATGATCAGCCGGTCACGCGCGACAGCTTTGTTGGCAAGACCTTTCCAATCTCGCTGGTGGTTGGCGCGGACGGTGACGGGGCCGCGCCCAAACGGGTCACCGGCACCATTGAATATGTGACCGCCGACAAGGCCATCCTGACTTATGAAGGAAGATCGACGGAATTCGACTACCGCAACGCGTTCAGTCAGGAAAACTGGTCCAGCGGCGCGCCCAATACCGATGGCAGCCCCTTGCAGGACCTGCGCATCGATCGGGTGTCAAAGGCGGTGCGCGGTATCGCAATCGGCAATGATTTCATCCCCAACCCCAACCTGCCTGCGGCCGAAGGCACATTCGGGTTCGTGACACCCGAAAACAGGCTGACCGGCACGGTGAATTACAGTTCCGGCTTCGGGTCACGCATGCTGATTACGTCCACTGACTGGATCGAACAAAGCGATGGCAGCTTCCAACGGATCGAAAACATTGTCGAAGTTGATGGAAAGGCCGTCAACATCACAGCGGATTTCGGCACAGGCGATGTCACCGGCACCTTGTTCGACGGGTCGTATGTATCAACCGATGATCGTCAGTCTGGGGCGAAATCCGTCAGCCATGATCTGACCGTGACGCTCCAGAATGCGTCGGTCAGCGGGTCGGGATTCTCCGGCGACGTCATTGTCGAGACAACGGCCAGCAGCAACCCAAGGGAAGTCATAAATGGCGGTATCGGCCCTCAAGGGGACATCCTGCCATCCGAGGTGGTGATGAACAGCCAAGGGGCAGACGGGTTATTCTTTGGCTATGACGGTCAAGGCGTCGGCGGCACGTTCGAAGCAGACTATGATGAGACATTTACACGCGCCGAAAATCCGTTTGAGGGCGTGGATGCAGAAGAGGTCACAGAAAATCGAAAGCTGGTCGGCGATTTCATCGTGAACAACTAGGGCCTGTTTATGTATCGCCGCGCAAAACGTTTCTTGGTTCCCGCGCTAGCTCTGCGCAGGGCAGATGCCGGAAGCAGGTCGTCAGGTGATTATTGATCAGGCCCGTCGCCTCCATGAAGGCATAAACGATGGTCGGGCCGCAAAACTTGAACCCGGCCTTCTTCAAATCCTTTGATATCTGAACGGACAAATCCGACTGGGTGGGCATTGCCGCCCGGTCGGACAATGCGGTGCGCAGCGGCGCCCCATCGACATAGCGCCACAGAAACTGGTCAAAGCCTTGCGCGTCTTCAATGGCGCACCAGGCGCGGGCATTGCCGATCGTGGCGGCGATCTTGCCGCGATGGCGGATGATGCCGGGATCAGTTAGCAAACGATCCACCTCTGCGTCGCCCCATGTGGCAATCTCGCGCGGATCAAACCCGGCAAAGGCGGCGCGAAAATTGTCGCGTTTCTTCAGGATCGTGATCCAGGACAGGCCCGCCTGAAACCCGTCTAAGATCAGCTTTTCCCATAAGGCGCGGCTATCATATTCCGGCACGCCCCATTCGGTATCGTGATAATCTACGTAGATAGGGTCCTCCCCAGCCCAGCCACAGCGTTGCATTCACCGTCTTCCTTAATCAGTTCTTAGGAGGCCATGGGCCATGTTGCGTGGGCAGTATGGAGCCCGGACATGGAAAACGCCACGCTTACCCGCACTGAATTTGATGAGAAGGCGCTGCTCGACCCGTTGCAATATGCGATGGCCAGCCGGGATGCGGATGTGATGAACCTCGTGGGGGATGCGCTGGATGCGCAGCGGGCGCGGCTGGCTTTTCACCCCATCGTCACTGCGGATGCCGAACCGCGCACCGCCTTCTACGAAGGGCTGGTGCGGCTGATGGATGATGCCGGGCGGATCATACCGGCTGCCCATTTCATGCCCTTGGTCGAAGAAACCGGATTCGGGCGGCAGATCGACTGCATCACGCTGGCACTCGCGCTGAACACGCTGAAACAGAACCCGCAAATCCGGCTGTCGGTCAACCTGTCGGCACGATCCATCGGCGATGGGGAATGGCGACGGATTCTTGATGACGGACTGCGGGACAGGGATAGTCTGGGCGACCGGCTGATTTTTGAAATCAGCGAAACCTCGGCCATGATGCTGCATGAAAACGTGATCCGGTTCATGGCCGAAATGCAGCCCAAGGGCGTGGCATTCGCACTCGATGGGTTCGGGGCGGGAATGACGGCCTTTCGATATCTCAAGGATTTCTTTTTCGATCTGGTCAAGATCGACAAAAGCTTCATCAAAGGGATCCAGAACGACCCCGATAACCAGGTGCTGGCAGAGGCGCTGATCACCGTCGCCCACCAATTCGAAATGTTCGCCATCGCCGACGGGGTGGAAAGCGAAGATGAGGCCGCATTCCTGCGCCAGATCGGGGTGGACTGCCTGCAAGGGTATTTGTTCGGGGTGCCAAAATTCACCCTGTAGCCGCCATGCACCACACGCATAGGGGAATCGCGTTGCCCTAGGGTGATCTACACAATACACACAAGAGCGAGCGGCAGTGGGGACCGACTCGCACTGGCTACGTGCATCTGGCCTCGTCCTGCCAAGGAAATAACCTGAAGGGGACCGAATTCATGACCAACGTTGTTATCGCATCTGCCGCACGTACCGCCGTGGGCAGTTTTGGTGGCGCATTTGCCAACACACCTGCCCACGATCTGGGCTCCGCCGTTCTGGAAGCCGTTGTTGCGCGGGCCGGGGTGGACAAATCCGAAGTCAGCGAAACAATTCTGGGTCAGGTGCTGACCGCAGCGCAGGGGCAAAACCCTGCACGTCAGGCGCATATCAACGCTGGCCTTCCACAGGAATCCGCCGCATGGGGGATCAATCAGGTTTGTGGTTCCGGCCTGCGCGCCGTCGCGCTGGGCGCACAGCATATCCAACTGGGTGACGCGGACATTATTGCCGCTGGTGGACAGGAAAACATGACGCTCAGCCCCCATGCCGCCGCTTTGCGGGCCGGGCACAAAATGGGCGACATGAAATACATCGACACAATGATCCGCGATGGTTTGTGGGACGCGTTCAACAACTACCACATGGGTCAGACGGCAGAGAACGTTGCCGAAAAATGGCAGATCAGCCGCGACATGCAGGATGAATTCGCCGTTGCGTCGCAAAACAAGGCGGAGGCGGCCCAAAAGGCAGGCAAATTCGCCGATGAAATCGCGGCATTCACGGTCAAAACCCGCAAGGGTGATATCGTTGTGGATCAGGATGAATACATCCGCCACGGTGCCACCATGGAAGCGATGCAGAAACTGCGCCCGGCCTTCGCCAAGGACGGTTCCGTCACCGCCGCAAACGCATCCGGCCTCAATGACGGGGCCGCCGCGACCCTGCTGATGACTGCGGACAACGCGGAAAAACGCGGGATTGAACCGCTGGCCCGCATCGCATCTTACGCCACCGCTGGCCTTGACCCATCGGTCATGGGTGTCGGTCCGATCTATGCATCACGCAAAGCGCTGGAAAAGGCTGGCTGGTCCGTTGATGACCTTGACCTTGTTGAAGCCAACGAAGCCTTTGCCGCGCAGGCTTGTGCCGTGAACAAGGATATGGGCTGGGATCCGGCCATCGTGAACGTGAACGGTGGCGCGATCGCAATTGGTCACCCGATTGGTGCGTCCGGCTGCCGGGTTCTGAATACGCTGCTTTTTGAAATGAAACGGCGCGATGCGAAAAAGGGTCTTGCGACCCTTTGCATTGGCGGCGGCATGGGCGTCGCGCTCTGCGTCGAACGTCCCTAAATCACGTCGTAATATTGTTGCGTCCGTTGCGGCGCAACGATAACAAGATTACGTAAAGAAATTCCCAAAAGGAGAATCCCATGTCCCGTGTTGCACTCGTAACTGGCGGCTCGCGCGGTATCGGCGCAGCCATTTCCACCGCGTTGAAGGATGCAGGCTACAAAGTGGCCGCAACCTATGCCGGCAATGACGAAAAGGCCGCGGCCTTCACTGCCGAAACCGGCATCAAGACCTATAAATGGAATGTGGGCGACTATGACGCCTGCGCCGCAGGCGTCAAACAGATCACCGATGACCTCGGCCCGGTTGAAATTCTGGTCAACAATGCGGGCATCACCCGTGATGCGCCATTCCACAAGATGACACCGCAGCAATGGCATGAATGTATCGATACCAACCTGAACGGCGTCTTCAACATGACACATAATGTCTGGGGCGGGATGCGTGAACGTAAATTCGGGCGGATCGTGACGATCAGCTCGATCAACGGTCAGAAAGGGCAGTTCGCCCAGGCCAACTATGCTGCAACAAAGGCCGGCGATATCGGCTTTACCAAATCGCTGGCCCAGGAAGGCGCACGCGCAGGGATCACGGTGAACATTGTTGCCCCCGGCTATATCAACACAGAGATGATGAGCACGATCCCTGAAAAGGTAATGAACGAAGTCATCCTGCCGCAAATCCCCGTTGGTCGCCTTGGCGAAGCGGAAGAGATCGCGCGCGCCGTCAAATTCCTTGTCTCTGACGATGCTGGCTTCGTGACAGGTTCCACCTTGTCAGCCAATGGCGGGCAGTACATGTCCTAAGCTAGAATGGCATGAAAATCGACGAAGGCCACGCTGATCAGGCGTGGCCTTCTTTCGTTCGGCTACCGTGCTGCAGCCGGAGCGAATTATCTGCTGCGATGCGTCAGCCAGTGCCAGACATTGCGCAATGCCGCACCCCGTTCTTCATGGGCGCGTTCAAAACCTTCGCGGATGCGGGCGTTTGTTGTTGTCTCAAACATGGATCAAATCCTTTGTGGGTATCTGTCTTGCTGCGCCTAATATGCGCCTTGAAACACGCCGCGACAAACGAGACTTCCTATAGGTTCAGTTAAGCTGTATTAAACTGAAACATGAATGAAAGATTACCTCCGCTGACGGCACTGCGTGCGTTTGAGGCGGCCGCACGGCACATGTCATTTGCCAAGGCGGCGGCAGAACTCAACGTCACGCCCGCTGCATTGTCATATCAAATCAAGGCTTTAGAGGCGGATCTGGGGATGCCGGTCTTTCGTCGCCTGAACCGCGCGGTGGAGCTGACCGAAGCCGGGCGCGCGCTGGCCCCCGGAACAGCGGATGCCTTTGCCAGTCTGTCAGCGGCATGGCGCAATACAAAACGGCTGAATGATAACGGTGTGCTGACGGTCACCGCTGGTCCGGCCTTCACCTCCAAATGGCTGGCGCCGCGCATGTATGATTTCGCGCAGGCCCATCCAGAGATTGAACTGCGATTCCTTGCGACCTTGCGCCTGATCGATTTCGACCGGGACGAGGTTGATGTCGCCATCCGTTTCGGGCTTGGGCATGACAAGGCGGTTTATTCCCGCCCACTGATCCACGAATGGATGACGCCGATGATGACGCCCGCCATGGCGAACCGGATCGACAGCCCAAAAAAACTGGCCAAGGCGACGCTGATCCACGACGATTCCATCAGTTTTTTCAAAACGCCAGCGGATTGGGCCGCTTGGGCGCAGGCTGCCGATATCACGTTCGACACCAGCCATGGTCCGCGCTTTTCGCAAGCTGACCATGCGCTTGATGCCGCCATTGCAGGCGCTGGTGTTGTGCTGGGCCGGGTGTCACTCGCCACAAGGGCGCTGGACGCGGGGCGGCTGGTCGCCCCGTTCAAAACAGGTCTGGTTGCGGAATCGCAGTTCCGTTTCATCTGCCCCTTGGGCAATGAAACCCGCACGCATGTCGCCGCGTTCGAGGAATGGGTCCTCAAAGAAATTCAATCGTCCCACAAATATGAAGACGGACGGATCCTGATCAAAGCATCCGAACTGGCGTGAGCGGGGCACTGGCGTCATCCGCCAGCGCCAGAGAATTGCTGATTAGTGTGCGCTGAGGCGTGTAATTTCTTCCTTCAGCATCAGCTTCTGCTTTTTCAGCTTTGCGATTTCGAGGTCATCAGTCGCAGGATTCCGCTGCAGAACTTCGACCGACTCCGAGAGGTGTTGGTGCTTCTTCTTCAGTTCCTGCAAATGTGAACTCAAGCTCATGATCGTCCTCCTCTGGATGTGTGATGCATTGATTGCACCATATCTGGCGCCCCAAGTCACGCTGCACAGCAGCAATTCGAGACATTATCAGGCTCTGACAGAAAGGTTGCCATAAAGTTAAACACCAAAGGGTAAAGCGGCAGCATTGCGCAGGATATCGCGCAGCAATGGGGTATAACTCTCGGCATCACGGGTGTGCGCTGTGCCCGCATGCATGATTAGGGGCGGGGCCATGCGAAACGGCGCGCGGCCTTCCTGCCGGGCGCGCAGCAAAAACAGCTCCGACGCTTTGCCGACCCGGCCTGCAATCGGCAGCAGCACCATCGCGCCCAAACGCCCCTGCAGGGCGCCCAGAACCTCGGGCAGCCGTTCCATCCGTTGAATGATCGTCAGATAGCCCCGTGGCCCCACCCGGCGTGCGCCAATGTCCAGCCAATCCGCCAACGGGGTATCGCCCCCCAGCGCCAGATCGCGGCCATCATCATCGGATGCACTGCCAGCCCGGCGATCAAAATAGGGTGGGTTCATCATCACATGATCAAAGCGGCTCTGCCGGATCATCTCTGGCAGGTTGCGCAAATCGGCGGTGACCACATCCAGCGGGGTAGCATTCCGGGACGCATTGGTGCGGCCAAGGGCGGCATAGTTTTCCTGCAACTCAACCCCGGTGATCGACAGATCAGGTACGCGCGCAGCAAGACAAAGTGACGCAACACCAACGCCGCAGCCAAGCTCTAACACGGTTTGCCCGGGTTTTGCGTCAATGGACGCGGCCAACAGCACCGGATCGACCCCCGCACGATATCCGCGCTTAGGTTGCTGTACACGCACCAGCCCGCCCAGAAAATCATCACATGTCAGCTCGTCAGTCACGGCCAAGCTCGATCTCTCCGTCCCGCATCACGGCCTCAGCCATGAACAAATCGCGGTCCAGCACCATCAACCGGCGTGGCATGATTCCGATGCTTCCTTCCAACACGCTCATGTTTACGTCGAAGGTGAACCAGTCTATACCCTCGGCGTCCAGCAGGGCGGTTGCAAAGGCGATGACGGTGGGGTCGTTGGTGCGCAAAAGCTCTTTCATACCCAAGACCTAAGATGACGCCGGGGCGTTGTCTATTCAGATGACGGAATCGTTCATGAGCCTCGACACAGCCGCCACCAAACCGCATGAACAACTGGCCGCTGCACTGGCCGATGATCTGACGGCGGTCAACGCGATGATCCGCGACCGGATGGCGTCCGAACATGCCCCCCGCATCCCCGAAGTCACCGCCCATCTGGTCGAGGCTGGGGGGAAACGCCTGCGCCCGATGCTGACGCTCGCTGCGGCGCGGATGTGCGGCTATGACGGTCCCTATCATGTGCATCTGGCCGCAACGGTGGAGTTTATCCACACCGCCACCTTGCTGCATGATGATGTTGTAGATGAAAGCAGCCAACGACGCGGGCGACCTACGGCCAACCTGCTTTGGGACAATAACTCCAGCGTCTTGGTGGGCGATTACCTGTTTGCCCGGTCATTCCAGTTGATGGTCGAAACCGGGTCGATGCGCGTGCTGGATATTCTGGCCAATGCGGCAGCGACCATCGCCGAAGGCGAGGTGCTGCAACTGACCGCCGCCAGCGACCTCTCCACAACCGAGGATATCTATATCAAGGTCGTGCGTGGCAAGACTGCCGCCCTGTTTTCCGCCGCGATGGAAGTGGGGGGTGAAATTGCGAGTCAGGACGCGGCCACCAAACAGGCGCTTTATGATTATGGCGATGCGCTGGGCATCGCATTCCAGATCGTCGATGATCTGCTGGACTATGGCGGGACAAAAGCCACCGGCAAGAATGTGGGTGACGATTTTCGGGAACGTAAACTGACCCTGCCGGTGATCCGGGCTGTGGCACGGGCCGACGCGGCAGAACGGGATTTCTGGGTGCGCACCATCCAGAAAGGCAAGCAGGAAACCGGCGATCTGGACTACGCCATCAGCCTGTTGGCCAAACACGGGACGATGGAAAGCACCCGGGTTGATGCGATCAATTGGGCGGAAAAAGCCAAAAGCACGCTGAATGCCGTGCCGGACCATCCGCTGAAAACGATGCTGGTCGATCTGGCCGACTACGTTGTGGCGCGGATTACCTGACGTCCTATCGGTGGAATGCCCGCTTGATATCCGCGATGGCGGAAACCTGGTTTTGTGACAGTTCACCCTCGACCAGATTGCCCAGCATGTCCTGCAACAGGTCCCATGATGCATCGCCATCAATCTTGCGCAACCGGCGGGCCAATCGGGTGATTGCGGCCTCAGGGCTTTGACATTGGCCTTGCAGCCAGCGGCCAAGGACTTCCATTTCCTGCGCTTCGTCTTCGGAGCAACGCAGCTTGGTGCGCAGCAGGATATGCAGCCCGTCGCGCTGTTCCTTGGTCGGCAGGTCGTCAAGTTCGATAAAGGCCTGTGCAATGGCGCAGATGGCGATGCACGGGTCGTCTATGCCTTCGACAGGATGGGCATTGGTCTGTTTGCGAAACGCCATTTTGCGTGGCGCATTGCGAACGGTCGTTGCGGCATCAGCGGCCATATCAAGCGCGTCGCGCGGGTTCTGACGGGCCCACCACCACAGGGCACCACCAAGGGTTGTCAGAATAAGAATAATAAATGGCATATCATCGTCCTGATTGATCAAAATAGCGCGCGTGGGGCAATCCAGCCCGCGGTTGTTCAATGCCTGAACCGACAACCGCACCAAATCATGATGTCGATGTGGCAAATTTTCGACAAATCGGATCCTTGGATCCTGATCCTATGCCCGGCCCAGCACCTGCGCCGGGGCGACCCACCAGTTCATATGGGACAGTTGCACAACCCGGGCGACTTGTCGGGCGGTGGCCATGTCTTTGACCAGGCCAAAGCAGGTCGCACCGGAACCTGACATGCCTGCCGCCACTACGTGCGGGTTTGCCTTCAGTTTGGTGATCGCCTGACGAATATCGGCGGCCAGCAGACAGGCGGGCGCGGCCAGATCGTTGCGCTGGGCAGATAGCCAATTGGCAAAACCCAGAAAATCCATACCTTCAGGCAGCGGGTCCATCGGGGTGGCGGTCTTGCTGACCAGTCCTTTGAATACAACACTGGTCGGGACCTCAACCGGGGGGCGGACCAGCACCAATGCGCAATCGGGCAGCGTTGGCACAGGCGAAAGGATATCACCAATCCCTGACATCCGGGTCGGGGCTGGCTTGCGCATGCAAACAGGCACATCCGCCCCAAGGGCCAGCACCTCATCTGCCGTGGCAGGTAAAGGGGGGACACCCCAAAGGTCGGCCAATAGGGCAAGGGCAGCAGCGGCGTCCGATGACCCGCTACCGATACCAGCGGCATGAGGCAGGTGCTTTTCCAGGGTAATTGCGGCACCTTGGGTCACATTGCGGGCCTGACGCAACGCATCGGCAGCGCGCAGCACAAGGTTGGTGTGATTGGTGGGAACGCCCAAGGCAAACGGGCCACTGACGCTGATCCGCAGATCGGGGGCAACCGTGGCAGTCATCTGATCAGCGACATCGGCAAAGACAACCAGACTGTCCAGCAGGTGATAGCCATCATCGCGCTGGCCGGTGACATGCAGGGTCAGGTTGACCTTGGCCGGGGCGCCGGCGCTAATCGTTGCCACGGGCCACACGGATGGGGTCGAACCCCTCGTCGCGCAAAACCACATCCAAACCACGGGTCAACTTGTCACGAATACGCAAGGCGTCCTCATCTGTGGGACCAAAGGACAAGGCGCGGTTCCACTGAAAATGCGCCTCGATCTCGCGGCCAACTGCCCAATAGACATCGCCCAGATGGTCGTTGATGACAGGGTCCACCGGCTCCAGCTCTGCGGCGCGTTCCATATAGCCCACGGCCTCTTGATAGCGGCCCAGCTGAAACAGGACCCAGCCAAGGCTGTCGATGATCGCACCATTATCCGGGCGGGCGGCGGCAGCGGTTTCGATCATGGTCAGGGCTTCATCCAGCTTCTCGCCGCGTTCGACCAGCGAATAACCTAGATAGTTCAGAACCTGCGGATGATCGGGGCGCAGGGCAAGTGCAGCGCGAAAATCGGCCTCGGCCTGCGGCCAGTTACCCACTTTGTGAAGGGCAATGCCACGCGTGTAATGGACGAACCATTTGACCGGGCTGGCACTGTCATAGATATCAAGCGCGCGGGTATACGCGGCAGCAGCCTCGGCAAAGCGTTCGGCGCGGCGCAGCGTGTCACCTTTGCTTGCATGCACCTGTGGCAGGTCGGGATGGCTACGAGCCAATGCCTCCAGCACCTCAATGGCAGCATCCCTGCGACCCGCATCGGTCAAGACCTCGGCGCGGCCCAGCTCTGCATCATGAAAGGCGGGATCGTCACGGGACACGCTGGCATATGTTTCATTGGCCAGATCATATTGCTGTAACTCATACAGCAGTTCTGCGGTCATCAGGACGGCGGTGGTGCTTTCAGGGTCCAGATAGGTCGCCGCACGGGCATAAAGCAGGGTATAGGCATCCGGCGCATCACCATGCACGGCACCGGCCACGGCATGGAAAATATCAGCCATGCCTTGGGTCGGGCTGGTGATGGCGTCAAACGCCACGTTTTCATCTGCAGCAAGTCGGGCGCGCAGCCCCGCGACGGTGGGGTCGGCACGGCCGCCAAAGACCGCATCGATAATCGTCAGCGCATCCTGATTGCGATCCAACTGGCTCAGGATCTGGGCATGGGCAACGGCACTGCGGGCACTATAGCGTAGCACACCACCTGCGGCAGCATCGCCGAACACGGCCTCTGCACCTTCGAAATCCCCGACAGACGCCAGCGCATAGGCCTTATGGGTCAAACCATATAACGCCATGCCTTCGCCTTCAATCACCCGATCAAAACTGGCGATCGCCTTTGTCATGTCACCTTCACCCAGATGGGCCCAGGCCTGGATCAGGCCATCGACTAGCGGGGCAACCGTGCGGCCCATTTCCAGTCCGGAAAAGATCGCCGACCAGCGTTCATCCTTGGCCGCGCGCAGATACAGGGTCAGATGGGCCATCTGGCTTTGGTAACCTTGTTCGACAATCGCCTCTGCCACCGGGATAGCCCGGTCGATCTGGCCAAGGGCAATGAACGAAGTCAGGGCGTTTTCCAAAAGGTAAGCGTTGGACGGATCCGCAATCAGGCTTTTGGTGAAATACTGCGCGCCGCTGGCAAAATCGCTGACGGTACCGGCATGACGGGCGGCCAGATAGGCCCCGGCATTGGGATCAGCCAGAACCGTGTTTGCGGGTAAAAGAAAGCATGCCATCGCAATGGCGGAAATGGATCGACGAAGCACTGTCACTCAGAACCCTTTTGTTCGTTTTGCGGGAGCCTAGAGCGACAGAGCCTTGCATGCAAATGCGGCATTGTCGGGGCGGCAAATTGTTGCAGGCCTGACGCCGGGCCTCAGGCCGCGCCGGGATGCAAATCTGTGCCCGCCGCGCGCCGTTCCTGTAATGCTTGCCGAACGATCTGGTAGGCAGAACTCAGGAAAAGTGATGCCATGATCCCCGCAACAATCAGGTCGGGCCACCCTGTCGCCGTGCCCCACACACCAAGTGCCGCAATCATCACCGCGACATTGCCGATGGCATCATTGCGCGAACACAGCCAGACAGACCGGACATTTGCGTCGCCATCCTTGTAACGAACCAGCAGCATCACGCTGGCCAGATTCGTGGCCAAGGCCAATGCGCCGACCACCCCCATGATCTGGGCCTCCGGCACACCGACATAAAAAACCCGGTAGATGGTCGATCCAAACACCCAGATCCCCATGGCAAACAGACTGATCCCCTTGGCCAGGGCGGCATTGGTGCGCACCCGCAGCGACGCCCCGATCACCGCCAGCGAAATGCCATAGGTCAGCGCATCACCCAGAAAATCCAGCGCATCGGCCTGCAAGGCCTGCGATCCGGCCAGATGGCCCGCGCTCATCTCGACGGCAAACATGATCGCATTCAGCACAATCACGACCCAGAGCCGCCGCTTGTAATCATCCGAGACGCCATCGAACTTGGCGTCATGCCCGCAACAACCTGACATGGGACCTCTCTTTGATCTTGGTTCGGTGATGTTGTAATGGCTCTAGTGACTAGAGGTTCAAGAGGTTTTTTGAGAATGTTCACAATTGGCCAATTGTCTGAACAAACGGGCGTGAAAGTACCGACAATCCGGTATTATGAGGAAACCGGCCTGCTGCCCGCGCCAGACCGGACGGCAGGGAATCAGCGGCGCTATGATGCAGCCGGGCTGGAACGGCTATCCTTCATCCGGCACGCCCGCGATCTTGGGTTTTCCATTGACGCGATTTCGGGGTTGATCGCACTTCAGGGACACCCTGACCAATCCTGCAAGGCGGCCAATGATATCGCCTGCGCCCAATTAGCGGATGCGCGCGCAAAGATCAAAAAGCTCAAGGCGCTGGAAAAGGAACTGAACCGGATCGCCAAAGGCTGCGACGGGCAGGGGGTCTCGGAAAACTGCTATGTCCTCGCATCCTTGTCAGACCACGCGCTCTGCGAGGATGATCATTAAGGTCTGTGGACATTCATATTACATCCGCCGCGTCCCGCAGGGGTTCCGCCAAAATTGCCCATTTCTGCGCTGAGAGAGCTTGCGATAGCTGGCTATCCCTGCGCTCTCTCGCCTGGAACTGAGCAATTTTGGACTGAAACGGGTGAGATAATATGAATGTCCACAGGCCCTAGTTTTCCACGTACCTTGCCATCGACACTCCGCCCGACCGCCCCACAGGGCAGGCATTGCCCTCCGCTCTTTGCACATGCGGTTCAGTTTCTTGGCAGCTTCAACCCCGCATCAGCTTCGGCAAATCCCCCGTCAGGCCCGCCGCCTCGCGGATAAATCCCCGCCGCAGCCCGGGTACCGCATTGACCAGCCCCATACCGATATCGCGGGCCGCACGCAGCAATGGGTTGTCGTTTGAAAACAGCCGGTTGAACGTATCTGTGGCCAGCGCAAGTGTTGTCGTGTCAAACCGACGCCATTGCTGATAGCGGGCCAGCACCTGCGCCCCACCGAAATCTTCACCGCGCGCACGGGCCTCTGTCAGAACCTCGGCCAAGGCCGCCACATCACGCAAACCCGCGTTCAGCCCCTGGCCCGCAATCGGATGTACGCCGTGGGCCGCATCACCGACCAGTGCGACACGATCCGCGACGAAACTATTGGCCAGCGTCAGGCCCAGCGGATAGGTGAACCGGGCGCCTGTCAGGCTGATCTGGCCCAGAAAACTGCCAAAGGCGGGGCGCAGGGCCTCCAGAAAGGCATTGTCATCCATCGCATCCAGCGTGGCGGCGCGGGCTTCGCTCTCACTCCAGACGATAGAGCTGCGATTACCTGTCAGGGGCAGGATCGCCAAAGGGCCATTTGGCATGAAAAACTGATGCGCGATGCCACCGTGCGGTTTTTCATGCGCCACCGCACAGACCACTGCGGTCTGGCCGTAGCCCCAGCCGGTGCGCTTGATCCCGGCACGGGTGGCCGTACCACTTGCACGCCCGTCCGACCCAACCAGCATGCGACCAACGACCGTCTTGCCAGAGCCAAGGGTGACCATCGCCTGCGCACCCTCCACCTTCTGCGCCACCACTGTTTCGCCGGCCAGATGGGTGATCAGCGGCGCGGCCTGCATCGCATCCAGAAAGGCGCGGCGCAGATGGCGATCCTCGACCATATAGCCCATCGGGCCCTCTTCAATCTCAGCATGATCAAAATGCATCATCCAAGGGCTGGGGCCTTCACCCGCGCGGCCATCAGTGACCTTGATTTCCAGCATCGGCTGGGCGTCTTCTGCCACCTGATCCCACACCCCGATTCCGCGCAACAGGCGTTGCGACGCAAGGGCCAGCGCATAGCTGCGCCCGTCAAAATCGGGTGACGCGCGGGTATCCACTGGCAAGGCGTCGATGATCGTCACCGTAAACCCTGCCTTAGCTGCCGCCAGCGCCAATGCGGGGCCGTTCAGGCCGCCACCCACAATAATGATATCCGTTGTCATGGAGCAGACTTAGCCCCAGTGAACCGGGATTGTCCATGCGCCCCTTGGCCGCTACCGTCTGCCCGAGGAAAGGGAGACGATGATGGATGAATGGCGATGGATGACAGCTGCTGATCTGGGGCGGGGGATTGGTGCAGGCACAATTGATCCGGTCGCCCTGACCGAAGTCTATCTGGATGCCATCGATGTTCATGAGCATCGCGATCGTATCTATGCCCGCATCACCCATACGCGCGCACGGGCAGAAGCAGCAGCCGCAGCTGACCGGGCCAAAACTGGCTTTCGGCGCGGTCCGCTGGATGGTGTACCGGTGTCGTGGAAAGACCTGTTCGACACGGCTGGAATCGGGACGGAAGCAGGCACAGCCCTGATAGCAGGCCGGGTGCCGGACCGGGACGCGCTGGTGCTGGAAAATGCCACGGCCGCGGGGTTGGTCTGCCTTGGCAAAACCCATATGTCGGAAATCGCGTTTTCAGGTTTGGGGCTGAACCCGATCACCGCGACACCGCCATGCGTGAATGACGCTGACGCCGTGCCGGGTGGGTCATCATCCGGGGCCGCCGCCTCTGTCGCCTTTGGGTTGGCGGCGGCGGGAATCGGCTCTGACACGGGCGGGTCGGTGCGCATCCCCTCCGCCTGGAACGATCTGGTGGGGTTGAAGACAACACATGGGCTGTTGCCGTTGGACAGGGTCGTGCCGCTTTGCCTGACATTTGATACCGTTGGACCGCTTTGCCGGTCGGTCGAAGACGCCAGCCTGCTGTTGGGCGTATTGGGCGCGGAAAAGGTCACTGATCTGACCGGCGGCAGCCTTGATGGCGCGCGGCTGATGATCCTCGATACTATCGCATTGGATGATGTCCGGCTCGCACCCCGGGCCAGTTTTGATGCCGCTGTAACGCGGTTGCAAGCGGCAGGCGCGCAGGTCGAAACCCACAGTTTTGCACGGCTGCATGACGCGTTTGCGCATGCGGGTAACCTTTATGCGGCCGATAGCTATGGCTGGTGGCGGGACAAGGTTGAAGCCGCACCGGAAAAGATGTTCCCGCAAATTCTGGAACGGGTGCGCGGGGGCAAATCGGTCAGTGCTGCGGACTACGTGGCAGGCTGGCACCAATTGCATGACATTCGTAAAGCCTATGCCGACGCAACCGCCGGTTTCGACGCGGTGATCATGCCGACGGCGCCAATCATGCCGCCGGATGCGGCACGGCTATTGGCGGATGAGGCGTATTATAAAACCGAAAACCTGCTGGCGCTGCGGAACACCCGGATCGGGAACCTGATGGGGACCTGCGCAGTAACCCTGCCCACCGATATGCCGTCCTGCGGGATCATGTTCAACGGACCGGCGGGAGGGGAACGGGGGTTGTTGCGGCTATGTGCTGCGGCGGAAACGGCGCTGCAAAGCCGCGGTTGAGAATCCATGCCCGGTTGGCACCACCGGACAGACACAGCCCTCCTGTGGCTTACAAGCCCGAAAACGAAAAGGGCCGCGCCATCGGCACGACCCTTTAATTTGCTGCTTTCGCGTGGTTCAGCCCTGGCGGGCTTTGAACCGGCGTTGCGTCTTGTTGATCACATAGACGCGGCCCTTACGGCGCACGACGCGGCAATCGCGATGGCGCTGCTTGAGCGAGCGGAGGGAGTTACGTACCTTCATGGGTCCGATCCTTCATGTCGCGGCGCGCGGATTGCGCCTTGGGTTACAATTACGGACCATTGGCCCGGTGAATTCATGGTGGACGATACTGGGATCGAACCAGTGACCCCTTCGATGTCAACGAAGTGCTCTACCGCTGAGCTAATCATCCATGTCCAAAATGCGCGGCCCGTCCCATAACGAAATGAGACGCGGGAGCCACCCACGTCAGTCGTGCGGTCTATAGAAGGAGTCGGAAGTGGGATCAAGGCCTTTTGGAAAATTCCAAAAACACGTTATCTAGGGCGTGAAGGAGCATGAATTGCCCGATTCTGCCTATCATCTGGCCCGGCCAAAGGCACGGACGACGTCGGTGGTTTTCGCCTCCCCGCATAGCGGGCGCAACTACCCCGATGCATTTCTGCGCCGGGCCGTTCTGAACGCACGCGAGATCAGATCATCCGAGGATGCGTTTGTTGATCTGCTCTATGCCGATGCGCCGAAACACGGCGCGCCACTGCTGACGGCCTGCGCACCGCGCGCTTATCTTGATCTGAACCGGGGGCCGGATGAACTGGATTCCGCCCTGATCGAAGGGGTGCGGCGCAACGCCCATAATCCGCGGATCGCCAGCGGGTTGGGGGTGATCCCGCGGGTCGTGGCTAATGGGCGCTATATTTACAAGGGCAAGATCAGCCTGGAAGAGGCCCATGCCCGGATCGCAACCTGCTGGCGACCCTATCACGACCAGCTGCAAACACTGCTGGATGAAAGCAATAATGCGTTCGGTGAGGCGATCCTGATCGACTGCCACTCCATGCCGCATGAGGCGCTGCAAAATGTGGGACCACCCGGGGCGGTGCGACCCGATGTGGTGCTGGGCGACAGGTTCGGTGCAACGGCCGCATCCTCCGTCGTCGAACAGATAGAAGCGGGGTTTGCCAGCGCAGGGCTGCGGGTGGCGCGCAACATGCCTTTCGCAGGGGCCTTTATCACACAGCATTACGGCCGGCCCGCACGCCGCCAACACGCCATCCAGATCGAACTGGACCGGGCGCTGTATATGGATGAACGGACGCTGAAACCGCATGCGGATTTCGAGGCATTCAAGGCGCTTCTGACAGGGGTCATCGCTGAGCTGACCGATATCGGGCGCCCGGATGAACAGCGGGTCGCTGCCGAATAATGCTGGAACTTCGCCCGAATTGCGAATGGTGCGACAAGGATCTGCCGCCGGATGCAACCGATGCGCGGATTTGCAGCTATGAATGCACATATTGTGCCAATTGTGTTGAAATGATCCTGCATAATGTCTGCCCGACCTGTGGCGGCGGGTTTGCGCCGCGCCCGATCCGGCCCGCAAAAGCCTATCATCAGACGCCGCAATTGGGGCTGGGCAATCAACCCGCCAGCACAAAGCGGGTGACGTCGCGCTGGTCAGATGAAGAAGTGGCTGCAATGGCGGCATGGCTGCGGGCTGTATCGCCAACGGATCGATAACCGCGCAGGGCCTGATCCCATAGCGTTTGACGAAATAACTGAGACATCAAGTATCACCTAACGCGTTGAAATCTTTGATTTCAGGCAACGTTAGGTGATTGTGGGTTTTTCGCATAACGCATTAGAACTCTAGACCAGAAAGCTCATCACTCAGGTCAATTTGCCCCGAGGGCGGCGCCCCGCAAACCTCGGCCAGATTTGTGCGATAGGACGGCTCCAGTGGCAGGGTCAGGCGGTCACCATCGCCAACCTGCATATGTATCGGCGTGTTGGACATCGGCACATCATCATAAGGATCGGGGTCAACCTCTCCCGCGCGCAGATCCCGATAGACATCAACAGGTCCTGTGGCGGTCTGTTGGACCTGATGCAGGCGGATTGGGTAGTTCTGGATCATCCAGCGGCGAAACGCAGCAGGAGATGTGGCGCGGATATTCCGCAACCGAAACGCGGTCCGCGCCTGGCGTTCAAACCGGAAACCCACATGACCGCCGCCAGCCACCTGCCAATGATACCGGTTAGATCCGTTATAATGCCTCGCATAGTCATAATTGGGATTGTTCGTATTGGCGTCGCAGGTGGTATAGGCGTTGTAGATGACTGGTGCCCCAACACAACGGGCGCCAAAAAATCGCTGGATCGCCCGCATGGTCGACACCTCAGCCCCAACGCGACAGCCGCGAATTTCAACCCGGTCGAGCGATTTGGCCTGCGCGGCACGCATCTTACCACGCAACCGGGCAATCGCAGCTTCAGGAACCGCCAGAGGTCCGGCAATCTCGCCATCACGACTTGGGCTGGATAACATATTCAGCGCTTGGGCACTGGCCTTTCGGGCGTGGTTGTTGACCAGCGGAAAAATCAGACCCCCCGTATTGCCGTGGCAGACGATTACAATCGTACCGCCTTCCCCGCTCAATTGACCGGTGATCTTGTCCAGAACGGCTTCCATCGTGAATTGCGAAGTCGGAAAGACCGACCCAAGCCCAATGCGGCCGGTCGCCCCAACCTGTTCCCAACTGCACATATTGTAATAGGGGGCCGCTGCCGGATGCGCGGCATGATGTGTCACAACAATGTTCGACATGATCAAAAATCTCCTTAGGCAAAATAGGTCGGGACAGCGTGTTCAAATCGTCATCGCGTAACAAAAACGCGCGCCGCCCGGCGGGGAATAAGGAACACCATATCACAAATGCACCGTGCGGGGTATTAACCCTGGGAAATGCGGTCAAAGGGTCCGACGTTTTGCCGACGCCGCGCCGACGCTTTGCCGACCGGTGATGTCCCAGCAAAAGAAGGCGTTAACCCGCGATTCGGGCCGAACACTGAAAATCACCGCGCGGTGGGGGGCACGCAACACCCCCGCGCAATGCCTCATCCCGCCATCTCCGCGCTCAGGAATGCCTCTGGGTCATCGACTTCAACCAGTCGCTTGCGCTGGATTTCCCAGAACCGGTTGCCCACATTGCGCAGGAAACTGCGGTCGTGGCTGACCAGCAGGCAAGCGGCCTCATGGGCGATTAATTCGGCCTCCAGCGCCTCTTGCCCTTCGATATCCAGATGGTTTGTGGGTTCGTCCAGCAGATAGAAATTCGGCTGCTGCAAGCGCAGGATCAGCATGGCCAGCCGGGCCTTCTGCCCGCCGGACAGTGCGTCGATTTTCGTATCCTGCATCTGGATATTCACCCCGGCACCGGCCAGCAACCCGCGCGCCCGCTGGTCGCCCACATCAAAGGCGCCAGCAACTGCACTCATCGGGGTATCATCATCAGGCAACTGGCTAAGATGTTGATCGGAATAGCCTTCCATAATCGTTGGGGCGGCTTTTACCCTCGGCACATCAGCCGTGATCGCGCTATGGATCATCTTGATTAGACGGGTTTTGCCGGTACCGTTGGTGCCCAGCAAAACAATGCGATCACCGGGGCTGATCCATTTCTTGCCCGTGGTATATAACTGCCGGCCATCCGGCGTTTCGACCGTGACATCGTCCAGCGAAATCAATGCTTTGGCATGGGTGCCGCTATTGGTCAGACGAATATCGCCGGCGCCACGTTCCTGATGGGCAGGCTTGGCGGCGGCTTCGATCTTGGCGGCCCGTTCGCTCAGCTGCTTGGTCTTGTTGACCAACAAGTCAGAACCGGAATTGATCCCGATATTCTTCAGCTTGGCCGCCTGTTTGCGCAACTGCGCGGCCTTGTTGAGGTCATTGGCAAAGCGGCGTTCATCTGCGGCATCCGCCTCATCCAGTGCGACGCGAGCTTGCGTAAAGGACAAGGCAAAAACGCGGCTGCGTTCGGCGCGTAGAAACAATGTGCGATTTGTCACCGCATCCAGAAAGGCGCGATCATGACTGGTGATCAAAACGGGGATCTCGCGGGGCAAAGCGCCCAGCCATTCCTGCAATAATCCAATGCGATGCAGATCCAGGTGGTTGGTCGGTTCGTCCAGCAGCAAAAGGTCCGGTTCGGTGATCCATGCGGCGGCCAAAAGGGCGGTGCGCTGCCAACCGCCGCTCAGTTCCGACAGTGGTTTGTGTTGCAGATCATAGGGCACTTTCAGTTCATCCAGCACCACATCAACGCGCCAGCTTTCATAGTCGGCCTGTTCTTGCGGCAGGGTGGCAAGCACATGATCGTAAAGGGTTTTATCCAGCGCAGCGGTAGGTACATTCTGTTCCACATGGCCCACACGCAGCCCCCGGGCGCGAGTGATATCGCCGGTTGTCGGCTCAAACGTGCCAGCGATACAGCCCATCAGGGTGGATTTGCCACGTCCATTGGCGGCGACCAGCCCGATGCGGTCGCCCTTGGAAATGGTCAGGTTGAAGTCAGAAAAAAGCGGATCGCCAAGGGTCACGCCCAAAGCATTGATATTGAGGATGGTCATGTCGGTCTCTGATCAGGAAATGGCCGCGCAGAGGCGGCGGTATGGGCAGACCGTTTCGGATCATGCCCTGCAAACGGATTTACAGGGCGAAGCGGGGACCATGCTGAAGTCGGCGGATGATACGCATGTTCAGCTTGTGCCCTCCTGTTGTCTGATGTGACCGATATTCATATCGTAGGATTGGACCCTAGCAGGGTCAAGTATCCAGATGGCGCGACAATCATCGATGTATATCAACAAACGCTATCCTGCGGATGTAACCATACTGATCCCGCGCCGCTGTATGCATGCATTGATCGCCTCAGCGCCCGAATTCGTCGCACCAAGCCGGACAACAGCCGATGCTCTGGGCAATGCACCTTCGGGATTGGCAGATGGGCGGCCCGGTGAAATCGAATAGGTGCCGGGCGCTTGCACGTCTTCCATGCAGGACTGGACCAGCGACTTTTGCTGAGCTTCGGGCAGCGGTTTGCTGGTCATGCAGCCGGCCAGTACGAGAACGGAAGAAAGACAGATGTGTCGCATCGGGATACCTTTGCCTGTTGCCCAGCGGTGAAATGTTACATCCGCTGCATATCACTGCGGTAGTGGCGCATCAAATGCAGCATTTCCTTTTGACAAAAAGGGCTGACTTTCTCGGAGGATTTGCTGTCGACCCTACCGCAATGCCCGCCCCTTGATGATTGCATCTGCGCCAAATTTCTGGCGGATCAGGTCCGCAGCTTTCTCTGCCTCTGCCCTTTTGCTTGCATCCGGGTCCAGCAGGTCGCCCTCCCGGTCGGCCCCGTCGGCAGAGGTGATTTCGGACAGGCCGACACCCAGCAACCGATAGGGCCCCTTGTCCCCGACCTGATCAAACAGCCCGCGCGCTGTACGATAGATCGTGTCGGCGATCTGGGTTGGGTGACGCAGGCTCAACCGTTTGGTGATCCCTTTGAAATCATGGGTCTTCAGCTTCAGCGCCACGACACGCCCCGCCTTATCCTTGGCCTTGGCTCGCGCGCTGACCTTTTCAGACATCCGCCAGATATGGCCGTCCAGGATGTCGACATTGCTGGTGTCCTCGTTGAATGTGGTTTCATTCGACAATGTCTTGACCGGGGTATGGGCACTGATACGTCGCCCATCCTCGCCCCGCGCCAGTGAATAAAGCCGTTCGCCCATCCCGCCAAACCGGTCATGCAGATCGCGCCTGTCCCAGCGTAGCAGATCATCGAAGGTGCGGATGCCTGCATTGTTCAGGCTGGTCTGTGCCGCAGGGCCAATCCCCCAAATCAGACGCACCGATTTGGGGCGCAGAAAGGTTGTGGTTTCCGCTTTTCCGATGATCGAAAACCCGCGTGGTTTGTCGAGATCAGAGGCGACCTTGGCCAGAAACTTATTATGCGACAAACCGATAGACCCGGTCAGCCCCAATTCATCCTTCATCCGCTTGATCAATCGGGCCAGCATCACGGCTGGCGGGGCATGGTGCAGACGGGCGGTGCCGTTCAGGTCCATGAAAGCCTCGTCCAGTGACAGGGGTTCAACCACTGGGGTCAGTTCATCCATCATTGCCCGGATCGCACGGGACGCTTCGACATAGGCGTCAAACCGGGGACGGACGACCACGGCCTCCGGGCAAAGTTTCAGCGCCTTGAACATGGGCATCGCGGATTTGACGCCTTTGATCCGGGCCACGTAACAGGCGGTGGACACCACACCCCGTCTGCCGCCGCCGATAATGACCGGCTTGTCGGCCAGTTCCGGGTTGTCGCGCTTTTCAACAGAGGCATAGAACGCATCGCAATCCATATGCGCGATGGACAGATCGAACAGCTCCGGGTGCCGCGTCACCCGTGGGCTGCGGCATTGCGGGCAGCGGGTTTCGCTGTCAAATGTGGTCAGGCAATCGCGGCAGAGGGCGGGCATGCCCCTATGATAAGGAGGGCAGGGCATGGAAACAACGGGGCCACATCACGGGGCGAAAGTTGCGCTGTTTCTGGGGGACCAATTGGTCAGCATCCTGCGCGATGACTTTCCGCATATCCATTATCCGAACCTGTGGGATTTGCCGGGTGGCGGGCGCGAAGGGGATGAAACGACGTTTCAGACCGTCGCACGCGAGTTGGACGAAGAACTGGGGCTGATCCTGCCGCGTGACGCAGTGCTGTGGGAAAGCGCGTTCCCATCCAGCACTGACCCCACCAAATGGAACGCGTTCTTTGTGGCGCAGATGCCGGCGGGTGCAGTGGATGACATCGTGTTCGGCGACGAAGGCCAGCGCTGGGCACTTTACGACATGGCGGCCTTCGTCAACTTGCCCAACCGTGTGCCGTCTTATGGGCAGCGGCTGGCGAAATGGGTGGCAGAGACGGGTGGGCTAATGCATTGACCGCAGTGGCCATTGGCTGACCAGGACCCCGCTTTACCGAATTTCTGCAGTGCCGCTAATGTCCGCCGTCTTTGAAGGAACAAAAGGGCCTTCGACGTGTCGCATGGGCACTGTGGCAGTTTCGCACGTTTGATCCGTATCAATGTTGTAAGACTTGTTGTAGAAACTTCTGTGTTCTTTCGTTCTTCGGATTACCGAAAAATGTTTTCGGAGCTGCGCTTTCTACGATTTGACCTTGATCCATGAAGACAACACGATCCGCTACTTTTCGGGCAAAGCCCATTTCATGGGTTACGCAGATCATGGTCATGCCTTCGCGCGCCAGTTCTTCCATGGTTTCCAGAACTTCGTTGATCATTTCGGGGTCAAGCGCAGAGGTCGGCTCGTCAAACAGCATGATCCGCGGCTGCATGCAAAGAGCGCGCGCAATGGCGACGCGCTGTTGTTGTCCACCTGATAGCTGGCTTGGGTATTTTTCTGCCTGATCCGGAATTTTGACCTTTTCCAGATAGCGCCGTGCGAGGGCTTCGGCCGCTGATCGCGACATATTGCGCACCGACATCGGGGCCAGCAAGCAGTTCTCCATCACCGTCAAATGCGGGAAAAGATTGAACTGCTGAAAGCACATGCCCACTTCTGATCGGATCTGGTCGATATTCTTGACGTCTTCAGTCAGGGGGATGCCATCGACAACGATGTCGCCGTCTTGATGTTCCTCAAGCCGATTGATGCAACGTATCAAGGTGGATTTCCCTGATCCCGAAGGACCACAAATGACAATCCGTTCGCGCGCGTGCACGGTCAGATTGATGTCGGTCAGTACCTGAAAATCACCGTAGAATTTATTCATGTGCCGAATGTCGACCATGACTTTTGGTGCGTCTGATGTGGGGTTCAATGCGGGGGGGTGTACGGTTTCCATTGGTCAGATGTCCTTTTGACGGGCGGCGCGCTAGCGGATTGCCATGGAATTGCTCAGATCATCTGTATGAACATGAGACTGCAACATGCCGGTCAACTTCAAAAACACAGTGCAGATGATCCAGTAGATCAGGGCAATTGTGGCAAAGGTTTCGATGGGCGTGAATGTGCGACCATTAATGTCATGGGCGGCATATGTCAGTTCAGCCACGGTGATCATCGACAGAAGCGAGGATTCCTTGATCATCGTCAGGGCAATGTTGGTGCCCGGCGGAAACACATAGGTGTAAAGCTGCGGGAAAATGACCCGCCGCATATAGAACCCATATTTCAGACCCAGGGCCTTGGCCGCATCAAACTGTCCCTTTGGGACAGCCTCGACCCCGCCCCGAAAGACTTCGGCAAAGTAGGCCCCACCATAGATCGACAGGCAGACAAACCCGGTGGTCAGCCCCGACAGGCGGATGCCGTAGAACGGCAGCGCATAAAACATCATGAAGATCAGGATGAGCAGCGGGATGTTCCGCATCAGTTCGATATAAGCAATCGCAGGCCAATGCAGCAACCGCCGTTTGGAAATGCGCGCCATGCAGATCAGTACGCCGATGAGAATGCCGATCGGGATCGCAATAAAGGAAATCAGCAGCGTGTTGAAAACGCCATTGATCAGAATGTCCCGGTTGTCCCAGATCGCTGCATAGTCGAATGTCATGATGCGCTCCTAAAGGCGGTATTTCCGGGATCGCCGCTGGAGGTGTTCTCCGAACTGGCTGATCGAAAAACAGATGATGAAATAGATCAGGGCGGCCAATGACAGGACTTCGACGGGGCGGAACGTTTCATTGTAAAGCATCTGCGAGGCACGGGTCAGTTCGACCAGCGTGATCGTGGACAACAGCGGCGTGATTTTGATCACCATGGTGAATTCGTTTACCAGCAGCGGTATCACAGAGTGAAAAACCTGCGGCAGAATGATCTTGAACCAGACCTTGCGCTTGGGCAGGCCCAGGGCCTCGGCGGCCTCCCATTGCCCTTTTGGTATGCGGCTTAACCCGCCGCGCAGGATCTCGGCGACATAGGCCCCGCTATTGAACCCCACGGCCATGATCCCGGCGGTAAACGGCCCGATATTGATCCCGGTCAGCGGGGCCAACGCATAGTAGAACACCAGGATCTGTACCAACGCCGGTGTGCCCCGAATAAAGCTGCCGTAGATGCCAACGAAGGTACGCAATAGCCAAAAACGGCTATTGCGCATTAGCAACAGCCCAGTTCCAACGAAAATTCCAACGCCGCAGGCGATCAGGCCCACAAAGAGTGTGTATAGCGCGCCCCAGAAAAGGGGCCCCGACTTTGGGATGATGTCAAGGAACTGGAGATCCATGGGTCAGGCATTCTGCTTTCAAAAAAAGCCGCCCGGAACAACTTGCCAGATGTGGGCATTCGCTGATCCGGGACGGCAAGCGACGCTTAGAGTGCGCCGGCTGGGAGGTAATCTTCGGGCAGGTCCATTTCAAAACCGAACCACTTCATTTGAAGCTCGCCAAGCGTCCCATCTTCTTCAAGCTTCAGCAGCGTTTCGTTTACGCGGTCGCGCAGGTCAGCCCCGTCTGGATGTGCCACCCAGGCAAACAATGTCCCGCTGCCGATGTTGGCCAGCTGCGCAAAGGTATCTGGGCGTTGTTCCTGCATTGTAGCCAGCGAAAACGATGGGATCGTGCCGATGTCGATTTGGCCACCGGCAAGGGCAAGCCGCATATCGTCGGTCGACTTGAAGCCGCGAATGTCGGCAAAACCGGACCCACCATTTGCCTTTAATTCGGCATCAAGCGCCTCGACTTCCTGCGCCTGAGAGGACCCAAGCTCAACCCCGATAATCTTGCCATTCACATCATCCAGACCAGCGAGGTCATCATCGCCAAACCGTTTGACCAGCATGGTTTCCGCTACCGCCAGCGGGCGGGTAAATGCATATTTGTCGACGCGGTCTTCCTTGATCGCAACCGAGGTGGCTACAAGATCGTATTTCCCGGCTAGAACCCCGGCCAAAATGCCATCCCATGGTAATTGCAGCTGCTGCAACTCGACCCCCATATCCGCGACGACCAGATCAAGGATATCCTTGCCGTATCCCACCACTTCACCATCTTGCAGGAATTCCATTGGTGGATAAGCAACTTCGGTCGCGACGGTAATTTTGCCATTGCTTGTTACCGATTCCAGAATGGATTGTGCTGCAACGGGACCGCAAATTGCCAAGGCAGTTGCGCAGGCAAACAGCCCTTTGGCCAGTTGACGTTTGTGGATAGGTTTCATTGTCGTCTCCCTGATAGTTGTTTATTTTCGTTAGGCTTTGGATCGCGCATCGCAGGCAGGTGCCAGAACGCACAGCAGTTCAAACATGATCGAGGCCCCCACCCAGGCCGTGCCGCCCGAGGGGTCAAAAGGTGGTGAGACTTCCACAAGATCCGCGCCAATCAGGTTAAGCCCCGCCAAGGCCCGGACCATTTGCTGCGCCTGAAAGGTCGAGAACCCGCCGATTTCCGGCGTGCCGGTGCCGGGCGCATAGGCGGGATCAATCCCGTCGATGTCAAAGCTGACATAGGTTTCACGGTCGCCCACGATGTTGCGGGCCTCTTGCATGACGGCATCGACACCGCGTTCAAACAGTTCCTCGATTTCGACAATCCGCACGCCTTGGTCCAAGGCCCAGTCGAAATCGGTCGTGTTGTATTTGACGCCGCGAATACCGATCTGGATGGTGCGTTTGGGATCAAGAAACCCCTGTTCAATCGCACGCCGGAACGGCGTGCCATGGGTGTATTTGCTACCACCAAAATAGGCGTCGTTCATGTCGGTATGCGCATCGAAATGGATCATGCCAACCGCGCCTTTGCGGCCAAGCGCGCGCAGGATCGGCAAAGACACCAAATGATCACCACCGGCAGAGAGAGGCATGATGCCTTTGTCGGACAGTTGGTTGTAAAAGCCGGAGATCAATTCAAGGCTTTCCATGATATCCATCGGGTTCACCGGGGCATCGCCCAGATCGGCACAATTCACCAGCTTGAAAGGGTTCACACCGCTGCGTGGATGTGTTGTGCGGATCATCGTGGATAAGTCGCGCAGCTGGCGCGGGCCATGGCGGGGGCCCGGACGGTTTGAAGTACCGCCATCAAACGGAACGCCCACGATCCCGATATCGGCCTTGTCCGCTTGGGGGTTGTCCAGCTCAAGATGTGGCAGACGCATAAAGGTCGGCATTCCCGCAAATCGTGCCGTCTTTAGCCCCGGTATGGGTTGAAATGCCTTATCTTTTGGCTGCATGCGCCGTCTCCGTCACTGATGTTCGGGCGAAAGTTGACATGCGTAATTGAGTTGATAAACGTCGATGTATGGAACTTTAGTTCGAAAGATTGCGACGTAATGTCTAGCCCCTCAATCGCAGACGTAGACATCAAACTGCTGCGTGTATTCTGCACGATTGTGGAATGCGGCGGATTCACGCAGGCGCAGTCGGAACTGAACCTGTCACGCTCGACGATCAGCACCCACATGGCCAACCTGGAAACCCGGCTTGGGTTCAAACTGTGTAGCCGGGGGCGTGCCGGATTTGCGCTGACCGCGCGCGGTGGGGCGGTATACGAGGCCTCTCGCTCCATGCTGTCCTCGATTGAGGCCTATCACAGCCAAATTGGTCAGCTGAAAGAAAGTATCGTTGGCGAAGTTTCGATAGGCGTCGTTGATAACCTGATCACCAACACGGAATGCCGGTTGCGCGATGCCATTCGTGATGCGCTTGCCGCCTCTAAAGGCTTGCGCATCGTTCTGCGTATTGGTCCCCCGGACCAGATCGAAGAGCAGCTTGTCCGGGGACAGGTCCAAATGGCCATTTCGCCCGAGTTTCCGGCCAGAAAGAATGTATCCCAAGTTCGGTTGTTTGTTGAAAAACAGCGACTGATCTGCGGAGAAGGACATCCTCTTTTTGGAATGGAAGAGGATGCAATGACACCTGAACTGATTGCCGAACAGAATTTTGTAAGACGCGGCTTTGTGTCGGTGCTGACGCCCTATTCATCGTTTTTCAACCGGCCAGCACTGGCAGTTTCTCATCAGATGGAGGGGCTGGCACATTTCATACTCAGTGGAAATTGCGTCGGGTTTCTACCCGAGGTTTACGCGAAATACTGGGTCGAACGCCAAGAGATGCGCGTCATTCGGGCAGATCAATTCAGCTTCGATGTGCCGATTTGCCTTTCCCGTCATGAGGGGCCGCAGCATACGCTGGCGGCCTCCCATGTGTATGACACAGTCGTGCAGGTCCACGGGGCAAAGGTGTGATCTTCAATCATCAAGTATTGACCATTGCGACCTTGGCAATCTGCATGCGAATACGGTTTCCGCACCATCTATCTCGCCTCCGCCTCAGTAACTGAGACGGAAGCGGTGTCGGGTAACATCGAGATGAATTCAGGTCACTTGAATTTGACGTTTTACATGAGTGTCCTCAATCAAACTCTACATCATATCGAGGGAGGTATCGGAGGGAAGATTCGTTGTGATCAGATCGTCGAAATCTGGTTGATCAGATATACTATAGTCAGTGAGCACCAGACCCAGTGAATGATCTTCCAACGTGTCATTCACCGCCACGTCGACGAAAAGGTACGTTGGCTCATCCGCATTTGTGATCTCAAGAACGGCAACAAATTCCTCAGTAAAGCGTATATCCGCCGTCAACATGTGAAATCCGTAAGAAACGAGCGTTCCAGGTTCATAATCTCCGGCATCAATCGAATACCAATGTTGGACAGTTTTTGTGACCCCAAAAGTGCTGCCGTTGGATGTTTGATTTCCTGAGCTCCCAGACACCGTAATATCGGTCCCCGCTGAAAACACGCCAAAATTCACATTCGTTTTGACGGCGGTGGCGATATTTTCATTGTAATTGAAATCTTCAGACGTGCTGTGCGATTCTGTGTTGCTGACTGTCCACGTCGACTTGACCGAACCTTGTCCAACATAAACGCGTGATGAGTTGTCCGTGGCTGTCAGATCAGCGCCGCTAATATGGTCAACCGTTATTGGGGATTTTGACCCATGGAAGGACTCGTGTGTAAGAGAACCAACATAGCTAAATTGGTCGGCCTTCCCATCGCCGTTCATATCGAACCTTTGGGATCCGGTACCGAGACTGTTGGGCGAGGTTCCGTTATTCAGGCCAGAAAAATCGACCAACGAGGTATCATATCCAGACGCGGTCTTGATAAATGTGTTCAGATCGATGTCTGAATCGTACTCTCTCAAGGTTGCTTCGGAGAATTGAGGGGACAGGCTTCCAGGGTCGTTATTGGGTTGAGTCGGGCGCAGTGAACCTGTGTCTGAATAGAAATATTTGATTGGGGCATAGGCATATTCACGTCCCAAATCGGACTCACTTACAAAGCCGTCCAGAGAGTTTTGTGACGCTTGCCCCTTTCCCCAGGCTGTTTGAACCGTGTCATCCTGTGCGGCGTTGCGCAATTGCTGCAAATGATCCAGATCCGAACCGCCAGACCTACGATAGACGACCTCTGCCCCGAAATCTCCATCTGACGCAGATCCGAATGCCTCATAATACGCAGCTTCAGCAACTTCCTCGGCCAAGACTTCAAGCAGTTCACGCCCCGCCAGATCATCGTCGATCAGAATGCGGCCGCTTTCTGTCGTGACACCGCGCAGCTGTTGACCATCAGTTGTGCTCAGATCCTCAACAACTTCAAACTCAAAATGGTCACTGAATTGCGTCTCGATCTGCTCAATGGTTTCGAAGTTAGATTTCAATATCGCGTCAATTTTGGCCGAAGACTCACGGATTGCGTTCACTTGCTGCTGGTCGAGACTGGTCTTGTCCCGAGCTTGAAGCGACAAGAAAAGAGCGCTCGAGTCATTTCCTGTCGATGTTGATTTATCTCCCTTATTACCAAAAAGGTGATACTCGTCCGGGTTGACTGATACTGTATGAGAGGTCTTGCGTGCTTCGGTGGTCAGGTACATTTTGATTCCCTCCTGAGTTGAGTGAGGCGGGGGTTATACCTGCGGAAATGGCAAGTCCGGACAATTTCACAAAGATTGCGAAAGAGGCAGAGAACCACCTAGATTGAGCGCACTTCTGCTCGCGCGGAGGTAATCAGCTGAAGCTGAACCGGCGCGCACCTTTGCGGGATAGGGGGGCATCGCTACGAATAACCCTATGGACAATCAGACTGCCGCCGTAGTGCAGCCAGATTTCTGTTGCTTTATACAGCAACTCGTCTAAAGGGTTTCCAATAGGAAACACGCCAACCGGGAGAGAACGGCCCGATTCGCAAGCGTCCGTCGCCGAAGGAGCAACCGCCCCGGTCACTCTCAGGCAAATGGACCGGTTGGGGTGCAACACGCCGCAGAGTGGCCCGCAAGGCCCGCCGGAGGAGCAAGCCGCGATAGCGGCGAATCTCTCAGGCTCAAACACGGTGGGGGCAGCGCGCAAGCGCATATGGTTAGGAGATGACCATGCCTCATATCGCCGTTCTGGGCGCCGGGATCACCGGTGTTACCACAGCATATTCCCTGCATGTCCGTGGCTTCGACGTCACCGTATATGACCGTCAGCGTTACGCGGGCATGGAAACCAGCTTTGCCAATGGCGGCCAGCTCAGCGCCTCCAACGCAGAGGTCTGGAACCAATGGTCCACTGTGCTCAAAGGTATCAAATGGCTATTGCAGGGCGACGCCCCGCTTTTCGTCAATCCGCGCCCCGGCTGGCATAAATTCAGCTGGATGGCCGAATTTCTGGCCAATATCCCCCGCTACAAGACCAACACGATCAAGACCGCGAGTATGGCCGTCGCTGCCCGTGCCGGACTGGCCGAAATGGCGGAAAAATCCGGCGTTGATTTCGATTTCAGCCCCGCAGGCATCCTGCATTTCTACAAGACCCAGAAGGATCTGAACCATGCCCGCATGGTCAACGGGTTGCTGGAACAGGGCGGGCTGGAACGGCGTGAGCTGAGCGTGGACGAGGTCATGGCCCGCGAACCCAACCTGCGCGGCGATGTCATCGGTGGGTTCTGGACAGAAAGCGATAGCACTGGTGACATCCACAAATTCACCATGGGGCTGGCCGATTGGCTGAAAAAGCAGGGTGTGGAGTTCAAACTGGGCGCGCCCGTGACCGATCTGCATGTGCGTGATGACGGTGTTTATGTCGAATGCGGGCATGAGGCGCGTTATGACAGCATTGTCGTTTCCGCCGGGGTGGCCAGCCGGAAATTCGCGCAGATGCTGGGCGACCGGGTGAATGTCTATCCGGTCAAGGGCTATTCGATCACGGTCAATCTGGATGATGCGGCTAGTCAGGCGGGGGCACCAACCGTGTCATTGCTGGATGACAAGGCCAAGATCGTCTCGTCCCGGCTGGGCAAAAACCGGTTCCGCATTGCGGGGACGGCCGAATTCAACGGCGAAAACCGCGATATCCTGGAACGGCGTGTGCGGCCACTGGTCAAATGGTGCGAGGAACATTTCCCTGATGTGTCCACCGAAAACTGCGTCCCATGGGCTGGTTTGCGCCCGATGATGCCCAATATGATGCCCCGCGTTGGCCCCGGCAAAAGCGACCGGGTGTTCTACAACACAGGGCATGGGCACCTTGGCTGGACCCTCAGCCCGGCCACGGCGGACGCCATCGGCGCAACTGTCGCAGCACGGTTTAAAAGTAACAGTATGCCGTTGCATACATTGAAAACGACCTGAAACGTAACTATCTGTCCTTCATAACAATAGAGGGACAGATATATGCCATTGGAACAATTGATCTCTGAATTTCTGGGCCAGAACCTGCTTTATCTCATACTCGCGGTGTTTCTTATCATCTGCGCGATGGCTGCCGTACGGATCGTGCCCCAGTCTGAGAAATACGTGGTCGAACGGTTTGGCCGGTTACGCGCCGTTTTGGGGCCGGGGATCAATCTGATCGTGCCATTTCTGGACCGTGTACGCCATAAAGTATCGGTACTGGAACGCCAGCTGCCGAATATGACACAGGACGCGATCACGTCTGATAACGTGCTGGTGCAGGTGGAAACATCCGTATTCTACCGGATCATCGAACCGGAAAAGACAGTCTACCGGATCCGTGATGTGGATGGCGCGATTTCCACGACCGTGGCCGGTATCGTCCGGTCCGAGATTGGGCGGATGGAGCTTGACCAGGTGCAAGCCAACCGCGCCAGCCTGATTGACGCTGTGCGTGATCAGGTCGCCCAGCAGGTCGACGATTGGGGGATCGAGGTGACGCGCGCCGAAATCCTCGACGTGAACCTTGATCAAGCGACGCGACAGGCGATGCTGCAACAGCTAAACGCGGAACGGGCCCGCCGGGCGCAGGTAACCGAAGCCGAAGGTCAAAAGCGGGCGGTCGAATTGCAAGCTGATGCGGAACTCTACGCCGCCAAACAGGACGCAGAGGCGCGCCGGGTGCTGGCGGATGCCGAGGCTTACGCAACACAGGTGGTTGCCGTGGCCATTGCCGAAAACGGTCTGGAGGCCGCCCAGTATCAGGTGGCGTTGAAACAGGTCGAGGCACTCAGCAAGCTTGGCTCCAGTGATGGCAGCCAGACGGTTGTGTTGCCGGCCAATGCGGTCGATGCGTTTGCGAACGCGTTCCAGATGCTGAAAGGGAGGGGATAATGCCACTTTGGACAGAATGGTGGGTCTGGATGTCCGGCGCGCTGGTGCTGGCCACGCTTGAGGTCCTGATCCCCGGCTACATCTTTTTGGGGTTCGCCATCGGGGCGGCGGCCATGGGGCTGCTGATCCTGTTCGGCATATCGGCCTCTGGGCTGGCCCTGACCCTGGTGATCTTTGCCGCCCTTTCGCTGGCTGCCTATATTGCCATGCGCAAGGTGTTCGGGTTGGAAAAGGGCCAGGTGAAAATCTGGGATACCGACATCAACGACTGACGCGATGCAAAACTCTGACACAGAGTTTTTTTCAAAAAATCTGCGTTTTTTTGGCCCCCAGCCTTATTGGTTGGGGGTCTTTGCTTGTGGCGAGGCAAGCTCTGCCTGAATATCCATTGCCGCCTTGCGCGGGGACGCCGCCCGCCAGATAGGCCGCCCCACCACGACATGATCGGCCCCGTTTGCGATGGCTTGCGCGGGGGTCATGACCCGTTTCTGGTCACCCAAATCTGCGCCAACGGGGCGCACACCGGGCGTCACGATCAGCTTGCCCTCCGCTTCGGGCAAGGCACGGATCAACGCCGCCTCTTGCGGGGACGCGATAACACCATCTGCCCCGTTTGACAGGGCAATCCCCGCACGTTCCAGCACCAGATCGGCCACATCGCCCGCCTTCATACAGGACGCATCCAGATCACCGCGATCCAGCGAGGTCAGGATTGTGACAGCGAGGATTTTCATGTCCGATCCACCGGCCCCTTCGCGAGCGGCGCGCACCACATGGGGGTCGCCATGCACCGTCAGGAAGTCCAGATCAAACTGGGCAACACCACGCACCGCCGCTTCGACCGTGGCACCGATGTCAAAGAATTTCATATCCAGAAAGATGCGCTTGCCATGTTCCTGTTTCAACTCATTGGCCAGCGCCAGCCCGCCACCCGTCAACATGCCCAGCCCGATTTTGTAGAAACTGACGCTGTCACCCAGCGTCTTGGCCAGTTCCAGCCCATCCAGCACATTGGGGACATCCATTGCGACTATCAGGCGGTCATCGGACATTGGCAGGCTCCTTCGCAGTTTGAGGCGGTCTAACGGCTGGGCAGGACAGGTGCAATCACGCTATGCTGCGCTGATGAACATGGTTGCAGTTTTTCAGAACTGGGACGGTAAGACTGTGGCGCCGCTACAGCAGGTGGCCGATGGACTTACACCTGATGATTACCCCGCACTATTGAGCGCCTGCCGTGGTGCGGATGAAACAGCAGCGCGGGCCGCATCCTGGGTGCTGAAAGCCGGATATGCGGCGGGCAAGGACATCCCTTACCCTGCCGATCTCTTGGCGCGTGATTTGCATTGGGAAATCGCCCTGCATCTGCTGCAATCAATCCAGCATGTGGCGGTTGATATCCCACCCGGCTTGATCGCCCCCTACCTGACGCTTGACAAAGCCATGGTGCGGGCATGGGCGCTGGATGCCTATGTCAGGCTTGGCGCGCCTGACGCGGATATTGCCCTGACAAGTGCAGCAAACGATCCGGCGGCCTCTGTCCGCGCGCGCGCCCGCAATCTGACCAAATGAAAAGGCGCAGCCCGTCCCTTGGCTGCGCCTTTGTCGCCCGGCTCGCGCGCTAAGCTGCGCCCCGGACCATCCGTGAGTGGTCGTCAATCGTCTTTGGAAGTCCCCGATGCCGCGGGTTGGGTCACATCTTGACGGCCTCGCAGCGCGCGGACGGCTTCCGGCGAAAGCGGAAACAGCGGAGCCGCGCGGGGTGTCCTCTCCGTCAGGATGGGTGCTTGAAGCATCGTTTCTTCCATGCGGTATAATATGACACCAAAGCGCTTTGAATAAGCGGGGAAATGATCAAAATCGCTCCCCCTATGGAATTCCATACCTTTGGTCTTGCGACGCAACGTTACGAACCCCATTTAAGTTCCGAGGCCCAACAACAGGGTGTGCCGCCAAGTCGGGCACCCACCAAATCGGGCGCTTAACAAAGGAGAGACCCATGAACTTAGACAAGTTCACAGAGCGGTCGCGCGGATTCGTACAAGCCGCCCAGACCATCGCAATGCGCGAGAATCATCAACGATTCGCCCCAGAACACCTGCTCAAGGCGCTGCTGGATGACGAGGAAGGGCTCGCATCCAATCTGATCACCCGCGCAGGCGGCAATGCCCCTGCTGTGATGGGCGCGGTAGAGGCCGCATTGGCCAAGCAGCCCAAAGTAACCGGCGACGCCGCCCAGGTCTATCTGGACAACACAACCGCCAAAGTCATTGATGAGGCCGAACAGATCGCCAAGAAGGCAGGCGACAGCTTTGTGCCGGTCGAACGGCTGCTGACCGCGCTGGCCGTGGTGAAATCCAAGGCCAAGGATGCGCTGGATGCAGGTGGTGTGACGGCACAGAACCTGAACGCCGCGATCAATGACATCCGCAAAGGTCGCACCGCAGATAGTGCGACCGCAGAGGATAGTTTTGAAGCGCTGGCCAAATATGCCCGCGACCTGACCGAAGCGGCCGAGCAAGGCAAAATCGACCCGATCATCGGCCGGGACGAAGAAATCAGGCGCGCCATGCAAGTCCTGTCGCGCCGCACCAAGAATAACCCTGTCCTGATCGGGGAACCCGGCGTGGGTAAAACCGCCATCGCCGAAGGGCTGGCCTTGCGTATCATCGACGGCGACGTGCCGGAATCCCTGCGCAATAAAAAGCTGATGTCGCTCGACATGGGGGCCATGATTGCGGGTGCCAAATACCGGGGCGAGTTTGAGGAACGGTTGAAAGCTGTGCTCAAGGAAATCGAATCCGCGGCCGGTGAAATCATCATGTTCATCGACGAAATGCATACGCTGGTCGGCGCTGGCGCGTCTGAGGGCGCGATGGATGCCGCCAACCTGATCAAACCCGCGCTTGCGCGGGGGGAATTGCATTGCGTCGGGGCCACAACCCTGAACGAATACCGCAAATACGTTGAAAAGGACGCAGCCCTTGCCCGCCGGTTCCAGCCCTTGATGGTGGAAGAACCGACCGTGACGGATACTGTCAGCATCCTGCGCGGGATCAAGGAAAAATACGAACTGCACCACGGTGTCCGCATCAGCGACAGCGCGCTTGTGGCGGCGGCGACCCTGTCGCATCGCTATATCACCGACCGGTTCCTGCCGGATAAGGCCATCGACCTGATGGACGAGGCGGCCAGCCGTCTGCGCATGGAGGTCGACAGCAAACCCGAAGAACTGGACGCGCTGGACCGGCAGATCCTGCAACTTCAGATCGAATCTGAGGCATTGAAGAAGGAAGATGACAAAGCCTCCAAAGACCGGCTTGAAAAGCTGGAAAAGGAACTGGCGGACCTCAATGATCGCGCCTCTGAAATGGCCGCAAAGTGGCAGGCCGAACGCGACAAGCTGGAAGGCACCCGCGTGGTCAAGGAAAAGCTGGATCGCGCCCGCGCCGATCTGGATATCGCCAAGCGCGAAGGCAATCTGGCGAAAGCCGGGGAGCTGTCCTATGGCGTCATCCCGCAACTGGAACGGCAATTGGCCGAGGCGGAAGAAAACGACGACCTGATGGTCGAAGAGGCCGTGCGCCCCGAACAGATCGCCGAGGTCGTCGAACGCTGGACAGGTATTCCAACGTCGAAAATGCTGGAAGGCGAACGTGAAAAGCTGTTGCGCATGGAAGAAGAGCTCGGCAAGCGGGTCATCGGCCAGAGAACCGCTGTCACCTCGGTCGCCAACGCGGTCCGCCGCGCCCGTGCCGGTCTGAACGATGAAAACCGGCCGCTGGGGTCATTCCTGTTCCTTGGACCAACCGGTGTCGGTAAGACGGAACTCACCAAGGCGGTCGCCGAATACCTCTTTGATGATGACAGCGCGATGGTCCGCATCGACATGTCGGAATTCATGGAAAAACACGCGGTCGCCCGTCTGATCGGCGCGCCTCCGGGCTATGTCGGCTATGACGAAGGCGGCGTGCTGACAGAGGCTGTGCGGCGTCGTCCCTATCAGGTCGTCCTGTTCGATGAGGTCGAAAAGGCGCACCCTGATGTGTTCAACGTCCTGCTGCAGGTCCTTGATGACGGCGTGCTGACCGATGGTCAGGGCCGCACCGTGGATTTCAAGCAAACGCTGATCATCCTGACATCGAACCTCGGGGCGCAGGCGCTGAGCCAACTCCCCGACGGGGCCGATGCGTCAGAGGCCAAGCGCGATGTGATGGATGCGGTTCGCGCGCATTTCCGGCCCGAATTCCTGAACCGTCTGGACGAAACGGTGATCTTCGACCGGCTCGCCCGCGAAGACATGGCCGGGATCGTCACGATCCAGCTCAAGCGGCTGGAAAGGCGGCTGGCCGGGCGGAACATCACGATCAACCTCGACGAGGCTGCGCTGAAATGGCTGGCCGATGAAGGCTATGATCCGGTGTTCGGGGCGCGGCCACTCAAACGGGTGATCCAGCGCGCATTGCAAGACCAACTGGCTGAGATGATCCTGGCCGGTGACGTCATGGACGGCGACACGATCAGTGTCAGTGCGGGTGCAGATGGATTGATCGTCGGCGACAGGCTATCCGCCTCAAACCGACCAAGACCCGACGACGCGGTCGTACATTAAATCAAAGGGCGCCTTTCAAGGCGCCCTTTTTCACAACCCACCGTCCAACGCCCCAGCATCGACAAGCGCCTCATATTTATCGCGGTCAAACCACCACAGATCGACGCCCCGGTTGAAATCATAGGGCGACGGTTCGGCAGGCATCCCAAAGATATCCCAGACCGCGACCCGGTGCGCGCCGAGGTGCCAGGCCCCGATCCAGATATGTTTCGCCCGCAGCACCCGGTCCAGCGCGCGGACAGCCGCGGTCAGGTCTTCGCGGGTTTCGGTTTCGACAGCGCGTTCAATCAGGGCATCGACAACCGGATCGGCCAGACCGGTCAGGTTGTTGCTTCCCTCTGCGGCAGCTGCAGCAGAACCGTAAAACGCACGCAACTCTGCACCCGGGGTGACCTTGACGCTCCACGCCGTCAACGACAAATCAAAGTCATAGGTTTGTCGCCGCTCGCTCCATGAACTGGGGTCGATCAGTTCGAGATTGATATCAATACCAAGACCGTTGAGGTTCTGCACAAACGGCGCCATGATCCGTTCCAGACTGCGGCTGTCATCGGGGAAATCCAGTGACAACACCTGACCCGCTGCATTCCGGCGCAACCCGTCATCACCGACAACCCAACCGGCCTCATCCAGCAGGCGCGATGCCTCGCGTAACCCGGCGCGGTCGCGGGGGTTCGGGCCACCTGCATAGGGAATATGGGCGGGTTCGGTGAAAACCTCTGGCGGTAACTGATCACGAAATGCGTCCAGTATGGCCAGCTCTGCACCTTCGGGCAGGCCGGTCGCCTGCATCTCTGTATTCTCGAAAAAACTGTCCGACCGGTTATAGGTGCCATAAAACAGGGTTTCGTTGGTCCATTCAAAATTGAACGCATATTCCAGGGCCTGACGCACACGGATATCCTGCAAAATGGGACGACGCATATTGAACCAGATACCCTGCGCCGTGGACGGGCGACCATCGGGTAGCAATATTTGCTTCACCCAACCATTCTGTGCCGCCGGAAAGTCATATCCGGTTGCCCAAGCAGCCGACCGATATTCAACGCGCATCATGTATTCGCCCGCCGCAAATGCCTCCAGCCCGATGGTTTCATCCGCGAAATACTCATAGGCAAAGCAGTCAAAATTGTTGCGGCCTCTATTCACAGGCAAATCAGCAGCCCAATAATCATCATCCTTGCAAAACCTGATCGTGCGCGGGGCATCGGCGGTCTCTACCACATAGGGACCGGACCCAAGGGGCAGGGTCATCCAGCTTTCGTCAAACGGATTGGCATCGTAAAAATGCGCGGGCAGGACCGGCAATTGCGCAATTTCGCTGGGAAAGGCGCTACCAGCGCCGGGGGCCAGATCAAACCGGACCCGCAGATCGCTTTCCGCTTCAACTAGTTGCACGTCCGAAAGCAGATTGCGGTAATACGGATGCCCATCGGTTTTCAGCGCATTGATGGTAAAAACAACGTCCTTTGCCGTCACCTGCACGCCATCGTGAAAACGGGCGTCAGGGCGCAGGTTGAAGGCAACATAAGACAGGTCATCAGGGTATTCGATGGTTTCGGCAATCAACCCGTAAATCGCATCGGGTTCATCATAGGCGCGGACCATCAGACTGTCATAAACATGGTGGCCAATCTCCGGGGCGCTATCCCCTTTGATGATGAAAATGTTCATGCTGTTGAATGTGGGCGTGCCGTAAAGCTGACGTTGACTGATCGTACCACCTTGCGGGGCATCGGGATTGGCATAGTCGAAATGCGTAAAATCCGGCCCGTATTTCAGATCGCCAAAGGCGGAATAGCCGTGGCTGATGGTGACCTCGGCAGCAGCCTGGCCTGTCAGCCCGATGCATGTGAGCAGTGCAAGAATGTAACGTTTCATATAGCCTCCGGATCCTGCCACCAGCCACAACGACCCGGCCCATTTTGTCAAGAGGACGGATGGCAGCGGATATGAACACGGTGTTTACCTTTGCGCCGCGCGGTGGCTTAAGCATGCAAATCCGGGCCAAGGGGCCCGACGCAAATCCGACGTCTGGCCGACGCTTTGCCGACAGGCGTTTTTGCAACGATCCCAAGCGTTAACCTACGATTCGTGTGGTTGCGCGTTTTCAGGGTGTTGCGCTGCCCTGGTCCGACCACCGAACGTTGCGCTGCGCCGCGTGGCGCGCGCACATTCATACCTCATTCAGGCCGCAAAATGATCTTATCGCTCCGTTTAGGTCGCCAGCGATAAAGACCGCATGAGATTTAAAATGACTGATAGATCGCTTTACCTTTTTGCCCTGCTAGGTGTGCCTCTGATCGCCGGAACGCTCTATCTCTGGGGCCAACCGCTGATCTGCACCTGTGGGGATGTAAAGCTCTGGATCGGGTCGGTTTTCGACGGTGGCAATTCGCAACATATCGCGGATTGGTACACGCTCAGCCATATTCTGCACGGTGTGCTGATCGCGCTCTTGGGGCGGCTGCTTTTTCCAAAGCTAAGTTTTGGTATGCTATTTCTCGTCGCCATCATCACCGGCATCGGGTGGGAGATTATCGAACATACCGACTTCGTGTTGAACGCGTTCCGGTCCACCACAATCAATGCCGGCTATCATGGTGATAGTGTCCTGAACGCAGTTGCCGACTATATCTGGATGATGGGCGGGTTTTTTGCGGCCTATGCGATGCGGACGCTGCATGTGGTTGGTATCGTGGCCGCGCTGGAATTATCGGCCGCTTTCATCGCCCGCGACAGCCTCGCGCTCAGCACCTTGATGCTGTTTTATCCGGTTGATGCAGTCGAAGACTGGCAGCAGGAACTGAACCCCAACCGGGCGAATACCTGACCCACGTTCAGATCATCGGCCAAAAAGCCACAACATGCTGCATCTGCGCCCCCTTTTTCTGGACAGATGAGTCCCCGTCAGGCTAGTTTGGGACAAAGCGGGGCGAAATGATCCCGTAAGTTGAGGCAGTTATGAACTTTCCCGAGCGGTTTTCGAACCTCCCGGTTGCGACGTGGCCACGCCTGCGTGCGTTATTGGACGTACCCAGCAAGTCTGCGGATGTGATCAATATGACGATTGGCGAACCGCGCCACGCGTTCCCCGCTTTTGTGGGCGATATCCTTGCGGCCAATCTGGATGGGTTCAACAACTACCCCAGCAATGAAGGACAGGCCGATCTGCTGACGGCCATGGGCGGCTTTCTAAAGCGGCGCTATGGAATGGACGTGCCGAACGACCAGATCATTGCGCTCAATGGTACGCGCGAAGGTTTGTACAATGCCGCCATGGCGCTTTGCCCCGAAACGAAGAACGGCAAACAGCCTATCGTCTTGACACCAAACCCTTTTTACCCGGTTTACGGGGTCGCGGCCTTGTCAGTCAGGGCAAAGCCGGTCTATGTGCCTGCCACGGCTGGCACCGGGCATCTACCCGGCCTGGACGGGCTGTCGGCAGATGTACTGGACCAGACAGCACTCGCTTATATCTGCTCCCCCGCCAACCCGCAGGGGGCGGTGGCCGATGATGCGTATTGGCGGCGGATCATCAGCCTTGCCGAAAAGCATGATTTCAAGATCCTCGCCGATGAATGCTATTCCGAGATTTACCGGACCGACCCGCCACCCGGCGCATTGCAAATCGCGCACGACATGGGCGCGGACCCGGACCGGGTGATGATTTTCCAATCCTTGTCAAAACGATCCAACCTGCCCGGTCTGCGCTGTGGCTTTGCCGCGGGTGGTGCAAAATCCATCGCAAGGCTGCGGCAATTGCGCGCCTTTGCCGGTGCGCCACTGCCCGGCCCGCTACAGATTGTCGCGACGAAGGTCTGGAATGATGAAGGTCATGTTGTTGAAAACAGGGCGCTTTATCATCGCAAATACGACATCGCCGACGATATCTTTGGCCATATCGACGGCTATCAATCCCCGCAGGCGGGGTTCTTTCTGTGGCTGCCCGTCGCCGATGGTGAGGCGGCATCGCTCAAACTTTGGCAGGATACTGGCGTGCGCACATTGCCCGGCGCCTATCTGAGCCAAGAGGTAAACGGGGAAAACCCCGGTTCCAAATATATCCGGGTGGCCCTGGTCGCCCCAACACAAGAAATGCAGCGCGGACTGACCCTGATCCGCGACTGTTTGTATGACTGAGGAACGGTATCATGGCATCATATCAGACACGGCAGCGCGATCCGCTCTTGGACAGTACAACACAGGCGGCGATTGAAAAACGCGGCAAGGAATTGCTGGGGATCGGGTTGGTCTTTGCAGGCCTGCTGATTGCGGCCCTTGTGGGCAGCTACAGCCCCGATGACCCAAGCTGGATATCGGCCACTGATGCGCCGGTGCAAAACTGGCTGGGGCATATCGGGGCGTCGGTGGCGGCACCTGTGATGATGGTGATCGGGCAGGGGGTTTGGGTCTTGCCGCTCGTGCTGATCGTCTGGGGTCTGCGTTTCGTGATGCATCACGGGCAGGAACGGGCCATTGGGCGGCTGGTCTTTGCGCCTGTGGCGCTGATTATCGGTTCTGTTTACGCCGCGACGCTGACGCCGGGGGCCAATTGGCCTGCCAATTTCGGCCTCGGCGGGCTTTTCGGTGATACCGTGCTTGGGGTGATCCTGACGATCCTGCCATTTGGGGCCAGTTTTGGCGTCAAACTGTTGTCGCTTCTGTCATTTGTCGGCCTTTTGACGCTGATGACTTTCGTTCTGGGTTTCACACGGCCAGAGGTGCAGACGGGCACCCGTTTTGCATGGCTGGGGACAGTCATGCTCTATGCCGGTATCCTGCGCATTGCCGGGCGCGGTGCGAGCCTGTCTGCACAGGCCGCGCATGGGTTGACGGCAACCTTGCAGGACAAGCGCGCGCAAGCCATGCAGGCGCGGGCGGACCGGGGTGATGTGACATTGGTTGAATCCGTTGCGGCCCCCGCTGCTGACCAGCGGGCACAAGTTGCCGCCGTCGTGCGGGCCAACCCGATCATGCCGACAACAGAACCGCCTTTGACCGCGACCCATGTGCCCGCAGCGCCACCGCTGGAAACCCCGGCCCCCGCGGCAGAGCCTGAGCCGCAGGGCGGTTTCCTGTCCGGCCTGTTGAAACGCAATGATCCGATGCCGGAACCGGAATTGGTGACACCGGAACAAACCGCCGATGCGCCGCCTGCAAGCCCGGACCGGATCAGCGCGCGCATCGCAGACGCGATTAAAAACCGGGCGGTGCCACCATCGCCCACAGGCGTACGGATTGAACCGTCCCTGACCGCTGGGCGTGGCCCGAAGCCGCTGGTGTTTGGCGATGTGGAAAGCGTGGCTGACGATATCGACGCGGCGATCGAAGAACCGCAAAATGCACCACGCATGGCGTCCCCCCATATGCCGATCCCGCCCGTGAACATACCGCCTGCGCCTTCCCTCGCACCCGAACCGCGCAGTGTGGTGCAGCACCCGCCGAAAAAGGCACCGCAGCCATCAACCCAGGCCAAGGCCGAGGCGCAGCCAAAGCTGAAATTCGAGGACAAGCACAGCGACTACGAACACCCGCCGCTGAGCCTGTTGATGAACCCGATTGAAATCCAGCGGCATCATCTGAGCGATGACGCGCTGGCCGAAAACGCGCGGATGCTAGAAAGCGTGCTGGATGATTACGGCGTCAAAGGTGACATCGTATCGGTTCGTCCTGGCCCAGTTGTCACCATGTATGAACTGGAACCGGCACCGGGCTTGAAAGCATCCCGTGTCATCGGTCTGGCCGATGATATCGCGCGGTCCATGTCTGCCCTGTCGGCGCGTGTATCCACCGTACCTGGGCGCAGCGTGATCGGGATCGAACTGCCCAATGAAAACCGCGAAAAGGTGGTGTTGCGCGAAATCCTGTCGCACCGTGATTTTGGCGACGGTAACCAGAAACTGCCCCTCGCGCTGGGCAAGGATATCGGTGGCGAACCCATCGTGGCGAACCTCGCCAAGATGCCCCACCTGCTGATCGCCGGTACCACCGGTTCCGGTAAATCCGTGGCGATCAACACCATGATCCTGTCACTGCTTTACAAGCTGACGCCGGAAGAATGTCGGATGATCATGATCGACCCCAAGATGCTGGAGCTTTCCGTTTATGATGGCATTCCGCACCTTCTGTCACCCGTTGTGACCGACCCGAAAAAGGCGGTTGTCGCCCTGAAATGGGTCGTGGGCGAGATGGAGGAACGCTATCGCAAGATGTCCAAAATGGGCGTGCGCAACATCGACGGCTATAATGGCCGGGTGAAGGACGCGCTGGCCAAGCAGGAAATGTTCAGCCGCACCGTACAAACCGGGTTTGACGATGAAACCGGCGATCCGATCTTTGAGACCGAGGAATTCGCGCCAGAGGCGATGCCCTATATCGTTGTCATCGTGGATGAGATGGCCGACCTGATGATGGTCGCCGGTAAGGAAATCGAAGCCTGCATTCAGCGTCTGGCGCAGATGGCGCGTGCATCCGGTATCCACCTGATCATGGCGACACAGCGCCCATCGGTCGATGTCATCACCGGGACGATCAAGGCGAACTTCCCGACCCGGATTTCCTTCCAGGTGACCTCGAAAATCGACAGCCGGACCATTCTGGGTGAGATGGGGGCGGAACAGCTCTTGGGCATGGGTGACATGCTTTATATGGCTGGCGGGTCCAAGATTACCCGTGTCCACGGCCCCTTTGTCAGTGATGAGGAGGTTGAAGAGATCGTCAACCATCTGAAAGGGTTCGGCCCGCCGGAATATATGTCTGGTGTCGTTGATGGGCCATCTGATGATGCTGAAAGCAGCATTGATCTGGTGCTTGGCCTCGGCGACGGGTCCGATAGCGAAAACGCGCTGTACGACACGGCCGTGGCGATTGTGATCAAGGATCGCAAATGTTCGACATCCTATATCCAGCGCAAGCTGGCCATCGGCTATAACAAGGCTGCGCGGCTGGTCGAACAGATGGAAGATGAGGGGGTGGTAAGTGCTGCCAACCATGTCGGCAAACGCGAGATTCTGGTGCCAGAGCAGCAATAAGTCGAAACGCTACAGGCTGAGCCATCATCGCGGGGGCATGTGATGTGGAAAGTCACAGCGCCGAATGGCAGCCCACTATCGGCACCTTGTTTTTCGGCAATGCAGTGTGACGGCACGGCGGATGCCGCTGACGAAGCGGCCTGCCCTGCGCTGAGGTCAGACCGGTCGTTTGCACCAAAGGCGAATGGATCATTGGCGCGTGGGCCGGAGAGATGCGGGCACTCATCTCAAGCCAGTGAGATATTGTCGAAAGTCAGGTTTAAGGCGACACAATCGATTGTGTTTCCAGTCTTACGCCTTAGTTCGGGCATGTGTTAAGACCGCAGACAGACTTGTAACATTCACCGGTTTTTTGACGAAGATAACATCGCTGGCCTGTAAGGCGCTTAACGATGACTTGCCGCTGATCAGGATGCGCCGCGCTTTGGGAGTGCGCTTTTTTATCTTGGTCAACACGTCCAAGCCGTCTTGCGCACCACCAAGATCAAAGTCGCTGATGATGAGGTCGAAACTGGTCTTCTCCGCCGCCAGAAGCGCTTCTTCGGCGGTCGCGTAAGTTTTTGCCCGATAGCCTAGGTCCTTTAACACCTGTGCCGTGACACGTCGGTCGCTGTCGTTGTCATCGACCACCAACGCCTGTCCGGTCAAGCGCGATCGCGGGGCACCAACGGCATCATCGGCACAGGGCAATGACACGGTGACGGCTGTGCCTTTGCCTTCCTGACTGTCGATGTCCAGCTTGCCGCCACTTTGATTGATAAAGCCATAGACAATCGACAGGCCAAGCCCGGTTCCGCCGTCCCCGGCGCGAGTTGTAAAGAACGGCTGAATGGCCTTTTCTTGTATGCTCTTCGGCATGCCTGATCCCGTGTCGGACACCACGATTTCCGCCTGACCGTCATCGGTTTTGGTCAGTGCAATCCGAATGGTTCCTGCGCGCTCAATGGCGTTGTTGCTGTTCAGGACAAGGTTAAAGATCGCTGATTCCAGCTGACCGGGGTCAGCAAGGACGTGCAGGGGTGCGGTGGCAGGAACCACCTCAAGCGCAACATTGGGTTTGAGCCCGATTTCAACCAGTTCGACCATACCTTCGATCAGCGCGTTCAGATCGAACACCTCGGGCGATAGGGGTTGTTTGCGCGCAAAGGCCAGCAGCCGGTCGGTCAGGGCTGCACCGTAATCCACCGCGTTTTTGATAGCTGACACATTGGCCGTTTCCGACTGCGCGTCATGCAATAGATGCGCGTGCGTGCGGATCGTCGACAGGATGTTGGCAAAATCATGGGCCGTGTCGCCCGCCAGTTTGCCAAGCAGTTCGATCCGGTCAATCTGGGCCACGCGTTCAGCCACCCGGTGCTGTTCGGTCACGTCAGAGATCAACCAGACGCGCCCCTCATCCGGTAATCGGCTTGCGCGGATTTCCAGCACGTCGCCTTTCGCAGACTTCAGGACCAGATGACCGCGATGTTGCACGCTTAGTCCAGCATCCTTGGCGCTGCGTCCAAAGGCAGATTGATACAGCCAATCCACGAAGGACCCTTTGAGGTTGCCAACACCCAAGATGCGCTCAAACGCCGGATTGGACGCCGTAAGTTTGCCTGCGCTGTCCGTAATGGCGATCCCGTCTGTGATGTTGGCAAAGACTTTTTCAAAGAGTGCATTGCGTTGATCCAGCTGTCGGTTGGAGCGGTCGAGGCGCAGTGCATTGGCGCGAAAGCTGCGAAAAGACCGGAACAGATCGCCGATCTCATCATCGCCGCCCAGCCTGCGCGGCAAGACGCTGCTGCGATCCCCGTTGGCGAGGCGCACCATCGCCTCGGACACGCGGCCCACGTTGAACGCCACATAGCGCGAGACATAAAGGGCCGCGACCAGCGCGAGGCATAGGGCCGCAAGGCTGATGGCGGCCACGGATACGCGGGTGAACTGGATCATGTTGGACGACGAACTGCGTTCGGCGGTCAAAACAGCCTCGGCCCGCTTGGCAAAGTCTGTTGCGAGTTCATTGATGTGGTTGGCATCCCGCCGGATCCGAAACAATGCATTCTGCGCATCCAGCGTCAGATCAAGTTCCTGACGTCGCAGCTCGAACACGCCGGATGTACCCCGGACCAGATCGTTCAGACGGTTCAGGTACAGCGTCTGCGCAAAGGTCATCGCCCCACCTGATGCAAGCTGCGTCTTGCGTTGGTAGTGGCGCTGCTCTTCTCCGACCCCGATCAGGTTGTCGGCATACGCGGCGTTCAGGGCATCGGCGTTCATGCTGTGCAGGGTCCACCAGGTCAGCCGCTCTTGTGACTGCGTGCCTTGGTCTTCGACGCGCAACGTCACCTCTTCGCGCAATGTGCTGAGTGCCGCGACACGGGTGCGCACAACGGCCTGTACTTGGTCCAACGCCTGAGAGGCCTTGACCAGATCAAGGATGCCGCTTTCCATCTGGGTGGTCAGGGTCGTTAGGGCCTTACGGTCCGCATCAGTGGTACCGGAGGTTGGCCACTCCTCGCGGACGCGCCTTAAAACATCGAGAAGCTTTTCGCCCTCTTGCTGGATCAGAAAATTTGACCGCTGGTTCAGCAAATACGGGGCCGAGGTCGCAAGGTCGGACGAGCGTTTCGACAGATCAATCGCTTGGGCAACCTGGCTCAGCGACTGCTGGTGCAAGTCTTGCAATCGCGCATCAACCCGCTGCAACGCAATCCATGTCAATGTGCTGATACACATGATCGCAAGCGCCAGTAGTCCAAGCGCCGTCCAAAGGCGGCCGCGCACCGAACGGGGGACCAGCCGCATCAGTGGTGCCCTCGTGCCGCATCTATGACGAAGATATACCCTTGACCGCGCCGGGTTTGCAGGTGGACGGGTTTAGAAGGGTTTTCCTCGATCTTGCGCCGCAACCGCAGGATCAGCACATCCACGGTGCGATCCACATATTTTGTCAGATCATTGCCAAGTTCGGCTAACAATTCGACCCGTGGGATGATCTCATTCGGGCGTTTCAGGAAGTAATCCAACAGGCGGTATTCAGCGTTCGTCAGCGAAATCTCATTGTCGGCTTCGTCAAACAAAATGCGCTGCTTTTGATCGACGGCCAGCCGCCCGAAAGACGCGCGCGTTTGATTCGCGCCCATCGTTGGCCCGTCCTGCGATTTGCCGTAACGGCGCAAGACGGCACGGATACGGGCAACCAATTCGCGTGGGTTAAATGGTTTGAGCACATAGTCATCGGCACCAATTTCCAACCCGACGATCTTATCGGTTTCGTCGCCGCGCCCGGTCAACATCACGATGGGCAAATCCTGCGTGCGGCGAATATCCATCGCCAGTGTCAGTCCGCTTTCATCGCGCAATTGCAGATCGATCAGCACAAGGTCGAGCGCGGTGTTGGCCACTGCCGCGCGGTATTCCGCGATGTTGGCAAATGGTACCGGATCAAACTGGTTTTCTGCCAGAAGCGCCACCAAGGCATCCCGCATGGCAGCTTCGTCATCCACAATTCCGATTTTTGGTCGCGACACGCTCGGTCTCCTTGTTCCGTTCGTTCTAGCACCAAGACAACAATGGCGTCGCAAGCAAATTTGTTTCAAATATTACAAATTTCCGGATCGCTTGTAACGGTGTTAACGAAGTGACCGCTCACCTGTAGCTTTGTTCACAAGGCTTCTGTGTCACCCGTTTGCGCCAGTCCTTAGGAATAAAGGCGCACTGCCACGTAGAGGAACGTGGACCGTGCGAGTACTCTAAGGGAGGATAGAATGAAGAAAATTGGATTAATTTCTGTTGCCGCACTGCTGGCATCCGGGGCCGCTGCTTGGGCGGATGAACTGAGCGTTGTGTGCAGCGCCGAGCAAGATTGGTGCGATCTGATGGTTTCGGCGTTCGAGGCTGAAAACCCCGACACCGACGTCTTGATGGTGCGCAAGTCAACCGGCGAAACACTCGCGCAAATCCGCGCCGAGGCGGGCAACCCAAAGATCGACGTTTGGTGGGGCGGTACGGGTGATCCACATCTGATCGCTGCCGAAGAAGGCCTGACACAACCCTCTGGCGTTGACACCAGCGAACTGCTGGGCTGGGCGCAGAACATGGCAGAAATCTCGGACGGTCGCGCCATTGGTATCTATGCCGGTGCGCTGGGCATTGCCTACAACACCGAGATCCTGGCCGACAAGAACATCGCAGCACCAGAATGCTGGGCCGATCTGGAAGACCCGCGTTTTGTGGGCGAAGTTCAGGTGGCAAACCCGAACAGCTCTGGGACGGCCTACACCGAACTGGCGACATTTGTTCAGCTGTTTGGTGAAGACGAAGCCATGCTGAAACTGGCTGCCGTTGGCCAGAACGTGAACTCATACACCAAATCCGGGTCTGCACCGTCCAAAGCGGCCGCACGCGGTGAAACCGGTGTGTCTATCGGCTTCATGCATGACATGGTGAAACTGGCCGCCCAAGGCTTCCCGCTGGCAATCGTCGCCCCGTGCGAGGGCACCGGCTACGAAGTGGGTGCGGTGTCCATCATCGAAGGTGCACGCAACTTTGAAGGCGCGCAGGCATGGGTTGAATTTGCCCTGAATGCGGAAACGCAATCCCGTGCACCGGAGGTGGGCGCATTCCAGGTTCCGTCCAACTCAAACGCGCAGGTCGCACCAGAGTCACCGGACCTCGCGTCGATCAAGCTGATCGACTACGACTTCGCGACTTATGGCTCCAGTGACACGCGTAGCCGTCTGTTGGCCCGCTGGGACGAAGAAGTCGGCGATCCGAACCCAGAGCAGTAATCCTCCCAAGTTCTTGGCCCTCCGTGTTGGTGGGCCAAGAGATACGGATGTCCCGCTTGGGCGGGACATCACCTTACTCATGCGGATACATAGATGAAAAAGACAATCCTGATTTGGCTGGCTCTTGGGCTTGCCAGTTTTGTTTTGCTGCCGTGGCATATGACCGATGACGGTCTGTTTGACCCAAGGTGGATCACGGACGGCGTCGCGGCGACCGGTCTTTTTGGCACGCTAGCAGGTCAGTGGTGGTTGGCCCCGGCGGGTCTGGCCCTTGTCGTAGCGACAATCCTGCAATTGACCATTCCAGAACCTGTGAAACGCGCGCGCCTGACGCTGGGCACCGCCGGCGCAGGTCTGTTCTTCATGGCGGTTCAGGGGCTTATCATCGTGCGCGCAGGGCCTCGGGTGTTCGAAGGGGTGTTGACCGGTGACGGGATCATGGCCGGACAAGCAGGCATGGGGGCCGGTGCCGGCATTTGCGCGATTGCCCTGCTGTTTGCCGCCACCATTTCGCTGTCTCAATCAGGCAAAGGACAGGGCGACGCCTTTGTCGTCAGCACCATCGGCCTGATCATCGCCCTTGTCGGCATTTTCGTCTTCTTCCCGGTGATCCACATTCTGGTCCGCGCCTTTGAGGTTGAGGGCGGGTATTCCCTGACCCAATTCTTCCCGCGCTTCTTCAGCAGCGATATATGGGGCCTTGGCTGCCTCATTGGTCCCCGCTCTTGTGGCGTGGCCATCAACTCGCTGTTCCTTGGGGTCATGACCGGGCTGGGTACGACCGTGCTTGGCCTGGCATTCGCCCTGATCTTCACCCGCACCGACTTCCGCGCAAAGAAGGTCCTGCGGGTCCTGACGGTGCTGCCCATCATCACGCCACCATTCGTGATCGGCCTTGCGCTGATCCTTCTGTTCGGCCGCGCGGGCACGGTGACCGAGTTTTTTGCCGACCTGTTCGGATGGGAACAGACCCGCTGGCTGTATGGCTTCTGGGGTGTCTATTTCGCGCAGCTGCTGTCCTTCACGCCCATCGCCTTTCTGGTCCTGATCGGCGTCGTCCAAGGCGTCAGTCCATCCATGGAAGAAGCCTCGCAGACATTGGACGCAGACCGCTGGCAGACCTTCCGCTATGTGTCGCTGCCGCTGATGCGGCCGGGCCTGGCAAACGCCTTCTTGCTGGGTTTCATCGAAAGCATCGCCGACTTCGGGAATCCACTGGTGTTGGGGAGCGGTTATAGCGTGCTCTCGACCGAGATTTTCTTTGCCATCGTGGGTGCGGTCGCCGACCCGGCCAAGGCTGCGATCCTCGCCATTGCCTTGTTGTCGCTGACCATGTCCGCCTTCATCGCGCAACGTCTGTGGCTTGGCAAAAAGTCCTACGCGACGATCACGGGTAAGGCCGACAGCGGCCAAAACGCTGGCCTGAACCCGGTGCTCAAGGGGCTGTGCTACGCCATCGCCCTGCCATGGGCGGCGCTGACGCTGATCGTCTATTCGATGATCATCTTCGGCAGCTTCGTGAAACTTTGGGGCTACAACCACAGCTTTACCTTCGATCACTACATCCGCGCCTTCGGGATCGATTTTGAGAACCGGCGCCTGACTGGGGTGGCGTGGGACAGCTATTTTACGACGCTGACGATCTCGTCCATCGCGGCACCGCTGACAGCGATTGTGGGTCTGTCCACCGCCTACCTACTGGTGCGCCAGAAATTCGTCGGCAAGGATGCCTTTGAATTCTCAACGATGCTCAGCTTTGCCATTCCGGGTACGGTGATCGGGGTCAGCTATATCATGGCCTTCAACTTCCCGCCGATCGAACTGACCGGTACGTCGATCATCCTGATCATCGTCTTCGTCTTCCGCAACATGCCCGTGGGCGTGCGCGGCGGGATCGCGGCGATGAGCCAGCTAGACAAGAGTTTGGACGAGGCCTCAATCACCCTTGGTGCCAACAGTTTCACCACCGTGCGCCGCGTGATCCTGCCACTGATGGGGCCTGCGATTTTGGCGGCCCTCACCTACAGCTTTGTGCGGGCGATCACATCCGTCAGCGCGGTGATCTTTCTGGTCAGCGCCAAGCACAACATGGCCACGGCGTTTATCGTCGGGCGGGTCGAGAACGGCGAATTTGGCCTCGCCATCGCTTATTCGGCGGTGCTGATTGTGACGATGCTGGCCGCCATCCTTCTGATGCAACTTCTGGTCGGCACGCGCCGCTTGCGCCGCACTGACCGCGTTCAACAAACCGCAAAAGCGGCGTGAGGAAATGAACATGAAAGATACACAAACAGGCTCCGTCCGCTTCGAAGGCGTCGTTAAGAAATACGGCGATGTCACAGCGCTCAAGAAACTGGATCTGGCCATTGAGCCCGGCAAGCTTGTCACCCTTCTGGGGCCAAGTGGCTGTGGCAAGACCACAACCCTGCGCCTGATCGCGGGGCTGGAAATGGCGACCGAGGGCAAGATTTTCATCGGCGGCGAAGACGTCACCCACCTGACCGCGACCTACCGCAAGGTGTCGATGGTGTTCCAATCCTACGCGCTGTTCCCGCATATGACGGTGCGCGAAAACGTGGCCTACGGGCTGACGGTGAAATCTGTGCCAAGGGCCGAAGCCAACGCGAAGGCCGAAGACGGGTTGGAGCTTGTCGGCCTCGCCGGTTTCGGTGATCGCCTCCCAAGTGAATTGTCTGGCGGCCAACAGCAACGCGTCGCGGTGGCCCGCGCCATTGTGCTGGAACCCGAGGTTTTATTGCTCGATGAACCCTTGTCCAACCTCGACGCCAAACTGCGCCGTCACGTCCGCGAGGAAATCCGCCAGATCCAGCAGCGCCTTGGTCTGACAGCGGTTTATGTGACCCACGACCAAGAAGAAGCGATGGCCGTATCGGACAACATCATCGTCATGAACAACGCCGAAATCGCGCAGATCGGCACACCCGCTGACCTTTACGAAGCCCCGAACTCCGCCTTTATCGCGGACTTCATCGGTGATGCGAACCTTGTCGCCTGCGATATCGAGAAAGTTGCCGATGGGGCCGCCACTGCCGTTCTGGACGGTCAACGTTACACGGTTCCAAGCTCCGATATCGCGAACCGTAGCGCCCAAATGGTCTTGCGCCCCCACGCCTTGAACCTCGGTGCGTCAGGGCTGCCAGGGTTGAAAGGCGAAGTCACCTATGCGGCGTATCTGGGCAAAGAAATCCAATACACTGTGCAAACGGATGTCGGGTCGCTGTTCATCATCTCGCCCGTTCAGGCAGAGCCCTTTCAGCAAGGCGATGCGGTTTCGGTAGGAATTGTCGCAGATCACGCGCGGATCGTGGCTGCATAGTCATGCAATCGACTTGGTACAATGCGAGCAAAACCCAAAGCCTGCTGTCTGATGATTGGCTTAGAATGATCGAATCCGCGAATTTCGACGCGGTGATCTTTGACTGCGACGGAACGCTGATTGACAGCTCGGACGTGCATACGCGCTGCCTGCAAGCGGCGACGCAAGACCAAGGGCACGAGATGTCGGCGGAATGGTATGCCGCGCGCAATGGGCTGGATCGAACAAGTCTTTTTGAGGCGTTTCGGGATACCATCGGCACCGCGTTTGACGTGGAACGGGCCTGTCAGGCCAGCATAGCGCATTACGACAGCTTCGCCCATCTCGCGCGGCCAATTCCAGAGGCGATCAATCTGGCAATGGCCTTGCGGGAACGCGCCATACCACTGGCCGTCGCCACCAACGGAGAACGCCCGGTCTGCAACCTTTTGCTGGCGACGGTGAAAATCCGGGATTTGTTCAATACGGTGGTCTGCATTTCGGACGGCGTTCCCCCCAAGCCATCCCCTGCCATGTTCCTGTTGGCAGCAGAGCGGTTGGGGCAGGCGCATGGGAAAATCCTGGTCCTGGAAGACTCGCCGCAAGGCGTCCAAGCTGCAACGACGGCGGGGATGAGTGTCATTCAGTTGGGTGATGTTTAGATTTCAACCCTAATTTCAATAAGATGTCTTCACCCCTATCAACTTCGCACCAACTACTGACGGCCACCTTTCGCCAAAGGTGTTTTTTGGCTACTTGCGAAAACAAGCAAAGCGATCATCCAAGTGCATAGTCCAAGGGGCGGTAATGTCCGTAGAATTGACGATACCTTTTTTATGAAGCGATCAACTTGCCAGCGATAACGCTGTGCAAACTCCAAACACCGCATAGAAAAACCCCCGCCTGATCGCTCAGCCGGGGGTTTCTTGATCGTCACGTCGAAAGGTTGCTTTACAGCAGACCTTCGCGCTGGAGCTTCTTGCGCGCCAGCTTGCGCTGACGGCGGATCGCTTCTGCTTTCTCGCGCGCTTTACGCACGGAGGGCTTTTCGAAATGCTGCTTGAGCTTCATTTCACGAAAAACACCTTCACGCTGAAGTTTCTTCTTCAGAGCACGCAACGCCTGATCGACGTTGTTATCACGAACACTAACCTGCATGTGGTTTACACCACCTTTCTAAGTTGGATTTGCAAAAATTGCAGGAAGTGGGCACATAGCAAGGGTGCACTAGTTTGTCTAGTGCCTGACGAGAGGAGTGCGACCGATGATCAATACCCCAATCGACCCTGCCAAAGACAAGCTGATCGATGCGATCCTGCCACATGTTGCCTTTGACGGCTGGGCGCCAACGGCCTTCAATGCGGCGGTTGCCGAGGTTGGGATTGATCCAGCGCATGCCAAAACCCTGTGCCCGCGCGGGGCGGCTGATCTGGCCGTGGCTTACCACCAGCGGGGCGATGCGGCGATGGTCGCCGCCCTGAAAGATGCCGATCTGTCCGATATGCGGTTTCGTGACAAGGTCGCCCATGCAATCCGCCTGCGCATTCGCGCCGTGGACGACAAGGAAGCTGTGCGCCGGGGCACCGCCCTTTTTGCCCTGCCACATATGGCAGCGGATGGGGCCAAGCTGATCTGGGGGACGGCAGATGCGATCTGGACAGCGCTGGGCGACACATCGCGCGATGTGAACTGGTACACAAAACGGGTCACGCTTTCAGGTGTCTATGCCTCGGTTGTGCTGTATTGGCTGGGCGATGACAGCCTTGATGCGCAGGCGACCGATGCCTTCATCGACCGGCGGATCGATGACGTGATGCAGTTTGAAAAAATCAAGGCGCAGGTGAAGGCGAACCCGTTGCTGAAACCCGTGACCGGGCCGTTGGCGCGAATGATGTCGGGGATCGCGGCCCCGGCCAAGGTCCCGGATATTGACCTGCCGGGGATCTGGCGCGACCAGCAGTAACGCGCTGGTCAATCGACCCGGCTTTGCCCATATTCTGACGATGACGCAAATGGGGTGCCGCGATGCAAGCAGTTGAAATCACAAAACCTGGCGGGCCGGAGGTATTGGCTCTGACGGAACGCCCGATGCCGGACCCGGCCCATGATCAGGTGGTGATCAAACTGGCCTATGCCGGGGTCAACCGGCCCGATGCCTTGCAACGTGCGGGGCTTTATAACCCGCCACCCGGGGCCAGCGATCTGCCGGGGCTGGAGGCCGCGGGCGAAGTTGTGGCCGTTGGTGCAGGCGTCACCAACCCGCAGATCGGCGATCAGGTCTGCGCCCTTTTGCCCGGTGGCGGCTATGCGAACTATGTGGCAACCCCCGCTGCCCATTGTTTGCCCGTGCCGGATGGGCTGTCCCTGAAACAGGCGGCATGCCTGCCCGAGACATTCTTTACCGTCTGGTCCAATGTTTTTATGCGTGGCGGGCTACAGGCGGGCGAGAAATTTCTTGTCCATGGTGGCAGTTCGGGGATCGGGACTACGGCGATCCAACTGGCAAGGGCCAAGGGCGCGCGGGTCTTTACCACCGCTGGATCGGATGAGAAATGCGCCGCCTGTCGCGATCTCGGGGCGGAACTGGCGATCAATTATAAAACGGATGATTTTGTTGAAAAAGTGAAAGCCGAAGGCGGTGCCGATGTCATCCTCGATATGGTGGGCGGGCCATATATGCAGCGCAATCTCAAGACGTTGGCTGATGACGGGCGGCTGGTGCAGATTGCATTTTTGCAAGGGATGAAAGCTGAATTGAACATGGTCCAGCTGATGACACGACGTCTGACGATGACAGGGTCAACGCTGCGCCCGCAATCCGATCTGGCCAAGGCGCGTATTGCCGATGCGTTGCGCACACATGTCTGGCCTTTGCTGAGTGCGGGCAAAATCGCCCCGGTCATGGATCAGGAATTCGCGCTTGCGGATGCCGCCGCCGCCCATACGAGGATGGAAAGCAGCGCCCATATCGGCAAGATCGTGCTAAAGGTCGGGTGACGTTCCAGTGACGTTCCGACGAAATCCCTGAAACATCACCTAATGCTTTATTGGCGACCCGGCATCGCGGGTGCTGGCCGCACAAAGGTAGGATGGATCGTGGTGCGCTGGCGCAAAAACCTTGCTTGGGTCTGCGTGACCGCTTGATCCTTGATGCGTGCCTCAGTGGCATAACCCGGCTTTTCGGCCATCATGCAGGCCGACAGAAGAAGGGGCAAAAGGATCGCAAAGCGGTACATGACGTGGTCATTCCATTGGTTCAGGCTCCAAACATTTAACCACAAATCATGACCGCAACAGGGCGCTATGGTGACGTGTTCTTGCCGGGCAGGCGAAGGTCACGAAACTGATCGCTATCGTTGCTGTTCCAAGACAGGCCAGCAAAACAGAACAAAAACTCATCCGACTGAACATCTGGCAGTTCAATCGCCGCAACCGCCACAATCTCCTGAGCCACAGTCACCCGCATCCGCGTCAGCGAAAGGGTCATCATGTTCAAAAATCAACGTGAACTCAGCTTTCGTGGTCAGGCCATTGAGCGCGGTTACAAAAAGGTAAAGTGGGATGCCTAGCCAAAGGATCCCAAACAGAAGATTGTCATCTTGAGTGATCGCGCCAACGCCGATGTAAATGAAAATCGCCGAGACGATCAGAATAAAAAAACTGCCAAATTTATTGTTCAGCTTCCAAATCCCTTTTGGCGGGCCCCCAAACAGGTTTCTGTAGGCTTTGACGGTGGCTTTGTAGTCATCCAGATGCTGGGCACCGTGACCCCCGGGGTTATGGTGGACTGGTTTACCCAGTTTTTTGCAGAAAACGTCCCAATAGTCGCGGCTGTGTTGCATGTGCAAATGCCAGACCAAATCGACTGCTTTCGAGGGGACATTGCGCGCTGATCGTGTGGCGCAAAGGTACATGAACTTCTGATATTCCGCGATAGCGACCGTTGCAGTGTCGCGCGAGATGCGATTTTCGGCCATCAGTTGTTCGGTGAATGGTGTGCCTGCGGCATCGTCGGGCATCTTATGCGTCTTGATCAGCTCCCATAGCTGATTGTCGAGAGAGGTCATCGGAGCCTCCTATGTTTTCTCTTTTTGCATCTTTTGCGTAGCGCGCGAATATGACAGTTATATGACACCTTTGGAAACGCCCCTTGCCTTAATTGGGCAGGCGGTATCCGGCTATGTCCGCGCCTTCTCAAAGGCAGCCCATGCCTCCAATAACTTATCCAAATCGAACCCAGGCTCTTTCGCTGGCCCCAGAATAATCTTTTCGCCCGCCCACATCTTTTCAATCGCCGCTTTCAGGTCCGGGATCACCTCGGGCGGGATGACCAGCCCACCATGCCGGTCCGCATGCACCAGATCGCCCTGATTGACGGTCATGCCAAAAACATTCACCGGCGTGCCCAATTCGCGAACATGCACAAAGGCATGGCTTGGCCCGATGGACCCGGCAACCACCGGAAACCCATCCGCGAGATCACCCAGATCGCGCATCACACCATTGGTCAGCGCACCGTTCAGGCCCAGCCCTTTATGCACATTGGTATGGACTTCGCCCCACCAGGCGCTGACGCAATTGGGGAAATCCACGTCTTCCAGAACGGCAATGGCCGGGCGCGGCCCTGCGGCCATGCTGCGGAAATAGTCCAACCGGCGGGCGCGGATCACATCGGGGCTTTCTGTCGGCTGTTCGCGGCCCGCAATCTTGGCAGTGCGGGCAAAGCCGACCATCACCTCACCGGGGGCCGAGATTTGCATCGTCCCCTTGGTATAGGCGTCAAAGCCGCGTTTGCCTTGGGCCACTTCGATGGCGTTGCAGACGGTGGGCGTATCGACCCGTCGTAGCAGCGCCAGCAGGTCGTCGGGGATCACGATGTCAGCCATTTTGCCAAAGCCTCATTGGTTATGTCAGGTTGTTCCAGCGTAGGCAGATGGCCCGCGCCCTTGATCACGGTCAGGACCGACCCGGGGATCAGATCATGCATCAATTCATGGCGGTGCAGCGGGCAAAGCGCGTCATCCTCACCACACAGGATCAATGTTGGCACGGTAACGCCGCGCAGCGTGTCTTGCTGGTTTGGACGGGACTGCAGGGCGCGGGATTGGGCAACGAACGCTTCCGGCCCGATCGTTTCAGCCATCGCCATGCACAAATCAAGGATCCGGCCCATATGCGGCCCATCAGTCAGGTAGTTCGGTTTCATCTCGTCGCGCATCACGGCGCGCAATTGACCTGATTGAACCTTGGCGATCTGCGGTTCGCGACGGGCGGCAATTTCGTCCGCTTCCGCCTTGGGATTGGTATCGAGCAGGGCAAGGCGGGTGATCCGGTCAGGGGCCTGACGGATCACTTCCATCGCAACGATCCCGCCCATCGACAGGCCCGCAAGGGCAAAGCGGGGCGGGGCCATCGCAAGCACCTCCGCTGCAATCGCCGCGACCGTGTGATGCAGCCCGAACGGGGCGACCATCACTGGGCGTTCATGCGAAAAGGCGGCGATCTGCGGGCTATAGAGGCGGGCATCACACATCATGCCGGGAAGCAGTAATAGCGGCTCTGTCATGGTTTGAACGGCTCCATTCCGGCGCGGGCCAGCTCATCGGCGCGCTCATTTTCGGGGTGGCCCGCATGGCCCTTGACCCATTCCCATGCAACATCATGACGGGCAACTGCGGCATCCAGCCTGCGCCACAGGTCTTCGTTTTTGACGGGCTTCTTGGCGGCAGTTTTCCAACCACGTTTCTTCCAACCGTGGATCCAACTGGTAATGCCGTCTTTGACGTAAGAGCTGTCCGTGACGATGGTCATTTTTGTGGGCCGGTCCAGCGTTTCCAAAGCGGTAATCGCTGCCAGTAATTCCATGCGATTGTTGGTTGTGTCCGCCGCGCCGCCCTTCAGCGCGCGTTCTTTTACAACGGTGTCGCCGTCCCGTGCGATCAGCAGTGCACCCCAGCCGCCGGGGCCGGGATTGCCGGAACAGGCGCCATCGGTATAGGCGAAAAGATCAGGCAATTTTGTGCCCTCGCATCACGACAAACGGATCAACCGTGCCAGCGCACCCCATCTCGCGCCCTTCTTCAACGCCGATCACTGCAAATCCGGCTGTTTCCAGCAGGCCTTGCAATTCCGGAACCGTCACAAATGTGTATTTACGGTCGATCTTGTCGCGCAGCTCTCCCTCTCCGGTTTTCATGCCGATATGCAGGATACCCTTGCTGCGCAGGGCCGTGGCAATCGCCGCCAGATGTCCGGGCAGGGCATCACGCGGGGCATGTAGCAGCGAAAAATTCGCCCAGACGCCGTCATAAGCGGCAACCATGTCGATCTGGTCAAAAGTCAGTAAACGCGCGCCGATATCATAGGCTTCATTGGCCAGGGTGATCATACCGGTTGCGGCATCAACCGGATCAGGGACAAAGCCTGCATCGCGCATAAGTGCAGATGCTTTTGCCGGGCCGCAACCAAGGTCCAGCACCTGACCGCCTGCGGGCAACAGGGCCATGAAAGCCTGCAAATGCGCATCCGCCTCACCCGTATGGGTGAACTCTGCGTATCGATCTGCGGCATTGTTGTAAAAGGCGATTGTTTTCTTGTCAGGCATCAGATCACCACCGGTAAAAGGGATAGACAGACGATTGCGGTCAGCAGGACACGCAGATGCATCCACCACGGTGGGGCCAGTTCCAGCCGCCAGAAATGCCAGTCCAGCATCAACAGCGCAAGTAAGCCGACGATCAGGTTGATCGCAGCCGTTATCGGCCCGCCACCTGTCATGAAAAACGCCCAAAGGGCGGGAATGACAGAGAGGACATAAGCGGCGGTGGCGGTGCGCCCGGTGGCCTTGGTCGCAAAGCCCCACAATACGCCAGACATGAAGGACAGGATCACCGCACCATAGAAAAGCTGGACATAGGGGCCGATAAACCGGCTACCGATATTCATCTGCGCCCAAAGACCCAGCTCTGGCCGCAAGACGGTCATGGCCCCCCAAAGAAACGGTAAAAGGCCAGCAAGGCCCAGCAGCAGCGGCCCCTTTGGTATGCCTGCTATCATCACCAGGCGGCCGGATGTTGCACAGGGCTGCGCTGTGTCGAATGGATCACGTCGGTCATGTGGCAGAGGTAACCCCACAGGCGGGTCTTGGCAATCAATCCACTGCCCCCACCAGCCCCAGTGCCGCAAATGCACTGCGCAGATCTTGGGCGGTGTGATGTGCCAGCGCCTGCAATGCGTCGTCAGCGGGCACCAAATCCGGGACATGCACGGCAATACAACCTGCCGCATGAGCGGCGCGCAGGCCATTGGGCGAATCCTCGAACGCGGCGCAGTTTTCAGCGGGCAAGCCAAGCGTGCGGGCAGCGTGCAGATAGATATCAGGCGCCGGTTTGCTGCGCTGCACCTGATCGCCGCCGATGACGTCGGGAAAGTGGTGACCGATCCCCGCCCGGTCAAGATGATCATGTGCCTTGTCGGTTCTGGTACTTGTGGCGATAATATATGGCAGGCCGCTGGCCTTAAGGTGGCTGGCCATCTCGGGCACGCTGGGTTTGACGGGGATGCCATCGCGCAGGCGGGTCGCGATATGCGCGTCCCAGACTTCATCAAACGCCGTGAGCGTCACACGCCCGGCCAGCCCCTCGGTCAGGATGGCCCGGCCCAGATCGCGGTTGGTGCCCATCATTCGCCGGAAGATGTCGTCATCCTGCGGCAAACCATGTTGGTCCAGCGCGACGCGAAAGCCCTCAAGATAGACCCGCTCGGTGTCCAGCAGCAGCCCGTCCATGTCAAAGATGACGCCCTTGATCTGCATATGGCCGGGATCTCAGGCGCGTTCCAGTGCCAGCCGACCGGCCAGTGCGGCAAAGATCGCAGCGAAAGACCGGTTCAGCCAGCGCATCACCGTCTGGCTTTGCAGCAACCATGTGCGGGCAAAGGTGGCAAAGAACCCGTAAAGCACGAAGATGACAAAGGTCAGCGCCATGAAGATACCGCCCAGCAGGACCATCTCGGCGGTGACTGTCGCCGGGTTGCCGGAAAGGAAAGGCGGCAGCAAGGCCAGAAAGAAGATCGACAGTTTCGGGTTCAGGATATTGATCAGCGCCCCGCGATAGGCGATACGGAGCGAAGACGGCGCGCTGGCTGTGCTGCTGACCGACAGGGCGCCGTCAGCTTTCAGCGCCTGCCAAGCGAGATAGAGCAGATAGGCCACGCCTGCGAACTTCACGACCTGAAAGAGAAGGGCGCTGGTATGCAAGAGCGCCGCAAGGCCCAGTGTTGCGGCGGCCAGGTGCGGAACGATCCCGAATGTGCAGCCGATTGCGGCGGCAATTGCCGCGCGTCGTCCCTGACCAAGACCCAAGGCCAGTGTGTAGATGACGCCGGTACCGGGTGCGATGCAGACGACAACGGCGGTGAGGAGGAATTGCAAGGATATCATGTGGGTGACTCTAACGCGGGTTCTCGCAACACCCTTGGCACCTTGAATTCGACGTTTTCCTCTGCCGTCACCACCGTCTCGACGGTGACGTCGAACCGGTCACGGAAAGCGTCGATGACCTCGTTGATCAGCACTTCGGGGGCAGAGGCCCCGGCGGTGATCCCCATCGATCTGATACCATCCAATGCCCGCCAGTCGATATCCGTCGCGCGTTGGACCAGCTGCGCGTAGTTGCAGCCCGCACGGGCGCCGACCTCGACCAGCCGGCGGGAATTTGATGAATTGGGGGCGCCGACGACCAGCATGGCATCGCAATGCGGGGCCATCGCCTTGACGGCCTCTTGCCGGTTGGTTGTGGCGTAGCAGATATCTTCTTTATGGGGGCCCACAACATCTGGAAAACGGGTCTGCAAGGCGGCAACGATATCAGCAGTGTCATCAACCGATAGGGTGGTCTGGGTGACAAAGGCCAGCCGGGATGGGTCGCGGACCGCGACCTTGGCCACATCCTCCACGGTTTCGACCAATAATACCTCACCTTCGGGGAGCTGACCCATGGTGCCAACGGTTTCGGGATGGCCTTCATGACCGATCATGATCATCTGCAAACCGTTGTCAGCATGGCGCTGCGCCTCGATATGGACCTTGCTGACCAGCGGGCAGGTAGCATCGACATAGATCATCTCGCGCTTGGCGGCGGCAGCGGGGACCGCCTTGGGGACGCCATGGGCGGAAAAGATCACCGGGCGGTCATCGGGGCAGTCTTCAAGTTCTTCAACAAAAACCGCGCCTTTGTCGCGCAGGCCATCGACGACGAACTTGTTATGCACAATCTCGTGGCGGACATAGACCGGGGCACCCCATTTTTCCAAAGCCATCTCGACAATCTTGATGGCACGGTCCACACCGGCGCAAAAACCGCGCGGGGCGGCAAGATAAAGGGTCAAAGGGGCTTTGGTCATAGGATGCTCCAGCGGCTAGCCCAGAGGTAAGCGCTCAATCCGCTGAGGTCCAGTATCAGTTGGTGTGACCAAAAGGAGCGCGCTGCGCGCGCACGCGACGTTTTGTCTGGCGCCAGCAGCAAGGTCAGACCAAGGATGGCTGACCTTGCGGGCAGCTCAGCTTTCTTCGGTGACCTGTTCAACCGCTTCCGGACGCGGTTCGCGTGCTGGGCGTCCGACCACATCACGCAATTCGTCCAGTTCGATGAAATTATCCGCCTGACGACGCAATTCATCCGCGATCATTGGCGGCTGGCTGCGAATGGTTGAAACAACCGAGACCCGCACGCCCTTGCGCTGCAGTGCTTCGATCAGCGGGCGGAAATCACCGTCGCCGGAAAACAGCACGACATGATCCACATGGGGGGCAAGCTCCATGGCATCGACGGCAAGTTCGATATCCATGTTCCCTTTGACCTTACGCCGGCCCATGCTGTCAGTGTATTCCTTGGCCGGTTTGGTGACCATGGTGAAACCGTTATAGTGTAACCAATCGACCAGTGGCCGAATAGGCGAGTATTCGTCGTTTTCCAGAAGCGCCGTGTAATAGAAAGCACGCAACATTTTCCCGCGTCGCATGAATTCCTGCCGAAGCAACTTGTAATCGATGTCAAATCCAAGCGACTTAGCCGCTGCGTATAGATTTGAGCCATCGATGAAGAGCGCCAATCGCTCGTCTCGATAAAACATCAAATGTCCTTCCAATATAGTCTTGCTATGGTGTCCGCTTGTGAGTGGTGTGTTTTGGTCGCAAGACTAGGCGGTAATGTACGGTTTTCTGATTGTGAGGCAAGTAGGCAAAATGCGGGTGATTGGCCGATTGGCGCTTATTACATTAGGAAGTAATAATATTTCGCCGTGGGGTGACGCAGCGGAAACTGTCCAAAAGGCTATGAATCACCTGTCTCTATTGGCGCAAATGCCCCTCAAATGCAGCCCAATTTACGCAACGCCTGCCTTTCCCGCAGGCAATGGTCCCGATTTTGTGAATGCGGCGGTGGCGTTCGAAACGGCTTCCAAGGCAGATGATTTGTTGCAGGCGCTGCACCAGATCGAGGTGGAAGCCAATCGCACCCGGATCAAGCGCTGGGGGCCGCGCTCGCTTGATCTCGACCTCATTGGGCTGGGTGATCTGATCTGTCCCGATGCGCAGATGCAAGCCCATTGGCGTGACCTGCCGCTTGAGCGGCAAACCCAAGAGACCCCGGATCAACTGATTTTGCCGCACCCGCGGGTGCAGGACCGATCCTTTGCGCTCGTCCCCCTTGCCGACGTTGCCCCCGACTGGCCCCACCCGGTCACCGGACAAACCATCCGGCAGATGCTACTGGCCAGACCGGCATCGGAAAGAGACACGGTCGTGCCGCTTTGATTTTCGCCAATTCCCGTCTAAGCTGCTCGGCATTTAAGAACCAAATTCATTTCAGAGGCGGCAATGACGAGCGTTTCAGTAATGACATATCTGGCCGATAACTGGGCCTGGGCGCTGGGGCTGGCGGCCTTTATGTTCGGGCTAACGTCTTTTGCAAGCCTGCTCAATCAAGATCGGCGAGACGATGTCGCGCTTTGGCTGATGGGTGAACATGCCAGTAGCTGGAGCCAAAGTTTCATTCGATTGTTCGATGCAGTCTTTGGGAAGAACCACTTCTCGGTTCGCTGCTTTTTCCGCTCTGCAACTGCGACTTTGGTTGCTGTCTTGCTGATCTGGCTGCTGATGGGCAGCGCAGACACGATTGGCTTGCGGATGCGGAGCGACATGACACTGGGGTCCGTCTTAGTCATCGGATTGATAATCAACTTGTTGGCTGACTACGTTTCTTTGCTGGAAACACGTTGGTTGCTTGGGAAAATGCCGCGCAGCATCATCGGGCAAATCCTGGTGCTGATCTTCGACCTCGCTGTATCGGCGCTAATTATCTGGATCGCCATCTTTGCTTACATCAACAGTCCGTTGCATGTGGGCGAAATAGAAACATTTGCAGAAATCCTGGGTGTGTTCTCTATTTTTTCCGTTTTCTTCTACTCTACTTTTTTGACGTCAGTTTGGACGTGGGCCTATATCGTGTCCACATGGTTGATGCGTTTGGCAATGCGGCTGCGCGTGTCCTATTGGCTCGATGTTGAAGGAAAGCCAATCAAAGTGCTTTTCCTGTTACTCGCCCTCGGCGTTGGCGGGGTGTCATTCGCGGGGTCATTGGTGTTTGGCAGCATCTTTGCCAGACAGCAGGATGGGGTCAGTTTCGCGGATCGCACATTGTGCACCGTCTTCAAGGGTAAGGTATGCCTCGACGTTGCTGAACTTGGACCGACAGAGCAGGCGCAACTTGAGTTCATGACACTTGCATGCGAGAGCGGTGTGACAAACGAGTGTCTGCGGCGTGCAGGCGCTACGTGGGAGATTGACGTTGCAACGGCAGCGCAACTTTGGCTTGCGTCCTGTCGCGGCGGCGACGCACATGCCTGCAGCAATGTTGGGTATCTGCTTACGAAAGGACTGGGTTTCAAGTTGGATTACCCGCAGGCGATAAGGTTCTACCAAAAGGGATGTGACCTTGGATACGGGGGGGGCTGTACAGACCTAGGGCATATCTTTGAAAAGGGTCTTCATGGATATCAGGATTATGGAAGGGCCCTGAAGTTATATGAAACAGGTTGCCGCCTGGGGAGCCTGTCGGGGTGCACTAATCTAGGGTACCTACATGGCACGGGGCTGGGCACCGGGGTCAACTTCAGGGAGGCGCATAGGTTTTATCGATTTGCATGCGACAGAGGTGAGGCGCTTGGCTGCACCAATCTCGGGCATCTATATCAACAAGGTCTCGGTGTTGAGGAAAACCCGGTTGAAGCGTCGTATTTTTTCAGAAAAGGATGCGACGGCGGGGATTCAATGGGCTGTTACCATCTAGGTGTCGTCATGCAATCTGACGGCTTGGATAACACGGATCTGTCCGAAGTCTTGGCGGGTCAAGAAACAAGCTGCGTAGACGCAGACGACCGACCCTGCAAAAATGCCAACCGTGTGGGCGAGTAACGGCTACTTTGCCGAGAGGCCAAATGCCGCTTTCACCCTTGCCAATAACCTGCAAACCCCCTAAAGACGCCATTTCTAACTCTGTCAGATTCCCAGTGGAGATCGCCAATGGCCCGCGTCACCGTCGAAGATTGCGTCGATAAGGTTCCGAACCGGTTTGAGCTTGTCATGCTCGCCGCCCATCGTGCCCGCGAGATTTCAGCCGGTGCGCCGATCACCGTTGGCCGCGACAATGACAAGAACCCCGTCGTCTCCTTGCGCGAAATTGCCGAGGAAACACAACAGGCTGATGATCTGCGCGAACGCATGATCGAAGCCAACCAGACACAGATCGAGGTTGATGAACCCGAAGAGGACAGCATGTCCCTTTTGATGGGCGCAGAGACCGACAAACCGGCAGAGGACGACATGTCCGAAGAGAAACTGCTGCGCGCCTTGATGGATGCACAGGGGCAACGCTAACGCCAGCCCTATATGGATAGGTGCAGGATCAGATGACGACCGCTGACGAACTGATCAATCTGGTCCGCACCTACAATCCCCGCTCGAACGAGGCGCTTTTGCGCGACGCTTTTGCCTTTGGTGCAGAAATGCATGAGGGGCAGTTCCGGCATTCCGGCGAACCCTATTTCACCCATCCCGTTGCCGTTGCCGCCATCCTTGCTGAACAGCAGATGGATGATGCCACCCTTGTCACTGCCCTGTTGCATGACACGATCGAAGATACCAAAGCTTCCTTTTCCGAGGTTGAAACGCGGTTCAGCCGCGAAATTGCTGATCTGGTCGATGGGGTGACCAAGCTGACCAATCTGCAGCTGAATTCCACCCAGACCAAACAGGCCGAAAACTTTCGCAAGCTCTTCATGGCGACCAGTCGCGACCTGCGGGTGACGTTGGTGAAACTGGCCGACCGGTTGCACAATATGCGCACCATCAAATCCATGCGCCCCGAAAAGCAGGTGCAAAAGGCCCGCGAGACGATGGATATCTTTGCCCCGCTTGCAGGTCGGATGGGCATGCAATGGATGCGGGATGAGTTGGAGGATCTGTCCTTTCGGGTGATTAACCCAGAAGGCCGCAATTCAATCATCCGGCGGTTTATCACCCTGCAACGCGAAACCGGCGATGTGGTTCAGAAGATTACCGCTGATATGCGGGTGGAACTGGAAAACGCGCAGATCCAGGCCGATGTGGTCGGCCGGGCCAAGAAACCCTATTCGATCTGGCGCAAGATGCAGGAAAAGGATCAGGGGTTCAGCCGGCTCTCCGACATTTACGGGTTCCGCATCATCGTCGCGACCGAGGCGGATTGCTATCGGACGCTTGGGGCGATCCATCAGCGGTGGCGGGCGGTGCCCGGCCGTTTCAAGGATTATATCAGCCAGCCAAAATCCAACGGCTACCGGTCGATCCACACCACTGTGTCGGGGCGCGATGGCAAACGGGTCGAGGTGCAGATCAGGACCCGCGAAATGCACGAAGTTGCCGAAACCGGGGTGGCCGCGCATTGGTCTTACAAAAACGGGGAACGGGTGGAAAACCGGTTTGCCGTTGATCCGGTGCATTGGCTATCTTCGCTGACTGAACGGCTGGACGAAGATCAGGACCACGATGAGTTCCTCGAAGCCGTCAAACTGGAAATGTATACCGATCAGGTGTTTTGCTTCACGCCCAAAGGGGATGTGATCAAACTGCCGCGCGGGGCGACGCCAATTGATTTCGCCTATGCGATCCACACGCGGATCGGGTCGGCCTGTGTCGGGGCCAAGGTGGATGGGCTGCGGGTGCCGCTTTGGACACGGCTCAAGAATGGGCAGTCAGTGGATATCGTCACAGCCGAAGGGCAGACACCACAGGCGACATGGATCGACATCGCCGTGACCGGGCGGGCGAAAACCGCGATCCGGCGAAGCCTGAAAGACGAAGATCGCGAACGGTTCATCCGGCTGGGCCGGGAACTGGCGCGGGTGGCATTCGAAAACGTTGGTAAATCCGCGACGGTCAAGGCGCTGCGCACGGCGGCCAAGGCGCTGGCCCTGCAAAACAGTGATGAATTACTCTACCAGCTTGGCAGTGCGGAACTGATGGGGCGGGATGTCGTCCGGGCGATCTATCCGGAATTGAAAGACTGGCAAGGGGAAGAGGTTGATCAGAAACGGGCCGTGGTCGGGTTGGGGCCTGATCAGGTACAGCAACGCAGCGCCTGCTGCCAGCCCGTTCCGGGCGAACGGATCCTGGGGATCACCTTTCGGGGGCAGGGGGTCATGGTTCACGCTATCGATTGCGAGGCGCTGATCGATTACGAGGATCAGCCCGAACGCTGGGTCGATCTGCAATGGCACGAAGGCACCCATAGCGCGGTCAACACCGTAACCTTTGACGCGACCATTACAAATGATGCGGGGGTTCTGGGGCGGATCTGTACGTTGATTGGCGAACAGAACGCCAATATCTCTGATCTGCGATTCATTGACCGGAAACCGGATTATTATAGGTTGCTCATCGATGTTGATCTGCGAGATGCTGAACACCTACATCGGGTGATGACGGCGTTAGAGGCGGAAAGCAACGTGTCATCCATCGCACGGTATCGGGATCCTGGTCTCGCCAGTACGGGAAGGAAGACGAGTTTTGGTGTTCAAACGTAGGGATAGGCGACCGATCTGGCGGATCGTTGTCGATTTTGTCTATCCTCGCGGCGGTTGGAGCAGGGCAGCACAATATGTCAACCACCGGCTGCGTCGCCTGCCGGACACCCCCGAAAAAATCTGCCGCGGCATCTGGGCGGGGGTGTTCATCTGCTTCACGCCGTTTTTCGGACTGCATTTCCTCGGGGCGTGGCTGATCGCGACTGCGGTCAGGGGCAATGTGCTGGCCGCATTGATGGCCACGTTCTTTGGCAACCCGCTGACCTTCCCGGCAATCGGCTACAGCGCGATCAGTATCGGGTCTTGGGTGCTGGGTCTGCCCGAAGGGTCGCATGCCCGTCTGGGGCAGAAATTCATCGATGCGGGCTATGATCTGTCACATAATTTCAAGGCGATCTTTACGCCAGAAACGGCCGACTGGCGCGGGCTTGCCATCTTTTATGATCAGGTTTTCCTACCCTATCTGATCGGGGGGATCGTGCCCGGGCTGCTGACGGCGACCTGCCTCTATTACCTGTCATACCCACTGATCTCGGCCTATCAGAAGCGGCGGAAAAAAGCGTTGCGGGCAAAGCTTGACCAACTCAAGAAAAAGGCGTCACCTGCCGATGACGCAAGCCAGTAGCAGCATGTGTAGACAAGGGATGCAAAGATGACAGACAAACTGCGCCTTGGTGTGAATATCGACCATGTCGCCACGGTCCGCAATGCGCGTGGGGGGGCGGTGCCAGACCCAGTGCGGGCGGCCATTATGGCAGAAGAGGCGGGCGCCGACGGGATCACCGCGCATCTGCGTGAAGACCGGCGGCATATCTCGGATACCGATATCGAAGGGTTGATGGAGGCGTTGAAAGGCCCGCTCAATTTTGAGATGGCGGCCACCGAAGAGATGCAGCAGATCGCCCTGCGGCACAAACCCCACGCTGTCTGCATCGTGCCGGAGAAGCGGGAAGAACGGACAACCGAAGGCGGGCTGGAAGTTGCGCGTGAAGAAAACGCACTGGCCCATTACATCGCCCCCCTGCGCGATGCGGGCTGCCGGGTGTCGATCTTCATCGCCGCCGACCAACGGCAGATAGAGGCGGCACATCGGATCGGGGCAGAGGTGATCGAACTGCATACAGGGGCTTACTGTGATGCCCATGCCGAAGGGCGGTTTGACGAACGGGATGAAGAGCTGAAGAAGCTGACAGACATGGCCGGTTTCGCCCATGATCTGGGGTTGGAAGTGCATGCAGGCCACGGGCTGACGTATGACTGCGTCAGCCCTGTCGCCGCGCTGCCTCAGGTGATGGAACTCAATATCGGGCATTTCCTGATTGGCGAGGCGATCTTTCGGGGCCTCACCCCCGCCATTGCGGAAATGCGGCGGATCATGGATGCGGCCCGCGCCGGGGAACCGGTGTGAGCTGGATCGAGCTTGCAGCAATCTGGTTTGCCTGGGTTCTGGCCGGTGGCAGCCCCGGACCCGCGACCTTGGGCATCGCCAGCACCTCCATGGCGCTGGGCCGTCGGGCCGGTGTGATCTTTGCCCTTGGTATACTGACCGGAGGTGCCACTTGGGGCATTGCCGCAGCGCTAGGTATGAGTGCGCTGATGATGGCCAATGCATGGGTGTTTGAGGTCTTGCGCTATGTCGGTGCAGCCTACTTGATCTATCTCGCCATGAAATCCTTACGCTCTGCAATGTCGGAAAAACCCGGCCTGACAGGCAAGGCGCAAGCCGGCACGCCTTGGCGTATCTACACCAAGGGCGTCCTGGTACATCTGACCAACCCCAAAGCGATCCTCAGCTGGGGCGCGATTTATGCCATCACGTTGCCACCAAACGCCAGTGGCGCGGATCTCGCTTTCATGTTCTGCTTTCTTTATTCCGGCGGGGCACTTGTATTCCTCAGCTATGCGTTTCTGTTCTCGTCTCAGAAGGTTGTGCAGGGCTACACCCGCCTGCGCCGCTGGTTCGAAGGCGCGTTTGCCCTGCTTTTCGGCGCGGCAGGCCTGAAAATCCTGACAACACGTGTCGCGCCATGACGCTGGACGTAAAGTCGATCACTGAAATGGAGCGCGCTGCTATGCGCTCAGTCACCGACCACGCCTGCGCACTTGCCGCCGATGGGCATGACATTGTCTTCACCGCCGCCATTGTCAAAGACGGGCAGGTCATCGCCGCCGCCCGGAACGAGGTCGGCGATACCGATGATGTCAGCCGCCACGCGGAAGTTGTGGTCATCGGCAAGGCCGCGAAACTGACGGGCAGCCGCGATCTGTCTGGCGCGACGCTGGTCGCCTCCTGCCAACCTTGCGAGATGTGCCTGTCCACCATGCGCTGGGCACGGATTGACCGCGTGATCTTTGCCGCCCAGCAGGCCAATACCGATGATGCCTTCTTTCGCTTTCCCAAGCTGACGATCAGCGATTTCCATGCCGCTTGCGACGGGGCGTTTGACTGGCATGGCGGGCTGGATGAAGACAGAGTAGCCCATATCTACACCCCAAAAGGTGAAACATGATCCTCGGCGTTGGTACCGATCTTGCAAATATCGACCGGATCGCAGGCACGCTTGAACGTTTCGGCGACCGGTTCCGCAACCGGGTCTTCACCGATATCGAACAGGCCAAGGCGGAACGACGCAAGGATGTGGCAGGCACCTATGCCAAACGCTGGGCCGCGAAAGAAGCGTGTTCAAAGGCGCTGGGCACCGGGCTGCGGATGGGAATCTCTTGGCGGGACATGGCAGTGTCCAATCTGCGGACCGGGCAACCGGTCATGGCGGTGACAGGCTGGGCCAAGGAACGGCTCGACCAGATGACGCCAGCGGGGCACGAGGCGATTATTCACGTCACCTTGACCGATGATCACCCCTGGGCACAGGCCTTTGTGGTGATCGAGGCGCGGCCCATCGCTTGACAGTACAGGTCCGCCGCATCATGTAGCCCCAAACCGAACGAAGGATACAAATATGGCCGAAGGAAAAGGCTTCATCGGCGGCATCGTCGAGACGTTCAAGACGATCTTCTGGGCGCTGGTGATTGCCGGTATCTTCCGGACGATCTTCTTTCAGCCGTTCTGGATTCCATCGGGTTCGATGAAAGACACGCTGCTGATCGGTGATTTTCTGTTCGTGAACAAGATGGCCTATGGCTATTCCTACGCTTCCTGCCCGTCGATCCGGATACCCCAAGCGGGGATCGATCTGGGGGCAGAGGATTTCTGCGGCTGGTTTGAAGACAATGATGGGCGGTTGTTCGGATCAGAACCCGAACGGGGGGACATCGTCGTGTTCCGACATCCGGTGACCGGGCATGACTTTATCAAACGGCTGATCGGGCTGCCCGGCGACCGGGTGCAGATGCAGGATGGACGGCTCTACATCAATGACGAAGCCGTCGCTGTGGAAGATGACGGCGTATTCGTTGAAACGATGGAACCACAAGGACCGCTGGGCCAGCAGCCGCAATGCGCCAACGGGGCGGTGGGGCTTGGGGCGGCCTGCGAAAAACCGCGCCAGATCGAAACCCTGCCAAACGGGACAAGTCATGCGATCCTGAATATCGGCAACCGGGCGGCGGATGACACAGGCGTCTTTACCGTGCCCGCAGGCGAATATTTCTTCATGGGCGATAACCGGGACAATTCCACCGACAGCCGGTTCCCGCAGGCGCAGCGCGGCGTTGGCTTTGTGGAAGCCAAGGATCTTGTCGGGCGTGCCGACCGGGTGATGTTCTCCTCCGCCGGGCGGTCGATGCTTTATTTCTGGACCTGGCGCAGCGACCGGTTCTTCAAGGCGCTCGATTGAAGCTATCGCGCGACCTCTCGGCCTTTTCCAGGCGACTTGGCTACACATTTGACAAGCCGGAATTGCTGCTGCGCGCGGTCACCCATTCGTCGATTGTCAGCCCGCACCGGGATGACAATCAGCGGCTAGAATTTCTGGGTGATCGGGTGCTGGGGCTGGTGATGGCAGAGGCGCTGCTGATGGCCGATAAATCCGCACCAGAAGGGCTGCTCGCCCCCCGCTACAACGCGTTGGTGCGGCGCGAAGCTTGCGCCGACGTGGCGCGGCAGATCGACCTTGGGGCGGTGCTGAAACTGGGGCGGTCGGAAATGAAATCGGGTGGGCGGCGGAAAGAGGCGCTCCTGGCTGATGCCATGGAGGCAGTCATCGCCGCAGTCTACCTTGACGGGGGCTTTCCGGCAGCACGGGACGTTGTGCTGGCACAATGGGGGGACCGGGTCCATAATGTTGCCGCCGATGCGCGCGATGCAAAAACGGCGTTGCAGGAATGGGCGCAGGCGCGCGGCGAAGTGCCCCCGCGCTATGTCGAAGTGGCACGCAGCGGCCCGGATCATCAACCGGTCTTTACCATCGAAGTAAGGCTTGCCTCCGGCCCGTCAGAGCAGGCAACAGCAGGATCAAAGCGGCAGGCCGAACAGGCTGCCGCAACGGCGCTTTTGAAGAAGGTAAACGGATGAATGATGTCGTGACAAAGGCCGGTTTTGTGGCCCTGATCGGGGAACCGAATGCAGGCAAATCGACCCTGCTGAACCGGATGGTGGGGGCCAAGGTATCTATCGTGACGCATAAGGTGCAGACGACCCGGGCGCGGATCCGGGGCGTTGCGATGGCAGGGGCAGCACAGCTGATCTTTATCGACACGCCAGGGCTGTTCAAACCACGACGCAGGCTGGACCGGGCGATGGTTGCGGCGGCCTGGGGCGGGGCGGCTGATGCGGATGTGGTTGTTCTGATGATCGAGGCGCATCGCGGCATGACCGACGGGGTTACGGCAATCCTTGAAACGCTTGCTGAACGGGCAGGCAAAAGCCCCGTGGCACTTGCGATCAACAAGATCGACAAGGTGAAATCAGAGGCGCTGCTGGCCCTGACCAAAGACATGAACGCGGCGTATCCTTTTGCCGAAACCTTCATGATCTCGGCGGAACGGGGGCATGGCTGCGACGCGCTGCGCGACTGGCTGGTGACCCAGGTGCCCGAAGGCCCGCATCTTTACCCCGAGGATCAGATCGCCGATCTGCCGATGCGGATGATCGCCGCTGAAATGACGCGCGAAAAGCTGACGTTACGGCTGCATCAGGAATTGCCCTATGAACTGACGGTTGAGACCGAAAGTTGGGAAGAACGCAAAGACGGGACCGCACGGATCGATCAGATCATCTATGTCGCCCGCGACGGGCATAAGGGGATCGTGCTGGGCAAAGGTGGCGAAACCGTCAAGGCGGTCAGCACCGCCGCCCGGGTCGAGCTTGAGGAATTTCTGGGCCGCCGGGTGCATCTGTTCCTGCAGGTCAAAGTGCGGCCAAACTGGCTGGAAGAATCCGAACGCTATTCCGAGATGGGTCTGGATTTCAAAGATGGCAATAGCTAGCCGCGCCGTCCCGGGCTTGACCCGGGACCTCGACCTGACGCGGCGTAGAGGTCCCGGGTCAAGCCCGGGACGGGGTCACTGATGAAGCTCACAGCGGATATCTGGGTCTCTGCCTATTTGACGCGGCTGCGGTTGCAGGAAATTCCGGCATTTGTGGTCAAGCGCGGCGACAACACCGCCGGGGCAGTTCTGGTCAAGCTCAACACACTGGACGGGCAGGCGCGCTGCTATCAGCGCAGTTTTGATCTGATGACGGGCGACCGGCAATGGATGGTGCTGGTCGAAGGCGAAGAGGCGGAAGTTGATAATTCCATCGCCAAACAACGCAGCTTTGATCCAGACCTGTGGGTGGTCGAGGTCGAGGATAAAGCAGGCCGCCACTTGCTGGATGAACCGGGGCTTGAATGACTTTTATGCGCTCCGCGCAGGGAGTATTTGGGGCAAAATGATAAACACTTTGCCCCGGCGATAAACAATCGTTCATCACTTTGCACGGTCATCGGCTCTCCAGCCTGTTCCGCATGATGACAATCGGCATTCATGGTTAATTTTGTCTTATCATTTTGCCAAAAATACTCCCCCGCCGGAGGCGTCCTGCCCTAAGACCATGATGCACCGCTTGCATTTTGGCACCCCCTTGGCCGAAGTTGCGTTTATGCATTGGCAGGTTACTCATGATCAGTTGGACAGATGAAGGCGCCGTTCTGGCAAGCCGCCCCTTTGGCGAAGCCTCGGTGATCCTTGAGGTGTTCACCGCCACCCATGGTCGCCACGCAGGCGTTGTGCGTGGCGGGACCAGCCGCAAAATGACCCCGGCCATTCAGCCCGGCGCGCAAATCGCCGTGACATGGAAGGCGCGGCTTGATGATCATCTGGGCGCGTTCACATTAGAACCGCTGCGCAGCCGCGCCGCCGCGGCCATGGGTGACCGGCTGTCACTGGCCGGACTGAACGCGGTTTGTGCCTTGCTGACCCATGTGCTGCCAGAACGCGAGGCGCATAATGAACTTTATACCCGGACAATCCAGTTGCTCGATCTTCTAGGCCAGGCTGACATCTGGCCCCTGGCCTATCTGCGCTGGGAACAGGCGTTGCTGGATGATCTTGGTTTTGGCTTGGATCTGTCGCAATGCGCCGTGCATGGCGTGAATGCGGATCTGATCTATGTTTCACCCAAATCCGGCAGGGCCGTCAGTCGCGAAGGCGCGGGGGAGTGGGCGGACAGGATGCTGCCCCTGCCGCCGGTTCTGGCGGGAAAAGGGGATGCCAGCACAGATGATATTCTGACTGCATTGGGGACGACGGGGTATTTCATCGAACATCGGCTGATCAAAAGCCTTGGGGACCGGCCTGTTCCGAGCGCGCGGGCGCGCCTTTTGGACGCGATCATGCGAAGCGCCTAAAAGTTAAGCCCGCGTTTACTTTTGCATGGGACGGCCCGGTACTGTGCCGCCGGATGCGCAAGGGTCCGACGGTTTGCCGACACATCGCCGACGCTTTGCCGACCGGCGGAATGCCAGCAAATATGGGGATTAACCCCGATTCGCCGAAATCGGCAGATCAGCACCGTACGCACCCCCACCGAACGTTGCGCGGGGCAGTTTACATATTCGGGTAATTCGGCCCGTCGCCGCCTTGCGGGACCGTCCAGGTGATGTTCTGGCTCGGGTCCTTGATATCGCAGGTTTTGCAATGCACGCAGTTCTGGAAGTTGATGACAAAGCGGGTGTCTTTGCCCTCCTCCTCCACAAACTCATAAACACCAGCGGGACAGTAGCGCGCTGATGGGCCGGCATATTTCGCCAGATTGACCGCCACTGGCACGCTTGGGTCGGTCAGTTGCAAATGCGCAGGCTGGCTTTCTTCGTGATTGGTGAAACTGAACGACACATTGGTCAGCCGGTCAAAGGACAGGGTGCCGTCGGGTTTCGGATAGTCGATTGGCTTGTGCTTGCTGGCCTCTTCGGTTGCGTCAGCATCGGATTTGCCATGCGCCAGCGTGCCAAGGAACCCTAGGCCAAACGTGTTCATCCACATATCCATCCCGCCGATACCGAGCGATGCGACAAGCCCGTATTTCGACCACAAAGGTTTGACATTGCGCACTTTTTTCAAATCTTCGCCAATCTCTCCCTTCCGCACGGCAGCGTCATAGCCGCCCATCAGATCACCGCCACGGCCCGCCTTGATCGCGGCAGCAGCAGCCTCTGCCGCTTCGATCCCGGACAGCATCGCGTTATGGTTGCCCTTGATGCGCGGCACGTTGACCATGCCCGCCGAACAGCCCAGCAAGGCACCGCCGGGAAATTCCAGATCGGGCATGGACTGGAACCCGCCTTCGGAAATCGCGCGGGCGCCATAGGCGACCCGTTTGCCGCCTTTCAGCAGCTCGGCGACCATCGGGTGATGCTTGAACCGCTGGAACTCCATGTAAGGGAAAACATGCGGGTTCTTGTAGTTCAGGTGGGTTACAAAACCCACATAAACCTGATTATTTTCAAGGTGATAGATGAATGACCCACCACCTGCATTGCTGCCCAGTGGCCAACCCATTGTGTGGGTGACCGTACCTTCGCGGTGCTTTGCGGGATCAATTTCCCAGATTTCCTTCATGCCCAGGCCGTATTTCTGAACATCATGGCCAGCGCCCAGATCGTATTTCGCGATCACCTGTTTTGACAGCGATCCGCGCACCCCTTCGGACAGGAAAACATATTTGCCGTGCAGTTCCATCCCGGGTTCATAGGACGGGCCCGGCGTGCCGTCTTCGGCCTTGCCAAACTCACCTGCGACCACACCTTTGACCTCGCCATCATCACCGAAAACCAGTTCCGAACAGGCCATGCCGGGGAAAATTTCAACACCCATCTCCTCGGCCTGTTCGGCCATCCAGCGGCAGACATTGCCCATGGAAACGATGTAATTCCCGTGATTATTCATCAGGGGGGGCATCACGAAATTTGGGATCCGAAGCTGACCGGCTTCGCCGAGCATATAGAAATTGTCTTCCTTGACAGGGACGTTCAGCGGCGCGCCTTTTTCCTTCCAATCTGGGATCAACCGGTTCAGGCCAGCAGGGTCCAGAACAGCACCTGACAGGATATGCGCGCCAACTTCCGAGCCTTTTTCAAGGACAACCACGTTCAGATCGGCATCCAACTGCTTCAAACGGATCGCAGCCGACAGGCCAGCGGGCCCTGCGCCCACGATGACCACATCATACTCCATTGCTTCGCGCTCAATCTCGGCCATCGTCACATCCTTTTTTGCGGCAGGGGCGGACCCCTTTTTTCACGTCGCGGCAAGGGTTACCCGAGGAACGGTTGCTGGGCAATCAAGACACGACGTCAAAATGCCAAGGCGCGACACCAGATCGCGGATTTGCCGAATGCGCAAAGGCCGCAAACCGCTGGTTGAACGTCACCGGACGCTAAGCTATGAACGTTCGATTGATAGATTTTGCCTTGGGGGCATTATGGAAAAGATACCACTGACCCGTGCGGGTTTTGATAAGCTTGATGCAGAGCTCAAGCACCTGAAATCTGTGGAACGTCCAGCGATCATCCGGGCGATCGCGGAGGCGCGCGAGCATGGCGATCTGTCTGAAAATGCAGAGTATCATTCCGCCAAGGAAAAACAGTCCTTCATCGAGGGACGGGTGAAGGAACTTGAAGGTGTTATTTCGCTTGCCGATGTGATCGACCCTTCGAAACTGTCCGGTACGATCAAGTTCGGTGCCACCGTCGAAATCGTTGATGAAGATACGGATGAGGAAAAGACTTATCAGATCGTTGGCGAATACGAGGCCGATATCGAAAACGGCAAGCTGAACATGAAATCACCTCTGTCACGCGCGCTGATCGGCAAGGATGAAGGCGACAGCGTCGATGTCCGCACGCCGGGTGGCACGCGCAGCTATGAGATCTTGAAAATCAGCTACCTCTAGGGCGGGGCGCATGGCGGATCAGCTGATACCGGTAGATGAGAACCTGACCCGCATCGAAAAGATCGCGGCGGGGCTGGCGGTTGGCTGGCTGGTGGTTGTCGGCTTGTTCTTTTGGCTTCTGCCGCCCGCGCGCCAGCCGGGTGAAGCCTTTGACAGCCTGCGTTTCGTACTGATGCTGATCGCGATTTTTATGCCTGTTGCGATGATCTGGGTCGCTGCCACCGCTGCCCGCTCCGCCCGGATCATGCGCGAGGAATCGTTTCGCGTCCAAATGGCGATTGACGGGATGCGCCAGACCTATCAGGCGGCGCAGGCCCAAAAGCCAGAACCGAATGTCGAAACCAAGCTGAATGAAATCGCCGAAACCGCCAAGCAGACACAGACCGCCGTGTCTGGTTTCACCTCACGGCGCGAGGTGTCGCGCCTGATCGTCCCACAACCCGCCCCGCAGCCCCCGGACCAACAAACGCTGCCGCTTGGGACATCAGCGGAAGAGATGGACCCGCCGCTGGACCGCCTTGACCTGATCCGCGCGTTGAATTTCCCCGATGATGAAAACGATCATGACGGGTTTGCCGCCCTGCGCCGGACGCTGCGCGACCGCAATGCCCGCAGGCTAGTGCAGGCCAGCCAGGATGTGCTGACGCTGTTGTCGCAGGACGGGATTTACATGGATGATCTGCGTCCCGACCCCGCCCATGCAGAGGTTTGGCGCCGCTTTGCCAAAGGTGAGCGCGGGCGCAGCGTCGAAACGCTGGGTGCTGTGCGCGACCGGTCGTCATTGGCGCTGGCCACCGGGCGTATGCGCGAGGACACGATTTTCCGCGATACGGTGCATCATTTCCTGCGCAAGTTTGACCAGATGCTGGTAACGTTTGAAGAATTTGCCACCGATGCTGATCTGCTCGAACTGGCTGAAACCCGCACCGCACGGGCCTTCATGTTGATGAGCCGCGCGGGCGGTACATTCGACTGATATGCTGGAAATCTTTCTGAAAACCCTGCCGTTTTTCATGTTGATTGCGGTGGGGTACGGTGCCGCAAGGACCCGGTTTTTCCCGCCAGAGGCGACGGCCTATCTGACCAAATTCGTGTTCTACTTTGCGCTGTCGGCGATGTTGTTCCGGTTTTCGGCCAACCTGTCGCTGGATGCGATCCTCGATTGGCCCTTCGTGCTGGCCTATCTGGCGGGCACCGGGGTCATCTACCTTTTTGCAACCCTTGTTGCGATGCGGCGCGGGGTCGGCGTGGCCGAAGCAGCGGTCGAGGCGCAATGCGCCGTCATCGGCAATGTGGGTTTTCTGGGCATCCCGATGCTGGCGCTTTTGCTGGGCGAGGCCGCAGTCGGGCCGATTATGATGGTGCTGGCGGTCGATTTGATCGTCTTTGGCAGCCTGATCGTGATCCTGATTACGGGGTCACGCGACGGGCGGATGTCGCCCCGTATTCTAGTGACCGTGGCGTTGGGCCTGGTCAAAAACCCGATGATCGTATCGATCTCTGCCGGGCTGATTGTGTCGGCTTATAAGGTCAACGTGCCGGTACCCGTCAATGAATTCCTGACCTTGTTGGGCGGGGCGGCGACGCCCGGCGCGCTATTTGCGATAGGGGCATCGCTGGCCACCAAATCAGCGGAACGGATGGCGGTGGCAGGCTGGTTATCGCTTTGCAAACTGGTGCTGCATCCCGCAGCGGTCGCCATCGCGGCCTTGCTGGTGTTCAAAATTGATGCCTATGCCGCCGGCGTCATGATTGCCGCCGCGGCCCTGCCGGTTGCAGGCAATGTCTACATCATCGCCCAGCATTACGGGGTCGCCCCTGCGCGGGTTTCCGCCTCCATCCTGATTTCGACGATCATCAGTATCGTGACGGTGTCGGCTGTCATTGCATGGGTGACGGGCTTCCAGTAGCCATAAGACAAATCCGTGCGGAGAGTATGATGGAAACTGTTTCAGAAAACCGGTGCTTTGGTGGCACCCAGGGCGTCTATAAACACGCCTCAACCGCCTGCAATTGCGAGATGACATTTGCGGTGTTTCTACCTGCCGAGGCCGCACATGGCCCGGTGCCGGTGCTGTGGTTCCTGTCTGGCCTGACCTGTACCCACGAAAACGCGATGACCAAGGCGGGCGCGCAGGCCTGGGCGGCGGAACAAGGGATCGCACTGGTCTTTCCTGATACCTCCCCGCGCGGTGATGGCGTTGCCAATGATGAGGCTTACGATCTGGGCCAGGGTGCGGGTTTCTATCTGAACGCAACGCAGGACCCGTGGAAACCGCATTTCCAGATGTGGGATTACATCGCTACCGAATTACCCGGCATTCTGGCCGCAAATTTCCCGATTGATATGGATAGCCAGTCAATCACCGGTCATTCCATGGGCGGGCACGGCGCGCTGACATTCGCCATGTCATTGCCCGGTCGGTTCCGGTCGGTTTCCGCCTTTGCCCCGATCTGCCATCCAACGGGCAGCGACTGGGGCCGCAAGCAATTCACGGCCTATCTGGGCAGTGATGAAGAGCTGTGGAAACCGCATGATGCAAGCCTCCTGATGCGTGAACACGGGTTTGCCGGGCCGATGTTGATCGACACCGGCACTGACGACCAATTCGGCGACCTGCTGGGCACCGAACAGATGGCCGGTGCCATCGCGGCCCGCCGCCAATATGCCCATATCCGGCTGCAAAAGGGCTATGATCATTCTTACTTCTTCATCTCGACCTTTATGGAAGACCACGTCACCTTCCATGCTGAGGCGCTTTATCAGTGATCTATATCGACGCCGACGCCTGCCCGGTAAAGGCCGAGGTGGAGCGTGTCGGCACACGCCATAAACTGAAGATGTTCGTGGTCTCTAACGGTGGCATCCGGCCATCGGCCAACCCGTTTGTGGAAACCGTTGTGGTACCCGACGGGCCTGATGTGGCTGACATATGGATTGCCGACAGGGCAAAGGTGGGCGATGTGGTGATCACCGGTGACATCCCCCTTGCCGCGCGCTGTATCGAAAACGGCGCTTTGGTGCTAAAACATAATGGCGAGGCTCTGACCGACAAAAACATCGGCAACGTGCTGGCCACCCGGGATCTGATGGCCGATATGCGCGCCGCTGATCCATTTCGACAAGGCGGCGGAAAACCCTTTGGTAAGGCCGACAGGGCGCGGTTCCTTGATGCGCTGGAACGGATGGTGCGGCAGGCGGCACAGCTGCGCACCGAATAGGGATAGACAGCCTCACTCATCGCTGCGACCACTGTCGTTATGAACCGGCTTGGCACTCTCTCCCCGGCTGCCCTTGGGGCCATTTGCGCCGTAGCGGCGGTGTCGTTGTTGTCGATCAATGATGTGGCGATCAAGTTTCTAAGCGGCGGCTATGCCCTGCATCAGGTGGTGCTGATCCGGTCGGTGATCGGGCTGATCGTCATTCTGGCTGTCATCGCCCCATTTACCGATGGATGGGCTATCGCGCGTACCTCTCGGCTGCCAATGCATCTGCTGCGCGGGTTCTGCGTCGTGATCGCCAATATGACATTCTTTCTGGGTCTGGCCGCGATGCCGCTGGCGGATGCGGTGGCAATCTTTTTCATCAGCCCGCTTGTGATCACTGTTTTTTCGGTGATCTTCCTGGGTGAGACAGTTGGACCCCGCCGCTGGGCCGCGATCGGCGTCGGGTTCCTTGGGGTGCTGGTGATGATGCGGCCGGGAACAGCGGCGTTCCAGCTTGCGTCCCTCCTGCCGCTGGCGGCGGCCTTCTTTTACGCCGCGATCCATATCATCACCCGGCGGATCAAGGCGACGGAAAGCGCGGGCACGATGGCATTCTACATCCAGTTTTGCTTTATTGTAGCTTGCCTGTTGATGGGACTGGCTGTGGGTGACGGGCGGTTTAGCGATCAAAGCGACCCATCGCTTGTGTTCCTGCTGCGGGAATGGAGTTGGCCACAGCCCGCTGATTTTCTGGTTTTTGCCATGATCGGTATAGGTATCGGGATTGGTGGTTATTTGATCAGCCAGGCCTACCGGGTGGGCGAAGCGTCATTTGTGGCACCCTTTGAATATCTGGCGCTACCGATGTCAGTGATCTGGGGGATTATCGTCTTTGCAGAATATCCCAGCGCGCTGGATTTCGTTGGTATGGCACTGATCCTTGGTGCTGGGCTCTTTGCGATTTGGCGGGATGCGCAGGTGAAATAGTTTACACACGGCCGACGGTTGTTAAGGTATTGATACATTAAGGAAAGAGTTGATGATTCCCTTCACAATGCATTCGGCCCCGCTTTTGATGGCCAGACAATGACAGTGATGATCCCCTTTGCCGAGGGTGAGGCGCATCTGGATTGGCTGGCTTTGACCGATGCGCTTGCCGCCGGTCATCTGGGTCCGAAGGCGGACGTTGCGGATGTGTTTCTTTACGAAGGCGACAACACGCTGCTGAACCGGTCCGCCTGGATCGCCGGGATCGGATTGGCCGTCAAATGCGCCACGATCTTTCCGGCCAACAAGGCGGCCGGAAAACCCGCGATTGGTGGGGTGGTGAACCTGTTTTCGGGGCGGGACGGGGTGTTGGAGGCGATCCTGGATTTCCATCTGGTCACCAAATGGAAAACCGCGGGTGACAGCCTTTTGGCAGCGCGCCGCCTGGCCCGGCCTGACAGCCGCAATATCCTGATTGTCGGGGCCGGCACTGTCGGGCATTCCCTGCATCAGGCTTATAGCGCGGCGTTCCCGCGGGCGCTGTTCACAATCTGGAACAGATCAGCCGCCGGTGCGGCCGCATTTCAGGCAGATCATCCTGATGTGCAGATCGCTGCGGATCTTGAAAGCGCGGTACAATCGGCCGACATCATCACAGTGGCCACGATGTCGCACGACCCGGTGATCAAGGGGGATTGGCTGCAACCCGGGCAACATCTTGATCTGATCGGTGCATACCGGCCTGACATGCGCGAGGCTGACGATCACGCATTGCAGCGAGCCTCGATCTTTGTCGATAGCCGGGAGACGACGATTGGCCATATCGGCGAGCTGATGATCCCAATTGCGCGCGGTGCAATTGCCGCCAGTGATGTCGTGGCAGATTATTATCAACCCGACGCGTTCAAGCGCAGCGGTGACGCTGAAATCACGCTTTTCAAGAATGGTGGTGGCGCGCATCTTGATTTGATGACCAGCAGGTACATACTATCCGCCTGGCAAGGGGCGGGAAGGAACGGAAACTGATGTGGTATGCTGTGACCCTGGCGGGGCTTGTTTTGCTCGCCGTGATCCCTTTCATGCGCGAGATGATGCGCCCGGCCATTGGGCCAACGGCGCGGCACGGGGCGGATGGTGATTTCGCCCAATTATCGCAAGGGGTCACCCATTATCGCTGGGTTGGACCAACGCGCGGGCCGGTTGCTGTACTGATCCACGGGGTGGCGACACCATCGGTCGCAATGGATGGGGTGGCCGAAGGCATGGGTGCGATGGGTTACCGCGTGCTGATGTATGATCTTTATGGGCGCGGATTGTCCGATGCCGCCCCAGGCACGCAGGACCGTGCGTTTTTTCTGCGGCAGTTATCCGATCTGCTGGCCCATCAGAATGCGGGCGAGGATCTGACACTGGTTGGCTATTCGATGGGGGCATCTATTGCCACGGCCTATGCTGCGGAAAACACCTACCGGATCAAACGGGTTATCCTGCTGGCGGGTGCCGGGGTGCAAGCGAGCGAAAGCAGCTTTGCTCGGTTTTGCCGCACAACGCCGGTTTTGGGCGACTGGGTGCATGGAATGTTTGCGAAACGCAGGATCATGCTGGCGATTCCAAAGGGCACACGGCGACCGGCTGTGCAAAAGGTCCTGATGGCGCAACGGCAGGAGTTACATCGGCGGGGATATCTACCCGCGATCCTGTCCAGCAGGCGCGGCATGCTTGCCGAAGTTCAGGAGGAAGAGCATCGCAAATTGGGGCGCGAGGATGTGCCCGTTGTCGCGATCTGGGGCGAGAATGATCAGGTCATCCCGATCTCGGCCCTGGGTGTGTTGGCGCAGTGGAACAGGGAAGCACGGCAAGAGGTCGTTGAAGGCGCTGATCATGCCTTGCCTTACACGCATGATGATCAGCTGATCGAAGCGTTGCGGCTGACACTTCGCGACTAATAGGCGTTAGACGAAATACTTGAAACATCACGTATCACCTAACGCATTGAAATCGCCGATTTCAGGTGGCGTTAGGTGATACAACTTTCCTGTATAACGCTCTAGTCAAACGGCGACAGGCTGCGGCATCGGGGGCAGCACGCCGGGCTTGAATGTTTCAAAGGCCATGCGATCCCTGCCTTCTGCCTTGGCGCGGTAAAGGACCTGGTCGGCTGCTGTTCGCAGGTCACTGAAGTTGGGCCGTTCAGATAACCATGCACAACCAATACTGACAGAGACGAAAATCTCTGCGCCGTCAGCGACGATCGGTGTCGCGCTGACGGTCTTGCGGCAGCGCTGCGCAACTGTTTCGGCATGATCGGATGTCAGATTGTCCAGAACGATAACAAATTCATCACCGCTCATCCGGGCAAAGATATCGTCGGGCCGCAGGCAAAGTGACATCCGCTTCGCGATTTCCACCAGCACTTTGTCACCGCGTAAATGGCCGTGGGTGTCATTGATCTTTTTGAAGTGATCCACATCGATGCATAGCATCGCGGTGCCATCGGACCCAATCCGCCGGTCCCGTCTGCCATCATAGGTGTGCAGTGCCGCGCTGCGGTTCAGCAATTGGGTCAGCGGGTCTGTTGTCACGGCTGATCGCAATTCTTCACGTTCTCTCATCAGGGTTCTTTCACGGGTGATCAGCTTTCCGAAAAGTATAGCCCCCAGCACGTTAGCGATCAGGAAAATCGGCCCCATATCAATCAGGAACGGCCACTGCAGCTCTCTCGGCAAAAGAGGAAGCGATGCCAGATGTGCCGTGATCATAACACCAAGGACAAGGAATGCCTTGAAATCATTTGCCAAACGGGGCCGCACCCATAACGCCCAAGCCATGCCCATCGCTGTCGCCAGACCAATGCCAGTAAGACCCGCTATCATACCACTGCCACCGACGTATATACGCGTCAACGCCCCCAGTACGAGCGCCACCAAGCCGCCAATCACGCCAAAGAAAGCCGCCGCGATTCCGATGAACAAGCTACGAAAATCAACAATGACGCCGTCGGCGATGGGTATCGGGTTTGACATGGCGTAAACCGCGCTTAACCCGAAGATACCGCCCATGATCAGGTTCACAACATGGGGTTTCCATCGCGCACTGCCAAAAAAACTGTAAACATAGACAAGAACTAGGGCGAGAGCGACAGGATCAGCAAAAATCGCGATTTTCTCAAGCGGCAGCATGTAACGAGATTCCTTTTCAACCGTTGCGTGCTGTATCGCCCACCGATGGTAAACGTGGCATTTACCCAAGCGGGTTTGTTCCTTGATCTGCCGGATTCAATTCGGCGTTTTTGGTTAAAATTTTTCAGGTAACCCGAGGCGGCGCCTGCAACACAGGGCGCTTTTCATTGATCGGCAGATGTATGATCGCGCTGAACGCGCCCACACCAATGCCAACCCACCACACATGGGTATAGGTGCCATAGATGTCATAAAGCGCACCGCCCAGCCACACCCCCAGGAACGACCCCAACTGATGGGAAAAGAACACAATCCCATAAAGCGTTCCCATATACCGCAGGCCATAAAGATGGGCGACCAGACCAGAGGTCAAAGGCACGGTTGCCAACCATAGGCTGCCCATCGCTACCGAAAAGACAATGACCGTCAAAGGCGTGATCGGGGTCATGATAAACGCAGCCGCGATAATCGTACGGCCAGTGTAGATTCCGGCTAGCAGATATTTCTTGGAATAACGCTTGCCCGCCCAGCCGGCCAACAAGGTGCCGCCGATATTGGCCAGCCCAATCAGGGAAATGGCCAGCGCCCCCAATGCGCTGGTTGTTGTGATGCCAAGCCCGGCCAGCATGCTGCCTTGGGCAATAGGGCCGCACATTTCGGTCACCAAGGCCGGGAAATGCGCGGTGATAAAGGCCAGTTGATAACCGCAGGAAAAGAAACCCAGAAAGATCAGCGTATAGGACGGATCCTTGAACGCGCGGATCAGGATGGTTCCCATGCTTTCTTCCAGCGCGGCCTTGCTGGCCATGGCGGGGCTGCGCATCATCGGCAGGACCATCAAGGTTGACAGGATCAATGCGGCAAACACGACAAAGGTCATTTGCCATGTCAAAAAACCCAGCAAGTATTCTGCCAATGGCGCACCAAATACCTGCCCCGCAGACCCGGCTGCGGTTGCAATCGCCAATGCCATGGACCGGTTGTCGTCAGATGCTGCACGCCCAACCACGGCCAAGATGACACCAAAGCCGGTGCCAGCGATGCCAAAACCGACAAAAACCTCGTAAATCTGATGCGCCAGCGGCGTGGTTGCCCCAGCGGATAACAGCAGCCCGGCGGCATACATCAGCGCGCCAATGATGATCGCCTTGCGATCACCAATCTTTTCGGCAATCGCGCCAAAGATCGGCTGGCCAATCCCCCAGGCAAGGTTCTGAATGGCAATGGCCAGACTGAAATCCGTCCGCAGCCAGCCAAATTCACTGGCAATCGGGATCTGGAACACACCAAAGGACGCCCGGATCGCGAACCCGGTCATGATGATGATACATCCGGCAATAAGCACCGGGCTGATGAGATTGCTTTGGTGACGTTCCATCATCTCAATTGGCGGTGTGGTGGTAAAGTTGTCAATCGGACCGTTGTGATGTGTCAGATCAAAAACGGTGATAACGACATCTGCCCCGAAGACCGATTGAGATTGGGGGTGCGGTATTAGTGGGTCCTGGCCCCTGCAGGCAGTTTGCTGGGGCCGCACCGTTTGGGCGTGGTCACCAGCAAGACGCCGCAACTTCAGGCGTCACGTAAACGGCGGTTTTGTCCAGCCATAAACGCAATCTGTGATGGTTGTCTCGCCCACCTTTTCAGCGCGGGTCAAAAGCAGGCTGCCGCCGGATTTCTCGTAAAACGCACTAGCCCGGCTATTGCCCTTGATCACGCAGGCGGTAAAGGGGCGGCCCGCCGGGCCAAACGCCGCCACCAGCAGGTCGCGCCCCAGCCCGTAACCTGCGCGGATCAGATACATTGAAAACAGCTCTTCCACATAGCCCTGGTCCCGGAACACATCTTCGCGCTGCGGGCCAAAATGGGCAAAGCCCAGATCGTCAATCAGCATGACCCGCCCGATCCCTTGCGTGATAATCCACGTCCAGACCTGCACACGCTTTTCAAATCCATGGGCCGCAATCTCGGACGCGGGCAAGAGGCCGGGATAGCTTTCTTGCCAGGCCTGTGCATGCAGACGTGCCAGCATGCCCACATCGTTCAGGGTTGCGGCGCGGGGGGTCATCAAATCTTCCTGACTTTTCAACCTGTGCCTGTCAGGCTATCGATCAGACATGACAGTGCAAGAGGCATACCAGTCCGCCGTCGCGGCGGGCACGTTAACCAGTGATCCCGCGCAATTGGCCGTGCTGCCCGAACTTGACAGGGTGCGCGAAGGGCTGGCTGCCCCGGTCAAGAAAAGCCTCTTTCGCAAAGCGACGGCAGCCGCGGTGCCCGGCCTATATATGTGGGGCGGGGTCGGACGTGGCAAATCCATGTTGATGGACCTGCTTTATGATCACGTCAGCGTAGCAAAACAGCGGCGGCATTTTCACGCTTTCATGCAATGGGTGCATGCAGAGATAAACGACGCGCGCAAACGCGGGGTCGACGATGCGATTGCGCCGGTGGCGGCGAAACTGGCTGGTGATGTGCGTTTTCTGGCCTTTGACGAAATGCAGATCACAGATATTACGGACGCGATGCTGGTCGGGCGGCTTTTCGAGGCCCTGTTCGATGCGGGTGTGACTGTTGTCACCACCTCGAACCGGCCCCCAGATGACCTTTACAAGGATGGGCTGAACCGGCAGTTGTTCCTGCCCTTCATCGACCTTCTGAAACACCACATGGTGGTGCATGAACTGACCAGCGACACCGACTACCGGCAAAACCGGTTGGCAGGATCACCCAGCTATTTCACCCCCATCGATGCAGATGCGCGGACCGCCATCGCGCAAATCTGGCATGATTTCAGCGGTGGTCAGTCCGAACCGCTTGTCTTGCATGTGAAAGGGCGGCAGGTGGAATTGCCGCAATTTCATAACGGGGTGGCACGGGCGAAATTCTTTGACCTTTGCGGCAAACCGCTTGGGGCAGCCGATTACCTGGCGCTGGCCGAAGCCGTTCGGGTGCTGATACTGGAGGATATCCCCGCACTGTCGCGGAACAACTTCAACGAGGCAAAGCGTTTCGTCACCCTGATCGACGCGCTCTACGAAGCAAAGGTGCAGCTGATCTGCTCTGCCGCTGCGACGCCGGAAATGCTCTATCTCGAGGGTGAGGGCACGTTTGAGTTCGAACGGACAGCCAGCCGTTTGCGCGAAATGCAGTCTGACGGCTGGGGTAAATGACTGCGCCTTGACCGGTTCCGGCGATGTGCGTCATCACATCGGCTTGACCCGTGGCGACAGAAACCGGTTTTTCTGCTAATATACATCCTAACGATTTTGCAAGTTCGAGGTCCTTCACCCAGATCAACAGGAGTATGCGTCATGGTCGATACCATCGGAAATCCGGCATCTTGGTTTGTGCAGGCCATCAGACGGCGCTCTCGTTATCTCAAGGAAGGTGCCGCGGAGCTTGGCGGCGCAACTGCAGCACCAATCGAGTTACGTGATCTGAAAGTCACTGATCTGAAGATCGCCCTGCGTAAAGGCTATGACGACTTCACTGCCCTGCGCACGGATGTGATGTTCATCGTTCTCGTTTATCCGATTGTCGGATTTGTGCTGACGCTTTTTGTGGTCAACCGCGAGATGTTACCACTCCTCTTTCCGTTGATTGCCGGTTTTGCCCTTGTCGGGCCGGTCGCGGCCATCGGGCTTTACGAGATGAGCCGCAAACGCGAACGTGACGGAAAGGCGGACTGGCGCGACGCCTTTGACGTGATACGGTCGCCGTCCTTCGTGCCCATCGCGGTGCTTGGGCTCTATCTTGCAGCACTCTTTCTTGCCTGGATGATTACGGCCTTCACGCTTTATGGTGTCACCTTGGGACCCGAGCCGCCACTATCGGCGCTTGGGTTTCTGAACGACGTGTTCACCACAGGGCGGGGCTGGACCATGCTTGTGGCAGGTGTGGCCATTGGCGCTGCCTTCGCCGTAGTGGTGCTGGCAATCAGTCTGGTATCCTTTCCCATGCTGATCGACCGGCATGTGGGTATCCCCAAGGCGGTGGTGACGTCCGTTCAGATCGCCCGCAAGAATCCTGTGGTTGTGGCCGTTTGGGGGCTGATTGTCGTGGCTTTGCTGGGGCTGGGGGTTCTGACCCTGTTCGTGGGCATGATCATCGCCTTGCCCGTGCTGGGGCATGCGACGTGGCATCTTTACCGGCGGGCCGTGGTCTGACGCGGGACGCCACACCCCAAAAACAAGAAGACAGGCGCAATGCCTGCCCACTCGCCCTGCCAAGACTGCTCTGTTACGCCTTATTTCCTAGGCGCTTCGTTAAACGCGAACGTAGACGAGTAAGTGATTCGCGGTCAATCCCCTGATTCGCGAATCGGCAAAAATAGGAACATAGCTGGGGTCGGCAGACAGGTTTTCATCGAAAGTTTGCAAATAAATCCTGCCACAGAGATTGCCCAAGGGGCATCAACGTTACATCGAGACGGGTTAACTGCGATAGGGTTCAATCCTGTCGGCTGACAACGCATAGCCGATCTCGGCCAATTGAGTCGAAATCGATGAGACGCCAAACATCCCGATGACATTGACCGGCTCAAACAGCCCTTTGCTTTCATAAGGTGTTGGGGTGGTGACAAAAACCAGCTGATTGGCGGGCGGAGGTGGCACATGCACACACGCACCCACATAAGGAACCAGAATGAAGGCGGTGACGCCGGTCCCGCTATAATCAATGGGAACGATGAAGCCCGGCAGACGCACGATCTGTCCGTTCCAGTCCGTCCTGACGCCTGTTGATGCAGGCTGCTCGCTGAAAAGCGGCGCAGTTTCATCATGTTCAAGCAAACCGCGCAATGCGTTGGGAACCGTCACTTGGCCTTGCGGCAGCAGGTCGTCCCAATCAAGGTCAATGACTTCCTCGGCCTGCGCCGGGCCGGGTAAAACTGCGGCAGCTGCCATTCCGGCGAGAACCGCGCGGCGTTGCAAAATGCGGGTCACCAGACATAGACCTCCATCTCGTCAGCCGCGATGGAATAACCTGTCTGGCCAAGGCCAGTTGACTGAAGCTGCGTACGCATCACGCCCGTGACCCAAACCGGATCCCAAAGCTGGTCACCGGGCCAAGGTTCCGCGGCGTTGACCATGACCAGCTGGTTGGCGGGCGGCGGCGGGGTATGGATGCAGGCCCCGACATAAGGCACAAGCATGAAATTCGTGACGCCCTCTGCGCTGACGTCAAAGGGAATGATAAAGCCCGGCATCCGGATATAGGCGCCGTTCAGCTCTTCATTCAGCTTGATCCCGTTGGCGTCATAGATCGGGTTCCACTGATCATTGACCAGATCGATCTCTCCCTCACCGATGATCTCGGAATAGGGCACGCCAGGGGGGATCAGGTCATCCCATTCGATTTCCCGTGCCGTGGCAGCAAGTGCCGCCTTCGGTGCCGCAACCGTGGCCGACAAAAGCATCAATGTAGCTCTGCGATTCATCATTTGAGATACCTCAATCTCTGCATCACGTTTTGACCATCATACCATCAGCAACCGACATTCTGTAAGCCCGCAAAGCGGGAACAAGGCTCACGATTGCGCCAGCACAAACCACGGCAACGATAACCCAGAACTCCCGCAATGTCGGCGCGTCAATGGGCAGCCACATGCCAAATGCGCTGTCAAGGATCGGCTGGGCGATGATCAGACCCAGATAAAGGAACAGCAGCCCAAACAACGCACCAACGGCCGCCATCACCATGGCCTCAAAAACCAGCATGGACAGAATGGTGGCGGGTCGCGCACCCATGGCCCGAAAGATTGCCATTTCGCGGCGGCGTTCATTGAGGCTGGAAAAAATTGTGGCCATCATTCCGATCAGCGCGGTCACAACCACCATGGCAGACACTGCCAGCAGCGCCGTTTCCGCAATCCCGACAATCCCCCAAAGCTCTTGCAAGGCGACACCGGGCAAGATGGCCAGCAAGGGCTCTTGCCGGTATTCATTGATTGCGCGTTGCAAGGCAAAGGTCTGCAATGGGCTTTCGACCCCAACAAGCGCGGCTGTGACGGCCTTTGGGGTGAGATCCATCTGCCGGATCACCTCAACCGGCGTGGACTGGCCGGGCATTTGCGCGCCGCTTTGCCAGTCAACATGGATTGCCTCAATCGCCTCCATACTGACGATCACGGTGCGGTCCACTGGCGTTCCGGTCTTTTCCAGAATGCCCGATACGCGGAACGGCTGATCCTTGTGTTCAGTAAATGATGCCAGCCCATGGGCGACGACAATCGGGTCATCCACGCTATAGCCCAACGTCGCGGCGACATCGGCCCCGATCACGGTATCAAACAGGTCATCCATGAGGACCCCATCCGCGACCGCCAGCGATCTGCCTTGCCGGTATTTGTAATGTTCGAAAAAAGCCGAACTTGTACCCATCACACGGAACTGGCGATGGCTGTCGCCCAATGAAATCGGGACAATCCATTCCACATCAGGACGCGCGGCAATGTCCTGATAGCTTTCCCAAGTCACATTATTGGTGGCATTGCCAATGCGAAACACCGAATAAAGCAACAGTTGCACCGATCCGGAACGCGCGCCGACAATCAGATCGGTGCCGGAAATCGTATCGGCAAAGCTGGCCTTGGCCCCGGTTCGCACTTTTTCCACGCCCAGAAACAGGGCGACCGACAGCGCAATCGCAAGGACAGTCATGCCCACGGTCAGAGCCCGAGCAAAAAGCGAGGCAATGGCGAGCCGGAAAATCATGCGGCTGCCCGTTCAATCACTGCGATGTCTTCCATTCGGATGACGCGGTCAAACCGGTCGCCCAGCCGTGGATCATGGCTGACCATCAAAAGCGCGGTTTGATGTTTGGCAGTCTGCGCAAATAAAAGGTCCAGAAAGGCTGTCTGGCTATCCGCATCAAGGGCTGATGTGGGTTCATCCGCGATGATCAGCGGCGGCTGACCGATAAGCGCGCGGGCGACGGCAACACGTTGCTGTTGTCCAACGCTCAAGGTGGTGGCCTTCGCTTGAATAATGTCTTTTGGCAGGCCGAGCGCTGTGCAAAGCTTCACTGCCTCCGCTGCCCCGTCCCCGGCACGCTTGCGACGTTGCGGTGCAAAGCGGAGCGGCAGCAGGATGTTATCCGTGACCGATCCAAAGGGGAGCAGATTGAACTGCTGAAAGATAACGCCGATCTGTTCCGCCCGGAACCTGTCACGCGCACGGGCTGACAATTTCGAAACTTCGGTGCCTGCGATACGTACGGTACCCCGGTCCGGCAGAATCGTGCCACAGATCAGCGACAAGAGTGTCGATTTCCCGGAACCGCTTTCCCCAAGCAGTAGAACCGATTCACCCCTTTGAACCGTCAGGTCCGGCACGGTCAGCGAAAACGCAGCCCGCCCGGGCCATCGATAGCCGATATCTGACAGTTCAAGAACGGCACCCATCATCTGCGCTTAGCGCCCCAACTCTAAGATGGGGGCGTCACGTCCCACTTCGAACGCCTGCGCACCGGTTGCCGTGACAACCTGCACCTCGACCTCTTGCGCATTCGGGAAGGTATCGAAATAGGCGAAACTGATCGAAGTTAACGCACCCGGATTGTCGCAGATCAGCACATATTCCGCGTGGAATTCCGTATGGCTCACCGCATCACCATGTTCCGCGTGGTCTTCGTGGTCCTGATCGCCATGTTTCTTGTGATCATCATGACCTTCTTTCGCGTGATCATCGTCATGTTCATCATGATGTTCTTCGCCATGCGCGTCATGATGTTCCTCATCATGTTCATCATGGGCCTCCTCGCTTTCCAGTTCGGCCTGCGCCTCGGTCACTGTGCAGGCTGCGGCGTCCGGCAGGGCGAACAGATCCAGCGGTGCGCTGAGCGTTGTGATCGCGGCCTCAATAGCGGCAAGATCGGCGTCACTTTTCGGGGCATATTCGAACCCGACGATATCGGCACCCGGCGCATGGAACTCCATCGCAACAACCTTATCGTCAATGGCGATGTCAAGAGCACCAACACCATGTTCGTGGGCGTCCAGCTGACGTGTATCTTCGGCGAATGCAGGCATGGCTGCGACAAGAGCAATAAGGGACAGTGCGTGTTTCATGGAGAATCCGTGATGGTTGGAAGGGAGGGTTCAGGCAGCGCAGGTGCCGCATTGCCCATGGATTTCAACGATATGCCGGTCCGCCCGAAAGGCGTTTCGATCCGTCAGTGCCGTGAGTTTCGGCAAAAGATCACTGCCATCATGTTCCTCGACCGATCCGCAATCTTCGCATATCGCGAGGACCGGCACGCTTTCGACATGGTTGCAACGGCAGGGGACAAAGGCCTTGATCGATTCCAGCCGATGCGCGCGGCCCTGATCGGTCAGGGCGGACAGGGTGCGATACACGGTCGGCGGGGCAATATCCGGCTCAACTGCCTGAAGTCGTTCCAGAATCTGATAGGCGGTCATCGGCCTTTCGCAGGCACTCAGCAGGTTCAACACATCATCTTGCCGGGTTGCTGCACGCTTTCTCATCGATCGACCTCCACCGTCTGAGAGATTGTTATTTTATACTATAACAAACTGCAAGAGGCGGACGGCGGGCCTGCCGAACCTGCCATTCAACGCGCATCGCGGACCATCCGGCCGGGAAATGAGCATGAGCCGACTTGCGCGCCCGGACGACTTTGCTAAGCTTCGCCCAAGGCCATTGCCCTCGGCCTCCTCCCTCCGCCTGGGAAAGCACGTAACGTGCCGGGCCTGTTTTCACAAACCACCTGATCGGGCAGCGCGCATAAGGAGGGATTGTAAACCACCGCCCGCAATGGAAGGTTTTGTCATGAAACTCTCGGCCCCCATCCCGATTTTGAAACAGCGTGCCAAGGCACATGGGCGCGACCAGAACATCCCGCATTTTCAGGCGCTCAACTGCATTGCCGAACAGGAAGGTTTCCCCAATTGGGGCCTGCTTGCCGCAAAGGCGGGGCAGCCGACCGGAAGGCTGTTTGACCGATGTGCAGCCGGTGACTTTGTCCTACTTGGCGCACGGCCTGGTCAGGGCAAAACCCTGCTGGGGCTGCAAGTGCTGGCCGATGCCGTTGGGCGTGGCTGTCCAGCGTTTTTCTTTACGCTTGAATACACCACCGCGCAGGTGGTCGCGCGTCTTCGGGCGATAGGGATCGCGCCGCAAACTCTTGGCCCCGACTTTCGGGCTGATACGTCCGATAGGATCAGCGCGAGCTACATCATCAATCAAACGCGGCCGGTGACCGGTCCGGGCTGTATCGTAATCGACTATCTGCAATTGCTGGACCAGAGACGTGATACGCCGCCGCTTGACGCCCAAGTGCGGGCGCTGCGGGACCATGCGCGCGCGCGTGGTCATGTCATCATCCTGATTTCACAGATCGACCGACGCTTTGACGGTTCGGCCGGGGCAATGCCCGGCATTGACGATGTCCGGCTGCCAAACCCTGTTGATCTGAGCCTGTTCAGCAAAACCTGTTTCCTGCATGAGGGTGAGGTCGTGATCAGCTAGATGCCGCCCGCGTCAGCGCCTGTTCCAGATCATAGATCAGATCATCGGCATCCTCGATCCCGATGGACAGGCGCAACAGCCTTGGATGCACAGGGAAGCCGTCGCCCGACACTGTCTTGCGATGCTCAATCAGGCTTTCGACGCCGCCCAGCGATGTAGCGGGGTAAAACAACTCGCAGAACCGGCAGACGTCAATCGCCGTCTGCTCCGATCCTTTGACGATGATCGACATCATCGCGCCAAACTGGCCATCGGTCTGGCGCCGCGCAACCTCATGGCCGGGATCGGCAGGCAGGCCGGGATAATGGACCTGTTCCACCATCGGGTGGCCGTCAAAATGCCGGGCCACGGCCATCGCATTCTGGCAGGCCCTTTCCACCCGCAGAAACAAGGTGCGCATGCCCCGGATCAAAAGCCAGGCGTCAAAACTTTGCAGCACGGTGCCTTGTAGCTTGCGCACCATGGCGATCTCATCCCAGAACGTGCCGGTTTCACGGACCGACAGCACCCCGGCAGTCACATCCGAATGACCACCCAGATACTTGGTGGCCGAATGAAATGAAAAATCCGCGCCAAAATCCAACGCCCGGGTCATGCAAGGGGGGGTGCCCGTGCAATCGGTAATCAGTTTGGCCCCCGCCGCATGGGCCAGTTCGGCGGCAGCGGCGATATCCGTGACCTCCCAATTGGGGTTATTGGGGGTTTCGACCCAGACCAACGTTGTTTCACCGGGCTGGATGGCGGCGGCCAGCTCATCCAGATTGCCTGCAGTGTAATCTGACAGGGTCAACCGGCCCTTCGCCGCATAACCCTGCAATTGTGCCAGCACACCGTGATACATCACCTTCGGGGCGACCACATGCGCGCCGGTTGGCAGATGTTCGATCACCGCAGTACAGGCCGACATGCCGGAGGAGAACAAAAGCGACTCTGTGGCCCCTTCCAGTTCCGCAATCACCGCCTCTGCCTGTGCCGTGGTCTGGCTGCCATCGCGGCGATACCAGTAGGGTTTGCGCACCTGATAATCCTCATCGCGGGCATAGGTTGCCGCGGGTTGGATCGCCGGGGTGACGGCGCCGGTGCCATCCTCGACAAAATGCAGGGCTTGGGCGATGCGCGTAGACAGGGCGGGTTTGCGGTTGCTGTCAGTCATTGGGTTTCGTCCTTAACTTACCGGCGCATAGATCCGGCATTGTGGATCAACCGGGATAGAGCTCACCAGAAACGGGGTTTCGGGCGGCATCCCGCTTTCTTCGACCCAAACCCCGTTCAGGCAGAAATCCTGTGCGTAGTTCCCCAGGTTGAAGCCAAAGCCGGGATTGCCGCAATCAGTAGCGTCGCCATTTGCGTTCCAAGCTTGGCTGACGCCCAGACCTGCCTCACCTGGGGTCAGGAAAGCACCCCGCGCGGGATCAAAATGCAATGTCCAGCTGTCAGTTTCATCGCGGGTGGCCATGTCCCATTTGCCCAGAAGAATGCCGCCGTGATAGCCAGCAATCTTGAACAGGGTCACGTCGGTTTCGGTTACCAATGGCTTGTTCAATGCAACCGGATCGATGTCCATCTGCCCGGTCATTGTATAATCATTCTCGCCCTTCCAGCAGAAATAGTAGTCTGCCGCATTGGCCTGTCCGGCCAGCACCGTCAGCGTCATCGCAAGACCGCGTATCATGCGTTTTCCCGCATCACATGACCGGCAAGATAAAGCGAACCACAGATCAGAATGCGCGCATGCGGATCATTTTTGGTAATCGTTTCAATTGCGGTGCGCACATCGGGGGCGACATGGGCGGGCAGTCCGGCTTTTGCAGCCGCCGCGGCGGTATCATCAGCGGATAGCGTGGCCTGTTCGTCGGGAATCGACACCGCGTGCAGGCTTTCGGCGACCTCTGCCAAAGGGGCCATATAGCCGCTGATATCCTTGGTGTTCAACATTCCGCAGATCAGATGGGTGGGGCGGGGCGGCTGCGCGCGCAAGGTCGCGGCAAGGGCGAGACCGGCCGCCGGATTATGACCTCCATCCAGCCAAAGCTCTGCCGGGGCGGCCAGATTGACCAGCGCCCCATGGCGCAGATGCTCCATCCGGGCAGGCCAGGAAACATTTGTCATTGCCGCTTCGCAGGCCACCTCATCGCGGCCCAGCAGGCGCAGGGCTGCAATCGCGGCACCTGCATTCATCACCTGATGCGCGCCGGGCAGGGCAGGCATGGGCAAATCAAGCAAACCGGTTTCATCCTGATAGATCAGCCGGCCCCGTTCGGTGCTGACATGCCAATGCTGGCCATGCACCGCCAAGGGGGCCTGCAGCCGGGTGGCAACCGCCTCGATCACCTCAAGGCTTTCATCGTGCTGGGGCCCCACCACGCAAGGCACGCCGCGCTTGATGATCCCCGCCTTTTCACCTGCGATCTGGGGCAGCGTATCACCCAGAAACTGCTGATGGTCCAGATCAACCGGGGTGATGATCGTCACCGCCGGATCGCTGATCACATTGGTGGCGTCCAGTCGTCCGCCCAGACCAACCTCCAACAGGCAGTAATCGGCAGGCGTTTCGGCAAAGGCGAGGATTGCGGCAACCGTCGTGATCTCGAAATAAGTGATCGGCTCGCCGCCATTGGCGGCATAACACCGGTCCAGTACTTCTGTCAGCACATCCTCAGTGATCAGCTCACCGGCCAGCCTGATCCGTTCGTGAAACCGGGCCAGATGGGGGGAGGTATAGGCGTGCACCTTCGCACCCGACTGTTCCAGCCCGGCGCGGATCATCGCCTGGGTCGATCCCTTGCCATTGGTGCCGGCCACATGAATGACCGGAGGCAGGCGGTCCTGTGGATTGCCCATAGCCGCCAGCAAACGCCAAACCCGATCCAGCACCAGATCCATGACCTTGGGGTGCAAGGTCATCATCCGTTCCAGGATCACATCAGATTGGGCCGTCACTTGGCGTCTTCCGCCGCGTCCAGCTCGTCAGCTGCTTCCGACGTGATTTCCGGGGCGGGCAGATCGCCTTTGACCGGCGCGCTTTGTTTCATCAGCAGGCGGACGATGGTCACCAACTCGTCCTTCAAATCGGTGCGCTTGGTGACCCGGTCCAGCATGCCGTGATCGAGCAGATATTCGGCACGCTGGAACCCTTCGGGCAACTTTTCCCCGATGGTCTGTTCGATAACCCGCGCGCCGGCAAAGCCGATCAGCGCATTGGGTTCGGCAATCTGCACATCACCGAGCATCGCGTAAGAGGCGGTCACGCCGCCCGTCGTTGGATGGGTCAGCACAACGATATAGGGCAGACCGGCCTCTTTGAGCATCTGCACGGCGATGGTGGTGCGGGGCATCTGCATCAGGCCCAGAATACCCTCTTGCATGCGGGCGCCACCAGCGGCGGAAAACAGGATCAGCGGGCGTTTGAGGGCAATTGCGCGCTCAGCGGCAGCAACAATCGCATTGCCCACATACATCGACATGGACCCGCCCATAAAGGAAAAATCCTGCACAGCGACGACCACGCCGGTACGGCCCATCTCGCCTTCGGCCACCAGCATGGCGTCTTTTTCGCCGGTTTTCTTGCGGGCTTCCTTGATGCGGTCCGTATAGCGTTTTTGATCGCGGAAATGCAGCGGATCGGCGACCGGGTCAGGGACGGCAACCTCAACAAAGACGCCACCGTCAAAGATGGATGTCAGCCGGTCACGGGCACCGATGGCCATATGATGATCGCAATTGGTGCAGACGTTCAGATTGTCCGCCAATTCGCGGTGGAACAGCATGGTTCCGCAATCATCGCATTTCGTCCACAGGTTATCGGGTACCTCGCGCCGCGAAAAAAGCGAGTTGATCGTGGGGCGAACGTAGTTGGTGATCCAGTTCATGCGATAGCCTTTGACATTTCACCCACCAAATATGCCCCAGCGCTATGAATTGCAATTGGGCTCCTGCCGTTAGCGGCGCAACTTGATCCGGGCTGCCAACCACATGACCAGCACCGTCAGGCACATGATCAGCATTTCGATGAAAGCCCCCGGCGTGGCAAGAACTGCGGCACTGGTGTCCATATCGGCAGGATCAAATGATGGATAAAGAAACAGGGCCAGCCCGGACGACGGCCAGCCTGCCACTCCGACAAGCAACAGGGCAAAGACGTTGTTGGCCAGATGTAGGCCAATCGCAGCCCCAAGCGTGCCGGTGCGGGCGGTCAAGTCGGCGCAAGCCAACCCCAGCATTGTGGCCCAGACAACCCAAAGCACACCATCGGCAACACCAAATCCATTGCCATAATGCGAAACTCCGAACATTACCGACGGGACCAGCATCCAGACCAGCCGCGACCGGGAAAAACAGGCCAGCTGCTGTTGCAGATAGCCCCGGAAATAGATCTCTTCGGTGCCGACCTGAATGATCAGCACAACCAGCGCCAGTGGCAGCATGACAAGCCACCCGGCGATGTTGCGCATCTCGATCCCGTCGCCGATGCCGATCCAGGGGGGCAGGATTTCCATGAGCAACAGAATGCCACCCACAGCGATGCCAACCTGCCACAGGTCAACAATTGCACGGGCGGGCGCGCCAATCAGCGACCAGAACCCCCGGCCATGCAACCGGCGTAAGAGCAGCACAAACAAAATGGCCGTGACGCCGAATGTGGCGAATTGCAACAGGGTTGCCCAGCTAGTGATGCCTTCGTAATAGGCGGTCACCAAGGCGTCGCCCGGCAATAGTGCCGAGACCAGTTCCGGGGCGATCTGGAACGCCAGCTCAAAACCGATGATCATGACACCCACACGCCACAGCTCGCGCCGCGGCCATGCGGGCGCGACAAAGGCCCGGTGGGCGGCATAGGGTGTCTGATCGCTGTTCATGCTAGTCAGGTATGACCATGGCGTGCCACCTGCGCAACAACAGTTCCGCCTTGCGCAGTGCGAGCCCACTATTTAGACCCGTTTCCAACAGTTTTCCGGGAGAAGATCAGATGCTCAAAGGCAAGGCCGACAAGACCAACCTACCCAGCCGCCACGTAACCCAGGGACCAGCCCGCGCACCGCACCGGTCCTATTACTACGCCATGGGTCTGGATGAAGAGGATATCGCCCAGCCATTTATCGGTGTCGCCACCTGCTGGAATGAGGCCGCACCATGTAACATCTCGCTCAACCGGCAGGCGCAGGCGGTGAAACTGGGGGTCAAGGCCGCCAGCGGCACGCCCCGCGAATTCACAACCATCACTGTGACCGACGGGATCGCAATGGGGCATGAAGGGATGCGGTCATCGCTCGCCTCGCGCGAAGCGATCGCCGACACGGTCGAACTGACCATGCGCGGCCATTGCTATGACGCGATTGTCGGCCTTGCAGGTTGCGACAAGTCCCTGCCGGGAATGATGATGGCGATGGTGCGGCTGAACACGCCGTCCGTCTTCATGTATGGCGGGTCGATCATGCCGGGCCGGTTCAATGGCAAGGACGTCACCGTGCAGGACGTGTTTGAGGCCGTGGGCCGCCATCAGGCCGGGGCCAATTCTGACGAAGAACTGCGCGCGCTGGAAAAGGTCGCCTGCCCATCGGCTGGTGCTTGCGGTGGCCAGTTCACCGCCAACACCATGGCTTGCGTGTCTGAGGCAATTGGTCTTGCCCTCCTCAATTCCGCTGGCGCACCAGCACCCTATGAAAGCCGCGATCAATATGCACAGGCCAGCGGCGAAGCCGTCATGAACCTGCTGGAAAAGAATATCCGCGCCCGCGACATCGTGACCCGCAAATCGCTTGAAAACGCGGCCCGCATCGTGGCCTGCACCGGCGGGTCCACCAACGCGGGGCTGCACCTGCCCGCCATCGCGCATGAGGCCGGGATCGATTTCGACCTCTTTGATGTGTGCGACATCTTCCACGACACCCCCTATTTCGTTGATCTGAAACCGGGCGGGCAATTCGTGGCCAAGGACCTGTATGAGGTCGGTGGCGTGCCCGTCGTGATGAAGGAGTTGCGCAAGGCGGGCCTGATCCACGAGGATTGTATGACAGTCTCTGGTCGGACCATGGGCGAAGAGCTTGATCGGATCGAAGGCGAGGCCGACGGCAAGGTTATCTACCCCGCCGCCAACCCGATCACCAAAACCGGCGGCGTTGTGGGGCTCAAGGGCAACCTTGCCCCGGAAGGCGCTATCGTAAAGGTCGCAGGCATGTCGGAAGATGAACAGGTTTTCACCGGTCCCGCCCGTGTGTTCGAATGCGAAGAAGACGCGTTCGAGGCGGTCAAGGCACGCGGCTATAAGGAAGGCGAGGTGCTGGTCATCCGCAACGAAGGACCATCCGGTGGGCCGGGGATGCGCGAAATGCTGGCAACCACGGCGGCGCTGTCCGGACAGGGGATGGGCAAGAAAGTCGCCCTGATCACAGATGGGCGTTTTTCTGGCGCAACGCGCGGGTTCTGCGTCGGGCATGTGGGGCCAGAGGCGGCACATTGCGGCCCGATTGGCTTGCTGCAAGACGGCGACGTGATCACCATCAACGCGATCACCGGCGAATTGTCCGTGGACCTGGCGGATGAGGAACTGGCCACGCGCAAGGAAAACTGGAAAGGGCCGAGGGAAACCATCTATGCCTCTGGCGCGCTCTGGAAATATGCGCAGCTTGTGGGTGGGGCACGTCTTGGGGCGGTGACCCATCCCGGCGCCAAGGATGAAAAACACATCTACATGGACCTCTGATCTTGCGATCTGTTGTTCCGGGGCTCATCTGGGCGGCAGCCGTTGCAGGTTGTGCGGCTGCCCCGCCACCCGTGAAGTCACTGGCGCTGGTCGGCGGGGCGATTAACGCAACCGCGCCCGCGGGGTACTGCGTTGATCCGGGGGCGAGCCAGCCAGATGCAGGCTTTGCGGTGATGGCACCCTGCGCCACGCTTGGTAGCGGGGATGCCGCACCTGATGTGCTGGGGGTGGCAACTATACAGGTCGGGTTGCCCGGTAGTGGAACTGTGGCCGAAAACCAGTCGGCGCTGATGGACATTCTGAACAGTGACACTGGGGCAGGACTGCTTAGCACAACAGGTGCGGCGGTAGAAATTACCGTCATCGGCACCGCGTCCGAAGACAACACCGTCACGGTACATTTCAACGATGACGGGGCGCCGCCCATTGATGGGTTGGCTGGCGAGGAATGGCGTGCCTTTACCGATATCAACGGGCGGCTGGTGACGGTGGCGGTGCGCGGGCTTGCCAGCGCACCGATGGGCGAGGGCACCGGGTTTTGGCTGCTTGGGCGGGTCATAAACGGATTGCTGGGGAATGACAAACCTACCGACCCTGAAACATAAGAGAGTTAAATTGTTTCAATCTTTATGCCTGTTTGGCACAATCAAACCGGGTCGATCGGGCAAAAGGTGGCGTGATGGCGATTAATCCAGATGGAATAATCGGGCGGTTCCTGCACCAGCGGGCGCTGATACGGTGGACAGATGCGGCACGCAATGCCGCCGATGCAGAACTTGCGACATTACGCACGCAGCGCCAGCAAGCACGCCAATTGCGCACCCCCTTGCAGGAATTGACCTATATAGCCGATACGCGGCTGGCACTGCCCCGGACCGGATCGAACACCTTTGCCCGGCCCGCCGGAACCGATTGGGCTTGGCGGCCGCAGCTCTGGCGGGGGGCGCTGCCCGGGCGGGGGATCGCACCAGCCCGCAACAAGGCCAAGCTGGGGCATGAGCTAACCGTGTTTCATGACTGCCCCTCCGGCGAAGTGGCGGTCAGACAGGTGCGCAACAACCGCGATGATGATCTGGCAGCCTTCGGGATCACGGTTGAGGTGTTTTCCTTTGCAGGCAATTTTCTGTCGCTGGCCCTGGACGTGCCGCCTGGGGTTTGCGACGGGCTGCGCAAACGACATGTGATCCAACTGGCGGTGACATTGGACCGCGAGGCGCCGATCAGGATATTTGCCCGTCTGAACATCAAACACGGGCCCAATACCGAACAAGTCTTGGAAACATTGCCCGATGATCAGGCCGAAACCATTGTGGAATTTGATCTAGGGCATAGCCAGCTGAACGAAAAACGGGTGGAACGAATGTGGGTCGATCTGATGTTTGAAAATCCGCAGATGAACCAGATCACACTGCGCGACCTGAATATCTGCCGCTGCCCGCGCGCCGAAATGTGAGAGCAGGGAAAAACCATCGATGACCAAGCTGACACTGACAAAGACGCAACTGCGCGGCGGGATCTGGGAAGGGAAACTGTCCGGGGCCGGGACAACCGAACCCGGGCTGAAAGTCAGCCATCTGGGCGAGGCGATTGAAGGGCTGCAACTGACCTATGACGGGACCGATGATGTCTGGCGTGTCAGCCTGCCAATCCCCGCGCGGTTCATCAGCGACGGGGTGCAGACCTTTCTGATCTGCGATGATGCCGACAATGTGCTGACCAGTTTCACCCTGATTTCTGGGCAGGCGCTGGCCGAGGATATGCGCGCCGAAATGGCGCTGCTGCGCAGTGAGCTTGATATGCTCAAACAGTCGTTTCGACGGCACTGCAATGACAGCTGACTACGTCTGAACGCAGCGTTCGGATCATTCTGCGTTGTCACTTCAACAGATTGTCAAAACGACAACCAGTCCGGCAATTCCCCCGTAACAATAGCGTTAACAGGGACTTGAAAGGACTACCCAATGAACCGTCGTTTTGCACTGAAATCCACCATCCTTGCCGCAGGTGTCGCCATTGTTGCTGCCTGTACGCCTATGATGGAGAAAGAGCCCGACATCGTCGACATCGCCGCATCCAACGGCAACTTCAACACCCTGGTCGCGGCCGTGACCGCTGCCGGGCTTGTTGACACACTGAAAGGCGACGGCCCGTTCACCGTCTTTGCACCTACCGACGCAGCCTTTGCCGCGCTGCCAGCGGGCACAGTCGACACCCTGCTTTTGCCGGAAAACAAGGACCAACTGACTGCGATCCTGACTTATCACGTTGTTCCGGGCGCTGTGACATCCGACCAATTGGCGGGCAAGCGCATGTCGGTCGCCACGGTCAACGGTGCCAACGTGCATATCGACGGGCGCAATGGTGTGAAAGTGGAAGACAGCAATGTGACAACAGCTGACATCATCGCTTCCAACGGTGTGATCCACGTGATCGACGCGGTACTGCTGCCATAATCAGCTAAAAGACGCGGGACAGGCGGTGGTAGAACAATTCACCACCGCCTTCTTACGTGAGACGCACCCCGGGTGCCGGACAGGCGCCTCTGCGTCAACCATCCCCACCCAGATCATCCCAGATATCGCGGACCCAGCGCATGATGACTTGCGCCTCTTCCCACCGGTTCGACATCTCGCGCCCGTCGGGACCTGTCATGGCATATTCAGGTGGGCCCAGCTCGCAGACAAAGATGCAGTCACCGGTGGCATTGCGGGCCCGCCAATCAGCCAACCCTTCACGCCACCATTCCTTGAACAGCGTGATCCATTTTTGATTTTGCGGAAAATCCAGCTGTAGCTGGATTTGCTGACGACTGGCGACGCGCCCTTGGAAACTGTCGGATCTTTGCAGGATACGGCTGATCAGGCTGCGATCATGATCCGATAACGGAAACCAGAATTCCCGATCCACCACGTAATGCGACAGGTCTGCACAGATCCGCATCTGAGGGATGCGGTCCAGCAGTTGCAAGGTCGTGTAAAGGTCATTGGTGATGCAATTGCGGTGGGTTTCGAACTGGATCGGTACCCCGATCCGTTCTGACATATCCATCCATGTCTCAATCACGGGAACCATATCATCCAATGCGATGGGCATGACCTGCCCGATCACATCGACAAAGGGCGCGCCGAAATCGGCCGCCATATGCAGCGTGTCTTCCAGGCTTTCGATGGTTTTTGGAAACGCCACAATCAGCGGCGTCAGGTTATTCGCCTCCATATGGGGGCGCACTGCGTGGGCGACGGCCACATCCGATGCGCCCAGATCAATCGCCATCCCGTCAAACCCGGCCTGGGCAACCATGTCGCAGACTTGGCGGTACGGTAGCTCTATACCGGTCTGGTCATGCGGCTGCATCGCCCAAAGCGATGTATAGATTTTCAGTTGCCGCATTGCGCGAACCCGTTCCGGGCTTGACCCGGAACCTCGTGGTCAAACCGGAGGCCCCGGATCAGGTCCGGGGCAGATCGCGCGACAATCATTCCGCCGGGATCCTGCTAACCCGCCCACCGCTGCGCGGAATGATCCAGACCTCATCCATCGGATATTGGCTTTCATCCTTGGCCATCAATTTGCCAATCACCTCGATCTGGAATTCGATCCAGCCCATGCGATGGACTGCACCGGCCTTCGCCTCAAGCCGGTTATTCAGATCGCGCAACTTCCAGAATGGCACGGCGGGGAATGTGTGATGCGCCGTGTGATACGGCATCTGCCAGCAGAGCCAGTTCTGCAACGCGTTAGCGCGGGTGGACCGGGTGTTTTCCAGAATATCGCTTTCATGGCTCAGCCCCAGATGTTCGATCGTGTTCTGCAACTGATGGATCGGTTTGGTCAGCACCATCGGGATCAGCCAGAATGTGAGCGCGGCCCATGATCCGGTGATGATCGATACCAAGGCGATCAGCAGATATCCCAGCAGATGCAGGCGGCTTTCAACGATGACTTTCTCTTCTTCCTCTATCCGGATGAACGGTTCGACAACGATACCGCGCGCCCGGCGGATCACGCCAAAGACCCGGTTGCGCCAATAGGTGATCCCGCTCAGCCACAACAGGTAGGTTGTCAGCGTATAGGGTTCGCGCACCAGTTCGCCATCGCGTTCCCAATCCTGGGTATATTGATGATGGGCGAAATGCATGATCTGGTCGAAATCGCGGGGAAAGACCTGGATGAAGCCGATGATCCGCCCGAAGATTTCGTTCAGTTTACGGGTTTTGAAAACGGTCGCATGGGACAGTTCATGCTGGGCGGCGTAAAGAAAGTTCAGCAGCACCCCAAGGGCGAGCCCGGTCAGCCAGACCCATGCGCTGCCCATAGCCTGCGCATGCAGCACGGCAACAAAGCATATCGCGCCCAAATGGCTCGCCATTTGCAACCCACCGCGCAGGTCAGACCGTTCTGAAAGGCTGCGTAGCTCGGTTGGGGTCAGGATTTTGCGGCGTGAAAAACTGGCATCCATGATCAAACCTCCTGACCGGCAGGGTGGGTTGAAACCCACCTTACGTCAATCCTTAACACGGCGTTTACCTCTGCGCCGTGCGCTGTCTTAACGCCGCGATTTGTACCCAGGGGGTCCGACGTTTTGCCGACGTGTCGCCGACGCTTTGCAGACCGATGATTTTGCATGAAAGACAGGCGTTAATGTATGATTCGGGTGGTTGCGGATCAGACGGCGGTCGCGCACCCCACCGAACGTTGCGCCGGTGACGCTGCGTTTGGGGGTGACGCGCGCGTCAACATTGATCAAACTCCCCCCAAACGGGAGGCACATCCATGACCGCATATCCACATCTTCTGGCCCCGCTGGATCTTGGGTTTACCACGCTGAAAAACCGGGTGCTGATGGGGTCGATGCATACCGGTCTGGAAGAGACGAAAGACTGGAACCGCGTCGCCGAATTCTATGCTGCCCGCGCGCGTGGCGGGGTTGCGTTGATGGTCACCGGCGGTATGGCCCCCAACCCCGAAGGCGGGGTTTTTCCTGGTGCAGCAGGGCTTTATACAGCTGATGATATCGCCAACCACCGTATTGTCACGGACCGCGTGCATGCCGCAGATGGCAAGATTGCGATGCAGATCCTGCATGCAGGCCGCTACGCATATGCGCCCAATTGCGTGGCACCCTCTGCCATCAAATCCCCGATTTCGCCTTTCCCCCCAACCGAGCTTGATGAAGCTGGGATCGAAAAGCAGATCAACGATATCGTCACCGCCGCCACCCGGGCACAGGAAGCGGGCTATGACGGGGTCGAGGTGATGGGGTCCGAAGGCTATTTCATCAACCAGTTCCTTGTCACCCATACCAATAAACGGACGGATCGCTGGGGCGGGTCTTATGAGAACCGGATGCGCCTGCCAGTCGAAATCGTGCGCCGGGTTCGCGAAGCGGTGGGTACTGATTTCATTGTGATTTACCGGCTTTCCATGATCGATCTGGTGCCCAACGGGTCAACTTGGGAAGAGGTTGTGCAGCTGGCTAAAGCCATAGAAGAGGCAGGTGCCACGATCCTCAACACCGGCATTGGCTGGCACGAGGCGCGCATTCCCACCATCGCCACATCCGTCCCTCGCCGGGCTTTCACATGGGTCACCAAAAAGCTGATGGGCGCGGTGTCGATTCCAGTGATTACATCCAATCGGATCAACATGCCCGATGTCGCTGAAAACGTGCTGGCAGACGGTTGTGCGGATATGGTCAGCATGGCGCGCCCCTTCCTTGCCGACGCGGATTTCGTGGCCAAGGCGGCAGCAGGTAAAGCTGCCGAAATCGCGCCCTGCATTGCCTGCAATCAGGCCTGTCTGGATCATACTTTCAGCGGCAAGCTTTCATCCTGCCTTGTTAATCCACGAGCCTGTCATGAAACGGAGCTGACGGTTGAGCCGACTGAAATTGCAAAGAAAATTGCGGTGGTGGGCGCGGGTCCCGCGGGTCTATCGTCCGCGCTGACCGCGGCTGAGCGTGGCCACGACGTCACGATTTTTGACAAGGCGGGTGAAATCGGCGGGCAGCTGAACATGGCCAAAAAGGTCCCCGGAAAGGAAGAATTCTGGGGGCTGGTGGATTACTACCGCACCATGATCGCCAAGGCGGGGGTCACCTTGCAATTGGGTATGACGGCGGACGTCGAAACGCTCAACCCCTATGATGAGATCATCATCGCCACAGGCGTCGCCCCGCGTGACCCAAGGATCCCGGGGCAGGACGGGCCAAATGTGCTGTCCTATATTGATGTGCTGCGTGGCAAGGCTGATGTCGGCCAGAACGTGGCGATCATCGGAGCGGGTGGCATCGGGTTTGACGTGGCTGAATATCTGGTGACTGATGACAGTCCCACCGAAAATCTGGAGGAATGGTTGCAGGAATGGGGGGTCGGTGACCCGGCCGAGACGCGCGGCGGGCTACGTCCGGAAGGGCCACAGCCAGAGGCGGCGGTCCGGCAGGTCACACTTCTGCAACGGAAATCTGAAAAGCTCGGCAAGCGGCTGGGCAAGACCACTGGCTGGATTCATCGCGCAGGCCTGCAAATGAAGAACGTACAGATGATCGGTGGTGCAAATTACGAAAAGATCGACGCCGATGGCCTGCATATCAGCAGCGGTGAGACGCGTGAAAACCCGCAACTGATTGCCGCCGATACCATCGTCCTTTGTGCCGGTCAGGTGCCGGAGCGAAGCCTGGCAGATCAGCTGATCGCCGCAGGGCGCGCGGTCCACATCATCGGCGGCGCGGATGTTGCAGCCGAACTGGACGCCAAGCGTGCGATTGATCAGGGGACGCGGCTGGCTGCGCAGCTTTGATCGGTTTGCATACCTTTACGTCAATTTTGATCTGCAATTAAGGCAACTTAGGCGCGCAGAATGCGATTCTGGCAGTCTTATCAGTTGTTTCCGTTGTTGCACCAAATCGGGATATACCCCGGTATTGTCAGGCATTGGTCCCATTCCTGCCCGATTTCACCCGCATCACTATCGTCAGGATAGTTTGAGTTTGGGAAACGCGTATGGATCGTCTGACAGAAATGGAAGCCTTCGCCACGGTGGTGGATCAGGGCGGATTTACAGACGCCGCCAAGAAGATGGGGATCTCGAAATCCGCCGTTTCAAAACATGTCTCATCGCTAGAGGCGCGGCTTGGTGCCCGTTTGCTCAACCGCACAACCCGCCGCGTGAGCCCGACAGAGATCGGGCTTGCTTATTATGATCGTGCCCGCCGCGTGCTGAATGACGCGGGCGAGGCTGATGCGCTGGTCACATCAATGCAATCGGCGCCATCGGGCCTGTTGCGGATCAGCGTGGCAACTGACTTTGGTGTGAATCATCTTTCGCCCGTCCTAGGTGAGTTCCTGAGTGAGTTTCCCGATATCACCGTGAACATGGTGCTGAATAACCGCTATGTTGAACTGATTTCCGAGGGTTTCGACATGGCCGTGCGGATTGGCGAGTTAGAAGACAGCACGCTGCGCGCCCGCAAGCTGACCGAAACCACAAAACGGATGATCGCGAGCCCGGCCTATTTTGAACAATATGGCCGGCCCGAAAAAATCGACGATCTGAATGAACATAAGCTGCTGCACTATTCCAATCAGGCCAATTCGGCGGTTTGGAAACTGACAGCGCCGTCAGGCGAAAAACGCCAGGTGCGCACGGCTGGCTGGCTGACGGTGAATGATGGGCAGTCGCTGCTGAACGCCTGTGTCGGCGGGCTTGGCATCGCCTATCTGCCCAGTTTCCTTTACGCCGATGCGATGCGCGACGGCCTTGTGCAAGAGGCGATCCCGGATCTGCCCGAGGAAAGACAAGGCATTTATGCCGTCTATCCGCCCGGTCGGTTCACCCAGCCCAAAGTGCGGGCATTCATTGATTTCCTCGTTCATGCCTTTGCCGAGAAGGGGCCCGATATCTGGTAGTATTCACGACATTTCCCAAGGTGCATTTTAGAATACTTGCGCGGCCGTGTTGTTGGCCGCGCTTTTTTATTCACTTTCAGGAATTGATGTGACGATGACCTCGACCCGTCGATTGGCCTCGCGACCGGTTTCGGTCGCATTGGTATCAATCGGGGCCAGATAACCCATACCTTCGGCGGCAAGCTTTGTCCGGCTGATCCCGAAATCGCTGACCAGCCGTTCCAGCACCGCTGCTGCCCGTCTTTTCGATAGGGCGATATTGGCGTCCAGCGACCCCGAACTGTCAGTATGGCCGACAAGGGCAACGGTTCTGTCAGGAAAAGCGACCAGATAATCCGCCAAGCCGGCAAGCGAGGCGAAGGATTCGTCGCTTAGCTGTGATGAACCCGTTGCGAATGTCAGATCGTCCAATGTGACATGACCGACAGTTTCCAACTGCTGCGCCAAATCGCCTGTCGGGGGCGCATCCGGGCCGCGCAGGGCCGGGGCGGTTGTTGTGACCAGTGGTGTGTCGCTTGCAGCGGCAGGGTTGACGCTGGTGACTTGCACGAACCCGGCCTGTGCTGTCCGGCTAACGAACAGACTGACATATTCAGTGCCTTCCGGCACGATCCGACTGGCGGTCAGGAACCGAAAATCGCCGATATTGACCTGCATTTCCGGGGGCGGCAGGGTTGCGGTGTTAAACCGGAAGTCAAAGCCGCCGCAGGCCTCTGTCTGACATTCAAAGATGATGCGAAAGCGATCATTACGCAACTGTTCGCGCAATGGGCGCAAAAGTTGCAATGTGGTCAGCGATTGGGCCGCGATCCGCCATGCCTGCTGGGTCAGGCGGCCTTCGACCACTTCGGTCGGCATTGCGCCCTTGTCCCAGATACCGACAGGGATGGTGTAGCTGTCCAGCGGGCTGCTCTTTTCTAATTGCAGGCTGGCATTGCTTGGAAATTCAAGGGTTTGCGCCCCGGCCATTCCAGCCCAACAGATCAGTGAAAGCAGCGCGGTCCGGTTCATCGGGCCTGTGCGTGATATTCATCATTCGGGCGCATATCGGTCGCCGACGCGACCCGATTGCTCATGTTGTAAAAACCCGTGACGGCGGCGATGTCCCAGATGTCGCGATCTGAAAAACCGACCCCGCGCAATGCATCGCGATCCGCTTCGGTAATTTTGGCACTGGCCGCGGTCATCAGTTCCGCAAATTCCAGCATCGCCTTTTGTCGTGCGTCCAAGGGGGCCGCCCGCCAGTTCATCACCAGCATCTCGCCCAATTGCGGATCGCCCGACAATTGCCTGACCGCCGCCCCGTGCGAGGTCAGGCAATAGTAGCATTTATTGATCGATGAGACCGTAACCGCAATCATTTCACGCTCCAGTTTCGACAAGCCGGAATCGGCCAGCATCACATCGTTGTAAAGGGCGGTGAATGCGTTGAGCTTATCAATGTCAAACGCATAGGCCTGCAAGACATTCGGGACCATGCCCAGTTTGTCGGTGCAGACGTCAAAATATTTCTGGGTCGCTTCTGGCAGCGGATGAACCATTGGCAGGTCCAGCGCGGTGGGTTGTTTGGTCAAGGGATCACTCCGACAGGCTACGATAGTGATACTGTCCCACAATGGTCATCCCGAGGGAAGCATAGAGCGCATTGGCAGCCGCATTGTCGCGGGTTGCTACCAGTGTCAGGTAGGTGGCCCCTTTGGCCTGCGCCCAGAATGCTGCTGCACGGGTCAAGGCAACAGCCAACCCTTGCCGTCGGTAATCTGATGCAATTTCAAGCGCATGGATCATCGCACAGTCGGCAGCAATGCCAACATAAACCGACCCGGCCGGTTTATCGTTCAGCCGCCCCAGCAAGGTGGTTTTCGGCTGTCGCGCCCGATCCATAATATCGAGCCTGCCTGCGCCGATCCCGCCTGCCTCCCAGATTTCTATTTGCACGGAAAGCGGTGGCCAGACCTCGAAAGATGTGACCGGTGGCGGGCGCTTTGTGGCGATGGCCGCAACCGGTGCCGCATACATGTTCACCGGGTCCTTGATCACATAGCCAAGTGCTTCCAACGCGGCATCCAGCGCCTCTTCGCCCTCGCGGATCATGAAAAGCGGGTTTTGCCCGGCCTCACGCATCGCGTCGGCGGCAAGGGCGACATCGTCTGCGGTAGCGGGCAATTCGGCGGTTGCGGCGCTGACTCGACTTGACCCGCTATCATCCAGCCGCACCGTCCAGGGCCCAAGCGCCTGTTTGGCAGAGGCGGGCCATGTGCCATCAATCACGGCGTATAGTTTTTGCGCACTGGGTAACGTCACATCTTAAGCATATGATGCAATTGATCCATTGCCAAATCCAATTGTGCTGCATCCGCACCGCGCAGAACGATATTTGACCCATAGATCCCATCCTTCTGAAACGGATAGGACCCGACCGATAGATCGGGGAAACCTTCGGCAAATTGCCCCAATGGCCCGGCGATATCGCCCTCGCCGCGCATCACCCGCAGGGTCCGCGATATCAGCGGCGCGCCGCCGGTGAGTGTTGGCAGGATGCTTGCGACCATGGCCTGAAACACCGATGGCACCCCAGCCATCACATGTACATTGCGGATCGTGAAGCCGGGGGCAGTGCTGACCGGATTATCGATCAGCGTGGCCCCATCCGGAATGCGCGCCATGCGCAGCCGGGCGGCGTTCAGTTCCTGACCGGATCGGTCGTAATGCGCCTGCAGCAAAGCGCGCGCATCGTCGCGCACGTCGATATGCGTCTCAAAGGCGGCGGCGATACAATCGGCGGTGATGTCATCATGGGTGGGACCAATCCCACCACTTGTGAAAACATGCGTGAAGCCCGCGGAAAGCGCCTGAACCGCCGCAATGATGGCGGGCTTGTCATCGCTGACAACGCGAACCTCGCGCAGGTCAATGCCCGCAGCGGTCAGTTCCCCGGCAAGATGATGCATGTTCGCGTCGCGGGTGCGTCCGGACAGGATTTCATCCCCAATGACAAGCATGGCGGCGGTCGGGTTCGGCATGGGGCTCTCCGTTTCTTGGTTCGTCACGTTATAGGGCCTGACCTGCCGATTTCCACACCCGTTTCAAGCGTGGCAGATCAGGCGCCGTATGCGGTGCGGAGGATGTTTTTCTGCACTTTTCCCATCGTGTTCCGGGGCAGGGCATCCATCACGATGTAACGGCGCGGGTGTTTGAACCGCGCAAGCAGTTGTTCCACAAGTGCGGCGATTGTGTCGGGGTCAAAAGATGGATCCTCCAGCACGATCGCGGCCATGACGGCCTCACCGAAATCGGCATGTGGTACGCCAAAGACCGCAGTTTCCAACACACCGTTGACGTCGTTGATCACGTCTTCGATTTCTTTGGGATAGATATTGTAGCCGCCCGAAATGATCAGGTCTTTCTGTCGCCCCACAATGCTGATCCGCCCATCTTTCGTCTGCACGCCCAAATCGCCAGTGATGAAAAACCCGGTATCGCGCAGCTCCTCTGCCGTCTTTTCGGGCATGTTCCAATAGCCCTGAAAAACATTGGCACCGCGCACCTCGATCATGCCCACCTGACCGGCGGCGGCAGGCTGGCCATCAATTGTGATTACCACCTCAACATCGGGCAAGGCATAGCCGACTGTCCCGGCAATGCGTTCGCCATCATAGGGGTTGGAGGTGATCATATTCGTCTCAGTCATCCCGTAGCGTTCCAGAATGCGGTGGCCTGTGCGCGCTTCAAACGCGTTGTGGGTTTCGGCCAGTAAAGGGGCGGAACCCGATATGAAAAGACGCATCGTCGCCACCAGATCAGGGGTCAGACGCGCATCGTCCAGAAGCCTTGTATAAAAGGTTGGCACCCCCATGATCAATGTGGATTGAGGGAGCTCCGCTATGATCGTTTCGGCATCAAAACCGGCCATGAAGCGCACTTCTGCCCCAGCAAGAAGGCTGGTATTCAGCGCCACAAACAGCCCATGGGTGTGAAAGATCGGCAAGGCGTGGATCAACCGATCCTGTACGGTGATCTGCCAAAGCTGGGTGAGTGAGACGGCATTCGATAACAGGTTTCGATGGCTCATCATCGCCCCTTTGGAACGGCCCGTCGTACCAGAAGTGTAAAGCAAAGCGGCCAGATCATCGGAGCCACGAGCCACGGTGTCAAAATCTGTGGGCCGCTCATCAGCGGCACGGCTGAGGCTGCCTGTGCTGTCCTTCGCCAATGTCAGGACCTTACAGGCGCACATGCCCAGCATCGCATCAAGCTTGCCGGGATCACAGATAACAAGGGTCGGGGTCGCGTCATCGACAAAGTAACGGATTTCGCTTTCTGTGTAGGCGGTGTTCAGCGGCAGATAGATCGCACCGGTCTGAAGGGCAGCACCGTAAAGCGCAATTGCTTCTGCCGTTTTCGGCCCTTGCACAACAAGCCGATCACCGGGCTTGACGCCGGCTTTGTGCAACACATGCGCCATTTGCGCGGCCCGCTGCACGAATTGCCGATAAGTCCATTGTGTCCCGTCATCCAGCACCAGAAAGACGCCGTCATTTTGGGCATGCGGTGCGATCAGCGCATCATAAAGAATGTTTGTCACGGGATGTTCCTTGATCGATCTGCTGACGTTTTTTAGGCAATCTCATGCAATTTTGAAATGCGTGAGGCAATTTCTGTTTCATCATTTGCGTATGAATCTTGTACTAGGATCTGAAGGCAGACCATCGTTGCAGGTCGGCGCGCTGCCAGAGGTCGATCGCCATTTTGTCCCGAATGTCGTCGCTGTCAGATCCGTTGACCTACTACAAACAGGGTCCTGACCCTAAGGAGACTGAATTCCTGCCAACTCTAGAAGTCGGTCAGCAATTCGCCTATGTGCTAGGGCGAAACGGATAAAGGACGACCCCGGTGGAAACGAATAGTGGCCGTATCACAAAGGATGGCATTCGGATTTACGAACGCAGCGATTCTGCCGGGATGTATGCGGCGGGCGCTTTGGCGGCGCAAATTCTGGATGATATCGCCGCTCATGTCTTTCCCGGTCAGACCACCGGCGAGATCGACCGGCTGATTACCCAGATGGTTGAGGATGCGGGCGCAACATCGGCTACGATCGGGTATAAGGGCTACCGGCATGCCAGCTGCATCTCTGTCAATCATGTCGTTTGTCACGGTATCCCTGGCGACAAGAAGCTGAAAGATGGCGATATCCTGAATATCGACGTCACGGTGATTGTCGACGGATGGTTCGGCGATACCAGCCGAATGTATGTCGCTGGCAACGCGTCACGCAAGGCGGAGCGGTTGATTCAGGTCACCCATGACGCGCTGATGCGCGGAATCGAAGCGGCGAAACCCGGCAATACCTTCGGTGATATCGGCCATGCGATCCAAGTTTATGCTGAAAGTAACCGGATGTCGGTTGTCCGCGATTTCTGTGGTCACGGATTGGGCCGGGTGTTTCACGCCCCACCAAACGTTGTCCATTTCGGTCGCCCCGGCACTGGCCCCACATTGGAAGAAGGCATGTTTTTCACAATTGAGCCCATGATCAATCTGGGCAGGGCCGATACCAAGGTGCTGGCGGATGACTGGACGGCGGTGACCCGCGACAAATCCCTGTCAGCGCAGTTTGAGCATTCCATCGGGATCACTGCAGATGGTTGCGAGATTTTTACGCTGTCGCCGTCAGGGAAGTTTCATCCGACAAATCCTGCATAAGCACAGCGCAGGCTGGTCTCAGGGTTGTGGCGCGCTTATCCAGTGTTTGCCGCACGGTCAGAAAAGGGCGAGCTTTGGCGGGTAGACTGACCGTCTGCGGAAAATGCGCCATAACCGTAAGACGGTGGCGGACCGGCAAAGCAGACATTGCCTGATCGCCGGGATAAAAACTCTCGGTTGGAACCCCGTTTGATGTGATGATCGCATGTTTTGGTAGCAGGAGATGGTACCAAGTCACACTTTTTGCGCCCTTTTTGATCCGGACAAACCGCCGCTCAGTCAGACCAGCCGCTGGTGCCAGAACCTCTGCACCTGTGGCGTCAATCATCAGCATTTTATGCTGCGGTGATACAACAAGTGTTTGTGTGGGCAGCGCAGGTCCGAGACTTCCTGGCTTGAATTCAATCGGGCGCTGATCGACATTCTTTTCGTTGGCAAAGTCCATCTTCGTCGCACCTGTCCAAAGAACAGGCTGCGCATCATCGTCGCGGGTCAAAACCAGATCACCGGCTTTCAGGCGTTCAATTGGTCTCGCCCCGTCGGGCGTTTCAATCAACGTGCCTTCTGCAAAGCAGGGGATGAACGCAGGCGCATAGATATAGGTGTCCGTCGCCGCGTCATATTGATAAGAAAACCCGTGACCTGGATCGGCAAAGACGGCATCGCCGTCGATTTCACCGACTTCAGTTGCGCCGCTTGGAAAACCTGGAACAGACGTGATCTGCGGCGCGTTGGGTGACATGTTAAAGACGATGTATTCATTGGTGTCTGGATTATACAACGCAATCGATTCTGCCTGGCTACCACCCGAGCCCTCGGTCAAAAGGTTCGTATTCGTCGGTCCGCCCTCCGCGCCACCTTCTGACGCTTCTTGAGCAAACGCCAAAGTACCGGTTATTTCATTGATCACCCAAAGCGTATCGCCAGGCGCAATCACGGTTCCCGCCGGAAATGTGTGAAACAATCCATCTTGTGGTGTGTCATCTGCACCGCCGCCCGTGGAATCAGACCAGATTTGCCAACCTGAGATATCAAGCGGTGTGCTGTTGGTGTTCGTGACAGAGACAAACTCATCCTCTTGGCTTGTGGTGCCATCAAGATCTGTGTCGAACTCTCCTGATCCATTGGGAGACGAGTTGTCGGGCATGATTTGACTAAATATCAGTCCATCGAGGTTTACTGGCACGGAGCGCTCCTACCGCCATATGGCAAGGCCATTAAATCGTCCTGCAGTTACTATCATTTTTTTGGCCACAGCAGAAGGATCAAGTCACAATCATCATTTACGTGCGAAAATTGACCAATTGGGCGCCAAGACCTACATACTTTTTGATTTCTGTTACGGGTGACTTGAAACTGACGCGACGAACCCTCACATATATGCTGTCGCTAGCGGCGGCACCCCTCCCTTCAATTTCAAATCGAAAGGATGCATTCGATGCACCTGATCCAGCACGCCGCTATTGCGGCAGCCATTAGTTTGATTGCAACATCTGCCCTCGCCCAGGAGGTCACATTGCGCTTTCAGCATTTTGTGTCACCTGCCAGTGCAAACCCGACCTATTTCATGCAGCCCTGGGCTGACGCGATCGAGGAACAATCGAACGGGCGCATCAAGGTCGAACTTTATCCCTTCATGCAGCTGGGCGGGGCCGCCCCCAGCCAATATGATTTGATCCGGGATGGTGCCATTGATGGCGGCTGGGTGATCCCCGGCTATCAACCCAACCGTTTTCCCGAAGCCGAGGCGATGGAACTGCCCTTCATGACCACGAAATCGGGTGAGGAAGCCTCTGCTGCTGCATGGGAGTTCACCCAGCAATACCTGATGGATGATTTTGCCGATGTGCATGTGATCGCCGTCCATATGCATGGCCCTGGCATTGTGCATAAGCGTGGGCAGAGCGTGGCGACGGTCGAGGACTTCGCGGGCCTGAAACTGCGTGGCCCGTCCCGCCCAGCAACCTTGCTGCTGGAAAAACTGGGTGCCACCCCCATCGGTATGCCCGTCCCGCAGTTTCCAGAGGCTTTGTCGAAAGGTGTCGTCGATGGCGGTGTAATCACTTGGGAGATGTCACCATCCCTGAAGCTGAACGAATTGACCGATAGCCACACTGATGTCGCAGGTGACCGTGCGCTTTATAATCTTTATTTCATCTGGGCGATGAACAAGGATGTTTATGATGGGATGCCCGACGATCTGCGGGCGATCATCGACGCCAATTCCGGGATGATGGCCAGCAAATGGGCCGGTCGCGCGCATGATACAGGCGATATTGTGGGGCGTGATCTGATGGCTGCCGATGGCAACGAAATTGCGCAACTGTCCGAGGATGAGACCGCACGCATTAGGGCGCTGGGTGCCGACGTGACCACCAGCTGGATCGCCGAAATGAATGCAAAAGGGTATGATGGTGCAGCGCTTGTTTCAGCCGCGCAGGATGCGGTCGGGAACAATCTCACACGGTAGTGCGTTCATCCTATATGTATTCGTTAACGATTACCGCGTCCGGACCTTTGGTTCGGGCGTTTTTCGTTTCCGTCATCAAGCTTGCGCCAAATCAATGACAGGATCGTTTCACCGGCCAAGGGGCTGACACAGTCCCCGATCAGAACCGGCGCATCAAACGGGACCGGCGCGGGCAGCGTCACCTGTTCGGGAATATCCAGCGTCCATTGGGCTTGATAAATTGCATCGGTCATTGCACCAGCCTAGCGGTGTCAGGTCAGACCGATCAACCCCGGCACTTCTGCCATATCCATAAAGGCGATGACTTTGCCCTGTGCCCGGTCCGGACCACCGTCGGCAACATATGCCAATGCCCTGACATTGGCCGCATGGGCCGCGTTCCATCCGGCGGGCATATCATCAATCATCACGGTGCGGTCCGGCGTTGTACCTGCCACCCTCATGGCATGAAGCAGCATGCCTGGCCCGGGTTTCGGTTCATGATCTTCGCGGCTGTAAATCCGACCTGCCAACCGATCCCACAGCCCTGATGGTCCCAATGAAATCCGCATTTTTTGCATCGGCCCGTTAGAGGCGACGGCAACCGCGATCCCAGCAGTCTCCAATCGGTCAAGCAAGGCATTGATCCCCGGCACCACAGGCACACCCTTGGCAAGTGCGGCAAAGACCTGCGCGTAAACCTGATCCAGCCAATTTTCTGGTAAATCGGCCCCCTTGGCCCTTGCCGTTTCCATGACACCTTGCATGGTGCCACCTGCGAATAATGCATGAACTTCATGCGGTGCGATGGCCAGCCCGTGTGATGTCAGATTGTCGGCAAGCACAATATCCGTGACTGGCTCTGTATCCACCAATACGCCGTCGCAATCGAAAATCACAAGCTCTGGGGTCATGTCGCCGCTTTCAAAATAGTCACCCAAGTGTCGCCATAGCGGCGCTGATCCTCAGCTGTGAATCCCGGTGGGGGCAACTGCGCTGTGGCTTCTTCCCAAATCACCAGTGCACCGGGGGCAATCCAGTCTTGCGTGGCTTCCAGGGCTGTCATGCCAAGGTTCTGACCATAAGGTGGGTCAAGAAAGATCAGATCGCAGCGGGATGCCGGTGGAGGCAGTCGATCGACCGGGGCGTCCAGAACCGTGCAATCATCTGCGCGGCGCAGCTTGGCGATATTGGCACGGATCAGCTTTTGCGCCACCCGCCCATTATCGACAAAGGTGACATATGCGGCCCCACGCGACAGTGCCTCCAGCCCCAAGGCGCCGGTCCCAGCAAAAAGGTCTAGCACCTTTGCGCCGCTGATCGGGTCGCCAAAGCGGCCGCCTTGCAATACATTGAACAGGCTTTCGCGAACGCGGTCGGTGGTCGGGCGCAGATGCGCGCTCGCATCGCCTTTGCCGACAGCCGTGAGGGCCGTGCCACGATGAGTGCCTGCAATGATCCTCACGGCTTTAGCAATGCTTTCATATCGGTGGCGGGGTCGGTGATCAGGGCCGGGGCCGGGCTGCGCCCGGCCTCGATCAGGCGCTTGCCGATCATGTAGTTGCGCGGATCGTTCATTGCGTCCACAGCCAGCAGCTGATCGCCGTTGTAGTACCAGTTGGATTGCACACCCGAGGCGTCGCCCTTGCGGATATAGACATCCGTGTAGCCTATGTTCAGACCCGCAATTTGCAATTTGCAGTCATATTGATCCGACCAGAACCAAGGTTTCGGGCTGTATGGCTGATCCCTGCCCAGCATGTTCAGCGCAACAGCCTCTGCCTGATCAATGGCGTTGCCAACGCTTTCCAGCCGGATGCGGTTGCCGTGAAACAGGCAGGAGGCGCAATCGCCTGCGGCCCAGATATACGGATCAGATGTGCGGCCATATTCATCTGTCGTGATCCCGTTATCAACGACAAGGCCCGCGCTGTCTGCTAGGATGGTGGCCGGGTTGATACCAACACCAACAACGGCAAGATCAATGTCCAGCTCTGTTCCGTCGGTCAGGCGCGCCCCGGTGACCTGCGTGTCGCCCAATAGCCGGTCGAGCCCGACGGCTTCGCGGATATCAACGCCGTGACTGGCATGTAGATCGCGAAAGTAATCCGACGTGGCCGGGGCTGCGACACGTTGCAGGATGCGGTCTGCCATCTCGACCAGTGTCACCTTCATCCCGGATTTCGATGCAACCGCAGCGGCCTCAAGCCCGATGTAACCGCCACCGATAATCAAAACATGCTTGCTTGGGACAAATGCTGGGGCCATCGCGTCAGCATCGGCAAGATCGCGCATGGTAAAGACACCATCCAGCGTGCCGCCGATGGCGGCAGGCAGCGTGCGCGGATGTGCGCCGACGGTCAGGGCAAGTTCGTCATATGCCAGCCGCCTGTCATCATTCAGTGTGACCACCTTTGCCGCACGATCAATCCCCACAACGCGGGTGTTCAGCCGCAGTGAAATACGCTGATCATCATAGAATTCAGCCGGCCGCAGATAGAGCCGCTCTTCTGCCATTTCCCCCAGTAAATAAGCCTTTGACAACGGCGGTCGCTGATAGGGCGGGACCTTTTCGGCACCGATCAGCGTGACGTCACCGTCAAATCCGGCACTGCGCAACCTGGCCACCAACGATGCCCCGGCCTGGCCTGCGCCAACAACGACAATATGGGTCATGGAGAAAATACCTCTGGCTGCTGGTCCCTTGCTGTCAAAAACTCTATATGCGAGTGGTCGGAAGACACAATGCGAACAAGGGGCTAATTCGATGACAATCAAAACTGGGGATACGCTGCCAGATGCAACATTGCTGGTGATGGGTGAGGATGGACCGCAGAAGGTTTCCTTGGCCGACAAGCTCAAGGATCGCAAGGTTGTGGTTTTCGGCCTTCCCGGCGCTTACACCGGCACCTGCTCCACCGCCCATGTGCCCAGCTTCATGATCACCTATGATGATTTCAAGGCGAAGGGTGTGGAAGAGATTATCTGTGTCTCTGTCAATGATCCCTTTGTGATGAAGGCCTGGGGCGATGCAACCCGCGCCAATGACACGGGTATCACCATGCTGGCAGATGCGGAAAGCGAGTTTACCACAGCGATTGGTATGAATTTCAGCGCGCCACCAGTTGGTTTTGTCAACCGGTCCAAGCGCTATTCGATGCTGGTGGAAAACGGTGTGGTCAAGATTTTAAATGCCGAGTCCAACCCCGGCGAATGCGAAATTTCCGCCGGTGAAACCCTGCTGGAAGCGATGAGCTAAGGCACAACCGGAAAAAAAATCTGTGGCACAGATTTTTTGGGGTCTTTGTGCTGGGTGCAATCAGGGCGTTGATAAAAATCTGCGCCGCAGATTTTTCCGATGCGAACCTAGTCTTCGGCTTTGACAATTGTCCGTGTCGGGAATGGGATTGGCACGCCCGCTTGGTCCAGCGCCTCTTTCACCTTGCGCTTCATGTCAGCCTGATACTGAAAGTAATCCGCGCTGTCGCACCAGACCCGCACCAGAAAATCAACCGAGCTATCGCCCAGATTATTGACCTGGATAAAGGGTTCGGGATCAGTTTTGGACCGCGGATCACTCAGAATTGTATCGCGGATCGTTTCCTCGGCGGCTTTAAGGTTTGCACCATAGCCCACACCAAACACCCATTCGGCGCGCCGCGTGGGGTAGCTGGAATAATTGGTGATCGTGTTCCCCCAAACCTCGCCATTGGGCACGATGATCTGCACATTGCTGATTGATGCCAGTTCGATGAAGTTGAGTGTGATGTCCTTTACCGTGCCCATTTCGCCGTTCACTTCGACAAAATCGCCCAGCTTGAATGGTCGAAAAAACACGATCATCACGCCTGCCGCCACATTGGACAAAGTACCTTGCAGCGCCAGACCAATAGCCAGACCCGCCGCACCGATAACAGCCACGATTGACGTCGTCTGGATGCCAAATGTGTTGAGCACAAATAGAAACGCGAAGCCGATGACGATATAACGCGCCACATTGCCCAGAAAGTTGAACAGGGTAATGTCCAGATGGCTGTATTTTTCACCGAGTCCCACCAGCCGTCTGCGCACCCATCCGCCAAGCATGAAGCCCACAAAAAGGATAAACAATGCGGCAAGCACGCTGCCCACGATCGTCAAAAGGAATTCGGGTGACAGGAGGTCCGCAAGTGTCTTGCCGTTCCAGATTTCGGTTGTAAGCAGTTGGTCCAATTCAGTCTCCGGCGAGTTTGTCCATTTTGGCGGCCATTTTGGCGTCCAGCGCGCTTAGGCCATCTGCATCATGTGTGGTTAACGTCACATCAACCGTCTTGTAGACATTGGCCCATTCGGGGTGGTGGTTCCATTTTTCCGCCCAGATTGCAACCTTGGTCATGAAGCTGAACGCATCGATGAAGTTCTTGAAGACAAAGGATTTCTGGATCGCATCGCGCCCGTCAACCATGGCCCAGCCATTTTGCAGTAAAGGATCGATTGTTTCGTTGCGTTCGGCATCGGTCAGTTTGTCGGTCATTGATGTTCCTCCACATCTGTTTTTCGAAACGGGCCATAGCTGGTCAGCACGTCAATCTCGTGATCCACGGCGTTGCGCTCTGCCTCAAGATAGCGGTCGACCGCGTAGCGAAACCCCGGATCGCCGAACCAGTGCAGCGAATGGGTCGCCACCGGCAGATAGCCTCGTGCCAGTTTATGTTCGCCCTGTGCCCCCGCCTCGACCGTTTTCAGCCCGTGCCGGATCGCGAAATCGATGGCCCGGTAATAGCACAGTTCGAAATGCAGACAGGGGTGATGTTCAGTGCAGCCCCAATAACGCCCATAAAGCGTATCGCGCCCGATGAAATTCAGCGCACCGGCGACCGGCTGCCCATCCCGGATGGCGAGCGTCAGCAGTATGTCGTCGCGCATTACCTCATGCATGAAGTGAAAGAACATGCGCGTCAGGTAGGGCGTGCCCCATTTGCGGCTGCCTGTGTCCTGATAAAAGGTCCAGAACGCATCCCAATGTTCACGCTGGATCTGATCGCCGGTCAGCTCAATGATCTCGCCACCGAACGCATTGGCCTGTTGTCGTTCCTTGCGCAGGTTTTTGCGCTTGCGGCTGGACAGCGATGCTAGAAACGCATCGAAATCGGCATAGCCATCATTTTCCCAGTGAAACTGCTGGTTGACCCGGTGCAGCAGGCCCATTTCTGCCCCTGCGATGGCTTCGGCCTCGGTGCAGAAGGTGGCGTGCAGCGATGACAGTTCATTATCCGCCGCGATCTGGACCGCGCCCTGTACCAATGCCGACATGCCGACTGTTTCAAACCCTGGCCGGGTCAAAAACCTGCGGCCTGTTGCGGGCGTGAACGGCACGGCGATCTGCAGTTTGGGATAATATCGCCCGCCCGCACCCTCGAACGCATGCGCCCAGTTATGGTCAAAGATGTATTCGCCCTGGCTGTGCCCTTTGGCGTAAAGCGGGGCGACGGCGATGACCTGCCCCGCGATTGTGGCGGTCAGGTAGCGGGGCTGCCAGCCCGTGCCGGGGCCAACCGAGCCGCTATCTTCCAGCGCCTTGAGGAACCGATATGTTGTGAACGGGTCAATGGGCCGCCCATCCGCCGCCTCTGGGCAGGCGCAGGCATCCCAGTCTGACGGATCGATATCCGACAGGTTGGGATGGGCTGCGATTTCGATGGGTGCATCATTCATGGGGTGAAACTTGGGGGGCATGGCCCCGTCGTCAAGCCAGATACCCTTCAAAGGTCACATTATCGACGATACGGCGGGCTTTCGCCTCTTGCGCGGCGGACCGGATCGTCCAGCACAGGATATTGGCACCCTTTGCTTTCAATTCTGCCACCCGGGGACGATCCAGATCGGCGGCTTCGTGGCTGATGAAACAGGCTCCGACGCGGTCATAGTCGGGGATATCGCGCAGCCTGTCCTGCACATCGACCGGAACCTCTGGCCAGATCACTGGCACATAGGCCGAGGTGACGATGCCGCGTGGAATATGTGGCGCCAATTCGGCCAGTTTCGCAACCGCGTGCGGGTTAAAGGACATCAGGGCGACATCGCCCTCATAACCGTCCAGCGCCTTGACCACGGCGTGTTCCAGCGGACCGATATTGGGGCCCATCCCGCCATCCTGATCCTTTATCTCGATCAGCAGGGGAACGCGGCCTTTGACCAACGCCAAGACTGTAGGAAGCGACTGGATCGTGCCACCATCATCGGTCAGGGGAATCTGGGCCAGTTCCGCCTGCGAGCGGTCACGGACCGCTCCGGTCTCGCCCGTCAGCCGATCCAGAATGGGGTCGTGAAACACAACAGCCTCACCATCGCTGGTCAGTTGCACGTCAATTTCGATCCCGTAACCTGCGTCCAAAGCGGCTTCGATTGATTTGATGCTGTTTTCAACCCGCCCCGCCTTGCGGTCATGCAAGGCGCGGTGGGTGATCGGGCGGTCCAGAAAGGATGCGGGCAGGCTCATTTGATCTGAAAAATCGCTTCAATTTCGACAGCAACACCCAAAGGCAAACTGGCCGCGCTGACGGCCGCGCGCGCGTGGCGGCCCTTGTCACCCAAGGCGGCCACAAAGAAATCAGAGGCGCCATTGATCACCTTGGGTTGATCGACAAAATCAGGGGTCGAGTTGACGAACCCTGTCAGCTTGACCACCTGCACCAGCCGGTCCATGTCGCCACCCACGGCAACTTTCAGTTGGGTCAGCAAGGAAATCGCACATAGCTTTGCGGCCTCAGCCCCTTGTTCAAGGGTAAAGTCGGCACCGACCACGCCCCGCACTGGGCCGTTGTCATCCTGACTGATCTGGCCGGATACATAGACCATGTCGCCAACAGTCACGAAGGGCAGGTAGTTGCCAGCAGCCTTCGGCGCATGCCCCATATCCGGCAAGGTCACCCCAAGTTCGGCGAGTTTGGTTTCGATGGCGCTCATTGCATTCTCCATTGATGTTTGTCCGGACGCTACCGGGCAAACAGACAAGGTGCAATCAGGACTCGCGGAAGGCCTTGGCGAAATAATCAGCCAAAGGTTTCAGCAGGTAATTCATCGGGCTGCGATCAGCGGTGCGCACAAATGCCTCAACCGGCATGCCCGGGATCAGGGTCATATCCTGCGGCAGTTTTTCGAGCTCGCCTTCGTTCAACTGCACCTCGGCCCGATAGAAAGATACGCCAGAGTTTTCGTTCTGAAACGCGTCGGCAGATATCAGGGTGACCTCGCCCTTGAGCTCCGGGGTGCGCCGCTGGTCAAAGGCAGAAAAGCGCAGCGTGACCTCCTGACCCAGATGAATCTGATCAATATCGACGACCTGCACCTCGGTCGCAATCACCAATGGTCGATCCTGTGGGATCAGGAACAGGACCTGATCGGCGGGCCGGATGACCGATTTTTCGGCAAAGACCTGCAACCCGTAAACGATGCCCGACACCGGCGCGCGAATGTCCAGCCGGTCCAGTTGCAGCTTCAATGTGCGGCGGCGTTCGGACAGCTCCAATTCGTTGAATTGCAGGTCGCGTAGACGGGTGATCGCCTCTTCCCTGCGGGTTGATGACAGGCTGAGGATTTGAATCTCAATCTCGGTCATACGCTCACCGGCCTGGGCTGCCTGCGCGGTCAGTTCACCAACGCGGCCTAGCAGATTGGCCTCTTCACGCTGCAAGGTCAGGACCCGGCTGGCCTGCGCCAAGCCGCGATCCAGCAAGCTTTGCTGGTCTGTCAATTCCTCGGAAATCAGCGACTGCTGCGTTTTCAGTGCAACCTGCTGCGCGTCGATCCCAGACATCTGGCTCGCGATCTGGGCGCGCTGCTGGGTCAGTTGTTCGACGGCACGGCGGTTCGATTCCAACCGCGCCTCGAACAGGCGCTGCTGGCCGATGATCAGATCGTTGGCATCCGCGTCATTTGCCTCCAGCAGGACGGGGTCAAATTCCAGCGTATCGCGATCGTCACGTTCGGCTTCCAGCCGGGCGCGGCGGGCAAGGATTTCGAAAAGCTGCCCCTCAACAACCGCCAGTTCCGATTGCAGGACAGATGCATCCAACCGGATCAGCATATCACCGACTTTGACGGTGTCGCCTTCATCAACAAGGATCTCCTCAACCACGCCACCATCAGGGTGCTGCACAACCTGCCGGTTGCGGTCCACTTCGATCTGACCGGATGTGATGACGGCGCCGGTGATCTGGGCCAGGACGGACCATGTGCCAAAGCCCCCCACCAGCACGACAAGGGTGATCAGACCGGCCGTCATATGCCGTTTGGCAGACCAGCGTTGCGCGTTCGGATCAGTGCCCCTTTTCATCATGACACACCCCCGGTCTTGCCGACGCTATGTTTGATTTCCTTGTGGTTGGTCACCATTTCGGCCAGTACCTTGTCCTTGGGGCCAAAGGCGCGGCGCGCGCCGCCTTCGATTACCAGCAATGTGTCGCATTCCTGAATGGCTGCGGGGCGGTGGGCCATGATGAACACAACCTTACCTTCGGCTTTCAGGGTCTTGATGGCCCTATTCAGGGCGGCCGATCCGTCATTATCAAGGTTGGAGTTCGGTTCATCCAGCACAAGCACAACCGGGTCACCATACATCGCCCGGGCAAGGCCGATGCGCTGGATCTGACCACCTGACAGGCGACCCGTATTGACGGATACGCGGGTGTCATATCCGTCGGGCAGTTTCAGGATCATTTCATGTGCGGCGGCTTTCTTGGCAGCTTTGACGACTTGGGCATCATCCGGCGTCATCGACATGCGGGCGATGTTTTCCTTGATTGTGCCGTCAAACAGCTGCACCCGCTGCGGCAGATAGCCGATATGCTCACCCAGCACATCCGGGTCATACTGATCGAGCGCGGCCCCATCGAGCCTGATTTTCCCGCCCGCCGGTTGCCAGACACCTGTCAGCACCCGCGCCAGCGTGGACTTCCCGGCACCCGAGGTGCCGATCACCCCAACGGCCATACCCGGTTTCACATCAAAGCTGATCAAGCGCAACGATGCCTGCTTTTCGCCCGGCGGTACCACCGTGACCTGATCGGCCAGCAGCCGCGCCTTTGGCTTTGGCAATTGCATGCGCTGTTCTTCTTCGCCAACGCTGCCCAGGAGAATGGAAAGCTTGCGCCAGCCTTCGCGCCCCTTTTGAAAGACGGCCCATTGACCGACAATCATTTCAATCGGGGCCAGCGCGCGGCCCAGCAGGATCGAACCTGCGATCATCGCACCGGGCGACAATTGATTGATCAGCACCAGATAGGCACCCAGACCCAGCATTGCGGATTGCAAAAACAGGCGGAACGCCTTGGTCATCGCGGTAAAGGTGCCGGATGCATCCGCCGCGCCTATGGTCGCGTCCAGTGACTTGCCGCGGGCAATCTGCCAGCGGTCAAAGGCAGCACCACGCATGCCCAGCGAATGCACCATCTCGCTTTCGCTGCGGATCTGTGTGCCCATTTGCTCAGAGGCGAAAGAGGCCGCATTCGCCTGTTCCAATGGTTTGCGTGTGGTCATCTGGTTCAGGATTGCCACACCGATCAGGATGGTCGCGCCGATGACGGCCAGCAAACCCATCAGCGGGTGAAAAATGAAGATCCCCCAGAAAAACAGGGGTGCCCATGGCAGATCAAACAGGGCCATCAGCGCCGGTGAGGTGATCAACCGCTGCGTCGATTCCAGATCGCGCAGCCCGGTTGCCGCCTCGCGCGGTGCACGGTTCAGTGTCGTGGCCTTGAGGACAGCGCCAAAGACCCGCCGGTCCAACCGGGCCTGAAACCGCGCACCGACCCGGCCCATCACCCGGCCACGCACGAAATCAAGGATACCCATCATCCCGTAAAGAAACGCAACCAGCACCGACAGGGCGATCAGCGTTTCGAACGAGCGCGAACTGAGTACCCGGTCATAGACATTGAGCATATAAAGCGGGCCGGTCAGCATCAGCAGGTTTACGAAGAAGCTGAAAATCCCCACCATCCAGTACAGCGGTCGGCTTTCATTGCGGGCCTCGATCAGTTCGGCCTCGCCCTTGGTTCTTATTTCGTCCAACATTGGCCCCAGTTCATTGCTTCGGTCTTAGCACCCTGTATCTTAGGTTACCGGAAATCATATTAGAGTTAACGCCATATTTTCCATGACCACCCCCGTCGGGCCATGGAACGCGCATCTTTCATTGATTTGGCGCGCCAAATGGACCAACAATCGCCAGATGCGCAAGATTAACACATTTCTTTGGGCTGTTTTTTGCCTGATTTTACCATTTGCGGGGCAGGCTGGCCCCTATGACGGCGTCTATAAACAAACCGCCAACGCTGAATGCGCGCTGGTCGGAGTCGATGGCGGGTCGCTGAAGATTGACGAAGGCATCTTTTACGGGGTCGAGGTCGAATGCCGTATGACTAGCCCCGTCGATATCAATGATATGGATGCCACGATCTATACCATGGAATGCTCTGGTGAGGGCCAGACATGGAATGAACGTGCGATCATGATGGCTGATTCTGCCGAGGAGGGGATCTACATGATCTGGGATGGCTACGCCTTCCGTTATGACCGTTGTGAGGATGGCGAGTATTAATCTCTCCATTTGGTTTGCGGCAGGACTATCACCCAAAGGGCAGCCCCCTCCAGTGAAGAGGGTCGGGGCTGCCCGGTCTATCGACCGGGCGGGGGGGTGGCTGTGACTATAGCATTTGACGAAATACCTGAAACATCACGTATCACATAAAGCTCTAACCTCCGTTGAGGATGTTATCCAGCAGGTTGCTGATATCATCGTCCACGACCTCGCCCCCTTCGCTGGTGAGCAAGCCGGTTGATGCCGGCTGCTGCGGGACGATTACTGGCAAGGGGGTCGGTGTTTTCCCCGCCAGAACACGGGCCATCGTTTCGTGCCAGATTGTTGCGGGCAACCCGCCCCCGGTCACACCCGAAAGCGGTTTGTTATCATCATAGCCCATCCAGACACCGGTCACGTAATCGCCGGTGAACCCGATGAACCAGGCGTCGCGCGCGCCTTGGGTCGTGCCGGTCTTGCCCGCGATTTCCCAGCCGTCGATCCGGGCGCGCTGGCCCGTGCCCTGTTCAACAACCTTGGTCATCATCCATGTCAATTCGCGGGCGGCTTCCTCCTCGATGATCCGTTCACCAATCCCCGATCCGGTGGAATCCATCAAGGACGCATCATCCCCCTGAATGCGCAGGTCCGTCAGACCGTAAGGGGCCACAGCATAACCGCCGTTCAGGATGCCCGCAAAGGCGCCAGTCATATCAATCAACGTGCTTTCGGACACACCCAACGCCAAGGCAGGGCCAGCCGCCATATCGCCCTGAATGCCGAAACCGGCGGCGACATTGCGGACCAGTTCGCGCCCGACATCCTCGGACACCAGAATGGCTGGTATGTTGCGGCTTTGTGCCAAGGCATCAACTAATGTGACTGGGCCAATAAACTGGCGGTCATAGTTTTCGGGGCACCAATCGGCCGACCCACGACGCGACCAGCAGGTGCGCTGATCATCAACCATCGCATAAGGCGACATGCCCAGATCAAGGGCGGCAGCATAGATAAAGGGTTTGAAGGCAGACCCGGTCTGGCGCAAGGCCTGCGTGGCGCGGTTGAATGCACCCGTCGCCTTGATGTTGCGTCCCCCGACCATGGCCCGGACGGCGCCGTCCGCTGACATCACAACGATGGCTGCTTGTGCTTCTGACCCTTCCCGCACCTCGGTTTCAAAGACAGAGATCAACGCCTCTTCAGCGGCGGCCTGAATGTCCTGATCCAGTGTAGTGCGGATAATCACGTCTTCCGTTGTGTCGCGAGTAAAGAATTCCGGCCCGCTTTCCATCACCCAATCGGCAAAGAATCCGCCAGTGCGCGCCTCTGCGGCTTCTGACAGGGTGGCCGGGTTTGCGATGGCAAGGGCGGCGTCAGTGGCGCTCAGATAACCCTGATCCTTCATCAGCCCGACGACAAGTTCCGCACGGGTCTGCGCGCGACCCAGATTTGCTGTGGGGGCCGTGGTTGAAGGGGCTTTCAGCAGCCCGGCCAACATGGCGGCTTGTGCGGGATTCACCTGCGATGCGGAGATACCGAAATAACGCTGGGCGGCTGCCTCAAACCCCCGGCTACCGGCACCAAGATAGGACCGGTTTAGGTAGATCGTCAGGATTTCTTCCTTCGAATAAGCAATTTCCATGCCAAGGGCGAATACTGCCTCCTTGGCTTTGCGCCAAAGCGATGATCGACGGCAATCAACTTCATAGGCGGTTTCGGTCTCCCACTTGGCGGGATCATAGGGCACGCCAAGGCACAACAGCTTGGCCGTCTGCTGTGTGATGGTCGAACCGCCATGACCGGACAGGGGGCCGCGCCCTTCGCGCAGGTTGATCCGGACGGCAGAGGCTATGCCGCGTGGCGAGATACCAAGGTGACGATAGAAACGCTTATCTTCGGTCGCCACAACGGCATTATGAAGGTGCTCGGATACGGTATCGGCAGTGACCATGCCGCCGAACTGATCGCCGCGCCAGGCAAAGACCTTTCCGGTCAGGTCGGTCATGGTGACCGAACCACGGGCGCGCTGATCTATCAATTCTTCCATGGCGGGCATTTGGCTGGCGAAATAAAGCGCGAAACCACCAATGATCAGGGCGGTGACCAGCCCGACCCGCCAGGTAAAGGCCCAGATGAGGCGGAAAAGCCACTGGAATGGCAAAAGCAACCAGCCGATCAGGCCGCGGGGCTTATTGGGGCGCTTAGGGGCAGCCTTGCGGCGAGCCGCAGGCTTGGCTTTTTTCTTGGGGGCAGCCTTTTTCCCGGCAGGCTTTGCCGGATAGCGCCGTTCAGCCACCAAGGGCGACCTTTTCTTGCCATTTCCACTCATGTTCCGCTCGACTGACTATTGCGTCTATTTTGGTCATCATAGCTGTGATCCCGGCGCGCCACCAGCCGGTTTAACGCAAAGGCAGGGGTCCGGTTTCCCTGACTAGGCGGCGGTGAGGTGCTTGTGCACAGTATCCGCATATAAAAGTGTTTCGATTTTGTCTTGAGGCATCGCGCAACGTTTTTCGCGTTTGAGCGTAGCGAAAGGCAGCGAACAAAGGATTCAAGTTTAAGTCGAAACGCAATAGGAGGATCCATGATGCGCATTGATATTGTTGATGTTGTTGTCGACCAAAATGGCGTTGAACCCATGGCCAGCTTTGCAATGACAGATCTTGCACTACGCGACCGAACCTATGTCATGAACCTGGAAACCGATACCTGGCAATCGCTGATTGGGCGCGTGCAGAACAGGTCCGACGGACAGGGTTCAATTGATATCCTGCAAGTCCATTCTCATGGCACGCCCGGCACGATGTTTGCCGGACGACTGAATGAAAACAATGCGGCCGCTTTGGAAGGGGTCTTTTCCGCTCTTGCCCCCTATTTTGCTCCGGACGGTCAAGTTTATCTGAAAGGATGCACAACCGGACAACGACCCGCTCTGCTGCGCCCTTTGGCGCGGGCATTCAATGTGCCGGTTACGGCGGGGGTCGAGGTGCAATGGGTTGGTGCGGGGCGGACCGATATCTATGTCGGCAGAACCGTGACGGCAACGCCGGATGGTATGATGCACCTTGATCGAGACGGGATTCCCCGGCGGGCGACGCCTTAGGTTGCGACACCGTCATGGTGACTTCCAGAATCGCCCAACAATTGGGCAAATGCATTATTTTGTGCAAGAATTGTGCAAAATCCACTAAAATCCCCACAACCTGAAGGTGTCGCAACCTTGCTGCGCCTGCAAAGTCGCGCTTTTCCTTAGCCCGCACGTAGGGGCCGTATTGCTGCGGTGCCATGTCGAACATTGCAAGGGGAAGAATGTGAAACTCATCATTGCGACAATCAAACCGTTCAAGCTGGAGGAGGTGCGCGAGGCGCTGACCACCATCGGCGTGCGCGGCATGATGGTGTCTGAAATCAAGGGCTTTGGCGCGCAATCGGGACATACCGAAATTTACCGGGGCGCTGAATATGCCGTGAATTTCGTGCCAAAGGTCAAACTGGAAATTGCCTTGCAGGACAGCATGGCCGATCAGGTCGTATCAACCATCGCCACCACCGCCCAAACCGACAAGATCGGTGATGGCAAAATCTTCGTCCTTGATGTGGAAAGCGCGCTGCGGGTGCGCACGGGCGAAACCAATGATGATGCGCTGTGATTGCGTAATGAAGGACAAAATAATGAAACAATTAAAATTTCTTTCCGTAGGCGCCGGGCTTGCTCTTTTGCCGACATTCGCGACAGCGCAGGATGCTGCCCCGTCATTTGACGAAATCGGGCCCTATCTGATGACCACGCTGCTGTTTTTGGTTGGCGGTTTCCTGGTGTTCTTCATGGCCGCTGGTTTTGCCATGCTTGAGGCCGGGCTGGTCCGGTCGAAGAATGTCACAACGCAGCTGACCAAGAACATCGCTTTGTTTTCCATTGCCTCCATCATGTATTGGCTCATCGGGTTCAATCTGATGTATCCCGGCGATGGTTGGCTTGTATCCGGCTGGATCGGACCGTTATTCAGTTGGACGGAACTTGAACCCGTTGGCCTCGCGGCTGCGGATGCATCGCTTGACTATGCCTCTGTCGGGTCTGACTTTTTCTTTCAGTTGATGTTTGTGGCCGCGACCGCGTCGATTGTATCCGGCGCATTGGCCGAGCGGATCAAGCTTTGGCCGTTCCTGATCTTCGTCGTTGTGCTGACCGGGGTGATGTATCCGATCTCTGGTTCTTGGAAATGGGGTGAGGGCTGGTTGGATGCGGCTGGCTTTAACGATTTTGCCGGATCGACCATTGTGCATTCGGTCGGCGGCTGGGCCGCGCTTGCCGGGGCGATCATTCTGGGGCCACGACTGGGCAAATACGGCAAGGATGGGCGTGTAACGCCGCTGCCCGGGTCGAACCTCGCGCTGGCCACATTGGGAACATTCATCCTGTGGCTCGGTTGGTTCGGGTTCAATGGCGGGTCGCAGTTGGCAGCCGGCACCGTGGGTGACATGACAGACGTCTCGCGCATCTTTGCCAACACCAATATGGCCGCGGCCTCCGGTGCTGTCACCGCGTTGATCCTGACGCAGATCATGTTCAAAAAGGCTGACTTGACCATGGTACTGAACGGGGCGCTGGCCGGTCTTGTGTCCATCACAGCAGAGCCGCTTGCACCCACCTTGTTTGGTGCGTTGTGGATTGGTGCCGTCGGTGGTGTGATCGTGGTCTTCGCTGTGCCATTCCTTGATAAGCTGAAGATCGATGATGTTGTCGGTGCCATCCCGGTTCACCTGTTCGCCGGTATCTGGGGCACAATCGCTGTGATCTTCTATAATGCCGATGCGACTTTGGGCGCGCAGATCACGGGTATTCTGGCCTATGGCGTGTTCACCTTTGTTGCCAGTCTGGCACTGTGGATCATCCTCAAGGGGATCATGGGCATCCGTGTGAGCGAAGAGGCCGAGATCAACGGTTTGGATACATCAGAGCTGGGCATGGAGGCCTATCCTGAATTCTCGAAAGGCTGATCCCTTCCAAGCTTTTCTTGAGAAACTGCCCGGGCGTGCGCGCCCGGGCATTTCTTTCTACCGTCATAGATGTGCGCCGTAATCTTCGGATATTGATATAAATCTCGCAAGAATTTTGCGTAACGTAACCCTCTGATGATAAGATATGAGATGACTTACCGCTGGTGGCGCGCAAATCTCTCGCTAGATTCGAATCCAGCAGCGGAGCCTTGCCATGATCCAGACCCCTTATCTTTTGTTCCTTGGCGATGCCCCTGACCAATTGGCCGCGAAAGTTGCCCAAGGGATCAAGGATTGGCGCCCGGAAAATGCGGTTGGTCAGTTCCGCATGAAAGGCTGCGGTGCCGATCTGGGGATCAATGATCTGACCCTGGAGGAGGCGAAAGCCGCCGGTGCCCAGACCCTTGTGATCGGCGTGGCCAATCGGGGCGGCTATATCTCTCAGGCGTGGAAGGATGTTTTGGTCAAGGCCTTGCAAATGGGTTTCGATATCGCCTCCGGCCTGCATAATCTTTTGCGCGATGAGGATGAGCTGGTTGCTGCTGCCCGTGTGAATGGCCGCAGCTTGTTTGACGTGCGTATACCCTCCGTTGCTTACCCAATTGCAAACGGTAAACCCCGCACCGGTAAGCGTTGCCTCGCCATCGGTACGGATTGTTCGGTTGGCAAGATGTATACCGGACTGGCGATGGATGCAGAGATGCAAAAGCGGGGCATGAAATCAACCTTCCGCCCCACCGGTCAGACCGGTATTCTGATCACCGGTGGTGGTGTGCCGCTGGATGCTGTGATCGCCGATTTCATGGCCGGTGCCGTTGAATACCTGACCCCCGATAATGATCCCGATCATTGGGACCATATTGAGGGGCAGGGCAGCCTGTTTCACGTCTCTTACTCTGGGGTGACCATGGCGCTGATCCATGGCGGTCAACCTGACGCGCTGATCCTGGCACATGAGCCGACGCGCAGCCATATGCGTGGTCTGCCGGATTATGATTTGCCCAGCCTTGAGACATTGCGCGACACCGCCTTGCCATTGGCTCGTGTGGCTAATCCAAATTGCCAGATCGTTGGGATTTCGATTAATTCCCAACATCTGCCTGAGGATGAAGCACTGGAATACATGGCCGGGATTGAAGCACGGATGGGCTTGCCGACCGTTGACACATATCGGCAAGGTGCGGCGCGATTGGTGGACGCACTGGCAGGACTTTAACGCCTTCGGCGAGAGTATTTTGGGCAAAATGATGAGGCAAAATGCGCATTGAAGTGACCCGTGATGTGTTTCGACTGGCGCAGGTTTTTACGATCAGTCGCGGGTCGCGGACCGAGGCAAAGGTGCTGACGGTCACAATTGATGGCAGGGGCCGCGGCGAATGCGTGCCCTATGCCCGTTATGATGAAACGCTGGACAGCGTGGCGGATCAGATTGCCGGGCTGCCTGACAACCTGACCCGTGCCGATCTGCAAGATCTATTGCCTGCTGGTGCCGCCCGGAATGCGGTTGATTGCGCCCTGTGGGATCTGGAGGCCAAGCAGGCGGGCAAGCGCGTTTGGGACCTGATGGGGGTGCCGGTGCCACATCCGGAGATCACCGCGTATACCCTGTCGCTCGATACGCCCGAGGCGATGGAACGTCAGGCCGCACAGAACGCCAAACGCCCGTTGCTCAAGATAAAACTCGGCACCCCGGATGACATGGCCCGGTTGGAGGCGGTGCGGCGAGGCGCCCCCGATGCCCCAATCATCGTGGATGCAAATGAAGGCTGGACCGCGGATGTTTACGCCGATCTTGCCCCGCATCTGATCCGCCTTGGCGTGCAGATGGTTGAACAACCCTTGCCAGCGGATGCCGATGATATGTTGGCCGAGATTGCGCGTCCGCTACCAGTTTGCGCCGATGAAAGCTGTCATGACAGGGCAAGCTTGCCGGGGCTGCGCGGCAAATATGACATGGTGAATATCAAACTGGACAAAACCGGCGGGCTGACCGAGGCGCTGGCCCTGAAAAGACAAGCCGTCGCAGAAGGCTATAGCGTCATGATTGGCTGCATGGTCGGCTCATCGCTCGCCATGGCCCCGGCCACATTGCTGGCGCAGGGGGTGGCATTTACCGATCTGGATGGTCCGTTATTGCTGGCCGAAGATCGCGACCCGCCATTGCAATTTGATGCAGACGGGGTGCATCCGCCTGCTGCGGCCCTGTGGGGTTGAATGATCTGCCTTGACCTTGCCAGCAAATCATCGGACGAACGACGCGATTGATCAAAGGGAGCATATCAATGACCCGCACAGTTTATGTTAACGGGGCGTACGTGCCCGAGGATGAGGCGAAAATCTCGGTCTTTGATCGCGGGTTTCTGATGGCCGATGGGGTCTATGAGGTGACCTCTGTTCTGGATGGCAAGCTGATTGATTTTGCGGGCCATGCCAAGCGGTTAGAGCGTTCCTTGGGTGAGTTGGACATGCCGCATCCGGCATGCCTGCCTGATCTGTTGGACATCCACCGGGAACTGGTGCGCAAGAATGACATAACTGATGGTCTGGTCTATCTGCAAATCACCCGTGGTGCCCCTGCCGACCGTGATTTTGCCTTTCCCGACCCGGCGACGACAGAGCCGACGGTTGTGTTGTTTACCCAAAACAAGCCCGGTCTAGCCGACAGCCCAGTGGCCAAGACTGGGATCAAGGTGATTTCCATCGAAGATCAGCGCTGGGCCCGCCGTGATATCAAGACGGTGCAATTGCTGTTCCCGTCCATGGGCAAGATGATGGCCAAAGCCGCAGGCGCCGATGATGCCTGGATGGTTGAGGATGGTGCCGTGACTGAAGGCACATCCAACAACGCCTATATCATTAGAAACAATACGATAATCACCCGCCATCTGGGCAATGAGATCCTGCACGGGATCACCCGCGCCGCGGTTTTGCGGTTCGCGAAGGAGGCGCAGATGAAGGTGGAAGAGCGCAGCTTTACCATCGCCGAGGCGCAGCAGGCGGATGAGGCCTTTATCACTTCTGCAAGTACGTTTGTGATGCCGGTCGTTGAAATTGACGGGGCTGCCATTGGTGCGGGCAGGCCGGGCCCGGTGGCTGCACGTCTGCGCGAGATTTATCTGGATGAAAGCCGCAAGGTCGCGGTCTGACCCAGCGCAACGTTCGGTGGTGTTGCGCGGCGGTGCGACACCGGGTTTGTCGAATCGTCTGTTAATGCAGGGGCTTTGGCCCAAAATCCCTGTCTGCAAGGTGTCGGCGATGCGTCGGCAAAACGTCGGACACCTGCGCACGGTGGTGCCGGTTTAATGCAGCGTGCGCATCAAACCTAAGGCCGCCGTTAAGGATTGCCCGGCAGTGCCGCGTCGCGTGCTGCCACCTGCAATTCGCGGGCGCGGTCGGGGGGAATGCCCATTACGTCTTCGATCTGATGTAGCAGCCTGTCTTCTTCGCTGTGTTTGATCCCATCGGCATAGACCACAGCCCATAGCGCCCGGAGCGTGGCCTCGCGTTCGTCCTTGCTGATCGCATCCTTTATGATGCCCGCAATCTCTGCCGTGTCGGGCATTTCCGTTTCCAACCTTTCGCAGGATGCGCGGTATTTGGCAGCCTCGACCGGGTCGAGCCCGTGGCGTTTGCCCAGTACCTTGTCGATCAGCTGGATTTCTTCGAACAGATAGTCGTTGTCGGCCTTTGCAGCCCGGACCAGTAGCGCGCCCATGGCATGACCTGCATCCGCCTCTGGCAGCGGTGTTTCGTATCCACCGGGATTACGCAGAAACGCGAGCAGACCCTCGAACATGGCAATGTCCCACCTTATTGATTTTATCAAGATTAGCGGCATTGCGGCGCGACGGTAAAGGCTGTTTTGAGTGTGCGCAGCACCCGGCTTAACACAAAAGCAAATGTTTCCGCCTATAGCGTTCATCCGAGTTAAAGCAGGATGCTTCATGTATGGAATGGTGAACGAAGGGCTGCGTACTTTCGTCGAGAAGGAACACGGGCCCGACATGTGGCGCGAGGTCTGTGAAATGGCCGGCGTCGAAGCGGCAACTTTTGAGAGGATGACCAGCTATCATGATTCGGTGACCTATTCGCTGGTGGGCGCGGTCTGCCAAAAAACCGGGAAGTCAGCGGATGAGGTATTGGAACCGTTTGGGACGTATTGGGTTACATTTGCCGGTGCGTCGAACTTTGGTACCTTCCTGCGGTTGGCCGGCAATACGTTTGTTGAACGGATCAAGGGGCTTGACGACATGCATGACAGTATACTGCTGTCGATGCCGCACCTGAAACCACCATCCTTCGAGATCGAGGAGGTTGGCCCTAACGATTATGAATTGTCCTATTTTTCGGAACGCGAGGGGTTGGCGCCGATGGTCATCGGGCTGCTTTACGGTCTGGCTGCCGAAACCAACGAAAAGATCAAGGTCACCCAGATAGTGCAAAAAAAGACTGTTTCGGATCCTGACGTTTTCAAAGTTACGCTTGTCCAGTGAGCGAACCAGCTCATCAATCGGGGGCAGTTTCCCAATCCGATGACGTGTTGGCGTTCGGCACGACGACGGTTGCCCAGTTGATGCCAATGCACCTTATCCTTGATGAGGCGGGAAAGATCGCTGCAATCGGCCCGACACTGCAGCAGGTGATGGGCAAGGACGTCTTGGGGGAGGCGTTTTTTGATGTGTTTTGTGTGGACCGCCCCCGCAAAGTGCGACAGATCGCCGATCTGAGGCGGAAGGTTGGTGCCAAGCTTGTCCTGACCGCAATTGGTATTGATGGAGAGCAGGTCGGGTTTCGGGCGATGCCTGTCATGTTGTCCGATAACAGCGACCGGATCGTGATCGATTTGTCCTTTGGCGAACAGTTCGCAAAGGCGATTACCCGCTATTCCCTGACTGCGGGGCATTTCAAGCCAAACGACCCGTCCATGGACCTGCTTTACAGTTTCGAAATTCAACGCAATCTGCTGAAAGACAGCGAAGACATGGCCAAGGCGCTCAAATTGGCGAAGGCCGAAGCCGAGGATATGGCCATGCGCGACTCGGTGACCGGGTTGGGAAATCGCCGCGCCCTCCAGACGCAATTGAAACAGGCGCTGTCGGGTGCGAACGGCAAAGGGCCTTATATCCTGATGATGGTCGATCTGGATAAGTTCAAGGCCGTGAACGATGATTTTGGTCATGCGGCGGGGGATGCTGTCTTGCGCCACACCGCCGCTTGCCTGTCGGAGGTAGCGGGCAAAAGCGGGTTTGCGGCTCGCATGGGGGGGGATGAGTTTGTATTGCTGTTGCGGATGGATATGGCGCAGCTGGATGCGGTGTCACACCAATTGCGCTCGGCGATATCGTCAAAGATCAGCATTGCGGGCGTACAATATATCACTTCTGCCAGTCTGGGGTATCTTACCTTTGAGCCGGGAGAGGACACGTCGCCGGATCAATTGCTGAGCCATGTCGATGTTGCGCTGTATCACGCGAAGGTGTCCGGGAATCGCGTCGCGGCGGTTACACCGGAATTGTTGCGGCAGTTCGGGGATCAAAGGGCGCTGACGCTGGATATCGAACGCGCTTTGCGGAACGAGGATGAGTTCCTGCCGTACTTCCATCCGCAGATTGATCTGGAAAGCGGTGAGGTGATCGGTGTCGAGGCGCTTGCGCGCTGGAACCACCCTCAAAAGGGCGTGATCTCACCCGCAGGATTTCTGGGGGTTGCGGCCAAGTCCAACCTTCTTTTGCCGTTGGACCGACAGGTGCGCCGACGCGCGATGTCGCAGTTCAGTGCCCTGTCGCACGCCTTGCCAGCAGGCGCTAGATTATCGTTGAACATCACAGCTGCGAAGCTCCGTACAGAGGGGTTTATCGACAGCTTGCTGTGGGAATTGGACGCGGCGGGGTTGGTCCCAGAACAGATCAAACTGGAACTGCTGGAAACGATTTTCTTTGATGGGAATGACAGTCCGTTCATTCGTCAATGCACCGCATTGCGGGAGGCGGGTTTCGGGCTGGCCCTAGATGATTTTGGCACCGGGCGGGCGTCAATCTCGACCCTTATTGATGCGCCGATTTCAATGTTGAAGATCGACCGGTCCTTTGTGTCAGGGATCGATCGGAGCGAACGGCTGCGGCAAATCACCGGGGCGATCATCAGGATGGCCTATCATATTCGGTTGGCAGTGCTGGCTGAAGGGGTGGAGAATGCGGCCGAGCTACAGGTGCTGTCGGGTTTGGGGTGCCGTTATGTGCAGGGTTTTCATTTTGCAAAGCCGATGGATGCCGCCGCCTTGGCAGAATGGCTTGCAAAAAGCGTTACTGACCCCCTGTCCGCAACTGCCGCGTCGGCCTGAGACGGAACCTGGGCCTCTCATCTGTCCGTTTCCGCCAGCCCATCTCGTGCAACGCGATTGGCCCCGGACTTTGGCCAGGTCCCGCATCGTTAGTTTTTTACCGCAATAGCCGCGGTTTGCGTTGATTTTGGTGCGGTCTGGTCTAGTTATTCACCTCAAGTTGAAGGGGAGGATAAATTGCCTGACACCATCAAAGGCCTGCTGGACGGGCACCCGGAAAATGCACCTGCGATTGGTGCGCCTGATCGCGATTGGCTGTCTTACGGTGGGCTGCGCGCCCAGGCCGCTGACACGCGCGATCAATTGCACGCCGCCGGTGTGGGCCGTGGCGACAGGGTGGCGATTGTGCTGCCCAATGGCCCGGAAATGGCAGCGGCCTTTGTCACGGTTGCGCAAACTGCCACGACCGCCCCGTTGAACCCGGCCTATCGCGAGGATGAGTTCGCGTTTTACATTGAGGACCTGAAGGCCAAAGCGGTTATCCTGGCCGCAGACGAAGACGGCCCCGCCTATGCTGCTGCAACCCGGCTGGGGGTGACGATCCTGCGAATAGAGGTTGATGCAACCAAACCGGCAGGCAGCTTTACCCTGCAAGCGGAAAGCGCTGGTGATGTAGCGGATCGCGCCGAACCGGGCCCGGATGATGTCGCCTTGATCCTGCATACCTCAGGCACCACATCGCGCCCCAAGATCGTGCCACTGTTGCAGTCGAATGTTGCCGCCTCTGCTCATAACATCGCAACGTCGCTGGCGTTGACGGCGGATGATCGCTGTATGAATGTCATGCCGCTTTTCCATATTCATGGCCTTTTGGCGGCTGTTTCGGCGACCCTTGCCACCGGTGGTCAGGTCTGGTGTGCGCCGGGTTTTGATGCGCTGCGTTTCTTTGGCTGGCTGCGTGATGCCGACCCGACATGGTATACTGCCGTGCCGACCATGCATCAGGCGATCCTGTCGCGGGCGGGCCGCAATGCAGATGTGATCGAAAACGCGCGGCTGCGGTTCCTGCGGTCCTCGTCAGCGTCCTTACCCGGACCGGTGATGGAAAAACTGTTCGATACCTTTGGCGCGCCGGTGGTTGAAGGTTACGGCATGACCGAGGCCGCACATCAGATGTGTTCGAATCCGTTGAAGCCCGGGTCGCAGAAACCCGGTGCTGTCGGGCTTCCTGCTGGCCCTGAAGTGCGCATCGCGGATGAGGCGGACCCCGTGCTGACCGATGGTGGCGTGGGCGAGGTTGTGATTTCTGGTCCCAACGTGACCCCGGGTTACGAGGGTAATCCGGAAGCCAATGCCAAGAACTTCTTTGAAGTTGATGGCCAGCGGTGGTTCCGCACGGGCGATCAGGGCACGTTCGATGATGACGGTTACCTGATCCTGACCGGTCGTTTGAAAGAGATTATCAATCGCGGCGGCGAGAAGGTCAGCCCGCTTGAGGTCGATGGTGTGCTATCCGCCCATCCCGCCATTGCGCAGGTTGTCACATTTGCCTTGCCACATCCCAAGCTGGGTGAGGAGGTTGCCGCCGCCGTGGTATTGCGCGACGGCGAGGCGGTGACAGATCGTGATATTCGTGATTTTGCCAAGGAACGGCTTGCCGATTTCAAGGTGCCCCGCAAGGTGATCATTCTGGATGAGATCCCGAAAGGCGCGACTGGCAAGTTGCAGCGGATCGGGCTGGCCGAAAAGTTGGGTCTGGCCGAAGAGGCTGCATCATGAAGATCTGTATCTTCGGGGCGGGTGCGATTGGCGGCTATATGGGCGCCAAACTGGCAGAGGCGGGTGCCGATGTCAGCCTTGTTGCCCGTGGCCCGCATCTGGCGGCGATGCGCGAGAATGGTCTGACACTGATCGAAGGGGGCGTGTCGAAAACCCTGCCGGTGACCGTGTCCGAAAACCCCGCCGATCTGGGTCCGCAGGATTATGTGATTGTCACGCTCAAGGCCCATTCAGTGCCCTCTGTTGTGGATAAAATGCAGCCGTTGATCGGTGAAAGCACGACCATTGTATCGGGCGTGAATGGTGTGCCCTGGTGGTATTTCCACAAGATCGGTGGCGATCTGGAAGGCACGCGGTTGGCCAGTGTCGACCCCGGCAATGTCCAATGGGATGGCTTTGGCCCCGATAATGTGTTGGGTTGCGTGGTTTATCCGGCGGCGGAGGTCAGTGAACCGGGTGTCATCAATCATATTGAAGGCAACCGGTTTTCGTTGGGTGAACCATCAGGTGAAAAGTCTGAACGCGCCATGGTATTGTCGAAGGCGTTAAGTGCTGCGGGGCTAAAGGCTCCGGTTCGTCCCAAGATCAGAGATGAAATTTGGGTAAAGCTGTGGGGCAACCTGTCGTTCAATCCCATCTCGGCGCTGACCCATGCAACGCTGGATGTACTGTGTACCGAACCCGGTACCCGTGATGTGGCCCGCAACATGATGCTGGAGGCCCAGACCATTGCTGAGAAGCTGGGTGTGAAGTTCCCGATTGATGTGGATCGCCGCATTCAGGGCGGCGCGGATGTTGGTGCGCATCGCACGTCGATGCTGCAGGATCTGGATGCGGGCCGTCCAATGGAGATCGACGCGCTTGTTGGGTCTGTGCAGGAACTGGGCCGGGTCACCGACACGCCGACGCCCACGATTGATGCTGTGCTTGCGCTGGTGCAGTTGCGCGGCAAGGTGGCCGGGCTTTACTAGAATTGTCGCGCAGGCAGATTTGAGAGCCGGTGTTTCTAAGCCGGCTTTTTTTGCGTGTTCCGTTTCCGGCGTAGTAATTTGATGGCGGGTAGGAAGATCAGGATCAGGGCGATGATGGTGATTGGCCCCGCCACCGGGCGGGTGAAAAAGATCGACGGGTCGCCTGATGATAACAGCAGTGATTGCCGCAATGTCGGCTCTGCGATTGGCCCCAGCACGATTGCCAGCACAGCGGGTGCCAGCGGGTAGTCGAATTTGCGCAGGAAGAATGCGCCAAGCCCAAAACCCACCATCAGCCAGATGTCGAACATGTCACGTGTCGCGGCATAGCCGCCCGCGATGGACAAGACAAAGATCATTGGCGCGAGGATGGTAAAGGGCATCCGTAACATCCAGATAAAGACCGGGATGAAGGCCAGGTTCATCAGCACTGCCGCGAGGTTGGAGATGTAGAAAGACCCGATCAGCCCCCAGACGAATTCGGTTTCATCCACAAACAGGCGTGGTCCCGGCACCAACCCCCAAATCACCATGCCCCCCAGCAGGATCGCCGTGGTCGGCGATCCGGGAATGCCCAGCGTCAGCATGGGCAGCATTGACCCGGTTGAGGCGGAGTTGTTGGCGGCTTCGGGTGCCGCGACCCCGTCAGGGTGCCCTTTGCCGAATTCCTCGGGCTTGCGCGACAGCATCTTGGCGACGCCGTAGGACATCAGCGAACCTGGGGTCGCCCCGGCTGCGGGCAGGATGCCCACAAAGAACCCAAGAAAGGACCCGATCATGGTGCCTTTCCAACCTCGTTTGGTCGCCTCTTTGGTGTCGGCGGCCATGCCCTTGGCCGTCATCTTGGGCGTGGTTGTTTTGACTTCGCCCCGTGTCTGTTCGATCGTCCATAGCATTTCGCCAATGCCATAAACCCCGATGGCGAGGACCAGAAACCCGATCCCTTGCAGGAACCCGTTATAGTCAAACAGGACCAACCGTGGTGCGCCGGAAATCTGATCAAACCCAACGGCGCCCAGCACCAGCCCGAAGCAGATCGAAAACACCGTTTTGGGGATGTCATCCCCGCCCAGCCCCACGAATGTGGCGAAGGCCAGCAGCATCAGCGCGAACACCTCTGGCGGACCGAAGGACAGGGCGACGGTTGCCAGCACGGGCGCAAACAGTGTGAAAAGGATATTGGCGATTGTGCCACCGACAAAAGACGCCAGGGCCGCCGTCACGAGGGCGAGGCTGGCCTTGCCTTGCCGTGCCAGTGGCCGCCCGTCAAACGTGGTGGCGACTGCCGTTGATGCGCCGGGAATGCCCAGCGTGATTGACGATATCGCGCCGCCATACATCGCCCCGTAATAGATCGCCGCCAGAAAGATGATCGCTGATCCGGGCGGGACAAGGAATGTCACGGGCAGCAGGATCGCGACCCCGTTCACCGACCCAAGCCCCGGCATCGCCCCGATGAATAGCCCCACCGTAACCCCGATCAGGATCATCATCAGGTTGAGCGGTTGCAGCGATAACAGCATGCCATCGGCAAGGAGGGATAGAACTTCCATTGTCAGGCACTTTCATTCGGGGAAGGTGGCATTGGTTCAGTAGATGATGTCGTAAAGCACGTTGAACACAGGGTCCGTGAAGGGCAGGCCGGATGGCATTGTGATCCGCATCGCCCCTTCGAAGAAAAAGAACATCGCAATCGGTGTGACCAGCGCGATCAGGAGGCTTAGCCAAAGGCTGTGCCGCCCCAGAAACCACATGTAATAGAACAGAAAGACCGCAATCGCCCCATACATCGAGATGATGCTGACCAGTGCGACAAACCCGATGATCCCGCCGCCCACAAATAGCAGCATCTTCCAGCCGTAAGCGTCGAGCAGGGGTTCGTCGGACCGGGATGCCGGCGTGTTTTCCCGCCACCAGTTCAGGGCTGTGAACCCGCAACAGATCAGCATGATCCCCGACAGCCAGAATGGCCATGCGCCACCCCCCGGGCCTTGCCCGGCGATATAGCCGACGGGCAGTTCGGTGCTTTTCCACATCAGGTAAAGCGACAGGAGGGCCAGAAACCCGGCTGTTACGATTTCGCCGACACGCATCTGGCTCTCCCCTTTGGTGGATTACTTATTCGCCCAATGCGGCGAGCAGTTTTTGGTGGTTTTCGACTTGCAGCGCCCAATAATCACGCTGTTCGCTGGCATCCATCCAAAGCGGTGAGAGGCTTTCGGAGGTCAGGTAGCTTTGCCATTCATCGCTGTTATAGATCTCGGTGAAGAGGGTCTGGTAATAGGCGGCTGCCTCATCCGACATGCCCGGTGCGCCGACCACGGCCCGCTGGTTGTAGTAGGAAAAATCATGCCCCAATTCCTTGATCGTTGGCACGTCGGGATAGGCGGGCATCCGTTCGTCAGAAAATGCCAGAAGCGGGGTAAAGTCACCGGCCTCGTAGAACCCTTTTGCCTCTGCCGGGTTGTTTACGCTGGCCATGATCTGCTGTCCGGCAAGGTCCTTGGCCACGGCGCCGCCACCATCATAGGGGATATATTTGATGTCGAGGTCATATGCGCCTGACATGAAGGCGATGACGATGGAATCTTCCTGCCCGGCACCGGTGCCGCCCATCACATATTCGCCGCCCATTTCCTTCACTTTGGCGACGTAGTCGTCAAATGCCGTGATACCTGAATCCTTGTGGACCCAAAGAACAAATGGATCGACCCCCATCATCGCAACGGGTGTGAATGACTGAATGTCGATACCTAGATTTTTTTGCCGCAGGGGTGTGGTGAAAAAAGAATTAAGCGTCACCAGAATGGTGTGGTCGGGGTCGCTGGCAGAGTTCACATGGATCAACGCCTCTGCTCCGGAACCGCCGCCTTTGTTGTTAGGGACAAGCGGTCTGTTTGTCAGGTCCTTTTGTTCGGCAACCGATTGGATATAGCGGGCAATCTGGTCGGCCCCACCGCCGGGCCCGGCCATGATCACAAAATCAATGGGCTTGCGCGGCTGCCAATCTTCGGCATGTGCAATCATCGGGGTTGTCGCAAATAACGTGGCACTGGTCAGCGCGAGAATGGACCGTCTGGTAATCATTTGTGTCTCCTCCAAAGTCATGGCGGGGCGCAGCGCATTGCATAGCGGTCGCACAGCCCCGCCTTGCAAAGCAATTATCTTTCAATTTATCGATTTCAAGTAAAACTTTGTTGCTGACGCAAAGAATACTTTAGTGTACAAAGATTGTCGGAATTTTTGCTTTGTCTACAACGGTTTGCGTGTTCCCGCCGAAAATGGTTTCGCGCTCGTGGTTCTGTCCATAGGCCCCCATTATCAGCATGTCCGCCCCAATCTGGATGCTGATATCCAACAGCGCCACGCCCGGTTGTTTGGCGTCAAACCGATGTGTTTCCGCTGCGATCCCGCGCAGCCGGTAGTAGGCCACCAGTTCATCTGTGGTTGCGCCATGTGGTTCGCCACTGCCGCCGGACAGGATTGTCACCTCTGCGGCAGCAGCAGCGATATCAAGCGTCATTGCGACGGCGCGCGATGCTTCGAGCGATCCGTTCCAAGCGACGGTCAACCGACTGCCAAATCCCGGCGATACATTGGGTCCCGGCGGGCACATCAAAACCGGTCGACCTGTCTGGAACAGCCCGGATTTCAGCGAATTGGCCCCCAGGTTACGGTCCCGGTCCGGCTTGGCGACGACGATCAGGTCGGCCAGACGTCCGTTATGTTTGATGATGTCGGCCATGCGCCCGAATTCTTCGATCATCTGGATCGACGCGGTGCTGGATGTCGGCGTGTCCGTGACCCGCAGGCCAAGCGTTTCGGCAAACTGGTCCAGCTGCTTGCGTACCTCGTTTTCCTGCTGATCGGCATATTCCTTGGCCTGTTGCGCCATGGTCTTGCGGGCAAAGGCGGGCAGGGTGGAACTGTAGGGCATAAAATCATCGGTCTCCGCCCGGCAATGCACCACCACGATATGTGCATTGTGTTTCTTGGCCAGTGCTGCTGCGTGAGTGATCACGGTTTCGGCCATGCCGTCGCCGCGTACGGGAACCAGAATTCGACTAAGCATTTCTAACCCTCCTTGTCATCGCGGGCATGGCGCCGCGTCATTCGTGCTTTGGCCGGTTAGCTAGTCCGATGCGCCAGGAATTCCCGTCTTTCTTGAATTGGCACTGTTTTTCAAAAGGTTGCATTTGGGTTGTGCCTATTGTCCTGCCCCGCTGAACTGCTTCCAGACCTCTTTGCCTTTGTCATTCAGCCGTGCCGGAGAGCAGAAGACCGACAATGTCATTTCCGCTTCGAGTGGGGCTGGACCGATCTGTGCAACGATCCCGTCGGCCAGCTCCGTTTTTATTGCTGAATGCGGCAGCCAGCCGACCCCGACCCCGTTCAGCACACGTCGTTTGATCGCCTCTACCAGCCCATCCACATATTGCACGCTCAGATGCGCCTGCTGTTTGCCAAGCGTCTGATCAACCACCGCCCCCAGAAAGGACGACCGCTCATAAGCCAGATAGGGGGCGGGAGATTTGGCCGTGCCGGGTAAGTCCCAGCCATGTGTGTCGGATGCGGATTTCAGTGCGACAGGCACCATTTTTTCCGATCCCAGATCGATGCGGGCGAACTGGCTTTCGTCCAGAACCAAGGGCACATCTGGGTGCCGGTAGCATAGCAGAAAATCGCAGCCCCCATCGGCCAGAAGCTGGCAACATGTGCTCAAGCTGTCAGAGATGACCCGCGCTTTGAGATCCTTGATCTCTGCTTCAAGCTCTTCCAGCCGCGATGTCAGGTAATTGACCGAAATGGTGTGTAGCACCGCGAAACGCTGGAACGATTTGTCGTCCTGTTCCTGTTCGCGAATGGCTTGACGCGCGTCGATCAGTTCGGCGATTGTCGCCTTGGCGATGGGCAGGAATTGCTTGCCCGCGGGCGACAGCTGCACCGGGAATGTGGCCCGGTCGATCAGGGCCACCCCCATCCAGTTTTCCAGCGATTTCACCCGCCGACTGAAGGCGGACTGGGTAATGTTGCGTTCCTCTGCCGCCCGCGTAAAGCTGAGCGTGCGCCCCAGACAGACAAAATCCCTTAGCCAATTTAGGTCCATACGCCCCACCTTTCCTATTGAGGGTAAAAGGAAAAAATACGTTATGCAAATTCGGAATGACCCGATGCATTGTTTGAATTGGCGTCCCGATTGTTTTCGCGTCTAGGCTGGTTTTGTGGTTGGGCCTGTCGCCTGCCCCCGAATGGAGTGACCCCTTATGCATCTTGCCCGCTTTCCACGCATTCAGCTTGGCCATTTCCCCACGCCGCTTGAAAAGCTGGATAATCTCACGCGCGCATTGGGTGGTCCCGACATTTACATCAAACGCGACGATTGCACTGGGCTGGCCACGGGCGGCAACAAGACCCGCAAGCTGGAGTTTTTGGCAGCCGATGCGGTTGCCCAAGGGGCTGATACGCTGGTCACCCAAGGTGCCACACAATCAAACCATGTCCGCCAGACGGCAGCGGCCGCGCGCAAACTGGGCATGACCTGCCATGCGTTGCTGGAACGCCGGGTTGGCAATATGGGCGATGGGTACGAGACAGCCGGGAACGTATTGCTGGATGACCTTTTGCAATGCGATTACGATTTCCGCCCCGATGGTACGGATATGAATGCGGAGGCGCAGGAACTTGCTGCGGCGTTGAAGGAAAAGGGCCGCAAGCCCTACTTCATTCCCGGTGGCGGATCGAACACAATCGGCGCGCTGGGCTATGTCCATGCCGCGCAAGAGCTGGTCTATCAGGCTGATACGACAGGCCTGAAGATTGACAAGATCGTGCATGCCACCGGCAGCGCGGGTACGCAGGCGGGTATTCTGGCGGGTCTTTATGCGATGAACACCCCGATTGATGTGATCGGGATTTCGGTCCGTGCGAAACGTGCCCAACAGATTGCCAATGTGCATAAACTTGCGGCAGCCACCGCTGAAATGATCGGCGCACGAGGTGAACTGCCGGTTGAGATGGTAGAGGCATACGACGATTACGTAGGCTCTGGTTATGGCCAGCCCACTGACAGCATGGTTGACGCGATATCCCTTCTTGCCCGCGAGGAAGGCATTTTCCTTGACCCGGTTTATTCCGGCAAAGGCATGGCTGGCATGATCGGGCTGATCAACAAGGGTATTCTGAAGAAGGGCGAGAATGTCGTCTTTATCCATACCGGTGGCGCTGCCGCGCTGGCCGCTTACGAGCATCTGTTTTCAAAACAGAAAGCTGCGTGAATATCGGTACTGACCTCTCAGCCGATTGCGGCCTGACCTACCTGCGCAAGGGTACCGGGTTTCCGCTGGTCTTGTTGCATGGCTATTTCGGTGGTGCCGCCTTGTGGGAACAGCAGCTTGCCGCGTTCAGCGATAAGTTTGACGTGATCGTGCCAGAGCTGTCGGGCTATGGCGGCAACACCGATCAGCCATCGCTGGACACGATAGAAGGCTACGCTAATCAAATCCTGACATTTCTCGACCAGATCGGGGTGACCCGGTTTCATCTGGTCGGTCATTCGATGGGTGGGATGATCGCGCAGCAGATGGCGGCATTGGCCCCGGATCGGATTGATCGGCTGGTTTGCTATGGCACCGGCCCGCGCGGTGTGATGCCAGACCGGTTTGAAACGCTTGATGCCTCCCGCGACCGGGTGCGTAGCGACGGGGCGGCGGCGACCGCGCGCCGGATTGCGGCCACTTGGTTTACCGACGGTGAGGCGGCGGAAGGGTTCGCCACCTGCGCCCGTCTGGGTGAGAATGTCAGCGTGGCAACGGCCCTGTCCGGCCTGACGGCGATGGAGGGCTGGGACGGTCGCGCATCATTAGACCAGATCACGCAGCCGACGCTGGTGATCTGGGGCGATTGTGACCGGTCTTATGGCTGGTCGCAGCCAGAGGCGCTGTGGCGCGGGATCAAAGGCAGCAGCCTCGGCGTTCTGCCGGGCTGCGGCCACAACGCCCACATGGAACAACCCGAGATTTTCAACGCAATCGTGGAGAAATTTCTGCCGGAAAATGTCTGAAAAACAGATTGCGCCAGCCGGCGGCGCGCTAACCAACAGTGGAGAAACACATGAAGAAACTACTTATTTCAACGGCTTTTGCCCTGTCTATGGCGGGTGCCGCATCCGCCGAAGAGGTCAAGATCGGTGCGCCTGCCTGGACTGGTGCCCAGGCCATCGCGCATCTGATCGCCGAGATCGTCGAAACCCGTATGGGTGGTGAGGCCGAATTGGTCCCCGGCAACAACGCCAGCATCTTTCAGGCGATGGGTCAGGGAAAAGGCGACATCGACGTGCATCCCGATGTCTGGCTGCCAAACCAGCAAAGCTTCACCGACAAATATGTCGAGGAAGAAGGCACTGTTGTCCTGTCGGAGAATTCCTATGAGGGGAAGCAGAGCTTTTGCGTCAGCCGCGCGTTCTCGGAAGCCAATAACGTAACCTCGATCTTTGATTTGGCCCGGCCTGAGATTGCATCGCTGATGGATAGCGATGGCAATGGCAAGGGCGAGATTTGGATTGGTGCCCCAGGTTGGGCGTCGGCCAATGTAAACGAGGTGAAGGTTCGTGATTACGGCCTGATGCCGTTTATGGAACCGATCCGCGCCGATCAGGCTGTGATGACCGCGACGGTTGGTGACAGTATTCGCAAGGATATCGGCTATGCCTTCTATTGCTATTCGCCGCATGCGATCTGGTTCCAGCACGATATCGTCCGCCTGTCAGAGCCGCCCTTTGATCCCGAACAGTATATCGCGATCCAGCCTTCGGATGATCCTGATTGGTTCGAAAAATCAAAGGTCATGACAGAAGACGCGTTGAAGAACGTGCAGATCGCCTATTCCGGCACATTGCCTGACCGGTCGCCTGCGATTGCGGATCTGTTGGCCAATATCCAGCTGGATGGTGAAACCGTGTCTGACTTTGCGTTCCAGATTGAAGGCGGCAAGGACCCCGCTGACGTCGCCCGTGATTGGGTTGCCGCCAATTCAGAGCGTGTTGACGCCTGGCTCGGCCTTTAACCACAAAGTGGCATCGTGCGGTTTTGCGCGGTGCCAACACCGGCCCCGGGGGACGCAAGCGTGACGCAAGAATTCGCCATTGAAATATCAAATGTCTGGAAGATTTTCGGCGCCCGCGCATCCGAGGCGATTGAAGACGTGCGCGCCAATGCCATCACCAAGAAACAGGTGCTGGAAAAGTATAACTGCGTGATCGGCGTGGCCGATGCGACGATGCATATCAAACCGGGTGAGATTTTCTGCGTGATGGGCCTGTCCGGGTCCGGCAAATCGACGCTGGTCCGCCATATCAATCGCCTGTTGGAACCCACGGCGGGCCAGATCATCGTCAATGGGCAGGACATCATGGCGATGGCCCCGGATGCCCTGCGCCAGTACCGTAATGAGCATATCGCGATGGTGTTTCAGAACTTTGCCCTGATGCCGCATCGGTCGGTTCTGGATAACGTGGCCTTGCCTTTGGAAATTCGCGGTGTGTCGAAAAATCAGCGTATGGAAGTGGCCGAACGCACGATTGAAATGGTCGACCTGACCGGCTGGGGCAACAAGTTTGCGCATGAGCTGTCAGGCGGGATGCAACAGCGCGTGGGCCTTGCCCGCGCATTGGCCGCTGACCCTGAAATCCTGCTGATGGATGAACCGTTTTCGGCGCTGGATCCGTTGATCCGCCGCCAGTTGCAGGGTGAGTTCATGGGGCTGGCTGCCAATATGAACAAGACCACCGTGTTCATCACCCATGATCTGGATGAGGCAGTGCGCATCGGTGACCGTATCGCCATTATGCGCGACGGCATGGTGATCCAGACCGGCACGCCCGAGGATATCGTGATGAACCCGGTCGATGATTACGTATCGGATTTTGTGGCTGGTATTTCGCGTCTGAAAGTCGTGCGCGCCCATGCGGTTATGCAAGACCTCGCCCAGTTTGAAAGCGCACATGGCCCCTTGGCCGAAACCGCCCGCGAATTTGCTCAGGATGCCCATCTGGGTGAACTGATTGATGCTGCTATCGCCACTGACCAGCCCGCCGCAATCATCGATGACCATGGTGCACGGATTGGGGTGATCACCCGGTCCGACCTTTTGCGCACCGTCATCGAAGGCACGGAGACATCCTGACCCATGACCGATAAAACCAAAGATGAGCTTTTGGCCGATTTCGTGGCGACCAGCCCCGGCTATTACCGTGATCAGTTCCAGAAGATCGGGGCGAGCGCTGCGTTCACGTGGACCTTTAACTGGGTGGCGGCGGTCCTTGGCCCGATCTGGTTTGGCATGCGTGGCCTTTGGAACTGGGCGCTGACATTCGTTATTCTTGAGGCGTTCGCCTATATCCAGCTTGGCCGTGGCCTGTTTGGTGATTTGGGGGCCAGCGCCCGCGAACGGATTGCCCAGATCGAAGGCACGCTGGAATTTCGCCGCGAGCAGTTGCAGGCGGCCAAGGACCGCAATGCTGACAATGTCGATGTGTTCGAACGCACGATCAAATCGCTGGAAGACGCGATTGGGGATGTGCAGGCCGAGATTGCACAGTTGGAGGCCGGGGCGATATGGGTTGCCCTGACGGGGCTTGTGGCCCTGATCGTTGTCAAAGCCATTGCTGGGATTGTTGCCAATACGGCCTTGGAAAAACGCTATTCCGATTGGCTGTCGGACAGTTCGATCAGTGCAGGGCTAGACCCCGCCCGCACAGCGCTTGCTGCCTTGTTTGCCGTGCTGGTGATTGGCACAAGCGTCATTCACTATGCCTTTCCCGGGGCCATTGGCTGGCTGACGGATTTCCCCACCGACCCTGGTATCCGGCTGGATGCGATTGATAAGGTCGAGGCGTTTTTCGCCTTCATCATCGAATCCGGGGAATGGTTTTTCCAGCTGATCACGCTTGGCATTCGCACGGTCCTGGATGCGCTGGAGGTGCTGTTTGTCGATACCCCATGGCCCGTTATCGGCAGTTTCATCATCCTGCTGACATGGTTATCGGCGGGCAGCCGGGCCGCGATTTTTGCCGGTGCCTTTCTGGCCTATATGGGTTTTCTGGGGTTCTGGGAAAAGGCGATGACCACGCTTGCCCTTCTGGGCACGGCGGCCTGTATCTCAATCGCCATCGGCATTCCTGTTGGCCTGTTCTGCGCCCGCCGCCCGCGGTTTTACGCCATTGTCCGCCCGATCATGGATTTCATGCAGACCATGCCTGCCTTTGTCTTCATGATCCCGGTGATCGCGTTTTTTGGCACGGGCAAGCCTGCTGCGGTTGTCACCACAATGATTTTTGGCGGCACCCCTGTCGTGCGCCTGACCGTGCTGGGCTTGCGGGGCGTGCCTGAAACCATTCGCGAGGCCGCCATCGCTTATGGCGCGTCAAAATGGTTTTTGCTGACCAAGGTCGATTTGCCGCTTGCCGCCCCATCCATTCTGGCCGGGGTCAATCAGACTATCATGCTAAGCCTTGCGATGGTTGTGGTCGCATCGCTGATTGGTGCCAAGGGGCTGGGCGAGGATGTGCTGGAAGCGCTGCAATATGCATCGGTCGGGCAAGGGATTTTGGCCGGATTTGCCATCCTGTTCTGTGCAATGATCCTGGACCGGATCGTGCAGGGCAAACGCGACTGACCCCATTGCTGTGGCCCGCGCCGCAGACATGTGCCACACCTTCGCTAACCAATGCGTGTGAAGGAGTGACAGCATGAAAGATCGGTTAAAGGCCGCGATTGAGATTGCCAAAAGCGGCGGCGCGCTGGCGCTGGATTACTATCAACGCTTGCCAACGCTGGAGGTGGTCAGCAAGGGTTTACAGGATTTCGTCACTGAGGCCGATCAGAATGTCGAATTGCATGTCCGCGAACTGATTGCAGCCGCCTTTCCCGATGATGGGATTGTGGGCGAGGAACATGCGCCCAAACCCGGCACAACCGGTTATCGCTGGGTGATTGACCCTATCGACGGCACATCCAACTTCATCAATGCCATGCCGGTCTGGTGCGTTGTGATCGCCATCGTCAGGGATGATGCGACCCAGATTGCCGTGATCCATGACCCCGTTCATGATGAAACTTTTCATGCCATCAAGGGTGCTGGTGCGATGCTGAATGATGCGCCTATGCGCATGCCTGCTGACGCGGCGATCAGCAGGGGTACGATCAGCACCGGCTATTGCAACCGGATCAGCAAGGCGAGTTTGGTCGCTGTGATTGATGCCGTCGTGTCGCGTGGCGGTGTGTTTCATCGCAACGGCTCTGGTGCGCTGTCACTGGCCTATGTCGCGGCGGGGCGGTTGATTGGCTATCTGGAAGGGCACATGAACGCCTGGGATTGTCTGGCGGGCCAGTTGATCATCGCAGAGGCGGGTGGCCGGGTTGAGGCGCAATCGGCCGATGATATGATCGCGAATGGCGGCCGCGTTGTGGCGGGCAGTGCGGGTATATTCGATGAGCTGGTGCAGATTGCCGACGCGACCTTGCATCTTTGATGGCGGGGTCCGGCCTGCCGCTGCTGCTGGTGCAAAACGATGCCGCTGGTGACGTTCTGACCTGTCAGGAGGGGCTGAGTTTTTGGGGTGGTGTCGACCCTGATACCGGCGTGATCATCGATGCGCATCACCCCGATTGCGGGGCCTCGCTGGCCGGGCGGATTGTGTTGATGTCGACCTCGCGCGGGTCGTGCAGCGGTAGCGGTGTGATGTTGCAACTGGCCCGCAATGGGCACGCGCCTGCGGCTTTGGTGTTTTGCGAAGATGAAGACATTCTGACCCTTGGGGCGATGATTGCCGCACGCTTGTTTGATCGTCCCGTTGCCGTGCTGCGGCTGCCCCGGGTCGATTATGATCGCCTGTCTGGGGCCAGGCACGCCGAAATTCGGGGCGAGACGCTGGCGTTTGATGGGCATGTGATCGGTTTGATCCGGCCTGATCCGCATCAGCTGACGCTAAGCGATACGGATAAGAGTATGCTGGCCGGGCAGCATGGCCCAGCCGCGCAGATAGCGATGGAGGTGCTGTGCTTGATTGCCGCAGCCCAAGGCGCGCAGGACCTGACCGATGTGACCCGCGCCCATATTGATGGCTGCATTCTGGCCCATGATGCCAATCTGGATTTTGCCGAAAAGATGCATCAGATGGGTGCCCGCACCCGGATCCCTACGACGATCAACGCCATTTCGGTTGATCGGCGCGGGTGGCAGGCGCAGAATGTTCCGCCGGATTTTGGTCGCAAGGCCAGCCGGTTGGCGGATGCCTATGTGAATATGGGCGCGCGCCCGACATTCACCTGCGCGCCCTATTTGCTGGATGATGTGCCGCAAGTGGATGAGCCGATTGGCTGGTCTGAATCCAATGCCGTGATCTATGCCAATTCAGTGCTGGGCGCGCGGACCCAGAAACATCCCGATTACCTTGATCTGTTTATCGCGATGACAGGGCGCGCGCCGCGAACAGGTGTTTATCTTGATGACAATCGGGTGCCGGGCTGCGTGATCAATGTCGCGCTGCCGGACGGTTATGATGACAGTATCTGGCCGATGCTAGGTTGGTTGGCCGGTGTCAAATCGCCCAACTCCAATCCGATTCTGACGGGGCTTGAGGCGGCTTCGCTGACGGCGGATGACCTCAAGGCGCTTTGTGCAGCCTTTGGCACGACCTCTGCCGCGCCGATGCTGCATGTCCGCGGGCATACACCGGAAGGGGATCAGCCCGTGCCCGATGATGCCCCCCGGGTCACTGTTCGGCCGCATGATCTGGCGCAGGTCTGGCAAGGGTTCAATGGTGGGGATGTCCAGGTCGATCTGGTGGCAATTGGCAGCCCGCATGCGTCCCTGTCCGAATGCCGGGCATTTGCGCAGCATCTGCAGGATCGCGGACCGATGGTTGTGGATGTCATTGTAACACTTGGGCGCAATGTCCTGGCTGTGGCGACGCAGGAAGGGATCATTGATAGGCTGACGCAAGCAGGGGTCAAGGTGATCCCCGATCTATGCTGGTGTTCGATTACAGAACCTGTCTTTCCGGCTAAAGCGCGGGTTTTGATGACAAACTCCGGCAAATACGCACATTATGCCCGTGGTCTGACGGGGCGTGCTGTCCGGTTTGGTTCTTTGCATGATTGTGCAGCAGCGGCTGTGACGGGGCAGGCGCGCAATCAGCTGCCGGACTGGTTGCGTGGCTAGGGTCCTGCCCCTAGCGCGTCGGCACCGGCGTGTCGCCCCGGTAGTCGTAAAAGCCGCGCTTAGATTTGCGCCCCAGCCAACCGGCCTCAACATATTTGGTCAGCAAAGGGCAGGGGCGGTATTTGGTGTCGGCCAGCCCGTCATGCAGCACGTTCATGATAGCGAGGCAGGTGTCTAGCCCAATGAAATCGGCCAATTCCAGCGGGCCCATCGGATGGTTGGCCCCCAGCTTCAGGGATGTATCAATGGATTGTACGGACCCGACACCTTCATAAAGTGTATAAATCGCCTCATTGATCATCGGCATCAGGATGCGGTTGACGATGAAGGCGGGGAAATCCTCGGCGGTAGCGGATGTCTTGCCCAGCCGTTCGACAACGCCGTAACAGGCTTTGAATGTGGGCTCATCGGTCGCGATGCCCCGAATCAATTCGACCAGTTGCATGATCGGAACCGGGTTCATGAAATGGAAGCCCATGAATTTTTCCGGGCGGTCCGTGCGAGAGGCAAGGCGGGTGATCGAAATTGATGAGGTGTTGGAGGTCAGGATCGTTTCGGGTTTCAGATGCGGCACGAGATCTTCGAAAATTGCAGTTTTGATGGACTCGCGCTCTGTCGCGGCCTCGATGATCAGGTCGGTCTGGCCCAGATCGGTCAGGGTGGTAGTTGTGGCAATGCGGGCTGTGGCATCTGCCTTAGCTTCGGCTGTGATCAGATCACGGCTGACTTGCCGGTCAAGATTGCGGTCAATCAGGGCGATGGCGGAAGTCAGCGCGTCCTGGCTGATATCGGTCATCAAAACATCATAACCGGCCAGCGCAAAAACATGGGCAATCCCGTTGCCCATCTGGCCCGCGCCAACGATGCCTACACGTTCGATTGTCATGATCTTCCCCTGACTGGTTCGCCTCGCACCATAGGCCGCTGCGGGGGGGTGCTTCAAGGCGGGGGATCAATGAAAAGTTACGATGAATTTTAGCGTTAGGAAAATGGCAATTCGTTTGGCCGTATTTAGGCGCAGGTAGCAAATTTGGCGGGAATCATGAAGCAAGAAACAATCGAAGACGGCGATCTGTCATATTCTCCGTGCCGGTATGGAAGCTCCAGAATGTTGTTTCGGGGGCCGCGGCGGCGGCTTGACCGGCCCTATATCGCCTTTATCGGCGGGACAGAGACATATGGAAAATTTATCCCCAAACCGTTTCCGTCCATTGTTGAAAAAGTCATGCGGCAGACATGCGTGAATCTGGGCTGTGTGAATGGCGGGATTGATGCGTTTGTGAATGATCCCGCGATCATGGATATCTGTGCCGATGCGGATATGACCGTGGTGCAGATCATGGGTGCAAATTACCTGTCCAACCGGTTCTATTCGGTTCACCCGCGTCGGAATGATCGGTTCCTGAAGGCATCAACGGTGTTGCAAGCCATCTATAGCGATGTCGATTTTTCAGATTTTTCCTTTGTACGCCATATGCTTGGCGCGCTTTATGCGAAATCCCCAGAACGGTTTGACATTGTGGTGCAGGAAGTGCGCGAAGCCTGGGTCGCACGGATGAAAAACATGCTGGGCCAGATTGGGCCGCGCACCATCCTTTTGTGGTTCTCAGAAGAAGAGTTAAGCGATCAACACTGGTCTGAACGGCAAAGCCAATTGCAGGCTGACCCACTATTCGTCACGCAATCCATGATCGATGAATTGCGGTCGCTTGTGCAGGACGTCGTCGTGGCCAACCCGACGGAGGAAGCATTGTTCGAAGGGACCGAAGGCATGCAATTCCCCGAAAGTCAGGAAAGCGTAGCATCCGAGATGCTTGGCGTGACCTGTCATGCAGAGGTCAGTTCCTGGCTAATCCCGTCCTTGCGCGAACATCTCTACCGTGTCGCATGAAAAAGCCCGCTGCGGGCAGCGGGCTTTTTGGTGATATACAGACATCCAGCGCGGATCAGAGCTTTTCAGTCAACTCCGGCACGGCGTTGAACAGGTCGGCAACCAGACCGTAATCAGCCACTTGGAAAATAGGGGCTTCTTCGTCCTTGTTGATCGCGACGATGATCTTGCTGTCTTTCATGCCGGCAAGGTGCTGGATCGCACCAGAGATCCCAACCGCGACATAAAGATCCGGTGCCACCACCTTACCGGTTTGACCAACCTGCCAGTCATTGGGGGCATAGCCACTGTCAACAGCGGCGCGGGATGCGCCAACAGCCGCACCCAGCTTGTCCGCAAGTTTTTCGATCAGGGCGAAATCCTCTTCGGACCCGACACCGCGACCACCGGACACAACAACACCCGCAGATGTCAGTTCAGGGCGGTCAGATGCGGCAACCTTGTCTTCGACCCATTCGGACAGACCCGAATTGCTGGCGCCGCCGATGCTTTCGACAGATGCAGACCCGCCCATACCGGCGGCATCAAAACCGGCGGTCCGGATTGTCAGAACCTTCTTTTCATCGGATGACTTGACCGTCTGGATCGCGTTGCCCGCATAGATCGGGCGCTCAAACGTGTCGGCATCGACAATCGCGGTTACTTCGGAAATCACCATCGCATCCAAAAGTGCTGCCACCCTGGGCATCACGTTCTTAGCGTCAGTGGTCCCAGGGGCGGCGATATGGCTGTAGTCATCTGCCAACGACACGATCAGATCAGCCGTTGGTTCGGCCAGACGGTGACCCAGCGCGTCATCCTCGGCGCAAAGCACCTTGGCAACACCATCGATCTTTGCCGCTTCATCAGCGGCAGCCTGCGCAGAGGCACCAGCACAAAGCACGGTCACATCACCCAATGCAGTGGCCGCAGAAACGGCTTTTGCGGTTGCGTCAACGGCCAATGCGCCGTCGGTCACTTCACCAATCAGAAGAACAGCCATCACACAGCCCCCGCTTCTTTGAGTTTTTCGACAAGTTCATCAACCGAACCCACCATGATCCCGGCCTTGCGGGCCTCTGGCTCTGTCGTGCTGACCACGTTCAGGCGTGGGGTCACGTCAACGCCGTAATCGGCAGGGGTTTTTTCATCCAAAGGTTTTTTCTTGGCCTTCATGATGTTGGGCAGGGATGCATAGCGCGGCTCGTTCAGGCGCAGATCAACGCTGATGATTGTCGGCATGGTAACCTTGATCGTCTGCAAGCCGCCATCAACTTCGCGGGTGACAGTTGCACTGTCGCCGTCGATGTTCACTTCGGATGCAAACGTCGCCTGTGACCAGCCCAGCAGAGCAGACAGCATCTGACCCGTGGCGTTCATGTCATTGTCGATCGCTTGCTTGCCACAGAGGACCAGACCCGGCTCTTCTTCCTTGACGACAGCGGCCAGCAATTTGGCAACGGCCAGCGGTTCGATGTCAGTGTGGACGTCGTCAGCCGCAACAATCAGGATCGCGCGGTCAGCGCCCATGGCCAATGCGGTCCGCAGGGTTTCCTGCGCCTGCTTGACGCCGATGGACACCGCCACGACCTCTTCGACTTTGCCAGCTTCGCGCAGGCGGATCGCCTCTTCCACGGCGATTTCATCGAAAGGGTTCATGGACATTTTGACGTTCGCAAGATCGACACCTGAACCATCCGCTTTGACGCGAACCTTCACGTTATAGTCGATCACGCGTTTGACGGGTACGAGGACCTTCATCTGCGTTTCTCTCCCAAAGAATCTGAGCATTTACGTTCTCGGGACGTTATTATCGTGCGGGCCGGGGCAACAACAGTGCAAAATCGACACGGCGCAGACTGTGGACGCCACGTATCTTCGCCATGCTATTCTGGGATATGCAGCTGATCCGACATGGTGATCGCGGACCGGGTGTCGCGCAGCATGCCCAGGGTGCGTTGTGCCGTCGCGATCACATGTTCCAGATGGGCTATCCGTTCATCCAGAAATGCGTCCAGATCAAAGGTGCTCAGATCGCCGCTTTCCATACAATTCAACAGTGTTTTCAGGTCGCCGATGGATAAGCCGGCAGCGCGGGCATCGGTGATCATGCGCAACCGTTCGGAACTATCTTCTGGATAGTTGCGATAGCTGTTTGATGGTTCTGACGATGGCAGGGACCGGATCAGCCCCTGTTTTTCGTAAAACCGCAGCGTGTCCCGCGACAGGCCGGTCAGTGCTGAAAGGGCGCCGATCCGCATCGTTTCTCCAAAACCATTGACTCTACTCCATGGTTTTAGAAAACTATTGGGCATCCGGCAAGATGCCGACATGATTCTGAGAGGTGACAGGAATGGGACAGGTCTGCCAAAGCTGTGGAATGCCAATGGACAAGGACCCGGGCGGCGGCGGGACCGAGGTGGACGGAAGCCGTAGCAGCAAATATTGCTCGCTTTGCTATGATACGGGCGCCTTCCGGCAACCGGATTTTGATGTCTCCCAGATGCAGGCGTTTTGCATTGATGCGTTGCAGAAAAAGGGGATGCCCCGGTTCATGGGCTGGGTCTTTACCCGGTCACTGCCTCGGTTGGAGCGATGGAAGACATCGTAACCTCCAAATGCGATTGGGTCACCATGCCGATGTCGCACGCATAAGGTCGGTCGGCCTACCGGCCGGGTGGAACATGCATCATTTGCTGTTATTGCCCATTCGCAACGTGCGACGTGTTAATCAGGCTCCCGCCAACAAAAGGGTCCGACGTTTTGCCAACTCGTCGCCGACAGCGCTTTTGCCCGCAAAATAAGGATTAACGCTTGATTCGGGTGACCGCTGCGCAAATCACCGTGAGGTGGGGGTCACGCAACCCCCGTAAGATGGATTTAAACCCATCTTACCTGTTCGCGCCCGGTACCCACAGTACATCGTCCTTGCCATTATCATTGGCGATCCGGGATGCCTGAAAGAACCAGTCGGACAAACGGTTGAGGTACTTCACCGCCGCCGGGTTCACCGATTCCATCGTGGCCAGTTCGACCGTCAACCGTTCTGCCCGGCGCGATACGGTACGACACAGATGCATATGCGCGGCCAATGGTGACCCGCCCGGCAGGATGAAACTGCGTAAAGGTTCGACGTTTTTTGTCATGGCATCGATTTCCGCCTCCAGCCGTTCCACCTGCGCATCCGACATGCGCAAGGGTGGATATTCGGCCTCGCCATCCATTTCCATATCGGGCCGGCACAGATCGGCGCCCAGATCAAACAGGTCATTCTGGATCATCGCCAGTTGTACATCCACTTGGCCCGTCGCATGCAGTCGCGCCAGCCCAACGGTCGCATTGGTCTCATCAACCGTGCCGTAGGATGTCACCCGCAACGCATGTTTCGCGACGCGGCTACCATTGCCGAGCGCGGTTTCACCTGCGTCACCGGTTTTTGTGTAGATCTTGTTCAGAACAACCATGGTTACCCCCCTTGGCGGCGAAGATAGACGAATAGCAGGATCAGCAGAACTGCGATGAACTGCGCACCGATCCGCCAGCGCATTAATTTATTTGCATATTTTCCGTTGTCCTCGCCGCTTTTGCCGAATGTACTGATCCCCATCAGCAGGATGCCCAACACGATCAGAACGGCAAGCGCGACAATCCAGAAAAGCGGGTCATTCGCCATAGCAACAATCCTTTGTTCAAGTCAGCGGAGATGTAGCAGGCTACCGGGCGAAGGAAACCCTCAGACCCGCAAAATCACGGCGTCGAGCAGACGGGTTGGCAGGATGCGACGCAGAAAACCCATCAGATAGGTCGGAAAAGTCACGTAATAGCGGGGCTTTGGACGTTTTGCTGTCACAGCATGCAACAGTTTCTTGGTGACCGCACTGGCGGGCAATTCGAACGTATCCGGCCCGCTCTCGGTGTAAAGCCGGTCGCGCAGTTCTGTATATTGGTCCTTACGCGCGGAGTTTTCCCAATCGATCCATTTTTCAAAATGCGGGATTGCGTTTTTGCGGATATCCGATGTGATCGGGCCGGGTTCGATCAGGATGACTTTGATGTTGGTCTCCGCCATCTCGACCCGCAGCACATCGGTCAGCCCCTCCAATGCGAATTTTGTAGCCACATAGGCGCCGCGCCAGCGCAGTCCGACAAAACCGAGGATGGAGGAGTTGTTGATGATCCGCCCATGTCCCTGCGCCCGCATCACCGGGATCACAAGCCGGGTCAGCTCATGATAGCCAAAGACATTGACTTCAAAAATACTGCGTAGGGCGCCGACGGGCAAATCCTCAACCGCGCCGGGGCAAGCGAAGGCCCCATTGTTAAACAAGGCGTTCAGCGTACCGCCGGTTGCCTGCAATACATCGGCAAGGCCATTCACGATACTATCGGGATCAGCATAGTCGATGCGCGGCGCGTCGAAACCTTCGGCAATCAGCCGGTCGCAATCTTCCTGCTGACGGCAACTGGCAAAAACGCGCCAGCCCGCCGCCTTCAGCCCGCGCGCGGCATCAATGCCGATGCCGGATGAGCAGCCGGTGATCAATATGGATTTCTGAGTCATGTCAGCCTGTTTGCCCGGAGATGGGCGAACAGGCAAGCGGCGTCAGCCTTCTGACAGCAGCCGTTCAGCCATCCAGCCGACCTGACCGCTTTCCAAAAGGCGGATCTGCGCCCAACCATCTGCGTTCACGGCCAACACCTCGGCCTTTGTGCCGCGCGGCAGTGTTTCCAGCACGTAGTAATTTGTGCTGGGGCCGTCGCGCATATTGACCCAATCGCCCGCGACCTTCCACACCGAAACCGTATCAGCGGCAGATGTGGTTTCAGCCACGAAAGTGGCCTGTTCGATGACGACTTCCGGTTCGGGCGTAGGTGCCGGGATGATGGTATAGCCGATGGTCGCTGCTGCGGCTTCCGGCAGCACTGTCACGTCGGCGACTTGTGCGACCGGGATGATCGGTTCTACGATCACGTCTTCAACCACGGCCTTGGCGACCGGGATTTTTCGTTCCAACGGTTCGAAATCCGCGCCGCCTGACATTTCGTAAAACGCCCAGGCGAATATGGCGCAGGTGACGATGACAAACTTGGACATGGCAGTGTCCCCTCACTTGTAACAGAATCAACTGTAACATGAATATTCGCTCCCATATACATGGTGGGTCGAAAAGATTCAGGGGAATTTTCCCGGCTTTACGCCAGAATCTCGTACGGTTACACCGATGCCATGAGTGATGACAGCGATACCGATCTTGACCCGAATGACGTGACAGAGACGCTGCGGAAAGCCATCGGCGACCGCTATCTGACCTATGCGCTGTCTACGATCATGCACCGTGCGCTGCCCGATGCGCGTGATGGGTTAAAGCCGGTTCATCGCCGTATTCTTTATGCTATGTCGCGCCTGCGCCTGTCCCCAACTGGCGGCTTTCTGAAATCCGCCAAAATCAGCGGCGACACCATGGGTGATTTCCACCCGCATGGGGACGCTGCAATTTATGACGCGATGGCCCGCCTTGCCCAGGATTTCAATGTCCGCTATCCGCTGGTGGACGGGCAAGGGAATTTCGGCAATATCGACGGGGATAACCCGGCCGCCAGCCGTTACACAGAGGCGCGGATGACCGCCGCAGCTGAGGCGCTGCTGGAAGGACTGTCAGAGGATTCCGTTGATTTTCGTGACAATTACGATGGCCGCCTGACCGAACCTGCCGTGCTGCCTGCGACCTTTCCCAACCTTCTGGCCAATGGGTCCAGTGGGATCGCGGTGGGCATGGCCACGAACATCCCGCCGCATAACCTGCATGAGTTGATTGATGCCTGCTTGCATCTGATCAAGACACCGGATGCCCGCGACGACACGTTGTTGAATTATATTCCCGGTCCCGATTTCCCGACCGGCGGCGTGATCGTGGAACCGGCTGAAAACATTGCTGAAACATATCGTGCCGGGCGCGGATCATTCCGCCTGCGCGCGAAATGGGAGATTGAGGATCTGGGCCGTGGCCAATGGCAGGTTGTCGTCACGGAAATCCCCTATCAGGTGCAGAAATCCAAGCTGATCGAAAAGCTGGCCGAGGTAATCCAGACCAAAAAAGTTCCGCTGCTGGCCGATGTGCGCGATGAAAGTGCCGAGGATATCCGCGTTATCCTTGAGCCCCGCGCCAAGACGGTCGACGCGGACGTCATGATGGGCATGTTGTTCCGCAATTCCGATCTGGAAACCCGTTTCAGCCTGAACATGAACGTGCTGATCGACGGGCTGACACCCAAGGTCTGTTCGCTCAAGGAAGTGTTGCGGGCCTTCCTTGATCATCGCCGCGACGTGTTGATCCGGCGCAGCAAATACCGGCTGGAAAAGATTGATCACCGGCTTGAGGTGCTTGAAGGTTTCATCATCGCCTTTCTACATCTGGACCGTGTAATCGACATCATCCGCTATGATGACGACCCCAAACGCGCCTTGATGATCGAGGATTGGGCCAAGGATCATGTCCGCGCCACGTCCGAGGCCGATTATGTCGCCCCCGCGGATGATGATGCAGAGGTCGCCCTGTCCGAAGTGCAGGCCGAGGCGATCCTGAATATGCGCCTGCGATCCTTGCGGCGTCTGGAAGAACTTGAACTGATCGCAGAACGCGATGCGTTGATGATGGAACGGGCCGAGATCGAAGACCTGCTGGACAGCGATGATCTGCAATGGGCCAAGATTGCTGAACAGCTGCGCGAAACCCGCAAGACCTTTGGCCGTGACAGCGAAGGTGGGGCGCGACGCACGCAATTTGCCGAAGCCGCCGAGGTGGTCGAGGTGCCGCTGGAGGCGATGATCGAACGCGAACCTGTCACGGTCGTTTGTTCCCAGATGGGCTGGGTGCGCGCGATGACGGGCCATATCGATCTGACCCGTGAATTGAAATTCAAGGATGGCGATGGCCCGCGTTTCATCTTTCACGCGGAAACAACTGATAAGCTGCTGGTGTTCGGGGCGAATGGGCGTTTCTACACGGTTGGGGCATCAACCTTGCCCGGCGGGCGTGGTATGGGCGAACCCCTGCGCCTGATGATCGATCTACCCAATGACGTCGAAATCGTTGATATCCTGATCCATAAGCCGGGTGAAAAGCTGCTGGTCGCATCCGCCGAAGGGAACGGGTTTATCGTGCCAGAGGATGATGTGCTTGCACAGACGCGGACTGGCAAACAGGTGCTGAACGTCAAAGATACGGTGGCAAAAATCTGTACCCGTGTGGCCGGTGATCACGTAGCGGTTGTTTCTGAAAACGCAAAGCTGCTGGTGTTCGAGGCCAGCGAACTGCCCGAAATGGGCCGCGGTAAGGGCGTGCGAATTCAAAAATACAAGAAAGCCGCTGGGCGACAGGGGACGCTTGAATTGGATGGCGGCCTGTCTGACCTGACAACGTTCCAATGGGTTGACGGGTTGTCATGGCCGATGGGCGGCGGCAAGACACGCACCGAACCTGATATGACCGACTGGAAAGGCGCGCGCGCCGGGGTTGGCAAGCGACCGCCTTACGGGTTCCCCAAGAACAACCGTTTCTCATAATCCCAACCTCGTGAAGGTAGGGCAGCGATCCTGACTCGCAAAAATTGTATATACAGGCCCTGCACAACTTCTGTAGGCTGAATCGCATTGAAAGATGGCATCAAGGGCGCAACCGCTGCGTCCACGAGAAAGCGACCTATTTGTCGTTTAATGAGTTAATTTGTCACAAAGCTGAAAAATACGACCCATAGAGTCGCGCTGTTGCCTACCACCAGCAAGGAGCCAGTGTGATGAAAGATAACGATACTTATGACCTTTCTTGGGATGAATGGGATGAATTACAGCGCCCGGCACCCGAAAATATCGAATTTGACGAAGTTGTCGAAGCTGCCATTTCCCGCCGCGGATTCTTAAGCGGTGTTGTTGCCTACGGCTCTGGCGCGGCTGTGATGGGCACCGGGTTGCTGAACAGTACATCGGCAGAGGCGCAGGCGGCAGGCCGCTTTGCCTTTACCCCGATCCCGATCCAGACCGACGGCACGGTGCATGTGCCGGACGGCTATACTTGGGAATCCGTCGCCAAATGGGGCCAGCCCCTGTTTTCGGACGCCGAAGAACTTAGCCAGGAAACTGGCGTTAGCGTTGGCAGCTCGGACCGTGTCTTTGGTGAAAACACCGATGGGATGGAAGCATTTGTCCTGGGCAACCGTCAGATCATCGCGGTCAACCATGAATATGTGAATACCAAGGTGAACCTGCCTGCAAGCGCAGGCGAGACCACAAGCGCCGATGACGTGCTGACCTTGCAGAATATGCAAGGTGTGACCGTCATGGAAGTCGCTGATGGCCCGGATGGTTGGGATATCGTTGTTGATAGCGATCTGAACCGCCGTATCACCCATAACACGCCGATGACGGTGGCAGGCCCTGCTGCTGGTCACCCGTTGTTACAAACGGCCGCCGATCCTGACGGCACAACTGCGCTGGGCACGATGAACAATTGTGGTGCAGGGAAAACGCCCTGGGGCACCTACCTGACTTGCGAAGAGAACTTTAACGGCTATTTCGGATCATCCGACCCGGAATTTGCACTGCCTGATGGCTATGGCCGCTACGGCATCGGGTTGGAAGGCCGCTATGGCTATGAAAAATTCGACAGCCGTTTTGATGTCAGCCAGAACCCGAATGAACCGCATCGCTTTGGCTATATCGTGGAAATCGATCCAACCGATCCCACATCCACCCCGATCAAACACACAGCACTTGGCCGTTTCAAACATGAAAACGCCGCTGCTGTGATAGCCCCCGATGGCCGGGTCGTCGTCTATATGGGTGACGATGAACGGGGCGAGTTCATGTATAAATATGTCTCGAACGAAGTTTATACACCCGGTGGCAAGACATCTGAGTTGCTGGATGACGGGCAGCTTTATGCGGCCAAGTTCAGCAATGATCTGACCGGTGAATGGGTGGCGCTGACCCCCGAAGCCACCGGCATGGATGAAGCCGAAATCGCGATCTTCAGCCGCGTTGCCGCGTCCAAGGTTGGGGCAACGACCATGGATCGACCGGAATGGGTTGCCGTGAACCCGGTATCGGTTGAAGGCTATTGTTGTCTGACAAATAACCGCAATCGCGGCGTAAAGCCGAATGCCGGTGGTGATGATACATCCGTCAACGGGCCAAACCCGCGCGCGGAAAACAACTATGGTCAGATCGTCCGCTGGTACCCCAGCAATGATGACCACGCCGCCGATACATTCACATGGGATCTGTTTGTGATGGCGGGCAACCCGACCGTGCATGATGACGCCTATGGCGGATCGTCCAATGTCAATGAGGGCAACCTGTTCAATTCACCCGATGGGATGATGTTTGACAGCACCGGTTTGGTTTGGATTCAGACCGATGGCAATGACAGCAATGAAGAAGGTTTTGCCGGGATGGGCAATAACCAGATGCTTGCCGGTGATCCAGCGACGGGTCAGATCGAGCGGTTCCTGACCGGGCCAAAAGGGTCGGAAGTCACTGGCCTGACATGGTCAGCGGATCGGCGGACAATGTTTGTTGGCATCCAGCATCCGGCGGCGCCGTTCCCGGATGGTGACGGCCTGCTGCCCCGATCAACCCTGATCGCTGTCCGACGGGATGATGGCGGTCTTGTCGGCTAAGAAGTGAACAGGGGCAGGCACGATGAGCCTGCCCCTGTTCACTTCTAGATGAGGTTTTTAGACGAAATCCATGTCGGCACAGGATGTGAAGACATCCATTGTCATCTCTTCGAAATCACCGGCATCATTTGTTGTGATGATGCTTTCGGGTGTGGCAACGAAGCCGACGAAACCAAAGACGAAGACGCCGTCATCGGCACCAATATCCAGAGGCTCCAAGTCGGCAAAGTTGAACTGATCGAAGATCTGATCAAACAGCGCCGCGAAGTCGAATGAATATTCAGCGTCGTCATCATCGGATGGGGGCGTCTCTTCAACCGGCGGATCATCTTCTGTTACTACAACCGGATCATCATCATCCGTTGTCTCGGTGTCGGGTCCTTCGGCAACCGGCGGTTCAGGTGCAGGCTCTTCTTCCACAGGGGCCTCTTCTTCGGGCGTTTCCTCTTCTTCTTGCTCCGGGGCCTCTTCTTCAAGTGCCTCGTCTACCGGTGTTTCCTCTTCCTCTGGTTCCGGCGTCTCATCGACCGGCGGTGTGACTGGATCTTCTTCCTCCGGCATTGGGGCGGGTGTTTCCTCATCCTCCGGGCTTGGGCTGACGGCGTCGGTCCGACCAAAATTCTGGGTGATCATCACACCATCATAGCCTTGAAAGTCACCAGTCTCGATCCCGATCCCGACATCTTTCAGTTCCGGGTTCAGCAGATTGGCCCGGTGTCCGGGGCTGTTCATCAGGCTTTCATGAATGTCAGCCACATCATCGGCAATGCCGGGTTCGCCCCGTTCGCTTTGCCAGCCGATGTTTTCAGCCGTGCGCCAATTGCCTTCCAACTGATAGTCAGTTTCGGCAATACGGTCGCCGGGCGTTGACCCGCCTGCACCCGTATGATCGAACACACCACTCTCCAGCATCCACTTGCTGTGGTCTTCGCTGGATTCATTCAGCGCGTTGTTGATCGCCAGTGGATCCAACCCGCGCGACGTGCGCTCCTCGTTTATCAGTTCCAGCATTAACAGTTCAGCTTCGCTTGCTTGGCTCATGTCTTGTCCTTTTGTTTGCGCCTTGCCTCAAGACGCAGTGAGTGGTTTCGCCAAACTGATGTCTGGCGATTGGGTAAGCCCCTGTATTCATTGGGTTAGGGCTATGTGACGGCAGGCCGTGGACGTGAGGTGGCCTGCTGTCGAGCGGACCCTAAATTCGACGCGCGGGCCGCTTCAATTCACGAAAGGCGGGATCGGAAATTCCGGCGGCGATCAGCCGGAATTGTCGAAATTACCGTGATAATATCGGCAAGAATCCTCTGAGCTCCCTACCGGTGCTGGTCCACCAGGATCGGGTTCCCGTCAGGGTCCATAATGACAAAACTTGCGGGGCCGGATGTGGTCCCATCGGCCTCGGCTTCAAATGCGATGCCGTCTGCTTTCAACCGTTTTTGCAGGTCACGGATATCGTCGAAATCTTCCAGATTCTGCGCCTGCTGATCCCAGCCGGGATTGAAAGTCAGGGTGTTGGCTTTCAAGAATCCGCCAAACAGGCCAATCACCGTATCCCCGTTGCGCAGCATCAGCCAACCTTGGGTCTCATCACCGCCAAAGGGTTCAAAGCCCAGCTTGCCATAGAACGTCTTTGACGCGGCGATATCCTTAACATTCAGGCTGATTGAAAACGCACCGAGTTTCATAATTTTTCCTCCGTTATCTCGTGACAGCATAGCGTAAATCAGGGAGCGCCCGAAGAAATTCTTGCCAAAGCGGGGCGGCATCGCCTTGCGCAGCGCAACGGGGGCATCAAACTGCTTGATTTCCGTGCCATTTGCCAATACATCGCCCGCGATGTTGGACCGGGCCGCTTTGGCCCCTCAGAATTAAGGGCCCATGTGAAATGGCTAAGGAAAAGTTTGAACGTACGAAACCGCATGTGAACATCGGCACGATTGGTCACGTTGACCACGGCAAGAC
>CANNFQ010000002.1 GCA_947503925.1 uncultured Paracoccaceae bacterium | reverse complement strand
GATCAGACATGTTAACCGCTCGTTTTTCGAACTGTGAATCACGCAGACAAACGGAAATCAATGGGTCCTGACCCTAGTTTATGGGTAATATACCCGCGACTTACATCAACCCCAAGATATTCAAGTGCCCGCCCCAGAACGGGCTTGAGATCCCACAAAGTGCCGTCTGTCGGGTCAACGACGTAGCTGGTCAATGACGGAGAGTCATATCGTCCGTATTCGCACATCTTTGAATGCTTTCAGAAAAGCAACATTGGGTTCCATAGAGCATCTCAATTAGCTGGCATATAAGACTAATGCGCGCCTCTTACGTCGTATGCAATCCTTAGTTAAAAACATCCACACAGAGATTGCGGTCTTAGCTATCTCTACCCGGCATCGCCGGGCAGCGGCCGACCTCCCCCAAGAGGCCGCTTTTGCAACGTCACAAACAACGCACCATCGCATGTTTGGCAACCACATTGCAAAACGCAACCACAGCAGGCGTCCTCCAGGTCGGCCGCTGCCCTCATGTCGCGCGAGTTGCGCTCAGGCCCGCCCCAGCCCCAGCAGGATCACGCTGCCTTCTTTCCACATACCTTTGATCAGGAAATCCTTTTCACCCACTTTCGGAAACCGGCTTTTCCAGTCCCTAAACCGATCATTTGTCACAACCCGCAACCCATCGGCGGTCGCCTTTTCCAGCAGGACCTGATCCGCCGGGATGCGACTGGGGGCGAAGGTCACTTGTGCGGGCGCAAGGTCGAGTTTCCGCGCCAGCTCCGCCGGTTTCATATGCCGGTCAAACAGCTTGTACCCCACATTCGCGTCGAAATAGACCAGCGGTTGCAGGCCGCGCCGCTGCAACTCCTGCAACACCCGCAACAACACTTTCAGGGAAGGCTCCCCCGACCAATGCATCACGTTGGACCCGTCAACGACAACCTGACGCCCGGTTGGTACCATCGTGACAGGTTTCGGGCCGCGCCGCAGCCAGCGCCGCATGCGCAGCAGATAGCCCAGCAGCAACAGACCAAAACTGCCAAAAATCATCTTGCCAATGCCATCAATGATCCGGGCTTTTTCCGCATCCTCGGGTAAAACAATGGCGCAGGTCACCATCGCCAGCAGCAGCCCGACAATCAGCCATTTCAACAATCGCATGCATCGTATCCGTCTGAATGATAGCTGCGTCTTCACACCACAAAGTTGCAGGCTCAAGGCAAGATCGGGACGATTCTATGGCCCTTCCAGCCCTTTCAGGATTGGGCAGTCGGGCCGGTCGTCGCCCGCGCAGTTCTGCACCAGTTCGGCCAGCGTATCGCGCATGGCGGCAAGGGCGCTGATCTTGGCTTCGATATCATCCAGATGCCCTAGGGCCACGGCGCGCACATCCGCGCTGGCGCGGCTGCGATCCTCCCACAGGGCCAGAAGCTCGCGACATTGTTCGATCGAGAACCCCAGCGCCCGCGCGCGTCCCAGAAAGGTGAGCTTGTAGGCGTCAGTTTCCCGGAACACACGGTATCCATTGGCGCCCCGTTGCGGGGTCACCAATCCGATATCTTCATAGTAGCGGATTGTCTTGGCCGGCAATCCGGTCTGTTCCGCGATCTCTCCGATATTCATGCGGCCCCCTTGATCTTGCGCAGGCGCAGAGCGTTGCTGACCACCAACACACTGGATAACGCCATGGCCCCGGCGGCCAATGCGGGTGACAACATTCCTGCCGCGGCAACCGGGATCAGAGCGATGTTATACCCGAACGCCCAGCCAAGGTTCTGTTTGATGTTGCGCATCGTCGCCCGGCTCATGGTGATTGCATTCACCACGCCATGGGGATCGCCGGACATCAGCACCACATCGGCGCTTTCAACCGCGACATCAGTACCGGTTCCTATCGCCACACCCACATCTGCCGTTGCCAGCGCAGGGGCGTCATTGATCCCATCGCCGACAAAGACCACCTTTGCACCGCCTGCCTGCAAGTTGCGGACCGCATCAACTTTGCCTTCCGGCACAACGCCGGCAATCACTTCCGTGATCCCAAGTGCTGCCCCGACGGTCTCACCCGCTGCGGCTGTGTCACCTGTGATCATCACCACCCGAAGCCCCTGTTCTTGCAAGGATTTAACCACTGGCCCGGCGTCTGGCCTGACCTCATCGGCAAGGCCAATCACACCCGCAGCCACCCCATCAATCGCAACCAGGACCGGGGTCTGGCCCTTCTCTGCCAAGCCTTGCACCGGCGCATCAAACGCGGCGGTGTCGATCCCTTCTCGTGTCATGAGCCGCACGGCCCCGACCAACACGTCCTGTCCCTCGACATGACCGCGCAGGCCATGGCCAAGGATTGCCTCAAAATCCGTGACTGTGGGCAATGTGCCCTCCACGGCAGACACGATCGCTTGCGCGAGCGGGTGTTCTGACTGCGCTTCAACAGCCGCCGCAGCACGCAGCATCGCCTCCGGGTCGCCGTGCAAGCCGGTCACTTCGGTCACCACCGGCTTGCCCAATGTCAGCGTGCCGGTTTTGTCAAAGGCAACGACCTGCACCCCCTGCAACGCCTGCAGGGCATCGCCACGCCGGAACAGCACACCCAGCGTTGCCGCACGGCCCGTTCCCACCATGATCGCCGTTGGGGTCGCCAAACCCATCGCGCAGGGACAGGCCACGATCAGGACAGAGACCCCGGCCACCAAAGCGTATGACAAGGCGGGCGCCGGCCCAAAGAGAAGCCAGCCAAGCACAGTCATCGTCGCAACGCCCATCACAGCGGGCACAAACCAACGCGTCACCGTGTTGACCAGATCCTGCACCGGTAAACGCGCGCCTTGCGCGTCTTGCACCAAGGCAACGATCCGCGCCAATACTGTGTCCGCGCCAACGGCTGTTGCTTCAATCGTCAAGGCCCCATTCCCGTTGATCGTTCCACCAACAAGCATATCGCCAGCACCTTTTTCCACTGCGACCGGCTCGCCGGTGACCATGCTTTCATCGATAAAGGACGTGCCCGACTGGACCACCGCATCAGTAGGCACCTTTTCACCGGGGCGGATCATCAGGACATCACCTGCCACCACCTGCGCGATGGGGATATCCTGTTGCACGCCGTCGCGTAGAACGCGGGCGGATCGGGGTTGCAGGCCGATCAGCGCCTTGATCGCCGTACCGGTCTGGCTTTTCGCGCGCGCCTCTAGCCAGCGGCCAAGAAGGATGAGGGTGATGATAACGGCGGCGGCCTCAAAATACACTGCCCGGCTGCCGATTGGCAGGATATCGGGGGCAAAAAGGGCGACGGTGGAAAAGGCCCATGCGGCGCCGGTGCCCAAAACCACAAGGGCATTCATGTCAGGGGCCATCCGGCGCAATGCGGGCAGCCCTGCTGTGAAAAACCCCCGCCCTGGCCAGATAAGTACAAACGTGGTCAGTACGAATTGGATCGTCCAACTGGTGGGCAAGCCGATTGTTTGCATGATCCAATGATGAAATGCGGGGATCAGATGACCGCCCATTTCAAGAATGAATACAGGCAGGGTCAGCGCCCCGGCAATCAGGAAATTGCGGAATTGTTCCTTTGCTTCAAGCGCATGTCGGTCCGTCGGTGCTGCGGTACCGCTAACGCTGACGGCAAAACCAAGATCGGTGATCGCATTTTCCAGATCCGTCACCCGGCCCAGTGTTTCGACGCCCGCCTTGCCTTCCAACAGGTTGACATGGCTTGATAAAACGCCGGGTGCGTTACGCAATGCGGCCTCCACCCGGGCGACGCAGGAGGCGCAATGCATGCCATCAATGGACAGGCTGATATGTTGCGGGACCGCCGGATAACCCGCGTCATTCAGCGCCGCAGCAACCGCAGGCGCGCGGTCATCAGTCGCCAGTTCAACAGTTGCCGATGCGTCGGCCAGATTGACCCGTGCCGCCCGCACACCTTCAACCTGCGTCAAGGCATGCTCTGCCCGGCCGACGCAGGATCCGCAATGCAGCCCATCAAGGGTAAATCTGATTTCTGACATGATGCACCTTTTGCCTGTGCACCATCACATAAAGATTCCAGTCACGGGAAGGTCAAGGGGATTTGGGGATATCCGCTTTTGGATATATCCATACAAGCCATCTGGCCCTAGTGACCGGACGAAGTCTACAGTCAACTGTCAAAGGTCTGTGTAGTGCGTCAATTGGATTCGACCTACGCATCCCCCTTGAATTAAACGGAGCAATGGACATGGATACGCATTCTTTTACAAATGATCCTGAACATGTGGTCGAGGCAGATCGCGCCCATGTCTGGCATCACCTGTCGCAGCACAAACCTTATGAAACCGTTGATCCCCGGATCATCGTTGAGGGCAAGGGCCTGAGGGTCTGGGATATCAAGGGCAAAGAACATGTTGATTCGGTGTCTGGCGGTGTCTGGACGGTCAATGTCGGCTATGGCCGGGAACGGATTGGGCAGGCGATTTCTGACGCCGTGACCAAGATGTGCTTTTTCGGCGGCACGGCGGGTACAATCCCTGGCGCGCAATTCTCAGAAATGCTGACCGACAAAATGCCGGGGCTGGATCGCGTCTATTACGCCAATTCAGGTTCTGAGGCGAATGAGAAGGCGTTCAAAATGGTCCGCCAGATCAGCCATAAGCATCACGGCGGCAAGAAAAGCAAAATTCTTTATCGTGAGCGGGATTATCACGGGTCGACCATCGCCACCATGTCGGCTGGTGGTCAAGATGAGCGTAACGCACAGTACGGTCCTTTCGTCCCCGAATTTATTCGCGTTCCCCACTGCCTGGAGTATCGTTCCCAAGACGGGTCAACGGGTGAAGAATATGGTGCGAAGGCCGCGCAGGCGATTGAGGATGTAATCCTTGCCGAAGGGCCGGATACGATCGGTGCGTTGTGCTTGGAGCCGATCACCGCTGGCGGTGGCATCATTGTACCGCCCAAGGGTTACTGGGACCGCGTGCAGGAAATCTGCAAGAAATACAGCATCTTGCTGCATATTGATGAGGTTGTTTGCGGGCTGGGTCGCACCGGCACATGGTTCGGCTATCAGCAATTTGGCATCCAGCCTGACATCGTCACCATGGCGAAAGGTGTGGCGTCGGGTTATGCTGCGATTTCCTGCTGTGTCACCACAAATGCCGTGTTCGAGCAGTTCAAGGATGACACGGACAAGATGTCGTATTTCCGTGACATCTCGACCTTTGGCGGCTGCACGGGTGGCCCCGCAGCGGCGATCGAGAACATGAAGATCATCGAAGAAGAAGATCTGCTGGGCAATTCCGCCGCCATGGGTGAGCATCTGATGGGCAATCTGACGGGCCTGATGAACAAGCATAAATGGATTGGCGACATTCGCGGCAAGGGCTTGTTTGCAGGGATAGAATTGGTTGCTGATCGCGACAGCAAAGAGCCTGTGGATGAAGCAAAAGTGATGGCAATCGTGGCCGATTGCATGGCGCAGGGCGTTATTATCGGGGCCACGAACCGGTCGCTGCCGGGCTATAACAACACCCTACTGTTCGCCCCTGCCCTGATTGCCACAAAGGATGATCTGGACCAGATCACCGATGCGGTGGATCAGGCGATGACCCGGGTTCTGGGGTAGGTTACCCCCCCGGCAGAACAAACGTAAACGGGCCGGATCGGCCCGTTTTTTGTTGTCAGCAAAGCGTCGGCCATGCGTCGGCAAAACGTCGGACCCCACCGTACGGTACCCCGTCTTTAACGAAACGCACGCAGCTGTCAGCGCTTGGTCAGCAGCAAGGCATAAGCTGCGTCCTGATGGCCGTGCAGCGTGTCGGAGGTGAGAATGGTCGCTGCACTTGCCACGACCATGGCGATCACAAGCAGAAGGTAGAGCGGTTTCATGGGCATTTCCCGATCTGTCATAAGACTGATACGGGGCGGCCCGGGATTTCCGTCGCTGATCGTTCAAGATTTTTGGCGCAGTTCAGGCTACATCCGCTCGCGCATCAGCGTCGCCGCCTTCTCCTGCTGTTGCCGCTCAATCTCGCGCATCTGGGCAAAGGCAGCTTCGGCCTTTTGTGTATTCCGCGCGTCTTCGCTTCGCCGATCGGCGGCGTCCTTGACTGCCTCTGCGGCGGCGCGCGACAACATGACCTGCTGATCGCGCGACAGCATCTGCCCTTCGACCGCCGCCCGTGCCGGGCTAGTGTCACCGCGCCGCCCGCGCTCTTCGCCCAACCGTTCGGATCTGTCTGACCTGTCCGATTGCTGCACCCCGCTTTCGCGCCCGGCCTCATTCCCGCCGGGCCGGCTATCGGTATTGGTCGGTTCTGGCGGCGGTGGTGCCGCGACTGTCTGTGTTTGTGCCGCACTATTTGCCTGCACATCATTGGCCGCTGACCCCGCAACGGGCCCCGACGGCAAGATAGGAGATAACATTCCAACCCCTTTATTTGCGCACCCACCGCACCCTTGGTCGCATCTGGCGGCTTAACAAATCCCTAATGCTACCCGTTATCCAGCGGGATTTATGACCATATAGTTAACGCGGCCTCTTGCTTTGGCGTGACGATAGATCCAGTCTGCGCCCAAACTAAGGCCAGTGCATGTCGATATCCGTTGAAACCTTTTTTCTGAAACCTGCCGCAGAAGGCACCTTGCAGGCGCGCATTCAGCAGATGGTCGCGCAGGGCATTCTGGATGGTCGGTTTCGCCCCGGTGAACGGCTGCCATCATCGCGCAAGATGGCCGCGCATCTGGGGGTTAGCCGAATTACCGTAACGCTGGCCTATACCGAACTGGTCGCCGATGATTATCTGACATCGCGCGGTCGATCCGGCTATTACGTATCAGAAAACGCACCAGAGCCCCCCGCCTTTCCCGCCCAGCGTTTTGGCACCGGCACAGTGGACTGGAACCGGACGATTGGCCAACGCTTTACTCCGGGGCTGAGCATGGACAAACCCACCGACTGGGCCAGCTACCGTTACCCGTTCATCTATGGGCAGGCCGACAAGACCCTGTTCGATTCCGCGAACTGGCGGCTTTGCGCCTTGCAGGCCCTGGGGATGCGCGATTTTGCGGCGCTGACATCGGATTACTACGACGCGGACGACCCAAAACTGATCGAGTTCATCGCCCGCCAAACCTTGCCCCGCCGCGGTATTCTGGCCAATACGGACGAAATTCTGGTGACCATGGGCGCGCAGAACGCGCTGTGGCTGTCCGCGCAGGTTTTGTTGAACAATCGCAGGCGCGCGGTGATCGAGGACCCCTGTTATCCCGCCTTGCGCAACATACTGACCCAGTCGCGCTGCATGTTGCACACTGTCCCGGTTGACGCCGATGGCCTGCCGCCCGGCGATCTGCCGCCGGAAACCGATGTGGTGTTCACCACCCCAAGCCACCAATGCCCGACCGCAGCCACGATGCCCCTGCATCGCCGCAAGGCCCTGCTGCAAAAGGCCGAGGAAGAGGATTTTGTGATTGTCGAGGATGATTACGAATTCGAGATGTCGTTTCTGGCGCGCCCTTCCCCATCCTTGAAGTCGCTCGATCAGAATGGCCGAGTCATCTATGTTGGTTCATTTTCCAAATCGCTGTTTCCGGGGTTGCGTCTGGGTTATCTGGTTGGCCCTGCCCCGTTTATCCGCGAGGCGCGTGCCCTGCGGGCCACCGTGCTACGCCATCCGCCGGGTCATATCCAACGCACTGTCAGCTATTATCTGTCATTGGGTCATTACGATGCGCTGGTCCGCCGGATGAGCCGGGCCTATCACGACCGCCGCATCGTTTTGGATGCCGCGTTGGAAGAACATCGGTTTGTCATCGCCGGTGAAGGCACATTTGGCGGATCATCGGTGTGGCTGCGCGCGCCCGATGGGGTCGACACCACCCTGTTGGCCGAAGAGTTGCGCGCCGATGGCGTGCTGATCGAACCGGGCGCCCCGTTTTTTGCCAGTGAGGACCCGCCCAAGGAATATTTTCGTCTGGCTTATTCATCGATCCCGGCTAGCAGCATTCCCGAAGGTGTCCGGCTGATCGCGCGGGCCGCTGGCACATCAGCGGGTTAGAAAAGCGCCACAAGAGAGAGGCAATCCCTTGTGGCGCGCGCGTATTACCCCAGGACAGAGTATCCGCGCCCTTGCATGCAGCGGATCAGGACCACCCGCCGGTCATCAAGGTTATCGATCTTGGCACCTGCAGCACCGGTTGCGGCACCAACCGCAGCGCCCGCAATCAGCCCAGCGCCAACGTCACCTTTGACATCCGGATCAGAATCCAGTGCGCCCACAAGCCCGCCCAGGATTGCACCTGATCCTGCCTGCCACCGGCTGTTCCCGTTGTCGTAGTTGCGGGCGATGTTGCGGCATTCGTTTTCGTCCTGCGCAAGCTGCGGCGTGCGCGGCCCATCAAAGGTCAAAGCCCGTTCGACGGGTGGTGGCCCGCAGGCCACAAGTGTTGTTCCGGCAAGTACCATCATGATCAAGCGCATCTGTCGCGTCCTTTTGTTGTTTTCGGGTCGCTTTTTAGAAGAGCATAATTTATGCGTCAAGAATAAAGTTTTATGTTTTACGTAAAACTATATAATCATACCGACAATGTTGACGCTGTGATCTGCGGCGCGTAAACCCATACCAAACAACATCTGACGGAGCCTGACATGCCAATGATCGTACGCATTGTAATGGTGCTGAGCCTGACCATGCTCGGCCTGTTTCTGGCGGCCTCGGTTGGGCTGGCTTTCATTGGCGATATGGAGCTTTTGGGAGATATCTTTGATCTGCGGATGGAAAACACCACCCCGCCGAGGTGGTCGCTGCTATCGCTAAGCCTGCTGTTCGGTGTTGGCATATACGGACTGGGCCGTGCGTTCTGGGCGGTGCATCAGCTGCTGCGCCGGGCGGTTCTGCAAAACTTTGAACAGATCGCCTTTAATATCGGGCGTGTGGCGACAGGTATCCTGATATACTGGTTTGCGATGTGCATCGTGTTTTACGTGATGCCCCCGTTTGTGATGTGGAATGTTCCCCACTTTACTTGGGACGTGGTGGATTACATCCCTTTTGGTGATGAGATCATTCTGTTTATTTTGGGCATCGCCCTTTGGGCCATCACCGGCCCGTTGCGGCGCGCCCATGAGGTGCAAACCGAAGTTGATCATTTTTTGTAGAGGTTAAGACATGGCCATCGTCATCAATCTTGACCTGATGCTGGTAAAGAAAAAAGTATCATCCCGGGAACTGGCCGCGGCGATTGGCCTGACCGAGACCAATCTGTCCTTGATCAAATCGGGTAAGGTGAAAGGCGTGCGTTTTAACACGTTAAATGCGATCTGCGAATACCTGGAATGCCAGCCCGGCGACATTCTGGAGTTCGTGCCGAATGATCCCGAGCAGGAGCCGGATTAATGCGTTCCCATTCATGGTGAGTCGTGGTCGCCACCACCTGCCTTTTCCATATTGCGATTTATTGAGACTATATGTCTCATAAAAAATCACATTGGCCTTAAAATAGAAGCTCAACTGGACCTAACGTTAGCCAGTTGCAAACCGTAGTGTCGCGCCAGGAAGGCGGGGCATCTGGGCCGCCTGATCAACTGATCTAAAACGGGAAGGACCCATTGTCATGAAGATGACCACCGAAGAAGCATTCGTCAAAACGCTGCAAGCCCATGGCATCCGCCACGCCTTCGGGATCATTGGTTCCGCCATGATGCCGATTTCCGATATCTTCCCGGCCGCTGGCATCACGTTCTGGGACTGCGCCCATGAAGGCAGTGCGGGTATGATGGCTGATGGCTACACCCGTGCCACCGGTGAAATGTCCATGATGATCGCCCAGAACGGCCCCGGCATCACCAACTTTGTCACTGCCGTCAAAACCGCCTATTGGAACCACACCCCATGTCTGCTGGTCACCCCGCAGGCCGCCAACAAGACCATCGGTCAGGGCGGCTTCCAGGAAATGGAGCAGATGAACGCGTTCAAGGATTGTGTGGCCTATCAGGAAGAAGTCCGCGATCCGACCCGTATCTGTGAAGTTCTGGCCCGGGTGATTGCCAAGGCGCACCGTATGTCCGGCCCCGCCCAGATCAACATCCCGCGCGATTTCTGGACCCAAGTGGTTGATATCGAGATCCCCCAGCCGGTCGAGTTTGAATCAAGCCCAGGCGGAGAAACATCCATCGCCAAGGCTGCTGAACTGCTATCGTCTGCGAAGTTCCCTGTCATCCTGAACGGCGCCGGTGTTGTGCTGGCCGAAGGTGGCATTGAAGCCTCCAAAGTGCTGGCCGAGCAGTTGGATGCCCCGGTTTGCGTCGGCTACCAGCATAATGACGCCTTCCCAGGCAATCACCCGCTTTTTGCAGGTCCTTTGGGCTATAATGGTTCGAAGGCCGGGATGGAGTTGATCAGCAAGGCCGATGTCGTGCTGGCATTGGGCACGCGTCTGAACCCGTTCTCGACCCTGCCCGGTTACGGCATCGATTACTGGCCGACAGATGCAAAGGTTATTCAGGTTGACCTGAACCCTGACCGCATCGGCCTGACCAAGAAGGTCACAGTTGGTATCGTCGGCGACGCAACCAAGGTTGCCCAGGGGATCACCGCAGCACTTTCCGACGATGCGGGTGATGCTGGCCGTGAAGAACGCAAGGCGCTGATCGCACAGACGAAATCCGCATGGGCGCAGGAATTGTCATCGCTTGACCACGAGCAGGACGATCCCGGCACCACCTGGAACGAACGTGCCCGCGCCGCCCGCCCCGACTGGATGTCACCCCGTCAGGCATGGCGCGCCATCCAGGCCGCAATGCCGGAAAACGCGATCATCTCGTCCGATATCGGCAATAACTGCGCGATTGGTAACGCCTATCCGTCCTTCCCATCCGGTCGGAAGTATCTGGCCCCCGGCCTGTTTGGCCCATGTGGTTATGGCCTGCCTTCCATCGTTGGGGCAAAAATCGGCCAGCCTGATGTTCCCGTGATCGGTTTTTCCGGTGACGGTGCCTTTGGCATCGCGGTGAACGAACTGACGGCTATCGGTCGCGACGAATGGCCCGCCATCACGCAGATCGTTTTCCGCAACTACCAGTGGGGTGCGGAAAAGCGGAACTCGACCCTGTGGTTTGATGACAACTTTGTCGGCACAGAGCTGGACATGAAAGTGTCTTATGCCGGTATCGCGCAGGCTTGCGGTCTGAAAGGTGTCCAGGCCAAGACCATGGAAGAGCTGACGGCGGCCCTGAACCAGGCGATCAAGGATCAGATGGAAAACGATACCACCACACTGATCGAGGTCATCCTGAACCAGGAACTGGGCGAGCCGTTCCGCCGCGACGCGATGAAGAAACCTGTCCGTGTGGCCGGTATCAACAAAGCCGACATGGCAGCCGAGTAATCGGTGCCATTCGATCTTGGCCCCGGAACGCTGGCGGCCCTTGCAATTGCATTGCTGGGGGCCGCCTTTGTCCGGGGCTATTCGGGCTTCGGGTTTTCGGCGATTTTCATCGCCTTTGCCGCCCTGCTGACAAATCCGCTCCCTCTGATCCCGGTGGTATTTTCATGCGAAATGCTCATGACCGTCTTTCAGGCCCGCGGCATTCGCGGGCATGTGGACTGGCGGCGCGTTTTTGCATTGCTGGCGGGGGCCGCTGTGGTGCTGCCTGTCTCTGTCTGGTTCATCCTGTCATTGGGCGAAGGGACCGTGCGATTGGCGGTATCGGGCATCGTGTTGGTAATGTCGCTGGTCCTGTTGTCCGGCTGGACCTTGCAGCGCACCATCCGCGCCCCCGGTCATTTCGGCGTCGGCATGGTGTCGGGCCTGTGCAACAGCGCGGGGATCGGTGGTTTGCCAGTTGCCGCCTTCATGGCCGCCCAACCGATGCAGGCCGCCCGGTTTCGCGCCACGATAATTGTTTACCTGACCGGCCTCGACCTGATTACAATGCCGCTTTTATGGGCCGGTGGGCTGGTCACATGGGAAACCGCGCTTGGCGTTGGTCTGGCCTTTCCCCTGCTCGGTCTGGGCGTCTGGCTGGGCGGGCGTCAGTTTTTGGCTGCTTCCCCTTCGACATTCCGCCGTTTTGCGGTGATGTTGCTGCTGACGCTGTCCCTGCTTGGACTGCTGCGCGCCGTTTTAAGGATTTGACATGACATCACCGTTTCTTTCCACGCGCGAGGCCGTCGCCCCACAAGACCTGATCGACCGGGCCAAGCGGTTTGGCGCACCAAGGGTCGCCATCGCCCGTGCCGGGGCGCCGCTGCCGATGGAGGCCGCGGAAGATGCCACCAAGGCAGGCATCATGGTGCCGGTGTTTGTGGGTGAGGCCGATATGATCCGGGCTGAGGCCGCAAAGCTGGATTGGGATATCTCTGCCTATGCCTTGCATGACACGACAGGCGAGGAAGAGGCGGGCCGTACCGCTGCCGCCCTTTGTGGTGCGGGTGAGGCGGATGTGCTGATGAAGGGCCAGCTGCACACGGATGTGTTCATGAAATCCGCCGTGTCGCGCGATGCCGGGCTGCGCACCGGTGCGCGCTTTGTGCATATTTTTCACATCACCCATCCTGACGGTGGCAAGCCGATCCTGATTTCTGATGCCGCCGTCAATGTGGCACCCAACATCGAAACCCGCCAATCATCGATTGTCGAGGTAAAGGATTTGCTGAACCGCTTGGGCAATGACCGGCCAAAGATTGCGATATTATCCGCCACAGAGAGCGCTATTCCGTCGGTGCCGTCTTCCATGGACGGGCATGAATTGGCGGAATGGGCACGGGCAAATGTTGACGGGGTTGATGTGTCGGGCCCCCTGGCGCTTGATCTGATCATGTCGCGCAAGGCTGTGGCCACCAAAAAGCTGACCGATGATCCGGTGGCGGGACAAGCCGACGCGATCATCGTGCCTGATATCGTGTCGGGCAACGCCCTGTTCAAAGCGTTTGTCTATCTGACGGGCGGTTGTGCGGCGGGTGTTGTGACCGGGGCGAAAGTGCCGATCTTGCTGACATCGCGTGCTGACCCGCCAGCGGCGCGGATCGCCTCAGCGGCCTTGGCTGCGATCAAATGCGGGTTACCGAAGTGAAGCTTGCCTTTGCTCAATCTTCCACCCGGCGTCGCTGGGTAGCCCCCCGTTATTTCATATGGGGTAGCACATGATCCTTGTTCTGAACGCCGGTTCTTCATCGCTCAAGATCGAGGTGTTTGATGAGAGCCTTGGTTCCATCATTTCAGGCCGTGTGACAAATCTGGGCACCGCTGGTGAGCTGAAGCTGGGCGACAGCACAACCGAGGTCGAAACCCGCGACCATGCCGATGCGCTGGCCCGGATGCTGGCGGCACTGGATGACGCAGCCTATCCGCTGACCGCGTTTCGTGCCGCCGCCCACCGTGTTGTGCATGGTGGCACGATCCTTACGCAACCGGCCCGCCTGACCCCGCCTGTGATCAAGGCCATCGAAAGCGTCATTCCGCTTGCCCCGCTGCACAACCCCAACAACCTTGCTGGCATCTATGCCTTGCAGGAAACCGCCCCCGACATGCCGCAATATTGCAGCTTTGGGACGGCGTTTCACGCCACGAACTCCGACATCGCCGTGCGCTATGCGATCCCGCAGACCCATCATGATGCGGGCATCCGTCGCTATGGTTTTCACGGGCTGTCTTACGCCAATATGGTGGCTGATTTCGATGACGCATTGCCTGATAGGTTGCTGGCCTTTCATCTGGGCAACGGCACCAGCCTGTGCGCCATTCACGATGGGCTGTCGATTGCCACATCCATGGGCTACTCGCCGCTGTCCGGCCTGACAATGGGCACCCGTTCTGGCGATATTGACGGGGCCGCCGTGCTGCGTATGTCAAAATCGCTGGGCGAGGACGAGACGGACCGGATGCTCAATAAGAACTCCGGCCTGCAAGCCCTGGCGGGCGACAACAATATGAAAACCCTGCTGGAACGCGAGGACGCCGCAGCCAAGTTCGCGGTGGAGCATTTCTGCTATTGGGCGGCGCGCCATGCCGGATCTGCCATTATCGCGATGGGCGGGGTTGATGCGGTCGCCTTTACCGGGGGGATTGGCGAAAATGCCGCCCCGATCCGCGACCGGATCATGGAATTGCTGTCCTGTTTTGGTGATCTGCCGGTGCATGTGATCGCGGCGGACGAGGAAAAGCAGATCGCCCGCGATGCGCTTGCCCTGATGGCAGAGGGGCGCTGAGATGGTCGAGACCCTTTTAGGCGCAACCAATCTGACCGGACAGGAATTTACCATTCTGGCCGTCATTGTTCTACTAGCCGGCATAGTACGTGGCTTTTCGGGCTTTGCGCTGTCGGCGATGATCATGGCGACTGCCGTCCTGATCCTGCCACCGATTGAGCTGTTGCCGATGCTGTGGTGGCTAGAGATGAGCGCATCGCTTTTGATGCTGAAAGGCGGCTGGGCAGATGCAGATCGGGGGACGGCAATCGGCCTTGTCATCGGCTCGACGGCCGGATGGCCATTGGGATTGTGGTTGACCGTGACCCTGCCGGTTGAAACGTCCAAGCTGATCGCGCTCAGCATCATCATCGTGCTGGCCGCATCGCAGTTGAGCAAGCTGAAGCTGCCATTTCTGGCCACCAAAACGGGACTTTACGGGACCGGGATCGTCGCAGGGATTGTCAGCGGTCTGGCCCATGTCGGGGGGATGGTTGTCGCGCTTTATGTGCTGGCGAGCGACGCACCCGCACGGCAGATGCGCGGCTCGCTTGTCCTGTTTCTGTTTCTTGGCTCCCTCACCTCCATGATCACATTGCTTGCTTTTGGGGTCATGGATTTCTCGGGCATCACACGCGGGCTTGTTTTTGCGCTGCCGACGCTGCTCGGCGTATATCTGGGGCAAAAGATGTTTATACCTACGCTTGCTCAATACTACCGGCCATTCTGCCTTGCGCTGCTATGCGTTCTGGCGGGCGCGGGCCTGATCCGTACTACGCTTTTTTGAAAGGTTTGCCCCATGTCACTTGACCAGCCACAGCTTGATACCTCGCCCAAAGTTTCGGACGAGGTGCGCAAGACGACCTGTTACATGTGCGCCTGCCGCTGCGGGATCAACGTGCATATGAAGGGCGGCAAGGTTGCCTATATCGAAGGCAACAAGGACCACCCGGTCAATCAGGGGGTGCTTTGCGCCAAGGGTTCGGCTGGTATCATGCAGCATAACGCTCCATCGCGCCTGCGCGCGCCCTTAATGCGGGTCGGCGAACGGGGCTCTGGTGAATTTGTTGAAATCTCCTGGGAAGCGGCCCTGAAACAGGCCGTCGAATGGTTGAAACCCGTGCGCGAAAAGCATCCCGAGAAGCTGGCGTTTTTTACTGGCCGTGATCAATCGCAATCCTTCACCAGTTTCTGGGCGCAGGGTTTCGGCACCCCGAACTATGCCGCGCATGGCGGCTTTTGCTCTGTGAACATGGCCGCCGCCGGCATCTACACGATGGGCGGCGCATTCTGGGAGTTTGGCCAGCCCGACTGGGACCGCACAAAACTGTTCATGCTGTTTGGCGTGGCCGAGGATCATGACAGCAACCCCATCAAGATCGGTATTGGCAAGATCAAGAAACGCGGCGCCCGGATGATCGGGGTGAACCCGATCCGCACTGGTTACAATGCTGTGGCCGATGATTGGGTCGGGATTACCCCCGGCACGGACGGCCAGTTCATTCTGGCGATGGTCCATTGCCTGATGAAGGCAGGCAAGGTTGATCTGGAGTATCTGGGACGGTTTACGAACGCCTCTGTTCTGGTGAACGAAGACCCCGATTCTGATCAGTTCGGGTTGTTCCTGCGTGATGCCGATGGCCAGCCGCAGGTGATCGACCGCAACACTGGTCAACTGGCCCCGTGGAATGGCAAAGGCGTCGAACCTGATCTATCCGCCACCTATCGCGATGCCGGGGTGACCCACCGTCCGGTGTTTCACCTGATGGCCGACAAATATCTGTCCGATGAATACGCCCCCGAAGCTGTCGCCGAAAGCTGCGGTATCCCTGCGACACGCATCCGCGCGATTGCGGCTGATCTGGCCCGCGTCGCCTTTGACGAGGCGATTGAGCTGGACCGCCCTTGGACCGATTTTCGGGGCAAGAAGCATGACAAGATGGTCGGGCGTCCTGTGTCCTTTCATTCGATGCGCGGGATTTCGGCGCATTCCAATGGATTTCAGACCTGCCGCGCCTTGCATGTGTTACAGATCATCCTTGGGTCGGTTGAGGTGCCGGGCGGCATGCGCTTCAAACCGCCCTACCCCAAGCCTGCGACGGCGCATCCGAAACCGCATGGCAAGGTCACACCGGGTGCGGCGCTGGATGGTCCGCATCTGGGTTATACCCATGGTCCAGAGGACCTGTTGATCGATGATGACGGCAATCCAACACGCATCGACAAGGCCTATTCATGGGAAAACCCGATGTCCGCCCATGGGCTGATGCATATGGTGATTTCCAACGCCCATGCGGGCGTGCCCTACAAGATCGACACGCTGTTCATGTATATGGCCAACATGTCGTGGAATTCGTCGATGAATGTGAGCGGTGTGCATAAGATGCTGACAGATAAGGATGAAAACGGCGATTACGTGATCCCGCATATCATCTATTCGGATGCCTATAGTTCCGAAATGGTTGCCTATGCCGACCTGATCCTGCCCGACACGACCTATCTGGAACGGCATGATTGCATCTCGCTCCTCGACCGTCCGATTTGTGAGGCGGATGGCGTTGCCGACGCAATCCGCTGGCCGGTGGTGGAGCCGGACCGCGATGTGCGCGGCTTCCAGTCGGTCCTCTGCGAATTGGGAGCGATGCTGAATCTGCCGGGTTTTGTGAATGAGGATGGCAGCCAGAAATACGCCGATTATGCCGACTACATCACCAACCATATCCGCCGCCCCGGTGTTGGCCCGCTGGCCGGTTTCCGCGGTGCAGATGGTGACGGCAAAGGACGTGGTGATGTGAACCCAGACCAATTGCAGAATTATATCGACAATGGCGGGTTCTGGCTGGAACACGTCCCAGAAAACGCGGCCTTCTACAAACCATTCAGCCAAGAATATCAGGATTGGGCGGTGAAGATGGGGTTCTACGATGTGGAACAGCCTTATATCTTCCAGCTTTACGTCGAACCGCTGCGCAAGTTTCAGGCCGCTGCCGAAGGTATTGGTTCGCGCCAGCCCCCCGACCATCTACGCGACCAGATCAAACGTACCATGGACCCGTTACCGATCTGGTATGCCCCGTTCGAAGACAGCCATGTTGATACCGACGAATTCCCGGTTCATGCGCTGACCCAGCGCCCGATGGCGATGTATCATTCATGGGGCACGCAAAACGCCTGGCTGCGTCAGATCCACGGACATAACCCGCTTTATGTCCCCACCAAGATCTGGGAGGCGAACGATTTTGCCGAGGGCGATTGGGCCAAGGTGACATCGGCGCATGGTTCCATCGTCGTACCGGTCGCCCATCAGGCCAGCCTGAACGAAAACACGATCTGGACGTGGAACGCGATTGGCAAACGCAAAGGGGCGTGGGCGCTGGATGATGACGCGAGCGAGGCGACCAAGGGCTTCCTGCTCAACCACCTGATCCACGAATTGCTGCCGCCCAAAGGGGATGGGCTCCGCTGGGCGAACTCGGACCCGATCACCGGACAAGCCGCCTGGTTCGACCTGCGCGTGAAGATCGAGAAATCTGCCGTGCCGAATGAGGCACAACCGGCGATGCCTGCGATCAAGTCACCTGTTGGCAAGGGGCCGCGTGATCTGGACTGGAAGGTGGGATCATGAGTAACGGCCAGGTTCTTCTGCTGATTGCCGGTTTCCTTGTCCTGACGGTGGGCAGCTTCGTCTGGTATGTCGCCACGTGGGACAAGCGCAGTGCATCCGCCCAACCGGCATCCATCATTTTGCCAAAAATACTCTCGCCGAAGGCGATCCCAACATCGGAAAGGGCCACCCTATGACCCAATTGCCACCGCCATCGGCCAAGAAACTGGGCCTTGTCATCGATCTGGATACCTGTGTGGGCTGCCATGCCTGTGTGGTATCCTGCAAAGGCTGGAACACCGAAAACTACGGTGCCCCCCTGTCGGATCAGAACGCCTATTCCGGCGCTGCCTCTGGCACCTTCCTGAACCGGGTCCATTCATACGAGGTGCAGCCGGAGCAAGGTGCCGCCCAACTGATCCATTTCCCGAAATCCTGCCTGCATTGCGAAGACGCACCTTGCGTGACCGTCTGCCCGACGGGTGCCAGCTACAAACGCGCCGAGGATGGCATCGTGCTGGTCAATGAAAGTGACTGTATTGGTTGCGGGCTCTGCGCATGGGCCTGCCCTTATGGCGCGCGGGAGTTGGACGCCAAGGAAGGGGTGATGAAAAAATGCACCCTTTGCGTGGATCGGATCTATAATGAAAACCTGCCCGAAGAAGACCGCCAGCCCGCTTGCGTGCGCACCTGCCCCGCCGGGGCCCGGCATTTTGGTGATCTGGGCGACGCAGAAAGTGACGTCTCGAAACTGGTTGCTGAACGCGGCGGTTTTGATCTGATGCCCGAACAAGGCACCAAGCCGGTGAACAAATACCTGCCACCGCGCCCCAAAGATGTGGAACCCGAAATCGATATTCTGGCCCCTTATCTGGAGCCTGTTGCGCAAGACGGCGCAGGTTTCGCGCATTGGCTGGACAAAGCACTGTCTGCCCTGCCCGGAGGAGCAAAATAATGCATCCCGCACTGAGTGTTATCATTTTCAATACGTTTTCGGGCCTTGGCTTTGGTCTTTTGTTCTGGCTTGGCATGGGTGTTCTTGTGCCCACAGGTTGGGCTGCGTTCATCTGGTTTGTCATCGCCTATCTTTTTGCCGTTGGCGGGCTTATCGCTTCGACATTCCACCTTGGTCATCCCGAACGCGCGATCAAGGCGTTCAGCCAGTGGAAGACAAGCTGGCTGAGCCGCGAAGGGATTTGCGCGGTATTCGCCCTGATCACCATGGCAATCTATGGGGCCGGGTTGGTTTTTGCAGGCACCCGGCTGGGGGTCTTTGGGGTGATTGGCGGATTGGCCTCGCTGGGTGTCGTCTTCACCACCTCGATGATCTATGCTCAGATGAAAACCGTGCCACGCTGGCGGCATTGGACGACCCCGGCGATGTATCTAATCTTGTCGCTTAGCGGTGGCGCATTGCTGGCAGGCCAGATCAAGATTGCGGCGGTTCTGCTGATCATTGGCGGCATTCTGCAGATATTTGCATGGGGCACCGGCGACCGGCGTTTTGTGGAAGCTGGCACCAATATGGAAAGCGCAACGGGGCTGGGTCATATCGGCAAGGTCCGCGCGTTTGAGCCGCCGCATACAGGCACAAACTACCTGATGCGCGAATTCATCCATGTGGTTGGCCGCAAACATGCTGACCAATTGCGGATCATCACGATTGGGCTGGCCTTTGTACTGCCGGTCGTGCTGCTTCTCTTGGCGTCGAACCATCTGATCGCAGCACTGGCCGTGATCAGCCATATCGCGGGCGTCCTGGTCCTACGCTGGCTGTTCTTTGCGCAGGCAGAGCATGTCGTGGGATTATATTACGGCAAACGGTGAGGGGGCCTGTTTGCGGTCACGGATCAGCTTGGGGACGGGCTCCGTCTTACAAATCCTGCGGCACCCTGACTTTCAGCCCCGCATCGCGAAGCACGGCCAGAATACTGTCCACATGGGCCTGATCACGCGCCTCGATCACGACCTCCAGCTCTGCTTGTTTGAGTGATACGCTTTGCATCATGCGCTGGTGGATCACCTCAATCACATTGGCGCCTGCGTCACCAATGATCTGCGATATCTTTGACAACTGACCGGGCGTGTCATCGATCTCGAATGTCAGGCGGGTGATGCGCCCGTCGCGCATCAAGCCGCGCAGGATCAGGGTAGAAAGCAGCCGGGAATCAATATTGCCGCCACAGATCACAAGGCCAACCTTCTTGTCCCGGTATTGGTCCAGATGTTTCTCGATCACGGCAAGCCCCGCCCCGGCGGCGCCTTCGGCCACCAGTTTTTCGTAAGACAGCAGATCAAAGATCGCATTCTCGATCTCGGGTTCGGTTGCGCTATCGACCCGGTCCACATGGGTCTTGATGATATCAAGATTGGCCCGCGCCGGTTGCCGCACGGCAATCCCTTCGGCCAGGGTGGCACCGGCGATGACGGGATCGAACCCTTCCAGATGGGCCTTGGCTGCCTCAAAAAGTTGTGCCTGGGCGCCCACAATCTCGATTCTCGGATTGATCTCTTTGGCAGCGACGGCCATCCCAGCGATCAACCCGCCGCCACCGATTGGGACGACGATCGTGTCCAGATCGGGCTGATCCTCCAGCATCTCGATCGCCACGGTTCCTTGGCCTGCGGCGACCACTGGATCATCAAACGGGTGGATAAAGGTCATGCCGCGGGTCTTTGCCAGATCAAACGTGTATTGCACACTGTCATCAAAGCCCGCCCCGTGGATGATCACTTCCGCGCCCAGATCGCTGGTGCGTTTGACTTTATTGAATGGTGTGCCTTCGGGCATCACGATGACCGCAGGCATCCCCAACCGGGTCGCGTGATAGGCGACGCCTTGGGCATGGTTGCCCGCGCTGCAGGCGATGACCCCAGCCTTGCGCGCCGCATCATCAAGGGTCAGCAGCTTGGCGAGCGCACCCCGCGCCTTGAATGCGTTGGTGTGCTGAAGGTTTTCCAGCTTGAGGTAAAGTGCGATCCCCAGATGATGCGACAGCCGCGTTGCGGGGACCAGCGGCGTGCGGATCGTGTCGGCACGAATGGCATCATCGGCGGCGCGAATATCAGCTGCTTGCAGGGTCACCGGTGGGTCCTTTTTTTGCACACCGATGCCGCCCACGCAAAATTCTTTCTAAGAATTTTGGTCAGAATGTTTAAAAATTCTGGCGCCCTAGCTGCGAATGCGCGCTTCTGTATCTGCGTCGAAGAGATAGATGCGCGATGCATCAATGTGAATACCCACTTTCGCCCCCTCAGTAGAGCGTTCGTCGCCGCGTTCTTCCACAACCACCCGTTCGCCGTTGTTGCTCGCCAGATAGACAAAGGAAACACCGCCCAGGCTTTCGGTCATCTCGACCGTATGCGTGTCACCGGCCGGATCGATGGTAATATGTTCAGGACGCGCCCCCACGCTTACCCGCTTACCGTCATACGCGGCACTGATCAGCCCGTCAAAATGCGCGCCGAGCCCAGGCGCGCTGATATTGCCACCATTGGCAACTCCTTCGACAAAATTCATTGCTGGCGATCCGATAAAGCCCGCCACGAATTTGTTGTCGGGGTCACGGTAAAGGTCCATCGGCGCGCCAACCTGTTCGATGTTGCCCAAACGCAGCACCACGATTTTGTCTGCCAGTGTCATCGCCTCGACCTGATCATGGGTCACATAGATCATCGTTGCGCCGATTTCCTTGTGCAGGCGCGCGATTTCGACCCGCATTTCGACCCGCAATTCCGCATCAAGGTTCGACAAAGGTTCGTCGAACAAAAACACCTCTGGTCCGCGCACAATGGCCCGCCCGATGGAGACCCGCTGTCGCTGCCCCCCGGACAGGGCGGATGGTTTGCGGTCGAGATACTGTTCAAGCTTCAGGATGCGCGTGGCCTCGGCGACTTTCTTGTCGATTTCGGGTTTGGGATGGCCGTTCATCTTTAGCCCGAAGCCCATGTTGTCCTTTACCGTCATATGCGGGTAAAGTGCGTAGGTCTGGAACACCATGGCCACGCCCCGTTCGGACGGGTCCATCCGGGTCACATCACGTGTGCCGATATTGATCTGGCCATCGGTGGTTTCCTCCAGCCCTGCCACCATCCGCAGGAGCGTGGATTTGCCGCAACCTGACGGCCCCACGAAGACGCAGAACTCGCCATCCTGGATGTCCAGATCGATCCCGTGGATGACCTGCACATCGCCATAGCGCTTGATCACTTTGTTCAGCGTAACACCTGACATAGCCTAAATCCCCGTTGCTTCATTTGTGTTGTAATCCGGAAAGCTCCAATTTTGGGCATCCCTTGCAATTTTTGTCGCCGTTTCGCGCAGGATGGACTCATATGCTTCCAGCCCTGCGAGGTTGGTTCGATTTGTAGTGCTGGTCACCGAAAGCGCCCCCAAAACCCGGCCGCCTTCGGACAGGATCGGCATGGCGATACAGATGATCCCCGGTTCATGTTCTTCACGGTCAAACCCGTAGCCATTTGCGCGGATATCGTCGAGTTCCCGGCGCAGCGCAGCCGCATCGGCCAGCGTGTATTCGGTAAAGACATGGAAAGACTGCTGGGCGATGACCTTCTCTGTCATCTCCAGATCCAGAAAGGCCAGCATGACCTTACCCACCCCGGTGCAATAGGCCGGGCCGACCTTACCTGCCTGACTATACATCTGCACCGGATTGGCGGCGTTGCGCTTGTCGATGTAAAGCACTTGCGCGTTATCAAGCTGGGCCAGATGTACAGTTTCGCCCACGGCTTTGCTAAGCGCATCCACATGTGGCCGTGCCACAGGTGCCAATGTCGATTGTTCCCAGGCGGCATGCGCCAACCGCACAAGCCGCACACCCGGCGCATAGGTTTGCCTGTCCGGATCATAGGCCAGCATCTGTTGATTCGTCAGGGCCTGCACAAAGCGATAAAGCGTTGGCTTGGGAAAATCGGATTGGGCGAGCAATTCGCTGAACCGCACCGGGCGCCCGAATGCCGCCACCTGATCGAGCACTGCAAGTGCTTTTCCGACTGTGCCGTCGCCGGTCACATGTCCCATGTTTCCTCCCTGTCCATGGCGGATTTTGACACCGATCTCCACTTCGGCGCAGCCTTGGACTGTTGACAAGGCTAGCCGAGTCGCGGTTTAGTATCAATATCCAAAACCAAGTTTCAAATAATGGAACAGGGTTTACATGAAGGAAGCATACTGGGAGGACACCATGCATTCCATTCTCAAGACGTCGCTTGCGGCGTTGGTTGCTGCTGGCGTGACAGCATCATCCGCATTCGCTGACGGCCATGCGCTGTCTGGCGATCTGAAAATTATCTCTGACATGTCGAACCCGGCACCGCGTGCCGTGATGGAAGGTCTGGTCGCGGATTTCGGTGCACTGCATCCCGAGTTGAATGTCGAACTGACCATCGTTGACCGCGAAGCCTGGAAAACCCAGATCCGCAACGCGCTGGGTGCCAACCCACCCGATGTGGTGAACTGGTATGCCGCCAACCGGATGCGTCCTTACGTGGATGCGGGCCTGTTTGCTGATATCTCTGATCTTTGGGCAGAGCCTGAATTTGAGGCACTCGCATCGACCAAAGGTGCGATGACGCTGGATGATAAGCAGTGGGGCGTACCCTACACATATTACCAGTGGGGTGTTTACTATCGTAAGGACCTGTTTGACCAATATGGTCTGTCGGAACCCACCACATGGGAAGAAGAGCTGGCGAACTGCCAGACGCTGCTGGACAATAGTGTGAAGTGCTACACGATCGGCACAAAGTTCCTGTGGACCGCCGGCGGCTGGTTTGACTACATCAACTCCCGCACCAATGGCTATGATTTCCATGTCGCCCTGGCACGCGGTGAGGTTGAATGGACAGATGACCGCGTCCGCCAGACATTTGCCAACTGGCGCCAGCTGATCGACATGGGTGCTTTCATTGATAGCCACCAGAACTACAGCTGGCAGGAAGCCCTGCCCTTCATGCTGAATGGCGAAGCGGCAGCCTATCTGATGGGTAACTTTGCCGTTGCGGCCATGCGTGATGGTGGGTTGACCGATGATCAGTTGGATTTCTACCAATTCCCGGTCATCAACGCGGATGTTGATTATGCCGAGGATGCCCCGACCGATACATTCCATATCGCATCGGGCGCGCAGAACGTGGACGCGGCGAAGGAATTCCTGCGCTTTGTCACCTCTGCCGAGGTTCAGACCGAAATCAATGGCGGCGACGCCCTGGGTCAGTTGCCGGTGAACGCCAACGCATCCATTGATAATGACAAGTTCCTTGAGCAGGGTTTCGACATGCTGTCGAATAATGCAAATGGCGGCATCATGCAGTTCTTTGACCGTGACTTCTCGGCTGAGATGGCATCGGTCGGCATGGAGGGTCTGCAACAGTTCATGGTGTTCCCCGATGATCTGGACGAGATTCTGGACCGTCTCGAAGAGACACGTCAGCGTATCTATGAATAAGCAGGTAAGATGGGTTTAAACCCATCTTACGTCGTTGCACCCGTCTTGCCAAAAGGCGGGTGCAACCCCCAACCCATCCGCAAGGCCTGAAGGCTTTTCGCATGTGTTGATCCGAAGGGAAGCAAAGACATGTCCTCAGCAGAGACCAATCGCAGCTGGTACAAGCGCAACGAGATCGCCATTACCCCTTGGCTGTTTCTATTGCCCGCGATGCTGTTTTTCGCCGTGTATGTCATCATGCCCATCGGTCAATCCTTCTGGATTTCCTTCCATGAATGGGACGGTCTGGGCGACAAGACATGGGTTGGCACCGCCAATTATGAACGACTGCTGGGCATTGGCGATCAGAATATCGACCGTAAATTCGAAGTTTCTTTCTGGAACAACCTGCGTTGGCTGGTCCTCTATCTGCTCGCAATTCCGGCGGGCCTGTTCATTGCCTTGTTCCTGAACCAGACCGTCTTTGGCATTCGCCTTTACAAATCGCTCTTCTTCTTCCCATTTGTGATCTCTCAGGTTGTCGTTGGCCTGGTGTTTTCATGGTTCTACCTGCCCAATGACGGCTTGTTTGATGTGATGACAGGCTGGTTTGGTATTACCATCACCGATGGCGTACTTGGCAATCGCAACACCGCCACCTACGGGATTATCGCCGCCGGTCTGTGGCCGCAGACCGCCTATTGCATGATCCTCTATCTGACCGGTCTGAATGCGGTGGATCCCGAACAGGTGGAGGCGGCCCGCCTTGATGGCGCCAAGGGCCGCAAGATGCTGTGGTATGTGATCCTGCCCCAGTTGAAGCCTGCCACGTTCATTGCCTTTGTCGTGACCATCATTGGCGCGCTGCGATCCTTTGATCTGATCAGTGTGATGACCAATGGTGGCCCGTTCGGCTCTACCCGCGTTCTGTCATTTTATATGTTCGAGGAATCACTGTCCGAGTTCGGTTTCCGCATGGGATATGGGGCCGCCATCGCCGTGGTCCTGTTCTTCATCATGCTCGGCTTTATCGTCTACTTCCTGTGGTCGATGTACCAAGATGAAAAGGGAGCCCGCTGATGTTTCCGACACCAATTGAAAAACGCCCCCGCTCCACGCAAATCACCTATCAGGCCTTCCTGCCTGTGGCGCTAATCCTCTGGCTCTTGCCATTGCTGGCGGTTGCCCTGTTTTCGATCAAGCCGGATGCCGATTTCACCAACGGCAATTATTGGGGCGTCCCCAGCAGTTTCGAGGCGTTCAACAATTACGGCAAAGTGTTCTTTGAATCGAATATGCCCCGCTATCTGCTGAATTCGCTTTTCATCACGATCCCGACGGTGATTGGCGCGGTGGCCCTTTCCTGCATGGCGGGGTTTGCGCTGGGGGTTTACAAGTTCAAGGGCAACCTTCTGATCTTTTTCATCTTTATTGCGGGTAACTTTGTCCCTTTCCAGATCCTGATGGTACCGGTGCGTGACCTAACCGTCAGCATGAACCTCTATGACACCAAGCTGGGCCTCGTTCTGTTCCATGTGGCGTTCCAGACCGGGTTCTGCACGCTTTTCATGCGCAACTTCATCCGCGCCCTGCCGTTCCCCCTGATCGAGGCCGCCCGCGTCGAAGGCGTTGCCGAATGGCGTATCTTTCTCTACGTGGTTCTGCCGCTGATGAAGCCCGCGCTGGCCGCATTGGCTGTCCTGATTTTTACCTTCATCTGGAACGATTATTTCTGGGCGGTTGTCCTGACCCAAGGGCCCGACGCCCAGCCGGTCACCGCCGGGATTACAGAGTTCAATTCGCAGTTCCGCGCCGCCTATCATCTGATGAGCGCGGGTTCCATTGTTGCCGCCCTTCCCCCCGTTGCGATGTTCTTTCTGATGCAGAAACACTTTATCGCGGGTCTGACCCTCGGGGCCGTAAAGTAAGATACCCATGAACCGGACTTATCGTATTGATGATGGCCGCCAGACACTTGTTTTGGCGGCCAGAAACGACCGCCTGCCCGAGGTCGTCTATTGGGGTGCCGTGTTGCCGGATGGCGAGGATTTGAACACGCTGCACGCCGCCCACGCGATTGATGTCACCGGCGGCATGCTGGACGAAAACCCGGACCTGTCGATCTGTCCCGAGGCCACGCGCAGTTTCCCTGGCCAACCCGGCCTGATCGTGCGCGATACCGATGGCACGCCGCTCTTGCCCAAGTTCTGTTTCGAAAGCGTCGAACAGAACGGCACGCTGGAGCTGACCTATGCCGACAAGGCCAATGGTCTGACCTTGACGGTCAGTTTTGTCAGCGACACCGAAACCCATATCATCACCTGCCAGACCACGCTGGATGCAACCCGCCCGGTCCATCTGCACTGGCTCGCAGCACCGGTCCTGCCCGGCCCGCAGCAATCGGATGAGATGATCGATGTCTCTGGCCGCTGGTGTGGTGAATTCCAACTCTCGCGCACCGCCTGGGCGCCGGGTATGCGTTACCGCGAAAACCGGACCGGCCGCACGGGCCATGAACATTTCCCGGGCCTGATCGTGCCTTGTCGCGGTGCGACCAATGCCGAAGGCGAGGCTTACGCTTTCCATTACGGTTGGTCCGGCGGGCACAAGATGATTGCTGAGGAACTGCAGGATGGCCGCCGACAGATCCAATGGGGTCACGCCGCGCGGATGGAGACGGAAGCCGCGAGGCAGTTCAAGACGGCCCCGCTTTACATCGCATATTCCGACCGGGGTTTGAACGGCTGCGCCGTGGCGTTCCAACGCCACCTGCGCGACCGGATCGTCACCTGGCCCAAACCCGACGCACCCCGCCCAGTACATTACAATTGCTGGGAAGCCGTCTATTTCGATCATAAACTGCCCGTCTTGCAGGACATCGCAAACCGCGCGGCAGAACTGGGCGCAGAACGTTTCGTGCTGGACGATGGCTGGTTCGGCAATCGCGATGACGACACAAGGTCCCTGTCCGATTGGGAGGTTGATCCGCGCAAATATCCTGACGGACTGCACCCGTTGATTGACCATGTGCATGCGCTTGGCATGACCTTCGGCATCTGGTTCGAACCTGAGATGATCAATGAAGACAGCGACATTCACCGCGCCCATCCCGACTGGGTTTTTGGCGCAGAGGATCAGACGCTGGGACGCCAACAAAAAGCGCTGAACATGGCCAATCCGGAGGTCCGTGATTTCCTGTATGACCGGATGTCAGCGATCCTGCGCGATCACAGGATCGACTACATCAAATGGGATCATAATCGGGTGCTGCCGATGCCCGATGCGGCGCAAACCCGCGGCTCTTACGCCCTGATCGACCGACTGCGCGCTGATTTTCCGCATGTGGAGATTGAAAGCTGCGCTTCGGGGGGCGGTCGCATCGATTTTGGCATTCTGGAACGGACCCAGCGGGTCTGGTTGTCCGACAGCAACGACGCGCTGGAGCGGCTACGCATTCAGCATGATGCGGCGCTGTTTCTGCCGCTTTCGGTCACCGGCAGCCATGTCGGCCCGCGCGTCTGCCATACATCGGGCCGCACGCTCGATATCAGTTTCCGCGCATGGGTGGCCGCTCAGCGCCACATGGGCTTCGAGATGGATCCGCGCGAGTTGGATGAACACGAAACGGCCGTGCTCCAAGAGGTCACAAGCTGGTGGAAACATCATCGCCACTGGATGCAGACAGCCGACATCCTGCGGCTGGACAGTGCCGATCCGGCGGTGATGGCTGAACAGCAACTGGCCCGCGACAAAAACCGCTTTGTCGTCTTTGCAGGCAAGGCCGCGACCAGTGCGCAGATCGCACCGCGCCCACTGCGCCTGACTGCACTTGATCCCGACGCCACTTATCGTGTGCGCCTGATCAACCGCGAAAGCGCGCCGCGTCTGTCGCGCGGCAATCCGATCCTGAAATCACAGGCGATTGAGGTGACCGGCACCTATCTGATGCGTCACGGCGTGACATTGCCATGGTCCTTTCCCGAACGCATGTGGGTGTTGGAAGGAGAGCGCCTATGAACGCCAGTTTCCATGATCTGAAGGATGCGTCCATCTTTATCACCGGCGGTGGCAACGGCATCGGGGCTGCATTGACCGAGGGGTTTTTAGCGCAGGATGCAAAGGTTGCTTTTGTCGGACGTTCTGATGCCAGCGCATTTGTTGATGCGATGGACAAGGCCTATGGCAACCGGCCACTATTCATCCAATGCGACATTACCGACACGTCTTCGTTGCAGGCCGCGATGGAACAGGCCGCAGGTGTCCATGGCGCCTTCACCGCATTGGTCAACAATGCCGCCAATGATATGCGCCATGACGCGATGGAGATCACGCCAGAGGTCTGGGATGACAGTCAGGCGGTGAATTTCAAAGCCTATTTCTTTGCCTGTCAGAAGGCCGCGGCGTTGATGGCGCCCAAAGGCTCCATTATCAATTTTTCCTCCATCACCTATCTGATGGGGGCGGCTGGCATGGTCCCCTATGTCAGCGCCAATGCAGGCATTACGGGCATGACCCGTGCGCTGGCCCGCGAGTGGGGGCCAAAGGGCATTCGTGTCAATGCCATCGCCCCCGGCTGGGTCTTTACCGAAAAGCAGGAAACCATGTGGGCCACGCCCGAGGCGAAAATTGCCTTTCTGAACAAACAATGCCTGAAAGCGTTTATCCAGCCACAAGATATGGTCGGCGGCACGCTCTTTCTTGCGTCCTCCGCTTCGGCCATGATGACCGGGCAGGTGATGGTGATCGACGCAGGGGTGGTGCACACAGGATGAGCGATGTGAAGGCAGATTGGATCGCAGTGGATTGGGGCACGTCCAATATGCGCGCCTGGGCAATATCAGGTTCCGGCACCGTGCTGGCAGAAGCCCGGTCTGACAAAGGCATGGGCGAACTGGCCCGTGACGGTTTTGAGCCAGAACTGCTCCGCACTGTCGGCCATTGGATCAACGGCCCGACCACCGTCATTGCCTGCGGCATGGTTGGATCACGCCAGGGCTGGGTCGAGGCGCCCTACACGGCTGTTCCCTGCCCCGCATTGCCTGAAGGCTGCGCGCGCGCAGCGGTGCAGAGTGCCGATCTGCAGGTCCATGTCATCCCCGGCATCAAACAGCTCAGCTCGCCGGATGTGATGCGCGGCGAAGAAACCCAGATTGCCGGGTTTCTGGCCCGCAACAAGAATTGGGATGGGGTGATCTGTCTGCCCGGCACTCATACCAAATGGGTGCATGTCAGTGCCGATGAGGTCGTCAGCTTTCAGACTTTTATGACCGGCGAACTTTTTGCGACGATCAGCGAACAAACAGTACTGCGCCATTCCATCGCCGTCGATGGCTGGGATAATGATGCATTCACAACGGCTGTTGACGAAGCCATGGCCCGCCCCGAACGGCTGGCTGCGCGGCTTTTTACGCTGCGGGCGGAGGGCCTGTTGAACAACCTGCCCGGCGGTGCCGCCCGCGCGCGCCTGTCGGGACTGTTGATCGGGGCAGAACTCGCTGCCGCGAAACCCTATTGGCTGGGTCAGCAGATCGCCGTGATCGGGGCCGGTGGTCTGTCAAAGCTTTACGTCGACGCCCTTGCCGCGCAGCATGCCCCCGCCACCCAAGTGCAAGGTGATGCCATTACCATTGCGGGTCTTACCGCCGCCTATCGCCGTCTGAAAGGATAGCCCATGTCACGCCCCCTGATCGCCATTCTGCGCGGGATCACCCCGGACGAGGCTGTGCCAATCTGCACCGCCCTGATTGATGCCGGAATCACCCGGATCGAGGTGCCGCTAAACTCCCCCGATCCGTTTGACAGTATCAAGGCGATGGTTGACGCCCATGGGTCCGATGCCCTGATCGGTGCAGGCACGGTCCTGTCCACCGATGATGTGGGCCGGGTTGCTCAGGCGGGGGGCAAGCTGATCGTGTCGCCCAATTGCGATCAGCGCGTGATTGTCGCCACCAAGACCGCAGGCATGCAAAGTTGGCCGGGGGTCATGACCCCGACCGAATGTTTCGCAGCCCTGAAAGCAGGCGCAGATGGGCTCAAGATTTTTCCCGCCAGCCTGCTGGGCCCTAATGGGATCAAGGCGATCCGTGCGATCCTGCCCAAAGGCACCCAAATCTATGCGGTCGGCGGTGCTGGTGCGGATAATTTCGCCCAATGGATGGCCGCCAGTGCGGATGGGTTCGGCATCGGATCAGCCTTGTACAAACCCGGACTGTCCGTCGCCGACGTCACCGCCCGCGCAAGGGAGATGGTCGCCGCCTATGATGAGGCGGCGAAATGATCTTTGACGATACCCAATGTCAGTTGGGCGAAGGGCCGTTATGGCACCCTGAACGCCAGCAATTATTCTGGTTCGATATTCTTGGGCACAGGTTGCATACCAAGGGCCGGCATTGGCAATTCGACACCTATGTCAGCGCGGCGGGCTGGGTTGACCGGGATACGCTGCTGGTTGCCTCTGCCCGGGCGCTGCACCGGTTTGATATCGACACCGGCGCTCATACTGAGATTTGCCCGCTGGAGGCCGACAACCCCGTCACTCGGTCCAATGATGGGCGCGCTGATCCACAAGGTGGGTTCTGGATTGGCACGATGGGGATTGAAGCAGAAGATGGTGCAGGTGCCATCTATCGCTATCACAAGGGTGAGCTGCGCCAGCTTTTCGCACCGATCACGATCAGCAATGCGATCTGTTTCGCCCCAGACGGCAAGACCGCCTATTTCACCGACACCCCAACACAGCAGGTCACGCGCGTCGCCCTTGATGCCGATGGCTGGCCCGACGGCGATCCGGTCTTGCATATCGATCTGACAGGCACTGATTTCCGCCCCGATGGCGCGGTGGTGGATGCGGCAGGCAACCTGTGGAATGCGCAATGGGGCACTTCGCGGGTGGCTGGTTATCGGCCCGACGGCACGTTCATCGCGGCGCATTCTTTCGCGGCCAAGCAAACCTCCTGCCCGGCCTTTGGCGGGCCGGGTTTGCAAACGCTCTATTGCACCTCTGCCGCCGTTGGACTTACAGGCGACGATGACGGCAAAACGTTTTCAACCCCAACAACAACGGTTGGCCAGAAAGAAAATCGCGTGATCGTGTAACCCGACCGCATTATCATTTTGCCAAAAATACTCAAAAGGTCCCGGACTATGAAACGCACGCTTGGCGTCTGTTATTACCCTGAACACTGGCCCGAGGATCAATGGGCCGAAGACGCGGCCCGCATGGTCGCAACCGGCCTGTCATGGGTGCGTATCGGTGAATTCGGGTGGAGCCGTATGGAACCCAGCCCCGGCACATTCACATGGGATTGGCTGGACCGGGCGATTGCGGTTTTGGGCGATGCCGGGTTGAAAATCATTCTTGGGACGCCCACTGCCACCCCGCCCCGATGGATGATCGACAAATACCCCGACATGCTGGCGGTTGATGCCGAAGGCCGCCCGCGCAAATTCGGCTCTCGCCGCCATTATGATTTCAGTCATCTTGGCTATCGCGACGAATGCAAACGCATCGCGCGCCTGATGGGCGAACGCTATGGCAAGAACCCCCATATCGCGGCCTGGCAGATCGACAATGAATATGATTGCCACGATACGACGTTGAGTTATTCGGACGCCGCCCGAAGCGGTTTTCAGGATTGGCTGGCGCAGAAATACCAATCCACCGACGCGCTGAACCGCGCCTGGGGCAATGTGTTCTGGTCGATGAAATATGATACGTTTGATCAGATTGATCTGCCCAACCTGACCGTCACCGAACCCAACCACCCGCATCAGCTGGCCTTTCGGCGCTATAGTTCCGATCAGGTCGTGGCCTTCAACAAGGTGCAGGCCGACGAGCTGCGCCGCCACACCGACGCACCGCTGATCCATAACTATATGGGCCGGATCACGACATTCGATCATTGGAAGGTCGGGGCCGACCTTGATATCGCGTCATGGGATAGTTATCCAATTGGCTTCCTTTCAGATCGGCTTGAAGGCTCTTCAAAAGAAAAGAAAAAGTTCCTGCGGCAGGGGCACCCGGATTTTCAGGCGTTTCATCACGATCTTTATCGCGCCGTGGGCAAGGGCCGCCTTTGGGTGATGGAACAACAGCCCGGCCCCGTAAACTGGGCCCCTTACAACCCTGCCCCCTTACCCGGCATGGCCCGTCTTTGGGCGTGGGAGGCCTTTGCCCACGGTGCCGAAACCGTTTGCTATTTTCGCTGGCGTCAGGCCCCTTTTGCACAGGAACAGATGCATGCGGGGCTGCTAAGGCCTGATAGCGCACCCGCCCCGGCGCTAGCTGAGGCGCGGCAGGTAGCAGGCGAAATCGGCGTTTTGCCGGACGTCGACACCGCCCCGGCGCAAGCCGCCCTGATCTTTGACTATGACAGCGCCTGGGCCTGGGACGCGCAGCCGCAAGGTGCGGATTTCGACATGTTCCGGCTGGCATTCTATGCCTATCGCGCGATGCGTCGGGCGGGGCTGAATATTGATATTCTGCCCCCTGATGCCGCCGACCTATCAGATTACAAACTGGTCCTGGCACCGGGGATCATGCACCTGTCGGACCAGTTGCGGGCCGCATTGGCCACATTCAAAGGCATCGCCCTGATCGGCCCACGCACAGATACAAAGACCGATGAATTGAGCATCGCCACTCCGCTTGGCCCCAATCTGCCCGATACTGATATCACCGTCGCCCTGTCGGAAAGCATGCCGCCTGATTGCCGGGTCAAGCTGCAAGGCGGGGGCCGGTTCTGGCATTGGTTTGAACATCTGGAAGGCAACGCGCCTGTGCATCTGAGCACGACAGCAGGGCAACCGGCGATCATGGGGGGCGATCATCTGCGCTATCTCGCGGGCTGGCCAGATGATGCGACGTTTGACGCCATCATCGGCGGGCTATGCGATACGCTCGATCTGACAACCTATGCCTTGCCCCAAGGGCTGCGCATCCGCGACACGGCCACCCATCGGTTCGTTTTCAACTATGCCCCCAAGGCGCAGGCCTGGAGCGATATCATCATCCCGCCCGCAGGCGTGCATTGGGAGCCGCTATGACCCCGTTTGGCACCACAGCCAAGGGGCAGGAGGTTCACAAGATCACCCTCTCCGCAGGTGATCTGACAATCAGCCTGCTGACATGGGGCGCGGTTCTGCAGGATGTACGCTTGCGCGGGATTGATCATGCGCTGACCCTCGGCTCTGACAATCTGTCAGATTACGAAGGTGCCATGCGCTATCACGGCAGCCTCATCGGCCCCATCGTCAACCGGATCAGCAATGCCCGTATCCGTATTGACGGGATGATGTATGAACTGGAGCGCAATCAGGACGGGCGCATCCATCTGCATTCCGGCGCGCAAGCCAGCCATTTACAGGTTTGGGATGTGCTGGAAACCACCCCGGACAGCGCAACATTGCGGCTGTCATTGCCCGATGGCCATTGCGGATTGCCGGGCAATCGGGTGGTCACAGCGAAATATGTGCTCAGCCCGCCTGGGACTCTGACATTGACCATCACCGGCACCACTGATGCCCGGACGCCGATGAACTTCGCCAATCACAGTTACTGGAACCTTGACGGCACCACAGTTTTTGACGGTCATCAGTTGCAGATTGCAGCGGATCGCTATTTGCCCGGAACCGATGATCATTATCCAACCGGGGAGATTGCCGATGTGGCGGGGACTGAAATGGATTTCCGCACCCGCCGCGCCGTCAGTGTAAACACGCCCCCGTTCGACAATAATTTCTGCGTTTCGGATGCGCGCGGACCTTTGCGTGATGTGTTGGAATTACGCGGCAATAACGGCCTGACGATGCAAATGGCCACAACCGAACCCGGCGTCCAAATCTATGATGCCCGCGATGCACGACGCCCCGGTTGTGGCCCTTATGAAGGGTTGGCGATCGAGGCGCAGGGCTGGCCGGATACACCGAACAATCCGGCCTTCCCATCCATAATGGTGGATACGCACGAGACCTATCAACAGATCACGCGCTGGTCTTTTGAGCGATGACCGGACCCGCACAATGCCACCTGTTGACTTCCGATGCTAAACCCACAAACTGCGCGCGGTAGCTGCCTGAACATATAGCGGCAACTCAATTCTGCCACCGCTATTTGCTGGAGCTTCCCTTGGAAAACGGTATCTGGAATCCGTCCTTTCTGCGCCTTTGGGTTGGCAGCACCGCTGCCGGTTTTGCAACATGGGGTCTGCCATTTCTGTTTGGGTTGGCATTGACTCAGGCGGTCATTGATGCCGAAACGCTTGGCGCCCTGCTGGCCTTGCGGACCGTTGGTTTTCTTGTGGGTGTCCTTTTCGGTGGCACAATCGCGGATCGGCTATCACGCAGGCTTGTCGTGCTCTGGTCCAGCCTGATCGCCGCCTGCGGCATTGGTCTGATCATTTTCGGCATGGGCATATCCGGCAGCCTTGCAATGGGCCTCATGCTTTTCGGCTCAGCCGTGTCAGGTGTAGGGCAAGGTGCAAGCCGACCCGCATATCAGGCGCTGGTGCCCATGCTCATCAACAAGGACAGCCTGCAACCAGCGAATGCCGCGATGAGCCTTTCGGTGCGCATCACGGTTCTATTGGGGCCGGTGATTGCGTCAGCGGTCGCTTTGTGGACCGGGATCGGACCCGCAATGGCCATGCTCGCCGCGATCTGGATGATGAGCGCGCTTGTCCCGTCATGGGTTGAACCCCGCAGGGCGGCCCCAGCCAAGGGCTGGGCAGCCCCGGGGCAGGTCTTGCGCGACATCCGGGCCGGGATCGGCGAGGCGCGTCGCCACCCATGGTTCCTGTCCGGTCTCGCCGCGCTGACGGCTGTCATTGCCACAGGATATTCCGCAACCGGTGTTCTGCTGCCCATCCTGTCCGAAGATATTTTTGGCGGCCCTAGCCTGCTGGTTGCTGGCATCACGGCCTATACGCTGGGCGCGATTTTCGGGGCGGTCATCGTGGCCCGGGTTCGGTTCCGGCCGATGGGCTGGTGGGCGCTTGGCGGGTTAGCGGTTTACGGCGTGGTGCCGCTTAGCATGCTGTGGGCCGATCACTTTTACGCGGTGATGCTGGCCTATGCTCTGGCCGGTCTCGGGATCGAGATTTTCAATGTGCTTTGGTTTACCGCCACGCAACGCGAAGTGCCCGCAGATCACCTTGCCCGGGTATCCTCTTTTGATTTCCTTTGCTCATATGGTTTGGCGCCGGTCGGGCTCGCCCTGATTGTTCCAATGGCAGATGTTTTTGGACAAAATGCGGTTTTGATCGGGTGCGCGACTATCTGCATGGTCGCGCCGATATTTGCCGCTGCCCTGCCCAGCAGCAAACATATGTCACGCGTTCAAAGCTGACGGCGCATGGCCGCCAGCAAAACGTCGGGTCAGAAAGGGTTCTAGCTGCCCCGATATGTCGAAAAGCTGAAAGGCGAGACGAGCAGCGGCACATGATAATGCGATGTCGGATCATTGATCCCGAAACGAATCGGGATGTCATCGAGGAATTGTGGATTGTCGCTACGCCCAAAATAGGCGCCAGCCTGAAACACCAGTTCATACCGTCCGACCGCAAATTCAGCCTGTGGCAGGATCGGGCCGTCGGTGCGACCATCGTCATTGGTGACCATCTTGACCAAATGGGTCCGGTTATCGCCGTCAAGCTGGTACAAATCGACGGTCATACCCGCCGCCGGCAAACCGCTGGCCGTGTCCAGCACATGGGTTGTCAAATATCCTGTCAAAACATCCTCCTTCGTTACGATGATCGTTTCGGAAATTGCGCAGGATGTCACGCCACATTCCGATCCTTTCGTATGTTTTAGAATAATTCCAACAAACCGCGCTGTGCTGTCGCACCCCCCTGATCACAGCCCATTAACAGCTATATGAAAAGCAACGGTGCATACGGCGAAAAGGAGTCGAGGACATTATGGAAACCCTGCTGCTATCACGCATTCAATTTGCGGCGAATATTTCATTCCACATCCTGTTCCCGACGATCACCATCGCACTCGGCTGGGTGCTGTTGTTTTTCAAGATCCGGTACACCCAGACCGGCCAGGAACGCTGGATGGAGGCTTATCGGTTCTGGGTGAAGATCTTTGCCCTGTCCTTTGCGCTTGGCGTTGTGTCGGGCATCACCATGTCGTTTCAGTTCGGTACGAACTGGCCGGGTTTCATGGAAAAAGTCGGCAATATCGCGGGGCCGCTGCTGGCGTATGAGATCATGACGGCTTTTTTCCTTGAGGCGGTGTTCCTGGGCATCATGCTGTTCGGTTTTTCGCGTGTACCCAACTGGCTGCACACAACGGCGACCTTCCTTGTGGCCTTTGGCACCATGATGTCCGCCTTCTGGATCATCGTGTTGAATTCCTGGATGCACACCCCTCAAGGGTTTGAGATGATTGACGGCGTTGCCCACGCGACCGACTGGTGGGCGATTATCTTTAACCCATCCATGCCTTACCGCTTTGCGCACATGGTTTTGGCCAGCTTCCTGACTGTCAGCTTCCTGATTGCCGGGATCAGTGCATTCCGTTGGCTGATCGGCGGACGTACAGCAGGTGTGCGCGTCGCCCTGAAAACGGCTGTCTATGCAGCCGCCTTGCTGATCCCCTTGCAGATTCTGCTGGGTGATTTTCATGGCCTGAATACCAAGGAATATCAGCCTGCAAAGGTGGCGGCGATGGAAGGTAATTGGGAAACCGATACCGGCGTGCCGCTTGTTTTATTCGCCCTCCCGGATGAAGAGGCGCGCGAGAATCGGTTTGAAATCGCCATCCCAAAACTGGCATCATTCATCCTGACTCATGACTGGAACGGTGAGGTAAAGGGGCTGAACGACTTCATCGGCGCAAATGGTGAAGTTCTGCACCCGCCGGTCAGTCCTGTCTTCTGGTCTTTCCGCGTCATGGTAGGGACAGGCCTATTGATGCTTCTGGTCAGTTGGGGGGCATCCGCGATGATGCTGCGCAAGTCCCGCGGGGTCGAAGGGCTGCCCAAACCGGCGCTTTATGTCCTTGTGGGGATGAGTTTCAGCGGTTGGGTGGCCACCCTCGCCGGTTGGTACACCACCGAGATTGGTCGCCAGCCTTGGCTTGTCCAAGGTGTGATGAGCACTAAGGAAGCCGTGGCCGATGTGCCTGCACCGATGGTCTTGTCCACCTTGATCGCTTACCTGGCTGTCTATGCGGTGCTGATGGTGGCCTATATCTCGGTCATTTTCTTTCTGGCGCGGCGCATGTCACGGGGTGAGCGGATCGACCCGAAAACCCCACAATCCGAAGCGGCGGTCGCACGTGCCGTCCCGGCGGAGTAGGCAAGATGAATACATTTGGTGATCCAACCGTCTGGCTTCCCTTCGTCTTTGCCGCGCTCATGGGCGTGTCGATCCTCATCTATGTTGTTCTGGATGGGTTCGATCTGGGTGTCGGCATCCTCTTTCCCTTCGCCGATGACAACGAAAAAGATCGCATGATCGCGTCTATCGGGCCGTTCTGGGATGCCAATGAAACCTGGCTTGTTCTGGCTGTTGGGTTGTTGCTAGTGGCCTTTCCGGCGGCACATGGTGACATTCTGACCGCCCTCTACCTGCCGGTGACCATCATGCTGATCGGTCTCATTCTGCGCGGCGTCGCGTTTGAATTCCGGGCCAAGGCGCCAGCACCGCATAAGAAGGCATGGAACAACGCCTTCTTCGCAGGTTCGCTGATGACCGCCCTTTCTCAGGGCTTCATGCTGGGCATGTATATCATGGGGCTGGAATGGAGCTGGGCGCATGCCGGCTTCGGCATCCTGACGGCGGTGTTTCTGACGGTCGGCTACAGCTTTATCGGGGCGACCTGGGTCATCCACAAAACGGATGAATATCTGCAGCGCAAAGCAGTCGACTGGGCCAAAGGCGGGATCTGGGGGCTGGTGCTTGGTATTGGAGTGATTTCGCTGGCAACCCCATATGTGAGCGACCGGATATTCGACAAGTGGTTCAGCTGGCCATCGTTCCTTTACCTATCGCCACTGCCCATTCTGTCGGGTATGTTGGTCGTCTGGCTCTGGTGGATGTTACGGCGAATGCCGTTTTACGGTGACCGCTGGTCATGGCTGCCCTTTGCTGCAGCAACGGCCCTTTGGGTGATGGCCTTTGGCGGAATGGCCTACAGTTTCTATCCCTATGTCGTGCCTGAAAAGCTGACCATCTATGACGCAGCCAGCGCCCCGGAGAGCCTGTTCATCATCCTGATGGGCACCTGCATCGTGTTGCCGACGATCATGGCCTACACGGTGCTCGCCTACACGATCTTTCGGGGCAAAGCGACCGAACTGCGGTATGACTGACAGATGCCGCACCGTAAGATGGGTTTAAACCCATCTTACGCCGTTGGAACGCCGCGATGTGCGCAGAATCGGTTTGACAGCGTTCACCCCTTTGCGTAATCGGCATGCGTGGTGCGGCGCGGTAGCTCAGCTGGTTAGAGCGCGCGACTCATAATCGCGAGGTCGGGAGTTCAAGTCTCCCCCGCGCCACCATTTGCTCTCGCAGCTCAAACTAAGATGACGCGCTTCTCGACAGGCTCGGCTTTCGCGCGTTTGCCGGGCAAACCACCCTGTGTCGGGAGTTCAAGTATCCCCCTACGCCACCAGTTCAATCCCTATCACTTGCGAAAGACACCTTTCGCCGTTGCCGCATTCTGTTAGCTTTACCAAAATGCGCAAAACCGGAGGGGCCATGTCAGAACTGGACGCAATCGCAAATGCCATTGGGCAGGACCGCGTCCTGACTGGCGACGCCGCGACCCCCTATGGCACTGACTGGACAGGGGCCTATTCCTGCACCCCCCGCGCCGTGCTCCGCCCCGGCACAACGCAAGAGGTCGCCGAAATTCTCAAGATCGCAAATGCGACCAACACAGCAATTGTGCCAGTCTCCGGGCAGACCGGGCTGACCGGGGCCACGTTGGCTGAAGACGCCTTGATGTTGTCGGTGGATCGCCTCAATACCATCAGTGAGATCAACGTCGCAGGCCGCACCGCCACCGTTGGTGCCGGTGTCATCCTGTCCGACCTGCATGATGCAGCAGAGGCGCATAATCTGATCTTCCCCCTCACCCTTGGCGCGCGCGGATCAGCGATGATCGGCGGGCTGTTATCCACCAATGCGGGCGGATCCAACGTTGTCCGCTACGGCAGCACACGGGGCCTGTGTCTGGGGTTGGAGGTCGTGCTGGCCGATGGTCGGATCATGAACCTGATGTCGGCCTTGCATAAGGACAATTCGGGGCTTGATCTGCGCAATCTGATGATCGGGGCCGAAGGCACGCTGGGGATCATCACCGCTGCTGTGCTGAAACTACGCCCCAAACCGCAGGCCTATGCCACGGCCATGGTTGCCGTGCCCAGCCTGGGTGATGCGCTGGATTTGCTGCACAGATTGCAGGATGAAACCGGCGGCGGGGTTGAGGCATTTGAATACATGCCGCGCAGCTATATCGACACGCATCTGCGCCTTTTCCCTGATGCCCGCGCACCGTTTGAGGAACCCCACGACGTCAACATCCTGATCGAAGTGGCTGCCGTGATGAACCGTGACGCTGTTCCAGATGACAGTGGCAAAACCCCGGTCGTTGACCATCTGGAGGCGACACTGGCCACATATCTGGAAGAAGGCCGCCTTCTGGACGCCGTCATCGCCCAGAATGAGGCGCAGCGCAGTGCGATGTGGAAGCGCCGCGAGGATGCGGGCCATGTCGCGTTTTTTGGTGGCACCTATGTGAATACCGATGTCGCCTTGCCGTTGGACCGGATCGCCGACTTTGAGGCGATGTTAACCCCGCGCCTGAAAGCCATTGATCCCGACGCAACAGAGGTGATCGTGGCCCATTTGGGCGATGGGAATATACACCATACCAGTTATGTCAGCCGCAACGATCCTGCCGTGATGGACGCCATGGTCGAAGCGGTCGAGGATGTCGTGCAAGAGCTGGGTGGATCGTTCAGCGCCGAACACGGGATTGGCGTATCAAAACTGGAAACGATGAAGCGGCGCAAGGACTCCGTCGCGCTTGATGCGATGCGCGCGATCAAGACCGCGCTCGACCCCAAGGGAATCCTCAATCCCGGTAAGGTAATCCCAAAGCCTTAGGTTTCGAAAAACCCCGGCCCGGCCTGCCCCAATAGTTTCGTAGCCATTTCCTGCCCCATGGCGCGCCCGTCCTCGATAGCGCCCTGCATATCACCAGTTAGCACTTCGCTGCCATCCTGCCGCAGGATTTCACCGCGCAGGCGCAAGCCACCGTCCACAATCTCAGCCAATCCACCAATGGGCGTCTCACAGGATCCATCGAGCCCTGCCAGTAGCGTCCGTTCCGCAGCCAGCCTTTGACCTGTCGGGACATCATGGATCGCCGACAGAAAATCCGCCGCCCGGCTATCATCGCCGCGCCGTTCAATGCCAATCGCCCCCTGCGCAATGGCCGGTAACATATCGTCAGAGTCGATGGGGTGGTAAGGCACATCATCCATACCCAATCGCCTCAGCCCGGCGGTGGCAAGGAACGTCGCATCGGCGACGCCATCATGCAGTTTTTTCAACCGGGTCTGCACATTGCCCCGAAATTCAACCACTTTCAGTTGTGGGAAACGGGCAGCCACCTGCGCGCGCCGCCTTGTCGATGACGTGCCGACCACAGCCCCATCGGGCAAATCTGCCAAGCTTTTATAGTTCAACGACACAAACGCATCACGCACATCCTCGCGCGGCAGATAGGTATCCATGATCAGCCCGGCAGGCTGTTCTACCGGCATATCCTTGGTGGAATGGACGGCAATATCAATCGACCCGGCCAACAGCGCCTCTTCGATTTCGCGGGTAAACAGGCCTTTGCCGTCAATTTCGCGCAAGGGCTTGTCGAGAATCTGATCGCCCGTCACCTTGATGACGCAGATCTGAAAGGCATCCTGCGACAGATCATGGGCCGCCATCAGGCGATCACGAGTCTCATGCGCCTGCGCCAGAGCAAGCGGCGAGCCACGGGTTCCAATTCTAAATGGGGCGGCGGGGGACGGCTTCTGAATGGTCATGAGAGGATTGTTAGACGTGTCAACCTAACTTGACAACACCAACCGCAATTGGGACCTAGGGATAGGAAAAAGGACAGCCCATGACGCAGAACAAGACGATACTTCGCGCCCTTCGGGGCGAGACATTGCCCACCCCGCCGATCTGGATGATGCGTCAGGCGGGGCGGTATTTGCCAGAGTATAAGGCCACGCGGGCGCAAGCCGGGGATTTCCTGTCACTGTGCTATAATCCCGATCTGGCGGCAGAGGTCACGCTGCAACCGATCCGGCGTTATGGCTTTGATGCCGCGATCCTTTTTGCCGATATTTTGTTGATCCCACAAGCACTTGGCGCGGATTTGTGGTTTGTAACGGGCGAAGGTCCACGCCTATCCACCATCACCACAGCGGATGATTTTGATAGGCTGAAGCCTGTGGACGATATCCACGACACATTACGCCCAATCTATGAAACGGTGCAGATCCTGTCGCGTGAATTGCCGGAGGAGACCACGTTGATCGGCTTTGCTGGCGCGCCATGGACCGTGGCGACCTATATGATTGCCGGTCAGGGCACCCCGGATCAGGGGCCTGCCCACCTGCTGAAGGCTGAAAACCGACCCGTTTTTGAAGGGATCATTCACCGCATCACCGAGGCCACGATCGAATATCTGTCCATGCAGATTCAGGCCGGTGCCGAGGTTGTCAAAATCTTTGACAGTTGGGCGGGGTCGCTGGAAGGCGATGACTTCACCGAATTTTCAATCTACCCGATGCAGCGCATCACCAAGGCCATCAAGGACAGGCATCCCGGCACGCCGGTTATCGTCTTCCCGCGTGGCGCAAATCACAAATTTGCAGGCGTGCATCAGGCCACGGGTGCAGATTGTGTCGCGCTTGATGATGGCGTTGATGCGTGCTGGGCGGCCGAACATGTGCAGGTCGATGGCTGCGTGCAGGGTAATCTGGCCTCATCGCATATGGTCACCGGCGGTCAGGCTTTGGTCGATGAAACCCTTCGTATTCGCGAAAGCTTCGCCAAGGGGCCGCATATCTTCAACCTTGGCCACGGGATTACGCCGGATGCCGACCCCGAAAACGTGCAACTGATGATCGATACCGTCCGCAGCTGACGCAGGCGATGCCATAAGATTTCCACATTGCCGTGGTTGGCTTGCACCATAAAAATGGAGCCGCCCGGATGCGCTTGCCACTGACACTACGCATTGCCTATCACGGCTTTCGGGCCGGGATGACCGGCCTGTTGGTCGCCTTGGTGGCCTGGCTGGTCTTTATCCCGGCCACCCCGCAGGAACGCGCCGCCCTAGGTGCGGGTATCGGGCAGGAACGGCCTGTTGGTCTGCCGCAGATGCGCATGGCCCGCGCATTGGTGCATTTTGCGCCGGACCGTGCAGCGCGGATGCTCAGCCGCGCCTCCAACGGTGAGATTTCACCGCAACTGGCCGGTATGCTTCTGCGCGATTTGGCAGCCGGGCCGGTTCAGCGGCGGCAGAATTTTGAAACGGTCGTCATCGCGCCGCAAGAAAACAGTCAGCCGCCCGCGCTGGAGGCAGGTGGCGCCAAGTTCCTGCGCACCGACAACTAGACCCATTTAGCCAATGGCGGCAGGCTCATTAGCACCGCGTTGGCATCATGCCCCGTGGTCAGGCCGAATTTTGTGCCCCGGTCGTAGACAAGGTTGTATTCGGCATAAAGCCCGCGATGCACAAGCTGCGTGTCCTTGTCTGCATCGGTCCATTCGGTCTCGCGGCGTTTTTCCACCAGCGGCACATAGGCGGGCAGAAACGCGCGGCCGATATCCTGTGTCAGAGCGAAATCAGTGGCCCAGTCACCCGTGCAATGATCATCCATGAAAATGCCGCCGACACCCCGCGCCCGATGACGGTGCGGGATGTAGAAGTATTCATCCGCCCAAGCCTTCAGCTTGGGGTAATGGTCGGTCCCATGCGGGTCCAGATGTGCCTTCTGGGTGGCATGGAAATGGGCCGTGTCCTCATCATATTCGATACAGGGGTTCAGATCCGAACCACCTCCGAACCACCAGGCATGCGGGGTCCAGAACATGCGGGTATTCATATGGACCGCCGGTGCATGCGGGTTTTGCATATGGGCGACAAGTGAAATGCCAGAGGCCCAGAAGCGCGGATCATCGGCCATGCCTGGAACCCCACGCGCGGCCATTGCCTTTTGCGCGGCATCGCCCAACTGGCCGTAAACGGTCGAGACGTTGACCCCAACTTTTTCAAAGACACGGCCACCGCGCATCACAGACATCAGCCCACCGCCTGCATCGGACCCGTCATCGGCGTTGCGTTTGGTTTCAGTCACCTCAAACCGGCCTGCGGGGCCTTCGCCCTCGTCGCTGTCTTCCAACCCTTCAAAAGCCGCGACGATTTCATCCCGCAAAGTGCGAAACCACGCTGATGCCTTGGCTTTTTCCGCCGCAAACCCGTCTGACATAGCTGTCCCTTACACCCTGATATTGAATAGCATTCTATGTTAGTCTCTATGCAGCATAGCAATCATGATACGATGATCCAGATCAAACCCCTGCGATCAAATAATCCGGAGAGACCAATGCGCGCCGCCCTTTTTGTTCTGCCCTTTGCAGTTCTTGCCGCCTGCGCCACCCCGCGCGAACAATGTATCGGGGACGTGACCCGCGACCTGCGAATCCTCAATAGCCTGATCGCCGAAACCCAGGGCAATCTGTCACGCGGCTATGCCATCGAAGAAAACAAGGAAGTCCGCACATTGCGCCGCACCTGTCGGGGTAAGAACGAGGATGGATCGACTTTCCGTTTCCCCTGTGACGAAACCGAGACATTCACCACAACCCGCCCAGTGGCGATTGATCTGAATGCAGAGCGGGCAAAACTGGAGTCACTGTTGGAACGGCAGGCACAGGCCAAGGCCGCATCCGACCAGGCGGTGCTGCAATGCATTCGGTCAAACCCCGAATAAGTATCTATAGCGTTTGACGAAACACCTCAGACACCAACTATCACCTAACGCGTTGAAATCGCCGATTTCAGGCAGCGTTATGTGATTGCGGGTTTTTCGCATAACGTTTTAGTGGGCAGAGACATACGCCGGATCAATCAGGGTTCGGCCGCCATCAACAGTGATGATCTGACCGGTCACAAACCCGGCTGCATCCGAGGCCAGATATTGCACGGCATCTGACACCTCACCGGGGCTGGCGATGCGTTGCAGTGGGGTGTTTTCGACAATCGTCTCGCGCGTGCCGTCCTGTTCCTTCAACGATCCTTTCAGGCTCGCGCTCATCACGCTGCCAAAGGCAACGGCATTGACCCTGATCCGATGCGAGGCGAGCGCGACAGCCATGGACCGCGTCATCTGATCAAGGGCCGCGTTGCTGACCGAATAACCCAGCAAGTCCGGATGGGTCCGCCGCGCGGCAATTGAGCTGATATTGACGATTGATCCGTTCGGGCTGTCTTCGTTTTCATCATCTGCCTGCTTGATCATCCGCCGGGCGGCGGCTTGGCTCATCCGCATGGCGGTCAGGGTGTTTTGCTGCAACAGTTCCTCAACAGAGTTGTCATCAGGATCAAGCGGATCAGTGGTCATCACCTGACGGGTCGCATTGACAAGGATATCCACTCGCTCAAACGCGTCGACGGTTGCCGACAGCAGATTGGCAATCGTCAGCTTCTTGCGCAGGTCACCTGAAAAGATGCGCACGTTTTCTTCCATTTTGGCCGCATCGCCCATTTCATGGCACAGCGTCTTTTCGTCCATATCGGCAAAAACCACATTCGCGCCCATCTTGACAAAATGCCGCCCGATAGCGAGCCCGACCCCATTGGCCGCCCCGGTCACGATTGCGGTCTTGCCTGTGATAGAAAAAGACATTGACGTTCTCCCTGACCCGTTGATCTATCGATGGGGCCGATTGGCGTGAAACACTTTGAACGCACCGTTACTGGCAATCATGTCCACATTACGGAAACACTCGGACAATGTTGTTTCATAGGGCAAGTGCCGGTTGGCGACCATCCACAGTTTGCCGTGGCTGCCCAACAGGCGTGCGGCTGCCTGAATAAAGCTGCGGCCCAGCCCCGGATCGGCCGCGCGGCTGGCATGGAATGGCGGGTTCATGACGATCCCGTCATAACCCGTGTCTGGTTTGAACTGGAGCGCATCAGCCCAATGAAACTGCGCCCGCGTGTCGGTCACGTTCAGCCGGGCGCATTCCAGCGACAGCGCTTCGGCCTCGATCAGGTCAAGCGATGTCACGCCGTCCCGCGCCAGAACCGCCTGTGACAGATAGCCCCAACCGGCCCCCAGATCGGCCATGCGGGCGGGCAGCTTGGCAGGGAGCGTATCAGACAGCAGGGCCGATCCCTTGTCGATCTTCCCGTCTGCATAAACACCTGCCTGCGTGTAAAACCCACCTTCCCCTTGCGCTGGTGGTGGGGCGGCCCAGTCTTCAAATGCCGCGCTGGCCGGAAACCAGAAAATGCGCCCATGGCCCTGGGTCAAGGATGGCAGGTCACCCAATAGCTTGCGGCAGTTTTTATACAGGCTATCGACCCCATCGGTTTTTTGCCCGTCAACGATGACCATCTCTGCCACCGCACAGGCGGTTGCAACCATGGCCCGTGCCAGCGTTTTGGACCGAGGCACAACAACGATGGCGATGCGGCATGCGGGCATATCCTGCGACACGGCGTAGCCGGCAGCGGCAAAAGCACTGTAGTCAGGATAAAAGCCATGCACGACCTGCACCGCGTCGCGCGGCAAGGGGGACAGATTATAGCTGGGCGCAGGGCGCATGACTGATATGTTGCCATCCGGCAACGCGATCAGGCCGTCATTCAAGGCCGTTGATAAGCGGGATTTGGACATTATGGGGAAGTAACGGCGGCGCGTTACTCTTTCTCCATCGTGCATTGCAGGGGATGCTGGTGGCGCTGCGCAAAATCCATCACCTGCGCCACTTTGGTCTCGGCGATTTCGTGGCTGAACACCCCAACCACGGCGACACCTTTCTTGTGAACGGTCAGCATCAGTTCAAATGCCTGCGCATGGGAGAGGCCAAAAAACCGTTCCAACACATGAACGACAAACTCCATAGGCGTGAAATCGTCGTTCAAAATCAAAACCTTGTAAAGTGGCGGGCGCTTAGTCTTTGGCTTGGTCTCAAGCACGACGCCGACGTCACCGTCATCATCGTCCTTTTTGTCCGCCATCATTGTCAGCTCTGCCAGCATCAATCGGTCCCATTGTGATAAGCGTTATATATAAGGCACATACCGCCCGTGAAAAGACCAAGAATTTCGCCTGACCATCAGCGCTCCACCCGTGGTTTTTCGTTTATCTAGCGGACGGTCGAAAACGGCCCACTACATCTTGCTTTATCGACATTATCATCGACTGAAAAGTCTTTGAATTTAGGGTATTTTATGAAATTCGAACCTATGCTAGCGTAAGGTCATAACAATAAGACCACCGGAAAAATCCGGGGTCAGAGGCAGAAAAAAGAGGCAAGCGACGTGGCAAGTCGTCCGGGACAATTGGCCCTATCAGGGCTATTTCTATTCGTATTCTTGATTGCAATGATTTTCGCGCCTGCGCGCGGGACAGCGGCCCCCTATGCCGCAATGGTAATGGATGCCCGGACGGGTGAGGTGCTGCATTCGCGCAATGCCGATACGCGGTTGCACCCGGCATCCTTGACCAAGATGATGACGCTTTACATTGCGTTTCAGGCAATTGAACGGGGCGAAATTTCGCTCGACACGCCCGTCACGATTTCACGCCATGCCGCAAGCGAACCGCCATCGAAACTGGGCCTACGAAGCGGTCAACAAATCCGCTTGCGGTTTTTGCTGCGCGCAGCTGCCGTGAAATCCGCCAATGACGCCGCCACCGCCATTGGTGAGGCGATTTCAGGGTCAGAAGAGGCTTTTGCCACACGCATGAACCGCACGGCCGCCGCCATGGGGATGCGCAACACAACATTTCGCAATGCCCATGGCCTGACCCAGTCGGGCCACCTGTCCACCGCACGCGACATGTCGGTCCTTGGCCGCCATGTGATTTACGACTTCCCACAATATTACAACCTGTTCTCCCGCCGCACCGCCGACGCGGGCATCGCCACCGTGCGCCACACCAATCGCCGTTGGCTCAACAGCTACCAAGGCGGTGACGGGATCAAGACGGGTTATACACGGGCCGCCGGTTTCAATCTGGTGGCGTCCGCCCAACGCGGTCAGGAACGTGTGATTGCCACTATGTTCGGCGGGTCCTCGACCGCGGCGCGGAATGCGCGGATCACCGAATTGATGGATATGGGCTTTAACCGAGCGCCTTCCCGCGCGCGTATCCGCCAGCCAAACCCACCGGCAGCGATGCTGACTGCGGCACCCACCCCGCGCAACGGGCAACGCGGCAATGCGGGCAAAACCATTCGTGTGAGCGGTCTGGTGTCAACAAGCATCCGCCCGATCGCACGGCCATTGCCCGAAACTGCCCCGGCCACGCCAGAGGCGTTGGTTGCCGCTGTTGACCCGGCTATCATCGATTCCGTTGTAGCCGACGCAGTTGATGCCGCTGTGGCAGAGGCACTGGCAGGTATTGCCGAGGAACCTAGCGCACCGGTTGCCGTGGCAAGTGCTGCGCCAGCGGTCACCCCGCAGCCGCGCCCTGCCGTCACAGATCAGGTTATCGTGGCCGCCGCGGCCCCAGCCCCCGCGCCTGCCGTGCAGGCAGCGCCAGAGGTCGTGACGCGGATATCCACCTCTGGCGGGCGCCATTGGGGCGTCAATGTGGGTCGCTACAATTCGCGCTACGATGCCGAACGGGTCCTGTTACGGGTCGCGCTGAACGAGATGAGCACGCTTGATGGGTCATTGCGTCGCGTGGTGCAGCGATCTGGCGGGTTTGACGCCAATTTCATGGGTTTGACCCGCGAAGGGGCTGATTTGGCCTGCCGCCGTTTGCAAGCCCGTGGCACCACCTGTTTCATGATCGGGTCTGACGGCTAAACGGTCGGGGTCGGCCCTTTCAGGGCGATAACACCGCGCCAGCTTGGGTAAATTCCTGACACAGGAATTTGGCCAGAAAATTTGAAATTTTCTGCCGCCTCAGGCGACCTTGCCTTCAAAGGCCGCAGCCATCAGGGCGCGGGTGTAGTCAGCCTGGGGTGCTTCAAAAATGATGTCGGCATCCCCTGCCTCAACCACGTCGCCCTGTTTCATCACCATCACCTTATGCGACAAGGCGCGCACCACTTTCAGGTCATGGCTGATAAACAGATAGGCCAGCCCGTGCCGTTCCTGCAGCGTGCGGAGCAATTGCACGATCTGCACCTGCACGGTCATATCCAACGCAGAGGTCGGTTCATCCAGGATCAGCAGTTTCGGGCGCAGGATCATCGCCCGCGCGATCGCGATCCGCTGGCGCTGGCCGCCGGAGAACTCGTGCGGGTAGCGGTCCATCAGCGACGGGTCAAGCCCCACCTCGCCCATGATCTCACTCACCATATCCCGCCTGTTGCGTCCCTTTTCAACGCCATGTACGCCCAGACCTTCGGCAATGATCTCTGCCACCGTCATGCGGGGCGACAAGGACCCGTAAGGGTCCTGAAACACGATCTGCATTTCACTGCGCAGGGGGCGCATCTGGCGTTGGTTCAACTGGTGAATATCGCTGCCCTGAAACGCGATCCGCCCTTCGGACCGGATCAGGCGCATCACTGCCAAGGCAAGGGTGGTCTTGCCAGACCCGCTTTCGCCCACAACACCCAGCGTTTCACCGGCCCGCACGGTCAACGTCGCCTGGTTGACCGCCTTGATATGGCCCACCGTGCGTTTTAGCAGGCCACGGCGGATCGGGAACCAAATCCGGGCCTTTTCGGTTTGCAGGACAACCGGGGCCTCATCCGAAACAGGGGCCGGAACGCCGGTAGATTCAGCTGCCAGAAGCATTTGGGTATAGGGATGCTGTGGATTGTCGAAAATCTGCTGCGTTGGCCCCTCTTCGACGATTTCTCCGCCCTTCATCACGCAGACCCGGTCAGCAATCTTGCGCACGATTGTCAGGTCATGTGTGATGAACAGCATCGACATGCCTTCATCGCGTTTCAGATCGGCCAGCAAATCAAGGATCTGGGCCTGAATGGTCACATCCAGTGCGGTTGTCGGTTCATCCGCGATCAGCAATTCCGGCCCATTGGCCAGCGCCATGGCGATCATCACACGCTGTCGCTGCCCGCCCGACAATTGGTGAGGGTAGGACCCAAGGCGGCTTTCGGCATCCCTGATCCCCACCCGATCAAGCAATTGGATGATCCGCTTGCGCACCTGCGGGCCACGCAGCCCCTGATGCAGTTCGATGCTTTCTGCCAGTTGTTTTTCCAGCGTATGCAACGGGTTCAACGATGTCATTGGTTCCTGAAAGATAAAGCTGATATCGTTACCACGGACGCGGCGCAGCTCGGCCTCATCGGCGCCGACCATCTCTGCGCCATCGTACCGGATCGAACCGGACATCGCCGCGCTGTCACCCAAAAGCTGTACGGTCGACAGGGCCGTTACCGATTTGCCGGACCCGCTTTCGCCTACCAACGCGACGGTTTCGCCCTTACCGACCTCAAAGGATACACCACGCACGGCGTGGGTCACCTCTCCATCCTGGCGGAAGGCGATGCGCAAATCGCGCACTTGCAACAGCGCACTCATTTCGTCACGGCCTCCTGGCTTGCCAACATATCACCATCAACCACGGTCACATCACCATCGACCACAAAGGTCTTGCGCGGATCAAACGCGTCACGCACGCCCTCAAAGACAAAAACCAGAAGCGACAGCATGATCGCAAAGGTAAAGAAAGCGGTGAAACCCAGCCAAGGGGCTTGAAGATTCTGTTTGGCCTGCAACGTCATCTCGCCCAGGCTGGGGGCAGAGGATGGCAGGCCGAACCCAAGAAAATCAAGCGAGGCCAGACCACCAATGGCCCCGGTGATCAGGAAGGGCAGCATGGTCAGTGTCGCCACCATCGCATTGGGCAGCATATGCCGGAACATGATCACCCGATCGCGCACGCCCAGCGCCTTGGCCGCGCGGACATATTCAAGGTTGCGGGCGCGCAGGAACTCGGCCCTGACCACCCCCACAAGAGCGGGCCAGCCGAACAGCACTGTCAGGAACACAAGCAACCAGTAACTGCGCCCCAATATCGCAAAGACGATAATGATCACGTAAAGCGATGGCATGCCTGTCCAAATCTCGATAAAGCGCTGAAACAGTAGGTCGGTCCAACCCCCGAAATAACCTTGCACAGCGCCTGCCATGATCCCGATGATCGATGCGGCGACGGTCACCGTCAGCGCAAAGGTCACCGATAATCGGAAACCATAGATCACACGGGCAAGCACATCGCGTTTCGTATCATCCGTACCCAACCAATTGTCAGCCGATGGCGGCGACGGGGCGACCCCCCGCACATCTACGATTGTTTTGTAAGAATACGGTATGATCGGCCAAAGCATCCAGCCTTTATGAAAATCGCCTTCCAGCACCTCGCCCGCTTCGGCGGCCGCGATCAATTCTTCTGGGGCATCAAAACAGTCTTCCAACCCGCCGGTGATGATCAGGCAATCAACCTCAACCTCACCATAGCCCGCCTCGGTCGGGAAATCCCCGCCAAAGTCACGCTCTGAATAGAAACTGAAGATCGGCATGCGAATTTCACCGCGATAACTGACCAGGATCGGTTTGTCATTGGCGATGAACTCAGCAAAGAGCGACAGGCCAAAGAGAACGCTAAAGATGATCAGTGACCACCACGCACGCCTGTTGCGGCGGAAATTGCGCCAACGGCGCTGATTCAGGGGGGACAACCGCATCAGCCGCGCGCCTCAAAATCAATACGCGGATCAATGAAGACATATGTTAGGTCGGTCAGAATCCCGACAACCAGCCCGATCAGCGAGAATGCAAAAAGCGTTCCAAAGACAACCGGGTAATCGCGGGCGACAGCCGCCTCAAACCCCAGCCGCCCTAGCCCATCCAGCGAAAACAGCGTTTCGATGATCAATGACCCCCCAAAGAACACGCCGATAAACAAGGCCGGAAAACCCGAGATGACGATCAGCATCGCGTTGCGAAACACATGACCGTAAAGCACACGGGATTCCGATAGGCCCTTTGCCTTGGCGGTGATCACATATTGCTTCTTGATCTCATCCAGAAAACTGTTCTTGGTCAGCAAGGTCAGCGTGGCAAAGGCCGAAATGGTCGAGGCGAATACCGGCAGCGCGATATGCCAGAAATAGTCCAGCACCTTTCCGATCATCGTCAGATCCTCGAAATTGGAGGAGGTCAGCCCGCGCAACGGAAAGACACGCCAGTAGGACCCGCCTGCAAAGAGCACAATCATCAGAATGGCAAACAGGAAACCGGGGATGGAATAACCCACAATGATCGCCCCGGACGTCCATGTATCAAAGGCAGAGCCATCCTTGATCGCCTTCTTGATGCCCAAGGGGATCGAAATGAGATAGGCAATCAACGTGGACCAAAGGCCCAACGTGATAGACACCGGCATCTTTTCCATCACCAGATCAAACACGCTAATGGACCGGAAATAGCTTTCCCCGAAATCAAAGCGAACATAATTCCACATCATATTCAGAAAACGTTCGAGCGGCGGTTTATCAAAACCAAACTCACGCTCCAGCTCGGCAATGAATTCCGGCGGCAGGCCGCGCCCGCCAATATAGTCGCTGTCGCTTTCACCGCCTATATCGGCGTCACCGGCACCACCGGCAATGCCTTCAAACACATCGCCCTGCCCTTCCAACTGGGCCAGGATCTGCTCAATCGGTCCGCCCGGGACAAACTGGGTCAGCGCAAAATTGATGATCATGATCCCTAACAGGGTCGGGATGACCAGCAACAACCGTCGGAGGATATAGGCGCCCATAAACGTGACCTACTGGAATGCACCAGCGGATCGCAAGGCGTCGTACTTTTCCTGATTGAACCACCAGTAGTCCAGATGACCAAGGCCGAATTCCGGCAGGTTTTCGGGATGTTCATACATATCGAAATACGCCACCCAGTTCTTACCCAGATACCACGCGGGAACCATGAAATATTCGTGCCGCAATATCCGGTCGGCTGCCATCACCATCGCAGCCATTTCCTCATAGGTTTCAGCGCCGGGGATTTGCTCTCCCAATGTATCAATCGCCTCAGAGCAATACGCCGCAGGATTAAAAACATCGTCCTTATCTTCACAACCGAAACGTTGCGAAAATCCGGTGCCTTCCTGCAGCCCATTGCGGTAAGCGCCGTAAATCATATCATAGTCTTTCGCTTGCCTGCGCGCCTGATACTGCGACGGATCAACACGGTTATAGGTGATATTCACCCCCAGCCGCTTCAGGTTTTCGATGTAGGGATTGATGATACGATCGAACGACTGGCGCGTTTCCAAAAACTCAACATCCAATGTCTGACCATCCGCGTTGCGCAGCAATCCATCATCACTGGTCGTCCAACCAGCCTCTTCCATCAATGCGAGCGCCTTGCGCAGATTGCCTCGATCAAGCGGGCGGTCGCCCGATATGTGCGGCATAAGGGGCTCTTGCGTGAAAATCTCGTCAGCGATCTGACCACGCAAACCTTCCAGGACCTCCAGCTCGCCGCCTTCGGGCACACCAACGGCTTTCAACCGATCATTTTCCCAGAAGCTTTCGCGTTGTTGGAACAGGCCATACTGCAAGTTCTCATTTGTCCATGTGAAGTTGTAAAGCAGACCAATAGCCTGGCGCACACGGCGGTCGGAAAACTTCTTGCGATCCATATTGAACGTAAAACCGGAGGCTGCAGGCATGGTGCCATCGTCCAGTTCTCTGCGAACGACCCATTCCCGATCAAGCGCGGGGAAATCATATGCCGTCGCCCAGTTGATCGAACTGTTTTCGCGGCGGAAAGTAAATTCACCCGCCTTAAAGGCCTCAAAAGCGGCAGAACTGTCGGCGAAATATTCAACGCGCATACTGTCGAAATTTCCGCGGCCAACATTGATGGGAACGTCCTTACCCCAATAATCTGGATTGCGTTCGTAGACGATAGACCGGCCCACATCGACCGTTCCCACCACATATTCGCCAGTGCCGGGAGAGGTCTCTAAGCTTGGTTCGTCCAGCCGGGCACCTGTTTCTTCAAACCAGGCTTTCGACATGACCGGGAAGCCACCGATCTGTCCAATCCGGCCGCGAACGGGGTATTCATCCGAGAAGGTCACCTTCATCGCGTTGTCGCCAACCGCTTCGATATCCTCGATCAACACCTTGAGAGACGCCGCCAGCGAAGGTGTGCCCTGATCGATAAACAATTCGATGGTGAAAATAACGTCCTCTACAGTCATCGGGGTGCCGTCAGAAAACAGTACATCATCACGCATGTTGAAAATGACCCAGGATTTATCCTCTGGATATTCCAGCGTTGTGCAAAGCAGGCAATAGGCCGATCCAACTTCGTCGCTGGTCGGGGTCAAAATGGTTTCCCAAATTGATGACGACAGTGCACCGGGCGAACCTGATAAAGTGGCGTATGGGTTCATGCTATCGAATGTGCCACTGGCCGAAACTGAAATTTCGCCGCCCAACGGTGCATCAGGGTTCACATAGTCCAGATGCGGAAAATCTGCGGGATATTTCAGATCACCGTATTCGTTGAAACCGTGGCTTTCGATCATGCCGTGCCCGTCTGCGGATACATCGCCCGCCGCCCAAATCGCTGCGGCTGCAATGATCGCCCCAGCAACCCACAACTTACGGTCCACTGCATCACGGTTTTGCTGCACGGCAACTGTTTGGGCGGGGCGGCGATTTTGCATCATTCTCTCCGGTTTGGGCGTAACGATCTTACTCATACATGAAGCTACGGGACAGGATGGCAAACATTCAAGTTGAGAATGCGTGATCCACCGGTGATGAAACTGTAACAATCATGAAAAAAGGCCACCCAAACCGGGCGGCCCATTTACGTTTCGTTAACAGTTGCGATTATCCGCCAATGCTTTCGAGATACGCGATCAGGTTTGCGCGATCCTCGATCTTGCGCATCCCGTTATAGCCCATTGCTGTCCCGGGCGCGTAGCTCTTGGGGTTTTCCAGGAACAGGTTCAGGTTTTCCGGGGTCCAGGTTTCGGCAACCGCCACCAACGCGCCGGAATAGTTGAAGTCGTCATAAAATGCGACGGGCCGGTTCACGACACCGTGCAAGGCAGGGCCGGTACCATGATTGCCCGGCTCCAACGCATGGCAGGATCGGCAGTTGCGCCATAGTGCCTCACCGTCCGCAGCGCTGGCTGATGCCATGACCACGGCGAAATCAACTTCTTCCTCGGCGGCTTCTTCCGCGCCGCCCTCATCCGCGACCTCGATGACATAAGCCTGAGCATGATCATCGCCATGGCCACCGCCGCCATGATAGATGGTTTCAGCCGCCCAGCCACCCAGCAAGTAAACAAGCCATGTGCCGCACAGGCCACCCAGCACCTTGGTCATCGTCATTGTGTCGAACATGTCGCGTTCCATTCAGTTCTTCGGTTTTGCGGCTATCTATCCGCTTCCCACCCCCGGTTGCAAGGTGTAGAGCCGCGACCAAACGCGCAAATCTGTCTTATGCAGTGGGGAGGCCACGATCATGTCGCAAAAAATCGCCTTTCAGGGGGAATTGGGGGCCTATGGTCACCAGGCCTGCGCCGACACCCGCCCCGATTACGCCCCCCTGCCCTGCCCCACCTTTACCGCCGCGATCGAAGCCGTGCGCAAGGGCGACGCCGATCTTGGCATGATCGCCGTCGAAAACTCGACCTATGGACGGGTGGCCGACGTGCATTCGCTTTTGCCCGAAAGCGGGTTGCATATCATTGATGAGGCCTTCGTGCGGGTCCATATCAACCTGCTGGCCAAAAAAGGCGCGCAGCTGGCCGATATGAAACAGGCGTTCGGCCATGTTGTGATCCTGCCGCAATGCGCAGGGTTCCTGCGCGAACACGCCATCACCGGGCGCGTCAGTTCCGACAATGCCAAAGCGGCCCGCGATGTGGCCGAAGGACAGGATATGACAGTCGGGGCACTGGCATCAGAACTGGCCGCCGAAATCTATGGGCTCGATATTCTTGCGCGCAATATCGAAGATGCCAGCAACAACACGACCCGGTTTCTGGTGATGGCCTCTGAACCTGACTATCGCAGACGGGGCGATCACGGGATGATGACCAGCTTCGTCTTTCGGGTCCGCAACATTCCTGCCGCCCTTTACAAGGCGATGGGCGGTTTTGCGACCAATGGCGTCAACATGACGAAGCTGGAAAGCTACATGATCGGCGGATCATTCAGCGCCACGCAGTTCTACGCCGAAATCGAGGGCCACCCCGATGATCGAAACGTGCAACTGGCGCTAGAAGAATTGGGATATTTCACCGATGTGTTACACATTATGGGAGTCTATCCCGGCCACCCCAAACGGCGAGAACGGCAGGCGGGCTAGCTCCGCAAAATAGCAACCGTCCGATCATCAAAAAAGGCCGAATCCGTAGATCCCTTGACCGCCGGTGCCATACCGATCTTATGCGGGTCGACCGCCTCTATATGCGCGTGGCTGGCCTCCCACGCGGCGATGCGAGCCTCATCCGGCAGCACCATATAACCATCGGAAAACAACTCCACGGATCGCAGCCCATCCCGCGACACAAGCGCATCCACGATGAAGGTCGACTCAGGCATTGAACCGTCCAGAACCCCGTAGCCCAACGGATGGTCTGACACGTTTGCAAAACGATGTTGCTGTTGCAGGCCCGCGCGCAAGAAACGCGCGACCTCTTGCGCGGCATCAGGTCGGGCCGCAATGGCATCTTCTAGAACAGCAAGCATCTGTGTATCGTCAATCTCGCCATCGGCGATTGCCGCATCCAGACCGTTCCCTACCGCCCTGCCCGATCGGATTTCGCATTGGGCTGGCGGCAAACCCTTCGCTTGCAGCATCTTGAACAGCGTCACACGCGCTGAGATTGTCACATCATCCGGGGCCAATTCAGTGATCTGGGCGGGACCTGCATTAACCCGGTAACCGGTGTCGCCAATCCCCACCATCCGCAGCGCATCGGGGGTTTCAAAGGCGATCATCGCGGTGGTCGATGCAGGCCGCCCAAGCCCGTCATGCGGGGCGGCATCAGCGATAGCAGCGCTCAAACGTTTCAGGATGTCCGCCGCGTCCCAACTGGCCGCATCAGCGGGCAGCCCCGCCAAAGCCTCAGCCGCAATCATGGCCGCCAATCGCCCCATCGGCACCCCGTTCTTGCGCCGCCCATGCGTATCTGTCGCGCCATCAAACACGGCTGTGACACGGCCCGGAACATGCAACAGCACATCATCTGCCGGCACTGACAGATCGCGGGCCTTAGGGTGGGAAAACGCCTCAAACTGCATGGGCGGGGACCGGGTTGCGCAGACCGTAGGCATCAAGCCGCTCCCATATCTGCGTCAGGTCAACAATCTGGCCGGTCGTGCGGGCCTGATCCAGCGCCATGGCGGAAAGCCCCGCCTCGATCCCATCCACAACCGACACCGGCAGTCGGACGATATCGCCGCGCAGAAAATCCGCCAATTCAAGGGCCATTTGCCGATCAGAGCCGTAATGATCGACCTGCAAATCTGGATCCTGCGTATAGTCGATATCCAAAAGCCGCTCTGCGGTCTGTGCGGCGGTCACCCGCAGATAACCCCGCTGCAAATCACCTTCGGCCATGCCGCGCGTGCCAATCACGCAGAAATGACGGCTTTGGTCGGGGGTGTTGATATTGGTGTGAAAACTCATCGTCACATCGTTTTCAAATGACAGGATGGCCGTCTGATGATCGATAATATCCGCATCCGACCGGAACGGATCATCGGTGGTCTCCCATAGCGACGGGGTCTGGTGAAACAACGCCATCTCTGAATTCCGTGTTGGCGCGTTTTCGGGGGTAAAGCTGCGCCTGCCACCGAAACTGGCCACCTTTTGCGGGCGGGACCCGGTAATCATATGAAACAGGTCGATATCGTGACAGCATTTTTCCAGCATGAAACCGCCGGAATAGGCGGTGTAGCGCCGCCAGTCGCGCATGAAAAACCCGCCATGCTGCGGCTCAATATGTTCGTTCGCCTCAAGCGAGACGATCTTGCCCAAATGGCCTGCCGCGATGGCACGGCGCAGATCCTTCATCTGCGGGGCATAGCGCAGGACAAGACCGATCATCAGACGTTCACTGCCATATTCGGCCAAAAGGTCGGCCAGCGCCCATGTTTGATCATGCGTTGTAACGATTGGTTTTTCCGAAAAAACACGAATGCCAGCCCGCAAACCAGCGGCGATATGGTCAAGATGCAGATGATTGGGGCTGCCCACAAAAAGCAGCTCTGCCTGCGTTTGTGCCAGCATCACCTCGACCGTGTCAAAAGCCTTTATCACGCCCGGCTCACCCAGTTCCGGCACAAGGCGCGGGCTGGGGTCCACATAGCCAACAATCCGCATCTCGGGCATGGCGGCACGCAGATAGGCCAAGACCTTGACGCTGCGCTTTCCCACTCCTGCAACGGCGATCCGCATGGTGTTCTCCTATAAATCGGGGGCGGTGCGACGTGGCAGGGCCAGACCGGCTGCGTCAAAGACATGGACCGTGTCAGGATCAATGGCCAGATGCACCGTTTCACCGGGCGATAGGCGCACAAGCCCGTCAAGTGCCGCGCAAATCGCTGTACCGTCTTCCAGATTACCATACATGATCGTGCTGGCACCAAGACGTTCGATAACCCGGACGGCCACCTGCAACCCCTCCTCCGCCGGGCTGAGTTGCAGGTCGTCGGGGCGAATGCCCAGCTCCACCGCTGCACCAACGCTATGGCCTGCACCGTCAACATGGGCGGTCAGGTTGGTTTGATCGGTCGTCATTGCCGCGATCCCGGTATCCGTGACCTCAGACAGGGTGGCGCGCAGAAAATTCATACCCGGTTGCCCGATAAAACCCGCCACAAAGCGGGTGCGCGGCTTGTGATACAGCTCCATCGGCGTACCGAACTGCTCCAGCACGCCACCATTCAGCACAACAATCCGGTTGGCCATGGTCATCGCCTCGACCTGATCATGGGTGACATAGACCATGGTCGTGCGCAGTTTCTGATGCAGCTCTGACAGTTCGACGCGCATCGCGCCGCGCAAGGATGCGTCAAGATTGGACAAGGGTTCATCAAACAAAAACAGCTTTGGATCACGCACGATGGCACGGCCAATCGCAACCCGCTGGCGCTGACCGCCCGATAACTGGCTTGGCTTGTGCTGCAGCCGGTCCATCAGATTCAGTGTTTGCGCCGCTGCTTGCACGCGGCTGTTGACCTCTGGCTTTGGCAGCTTTTGCAGGCGCAAAGGAAACGCGATGTTTTCGAACACGGTCAGATGCGGGTAAAGCGCGTAGGACTGAAAAACCATCGCCACGCCGCGTTCAATCGGTTCGCGACCCGTGACCTCATCCCCATCAATATGCAACTGGCCGGTTGTCTGGTCATCCAGCCCTGCAATAATCCGCAGCAAGGTGGATTTGCCGCAACCGGACGGGCCAACAAAGACGATGAATTCGCCGTCTTTCACAGCCAGCGAAATATCATGCAACACCTCGGTCTGGCCAAAGGATTTCGTGATTTTGTTCAGCTCTAGCGCAGCCATGGGCAGTCTTTCAGCAAGGGGCAGTCGGCGACAGAAACGCCTCGGCTGCCATACGGCAGGCAAGGTTGGCATGATTGGGAACGTGGCAGGCATGCACGGCGGGGGGCGGGTTGGTCTGATCCGGGCCTGCACCAGCAAGGTCCTGACCCAACGGCATCACATCGATCCGGCCCACCAGCGCTTGCAACAAATCGGCAGGCATACGCGAACAGATGTAAGCGGCCTGAAAATCAAGCAAGGCAAGCGCTTGCGCCAGAACATCCCCGATCATCGCACCGGCACGGTCCAGCCATGCAGCAAGCCGTTTCTGATCGGCAGCAGGTAGCGCGGTGATGCCCGGCCAGCCGGACCAATCCGGCACAGCGGCCGCCCGTTGAAACGCCTGTTCAACCGGGCGATCAGGACCTTGTGGGAAGAACTGGCCAATCTCACCCGCGTTGCCATTCACCCCACCAACCAAATTGCCGTTGCTGACCAACCCACCACCAATCCCGGTCCCCAGATGCAAGCACAGAAAATCGGTCTCGGGCGCTGTACGGATCAGACTGGTCGCCAGCGTTTTCCCGTCATTCATCAACCGCACCGGCAGGCCAAGCTGATCACCCAACCGGGCCGCCAAATCCACCGCCGCCCAGCCTGCGGGATCAACCCGGGCCATGATGCGTTTGCCGCCATCCAACAGATAGCCCTGCACGGACACACCGGCCCCAACCAGAACGGCACTGTCAGGCAAGCCCGCCATCACCGCCGCTATCAGCGCATCAAGATCGGCCAGCTGTGCAGCAGCCGTCTGATAATCAGAGGCGCGTTTTGCGGTGAAAAGCTCTGCCCCTGCCAGATCGCAACAGCTGACCCGGATATGGTCAGAGGCGATACTGATCCCCAACGTGGCAAGTGTGCCGGGGGCAAAGCGCAAGCTGCGCGCGGGTTTACCCCGCCCGGCGGCCGGTTCGGTCCGTTCCAGCAGCACCCCGTTGTCGATCAGGGGCAGAACCGCGCGCATGATCGTCTGTGCAGACAGGCCCAGCCCCATGCTCAGCTCCAGCCGTTGTTGATCGGGCAGCGCCAGCAATGCGCCCAGCACAGCACGCTGATTATCGGTCATGGCAGGCGGTGTTTGCATCAGCATCACCCCTTGACCCCGCCACCGACAAACCCTTGCAGGACATAGCGTTGCGTCAGCATGTAAATCACGATCAGCGGCAGGGTGGATATGACCGACCCGGCCATCAGCAATGTCCATGACGCCTCGTACTGGCTAACAAATGACATCAGGCCCAAGGGAACAGTTTTCAACTCATCGGAGTTCAAAAACAGCAACGGGCGCAGCAATTCATCCCAGTTATTGATAAACGCGATCACAAAGATCGACACCAGCGCAGGCTGCGCCAGCGGCAGATAGACTTTCCAGAAAATCTGAAACGGGGTCGCCCCGTCCACATAGGCGGCATCGCCGTAATCCTTCGGCAGGCTGCCAAAGTATTCGCGCAGCATGAAAGTGCCAAAGGCCCCCACCAGAAAGGACGGTACGATCAAGGGCAGAAATGTATCAATCCAGCCCAGGCCCCGCATAATCAGAAATTCAGGGATGATGGTGACCTCAACCGGCACAAAGGCGGTAACCAGCACGAGCGCAAACAACCAGTTCTTGCCGGGCAGATCGAGCCGGGCAAAGGCGTAGCCCGCCAGCGAGGTGGCAAAAACCTGCCCGATGGCCGCCATAAAGGACACGAAAGCGGAGTTGCGAAAGAAAATCACAAAATCCCGCTGGGTCCAGATCTCGGTGTAATTTCCAAACGGCTCATCGGTAAACAGCTTGGTCGGGACAAAGCTGGGCGGCAGTTTGAAAACATCGCGCGCCTCTTTAAAGCTGGTGACCAGCATCCAGATGAACGGCATCAGGGTGATCAGCGCATAGGCGATCAGCACCGCATAAAGGGCGAATAATGTGCCCCGGCCGGTGCCTCTGCTTGGATGGATGTCAGTCTTCATGCACCCACCTCTTGCGGAAATAGAAATTCGTCAGCGTCAGCAGGCCAAGGATGAAACACATGATGTAGGACAACGCCGCGGCATAGCCCATCTCGAACTCAACAAAGGCGTTTTGGTACACGTAAAACGCCAAGGTGGTTGAGGCCCGGTTCGGCCCGCCATTGGTCAGGGCATATGTGATTTCAAATGTCTGGGTTGACCGGACAAGGGCCAGGATCAGCACGAAAAACAGGCTGCGCGACAACATCGGCACGGTGATCTTGAAAAACCGCTGCACCGGTTTAGCCCCGTCCACCCGGGCGGCCTCGTACAAGGTGGGATCAATGGTTTGCAATCCAGCTAACAACAGGATCATGTAAAATCCCACATCCTTCCAGATCGACACCAACGCGACCGCCGGCAACGCCCACATCGGGTCCGCCAGCCATGCGGGCGGGTTATCCACCCCAACCCAATCCAGCGCATTGTTCAACAGCCCGAACTTGGTCGAAAAAATCCAGCGCCACGCCAAAGTGACGGCCACGGTTGAGGTGATATAGGGCAAAAAGAACGCGCCGCGAAAGAACGCCGAGCTGCGCAAGCCGTTATTCAGCAACACCGCCAGAACCAACGCCAGTGCGATAGAACCCGGCACATAGATCGCTGAGAAATAGGCAGAATTCAGGAAAACCTTATGCGCCGTGGGCGAGGTAAAGATATGCGCATAATTCCCTAGCCCCACGAATTGCGGGGTGTCAAATATCTTCCAGTCATAAAAAGACAAGGCAAAGGACCAACCGATCGGGATCAGCCGGAACACCAGCAGACCAATGATGGTCGGCGCAAGAAAGATCAGCGCCGTGATCCGGACTTTGCGATTGCTGCGCATGGTGGGGCGCCCTTATTGGCGGTCAAATGAAGGGCCGGGGAAAATCATGGCACACCCGGCCCAATTCTGGGACAGTTTAGCGTGACAGGATATCGTTGCCGTAGATGACAAGCGCTTCAATAGCGTCATCGAGTGACTTGCGCCCGTTCAGCACCTCATCCAACTCGCCATTCATGCCCGATGATCCGGTGGAATCGTATCCGCGCCACCCGCTCCAATTCTTGGAAAACCCGGTATAGACATTCTGCGCCCCGATATCGAGAAGCAGACCCTTATTGGCGGGCATCTGATCGGCCTCCAGCCAAGCCTCGGACGTGGCAATATCAATATATGCGGGCACTTTCCCGCCCAAGAAGTCAGAGGCTTGCCGCCCCTCACCCACCATATGCTGGATAAAGGCCCAGGCCAGATCGGGATTATCGCTACCTGCACCCACAGACAGCATATCCGCCCACGCATAGGCCGCCGCAGTGTCAGGCGTCGCATCAGGGCCCATCGGCACCTGTGCTATCCCCCAGCGGAAATCATCACCGACAATCGACCGGGTATTGGCAATGTTCCAGGATCCATCGACCCACATCGCAGCCATGCCCAGCGGCATGATATCCTGCTGGCGGACGCCTTCCATTTCCTGTGGCTGCGGGGCCACCCCATGGACATTCACCAGATCGGTCAGGAATTGCAGCGCGTTGACGGCTTCGTCGTTCAGCTCCAGCGCAGTTTCATCAGCGTTCAGGTAGCGGCCACCATTGCGGAACACCCAAGGTTCGATATGGGCGTAACGACCATAGAGCGACATCCCATAAACCTCCGCATCGCCGTCACCATCCTCATCAATGGTCAGCGCCTTGGCCGCATTCAGGAAATCATCCCATGTCCAATCCGGCTGCGGGGTTTCGACGCCAGCGGCCTCGAACATGTCGATGTTATAATACAGGACCGGCGCAACCCAGTTTTGCGGGAACGCCATGCGTTGGCCTTCAATCACACCGACCGACGCCGCCCCTTCGTAATAACCCGCCAGCTGTTCATCGGACACAACATCAGACAAGTCGCGCAGGTTGCCAGCGGCCGACCATTCCTTGACGAAGCCCGACGACATCATGAAGACATCAGGCAAATCGCCGGACGCGGCAAGCGCTGACAGGCGGGGCCAGTAATCCTTGGGCGGCATGGCGGTTGCCTCAACGGTGACGCCGGGATTGGCGGCCTCAAAGGCGGCAATTGCCTCCTTTTCGACTTCCAGCTGATCGGGGTCCCACGACATAAATGTCAGTGTCGTATCCTGCGCCTGCGCCATACCCGCGCCCAGCACCATTGCCCCCAAAGCAATACGAATCGATTTCATGATGTGTCCCTCCAAATGACCACATCATTTTTATTCCATCATGGAATTAAATCAAGTGACGTTCTTATGACACCCCTACAACACTCAGCTCGCCTCTTTGAATTCCGGCCCCATCTCCATGTTTCCCGGCATGGGCGACCATTCCAGATCGCCCTCGTAGCGCCACGCCATCTGGCCGGTTTCATCCAGTGCAAACAGGTGCAGCCAGCCATTGTCGAACAGCGCACGCACACCATCATGCCGCCGCAAAACATCGCTCATCGCGTCGCGGGGGGCCTCGATGCAGACCGACAACCGCAGCGGATCATGGGCATATCCCGCACCCTCATGCACCGATTGCCAAGGCAGACCAGCGCGCAAAATGCCGCCATTGCCTTCGATCACGCCAACCCCGCCAGTGACGTTATGCAAAAGCTTGTTGCCTGATCCAAAGGTGTCCGGGGCCACGGTCGATCCGTAATACTGCAGGCTGATCCAGCTGGCCACGACCACAGGGGCCGTCATGATCAATTCAAGAACGCCAAATTCCTTGTCATTTTGCCAGTCATAATCATGCAGAAAGGCGCGGCCTTCCATGCTTTTGCCCGCCGTGCGGTGGCGCGGGGCGGCGATGAATGCCTTGCAGCCCGCCAGCGCCCATTCGGGCCGGGTTTCTGCCCAGTCGCGACTACGCAGCGGGATGTCGGCATCACCAGCAGCACGCGGCAAACGCAAGGCACGCTCACCACGGGTCACCGCACCGGCAGAGGTGAACCAGGCCTTCGCCCGGCTCAGATCAGCAACATGGGTCGATGTCGGCATGTCGGGGTCATAAAGGGTGACCGCATCAGTTGTCGTGTCATGCAACCCGGCCACAAACAACGTGTCATCGGGGACCACGATGCCCCTGTCGGCCAAGCCCTTGCGGACATCCGGCCCATTCAACAAACCTGCCAACAGGCGCGCATTCACTTCACCGGAATAACCGCCACAAGCACCGCAATGCAGACCGCTGGCAAAGGGGTTGTTGACCACATTGGCCCCATGCCCCGCCAGCACAACCAGCCGGGCAAAATTGTCGGTGAATGACATGGCGCGCAGGATCGTCTCAGCCGCGTCGATCTGGGCATCCAGATCCAGCGCCGGATCCAGCCGGGGCGCTGGCCCGTTTGGCACATCATTGGGCGCAAGGTTCAGCGCATCGCGCAGCAATTTGCCTACATAAACCGGGCCCATCGCCTCTACAAACGCGAATGACGACACAGCCGCCAGCTTGAACCGGCCCCAGGCCCGGCTGGCACGCGCCCTGAACCGGGCGTTCTGATCCACATGCAAATCATCGCCCTGCGCGGTGGAACTGACAGCGGGGTTCAGCAGCACCGGCAGGCGCAATTCCTCAACATCAGAGGCGAACCCCTTATGCGATGCGGTCAAGCCAAAGAAGCCCGCAAAACCAAGGGTCTGGATACCGCGATCAACAGTTTCCAACGCGCGGCGGAACACCTCTGACCGGACATCAATGCAGAATGCGGCCTGCATCGCTGGCCGCTCAGTGGTCCGCTCTGCGGGATCAGCGGACAGGTCATCTGCCAGTTTGCGCTGCTCGGCGCGTTCCCATGCTTCTTGCAGGATCGCATTGGCATTCATGTCGGCATCCGGGGTGACAGGGGCAGCATGGACAGCCTTCACCGCCTGCCATTGCGCGCCAATCTGATCCTCATACTGGAGCAGCAACGCCTCTTCCCACAACAGCCGGATGGCCAACAGATCGGTGATCGTCTGGTCGGTGCCCTCGGCCAGTTCAGCCTGCCACAGATGATAACGGGCCACCTGCGCCCACCCCCCCAGCGAAAACAACAGCTGATGGAAATAGGTCTGCAATGCATCTGCTGACAGGCCCAACCGTTTTGCCGCGCGGGCGGTTGCCGCATCTGACGCATCAGGCGTTTCGCTGACAAATTGGGCAAAACCGCCCAAGCCCGCGATTTCAGGCGTCAGATCATGGGTCGCATATTGCCGCCATGCGTCATAGGCCCCCCGCCTGCGCGGCGCGGCCCACAGCGCCTGACCCTGATCAAAATACCCTGCTGCCCAACTGCCAAAACGATCGGCGACAATGCCCGGCCAATCAATGCCAGAGGCATCAGCGGCCAGATCAGCCACCGTTGGCTGCGGAGCGGGCGTTTCTACACTGGTCGTGGCCATTTTCTTGAGCGCGGCCAGATCAATGTCTGTCCGACCGCCCAGTGCGGCCAGCAGATCGGCATCGGTGATCGTGCCATCCTTGATCCTTGTGTCATACCAGTCGCGAGGCATGGTCACCGGGACGCCACCAACGCGGCCCAGCCTTGCGGCAACCTGTGCCAGATCTTGGTCAGTCTGGCCCAAAAACGGGTTCACTGCGACCGATGAGGCAAGCGGCCAGACCGGTGGAATGGCCCGCGCGGCTGTATCTGTCGCAGCAAGCAATGCCTTGTTTGAAAGCTTTTTGGACGTCGTCATCAGGATATTCCTTTGCATCAATCAGGACAGGTTCTTGACCGACCAGCCGCGCAGCAGCTTGTCAAAAACGGCATTGGCATAAAGCCCGTTGGACAAGTGAACCCGCAGGCCGGCCGCCGCCGGGTGATAGGCCCATAGCGGGAACAGCGCCTGCGCCAGGGCGACCAGACCAAAGCTGAACAGGGCAAGCAGGATCAACACCCATTCCAGCGGGCCAGGTGCAGGGGTGACAGGCAGAGTGCCTGCCATCAGCCACGCGGCCGCCGTTTGCAGGGCAAAATATCCCACCGCTGCCGCCACCGAATAGGCCGCCATACGTTGGGTCAGCACACGCGGCGCCGCATCGGCAAGGCCCTGCGCCAGCAGGTAAGCCACACCAAAGATCAGGATCGCGCCCAATGCAATGGCTTGCGGCGATTTGGTGGAAATCCCAAAGGCGAAGGCCACACCGGAATAGATCACCAGCGCAATGGCAAAGGCGCGCAGCACGGCCACCCCATTGGGGATGGCCACCGGTCCCGGCCTGCGGATCGCCGCCACATTATCAACGGCCATGCCAGAGGCCAGGAAAGCATGCGCCTTGTAAAGCGAATGCGCCACGATATGCAGCAAAGCCAGCGGGAACAGCGCCAGACCACATTGCAGGATCATGAACCCCATCTGGGCCACGGTTGACCACGCCAGCGAGGTTTTGACCGCCGATTGGGTCAGCATCACCAGCCCGCCGTAAAGTGCGGTGAACCCGCCCAGCATCACAAGGAAGGCCAGCACACCGGGGGCCAGCAACATCACATCGGCAAAGCGGATCAACAAAAAGCCGCCCGCATTGATCACGCCCGCATGCAGCAAGGCCGAAACCGGGGTTGGCGTTTCCATCACCTCGGTCAGCCAGCCATGGGTCGGGAACTGCGCCGATTTCAGGATCGCGGCCAGCGCCAATGCGGCGGCAATCCATGCTGCACCCTGCCCTTGGCCTGCCTGTGCTGCGGTCAGAACCGCGGCAATATCGCCCGTGCCATATTGGGCATAGATCAGCAGAGCCGCGACCAGCAATGCCGCATCACCGATCCGCGCGGTGATCCATTTCTTGCGCGCCGCGCGCTGTGCGGCCACCCGGCCCGGATAATACAATAACAGCTTGTGCAAGAACAGGCTGGTCGCAATCCAGGCCAGGACCAGTTGCACGATATTACCAGCCGTCACCAACAGCATCACCGCCGCCAATGTGGCGCAAAGCCATCCCGTGAACGACCCCTGTCGCGCTTCCCCATCCATGTAGGTCGCGGCATAGCGGACAACGACCCAACCCACAAAACTGACCAGCAGCAGCATAACGACGCTGACGGCATCCAGCCGGGCGGCAATGCCAAGTCCCGCAAACCCGATCAGGCCGCTTGTTGCCGAACCCTCGACCAGCAAGGCGATGGTCAACAAAACCGCGATGGCAAGGGCGGCAAGTGTCAATTGCTCTGCCCAGCGCAGCACATTGGCCGGGCGCATCTGCGGCCCGCGAAATGCCAGCACAGCGGCGGCGATCAGGGCCAGTGGGGCAAGAAATAGCAGGGTGGCAAAAGACATGGCGCGTCTCTCCGTTCTTGTTGGATGACAATTGGTCGCAGCGATAACAGCTGTGCTTAATCTATAAAAATTCATTGTTTGTCGGTAACCGTTCTGTTTAATAGAATGATGAGCGAGTTCAATTATCACCACCTGCGCTATTTCTGGGCGGTCGCCCATGACGGGAACCTGACCCGCACGGCAGAGCGGCTCAACCTGTCGCAATCAGCAGTCTCGGTGCAGATCAAACAGCTAGAGGCGTCATTGGGCCACGCCCTGTTTGAACGGCGCGGGCGGCAGCTGATCCTAACAGAGGCGGGGCGCATTGCCCTTGATCATGCCGATGCAATCTTTGCGGCGGGCCGTGAATTGCTGGGCACATTGCAGGAAAAAGGGCGCAGCCGTCAGGCGATCCGCATTGGGTCACTGGCCACGCTGTCGCGAAACTTTCAGATGGAATTCCTGCGGCCCATTCTGGACAGGCCGGATGTGGAAATCATCCTGCGTTCGGGCACCAGTGCGGCGCTGCTGCAAGGGTTGGAGGCACTGAACCTTGATGTCGTCCTGATCAACACGCCGCCCGCGCGGGATGCAGTCACGCCTTTCATCTCGCACCGGCTATCCGAACAGCCCGTCAGCCTTGTGGGCACGCCGGAACGGCTGCGCGGCAAATCCGATCTGGCCGAACTGGTGGCAAAGCAGCCCGTCATCCTGCCAACAGCGGACACTGGCATTCGGATCGGGTTCGACGCATGGATCGACCGGCTCGGCATCCGCCCCCAGATCGGAGCAGAGGTGGACGATATGGCCATGATGCGCCTTCTGGCCCGCCAAGGGGTCGGGCTGGCGGTGCTGCCCCCGATCGTTGTGCAGGACGAATTGACATCAGGGCGACTGCAAGAGGCGGGGCGCCTGCCCGATATCGGCGAAACCTTCTACGCCGTCACAATCACCCGTCGATTTCCTAACCCGATTTTGGCGGAGTTGCTGGAAAGCCGGTCCAATCTGGGCGACCCGCGACAGGCTTCATAAATCCTTGGGCCGCTGCGCCATGCGGGCGTCCATCTTGGCGATCTCCTTGCGCATCATGGCCAAGTAACGATCAAACGGCAGCCAGCGCTTCATCCGCCAGGCCTTGCGCGATTGCGGATGGGTCAGGATATGGCGGTCGCCACGGGCCAGCCCGTCCAATACAGCCTTGGCGACATCATCGGCACCCAATCGGGACCGTTCCACCAGCCGTTTGGTCACACGTTCGGTATCGGCATCACTGGCGCGCATATTCTTGGCCAAATCAGTGCGAAAGAAACTGGGGCAGGCCACATGGGTGACAATCCCCGCATCTTCCAGTTCCAGCATCATCGTTTCGGACAAGGCGACCACCGCCGCCTTCGTGGCATTGTAAGCTGCCGCATTGGGCAGATACAGAAAACCCGCCATCGATGCGATATTCAGATAGGTGCCATGACCCTGCGCACGAAACAGCGGGGTAAAGACCTGCGCGGCGCGCACAATCCCCATCAGATTGATATCGACGATCCACTGCCAGTCATCAATGGTGGTCTTTTCCATCGGGCCCATCTGGGCCACACCGGCATTGTTGATCACCAGATCAACGCCACCCCAACTGTCCTGCAACCATGCAGCGGCACGGGTGAAATCATCGACGCTGCGCACATCACATGGGACAAAGGTCCCGCCGATCTCATCGGCCGTAGCCTGGCCGGCGGCGGCATCTATATCTGCCACACAGACCTGCGCGCCCTCCGCCGCCAACAGACGGGCAAGCGCTTGCCCCAAACCGGCCCCTGCCCCGCTGATAAAGACCCGCTTTGCTGTCACATTGCTATCCTATGCTATCGGCACGGCCCGCCTGACGGCCAGAAAAGATACAACCGCCCAGAAACGTCCCCTCCAGCGCATTATAGCCGTGATATCCGCCACCGCCAAAACCCGCGACCTCGCCAGCGGCAAACAATCCCGGGATCGGATCACCGCCCGCGCGCAGCATCTGACTATCCAGATTGGTTTCCAACCCGCCCAATGTCTTGCGGGTGATGATATTCAGGCGGACGCCGATCAGCGGACCGTTCGCCCGGTCAAGGAACTTGTGCAGCTTGGCCGTGCGCTGAAACTTGTCTCCGCGATAGTTGCGGGCGGCATGGATCGCCATGATCTGGGCATCCTTGGTAAAGGGATTGTCGACCTGCGCATCGCGGGCACGAATTTCAGCATCAATCTTGTCCAGCGGCAGCAGATCAGTGCCGGTCAAGGCATTCATCTTGGCCACGAGTTCCGGCAAAGTATCGGCAACCACAAAATCCTCACCATGCTCCTTGAACGCCTCGACAGCGGGGGTGGCGGCCTTGTTCAGGATGCGCTGGCGCAGCACTTCTTTCCAGGATTTCTGTTCAAAATCAGGGTTCTGCTCTGACCCGGACAGGGCAAATTCTTTTTTCACCACTTTCTGCGTGGTGATGAACCATGAATAATCATAGCCCGTGCCAAGGATCAGTTTCAGGGTGCCAAGGCTGTCAAAACCGGGCAAGGCAGGCGGCGGAAACCGGTTGCCCGTGGCGTCAAACCACATGGATGACGGGCCGGGCAGGATACGGATACCATGGGCAGGCCAGATCGGATCCCAGTTCTTGACCCCTTCGGTATAATGCCACATCCGGTCATTATTGATGACATGGCCACCAGCCTTTTCACTGATCCCGACCATCCGTCCATCCACATGGGCGGGCACACCGGCAATCATGTTTTTAGGCGCGGGACCAAGTCTGTCCGTCGGCCATGATTGCCGTACCAGATCAAAATCACCGCCAATCCCACCAGAACTGACCAGCACAGACGATGCACGCAGTTCAAAATCATCCACCACATCGCGGTTGGTCGGTTGACCGCGTAGGCTATCATCGGGGGCCAGCACCTCACCCGCCACACCTTTGGCGGCACCGTTTTCCATGATAATCTGCGAACAGCGGTGGCGGAATTTCAAGGTGATGCGCCCTGCATCGGCATGGGCGCGAACACGCGCCACAAAAGGTTCCTGCGTGCCGGGGCCGACGCCCCAGGTCAGATGAAAACGGGGCACCGAATTACCATGGCCGGACCCGAAACCGCCACCGCGTTCGGCCCAGCCGACAATGGGAAACCAGCGCATACCCATCTTGTACAACCAGTCGCGCATCTCGCCTGCGGCGAAATCAACATAAGCTTCGGCCCATTTGCGCGGCCAGTGATCCTCGGGGCGGTCAAACTGCGCACTGCCCATCCAATCGCTCAGGGCAAGGTCCCGACTGTCGCGAATACCCATGCGACGCTGTTCGGGTGTGTCGATCAACATCAAACCACCCAGCGACCAAAAGGCTTGCCCACCCAAAAAGGTCTCTGGCTCCTGATCAATGATGGTGACCTGCTTGCCCCGATCCGCCAGCTCTGCGGCAGCAACCAGACCGGCCAACCCGGCACCAACAACAATGACATCTGCGTTGTCCATCACGTCACTCCATCCGCCGGTAAATCAGGATGACCGGGATGATAATCAGATACATGAACACACCATACAGCGCGGAAGGCAGCGCATAGGTGCTTAGCCCCTCGGCCCCGCCGACAATGATGGTCGCAATCGCGATGCCCAGCGTACCGTTCTGCACGCCGGTTTCGACAGAGATTGTCTTGGCCTCATGCGCACTGCGCCCCAAAAGGCGCGGTACGACAAAACCCAACACTGTCAAAACGGCAAGCAGGGTCAGCAAGGCAGGCCCCAGCACCGGCAGGTTGTCGACAAACAGGCCCCAATTGGCGGCAAGGGCGGCTGCAATGATCACCACAAAAAGGACGGTCGCAATCCGGCTGATCACTGGCTCTGCCGCGACCATGCGCGCGGGGGACATCGCCCGCAGCGACAGACCCAGCAGGATCGGCACCACCGTCAGGGCAAACATCGTCAGGGCGGTTGAGCTGATGTTAATCTCCGGCGCATTCGCGCCCATGAAGCGATCCATCGCAAAGCTCAGAATGATCGGGACGGTCACCACGCTGGCAAGGCTGATCACCGCCGTCAGCGACACCGACAAGGCGACATCACCCTTGGCCCATTTGGAAATCACATTGCTCGTCACCCCGCCGGGACAGGCGGCCAGGATCATGAAACCAACGGCCAGCTCCGCCGTGATGCCGAAGCCCAACACGCAGACAAAGGCCACGATCGGCAACAGAACAACCTGATGCAGCGCGCCAACCAAAAACGCCAGCGGACGCTGCCCGACGCGCCGAAAATCCGCAGGCGTCAGCCCGACCCCCAGTGAAAACATGATGAATGCCAGCCCAAGCGGCAGCACCACAGAAACCAGAATATCCAAGAAACCTCTCCCCCTATTCCGCCGCTCAAATGGCGCAACAGGGTCAACCCTAGGTCGAAACGCATCATCAGACCAGATGATTTGACCATCGCTGACGCAACGCAACCGCAACGACTGAATCAGCTAGCTTACAGGCGCAATTGCCCAATCCTACGCGACGCCGCAGCATAGCCCCACAGGATCGGAGGTGCCAAATGAACATGGATCCGCTTGACGCAATTGCAGATGGAATGGACGCAGAAACACCGTTTTGGGTCTATCTGTTTCCGCCCGCCGTCCGAAACCTCGTGGCGCTTGGCGCGCGTTTCTGGCGACAGGCGATAGAGGTCGCAATAAAGGGCGGGGTGAAGGATTCAGCAAAGCTCGCCGATCTTGCTTTCTTCATGCATCATCCCTGGCGGCTCGGGCGGGCGATTTCGTCAACCGAAGCTGACGCCGCCGCACTCGTCAAACAGTGGAAAGGGTTTCAGGCCGCAGCCAGAAAAATGCTGCGCGGTGCTGGGCGCAAATCCGGCCCACTGGCCATCGTCAACACGCCCCTGCCCCGCAGCGCCATTGGCCTGCACCCGACCAAGGCGCAAAGCAGGCAATTTGGCCTGCCCGAAACCATCGCGGCGCTCACCAGCATCGGGGCGACCTGGCACAAACGCCACCCGACCGGCCCCAGGATTCGGATTTCGGATATCAGCCGGCGGGGCGGCGGAAAGCTTACCCCGCATGGCTCACACCGAATGGGCATCGATGTCGATATCCGGTTCATGCGGACAGATGGCAAGATGCGGGCGGTCAACCCGTTGATCAAAAGCCAAAAACGCTTCTTCGACAAGGCGCTGACACAGGAACTGGTCGAATTGATCCGGGGCAACACTGTCCTCAACGCGCATCTTATCATGGTGAACAAGCGCATCGGCCTGTCCAACGTGAACGGCGACAATGATCACAACAACCACATGCATGTACGGTTCTGCATGCCGGGCACCTATGATCTGCGCGCATCACGAAAAGCGACCGGCTTGCTGGGCATTGGCAGTTACATCAGCTGTAGCTGATCAATCAATTTCCGCGAAAACGAAAGGCACCGCCATTGCGGTGCCTTCGTTACACAATCGGCGCATCGTCAATAAGCGTATTCACGATCCCAGTCTTCCTCATCTTCAAAGACCAGGCCAAACCCGGCCTTCAACAACCGCAGGATGGATAAGAACCCGCGCGCCTTCTTGCGGTAAGCGCGCGCCAGTTCGGCCACCAGCTTGCGGGACGGTTTGGGGTTTTTCACGTCCGGGCTGCGGGCGTGAAAGTTCTTGTAAAGGCGACGGACCTCTGCGGCGACCAGCCGGTCCAGAATCTGTTCGCGATAAAGGCTGTCACGCACAAATTTCCAGCGGCTGATCTTGCCAGCCGCAATCCGGGCGCGCAACTTGGTCGCCACCCTTTTGGTGACCATCGCCGCGCGGCTGCTTGTCATGAATAAATCGGCTTCAAACTTGTTGGTCGAAACCTCCGCCATGGCATCAAGCTCATCCAGCGTATCTTCAAGATCAATATCCATGCCATCTCCTTTCGTGGTGGCGCAGGTCCTCAACCGCCCAAGGGCGTGTCATGTCAGGTCATTTCGTTCGTGCCGATAGGGCTCCAGCGGGGGGCTAGATCACATCGCGCATGAAATAGACCAGCTCAGCCCGGCGATTGATGCCGAACTTCAAAAAGGTCGATTTCAGATGGGCGGCGACCGTCCAATGGCTGATATCAAGAACCTGTCCCACTTCTTTGTTGGAAAATCCCTTGGCCACCAGCCGTGCAATTTCCAGTTCTCGTGTGGTTAACAAATCCAGCTCTGTTGTCAGACCAGCCTGAGGCTCAGTCTTCTGCGGGGCTGAAATACTTGGTACGTCCAAAACAATTCGCTGCGCCAGCATCACTTCTTCTCCCTAAAATAGGCATTTATTCGAAAATCGTGTTTTTCTCCGGCTGACGAAATAATCAGCCGGTTCGTCGCTTCTTGGCGGGGCGAAAGTCGATGACTCGCGCACCCCCGCTACCCATAGCACGTTTGCGCAGTCCAAGGGACTCTGCACTTGTCAGCCAATCGTCACAACCATCGACAATCGCCTCCAGCAATGCCTCAAAGTCGGTGCGCACATCCGTCAGGATGTAATCCTCACCCAGCCAACGGATCGTATCGCGACCTGTGACCGCCATGCGATGACGTTGCGATGTCAGCGGCTGTTCACGCAGATGTTGTTTCAGCACATCCTCCATGACCTCCCACCCCGTGGTGGCACCAAAGATCCGTTTGATGTCATCAGAATTGAGGATATCAAACGCATCCCGCAACAGCACCATCACCTCGGACCGCAGCACGGCGATATGGCCGTATGACACCTGCTTGAGGTTGTGACGCAGGTCCAGACCGGCCCGGCGGACAACCGACATCGATCCGAAATTCTCGCGGGTATTGTCGGATTTGACGACCTCTGACACGCGCTTGTCCTGAAAGAACGCCGAGACATGGCGGCAGAAATTCGTCATCAGCACATGGAAGGCGTCATTGGGCAGCGCACCATCCGGCGGGGTGGTATCGGTATAACCAAAGACCTTGCGATAGGCCGCCCTGCGGTCCGACAATGTGTAGCGCAGCACACGCTTGCGGTCGAACTGGAACAGGGCCATGGCACCGGGGCCATCCGACAGGCGAACCTCGCCTGATTTGAACAGCTGTTGCAGCTTTTGCACACTGCGGAACGTGCCCACCGCCTCCATCTGATAAAGGTAATAAAGATCGGCAATCGCCGAATTGCGTTCCCGGCTGACCTGATCATCATAATCAGGCACCAGTGGCGATGACGCGGCAGCGCCCGGCACCCCGGCAATCGTGTCCCCCAGCCCGATCATCCCCGCCAGACCACCATCGGTCTTGGGATCACCGGGTTTGGGGTTCAGTGCAGCCATCACAGCACGTTCTGCCTCGGCGATATACTGGTTAATCAGCTCCGCCTGTCCGGGTTTCTCCGTCAGCTCGTCGCGGGCATCCGCAACCATCAGACCTCTGAGTTGTTGCAGGCGTCCTAGGACCCCGTTCAACTCGCCTATTGTGTCGATACGTTCATCAGTCACTTTATGGCCCTCCTTATCCTGCGTCAGACAGGTCAGGGCGAGCCAGAATGGCCGCCTGCTCTGCTGCTGTTTCGATCAGGAATTTCAACTCTTCCAACTGGCGCATTGGGCCCGGCAGGCTGATGGCAAAGCCGAACTCGCCCGCGCTGGCGATCAAACCGTCCAGAGCGTCGGTTTGGGTACGCAATTCACCCGCAAGGATCGTCAGACTACCCTGTTCGCGAATATTCGCACGGAAACTGGCGCCGGTGAACGGTTCGGTCACTTCCAGGATCCAATCCATCACCTGTCCGATGCTCAGGTCGAACGTGGCATTGACGCTGACCGATCTGACCTCGCGGCCGGTTGGCCTGCTGACCTCCGCGCGCACCTGAGTGGTAAACGCGATCAGGTCCTGTTCGGCAAGGTTCGTACCGGTGCGCACCAGAATATCGCGCATGTCACGCGCCGATCCCCACGCACTGGTCAAGGCCATTTCCAACCGTGCCGCAGCGTTGCCGCGTGTATTGGTCAATGGGGCCAATATATCGCCGACCATCTCGCCAAAGGCCTGTACCAACTCGCCGATTTCATATTTCAGCTCTTCCGACAGGGTCGGACTGCGGCGTTGCGACAGTTCATCAACATCTGTTGCGGGCAACAGCCCCTCGGGGATCAGATCATCCAACTGCAATTCCAGCATCGCCGCCGTGAACTCGGGCTCCAGATTGGCGTAGTCGAAATAATCCAGCAGCCCTTTGACAATGCGTCGCACAGCAAAGAAGGCCCGGGCGATATTGATGCCATATGGATCCGCCATCACCTCATCCAGATCGACAAAGCGGCTTTCAACTTCCTGCCGGGCCTCATCCACATGGACAACATCGCGGCCGGTTTGGAACCGGGCCATATCGGGCAACCGATCCAGAATATCCAGAATATTGTCAGCCTCGGCACGGACCCGGCGGGCAGCTGATTTAGCAGCCCCGGCCAGCAAACGGCCATCCTCGGGACTGGTCACCCGGCGCTTGCCCTCACCCAGCGTAAAGACGGTATTACCATTACGCTCGGTCTGCGTGAATTCGGCCATCAGGCTTTCGATCAGCGTGTCACGGGCCATGTCCTGATTTTCGGCGCTGGAAAACTGGACACCGCGATGCGGCATGCCAAGCGCATCAAGCGTCGCCGCCATCTGCGCCGTCACCGTCTTGAAGGCACCCGAACCGGGCGATGCCTGATCGGAACCGGACCGGCCAGATCGGGTGGACAGGAACGACAGTTGCCGCCCCACCTGCTGAATGGCGGTTTCAATCGCCTTTAGATGTTCACCATCATGAGCCATATCAGTCTCCTCTTTCAGGGCGGGGCGCGCCCATGCGATAATGTCATTTGCCGCGCGTGTGGCCGTGGCGGTGATCAGGGCGATATCGCCCTCCAACGCCTTTGCATCGGCAATAAATGCCTTGACCGGATTACGGTGGCGGCCAACGCGGGTCTGTTCTTCTTCGCTGGCCTCCTGGATCACGTCATCCAGATCTTTCAGGATCTGCGGACGGGCGATGTCCTTGGTGACATGGGTCATCAAATCGCGGGCCAGCTTCATGGCACGGTTATGCTTGTCGCCTGTAACCGCCTTGCGCAGGGGGGGATAGTTTTGCAAGGCAACATCGATGCCAGAGGCCAACAGCTCCAGCGACCGGGCTTGTCCGGCCTCAACCCCCAAACCAGCCATCGTCGCCAGCCGGTCCGCCGTCACCTTCGACTGGCCTTCCAGGCGGTCCAGCACTGCCAGAATATGGTCTTTGGGTACGTCCACCATATCACGTCCTCCCCAATGCTTGATAGAAATTCTTTGCCACCTGTCGGGGCGTGGCCCGGCGCGTGCGCACGGCGACCTGGGCGGCGGCGATCAGGAAACGTTCGGGCAAGACGCCCGTTGTTTCACCTTTCAGCAACCGGTCAGCGGCTTCACGGACCAACCCGACATCACGCTGCGAAAACCGGATCACCTCTGACAAGGCGCGCCCACCATAGGCCGGTTCCTTGGTGTAACAGCAGATATCGACCATCGCCTCCATCCCCGCTTTCAGGGATTTGCGATAGTCGGCGGGCAAGTTTTTCATCAGATGATCGGGATAAATCCGGCGCCAGGTGTCCTCAAACGCCTTTGCCTCAGCGGCAAAACCCATACGGCGCAGCAAGGCGCAATTCATCGGCACCCGAATGATCGGCGTGGGATGCACGCCTTCTGGGTTAAAGGCGGCTGCCGCCTCGGGGCGCTTGCCCACAACATCAATCAATGACGTCACATAGGCGGGACCTATCAGCAAGGTGCCCGCGAAATCGGCATAGCTTTCCTTGTGCAGGCGCATCCAGATTCGGATGGCCTCTTCCGGCAAACGGCCTTGCATACCGGCATGGATACGCTTGGGCAGCACAGTCCACAGCCCCAGATCATTCTGCAGATTATGGGCCACCTCATGCGGGACAGCGCCCAGCGTCCAGGGATTATGCAACCGATGCTGCGGGATCTTGACCAGCGGAAACGGGTTGGGACGGCGGCCGAGCTTGCTCAGCTTCACGCCACGGCGATAGGTGGCGGGGCCGCGGCCATCCTCAACATAGGCAAAGGGTGCCGGGGCGGGAATGCTGCGGGCCTTGCCCAGACCCAGCCAAACCGCCTGATAACAATCCAGCGCGATGCGATCCATTGCCTGTAACTGTGCACCAAAGCGACCAGTGCGATATTGAAAGATACCGCGATAAAAAGCCAATAGGCGCTCTGCCTCTTTCGACTGGGCATAAATCCGATCTTTGATTTGCAGAAAATGATCGAAGCCACCGGAACGGGGTGATTTGATCAACACGTCGCCTGCGGCAGCAAACTGGGCGACGTCCTGCTTCAGCACCTGCTTCAGCTCGTCCAGCAACGCATTTGCGGCTTTGATATGCCCGCCGCTGGGGGCAGTAGCCTGATTGGCGAATTCTGACGGTTGCACCGCCGCCAGACCATCAACATAGCGCGACGCATTCAACACCTGACGTCTGACAAACCAGCGCGAGGTATAAAGCAACGCAGGAAACCGCCGTCCGCCACGTCCCACCGGGATCAGGCGATCTGGGGGCGGCAGGGGCGCATTTGCATCCTCTTGCGCACAGCTATGGCAGGTCGCGCTCATCCCTGCCCCGCCTGACGATCTGCGATGCGGCGTTCAACGCGCAGCAGGTAACGGGCGGCTTGGCGCAAAGCATCCTTGGCCGCGCGCAAATCAGCATCGGCTGTGGGTTGCGGCGCATGAGACTTGGCCGGCGCTGGCTGGAACAGCGCAAGAATGCGGCGGGCCAGGTTCTGGACATCAGCATCGCGCAATCCGGTCGCGCGGCGGGCCAGCCTGCGGGTTGCCGCTGCAATCAGTTTTTGCATATCAGGGGCATCGGCCGCCTGGCTGCGCAGCCGGTTCAGGATGCTGACAAAGGCATCTGTCGCGGCCTCTGCCCGGCGCTTGCCAAAGACACGGGCCATCTCAACGCGCAGAGCCTGACGGCGGGCGGTGGAAAGGGGTTGCGGCTTGCGGCGGTTCTGCTGCGGGCGGGGCTTGGGGCGTTCCATCGGTTCGGCAAAACTGTCGAACGGGTCATCCTCCATGGCGTCAAAATCATCATGCAGCATGTCGGTGTCATCTTCGGGGGTGATATGATCGGGCATCAGGCTGGCCGCGGCAATCATGTCGCCATCAAATTCATCTACGGTAAAATCCAGAAGGTCATCATCATCGGTGGCATCCTGCCAATCGTCCTGGTCGATGTCGTCGGGTTCATTGATACGATCTGTCATCGAAACTCTCCGGGGGCGGTGGGCAATGGATTTTCAGGGAATTGGGGGGCTGCCCCGGCCACGTGACCGGGGCAAACCATTGGACCTAGTAATACTTTTCGGCCCGGGCAATCGCCTTCTTGTTCAGGCGGCGGCGCTTAACGGTGTTCTTGGCAAGGGCCTTGGCCAGGCGCGGCTTGGAGCGCAGGATACGTTTGGCCTGCTTTGTCATCACCCGACCAGCGGTGCGCGGCGTGATCTTCTTGCCCTTGCGGCTCTTGCTGTTCAGCGTTGCGGCCGTGGCCTCTACGATGGACGGCAAGGTCTTGATCAGCGGTTTCGCCCTTGGATCGGACGCCATCACCTTGGCCACGCGGCCCGCGGCACTGGCCACGGCGGGGGCTACTGATTTCACCTTCATCGGGGTGCGGGACATGATCGTGATGGTCAGTGCACCGCCAAGGGCCTGCGCATCAGACGGATGAGATTTGGCGGCGGCAGCGGCCATCGCCTCGGCCATATCGGAATCCGTTGTCGGAATCCGGATCGTGGCGTTCATCTCGTCCTCGCTATCGAACCCGTCATCTTCGTCTTCAAGGTTCTTGACGATACCGCCAATCTTGCCACCAATCGCAGCACCAGCCGGGCCGCCGACGGCACCACCGATCACTGTACCGATCTTGCCGGCATGTTTCTTGGCAACCCGGGCAAGACGACCGGCAACCTTCTTGGCGCCCTTCTTGACCTTGCGCCAGAGCTTGCGAAAGAACTCATCGCCTTCGGCGTCGAAGTCATCATCAAAATCGTCGTCATCATCAAGGTAGTCGACGAAATCATCTTCGTCATCATCGTCGAAATCGTCATCAAAACCGTCATCGTCGAATAGGTCGTCTTCGTCGTCATAGTCATCGTAATCTTCGAAATCGCCATCATAGTCGAAATCGTCTTCTGCATAATCTTCAAAGTCAGCGTATCTGTAAGACATGTCAGGCCTCCGTTGTCGGACGTGATCAGGACGCGCAGTCAAGGCCTGCGCTGCACACAGCTTCAACGCAGATCGCCCACAACGATATCACCAAGACAGGTTACTCAATTCAGGGGGGGCGAAGGTTGCGCCGAATCCCATTCAAGATATTGATAATTATTGATTTATTGGAGAATCTGTTGAAGTCAGCTCTGCCGCGCTGACTTACTGCCGCCCATAGTCATCAAAGGACACCAGCACATCTGCGATGTCCGCCTCAGTCAGCAAAACCGGCTCACCGGTCGTCCGGGCGATTGTATCGACCCGGGCAAGGTTCTCCAGCTCTTCCATCCGCCACAGCGCCCGATCCAGCGTGGGACCAACGGTAATCGCCCCATGATTGGCCAACAAACAGCCATGGCGATCCGTCAGCGCATCGACCGCCATATCCGCCAACGGCTTACCACCGAAAAGCGCATAACCCGTCACCGGCACATCCATCCCGCCAAAAGCAGCAACCATGTAATGAACCGACAGGATCGGACGGCGCTGGATGGCGATGGCCGTCGCATGGGCCGGATGGGCATGAACCACGGCACCGACGTCCGGGCGGGCGCGCAGGATGGCCTGATGAAACTGCCATTCGGTGGATGGTTTGCGGGCATCCGGCGCAGGCGGTTCTGTCAGGGACAGCTTGCAAATCATCTCAGGCGTCATCTGGGCATAAGGCACCGCCGACGGGGTGATCAACATGCCATCCGGCACCCGGACGGAAATATTGCCCGACGTCCCCTGATTGATGCCAACCTGACCCATCCACAAACAGGCATCGATGACCGATTGGCGCGTGACAGTGTCATCAGAAAAAACCGCCTCTGCCATCAGGCTACCCTGCTGCATTCGCCATTTCAGGGAAAAGCTGCGCCAAGCCGTCAGCGCTGGCATCACACACACCGCGCTCAGTGATCAGCCCGGTCACCAGATGATTGGGGGTCACATCAAAGGCAGGGTTGCCGCCCGGCGTGCCATCCGGGGTGACTTGAACGACACCAATCTCACCTGCTTCGGTACGGCCTTGAATATGGGTGGTCTCGCGCGCATCACGTTCTTCAATCGGGATCTCGGCCACGCCATTTGTGACGGTCCAGTCAATGGTGGGGGATGGCAAGGCCACATAGAATGGCACGCCATTATCCTTGGCGGCCAGCGCCTTGAGATAGGTGCCGATCTTGTTGCAGACATCGCCGCGGCGCGTTGTGCGGTCGGTGCCGGTGATCACCATATCAACCTGACCATGCTGCATCAGATGGCCACCGGCATTATCGGTAATGTAAGTATGCGGAATGCCATGGCTGCCCAATTCCCATGATGTCAGGGCACCCTGATTACGCGGGCGGGTTTCATCGACCCAAACATGCAGCGCAATACCCGCATCATGGGCGTGATACATCGGGCTGGTGGCCGTGCCCCAATCCACCGTGGCAATCCAGCCCGCATTGCAATGGGTCAACAGGCGCACCGGCTCACCCGCAGGTTTTCGGGCGGCGATATCTTTGATCAATGCCAGCCCGTTCAGGCCGATATTGCGGTTAATCTCGACATCCTCATCGGCAATCTCATGCGCCAGCGTCAATGCAGCAGCCGCACGATCAGCAGGGGGCAGCGGGCGCAGGGCGGCACGGCAGCGATCCAGCGCCCAGCGCAGATTGATCGCTGTGGGCCGGGTTGCGTTCAGAAATGTCCAGGCCGCATCCATATTGGTGTCACTTGGGTCCTGCGCCATGGCCAACGCCATGCCATAGGCCGCCGTGGCACCGATCAACGGGGCACCCCTGACCCGCATTTCGACAATGGCAGCGGCAAAGGCGTCCATCGTCGTCACAGATTGGGCCCGGAAGTCATGCGGCAGCCAGCGCTGGTCGATGATCTGCAACGCGCCCTTGTCCGCGTCCCACCAAAGCGACCGATAATGCGTGCCGTCAACTTTCATGGCTGTCTCCTTTTGCCAAACGCTGACGCAGTGTCGCCAGATTAGCGAAACAAGGCAAGCCACCGGTCGTAGCATCGACCGCTCCGTAGCCGCGCCCAGTCGATAGATCGGGCAGCCGCCGACCGCCGCCCAGGGCGGGGGCTTCACCCCCACCCGCGGTCAGGGACTGCCCTTCGGTTATTGTGGAAAGAGCGTGGATTACAGCGCGCACAACTGGCCGGTTTCCGCATCCCGCGTCGCCACAAGAAACTGCAACAACGTCTCGCGATCAATTGGCTTGGGCAACAGACGCAATCCCAATGCGGCACAGCCAGTTTGCAAATCCCGGCTGCGATTGGCCGAGATGATGGCGGCAGGCACCGTTCCAAAGCGGTGCTTGATTTGCTCGTACAGCTCCAGACCCGATGCGCCAACACCTAGCTGATAATCCAGCAGCATCACGTCAGGCACCAATTGTATCTCACCTAACAAGGCGACGGCCTCTGACGCACCTTCAGCCAACAGCACCTCGGCCCCATGCTGTTCGATCATGTGGGTCATCGCATGGGCCAGACGGATATCATTTTCCACCAGCAAAACGATCATGCCATCCAGTGCATTCTGCCAATCGGGTCTGCGGCGGGGGATGTCCGGCCGGGTACGGCGGGCCTTACTTGCAATCTGCATATTCAGTGAAAAACAACTGCCCTGCCCGACATTGGACCAGAGGCTCAACTCATGCCCCAATCCTTTAGCCGCGCGTTCGACAATCGCCAGACCAAGGCCCAGACCATCACTGCCCCCGGCATGCTCAAGCCGCTCAAACTCCTTGAAAACAGTTTTGCGGGCGCCTTCGGCGATCCCCGGGCCGGTATCCCAAACCTCCAACCGGGCAGAGCCGCCATTGCGGCGGACCCCGGCAATGACACGGCCGGTGCGGGTGTATTTGATCGCATTGGTGATCAGGTTCTGCATGATGCGGCGCAGGTAACCGGGGTCACTGGCCACCAACAGACTGCTGTCCATGATCGTCAGATCCAACCCCTTGGCCGTGGCCATCGGGGTCAGTTCATCACGCAAAGGTGACAGAATGGCCGACAGGGGCACCGTCTGAATATCAAACACCGCCTTGCCTGCATCCAGTTTGGAAATGTCCAGCAAGGCCTCGATAATGCTTTCAACACCCAGCAGTGCATTTTCCGCCTTGCCCAGAATGGTGCGGGCATCTGGATCAACCAGCTGATCTGACAGGGATGACATGAAAAGCTTGGCAGCCGATAAGGGCTGCAACAGATCATGGCTGGCCGCGGCGACAAAGCGGGATTTTGAGGCATTGGCGCGCTCGGCCTCAGCCAGCGCCTCGCCCAGTTCTTCGGTGCGGGCAATCACGCCGCGCTCCAAGGTCTCGTTCATCGCGGCCATCGCGCGGGCGGCCTCATGTTCTGACGTGACATCGGTAAAACTGATCACAAAACCACGGTCGGGCATCTCTTGGGCAAAAACACTCAGGACCTGTTTGTCGCTACGGGTAATTTCAAAGGCAATGGAACCGCGGCGGGACCGGCGTTCGGCCCATCTTGCAAGGCGATTACTGTCAAAATCACCATGAAAGGTCAGATCATTTTCTAGCATCTGCAATAAATCCGCAAAAGCCAGACCATGGACCGGGCGACGCGGGGGCAAGGCCAGCATGCGGCTCATGTTCTTGTTCCAACCGACCAGAATATTGTCGGGATCAAAGATGCAGACACCCTGATTCAGATGATCCAGCGTTGCTTGCAGGATCTTGGCCTGCCGGTCCAGCATCCGGTCACGCTGCTGGCGTTCGGATCGCATCATATCGGTGACATCGGTCTGCAAGATCACAGTACCACCCTGCCCGGTGCGATGTTCACTGATCTGCAACCAGCGGTTCCACACCAGACTGACATTAAACACAACGTGATCGCGGCTGTGACGGGACAGTCGGCGGGCGGCCCATTCGGCAGGAGGCTGACCATCAGGCAAAGCCAGATGTTCACTGCGCGAGACAAGACCGACATATTCGGTGAATGTCAGCCCCGCGACGAGCTGACGGCGGATATCGGCAATGTCGCGGCAAAAACGGCTATTGAACAAAACCAGACATTCGTTTTCGTCAAACAGGGCAAAACCTTCGTCAATGGCTTCAATCGCCTCGGTTATATTGGTGCGGGCACGTTCAGTCTCGACATTGGCCTGTTCCAGCTGGGCATTGGATTCCTGCAACAGATCAAGGGTGCGCTCCAGTTCCTTGGTGCGCTGACGCACTTGGGTTTCCAGCATCGCGGCACGTTCGAACTGTTGATAGGCCAGACCGGATTGATCGGTTTTTTGCTCTACCTTGCGCATCAGGGAATGGGCGATCTGCAACAGCTTCTGGTTCTGGCGTTCGATCGGGTCATTGGGGTTGATAATCGACATCAGTCAGCCGCCCCTTTGCGGTACAGGGCAACACCGGTCATGGTCTGATTGACATGCAAAGGGCCAATCTGCTCGCCATAGGTCGACAGGCCGGTCACGTTGTTTTCGGACAGGATATCGGAAAGCTCACGGGTCATCTGCGTCTGTTCCGCCTCAATCCGGCGCAGGATACAATCGCAGCAGATCACATCGCTAAAGCCACTTTCCTTGGAAAGCTCTTCCATCTTGCGGCGCAGATGCTGGGCCATATTTGTGGGTTCGGCGACAGTCAGCACCATGCCTTCATCAATGGCTGAAAAAAACACCAGCTCACCATCATCATTGACCTGCTGGATGGCGCGAACATGGTGATCCTCACCAATCCGGACAACAACAGGATGCGAGGCAAAGGTAAAACGATCCAGTTGAAACGGGTCCTTGCCAACGATCCGGGCATATTCGCGGGCGGCGGGTTCCGCATTGATGGATTTGACGATGCGGCGTTCAGGATCAGCATCAGTAACCACCATCCGGGTTTCAGTCGGGGCAAGATGGTTCAGGCTGAACACCCGCGTCTGGTGGTGACTGCGCACCAGGCTCAGGACGGCGGCGTTTTCCAGCACCTCACCATTCAGCGACACCAGCGTTTCACGAAACGCCGTACCATCCCCGGCAGAGGCACCGAATAACGGCATATCGCGCAAAGCGGGCGATATGGTGGCGGTCAGCATATCTTCGCGCAGTGACAACCCATCAACGATCAGAAAGGCGAACCCGGTTTCCATTTCAGGGCTGCGTTCCTGCAAGGCGACACGTTCCTGCGCCACGCGATCCATTTCGGCATCTGCATCAAAGCGTTCCAGATCAGAAATCGCCAGCGCAGTGGCCGCAAAATCGGATTTCGGAAACCCAACCGCAACAATCTGGCCGTCCTCATAGCCCGCCGCACCAATCTCTCCGGCAGTTGTGCAGGCAATGACATCGGTATCGGGATAGAACGCTTCAGCCTCGGCGACCACTTCGGCAAATCCGGCCTGGGCGGTGACAAACAAGATCAGCAAATCAAGCGGTGCTGGCCCCAGCTGGGCGCGCAAATCAGCTACCGGTGCTGTGGTCGAACAACGCACCTGCGCCCTGCAAAGCAGGCTATCACGCGACGCAAACGCCGTGGTCATAAAAGCTGACCCTCCCTGCCAGAAAGGATAAGGCGGTCAGTTTGAACTTGGCAAGGTGTTAAAATAACGGGCTTCCTGCGCGACCAGGACGGCCTGGGTCCTGCGCTGAACACCTAGTTTGCGCATGATTGCCGTGACATGCGCCTTGACAGTGCCTTCGGCAATCGACAGATCATAGGCGATCTGCTTGTTCAGCTTGCCCTCGCAGATCAGCTCCAAGATGCGACCCTGTTGATTGGTCAGTGATGACAATCGGGCAAGGGCCCGGGCGTGATCGTTTTCTTCATCAGGCTCGACAAACCCGCTGGGTTTATAGACATGATCAGCGGCAATGACTGCTAGCGCCTCCTTGAACACAGCGCGCCCGGAATGTTTCGGCACGAACCCCGACGCGCCTGCGGCAATGGCACCGTTGATGACGGCGTTGTCGGTCATGGATGACACGATCACCACAGGCGATTTTTCAGCACAACGTTTGATGCGGATCAGCCCGTCCAACCCGCTGACATCCGGCAGGTTGAGATCCAGCAGAATCAGTGCAGGGGCAGGGGCACCATCGAGCAATTGCAGCCCGGCCTGCATGCAATCAGCGGTTTTGACTGCGGTGAACTGACCAAGCGCTTGCAGGGTCAGTTCCAGCGCGTCGCAAAACAGCGGATGATCATCAATGATCAGCGCCCAGCTTTTGGGGCGTATCGGGGCGGCCTGATCGGGTGATGTCTGGGTCGTGCTCTGCATGGGCCTGATCATATCGCAGACACAGCGTTTCAGCCAGTTCGCCAAAGGTCCAATAGATGCCCGATACAAGGGCTCAAGAAACGCGAGACAGGAAAAATCTGTTGCACAGATTTTTCAGCACCATACCGATGGCACTTCAACCCTATGGCTCCAAAAAAAATCTGTGTAACAGATTTTTTCGCCCGTCCTTCTGTCAGTTGTTTTACGGCCAATGACATGCTGTGAAAACAAAGGCGCACCCCTGACGGGATGCGCCTGGCCGTGAGCAGGAGAAACCTAGTTGGCCGCAAACTGCCGTGGCAGGCGGAATGTCCAAAGCAGACCACCCTGGTTGAGGTAATTGACCTTCTTGGCCACCTCACCACCCCAAAGCGGGACCGCACCACCCCAACCGGAAATCACGGTGACATATTGTTCGCCATCTTGTTCCCAGGTGATCGGCTGACCCACGATCCCCGAACCAGTCTGGAACGACCACAGAACCTCGCCCGTCTGGTCATCAAAGGCGACGAACTCACCCTCTGGCGTGCCGGTAAAGACCAGACCACCCGCGGTGGTCATCACACCGCCCCACAAGGGCGCGTCGTTTTTGTATTCCCAAACAATCTCGCCGGTATCGGGGTCAATCGCCTTCAGGCTGCCGATATGATCTTCGTAATTGGGCTTGATGGTAAAGCCAGAGCCCAGATAAGCCGCACCCTGCTTATAGGTGATCGGCTCGTTCCAGATATCCATGCCCCATTCGTTGGAAGGGACGTAGAACAACCCGGTATCAGGCGAATGGGCCATCGGCATCCAGTTCTTGCCCCCCAGGAAGGATGGGGAGGCAAAGACAACCTCACCGCGGTTGCCATCCGCAGCCTCGGCGGGATCACCCGGCCGGTTTTCTTCTACAAAGATCGGACGCCCGTTTTCATCAATCCCCTCGGCCCAGCTGATATCCTTCACAAACGGGGTGGCGGAAACAAAGGCGCCATCTTCGCGGTTCAGCACATAAAAGAACCCGTTCCGGTCGGCGGTGGCAAAGCGATCATTGCCGTCACGGTCGGTATAGGCCACGACCTCGTTCACACCATCATAATCCCAGCCTTCGCGCGGGGTGGTCTGGTAATGCCACTTGATTTCGCCAGTGGCGGGATCAATGCCCAGACGGGAGGCGGCATAAAGATTGTCACCGGCATTGCCGTCCGTCGGCTGACCGGCATTGCGCAAATGGCTGTTCCACGGGGCAGGGTTACCGGTGCCAAAAACCAGCGTGTCAGTATCGGCATCGTAAGAGCCGCCCAACCAGGTGGCACCGCCACCCGTCTTCCACATATCACCGGGCCATGTGGCGTTCAGCTCACCCGTCATGGTGCTTTCTTCACCGTTCAGCGTACCCATATGGCCCTCGATCACCGGACGGGTCCAGACCAGATCACCGGTCTCGGCATCGCGGGCCTGTACCTCACCGACAATACCAAATTCGCCACCCGAATTGCCGGTGATGACAAGGCCATTCACGATCAACGGGGCGGCAGTATAGCTGTAACCCGCCTTGTAATCGGCAATTTTTTTGTTCCAGACGACATCGCCGGTGTCCTTGTTCAAGGCCACGATACGGGCATCCAATGTGCCAAAATAGATATTGTCGCCAAAGATGGCAGCACCGCGATTGACCACGTCACAGCAGGGCAGAATACCTTCGGGTAGGCGGGCATCATATTGCCAGATCTCGGCACCGGTTGTCACATCAATGGCATAAAGGCGGCTGTATGAGCCGGTGATATACATCACCCCATCATGGACAATCGGCTGGGTCTCTTGGCCGCGTTGCTTTTCACCGCCCAGCGAAAAGGCCCAAGCGGGGACCAGATTTTCGACATTGTCGCGGTTCAGCGTGTCCAGCGGGGAATACCGCTGCAAATGGCGCCCCATCCCGTTGGTCAACACATCCCCAGTGGATGCGGTATCATTCAAAAGCATCTCTTCGGTGACCTGCGCCTGCGCAACACCTGCGGTTGCGATTGCGGTGGCCACGGCCATAACAAACCGTTTCATTGATGGTTCCTCCCATTCCCTGTCAGACTGTCCTCGCGATCCGCAAAGGGCGCGGATCAGTCCGGCATCAGTATTCGTCAAAGGGCTGTCTGGGGATATAGAACCTTGGTCATACGACCTTTCCGCAGTTGACGATATGGGACCAAGACCTTTGTCCTGCTGCGACTCAGCCCCTGTTTTGCTAGGGTCTATGGTAGAGAAAGGGATCATGATGAAACCAGCATTTGGCCTGGCCCTGGCGCTGATCGCGACAACCGCGCAGGGCGAAACACGCACCGTTTACGCGACTGATGGTGACGACAATCGGATCGCCATCGCCACAGTGACCATCGCCGATGATCAAAGCTACCGGATCGCCATGAACACTGCCGCCTTCAGCGATCATTTCCTGTCGATGCGGCCTTTCAAATGCCTGGAAGGGCCGGGCAAACACTGGTGCCACGTCCCCTACCCCTATGACATCAAACGGAACATTTCGGCGAATCTGACCGATCTTGAATATGACCTCATGTTTGTCTGGAAAGACGCCGATGAATACGGGATCAACATGTGGAACGGAGTCTATTACCGGCTCAGCGAAACAGATGGCGCGCTGACCGGCAGATTGATGGAAATGGATATGGATCTGCTTTCGGCCCCACCCGCGGCGGGAGAGTTACGACCGCTACGCGCGCAGGACCTGCATGAAAGTGACCCGGATGGGCACTGGCTACCCCGACTGATCATCGAATGACCCCGCCTTTGGTCGTATTCCGGCCTTTGGAAATGCTGCTAGTCTGGCGCAGAACCGGGAGGGTGCAATGACATTCATGAAATCTATCGCAACAGCGGCGATCAGCCTCTGTCTGGCCACGGCCAGCCTAGCAGATACACCAACACTGCGCGCCGCCGTGCTGAAATTCGGCACAGTGAATTGGGAACTGGACACGATCAAACATCACGGGCTGGATCAGGCCAATGGCTTTACCCTTGATGTGCAGGGGATGGCAGGGGGATCAGCGGCCAAAGTCGCCTTTCAAGGGGGCGAGGCGGATGTGATCGTCTCTGACTGGCTCTGGGTGGCGCGGCAACGGGCGGCAGGCAATGATTTTGTGTTCATCCCCTATTCCAAGGCGGTGGGCGGAATCATGGTGCCGGGTGACAGCACAGCTCAGAACCTGACCGATCTGGCAGGCCGGAAAATCGGGATCGCGGGCGGGCCACTGGATAAAAGCTGGCTGATCCTGCAAGCCTATGCCGCCAAGAACCATGCGATGGATCTGGGCGATGCAACGGAACAGGTTTTTGGCGCACCGCCGCTGATCTTTGGTGCGGCCCGCTCCGGCGAGGTCGATGCCGCGATCAATTTTTGGCATTTCGGGGCCAAGATGAACGCAGGCGGGATGCGGACGCTGATCGACGTGGCAGAGGCGTCGGCCGATCTGGGGCTTGATCCGGAAACGCCGCTTCTGGGCTACGTCATCAAGGGCGAGATGCTGCGCGACAATCCCGCCCTTGTGGCGGGACTTGCGGCAGCCTCGCGTGGGGCCAAGGATATTCTGGCTAGCGATGATGCCGAATGGGACAGGCTGCGCCCACGCATGAATGCCGATGACGATGCGCAGTTTGCGGCTCTCGTGGCCGGGTTCCGGGCAGGCATCCCCGCCCCCGGCCCCACGGATGAAGACGCCGCCGGGCGCATGCTGGAACTGATGTATGAGTTGGGTGGTGCAGAGCTTTTGGGTCAGGCCACCGCCCTGCCCGACGGAACATTCCTGCAAAACGGCAGCTAGATGCCACAGGCCAACCCTAACGTCGACACCGGTGCAGATGCCCCGGTTTTGGCTTTGGCGCTCAACCATCTCAGCTTTGATGGCAAACCGATCCTGCGCAACATTCACCTGACCGTGCCCACCGGACAAACGGTCGCTCTTGTCGGGCCATCGGGGATCGGCAAATCATCACTGCTGCGGATCTTTGCAGGGTTGGAAAACCGCTATGACGGGTCCTGCAAGGTCCATGGCAAGACGGCGATGGTGTTTCAGGAACCAACCCTGCTGCCCTGGCGCAACCTGCGCGACAACATCACCATTGCGACCGGGGTAAGCCCGGAACAGGCCAACGTAGCGCTGACCGATGTCGGGCTGGCCGACCGGACAGATAGCTATCCCAACCGGCTGTCACTGGGGCAGCAACGGCGGCTGTCATTGGCGCGGGCCTTCGCGGTCGAACCCGCGCTCCTGCTAATGGACGAACCCTTCGTCTCGCTTGATGCAGCGATTGCGGACGATATGATGCGCCTTTTTACAAGGCTGCGTGACAGCCATCAGGTCACGACAATATTGGTCACCCATGTGATGGCAGAGGCGGAAAAACTGGCCAACAGAATCGTCACGCTGGCCGGTGATCCAGCCACTATCATGGGCGACAGTGCCGCCCCGTCCCGGACCTGATCCGGGACCTCATGCGCGATGTCGTATAACTGTGATGACCATGCAGCAAACGAACGCGGCGCTAATCGGGGATGAATTTGCACTGCCAGTGCAAGCCCTCTGGGGTATAATCGGCCATAACCTGCCCCATGACAGCGCGCTCCAGCAACACACCAGTCAGTTTCGAGCCAAAGCCTTCGCGGGTGGGCGGCGTGCATCCGGCATCGGTCTGTTCACACCATTGCATGACAATGCTTTGATCATCGATATCCTGTTGCCAGCTTATTTCAATGCGTCCGTCAGGATTTGAAAGTGCGCCATATTTGATCGCATTCGTCGATAACTCAAAGATGGCCATGCCGATCGCCTCGGCCTTATGCGGTTCTATGCCAACCTTGGGGCCGTCAACCCGCACTTGCGAAAGGGCCTTCTCCCCCAAATGATCAAGCTGACGCGCAATCAGGACGTCCAATGCGATGTTGCCCCAACTGCGTTCTACAAGCAGGTTCAGACTTTTGCCCAAGCTCGCAAGACGATTTTGAAATACGTCAGCAAAGGCGTCATGCGGCGTCGATCTCAAAGTCATCGAGGCGATGCCGCTCACGACGGCTAACAGGTTCTTTGAACGGTGGACGACTTCCCGGTTCAGAGTCTGGATGATCGCTTCGTTGCGCTGGCGGTCCGTGATATCGCGCAGGATCGAAATCGCGCCAATATGGGTGCCCTTTTCATCATTGATGCCTGCAATACTGGCCTCAACCGGAACTGATGAACCATCCTTGTGCAATCTTGCTGTGTCGACTGTCACGGCCTCACCATTGGCGACCGCCTCCAGCTGTTCTTCGTTTTCGACACGACGGTCATCAGCGATGATCAATGGGTAAAGCTGCTCGCCCAGCGCCTCATCGACCGAATAGCCAAGCAAACGTTCAGCCGCATCATTCCAGCTCTGTATCCTCTGTCGCGTATCAACATTGATGATTGCATCAGGGGAAGCTGCCACCATCGCCTCATAGGCTTCGGCTTTGCGGCGGCGCAGCAAGAGCTCTTCCTCGTATCGGCGGCGGTCGTCTCCGGAAAAACACACAAGATGCAGCGATACGATCTGACCATCAGCATCCAACTTCGTGCGTCCGCTCAGGTAAATGCACTTGCGCTGCCCGGCGGGCGCGAGCAGATCAAGGGAAATCTCGCTGATAACCCCTTCGATCATCAGCATGGGGCGCAGATGTGTCTCAAAATAGATGCGACCCGCAGGGCTCAGCAATCCATAAAACGGCTTGCCCAACAGGCTTTCCCCCGACGCGGCGGGCACCCAGTCGCGCATCTGCGCATTCATATAGGTTATCCGCCCGACGGCATCACAATCGACAAGGCCAACAGGATACTGATCAAGGTCACTTGCCCTGTTTGAGGCGTCCGTCATGCGGCAGATAGAAACGCTTCTAGGGCTGCTGCCGTTTCGGCAGGATAACTGATATGCGGACAATGACCCATCGCATCCAACACAACCAGATCGGCATTTGTCATATTGGTCATCATCCAATCGCCAACTTCAGGGGGCACAATAACATCGTCGCGACATTGCAGGACCAGTGTTTTCTGCGGCACCTTTTTAACATCGTGCCTGTGATCCGCAAGGAACGTGACATGTGCGAAATGGCGGGCAATATCAGGATCGGCCTGACAGAAACTGTTGGTCAGCGTTTCGCCCATTTCCGGCATATGGGGGGTTCCCATGATGGCAGGCGCCATTTCGCTGGACCAACCCAGATAGTTGGCGTCCAGCGTCTCCAGTAGATTGTCGATGTCAGCCCGTTCAAACCCCCCGACATAGTCACCCGCATTGATAAAGCTCGGCGATGGGCAAATCATCACCAGAGATTCAACTAGGTCCGGGCGCTTGTTGGCGACCAAAGCCACCGTCATGGCGCTGACCGAATGCCCGGCAAGAACAGCATTCTGGATTCCCATTTCATCCAGAATGGCGATCAGGTCGTCCGCATGACCATCCAACGTATCGTATCTCTTCCTGTCATAGTATGACAGATCCGACCCACCACACCCCATAAGATCATAGCAGATGATACGATAACGATCGGCAAGCAGGGGGATAAACCGCTGCCACATATTCTTGTCGCAACCATATCCATGCGCCAAGACCAGAACACGGTGTCCTGTGCCATATGTCGTGGCCGCATGACGTTGACACACCTGCATAACCAATCTCCAAACGAAATCTCAAAACTTGCAAAAACGTATCGCAGCCATGGTGCCGATATTCAAATCCGGCCTGTCGATCAGCAACGTGATCTGTCAATTTTTAACACATGTATTTTGCACATCACACCACAATTGCCGGATATTCTGGCCGGCATTTTTTGGAATAAGGATACGAAACGTTTTTAGTCTAAATATAACTAATCCAATAACAGACGCTTAACGATGATTGCGGTCTCGGTCACAACTGCGGTTGAACGCCTGTACAGGCATGTCACGCCGGGGCTGTGGAAAAGGTTAACACCATCTTCAGACTTTCACCGCGCGGCGGGTTAAACATGGCAGGGCGCGCCACGGGGTCCGACGTTTTGCCGACGTGTCGCCGACGCTTTGCAGACCGGTCCAAATCCCGCAAAAGCAGGCCATTAACCATGATTCGGTAAAGTCTTGGAAAACCCCATGCCCGACACCCCACCGAACGTTGCGTGAGGGGGTCAGAAAAGCGGCGCGTATTTCCAGTTATCAGCATCCGGCGTGACCTCATCCAGATCATAACCAGCTGCTTGCAAACGGCGGGCAATCGGCAAACCATCCGCTGCCGCTTCAGCCACCAGTTGGCGGCCCAATGTCTCATCCTGCGCTATGCCGTGCCCACGCATCAGGTTGATACCGTGGTTGAACTTGCCAACCGGGTCGCCCGCCTCTGCCGCGCGGCGGTCCCATGCGGCGGCGGCATCGGGGCTGTAGTCCGCACCTAACCCGTTGTTATCTAACTGAGACATCCAGGTCATCGCGCCGGTATAACCATCATCAGCACAGTTCTGAAACAGCGTGCGGGCGGATGTGTGATCGCCCGATTTGGTCAGGGCATAGCCCATCGAACAGATCACCATCCCCGTCTCACCATCCTCGGCCCTTTGGACATAGGATTGCCATGTCATTTCATCCGGGTTCAGCGTGCCATAGTCTGACACATCATCGGCCAGAACGGGCGCTGCACAGATACAAAGCGGGATCAATAAATGTCTCATACCCCCGTAATAACAGGTCTATGCGGCAAAATCAGCAATGCCATGGTCATAGAAAAGGTCAGCCCCTGCGACGTATCCCCGACCCCTCCGGGCTATACCCCCAAAGTGCGAGACCCGTGAACAAAGCAACCGCCAAAACCGTCCAGCCAAGGGCGGCGGGATTGAACGATGCGTATAGCGCAAAGCGGATCAATTCGACCGCATGGGTGAACGGATTGACAGCACAGATATCATGCAACAGCTCTGATGACTCCGCCATTTTCCACAGCGGATACAGGGCCGATGACATGAAAAACATCGGGAAAATGACGAAGTTCATCACCCCCGCAAAGTTTTCCAACTGCTTGATAAAGCTTGACAAAAACAAACCCAGCGCGCCCAACATCAGGCCCGATACAACCAATGCAGGCAACACCGTCAGATAACCCAGCGGCGGCATCACGATGCCAAAAACAGCGGCAATCGCCAGAAAGGCATAGACCTGCAAAATCGAAATCGCCGTGGCCCCCAAAAGCTTGCACGTCAACAACCACCAGCGCGGCAAGGGGCTGGTCAACAGTAATTTCATCGACCCCATTTCACGGTCATAGATCAACGATAGCGACGACTGCATCCCGTTAAAAAGCAGGATCATGCCGCACAGCCCCGGCACGATATAGGTCTCGTAAGTGATATAGGTCTGATAAGGCGGGATAATTGACAATCCCAGCGCCGCGCGAAAGCCAGCCGCAAAAACAAGGAGCCAAACCAGTGGCCGCACGAGGGCTGCAACAAACCGTTCCCGCTGATGAATGAACCGCAGTGCCTCGCGCGTCACAATCGCGCTCAGGGCAGTCAGATATCCGATCATGCGTTCGCGCCTGTCAGGTCCAGAAACGCCTGTTGCAACGGCTTTACACCACTGATTTCACTGGCATATCCATCGGCCAGCACCTTCGCCTGATGCAGGACAACCAACCGATCATCCGGGCGGACCTCATCCGCCAGATGGGTCGCCCACAGCACAGTGACGCCCTCATCCGCCAGCCCATGCACATGATCCGTGATGCCTGCCCGCGCAGCGGCATCCAGCCCCACGGTTGGCTCGTCCAGCAACAACACCGCCGGATCATGCAACAAGGCCCGCGCAATCTCCGTCCGGCGCTTGTGACCGCCATTCAGCGTCCGCGCCTTTTGCCTAGCCCGGTCAGCGATGTCCAACCGCTCCAACACCAGATCAACACGGCGCGCCCGATCACGGCCTGACAGCCCATGAAGGGCGGCGAAATATGTCAGATTCTGGCGCACGGTCAGGTCCAGATCAAGCGTGGTTTGTTGAAACACGATCCCCAGTTTTGCCAATGCAGCCCGTGGGTTATCCTGCAAATCATGTCCAGCAATGGTGATCCGGCCCGCCTGCGGCACATAGAGCCGGGTCAACAGATTGAAAAGGGTCGATTTACCCGCGCCATTCGGGCCCAAAAGGGCGCAAAACGCGCCCTGCCGCACCTCAAGGCTCACATCATCCAGCGCCGTCTTTGCACCATAGCGATAGGTCAGATTTGCGACGCGGATGCCTGTCATTCTATCGTGATTTCAACCCGTTGCGTCTCGCCCGTCGTGCCGGGGATCTTCATGTAGTAAGCACCCGGCTTGATCGCGATAAAACCGATTTCCATCTCGCCCGCTTCGTCAAATTCGACACTGTCCAAACCAAGCGGGCGGATTTCCAACCCCTCCACCACGATCTCATCAATCCAGATCGCGCGGAAAAATTCGGGGCCAACCAACGCCAGTTCCTGACTGCCATCGCCCTGAATTTCAAACTCGTAATAGGTGCCGGATTTCAGCACCCATGGAGCGGATGAAATCGGCTCCCCGGCGGACAGAATGATCGGCGGCAGGTCCTCTTTGTTTTTGCCCGATAACAGGCCAGCAACCCCAAAGGATGGCCTTTCGTCACCATCCGCCAAAGCCGCATTGGCCAGAACAACCATCAGCAGCGCGGTCAAAAATTTCATACCGGATACGCCTTATTCTGTTGGGCGATAGGCCGCGCCCCAAGGGAAGCGGCCGACCTTGATTGATTTGATGGCGGTGCGGGAGGCAACATCAATCACGGTCACATCCCCCGACACGCCATTGGTAGTGAAAAGCTGGCTTTTATCACCGTTGAAATCCATATGCCAGACACGGCGACCGACCAGAATATAGTCTTCAACCTCAAAACTTTCGGCATTGACGACCGCGATGTGATTTGACGGGCCAAGTGCCACAAAGGCGGTTTTTTCATCCAGCGTAAATTCAAACCCAACGGGCTGCACCCGATCAGGATGCACGCCCCGCACTTCAAAGGAAATCTTGCCGATCTCACTCTGGTCGGCGACATCAAAAATAGTGATCGTCCCGCCAATTTCCGAACTGACCCAAAGCTGGGTGCCACCGGCCACAAACTCCGCATGACGAGGGCGGCTATCGACAAGGGTGTTGGCGAACAGCTCTTGTGTTTCGGTATCGATCCAATGGGCCATATTGGTCGTCTCCGATGTGGTAATCGCGATGGCCCCATCAGGGGACACGGCCATGCCCTCGGGCTCAACCCCCACATCGATCTGGGCGATCACCTTGCGGGTTTCGGTATCAACGACGGTGGTGATCGCGTCATCCTCATTGGCGATATAAAGATGACGGTCATTTGGGTGCAGGACAAACTGTTCGGGGTCCTCGCCTGATGGCAGGTCATGCAAAATCTCACCCGTATTTGGATCCATCACCTGCACGGCGTCGCTGTCAGAAGCACAAATATAGACCCGGCTGTAATCCTTGGAAAAGGTGATGCCGCGGGGCCGTTCACCGGTCGGATAGGTCTGGATCACCTCCAGCGTTTCGGTCGAAATCACCGATACGGTGTCATCCTTTTCATTGGTCACCCAAATCTCGCCCGCCTGGGCCGGGGACGTCACCAAACAAGACAGGATTAGCACGGATCGGATCATTGAAATGCCTCACAATCGCTTTCGGGCCGGTCCAGACCAAGTGTGTCCAGCTCATTGGTCTGGTGCAGAAATCCCTCAAGCGGGGCCTGGGCCACCAACGCGCGTGGATGGGCCAGCGCAATCGGCTGACGCAATTGCCCGTTCCAATCGCGATAGGTCAGAGGGCGGCCCTTGAACCCGGCCAATTCAAACGCATCCGACAGGATGTAGGTGCGCAGCGTATCAACATCAGCGGCGTCGGTGCGCGTTACAGCCTCGCCCAAGGTTCGCATTGCGGCCCATGCCGCATAATCCTGACCAGTCATGTCGCGACGATTCTGATCTTCGAATCGGCTTTGCAACTGGGCGGCACCCCATTGTTCGATCACCGGTGACCAAGTCACAGCGGTCAGCCCTTCGGACCCGGCCACCGGACGCGGCTCCCACGTATTATAGAGCACATAACGCCCAAAATCATGCAACTCATCCGCGATTACCATGACATCGTAATCGCCAAAATCCTGCGTAAACAAGGGCACTTCCTGTGCGGCGGCGCGGCGCATATCGGCGTCAAAGGCCCATGTCTTTTCTGCTGCCAGTTCCAGCCCGAATTTCGTCAGGCTATGGCGCATGGCGTCAGCATAGGCTGTGTCCTGTGGATGCGTGCCCGCGATCATCACCAGATCATACCAGCGTCGCTTCAAAAACATCTGCGCCAACGCATCGGTGCGCATCGCGACTGAGGGCATTGTATGCAGGATATTGGCCCGGCAGGCATCATCGCGCAGCGGCACGTCGTCCGCCGCGGCATTGAACAATAGTGCATCTGCGGCCTGAGGCAGATCAGCAATGGCCAGCAGATCATCCGCCGAGGCATCAATGATGACAAACGAGGTTTCGTCCAGCAATGCCGCAGCCGCCGCCAATGGATCGTCGCCTTCTTCCAGAATGGTCGTGGTCAGTGTGTAGCTATGGCCCAGAAAACGACCCGTTGTGCTATTGTCCTCAAGGCCGGTCATCGCACCTGCTATACCGATATCCGCAGGCTCCGGGTCCAGATTGGACAGGGTCGGTGGCAGGTCCTCATAGACCGACAGATAGCCCACATGCAGCGCCACCTCTGCCTGTGCGGCTGCGGCGATCATCAGGCCGGCAATGACGCTGTAAGCTAAATCTTTCCCCATGGCTCAAACGCTAACAAAGGGCTGGCGGGCGGTCGAATAGGACCTTCGTCTAGTCCGCACCAAGGTCCTATACCAATCAGGGGAAACTGCTGGCAAAAAACAGCGTGACAGACAAAACACTGCCTTCCGGGAGACGAACAATGATGAAAATGTCATTCAGACACAGCCTGACATGCGCGGCCCTGATTGCTGCGGCCAGTTTGGTCAATGCCCATGGGGATGTGCAACCGCAAGCCGTAGACACAGCCGGTTTGCCAACATTGGGCGAGGAATGGCTGTCCGAAAACCCCTACCGAGCCGAAGCAGTCGGAGAGGATGTCTGGCTGAAAGCGGTCGAAATCGGCGCGTCAGGCTACAACCAGAACTGCGCGCGGTGTCATGGGCTGGAAGTCGTCTCTGGCGGGTTGGCACCGGATCTGCGCCTGCTTGAGGCGGCAGATTACGATGATGAATGGTATCTGGAACGGTTCCGCACCGGCTATACCCAAAACGGTACAACCAAGATGCCTGCCTTTGGTGAACTACTGGGTCAAGAGGCTGCATGGGCGATCCGGACATATATCGAAACCCGCCCTGATGGCGATGTTCTGGAAGGTTTCGTGGCAGAGCTTGGCGGGTTGCGCGATCAAATGGCTGGTTACGCCAGTGACAGCAGTGGCGCAGATCCGGACGCGCTCAAGGCGCGCCTGTCCGAGATCGCGGCGGAAATCCCAACCGTGTCAGGGGCACCCGTTGCCGACAGCATCGCGTTTCGCGCGGCCAATCTGATCGATGGCACAGCTGATGCCTATGCGGCAGCAGCCGAAACGCTTACGATCGGGCTATCAGCCGCGCAATAAAGGATCGCCAGTGATCATAAGACCCGTTTTTGTCGGCCTGTGCATGGCGCTGGCCAGCCCGGCCTTTGCCGATGACCCTTGCGCGGACTATACGCCGCAACAGCGCCCCCAGAATGTGGGGCGCGACATCGTGGGTCAGGAGCTCGACCAGATTCAAGAACAGGGCCACATGCTGTTTGCTGTCTATGACAGCTTTCCCCCCTATTCATGGCAGGATGGCGGGCAGGCCAAGGGGGTTGATATCGATATTGCGCGTATCATCGCCGCCGATCTGGGTGTCGAGGCCCGGTTCAATTTCATTGATGCCGCCGAAAACCTGGAAGCCGACCTGCGCAACAACATCTGGAAAGGGCCGCTGATCGGCGGGCGGGTAGCCAATGTGATGATGCGGGTGCCCTACGATTCTGCCTTCAAATGTCGGGTCGAACAGGTGGTGTTCACCGGACAATATGCGGCCGAATCGATAGCGATTGCCTATGCCAAGGCATCCTACCCGGACGAAAAACCCGTCCCGGCCTATTTCCGCTTTGACAGTGTCGGGGTGGAAAATGACTCGATTGCCGATTTCTACCTGTCATCATTCGCAGGGGGACAATTGGCCGAAAACATGCAGCGCTTCGCGACCACCGGGGCGGCGATGGACGCGCTGAACGCGGGGGACGTGATGGCGGTCATGGGGCCTTTGGGGCAATTGGAAAAGGGGTTAACGGACAAAACAGATGTACATCAGCCACCACTTGCAGGCTTTGCCGTCAGCCGCTGGACGTTAGGGGTGGCCGTCAATTTCCGCTACCGCCCGCTATCCTACGCGGTCGATGATGCTGTGAATTTCGCTTTACAGGACGGACGGATCGCGGAAATCTACGAAAGTTATGGGCTTAGCTTTCAATCCCCGGACCGATAGTTCGATAACTACACCCTTGGTCGCATATCGCTCTGCGGCATGGGATCATACTCTCCTACTCACAACGAAACGGACGCACCAATGAACCTTACCGGAAGCCGTACCATCAATGCAGATATCAACACCGTCTGGACGGGACTGCTGGACCCCGACGTGCTTAAGGCCTGTGTGCCGGGTTGTACCGAGATGTCAGGATCAGCGGATGAGGGGTTTGAGGCGACCGTGGTCCAGAAGGTTGGACCGGTGAAAGCCACGTTCAAAGGAGCGGTGACGATCAGCGACAGGGTTGAACATGAAAGCCTGACCATCAGCGGTGAAGGCAAAGGCGGACCAGCAGGTTTCGCCAAGGGCGGTGCCGATGTGCGACTGGAAACCGACGGTGACGCGACCGTCCTGCACTATGATGTAGAGGCGAAGGTGGGCGGCAAGATCGCGCAGCTCGGCTCGCGGATCATCGATGGCTTTGCCAAGAAGATGGCCGATCAGTTCTTCGCTAATTTTCAAGAGGCCGTGGAGCCACCAAGTGAAGATGACGATGCGGCAGACACAACAGAAGACACCAAGAAAAAAGGCTGGTTCAGTAAGCTTAAAGGCGCGTGAACCAGCGATATCAATGCGAAAGGGAGGAAGAAATGGCTTCAGTATCAATGACCGTGAATGGTCGAGAGGTATCCGGCGATGTCGAAGGTCGGACGCTGCTGTCATCGTTTTTGCGCGATGACCTGCGTCTGACCGGGACGCATGTCGGCTGCGACACGTCACAATGCGGGGCCTGTGTTGTCCATGTGAACGGCGCTGCCGTGAAAGCCTGCACAATGTTCGCGGTCGAGGCGGACGGGGCCGAAGTGGCGACGATTGAGGGCGAGGCGAATGCCGATGGATCCCTATCGGTCATCCAGCAGGCGTTTCAGGATCACCATGGGCTGCAATGCGGGTTCTGCACACCTGGGATGGTGATGTCAGCCGCAGCCTTGCTGAAAGAGAACCCAACACCCACCGAGGCAGAGATCCGGGAATATCTGGAAGGCAATATTTGCCGCTGCACGGGCTACCACAATATCGTCAAGGCGATCATGGCGGCCTCAGGTCAGGATGTGGCTGCGATTGCAGCCGAGTGATGTTTAATGCGGGATGGGTCAAGACCCATCTTACGCTGTTGCAATGTAAGATGGGTTTTAACCCATCGCTCTGGGAGGAAAAATAATGCCAAAAGACAGTGGAATCGGGGCCAGCCCGAAGCGGCGCGAAGACGTGCGGTTTTTGACCGGGGCCGGTAAATATACTGACGATATCAACATTTACGGCCAGACTTACGTCCATTTTCTGCGCGCCGATGTGGCCCATGCGACGATCAACAGCATCGACACATCCGCAGCAGCAGCAATGCCCGGCGTCGTGCAAATTTTTACCGGCGCCGATTTTGAAGCCGTTGGCGGCATCCCCTGCGGCTGGCAAGTCACCGACCGTTTTGGTGAACCGATGCAAGAACCAAGGCACCCGGTCATCGCCCATGGCACGATCCGCCATGTTGGCGAGATTGTCGCCGCCGTGGTGGGTGAAACACTCGCACAGGCCCGCGACGCCGCGGAGGCTATCGTGCTGGACCTGACCGAAAAACCCGCCGTGGTCGATATGAAAGCCGCCGCCGCCGATGGCAGCACCAAGGTGCACGACGATCTGACCTCTAACATCTGTTACGACTGGGGCTTTGTCGAAGAAAACCGCGATGCTGTGGATCAGGCGATCAAGGACGCCGCCCATGTCACCACACTGGAACTGGTCAATAACCGGCTGGTGGCCAACCCGATGGAACCACGGGTCGCGGTCGGCGAATATTCTCGATCCGATGACATGCACACGCTGCATACAACCAGCCAGAACCCGCACGTGATCCGTCTGCTGATGGGTGCCTTCGTGCTGGGCATTCCCGAACATAAGCTGCGTGTTGTCGCCCCTGATGTCGGTGGCGGCTTTGGCACCAAAATCTTCCACTATGCCGAGGAAGCGTTCTGCACCTTCGCCGCCAAGGCGGTGAACCGGCCGGTCAAATGGACCTCCACCCGGTCAGAGGCATTCATGTCAGACGCCCATGGCCGCGACCATGTGACCAAGATCGAACTGGCGATGGACGCGGATAATAACTTCACCGCTGTGCGAACTGAAACCTACGCTAATATGGGCGCTTATCTGTCGACCTTCGCATCATCGGTCCCAACCTGGCTGCATGGCACGCTAATGGCGGGTAACTATAAAACCCCGCTGATCTATGTAAACGTTAAGGCGATGTTCACCAACACAGTGCCAGTTGATGCCTATCGTGGCGCGGGCCGCCCCGAGGCCACATTCCAGCTGGAACGCGTCATCGACAAGGCCGCCCGCGAACGTGGCGTTGATCCGATTGCCCTGCGTCGCCAGAACTTTGTCACCGAATTCCCCTATGCCACGCCCGTGGCCGTGGAATATGACACTGGCGATTACGAGGCGACGATGGCCAAGCTGGAAGAGATCGCCGATATCGGCGGTTTCGCTGCCCGCCGCGCCGAAAGCGAAAAGAATGGCAAGCTGCGCGGTCTTGGCGTGAACTGCTATATCGAGGCCTGCGGCATCGCCCCGTCAAACCTTGTGGGGCAGCTGGGCGCGCGTGCCGGGCTTTATGATGCGGCCACCGTGCGGGTCAACGCCACCGGATCGATCAGCGTGATGGTTGGTGCGCACAGCCACGGACAGGGGCACGAAACATCCTTCCCGCAGGTGATTTCCGAGATGATCGGCATCCCAGAGGATCAGATTGATATCGTGCATGGCGACACGTCCAAGATCCCCTTCGGGATGGGGACTTACGGGTCGCGGTCGCTCGCCGTTTGCGGCTCTGCCATGGTGCGCGCCGCTGAAAAGGTGATCAACAAGGCCAAAAAGATTGCGGCCCACCTGCTCGAAGCCTCTGACGCGGATATCGAGCTGAAAGATGGCCAGTTCAGCGTGGCTGGCACCGACAAATCGGTGGCCTGGGGCGATGTGACACTGGCCGCCTATGTGCCGCATAACTATCCGCTGGAGGATATCGAACCGGGGCTGGAGGAGACGGCGTTTTATGACCCCGCCAACTTCACCTACCCCGCCGGCGCCTATGCCTGCGAGGTCGAAGTGGACCCCGACACCGGCAAGGTCACCATTGAACGGTTCAGTGCGGCGGATGATTTCGGCAACGTCATCAACCCGATGATCGTGTCCGGGCAGGTTCATGGCGGCATCGCACAGGGTGTCGGACAGGCCTTGCTGGAAAACTGCGCCTATGACGAAGATGGCCAACTGATCAGCGCATCCTATATGGATTACGCCATGCCAAGGGCCGATGATCTGCCGTTCTACAGCGTCGATCATTCATGCCAGACACCCTGCACACATAACCCGCTAGGGGTGAAGGGTTGTGGTGAGGCGGGGGCCATCGGCTCCCCCCCATCGGTGGTCAACGCTGTGATTGATGCGCTGCAATCGGGGGGCAAGAACGTCACCCATATCGATATGCCCATGTCGCCTTCCCGCGTCTGGGAAGCAATGAATAACGCATAAGGGAGGAAACAGACATGTATGCTTTTGATATCGAACGGCCTTCCACAATCGCGGATGCGGTCACGGCATTGCAAGGCGAAGATGCGCAGGCGCTGGGTGGCGGGCAAACCCTGATCCCCACGCTGAAGCAGCGATTGGCGGCCCCGTCCAAACTGGTCAGCCTGTCGGGCATCGGCGAAATGCAGGGCGTCTGCGTCGGCGATGACGGGGCGGTTTGCATTGGCGGGGCCACCACCCATGCCACTGTTTCCCGCGAAGCTGCCGCCCACTACCCGGGTCTTGCCGCATTGGCCAGCCATATCGGCGACCCCGCGGTGCGTAACCGGGGTACAATCGGCGGGTCACTGGCCAATAACGACCCTGCCGCCTGCTACCCCGCTGCGGCCCTGGCATCAGGGGCAACCATCGTGACCAATAATCGCGAGATTGCCGCCGATGACTATTTCCAAGGCATGTTCAGCACAGCCCTGGACGAAGGCGAAGTGATCACCGAAGTGCGATTCCCCGTCCCGCAGGCGGCCAATTACCAGAAGTTCCTGCAACCGGCCTCACGCTTTGCGCTGGTCGGGGTGTTTGTCGCCAAATATGCCGACGGGGTCCGGGTGGCTGTCACCGGCGCATCCGAAAACGGTGTGTTCCGCTGGGCTGAGGCGGAGGCGGCGCTATCTGCCGATTTCTCGGCCAGCACTCTGGATGGGCTCAACATGGACGCCGACGGCATGATCGCCGATCTGCACGGATCATCCGCCTACCGGGCGCATCTGGTGAAGGTGAATACCAAGCGGGCGGTCGACGCCGCAAGCTAAGGCCAATCCCTGAGCAGTGAACTGCTTCAAAGGCCCGCAAATGCGGGCCTTTGCTATGTTTGGGGGCCGCATCCTGCTAGGGTATCATTATGCAAAACCGTATCCTGATCTCTGGCTGCTCCGGCGGGGGCAAATCAACCCTTATGGCCGCACTCAAATCGGCCGGGCATCGCGTTGTCGAAGAACCGGGGCGAAGGATCGTGCGCGCAGCGCTGGCGGGTGGGGACGATGCGACACTTCCTTGGGTCGATCTTGCAGCATTCGCGCGATGCGCCATCGACATGGCAAAATCCGATCTGGATAGCGTCGCGTCTGCCCCCGGCTTGGTGTTCTTCGATCGAGGGCTGATCGATGCGGCGGTGGCGTTGGAACATGCAACCGCCATCCCTATTGAGACGGTATTGGGCCAGATCAAACACTACACTGATCCGGTCTTCTTGGCCCCGCCATGGCCGGAGCTGTTTTGTAATGACGCGGAACGGCAACATGATTTCGCGCAGGCAAAGGCAGAATACGAACTGTTGCACAATGCGTTGGACCGTTTGGGGCACAAGAGTGTCCTGCTGCCCGAAACGACCGTAGAAAATCGCTTGGGCTTCGTTCTGGATCGGGTCAGCCAGCAGACAGATTGACCAGCACCCGCTGATCAGCCAAACCAGCAGCACAGAACGAAGGATAACAGCATGATCATCGGGCATATCGGGGCACGGGCAGGCAGCAAGGGCGTGCCGAACAAGAATTTCCGCATGCTGCATGGCAAACACCTGATCGACTGGTCGCTGGATCAGCTATTTGCCTGCGACCGGGTGGATCATGTGGTTGTGTCCACCGATTCCGAACCGATTTATGAACATGCGCTCAGCCGGGGATGCCTCGATATCGGGCTGCGCCCGGCTGAACTGGCAACGGATACGGCGGCGAAATGGCATGTCTGGCAACATGCCTTGGGTGAGACGGAAAAGCAGACCGGACCCGCCTCGGCCTTTCTTGATCTGGATTGCACATCGCCCTTACGGCTGCCGCAGGATATCGAGGCCGGGCTGGACCTTTTTGCCAGCGACGCGCCAGATATGGTCATGTCCTGCTGTGAGAGCCGCAAGAACCCTTATTTCAACATGCTGGAAACGGATGAAACCGGCGGGCTGCATGTGTCAAAACCCCTGCCCCACGGGGTTGTGGCGCGTCAGCAGGCGCCGATGGTCTATGACCATGTGGGGCTGGTTTACGTGGTCAAACCGGCCTATCTGCGCAGCGCGCAAAGCCTGTTTGACGGGCATGTGATCCCGCTGATCGTGCCCAATGAACGGGGGCTGGACGTGGACAGCCCGTTTGACTGGGACGTGATTGAATACCTCTTGGGCAAACAGATCGCCGATGGGGTGCGCGACCCAGCCTAACGCCACCCTTGCCAGAAACGCTCTGATTTCTTCTTGGCGTCATAGCTGCGGGCCAACGCATCTGCATCATATTCCGTCCGGATCCACTCATCGATGGGAATGGGCGATTGCGCATGCCGTTCTGCATAGACATCCAGAAAATGATCCAGAATGCCCGTCGTACTCTTGCGGATATGCAGATAACGAAAGCTGAGTTGCTTGCGCGCCTCATCAATAGATGCCCCTTCATGGATCAGCAGATAAATCGCTGCAACAAGCCCGGTGCGGTCCGCCCCTGATTTGCAATGCATCAGAAAGGGGCGCTCCATCGTGTCGAAGGCATCCAGCACCATCAAAAGCCGCTCGCGCTTGGGCGCGCGGCGGGCGGAGAGTTTGACGGGGACCAGGGTCATCCCGTAAGCCACACAGCTTTCTTCGGTAAAAAGATAATGGGGTTGCAAGGCCTCACCCCGCAGGTTCAGCACCGTCTTGATCCCCATGGCAGCATAGGCCTTGAACCGTTTGGGATCGGGCTGGTTAGACCGATAAACGCCCGGCGCAACCTTTTCAAAATTATGCCAGAAGGTGCGAAAAATGCCGTGATCCAGCCAGCGCAGATGCCACAGGGATTTCCGACGCTCCGCCGGATCGACAATGTCGTGTCCGAATGACTTGCGCCAATCGTGTTCCTTCTTTTCAAGGTATTCTGACAGTTTGCGGATCATCTCAGCCTGCGCGCGCGGTTACCCGCAATCACTTGGCCCATCATGCGCCCTATTGCAATGCCCGGTTTGCCCCTGCCATTCAAACCACATAGACAAGAACCATAAACACGTTGCAGGAGCCGCCCCATGAAAATCGCTGGCCGCGAGATTGGACCAACCCACCCCCCGCTTGTGATTGCCGAGATCGGGATTAATCACGGCGGCGATCTGTCAGTTGCCAAGGAAATGGTGCGCCTGGCCGCGGGTGCCGGGTGCGAAATGATCAAGCATCAGACCCACATCATCGAAGACGAGATGACAGAGGAGGCCAAACAGATCTTTCCGCCCAATGCGGATGTGTCGATCTGGGATGTGATGGCCGCCTGCGCCCTGTCGCAAGAGGATGAGGCAGCGCTGAAACGCTATACCGAAAGCCTCGGCATGATCTGGATTTCGACACCGTTCAGCCGGGCGGCGGCCGATTTCCTGCATGATCTGGATGTGCCAGCCTTCAAAATCGGTTCGGGCGAGGCCGATAACCTGCCTCTGATCCGTCATATCGCGCGGATGGGCAAACCGGTGATCATGTCAACAGGGATGCAAAGCATCGAAACGATCCGCGCTTCCGTTGATATCCTTGATCAGGCAGGGATCGAATATGCGCTGCTGGAATGCACCAACCTCTACCCCTCCCCGCCCGAGATCGTCTCCTTGCAGGGTGTGATGGACCTGAAAAACGCTTTTCCAAATGCCGTTGTCGGTTTTTCCGACCATTCTATCGGCCCGGACATGGCGCTGGCCTCTGTGGCACTTGGGGCGTGCATCCTGGAACGGCACTATACCGATACCCGTTATCGCAAAGGCCCCGATATCATCAATTCCATGGATCCGGCAGAACTGCGTCATATCATCGACAGATCTCGCGAAATTCACACTGCCCTGATGAACCCCAAGCAGCGGACAAACGCAGAGGAGGACGTTTATCGTTTCGCCCGCGCCTCTGTGGTTGCCGACAAGGACCTGCCCGCAGGCCATGTGATCACCGAGGCCGACATCTGGGCGCGCCGCCCCGGTTCGGGTGAAATTGCGGGTTATGATTTCGACAAGGTCCTGGGCCGCACCCTGACGCGGGATGTAACCCGCAATACCCAACTGAAATGGGATGATCTGGACGGATAGCAGGCCAACGCCGGATTATATCTGCGGCCTGACCCCTTTCAACACGCTGGTCGCAAGAAATGTCAGCGCCGCAACGCATACAATTGACGGGCCAGCAGGCGTATCAAACACATAAGCCGCACGCAGACCAATGATCGCGGATAACATCCCGATCAGGCCCGCGATAATCGCCATCCCCTCAGGCGCCCGTGACAAGGGCCGTGCCGCAGCGGCGGGGATGATCAAAAGGGCAGCGATCAACAGAACCCCGACCACCTTGATCGCGACCGCGACTGTAATGGCCAATGCCAGGGTCAACACAAGTTGTTCGCGTTTGGGGTTGATCCCGCTTGCATGCGCCAGATCCTCATTCAGTGTTGTGGTCAGCAGCGCCGACCAGCGCCAGGCAATCAAGCTGACAACAAGCGTAGCACCCCCCCAAATCACAGCAAGATCACCACGCGACACAGCCAGAATGTCACCAAAAAGGTAGGCCATCAGATCAATCCGCACACCCGCAATAAAGGAAACCGCGACAAGCCCGAAGGCAAGCGCCGAATGCGCGAGAACCCCCAGCAGTGTATCCATGGCATATCCGCGCCCCGATAGGGCGCTGACAGTTAGCGCCATCAGCAGCGCCACGACCATCGTCCCGACAAAGATCGACATCGAAAACGCCAGCGACAGCGCAACCCCCAGGATCGCCGCATGCGCCGTGGCATCACCAAAATAAGCCATCCGTCGCCAGACCACGAAACAGCCCAAAGGGGCCGCAGCAAAGGCCACGCCAATGCCGGCCAAGGCGGCACGCATCATGAAGTCATCCAACATTATTCGGCGGCCTCAGTATGGTTATGGTCATGCGGGTGATCGCCATGGTCATGGCCATGATCGTGTTCGTGCCGGTAAAGGGCCAACGCACCGCCCGTGCCGGTCCCGAACAAGGCGCGATATTCTGGGGCAGATGCGACCACCGCAGGCGTGCCCTCACAACAGACATGACCGTTCAGGCAGATGACACGGTCTGACGCGCTCATCACAACATGCAATTCGTGGCTGATCATCAAAACGGCACAGCCCGTTTCCTGTCGCACAGTTTCGATCTGTTGATAGAACGCGGCGGAACCGCGCTGATCAAGCCCCTGTGTCGCCTCATCCAGAAGCAACAGATCAGGTTTTTCGATCAATGCGCGCGCCAACAACACCCGCTGAAACTGCCCGCCCGATAGCTGCGACAACTGTGATTTCGCCAGATCAGGCACGCCCGCCTGCGCCAGCGCCTGATCAATATCGGTGGCCGTCACACCACCTGTCAGGCGCAGAAACCGCGCGACGGTGATCGGCAAAGTTTCGTCAATATGCAACTTTTGCGGGACATAGCCGATCTTCAACCCGTTTTCTATTTTCACGCGGCCTTCGAATGGTTTCACCGCACCGATAATCGCACGCAAAAGGCTGGTCTTGCCCGACCCGTTAGGGCCGACAATCGTCACGATCTCCCCTTTTTCGACACATAGGGAAACATGCGACAATGCGGTCCGCGCGCCATAGCGCACGCCGAGTCCCTCGACTTGAACAAGGCTCATGCGTCAGCCTTGTCAACGCAGGCGGGGCATACACCCTCGGCTTCGACCACGGTTCGCTCTATCCGAAAACCAGTGGCACGGGCGGCATCCCCCAATGCGCCGCGCGCCGGGGACGATTGCGTTTCAGCGACAGCATCGCAAAGGCGGCAGATCATGAAGGCGGGCATATGGGTATCGCTGGGATGCGCGCATGCAATAAAGGCATTCAGCCGCTCGATCTTATGGGCAAACCCGTTTGCGACAAGAAAATCCAAGGCACGATAGGCGACAGGGGGCTGCGACCCAAACCCGCCTTCGCGTAGCCGGTCCAGAATGGTGTACGCACCAAGCGCGCGGTGTTCCTGCAGCAGGAGTTCCAGCACCTTGCGCCGCACCGGCGTGAGCCTCAACCCACCAACCGCACAGCGATCCTCGACGGTCTTCAGGGCATCGCTGACACAGGCGCGATGATCGTGCTGCGCAAACCCCAGTGGGCCGTCTGCGGCATCCGTCTTCTTCGACTCACTTGTCATGTTATTACATTTCGTCTATCCGATTTGTAATGTTATACAATCACATGGAAACACCAATGTCCAGAAAGCTCCTCAGCCTGTCTTTTGCCGCAACTCTGATAGGGGGAACCGTTTTGGCAGAGGTGCCGCAGATCGCTGTTGATATCGCCCCCGTCCACTCATTGGTCGCGCGGGTGATGGAAGGGGTGGGCACCCCTGACCTGATCGTGAAGCCCGGCGCCAGCCCGCATGAATACAGCCTGCGCCCGTCCGAAGCCGCCGCCTTGCAAGATGCCGATCTTGTTGTCTGGGTAAGTCCCGACCTGACACCATGGCTGGCCGACGCGATCGAAACGCTGGCACCGGATGCCGCCGTCACGACCCTGTTAGAAGCCGATGGCACAATCGCATTGTCGTTTCGCGAAGACGCGCTGTTCGAGGCGCATGATCACGAGGAACATGACGATCACGAGGGCCATGATGACCAAGAGGCCGAGCATGACGACGACGAGGCGCATGATGATCATGACGGCCATGAAGGGCATGACCACGGCGCACATGACCCACATGCGTGGTTGTCACCGCAAAACGCAATGACGTGGATGAACGTGATTGCGGGGCAGCTATCTGCCGCCGACCCCGACAATGCGGGCGCATATTTTGCCAATGCAGCCGCTGGGCGAGCGGAATTCGAAACCCTGATTGCAGAGGTGAACGCAACACTTGATCCCGTGCGGGATCGGCAGTTCGTTGTGTTCCATGACGCCTATCAATATTTTGAAACAGATTTTGACTTCCCAGCGGCGGGTGCCATCTCGCTCAGCGATGCGTCTGACCCAAGCCCCGCACGGATCGCGGAAATCCAAGGGCGGATCGCCGATGAAAACGTTGACTGCGTTCTGGCCGAACCGCAATTCAACCCAGGGCTTGTGGCAACGGTGCTTGGCGGAACCGAAGCGCAGACCGGGATAATGGACCCGCTCGGCTCTGACCTCGAACCTGGGGCGGCGCTTTACCCGCAACTGATCCGCAACCTGTCAACGGCGCTGGCAGGCTGCCTGTAACCCCATCGATATACCGCATTGTCGGAAATTGGGCATCCAACATCGCGTGATACGCTGCTTCTGCGGCCTCTTGTTATGTTAGATGTGCTCCGGTGGTCCACCGGAGCATCCGCATCGCCATGTTGCTACCCGAGCTGCATTAAACAGTCTTGCTTATTTTCTTGTTGTTATGTAATAACATTACGCTCAACACCCCAAAACCCAACCCGTTTGAGGAAACGCCCCAATGACCCCAAAACTCCCCGTTACCGTCCTGTCCGGCTTTCTTGGCGCTGGTAAGACCACCTTGCTCAACCGCGTCCTCAACAACCGCGACGGGCGGCGGGTGGCGGTCATCGTCAATGATATGTCCGAGGTGAATATAGACGCCGATCTGGTGCGTGCCGACACCGAACTCAGCCGCACGGATGAAACCTTGGTTGAGATGTCAAATGGCTGCATATGCTGCACCTTACGCGACGACCTGCTGGCCGAAGTGCGACGCTTGTCCGCTGAAAATCGCTTTGATTATCTCTTGATCGAATCCACCGGGATTTCCGAACCGCTCCCCGTCGCTGCGACCTTTGATTTCCGCGACGAGGATGGACAAAGCCTGTCAGACGTCGCACGGCTCGATACGATGGTCACTGTGGTCGACGCAGTGAACCTGCTGCGCGACTATTCCAGCCATGACTTCCTTAGCAACCGGGGCGAGACGCTGGGCGAAGCCGACAACCGCACATTGGTGACCCTGTTGGTCGAACAGATCGAATTCGCGGATGTGGTTGTATTGAACAAAGTCGCCGATGCCGCGCCCCATCAGGTTGACGCCGCCCGGCAGATCATCCGCAGCCTGAATGCCGACGCACAGATCATCGAAACAACCCATTCGGATGTACCTGCCGATGCCATCCTGAACACCGGGCTTTTCGACTTTGAAAAGGCGCATGAACATCCTATGTGGGCGAAAGAGCTTTATGGCTTTGCCGATCACGTCGCGGAAACCGAAGAATACGGCGTCGCCTCCTTTGTTTACCGCGCTCGCCGCCCGTTTGAACCGGAAAGGATCATGGCCGTCCTGAACAGCGACCTGCCGGGTGTGATCCGCGCAAAGGGGCATTTCTGGATCGCAACGCGGCCGGACTGGGTGGCAGAGTTTTCGCTGGCAGGTGCGCTATCCTCGGTCAAGCCGATGGGGACATGGTGGGCCTCTGTGCCCAAGGACAACTGGCCAGTGCATGACAGCATTGACAGTTATACAAGAACCCATTGGCAGGAACCCTGGGGCGACCGCCGGCAGGAAATCGTCTTCATCGGCTGCGGCATCGATTGGGCCGACATTAAGAGGCGGCTGGATGCAGCTTTGGTGCCCGGACATCTGGCCAGCACGCCGGACGACTTGCCCGACTTCCCCGATCCCTTCCCGCAATGGCGGCGGGCAGAGCAGGTCGCGTGACGATGCGGCTTGACACACAGGACACTGCCGCAATGGGCGTCACCCTGTCCCAGAGCATCTTTATCGTCCGCACCTGCGCGCCCACGCTCCTGCGCGGCACCCTGTGGTCAGAAGAGCCGCGCGCCGACCTGCGACGTCGGTCCGTACAGATTGAAGGGTACGGTCAGACGCGGCCCGTTCCGGCCCTTGATCCGGCACTTGACGGAGAATACGTCTGGTGACCGGCAATTTGGGATCAACAACGCTCAAGAAACGACATCGGGCGGCGGATCCGATGCGGGCTTATGATGCGTTACCGCAGCCTTTGCGGGGCTGGCTGGCAAGGGCAGCACTGCCATGGTCGCCGAAATCCTGCAAACGGATCTGGGACAAGGCGCGCCGCGATGGCCTCAGCATTGATGACACCATCATGGCACTGACAAAAGCGGAACAAAAAACGCTCGCACAAGACAAGTATTACCGCCCCTAAAAGAAGCCGTGCCTTGCGCACCCTTCTGATGGCTGCAGCGAAATCGAACAATAAACACAGGCACCACGCCGAAAAGAAAAAAGCCGCGCAAACTGCGCGGCCTGTTCACTGTCCAAAGCGGCGATCGTTATTTGATCTTGCCTTCTTTGTAGTCGACATGCTTGCGCACGACGGGATCATATTTCCGCACGACCATTTTTTCGGTCATGGTGCGGGCATTCTTCTTGGTGACGTAGAAATGCCCGGTCCCCGCGGTGGAGTTCAGGCGGATCTTGATGGTGGTCGGCTTCGCCATGTCTCATCTCTCCTGGTTGCGGGCCTGCATTGGCACATCGCATGAATCTCATAGAAGCTGCCTTTTACCGCTGGCTGGGCCTGAGTCAACCGCAAAGGCGATAAATCAGGAAACTGACGTCATATCGCGGGAAACCGCCAGAACAGAGGTCACCACACCCGCATCATTCTTGATCGGAGAGATGGTGATATCCCAGTCCCGATCATGGCCAAGTGCGGTCGGGCACGACCCTTGAAACCGACAGATTTCGCCGGCCATGCCGCGATCAAAATGCGATTTTAGCACTGCCTGCTGCGCATCGGGCCAGAGGCTCCACCATGTTTTGCCGACAACATCAGCAGGGTCACCGACCTCCATCGCGCATTGGCCATTCTCGCTCATGAATGTGATGCGCCCGTCCGCGTTCACCAGCTTGACGCAATCGGGACTGCTGCGCAGATAGGCGAGGGTAAATCCAGACCCGTCGTCGCCCAGAACCTCAAAAACATCCTTGTCCTCAGCAGCTCTCATCTCTGTCCCTCCGCCGGGTAGAGGTAACGCTGGACAATGGGCTGGTAAAGCGGAGGCGAGTAAAAAACTATTCACTCGCCTCACTTTTCACGATGGTTTCACAGATCACACAACCCTTGATTTAGTATAAGAAACCGATTTCTCCCAAGAGTCGCAAGCTGTTCTCTGAAACCCCTAAATTCAGATTGCGCGGATGGCCTATAAGCCGGATTCTGTCCAGATGGCGAACCACCCTGGATGACCATTCATCTCAAGCGCCTGTTACCAGACGCCCTCTAGCTGCCAACCCGGACCTGCTCGGGCCCAAGCAGCCCTGTCTTGCGACGCGCGATCCCTATTTGGCATTGCTCCCGGTGGGGCTTGCCGTGCCGCTCCTGTTGCCAGTCGCGCGGTGGGCTCTTACCCCACCGTTTCACCTTTTCCCGGGGTTTGACGAATGCGCACCATCGATGCGACCCGGGTAGTCTGTTCTCTGTGGCGCTTTCCCTGGGGTTGCCCCCGCCGGGGATTACCCGGCACCGTGCTTTGTGGAGTCCGGACTTTCCTCGACATCACTGCCGCAGCCATCCAGCCATCCGCGCGCGCATCGGATTAGGCCCAAGCGGCGTTCACGTCAACGGGGAAACGTTTGGCAAGGTCCATGATCATAAAGGCATCGCGACGATCCAATGGCCCGGATTGATGTGGGCGAAACCGCAGCCGGAAGGCGCTAAGCAGCAGATCATCAGACACGTCAGCCGTATAACCAAAGGCGCGCATCAGCGGAATGAACCGCCCAGTTTCGGCCTCGCCGTCATCGGGCCAGACCGCCAGCCCCTCCAGCGCCAACCGGCGCCAGTCAAAGCGTGGACCGGGGTCAATCTTGCGCCCAGGCGCCATATCCGAATGGCCAATCACCCGCTCTGGCCGGATATCCCAACGCGCGCGGATCCCCTTCAACAGATCAGTCAGCGCATCCATCTGCGAGGCGGCAAAGGGGCTGAACCCGTCATTGGCCAGCTCAATCCCGATGGAATGGCTGTTCACATCCGTCACAGCCCCCCAACGCCCGGCACCCGCATGCCAGGCGCGCAAAGCTTCCGGAACCAACGCAGTGACATGCCCGGTTTCATCTATCAGATAATGCGCTGACACCTCTGATGCAGGGTCGCACAACACGTCACAAGCCGCATAGGCGCTTTTCATCGCGGTATAGTGGATGACGACCATGTCCGGCTGGGCACCATCCCTGCGCGGGCCGAAATTGGGCGATTGACGCGGTCCCGGTTCCCCGTCGCCCCAGCCGCCGATCAGGCGATAACCCGGTGGCAGCGGCTCCGCGTCCGCATCTTTACTGTCCTGCGGCACGCTTGAACGGGGCCGGGTCCCAGCCGCATGCAAAACCGTCACCATCGGGGTCAATGCCGCGACGGTCACGTTCCGGGCCACCACGGGCCAGAAAATCGCGCTGTGCCTCATCCGCGCTGGAATAGGCGGCACAATTGCGCTGGAAACGGCCCTGCCCGGACAAAAGTGAACGGCTATACCACTCCTGCCCTTTCACATTCGGCGCATTGATCGCGTATTCCACGATGTTCGGGCCGGTTGAACTGGGGCGCTGCGGCACAGCAGTCGGCTGTATTTCCTGACGGGCGGCTGCTTGGGCGGCGCGGCGTTGCGCATCGCTTTCAATGGTTTCGCGGCCAGATACGGCATCAAAGCTTTGTTCATCCGAAATACCACCCTGATTATTGGCCAAAGCCGGGGCTGCATTTGTGGGGGATGCATCAAGCCCCTGCGTGCGGTTCGGATCAATGCCCGTATTTACCGGCGTCTGAACAGGCTGGGTGGCCGTCCCGCCAATACCCGCAGCCGCCAGATCACTTGACGGTATGGCGGCACCCGGTTGGGTGACAGGCGACGAACGGCCCGGAATTGTGGTCACCTGTGGCGGCGGCACGATCGTGCCCCGCGGGGATGACAATGCGGCCTCGCGCCGGGCGCGCTCCAGCTCAAAATCCGCGTAGTCGTTAAACCCGACACCCTGCTGGGGCGGCTGGCTTGATCCACATGCGGTCAAAGCCACCACTGATGCCAAAATCATAAAACCCGTTTTCATGGGGTATCACCTGTCACACTGCGTTTTCTTTTGGATAAGTTACCACCACTTGGCCGGTTTGGCTACAAAACCCGCAGACTGTTCCAGCGCGTAAGCGGTATTGAGCAGTTCGGCTTCTTCCCACGGGCGGCCAATCAGCTGCAAACCCAAGGGCAAGCCTTGACTGTCCAGCCCCGCAGGAACGGAGATCCCCGGCAGGCCCGCAAGGTTCACCGTGACGGTAAACACGTCATTCAGATACATCTGGATCGGGTCCATATTCTCGCCCAGCCCAAAAGCGGCAGATGGGGTGGCAGGCGTCAGGATCGCGTCAACACCATCTGCAAACACCTGATCAAAATCGCGCTTGATCAGCGCACGCACCTTACGCGCCCGGTTGTAATAGGCATCATAGAAACCAGCTGACAGCACATATGTCCCGATCATCACGCGGCGCTGAACTTCAGGACCGAACCCCTCGGCGCGGGTCTTTTCATACATCTCCGTGATGCCATCACCCTGCGCGAGCTTGGCACGGTGGCCAAAGCGGACACCATCATAACGGGCCAGGTTCGATGATGCCTCCGCAGGGGCAATCACGTAATAGGCAGGCAGCGCGTATTTCGTATGCGGCAGCGTGATATCAACGATCTTAGCGCCCGCATCTTTCAGCATGGCGGTGCCATCGGCCCACAGCTTTTCAATCTCTTCGGGCATCCCGTCCATACGGTATTCCTTGGGAATACCGATGGTTTTGCCTTTGATATCGCCGGTCAATGCGGCTTCAAAATCCGGCACGGCCAGATCGGCGCTGGTGCTGTCCATGGGATCATGACCACACATGGCCTGCAACATGATGGCACTGTCGCGCACATCCTTGGTCATCGGTCCGGCTTGATCCAGCGAAGAGGCAAAGGCGACAATGCCCCAACGCGACACGCGGCCATAAGTCGGTTTCAACCCGGTGATACCGACGAAAGCCGCAGGCTGGCGGATGGACCCGCCCGTATCGGTGCCGGTGGCCGCAAGGCACAGGTCAGCCGCAACAGCGCTGGCCGACCCTCCGGAGGACCCACCGGGGGTCAGCGCGGTATCCTCATTGCCGCGCCGCCACGGGTTGACGGCATTGCCATAGACAGAGGTTTCATTGGACGAGCCCATGGCGAATTCATCCATGTTCAGCTTGCCCAGCATCACAGCACCGGCGTCAAACAGCTGGGTTGTGACGGTCGATTCATATTCCGGCCTGAAGCCTTCCAGAATACCGGATGCGGCCTGCGACGGGACGCCCTTGGTGCAGAACAGATCCTTAATACCAAGGGGGATACCACACATGGCGGGGGCATCCCCCGCCCTGATCCGGGCATCGGCAGCCTTGGCCTGATCGGCGGCGATCTCGGGCGTATGATGCACAAAGGCGCCCAGCGCGCCTGCGCCTTCAATGGCCGACAGGCAGGCATCAGTGATCTCGGCACTTGTTGTATCGCCCTTGCGCATGGCGTCGCGGGCTTGGGCAATGGTCAGTTTGGTCAGATCAGTCATTATTCCACCACCTTCGGCACGGCAAAGAACCCTTCACGGGCATCGGGTGCATTCTTCAACACAGCCTCTTGCTGGCTTCCATCGGTGACAACATCATCGCGGCGTTTCAGGCGCTGCGGGGTGACAGATGTCATAGGTTCCACGCCCTCAACATCCACCTCGTTCAGCTGCTCGATAAAGCCGAGGATGGCACTGAATTCCGATGCCAGCGCAGGCAATTGATCGTCTTCCACCTTGATCCGGGCCAGCTTGGCCACGCGGCGGGCGGTTTCTGTGTCGATGGACATGAATGTCTCCGCATGTTTGGTCGGCTTCGCGTTTAGCGCCCCGCGCCTTGGCCCGCAAGCATATGCCGTACGTAAACATCGATCATCCAGCCCAACATGACACCATTCAGGCAATGCCAGAAGATATGCGTGCCAATTGGCCACTGCGCACACCAGATTTCATCAACAGATCGCAAGGTGATCGACAGGCATAAAATGGCAGCACCCACCACAAATCCCTGCCCTACCGGCCCTCGCAAAAAGGCAGCATAGATCAGCAGGAGAAGCGGGACCGTCCAGTAAAAATCCGAGATATGCAAAAATGGCATCCGGTCCAGAAGCGGGACCATGACAGCGGCGTAAGGCACAAACAGCGCCGTCACCAATGCAGCGCTCCACCATGGCATCCCGACAATATCGCGGTTGGTCAAAAACAGATATGTCAGGATGAAAATGCCAATTGGAACCACGTCAGCCATGACCGCCCATAAGGTCGCATAGGTGTGAAACAGAAAACTACCGACACCGATAGCCAAAAGGATCACACAGAGGACGCGCGCGCCCGACACATCCACACCGCGCCGCCACATGATGAGGGCGGCAATAAGGAAGGCGAGGTTCGTGACGGCATTCAGCGGTTCGGACCAGTAGCTGAGATCGGTGCGCTCGCAATAACCGTCAACCTGTTCAAACCAATCCATCTTGTGCCCTTCCCATCCTTGGCTATCCTGCCATTACAGCGACGGAGGGCAAAATGAAAATCACCTGGCTAGGTCACGCGAGTTTCCGGATAGAGGTCGCAGATGCGGTGCTTCTGATCGACCCATGGTTGGCGGGCAACCCGTCGTTTCCCGATGATCAGCTGGCGGTTGCACTGGCGGGGGCCACGCACATCCTGCTGACGCACGGGCATTTCGATCACACCTCCGAAGTGGCTGATATCGCGCAGGAAACCGGCGCAACTGTTGTGGGGATACCGGAACTTTGCGCGCATTTTGATGCGGGCAAAACGGTCGAATTCAACAAGGGTGGTACAGTCGACCTGAACGGGGCACAGGTGTCCATGGTGCAGGCGACCCATTCTTCCTCAATCGGGTCAGATTATGCCGGGACAGAGGCAGGTTATATGATCAATGGCGAGGGCCACATGGTCTACGTCTCAGGCGATACGGATATCATGGCCGATATGGGCTGGATGGGGGAGTTCTATCAGCCCGACATCGGGATTCTGTGCTGTGGCGGGCATTACACCATGGGAATGGAAGGGGCAGCTTTTGCAGCACGGAAATATTTTAGCTTCAAAACGGTCATTCCCTGCCACTACAAGACATTCCCGCTTCTGGCGCAATCGGCCCAACCGCTTGTTGATGCACTGCCAGAGGTCAATGTGCTGACGCCCGATGTAATGGACGTGGTTGCAATCTAGGTCGTGTCAACGTCGCGCGGCGAAAAACTGTTTCAGCAAGGTCTCTGACGCGGTCGCATCAATCCCGTCATAGATTTCCGGCACATGATGGCATTGCGGGTGGCTAAAGATGCGCGGCCCCTGCCCCACACCACCCGATTTCGGGTCTGCGGCCCCATAATAAAGCCGGGCGATCCGGGCATTGCTGATGGCGGCGGCGCACATCGGGCAAGGCTCCAGCGTGACATAAAGATCAAGTCCGGACAGCCGTTCCTGCCCCAGTGCCGCACAAGCCTGCCGGATCACCAGCAATTCCGCATGGGCGGTTGGATCGCACAACTCTCTGGTTCGATTACCGGCCTGCGCGATAACGCCATCAGGCCCGGTAACGACCGCGCCAACCGGCACTTCACCACGGACGGCAGCGGCACGGGCCTCTGCCAATGCGGTCTCCATATGACTGCGAAACACCATACCCTCTGATGCCCGTTTCAACCCGGCACGACAAGGGCGGAGCCCCCGTCAGCGCGCGCCTTGGCCAACCGGAACAACCACATCTTCAGGGACAATCAGCATGTAGTGAAACCCGGTCGGCTCAAAGGTTAAAATCGCCTTGCCACCCAGTTGGCCGGGCAAGAGACGGTCAATCATCTGGCTGCCGAAACCGGTTGCCTCCGGCACGGTCAGACCAGTCAGACCGCTTTCCTTCCATACAAAATAATAGCTGCCATCGCGCGGATGATCCCAGCTGATCACCACCTCGCCACCCGGGACTGACAGCGCGCCATAAGCGGTCGCATTCGCGATCAACTCGTGAACCGCCATCGCAAATGTCTGCGCATGCAACACAGACAGACGCCAATCAGGTCCATCAATCCGGATCGAAGCCTGCCGATCAACATTTTCCGCAAGGATCTGTTGTTCGATGATCTGGCGCACGGTCATCCCGTCCCAGTTCACCCCCGACAAAAAGGCATGGGTCTTGCCCAAAGCCCTGATCCGGCTCTCATAAACACGCAGAAAGCTATCAAGATCAGTTGAATTCTGACCGGTCTTGCGCGCGATGATCTGCACAAGGGTCAGGGCATTACCTATGCGGTGCTGCAATTCGGCGGCAAATTCATCGCGGCGCATCCGGGCCATCACCTGCCGTGTGATATCGTCCAGCTTCACCAGAAAAACCGGACCATAGGTGGCATGCGCAGACATCGGCACACAGTCAAGGGACCACCAATAATCCGTGGCCGGATGGTCTGGGTCTTCGGGGTCAACAATCGGATAATGCAGTTCCGGCAGATGGGCCGCCTGCCCATCCAATGCCTGCCGAAACGCTGCCTTAACCTTGGCCTGCCGTTCCGCGCTTTCAGGAAACAGCTTCAGGATATCCTGGCCGATCAGCTCTGCCTCTGGCAGCCCGACCAGGGCACAATAGGCGTCATTCGCCAAACGGATGCGAAATTCAGCGTCAAGAATCGTATGCGGGGCTGTCGTCAGCGCGAAAATTTCCTGAAAATCAAAGCCGTGGCCCGTATCGTTGTGCAATATCTTGCCTTCGTTCGCCTGACGCCGCAGCGTTCCCCATGGCCGAACAGATGTTGTCACATAACCCGCCCGACGCTACAGCAGAATAGGACAGCATGGGATAAAAGCAAATATGGCCAAAGGGATAGGGCAGCCCTTCAACATATTGATCGTCGGACAAGGGGGGCGCCTGCAATATGAGGCACTTTTGTTCGCCGCATCATTGCATCAGAACGCGCCGGGTTTCACGGGTCGCTTGATTGTGGCCGAACCGCAGCCCGGCCCGCTTTGGGATCATGACCCACGCATGTCGGATGACATCAAAACGGTCCTGACCGAAAACGGGGCCGAAATCCTGCCTTTTTCTTCCGCCCATTTCGGACAGTCCTACCCGCATGGCAACAAGATCGAGGCGCTCAGCACCCTGCCCGCACATGAGCCCTTTATCTTCTTTGACACTGATACATTGATCACCGGCGATCTGGGCCTGGTGGCCTTTGAATTTGCGCGCCCAGCCGCCTCTATGCAACGCAGCGGCACCTGGCCGGTCGAGGAACTGTACTGGCCCGGCTATACCGCGATCTGGAAATCACTCTATGACCGGTTCGGGCTGGATTTTGAAAGCTCGCTGGATCTGGGCCAGCCGGATGAATATTGGGAACGCTATCTTTATTTCAACGCGGGCTGGTTTTTCGGCGCTGATCCGGCGGTATTTGGCAGGTTATTCACCGAATATGCCCTGTCGGTGCGGGATGATCCGCCCCCCGAACTGGTGATCCAGCCGCTTGATCCCTGGCTTGATCAAGTGGTTCTGCCGCTGGTCATTCATGCGCTGGGTGGGGGTCGCCCCGGTCCAGAGCTGGACGGGCTGGATGGTGATATCTCGTGTCATTACAGGATATTGCCGCTCTTTTATGCCCGCGAAAGCGATGCCGCCATCGCCGCGCTAGAGGCCGTGGCCGCCCCCAACAAGATCAAAAAATGGCTCAAGCAATATGACCCGTTCAAGCGGATGATCTATCAAAAGCGCGGCCAGAAGGTGCGGGCGCTGTTTGATCAAAACAACTTGCCACGGCGCGAACAAGCCCTGCGCAACAAAATCAAATCCGCCGGTTTCTGGATGCGTTAGAGACACAGTCTTACCACTCAGAACACACCACCAGTTTGGCGGCCGGGTGGGAAACTGACGCTTTGTGAAACAACCACAGATCGTGCATCATGCACAGGTCCCGACCTAAAGGAGAATGTGATGCGTGCCATACCAACCGCCCTCAGCCTGCTTGCCGCCACAGCGGCCAACGCCGAAAACCGGATCGATATCGTGCGGCCCGACGCACCCGCCTTGGCGGCTTACGGGGATCACAAGATCGGGGTCACAACGATGACCTTCACCAATCCCGGTCAGGTTGACGTCGTCAATACCGGGGCGACCGGTGACATCCCCACCTATGACCGGAACCTGACGGTCGAAATCTGGTATCCGGCCAGCGCCGATACAACGCCCGGCGGCACGCTCACCGCCTTAGTGCGTGACGGCGAAACGGAGGCCACGCTCACTGGCAGAGCCGCCCGCGACGCCGCCCCCGATAGTGGGCAAACCTTCCCTCTTGTCATCGTGTCACATGGCTATCCCGGCAACCGGTTCCTGATGTCGCCATTGGCTGAAAACCTCGCCTCCAAGGGTTATGTCGTGGCCTCCCTTGACCACCCAGACAGCACCTATGACGATCAGACGGCCTTTGGTTCCACGCTTGTGAACCGGCCCTGGGACCAGCGATTTATCATCGACCAGATGGGCGGGCTTGAGGGCGACTTGGGTGCAATCATTCAGGGCGATAACGTCGCCATCATCGGGTATTCCATGGGGGGTTACGGGGCGCTGATCTATGCCGGCGCGGGTGTGACAAAGGCCAGCACAGAATATGAATGGGGGGCGCCGCAGGGGCTCTTGGAGCGCAATATGATGGGAACCGACAGCCATGCAGGGTTAGAAGACCCGCGCGTCAAAGCTTTCGTCGCCTTCGGACCTTGGGGGAACAATGCGGGCTTTTGGGACGCGGATGGCTGGGCGGGGATCGACAAACCTCTGATGTTGATCGCGGGCAGCGTCGATGACGTCTCTATCTACGACGCGATCCGAGGCATGTTCGACAATACTGTCAACACCAACCGGCATCTGTTGACCTTTGAAAACGCCAACCACAATGCAGGCGCACCCATGCCAGCACCTGTGGAAAGCTACGACCTGCCCGCCGCCGATGGCTGGTTTCCGTTCGGGCACTACTCCGACGCGGTCTGGGACACGACCAAGATGAACAATGTCAGCCAGCATTTCATCACCGCGTATCTGGATCTGCACCTGAAAGGGGATAGCGACAAGGCAGCATATTTCGATCTGGTCGCTTCAGGAAACGAGGCCGTCTGGTCCGTCGACGAGAACGGAAACCCAACCGATGAACATACCTATTGGGAAGGGTTCCGGCCGCGCAGCGCCTACGGGCTGATGTTCGAAACGAAAAAGTTTGGTGAATAGAACCGGGCAAAACAAGATGTTCCGGTCGCAGACGCAACCCACAACTTACGTGAACCCCAAGCGGACCGATGTGACCAATGCAAAAAAGGGCACAGCACCATCGGCCCAATCTGTTGTGATATTGCCCGATCACGCCGGCTGTCAGGCTGGCGTTTGTCAAGCATGTCGGCGGCATTTATTTTCCACCGCACCCCGACCCAAGCCAGCACCTTTTCACTGTGATAAATTGCAACGATTTGTCCGACATCCCGCAACCGTCGATTGATACGGGGCGACAATTGTCTATTATCCCCTCGTATAGACTGTCTGCCATTTCCCGCGAGGTCCGCCACGATGAACGCCCCCTTTAAGCAGGACGCCCGGATGGGTCGTTTGACCACCGCTTTGGGCAAGGATGTGTTGGTTTTGCTGCGCTTTGACGGCATGGACGCCATGAACGGCCTGTCTGAGTACCGGGTTGAGGCACTGTCTGCCGAACCGAATATCGACTTTAACGGGTTGGTTGGCACCCACGCCAGTGTTGAAATCGAAAGCCAGAATGACGGCCCGCGCGCCTATGATGGCATCGTCACAGAGGCGACATGGGCCGGTGTAGGCGAGAATGGCAACAAATATGCACTAACCTTGCGCCCTTGGTTCTGGCTCGCCGGTCGGCGGCGCAACCAACGGATTTTTCATAATAAAACAGTAGTTCAGATTATCGAGGAACTTCTCTCCGCCTATGCGGGCTTGGGCGATCCGGCAGTGCAGGTGAAACTGACGGGCAACTATCCGGAACTGGAATACACTGTGCAGTATCGCGAAAGCGATCTGGATTTTGCCACCCGGCTGATGGAACGGTTCGGGATTTCCTATCATTTCGCCCATAGCGTCGGGAATCATACCCTGGTGCTGACCGATGCCATTGATCAGCATGATCCGGTGCCGGGCGGCAAGCGGGATTACAAACCGGTAGATGGCGCACGCCAGTCTGCCGACGAACATTTCTGGGAATGGCACCCGGAACGGCGGCTGACCACCGGTGCGGTGCGGTTGACCGACTACAACTTCAAGAAACCGAACGCGGCAATGGAAGTAGATCGGATTGGCGACGCAGCCTATGCCGAAGGCCAGATCGAAAGCTATGACTACCCGGGGGATTATCTGGAACAGGGTCAGGGCAAGGACGTTGTCAGCCTGCGCACATTGCAGGAACGTGGACAGGACACGCGGCATCGCGCCGTCGGCGATTGTACCTCGCTGGGTGCCGGTATGGTGCTGACGCTGACCGGCGATCAGGTGAACGGGGTCAAAGGGGCGGATTACCTGTGCCTTGTGGCGCGCCATTCCTACGTATCAGATGGCTATGGGTCCGGCGGGACCGACAGTGATGGCTTTGCCTATTCGGGCGAATATGTGCTGATGCCGAAAGAGGCCCCTCTCGCGCCCGAGCGCAAGACGCGTGTGCCCGTCGTGCAGGGGCCGCAGACGGCGGTCGTCGTCGGTGACGGCGAGATTGATTGCGATGAATATGGCCGCATCCTTGTGCATTTCCACTGGGACCTGAACAAAGCCTATTCGATGCGGTGCCGGGTCAGCCAGAACTGGGCGTCCAAAGGTTGGGGCGGCATGGTCATCCCACGGATCGGGATGGAGGTTGTGGTCGAGTTTCTGGAGGGCGACCCAGACAAGCCGCTGGTGACGGGCTGCGTATTCAATGGCAAGAACGACGCCCCATATCCGCTACCTGCCCATAAGACCAAATCAGTATTCCGATCAGACAGCCATCAGTCCGAAGGTTTCAATGAACTGACATTCGAAGATGCAACCGGCGAAGAAAACATCTCGCTCCACGCACAGAAAGACCAGACGCTCAAGGTTCTCAACAACCGGATGAAGCGTATCGATAATGATCAGGTCGAAAGCGTTGGTCATAACAAATCAATCGACGTCGGCGACAATCATCAGGAAAAAATCGGGGGGTCGATGAACCTGACGGTCGGGGGGGGCGGCGCAGCTGGTGCGCTTGGCCTTATCGGCGGTCTTGGCGGCCTTTTGGGCGGGGGCGCAAAAGAAATGATGGCCGGTGCCGCCGAAGTTGGCGATGGCGCATTGACCACACTTGTCGGCGGCCTTGTGGCATCTGCATTGGGTGGCGAAGCCGCATCTTCACCGGCACATAGCAAATTTGCAGCTGCCGCCAAGAACCGGACCAGCGCCGGCGCCATTCAGGCCGCAGCTGGTACCGCATTGGGTGCGACAGTGGCCAAGATCCTGCCGGTGTCGGGGATCATGAATACATTTGTTGAAAAGGCGAAATCGGACACGATTGGACTGGCAAGAACCGAACAGATCGGCTTGTTGAAAAACACGCTTGTTGGTCAAGTTCAGACAACCACAGTCGGCAACAAGCAATTTATCAATGTTGGTGACACGCAATCCACAAAGGTCGGGAATGCCCAGTCAACAGAAGTGGGTAAGACAAAGAAAACAGTGGTAGGCGAGGAATACGTGATCGAGGTCGGGAAATCCAAACTGGTCATGAAATCCGATGGCACGGTGATTTTGCGCGGGGTGCGCTTCAATTTTGAGGCGTCAGGTCCCGTCAATGTCGTCGGCAAGGTGATCGATCTGAACTGATGGTAGAGCTGCGAAACTTTACCCCTTTTCCTAACATGCAGTTTGCAAATTGGGATGCGCATGGGCGCGAATTTGGCGTCTTCATGGTCAAAGTCGCATGGGATATCGACGAAAACGGCGACTGCACACTGTCGGAGGAACAGGAACCTTTTCACTTTACCGATCAGTTTGCGGATGCGCCCAACAGCTCTCCGCCGCTATATGCCTCTGATCTTGTGCCTTTCAAACCGCAGACGGATATCATTCTGAATGCCACCGCCTATCCACCGGGCGGGCAACCGGCAACCGAATGGCGAACCGGGCTGCGCGTGGCCGACGATATCAATAATACGACCCTGATCGACAAGACGCTTGGCATTACCGGGCCGCGGCAATGGATACCACGCTGGCATGGCTGGAAGCTGTCCGCGCCTGAAAAGGCATCAGCGGTTGATCTGCGCTATGACAAGGCTTTTGGCGGCGTGATCCCACAGGGCGAGGATGACGAAGGTGCCCCGATCCTGAAGGCCTGGGAATACAATCCGGTCGGCTGCGGATGGGCTGACCGTAAACATACATCGGCAGAACATCCGCTGGATGCACCGCAAATCCTGCTGACCGATCAGACCCTACAGGACCCCTATACCACATTGCCCCCGGCAGGATTCGGCCCGGTTCAGGCCGCCTGGCTACCGCGCAGGCCCCGTGGGGGCACCTATGACAAAACATGGGAAGACAATGTCTGGCCCGGCTATCCGGCGGATTACGATTTTGCCTTTCACAACGCAGCATCCGAAGGAATGACCTGCGATCTGCCTTTGGGCGCGGGGGTGCGGCTCACCATGACGCATATGCACCCCACCAAAGGCACATGGGAGGTTAGCCTGCCCTACCCCCCAATTGTTGCTTATCTTGAGATGGGAAGCCGCGTTGTGCCCACCGCAATGATGCTGGACACGGTGCATCTGGACATCGATGCAGCCCACAGCAAGGACATGCGGGCCTACACGGTGCTGCGACTGGTCTTTGATCGGTTGTCGGTCCAGGGGATCGTGCTGGGGGGCCGAAAAACCAACATGCAGCCCAGTGATCTGTATGCGCCACCCCACCCTCATGATGTCGCACAATACATCCCCGAAGAGGATGCAGAAGTACCGCAATTCGACGAAGAAACAGGTGAAGAGGTAACCGCATGAGCGTTCCGATTTCAGCGCGCAAGGACGGCGCGAACATCATGGTGACCAAGGGGCCGGATGTCTGCAAGACACCTGTTGGGTCATCGATGGTGCCGGTGCCTTACGTCACGATGGTGACGCTCGCCCCGTCGATCCGCACAGCAAAAACGGTGCGCAATAACGGCAAGCATGATTTCAACCTGAACACCCGCACGCGGCTTGTCACAGGGCATGAACCGGGGGTTGGTAAGGGGGTCAAGGATGCCGGTTACAAAGGTTATGCCCATGCCAAGAAAGGCAGCGCAACAGTGTTCTCCGAAGGCTGGGCTGTGGTGCGCAATGGTGACCCGTCCTGGCTCAACGCTGCCAGCGCCGGTCCAAAGGAACCGCGCCGGATCAAGTTCAAAAAACCAGTGAAGCACCACTAGGCGGATCAGATAATGCAAGACGGCGCGCCGGAGGACGGCACTGTAGATCCAACAACCGCCAACAGTGGCGGCACCCCGACGTCGATCGATGGCGATAACGCAATGGGCGAAGAGATTTCAGGCGCGGGCGCGCCCGAAGTCACCGAAGAGGAACTGCGCGCCGAACTCGAGCAAGAAGTGGAAGAAGCAAATGCCGAAATCCGCGCTTTGCAAGAAGAATTCAACGCGACGACAGATCCTGAAGCCCGTGCTCAGATCATGGATGACGTGCGTCATGCCCAAGCAGACGGCGTCATCGCCCAAACCGAACTGGACGCGCTGAACAATCACGACTTCACCGGCTCCTTTGGCGATTACGTCGAAAACAGCGCTGGTCCATTTGGAAACAGTTCGGGTGTATTCATCCCGATGGACCAGCAGACGGGCCAACAACGGCTTGAAACCTGGCGCCACTATCATGACGACTACATGGCCCGGGCATCGGGTTGGGATATTTTTGAGATAACGCCGCTTGATATGATCCCCGGCGGACAGCTGCGAAGGCTTGGCAGGGGCAGACGGTTGGTACGCGGTGCCAGTCGAGCCCAACGCGCGGCTGCCCGCCGCAGGGTACAGGAACGCATCAGGGGCCGCCGCCGCCGCCGCAATCGGCGCCGTTGCCGTCGCACCGGGTCAAACCCGGTATTCCTAGATACGGGGGCCGTTCAACAGGCCGATCCGCCTTTCGGTGTGCCGGGCCTGTTCACCGTGACAATCTCCAGCACCTATCAAAGCGATATTGATCAGAAATCAGTGCTGGGATGGGGCCGGGTCAGCGATCTTGATGCCTCTCTGGAACGGGTGGAAAAAGGCAAACTACGCTATCGCGACGGGGCCGGGTTTCACATCGACTTTGACCGCCCCACACCAATCCCCGGGGTCTGGAACTTTGGTGACCACATTCGCGTCATGGAAATCGCAGCCGGTCATGAACGAACCTTCATGGTGCGCGAAGAGGGGGTGATCCGCCATTTCGCCAAATGCGGCCCCAGCCAATGGCACATGACCGCAATGGAAAATCGCAATGGCGTGCGGCTTGAATTTGAACGTGACGATGCCGGGCTGCTGACCGCGATTGACCTGCCCGAAGGCCTGCGGCTGGAAATGACCAATGACACAGATCGTGGGCTGCGCAAGCAGATCGACCTGCTGGCGACCGATGGCAGCCGCCATACGGTCATGCGCTACGCCTATGATACAGATGACAACATGGTGCTGGCCGACTGCCCCTTTGGGGACAAACATGAATATGGCTATGACAACGCGCATCGCCGGATCTGGTTCCGCAAGAATGACCAGTATGAGGCGCGTTATACCTTCGATGCTGACGGTCGATGCATCGCCGAAGAAACCAATGGCCCTTATGATGGGACGCGCTTTGAATACGACCCCGACCTACACATAACCCGCCACATTCCGGGCGGCGACCCGGACCGGACCGAATTGATTTATTATCAAGAGGATGGCGGCATCTTTGCCGAGGCGCATATCACAGGGCGATTTTTGCGCACATATTATGACGGCGACAACAACATTGCGGCCACCCAGGACGGTAACGGGCACCAGACGCATTTCAAATACGACCCCCTGGGCAATATCACATCCATCGAAGACCCCGAGGGGCGCATCTCCGATTTCCGCTGGACCGAAGATGGGCAGATGGAGTTTGCCATCGATCCCAGCGGCGCGGCGTGGGAGGCGGATTACGATGAGAACGGCAACCTGATCGGGACGCTGGATGCGCTGGGGCACAGGACCGATATCAAGGTAAACACAGTCGGACAGCCCACCGGCATTTGCCGCCATGACGGTATGATCCGGTTCCTTACTTATGATGATCATCATTGGCTGCGCGAGGCGATTGATTTTGACGGGCGGCAGTCAACTTATGAACGCGATGCCTTTGGCAGATTGATCCGGGTGCTGACCGGCGAAGATGTCACACATGCTTACGAATACGCGCCGCAGACAGGGCAGGATTTCTGGACACCAACGGCGGTGCGGATCGGTGGCGAAACCGTCGCAAGTGCAGAAGTTGGCAAGCCGCGCCGCGAATTGCGGCAGATTGACGGGCAAGGCAGGGCCACGACTTATCTGATCGACGGCTTCGGCAAAGTCGAAGAAATACGCGACCCCAAGGGCGGTACATTACGGTTTCGCTATGATCATGCCGAGGATCTGGCTGAAGTCGAAAACCAAGCCGGGCAGGTTTGGCGCTTTATGCGGGACGGGCGAGGCCGGATTGTGCGCGAAGTTGATTTTGGCGGGGCTGAGATCAGCTATGACTACGACGATGCCGACCAATTGATCGGCACGACCTATCCCGACGGCACGGTTCATCGACTGAAGTTGGATAAATCCGGTCTGATGCTGCAAGAAACAGTGACCGCACCGGCACAGGATCCGCTGGTGACAGACTATGCGTATGATGATCGGGGCTTGCTGGCCGAACTGCGCAACGCCGATGCGACCGTCAGCTTTGAACGAGATGAAAACGGGCAGGTCATCGCCGAAACGATCAACGGCACGCGCATCGAAAGCCACTACGATTGCTGTGGACAGCGGGTGCGCCGACAGATCGATGGACAATCCGTCGAGTTCAGTTACGACCCAGCGGGCCGGTTGAACGGCATGACTGTTGACGGGCACGAGACGCTGGAAATCAATCACGACCAACTGGGCAATGAAGCATCGCGCAAATCATCTCAGGGGTTCGCGCTGATGCAGCGGTTCAACGCGCTGGGGCTCTTGGTGGATCAACGGATCAATGCATCGATCCTGGTGCCTGACGGGGCGGGGGAACAGCGCCGCGTCGGTTTTGGGCGCAGCTATGATTGGAATGCGGGGCTGGAACCAACGGCAATCAAAGATCAGCTATGGGGGGAGACACGGTTTAGCTACGACCCCAACGGCCAGATCACGCACACGGCACGGCAGGACGGCACAACCGAACAGTTCACCTATGACGACCGGATGAATGTGAATGCCAGTACGACGCAAAGCCCGGCACTGGCACAGGCAGGTCAGATCGCAGCACAACTCGCAGGCTGGCAACGTGCACCGGATGGGCGGGTGACCCAAGCGCGCGGACCCGATGGTGAAACGATCCGCCTGACCTATGATCCAAAGGGCCGCGTGATCGAACGGCAGGTGCTCAGGGATGGGTTCCGCCCGCAGGTCTGGCATTTCGAATGGAACGGTCTGGACCGGATGACCACCGCATATACTCCAGACGGGACGCGCTGGACCTATGGCTACGATCCCTTCGCCCGGCGGCTTTGGAAACAAGAATGGACCCGCAGCGCGCGAGATGCAGGGCAAGACGTCACGCAGATCACGTGGACCAAAGGCCGTCGCCACGACTTTCTGTGGGATGGCGATGTCGTCGCCCGCGAGGTGGTGAAAACAGCCGATGGAACCACGCGCAGCGTGCATTGGATCCACGAACCCGAAAGCTTCATCCCGCTTGCGCGGTTGGAGGCAGGGCAACTGGCCTATGTGGTATGCGACCACCTCGGCACGCCGCGCGAACTGGTATCTGAGGGCGGAGACGTACTTTGGGCCGCCGGGATGCGGACATGGGGGCGGATCGACCGGTTGTGGTCCGTGCGCATGGGCGGCGCGGACAATACCGCGCCCGACATAATGATGACAGCCCAACTGGACGTCCCAATCCGGTTCCAGGGCCAATGGGAAGACGCGGAAACCGGGCTCTATTACAACCGGTTCAGGTACTATGACCCGGGATCAGGCGGATATCTGTCGCCAGATCCAATTAGCATTCTAGGTGGCTTGCAAAGCTATGGTTATGTGAGATCACCCGTTCAGTTTTCCGACCCGTTCGGCCTTCAAGAGCGCTTCCCCGCTTGGATGCCAACGCGCCAAGGCTACCAGCGTCACCACATTATTCCTTATAGTTTGCGCAACCACCCCGCACTTCGACGGCTTGGTCAAAGCTTCAACATCAATGGCGCGACCAACATGATTTACCTCCCGGTCTGTGAGGGTATTCACCCCACCGATAGGGGTTTGCATCGTGGTTGGACCCTTGAACACCAGGACTATAATCAAGACATGAACAGAGCACTCAATTCGATTGAGCGACGAGCGCAACGAGAATGCTGGTCACGTCGGCGTGTGCAAACTGCCGTCCGGAACCTACAAATGTCGCAAAGAGCGCAACTGGGCAATGGCTCGCGATCACTTGCCCCACCATGTCGATAGGGAGACCGCGATGCAGAAATTTGTCAATCCAGATGGGATCGTTGCCCATTTTGAAGGCCCCGCTGTGTCAGAACTGGCCCGGCACGATCCGGCGCGCCATCGGCTGCCGGTAAAGGTCACGCTTCGCGGCAAGCAAAGCCCCGAGGACGTCGAACAGGTCGACGCATTCAATGCGCTGGATTTCTTTATCCTCTCAACCGAAATGGCAGATGAGATTGACCGAATGACAAAGCGGCCATGGCCGCGCCGACGGGCGATCGTTCAAAACAACAATCAGAAATTGGCTAAAGATTACTGTGTGTTGATAATCGATCACATTGCAAAGATTGGAGTTTTGACTGCAGCGGAGGCAGATTGGACACCGGATGCGCGTTATCCTGTGATCCCGGATGCCCTGAATGGGAAACATCTCGCTTTGGATGCGGAACTGAAGTTCCCGGTCGTGTCAGAGGAACTGATCCTGCATCTGGAAAATTCAGGTTTCAACTTTTATACCAATTCCTATCCAGTCAAAGAATGACGCACTGCATGACAGGCCATGGCAGCAGTTGGAGGCCCGACGCTTCGCACCTGCGCCCGGTGGCAATATCTGGCCCACGCGCTTGAAGAGGGGGCAGCGCGTCGCGACGACATCTTCTTGCTTAACTGAAAGATAAGGAGGTTGATGCAATCGGGTAATCTAACTCGATGATACTGGATGCGGCAAAGCAGCTTGAGCAGGTCACCGGCTTGACGGTGATGACACCAGAACGAGCGGTGCAGAGTTCCAACAAAACTGTCACAGATCTAGGCGCCTCTGTCGAACATATCAAAGCGCGAGAACGGAGACCGCCGGACCGCAATGTCTCGACGACATGAACCGGCATCAACAACACCACACGCCTGAGCGACAGATGTGGCTAGCGAAATCGGCCTTTGTCGACCTTGTCACCTTGTAGAAAGATGCCTGCCATACCCCAACTGCGACGCAGAAGTCGCAACCCTCAATGGAATGCACCAAACCCCGCTGGTATTTGCCATTGGCTTGGCGCAGGTTATCCGCGTGTACTATTTGTATGGATTATTGGGGACTGCCAGCTGTGAAAACCTTGCCATTGCTTTTGGGGGCCGCGTTCGTGCTATCGGCCTGCGAACCTGTCAACGATTCTACAACCGACGGCGGTATTGCGTTCATCGCGGAACTGCCCGAAGCTGTCCGGGCCATCGCCGCCACCAATCAGAACCTCGATGCGGTGACGGTCGACCCAATCGACAATTGCTATGTCTACCAACATGCCGGGCCCGTCGAAACCACGCTCCTGCCGCTGCGGACCCGCGAAGGGCGGCCAATCTGCATTCAGCAGGCTGAACCCGAAGAAGCTGCCTAGGCCCCTTCAGAGGCGTAAAGATAGGCCGTGGACCCTGTGGCCACCTGATCATAAAGCCCGATGATATGGGCCATCACCATGCGCACGCAGCCAGAACTGGCACGGCCCCCAATGGAGCGTGGGCTGGGCGTGCCGTGGATACGAAGATAAGTATCACGACGACCAACAAACAGATAAAAAGCACGCGACCCCAATGGGTTACGCGGACCTCCATCCATTCCTTCGGCATGCTGCTCATACAGATGCGGGTCACGCTCGATCATCGCCTCGGTCGGGCGCCAGGTCGGCCATTTGGCCTTGCGGCGGATGGTATAGGTCCCCGGCTCATAAAGGCTGCCACGGGCAATCGCCACACCATAGCGCATTGCCGTGCCATCGCCGCGAATATGGTACAGGTAGCGGGCGACCGCATCGACATGGATGTCACCAGGCGTCAAACCATCATTCGCCTGCACCAGCTGCGGCAGGAAACGGCGGTGCAGCCCCCAGGGGTTTGACGTGGCCGGATCATAATTGGCCGGGGTCACCCGCCTGTCCCAGCTTGCCCATTTCGACCGGTCCGAGATTGGGTCGGCAAAACCCGGGGTCGCAATCGGCGCTGAAAACAACGCGGCGGACGAGATAACAAAATGGCGACGTGTCAACATGGCAGCAGAATCCCTCACGAAATCAATCCGTTCTGGCGACGATATAGAACAGGCAGCAAAATTTGCAGCATCAGACGATCACATATGTGTGCATGATCGGTAAATGCGACAATGCCGCCACAGCCCCGCAAGCTGATTTCTGCGCTTCCCCCGGCCCCGTCACTCCCATATCATGTGGCAAAGCAATCAAAGAGCAGCACCCATGGCCAATGATCTCCTCTCCGGGGGCAGCCCCGACGACTATAACGCCGACAGCATCGAAGTGCTGGAAGGGCTGGAGCCTGTGCGCAAACGCCCCGGCATGTATATCGGCGGCACCGATGAACGCGCGCTGCACCACCTTGTGGCCGAAGTGCTTGATAACTCCATGGACGAGGCCGTCGCAGGCCATGCCAACCGGATCGAGGTCGAACTGCTCGCCGATTATTCCGTCACGATCAAGGATAACGGGCGCGGCATCCCGATCGACCCGCACCCTAAATTCCCCGACAAATCCGCGCTCGAAGTCATCCTCTGCACCCTGCACGCAGGCGGTAAATTCTCCGGCAAGGCCTACCAAACCTCCGGCGGTCTGCACGGGGTTGGGGCATCGGTCGTCAACGCGCTCTCGGACTCCATGGTCGTGCAGGTCGCCCGTAACAAGGAGCTTTATGAACAACGCTTCTCGCGCGGTATCCCCCTTGGCCCCATCGCCAAACTCGGGCCGACCCAAAACCGGCGCGGCACCACCGTCACCTTCCACGCGGATGCCGAAATCTTCGGGCATCACAAATTCAAACCCGCCCGGCTGTTCAAATCCATCCGGTCCAAGGCCTACCTATTCTCTGGCGTCGAAATCCGCTGGAAATCCGAAATCGATGATGGGGAAACGCCCACCGAAGCCACCTTCCACTTCCCCGGCGGCCTCTCCGACTACCTCAAGGAAACGCTGGGCACGGCGACCACCTATGCCGATAAACCCTTCGCCGGCACCGTCGATTTTAACGAAAAATACGGCGAACCCGGCAAGGTCGAATGGGCGATCAACTGGACGCCCGTGCGCGACGGCTTCCTGCAATCTTACTGCAACACCGTGCCAACGCCCGAAGGCGGCACGCATGTCACCGGCTTCTGGGCCGCAATCCTGAAAGGGATCAAGGGGTATGGTGAGCTGTCGGGCAACAAGAAAGCCGCCCAAATCACTCGCGACGACCTGATGTCAGGCGGCTGTGCGCTGGTCTCCTGCTTCATTCGCGACCCCGCCTTTGTCGGCCAGACCAAGGACCGGCTCTCAACCGAAGCAGCCGCCAAAATGACCGAAGGGGCTGTGCGCGACCATTTCGACAACTGGCTGGCCGCAGACACAAAATCCGCCGGGTCCATCCTCGATTTCCTTGTGCTCCGGGCCGAGGAACGCCTGCGCCGCAAGCAGGAAAAGGAAACCGCCCGTAAATCCGCGACCAAGAAGCTACGGTTACCCGGCAAGCTAACTGATTGCACCTCCAAGGACCGGGCGGGAACCGAGCTGTTCATCGTGGAGGGCGACAGCGCGGGCGGCTCCGGCAAAGGCGCGCGCAACCGGGTCAATCAGGCGCTCCTGCCGCTCAAGGGCAAGATCCTTAACGTGCTGGGTGCCGCCTCCTCCAAACTGACCACCAACGCCGAAATCAACGACCTCTGCGAAGCACTTGGCGTCGGTATGGGCACCCGTTTCAACGTCGACGATCTGCGCTATGACAAGATCATCATCATGACCGACGCGGATGTGGACGGCGCCCATATCGCCTCGCTCCTGATGACCTTTTTCTTCACGCAGATGCGGCCCCTGATCGACCACGGCCACCTCTACCTCGCCTGCCCGCCGCTCTACCGGCTGACACAAGGGGCGAAACGGGTCTATGTGGCCGACGACGCGGAAAAAGAGGCCGTTCTGGCCAAAGGTTTGGGCGGCAAAGGCAAAATCGACGTGCAGCGGTTCAAGGGGCTTGGCGAAATGGACGCCAAGGATTTGAAGGAAACTACAATGGACCCCGCCACCCGCAAACTGATCCGGGTGACCGTGCATGATGACGAGCCGGGGGATACGGCGGACCTTGTCGAGCGGCTGATGGGGAAGAAGCCAGAACTGCGGTTCCAGTATATTCAAGAGAACGCGCGGTTTGTGGAGGAGTTGGATGTTTGAGTGAAACTTGCAAACTGTGCGGAGCCAGTTCATCACTTCAAAACAGTCATATCATCCCAAAGTTTGTTTTTCGCTGGCAAAAGCAGACCAGTCCCACCGGCCATCTACGCTATGGCCAAACAATAAACAGACGTCAGCAAGACGGATTCACACAAAAAATGCTGTGTAAGAAATGCGAGGGAGACCTCTCCGTTGTAGAAAATACGTTTAAGAAAAGCATCTTCGATAACGCAGTTCAAAAAAAGGCCAGTAGACTCACCTACGGACCTTGGCTTTCGTATTTTGCATTATCAGTGGTTTGGCGTGCTACGCAAATGCACGAATTTGAAGACACGGCATTACCGCTTAATGACGAGCAGAAAAGACGGCTACTCGGCGCAACTAAGCACTGGAAAGACATGCTACTAGGTGAGCGACGTGGTTTTGGAAAGTATCCAGTACATATCTTCGAGCACTGGCAACTACATGACGCGATAGATGCGCAAATACCCGGGATTTGGCATCGATATCTCAATCGACATAGCGTTGTAAGGCTAATCAACTCCGACAAACCAAGGCTACTTATGGTTTACGTAAAGATGGGTCCCGTGAGTATTTTTGGCCACATCAATAAGCCAAAGTATGCTTGGCACGGAACTAGGCTTATGACTTCCTCCGGGCAGTATCACTCGAAAAATGTCAAGCTGCCTGAAGAGATTTTTCGCCTCTACTTGATTGAGGCGCAAGAACATAAAGCGTTGATTGATGAAGCTTCTGACAAGCAAAAGGGAGTAATTGCGACAGCAATCCAGAACAACCTCCATGATGCTATGAGTAAAGATAGCATGAAAGACTTTGTCGCCGATCTAACCAGATCTGGGAATACGGCATTCATGGATAATGACTAAGGCCACCGCGAACTGCTTAGTTATGAGCACCGCATCCATGACCTTCGACCGGATCGCTGCCAGATAACACACAACACCCCAAGGGCAGCGCCCGGACCTCGGGGTGGGCGCAGCAACGCTCTGCTTTGCGGAGCATGGCCACCAAAACTGACGCCACCATAATCTGAAACGCCGCAAAAGCGCCCTTCCCATGGGGGAGGTCCGGGCGCTGCCCGGCAAGCCGGGCGTAAGGGTTGAGAGGTCGCACACAGCCCCGGACCGCGCGCTGCCCGGCGATGCCGAGCGGGAGATCTGCACCGGAGCGCCGTATATGTAGGGTGGGTGAAACCCACGCGTCTGAAGCATCCGCTCCGCAGCCGGGGACCTGATCCGGGGCCTCCACCTCAACTACGAGGTCCCGGGTCAAGCCCGGGACGGGTGTCATCTCAAACCTTAACACCACCTTCACACTCTCACCGCACGCTCCCTTAACCCCGGCCTTTGCCCGCCAAAGGGTCCGACGTTTTGCCGACGCATCGCCGACGCGATGCCGACACACCAGAACGCCACAAAACACGCATTAACCCATGATTCGGGCATTTTGTCCGAAATCCACCGTTCGCACCCCCACCGAACGTTGCTTCACCCCCCCGATGCGCTACCATCTGACCATGCGCCATTTCGTCCTCGCCCTCTGTCTCGCCGCGCCTGTCTCCGCCCAGGAGATCGAAACCGACCTCGAACTGGTCCTGCTTGCCGACGCCTCCGGCTCCATCGACGCCGATGAGCTGGCATTCCAAAGGCAGTCCTACGCCGCCGCGATCACCGATCCGGCGGTCGTTTCGGCCATAGAAAACACGCTCTACGGCTCCATCGCCGTGACTTACGTCGAATGGGCCACAAACCAAGCGACGGTCGTCGATTGGACGATCATCGCCGATCAGGACAGTGCGGAAAGCTTCGCCGATGCCCTGGTCGGTCCACCCCGGCAGGCCGGCGGGCGCAACGCCATTGGCTCCGCGCTCCTTTACGGGATGGCGCAGATTGAATCCAATGATATCAGAGGCTTCCGCCGTGTGATCGACTTCTCCGGCGACAGTATGGGCAACAGCTATGGCCCACCCATCACCGTCGCACGGGACGAGGTGCTGGCCAATGGCATCACCATCAACGCCCTGCCCATCCTGCGCGGCGGGCAGATCGGGACCAACCTGCCAACAGCCTACGAACAAAACATCATCGGTGGGCCAAACGCCTTTGTCATGCCCGCGCAAAGCGGGCCGGAATTCACCGATGCGGTGCGGCGCAAGCTGATCCTGGAAATCGCGGGCACAACACCCGAAACACAGATCGCCAGCTTATTGCTGGATCGTTTGCAGATAGGCCAGTAAGTCGACAATCGGCTGCGATGTCATGATCGGCTGACCTGTTTCGGCCTTGGTCGCTACATCCGTCCCGGCGAAGAAGTCGCCATAAACCGGCATCATGCTGCCATGGCTGACCAAGGGCTCGCGCCCGTCAATCCGCATCACCACGCGGGTCACCGGAAAAACGTCATCATTTCGTGCAGTTAGCGTGGTCAGGTCCGCTGGCTGCACGACAAGCGACGGCGACATCGGACCATTGCCTGTGCCGGATATCCCGTGGCAGGTCGCGCAGTAATACTGAAATAGCGTCGCCCCCTGCTGGACGTCCTGCGCCGCAACAGGCGTTGCAAATCCCATGAAAAGGGCAAGAATAGCGATGCGCATCGGCGCCTCCTATCATCAAGATAACAGGAGCCTAGCGTGCCGGTTCAGCCGCCGCGTTGATGCATGTCAAACACCGCTAGCGCAGGGTCAGATTGCCAATCGCCGCCCGGATCATGCCATCCGTGTCATCGCTGTCACCTGACACCGCCAGCCCCACCAATGCACCGGGCGCGCCACCAAAGGCACGGGCATAATCTGCTGCTAAATCAACGGTTTCGCTATGTGATCCGGTGCCAGCCTGCCGCAGTGCAATCGTCACCCCCTGCCCCGCAGGACCGTAAGGCGACGCGATCACCTGACCCCGGGCATGGTTGCCACCCCAGGCATATTGCATGATCCGCACATCGTCGTTTCCCAGCAGGCTGCGGATATTGGCGCCTTGCAAACTGGGGGCGATGCTTTCAGGCACAAAGACGAAATAGAGCGAGATATTGCGGTCATCCCCGCCCTTCTGCGCAAGATTTGTGGCCGCCACCGATTGCTCAACTGTCCAGCTCCAGGATGCGCCTTTGCTGCCCCAATCGGCCTGACCGACCCGGGTCCAGGCGATGGAAACGGATCCGTCAGAAACCATGCTCAGTGTATTGCCGAACCGGTAATCGTTTGAACTGAAAAGCGAAAGTCGTTGTTCCTGCCATCCATTGGCAAAACTGACAGGCCCCGCAACGGCTGGTAAGGCAAGCGAAAGGGCAAGAGCAGAGGCAAGCGGGAGGCGCATGAGGATCATCCTTTTGGTTGGTCACCCCATGACCTACCCCAAAACCAGCTGCTGCCAACATGCAATCCCTTGAATTCACAGGATTGTCAGTTGGGTGTTATTTCTGGATGCTTTCCAGATAATCAGTCAAGATCAACAACCTTTCCGGCACTGGCGTGCCTAGCCCATCATTTTCCACAATGATCGTGTCACCCATATCCCCTGCCCCGAACTCGGGCATGGCGGGGCTGAAATGCGCCCCACGATCCAGACCGTCAATGGTGCTCATCACCTGATCACGGGGGAAGGTGCCGCCATTGCGGGCGGCGATTTTCGTCAGGTCAGGTGGGGCCGTTGCAAGGCCACCCGCTGCGGCCCCATCACCGGTCCCGTTGTCCCCATGACAGCCTGCGCAGCTTTCCTGATAGGCGCTGCGCCCATCAACAGGTTCCTCGACACAGGCCGCAAGGCCAAGTGCTGCCAAAATCACAAAATACCGCATGCTGTGCCTCCTTGTTTTTCCCCACGTTAGCAAAGACTATGACCGGCGACCATGATCTAACGCAAAGGACCGGCCATGTTACACCACATTCTGATCATGCTGGCGGCGGGGGTCGGAATACCGGTTCTGGCAGCGCTGAATGCAGCGTTGGGGCGGCATATCGGATCACCCGCAGTGGCCGCAACGGTGCTGTTTGTGGTGGCCCTTGGGACGGCAGCGATTGTTGCGATGCTGACCAATCCCGGCGCTGCGTCCAAACTTGCCGGCGCCCCCAAACACCTGTTTCTTGCGGGCACGTTGGTTGCCTTCTACGTGTTGTCAATCACATGGATCGCACCAACCATGGGCGTCGGCAATGCGGTGTTTTTCGTGCTGCTGGGGCAGTTGATTTCTGCCGCAGCGATTGATCATTTCGGCCTGTTCACCGCGCAGGCGTCACCCCTGACGCTGACCCGCACGGCGGGGATTGCGCTGATGGCGGCGGGGGTTTTTGTCACGCAGAAAGCGTAAGCACCTGATCCCAAAGCGTATCTGGCACGTCAATTTCCGTCATCTCCCGCCGGTCAGCGCCGGGAATACGCGCGCCTTCCTGCGCGGCCACCGCATCAGCGATCCGCGCGAAACGATCAGCAAAATCAGTATGATAGGCACCTGGATCCATCAGGATATAGAACTGGCCCAACCCATGCGGCGGCCCATCGGGCAGTTTCAGCCCGCTCACATCCAACGAATTCACTGATCCGGTCATGCCGGCGGCCAGCAGTTCTGCCATCAGCCCGAAACCCCAGCCCTTGTAGCCGCCCGCACTGACCAGCGCACCTTTCAACGCGGCCTCCGGGTCCGTCGTGGGTTCGCCATCAGCGTCAACCGCCCAGCCTAGTGGGATCGCCTCGCCCGCCGCCTTTGCCATGGTGATCTTGCCCAGTGCCACGGCAGAGGTTGAGAAATCGAAATGGAGCGCCGGTTTACCATCCCCCGGCACCGTCATGGCAATCGGGTTGGTGCCGATCACCGCCTTGTTGCCGCCGGGCGGGGCCACGACCGGGGATGCATTGGTAAACCCGATCCCGATCAACCCTTTAGCGGCAATCTGTTCGGTAAAATATCCCAGCGAAGTGCAGGTATGCGCATGCGCCACGGCCAGCGTCGCCACCCCGTTTTCGCGGGCCGTTTTAATAGCCCCCGGCAGTGCCTCTTCAAACGCATATTGGGCGAAACCAAACTGCGCATCCGATAAAACGGCACCGGGCCGCGGCTTGCTGACCACAGGATCGACGTCACCTTTGACACGACCGGAACGTAACTGCGTGCAGTAACTTTCCAGATAATAAAGCCCGCAAATCACGTTGCCCAGTGCTTCTGCCCGCGCCACGGCACGGGCGACTGAACGGGCCTGCGGTTCAGCCGCGCCATGGGCCGTCAGGGCCGCAAAACTATACTCTTCGATCTGGGGAACGGTTACTTTCATGTTGTCTCCAATGTGCCACCCGTCAGGCGTACTTGTCGGTCCATTCGCGCGGCAAGGTTAAGGTTATGTGTGGCGATGACCGCTGCCAGCCCGGTGTCACGGACCAGCGTCATTAAAGTATCAAAAACCCTATCCGAGGTGTCGGGGTCAAGGTTGCCTGTCGGTTCATCTGCCAACAAAAGTGCAGGTTCATTGGCCAGCGCGCGGCAAAACGCAACCCGCTGTTGTTCGCCGCCTGACATGGCAGCGGGGCGATGCGCGGCGCGGTCGGCCACGCCAACCCGATCCAGCAAGGCCATGGCGCGGTCGGCGGCGGCCTTGTCGGCCACACCGTTGGCCAGTTGTGGCAACACGACATTTTCCAGTGCGGTGAATTCGGGCAGCAAATGATGGAACTGATAGATAAATCCAACCGTCGCCCGGCGCACCGCAGTGCGCCTGCGATCCGACAGGCGGGTCATATCCTCGCCCCCGATCTGCACCGTTCCCTGATCCGGCGTATCCAGCAGGCCGGCAATATGCAGCAAGGTGGATTTGCCAGCGCCCGAGGGGGCAACCAGCGCCACAACCTCACCCGGTTGCACGGATAGATCAATGCCTTGCAACACCTGCACTTCGTTTGGTTTGCCGTGATTATAGGCCTTGGTCAGCCCAGCCAGTTGCAGCGTCGGATTACTCATATCGCAGCGCCTCAACCGGGTTCATCCGGGCCGCACGGCGGGCCGGGAAAATGGTGATAATCCATGACAGGCCCAGCGACAACGACATCGCCTTGATCACATCAGACAGGTGCAATTCGGCGGGCACATTGTAAATCCCCCGGATCGACGGATCCCAGACGCCACCCCCGGACACATAATTCACAAGGCTGAAAATCTGGTCGACATAGATTGCAAACAGGCACCCCAAGACCACGCCAAAAAACGTGCCAATGGTGCCTATCCCCGCCCCGCAGATAAAGAAAATCCGCAGGATCGACCCTTCGGTCAGGCCCATCGTGCGCAGGATACCGACATCGCGCCCCTTGTTTTTGACCAGCATGATCAGGCCGCTGATGATATTCATCGATGCGACCAGCACAAGGATCGACAGGATGATGAACATCACATTATCCTCGATCGTCAGCGCCCGCAGGAAGCGGCCCACCCTGTCCTGCCAGCTATAGGCCCAGATGCCCGGACCAGCGATATTCGCGATGGGTTGTTTCAGCTCTTCGGACTGGTTGATATCGTCCAACCGCACCTCCAGCTCATCAACCACCCCGTCACGGTTGAAAATCAGCTGGGCCACGTCAAAGGGCAGATAGGCGCGGACCTGATCAATCTGGTAGCGGCCCGTGGAAAAAATGAATACCACATCATAGGCATTGCGGCGCAGCGACCGGCCCGCCGGGCTGTTGGTGCCTGCGCGGGTGGTGATGACCAGCCGGTCACCGATGGTCAGCCCCAGATTTTCGGCCAGTGCCGACCCTAGCGCGATTCCGTTGGGCAAATCATCAATATTGCCGATGGTGCGTTCACTTTGGACAATCGCGTCAGAGGCTTTGAGATCCTCCAACCGAATGCCATAGATATCGGCAAGCGCCAACCGCCCGGTGCTGCCTTCGGCCATGGACTGGCCGCGGATCAGGGGGGCCACACTGGCCACCCCATCAATGGTCATGATCCTGTCGGCCATATCCTCATACTCGGCAATCACCTCGCGCGGCTGCACGACCGACACATGGGCATTGGCGCCAACAATCGTATCAATGAATTCCGCCCGGAACCCCGACCGGACGGCCAGCGTCGCGATCAAGGCAAACACCGCAAGCGTTACCCCGATCAGGCTGATCCATGTCATCACACTGACCCCGCCCTCGGCCCGTTTGGCGCGGATATAACGCCAGGCGATCATCCATTCGAATTTGGAAAACGGGGCGGTGTGTTTCACCGATGCCATGACTGCTCCCAAGGTTGCGATTTGCGCGCAAACTGGGGTCTGCGCAAGCAATGGTCAAGCAGGCATATGGCGACGGGTCAGACCGATGCGAGGTATTGCGCAACGGTCGCCGCAGTTTGGGCGGGTTGCGTGGGTACGCTGTTGAATTGCACGTGATTGTCCAGCTTGACCTGACAAGGGCGGGCCAACATTCGATTGACGATACCGATTGCCATCGTGTCATTGATCACCCTGGGGTCCAGCACGACTTGTCCACCCGATGGATGACGGCGCGAACACTGTCGTCCATGGGCCGGGGTAACCGTATATTCGAAATGATAATCATCCCCTGCCGGGACGGACCGGTTGGCCGCAAAGATTGCAGCGACAGCCGCCTGGCTCGGGGCTTGACCAAGCGCGTTTGACACGTCGATACGCGGGCCTGCGATCCGGCGACCTGCCGCATTGCGGTTATCATCCTGATCAAAGAACATATGACGCTTTTGGGTCTGGGTGATGTCAATCAACGGGCCGTTCCCATGCATCGTCCGCACCCGACCGCAAAGCCGTGCCGAGTTCAGACGGGTCAACCCGCCAAATGCGAAATAGAACGTGGGCGCGCGGCCTTGCCTATAAGTGGCGAAACAATAATTCTCGGATCGAAACAATTGCAGCATCTTAAACCGGGTCGCGTACGGTACATCATCCAGTGTGGACATGTTGGATCTCCAATAAATCAATCTACGCCAGAAAACGCAGCACCGGATCAATTGGCGCCGTCAGACGGATCAGGCCACTAACGGCCGCTGCCCGTCGCTCATCAGACTAGATGAATTGACCACCCCGCGATGTGCGCAATGGCACAAATATCACCAATGATTGCCGGGCGTTTGCAATGGCGTCAGGTCACCACCCGCCGCGAGCGCCTTGCCCGCTGCCGCCCACAGCAACCCGCGCCGCAGCATTTCATAAGCCGGGCCGGCGGCGATCACATCGGGTTGATGACCGAGCGCATTGTAATAGACCCGGCCAAGCCCCCACGCCCGGGTCCAGACCACGGGCATATCCACCGGGCCATTGGGGCTGTGATACCAATCGACAACGTCCGTGCGGGTCGTCGCCAGCACCCGGTTCGCGGGGTCGACATGCAGATAATATTGCTCACTTTCGACATCAAAATCCTCGATGCCCGCCACCAGCGGATCATCAGAGGTGATGTTGACCCGATACCGCACCCCGTCGCCGCCCGGGTGCGCCACCCAGTTGGCCCCCGTCATGAATTGCCAGAGCGGGCTGGACCGGAACGCATCGCACATGCCGCCGTGACAACCCGCAATGCCGGTGCCATGAGCCACGGCCTCTGACACATTGGTGGCGGCCTCGCGGCTGATGACCCCATCGGTCCAGACCGGCACGATCAGATCCAGCGCGCGCAATGCTTCTGCATCATCAAAACAATCAAGGCTATCGGTCACCGTCACACGCATGCCCGCATCCGTCAGCATGTCGCGGAAAATCCCGGCGACAGTGTCCGGCGCATGGCCATCCCAGCCACCCCAAACGATCAATGCATCGCTCATCTGCGGACTCCTGCAAGTTTTGGTAGCGGGTTTGGGGCATCAGCCACCAACGTCGGGCGGGCAACCGGTGGATTGACCCGTACACCCGGTTCGCGGCGCGACGGCGTTGGTTTGCGGAAGATCAAGCGGCGCAAGGGAGCCGCCAATGCCGCAAGGGTCGCGGCCAACGCCACCCACCCGGCCAGGAAACCAACCCCGGCAGAGGCAGCACCCGCCGTGCTGATCGGCATGGCCGGTGTAAAATCACCCCAAACCGCCCGTAATGTTGGACCGTCGGCCAGACGATGCGGCATGGTGATACGCTGCAATGGCGACGCGGCGCGTAGAGCCATCAGATTATCTGACAGGCGGGCATGGCGGGCAAACATTGCCCGCAGATCCGCCTGATGACGCAGCTGAAAATCGGATGCAGCAAGATCTTGCAACGCCTCTTCGCGGCCCATGCCCTCGGCCAGGGCTGCGGCATCAAACGCTTTCACCTCAATGGTCAAAGCCTCTACCTGCCCCGCCAATCGTTGCAGGTACTGTTGTGAGAATTCAGGATATTGTGACAGGCCCGCCGCACCGGCCAGACCACCCGCCAAACACAATACCCGGATCATGCGCGAACTCTCGCGCCATTCAAATCATACATCTGCTGCCTCGGTCGTTTTGTCTTTTTCCCAACATTAGCAGAAAATCTGACACGCGTTAATGACAAACTCAGCGCGGCGCGATCCGCCTTTGTGGCAGGGGTTGTCGCGACTCAAATGCGTAGATGTTCTACCTACCAGCATCTGGCAACAATGATGAAATGCCCCCCCCCCATTTCGACAAGATGATTTGAGCCTCATCCGTTTGTCATTGCCCTTTTGGATTGTGTCACCGCGGCAGAGAACAGTCGCAATAATGATGGTAAGGCACTGATATATATTGAAAAAATTAGGATGTGAAAATGGGTTGACAGGTTGAGAAGAAGTAGATCAATATTTGGAAACGTTTCCATTTATTTGGAAACCCTAGAAATACAAGAGGGGAGAAGCAGATGAAATATGCGCGTCTGAATCGGCTGTTTGGCATGTCAGGAAACTGTTTTGACGTGGCAATTGATCACGGCATGTTCAATGAAGGCGCATTTCTAGGCGGTATCGAAAACATGCATGATGCAATTGCAACGGTTGCCAGCGCGGCGCCCGATGCGATTCAGCTTCCCCCCGGCACCGCACCGATATTGCAATCCATCCCCGGCAAGGCGCGCCCGGCGCTGGTGCTGAGAACGGACATTGCGAACGTCTATGGCAATCCGCTGCCGCGCAGGCTTTTTTCTGAAGTTATTACCGATCCGGTTGCGCAAGGCGTGGCCCTTGATGCGGCCTGCGTTGTTGTGAACCTTCTGATGCTGCCCGATCAGCCTGAGGTTCATCAGACCTGCATCCAGAATATCAATCAGCTTAAACGGGCCTGCGATTTGGCTGGGATGCCATTGATGGTCGAACCGCTTGTGATGCAGGACAACGCCAAAGCCGGGGGCGGCTACATGGTCGATGGCGATATCGACAAGATCCTGCCGCTGGTGCGCCAAGCTGTTGAACTGGGGGCCGATATCATCAAGGCTGACCCATGTGACGACGTGACAGAGTATAGTCGCGTGATTGAGATTGCGCAGGGCATTCCAGTTCTCGTGCGAGGGGGTGGCAAGGTCTCGGACGAGGTGATCCTGAGCCGCACCGCCGAACTGATGAAACAAGGCGCGCGGGGCATCGTTTATGGCCGCAATGTGATCCATCACGACAACCCCGCTGGCATGACCAAGGCGCTGATGTCTGTGGTCCATGATGGCACCTCGGTCGCTGATGCATTGGCGATGATCTGATGACCAGGACCATCAAATTCGGGGTGATCGGTTGCGGGCTGATGGGGCGTGAATTTGCGTCGACCGCAGCGCGCTGGCTGCATCTGGAAAACACCAAGGCGCGCCCGGAAATCATCGCAGTATGCGACACGAATACAGGCCTGATGGACTGGTTTTCCGACAATGTGCCAAGCGTTGCGCAGAAAACCACGGACTACAAAGCGCTGTTGGCAAATACGGATGTCGATGCCATCTATTGTGCGCTGCCGCATGTCTTGCATGATCAGGTCTACCCCGAAATTCTGGAGGCCGGGAAACACCTGCTGGGTGAAAAACCTTTTGGCATGGATAGGGCCGCAAACCACCGCATTCAGGCAGCGCTTGACAGCCATCCAGAGCTTTTTGTGCGCTGTTCGTCCGAAATGCCATTCTTTCCGGGTGCGCAAAAAGTCATCGACCTTGTGCGGTCTGGTGGCCTAGGTGACATTATCGAGGTCGAGGCCGCCTTTTTGCACTCTTCCGATCTGAACCCGGACAAGGCGATCAACTGGAAACGGATGGTCGAAGTGAACGGCGCATATGGATGCATGGGTGATCTGGGCATGCATGTTCTGCATGTGCCATTGCGGCTGGGTTGGAAACCGCGTCACGTCTCGGCTGCGCTGGTCAATCGCTTTCGCGAACGCCCGGATGGCAATGGCAATCTGGTCCCCTGCGACACCTGGGACAATGCCACGATCACCGGGCATGTGGACGATGCGGCTGGCGGCTTTCCTTTGGTGATGAAGACCTGGCGCATTGCGCCCGGTGAATCCAACACCTGGAGCCTGCGCGTTCTGGGCACCAGAAAAAGCGCCTATTTTACGACAAAGAACCCCCGTCAATGGCAGTGGATGTCCTATGAGGGCGGCAAACAGATCTGGCAGGTCGAAGACCTTGGGTTTGACACGCTGTTTCCAACAATTACCGGCAATATCTTCGAGTTCGGCTTCCCTGACGCGCTGCAACAGATGTGGGCCGCATTCCTTGATGAATTGTCAGGCGGCGATGCAAATGGGTTCCACTGCGTCACCCCGGCAGAGGCCGCCGACCACCACGCCATCCTGACCGCAGCCCAAAAAGCCGGAACAGAGCACAGCGTTGTTGTCGTCGACTACCGGTCTGACACATGAAACGGTCCGAGATTAACGAAGCCATCCGGCAGGCCAAGTCGCTGCTAAAGACCCATGGCTGGTTTCTGCCTGACTGGGCCAGTTGGGGCGTCGAGGACTACGAAAACAACCCGGAATTGGCGGTTTGGTTGCACAAACACCAAATCGGCTGGGACGTCACCGATTTTGGCAGTGGCGAATTCGCCCAGCGGGGGCTTGGGTTATTCTGCCTGCGCAACGGCGTGCAATCAGAAAGCAACAGCTTGCCCTATGCCGAAAAGCTGCTGTTTGTGGGTGAAGCGCAGGAAACGCCGTTCCATACGCACAAGAAAAAGCTGGAGGACATTATCAATCGCGGGGGCGGCGACCTTGTGCTTGAGTTTCGCCAGCCCGAAGGGGTGACCGACCCAATCGCGCTGCGCTGCGACGGTGTTCTTATGCGTCGCGAACCTGATGAACCACTGGTTCTGTCACCGGGGCAAAGCGTGACCATCCCACGCGGGCTGTATCACCGCTTCTATGCAAAACCGGGTATGGGAATGGTGCTTGGCGGCGAGGTCAGTCAGGTCAATGACGATAGCGCAGACAACTATTTTCTCGAACCACTTGGCCGGTTTTCCGACATTGAAGAGGACGAGGCGCACCTGCATCCGCTTTGGCACGAAATCGGGGCCGCATTGTAATGGACCGGTCCGGCATCATATGTGCGGGCAACTGGATCGTGGACATTGTCCATGAGATCGGGCACTGGCCGCGAGAAAGTGCGCTGGTCCGGATCGGACAACAGAGCCACGACATCGGCGGTGGGGCGGCCAATGTGATCGCAGCCCTCAGCAGGCTCGCGACTGGACTGCCATTGTGGCCGATCGGGGCGATCGGCGACGACGATCATGGCCGATATGTCCTGCGGCGATGCCGGGACATGGAATTGCCGGATGCGTTGATGATTGTGAAAGCCGGGACTGCCACGGCCCATACGCATGTCATGTCAGTGCCCGGCCAGACGCGGACTTTCTTTTATCAGGGGGGCGCAAATGATGCGCTGACTATCCATGACTTCCCGCAGGATGTCTTTGCGCAGACCCCCGCGCGGATATTCTATTTGGGGTATCCGATGCTTCTGGCGGGGCTGGATCAGGTCGCCGCCGACGGCACGACAGGGGTTGCACGGGTTCTGTCCCGCGCGAAAGCCGTCGGGATGACGACCTGCGTCGATCTGGTGTCAACAGAAGACCCGTGTTTTGCTGATAGCGTCGGGCGTGCTCTGCCCCATATCGACTATCTAATCCTGAATGAGATCGAAGCCGCCCTTGCAACCGGCAGCCCGCTTGTTGCGGAAGGTGAGATGCCGCCGGACGCGGAACTGGAAGCTATGGGCCGCGCGTTGATCGCAGGCGGTGTTGGCAAGGCCGTTATTCTGCACAGCCCCGCCAAGGTCCTTTGGACCGGCAACAACGGCAATCAAACCTGGGTCCCCACGAAACCGCTGGCCCCCGATAAGGTGGTCAGCCCGCTCGGTGCCGGCGACGCCTTCTGCGCGGGCCTTCTTTATGCCATTCACCAAGGTTTTGCCCTGAAAGAAGGCCTTGCGCTAGCCAATGCGACGGCGCGCGCCTCGCTCAAAGGTATCACGGCCTGTGACGCAATCCCCAGTTTGAAAGAACTGGAGCGCGATATGAACCAGCCGGAGGAAACCTGGATCACTTCATAAACCGAACGAAAACAAAATCTTCGAGGAGGAAAGATAATGTCCAATATGATCAGACGAACATTCGTTGCGATATCAGTTGCAGCAGTTACAGCCGCGGCCCCAATCGCCGCGATGGCACAAGATAATCCCGTCATCGCCAGTGTGGTCTTTCAAGGCGACCAATTCATGCAGTTCCTGCAAAAAGGGATCCGTGAAACAGCAGAAACTGCGGGCGCAGAAGTCCTTGAAATCAACATCGACGGCGACCTGGCCCGCGAAATCCAAGCAATCGATACATATATCTCGCGTGGCGTAGATGCGATTGTGATCGCGCCTGTGTCTGCAAAAGATTCTGCCCCCGCTTTGCAACGCGCACGCGATGCGGGCATCGTCGTGATCGCCCTGAACGGCGGTCTTGAGGATGGTTCCATCGCGCATGCAACATTCTCAACCGCGAACCGTGATCTGGGTGCGTCCACAGGTGCTGCTGCGGCGACATTCATTTCGGAAACACTTGGTGGCGAAGCAAATGTAGCCACCCTGGCCTTCTCATCGCTGTTGCCGGAACAGTCCGGTGACCGCACCGGCGGCTTCAAAGAAGCCGTTGCCAACGGTAACACAATCAACATCTTATCCGAACAGGACGCATGGATGCCCGAAGCGGCTGTAACCGTTGCCACGGATATTTTGACGGCGCATCCGGACGTCAATGTGATCTATGCCGCGAACGAAGGTGGGACCGTCGGCGCCATGCAAGCCGTGCTCAACGCGGGCCGCGCCGGTGAGGTTTATGTCTTTGGCATCGACGGCTCCAAGCAACTGGCGCAGGGTCTGTTGGCTGGCAATAATGTGCTGCAAGCCGTGACGGCCCAGGCACCGATTACAATGGGCACAATGGGTGCTGAAGCCGCTTTGCAGGTTTTGGCCGGTGAGACCGTTGAGGCACAAACGACTGTGCCTGCTCTGCTCTTGAGCCGCACTGATCCTGATGGTGTCACAAGCTTTCTGGAAAGCATCCAATAATCATCCCGTTCTTGAGATGACCAAATCAGAGGGCCTGTGCGCAGGCCCTTTGCCCTGCCGGAGTGACTAAGATGACCAAGCTTTCGCTGAAGGATCTCACCAAACACTATGGATCGGTCAAAGCTCTTGAAGGGTTCACCCATGTGTTTGAAGCAGGACAAGTGCACGCGCTGATCGGCAAAAACGGTTCCGGAAAAAGTACATTTGTGAAAATGATGTCCGGCGCGATCCAACCCACATATGGGACAATCGAAGTTGGCGAAGACAATGTGCAGTTCACGACGCCACGCCAGGCTCAGGACGTTGGCATTGCCACTGTTTATCAAGAACTTAGCCTTGTGCCAGAGCTGTCAGTGGCCGAAAATATCTTTCTTGGCCGCCTGCCACGCAAACGCTGTGGGCTGATCGACTGGCGCAAACTGCGCCTTCTGACCCAAGAGCTGTTTGAAGAGATCGGCGGGTTAGAAATTTCCCCATCCGCCCGCATCGCGGATCTGTCGGTCGGTCAACAACAGATGATCGAGATCGTCAAAGCGATGAGCTTCCGCCCAAAAGTTTTGCAGCTGGATGAACCGACATCTGCCCTTGCCCAAGCGGAGGTACAGCATCTGTTCGCACTGGTACGCCGCCTGCGCGCGCTTGGCGTGACCATCATTTACATCACTCACCGCCTGGCCGAGCTGGGCATGATCGCGGACACCGTGACCGCCATTCGTGACGGGCATTTTGTTGGCAGCATTTCAATTGATGAGGCAAGCCCGCCAGTCATTCTTGATCTGATGTTCGGGGACCTGCCGCCGCTGGAACGCCCGGCCACCCAAGTTGAACGTCACGCCCCGGTACTCAGCGTCAGCCATCTGGCACTCAGCCCCTTTTTCGATGACGTTAGCTTTGATCTTTATCCGGGCGAGGTGCTTGGCATTGCGGGGATGCTTGGGTCTGGCCGTACAGAGCTTCTGCATGCGATTTTTGGTGCCCGTAAATTTGACGGCGGTTCCGTCAGCGTCGGTGGAAAAACCGTGACCGCGCCAAACATCCAAACGATGAAATCCTTAGGGATTGGTTACACGTCAGAGGATCGCAAACACGCCGGATTGGTGCAGATGCTTTCGTCGCATGCCAATCTGTGTTTGGCGGGTCAGGCAAGGATTGCGCCCAGTGGCTGGACCACGAAAGGCCGTGAACGACCCTTTGTGGATTATCAAATTGCCGGGCTGCACATCAAAGTTGGTGATCCGATGTTACCGGTAGCCTCGCTGTCGGGTGGCAACCAGCAAAAGATCGTTGTCGGTAACTGGATGAACAACGCGCCAGACATCCTGCTGTTCGACGAACCGGCGCGTGGGGTCGATGTGCAGGCCAAGCGTCAGATCTATCAACTGATCTGGGAGAAGGCGCGAGATGGCGTCAGCTCCATCGTTGTGTCCACCGAATTGGAGGACCTGACCGAGTGTTGCGACCGCATTCTTGTCCTGCGTGACGGCCAAATCACCGCCACGTTCACAAATGATGGGCTGGATCCGAAAGATATTTACGCTGCCTGTATGGCAACGCCTCAGACTGTGGAAACAACAGCATGACCCAAACGCAACTAACTTCACTCCTGCGCCGAAATTCCATGCTGCTGATTTTGCTCGCGCTTTACATTCTGGTCGCCACGACCGCGCATGGTTTCTTTACCATTAACAATCAGCTCAACATCCTGCGCAACATCGCAGTGCCGGGGATGATCGCCTTTGGCATGGCACTGGTCATCATCGTGGGCGAGATCGACCTGAGCGTTGGATCGATGGTTGCGGTCTCTGCCTGCCTGACAGCATGGTTTGTCGAGAAGCTGTCTGGTGGCGCCTTGGAACCCGCAGTCTGGACAGTCATCGTTGCATTTGGCGGGACGCTGCTTTTTGCAGCATCTGTCGGGCTGATGTCGGGGCTATTGCGACAAAAGATCAATGTACCAACCTTCATCACGTCTCTGGCAATGATGGCCACTTTGGCCGGGCTGGCCAATCTGATCACTGGCGGCGTCCCGATTTCAAGCTTCCCAAGCTGGTATTACGTCATCGGATCAGGACGGTTTTGGGGCGTTCCGGTCCCCGTTTATCTTCTGGCTATCGCCTTTACGATCACCTTTACCATTTCGAATTTCACGGCCCTTGGTCGTTCCATCTACGCCGTCGGCGGTAATATGGAGGCGGCACGCCTGTCAGGCATAAACGTTTGGCAAACCAAGATCATCTGCCTGATGATGACCAGTGTGTTCGCAGCAACAGGTGGGATTATCTACTCATCCTTGGTGAATGCGGGGAACCCGACCATCGCACGCGGTCTGGAGCTTGAGGTGATTTCAGCCGTGATCATCGGCGGTATCAGTCTTTTTGGCGGCAAGGGGACGATCTGGGGCGCTTTCGTCGGCGTCCTGTTCTTGGGCGTCTTGCTGAATGCAATGACGCTTTGGGGGTTCAATCCATATGTGCAGCAAGTGATCAAAGGGGGGTTGATCCTGGGGGCGGTCTTTATCAACTTCTTCATCGACCGGAAATGACCTGGCTGACCTGGGATCAGGGCTGCACGCGGCTGATCTCACTTGGGGCGATGCTTACGGATTTCACGGCGATCCTGCCGGACGGACGCGGCGTTTCCTCCCTGCACAAAGCACCGTGGCTGCTGCCATATCTTGTGGCATCCGAAACGCTCCTGTTGCTGTCCGGTACGGATGGATCCTTTGCCCTCGAAAACCGCGCAGAAAGCTATCGCGTGTCGCTCGACTGGGATGCACAAACCTTCCCGTCACTTCTGCTCTGGATCAGCAACTGTGGACGAAACGCTGCGCCCTGGAACGGCCGGCACCGGGCATTAGGTGTCGAACCGGTTTGTTCGGCCTTTGATCTGGGGCCTGCAATCTCTGGATCGGACAATGCGTTGACCCGCGCAGGCGTGCAGACCGCTCGGATGCTGACACCCGATCAGGCATTCACGACGCGCTATCGTATGTCCTTTGCACCGCTATGAGACTGCGGGCGCCGCCCCTGTACTGTCACGTTCGATAACCCTGAGGCTTAGCGCAGAAAGATCCGGCCGCGCGAAACGTTGGGGATCGATGCGGTTCAACAACTCTTTTGCAGCCAACTGCCCCAGAAGAACGATCGGCTGACCCACGGTGGTCAGCGTCGGGTAGATATGTGCACTTTGCGGCAGGTTGTCGAACCCGATCACCGAAATGTCCTGGGGAATTCTCAGCCCGCGTTCATGCGCGGCATGAATGGCCCCTATCGCCGCAATATCAGTGGTGCCAATCAGTGCAGTTGGCTGCCACTGGGCCAGCAGGCCACGTGCAAGCGCGAAACAAGCATCAAAGCTGTGATCGTCTCCAAGTGCAATGCTGACAGGCTTCACCCCTTGTGCGGACAGCGCTTCGTTGATGCCCTCAATGCGCTGTGTGATCGGCGTGGAGTGCGTCGGCGCCCCGACGATGCCGATCTGGCGATGTCCCAGGCGCAAAAGATAATCCGCCATCAGCCTGCCACCTTCACGGTGATCCACCGATACCAGGTTTTCGGCACCGCCATCGGGCGACCGGTCAACAGCGATGATCGGGATATTATGGTCCGACAGGCGGCCGAAATTCTGCGTGGTCACAACCGCAGCCGCAATAATGCCATCCACATTCTGACCGATCAGGGTCGAAACATAGCGCTTTTCGTTGTTTTCGTTTTCTTCGGTATTGCAGATCAAGCAATGGTATCCGCATTCAAACAAGGCCTGTTCCAGCGCCTGAGCCAGGATACCGAAAAAAGGAACGTCAAGGCTGGGCAGCAAGATACCAACAAGCCCGCTACGACCGCTGCGCATCTGACGCGCGCTTGCGTTGGGTTCGTAGCCAAGCTCAGCAATCGCTTTCTCGACGCGCGCGCGCGCATCGGCGCTGACAGAGGTGCCACCATTCAGAACACGTGATACCGTACCAAGCGACGTCCCCGAACGCTTCGCAACGTCTTTGACGCTGGCCGATTTTTGCCTTTGACCTTCTGTGCTCAATGCCGATGCCCACAAATCACTACAAAAAGACTATTTGAATGAAACCGCTTAGGCCAGCCAAGAGCGAAAGGCTTTTTTGTGTCTCGTCACCCGGAACTTCTGCGAACACGTTCTCCTTTTGGTATGTAGAATGCGGACCAAGCCGCCGTTGGATGTTCGTCACTCCAAGGGATGAATCCCAAGTTCCTCGAGATTCAGCGTGCATTCTTCCATGATCAAACTGAATTCGAAATTATCTGAAGCGGTCGCACCTCGCGGAACAATGTGGTCAGCGTCAGGATCATCAAGTCTGGTGCACGCCAAGAAGTTCCAGATATAGCGCGAACCACAGCCTTTGCCTTCCAGAAGACTGGTGTCTTTTGCATCATCAGCGTCAAAAATCTCCTCCACAGAGGCAAATGGATCACTCTTATCGCCTCTTCGCTGCCAGTTCGCGATACGCAGTCGAATGATGTCGTTCTTACATTCTTCTGCAAGCGTCGCTGGGTTTGGGATCAACAGGCGATCAAATGCAGTTTCGTCTTCAGCGATCAAGGCACTGGGCAAAAGACAAAATAACAACGAAGACAAGTGTTTCAATTGTCACGACGCTCCTGAAAACTTAACACTTTGATCCGACATGCAACATCATAAAGCAAGGGCACGTTTCGGTTCAAACCAGACCCACCGCCGTACGGCTTTCGCACGGCCGAGGAAAGCATAAAGCGTTACGCGAAAAACCCGCAATCACCTAACGCTGCCTGAAACCCACGATTTCAACGTGTTAGGCGATGCGCGATGTTCAAGGTATTTCGTCAAACGCTATAAGCGGTATGGACATGGCGCTTGTCTCTATTTCACGTCAGGTGCAAACGGACATCAAATGGCGATGCTAACCGGCGTTCTTGCGCAGCCAGTCAATCACGTTATGCGCGTCACTGTCGGGCGGGAAAACCGGGTAGAATACTTTCTTGATCTCGCCATCGCAGGCGATCATCGTTAGGCGTTTATGCAGGGCTTTGCCCGCGACCTCCAACCCCGGCAAATCCATCGCGACCCCAAACGCCCCTTTGGCATCCGACAACAGCGGGAATGGCAGATGCAGCCGCTCTGCCGCCTCTGCCTGATAAGACGTGTCCTGTACCGACAGGCCAAACAAATGCTCGACACCGTGACCCTGCAATTCGGCATAATGGTCACGAAACGCACAGGATTGCGGCGTGCAACCCCGTGCGCCGGGAATGTCATCCCAGCCATCGGGCAAATCCCGGTCAGGCCGGCCTGTCATCGGGTAGATATAGATCACGGCCCAGCCGCTTAATGTCGACAGATTGACCGATTTCCCATCGGTTGCGGGCAGTGACACATCCGCCAGCGCCATACCTTCCAAATGATCGGCGCGCCCATCATCCGACGGGGCGGGGATCAGCGACCAGTCCACCTCTGTCAGGCTCATGCGATACCGTTGTAGATCTGGGCGATCCGTTCCACCGCCTGTTCGGGGGGCATTTCCTCGCTTTCGCCGGTGCGGCGGCTGGTCAGCTCGACCACCCCGTTTTTCAGACCACGCGGGCCCACGGTGATGCGCCAAGGCAGGCCGATCATATCCATCGTCCCGAACTTCGCCCCTGCCCGTTCATCGCGGTCATCATAAAGCGGCTCCAACCCCAAAGCCGTCAGGCTGCCATAAATCGCATCACAGGCAGCGTCCGCCTCTGCATCGCCCGATTTCATGTTCAGGATACCGCAATGGAACGGGGTCGCCTGTTCGGGCCAGATAATGCCCTTGTCATCGTGGCTGGCTTCGATAATCGCCCCAATCAGGCGCGATACGCCAATCCCGTGCGACCCCATATGCACCGGCACCTTGTTGCCTTTGCCGTCATCCACCTCGGCCTTCATCACCTCGGAATATTTTGTCCCGAAATAGAAGATCTGGCCAACCTCGATGCCGCGGGCCGTCCGACGGCGATCCTCGGGGACCTCGGCAAAAATGCTGTCGTCATGGGTTTCGTCCGTCCGGGCGTAGGGGGCCGTCCATTCATCGAAAATCGCCTGACACTGGTCCACACTATCATAATCCACAGCCCGGTCGCCTAGATGCAGATCAGTGACCGCGCTGTCATAGAACACCTCTGACTCGCCGGTTTCGGCGAGGACAAGGAATTCATGCGTATAATCGCCACCAATCGGGCCACCATCCGCCTGCATCGGAATGGCCTTCAGCCCCATCCGTTCATAGGTGCGCAGATAGCTGACCAGATGGCGGTTATAGGCGTGCAGCGCGTCATCCTTGGTCAGGTCGAAATTATAGCCATCCTTCATGAAAAACTCGCGGCCACGCATGACGCCGAACCGGGGGCGGACCTCATCCCGGAATTTCCACTGGATGTGATACAGGGTCAGGGGCAGCTCCTTGTAGCTGCCAATATGGCTGCGGAAGATATCGGTGATCAGTTCCTCATTGGTCGGACCATAAAGCATATCGCGACCGTGGCGGTCCTCGATCCGCAGCATCTCGCGACCATAGTCGTTATAGCGTCCGCTTTCCTGCCACAGCTCTGCAGGTTGCAAGGTGGGCATCAGCATCGGCAAATGGCCCGCACGCTGCTGTTCCTCATGCACGATATTTTCCAGCTTTCGCAGCACCTTGAACCCCATCGGCAACCACGAATAGATGCCGGCGCTGGCCTGTTTGATCATGCCCGCCTGCAACATGTAGCGGTGGCTGACAATCTGCGCCTCACGCGGCGTTTCTTTGAGAACTGGCAGAAAATAGCGGCTCAGGCGCATGGATGTCCCCTCGGGTTAAGTCTGTCCCGCAGGTTTAGGGCGCATGCCAAAGGGTGACAAGCAACAACCGGCGTGCAGAGGTCCAGTAAGTATGTGGTATTTCAAAGGCGACGCACACCGAGCTGGCGGCGAACCGTGCTACAACAATGCCCGTTATCGGCTTCGCGGGACGAAGCCGCCGCTCCAATAATGAGGCAGTTAGGTGAGTACCTCTTCTAACTCAAAGAGGTTTCCCCAAGGGTCCGCGAAAAAAGCCAACTTGCGTCCAATTGCTTCAACTTCAAATGGTTCAGCGACAATGGTCACACCACGTGTTCGAAGGTCTTCTACCGTTTCGTCAACCGATGAGACAGTGAAACAAAAATGATGAAACCCGGTTGTAGCAAATGAGCCAGGAAAGTCGGCGGAGGCCCGTTCTCCAATAGCAGGGTCGTTTCCACCAACAATTTCAATGACGCAGCGATCGTCATTCGCGGCAGCAAAGTAGCCCATGTCGACGTTTAGCATTGCTTCGTGCCATTCATGGACGACGCGAAAATCTAGTTTGTCGATATACCACTGTTTTGCCTCGGCGAAGTCGGGAACACGCAAACAGAAATGGCTGGCGTGTAGTGCGGCCAATGGCGCGGTCGGATTCGTAGGCGGCATCATGAAATTTGGCATCTGAATTCTCCCCATTAATCGGCGTTCCTTATCAAGGACGCTGCCAAAGCAACACTGCACCTGTAGGAAACACTGATCAATGCAGGTGGCACATTAAACCGTTAGAGGGCGACAGATCTGGTGTTGTCGCTTTGTGCTCGTTGGCGCCACTCGCTATCCAAAGCTGGACCATAACCATTTCCTTTGCACCAATCAGCAGAAGATGCGCACTGTTATCAACTGGGCGTGAGCCAGAAGAATAAATCCCAGGTCAGGGACGTAACCGGTGTAGAACCCAAACTGAGGAGCCCCCGATGCGACATCTTTTTGTACTTATCCTGATGCTGGCACCACTTGCGGGCCTTGCCGCCCCCACCAGTTACAATCTGCAATCCGACCGTTCAGAGGTTGGTTTCCTCTATTCTCTGAGTGGGGCGCAAAATCGCGGCTCCATGCCGGTGCGCAGTGCGCAGATTGCGATTGACCTCGACCAATTCAGCAATTCCAGCGCCGATGTGACCGTTGATGTCACCCGGGCGCGCACCGGGTTGATCTTTGCCACCGAAGCGTTGAAGGCGGGCAGCGTGCTGAACGCCAGCGCCCATCCCACGATCCGGTTTCAATCCACCGCAATCCGGCCTGATAACCCGGGCAACCTGTCGGCAGGTGGTAAAATCGACGGGCTGTTGACGATTAGGGGCGTCACCCGACCGGTGACCCTAAATGCCGCCGTGTTTCGCCAGCAAGGCACGGCAGAGGGCGATCTGAGCCAGTTGAGCTTTCGGATCAGCGGGGCGGTGCGCCGGTCAGATTTCGGGGCAACCGGATATAGCGACATCGTGGATGATGTGATCCAACTGGATATCGCCGCGCGGGTGGTGCGGGCGCAGTAAATGCGCGCGCGCCCTTGCACCGGCCCGACCCATAACGCATCTATGACCAAAGCAAATTTGGATCAGATATGGCGTTACCGGTCGGACAGCAGGCAAAATACTGGGGCATCGCAGCGGCGATGTTCCTCGTCATCTTGTGGTTTCTGGGCGACGTGATCCTGCCCTTCGTTCTGGGCGGGGCCATCGCCTATTGTCTTGATCCGCTGGCCGACCGGCTGGAAAGGGCCGGTTGCACCCGGACATTGGCGGTAGCGATTATCACTCTGGTTGCCGCGCTGATCTTTATCCTCTTGATCCTGCTGGTCATCCCGACCTTGATCCAGCAGACAGCCGCCCTGATCGACACCGCACCAGAGCTTTTCAATCGGCTGCAAGCATGGCTGACCGACAGGTTCCCGCAAATTCTTGATGAAAACAGCACCGTTCGCCAGCAATTACTGGCCATTGGGGACACAATCCAATCCAAAGGGGGGGAGCTGGTGAACGGGTTGGTCAGCTCGGCCGTTGGGCTGATCAACATCCTTGTTTTGCTGGTTGTTGTGCCAGTGGTTGCATTCTACATGCTGCTCGACTGGGACAACATGACTGCCAAGATCGACAGCATGCTACCACGTGATCATGTCGAAACGGTTCGCTCCATTGCCCGCGATATTGATGCTACGCTGGCCTCTTTCATTCGGGGCCAAGGCACGGTCTGCCTGATCCTAGGCACCTATTACGCCGTGGGGCTGATGCTGGCCGGGCTGAATTTCGGGCTGATCGTCGGCTTTATCGCCGGGCTGATCACCTTCATCCCTTATGTCGGGGCGCTGGTTGGGGGCGTTCTTGCCGTTGGGCTGGCCCTGTTCCAGTTCTGGGGATCGGTCGAGGTGACAGATGGCGAAACCATCACCTACATGACAAACTGGGTGCGGATCGGGATCGTCGCTGGGATCTTTGGCTTTGGGCAGTTTCTGGAAGGTAATATCCTGACGCCAAAACTGGTTGGCGGCTCCATTGGTTTGCACCCGGTCTGGCTGCTTTTTGCCCTGTCGGTTTTTGGGTCCTTATTTGGTTTCGTCGGGATGCTTGTCGCCGTTCCCGTCGCGGCCATGCTTGGCGTGGTCGCCCGTTACGGGCTGGAACGCTACAAACAAAGCCTGCTTTATCGCGGGCAATCCACGGACGAATAAATGGCCCGGCAGATGTCATTTGACTGGCCAACGGGTGTTGCGCTGGGACCGAACGATTTTTTCGTGTCCGAGGCTAATGCAGAAGCCTTTGCCATGCTGCAAACACCGCAGCACTGGCCAGAGGGCAAGCTGATCGTCGCAGGCCCCGCAGGCTGTGGTAAAAGCCATCTGGCACGTATCTTTCAGGCCGAAAACGATGCCGTCATGTTGCAAGCCGCACAGATCACACCAGTCACACGCTGTGACGTCGCCACGGTCATCATCGAGGACATGGAAACTCTGCCCCAATCGGCGGAGGAGGCTGTGTTTCACATCCACAACAACCTGCGCAGCGCGGGCGGCCAGTTGCTGCTGACCGCCCATAGCCCACCCAGCCGCTGGGCCATCACCCTGCCCGATCTGGCCAGCCGGATGCAGGCCACAACCGTCATGCAGATCACCAGCCCCGATGATGCGCTGTTGCAGGCATTGTTGATGAAGCTTTTCGCGGATCGCGGGATCAGCCCCAAACCCGACCTTGTGGCCTATCTTGGCAAGCGGATTGAGCGGTCTTACGCCGCCGCTGCCGCCATTGTGACACAGCTGGATAAAACTGCATTGGCCACGGGTGCCAAGATCAATCGCCAATTGGCCAAGCGACTGCTGGACAACCCGGGCTAGCCCCGCGATACTTGTCATACTCCCGCAACAGTTCCAGCCGACAAGGCGCTATGACACAAGCCAATTTCCTTATTGGGGATTACCCCGCCCCAACGACACTTGATATTGACCTCAAGACACCCGCGCGGTTCGTCAACCGCGAGATGAGCTGGCTCAGCTTCAACTGGCGAGTGCTGGAAGAGGCGGAAAACACGCGCGTCCCGCTTTTGGAACGGCTGCGGTTTCTATCGATCTCGGCCACCAATCTGGACGAATTTTACACGGTGCGCGTAGCGGGCCTGCGCGAATTGGCGAATGAAGGCAACACCACTCCCGGCCTTGACGGGCTGACACCCACCGAACAGTTGCGGATCATCGACGCGGATGCACGCAAATTGATGATGCGGCAGCAAACCGTTTTCACCCAACTCAACAATGAATTGGCGACAGCCGATATTCAGCTCTTGACCCGCGACAGCCTCAGCAAGGCAGATGTCGATTATCTTGAAGACGTGTTTATCGAACAGGTCTTTCCGGTTCTGTCACCGCTGGCGATTGACCCGGCCCACCCGTTCCCCTTCCTGCCGAACGAAGGGTTCGCATTGGCGCTGCAACTGGTTCGTGACGATGACAAACGCAGCCTGCGCGCCTTGCTGCCCGTCCCAGCCCAGATCGACCGCTTCGTGCCCTTGCCATCAGATATCGGGCACCGTTTCCTGCCATTGGAAGAACTGCTTTTGCTGCATATCGGGCGACTGTTCCCGGGCTATCAGGTCAAGGGCAGCTGCGCCTTCAAAGTACTGCGCGACAGCGATCTTGAGGTCGAAGACGAGGCCGAAGATCTGGTGCGCGAATTTGAGGTCGCCCTGAAACGGCGGCGGCGGGGCGAGGTGGTGCGCCTGAAAATGTCCGCCGGTTCACCACCTGCCCTGAAATCGCTGATCATGCAGGAACTGCATGTCGGCGAAGAAACCGTGATCGAGGTCGACGGGCTGATCGGCATCGCCGATCTGGGCGAACTGGTGCTGGATGACCGGCCCGATCTGCTCTGGCCGCCTTTCAGCCCCCGGGTGCCCGAACGGGTGCAGGATCATGATGGCGATATGTTCGCCGCGATCCGGCAAAAGGACATGCTGCTGCATCACCCTTATGAAACCTTCGACATGGTCGTCCGGTTTCTGGCACAGGCGGCGCGCGATCCGAATGTGGTGGCGATCAAACAGACGCTTTACCGGACTTCCAAACGCTCACCCATTGTCGAGGCGCTTTGCGAAGCCGCAGAGGACGGTAAGTCGGTGACCGCCTTGGTCGAACTCAAGGCCCGGTTCGACGAGGCCGCCAATATCCGACAGTCGCGCAGGTTGGAACGGGCGGGCGCGCATGTGGTCTATGGATTCCTGAACTACAAAACCCACGCCAAGATCAGCACCGTGGTCCGGCGCGAGGGCGACAAACTGGTCACTTATACCCATTTCGGCACCGGGAACTACCACCCGATCACGGCACGGATTTACACCGACCTCAGCCTTTTTACCTGTGATACGAAACTGGGGCGGGACGCAACGAAAGTGTTTAACTACCTGTCCGGCTACGCCCAACCCGATGGGCTTGAGAACCTGTCCATCTCCCCGCTGACCCTCAAACAAACCCTGCTCGACCGGATCGCGGCCGAGGCCGCAAACGCCAAGGAAGGCAAGCCTGCCGCGATCTGGGCCAAGATGAATTCGCTGATCGAAAGCGACGTGATCGACGCGCTTTATGCAGCCTCCCAGGCCGGGGTAAAAATCAGCCTCGTGATCCGTGGCATCTGCGGGCTGCGACCCGGGGTCAAGGACCTGTCCGAAAACATCCGGGTCAAATCGGTTGTCGGACGGTTTCTGGAACATTCGCGGATCGTCTGCTTTGGCAATGGCCATGACCTGCCCAACAAAAAGGCCAAGGTCTATATCAGCTCCGCCGACTGGATGGGCCGCAACCTGAACCGGCGGGTCGAAACGCTGGTCGAGATCAAAAATGCCACCGTCAAAGCCCAGATCGTCAGCCAGATCATGGCAGCCAACATGGCCGATGTGATGCAAAGCTGGATCATGGCAGCCGATGGCAGCTTCGCCCGGGCCGTCGTCGCCGAGGGCGAATTCCCATTTAACTGCCACCGGTTCTTTATGGAAAACCCGTCACTATCGGGTCGCGGATCAGCGGGTGCATCGGATGTTCCACAATTGACGCATACCGATGATTGACCGATACCTGTTGCCGGGGCAGCGGGGGATCATATGACACAACAGCCTGAGACCATCGACTGGGGCCCGTTCGGGCGCCCCCTGTTCGAAGATGCCGCAGCAAAAGGGCTCAGCCGGGTTGGGGTCATCGATGTCGGCTCTAACTCTGTCCGCCTGGTCGTATTTGACGGTGCGGCACGGTCGCCCGCCTATTTCTACAACGAAAAAATCATGTGTGCGCTTGGCGCTGGCCTGTCGCAAACCGGGCATCTGAACCCCGAAGGACGCAAACGCGCAATCTCGGCAATCCGCCGCTTTGCCGCGCTGGCCAAGGGAATGGGCATCCTGCCACTGACAGCAGTCGCCACCGCCGCCGTGCGCGAGGCATCGGATGGGCAGGCATTCCGGGACGAGGTGCAGCGCGAAACCGGCATCAAGCTCTGGGTCATCGACGGGAAAGAGGAGGCCCGGCTATCTGCACAGGGCGTCCTGCTGGGCTGGCCGGGCAGTTACGGGCTGGTCTGTGATATCGGCGGATCATCGATGGAACTGGCCGATCTGGCCGAAGGCCGGGTTGGCAGACGGGTTACCTCAGCGCTTGGCCCACTCAAGCTGCGCGAAATCAAGGGCGGCAAAAAGGCGGTGAAAGCCTATGTGCGTGAAACCATGGAACGCCTGCATGATGATATGGGCAACACAACCGGCATGCGGCTGTTTCTGGTCGGTGGGTCATGGCGGGCCATCGCCCGCGTCGATATGGAACGCCGCGAATACCCGCTGACAGTGCTGCATGAATACCGGATGTCATCGCGCCAGATCAGCAAAACGGCCGAATATATCCGCAAATCGGACCTGCAGGAGCTGCGCAGCCGCTGCAACATCTCTGACAGTCGGATGTCACTGGTTCCGCTCGCCTCCATCGTGCTGAAGGAACTGATGCGCACCTTCAAACCCAAGGATGTCGCTGTCTCATCCTACGGCATCCGCGAAGGGATGCTGTTTGAACAGATGCCTGCCGCCCTGCGCGACCGCGACCCATTGATCGAGGCCTGCCGCTTTGCCGAAGCCAAGGACGCGCGCATGCCCGGTTTCGGGCGGGTGCTCTATGATTTCGTCAAACCACTATTCCCGCGTGCCAACTGGCAACGCAAGCGGATCATCAAGGCAGCTTGCCTCCTGCATGACGTCAGCTGGCGGGCACATCCCGATTACAGGGCCGAAGTCACGTTTGACAATGCCACCCGCGCCAACCTAGGCGGGCTGAAACACTACGAACGGGTGCTTTTGGGACTGGCGCTGATGAACCGCTACACCAACAAGATCGACAAAACCCGCTATGCATCACTTTTCGAGATGCTCAATGATGATCAGGTGAAAGAGGCCGAAATTTTAGGCAAAGCGATGCGGCTTGGCGCGATGCTTTGGCTGACATCAGACGAAACGCCGGGCGGTCTGAAATGGTCACCCAAAGCGCGGGAACTTACTTTGAAACTATCCGAAGAGGCACGCCCGCTTTTTGGCGAGGTGGCCGAGGCGCGCTTCGCCGCCTTAACAAATGCGCTGGACGCGCAAGGCACGGTCGTATTTCGCTAAATATAAGCGACCGTGCGTTGCGTTTTCCGCCCACCACCGTGCGATGGGGTCCGACGTTTTGCCGACGCATGGCCGACGCTTTGCCGACAGGGTTTTTTTCCGCCTCAGTCCGCGTTAACCATAGGGCACAAAGCGTGCGATTTTATAGTTCAATTTCGCCGTTTTCGCCCTCTGGCACCCAAAGCGGCGCATTCGGTTTCCGACGCAGGATGATATCACCATTGGGCAGAAATTCCGGCGCCTCATAATGGCGGAAATCATCGACCTGCGCCAAGAAATCGGTCAGGGCGGGACCCATCTCGCGGGCGAATTCGCCAATCACCGGGGCCATCTCCTCCAGCGATCCACGTAATTCTGAAATCGCCGGTTCCATTTCGGACATAAGGCCGCGCATCAACAATCGCGCGCCCTCTTCCATCAGGTCAAAGCCTTCTTGAACCTCGCCATCCTGCGCGCTTGCAGGGCTGACAGCCAGGCCAAGGGCAAGTGTCAGTGCAGCAATCTGTTTCATGCATCCAATATAGTAAAACCAGTGCGGTTTTTCAAATCACAAGCTGATGTCCAGAACGACAGGAAAGTGATCAGAGGCCAACAAAAGCGCCTCGCGCAAATCCCGATCTTCATAGCATTCAGGGTGATCAAACGGGTGCCAGATTTGCCATTCCGGGGCCTTTGAACGCAGCCCGGGCGACACCATCACATAGTCTAGAAGCGCCTGTAAATAAGGCTCCCCCTTGCGTCTGAACCGCGCTGTGGTCGGCATGGCGCCCAAGCGGCGGCTGAGCGCCATGCGGGCATGCGGATCAAACATGCGCGCGGCATCGCCTTCGCCCAGCACAATCTCAACCCCCGACCGGCCAAACAGCTTTTCATATTCATCCAGACCGGGGCCATCATTGAAATCACCCAGCACAATCAGGTCGTCCCCAGCATTTAGATGGGCCGAAACCCGCCCCCGCAACCAGATGCATTGGGCCAATTGCTTGCGCCGGTTCTCAATTGATATCCGGATCGCCTCGGCATCGTTGCGGGCACCATGCGGGGCCTTGGATTTGGCATGCACACCAATCATGCGCAAAGGACCTGCCGGGGTGCTCAGCGCCACCTCAAAAGGGGGTTTAGACCAGCGCACCGGGTCGGGCGCGGCGTCCACATCCAAATCCATCTGGAACGTGCCATCAAAGCGCGGGAACCCGGGATCATCACGCGGATCATGTTTTGCATCAAGCACTTGCGGATCATAGAGCAGGGCAATTTCTTGCTGTGTATCGTTCTGAAACCCCGAAATCCCAGCGCTGGCGCGCAAACCGAAATGCGCTGCAAACTGGGTCAGTGCAGTCACGCTGCTGCGTTTGCGGCTGCTATCCGGTGCCTCGATAATCATCACTGCGTCAGCGTCGAGTGATTGAAAAACATGGCCCAATGCGGCTATCTGTTGTGCCTTGGTCACATCCCAGCGGCCTGACCATGTTCCGTCATTAATCAGTGCGCCATCATCGTCGAACAGCGTGTTGAACCATTCAACATTATAGGTCGCAATCCTCACGACCGGGCATCCTGTACCTGTTCCCAAGCGCGGTTGATTGCCACCATGCGTTTTTCGGCCAATTTAATCGCTTCTTCCGGAACGCCCCGGGCAATCATCCGATCGGGATGCGTTTCGCGGACCAGATTACGCCAGGCTGCACGCACTTCATCCAGTGGTGCCTCGGGATCGACCCGCAGCACATCATAGGGGTCACCTTCGGCATCGGGCACGAACTGCGCCCGGATACTGCGAAAACGGCGGGCGCTAAACCCAAAGATATCAGAGACTTCCTGCAAAAACGCATCTTCCTTGGGATGATAGATCCCATCAGCCATTGCAATATGAAAAAGCCCCTCCATCAGGTCGCAAAGCGGCGCATCATCATCGCCGAACATTGCCTTGATACGCCTTGCATAGATGTCGAAACCGGCCACATCCTGACGGGCGAGGTTAAAGACCCGGGCGGCGCTTTCCTCCTCCGCCGGTGGAATGACAAACACCTCGCGAAATGCCAGCACCTCGTCCCGGGTGACGATACCGTCGGCCTTGGCCATCTTGGCGCCCAGCGCGATCACGGCGATGGTAAAGGCCACCGTCCGATCCGGTGGCGTGCGCAGCTTTTCAAAAACAGCCGAAAGCCCCTCGCCCGAGGCAAGAGCAGCCAAAGCATCAGCAATGCGGGTCCAAAGTGACATCCGCGCATTCTCTGACGCGTAGCAAAATCATTCAACCGCTATCCGCGCAAATGGCGCGTACCAGCAGGAGTTTCGATCACCGCATCAAACCCTTTAGGTCCAGCCGTCACATGAACGCGCGGGTCAGGGGTGGCCGCAATCGCCGCAGCATCGGGATGAAATACCCGGAACCGGCGCAAACGGCAGCCATTATCCGGCAGCGATTTGGTCGGGTGGGTCACCCCGTCGCCCCAGCGCATCAGCGTCGGCAACGCACCGTCAAAGGGCAGACCGCCATCTTTGGGCACAGTGATTTGCCAATGCAGATCACCCCGTTCCAGATCGACCGCCGGGCCGCATTCAGGCGGTGCCCATTTCAAATCTCCGACCTCGCAAATCCAGTTTGCCAGTCGTGGCGGGCCGGTAAAGTGATCCAGCCCGAACCAGCTTGGCCCGTCACGTGCCGCGTCGGGGTCCAGCGCGATCACCTCCAGATAGAGATCACCCAAACCGAGAAGCGCGTTATGCGTACCAAACCGAGCATGTTTGCCGCCCGGCACCATCGAAACACCCAGCGCATCCTCGACAAACGCCACGCCTTCCGCCAGCGTTTCCGCCGCGACGGCCAGATGATCCAGACGCATCAGCCGCGCGCCTCGCGGATCAGGCGCAGGATGTCTTCGGCAGCTTGCGGAATGTTCGTGCCCGGTCCAAAGATCGCCTTCACGCCCGCATCATAAAGGAATTGGTAATCTTGCTGCGGGATAACACCGCCACAGATCACGATGATATCGTCGGCATCGGCATCCTTCAGCGCCTGCACCAATTTCGGCGCCAACGTCTTGTGCCCCGCGGCCTGGGAACTGATCCCGATGACATGCACATCATTGTCGATGGCATCTTGCGCGGCCTCTGCCGGTGTCTGAAACAGCGGGCCGACATCGACGTCAAAGCCGATATCGGCGAATGCGGTGGCAATGACCTTCGCCCCCCGGTCATGGCCGTCCTGCCCCATCTTGACGACAAGCATACGCGGCCTGCGCCCTTCGTCCTCGGCAAAGCCTTCGACGCTTTGTTGGATAGCGGCGAAACCTTCATCACCCTCATAGGCCGCGCCATAGACGCCGGCCAATGTCTTGACCTCGGCGCGATGCCGACCAAATGATTTTTCCATAGCCATGCTGATTTCTCCAACTGTGGCGCGGGCGCGCGCGGCTTCGACCGCTGCTTCCAACAGGTTGCCGCCTTCACCCGCCCGGCGGGTCAATTCGGCCAAGGCGGCGTCGCAGGCATCTTGATCGCGCGCGGCCTTGGTTTTGTCGATCCGGGCAACCTGCGCCTCGCGCACGGCGGCATTGTCGATATCCAGGATGTCGATCGGGTCTTCCTTATCCTTGCGGTATTTATTGACCCCAACGATCACCTCGATCCCCCGGTCAATCTCCGCCTGACGGCGGGCGGCGGTTTCCTCGATCCGCAGCTTTGGCATGCCGGTGGCAACGGCCTTTGTCATACCGCCGAGCTCTTCAACCTCTTCGATCAGCTTCCAAGCGGCTTCGGCCAGCTCGTGGGTCAAACTTTCGACGTAGTAAGACCCTGCCAGCGGATCGACCACATTGGTCACGCCAGTTTCTTCCTGTAAAATCAACTGGGTATTGCGCGCAATGCGGGCACTGAATTCCGTGGGCAGCGCAATCGCCTCGTCCAGCGCATTGGTATGCAGCGACTGTGTGCCCCCCAGAACAGCGCTCATCGCCTCATAGGCGGTGCGGATCACGTTATTATAGGGGTCCTGTTCCTGCAACGATACGCCAGATGTCTGGCAGTGAGTGCGCAGCATGGAGGATTTGGGGTTCTTCGGCTCAAACTCCGCCATAATCCGCGACCAGAGCAGGCGCGCGGCGCGCAGCTTGGCGGCCTCCATGAAAAAGTTCATGCCGATGGCGAAGAAAAAACTTAGCCGTCCGGCAAACTGATCCACATCCATGCCGCGCGCGATGGCGGTGCGCACATATTCGCGGCCATCGGCCAGCGTATAGGCCAGCTCCTGCACAAGGTTCGCCCCGGCTTCCTGCATGTGATAGCCGCTGATCGAGATGGAGTTAAACTTCGGCATCTCGTTCGTTGTATATTCAATGATATCCGCAATGATCCGCATCGACGGTTCAGGCGGATAAACATAGGTGTTGCGCACCATGAACTCTTTCAGAATGTCATTCTGAATGGTCCCGGACAGCACATTGCGCGGATGCCCCTGCTCTTCTCCCGCCACGATGAAATTGGCGAGGATCGGGATCACCGCACCATTCATCGTCATGGAAACGCTGACTTTATCCAGCGGGATGCCGTCAAACAGGATCTTCATATCCTCGACACTGTCGATGGCGACACCGGCCTTGCCAACATCACCTTCAACCCGGGGATGATCACTGTCATAACCACGATGGGTGGCGAGATCGAAGGCCACCGACACACCCTGCTGCCCCGCATCCAACGCTTTGCGATAAAACGCATTCGATTCCTCGGCCGTGGAAAACCCCGCATATTGCCGGATCGTCCAGGGGCGGCCCGCATACATCGTGGCTTTCACGCCACGGGTATAGGGGGCGACGCCGGGCACACCGCCCATATGCGGCAGATCGGCGGTGTCTTCGGCGGTATAAAGCGGCTTGACCGCGATCCCTTCCAACGTGTCCCAGTCCAGCGCAACAAGGGGTTTGCCACGCAATTCCTTTGTTGCGACTTCTTCCCAGATCTTCTTGTCAGTCATCTCAGCCTCCCGCTGTCGGCGGCTGGTATCGCGAAATTGTTTGCACTGATTTGCGCAATACCCTTAGCTTTTGGCAAAGCCGCCTCTATATCTAATTTCATGAAACTATTGACGAACATCGCCACTGTCCTTTGCCTGCTGGCCGCACCGCTATCCGCCGAGGACGCCACGACGCTCGAACAGTGGCAAGAGGACCACACACAGATATTTGACGCCACTGACATCACTTTGGCAGAGCTGCAATGGGTCGTCAGGCCCTTGGTTGTGTTTGCAGACACACCCAATGATCCACGCTTCAAACAGCAATTGGATCGGCTGATGGAAGGTCTGGATGATCTGGCAGAGCGGGACGTGATCATCATCACCGACACCGACCCCAGTGCTGAGACCGAATTGCGGACAACACTGCGACCGCGCGGGTACATGATGGCGCTGATTGGCAAGGATGGGCGCGTCGCCCTGCGCAAACCAAGCCCTTGGAGCGTGCGGGAACTGTCCCGGTCCATCGACAAAATGCCCCTGCGACAGCAAGAGATTTCTGACCGGCGGCTGGGTGAACGTTGAACCACCATCACCGCACACCTTCTGCAAAGGAGAACACGGCGCTGACGGGTGCGTTTTCTGTCCAGGCGCGCAAATCAGTGATCAAGGCAGGCACGTCATTGGGATCTGTTGCGTAGAAATCCACATAGTGCCCCCCCATCAGGGCCGGTGGGGTATCAAGGAAAAGCTGACCCAAATAGACCCAGTCATCTGATCGCGCATCACCCAACCAGCGATCATAAATCATGACAACACGCACATCCGCAGCTTCTACCAAAGGTGCCGCCCATCCAGGCGCCGGGTCAGAGAGGCGGGTGGTCAATGCGCTTGACGACGCTAAGCCCCACAAATCAAGCACATAGTCAGGATTACGCCAAGCGACATAGCCCAGATCATTTACTGCAACGGGTGCTTTAACGAAATCCTTTGCAAAGCGCGCCATTTCCCCCTGTTGGGATGCAATAGCTCTCATGTTGCCGAGGTGGATCCCCATTGTCGGGCCGTAGGTGAACACGCCGGCTGCCAAGACCAGAACGACAATCCCGGTATGAATCGACCGCGAGAAACCTGTTAACATGGCAGGGGCTACAAGAACGACAGCGGTTGCGGCCAAAATCAGATAGCTTTCGTAACGGTCCATCCATCCGATTGAACCAGCAAACATATGCGCCAGTGCTGCGGCAATAACCGCTATACAAAACCAACGCAGATCCGGGCGTGCCGGACGGCGGCACAGCATCAAGACCATTACAACGATCAAGATAAGTAGGTACCGCCCACCGCCCTGCAACAGGTTCCAAGAAAACCTTTGATGAAGCCGGGCGAGTGGACCCAGATCGGGTTCTATGCTGATCGACAATTTCGACGTCACCGAATTTGGCAGCGGGTCCAACCCAAGCTGCGTCAACAGCACGACAAATGCTGTAACCGGGAATATCGCCAGAACGATCAATCCAGCGCCGGACCGTAGATGTCCCGATAGTACCACGACCCCTCCGGCTGCCATGGCAAGCGCGACCCCTTCAAGCCGTAGCGCCGGAGCGAGAATAACGCAGACAATCAGCATCAAACCAATACGGCGATGTTGAATGAAGCGCCAAAGCCCCAAGACAATGCCCAAGCTGACCGCGCCATGGGCCATGTTTTCCATGCCGGTGTAAGCCACGGTATGCATGTTCAGCGCGAATGGTGCAAAAACAGCAACCGGCCACGCCCATTTGCCCAAATTCGCCTCTGCAATGGCGCATCCGATTAAATAGGATGCCGTTCCCAACGCCACGACATTCCAGATCAGCGGCAACCAGCGCTGGAAATCGGACCCCGCAAAGGGCACCAGCAAAAACGGATAGAGAAACGATGATGCGGCAGAACTATATTCACCAGCATTGACGCCGTAGCCACCTTTGGAAATTTGTTCAGCCATTGCCAAGTGGATGTAAACATCGTCCAAAGGATACTCAAAATGCCATCCATTCTGGGCCATTGCCAAGGCAATGAAACCCACAAAAGTGGCCAGACCAGCCACCATTGTCAGAAATGGAATACGATGGTCTGCGGGGTTCATGTCATCCCCGTCATTGGGGCTTTCTCGGCATGGTAAGTGCCGATTTCTTCCCGGTGCCGCGTCGACGGCCCAGTTTTTGTTGGATCCGACGCCGACACTTATTCAAATTCCATGATCACATCGTCAACAGCAAGGCTTTCACCGGCACCGGCGTTCACCTTTTTGACCACGCCTTTGCGTTCTGCGCGCAGGATGTTCTCCATTTTCATGGCTTCCACTGTGCAGAGCGCCTGACCTTCCTGCACTTCATCGCCCGCTTCCACGTCGACCTTCACGATCAGGCCCGGCATCGGGCAAAGCAGGAATTTCGACGTATCAGGTGGCAACTTTTCGGGCATCAATGCGGCCAGTTCGGCCTGCCGCGGGGTGCGCACATGCACCTTCAGATCAGCACCCCGATACCGCACCCGGAAGCCGCCTGAAATCTTGCCGATTTTCAGCACCAGTGGCGCGCCATCGACCATCAAACGAGCCAAGGGTTGACCCGGTGTCCAGTCACTTTCGACGCGCAGGGTTTGACCAGCAATTTGCACATCCGCGCCGGCCTTGTCGGCCGTAATAACAACGTCATGGGAATGCCCTTGCAGGCTGACAACCCAATCCTCGCCCACCTTGCGTTCGTGGTTGTCCATGCGGCCCGAAATGCGCGTGCGCCGAATTTCGGCGACCCGGTGCATGGCCGCTGCCGCCGCCGCGACACGGGTGCAAGCCTCATCCGGCAAGGTCACCCCATTAAACCCGTCGGGATACTCTTCCTCGATGAACGCCGTTGTCATGTTACCCGACGTGAATTTCGGATGATCATAAACCGCCGCGAGGAATGGCAGGTTATGTCCGATGCCTTCCAGCTCAAACCCGTCCAGCGCCAGACGCATTTCCTCAATCGCGGTGGCCCGGTCAGGGGCCCATGTGCACAGCTTGGCGATCATCGGGTCGTAATACATGCTGATCTCACCGCCTTCATAGACGCCGGTATCGTTGCGGACGGCCCGTGTGTCTGTGGCTTCCTCGGTCGGGGGGCGGTAGCGCACCAGCCGCCCGATCGACGGCAGGAAGTTGCGATAGGGATCTTCGGCGTAAAGGCGGCTTTCCATCGCCCAGCCGTTGATTTTCAGGTCCGACTGCTGGAATGGCAGCTTCTCCCCGGCAGCCACGCAAATCATCTGTTCGACAAGATCAACACCGGTGATCAGTTCGGTGACAGGATGTTCAACCTGGAGCCGTGTGTTCATTTCCAGGAAATAGAAATTGCGGTCACCATCCACGATGAATTCGACCGTACCCGCACTGGTGTATCCGACCGCCTGCGCCAAGGCGACGGATTGCTCACCCATGGCCTTGCGTGTGGCCTCATCAAGGAACGGCGAAGGTGCTTCCTCAATCACCTTCTGGTTCCGGCGCTGGATCGAACATTCGCGTTCATGCAGGTAAACGGCATTGCCGTGACAGTCGGCCAGCACCTGAATTTCGATATGGCGGGGCTGGGTGACGAATTTCTCGATGAAAATCCTATCGTCACCAAAGGAATTGGCCGCCTCGTTCTTGGAAGACTGAAACCCCTCTCGGGCCTCATCATCATTCCACGCTATCCGCATGCCCTTACCGCCGCCGCCAGCAGATGCTTTGATCATCACCGGATAGCCGACTTCATTGGAGATCTTCACCGCCTCGTCCGCGTCTTCGATCAGGCCCATATAGCCGGGCACGGTCGACACATTCGCCTCCTGCGCCAGCTTTTTCGAGGTGATCTTGTCCCCCATCGCCTCGATCGCGCCTTTTGGCGGGCCGATAAAGGCAACGCCTGCTTCCGCCAGCGCCTCGGCGAATTTCGGGTTTTCGGACAAAAAGCCGTAACCGGGATGCACGGCCTCCGCCCCCGTCTGTTTGATCGCATCCATCACCTTGTCGATGACAATATAGGACTGGTTGGCCGGGGGCGGGCCGATATGCACGGCCTCATCCGCCATTTTGACATGCAGCGCGTTGCGGTCAGCATCTGAATAGATGGCGACCGTTTTGATACCCATCTTGCGGGCAGTCTTGATCACACGGCAGGCGATTTCACCCCGGTTCGCGATAAGAATTTTTTTGAACATGTGTTATCCGTCCCCAAAATACAAAACCGCCGCAAGGGGTTTTCCCCTACGGCGGTTCCATTGATCAGTACGCCCTAGCAGGGCGCTGTTATTCGTCTTATTTACAAGCGTTGATGCCTGCGTCGTCACAGAGGACGCCAGCAGCGGCACCGGCAAGGATTGTTCCTGTGCGGTCAGTGCCCAATACTTCGGATGCGACAAGACCTGCGCCTGCGCCTGCAACGCCGCGCTCGACGTCGCCTTCAAGACAACCTGCAAGGCCGAACATAGCCACTGCGGCAAGGATGATAGATGTTTTCTGCATTTTCTTCTGCCTAACGTTGTTTTCGCCGTAGCCCCAGAATTGGCGCCTACTGCGTTGCACTGAATAGTCAGATTGCGCTGATATCCAATAACAACTGTATGATTTCCGGCAAATGAGCGGAAAAACGGAACCGGCCCGCCCTGGGAAGGGGCAGACCGGCACAGGGAAGGGTTATGGTGTTGATATCCAGCAACAGTGCGAATGCTGGTCCAAGCTGCTGCTAAACCGACCTTGGCGCAATCCGATGCCACCGCAAAGAGACCTGATATGCCCCCCCATAAATGGGCAGGCATTTGCCGCAGCAATGCGAGTATCCGCCGTCTTTCGTAACCTAGCCGCATCTAGAGCCCCGCAATTTCGGGGAAGTTGACGCGCGCTACATCCACATCGATGCGCAGCAGGGCGTCGTAGCTGGCGGGATCGAACGGGTCCTCGGCTGGTACGACTTCGCGTTCGAACAGCCAGCTGAGTCGACCGGCATCAAGGTTGCCGCGCGCGAAGGGCTGATCCCCAAAATGATCCCACAGTGCCTGCATGAACGCGGCATCGGCCCGTTTATCCGGCGGGCGCCGATCGGCGTAACGCGCTCGTGCGGTCAGCGGAGTTGCCCCGTCCTTGTTGGCTCGTCTTATCGTGAATTGAAAATCTGTGCCCGGTAACCGACCCGGGAAGCCGCGATGTTTTTCCATCTTAGCATCCCCCGACATTCAGGGGGACGTCACGGACAAGCAGACGCGCCTGTCCGTGACCAGTTTGACTGTCCAACACTTTACCCTTAGCGGAACGCCTCCTGTACGACCATGTCCGAGGTGACCCGTAACGGACCCCGTTCATGGCTGCCGGACGCAGCAACCAACGCCATAAGCGCGGCCACCCCAAAAGCGATAAGTCCTTGTACCATTTTTGTTTCCTGCCTCTTTTGATGCAGGTCCGTCCGGATTTTCCGATACGGGCCCACGAGGGCGCGATACCATGTTCGCACGCAGGAAGCGTACCAAATTTCTGTTTGTTTTCATTGCACTCAATGGCAAAGGTCGCGCCATGTGACGTTCCCGCATCATCAGCAGAAACACGCCGAGACGCAGCCACCACATTTGGCGATTCCGATAACCCGCCACCCACATGTTGAGATGGTCGCCCATCGCAATGCTCCGGCTGCATTTTGGCATTCTCAGCATAAATTTGCCAAGATCCATCCCGGTTGAGATCACAGAGGGATATTGTCATGTTTCTTCCACGGGTTCTGAAGTTGCTTGCCACGCAGTGACGCAAAGGCCCGGCAGATCCTTTTGCGGGTTGAATGGGGCATGATCACCTCATCGATGAACCCTTTTTCGGCGGCAACAAACGGATTGGCAAAACGATCTTCGTAATCTTTGGTATGCTGGACGATCTTTTCAGCGTCCCCCAGATCAGCGCGGTGGATGATTTCAGTGGCTCCCTTGGCTCCCATTACGGCCACCTCCGCCGTCGGCCAAGCATAGTTGAAATCGCCGCGAAGATGCTTGGACGCCATCACGTCATAGGCCCCACCATAGGCTTTGCGGGTGATCACGGTCACTTTTGGCACCGTCGCTTCGCCAAAGGCGAATAGCAGCTTCGCCCCGTGTTTGATCACGCCGCCATATTCCTGCGATGTACCAGGCAGGAAACCGGGCACATCCACCAGCGTCAGGATCGGGATTTCGAACGCATCGCAGAACCGGACAAACCGTGCCGCCTTGCGGCTGCTGTCGATATCCAGGCATCCGGCCAGCACCATGGGCTGGTTCGCTACAACACCCACGGTCGACCCCTCCAAGCGGATGAACCCGGTCAGGATGTTTTTCGCGAAGTCCTCCTGAATCTCATAAAAATCGCCCTCATCCGCCAGTTTGGCAATTAACTCTTTCATGTCATAGGGCGAGTTTGGATTATCAGGGATCAGCGTATCAAGGCTGTCCTCCAACCGGTTAACATCATCAAAGAACGGGCGAACGGGTGGTTTGCTGCGGTTGTTCAGCGGCAGGAAGTCGACGAGGCGGCGGACCTCGGCCAGCGCCTCAACATCATTTTCGAATGCCGCGTCGGCGACGGAGGATTTCTTGGTATGGGTCGATGCCCCGCCCAGCTCTTCTGCAGTGACAATCTCGTTCGTGACCGTTTTGACCACGTCAGGGCCCGTCACAAACATGTAGCTGCTGTCTTTGACCATGAAGATAAAATCAGTCATCGCCGGGGAATAGACCGCACCACCCGCGCATGGCCCCATGATCACGCTGATCTGCGGGACCACGCCCGAGGCCATGATATTGCGCTGGAAAACTTCCGCATAACCAGCGAGCGATGCGACGCCTTCCTGAATGCGCGCACCTCCGGAGTCGTTGATCCCGATAACTGGCGCGCCGTTTTGCATCGCCATGTCCATGATCTTGCAGATTTTCTGGGCGTGGGTTTCAGACAAGGAGCCGCCGAAAACTGTGAAATCCTGACTGAATACATAGACCATACGGCCATTGATCGTGCCCCATCCAGTCACAACACCATCGCCAGCGGGCCGTTCCTTTTCCATACCGAAATCGGTGCAGCGGTGAGCCACGAACATGTCAAATTCTTCGAATGACCCGTCATCCAGCAAAAGCTCTATCCGCTCTCGCGCGGTCAGTTTGCCCTTGCCATGTTGCGCCTCGATGCGGCGAACCCCGCCCCCCATGCGCGCGGCCTCGCGCCGTGATTCAAGCTCTTGCAGAACGTCCATTTACGTCACTCCCCCTGCTGGTCCTTTCTTGTCCTATGCGCTTTGCACCGTCAGGAGAAGGTCGAATGAGAAAATTTGCAAATACTGAGGTTAGCAAGAGCTATAGTTTGCAATATTGCAAACCAACCCTAGCCTGGCCGATTTGGAACTGACCCCGATGGACACCCGCCGGTTGCGGCCTTAAGTCTGGTGAATGACAGTCTTGCCGCAGATACGTTTTCTAGACCGCGCAACACCGCCGCACATCCTGACGTTGATCCTGATTACAGGCATGTCGGCGCTGAATATGTCCATTTTTCTACCCTCTCTCGCGGCGATGACCAGTTACTTCAAAACAGAATACGCCATCATGCAGATCGCCCTATCGGGGTATCTGGCTGCAACGGCCGTGTTGCAGACGATTATTGGGCCGATTTCAGATCGGTTCGGGCGGCGCAGGATTGTCATGGGATCGTTGATCATCTTCGTGCTAGCCACGATCGGCACCTATTTTGCGACCACGGTCGAAACATTCCTGTTGTTCCGTATCCTGCAAGCGGCGGTCGCAACCTCCATGGCGCTGAGCCGGGCCATCGTCCGGGATATGGTGCCGCAAGAGCAGGCTGCATCAATGATTGGCTATGTCACAATGGGCATGGCCATCGTGCCTATGGTTGGTCCGATGATTGGCGGTGCGCTGGACCAGTTGTTTGGCTGGCATGCGACATTCATCTTTCTGGCGCTGGCGGGCACTGGCGTGTTGATCCTTTGCTATTTCGACCTTGGCGAAACAGTCGCAGGCGAAGGAGTCAGTTTCGCCGACCAGGTCAGAGACTATCCGGAGCTTTTTCGTTCCCCCCGGTTCTGGGGTTACGTGCTATGCTCTGCTTTCAGCTCCGGTGCGTTCTTTGCCTTGCTTGGCGGAGCCTCATTTGTGGCGACCAGCATTTTTGATCTGTCCCCGTTATGGAGCGGTATCGCCCTTGGCGCGCCGGCCATCGGCTATGCGGTTGGAAACTTTCTGTCCGGTCGTTATTCCATGCGCATGGGCATCAACCGGATGGCGCTGGCGGGTACGACCTTCGCCATATTCGGGATGGGAATGTCGGTTATCTTGACCCTCGCCGGGGTGATTCACCCGCTAAGCTTTTTTGGATTTTGTGTTTTTCTGGGGATCGGCAACGGGATGACATTGCCAAATGTCATGGCAGGTTCAATCTCCGTCAGGCCTCATCTGGCGGGTACGGCCAGCGGGCTGGGCGGGGCAATCATGATTGGCGGTGGTGCGGCATTGTCGCAATTTGCGGGTGGCCTGCTGACGATTGAAACAGGGACGCTGCCCCTACAATGGGTGATGCTGGGCGTCTCGGTGTTAGCCATGCTATCGGTGCTGTTTGTTATCTGGCGCGAAAACGCGCTTGGTTGACCTATGATTTGCATTTGCTAAACCTGCTTAGCAAAACTGCAAAGGTGCCCTATGCCGCCCCAGAAACTCTATGCCGGTGCGAAATTGCGTGAATTGCGCGGCCGATTGTCGCTAACCCAGAAAGCCTTTGCCGAAAAACTGGGCGTGTCGCTGCCCTATCTCAACCAGATGGAAAACAACAACCGACCCGTGTCCACCGCGGTGGTGCTGGGGCTGGCGCAGGAATTTGGTTTTGACGTGACCGAACTGCAATCGGGGGATGAGGCGCGGCTTGTCGGCGATATGCGCGAGGCGCTGGCCGATCCGGTCTTTACCGGCACCGCCCCGGCCCTGGCCGATCTGCGGCTTGCGGCTGCCAACGCACCCACTCTGGCTCGGGCGTTTCTTGACTTGCATGCGGCCTATCGGCAAAGCCATGAACGGCTTGCCTCACTGGATGAGGCATTGGGCCGCGAGGATGTCCGGCTGCGCCCCAGCCCGTGGGAAGAGGTGCGCGATTTCTTCCACTACTGCGACAACTACATTGATGCCGTGGATCGCAGCGCGGAACGTTTTGTCAGCCAATGCCGGCCGGGCGAAACGATGGCGGAGGCTGCGATCCGCACCTTGACCGCCCAGCAAATTACGACTGTCATGACCGGCACAGATGCGGTCCGCCATTATGATGCGACGACCAAAACGCTAACAATTTCAAAAAACGCGAGCCCTGCCACGCAGACATTTCAACTACTGCTGCAATTTGCCCTGATCACGCAAGACCCGTTGTTGACCGCCACGCTTGATCTTGCCCGGTTTCAATCGGAAGAAGCGCGCAGCATCGCCAAGGTGGGGCTGGCCAATTATTTTGCCGGGGCGGCCCTGATGCCATATGAGACGTTCTTAGCCGCCGCTGAAGAAACCCGGCATGACCTGGAGGTGTTGGCGACACGTTTTGGTGCCTCGCTGGAACAGGTGGCCCATCGTCTATCCACGATGCAGCGCCCCGGTGCCAAAGGTATTCCGTTTTTCTTTGTCCGAGTGGATCAGGCGGGCACGATCACCAAACGGCATTCGGCCACAACCCTGCAATTTGCCCGCTATGGCGGGGCGTGTCCGCTTTGGAACGTGCATCAGGCCTTTGAAACGCCAGGGCAATTCCTGCGACAACTGGCCGAAACGCCCGATGGGGCACGGTATTTCTGTCTGGCGCGGGATGTCAGTAAGTCCGGCGGTTCCTATAGCCAGCCCACGCGCCGCTATGCCATCGGGCTGGGCTGCGAAGTCAAACACGCCCCCGCCCTTGTCTATGCGGATCATATGGATCTGGGTGCAGCAGCGGCCTATGCGCCAATCGGTATTTCCTGCCGGATTTGCGAAAGGCGGAAATGCCACCAACGGTCGGTTCCGCCGTTGGAGCGACACTTGCGTGTCGATCCGAACAGACGCGGGGTATTGCCCTATCAGTTGGACTAATCCACCTCCCGCAGAGCTGCGGCGATCTGGTCTTTCAACTGCATGCGTTCTTTGCGCATCTGGGCCATGTGCAAATCGTCGGTCGGTTCCACATCGGTTTCCGCCCGGTGAATGGCCCGGTTGATGTCATGATAACTATCGGCGAGTTTTGCGAAATGTGCGTTCGTTTCCTTCAGCTTGTGAACGGCCTCTTGCTGGTCCGGAAACTCTTCGTTCAATTCATGTGGGGTGTGCGACATTGCGGTCTCCTTGATCTTTGAGTTCCGGCCGACGTTAGCCCGCCCTTGAACACCCGACCTTGATCCGGATCAATCTAACGATGCGCCGGTCGCCATCCTGCCGCTTCGGCCTCTGCTGCACTGCAAAACCAGCGTTCGCCATTCGCCAGATTGATACCCGTTCGCGCATAACTGCGGTCGTCCGGCAGGTGATAGATCCGTCCATTGTCCGAGATATTGCCCTTAACAGCGCAAGATGGATCGCGTGCGGTGCGTCCTGAAACCCGTCTTTCGCGAAACGCCGCTGGCGTCTCAATCGCCACCCCCCAAATACCCAGTTCGGTGATAGCGGCGGCCTTCTCATCCAGATCATAGGCGTTTGAACAGCGGCGATAGGCCCAGGCTGCCCCGGCCTGCACAATTGCAGAGCCCATATCCTGCCCACCGACGTCACAGGTGGCCACAACCCGACCATAGCGATCAATCTCGATCATTTCGCAACGGGCGTGCTGCCCGTCGAACTGGTCACGCACAAAATCACGCGCCCAGCGCCCGCAATCCCATTCTCGGCCATTCGCATTGCAAGGCTGGCCCATTTCCGGGGCGTCAATGCCATGCAGGCGGACGCGGGTCTGGCCAACATCGATTGTATCGGCATCGATAACGTTGATCTGGCCCTCTGGCAGGGCCGTGACAGTCCCGGCCCACAGAAGACCACAAAACACGCTTAAAAATCTGAACATGTCCTTCGCCTAAGGCGGCAGGCGCCCATTAATCAAGCTATTCCGTTAATACCAGTTAACAGGAGCTTAACGCTGTGATGTTTCCCACGCAGGGTTGATCCATGGTTGATCGTTCATCGGCGACAGCGGATGACGTTGCAGGATATGGTCCGACACTTTCTCGCCCACCATGATCGACGGCGCGTTCAGGTTGCCATTGGTGATGCGTGGAAAGATTGAGCTGTCAGCCAAACGCAGCCCATCGACCCCGATCACCCGCGCCTGCGGGTCGACAACTGCCATCGGATCATCAACAGCCCCCATCTTGCAGGTACCGCAGGGATGATAGGCACTTTCGGCATGTTCGCGGATAAAGGCATCCAGTTCTTCATCGGTCTGCGCCGCCTCACCGGGTTGAATTTCGTGCCCGCGAAATTCATCAAAGGCGGGTTGTGCGAAAATCTCGCGGGTAAGCCGAATGCAGGTGCGGAATTCTTCCCAATCCTGCGGATCAGACATGTAGTTGAACTGGATACGCGGGTTGTCACCCGGATCAGCCGACCGCAACGTTACCTGCCCGCGCGAGACGGATCGCATTGGGCCGACATGCGCCTGAAATCCATGGCCTTCGGGGGCGACCTTGCCATCATAGCTGACGGCTATGGGCAGGAAGTGGAACTGAATATCGGGATAATCGATCCCGGCGCTGGACCGGATGAAGCCCGCGCTTTCAAACTGGTTGGAACTGCCCAAACCGGTTTTCCACAACAGCCATTCCGCCCCGATCCGCGCCTTGCCGCGCAGGTTCCAGTATGAAAACAGGGTCACCGGTTTGGTCGCGGCCTGCTGAATGTAAAGCTCCAGATGGTCCTGCAGGTTCTGCCCCACACCGGCGCGATCCGCGACCACATCAATCCCATGTTCGGCCAGATGGGCGGCAGGGCCGATCCCAGACAGCATCAACAGCTTGGGCGAATTCAGCGATGAAGCGGCAACGATGACCTCCACATTTGCGTGGATCACCTCAATCTTGTTACCTCGGCTGACCTCGATCCCCACGGCGCGGCCATCCTCAATGATGATCCGACGCGCCAGTGCCCGTGTAATCGTGCAATTGGGTCGCTTCAACGCGGGGCGCATATAGGCATTCGCGGCCGACCAGCGCCGCCCCTTGTAGATTGTCGCATCGAAGGGTCCGAACCCTTCCTGCTGCTCCCCGTTATAGTCACCTGTCACGGGATAGCCCGCTTGGGCGCCAGCCTCGACAAACGCGCGGGTCAGCGGGTTTTTCCTTGGACCACGGGTCACATGCAGCGGGCCATCCTTGCCACGCCAATCGGGGTCACCGCCGTGGCCGCCATCGTGCCAATGTTCCATCCGTTTGAAATAGGGCAGCACATCGGCATAGGCCCAGCCCTGCGCGCCCTGCTCGGCCCAGTGGTCAAAGTCACGGGCATGGCCGCGCACATAGATCATGCCGTTGATCGAGGATGAGCCACCGATCACCTTGCCGCGCGGGGTGACCAACTGACGCCCGCCCAGATGCGGTTCTGGCTCTGATTTCAGCCCCCAATCATACATTTTCATGTTCATCGGGTAGGACAGGGCGGCAGGCATCTGGATGAACGGGCCAGCATCACTGCCGCCATGCTCAATCACCAGCACCTGCTTGCCCGCCTCGGCCAAACGGTAAGCCATGGCGCAACCTGCAGAGCCTGCGCCGATAATGACGTAATCTGCGCGCATCTCAGGCATTCAGATACCCAGCCACCAGCGAAATGAAGGCCCCAAGATGCACAATCATGATCGCCCGATCCTTCCACATGAAACCAACCGCGAACCAAAGAACGATCCCCACGATAAAGGCGTAGATGTTCCAAGGGGTGTAGTTCATTCCGGTTAGGCCATACCCGATCAACTGGATGAAAGTTGCCAGCCATTTGACATAATCAACCGGCTTGAGCGGGAATTTCGTTGTCGTTTCCATTGCGTGCACTTCCTAGAACGGAGCCTCCAGATCGCCCATGCGGACATAGACGCCTTTGATCTGGCTGTAATGCTCAATGGCCGCCTTGGAGTTTTCGCGGCCAACACCGGACATTTTTGAGCCACCAAAAGGCGCCTCAACCGGGGCATCATTATAGGTGTTGATGTAGCATGTGCCCGCCTCAAACCCGGCAGCCATCCGATGGGCGCGGGTCAGATCGGCGGTAAAGACACCGGCAGCAAGGCCGAATTCCGTGTCATTGGCGCGCGCCAGCACCTCTTCCTCGGTGTCGAAATCCAGCACCGACATGACGGGGCCGAAAATTTCGTCCCGCGCGATGGTCATGTCATCGGTGACGTCAGCAAAGACAGTCGGCTCCAGGTAGAACCCGTCGCGTTGGGCACGCTTGCCGCCGGTAACCAGTGTCGCGCCTTCTTCGACGCCCTTGGCAAAAAACCCTTCGACAATGTCACGCTGGTTTTCAGACACCATGGGGCCAAAATTCGTGTCCGGGTCCTGCGGGTCACCCATTTTGACGCCCTCAAGCCGTTCCGTCAGACGTTTGAGGAATGCGTCCTTGATCCCCTTTTGGACAAAAACCCGGGTACCGTTCGAGCACACCTGACCAGAGGAATAGAAATTGCCCAGAATCGCGCCTGACACCGCGTTTTCCAGATCGGCATCATCAAAGATCACAAGCGGGGACTTGCCCCCCAGTTCCATTGTCACATGACGCACGCCCTCTGCTGCTGCGGCATAAACCTTACGCCCCGTGGGCACTGAGCCGGTCAGTGACACCTTGTCCACGCGCGGATCAGTTATCAGCGATGCACCAACTGCGCCGTAGCCTTGAATGACGTTGTAAACGCCCGCAGGCGCGCCCGCCTCGACCAGGATTTCGGCGACTTTCAGTGCGCAAAGCGGGGTGGTTTCCGATGGTTTGAACACCATCGCATTGCCGCAAGCAAGTGCGGGTGCAGCCTTCCAGCAGGCGATTTGCGTTGGATAGTTCCACGCACCAATGCCGACGCAAACGCCCAATGGCTCGCGCCGCGTATAGACAAAATCCTCGCCCAGCGGGATGTGCTCGCCGGTAATGCTGGCGGCCAAACCACCGAAATATTCCAGCGCATCGGCACCCGATGTGGCATCCACAACGCTGGTTTCCTGATAGGGTTTGCCGGTGTCATAGGTTTCCAGCACCGACAGATCATGATTGCGGTCGCGCATGATATCGGCGGCCCGGCGCAGCACACGGCCACGCGCGGTCGCCGTCCAGCCCGCCCATTCCTTTTGCGCGCGTTTGGCGGCAGCAAGCGCCTGATCAACAATCGCAGGGGTGGCTGCGTGTAATTTGGCAATGACTTCACCTGTGGCGGGATAGATCACTTCAATGACCTGACCGGCGGTGTCTTCGACATATTTGCCATCAACAAAATGGCTGGCTTTTGGTTGTGTGTTCATGGCTTTGATGCCTCCGGCGGGAGTATTTTTGGTAATCGGAGCCGCTGAGCAAACGCTCTGGGAGAGTGTTTGCAGGCGACGATGATGATATTATTCCCCACGGGGAAAACGCTGGTTTTCTTCGAGGATATTCAGGTCCATGTGGTTGCGCATGTAGCGCTCGGACGCTTTTTGCAGCGGCTGGTAATCCCATGGGTAGTAATTGCCATTGCGCAGCGCCTCATAGACGACCCAGCGGCAAGCCTGGGAATGGCGCACATCGGCGTCGAATTTCGCAAGATCCCAACGCGCCTCGGATTTGGCGCGCAGTTGGGTCAGCGTGCCTTGATGATCAGGAACCTCAGCCAGATTGGTCAGCTCATGCGGGTCAGCGTCCAGATCAAACAGCTGGTCAGGATCCAGTGCGCAGCGATTGTATTTCCACTTGCCATAGCGCAAGGACACCAGCGGAGCAAAGCTCGCCTCGGCCGCGTATTCCATGGCAACCGGCGTATCGCGTTGCCCCCCCTGCCCCAGATGCACAAGGCTTTCGCCCTGGGTCCATGGCATCACCTCGGACATATCCACCCCGGCCAGGTCGCACAGTGTCGGCGTAATGTCGATGGTGCTGACCGGCGTTGCATTTTGCCCCGCAGTCATCGTCGGTGAGGCAATCATCAGCGGCACGCGCGATGATCCTTCGTAGAAGGACATTTTGAACCACAAGCCCCGTTCACCCAGCATATCGCCATGGTCCGACACAAAGACGATCACCGCTTCCTGCCGCGTATCCGCAAGTGTTTGCAGGATTTCACCAACCTTGTCGTCAAGGTAGGAGATATTGGCAAAATAGGCGCGCCGCGCACGGCGAATATGGTCTTCGGTGATGTTGAAATTGTCGCGGTCATTCGCGTCGAGGATGCGTTGCGAGTGCGCGTCCTGCTCCGCGTAAGGGATTGGCCCGACCTCTGGCAGCAGGTGATCGCAATCGGCGTAAAGATCCCAGTATTTCTTCCGCGCGACATAGGGATCATGCGGATGGGTAAAGCTGACGGTCAGACACCATGGCCGGTCATCATGGCCACGTGACAGATCATAGAGCTTGCGGGTCGCGTGATAAGCCACCTCGTCATCATACTCCATCTGGTTGGAAATCTCGGCCACGCCCGCACCGGTCACCGACCCCATATTGTGATACCACCAGTCGATCCGTTCGCCGGGCTTGCGGTAATCCGGCGTCCACCCGAAATCAGCGGGATAGATATCGGTGGTCAGGCGTTCCTCGAACCCGTGCAACTGATCAGGGCCGACAAAATGCATCTTGCCAGACAGGCAGGTCTGGTATCCGGCACGGCGCAGATGGTGAGCATAGGTCGGGATGGATGAGCCGAATTCAGCGGCATTGTCATAAACGCCGCTACGTGAAGGCAGCTGGCCTGACATGAAAGACGCCCGCGCCGGGGCGCAAAGCGGTGAGGCGGTGCAGGCATTGGCAAAACGCGTGGACCGGGCCGCCAGCGCCTTGAGGTGAGGGGCATGCAACCAGTCGGCAGGGCCATCAGGGAACAGCGTACCGTTCAGTTGATCCACCATGATAATCAGGATATTCGGCTTGCTCATGCCACACCTCCCGTCAGGATTGTCAGTAATTTCAGGGTCTTGCCATGAGCATCCTCATCCGGCACGGCAAGGGCGGCGCGGATATAGAACCCGTCAATCAGGGCGGCCAGCATGTCGGCGGCTTCTTCCGGATTGGCCGCGATCGGGCGTAGCGCATGGGTCAGGTTGCTGCGCAGGCGACGCTGATAAAGGCGCAGCAGGCGCAAGGCGGCCGGGTTGGTCTGGGCTTGGACGTAAAATGTCATCCAGGCACTGACCGTGGCCGGGTCAAAGCAGGATGGGGCGAAATTCGCGGCGATAATGGCGCGTGCGCGCGTCACCGGGTCATTTGCGTCACGCAAGGCTGCCGCCACCTCGTCCCCGTAGTCACGCAGGATCTGGCGCATTGCGGCCTCGAAAATCTGATCCTTGCCACCAAAGTAATGATGCGCCAATGCTGAGGACATCCCCGCTCGTTTAGCAATTTTGCTAACCGTTACATCCAGCGTCCCGGCCGCCCCGATCTCATCAATCGTTGCTTTAACTAATGCAGCACGCCGGATAGGTTCCATTCCAAGCTTGGGCATCTGATCCTCTTTCTGGTGGACACAAGCAGATAATTTGTTTTTTATTGACTCGTCAATCAAGAAAAATATGGGAGTACAAACATGAAACTTAAATCCACACTATCCGTATTGGCCATCTGTGCCGCCGCGCCTGCATTTGCAGATTGCGACATGGTCCGCTTTTCCGATGTCGGCTGGACGGACATCACGGCGACGACGGCGGCAACATCCATCGTGCTGGAGGCATTGGGCTACGAAACATCGACTGACATCCTCTCCGTACCGGTCACCTATGCCTCCATGGCGCAGGGTGATATCGATGTCTTTCTAGGGAACTGGATGCCCACGATGGAAGGTGACATCGCCAGTTACCGCGAGGCGGGAACCGTTGATACGGTGCGCACCAATCTTGAGGGTGCAAAATACACGCTGGCCACCAATGCTGCGGGTGTCGCCGCAGGGATCACTGATTTTGCATCTATCGCACAGGCTGCCGACGCGCTGGATGGCAAGATTTACGGTATCGAGGCGGGCAATGACGGCAACCGCCTGATCCAGGACATGATCGACGCCAACGCCTTTGATCTGGATGGGTTCGAAGTTGTCGAAAGCTCGGAGCAGGGCATGCTGGCACAGGTGGAACGGGCCGGTGACCGGGACGAACCTGTTGTGTTCCTTGGCTGGGAGCCGCATCCGATGAATGCCAATTACGACATGACCTACCTGCCCGGAGGTGATGACTATTTTGGCCCCGATCTGGGCGGTGCCATTGTGGCAACCAATACCCGTGCAGGATATGTCACGGAATGTCCAAACACCGGTAAGCTGCTGCAAAACCTCGCATTCTCGCTCGCCATGGAGAATGAGATCATGGGGGCCATCCTGAATGATGACGTTGACCCCGAAGATGCCGCCAAAGCATGGCTGGCTGCCAGTCCCGATGCCTGGACGCCTTGGCTGAACGGCGTGACAACCAAGGATGGCGGCGACGCGGTTGGCGCGGTCAAAGCTGCCTTGGCTGAGTAAAAAGACAAAGGGGGAGCAGCCATTGCTCCCCCTTTTTTTGGCGAACAAGGGGCAGGTATGAGCTGGCTGACAGATAACAAAATTCCAGTCGGAGACTGGTCCGAAACGGCTGTGGACTGGCTGAAGGATAATGGCCGACCAGCCTTTGACGCGTTAAGCGATGGGCTGGACGCCATGATTGACGGCATCGTGTGGTGCCTGCAAACCCCGCCCGCCTGGGTCGTCGTGATCTGTTTTGTTGCTCTGACATGGGGCTTGCAGCGGTCGTGGAAAGTCTGCCTGCTGGTGCTGGCCTGTTTGCTATTCGTCATCAATCAGGGCTACTGGGATGAAACCACCGATAGCCTTGCACTGGTTCTGTCATCCTGTGTTGTTTGCATGGGTTTGGGTGTGCCGATCGGCATCTTTCTGGCCCATCGTCCACGCGCCTATCAGGCGATCAGCCCGATCCTTGATCTGATGCAGACCCTGCCTGCCTTTGTCTATCTGATCCCCGCCATCGTGTTTTTTGGTCTTGGTATGGTGCCGGGTCTGTTCGCGACCGTGATATTTGTACTGCCCGCCCCGATCCGGCTGACTTTTCTGGGCGTATCCAACACCCCGACGCCCTTGCTGGAGGCGGCGGAATCCTTTGGTGCTACACCTGCCCAACGTCTTTGGAAAGTGGAACTGCCTTACGCCTTTCCCCAGATCATGGCGGGGCTCAACCAGGTGATCATGCTGTCGTTGTCGATGGTAGTGATCTCTGCTTATGTCGGAGCAAACGGGCTGGGTAAGCCGGTTGTTCAGGCACTGGGGCGCAATGATCCAGGGCTTGGGTTCGAATCTGGTTTTGCGATTGTTGCGGTCGCCATCATGTTGGACCGGATGCTGAGGGTAAACAAATGAACGCCGTTGAATTCGACAATGTCTCAATCGTCTTTGGCGATAAACCGGCAACCGCTCTGCCTTTGATGGATGCAGGGATGGAACGCCCGGAGGTCCGCGAAAAGACCGATCAAATCCTTGGCGTCCATAATTGTTCGCTGAATGTGAAAACCGGTGAAATCCTTGTTCTGATGGGCCTTTCGGGGTCTGGGAAATCCACCCTTTTACGCGCCGTGAACGGACTGAATCCCGTGATCAGGGGCGAGGTGCGGATCTTTGACGATGACTGGTCTTGCAGCGTCGGCAATGCGTCGGCATCTGATCTGCGTCGCGTCAGGCGGGAATGCGTGTCGATGGTGTTTCAGCAATTCGGCTTGCTGCCATGGCGGACGGTACACGACAATGTCGGCCTGGGGCTGGAACTGGCTGGTAGGTCGAAAACTGACCGCAAACAACGCGTTGACGAAGAGCTGCATATGGTTGGGCTTGATGACAGGGCTGATGCGCTGGTCGGTGAACTTTCAGGCGGCATGCAGCAACGCGTCGGCCTTGCCCGCGCCTTTGCCACGGATGCGCCCATCTTGTTGATGGATGAACCGTTTTCGGCACTTGACCCGCTGATCAGGACCAAGCTGCAGGATGAACTGCTGGATCTTCAAAAACAGCGTAACCGCACGATTATCTTTGTGAGCCACGACCTTGATGAAGCGTTCAAGATCGGCAACCGGATCGCCATCATGGAAGGCGGGCGGATCGTGCAATGCGGTACTCCTCGTGATATCTTTACAAACCCTGTGAACGACTACGTGGCTGAGTTTGTCGCGCATATGAACCCGCTGGGCGTGCTTACCGCGCGCGATGTGATGACAGATGGCACAGCCACCGGCCCCGAAATCGATGTGGAAACCCCTGTTCAGGACATCATGCATCAAATCGACGGGGCCGCGCTCCAGGTTATGGAGAATGGGCAGCCCGTGGGCCGGGTCACGCAAAGCTCGTTACTTGCGAGATTAACGCCGTCTCACGCTGACGAGGCGTAGCAAAGCGTCTTGGCTCGACGGGCGGTTATGCAGACAAGGCAGACCTTGCCGTCCACGTGGCAAACGACTGCTTCTTAAATGCCGCACCGGCCGCGAAACCGACGGCCGACAATAAACGGGGGTCGTTATTGCCGCAAATGATCGCCTCCATAACTTGAATGCCGAATTTGGCGTAGCGTCAGGTGCGGCACACCTTCGATCACGGTTTGGAAATGAGTAGTTTCTATGGGCTGATTTCAAATCCGATTTCGGGCGGGCAGGCAGAAAGGTCTGGGCCCTCGCCCGTGGTACGAGTCATTTCGATGTCACGCTGAATTCTAATGTTGGCGTCTTGCGCCTCCAAGTAGCCGATGATCCCAAAACCCGCGTTGCAGGTCAGGAAAAACGTGACGTTTTGTCCACCATCACCAATCATAGAACCGACATGTTCCCCGCTCTCTGTCCTTGTGAGAGCGAGTGACATTCCACTTACCTCGATATGCATCGTTTTTGTGCATTCTGTGCTCGAGATTTGCGCTGTTGCCGTTTCAGTTCGTCCAATAGGTGGCCCCGCGGGGAGGATACGCGGCTTGCTGAGCTGGGCTGAATAGCGTCCTCCGCACCATGCCCGCTGACCCTCCGAAGACTCTTCTTGAGTTGGGTTATCATAAAGCTCTGTACTTTCGTCGCTGGTATCTTCGATGCCAGAACCGATCGCGTCGATGTCTGCCAGCGCCTCATTCGCGTCGTCCCCAGTGACGAGAATGATCTCGGGCATGCGAATGACAAGTCTGTCAGGTGGGCTGACCGGCACGAGGACTATTTCAGGTACAGCAACGGACCCAACGGGTGGCAACGGCACGAGCACCATGTCTGGTACCGCAACAGAACCGAAGGACGGAGACGGCACGAGCACTATGTCCGGCACCGCAACAGAACCGAAGGACGGAGACGGCGCGAGCACTATGTCCGGCACCGCAACAGAACCGAAGGACGGAGACGGCGCGAGCACTATGTCCGGCGGCGTGGCTTTGGTCTGAGCCCAAGAAACGTTTGCCCCCAAAGTAAGCACGCAAATTAAGCAAAACAAAGCTGTTGACGAATAGAACACTGCGTCCGAGACCTAGTTCCCAGGCGGGATCGACTTTGTGACTACAGCCTGGCCAGTGCCACTTCGTATGACCCCAACATGTCCCCCGACAGTACCAGCGGTAGATGGCAATTGGATGTTATTTGAGATCGGGTGAACGACAGCATTCGCCGTTCCAGGACCGTTGTTTTGTGCTGTACACGTCCACGCTATATCGTTGCGGTTGGTCAACAGGCGCGTGTCCCACATGACCGTCCCCTCAATTTCATAGTTCACATATCCATCTGCGTCGACGGGCACTTGTGCGACGCCATCGCGAAAGAGGGCAGCGGAACTAATACCTGATGTTCTGGTGCCCCCACCAGGTCGAGGAACTCGCACCACGCAGTCCACATTTAACGTGCCATACCGGGATGGGTCTCCGTCAATCTTCAAACGGCCAGAAAACGTGAGCTGAACTTCCTCTGTTTCTGCAAAAGCGTATGTTGGCGCGACGACTGCCAAGGAGGCAATCAGTGCAAGAGAAGATGAAAATGGGCGCATAAGAAGCTCCTCTTGTTCAAGGTTAGTATGCGATGCGATATCCTGGCACGCTCTTCGCGATTTCGACATGTAATCAAATGCATTTGAAATCTGCGCCTGTTGATCGATGTCAAAGCCATGCTGAACTGCCCTGTCCCGCGCTATACAAAAATGCCCGCATTACGGCGTGTCCTGCAGTGTTTCCGGATCGATACCCTTTGCGATCAAACCATTGTCGATAGCGCAGCGCACAATCTGCTGAAAATACTTCGTGGCATTTTCTTCTCCGGTGCCTGTAACGCGCACAAGGTATTGGCCCAGCACAGCAGAGTTGAGGTCATAGGGCAAAACCGGATAACCATAAGGACCGTCTACAAAGAGTACGTTACGTAAATCGGGGTTTGCATACTGCATCTCGAAGGAGGTGCTCACTTCCGGGGCGCCGTTGATGGAAATTGAGACAGTTTGCTCTGCTCGGTACAAATCGTCATCTTGCAGTCCCGATGACTGATCAAACGTCACATAATTGATCACGAAAAAAGTTTCTGCAGTCTCTTGTATCTCATTTGCTAGGGTTTCACTTCGTAATCCCCAACCATCAAACGGGGGCGGAACCAGACTGTGTAGGTCTGTGCAGGTCCCGTATGGCCAACTCACCTGTTGCAGCACGGGGTCGGTGCGCTTGAAGTCCTCAATCGCGCCTTCAAATTGCGAAAAACGGTCAATTTGTTCTTGATTAGCAAGAACGCTGCGTTCGCGCGCGGCAGCTATGGCGGTCACGACATCTGGTTCCACGTGTCGTTCCGATAGGATCGGACGATTGGGCATATCTTGGGCAAAAACCGCTGAGGCAAGACACATAGCTGAGTAGAACGCGGCCGTCAAAAAGGTAGGTTTGATGATCACAATAGTATCCTGCATCTAATTGGATTGAGCATTGACCATTGCGTCCATAAGGCCGCGTTCACGCATGATCTCAGCATTTAGTGCAAGCAATCCGCATTCGGATGCTGCTGTCGCATATATCGGCTCAGGGACCATCAAGTTCATTAACTCTGCGTGTTCGTCTAAGCTCGCAAATGTAACACTAGGATGTTCGTATATGTATTCGATCATGGTGATCGAGGCTTGCAACCTGGTGTTTGCTGCCTCAAGTGCGGCTTGCTCTGACATCATGTCATGCATGCAGCCGAATGCCGTTTCGTAATCTTCATTCCAGGGCACTTCTGCAACTGTGTCGCTAAGTGAGGGGTTGATGCGCGTAAATAGCAGCATTGTTGGTGCCCAGGTTGCGCGCAAAAGTTCCTTTTGCTGATCAATAAACTCGGTACGATTGCTTTGTGTGAAATCAATTTCTGCGAGATATGATGCGTCAGACGGGCTTTGGGTTTGGGCCAAACCTGTCGTTGGTAAGCATAAACAGACCACAATGGATATTTTAGAGAACATTTGACGGCTCACATTTCATGGACAGAGTTCGGAGAATGGTTCCGGGCCGCGCGCGCATAACGGCTGACGTCGCATCTGCGTTAAGACCCAGCCAGCGGGATCCTGAGCCGCGTCCCATGTGTATTGCGCTTCTGTCACGACGGCATGGATAGCGTCATCCTCAGCCGGCTGAACAAATCGGATCGTCATCCCAAACATCCCAATATCGCAATATAGCTTTTGAAAGGGCGCAGGCACTTCTCCCGCGATCTGCGCATCCAGCAATGCTGTCTCAATTGGTTCGGAAACGCGTGCAGAGATCGGATCCGCGCGGTCAAGAAATTCGAGGGGGAGAGAGGTAGCTGCATCAGTCATCGGAGCACAAGCAGGGCTAGCAGCCACTGGCCCGATGGTGAAAAACGCAGCGGCGCATATGGCCGAAGCTTGATAGAAAGTCATAGGAACCGTTTTTGAAGGGGCGTGTTCGAACCTACGTACTGACCTTCATCAATCAGCGCATACGTCAAATGGCGTAATGCGCTAGGATAATTCAAAAAAACCTTTAGATAATGGGCCATAAGATCAGTCCCACTATCTTGGATGAATCCATGCCCAAAGGACCCCGCACATATAAGGACACGCAACTACCTGGAGATGCGTTTCGGGTAATCTCAAGGCTGTACGATTCAGTGACGCCTGGTGGTACCTATGAACCAATGTTTCTTGCCATGGATGATTTCATTGATGCAACGCTGCACGATGCAGCGACGGATAAACTGTCCGCGCCCATTGACCCTGAGTTTCTAACCCACTTTGACCGTGCGTCTGAGATCTTCGATAAGTTGAGCAGTGACGATGTTCAAACGCCGCTCAGTTACGTCGAAGCACGCCTCGCGCCGACGGCAATAGCGACCCGCAGTGGTCGGTTGGTCGCCCAGAACACGCGGTTTGACCAGAATTTCAATTCGGGAAGCAACGCGGATGTTTCGCTTGTCCAGTGCTTTGCCACCCCAGCAGATGAACAAAGATTCCATGATCTTATTTGCGCCAACCACATCGATGCAAAAGCACTGGTGAACATTTTCGGACCCGACAGTGGGAAACAAATTTCGCTGCTGGCTAGCCTTGTCCCTGATCTTGCTGGGGCGGCCGAAAACGGTGTTTTGGTTTCTCTCATGATGATCCAACCACAATGGTCTGACGACACTGCTATTCTATTGCGAGATAGCTTTTGTTTAACACCCGCCGAAATAGAAACATTGCAGAGTTTCGTAGCGTTAGGGTCTGTGAAGGGCATCGCAGATGCACGCAAACGCTCGATCCGTACCGTGAGAACCCAATTATCGCGTATCTTCGCCCAAATGGGAGTTTCAAGCCAAACAGAACTTGCACTGTTCTTGGCAGCTTTGGGCAATGCCCAGACGCGAGATGCAAATGAAGCGATGGAGGTGACTTATCACGACACCTTGGACTCTGGCATTCTCCGGCACGTGATCAAGATCGCCGGTTTTGACACAGACGTTCTCGAATACGGAGATCGTTCAGGTTTTCCCGTGCTGTTGCTGCAATCAACCCATCCACCCGCACTTACCAAACAACTCAGAGATGCTTTGGCGGTCGCGAACTTGAGAATTGTTGCGCCGCTTAAACCCGGTTCCGGCAAGAGTATGCTTCTCGCAGAGAGCCCGAATCCCGAGCTCATGGCCTCGCGTTATGCCGCTATTTTGGATCATCTGAAAATCCATCGCGCTGTGGTTGCAGGTCAAGCTTCTGGAGGACTCTATGCTTTGGCCTTCGCGCGGCAATTTCCAAATCTATGCAAAGGGGTCTGCCTAATCGACACCGGCGTGCCTTTTTTGACGCGTGCCGATCTAATGCATCAACCGAACAGCATACGACGAACAATGGTCGCTGCGCGTTACTTTCCAAAGGTTCTTAATTTGCCGCACCGTTTGGTTGCCGCCAACTTCCGCAGATCCCACCGAGGTGAAAGATCTGTGGTCGAATATTTCTTTTCTGGCAGCCCGATAGACCAAGCTCTGACCAGAACACAAAAAGATGCTTATGCTGTCACGCGCGACATTATCGGCTATTCCTTTGACGACATTGATGGTCTTGTGAACGACGTCGTACGCTGGGCATCAAATTGGCAGGAAAGCCTTGACGCTGTTGTGGCTCAAACCCCACTTTGCTTTGTCCATGGCGCTGAAAACACAATGTTTCTGGCAGAGCCAGTCCAGGCTTTTGCCGAACTGCATCACTTGTGTTCGGCGGTTGTGATCCCAAATCAAGGCCAATTAGCAGTATTTCAAGAACCAGCAACACTAGCTAAAGCGCTCATTTCACTTTCGACGTAAGACGTCGCCTGAATAAGCCCAACTCTTGCTCATAAAGCGCCGTAAGGCTTCTTTTGTTAAAGCTCGTCGGTGCGATTGTGCTTGTAGCGAGAGCCCGGCTTGTGCGGGCTTTGCACAGCAGCAACCCAGACAACCTGCGAATACGAGCGGTCTTAGTGCTTGGCCCAGGGTTTGACTGGCCTATAACCTTGATTGGATCTTCATGAAATCCGTAGCATCAGTCACTTTAGTCTCATTGCGGCCATTTACTCATTTTCAGCTGGCCGTCTCGGCCGCATCAGACTTTCGTCGCCGACACCGCCGGCGTCACGTTTCGCCGCGCTACCGCCTCGCGCCAAGTTATGAAGCTGACCGATGCCATGATGATCGCGCCACCCAGAATGACCCAGCCGTCAATCGCCTCTGCGAAGGCGAAATAGCCCAGCAACACCGCCCAGAGCAGTTGCAGAAAAGTAACCGGTTGGGTGACGGTCAGCGGTGCCGCCGCAAAGGCCAGTGTCATCGTGTAATGCCCCGCCGTGGCAAAACAGGCGACGAGGAACAACCAGGCCAATTGCGCCATCGTTGGCGTAATCCAAACCGCGGCGGCAAAAGGGGCTAGCCCGATGGTAACGGTGATCGACAACATGCCCACAACGACAATCGGTGACACCTCGCCCGATAACTGCTTGGCAATCAAGTACCCGGCGGCGAACCCCACGGCCGTCCCCAACATTGCGACATGGCCGATATCAACGGTCTTGACCCCCGGGCGCAGGATGATCAACGCCCCCAGCAACGCCACAATCACAGCAATCAGTCGGCGCGGGGGCAGTTTTTCTCCCATAAACAGTGCGGCGCCCAGCGTCACATAGATCGGCGAGAGGTAGTTCATCGCCGTCACCTCGGCAATAGGAATGCGTGTCATGGCAAAGAACCACAGGATCACCGCAAGCGTATGGGCCAACCCACGCAGCCCAAACAAGGTGATCTGACGGCGGGTCATATGTGCCGCCAGGATCGGCTTGATCATCGGGATCAGAAAAACAATGCCAAGGATATAGCGCAGAAACGCCGCCTGTGCGGCAGGGACATCGTCACCTACATGTTTCACAATGGCCGTGACGGCAACAAAGTTGAACCCGGTGACGACCATCCAAAAGATGCCGGTCAGGGGCTGCGATGTGGGCGCGGGGGTCATGCGTCAGACGTGGCAGCAACCTCGCCGGAACACAAGTCAGCTTTCGGCAAATGCCGCCATAACGTCGTCAGAAGCTTCGAAATTCGCGGTGACCCGCTGCACGTCGTCATCTTCTTCAAGCGTATCCAGAAGCTTCATCAGCTTGGTCAAACCGTCCAAGTCCAATTCGGTGGTCATATTCGGCTTCCAGATCAGTTTCGTCGATTCCGACTCGCCCAATTCCGCCTCAAGCGCCGTGGATACATCGTTCAGATCAGTGTCCGCGCAGATGATGACATGGTTATCCTCATCGCTTTGCACGTCTTCCGCACCCGCTTCAATGGCGGCCATCATCACGGTGTCATCATCGCCAACAGAGGCCGGGTAGACCACCTCGCCCTTCCGATCAAACATGAAACCGACAGAACCTGTCTCACCCAGATTGCCGCCATTCTTGGAGAATGTCGAACGCACGGTGGAGGCGGTGCGGTTGCGGTTATCGGTCATCGTTTCGACGATCACCGCCACCCCGTTGGGCCCGTAGCCTTCATACCGGATTTCATCATAGTTTTCTGCATCCCCGCCCTGTGATTTCTTGATCGCGCGATCAATCACGTCCTTGGGGACAGATTGTGATTTGGCTTCCTTGACCGCGAGCCGCAGACGGGGGTTTTTGTCGGGATCCGGGTCGCCCATTTTCGCCGCCACGGTGATTTCCTTGGCAAGCTTGGAAAACAGCTTGGACCGCAGTTTGTCCTGCCGCCCTTTGCGGTGCTGAATATTTGCCCATTTTGAGTGGCCGGCCATCGGAAACCTCATCAGATGTGGTGTAAATCTGCGCCTCTATAAGGCATCGCGCCCCGGCCCCGCAACCCTGTGCTAAAGCGGCCAGATCATCGGGATGACGAAGGATGCAATAGGTGCCAGTGACAGGTTCAGCGGAATGCCAAATTTCAGGAAATCGGCGAATTTGTAGCCGCCCGGTCCGTAGACCAGCGTATTGGTCTGATAACCGATGGGCGTGGCGAAACTTGCGCTTGCCGCAATCATCACCGCAACGACAAGTGGGCGTGGATCAACGCCCAGCGCGGTTGCCAATCCAATCGCTATCGGGGTCATCACAACCGCAACCGCGTTATTGGATACCAATTCCGTCAGGATACTAGATAGCAGATAAACCGACAGCACGACAAAAAACGGTGGTAGCACCATCATGAGAGGAGAGATTGCATCCGCGATAACCCCCACCGCCCCCGATGATTGTAGCGCCGACCCGACGCCCAGCATGGCAAAGATCAATGCCAGCAACCGGCCATCAATAAAGGAAAACGCCTCCTCGGCGTCGATGCAGCCTGTCATCAGGACGATTGTGACACCAACCATCGCCAATAGCAGGATCGGGGCAATGCCAAAGGCGGCAAGGGTCACGACCGTCAGCAAGACGCCAATTGCAATCGGTGCATGTGCCCGCCGATAGGCGCGTTGCGTCGGCTTCGATACATCGCCCAGGTTCATGTCCTCGCCCAGTCGCTGGATATCCTCAGGCGCGCCTTCCAACAGCAGTGTGTCGCCGACACGGACGACCACATCGTCCATCTGGCGTGCAATATTGGCATCCCGGCGATGCACGGCGAGCGTATAAACAGCATAACGGCGGCGCAGCCGCAAGGACCCAAGCCGACGCCCAACCATTTTGCAGTTGGGGGTAATCAGCACTTCTACCGTCGTGGTTTCGACGGCTGATACCTGATCGACCCGGCGCAGTTCCTTGTTCGATTGCAGGGAAAGAAGCTCTGTCATCTCTGTCCGCAACACGACCCGGTCACCAACTTGCAGTGTCACGCCGGCCATATTACGCCGCAGTGACGTATCCCCGCGCACCACGTCGATCAGGCGCACGCCGTCGCGTTTGAACAGCTGGACAGAATTGACCTCCCGCCCGATCAGGTTGCTGTCGGGGGGGATCACAGCCTCGGAAAAGAATTTCTTTTTCGACCGATCCGACAGCATCGTCGCCATGCTTTGCCGATCCGGCAGCAGGCGCGGTGCCATGAAGTAAAGATAGGTGAAGGTCCACGCCACGACCACCAAACCTACTGGCATGATTTCCAGGATGCCGAATGGTTCCATCCCTGACGAACGGGCGACCCCATCGACCAGCAGGTTCGTGGAGGTCCCAAGCAAGGTCAGCGTGCCCCCGACAATCGCGGCATAGCTTAGCGGGATCAGCAATTTGGAGGCGGATGTGCCCAGCGTGCGCGCCAGCTGCACGAAAACGGGGATCATCACCACGACAAGCGGCGTATTGTTCATGATCGCACTGGCAAAGGCGACAAAGATCAAGCCACCGCCAATAGCGCGGGCTGGGCTGATCGCTGCCTGTCGTTCCGCCAACTGCGTCATCGCATTCAGCGCACCGGTCCGTACCAGCGCACCAACGATGATAAACATCGCCGCAATCGTCCAGGGGGCCGGGTTGGCGAAGACGGTCACGGCCTCCTCATACGGCAAGACGCCGCCGACCAGCAGGACCGACACGCCGATCATTGCAACGACCTCTGTCGGGAAAACCTCGCGCAGGAACAACAGAAACATGACCACAACCACGCCCATTGTCAGAAAGGCGGCTTGCGTCTGTGAAAGGGCAATAAAATCGGTCATCAGGCCCAGTGTCGCGGGTTGGTCAAAGAAGGGCAAGCGGTCCTTACACCGGACCAGCCTGCATCAGCCGTCCGCCGTGCCGCACGGGCGCTACCCGCGTGGCCTTTCCAGTGCGGTCATCTGTTTCGATATAGAACCCCGACAATGTCGCCTCTTCCAATGCGGGGGTGAACCTTGTCTTCGGCATACCTGTCACGAAACGACGCATCGGTTCGGCCTTTTCCATGCCAATGACGGAATTGTAGTCGCCGCACATGCCCGCATCGGTCAGATAAGCTGTACCGGCGGGCAGGATCATTGCATCGGCGGTCGGTACATGGGTGTGGGTTCCGACAACAATACTGGCGCGCCCGTCACAGAAGTGGCCTGCGGCCATCTTCTCCGATGTTGCCTCACAATGAAAATCAATCAGGCTCGCCTGTACCTGCCCGCCCATCGGGTATTGGCGCAATGTAGCATCGAGCGCCGAGAATGGGTCGTCAAAGGGACGTTTCATGAAAACCTGGCCCAGAACCTGCGCCACCAGAACCTTGCGCCCGCCCTTGGCCTGGAACACACGGGCACCGGCCCCTGGTGCCGCCTTGGAAAAGTTGATCGGGCGGATAATCCGCTGTTCCTTTTCGACAAAGGTCAGCATGTCCTTCTGATCAAACGCATGATCACCCAGCGTGATTACATCGGCGCCCGCCTCCAGCAGGCCCTTGGCGTGATCGCCAGACAGGCCCATGCCGGATGTGGCATTCTCGCCATTGACCACGACAAAATCCAAACGCCATTCTTCGCGCAGGCGCGGCAAATGGGTCGCCACAGCCGTACGGCCAGCGCGGCCCATAACATCACCAAGGAACAAGATTTTCATGGCGCAGTGTTATGGGCTGAGCACGGATTCTTCTAGCGGATTCTTCAAGGCGTTAACACGCCGTTCTCTGTCACGATCAAATCAAGCGGCTGATCAGTCGGCTCCAATGGCAAACCGTCATCTTCCTGTGCGGCATACGCAAAACCAATGGCCATGGTCGGGCGCTTGGCGCGTAACCCTTCCAGCGTGCGGTCATAAAATCCCCCGCCATAACCCAAACGGCCCCCGCGCCGGTCGAATGCAACCAATGGCACAATCAGGATTTCAGGTTCCATCCATGCGCCAGTTTCAGGGATCTGTGCGCCAAATTCACCGGCGACCATCTGGCAGCCAGGCTCCCAACGCCGAAACTGCAACGGCTTTCCCGCCCCCATGATGACCGGCACGCCAACAGGGCCGTGGGCCGCCGCCTCTTCCATCGCGGCGGTTGGGTCAATCTCTGTCCGCATTGCCATGTATCCAGCGAGCGGCACCCCGCGATACCCGGCCAAAACCTCGCTCAGATACCCGGCTGTGCCTCGCCCTGCATCATTTGCCAGTTTCCTGCGAGCAAAGGCGGCGGCACGTGCGTCAGATTTATCCATTTACAACAGCCACATTGCAGCAAGACCCAGAAACGCAAAAAACCCAACAACATCCGTCACTGTGGTGACAAAAGCACCAGAGGCCAGTGCGGGGTCCACCCCGATCTTTTCAAGGATGACGGGGATGACTGTGCCCGCCAATCCGGCCACCACCATGTTGATCACCATTGCCACCGCAATGACCACACCCAACATCGGCGACCCGAACCAGACGACGCCGACGACGCCCATAACAACGGCAAAGATCAGGCCATTGATCAGCCCCACCAGCACCTCGCGCTTGATGACACGCCAGACGTTTGCTGTGGTCAAATCGCGGGTTGCTAAGGCGCGCACCGCAACCGTCAAAGATTGTGTGCCCGCGTTTCCACCCATAGAGGCGACAATCGGCATCAACACGGCCAGCGCCACCAATCCCGCAATAGTTTCTTCAAAAAGCGAAATAACAAGCGAGGCGAAAATCGCCGTCACCAGATTGACTGCCAGCCATGGGAAGCGGCGTTTCGTGGTCTCGATCACCTTGTCCGACAAACGCCCCTCACCCACACCGGCAAGACGCAGGATGTCTTCTTCGGCCTCTTCCTCAAGAAAGGCCATGGCGTCATCAATTGTAATGACACCGACGATCCGGTCGTCATCATCAACCACAGGCGCTGTAATCATGTGATAGTGGTTGATCGCTTGCGCGACTTCTTCCACATCCTGCGCGACATGGAAGGTACGAAACGTATCTTCGGCCAGATCACGCAAGGCCATGTCGCGCGGGTGGCTCAGGATGCGTCCAAGGGTGACATATCCAACGGCCTTCAGGCGCGGATCTACCAGAATGATGTGATAAAATTGATCGGGTAGTGCAACGTCGGACCGCAGATAATCAATCGCCTCGCCCACTGTCCAGTGTTCCGGCGCACGGACCAGTTCGGACTGCATGTGGCGGCCGGCGGATTCCTCCGGGTAGGATAGCGCCTGCTCGACAACTACACGATCGCTGGCATCCAGCGCATCCAGAACCGCCTCTTGCTGGTCCTCGCCCAGATATTCGACCAGGTCGACGACATCGTCACTCTCTAGGTCACGTACCGCCTCGGCCAAATCAGCCGGCGCAAGCTGTTCGATGACCTCTTCGCGCAAGCCTTCGTCCAGCTCGGACAGAACATCGCCGTCCATCCCGCCCGGCCAGACCTCCAGCAAGTCGCGCCGGTCGCGCGGGTCGATCTGCTCCAGCAGATGGGCTATGTCTGCGGGGTGTAGCGGCTCCAGCAGGGCCTCAACCCATTCAGTGCCCCCTTCGCGAACGGCTCCCATCACATCATTGACCAATCGGTCTGTGACGCCGAATGCCTCTTCGTCGGTGGTGTCTTGTGGCTCTGCCATGATCTGCCCTCGCTGGTTGGCAACATAATCGATCAGCGTCGTCTTACAACGCGCATTCGGCGATTTACCCCGGTGTTTCGCAGGCATATGGTCGGGGCATGACAAAGCAGCTTCTTCTTGGCCAAACCCTTGGATTTTCCGGCAATCCTCTAATCAGTGACTGGGCGGATGCAGTAGAATTTGACAGCGCCGGAGGCGTGCTGATTGATGGGGATCGCATTGTAACCGTTGGTAATGGCGCCGCTTTGCAGGCGGCACATCCAGGTGCCGTGGTCACCGACTACGGACAAGGGTTGATCAGCGCTGGTTTCGTCGATGCCCACATGCATTATCCGCAGACCGGCATGATAGCGAGCTGGGGCAAACAGCTGATTGACTGGCTCAATACCTACACATTCCCGGAAGAGGCCCGATTCGGTAATCCGGGCTACGCGGCTGATGTGGCAGGCCGCACCCTCGATCTGGCTTTGGCGCATGGCACAACAACGCTAACCAGCTTTTGCACCATCCACCCGGAAAGTGTGGATGCTTTTTTTGATGCCGCCGCGAACCGGAACATGGCCGTTGTCGCCGGCAAGACCTGCATGGATCGCAACGCACCCGATGATCTGCGGGATACGGCCCAATCCGCCTATGACGACAGCAAAGCGCTTTTGACCAAATGGCACGGGCAAGGCCGGGCACAATATGCGATTACCCCGCGTTTTTCGCCTACCTCAACCCCGGATCAGATGGCCGCACTGGGGGCGTTATGGTCGGAACACCCTGATTGCCTGATGCAGACACATCTGAGCGAACAGCACCCCGAAATCCGCTGGGTGAAAGAGCTTTATCCAGATGCACGCGATTATCTGGATACTTACGAGGCCCATGGCCTGTTGGGCGAACGCGGGCTTTATGGCCATGCCATCCATCTGGAGCCGCGCGAGGTCTCGCGATTGAACGAAATCAGTGCGGCTGTAATCCACTGCCCCACATCAAACACCTTCATCGGCTCTGGCTTATTCGACACGCTGGGGCTGGCTGCGGCTGGCCTGCGGATCGGATTGGCGACGGATACTGGCGGCGGATCATCCTTTTCAATGCTGCGAACCATGGCAGCAGCCTATGAGATTGGGCAGTTACGAGGCGTCGCCCTGCATCCGGCGCAGCTGATGTGGTTGGCGACCGAAGGATCGGCGCAGGCGGTTCATATGAAAGGACAGATCGGCCACCTCAACGCCGGGGCCTGGGCCGACATTGTTGTGCTGGACCTTGCATCAACCGCCGCGATTGCACAGCGATTTGAAAAGGCACGCGACATCTGGGATGCACTCTTCCCCACCATCATGATGGGTGATGACCGGGCGATTGCCGATGTCTGGGTGGCCGGTCAGCGGGTCACGTAGCCAGACGCTGCGCCAACGTATTCTGCCGTGCAATCACCTGCGGCAGATCAATCGTCAGCACCTGACCGTCTGACACGACCTGACGTCCCTCAACAAACAAATCTCGCACCTTTGTCGGGCCAGCCAGCACGAGTGCTGCAGGATCCCACGACCCCGCCCCCTCAATTGCCGTGGCATCCCACAAGGCGAGATCGGCACGCTGGCCAATGGCGATCTGACCACAATCATCGCGGCCCAAAACCTCCGCACCACCACGGGTTGCAATCTCCAGCACCTCGCGGGCTGACATCGCATCAGCCCCATTCCGTACCCGTTGCAGCAACATCGCCTGCCGTGCCTCCACCATCAGATTGCCCACATCGTTACTGGCTGATCCGTCAACACCCAGTGCCACCGGAACACCTGCATCACGCATCTGACGAACCGGTGCGATCCCGGACCCCAGGCGACAGTTGGAACAAGGGCAATGGGCGACGCCGGTACGGGTGCGTGCGAACAGATCAATCTCTTGCCCGTCCAGTTTCACGCAATGGGCATGCCAGACGTCATCACCAACCCAGCCAAGATCTTCGGCATATTGGCCGGGGCGGCAGCCAAATTGTTCCAGCGAATAGGCGATATCTTCGTCATTTTCGGCCAGATGGGTATGTAGCATGACGCCCTTATCACGGGCCAGCACGGCCGCATCACGCATCAGGTCACGGCTGACCGAAAACGGACTGCAAGGGGCCACACCGACGCGCACCATCGCCCCCGGATTGGGATCGTGGAATGCATCAATCACCCGAATACAATCGTTCAGAATGGCCGCTTCCGTTTCAACCAACGCGTCAGGGGGCAGGCCGCCAGCGCTTTCACCAATGCTCATCGCGCCGCGTGTGGGGTGAAAGCGCAAGCCGACCTCGCCCGCAGCTGCAATTGTATCATCCAGCCGAGCGCCATTGGGAAATAGGTAAAGATGATCAGAGGTGAGCGTGCAGCCTGACAGCGCCAGCTCGGCCAGTCCAACCTGGGCGGAAACAAACATCTCTTCGGGGCCAAACCGGGACCAGATCGGGTAGAGCATCTTCAACCAGCCGAATAGGAGCGCATCCTGCGCCGCAGGCACCGCGCGGGTCAATGTCTGATAAAGGTGGTGATGGGTATTCACCAATCCAGGCGTGACGACGGTGCCAGTTGCATCAAGTACGGTGCAGCCATCCGCCGGTAAACCCTGCCCGATATCGGTGATCACGCCACCCGCGATTTTGATATCGGCGCTCATCAACTCGCGTCGTTTGTCATCCATCGTCAGGATAAAGTCGGCGTGTCTTATCAGCAGATCAGCCATCGACCGCATCCCTCAGGATAGTGAGCGCCGCCGAATGAATAGTGGGGTTGGCAGCTGCCAAGGCACGGCCCCCCTGATGAGCGGGACCACCTGCCCAATCGGTCACGATACCGCCCGCAGCGGTGATAACAGCAATTGGGGCCTGAATGTCATAGGGGTTCAACCCGGCCTCAATCACTAGGTCCACCTGCCCGGCAGCCAAAAGGGCATAGCCATAACAATCCATGCCATACCGGGTCAGAAGAGCCCGACCAGCGACGGCCTGAAACGCACGCATCTCAACCTCTGTTCCCACTTCGGGAAATGTTGTCAGCACTGTTGCCACTGCCAGATCAGTGACCACACCGCTCTTCAAAACCTGCTGTCCGCATGGCCCGGTCATATGAGCTTGCCCGAACCCGCCAATAAACCGCTCACCAATATAAGGTTGATCGATCACACCAAACAAAGGACCGTTTGCATCGGCAACGGAAATCAACACACCCCAGGTCGGGGTGCCGCTGATGTAGCCACGCGTGCCATCAATCGGGTCCAATACCCATGTCAGGCCCGTTGTGCCCTGATGATGGCCGAATTCCTCACCCAGAATACTGTCATCCGGTCTTTCCGCAGCCAGAACGGCACGCATCGCACGCTCTGCCGCGCGGTCAGCTTCGGTGACAGGGTCGAACCCGTCATCCAGTTTATTATCGGTAGAAAGGGTAGATTGTCGAAACAGACGAAGTGTTTCGGGACGCGCCACATCGGCCAACATATGGGCCACGCGGATCAGATCCGCCTTCGTGGTGTTATCAAGTGGCATGATCGATCCTTATCTGCCCGACGCATGCCTTGGCGGTAGCGCGGGGCAGATAAAGGGTCAAGCCCGCGATCAGGCAGCTTCGCTTAGAACGCGGGCAAGATCGAACAGACGGCGGCGCTGATTTTCCGGTATCGCGTAGTATGAGCGCAAGAGCTCCAAGGCTTCCTTGTCGGTGAGGATATCACCGGGCATATCACTATTGACACCATCAGCCGGAGGTTGAGTATCAAGACCCTCAAAGAAGAATGACACGGGAACATTCAGTACCTTAGCAATGTCCCAGAGCCGGGATGCACTGACCCGGTTCATGCCAGTCTCATATTTCTGGATTTGCTGAAACTTGATGCCCACCTTTTCAGCAAGTTGCTGCTGGGTTGTACCACTCATCCAGCGGCGATGCCTAATTCGCTTGCCCACATGTACATCTACAGGATGTTTCATTTGTTCGTTTCCTTAGTTTGAAAGAACACGGCATAAGTGTCGCCAGTGCCCGATACAGCGTTTCGCGCGTTCCCCAACCCATGGACGCGTTTAGAATGATGATGTGCATGACACCAATCACCCGTAACACGCAACGGTTGCAGTAGCAGACCTGACCTTAAAGACAGGTTCATGATGACACTTTTTGTCCAAGCGGTCAAAGCCGCTGTCCTTTCATACCGACCCATGTTTTGTTGATAAGGGTTAATAAAGTCATACCAAGGAGGATTCGTTTCGTATGCGCGCATTTCTAGTGTCATCGTTTGATAACGCCCCAGCGATCGCAAATGTTCCCGCTCCAATTGCAAAAAATGATGAAGTTCTCCTCGACATTGCAGCATGCGGTTTGAACTTCGCCGATCTGCTGATGGCAAAGGGAACTTATCAGAACACACCGGTGCCGCCTTTCACCTTGGGAATGGAGGTTTGCGGCACCGTCAAGGCGCTTGGCCTCAATGTCACCGCGCCTGCAATTGGCACGCGTGTCGCGGTCTTTGGTGGCGATGGTGGGCTGGCTGAGCAGGGCGTTTTTCCAGCGGCCCTGTGTCGTCCGGTTCCCGATGACATGCCCTCAGAGGTTGCGGCGGGGTTCATGGTCGCATACGGGACATCGCATCTTGTCCTGACGCGACGCGCTCAATTGCAAGAAGGCGAAACCTTACTCGTCCTTGGTGCGGCTGGCGGGGTCGGACTGACCGCCGTTGAAATCGGCAAGGCGATGGGTGCTACTATCATCGCCGTCGCACGCGGGGCAGACAAACTGGCGGTGGCCCGGAAAGCGGGCGCCGATCACCTGATCGACAGCACAACAGACGACATCACCGCAGCAGTCAAAGCCTTGGGCGGTGCAGACGTTGTTTACGATCCTGTTGGCGGGGATGCGTTCAAGTCCGCATTGAAGGCCTGTAATCGCGAAGCGCGGGTCATCGTGATCGGATTTGCCAGCGGCGATGTGCCTGCAATCCCCGCCAATATTATTCTGGTCAAGAACATTACCGTGATCGGTTTCTATTGGGGCGGCTATCTGCGTTTTAACCCGGGCGCGCTTGCCGACAGCTTGGATGAGCTGATGGAGTGGTATTCGCAAGGGCGTCTACGCCCCCATATCAGCCACATTCTGCCATTGGATGATGCGGCCAAGGCATTGGAATTGATGCGGAATAGAACATCGACGGGCAAAGTCGTTGTCACGCCATAACCGGCATCCTCAATGTGTGAAACCCGTCCCGCAGGAACTCTGCCAGGTCAGTCAGGACGGGACCATCCTGAACCGTCGCACTATACATATTGATGTTCACGTTGATCAGATCAGGCAGCGCCCCACTGTGATTGATACATTCAAAATGGCGCGGTTCGGTGCCTTCCAGCATCGTATGCACTGCCAGATCCGCGCTCACCGTTGCCTCAACAGTGCGCGTTGAGTTGCTTTCGACGGCCATATCCCACGGAATGCCAACCTCGTCCAACCGACGCTGCACATATTGTCGGAAGATGCAGCGCCCTTCATAGGCCAGCCGCAAAGGGCGCTGTTTCCAAGCCTGCCCACCGGGCGCGCCCATCCAAACAAGTGGCAACTTGGTGAGCGTCTCACCCCCCAAACCAACGCTGTCTTCGGTCGTTAAGATGACGTCAATCTCCCCACGATTGAATTGTTCTTTCAGCTTTCGCGTATAGGAGGAAACGAGCTGCACCCGAACACGCGGATAGGCGGCGGCAAACCGTTGCAACACTTTGGGGATGACCGGGTAGATCACATCATGCGGCACGCCAAGCGTTACCTCACCCTCAAATTCTACAGCCGTCAGCTTGCCGTAGATCTCATCATTCAGCGCCAGCATCCGCCGGGCATAGCTGAGAAGCTGTTCACCCTGTGGAGTAAGCCCAATCGCCCTGGATGATCGATCCAGAAGCGATACGTTCAACGACTCTTCCAACCGTTTTAACTGCATCGACACCGCTGACTGCGTCAGGTTCAGCAATCCCGCAGCCTTGGTCACACCACCGGTATCTGACACGGCCACAAAGGACCGCAACGCCGTCAAATCAAGATTTCTCATCCATCAACATCCTTGATGTATAAACTCTCAAATATTCGTTTTTATCATGACATGGCCCGCGGTACATATCAAGTATTCGAATGAAACAGCTTCACTTGATCACGAAAGGGCATGACATGAGCATATTTACACTTCACAAATCCGCCGATCTCTGCACCAAACAGCAACGGCAGGGATGGCTTCGAACCGTAGCGGACATGATTGCCGTGGCACGACAACGGCGTCACCTGTCCCGGTTGGACAAGCATCAGCTTCGGGATATCGGACTGAGCGAACATCAGGCGCATCAGGAAGCACAGAAGCCAATCTGGGATACACCGCCAAACTGGCACAAATAACACTTTGTTTCCTTCGGCCTGCGACATTCCCGCCCGAAACAATCAGATTTAACGAAATCGCTGCGGCTGAGCCTTGAAAAAATGGCTCTATCGGCCAATATTGGGATCAAGGATGCCGTTTTGCGGCGCTACTGGTTATTCTGGAGGTCTAAATGGCTCAATACGAGACAATGAAATCAACGGTCAGCGGTGTTCGGGCCACCGCGATTGACGAGGGCCTACGCGCCCACATGAACAAGGTCTATGGCACCATGTCTGTCGGCATGCTGATCACAGCTGCCGCGGCCTGGGCGATTTCAGGCCTGGCATTGTCCAGTGATCCGACACCCTATCAGATCGGCGTATCAACATATCTGACGGAACTGGGCGTGACCCTGTACACCACGCCGTTGAAGTGGGTGATCATGTTCCTGCCACTCGCCATGGTGTTCATGTTCGGTGCGATGATCAATCGGCTTTCGGCCGCTGGCGCCCAGACGTTCTTCTACGTCTTCGCCGCGGCAATGGGTGTGTCGATCAGCTGGATTTTCGCCGTCTTCACCGGCTTCTCAATCATCCAGATCTTTCTGATCACGGCGATCGCTTTCGCCAGCCTGTCGCTTTGGGGCTACACCACAAAGAAAGACATCTCTGGCTGGGGTTCGTTCCTCATTATGGGCGTCGTTGGTTTGATCGTAGCCATGATCGTCAACATCTTTCTGCAGTCGCCTGCTATCATGTTTGCGATCTCTGCGATCGGGGTGCTGATCTTTGCTGGGCTCACAGCCTATGACACGCAAAAGATCAAGAATGACTACATCGCGCATGCCGCAAGTGGCGATAGTGAGTGGTTGGCAAAGTCGGCGATTATGGGTGCGCTGAACCTGTATCTGGACTTCATCAACATGTTCATGTTCCTGCTGCAGCTATTCGGCAGCAGAGAATAAGGTTCTCAACGAACCTAAAATGTCGTTGCCCCGCCAAGTAGTTCGTTTGGCGGGGTTTCTTGTTGGTGAGCGGTTGTTCCTGAGAACGCGATATCAGAGTAAAGGGAATGCAAAGGCGAATATCCCTTAAGGAAGGTCATCACTTCGAAATCCTGTGATTCATATAGCTTTCGGACATCGGCGAACGTAGTTCATCTTCTACATCACACAGACAAATGCCTTAGTTGGGTGGTGCGGGCGGTGGGACTCGAACCCACACGGGCATAAGCCCCTCAGATTTTAAGTCTGGTATGTCTACCATTCCATCACGCCCGCATCTGGCGCTAATCTTTGCGAACCGCAATCGGGACCACTCTTGATCCCGAAACGCAATCGCATCTCAGCAACACATAATGCCGGAATGCACAGCTTTGCGCAGATACTAAGGATACATATCCAGTGTCCGACATCCCGCCGTGCAACCACGTCCCCTTCCTAGGATGACCAGCAGCATTCGGCAAGTCATGATCAGAGCTCCGTACCCAATGGCTCGCGCAGAAGTGCCCGTTCCTGCAACCATGGGTTCAACCTGAGTGCCGCGCGCAACACCTCTTGCCCCTCGTCGTCGCGCCCCAGCCCAAATAATGTAAGGGCTTTTCCCGCCAACGCCGCCACATGGTTTGGCATGATCGCCAACGCTGCATCCAGATCGACCAATGCCGCATCATAATCCTGGTGCAAAAAGCTGGCAAAGGCACGTTGATTGTATCCTTCGGCATAGTTCGGGCAATGCTCTATCAACATATCCAGCGTGTCCCGCGCGCCCAGAAAATCGTATTCCGTCCGCTGGCGCATGCCTTTATCCAGCAAAGCCTGTGCTTTGCTGTCAGGCGCGTCCAGCCACAATTCCCATAATTGTTGCGATAACATTCGGGCCTCTCGTTCACCAGGCGATGCCCGTAGTTCCGTGATGATCTTGTCCAGCCGTTCCGAATGGTCTGAGACCGGCGGGCAGGTTTCGGCGACGGCGGACGGGGCAAGGAGGCAGAGCGGCAATATCAATTTCATGCCGTATGATCTGCGCCGCGATGCGGCTACGTCAAGTCACAAGCTGTTGCCCGGCTCAACCGGCGACAGCCCCTCCTCCTTGATGGCTTGCATGGCGACATAGGTCGATGTGTTCGACACATGCGGCAGTGTTGATATCTTATCGGCTAGGACCGCCCGGTAACCGGTCATGCCAGATGTCCGTACCTTGAGCAGATAATCAAAGGCCCCAGCGATCAGATGGCACTGTTCAACTTCTGGAATTTGCATGACCGCCTTGGCAAAGGCGGCGAGCGCCGCTTCGCGCGTATCGGAAAGTTTCACCTCGACAAAGGCGATATGATCACGCCCCAAGCGGATCGGGTCGTAAAGCGCCCGATACCCTCGGATCACACCATTTTCTTCCAACCGTTTGAGCCGCGCTTGCGTTGGCGATTTAGACAACCCGATCCGCCGGGCCAGTTCAGTGACGTTGACCCGGCCCTCAACCGCCAACACGTTGAGTATCTTACGATCGAAGCTATCGAGGTTGGAATACATTTCGGTCACTCATCTTCCTCATATTTGTGCGATTGGCCTTCATGACATCCATATACGAGGCAAATCGACTGCAATCAATGAGGTATGATAGCTCATCATTGATAAGGATTCTGCCATGCCCAGGGACCATGCCAACACCAGCACCCAACAGATTGATCTGGCCATGTATCGCAACGAGGATGCCGCCGTTGCAGAGCTGACCGCCATGGCGGCCTTGTCGGCGGATGATCGGTCCCGGATAACCAAACGCGCAGCCGGCCTCGTGCGCCAGATCCGATCAAGCACCGAACCCGGCTTGATGGAGGTTTTCCTGGCTGAATACGGCCTGTCCACGGATGAAGGCATCGCACTGATGTGTCTGGCCGAAGCATTGCTGCGTGTTCCGGATGCCGAGACGATTGACGCCCTGATCGAAGACAAGATCGCCCCGTCCGACTGGGGCAAGCATCTAGGCCATTCTGCCTCTTCTCTCGTCAACGCCTCGACCTGGGCACTGATGCTGACCGGTCGCGTTTTGGACGATGATCAGCCAGGCATCACCGGGCATCTGCGCGGTGCCATCAAACGGTTGGGCGAGCCTGTGATCCGCACCGCCGTTGCTCGTGCGATGCGCGAGATGGGTCGCCAATTTGTGTTGGGGGAGACTATCGTGAAAGCGATGGATCGCGCCAAAGGCATGCAGGCCAAGGGCTTTACCTACAGCTACGATATGCTGGGGGAGGCAGCGCGCACAGATGCGGATGCAGGCGGTTATCATCTTGCCTATTCCAGAGCGATCAGTGCGATTGCCGAGCATTGCACCCATGATAGCGTGGCCGAGAACCCGGGTATTTCCGTCAAACTCTCTGCCCTACATGCCCGCTACGAAGTTGCCCAGCGTGACCGCGTGATGTCAGAGCTTGTCCCCCGCGCCCGGTCTCTCGCCCTTTTGGCCAAATCGGCAGGCATGGGGTTCAACATTGATGCAGAGGAGGCCGACCGCCTGTCACTGTCGCTGGAGGTGATCGAGGCCGTTTTGGCAGAACCCGCCCTAGCCGGGTGGGATGGTTTTGGTGTTGTTGTACAGGCATATGGCCAGCGTGCCCCACTGGTCATTGATCATCTGTATGACATGGCGACACGGCTGAACCGCAAGATCATGGTCCGTCTGGTCAAGGGTGCGTATTGGGATGCAGAGATCAAGCGCGCCCAAGTCGAGGGTATCGATGGCTTCCCGGTTTTCACAGCCAAATCCCATACCGATATTAGCTATATTGCCAATGCTCGGAAATTGCTGGGCCTGACCGACCGTATCTATCCTCAATTCGCCTCCCATAACGCCCACACCGTTGCCGCCGTGCTGGAAATGGCTGAGGAGATGGATCGCACTGTGGATGATTACGAATTCCAGCGCCTGCATGGCATGGGTGAGACCCTGCACAGTCTTGTTTTGCGTGCGCAGAATACCCGATGCCGCATCTATGCTCCTGTGGGTGCCCATGAGGATCTGCTGGCCTATCTGGTTCGCCGCCTGTTGGAAAACGGGGCCAATTCAAGCTTCGTCAACCAGATCGTGGATGAGGATGTTCCGGCAGAGGTCGTCGCCGCCTGCCCGTTTGCAGATTCGGGCAGGGAACCCGGTCTGCCGACTGGCCCTCAGTTATTTGCACCCGAAAGGCTCAATTCCAAGGGTTGGGACCTGACACATGGTCCGGTATTAGCCAAGATCGCCAAGGGAAGGGATCCATTTTTGACCGCGCGTTGGGAGGGAGGCCCGCTTGTGGTGAATGCGTCCGCCGACGGTCCGGCGCATGAGGTGGTGAATCCCGCCCGTCCTGGTGACGTCGCAGGCACCGCCCGTATCACAACCTCTGCTAACCTGGCGATGGCGCTCGATGCGGCCCGCCCATGGGATGTTCCAGTGGCCGAGCGCGCACAGGTATTGAATGCCGCCGCTGACGCGTATGAAGCACATGGTGCGGAACTGTTCGCCATTCTGACCCGTGAGGCGGGCAAGGCCATGCCGGATGTTGTTGCCGAACTGCGCGAGGCAGTGGATTTCCTGCGCTACTACGCAGCACAGGCGCATGAAGACATGGCCCCGCGCGGCATCTGGACCTGTATCAGTCCCTGGAATTTCCCGCTTGCCATCTTCTCTGGCCAGATTGCCGCCGCCCTTTCAGCTGGCAACGCCGTGCTGGCCAAGCCAGCAGAACAGACCCCGTTGATCGCCACCCGTGCCGTACAATTGCTCCATGACGCCGGTGTCCCGCGCGATGTTTTGCAACTCTTGCCGGGTAACGGTTCTGTCGGGGCCGCGCTGACTGCAGATGCCCGGATCAATGGTGTCGCTTTTACCGGCTCCACCGCCACAGCGTTGAAAATCCGCCAAAATATGGCGAACCACTGCGCGCCAGGCACGCCCCTGATCGCTGAAACCGGCGGGCTGAATGCAATGATCGCCGACAGCACCGCCCTGCCGGAACATGCCGTGCGCGACATCGTCAACGGGGCGTTCCGGTCTGCCGGGCAGCGCTGTTCGGCGCTGCGCTGTCTTTATGTGCAAGAAGATATCGCCGATAATCTGCTGGAGATGCTGACCGGCGCAATGGACGAGTTGACTGTTGGCGATCCATGGCACCTATCCACCGATATCGGTCCCGTGATTGACCCCGCTGCTCATCAGGGCATCGCCGATTACATCGCCACAGCCCAATCTGAAGGCCGTGTCATACACCAGATACCGGCCCCGGATACCGGCCATTTTATCGCCCCCACGGTGATCCGCGTCTCAGGTATCGCCCAGATGGAGCGCGAAATTTTCGGACCAGTCCTACACGTGACCACGTTCAAGGCCCACGAGTTGGATGCCGTTATCGATGCGATCAACGCGACTGGGTATGGGTTGACCTTCGGCTTGCACACCCGGATCGATGACCGGGTGCAGCGGATCGTGGAGCGTGTCGCGGCAGGCAATATCTATGTCAATCGCGACCAGATCGGTGCGGTTGTGGGCAGCCAGCCCTTTGGCGGTGAAGGCATGTCCGGCACCGGGCCAAAGGCGGGCGGGCCGCATTACCTGCCGCGCTTTGCCGCCAGCCCTGCGCTTGAAGTTCAGGCGAATTGGGCGAGGCCCGCTGATCTGGCAGCACTCGCCCGTCAACTGACCATCCCGATGCCGGAAACAGCGAAAACCCCGACGGATATGCCCGGCCCAACCGGTGAGTCAAACCGGCACAGCCTGCATCCGCGCGGGCCGATCTTGTGTATGGGGCCCGGTGCGCAGGCCGCGCAGAAACAGGCAGAGGCGGTGCGCGCCCTTGGTGGCGCCGCCAGTCCGGCCGCGGGCAAGGTCGAGCCGGAGGCGCTGGCTAACATCGCCCCGCTCGCCGGTGTAATCTGGTGGGGCGACGCAGCAACCGGCCGGGCGATTGAGGCAGCATTGGCCCAGCGCAGCGGGCCGATCACCGCATTGATCACCGGCCAACCTGACATCGCCCATGTCATGCATGAACGTCATGTCTGTATCGACACAACGGCGGCGGGCGGAAACGCCGCGTTGCTGGCAGAGGTGGCCACCCAAAGCGCTTGACCCCGCAACGCAGATCGGGGACCGTCAGTATATGTTCCCGATCCGCGATCATAACCCGTCTGAACGAGTGCCTTATGTAACCTTCACGCTGATCGGGCTGAACATTCTGATCTATCTTTACGGGTTGGTCACTTATCAGACCGATCAGGCGTTGATGCAGCTCTACTTTGACTATGCAATGATCCCGGCCCGCCTTTCAGAGGGTCAGAGCTATACCGGATTGGTGACGTCGATTTTTCTCCATGCGGGCTTTATGCATCTGGCGGGCAACATGCTGTTTTTGTGGATATTCGGTGACAATTTGGAAGACATGATGGGTCATGTCCCGTTCCTGATATTTTATATATTTTGTGGGATCGGGGCCAGCCTAGCGCAATATGCAACCGATCCGGGGTCTATGGTGCCGACCGTCGGCGCATCCGGCGCCATCGCAGGGGTGATGGGCGCTTATCTTTTGCTGTTTCCGAAAGCCCAGGTTGACGTTTTCATCTTTTTCATCGTCTTTTTCCGGATTTTCCCCATCCCCGCTTGGATCATGCTTGGCCTGTGGTTCGGCTTGCAACTATTCAACGGGATCGGATCAGATGTGAGCGGGGGCGGCGTCGCGTATTGGGCACATGCTGGTGGTTTCATCATCGGCTTTATCGCGATTTTGCCAGTCTGGCTGCGCAATGGAGGCACCCGATTCTGGCAACGCACGGACGGCCATCCCGACCATCCGGACGCCACCTACGGACGCAGCAGTATTCCGATTGTACGACGCCGTTAGGCTTTGCGGATCACCCTGGCAAACGTTTCAAAAACCGGCTCATTCGCGCAAATGATCTGGCCATCTGCCAGAATATCTCTGCCCGGTTGCAAAGGTTCGACGATACCGCCCGCTTCGCGGACAATTACGATCCCGGCCGCGAGATCCCAGGCATGCAAGCCGCGTTCCCAGAACCCATCATAGCGTCCAGCCGCGACATAAGCCAAATCCAGCGATGCTGCCCCAAACCGACGCACGCCTGAACAGGCCGGCAACAGGCGCGCCAAATCCTGCATTGTTTGCGGCAAGTCCGACCGGCCTGCAAAAGGCAGCCCCGTCGCAAAAATACTTTCGATCAGCCGGTGCCGCCCGGACACGCGCAAACGGCTTTCGTTCAACCACGCACCGCTCCCTTTTTCTGCATAGAACATCTCGTCCTTGACTGGGTCATAGATTACCCCGGCAACGATCTGGCCCTTGTGTTCCAACGCGATGGACACTGCCCAATGAGGCAATCCATGCAGGAAGTTCGTTGTCCCATCCAGCGGATCAACGATCCAGCGGCGAGTAGGATCGTCGCCTTCAAGTTCCTTGTCCTCTTCGCCCAGAAACCCGTAGGTCGGCCGGGCGCGCATCAGTTCTTCCTTGATCGTGGCCTCCGCCGCCTTATCGGCACGGCTTACAAAGTCACCGGGGCCTTTGCTGCTGACCTGAAGGTTCTCGACCTCGCCGAAATCCTTCAACAGTACACGGCCTGCCTTGCGGGCGGTTTTCATCATCACGTTCAGATTTGCGCTGCCAGCCATGTCGAGCTCCTTCATTCGGACAAGCCGGGCGTATAGGCCCAAGACCCGCGAGGAACAAGAGGCAAGCGCTTCTTAACCATGCCCCGAATAAAGGGGCGAGGTTAACCTGTTGTTGTCCAGATTTGCGCATAAGGGCGCCAGGAGGTTCAAAGACCAGAATGCACCGCAACGCGATCGATCAATTTTTGCACCAGACGCAAATTGCCGGGCTGATTTCCGGCCGCGACGTGGCCAAACGGTTGTCCACGGGTGCAATGATCGCGCTGGTCTGCGGATATGCTGGGTTTCAGGATCGCACACTGATGGTCTGCGCGTCTATTGTGCTGCTTGAGTTGATCGTCTTTCCGCTAAACAAACGCGCTGCACAGTTTGACCGACCCATCGGCCTGACGGCAGCCATCCCGATTTTCCTGCTGAACTGGGTGTCGATGGTGCCCTATATGGCGTTCGCCGTCATATTGTCGCAAAGTGACTCCATGCCATTTGTGCTGGCCGGATATATCTGGGCCTTTGGCGTTTTTGTGCATGTTACCAATGCGTTCGGCCTGCTGCCCTTTTACAATTGGACACAGATGGCGCCGGCTTTTGTGACCATATTCTGGATGCTATGGAACCTGTCGCAAAACCCCGTCTACGACGCCCCATCCATTGAATGGGGCATCGCATTGGCGCTGATGGTGGTTTACGTCGTCAATACATTCGATACGATGATGCGGCAGAAAGACACCCACAATGCGTTGAGCCGCGCGCGCAAGGAAGCGAACGCACGATTAGCCGAGCTGGAGCATCTGTCGCGCTATGACAGCCTGACCGATCTAATGAACCGCCGCGCCTTTGACGAAACATTGCAACAACAGATGACCGAGTCGCGTGAAAAGCTGGGTGTCACTGTTTTTTTGATTGATCTGGATGGTTTCAAGCCCATCAATGACAGCTATAGCCACACCGCAGGCGACGCCGTTCTTATCGAAACCGCCGATCGGTTACGCCAGCTTGCCCGCCAATATGGTGGCAAGGCGGCCCGCCTGGGCGGTGATGAATTCGCGATCATGCGGCACAATATCTCTGACGCTGAACAGGCACGTGCCTTTGGCAGTACAATCGCGGTCGCGTTGAACAAGCCAATTACGTTCGAACAAAAGACGCTGACGATTGGGGCAAGTGTCGGGATCGCCATGCAAAGCCAGGGCATCATGGCCCCCGCTGACCTGCTATCAGGCGCTGATCAGGCGATGTTCGTGGCCAAGGATCAGCCGGATAGTGATGCCGTCATTTACAAGAAAGACGCCTTTCCTGTTCGCCCCAGTCTTGAGGATCGTGAGACCCTCTTGACCGCCATGCGCAACGACGAGATATCCCCGTTCTATCAACCAAAAACCTGTATCGAGACCGGCAAGATCATGGGGTTTGAGGCGTTATCCCGCTGGCAGAACCCCGAACGCGGTCTACTTTTCCCGGCAAGTTTTATCCCTGTTATCAACGATTTGTCGTTGCAGGGTGAATTCATGATCCACACGGCGCGGCGCGTTCTGGAGGATATTTCACAATGGAAGGCAGAGGGGTTTGACCCAGGCCAAGTGTCGATCAACCTGTCAGAGGTGACATTGGCCACCCTTTCAGGCCGGGACGAGTTGATGGACCTGGTGGCGCAATATCCGACCATCAGGCATCACCTGACCTTCGAGATTACCGAAGATATTTTCATCACCCGATCTGCGGATATCATCCAGCAATCAATCAAGATCTTCCGCAGTGCAGGCATTCGCATATCGCTTGATGATTTTGGCACCGGGTTCGCATCGTTCCAGCATCTGCGCGAGTTGGAATTCGATGAATTGAAGCTTGATACCGCCTTTGTGCATGATCTGGGTGTGGACCCTGCCGCAACGGTGCTGATTGATGGGTTCCTGACCATTGGTGAAGGCTTGGACGTTCAGGTTATTGCCGAAGGTGTCGAGCGCAAACAACAGCTTGAGCTGCTGCGCGGGCTGGGTTGCCAGATTGTCCAAGGTCACTATTTCGGGGCAGCGATGCCATTTTCAGAAACGCTACTGCGGCTGGCGGTCGGCGATACGGCTGCGACGATTGCGAAGGCTAGACAAGATAATGCCGCATGAGGCCCGGTCTACGCCACTTGCATCTTGACCGCTTCCTGTTTTGCCAGCCGGATCAGATGGGCCATGTAAGGTCGCGCTGTATCATCAGATCGCGTCGCGGCATAAAGCCTGCGGGTAATGCCACCTTTGGTAAGCGGACGCGTGATGTAGTCAGAATTATAGCGCACTTGACGCACCACCCAATCCGGCAAGACGGCGACGCCGCGATTTGACGCCACCAGCAACAGGATGACAGCCGTCAATTCGACCTGCCGGACCGCAGCAGGTTCCACCTTCGCTGGCGTTAAAAGTTGCGAAAATACATCCAGCCGGGCGCGATCAACTGGATAGGTAATCAAGATCTCGCCCCTGAAATCTTCGGCTTCGATAACCTCTTTCGCCGCCAACGGATGCAATGCGGAGGCCACGAAGACGGGCTCATAGTCAAAGAGCGGGGTAAAATCGGTTTCCGGCAGTTCTTCTGGGTCGGATGAGACGACCAAATCAACCTCTTCCTTGCGCAAGGCAGGCAACGCATCAAAAGCGAGGCCGGGGCGGATATCGACATCGACCTCTGGCCAGGCACGGCGGAACTGTTCCAGCACCGGCAATAGCCATTCGAAACAGGCATGGCATTCAATTGCGATATGCAACCGACCCGCACTGCCTGCGATAAGGCCGGAAAACTCTGCCTCAAGGGCGGCGACACGGGGCAGGATAGCCTCTGCCGCAGCCAGCATTTTCATGCCTGCGGCAGACAATTTCAGCGGCTTGGACCGGCGCACGAACAGTTCCACGCCGGCCTGATCCTCGATGCCCTTGATTTGATGGCTCAAAGCGCTTTGCGTGATGTTCAGTTGATCGGCCGCGCGCGCCAAACCGCCAGTGTCATGGATCGCCTTGATCGTCCGCAAGTGCCGAAATTCGATATGCATCTGTGAGCCGCCTTCATAATTGTTTTGAAGGTTATGAATTAGCCTCAAGTTCATAAAGGTGCGACAAGATGTACGCAAGAGAGAGGTCTGCCCATGTCCACGCCAAACGTATCATTCGAATTTTTCCCGCCCAAATCGCTCGAAGCGTCGTTTCGGCTCTGGGACTGTGTGAACACGCTGGCCCCGCTTGACCCGGATTTCGTCTCTGTCACCTATGGCGCTGGCGGTACAACCCGCAAGCTGACACATGAAGCAGTTACAACGATCCACCGCACAAGCGGGCTGAAGGTCGCAGCACATCTGACATGCGTCGATGCAACCAAGGCTGAAACGCTTGAAATTGCCGCAGACTATGCAGCCTCGGGCGTCACAGACATCGTTGCGCTGCGCGGCGACGCGCCAAAGGGTGCTGATGCGTTCACGCCGCATCCGGAAGGTTTTGCAAGCTCGGTTGCGTTGATCGCGGCCCTGGCCGAGACGGGAGATTTCAACATTCGCGTTGGCGCTTACCCGGAAAAACACCCAGACGCGGCGGATCAGGCGGCAGATATCACCTTTCTGAAACGCAAGCTAGATGCCGGTGCGACATCGGCCATCACCCAGTTCTTTTTCGAGGCAGAGACATTTTTCCGGTTTCGCGATGCTTGTGCCAAGGCCGGGATCGACGCCCCGATCATTCCGGGCATCTTGCCGATTGAGAACTGGAACGGCGCGCGTAAATTTGCGGAAAGCTGTGGCACATCGATCCCGCAGGTCGTTTCAGACGCCTTCACAAATGCAACCCGCGATGGCACGACTGACCTGCTGGCCACGGCATTGGCGACAGAGCTGTGCGATGATCTGATCCAGGGCGGCGTTGATCATCTGCATTTCTATACGCTCAACCGTCCCGAACTGACGCGTGACGTGTGTCATGCGCTTGGCGTGGCGCCAAAACTGCGGTTGCAAAACGTCGCCTGAACCGCCAGCCTTGGGAAAAACTATCCGAGGCCCGATGTTCACCGCCACCACATTAGAAGAGCTGCCCGACCAGACGACTGTTCTGTCTCTATCGGGCCTGGAATTCATGCAAGCCATGCTGCGTGGCGAGATTGCACGCCCGCCGATTTCTGATCTGTTGAACTATTCGCTGGATCAAGTCGCACCGGGTAAAGTCACCTTTCGTGGCACACCGGAATTCGGGCACACCAACCCGCTAAGCGGCGTGCATGGCGGCTGGTATGGCACATTGCTGGACAGTTGCATGGCCTGCGCCGTGATGACGATGGTTCCAAAAGGCTCTGTCTATACCACTTTGGAATATAAGGTGAACCTGACCCGTGCGATCCCGCTGGGGACAGAAATTCTGGCCGTGGGCGAGATTGATCATGCGGGCCGCAGCACTGGTATCGCCCATGGGGAAATCAGGGGTGCCACCGATGGCAAGCTTTACGCCACTGGATCAACCACTTGCCTGATCATGAAGATCGCCGACGGCTGAGGCCTGTTCCAGTTCATCCGTCACGCTTTCGTGGATGCTTTCCGACACATCACGCCCGATGATCCGCCGCCTGCGCGACAGGAAGATCTTCGACCAGCCGCGCCAATTTCCGATGGAAGGAGCGTATACATTCTCCTCAAATCGGTTCCGCCAACTGTCCGGCAGGGTGACACCGCACATTTCTAACCGGCCCAGCATCCAAACCAACGGAATATTGGCCAGGGGTCGTGCCTCTGGCTGCACGCCCACCTGTCCACCGACATCCCCATGATTACCGCGAAACCAGACCTGTTCGATATTGCCGGTCCATCCTGGCGGGCAAGCCCACAGCACGGGCGCATAGGCCTCGCGCCGTTCATCAAGTGCCAACGCATGAAACCCGTTGCGCACATGTGCGCCCAGTGTGTGGTTGTGAAAATCATGCTGCGCCTGCGCCCAGCGCCAGATGATAGGCAGCCGCAGCCCCAATGCCTTGACCGTATCCCAAACCGCGACCGCCTCAACCTGCACATCCTTGTGGCAATAAAGTTCGCGGAATGTCTGGGCGACTGGACCGCGCGCGCCGGTGCGGTAGTGTCGATATGCCTGCCTGATTGTGCGCACCGTGGCACAATCCGCGCGTACGAGCCCAACCAGATCAATGACCCCGGCCAAGGACCGCACGGCATATGCCCCGCGTGAATAACCCACCAGGATGATGTCATCCCCGGGCCTATAGCGCGATGCGACGACGCCATAGGCGCGTTCAATCTGCCGATTGATCCCCTTGCCCGTCATCACGCCCCAAGTCCCAGCCCAGTCGCGCCATTGAATACCGGCTTCATAATGGATGGTCAGGTTTGTGTTGCGGCTTGCCTCTGACAACAGTTTAAAGGTCAGCCCGGCATTGGTTTCCCAACCGGGTTCCAGCGACGACATTGTACCGTCAAGTATTATGACATGGGTCGCAGGGCCGCGTCGTCGTAGCCCGCCCTCTTCTGATCGGGCGCGCCGTCTGAAAAGTCCAAAGAACCAATCACGCAGCTGCACTGTTACCCTTCGCCAATTCTATCGCCTGCCATATCCGATGTGGCGTGAACGGCATATCCACCTTGCGCACGCCCGTTTCCCAAAGCGCGTCAATTACTGCATTGCTGATGGCAGCCAACGCGCCGACCGTCCCCGCCTCACCGCAGCCTTTCATCCCCAAAGGATTATAAAGCGATGGTGTACATTCTGTCGAAAAACCAATCATGGGAATATCATCCGCGCGGGGCATGCCGTAGTCCATAAACGATGCGGTGAGCAGTTGTCCGTCCTCATCAAATACCACACGTTCGATCAATGCCTGCCCGATTCCCTGCGCAACACCGCCATGCACCTGCCCCTCTGCCAGCATCGGGTTGATCAGGTTGCCGAAGTCATCAACGACCGTGTAACGGTCAACGGTGACCACACCGGTTTCGGGGTCAATCTCAACCTCGACCACATGGGCCCCATTTGGGAAACTGCGATTATCCAGCGTGATACGCGCCGAATGAGTCAGCAGATCATCGCGCCCAGCATCACGCGCCATCTCGACGACGTCAAGCATGGTTGGGGTCAGGTTTGACCCGGCGATGCGGAACCGCTCATCATCAAAGCTGATGGCGGATGCATTGACGCCCTCGGCATCGGCCAGAAATGCGGTGAACCCGTCGATCATCACCCGAACCGTGGCCAGCGTCGCCGTATTTTGCACGGTGACTGACCGTGACCCCCCTGTGCCACCGCCGGTTGCGATTCGGTCGCTATCGCCTTGCACAACGGTGATCCGGTCGGCCGGAATGCCGCTCTGATCCTCCAGAAACTGTGCATAGACCGTTTCATGCCCCTGCCCGTTCGACTGTGTGCCAACATAGATCAGCGCGCCGTCATCCACGAATTCGACCGTCGTGGTTTCGGCCGGATCGCCAAGGATGCTTTCGATATAGTAGCAAAGCCCCTGCCCCCGCAGCTTGCCTGCTTCCTCGGACGCAGCCTTGCGCGCGGCAAAGCCGGACCGATCCGCCTTTCGCCCCGCGCTATTCAGCACCTGCATGAAATCACCGACATCATAGGTTACCCCGCTGACCGTTGTATAAGGAAACTGTGAAGGGATGATGAAGTTCTTTTCCCGCAACTGCCAAGGGTCCACGCCAAGCTGGCGCGCGGCCTCATCCATGATCCGTTCCAGCACAAAAATCGCCTCTGGCCGTCCGGCCCCGCGATAGGCATCAACGGGCGTCGTGTTGGTATAGATCCCGCGGGTGCGCATATAGGCGGTCTGCACGTCATAAGTGCCCATCAGCACCTTGGAAAACAGATCAGTCTGAATGGCCTGGGCGAATTGCGAATTATAGGCCCCCATATTTGCAACCGTATCAATATGATACGCGGTGACCCGATAGTTGGCATCAAATGCAAGTGTTGCGGTCGTGGTCAGATCGCGGCCTGCATTGTCGGACAGCATCGCCTCTGTCCGTTCGGACATCCACCGCACGGGGCGGTCCAAAACACGGGCCGCGTGGGCTGCGCAAAACGGTTCGGCATAGCGCATGGCCTTCATCCCGAACCCGCCGCCAACATCGGGGGTGGTGACCCGGATTTGATCAGCAGGCATATCAAATTGATGGGCAAGGTCGGCCTTGGTCGCCCAAACCCCCTGCCCGTTGCAGGCCACATGCAAACGCCCGTCGGTCACTTCGGCGTAGCAGCCGCGCGGTTCCATGGAATTGACGATCACCCGGTTATCAAACACCTCTGCCGTTACCACATGGGCGGCACCGGCGATTGCGGCCTGTGTCGCCGCTTCATCCCCCATCCCCCAGTCGAATGCGCGGTTTTCTGGAGCCTCGGGGTGAATGGCATCGCCGCCAACGGTCAAGTCTACATGCGCCGGCAGATCGTCGATATCGAGCATGATCATCTCTGCCGCGTCTTTCGCCGCCAACAGATCATCGGCAACGATCATCGCCACAGCTTCGCCCACATGCCGGACACGACCATGTGCAAGGATCGGACGCACCGGTGCCGCTCCTTCGGACCCATCCCGGTTCTTGACCGTGACCCCCTGCATCCCGATCTTGACGCCCGCAGCAATCAGATCATCCGCAGTCACAACCAGATGCACACCAGGCATGTCACGCGCATCATCCACATCCAGTGTCGTAATCTCGCCATGGGCAACGGTGCTGCGCAGAAAATAGGCGTGCAACGCACCCTCTGGCACCACGTCATCAACATAGCGCCCATGCCCGGTGAGGAATCGCAGATCCTCGACCCGTCTCACCGATTGGCTTTTGCCGAACTTTTCCATGCTACCCTCGTGCGCTGTGTTGGCCAGACCCTAGCGGCGGCGCGGCTCTTGTCCAGCGTGATCCGACATTGCCCCAATGCACGTGTCGGTGCCAAGCGTGACATGTCGCAAAACATCCGCCAGTTTGACTGCGGAACCCCAATAAGGATGGATCAGCGATGGACCGGGTCAAATTCACCGCCATGAAAGATGGCGACAAGGAAGATTACGATTTCCTGACCAGGCACGAGGTCGCATATACCAAAGGCACCGGTGCACGATTGCTGGATGCCATGGTCAGCCTTGATGAAGGGTTATCCGGCTATCAGGTCACCCGGTTGGGTCATTCCCTGCAATCAGCCACAAGGGCAGAACGGGACGGGGCCGATACGGATTGGATCGTTGGGGCCTTGCTGCATGATATCGGGGACATCTATGCGCCCTATAATCATGATGAATATGCGGCCGCGATCCTGAAACCATTCCTGCGCGAACAGGTGACCTGGGTTGTGGAAAAACATGGTGATTTTCAGCTGATCTATTATGGCGCACATGTCGGTGCGGACCCGCATAAGCGTGATGCCTATCGCGACCACCCCTATTTCGATGATTGCGCAACCTTCTGCGAACGCTGGGATCAATGCGCCTTTGATCCTGACTATGACGCCCTGCCACTGGACCATTTCGCGGCGCGGGTGGAGGAGGTTTTTGCGCGCACGCCTTATGATCCGGCGGTCATTCGGCCGGGTATGCGCAAACCATTGATCAATGAATGAGAGAAATAAATGAATGATTTCAAAATGATGTCATTTTCCTGAAAGAAATTTACGATCGGTGAGAATAAACAACTACCCCCCTGCGTAATCCTTGTAACTGACGGATGAGCCGCCAGCACACAGCAGAAAACTACGGAGCTACGCAATGAAACTTTCCCTGATCGCCCTTTCCCTCGTCGCTGGTCTTGCAGCATGTGATGCTTACGCAGGTGGCCACGCCACGGCCCCTGTTGCCCAATCCAACGGCATCCTTGTCGATACAAACGGGATGAGCCTTTATACTTTCGACCCTGACACTGCCACATCATCGGCCTGCAATGGCGGCTGTGCCGCCAACTGGCCACCACTCGCGGCTCCGGCTGACGCTGACGAAGGCGGCAAATTCACTGCCATCACCCGCGATGACGGGACCAAGCAATGGGCCTATGATGGTCAGCCGCTGTATCTGTGGGTCAATGACCGCCAGCCAGGCGACATCACAGGTGACGGCGTCGGCGGCAACTGGCACCTCGCCCGTCCCTAAACCCCCGTTCTGCATTCCTCCCCCAGGGACGAAAGGCCTGTGCGCATCTGCGCGCAGGCCCTTTGCTTTGCCGGTGTCATTGGGTATCTGACCCCAAACCGGATTGGGAACGACGACGATGGCTATGGAAAAGACATTCAACGCGCGCGAAGCCGAGGCGCGCATCTATCAGATGTGGGAAGACGCGGGCGCATTCCGCGCCGGGGCCAATGCCTCGCGCGACGAAACCTTCTGCATACAATTGCCGCCCCCCAATGTGACGGGCCATCTGCATGTCGGCCATGCCTTCAACCATACGCTGATGGATATGTTGACCCGCTGGAAGCGGATGCAGGGTTATGACACGCTATGGCAGCCGGGGCTGGATCATGCGGGCATCGCCACCCAGCTGATGGTTGAAAAGCAGATGGCGGCGGATGGCGAAAATCGCAAGCGCTCTGAAATGCCCCGCGACGAATTCATCGCCAAGGTTTGGGACTGGAAGGCCGACAAGGGCGGCGTGATTGAAGAGCAGGCCAAGCGTCTGGGCGACAGCATGGATTGGTCCCGCTCTGCCTTTACCATGTCCGGCGCTGAAACCGCGCCTGCAACGGAGAAACCAGGCAATTTTCATGACGCGGTGCTCAAGGTCTTTGTGCAAATGTATAATGACGGGCTGATCTATCGCGGCAAGCGGCTGGTCAACTGGGACCCGCATTTCGAAACCGCGATTTCCGACCTTGAGGTCGAGAATATCGAGATCGACGGCCACATGTGGCATTTCAAGTATCCGCTCGCCGGTGGCGAAACCTATGAATATGTCGAGAAGGATGAGGACGGCAACGTCATCCTGCGCGAAATCCGCGACTACATCTCCATTGCCACGACCCGGCCCGAAACCATGCTGGGCGACGGCGCCGTTGCGGTGAACCCCAAGGATGAACGCTACGCCCCCATCGTGGGCTTGCTTTGCGAAATTCCCGTGGGACCAAAGGAGCATCGCCGCCTGATCCCGATCATCACGGATCCCTACCCTGACCCCGATTTCGGCTCAGGCGCGGTCAAGATCACCGGCGCGCATGACTTCAACGACTATGAGGTCGCCAAGCGCGGCAAGATCCCGATGTATAACCTCATGGATACCAAAGGGGCGATGCGGGCGGATGGCAAGCCTTACGCGGAAGAGGCTGCCTTGGCCTTGGCTATCGCGAATGGCGAGCAAGAGTTCGATGAGAATATGATCGCGGCAATGAACCTCGTGCCGGATGCATATCGGGGCCTTGATCGGTTCGAGGCCCGCAAACGCGTCGTTGCCGACATCACGGCAGAGGGCAACGCGGTCATGATCCCTAACCCGGCGTTGGCCGAAGGTGAGGTCCCGGGTCAGGCCCGGGACGGGGACAACGAAACGCAACCCGTCCCGGCCCCCGAGCCGGGACCTCCGGCGATGGTCCCCCACGTCGAAGCCAAGAAAATCATGCAGCCCTTTGGCGACCGCTCCAAGGTGGTGATCGAGCCGATGCTGACAGACCAGTGGTTCGTGGACTCCGCCAAAATCGTCGGCCCCGCGCTCGAAAGCGTCCGCGAAGGCCGGGTCAAGATCATGCCCGAGAGCGGCGAAAAAGTCTTCTATCACTGGCTGGAAAACATCGAACCCTGGTGCATCTCACGCCAACTCTGGTGGGGCCACCAAATCCCGGTTTGGTTTGACCTCTCTGAAAACCAATATTGTGGAGCAACATTCCAAGAAGCGACTGCCAACGCAGAGGCGGAGAGTAAATCAGGTAAGATCGTAGAAGTCGCTAATCGCGAAGCAGCCTTCGCTCTACTTGATACCTATAGCGATCCCGCTGTCGAACGGCCTACACCGGTTTACCGCGACCCCGATGTCCTCGACACCTGGTTCTCTTCCGGCCTCTGGCCTTTCGGCACACTCGGCTGGCCCGCTGACGACCCCGCGATGAAGTATTTCCCCGGCGATGTTCTCGTCACCGGCCAAGACATCCTGTTCTTCTGGGTCGCCCGCATGATGATGATGTCAGAGGCCATACTGGACAGCGAACCTTTCCACACCGTCTATCTCCACCAGCTCGTCCGCGACGCGAAGGGCGAAAAGATGTCAAAGACACGCGGCAATGTCATCGACCCGCTCGATATGATCGACGCTTACGGCGCCGACGCCCTGCGTTTTTCCAACGCGCAGATGGCGGCGCTGGGCGGGGTGCTGAAAATCTCTGAGGACCGGATCAAAGGTTACCGCAATTTCGGCACCAAGCTGTGGAACGCGTTCAGCTTCGCCGATCATTACGATATCCGCTACCCCGGCGATGCGACGCGGCCAGAGGCCACGCAGACACTGAACAAATGGATCATCGGTGAGACCGGCAAAGTGCGCGAGGCGGTTGACGCAGGCATGGAAAGCTACCGTTTCAACGATGTGGCCGACGCGCTTTATGCGTTCACCTGGGGCAAGGTCTGTGACTGGTATCTGGAGTTTTCCAAACCCATCCTTCAGGGCGATGACGCGGGCGCGAAGGCAGAAACCGAACAGACCCTGCGCTGGGTGCTGGACCAATGCCTGATCATGCTGCACCCGATCATGCCGTTTATTACCGAGGAACTCTGGGGTCTCGCCGGCAGCCGCGCCAAAATGCTTGTCCATGCCGATTGGCCCGAATACGGCCGCGCACTGATTGATGCGGATGCGGACCGTGAAATGAACTGGGTGATCGCCCTCATCGAAAACACCCGCTCTGCCCGCGCGCAGGTCCACGTGCCCGCGGGGGTGAAAGTGCCGCTTCTGGTGACCGGGCTTGATGCCAAGGGGAAAGCGGCCTGGGATAATAACGCAACCCTGATCCAGCGCCTCGCCCGGATCGAAAGCTTGGAGCATGTGGATGCCTTCCCCAAAGGCTGCGTGACGATCCCGATGGATGGCGGCACATTCGGCATCCCGCTGGAAGGGCTGATCGATGTGGGCGCCGAAATCGCACGGCTTGAAAAGACCATGCAAAAGCTGGGCAAGGAACTCGGCGGATTACGCGGGCGGCTGAACAACCCGAAATTCCTGGCCTCCGCCCCGGATGAGGTTGTCGCCGAGGCCAAGGAAAACCTGCGCCTGCGGGAAGGCGAAGAGATCGAGATCAAAGCCGCCATTGCACGCTTGCAGGAACTGGGCTGAAATACGGGATGGCGGGTGGGGCGTCACCCGTTATCGCACAACACGCTCCACCGCGCGCATCGCGCCTGCCGCCTTGTCATAGGCCAGTGTCAGAATGCGCCGTCCGCTGCTGCGGACCGTAATCTGCGGCACGGACCGTATCGACAGGGCAGCCCCGGAACTGATTAAGAATCCGCGTCTACTGATCTTCATGGGGCTACCCCTTTTGCGCCTTACTTGCGAACTATTCTCATATAGGAACGCTTGCGTCCTGTTCAAGACCCCGGTTAACTCCCGCCATGATAAAACCCCAACTCACCCCCCTCGCCGCCAGCTTGCCTGCTTCCGTCCCCTTCGTAGGGCCTGAAGCGCAGGAAAGACAGCGCGGCCAAGTCTTTACGGCCCGGCTGGGCGCGAATGAAAGCACCTTTGGCCCCTCGCCCAAGGCAATCGCCGCCATGCGGCAGGCCGCGTCAGAGGCGTGGATGTATGGCGATCCGGAAAGCCGTGATCTGCGTCATGCGCTGGCACAGCATCACGGCATCGCCCCTGAAAACGTCATGATCGGAGAGGGGATTGACGGGCTTCTGGGGCTGGTTGTCCGCCTTTATGTCGGCGCGGGCGATGCCGTGGTCACATCCGCCGGGGCCTACCCCACCTTCAACTACCATGTGACAGGGTTTGGCGGCCAGTTGCATATGGTGCCTTATAAGGACGATCACGAGGATCCCGACGCCCTGATCGCCAAGGCGGCAGAGGTGGGGGCAAAGCTGATCTATATCGCCAATCCCGATAATCCCATGGGTAGCTGGCATGACGCCGCCCGCATGCAGGCGATGATCGATGCGCTGCCCGCTGGCTGCATGCTGATCCTTGATGAGGCTTATATCGACTTGGCGCCGGGCGGCACAGCACCGGCGATTGATACCGCCGCCGCCAACGTGTTGCGTATGCGGACATTTTCCAAGGCGCACGGGCTCGCTGGTGCCAGGGTTGGTTATGCGATCGGCGCGGCTGATGTGATCATCGGGTTCAACAAGGTACGCAACCATTTTGGCATGTCCCGGATCGGACAGACAGGGGCGCTGGCCGCCTTGCAGGACACATCCTGGCTGGCCCATATCCGGGCAGAGGTCCGCGCCGCTCGCGATACCATTGCCGCGATTGCCCAAGACAACGGGCTGACCCCGCTCCCCTCGGCCACGAATTTCGTCACCATTGATTGCGGCAAGGACGGGGCGTTCGCCAAGACGGTTCTTGCCGCGTTGATCGATGAAGGCATATTTGTGCGCATGCCCTTCGTGGCCCCGCAGGATCGCTGCATCCGGGTCAGTTGCGGAACGCCCGCACAATTGGAGGCTTTCCAGGCAGCCCTGCCTAAGGCACTTGCCTGTGCCGCACACGGAAATTTGGGGTGATTTTCAACTTCACGGCGTTAAGCTCTCTTGGTGTTCAGTAGGAGACCCCATGTCACACCGACAGCCCATCCAACGTGTTGAGGATTACACGGATGCCTTCCTGACCACCCTTGGAGTGTTCCTATTCATGGTCTTCTGGATAATCGCTGCCGCATGGGGGTATGCGTGGGTCGCCGTGACCGCCTATGTCGTGGATCACCTGTTCAAGTGGGTCGGATGGCTGCGCGCCGGATAGGCTCAGCCGCAGCAAGCTGCAGCGGTCACCACCTTTGGCTGCTTGGTGAGCACCCTGCCACCATTCGCAATCGAGTGCGCCGCCGCCTCAAGCGCGCCAGCGCCGTGCGGGATCCCCAATGCCTTAAGCCCGGCATCAATCGTGCCCAGGATCCCCATGATCATATGAGCGTTCACATGCCCCATATGACCGATCCTGAAATAGGCATCTGCAGGATCGCGCCCCAGACCAATGCCAAGCGTCAGCCCACATTGATGTTCACACCAATGGCGCAATGCATCACCATGCGGCGACCCGATTTCAACAGATGTCACGGCGTGGGAACGGTGGGCAGGGTCAGCGATATTGAGCTGCATCGGGCCTTCAGCCGACCACCGGTCAAAAGCCGCCCAGATCGTCTGTGCCAGCGTTTCGTGCCGGTCAAACACGGCCTCCAGCCCCTCGGCCTTGATCAAATCAAGCGCTGCGCGCAGACCGTAAAGGTGATGCGTCGGCGCCGTCCCTGCAAAGAACTGATAATATACGTCGGGGTTGGTGCGCGGACGCCAGTCCCAATAGCTGGTGACACAGTCACCACGCGCGGCATATGCTTTTTCGTTGAACCAAACAAAACTGATGCCAGCAGGCGTCATCAACCCTTTCTGACACGCCGACACCATCACATCGACCCCCCAGGCATCCATTTCAAACCGGTCACAGCCCAATGAGGCAATGCAGTCGGCCATCAACAAGGCTGGGTGAGCTACCCGATCCATTGTGGCGCGCAGCCCAGCGATGTCATTCTTTACACTGGTGGAAGTGTCCACATGAACAGCAAGCACCGCCTTAATACGACCGGCTGTGTCCGCAGCCAGATGTTCGGCGACGCTGTCCAGATCAATCGGGGACTGACTGCCGAAGTCAATTGTTTCGACCTTTACCCCCATACCAGCCGCCATTTCGCCCCAGCCGACACCAAAACGGCCGGTTGCCAACACCAGGATCGTATCGCCATGCGACAATACGTTCGACAATGCGGCCTCCCAGGCCGCGTGGCCGTTACCGATATAGATGGCAACGCGCTGGTCGGTCATTGCGACAGCTTTGAGGTCGGGGATCAGACTGTGGGTCAGATCATGCAATTCGCCCTCATAAATATTGGGTGAAGCGCGATGCATAGCCTGCAAAACAGCGTCGGGGATCACCGAAGGGCCAGGAATGGCAAGATAAGCGCGGCCTTGAGACAGGGACATGAGGAGGAGCTTTCAAGTGGCAGTTCGGCGCGACAGTAATACGCCACTCAGCAAGGTCAAGCTTGCGCAACTTGCCCTGCCACCCCATTTGCGCATAGACGAAGACAACCCATTTCTGATGAAGGCAATCCATGTCCTCCACCGATACTCCCGCAAAAAATGAGAAGCAGAAATCGGTGTTCCCGATGATCTACTGGCTGTGGCGCGACTACCTGCGTCCGCAGAAGTGGCTTTTGGTTTGCGCCTTGTTTTTGATGGCACTGGAAGGATCAACGCTCGCGCTGTTCAGTCGGATGGTGCAGCCGATGTTTGACGATGTTTTTACAAATGGCGATACACAGGCGCTTTACATGGTCGGGTTCATCGTCATGGGTATTTTCATGATGCGGGCATTCACGTCGACGGCGCGTAGTATTCTGATGACGCTGATCAAACAACGCACGGCTGAGGGGATGCGCGAGCATTTGCTAACGCATATGCTGACCCTTGATAACAGTTTCTTTCAAACCAATTCCCCCGGCCAGTTGATTACACGCGTGCAAGGCGATGTTGCATCCATCAACCGGATCTGGAGCGGGCTGATGATCGCTTTGGGCCGTGACCTCGTCGCCCTGGTTGGGCTTTTATCTGTTGCTCTTTGGATCGATTGGGTTTGGACGCTGATCGCGATCATCGGCCTACCGCTTTTGGCGCTGCCGTCCCTGATGGTGCAACGCTATGTCCGGCGGCGCGCGCATATCCAACGGGAACTTTCTGCCAATATCTCAACGCAGTTAGACGAAGTCTTTCATGGGATCAGCCCGATCAAGCTGAATACCCTGGAGGCCTATCGGACAAAAAGCTACCTCAACGTGCTGAAAGACGCGATCGGTGCCGCCGTGAAGACGGCTTATGGCACCTCGGCCGTACCCGCATTAATTGATATCATGACGGGGATCGGTTTTTTTGGCGTCCTTGTCTATGGTGGATCCGAAATCATCGCTGGCAACAAAACCAACGGTGAATTCATGGCCTTCTTCACGGCAATTTCGTTGGCCTTCGACCCCATTCGTCGCCTCGGCGCGCTAAGCGGGTCACTGCAACGTGCGGCGGCCAGCATTGAGCGGGTGCAGTGGGTGCTTGGCGTCCAACCCACCATTGTCTCTCCGGCAAAGCCACGTCCTGCTCCAACTGCTGCTCCCGAAATCCAGATGGGCGCGGTTGAGTTGCATTATGACGAACTACCGGTGTTGCGTGGCACCAGCTTCACTGCAGAGGCTGGCAAGACCACCGCTCTGGTTGGCGCCTCTGGCGCTGGCAAAAGTACAGTCTTCAATGTCCTGACCCGCCTTGTCGATCCACAAACGGGGACAGTCACCGTTGACGGTATTCCCGTCAAGGACATGGACCTGAAGGCGTTGCGGAGCATGTTTTCGGTCGTGTCACAGGATTCGACATTGTTTGACGAAACACTGCGCGACAACATCCTGCTGGGGCGCGAAGACGTAAGCGATGCGCAATTGCAAGAAGCACTTGATGCTGCTTTTGTCAGCGACTTCCTTCCGAAATTGTCCAATGGGCTTGATACACCGGTGGGACCGCGCGGCTCCAATCTCTCTGGTGGACAACGACAGCGCGTGGCAATTGCCCGCGCCTTGTTGCGTAACACGCCAGTTTTGCTACTGGACGAAGCGACAAGCGCGCTCGACACGAAATCCGAAACCGTTGTTCAAAAGGCGCTGGACCAACTGTCAACCGGCCGGACGACACTCGTCATCGCACACAGACTGTCGACGATCCACAACGCCCATTCCATCGTGGTCATGGATCATGGGCGTGTCGTTGACCAAGGATCACACGATGAATTGCTAGCAAGGGGCGGCATCTATGCTGACTTGCATCGGCTGCAATTCTCACAATCAGAGGCTGATAAGAAATGACGGAACGTAGCCTTATTGCGATCACCGGCACTGACCGAGATGATTTCCTCCAGGGGCTTGTCACCAATGATATCAACAAACCCGATGGTACACTGATCTACACGGCCCTGTTGACACCGCAGGGCAAGTTCGTTGCCGATTTCTTTGTGCTCCGTCAGGCCAATCGGATGGTGATCGACGTCGGGCGTTCCGTGGCTGCGACGCTGGCGCAAAAACTGTCCATGTACCGGCTTAGGGCTGATGTGCAGATCACCCAGCTTGACATGATCGTCTCACGCGGCACAGGGCCTGCGCCTGTCGGTGCGATTGCGGATCCGCGCCACCCGGCCCTAGGCTGGCGGCTCTATGGTGCCGCGGATGAAAGCGACGATACCGATTGGAGAGCGGTACGTGTCGCACATTTGGTTCCAGAAACCGGGATCGAACTAACCCCGGATGCGTATATTCTCGAATGCGGGTTTGAACGGCTGAACGGGGTCGACTTCAGGAAAGGATGTTTCGTCGGCCAGGAAATTGTAGCCAGAATGAAGCATAAGACTGTGTTGAAAAAGGGGCTTGCACGGGTCGCGTTGGACGGACAAGCCGCCCCAGGTGATGCGATTACTGCCGACGGCAAACCGGCAGGCACCTTGCACACAATCAGCGGGTCCAACGGGATCGCATTCCTGCGGTTTGATCGAGTAAAAGGCGAAATGTTGGCTGGGCAGGCCAAATTGACTCGCATTGATGATTAAATAGGCGTCCCGGGCATGACTTGGGACGTCTTGATTAGGCTCGTTCGGCGTATTCGAACGTTTCTGTATTGACCACGATATCTTCGTCCTGGCCAACAAATGGCGGGATCATCACACGAATGCCATTGTCCAGCGTCGCAGGCTTAAAACTGTTGGCAGCGGTTTGACCTTTTACGACCGGTTCGGTCTCGACGACTTTACAGACAACTTTTTGCGGCAGACTGACATTCAGCGCCTCTTCGCCATAATACTCGATCTGGACAACCATCCCATCCTGCAAGAACGGGCGGCGGTCACCAAGGATATCGGACGGCAAGGCAATCTGTTCATATGTTTCGCTGTCCATGAATGTCAGCATGTCACCATCTTCAAACAGGAATTGCTGATCTTTCTGATCGAGGCGCACACGTTCAACCTTGTCCGCCGACCGAAAGCGTTCGTTCAACTTGCGCCCGTCGCGCAGGTTCTTCAACTCCACCTGCGCAAAAGCGCCACCCTTACCGGGTTTGACATGGTCGACTTTGACAGCGCCCCAAAGGCCACCATCATGTTCCAGCACGTTACCGGGGCGGATTTCATTACCATTGATTTTGGGCATGGGTCACTTCGTATCTGACAGTTAACAAAAGGTTGAAACTTGGGTTGAACCGCCTATATCTGGGCGATGGGTGTCTGACAAGGTCATGAGAGAATGCGTTGCTGCTGCGCGCAGCTATGCAGAAAACGCATAGCTGCCATTCCAAATGAGCGCGCCCGAATCGGACTCAAATGGGCATATTGGCGCTCACGCGGAAGTACAAGAACAAAAATAGGGAACTATAGATGAGAGATTTCGTCGACGGTACAGCGTTCAACAATGAACAAGGCAACCGTGCCCGCAAATTGTTCGCCGCTGTCGTTCTGGCTGCGTTGGATGATGCCATTGCGGATGACAAGAAATATGGCAACGGGCCGGAGCAGATTGCGCGCTGGGCACGTTCACGCGACGGGCGCGAAGTGTTGTCCTGCGCCGGCATCGACCCCAATGAACGGGTTGTCGAAGGCCTGATGGAATTCGTGGGCAAGGGCGTACGGACATCTGTTGCATTGTCCCGCGAAGAAAGCGAACGGCGCAATGCAGCCGAGCAGGAAGCGAAAGCTGCCTGATCCTGCAAGCGATTTGCGATTGAAAATGCGGTTCCCTCGGGGACCGCTTTTCTTTTTTCAGGGTCCCGCGAACATGATCGCGAACAGAACAAATGGGGCGAATTCCAACAGGCCTAGAAAGACGATCAGCGCCCGCATCAAGAACCCCCTGAACCGCCGCCACAGCACCGCGCAGCACAGCATTGATGCAGCGATTTCTACCGCGCCCACAATAGTGCCGTAATGCGCCGGATCCCAATAGCTGACCGGGCTTTGAAATATCCAATTGCTTATCGGCCAGAAATGCGCCCGTCCATCATCATGGTGCAGCAAAAAATCCCCGATCAGATGCAGCACCGCCGCCCCGCAAAGGGCGATCAGCACTGGCGCGCGAAACATCAGACCAAGCGTCAGCGCAATGCCCCACAAGATCATCGAGTTATCGATCCGAAAGATACTTTGCCACGCATCTGAAAAGTAAAGCCGTCCAAAAACAACATCTGGGGATGTCCCCAGAACCCGCAAATGCCAACCGGCCATCAAATAAAGTGACAGATCCGGGACCAATGCACCGACAAATGCGGCGGTGATCACCTTCGGCCTGCCCGCCTCGGCAAAGACAGCCAGACCGAAAATCAGATGTGCCGGTGTATTCATGCTCTTTCCCCGCGCCCGATGCGCCCTTAGAACCTAAGCAACGGAGGCGCGATGACCAGAGCAATCATGATCCAGGGTGCGGGTTCGAACGTGGGTAAATCCATGTTGGTCGCGGGGCTTGCCCGCGCCTGCAAACAGCGTGGGATTTCCGTGGCCCCTTTCAAGCCGCAAAACATGTCCAACAACGCCGCCGTCACCGCCGATGGTGGAGAGATCGGTCGCGCACAGGCCTTGCAAGCACTGGCCTGCGGGCTTCTGCCGATGACGGATATGAACCCCGTGCTGCTCAAACCCGAAACAGACACCGGCGCGCAAGTGATTGTGCAAGGGCAACGTTTTGCAACCATGAAGGCGCGGGACTACGGCAAGCAAAAGGCGCGACTTTTACCCCCCGTCCTTGAGAGTTTCAATCGCCTAAAAGCGGCCCATGACTTTGTACTGGTCGAAGGCGCAGGCAGCCCGGCAGAGGTCAACCTGCGCAGTGGCGATATCGCCAATATGGGATTTGCTGCCGTCGCAGATGTTCCGGTCGTTTTGATCGGTGACATTGATCGCGGCGGCGTCATTGCACAATTGGTTGGCACCCATGCTGTCCTACCTGCCGAAGACCGCGCCATGATCCGCGCATTCGCCATCAACAAGTTTCGGGGCGATCCGACCCTGTTCGAAGATGGCATGCGAGTCATTAGCGACCGCACGGGTTGGGCTGGCCTTGGCATCCTACCTTGGTTCGCCGATGCGTGGAAACTGCCCGCCGAAGATGTGATGGATGTAGCCAGCAGCAAGGGTGGCACGATCAAGATCGCTGTACCGCGCCTGAACCGGATTGCCAATTTCGATGATCTTGATCCGCTTACAGCCACGCCGGGCATCAGCGTAGAGATTGTCGAGGCCGGACGCGCCTTGCCTGGCGATGCAGACCTAATCATCATCCCCGGTTCAAAATCGACGATCGCCGATCTGGCACATTTCCGAGCGCAGGGTTGGGAAATCGATCTGCAAGCACATGTGCGGCGCGGCGGGCGCGTTTTGGGGATTTGCGGCGGATATCAGATGCTGGGTCGAGAGATCGTCGACGAGGACGGAATCGAAGGGCCGCCATCGCAGATCAATGGGCTCGGCCTGCTCAACGTCAGAACAATTATGAAACCGCAAAAACGACTGGCGCAGGCAGATGCGATTTATCTGCCAACCGGGGATACGGTAACAGGCTTTGAAATCCATATCGGGAAGACAGATGGACCCGATTGTGACCGTGCATGGCTGTCCTTGGATGGGCATGGTGAAGGGGCGACATCGCCGGATGGTCGGATTATGGGATGCTATCTTCATGGGTTGTTCGCGGCAGATCGGTTCCGCTCGGCTTTCCTCGCACGGATGGATATCACAGTGCCGGATCATGCCTATGCAGCGGGTGTCGAAGATACGTTGGACGCGCTTGCGGCACATGTCGAAACACATATGGATGTTGATCAACTTCTCGCGTTGACGCCGCGTGGCTGAGTCACACCAAAATCCTATGAAGGATTTTGACAAATTTCTTTGGGAGAAATATTCGTCGCGCAATGGGCTGCGGGTAGCATTCTTCGAACTGTCACATTTACGGTGTTTGACGAAGTACCTGAAACATCACGTATCACATAATGCGTTGAAATCGCAGGTTTCAGGCAGCGCTATGTGATTGCGGGTTTTCGCATAACGCTCTAGCGCAAATTTCGCGCCGCCAACATCAGATTGATCTCGCGCCTGACCAGTTTGCGCACATTTCGGGTGATCCGCTCACCAGTATCGCCCGCCAATTCCTCGCGCACTATTTGCACGATCATTTCGCGTAACATATCAGGATCAACGCTTGGTTCTTGGGGCAAAAACGCTGTCAGATCATCCGCCGGTGCGGGAGCCGCGTCGGCTTGTTCTTTAGCAGGATCGGCCCCTTCCATAACATCAAAGAATTGCGTGGCCTCTGACGCAGCCACCGCGCTGACGGCCCAGTCAGCCTCATCAAAAGCATCGGTTTCCTCGGGCTGCCAATCCTCAACAGGCTCTGCGACAGCAGCCTCCAACTGCGCAACCGTCGCGTCATGGTTTGCCTTCTCCGGATCCAGAATAAGAACATTCACGCCATTGTCCGCGACAGGCGGGTCCACCCCTTCCTTATTGGGATCATCAACACGCAAGGCCGGTGTCAGAAGCAATTTTTCTGCGCCAGATTCAGGATCAGGCGGCATATCATCAGCTCCTGCCATCTCAGCGGATCGCTCACCCCGCGACACAAGTTTGCGCACTGACGACATCACCTCGTCAATTTCATTTGGATTAGGAGTGTTGGACATAACTCATCCCGACGTTGCGCCCCGCCTTGTCCAGCGTAGCGCATCATGTCATCGCAAACAACACGCGGATGCGCGCCCAAGCAGCATTAGTCACCGATAGAGCGCAATACACGGTCCAGCGCCTGCCCCTGCCGCGAAATGGCAACCGGCGCATCTTTGGCCAGATTATAATACTGAGATGGGTCATATTGCTGCACGGGAAGGCGCAGGTGATCCGCATTTAACAGGCCCATCGCCGCAAGAACCGAGTAGGAGGCGACGACCTCCTCTGCCTGCGCGGAAATCAAATTGGCCTGCGCATCCAGCAATTCCTGCTCTGCGTTCAACACATCAAGGGTGGTACGTGAACCAAGCGTTGCCTCCTCGCGCACCCCTTCAAAGGCGACGCGTGCCGCACGAATCTGCTGATCAGACGCAGCCCGAGAGGCACGTGCAACCCGTAGGAAGGAATAGGCATTGCCAACCTGCTGGGCGATACCCTGACTCGTCACAAGCAGCACAGAACGTGCCGCATCCCGCCGGGACATGAACTGCCGGATCTGGCTTGAAAGCCGGCCCCCGCCATAGATCGGACCGCTGGCTTGAAGACCAATTTGACGGGAATCGTTCCAATCTTCATCCGTTGTAATAGACCCCTGTAGGCTCACTGTTGGCTTCAGCGCCGCCTCAGCCCTGCGAATATTCAACTCAGCCGCGCTAACGGCATGCTGGGACTGTATGATGTCGGGATGATTACGCACGGCGAAGTTCTTGGCATCTTCGATCCCGCGGGACACCGGTGCAGCCGAAACGGGCCGGAGCTGTTGCGGGGCACGACCGACAGCGGCACGGTACTCCTCAATCGATCGGGCCAATTCACCTTCTGCGGCAGCAAGCGCGCTGCGGGCGGCTGCAAGACGTGCCTCGGCCAAGGCGACATCAGTTCGGGTCACTTCGCCTACTTCAAACCGGTCCTGCGCTGCGCGAAATTCCTGGGTCAGGACGCGTACGTTGTTCTGACGAAGGGAGACGAACTCCGTATCACTACGAACGTCCATATAGGCTTGCACCGCACGCAGCAGGACATCCTGTTCGATCGACCGCAAGGACTGTCTTGTACCGAGGATCGTCTCTTTCTGAGACTCGATGGCCAGTCGATTTGCCCCACCATCGTAAAGGGTCAAGGAGGCCGATATCTGCGCATTCGCCTGCAGCAACTCGGCTCCGGGCACATTATTCGGGCGCGTGTTCGTGACGCCTGCGGACCAGTTGATGACGGGCAACGTGGAGGCGACAGATTGCGCCAGATCCTCATCCGCCGCTCGCAACAAGGCGCGGTTCTGTTCCAGCAAGCCAGAATTGTTATATGCCGAAGTCAGCGCATCGGCCAGCGTTTCCGCCGTCACCGCACTGCTAGCCGCAACCACGACAATAGCCGCCCACGCGGCATTTTTTACCCGCTCAATCATGATCCTGTGCCTCTAACTTTATGCTTTTTTTCAAAAGATACAGTAACGCGACGGAATGACCAATCCTAAAGTGCGAATGCAGGCGGCTTGTGGAACCCTGGCAACACCGGAGCACCAGCATTAAACGCAAAACGCCAGTTCACCCGGCCATCAATCTTGTGACCGATACGCACGATCCCCAACGCACCTTCTGCAAAAATGCAGGCGATCCGCCCACCCTCACGCAGCTGCGTCAACAAGGTATCTGGTACAAATTCCACTGCACCCTGGATCAGAATGATGTCATATGGACCGGATTTTGCCGCACCCTCGGTCAAGTCCACAGCCATGATTGCGGCATTGTCGAAGCCCTGTTCGGACAACAAGGTTTGAGCCTCTTCAGCGCGCGCCTCGTCATCTTCCAGACCAACAACAAAATCGCAAATCCGAGCCAGAACAGCCGTTGAATATCCCAATCCGCAGCCTAGGTCCAGCGCAACATGATGCGGCTGCACCTCAAGCGCATCCAGCATCTTGGCAAAGCTGCGCGGCTCCAACAACGTGCGGCCCCCTCCAATATCAAGGTTTTCACCGATATAGGCGGCTTCACGCAAACTGACCGGCACAAAAGCCTCACGGGGTACATCAAGCATCGCGTCAATGATCGGAAACTTTGTGACATCAGACGGGCGGATCTGCGTATCGACCATCATGATGCGGCGGGCGGCATAATCATTCACGGGCGGAACTCTCTGCTAAAAACGGGTTGGTGTGTCATGCCACAGAAGGGTTGTGGCAGCAACGGTTGATAGAAGGGGCGTGGAACATCTTGCGTGTTGGAAGGGCATGGTATATCCGGCGCAAGCACCCAGGTCGGCGAGTTGGCGGAGTGGTGACGCAGCGGATTGCAAATCCGTGTACACCGGTTCGATTCCGGTACTCGCCTCCATTTAAAAACAATCACTTACCTCACTCCTTGCCGTGTTTGAGGCCCCGCGTTTACAGGGGCGTTTACATTTTTGTGTCTTGAGACAGTGATTTTGCCCGATTGAGCTTGCGCAGAACCGCATCGCTTTCGTCCGGGCTAACCTGCGCATAATGCTCGATTACCTGTGCCGCGTAGCGGACGGACCACCCCATCAGCACCGCGATCTGGCGCAAAGACAGATCGGCATTCAGCAATCGTGTCGCCGCCGTCCCGCGCGTATCAGACAGAGTCTTCTCCCTGCCGTCGATCCAAGGGGGGATCTGAGTTTCGCGCCGCCACTTGGTGATCTGGTTCGATGCCCAACGGGCCGTCAAAGGCCTACCAAGCTCTGACACCAGCAACACCTCTTGGCCTTCCGGCGTCTCTGCGATCAATTTCTCAAGTGCCGATGTGGCAGGGATATATGCGATCTGGCCGCGCTTACTGGTCCTGAAACGAAGGCGCTTGCCGTGCGGCGTATCTTCGAATTGGTCCATTTTGACCTGAACCAGATCGGCCGCTCGCAAACCGGTTTCGCATCCGGCGGTCAGGATCCTTTGGACCCACTTGGGTGCATGTTTGTTGAACTGCGCGATATCGCCGCTCGTCCAGATGATTTCTGTGCGGTTCGATTGGTAGAGCTTTTTAAGCTTGTGACAGTGATGCTCTTTCAGCTTTCCCTCTTCCACCGCCCAATTCAGAACGCGTGTCGCATGGGTGCCCGCCATATCGTGCTGCTTGGGCGAATGAAGCCACTTCTTGCGCCAATTGTTAACCTCGCCCCGCGAGGCTCGTTCTTCGAACATCGCGACAGGATCGGCACCGAACTCCTCGCGGAACAGTTCCAGCCATTTGCGGATATCAGCCTTTGAACGCTCAGCCTTGGGCAAGGACGCACTGGACAGAAAATCGTCGACCAAGTGAGTCGTCAGATATTCGGCCGGGCTCACGGGCGTACCGCACTGTGAAAACGCATGGAAGAATTCGGGCTCTTTGGGGTTTGGGTCCATCCCTTCCCAAAATTTGGGGCCGCCCCGCCAAGCATAGAAATGGTAGCGAACACCGGACACAACCTTGCGTCGGACACGGTGGACGCCCTTGGGAAGGTTACTTCTGGGCACGGCGTGCTCTCCGCTGTGCAACGAGGCTCGGTTGCGAAGTGGCTTCGCGTTCTGCCGCGCTGATGCCCTGAACAGCATCCAATCGCGCGCGAATGAGCTTCGGGTCATACCACCCGCGCCGCCCTGGCACCGGAGCGATACCCGTCCTGCGGCAGAAATCATAGAAGGACGCGCTCGGCTCACTGTAGCCGAAGAGAAGCGCAAGCTCTGGCGTCGGAATCAGCTGAATATGGCTTGGGCTCATTTTTCAGCCCTCTCACCCACGGCTTCTTGCCGCGACATGGCTGCCCGCAAACAAGACACCACCTGAGCGCCTTGCGAGCGCAAGTTCCGAACAGCCTCCTCTTCAAGCCAGGCTTTCACGTCCGCTGGAAGGTTAAGTTTAAACTGGGTTGTCTTCATATTTAAACCTCAACAAAAGGACATAAAATGTCCATATCATTGAGGACAAATATTGTCCATCATGCAAACATGAAAGAAGAAGCCTTGGTCCAATTTAAACTCTTGCTTCCTGCCGCGCTCAAGAAGCGTTTGGAAACGCATGCCACCCTGAACCGGCGCAGCCTGTCTCAGGAAATCGTCGTCGCTCTTGAGGAGAAGTACCCGGCTGCAGAACTGGATGCGATGTCGGATCCAGCGGCGCGGCTGCTCTTCTGGCTCGCCAAACGCATCCGTCGAAGAAACCCGAAGCCTGGCACACCTAGGGACAAACAAGCCGCCCTGTATGAGCGCATTGCGGGCGACATTTCGGAACGCATGAAAGACATCGGCGAATAGATCTAGTAGGCCACCCACTCATATCCGTGGTTGCCCTCGTGATCTTCCCATTCGACACCGACCCCGCGCCTCCAATTTGATGACGAACAGCGCCGCGTCGGCAGAACCCATTGCGGGGCGGCCGCTGGGGTCGTGCGTTGCCAGCCAAATTCGCCTTGTGTGCCGTAGGTCCCGAGGCGCATGTTATAACTCTCAGAGCAATCATCGTCGCGGCCACGTTCGCGATGGCTATAGTGCTGTACATCCCAGACACGGATCGAGCGCACGAAATCGAATTCCAGACCGCTGATGTCAATATCGGCACCGCCTTCAACCACCTGAGCCAGAATGGCCTGACCAAGCGTCCGACCCGTTTGGTTGCTGGCCTTCCAGATCCTTGGGGCCTTGCTCTGCAATGGCACGCGCTCAGAAACACCCATCGGGCAACGCCAGATTTGTAAAGGCGGCTCAATCGGCCAAGGTGTGATCCGACGGATGAACACGGCACGGGCATGGGCACATTCTGCTGACGCGGGCCACCCACCAGCCAGGCAAAGCAGAATGGCGCAATCGACCTGATAGGCCTTAGCCGCCTGCGGGGCTACGGTTGAAATCAGAGCCACGACAGCTCCGACGGTCCAATTTCTCATAAGTCTGCGCCACATATCAATAAGTGCCTTGTGATAACATTACTGCATTATTGATACACTACCTCCAACCTCAACCTTCACACCATATGCGAGCACAGGGTTTATGATGTTCGCGCGCGTTTTGTGGAATATACTCCGTAGAGCGGTTCTTGTGATCTGGCCGAATACAGGCCATGAAATTACGGGAACAAGTAGGGTTAAATATCCGGAATCTAAGAAATTCCAGAGGGTTGAGCCAAGAACAATTAGCATTAGCTGCCGACCTGGATCGTAGCTACATCAGCGAGATCGAACTCGCGAAATTCTCAGCGTCGATCGATGTTCTGGAGCGGATTGCCCATGCTCTCGACATCGCTCCCAAGGAACTGTTTAACGAGAGGGGCTAGTTTTGCCCGAACTTGAGAGTGTTCGCACGACGGCCGAAGCCATCGGTCGCATTACGTGTATCAAGACTGGCGAAGAAATCGGTCTGCTGTATCAGTGGGATAACGGCGAGACGCAGGCAGCGTTGTACGATGGCGACCATCCTAAAGCGCCAGAATGCTCAGGTGATCCGGTTGACGCAGACATTGTTGCAGAGAGCAGCTCGGGGCCGCAATGAGCCTGCTCTGGTCTTTGATCCAACTGCAACTTTTTGGGCATCTCAAAACTAGAAGGACGCCTGGCCGTCCAAGGATACCAGTTGTCGAGAGCCAGATCTAAATGCAATCCAAATGCACTTCAGATAGCTGGGGCGACTAATCTTCAACAGTCAAGTTCATCCTAAAAGGCGCAGTGCGCGCCGTAGCTTTCTCCGGGCCTTTGGACTAGCAAGGCTTTCAAGCCACGCCTCCTGCGGAACCTGACCTTCTGCCCTAACAATTTCGACAGCTTGACCATTAACCAACCTTGTCCAAAGCGGCACCCGCATCCCATCAACTTTGGCCCCGACGCATTCCTCCCCGAGCTTAGTGTGGACATGAAAAGCAAAATCGAGTGGTGTTGAACCGCGCGGCAATTTTACAATCTCACCCATCGGCGTAAAACAAAAAATCAATTCGCCGTCCGAAGAACCTTCCTTCAAGAACGCAAGATCCATTAGTTCATCTCGCTCTTCGGATTCGCGAACCGCGCCAGTCAAAAAATCGTCTACCCCCGGGAAAATACTAGCACTTTGAGGAGCGAGGCCATCGCCATCCAGAACCGTAAAAACGCCATCAGAGGTATACTCGATCATACTCTCAGTTAAAATTTGCACCTCTACGGATTGCCTACTTCCAATATGAAATCGCGAATGCAGCGCACTGTATCCATTTGACTTCGGTTGGGAAAAGTAGTCTTTGAAACCGCTCGGGATTTCACTCCACTCTTGCCGAAGAACATCCAGAATAGCGCGACCCCCCTCTTCCGTAGGAACCGTTACTATGAATCGGTAAGCATCCAGTATGTTACCTAATGAAATTCCATCACGAGATTCCCGCCAGATTGTGTACGGCTCTTTGCACTGCGCAAGGATACTGGAGTCTAGAGATAGCTCTCTATTCAGCATACCGCTGATATTTTTGCCGATCTGATCAACCAAGGCACTTTCGTCTTCTTGTAATTTAAGGCACCGCCGAATGATTGCGGTACGCGCAGATGGATTCACTAGTTTAAAGCAAAGATCTTCTAATTCCTCCTGAATTGCCAAGGGACCCGTTTGACGCGCAATCCAAGCGTAGATATCTAGAGTTTCAACGGCCTTCGCCATCCGCTTCGCTGGATGTATTGGGCTGATTGTTCGTAGGTTATGCAGACGGTCGGCTAGCTTTATCGAAAGTGACCTAAGGTCCCTAATTGATTGCAAAACGATCTTGGGGTAATTCTCTGAAATCCCAACATTCGGACCTGTGTGCTGTAGGTTTGTGAGCCTGGTAACGTCATCAACCAAACCAGCGACTTGAGCTCCAAATCTTTGCTCGACTTGGCTATATGTTGCTTGGGTATCCTCGACAACGTCATGCAACAGCCCTGCTGCGATTACCTCATCAGATAGCCGCAGGTCAGTCAAAATTGACGCAACAGTCACTGGATGACTAAAGTAGGGTTCTCCTGAGTGTCGCATTTGGCCTTCATGCATTTCTTCGCCAAATTGGTAGGCTCGCCTGATTAGAGCGCTGTCACTATTCTGATTGTAGGCTAGAGTTTTCTGGACAAGGTCTTCGACAGTAATTACCTCAGGTTCAGACTTATCTCCGCCTCGAAAATTAAACACCTCCCTTTTGAAAGAGGTCTGTTCAAGATCATGCTGTTCCAAATCTTCCTCTGTGGGCGTCGCAGGAGGAAAGCTTGGCTGAGTAGCCAGAACAACAAAGTACTGTTCTTCTGTCACTAGAGCTTCACGCAAATCAGCGCCCCTGAATGAAACGCCAACCAAATCAGAACTCCTAAAGTCTGCCCCTCTCCAATCTCCGAACTCAAAAAAAGTCGCAACATCGCACCCTGCGTTGCGCATAAGCGAAACAGGATCTGAAAGATCGCCGGTAATGGCCGCGTCGATGGCCCTAGTTTCGATTTCGGATAGTTTTATGTCAGTCATGTATCTATGTGGGCGATCGACAAAACGAAACGTTCCCCCAGCCCTCCATCACGCAATCGGGACCTCATAACTTGTTGAACGAGTTGATCCCTAAGCCTATTCAAATGCGTGGTAGTGAGGCTGCCATCTACGATATCCATTTCTGGAAGTACGTCGGCAATTGAAGCTGACACCTCGACAGTTGTCGACAAATTGTCAGACGAAATTATGTTAGCTAGATAGAGATCGTCACATCGGCCTTGAATAGCGCTCGCTCCTGCGCCCCGTTCAAGCCGCCAACAACCTTGCTCTCTCGGATCAATATTTACAGATAATCCATCTGCAGCCCCATATTCAGATGGCCTGCCATCGCCTACCCGTTTCAAGACAGGTTCAATTCCAGCGCAATTGCGGAGAGTTACGTGGCAATTTCTCAAGAGAAACCGAACGGACCCAATAACCTCCTCGAAATCCCTGTTGGTCGGATCCCTTAGAGCATCCGCCCGTAGAACTCTTTTTTCGTCAGTCGATTGAAGAATGACCCAACTGACCTTTACCGCTTTCGCACCTGTTGCAACGTCGTGCGATTGAGACTCGCACTTTCCCAGAACCACCATGTCAGTACTATTGAGTGGGTACGACATTAGTTCTTTGTTTGCAGTGACGTCGATCCGGTTTAAAAAGTAAATCTGCCAACAGACATCTAATCGCAACCTTTTCGCGGAAGTTTCATTCTTTAGGCGAGACCAAGCTGTGTCGGACAAGGGAATGCCAAGATCCGCAATTTCACGATTTGTTTTTAAGTCAAGTCTACGTGCAAGCAGCCTCGCAAATTCACGTGGTGCTTGACGAGGATCAATGTTTTCCGGACGCGGCCAGTCTTTCCGCCACGACACAAATGCCCGCTTGGCTTCATGTACGTCAATTAGCACGGTCCGGTCAGGTCTGGTGAGACTGTCGATCGGCTCAACCATTCTTCGCACCCAAAACTTTGGTCCAAAACCAAGCACGGAACGGTTTTGGAAGGAAGTGGAACCTTCGGCCTTCAGACGGAACCAATACTCCCTCAGCACGGGACAGGATTGCCGTCAAATCAGTCAAACCGAGCCGTTTCGGTGAACCTGATGGGAGACCAAAAATGACCAAATTCAAAAACACGATCGCACGCCTCGTACTCGCTCTGGTAATCTGGGCCAGCCCAGAACCAGTGCACTTGCAGATCAACATCACTCAGAACGTAGTGATTCAACAGTGCGTTGCCCAGTCTCATTGGGCAGAAAGTGTTGCTAATCAGTAGCAGCGTCTAAACCAAGTATTTAGACCGGCGCTCAAACCGCCGGTCTTTTTTTGTCCGCTGCGCGAATGTCAGCCTGTGGTACGACGAGAGGGACATGAAGACGGGTGTCATTTCCTCACGCCGTCCAGAAACTCCAGAACGCGCGCATAGTCTCCACTGACCTCGCGCGCCTGCTCGAAGACCTCTCGCCGCTGCCGATCCAGGCATCGGAAGTACTGCTCAACACCGGTGAAATACATCTCCGCATCGCGCTTCAACAGATCTGCATAAGCCTGCACGTCATCGGCATTGGTCGGCATCCAGGGCGGCGCAGGCGGCAGGCAACTGCTAGCGATCGAGGCAGACCCCCAGCTCAGAACGACCATAACCGCCCATGTTTGTTTCAAAAGCGCCATATTATCTTGGCTCAGCCACTCCGTTGCAGTAAATTTGTTTCAACGCATGAATGGTGCAATAACACAAATTGCATCTATTGATTGCAAAGTTATAATATTGTATCGGTTCGGTAGTCCATGAGGGACTACCGGGCCAATGCACAATTCTGCAAGGCTCGATCCTATGAATTTGATGCAAGACGCCCCCAATGTTGTCAGTGAAGATGGGCTGCGCACGCTGCTTGCCGAGGGTCATTCGGCGGATGTTGTGTGCCGGGTTACGCCCAAACGTACAGGTGCTCAGTGGTCCGGAGTTTGGACCGTGCATTGCGTCTCGCCAGATGGCGAGACGCGTCGCCTGCTTGTCACGGCACGCAACAACATGGCTGCGCGAGAGTTCAAGACAATCAACGGCCTATCCAGCTTCCTTGCCGGGCTTGGTGTTTCGATCGTCTCAATCCCAATGGTCGAAGGCAAGATCGCCTCGCACAACCTGTACGACGAAGGCTAAACGACTTGCCGTACTTGCAGCATTCTTTGCTGCCCCCGCCTATTCTGAAGGCTTCGTGCTTTCCATGCGGGCCGATGGCCAGCTGGAGACCAAAGCACCCCAATCAGGTTTTGCGCAAAGTTATGTCGACGGGATTGGCGCAAACCCACCTGAGCTGATCGTTTTCGCAGGGCCTGAGCCTGAAGCTCGCCTTCCTGCACCCGCCCGCGCAGTTCCCCGCCCCGAAATCCTTGCAGCCCTTGAAAGCACCGCGCATCGCTATGGCGGGCACCCCGCATTGCGCCGCGCGGGTCTGTCTGTTTCCGAATGGCAGGCGCTCTTCCAAGCCAATATCGAGATCGAAAGCGCCTATCGCCCGAATGCACGCAGTTCAGCAGGCGCGATTGGCCTCGGGCAGCTGATGCCCGCGACGGCCGCGCAGCTCGACGTAGATCCGTATGATTGGCAAGCCAACCTCGATGGCTCTGCCCGCTACCTTCTGATGATGTTGGCGCAGTTCGGCACACCCGAACTCGCGCTCGCGGCCTATAACGCGGGACCAGACGCGGTCGCGCGCCACGGCGGCATTCCCCCCTACCGAGAAACCCAAAATCACGTGCGCCGCGTCATGGCCGTGCGTGACCGACTGACTGGAGCCTCCTGATGCACGTACAACTTCGTACGATCCTGTCGCTGGCTCTGGCCAGTTTGATGATTGCCAATCCCGCGCTCGCGCAAAGTATCGACCTCTCACCGGTGCAGAACCTTCTCCAAGGCATCGTCGACACGATCACCGGTCCCTTAGGTATTGTCATCGGCACCCTGGCCCTGATCGGTGTGTTCCTCTCCTGGCTGTTTGGCATTCTGGATTTCCGCCAAGCCCTTTGGGTGCTGGTTGCCATTGCAGGCATCGCAGCTGCGCCGACCATCGTAATCGCTATCTGGGGTGCGTAAATTCAGCATGGCAACGCAAACCCGCCTTTTCCTGGGCCTGATCCGGCCACCAAAGCTCATCGGCTTGCCGATCATGTACGCTATGGCCTGGCTTTTCGGGTTTGTGTTGCTGTTTCTCTGGGTGCAGAGCTGGCCGGTGATCATCATCGCCGCTCTGGCCTATCCCGCACTTTGGAAAGCGGCCGATTGGGATCCTGCCTTTCTTGAGGTGATGGTCACCACCCTGCAGGAAACGCCGCCCACCCCGAACCGCAAGATCCATTCGGGGGACAGCTATGCTCCATAACCCCTCGGATGATCTTGCGACGCTACCGGACTGGGCGCGCAAAGAGCGCCCTATAGCCAGCATGCTGCCCTATGTCAGCCTCGTGAATGACGTGACGATCCGCACGCGCGGCAATGCGCTGTTCCAGTGCATCCGCCTTGATGGCGTCAACAGCATGACCAGCGATGACGCGCACTTGGAGAAGATCCGCGCGCTCTTTGCAGCGATCATTGCGCAGATCGGGCCAGAGTACAGTTTCTACGTGCACAAGGTTTCAAAAGCGATCGAGACCGTCTTGCCCCCGGTGCCAAATGAAGGGTTTCCACAAGCACTGGATACCCGCTGGCAAACGGCGATGGCGCGGGCAGGTCTGCGGGACAAAACGCTCACACTCACAGTTCTGAAACGTCCTCCCCTCGGCGCTCGGCTGCGCCTGAAACGTGCAGATTCAATCGCGCAGCTGAAAGACCAGACCGTCAAGCAGCTGCGCAAGCTCGAGGAGGTCGTCGGGTTTCTGCTGTCGTCCTTTGCCGAGATGAGCCCGCGTCTGCTTGGCGCTGAAAGCGGCGAGCTACTCGGGTTCCTCGGGGCGCTCAATATTGGCCAGGAGCGACCGCTTTTCGCCAAATCCCGCTTTGGCGTCATTGCCGAAGATGTGGCAAACACCCGCGCCACGTTTCAGGGGCGAAGCTTCACGCTCGACGATGGGACGCCAGGCATGCGGTTCGGGACCAGCTTTGCGATCAAGACCTATCCGGCCAAAACCAACTGCACCATGTTCGATGAGCTGAACCTGCCTGTCGACATGGTGGTCACGCATTCCTTCACGCCGATCAACAGCAACCTCATGGCAAGCCGGATCAAGCGGCAACAGCGCCTGATGAAGGCCAGTGATGATGGCGCAATTTCCCTCGCTGAAGAACTGGTCGACGCGCTGGACGATCTGGAATCCAAGCGCCTCAGCTTCGGCGATCATCACATGACGGTGACGGTTTTCGCCGAGACGGAGGAAAAGCTGGAAGCCATCGCGGCCGAGGTGCGCAACATCGCGGCCAGTGAAGGGGTAAATCTGGTGAACGAGAGCTTTGCGGCGCGGACCCATTATTTCGCGCAGCATCCGGGCAATGGGCAAATGCGCAGCCGCAAAGCCGCCATCACGAACACGAACTTTGCCGACCTCGCAGCGTTGCATCGCGGTCAACTGGGTAAACCCGGACACCAAGTGCCTTGGGGCAAGCCGATCACTCTGTTCCCGACGCCGGAGCGTTCGGGCTTCCTGTTCAACTACCATGAGACGGGTCAGCCAGACAAAGAGCCGACCGGTGGTCATACTTTGATCCTCGGCCGTCCTGGCTCAGGCAAATCGGTGTTGTCGGCCTTCCTCATGACCCAAGCCCGTCGCTGCGACGCGCGCGTCTTTGTCTTCGACTATCGCGCGGGCATGGAAATGGCGGTGCGGGCCAATGGCGGGCGCTACAGCGCCATCAAGGCGGGTGAAGCAACCGGTCTCAATCCTCTGCGCACGGAAATCGATGGGCGCGGCCAAGCCTGGCTCTCCGATTGGCTGGCCACACTGCTACATCGCGCCGACAAGCCTCTGAGCCCGGTTCAGATCAATCGCATCCAAGAGGTGGTGCGCCAGAACGCCGGGGCGAGCGATGCCGCCCTTCGCAACTGGCAGGATTTGGCCTCCCTCTTTGTGGCGGGGGCAGATGAAGGGGATCTGTTCGAACGGATTCAGGAATGGACCGCAGATGGCCGATATGGCTGGATCTTCGGACAAAGCGCTGAGGATACCTTCTCGCTCGATGGTGATGTTGTTGGGTTCGACCTGACCGGCATTCTCGACAGCGAAAGCGAGAAGGAACGCATGGCAGTCCTGTCCTACCTGTTTCGGCGGGTCGAACGCGTGATCGAGGATCGCAAACCGACGCTGATCATCATCGATGAGGCCTGGAAGGCACTCGACAACCCGTATTTCGCGGATCGGCTCAGCAACTGGCTTGTCACGGCGCGCAAACAAAACGCGGTCGTCGTGATGATGACCCAATACGCAAGCCAGCTCGAGAAAACCCGCACCGGCAAGACGATTGTCGAGGCTGTGCCGACGCAGCTCCTGCTTCCCAACATCCGCGCCTCAGCCAGCGACTACACCATGCTAGGCCTTTCTAAGAAAGAGCTGAGCGTATTGCTCGGCACAGGTAGCAGCTCCCGTTTGGCGCTGGTGCGCGACGACCAAGGTTCGGTGGTGATCGACGCCGATCTAAGCGCCCTTGGCCCATACCTCACCATCCTTGGCGGCATGGAGAAAGGCGAAGCGCTGGTCGGCGAGGATTACCGCCAGAACCTAGATTTTTGGAGACAGATTGATGCGTAGACTGTGCGTGCTGACCCTCACCCTTTTGAACCTGACAGCCTGTGCGGAATACCGGCCGTCAGAAGCGAAATGCTTCAACTCCTTTGCCGAAGTCAGCCGTAGCAACTGCAATTTCGAGCTGCTCGGGCCGATTAGTGGTCTCGGTGAGTAAGCACCGCCAGCATATCTTTGCGGGCTTGGTCTGTTTCGCCGCGCCAATGGCCGCTGCCCAAGGCGTGCCCACATTTGATGTGGGCATGTTTTTACAGCGCGAGCGCGTGCTGCAGCAGGGCGAACAAGATCTTGCGCTGCAGCGGGATCGGTTGACCAAAGAAGAAGAGCTTGAAGAGCTCGAGCAAGAACAACTCCGGGCGCTGGAAGACATCCTCAATGCGGCAACACTTGGCAGCGGAAATTCAGGCGCGCTGGTCGCTAGTTTGGAAGCAGGCTCATCACCTGAAAGCGCTGCAGAAACGCTTTACGGTCCGGTCGATCAAAACCCCGGCGCGGCCCAGATGTTCGGCGATGCCTCAGGCTCGATCGAACAGCTGATCATTCGCGCAGCTCAGGAAACGCACCATATGTCCGGCGTGCGCGCGGCGGGTCTGTCACCAAAGCAATGGCGCTGTCTGTTGCAGGCGCTGATCTGGCAAGAAAGCCGTTTCACCATCGGCGCGCGCTCGCCTGTTGGTGCATTTGGCCTGACCCAGATCATGCCTGGCACGGCGCAGGATCTCGGGATTTACCCGGCCTATTATGAAAACCCCTACATCCAGCTGACGGGCGGCGCACGCTATCTGGCACAGATGCTGGCCATGTTTGACGGCAACATCATTCACGGGCTCGCGGCCTACAATGCAGGTCCCGGCAACGTGCAGCGCTACGGCGGCGTGCCGCCCTTCACTGAGACCCAACACTACGTTCAGGTGATCCCCGAGCGCTACAATCTCTACCTTGCCCGCGTCGGCGGCGTCGATGCGCTTGGCACCATCGATCCGGTTCTCCTCGCCAACTCCACCATGAGCCTGACCTCCTTCGGCGCAGGCGTCTATGGCGACTTCTCACTGGTTTCGGTGCAAGCGGCCGCCCTGCGCGTGCAGGACATCATCACCCGCATTGGCGAAACCGACGACATTCACGCGGCCATGTCGCTCAACACCTATGCGCGGACCGAACTCGCCCGACTGATCGCGATCCGCACGCGCCTCAAAGCCGCACATACCCGCCCGCTTAGCGCGGCAGAGCTGGCCATGGCGGCCGCGCAGGCCCGCGAACAAGATTTCATGCAATTCGATCTGGAGGCACTCCGATGATCCGCTTTCTTTCTGCCGTTGCCGCTTGCGCATTGATGACTGCCACACCCCTGTCTGCCCAAGGCGTGCCGACGGTCGACACGCGCAACATCGCGCAGGAAATTCGCCAGCTGCAGCAAATGCTGGAGGATTTCGGGATCCAGACCGACCAGCTTGACACGCTTCTCGAACAGCTTGATCTGGTGCAACAACAGCTTGACACGCTCAATGAGACCTACGCTGCCCTGACCGGCGCGACGGATATCATCGACATGGCCATGGGCGGTGATCTTGATGGGCTTCTCGATCAGGAATTCGGCGATCTCCTTGGCACCATACGGCAAATCCAGAGCGGCGATTTCAGCGGCCTGATCGGCAATGCAGCCCCTCAAATGGAAGGCCGCATGACGCAAGCCTTGGAGGACGCAGGCTTTGACCAAGACAGCCTGTCCGACATGGCCAGCAGCGGCAATCCAGGGGCGGAACGCATCGCTAGTCAGGCAGGCACCGGGGCGGTGATGTCAGCGGCGGCTGAGAACAGCTATGACGAGGCCGCGCAGTCCCTTGAACGGGTCGAACAACTGGTCTCACTGATCCCGGACATGGAAACGCTCAAGGAAGCCGTCGATCACAACACCCGCGTCACAGCCGAGCTGGCCATCGCAATGACGCGCATTTGGGAACTCGAAGCCATACAAACTGTCGGCGCGGGCCAATCCGGCGTGGTGGATGCCGCCACCCTGGCCGAAGAGCGCCGCTACATGGACTTCACCCTGCCAGAGCTGCGTGCGGACTGACCATATGAACAGCGAGGCAGAAATCATCGAAGAAGAGCTCGTCTATGGCGCACGACGGCGCGAGCTCATGTGGCAGAAACTGGGGCTGACAGGCATGGCGTTTGGCGTGGCAGGTTGCCTCGCCGCTGCCCTCGTTGCCCTGTTCGACGTGGACCCGCCGCCCATGATCGTGCCCTTTGATAGCGAAACCGGCATGGCCCTCCCCAATGCCATGGTTGAAACGGTCTCACTCACGGAACGCCCCGCTATCATCGAGGCACAGGTCTACCGCTATGTCATTGATCGAGAGACATACAATCAGCTCGACAATGATGTGCGTGTGCGGCGGGTCCTGGATCAGTCGGACGGAGCTGCGGCCGCAGGACTACGCGCGCTTTGGACCAGCGGTCACGAGGCCTATCCGCCGGACAGCTACGGCACAGATGCCCGTCTTGATGTCGAGGTTCTATCGATCACTCATATCAGCGCCAATCGTGCCCAGGTGCGCCTGCGCAAGCGGCTGAACTCACCGCGTGGCAATCAAAACGGGCTATTCACCGCAACGTTGATGTTTGAGTTTCGGCCCGAGAATAGCCGGTCGATCGATGACGTCTGGCAGAACCCTTTCGGCTTCACTGTCACCGAATACGCGATCCGCTCGGATCGTTTGGAGTAACCAATGCGCCGCCTGTTCCTGATCCTCGTCTTCCTGGTTCCGCTTACTGGCACCGCCAATGCCGAAACGCAGCCGCGCCAAGGCCCCTATGATGCCCGCGTGCGGCTGGCCACCTATCAGGATGGGCAGGTCTATCGCATTCGCACCAGCATAACCCATGTGACCAGCATTGAATTCGGCCAGGGCGAGACCATCCGCTCGATCATTGCTGGCGACACTGAAGGCTTCCTTCTCGACGGCGTGCCCGGCGGCCAGGCCTTTGCGATCAAGCCGGTTACACGCGGCGCGCATACCAACATCACTGTCTATACCAACCGGCGCAGCTATTACTTTAACGTCACCGAGGCGAGTTCGCCGACCTTCTACGTCATTCGCTTCACCTATCCCGAGGCGGCCCCTCGGCAATCGCGTGTGGCTGCAGGCGCGCCAGCAAATCACGCCTATGGCGTCAGCGCACGATCCGAGATTACCCCGCGCGAGATTTGGGATGATGGCACTTTCACCTATTTCCGCTTTGCCGCGAACGCGCCGCTGCCCGCGATCTTTCGTTGGTCCGGCGGCAATGAGCGAAGTGTCAATGCTCTAGCCCGACCCGACGGCGTGATCCGCGTATCGGGTGTTAGTGATCGATGGGTTCTCAGGCTCGGTGAGGACGAGATTTGCGTCCAAGAGATGAGCGAGGCAAACCGCGATGAGTGAAACAGCCGAGCTTAAGAAACGCCTCGAAGCGCTTGAAGGCAAAACACAAAACGCGAAGGCGCGCCCGTCTGTTGTCACTATTGCCCTGGGCATAGTGGCAATCGCGGCCCTTGGGGGTCTCATGCTGTTGTTCTCTGGCGGCTCTGAACCCGAAGGCCTCGAAACCGCCTCACCGGATGAGTTCCAAGCAGCGGGACCGGGCTTTGGTGCGCTCGAGCCCACGCCTGCACCGATTGACACAACCCCGCCGCCAGAGCCGGAACCAGGCAGCGAAACAGAAGAACTGCGCGCGCAAATGGATGCAATGCGGAGCGAGCTTGAGGCGCTTCGCAACGCGCCAGCACCTGAGGCTACGGCCGTCGATACAGAAGCGTTGGACACCTTAGGTGCAGAGATCGACGCGCTTCGCAGCGAGGCAGCCGCAACGCAAACCGCCTTGCGCGAAGAGTTGGAAGAACGTGCGCGGCAAATCCAGCGCCTGCAGAACGATCTTGAGCTTGCACGCCTGGAAACCCCTCGCACACCTGCACCGACCGGCCCAACGGCCGAAGAGCTGCGCCTTCAGGAGCTCGAGCGGCGGCGGCAAGCTGAGCTTGAAGAACTGCAAGCCCGTATCGCCAGCCCAATCATCGCCTTTGGCGGTTCCGGCAACGGCAATGCAGAGACCGCCGCCGAGCGGCGTCGACTTGATGGCGACACAGACTTTGTCCGCTATGGCGCTGAACCCGCTGAGGTGACTCAGGCCCAGTTGATCGTGAACCCGTCAAACACCGTCGTTCAGGGCACAATGATTCAGGCCGTGCTCGAGACAGCGATCGACAGCTCGCTCGCCGGACAGGTCCGCGCGATGGTGTCCGAAGATGTCCACGCCTATGACGGCTCGCGTATCCTGATCCCGCGCGGCGCGCGCCTCATCGGGCGGTATCAGTCCGGTCTCGATATCGCACAGCAGCGCGTGACGATCGCCTGGGACCGGATCATTCTGCCCAGCAACCAGACCGTTGAAATCAGCGCCTTCGGTGGCGACGAACTGGGGCGGTCAGGCACAACTGGATTCGTCGACAGCCGTTTCGGCACGCGGTTTGGGTCAGCCGCCCTAATATCGCTGATCGGAGCCTTACCTGCCGTCGCGGCGCAGAACACCGAAGATGAGATCACCTCGGATGTCCTTGAGGGCATTGGCGAAGATTTGCAAGACAGCGCGCAAAGCGTGATTGGCGAATACCTCTCCGTCTCGCCCGTGATCTATGTCGACCAAGGAGCCCGCGTCACAGTGATGGTCGACCGCGATCTGGAGATCTTCTGATTATGGCGGCCAGCTATCTGCAAAGCTCGATGGACAAGATCCCCGAGGCGCGTGACCCCAAGCTGATCGAGCTTTGCTTCAACCCTGACGGCACGCTGTGGGCGGAGTTTCTGGGTGATCACTTTATGCGGCCCGTCAATCGGCGGCTCTCGCCCAACGAGATCAAAGACTTGGGTAATCAGATTGCTTCAGCCGCGAACACCACGCTCAGCCGGACCAAGCCTATTGTCTCGGTCAGCATCGCCTACCGTGACCGCCCAATCCGGGCGCAGGTCATCCAGCCCCCCGCCGTTGATGGCGGTTACGCGATTTCCCTAAGGTTCTTCGCCGACCTGCCATTGGAACAGATCAAGCTGTCCTATCTCTTTGGCAAAGAGCGAAGCAACGAGGGTGCAAGACGCACCCGTAATGCCGAGCTGCGCGATGTCGTGACCACCGGCGACATCGACGCCGCGATTAAATTCTGCGTCACTCACAAGCTCAACATGATTGTGTCCGGCGGAACCTCGACCGGCAAGACCGTCACGGCGCGGAAAATCCTCTCCTTCGTGCCCACCGACGAGCGCGTCATCACGATCGAAGAAGCCGCCGAGCTGCGACCGACGCAGCCAAATGTCGTCACGCTGATGTCTGATCGCGACGAAGCCACACGCAGCGCAGATGTCCTGCTGACCTCCACCCTGCGCATGCGACCGGACCGAATTGTCCTGGGCGAAGTACGTGGCAAGGAGGCCATGACCTTCCTTGAGGCCATAAACACCGGCCATGGTGGCTCACTCACCACGCTGCATGCTGAAACACCTCAGTTGGCAGTCCAACGTCTCGCCATAGCCGCCCTGAAAACCGACGTGCCCATGACCTACCAGGACATGAACGACTACATCACCCGCTCGATCGATGTGATTATCCAAGCCGGTCGCCATGAAGGCGCACGCGGCATCACCGAATTCTACCTGCCGATTGATCCGGCCCATTCGAAGGAAACAGCCCATGTTTGAATACAAGATTGAACAGATCAACACCGCCAAGACAACGCCACCGAAGATCGAAGCGCAGCTGACGGCTCTTGGTCAAGATGGTTGGGAGTTGGTCTCGGTCGTGCCGGATTTTGACGGCGAGCATATTCTGAAGGCCTTCATGAAGCGGCGCACCGGCTCGAGCGCCTAAATCCAACCGAGGAGGAACTGATGGGCGTCGTCACCTGGATGGTTGAGACAACCGACAACTTTCTGGACGATGCGGCCCAAACCACATTTGGCAACGTCGCCGGTCAGCTCGGCGGCGTCATTGCCGTGGCATCGACGCTCGCGGTGATCGGCGTCTTCCTCAACATGGTGTTTCAATACAAATCCATGGATGGGCGGACCGCCTTCTGGTTCGCCCTCAAGCTCATGCTGATCTCCCTCTTTGCGCTGAATTGGGTCCAATTCAATGCAGTAGCCAGCGCCCTCATCAACGGGCTCGACCAGCTCGCGGGCGGCATGGTGGCAGGGCTTGGCGGGGGCGGTGCAGGTGCATCCTACTTTGCCGAAGCCTTCGACGATCTTATCGAAGAATTTGGTGACTATCTGAACGCGGCCGGTGACAACATGCATTGGATGGCCGGAGCCCTGATCGGCGCGATCGGTGCATTCCTTTTGGGCGTCATCGGCGCACTCTGCGGCCTGGTCCTGATCTTCGCAAAGATCATGCTGGCCTTCATGATCGGCATTGCCCCGATCATGATCGCGCTGTCGCTGTTCGACGTCAGCAAGGACTATTTCCACCGCTGGCTGTCCAGCACGGTATCCTATGCGCTCTACCCCCTCGTGATCGCGGGAGTGTTTTCCACGGTCGTCGGCATGTCGCGGTCTCTGATGTCCGAGCTCGGAGACCCATCCGGCGCAAGCAACATCGGCGCACTGGTGCCCTTCTTCATGATGATGTTCCTCGCAGGCGGCATGATCATCGCCACACCGCTGATCGTAAGGTCAATCTCAGGCAACTTCATGATGGCCGGACCGCCGAGCATTCCTGGGCCCGGCGGGTTCGCAAAGGGCTTGATTGGCACCAAAGGCTCACGGGCACGAGCACGGTTTGGAACAAGGTCGAATGCTGAGATCGCAGGGGCTGGGATACGTCAGGCAGGTGGTGCGACTGTTTCTATGGTTCAAAGGGTGGCAGAACGGGCGAAGCGGTTGGAGTGAAACTGGTGGAGCCCCACCATTCAACGCACGATCCGGTTCGACAGGTAGATTTCCCAAAAGGTAACATTGGCTGGGAGACGTTCCCCCCAGCCAAAAGGTTGGAATAGCTTAAGCATCCGCCTTACGATCTGCTTGAACCGCAAGATCGATTACGTAGTGGACCAGAAACGCCTCGATCAAAGACAGGGCGTATTCGCTGTCAATTGGAAGCATATCAGCGCTTAAATGGTGATGATCGACGTACTCTGCCGCATCCCAGAGCCGCCGCGTTTCAACTGGGTTATCGGGTTCAATCCGACGTATCACCATTTCAAATGTGCTGTTGGCCAGCTCTATCGCTTCTCTACGGTAGCCATCATCGACCGGCAGAGAAGTGATCTGATAGCCTGTCCGAGGTTGCAAACTCAGCTTTGGCTTCTGCGCTTCATAGTCGCGGATTAAGAGCCCCCAGCTCGCATAGCCTTCTTCGTTGGCGATACGCGCATACGCTTGATTGAGCGGGATATCCTCAGAGCGGCGCAACAGCTTTGCCTTGCGTTTAAGTTCATTGATCGGTGCAGATAGGTTCATTTGAGTTTCTCCTATTGCGAGCAAAAATACACAATCCCTCCTTATGTGTGCGCTCGAACAGAAAAAGCTCTAATTCAAACCCTGCATGCTAAATACTTTCCCGTCGGAGGGGGGAGGCTGGGGCGTCAGCTCGTGCTTGACGATAAATTCATACAAGACGGATTTCAAGTGCCATAGGCCCTGAACGATCTCCATTTTTCAAGCGTGAATGCCCGCAGGCAGCCCTTCCGCGTCATTCGCGGAGGGAGCAGCACTTCAACTGCCGCAAGTACAAAACCAGCAGTTCAGCTTCGCGTGCCACACTCAACGCCGCAGTTCTTCTACCACACTTTGGAAAAATGCTGGGAAAGGGTCGAGAACCGCATTCAACTCGTCTTGTTGAGCGCGACAAACACGCCGGACACCATTGCGATCGTTAATGCGGTCAAATGAGGCTGCCAGTGCCTGAGCAACCGCGCGATCCTTGAAACCAGCTTCATAAAAGGCGAGCGCTGTTGTGTTGCTCAGTCCATTCTTTATCTGCCGTTGAAGTAACAACAGCTGTTCGTGGAGGGCTGGATCTCGAGGTTCAACGAGGTCGGCAATCGATGCCACGACCATTGCGAGATCGAACCCAAAACCGCCTTCGCAGATGGCTACTACATGGTTTGCTGTAACATGCCGATTGCTAGTCCGAACATTGGCAGCACGTAGCGTCTGCCCAATAGTGTCGAATGACTCACCAGCCATCCATGCCTTCAATGTGGGCAGGATTTGGTTTTGGTCAGTGAGCTTGGAAAGGGCTTTTGAGGTGACGTATTGACGGACCTCCGCAAAGACTGCATCGACAAGTTCGCCACGTTCTGCGGCATCCACAAGCGTTTGAATGTTAGTGTTTGTCCAATCACGGAGTGCGAAAACGTCCGCAGGTGGAAGTGGAGATTTTCTGATCAAAGCGCGAAGCGCATCGTCACCCGCTTGCTTGATAGCTCTTCCAGTCATGTGGAAAACTTCGAGGAGATTTTCGCGCGTGGCTTCGTCAGCTAAGTGCCATGCCAAAGTGTTGCGGGTTAGTTCGTCGATCCGTTCGTCTGCTTGGTCGCTCGAAAAATCCACGTAAGCCGATAGATAGGCGGCGATGCGCTGAATGGCGCGTGCGCGATCGGCGACAAAAGTTTTAAATCTATCAACGTCCACCCAATCAAATCTCTGTTTGATCGAGGTTACTGCCGCGTCGATGTCGGCATGCGTTGCAAAAGCAAGGTCCAGCCAACCCACTTGAAAAGTGAGCTGGAGCCTGGCGGTCTGTTCGTAATCATCGAACAAGTTCAGGATGCTGCTTCGCGATGGTTCAGCACGTGTTGGATCGAGGAGGTTCTTGGTGGAATTCCAACGCCAGCGCCCATCGTTATTGCCCCGCTGATCGTAAATAGATGGTGCCGAAAAAATTACACTACCTTCTGTGTGCATTCCGGCCCGTCCAGCTCTGCCCATAAGGTTGTGGAAGTCGCGCACCTTGATCTTCTCCTTGCCCTGCTGGGTTGCCGAGACGATAAGGTACCGAATTGGGAAATTGACACCTTGCGCCAGCGTCGAGGTGCAGATGACAAATTTTGCGTGCCCTTCCTTCATGGCATGTTCGACTGAGAGACGCAGTCCCTGCGGAGTGTGGCCGTGATGAGCAAGAATCCCCAATTCTGACGCTTGGGTCACATCTTGGTCCTCGCCGAGGTTTAGTTTTGCGAGGTGCGAGAGACGCGCGATCTCGGCCACATTGGAAACATCAAGCGGGCGCGATAGTGCGACTCCGCGATCAAAGATCTCTGCTGCCCGTCCACATAGTGAAATGACGGATTCCTTGGTTCCACAGAACAGCGCCACACTGCCGCGCTCGACTAAGTGCAGCCCCAAATACAATCCGACCTCCGCGCTCTCGCCCGTACCGCCCCGTTTGGGGAAAACGCGTGCTGCGCGCTCACCAGGCTTTAGGGCGAGATTGGTTTGTGTCACAACGCGAGGGACAAAGAACTCTTGCTGTTCAGGATCGTCTGGGCTCACATATTGCAGAAGCCCACGCTCAAATTGCCAACTTGCAAATGCGATGCTTTTGGTGGTCGGAAGTAGACCCTCACCGCTGATCACCGCATTGGCATCTCCGACAAGCCATTCGGCTATAACCGGCGCATTGCCGATGACGGCGGAGATCAGGACCACCTGTGCTTCCCGTGGCAAGGTCATCCGCAACGATGAAAGCAGCAGCTCGTAGGTCGGGCCGCGCGCAAAGCCTTCGAACTGGTGGCCTTCATCATAGATGATGAGGCCAATTCTCTCCGCAAGTTCAGGCGCGCGCCTTAGCATGTAGAGCATCTTTTCTGGTGTCACGATCATAACCAATCGCTGCGCAAGAACTCCTGCGAGATCGACATCGAGCAAAAATGAGTCTGAGACTTCGTCGATTGCGACGTCCTCTCCCACAAACGCCCCCACCATATCGGAACGAATATCGTTACATAGCGAACGAAACGGGGCGACAATCACAGCCAAGTTCGAGCGCCCCGATAAAAACACTGACCTGATGATCAACTCGGTCGCGCGCGTTTTGCCCGCACTTGTGGGCATCTGCACGACGCCAGAGTTTCCTTTTAGTAGGCCAGCCTCTGCAATCCTTCTCTGAGCTGGCCATAGCTCTTTGGGGAAGCGCGGCTTACGTAAAGCTTGGGCCCACAAATCATGCGGCAAGCCCGATGATGGTGGCAGAATTGTGCGAGCTGCATTCTCCAGCTTGCGAGCGCAGAGTGCCGTTACGATATCCGCGTAAACGACTTCACGGGCCGATCCGTTATCATAAACACTTACCCGCAATTCAGCACACAAAGAGCGGATTTCCTCTTGGGCGTCTATTTCAAGGCTGAAGTGCCGAGTCAAAGCGGTAAGCAGACGATTGCCGAATTCGGCATGTTTGGCTTCCCCCTCGACGGGACCGACGTCACCCCGAAGGATATGCCAAGCCACCCGTGAAAGGCCATGCCCTAGTTCTAAAGAGGGTGCTTCGGACCTTTGGGCGACAACCACCGCACTTCCAACACTGTCTGCTAGGTAATAGGATGCCCCACAGAGCGTCGAGAACTCGGTTGTGAGTTCGGCATCCAGCCGCGACTCTAAATACGCGTCAAAGAACGAGGCCGAGAACCGGATCATCTGCGCAATCGAACCATCATCCTCTTCCCAAGCGGAGGGGATGACAGGACCTTCTGACCGATCGACAAAAAGATCGGCGATAGCGCCTGCTGCGTCATGCAGAATACCAACAGCCAATGGGAAGAGCGTCTCTGGCGCTCGCCTGAACGGGACATGATCCTCTTCGGCTGCGCGAAACTCATACATTTTCGCGCGCGCTTGAACGGCGGCAAGGATTAGCCGCGATTCCCGCTCAGGCCTCATTTGCAGCCCTCGCATAAAGTGCGTGTACGAGGTCCATCATCGATGTTCCTCGAATGACAATGAGCCGGAGATTGTCCCCGTTCGGGTGTTCCGATGCGTCTGACTCGTCAAGCGCCATATCGTTGAATATCTCGTTGTCCAGCACAGCAACTGCGGCATTGGTTCGCTTGAACGGCTTGTCAGCCTGGTTCTGAAAACGCCCAACCTTCAAGGCATCATCGCGGTTAATCTTGAGTAGTCTCTGTTTGATGGCGCTCAATGACATCGCTTCACGGACAAGGTCCTTGCTGGAATCATTGATCGCCTGTTGTAGGCGATTGATTGCCGTTGGCCGCAATCCGGCTTTCGACTCAATAACCAGCAATTCGTCGTCGGGGCTTGGCTCGTCTTTCATCAAGCTGAACCCGATCACGTCTGTGCCGTTGGAAGGCACATTGCGATTTTCGCGATCCTCAAATCGACCATGCCGAGGACACCAATATCCCAGGACGTATTCGATAAAATCGGCCACCAGGATTTCACCGAAATCACCCGCCCGCGTACTGGGTCCAGGGGCCGCTGCCGCGTCCGGAAATTTAATAAAGGTCAGAAAGTCGGCGTTCGATTGTCCCGTATCCGCAACCAGATCCGGCAGATCTTCATCGCGGCAGTAATGGTTTCGGTAATGGGTCGCCCAATTCGAGAGGATCGATGGGTTATCGGCGTGCTGCAAGGCCCAGATTTCAACTTCGCGGCCATCTGCCGTCTCAACAGTTTCGCCGGTATTATGGAGCCAAGCGATATGATCAGGTGCTGACAAATTCTTTGCTTCTTTCTTAAAATCTTTTAATCCGTCTCAGCGTCCCGAATTCACATCAAGAACACAACACAAAATAGAGCAAGCTTCTTGCTTTATGTGGCTGGCGGCTTGCCCAGAGCAAGTTCCAGCCTCGTCCTTTCATGCCGCTGGAAGCGACCGGAACGGAAGCAAATTTTGGACACGCTTCGTTTAACAGCGATGTCCACTTTCGCGGTTTGAACTCGCTAGCACAGTTTTCGGTTACCGCTCAGCACAGCAGCACTATGATTCCCCGCAATGCGTTAATCATCGTTTAGCCGCCTCTTCCATAAATCTGTTCACACGTTCAGTTCCTTCCCGATACTCTCCTAAACTGGGCTGATCGCCGGGCGTCACCCCCCGCTCTACGCAAGCCAAATCATCAATCTCTTCGCGCCGTTTCCCTCCACCTTCAGTTCCATCATCAGAAGCCGCATTTGGCACTTCCAGCGCCCCTATTTTCTCCTCCAGCGCCTTGATCTGCCCTTGCAGCCCGCGCATCTGGTCCCCGGCTGAGGGGTAAGGCAATTCGCCGGTCTGCTTGTCGAATATCTGCTTAAAGAAGCGATCGTCATAGTATTTGATCCGCTTGGCGCGGACGGGCATTTGCGCGTCGACCACAAGAACGATGTCATCAAGATCCATGCGCCGCGCCTCATCCTCTGGCAGCAACGCGGTTTCTTCCGTTCGTTCAGACATGCTGCGCCCGGCGAATGGGTTGCGGCCGACCGAGCGCGAACGGGTCACAACGCGCTTTGTGGTTTTTCCGACGGCTTTGCTGAGCTCTTCGATGGTCTTTTCATCTGAGGGGGTCAGATAGAGCTTGATTCCCGCGTTGCCCTGCAGGGCACGCCGGGCATTTTCGCCGTAGATTTCGTCCAAGGCCGGGATTGTCTGTGTGACGATCGCGAGGTTCGCCCGGTATGACCGCAGGGTTTCGATGCTATCCAGAACGATTGGCATTTTGCCCAGGCGATTGAACTCATCGAGCATGATCATCACCGGCCAGGGTTCGTCTTTGCCGGGTTCATGGTCCTGCAGCGATGTCAGCAAGTCCGAGAAGAACAAGCGGATCAGCGGCGCGAGCGGTTTCACCATCAGCGGTTCGACCACCAGGTAGACGGAAAACGGCGTCTTTCGGATGTCGCGAAAATCGAAGTCTGACGTTGCGGTCGCACGGTCGATCGCTGGGTTTGACCACTGCTTGAGGCCAGATGTCATCAAGAGCGACAGGTAGGACGTTAGCGTGTCGTTGTTGGTCGAGGCCATGCGCATGAAGATCAGCTTGGCGGCTGGATTGACCACTTCATCGGCGCGGCGACGATATTCCTTTTGCTTGTCGCCGCCTGACGCTGTGATCCGGTAGATCTCTCCCAAAGTTGGCCGCTTGCGCTCGAACGCCAAAAGTCCCGCAGCCACAAATAGGTCAATCCCGCCATCGAGGAGCCCTTGGACGCGGTCGTTATCTGCTTGCAGGAACAACGAAGCCAAGAGTTGCAGTTCCATCTGCTGGCGGTCGACGTTTTCCAGCGCCGATATTCGCAGCAAGGGATTGTAGCGATGCGAGCGGCCGTCCTTCCAATCAGTGGGCGCGAACCGAAAAACCTTGTCGCCCTGCGCTGCCCTGTGGCGCGATGTTGCATTGAAGTTTTCGCCCTTCACGTCCAGCACCACGGCACTGCCCTGATAGGTCAGAAGGTTCGGAATGACGAACCCCGTGGTCTTACCGCGCCCGGTTGGGGCGACGATCAGGGCATGGGGGAATACCTTGGACATCACGAAGGCTTTGCGGCTTCTGGGCTTACCCATTTTGCCAAGAACAAACCCATGGCCCGGCTTGCCAAAAAAGCCGTTCCGCTTCATCTCGGCAATATGCTGCCAGTGGGTCTCACCGAACTTGGTAAGCGCGTCGTTCATCAGCACAGTGCTGAGCAATACACTGGCGCCGGCGCTGATCCCCACGATCAAGTGAACAATCTGCATATCGGCCGGATGGGTCATTCGGAGAACCTTATAGCTGCGCGCCAACATCAGGAAATCGATATCCGCCCCGACCCCAAACCAGCGGAATGTCAGAAAGGCCGACGCCAGAACATAGCCCAACACAGCGCCGAGAAGAGCAAAGCTCATGACGCTGAGTGCGATCCGCGTCTTACCCATGCGTCACACCCTTTTCGCCATCGGCATCGACATGCCGCTCGCGTTGAACATCAATTTCTTCATTGGCGATTTCGTCTAGGACATGCTCCATCGCAACACTGTTCGCCAGAGCGGCATCGCTCTGCAGATAGGCCTTGGCAGCATAGAGCCGGTCCAGGCGGTCTTCGATATGTTCCTCCAGCGCAGTCTCATCGCCAATTGCCAAGTCCGGGGTGTTTTCTTCACCGGCCAGATCCTCCAGTTCGGCCCTCAAGGTCTCGCGCTCCAGATCGCTGCGGAATGGATCTGCGGTTGGGTCGTCCCTCATACGGCTCAGGATATCAGCGGTGGTCGGCGGCAACCTGTCGACTATGGTTTCCGGCCGGTCGGCCTCTACCGCCCCGCTGTCTTTGAGAACTTCAGCATCGGCCAACAAACGACCCAGATCACTGTGTACCAGGTCGAGACGGTCGATCGCATTTTCAAGTTCATCGGCGCGCGACAGGTCAAAGCCTTCCTTGTCGGCAATCGCCTTCAAATCCTGTCCAAGCCATTGCCGCTCCAGCGCGGCATTGCCCGCGCCGATTTCGAAACGACGTGTCACCTCTTGCGCGTCAATGCCGGTGCCTTTCAAAGCCTGCTGAAGACGTTCTGCCAGAGCTGGAGCCTGCAAAGCTCCTTGGGCCTCGGCCCGTATATTCGCGGCCGAATAGATCCCACTCTTGGACGCATCTTCGAGCAAGGTGTGGGACTGCGTTCCCATTGGGCTCAGATGTGACAGTGAGCGATAGATGTCGTTCAGCTCATGTTCGAGCGCCGCGCGCCGCTCTACAGGCGCGTCCGCCACAATGCGTTCAGCTTGGTCGATCTTGTCGTGAAAGGCATCCACGACCTCATCAAAGGAATGTTGTTCTTCGGCCATGCCATATACCTTTCCATCTGCTTCAATCGGTTTACGCTGCGCCAAAAGCATCGCGGCCTTGTCCAAGGCAGCTGCAATGTCATGTTGGTTCTCGCGCGAGGCCTCGGCGGCCAAGCCACGATAGAGCCGCGCGTTCTGCGCCACTTCGGCCAAGGCACGGTCAAGCTGTGGCGCTACGCGCTCGCGCTCGGTTAGCTTCTCGCCCTTGGCTTCTGCGCGGCGCTGATCTGCATCGCTTGGCCTCTTCGTCGTGATGCCACGCTCGAGCTTTCGCGTCGCCTCAAGCCGCAGCCCATAGCGGTCCGACACCTCCACCATCGCCTCGCGAAAACTGTCGTAGTTGAAATGGTGCCCCTCCTTCAGAAAGAAGAACTCCCCATCCTTGCTGCGCCGGTTCAGAACGATGTGGGCGTGCGGGTGATCCCGGTCCTCATGCACGGCGGCGATGTAGTCAAAGTGGCTGCCTTCGCCCTGAAAGAACCGCTCGCAGATCTCGCGCGTGATCTCGGCGACATCCTCTCCGCGTGTACCAATTGGGAAGGCCAACAAGAGGTGCGAGGTATGTCCCAGCTTGGGATGGAACCCCTCATTCCATTGCGCTGAAAACCGGCGCGTGACCTGCTCAATCTCTTTGGCTGACAGAACGCTTTGGCCGTCATATGTTCCACGGCTGTCGATAATGAAGCTCGACTTGGTGGTCAGGTATTCCAGCTGGTTGCGCAGCTGCGTTTTATTGTGCGTGCCGCCCTCGCGAATGGCTTTGAAGATCGCAGGTGAATGCCCCATGGCCGCGCGGGCCATTTGCTTGGCACGGGTACGCGGAACGCTGCCGCGAATGCGGCTCCAGTCGCGATCAAAGAAGGCCTCTTGCGCGGCGGCAACGGCGCTATTCCGGGCCATCAGCAAAGCCTCCCAGTACGCGCGCAATCTCGCCAGACAGCGCGCTGCGGCGGCGCTGCGCCATATCCTGAACCTGGTCCGCGATATCGAAGATCAGTCCGGCCAAGGCGCGGACCTGGCTATGGGCAGAATTGCCATAGGGCGGCGTCTTGCCCTGGCGCTTTGCCTCGTTCAGACGCTGCGCGATCTGGTTGATGTTGTTGCCCGTCCGATTGAGCGAGGCCGACAGCCCCTGCATTTGGTTCGCCAGCTCATCGTCGGGAACAAAGAGATCGTTTGAGGCATGGATCAGCCGACGGAGCCCTTCGGCGCGATTGCCAATATCATGCCGCGTCAGCACCGCATCGAAGCTCGAAAGCTCGTTCGGTGTGAGCCGGACATTCACCAGCTCGGAGCGCACGCGCGCATCAAGCTTGCGGCTTTGATCGGCCTTCAAGGTGTAGAAAATGCTGCGGGTCGTGACGCCGAATTCGCGGGCCAGATCCTCAATCGGCACCCCTTCGGCACGCTTGCGCACGATCGCAAAACGCTGGTTTTGCGTCAGTCGCTTGCGCAGTGGTGCGCGCGGTCGGCCCATGCGAAGTAATCACCCCTATTTCTTGCCAGCATCATACAGGCAGCCCTGTTATGGCACTTCGCCATAATTGATTCAATATTATAATATTGCATCAACTGCCTGTATTCCGTTTGGAGCAGCCATCGGCTGCGATCGCCGGGCAAAGCCCGGCAAGATGCGCTAGGCATGGCAACACTAATCGTGGTTCCACGCCTCAGCATCGCCAAGCAAATGCAGCGCTATTGCGCGGGCCGCGCCTTCGGCGCTGGAATAGGTCTGATGGTCGGGTAGCTCGTGCAGATTAAAGGGCTGTTGCGGGTCGTCCGGGGTCTCAACTCGGACATAGATCGCCCAGCCATCAATCAGTGCTGGATCATCACAATACTCCTGCCCGCCGTCGGGCAGATTGCAGAACCCATGAAGATGCACGCTGGCGCGACCCTCTCGGGCCGCCTGCCTGATGTCAGAATACTTCATGGCAATCCTCAGCGTTTTCCTCGATGAAAAATTCGTCAGGCTCGCCGTTCAGGCGGGCGCCATCCCGAATGGTCAAGCCAATAGTCGACCCGTTCCGCGTGAATGTGATCAGGTATTGCCCGAGGTCATCGCGCGTCACCACATACCCGCTGTTGACCCAGTGAACGCGGTTGCCCGCGTTCACTGCTGCTTTGATCTTTTCCAAAGTCATCGCAACGCCTCCTCAAGGATTGCGAGAGCCCCAAGACAGTCGTCGATATAGGGCTGCTCCTCGCCTTCCAGATCATTGAGCTCCAGTCGGTTCAACACCGCGTAGAGCGTGGCGCGCGCCTCGCGGGCGGCGCTTCGCAGGCTGACGGTATCTTCCAGACGTGCGGTCGAAAAATCATCGCTGTGATAGTCAGGGATCATGCTGCCACCTCCTTACTTTGACCTGCTGCTTGCAAAACAAAGTCGGCAGCTTTCTGCGCCTCAGACGCCGCGCGAAAAATCGCCCGCTTGTCCTTTTTGAGAGCTTTCAACCACCCTTCAACATAGGCGGCGCTTTGGTCAAATTCCGGCGCGACGCCAATCTGAGCCCCAAGAAAACAAGCGCCAATCTCCGCCACCAGTTCTTCAAAGGCATAAGCTTCGCGGTTCGCAAATTTCTTGATCCGCTCAAGTCGCTTTTCGCTGCCGGTCCAATGGATCACCTCATGGGCCAACGTCCCATAATAGCCTGCCGCATCGTGAAACGTGGCAATTGGCGGCATATGGATGTGATCTTTGGCGGGGCTGTAATAGGCGCGTGGGTCGTCGCTAGTGAGGATCTCGGCACCCGTCCGGCCAAAAAACGCTTCAAGTTCGGGGTCTGCCGCCGTCCCAAGGTCGCGCGGGGCCTCGGGCCGGATGTAGTAATCCTCCGGCAAACTCTCGATCTGGTCCGCGTTGAACACGCGGTAGGCGCGCGCATAGGACAGTTCTTCTTCAATGCCCAGCTCGTTCTCTCTAGTGAACGTCCCGTATTTGACCACGGTCGACGACGTTTCGCCTTTACGGACTTGGCCGCCCAGCTCCTGCGCCTGTTTGTAAGTCATCCAGCGGCTAGACACATAGCCTTGCTTGGCCGCCATGACCCAGAGCATCAGGATGTTAATCCCGCGATACTCCTCGCCGTTATGCCGTGTCGGCAAGGCAATGCCGGACGCGCTCCCTGTCCACGGCTTGCGCCATGGCGGCGTGCCTGCCTCGATTTCTGCAATAATCGTGTCGGTGACATGGGTATAAACATCAAACTTCGGTGCCATTTGTGGCCTCCTCGATCAAAGTGACGCGGGTGAGGCTTCGCGCCCCCTTCCGCCGATGGGCTGCGCCTCGGCCACCTGATCTGACCGAATACGCATGTATTCGGCGGAACAGAGTGGGAGAGGGCAAAGCCCGACCCACGGCCCTGAACGGGGCTGTCAATCGGCCACATTTGCGAAGAAAATGTCTGCGCCAAAATCAGACGCCAATTTGCCTCGCGAGGAATGGCTCGCCTGCGAGACAGGGGAAATTGGTGGCTGATTTTGGGGATGGACCAAGGTTGACCGCCACGGTCAGGGATGTTGGGCGGACCAAACCAAAAGAAAGATGTCTGGATAGGGGTGAGCGGGCCAACGGCCCGTTGAGCCCCGGTGCAGTCCGTTTGCAAAAGCCGTCCCGACGGGACGACAATCATGTAACTTCGTGGTTAAAGTGTGCTGTGCAAGAAACTATTAGAATCATGTTTTCAAGGATCAAATCGTGCAAACAGAGGGCTCATTCGGTCGAACAATCCAGCTTTTCCTCGTCGACGGGAAGCCAACTGGGCTGCGAAAAGCGACAATCCATGGTTGGACAGGATTGCTTTTTGTAAGCGGCGCTTCAGCTTTCGGCGACCTTACTGCTCGTGAAGAGGTCGATCGGACCGGCATCTATATCCTATCTGGCCCTGATCCCGAAAAAGCCGGTGCAACCCGTACCTATATTGGCTCCGGAAACTCCGTGGCCGAGAGGATCAAGCAAAGCGCGATCAAAAGAGATTTCTGGGAAACGGCCATCACCATCACGACAAGTGACGATGACCTTTCCAAAGGGCACGCGGAATATCTGGAGGCGCGGCTCATAGAACAAGCCGCCCAAGCAGGCCGCGTCACGTTGGATAACGGCACGCAGCCGGACACCAGCAGGCGACGATTGCCCGAGGCTGACGTGGCCAACATGGAGCAGTTTCTATCAAATCTGCGGATCATCCTGCCCGTAATCGGACTGGATATGCTCAAGCCACAACCGCGCGCGGTGACACAGACAGCGAAGCCAGTCGACGAACGAACCGCAGGTGAAGTGCAGTTTGAGATCCGCCACAAGAGCGGCGTCAAAGCGACGGCTGTCGAAGAAGACGGCGAATTTGTTGTACTGGAAGGGTCTGAGGCGCTCACCGAGACCGGCTATGTCCAACAAAGCTATGGCAGCTTGAAGGAAAAGCTCATCTCAGACGGCACTCTAGTCGCGGACGGCAACCAAAAACTCAGATTCACGAAACCTTGGTCGTTCAATAGTCCATCAGCCGCCGCTGCTGTCGTCTTGGATCGCAACAGCAACGGACGCCTGGAGTGGAAAGTCAAAGGATCGAAGCAGACCTACCATGACTGGCAACAAGCTGAAGCTATCGCCTCGACCTGAAAGGGCCTCGTGACAAAAATATAAAATAAGGGGTTGATTTTCAAATCAGGCACTCGTATCTCTTGCTCATCAAGAGGAGCAAGTCGATGCAAGTTACAAACCACATGGATTGCAGAATGAACCAGCGCGGCATCAACAAGCAGATGGTAGACCTAGCGTTGGAGCATGGCGTTTTTGAAGGCGACAAAATCGTGTTGCGCCGCAAGGACTGCGACGAAGTCGCGGCCGAACTTCGCCAAACGCTGAAGCTCCTTGAGCGCGCCAAGTGCAAGGGCGGGATCACAGTCGTCGTTGCGGGCGACTGCCAGATCACGACATACAACACGGGCAGTTTCTCACGTCCGGCGTCAAAAAAATAAGGGGCTGAAAGTGACCAAACCCAATCAAAGACAAGCCCTTACAGCTGTGCGCCAGATTCCTGGCATTCAGCATGCAGCCCGTATTTTGGCCTTCTACGGCGCATCTCGTCTGGATCCTAACAAATCGATGACCTCCCCAAATGATTTGGACGCTGCGAGTGAGCATGCAGGCGGGAGAGTTCTTGATGAAGCCACCAAGGCACTTCTTGCCCTTTCGCCGACGGAACGTCTGACCGCGATTGACGAATTAATGGCATCTAATCATGGGCGCTACGAGCCATGGCTGCCCAAAACCCCAGCAAAGCGCTTTGCAGAATTTGTCGATAGCGCCAGTTCCGTACGCTGCTCGTTCGAGGCCTCCCTCCACACAGCACTATTACTGGCAATGCGCGGCAAGGCAGTGCTCTTCGTATCGCAAAATAAGGACATTTGTGACTTTGCACAAAGCCTTGCCGTTCTCTTGGAGTGCAAATTGCAAGTTCAACTCGCCGATCCACTCGCACGTACAGATAACACCATTTTTGAGGCAGAAGTGGGCTTTCCCCCTTTCGGATCCAAGCCCATGAATACCAACCAGATTCCGCGACGCACACTTGCGATATTGGACGCGGAAGAGGGAAAAAAGCGCCTAACCGAAGATGTGCTCGCTTTAGCCGATGCGCTAGCACAGTCGACCGGCCAAACCATCCTTTGTGTGCCAGATGGGCTAATGCATCGAGGCGTTGGCGTTGAGCCCCTAGCGCGCGAAGCGCTCGTTGCATCCGGTCGCTTGAAAGGCGTCCTTGCGGTTCCTGGCGGCATGATTTTCCCAAACACTATGATCGACACCGATGTTTTGGTTCTCACCCCTTCCAACATGAATGGCTCCAAGGTCAGAATGCTCGATCTTTCTCATCCAATCTTCTCTGGAAGAACAGTTAGGGGACGCCCTGAGATACTTCCCGGCACGAACTGGGCCCGCTACTTGGATGAAACCACCGCAACCGATGAAACCTTCGCCAAGGACGTCTCGCTCGAGGAGATCAAAGCGAAAGACTTCATCCTGAGCATCAACCGGTATCTGCTTCCTCCAGCTGCAGTCGCGCTGGAAAGCTTTCTGGAGCGCTCGCGCACGATTGAGTTGCAGGATGCCGTCGAACTGATCCGCCCTTTAAGTTTGGGCAAAGCAGAAGATGGAGAATTCACTATCTTTGAAGCATCGCCCGCCGATGTGAGCCAGCACGGCCTCCTGACACAACCGCACAAAATATCGACGCTAGAACGTGCGCAAATGCGCAAGGCTCGAAACCAACGGTTGCTTCCTCGCGATGTCATCTTGTCCGTGAAAGGTACGATAGGCACGGCAGGCCTCGTCCCCGCCGATGCGCCGACAAGTGACGAAGATGGATTTTGGACGGCAGGTCAATCCTTCATGATCCTGCGCCCAAAAAACGGGGGAGTTTCCGGTGTGGTTCTCTACGAGTACCTGGCAAATCCAACGGTTGTTGAAGCGCTGCGCACACTTGCTGGCGGTTCAGCGATACAATCCATCGCTATCAAAGACCTGAAGGCCTTCCGGGTTCCAATCCCCTCCGAAGAAGAAGCCGAACGCGCAGAACTCACATTCAAACGGAGGCAAGAGCGGCATGCTCAAATCGAAGCAATCATGGCCGAGATCGAAGCCGAGCGAACAAGCTCCTGGCCGAGCAGAGAGCTGAACCTAGAGAAGCCCTGACCTCCCGCTTTCAACCCAGACGAATTCAATTCATTTTCACGCCAAGCGTGCAGCACCCAATCAGAACGAGACCTGAGCCTTGAACACACAGACAACAACCACAGCAAAAGCCAACAACACCCATACGTCGCTCGCGGACTTCATTTGGAAGAACGCGGATGACCTTTGGGGTAACTTCAAGCACGTCGATTTCGGCAAAATCATTCTGCCGTTCACGCTTCTCCGCCGTTTGGAATGCGTCCTCGAGCCCACTCGGGAAGAAGCCGCCAAAATGCACAAAATGGCCGTCGAAAACGGGCTCGACGTCGATGTCATCCTGCGTCAGGCAACCGGCTACCCCTTTTACAACACGTCAAGCTACAGCCTGGAAACACTGGGGTCTGGCCGCACCCGGCAGAACCTTGAGGACTACATCGCCAAGTTCTCTGGCAATGCCCGCGTGATCTTCGAGCAGTTCGATTTCATCAACACGATCAGCCAGATGGATAAGAAGGGCGTTCTCTACAAGATCTGCCAAAACTTCGCGGCCATCGACCTGCATCCCGACGCGGTTCCCGAGCGGACCATGTCCAACGTCTATGAACACCTGATCCGCCGGTTCGGGGCCGAGGTGAACGAAGCGGCCGAGGATTTCATGACGCCCCGCGACGTGGTCCACTTGGGCATCGAGCTCTTGCTCGAACCGGATGACCAGATGTTCATCGACAACCCCGGCATCATCCGCACGCTCTATGACCCGACGATCGGCACCGGCGGCTTTGTCTCAGACGGGATGGAGCACGTTCAGTCACTGCAGGATCGCTATGGTACCGCCCCGACCCTTGTGCCGTACGGCCAGGAGCTGGAGTCTGAAACCCACGCCGTCTGTCTGGCGAGCATGCTTCTGAAGACGCTCAAGTCCGATCCCGGCCGCGATCTGTCACAAAACATCAAACTGGGCAGTACGCTATCGGCCGACAAATTCCGGCACGACAAATTCCACTACTGCGTCTCCAACCCGCCGTTTGGCAAAAAGTGGGAGTTGGACCAAGCCGACGTCGTGCGTGAACATCGCGACCAGAAATTCGAGGGACGCTTTGGCCCCAAACTGCCCCGTGTCAGCGATGGCTCGATGCTGTTCCTGCTGCACCTACTCAGCAAGCTTGAAGACCCTGAAAAAGGCGGCGGGCGCGCGGCGATTGTGCTGTCGGGCTCTCCCCTCTTCAACGGCAACGCCGGTCAGGGTGAATCTGAAATCCGTCGTCACCTGCTTGAGCAAGATGTGGTCGAAGCCATCATCGCCTTGCCGACCGAGATCTTCTTCCGCACGGGCATTGGCACCTACATCTGGGTTCTGTCCAACCGCAAGCCTGCTGACCGGCGCGGCAAGGTTCAACTGATCGACGCGACCGGGATGTATGAGCCGCTCCGCAAGAGCGAGGGCAACAAGCGGCGCAAGATCGGCGATGATCAAATCCGCGATATCGTGCAGCTCTATGCCGATTTCGAGCCGACGAAGAAGAGCCTCATCCTCGACGCGCAGGACTTCGGCTATCGCCGCATCAGGGTGCTGCGCCCACTGCGCCACAAGATCGTTGTGTCGGACGCCGGGTTTGAGGCGCTGGCCGAAAACACGGCTTGGGCAAAGCGCTCTGATGATCAGCGCCAAGGCTGGCGTGACCTGTTGGCAGAGCACGAAGGCACTGACCATGACTGGCACTGGATCGACAGCTTTGCCAAGGCCGCCGCTAAGAAGGACACGAGCCTCGGCAAAGCCGACGCGGCGCTGATCAAGGCGTTTCAAAAGGCTTTTGGCGTGCGGGACGAAGATCTGGACCCGGTGAAGGACAAGAAGGGCAACCTGATCCCCGACGATGATCTGACGGATTATGAAAACGTGCCCATGGGCACCGATATCCACGACTACCTCGAAACCGAGGTGACGCCCCACGCCCATGACGCCTATATCGACGAAACCTACGTCGACGAGACCGACGGAGACATCGGCATCGTCGGCTATGAGATCAACTTCAACCGCTATTTCTATGAATACGTACCGCCGCGCGATCTGAACCAAATCGATGCAGAGCTGAAGGCCATCGAGGCGTCGATAGCCGAAGTCTTGGCAGAGGTGACGGAATGAACTTTGCTGAAGAACGCATAAAGAGGTGCAATGACAACTGGCCAAGGAAACGCATCAAACACCACCTAGTCCGGCTATATGGTGGCGGGACGCCGTCTACACAGAACCCGGACTTCTGGGAAGGCGGCGACATTCCTTGGGTATCATCCAAAGATATGAAAGTCGCACGCCTCAAAAAAACCGAGGACTATATTACAACGGTTGCAGTCGAAAATTCGGCCACAAATCTCGTCGAGCCCGGTTCGATTTTGATGGTCGTCCGTTCAGGTATCCTAAAACACTCGATTCCAGTGGCCATCAACGAAGTCCCAGTTGCCCTTAACCAGGACTTAAAAGCACTAGTCCTTGATGAGACGCTAGATTCAGACTTCTTCATGTACTGGGTTTCGGGCCAACAGAAGGACCTTTTGCTCGAGTGGGGTCAGCTCGGTGCGACAGTGGACAGCATCAATATGGAAATCATGCGCAACACGCTGATTCCGCTACCTTCACCCGAACACCAAAGAGCCATCGCTCAGTACCTCGACAAAGAAACCGGGCGGATTGATGGGTTGATCGAGAAAAAGACGCGCTTCATCGCGCTGCTTAAGGAAAAGCGAGCGGCCGTCATCGACCACGCCGTTACCAAGGGCATCGACCGCAACGCCGAAATGAAACCGTCAGGTCTCGACTGGCTTGGTGACATCCCCGCCCACTGGGATACCGTTCCGCCGACTGTGCTGTTCAAGGAAAGCAAAGAGCGCGCCCATGAAGGCGATCAACTGATGTCGGCCACTCAGAAGTACGGCGTTATTCCATTGGCCGAATACGAAGCACTAGAACAGCGACAGGTCACTATGGCTGTGGCAAACCTCGACAAACGAAAGCACGCTGAAGTTGGTGATTTTGTCATCAGCATGCGTAGCATGGATGGCGGCCTTGAACGCGCCCGCGCGGTTGGGAGTGTTCGGTCTTCCTATTCTGTGCTGAAATGCGGCCCAGAAGTCGAAGGCCGTTTTTTCGGTTACCTTTTGAAATCAAGCCTCTACATTCAGGCGCTGCGCCTGACCACAAGTTTTATTCGTGACGGACAAGATATGAATTTCAGCCATTTTAGAAAAGTTCGCCTGCCTCGTATCCCGGTGGCAGAGCAGACAAAAATTGCAGACCACATTGAGCGCGAGACAACTCGCATTGATGGCCTGTTGGAAAAAACAGAGCGCTCCATCGCGCTTTTGAAAGAAAAACGCGCGGCGCTCATAACGGCGGCGGTGACCGGTAAGATTGATGTGAGGGCCGCAGCATGAGCGATTTGCACCACGAGAAACACCTTGAGGCCTATATCGTCAAAAAGCTGACAGAACAGGGCTGGCTGCTCGGCGACACCAAAGGCTTTGACCAGGACACCGCCGTCTACACCGAGGATCTGGAGGCCTGGATCAAAGAGACCCAAGGGCCGAAATGGGACAAGCTCGTCGCGCTGAACGGCGAACGCGCCCGCGAAACGCTGCTCTCCCGCCTCGATGCCGCCTTGGCCAAGCACGGCACCATTCAGGTTCTGCGCCCTGGCTTTTCTATCGCGGGCTGCGGTCAGATCGACATGTCCGAGGCCGCGCCCGAAGATCAGCGCAACGAAACGATCATCGCACGCTATGCCGCAAACCGGCTGCGCGTGGTGCCCCAGCTGAAGTACCATCCCGGCCGCGAGCTGGCGATCGATCTGGGCCTCTTCATCAATGGGCTGCCTGTTGCGACGGTCGAGCTCAAGACCGACTTCACCCAATCCGCCGAAAGCGCGCGCGAACAATACAAGCGCGACCGCTTGCCCGAAGACCCCGCCACCGGACGCAAACACCCGCTGCTGACGTTCAAGCGCGGGGCCATCGTGCATTTCGCGATGTCTGACAGCGAGATTTGGATGGCCACGAAACTGGCTGGCGACAACACCTACTTCCTTCCCTTCAACCGTGGCCATGACGGCAAAGGCGGCAACCCGCCCCGAGACGACGGCGAATACCCCGTTGCCTATTTCTGGGAGGAAATTTGCCAGCCAGATGCCTTCCTGCGGATCTTCCACAGTTTCGTCTATGTCGAGAAGAAGGATGTGGTGGACCTGAAGGGCAATTGGTTGGTCAAGGAAACGCTGATCTTCCCGCGCTTCCACCAGCACGACGCGGTCAACAAGATGATCGCAGATGCCAAGGAGAAGGGCCCTGGGCATGCCTACCTTTGCGAACACAGCGCTGGCTCAGGCAAGACATCAACGATTGCCTGGACAGCGCACGACCTAACCAAACTGCGCCATGATGACGGCAAGGCAGTCTTCGACACAGTGATCATCGTGACGGACCGGACTGTGCTGGATGGCCAGCTGCAAGACGCCGTCCAGCAGATCGACCATCGCAAGGGCATGATCGCTGCCATTGACCGCGAAACAAGCTCCAAGACGAAGACGGCTCAATTGACAGAAGCGATGCTGAAAGGCGTCCCGATTATCGTGGTGACGCTTCAGACCTTCCCGCACGCCATGGAAGCGATCCTGACAGAAACCTCCTTGAAGGACCGAAGCTTTGCCGTGATCATCGACGAAGCGCATACATCGCAGACCGGCAGCACGGCTTCGAAGCTGCAGGCAACCCTCGCGCTTTCGTCGGCGAAAGACACCGCGAACATGACGGTCGAAGAGCTTTTGACCGAGATCCAAAAGAGCCGTGCCCGACCAAAAAACCTGTCCCATTTCGCGTTCACTGCGACGCCAAAGCATTCGACCTTGATGTTGTTTGGAAGGCCGCAAGACACGTCCCGTCCGGCAGGCCCAGACAACCTGCCGCGTGCGTTCCATAAATACGAGATGCGCCAGGCCATCGACGAGGGTTTCATCCTCGACGTGCTCAAGGGCTACGTTTCGTACAAGACGGCCTTCAACCTGGGAAAAGAGCTAGAAGACAAAAAGCGCGTCGACGGCAAGGCGGCCAAGCGGGCGCTTGCCAAATGGATGAGCCTGCACCCCACGAACGTCACCCAGAAGGTGCAGTTCATCATGGAGCACTTTCGGCACAACGTTTCGCCTCTCCTTGACGGAAAAGCGAAGGCAATGGTTGTGACGAGCTCGCGTGCGGCGGCTATTCGCTACAAGAAGGCCTTCGATGCTTTTGTCATTGCGAACCCGCAGTACAAGGACGTTCGCGCACTGGTCGCCTTTTCGGGAAAGCTCAGTGGCAAGGACGTCATGCATTCCGATGACGCGCAGATTTCAGGCGATCTGTTCGTATGTGACGACGATGCGGAATTTACTGAAAGCAACATGAACACGGGCGTTGAGATCAAGGATCTTCGGATCGCATTTGATAGGCCAGAATTCCGAGTGATGTTGGTCGCCAACAAGTTCCAGACAGGCTTCGACCAGCCGAAGCTCGTCGCTATGTATGTCGACAAGAAGATCGCGAATGAAGTCGAAATCGTTCAAACGCTATCTCGACTCAATCGCACTTTCCCAGGCAAGGAAGAGACCTTCGTCGTCGATTTCGTAAACGACCCGGAAGCGATCCGAGCGGCCTTCAAAAAATACGATTCCGGCGCGCAAATCACCGAGGTTCAAGACCCAAATGTCATCTACGACATGAAGGATACCCTTGACGAACAGGGCATCTACTCGGACGAAGACATTGAAGCGTTCAAGGTCGCGCGCTTCGAAACCGCCAAGACCTTCGACACCGGCGAAGAAGATCACCACAAGGCGATGTTTGCTGCCACCCAACGACCGACCGACCTGTTTAACGCTCGCCTCAAAGCGCTCCGCGAAGAAGCCGCTCGATGTGAAGTTGAATTCCTGAAGGCAACCGAAGGGGGAGACGATGCCACTGCGAAAAAGGCCGAGCATGAAAGGATGCAGGTAGAGGAAAGTATCGGGCGGATGCTCGAGTTCAAATCCGGTCTGTCCAGGTTCTCCAGAACTTACACCTACATTGCGCAGTTGCTGGATCTGGGAGATCCCAGCATGGAGAATTTTGCCGCTTTCACAAAACTTCTGGCAAACCGCCTCAATGGTGTCCCTCCCGAGCATGTCGACCTCAGAGGCATTTCGCTGACGGGATACGACATCAAAAAGAATGATGACCAGGGCAACAACGGCGATGACCCTGATCCAAACTTGAAGCCTGCAGGACCAGGCGGCTCAAATGCGCCCGGTAAGCTTCCTGTTTACCTGCAGGAGCTGATCGAACGATTGAACGGTATCTTTGGCGAAGCCGCTCCGATCAAAGACCAAGCAAGCTTCGTAAACCAAATCGTTTCGATTACCCGTGAAAACAGCATCGTAAGAGCGCAAGTTGAGGAAAACTCTAAAGACCAAGCGTTGAAAGGAAGCCTTCCCGGCGCGGTTCAAGGCGCGGTGGTGCGCGCAATGAGTTCGAACAACGCTTTGGCCACACATCTTCTCAAAGAAGATAAGCAAGGCCTCGGCATCCTTACGAACCTTATTTACGATCTGATCAAAGCGGGGAAAGATATCGACCTTGGAGAGCTCGATGATGTATAAATCGGGCGCTTTCAGCGCCGAATGGCCGAAAAAAGCATGCGCCAGGGAAAGCGGGCACTGGGCGACCAACTCGTCATCGGGATGCACCGCCCGTGCCGCCTCAACCTGTAATCAGGTAGAGGCGGCACTATGAGGTTTTGGCCTGGCAAACCCAACGTGCACAGCATGGGAATGCAAAAATATCTGCGCGAATTGTCGGGTGTCGTTTGGCGGGAACAGAACAACGCCTACAGAGAAGGGTTAAATCTTCAGGAAGAAACAATCACTGAATGTCTGCTGCTGCAGATGGCACGTGACCTCCCGAAGGCTGGGTTCCGAGTTAAGCTATTTACCCGAGAACGCGAGAAAGATACCGGTGCAGACTGGGTTTGGTTTTTTAAGCAGGGGCGGTGCCGCATTGGTTTCCGGGTTCAGGCCAAAAAGCTGTATCGGCGACATGATCGAAGGCCCGGAAGAACCAACCAGTTGATGCCGGGGCGGTACGATGGACATGTACTGACGAAGGGTCAGACGAAAACTCTGATCAAGCGCGCGGGACCAAACAATCCCATCTACGTTTTCTACAACCACGATCATGTTAAAAACCGACAGTTGTTCCGCCAAGTTTCGTCCGGGTTCAACCCGCCAAGTTTTTGGGGCTGTTCCGTGGCGTCAGCCAGTATTGTCGAGCGAAAGAAGTCACGCGCACTGAGCGTTCTGCATCCTGGGATGCGGCCGCTGCACGAGCTCTTCCAGTATGGACCCGGGTGCGGGTTAGCCAATGGCTTGAAATTGCTCGATCCAGACATGGAAACAAAGATGCACGATGCGGACCCTGACTGGTTACGCCTTCAAGAAGACACCACAGAGCTGCAATCCTACTTGATGGCAGAGAACTTGAACGGAATCGCATATTTTGATGCAAGTGAAGTAGGAGAAGATTTCTTTGTTCCGCGTTGATTTGAACCAAAACCGATTGTCCCGCCTGTCCCAGAAGCGCTTTTCTGAGTTGAACCTACGTGAGCGCGACCATTTGCAAGAGTGGCTGGCCAACCAGCCTGACGCCCTCGGAGAGGAATTGCTGATCATACAAAAGGAGTTCGACGGGTTTGATGAAACCCGTGAACGCCTGGATCTCTTGGCGCTCGACAAGGACGGCAACCTCGTTGTGATCGAGAACAAGCTTGATGACAGCGGGAGAGATGTGACGTGGCAGGCGCTGAAGTACACCGCCTACGTCTCGGGCCTGACCAAGACGCAGATCGTCGATATCTACCAACAATACCTCGACCGCTATGCGGGCGGCGGCAATGCGGCTGTGCGGATCTGCGAGTTCATGGAGGTAGAGGAGTTGGAAGAGACCGTTCTCAACCCCGGCAATGACCAGAGGATGATCTTTATCGCCGCGAATTTCCGACGTGAGGTCACGGCAACGGTCCTGTGGCTCCTCAGCCGCGGAATTCGCGCACAGTGTTTCAAGGTGACCCCGTACTCGTTTGGCGAAGAGCTGATGGTCGACATTCAGCAGATTATACCCACGCCTGAGGCCGCTGACTTCATGATCGGAATGGCGGCGAAAGACATTCAGGAAAACTCGGAAAAAACTGCCCAAAGGCGTAGCCATCAGGTTAGGCGCGAATTCTGGACCAGCCTCAAGGAAGCATTCGCGCAAACACCTTGCCCAGTGTTCCCCACGATAACGGTAACCAAGGACAACTGGAACATATCTCCAGTTGTTGCTGGCACACACTACGATATCGTGCTGACCCAGAAAGCTGCCTTTGTGAAACTAAGTATCGAAAGGCCTGCTGCTGCAGAAAACAAGGCGATTTTCGATCACATTCACTCGCATCGAGAAGAAATTGAAGCGGACTTTGGAGCTTCGCTTGATTGGCGCAGGCTTCCACAGAACAAGGTAAGCCGGATTGAAGCATCACTGCCCTGCGATGGTTTTAACCCTGACAGCTGGCCAGAGGTCCATGATTGGATCCGCGAGACATCAACGAAAATGGCCGCCGCTATGGAAAAACACCTCAATGAAGCAATCGGCATAGCGCGGTCTCATGACGAATAGCGGTCGTGAACCGCGCATCATGACAAGATTGCCCGAGCGGGAAACCCGCCCTGGCGCTAAGGTCACTCGGTGACCGGTTCTTCATCGCGGCGTGGGAAGGCGACCATTTCAACGTCGGGAAACATGCTGTGCTTGACGTTGATCGACGTGATGTTGCCGCTGTCGTCGGTGTTGACGAAGAGGACGCCGCAGCAGTCCCAGAAGTTCTTGCCGTCTTTTTCGCCGGATTTGACGTTCAGTTTCAGAGTTTGAGTAGCCATTTTTTGATCCTCACTTTGAGTGTTTCGATAAACATGACCAAAGCTGGCACCAAGGGGCTGTCAGCGAGAAACTTGCCTCGCGAGGAATGCGCTGGCGCAGGGGAATTTTCTTGTTGAAGCGAGGCCTGCACCGCGTCCGGCACGGCTGCCCGCTTATGTTCAGCAATCAGAAACACGGCGCTGAGGATCTGAGTTCGGCACTCACAAACTGAACGGAGTCGTCATGCTGCGTCACAAGAGCTGAGGACCAAGAAAAACCGCTGCGGCTTAATGGCGGTCACTCCGTCACTGCGGGGCTTCAGTCGAATATGTTGTCAAAATCAGATGCAGTGCCCTTGCTGCGTGTTCTGACCAAAAGCTCTAAGTCGAGGGCTGCCAACAGGGCCAGGATCGTGTCGAGCTTTGTACCGCCCCGCCCAGCCTCAACTTTCGATATCGTTTCCTGCCAAACACCGCTGCGCGTGGCGAGATCGGCCTGCGTCAAGTTTTTCTCTCGACGAGCCTGACGGATCGCATGTCCAAGATCTCGGGGAATTCGAACGAAGTTCTTCAAGCCTGCCTCCAGCGCCGCCTATGATGCCTAGATCATAGATCCTCCAAATGATCTAAAGATCATAAACGTAGCAGTCTAGCCCACGACAACTTACGCTGCAGCGTAATTTTCCTATTTTTGCGCTGTAGCGTAAATTTCGCACCCGTTCTCCTTTTTGCCCTATGCCAGTTGCACCTACCGAGGGGTTGTTCCATGGTCCGTTGACTTTCAGAAAAACATACCATATTTTCTGACAAGGAGTTCGAACATGATTACGTCAAACATCAAGCAACGCATCATCGGGAAAGGTCGCGGCGCAATCTTTGCGCCGACCGATTTTCTCGACATCGGATCCCGCGCAAGCGTAGATCAGGCCCTGTCACGCCTTGCTGATCAGGGTGTGATCCGGCGACTGGCGCGGGGGCTGTATGACTACCCGAAGAAGAGCCCGCGCTTCGGGTTTCTGTCGCCTTCCGCCGATGACATCGCAAAAGCTGTTGCTCGAAAGGATGGTCAAATCTTACAACCTTCTCCTTCGATGGCTGCCAATCAGTTGGGCCTTTCCACTCAGGTACCATCCAAGCCGACCTATATGACCGACGGCCCAACCCGCACCAAGAAGGTTGGACGGCAAGTCATACAATTCCGCAAAGCATCTCCCAAAACATTGGTCGGCGCAGGACATAAGACTGGGGTTGTCTTCCAGGCGTTGCGTTATGTCGGCAAGGACCGTGTGGACAGTCAAATCGTCGACCGCCTTGCACGCGCACTGAACGACAATGATCGGAAGCTCTTGGCAAAGCAAAGCAGGCACGTACCTGCATGGATGCACCCCGTCGTGCAACAGATTGTTGCACACGCTTAAGCATGGAAATTTTCGCCAACGACGCACCTGAACTCAGAGATGAAGCCTTTCAAGAAACTGCAGCGCAGTTTGGAATGTCGAAGGCAATCATCGAAAAAGATTTCTGGGTTTGCTGGTCCCTAAAGCAACTCTTTGCACTACCATCTTTTGGCGAGCAAATGATCTTCAAGGGCGGAACATCCCTGTCCAAAGCCTATGACGTGATCCACCGCTTCTCCGAGGATGTGGACCTCTCGTTAGACCGCGAACAACTCGGGTTTGTAGGCGACCGTGACCCAGAAGACCCGGACCTATCAGGCAAGAAGCAGAAAAAGTTGCTTCAGGAACTGGAGGAAGCGGCGAAAGAAGCCGTCGGAGGCCAACTGCTGGCCGAGATTCAAACAGCGTTTGACTCCCGTCTGGAACAAAGCTTCATCCTATCGGTCGATCCAACCGACCCGCAGACCATTCTCTTTGCCTACCCTACGTTGGCAGAAAGCGATGCGGGCTATGTCAAACCGGTTGTACGCTTTGAGTTCGGTGCCCGTGGCGTCCAGCTGCCTGCAGAGCAGATCGACATTGCGCCTTACCTGCATCAGGCTTTTCCCGATCTTCTGAAAGACGGTCTGGTCGGCGTGAAAGTGTTGGGGGTCGAGCGCACATTCTGGGAGAAAGCCACTATTTTGCATATGCTTTTTCATCAAGATGCAACCAAACCCCTCGCAGATCGCATGTCCCGCCATTACTACGATATGGCGCAGCTGATTGGGCATGAAGCCAAAAAACGTGCCCTCGAAAAGCTTGATTTGCTGACCCAAGTCGCTCATCACAAATCGGTATTCTTCAAATCCGCCTGGGCAAACTACGACGAGGCCAAGCCCGGTTCTTTGCGCTTGACCCCAAACGCCGATCTCACTGTCGCTCTTCGAAAAGACTATGCTGGGATGCGGGAAATGATCATTGGTGACGCACCAACCTTCGATGAAATCATCGCTACGATCGAGACCTTCGAGACCGAGATCAACAGCTGACCAGAGGACGCAAATTCTCAACGGCTTTGCCCTGAGTTCAAGCGCACAAAACGCACTGTTCACGCCGATCCTTTTCACGCCTGCAGCCCCGCAGCACGAACCTGTTCGGGCGTCACCAGCTTTGATGCAATCAAATCCTCGATCTGCCGGTTGGTGATGTGGCGGCACAGGGGATGACGCTCGTGGATCCACTCGGCGAGGCTCGCACGGCCTTTGGCTTCGGCCTCTCGCGCTTTCTCTCGGTCCAACTGTACCTGGGCAAGCCCCTTCTCCCAACGCCGCATCTTGAACCAGTTGTCCGAGAAACAGACCTTGGTGCGCGTGTAGCCTTCGCTTTCCTTGGCATAGGCTTTGATCGCTTGCTTCAGGTCATCGGGCTCCACACCGGCTTTCACAGCCGCTGCAATCAGGCGCAGAGTAGTCCGCCGGTCTCGGATCCTGTCTTCGGGATAGGCCGCCAAGATCTTCTCAGATTCAAGATCTTCAACCTCCTCCTCCGCCGCCTCGCGCTTGCGCGTAGGTGGTTTATGGATGGTTTTAGGATGGTTTGGGGTCCACAGTGAACCCCGTACCCCGTTCACCGTGCACCCCGTACCGGGTTCGGGCTGGACGGGGTTCACAGTGACCCCCGTCTGAATGTCGGGCTCAGCAGTGGGTTCAAGCGCGGCCACGCGTTCCAGAACGATGCGGTAAATTACGGTGTAGCCGTTCTTGCAGTGCCGCCGTCCTGTTTCGATCAGAATGCCTTCGCGCAGAAAGTCGATGATGGTGCGCTTCACCGTGCTCTCGCTGAGCTCTGTGTGGCGCTGGATGGTCCCTTTGGAGCACCAGATGCCCGAGCCGTCATCGCTCGCCTTATCCGCCAGGAACATAATGATCTGCTTGCGCGCGGCGCTGCCAAAGCGACGCTCGGCGCATTCGTTTGCGATGCGCCAGCTCATGGTCTCACCGCCAATTGGGTTGAGGTCAGACCAGAAATGCCGTATGTATGAGGTCGGAAAAATTCTTCTATGCCGTTGAGGTGGGTGGCCGCCCCCTCAGCGGTTTTTCTTTGCCTTTTCACCAGAACTGGAGACTGTGAAAAACCGTTTACTTGGGCCTCGTAACCTATTGAAAAGTGCCCCTGAACGAAACAAGTCCGTTTACAATTTTTCCCTTTTAAATCAGCGAAATTTTCCGGATTGCAAATCCGTGTACACCGGTTCGATTCCGGTACTCGCCTCCATTAATTTTCAATGACTTACAGATTTTTGACCTCATCGAGCAGTGACTCAGGCACATTTTAGGCTCAATGATATGCTCTTCCATGAATGTGCATTCTTCTAGTCATAATATGTTGTGGTGTTCCAAATTGAAGCACCAAAGCGCGAGGGAGTGATAAATTGTCTAAACTGAAGGGAAGTCGAATTGCAGTTATATCGGACATCCATGGCAACTCTGACGCATTGAGGGCTGTTCTGGAAGACATATGCGCCCAGTCGGTGAAGTTGCGAGAGGATCGGTCTATGCGGTGGATGATGACGCCCTCGGCGTTGCCGTTCAGCAGTTGTTGGCGCATGGTATCAAAGAGGGGACGACCTGCCTTTGCTCTCTACTTCGGTCAAGGTCGACGATAATCCTGCCAACGCCTTCACCAAGTTCCGGAACGTTTGCGACTTCAGCTCTGTCTTTCAAGCTCTCGGCGTCCCGCAAGCCACGACTGATAATGTCGGAAAATGCGCTATCGCCAAAAAGAATGCGTGTCATCTAAAAGGTACCTTCTCTAGCCGACGAACGCGCGCAAGACCTTTAACTGCACGCAGCAGCCAATGGTTCACTCTTACGCCATCCGTTCGGGATGTTTTTTTAATTCAGTGAGTTATTCCAGTTCACAGGAATCACTGTGGATACACAGAGCGATCGCACGCCGTGTTAGTTCACCATAGATTCCGTCAATTTCTCCATCGAAATAGCCCAAGTGCTTTAGGTAGTTTTGCAATTCAGTAATCTCAGTCGGTTCCATTGCAGAAAACGCAAGATCAAAATCCTGAATTGCCAAATCATTCATGTTTTGCTTCGCAAAAAAAAGACCACGACCCAGTAGGGTTACCCTGCTAAGTAAGCCAATTGGTCCGTCATCCTCCAAACGCGCTTGCGTAACAGCTGCGTCAAAGGCGTTTTGCGCCTCATCATTCCGTTCAAGTTTTGAAAGGATATGCGCTTTACCCAAGGTCGCAGGAATATCGTTGGGGACTAGAGCAAGCAAATCATTGGCGGCTAGCAGAGCATCATCCAGTTGATTGCTGGCCTCAAGTACCTCCAGCTTCAAACGTGCAACTCGAATCCTGAAGGTAGGCAAATCATCCAGTAGCGTTTGACTTATCGACTCGGCATTTGCCGACAAAGCCGACGAACCATCTTTAAGTAACTGTTCGTAAGGTCCGTCGGGTTGCAGGTCATAGGAAAGTATCTCAAGTTGGGTAAGAGCTCGTCTTTCGTAGCCACTCTCCCAATAGGAACGCGCGGCTCGAAATAGAACGAGCTGAGGGTACGCCGCAAAGTACTCCGCCTCTATCCAATCCCGCTCGGCGCGTTCAATTTGGTTCAGTTGTGTGTATATTTCGGCTCTCAAACCAAAAAGGTCGGTATCTGTTGGATGGTACGAAAGGCCTATGTTTATCAGATCAATCAACCCCGATGGGTCATCTTCAAATATGACCTCAATATCGTCAACAAATCTTGAGACAATTGGCAGGACTTCTGGAACATTATAAAAGTGCGCGTCTGCAACTTGAAAAAAAGTCATCGCTAAATCGTAACGCTCTGCTTGAACTTGCGTATTGCCCATGGCCAAAAGCAGATTTGCTTCGCTCTTTCCGGCCGAATCAATGGCAGTAAGAGCGGCTTCGAAGTCTCCCGCTCCACCTCGAAACACAACAATCATTTGAACCAACAAAAGGCGCTGACTACCGTCTAGCTCCTCCGCTGCAAGTGCATTCATACATGCAGTGATTTGTGTGCTTATTGTCTCTGATTGTTCCAGGCAAGACTCCACCGAAGCGGGAAACGCTTCAACTTGCTGCGCGGAAACTTGGAAGCAAAAAGTGAACCAACACAGCGGAGCGCAAAGGAGTCTAGTCATCTGTGACAAGCCATCAACCAAATTTGAGTGGACGTTAATATCATTCGATCGCTCTCGTAAAGGTAGATTACAGCTAACCAAACGGAAATCTGAGATTGTAGAAACTAATGGCGGCTATGCGAAGGCGAACAAGCACCCGGAGCTGCGGGACAAGACCATCTGGGAGGTGTTCGAAGAAGAGCGCCCGAGCCTTGTGTCTTAACGACGGACTCATATGGATCAAGCTGATCTTGGACTACGCCTACAACATGACCGCAGCCTTTGACGGCGCGATTGGACCAATCCGTTCGTAGGGTTCATTACGAAGGTTAAGGAAACCGAGACTGAGGACCGACGCCCCTTTTCAAACAGCCCGTTAAAGATTATTTTTGGTCCAGACAACTATCCCCACCATTGCAGCACAGCCGCTCACTTTTGGATTCCTCTAATACTGCTGTTCACTGGTGCAAGGCTAAATGAAATCGCAGTAAGTGCACCAATAGATGTGGTCGATGAAGAGGTCCCCCATTTCGACCTACTATCCAGAGACAACGGTCGCAGGGCAAAGACACTCGCTGGCTATAGGCTTGTTCCAATTCACCAAAGCCTTATTGACCTTGGCCTGTTAAAATACGCCACGTTGATGCGCTCTACTGGGGGAAAGCACCTCTTCCCTAAGCGCCGATATAAACGCCGCAATCGCATCGAGAGAATGTTCGGTCGTCTCAAAGACTGGCGACGTATCTCAACACGTTACGACAGTTGCCTCAAAGTCTTCTTGTCAGCTATCGCTCTCGCCGCGACCATCATTTTTGGTTATGGTTCTGGAACCTAAGGCCAAAGATTTCAACCCGGGGACTCCGAGCAAAGCTGGAGGAGACTTGGGGCGCAGGTCAACTCCAGCTTCATACTCTTTGATCATTCCAATGAACTGCTCATCTGAAAATCTACATCTCTTGGTTGACAGCGTCCACTCATTCGCAAGTTGATGGACCGTGTTGACTGTCAACTTATGGCGATTTATGGGGTTGACGACAACGCAGCATGTCTTGTGTTCAAAGGTAGTAACAAGATTGTGGTTTGCCGTCGTCGGTCTTGTAGAAAATTGTGGTGGTGGACTTTCATGACCAAGACAATCAAAGCTGCCAAGACCATAAAGACGCTTTGGAAAGATGGTGTGTCATCCGATGTCGCCCGCCGAGCGCCCCCATCATCAAGAAGCAATAAGACTACCTCGCCACCGCGCCTATCCGTCATAATCTGCGTGAGAGCTGACGCAGATTTGCAGATCATAGATCGAACCATTTATGCCTCTTTCTTCGAAAACGATCGGACAGATACTGAGGTCATCATCGTTGACTCATCGACCGATGATACGGCGAGGGTAGCCATCAAAGACAGCGTGACCTCCTTTGGTGGTGTATACGTCGCCGATACTGATGACGCAAAGAAGTACTCGCTGGCCCGTGCACGGAACATTGGTGCCGCAGCAGCACGTGGTGACTATCTACTGTTCGCCGATATCGACCTGATCGCCCCCATCGGGTTCCATCGTGCAATTCACCGGTTCATAAACAAGGGACGCCTCTCGCAGGCGGAGAATTACTTCTCGATCATCCCAGTTGCATACCTCAAACCGCTGTCGCCGGTCACTGCAATCGCTGATTTGCGCAAAGCATTGCCCGAGGACCTTTTTAGTCCGCCAATTGCCGATCACCTAGATGAGTTGCAGATGGTCAACTCGACTATTCTCGTTCGCAGAAGCTTTTACAGTTTGCTTGGTGGGCAGCACGAGGAATTTCGTGGATGGGGCATGGAGGACTGGCATTTTCTTTGGAAGCTAATGTCGTTTCCACAACCCTTTCCTGGAGCAGCGCAATCAACCAAATTTCATCGCAAGCCAGCTAGTGAAAAAATTGGGTCGGACAACTGGCGCGATACCGCGTGGCTGATTGGAGATGAAGCATTTAGGAACGGACTTTATCTTTTCCACATTCCGCATGAGAAGCGGGCATGGAGGTCAAGTTCTCATAGTAACGAAAAACGCTTTGATACCCTCGTAAGTAGCGGCTTAGTTTTCGAGATGAGCAGCACTTTAAAAACTGGCCAGCCATATCGGGTGTTCAGTGATGATCCATCGGTTGCGAATGGGTTGTTATACCCACCAAACTCACCGGTTTCCGTTGCTAAGCCATCAGACTTATTGGCCCGTTTTCAAAAACCTAGCCAACGTCGCGATGTTGAACGCTGTGTGATAGGGGCGTTTGAGCCTGATAGGAATTTCTACGAGGCGTTCGGTAAACTGCAATCCAACGACCATGAATTTGATTTCGTTTATCCAACTGGAACGCCTGGCACAGCATTCTATTTTTCGTTCCAGAACGGAGAGCTGATCTCGCCAAAACCGATCGATAATCCTCGTTTATCAGCTGTGTGTCATGCAGAGTTCCCCGAAACCGCTGATATCAATGCTACGACTTTCCGACGCAGCAAGTGGCGGGCAGGAAAGATACTGCCTCTTTTCATTCTCACCGAAGACATCCAAGAATCGGAACAGGAAAACGACACATCCCGAACGTTGTTCGGAATGCCTCCGGTAAGGTTCCGCTCGTTGGTTAACGCCTTGCTTCCTTTGCTGGGCAACGACAAAGCTGCAATGGTGTATGACCGCTTATCGCTTGAGAAAGGGCAAGCCTTTTCATCAGAGAATGCGCTTGATGTCAGCAACGAGTCATTGGCATTGTTGATCCATGCATCAGATATGGTAGTCACTCAATCACCTCGATACGCTATCCAGGCGGCGCTCGCTGGGAAACCAATTATTACAACGGGCAATCTGTTTGAACGGATTTTGCCATCGCTTCGGGTCAGCCAGCAACTATACGATATCTATGATTTCATTGAAGACCTTGGCATGCGGCAGGCGAGCATTTCGCAAGATGAAATTGACCTCGCCCTTCAGTCCGCGTGTCTTTCTGTCGCAGACGACCGGGGTGCCCCTACGCCGACCGATCTTCTGAAGCACGACGGACACATCCGGGTTCTTTACGAACAAGTTGCCCGTCCCGACTCGCACTCAACATTTGCATTTTCAAACCAATTGGTAAATCCGGGGCTACACGCCTGGCTTTATCCGCACCTCAACACCAAGACTGCCGAAAATCTGCATTTGCAGATTTTCGACAACCCCGATGTCAGGCTCGACCGGTTAGCGGCCCGGACGCCCAATGCTCCTAAACGATCTATGTCCGGTGGTCAGACCACTGATAGGCAGGGCTCAGCTAAGTCTTATCAGAGCAACTTCCCCGCGATACTGGAGGAAAGAAATAGCATGTATCGTTCCGCACCTGATCGATCACCGGTGCGACGCAAGCTGGCGAAATTACGGCGTTCGCCGCGCCAGTTCTTTGAGGACTCCTCTCATCCTGTTGTCCGTTCTCTCGGCATTCTGATCCCCAAAAGTTAGACAACTCGATAGACGCTTTAGACACCTTGTCAGAAGCAACTGCTGTCTCTTTGCAACCAACGGGTCAGTTCACCGAGTATTTACGTTTGGCTTCACAACAATCGACCGTCGGTCCGCCGCGGCGTAAACTCCGCAATCGCATCGAGAGAATGTTCGGTCGTCTCAAAGACTGGCGACGTATCTCAACACGTTACGACAGGTGCCTCAAAGTCTTCTTGTCAGTTATCGCTCTCGCCGCGACTATCATTTTTTGGTTGTGGTTCTGGAACCTAAGGCGAACACGCCATGTATTGGAATGAACGGACGAAAGTTTCTGATGAAAGTCGTTGATTTTTATGTGAAAAACCTTCCTTTTGACAAGGAGGTCTTTGACTGCGACCCCAGCCTCACTATCCTTTGCAATTGCGCTCAAAACGGAGCATATCGCGCAAAGCGTGCGCGGATCCAGGGCATTGAATTTTTCCACGATAGATGGAACGTTCGCCACAAGGTAGACAGCGAATTTGGTAAAAGTTCCCTTGTTGAGAAGAATTGACTTGGCGTGCCATCGGGAGCCACTAAATCATGCGACTGGATGACTTGAAGGGGAGGTGGATTGCTGGCCGTATTCGGCGCAGCAACTATTATGCTCCATTCTTTCAGTCCAGCCTGACCCTGATGCAAAATTCGAATGTTGTTTACATCGAGAACTCAAAAGTCGGCTGCACAAAGATAAAGAAATCTCTACTTGAATTGGATAATTGGCCACGTCGATGGAATGACATCATCGAAAAGGAAGTCCATATCCATAACAAGGAAATAACCAACATGATCGGGCCGGAGCATCTGACCGGTGCTGGTCTTGTACGCATACTACGGCATCCTTCCTATTTTCGATTTGGGTTTGTGCGTAACCCCTATGATCGTCTTTTGTCTGCCTACAAAGACAAGATACTTGCCCCTCAGAAATCGCCCGATAAGCGCAATTACGTGCCTGTCGCTTGCAAGATCAAAGCAAAGATGACAGGCCGCAAATCGAATGAAATTGACCTTGACGACACACCGGTATCGTTTGGCGAATTTGTTGAGTTTGTCTCAAAGCAACGGTCTTTCGATATGGACCGTCACTGGTTTCACCAGCATCTGACAATGTGGCAACCCTATTGCCAATTTCATTTCGTCGGTCGATTTGAGAATTTCTCCAACGACCTCGCAAAGGTCTTAGAAACCATTGGCGCTCCGGCACAACTGGTGAAATCTGCCGGATCAAAGGATAACGCATCTTTCAAGGCTAAGCAGAAATTCTATGACGCCAGACTGGCAGAAATGACATATCTCACCTTCAGCAAAGATTTTGAAACGTATGGCTATGACAAGAACTCCTGGTTGAGCTATTAGGTGCTGAGAGCCTTGTCACACAAGTCCGGACAACGGTTATCTTTTTGGTTTCATTATGTTATTTTGATAATCTTATTATCGCGCTGGACCGATTACGAGACGAACGAAAAGGTTTGGCAGAGCTTTCAATAGAGCGAGGAGCATAGAGTCGCTGACAACACCCCATGGCAACTGCCATCGGCGAATGTATAGGTGAGCCCACATCTTCTTTGGAATACGGTACCAATAGAAATATGACCACGGTCGATCTTGAGGTTGGGAAATCAACGCAATAGCGTTATGGTGGGCGACCCTGGAATCGAACCAGGCGTGCGTCTCCGCGAGGGAGTTACAGTCCCCTGCCACACCTTGCGGCCTGTCGCCCACTGACGGGCTGATTACCCGCCGTCCCTTGGGCCGTCAATAACAAATATGGTCCATCTGCATCCCCTTCACAGCGGTGCCGATGTGCGCTATCGCCACTGATGGGCCGTCACATTGGATCACGACATGAAAAAGCCGAAATGGGTTATTGCCAAAGAGCAGGCAAAGCGTGTCGCCGCGCATGAAACGGTCTGGCTGTTTGGTTTACATGCTGTGCGGGACGCGCTGGAAAATCCGGCGCGCGAAAAATTACGCCTGATTGTGACCCGCAACGCGTTGGAGCGTTTGGGCGAAGCTGTTGCCAAAGGTGGCCTGGAACCTGAAATTTCTGACCCACGCAAGTTTGCAGCGCCCCTTGACCCGCAATCGGTCCATCAGGGGGCAGCGCTTGAGGTAAAACCGCTCAACTGGGGATCGGTGGAGGATTTGTCTACGGGTGCCGGGCCCATGCCTCCACGGCTTGTTCTTCTGGATCGCGTGACTGACCCGCACAATGTGGGTGCAATCCTGCGCTCTGCCGAAGTATTTGGGGCCCGCGCGGTGATTGCGGTGCAACGCCATGCGGCGCCGGAGACCGGCGCATTGGCAAAAACCGCCAGCGGCGCCCTGGAACGTCAGCCCTATTTGCGGGTGCGCAATCTGGCGGACACCATGGTGGCGTTAAGGGGCATGGGCTATCTCGTGTTGGGGCTTGATGGTACTGCTGAGCAAACGATTGACGAGGCGCTGATTGATCGCCGTGATCATGCCGTTGCGTTGGTCATGGGTGCTGAGGGGCCGGGCCTGCGGGAAAAGACGTTGGCAACCTGCGATGCGCTTGTTCGTATCGATGCCGCCGGTGGCTTCGGATCCTTGAATGTGTCCAATGCCGCAGCGGTCGCGCTATATGCCGCGCGCGGCACGCTTGTGAAGTGATGCCGATCCAACCAGATCGCGCCCTCATCAACACAAATCATTGCGCCGCGCGCCGCTGCGCCATAGAGCAGTGTCATGAAGACTGATCCACCATCCGGCGACCGCATCGCCAAAATATTGTCACGCGCGGGCATTGCCAGCCGTCGCGAGGCAGAGCGGATGATTGAGGCGGGTCGTGTTTCTGTAAACGGGCGCAGCATCGACAGCCCGGCCCTGAATGTGACTGCCGCTGACAAGATCACCGTTGATGGCAAGCCGGTCGGCGAACCGGATCCACCGCGCATTTGGCTGTACCATAAGCCTGCCGGACTGGTGACAACCGAACGCGACGAAAAAGGCCGGCCGACCGTTTTTTCCGCCCTGCCCGACAACCTGCCGCGAGTGATGTCGGTTGGCCGGCTTGATCTGAATTCCGAAGGCCTGCTGCTTTTGACCAATGACGGCGCGGTCAAACGTCAGCTTGAACTACCCAGCACCGGCTGGCTACGCCGCTACCGGGTCCGGATCAACGGATCGGTCAGCGAGGCCAAGCTGGACCTGCTGCGCGCCGGGATTGAAGTTGAGGGCATACATTACCAACCAATGACCGTCACTTTTGATCGCCAGCAAGGGGCCAATGCGTGGCTTACCGTTTCGCTGCGCGAAGGCAAGAACCGCGAAATCCGCCGCGCCATGCAGGCGCTTGATGTAACGGTCAACCGGCTGATCCGGGTCAGCTATGGTCCCTTTCAATTGGGTGGGTTGAAAGCCGGCGACGTGGAAGAACTCAAACAACGTGTGGTCCGTGATCAGCTTGGCCTTTCTGGCAAGCCCAAGCCGACAAGGGCTCGCAAACCCGTCAATCGCCCCAGAAGGGGGAAAAACGCCTGATTTTGAACCCTTGCCCTGCCAGATGCGTTGTGCATGTTAGGTGAAAACAGGACTTTGGGGGATATCACTGTGGATTTTGTAAATCTGCTAACGCTTGAGAACGCAACAAACTTGGTCATGCTGTGTTTTTTGCAGGCGGTGCTGGGCTTTGACAACCTGCTCTACATCTCGATTGAGAGTAAGCGGGCACCCGTCGCCCAACAACAGGCCGTGCGTCGTTGGGGAATTATTCTGGCCGTCGCACTGCGCCTCATTCTGCTTTACGTCATGATCACTTTGATTGGGGCCTTGTCGGAACCTTTCTATGTCTTTGACTGGGACGGTGTGCTGACCGGCGGCGTTAACTTCGCCACTGTTGTGTTCATCTTTGGCGGTATCTTCATCATGTACACAGCCGTAAAAGAGATCGCCCATATGTTGTCGATGGACCATCTGGACCATGATGTTGAGGGCAAATCAGGCAAATCGGCTGCGCAGGTTGTCGGCCTGATCGTCTTTATGAACCTGATTTTCTCCTTCGATTCAGTGCTTTCCGCCATCGCGATCACCGATGTCATTCCGGTTCTGGCGATTGCGATTATCCTGTCGGGGCTTGCTATGCTGCTGCTGGCCGATGGCGTCACTCGCTTTTTGGAAAAGAACCGCATGTATGAGGTTCTGGGGCTCTTTATCCTGCTGATCGTCGGCGTCGTCCTGCTGGGCGAGGCGGGGCAGGCCGCAGTCCACGGGGTTGAAGCAATGGGCATTCCCCATGACGAGGCCAAAGACCTTGCCTTGAAAGTGTTTGACCGCGAGATCGTGCCAATGTCGAAATCAACATTCTACTTCTCTGTTGTGGTGTTGTTTGCTGTCGAAATTCTGCAATCGGGCTATTCACGCAAGCTCAATGCAGAACGCGCCGCCTTGCAGAAACACTCGTAATGACAACATTGCGCACCTACCTAAGCCAGGACTGGGATAACATGCGAGGAACCGATGTTTCGCCTGATCTTGTTGATTTTGTTCGTTGCTGCGATTGTGGTTGCGGCAACAGCGACCATTGCAGTCGTCCATTCCGCTGCCACGCTGGCACGGCCAACAACGGGTGAAGATCAGATGCCACGCACATTCCAACGGATCGCCTATGTTGCCTTGATCGTTTTGCTGATCGGTATCACATCCGGCTGGCTTGGGGGCGTTTGATGGCCAAACGTTTTGGCGGCAAATACAGCCCTGATGCACAAGATGCGACGTCATCTGCCCCAGCAGTCCAGGCGCCGGGAGCGACGTCAAACCTGCTATTCGTCCCGGCGATTATCCTGCTGTTCACGTCGCTGAATGACGGGCCGCAGACCCTTGTTCTGGCCTTGATCGGTGCTGCTGTCCTGACCCTTGCAGCCTGGCTGCTGCGCGAAGGGCTAAAGGCCGAGGCAGCCTATCATGCCCGCAAAGTGGCCCGCCGCCCCGCGTTACCGCGCAAGATGCTTGCATCCGCCCTCACTGGGTTAGGTGCCGCGATCGCGGCCTTTACAGGGGATAGCGGGCTAGTCGGGTCAGGCCTTTATGGCATTGCGGCGCTCGGTCTGCATACCGCAGCCTTCGGCGTTGATCCGTTGACCGACAAACGCATGGAAGGCGTCGACACGCGGCAGCAAGACAGGGTAGCCCGTGTCGTCAATGAGGCTGAAAGCTATCTTGACGTCATGCAATCCCAGATCGGCGCAATCAATGACCGTAAACTGGAACGCCGCGTGGCTGATTTTCGGGTCATCGCTGAAAAGATGATCCGCACTGTTGAGGAAGACCCGCGCGACCTGACAGGGGCGCGCAAGTTTCTGGGCGTCTACCTGATGGGTGCGCGTGATGCGACAGTGAAATTCGTCGACCTTTACAGCCGCAATAAAGACGCCGAAGCGCGCGACAGCTACGCCGCTCTGCTGGACGACCTTGAAGATAACTTTGCCTCCAAAACCGAAAAAATGCTGCTGGATGACCGCAGCGACATGGATATCGAAATCAATGTGCTACGCGACAGGTTGCAGCGCGAAGGCGTGAGCCTGAACAATAAAGGGAGTTAGACTATGTCCAACACGATCCGCGAACAGGCCCAGGCCACCCTGGCCGAGGTGGAAAAGGTGACAGCCGTGGTGCTGCCCGAACCGCAGGGCGAATTGGTAACGCTGGAGGCGGCAGACGCCCCCACAAACGCAGAAATCACCAAGCGCATGGAAGAGCTGGACCTGAGTGATACCAACTCCATCGTGTCCTTCGGCTCTGCCGCGCAGGCCGAATTGCAGGAAATCTCGCAATCCATGCTAGCCGGTGTGCGCAACAAGGATGTCGGCCCCGCCGGTGACAGTCTGCGCAACATCGTCACCACCATTCGTGGCTTTTCGATTTCCGAACTGGACGTGCGTCGTGAACGCAGCTGGTGGGAGAAACTGCTGGGCCGTGCCGCACCTATGGCGAAATTCGCCGCCCGGTTTGAAGAGGTGCAAGGCCAAATCGACAACATTACCGATGATCTGCTGAAGCATGAGCATGTGCTGCTCAAGGATATCGAAAGCCTCGACGTGCTTTACGACAAAACCCTGAGCTTCTACGATGAACTGGGGCTCTATATCGCTGCGGGCGAGGCAAAAGTCTCCGACCTGGACGCCAAAACCATCCCCGAAAAGGAAGCCGCCGTTCAGGCTGCCCCCGAAGATCAGGCCGTCATGCAGGCGCAGGAATTACGCGATCTGCGTTCGGCCCGGGATGATTTGGAACGCCGGGTGCATGACCTGAAATTGACCCGGCAGGTGACAATGCAGTCTCTGCCCTCCATCCGGTTGGTGCAGGAAAACGACAAGTCACTGGTGACGAAGATCAATTCGACCCTCGTGAACACGGTCCCGCTGTGGGAAACGCAGCTGGCACAAGCCGTTACGATCCAACGATCGTCCGAAGCGGCGGCAGCAGTCCGCGATGCCAACGACCTGACCAATGAACTTTTGACCGCAAATGCCGAAAACCTGCGGCAAGCCAACAGCGCCATCCGAACCGAAATGGAGCGCGGCGTCTTTGACATCAACGCGGTGAAAGAGGCGAATGCCAACCTGATCGCCACTATCAATGAAAGCCTTGAAATCGCCGATGAAGGTAAGCGCAAGCGGGCCGAGGCAGAGGCAGAGATGGTCAAGATGGAAGCCGAGTTGAAGCAGACGCTGGCTGCCGCAAAAGCGCGCAGCATCCCCAGCGCTGCACCTGGCGAAGCAGATATCTGAACTGTGATGATGCGGCGGACCTCAATCATGCGCATCTCTGCCTTCGCCGTCGCGATGGGCTTGGCGGGTTGCGCGGATATGTTCCCGCCACAAGCGGTTGCACCACCACCCGATCCTCCCAAACCGGTTGTCCCAACACCGGACCCGACACCTGTCCCACCAAGCCAGGCTAGCCGCGATCTGACGGTTTATTACCAACGCCTTCAAAATGACCTACTGACGCAAGGCCTGCTGCGGGGCGATGGAGGTGGGTCTGATACACCTTTTACTGACACCCAGTTGGCACGAAATTTCGTCCGCATCGCCCTTTTCAATGAATATCGGGATGATAGTGATTTCAGCAGCCCGCAGGCCACCGTTTCCAAACTGCGCCGCTGGGAAAAACCGATCCGCATGTCGGTGGAATTCGGGCCCTCGGTTACGCAGGCACAAATCGCGATGGACCGGGCCAGTGTCGGGGCCTACGCAGCACGTCTGTCGCGGATAACGGGTCTGCAAATCACCCAGACAGATCGAAACCCCAACTATCACGTCCTATTTCTGAACGAAGATGACAGGCGCAACTATGCTGAGCGACTGCGCGCCTTGATCCCCGGGATCAGTGAACGGACATTGCGGGCCATCGTGGACCTTCCCCGCGATCAGCTTTGCGTCGTTGTTGGCACCTTTGCACCGGGTGGTGCAAGCTATCGCAATGCTGTGGCCATCGTGCGAGCAGAGCATCCCAACCTGATGCGCGCCGCCTGCATTCACGAAGAATTGGCGCAGGGCCTTGGCCTTGCCAATGACAGCCCAAGGGCACGCCCCTCGATCTTTAATGATGACGAGGAATTCGGGTTGCTGACGACCCATGACGAATTGCTGCTGCGGATGCTCTACGATCCAGCTTTCACAACAGGGATGCGCCCGAATGAAGCAGCACCTATTGCGCGGCGGCTCGCGCGCGAGATTTTGGCCAGCCGTGCCAGTTAATATAAATAAGGAGGCCTGATCTATGGGCATTTTCGATTTTCTGACAGGCGAGTTTATCGACGTCATTCACTGGACGGATAGCACCCGTGACACGATGGTCTGGCGGTTTGAACGTGAAGGCCACGAGATCAAATATGGCGCCAAATTGACCGTCCGCGAGGGACAGGCCGCAGTGTTCATTCATGAAGGCCAGTTGGCAGATGTGTTTACCCCCGGTCTTTACATGCTTGAGACCAATAACATGCCGATCCTGACGACGTTGCAACATTGGGATCATGGCTTCAAAAGCCCGTTCAAGTCCGAGGTGTATTTTGTCAACACAACCCGGTTTTCTGACCTCAAATGGGGCACCAAGAACCCGATCATGCTGCGCGATCCGGAGTTCGGGCCCACAAGGCTGCGCGCCTTCGGCACCTACACCGTCAAAGTCAGTGATCCGGCGATTTTCATGCGAGAAATCGTGGGCACTGATGGCGAATTCACCATGGATGAGATCAGCTATCAGATCCGTAACATCATCCTGCAGGAATTCAGTCGGGTCATCGCCTCCTCCGGTATTCCGGTCCTTGATATGGCTGCCAACACGGCTGATCTGGGCAGGCTGGTAGCAGAGGCCATTGATCCGACGATGCAGCAATATGGCCTGACCCTGCCTGAGCTTTATATCGAAAATATCAGCCTGCCGGATGCGGTTGAAAAGGCGCTGGATGCGCGTACCTCGCGCGGTATGGCAGGCAATCTGGATGAGCATATGAAATGGAAAGCCGCCGAGGCGATGACCATGGAGGGCTCTGGCGCCGGTCAGGCGATGGGTATGGGCATGGGCGCTGGATTGGGCATGCAGATGGGCGGTCGTGTTGCCGGCCCGTGGGGCGCGCCAGCCGTGGCCGCGCCGCCCCCACCCCCACCGGTCGAACATGTCTGGCATATTGCTGATGGTGGTGATGTGACCGGCCCGTTTTCCAAGGCCGCGATGGGCCGCAAGGTCACCGATGGCACCCTGACACGCGACAGCATGGTCTGGACCCAAGGTCAGGATGGATGGCTGCGGGCCGAGGATGTGACAGAGCTGGCGCATCTGTTCACCGTGATGCCGCCACCGCCGCCGGGGGCATAGTGCCCTGCCCTTTTTGCGCCCTGAAAACCCATGCATAAGATCCAATAGATGCCCGACGTTGAGCACCGTTTTCCCTGTGACACCTGCGGGTCGGATCTGCGTTTCGATCCGGGCGCGCATCAGCTGACCTGCGATCATTGCGGCAATGTGGAGCCAATCAGTGACGCAGGCTCCTGGGCTGGTGCGATTCAGGAGCTGGATTTCAAGCGCGCTGTTGATCAGCAGCTTCCCGACGAAGAGATCGAGGAAACCAGTGTCAACCAATGCCCCAATTGCGGGGCGGAAACAGAGTTCGACGCCGATATTCACGCTGCCGAATGCCCGTTTTGCGCCACGCCAGTGGTGACAGATACGGGCACCCACCGGCATATCAAACCACGCGGCCTGCTGCCTTTCGATCTTGATGAGGGCACCGCCCGCAACGCCCTGACCGATTGGTTGGGCAGCCTTTGGTTCGCCCCCAGTGGGTTGACCGAATATGCCCGCAAAGGGCGCCGGATGAATGGCATCTATGTTCCCTATTGGACCTTCGATGCGGATACCAAAAGCCGTTATAGCGGCCAGCGAGGCACACATTATTACGAAACCAAAACCGTGATGCGCGATGGCAAGCGCCGTCGGGTGAAGGTGCGCAAGACGCGCTGGCGTAATGTCTCAGGCCGGGTCGCCCGATTTTTTGACGATGTGCTTGTTCTTGCTTCACAGTCCCTGCCCAAAAAATACACCGATGGGTTGGAACCCTGGGATCTGTCCGCGCTGGAACCTTATAAGCCCGAATACCTGGCCGGGTTCCGCGCCGAGGGCTATCAGGTGGAACTGACCGACGGTTTCACCGAGGCGCATGGTTATATGGACCGGATGATCCGGCGGGATGTGAAATACGATATTGGTGGCGATGATCAGCGGATCAGCGATGTGCAAACCCAAATCAGCGATGTGACCTTCAAACATATCCTGCTGCCAGTTTGGCTGGCCGCGTACAAGTATCGCGGCAAGACCTATCGCTTTGTAGTCAACGGCCGCACAGGCCGGGTTCAAGGCGAACGCCCCTATTCGGCGTGGAAGATCGCATTTGCAATCCTGATCGGCATGATCCTTGCGCTTATCGCAGGATTTGTTATCGCTAACAGTCAATAAGATACGGGAGTAACGCGATGATCCTTTGCTGTGGTGAGGCCCTGATTGATATGCTGCCCCGGCAGACAAGCGATGGCAGCAATGTCTTTGCCCCACATGCGGGTGGGTCGGTATTCAACACAGCCATCGCGTTAGGGCGGTTGAATGCACCCGTGCAGTTCTTTTCCGGCCTGTCATCGGATCTGTTCGGCGATATCCTGCAGGCAGAACTGAAAGCCTCCGGCGTTGACAGCAGCCCAGCCGCGATCAGTACGCGACCCACGACATTAGCATTTGTCACCCTCACCGATGGGCACGCATCCTATGCCTTTTACGACGAAAACACCGCCGGGCGGATGCTGGCGCTGGATGATCTGCCGCAAACCGATGCAGAGGCATTGTTTTTCGGGGGGATCAGTCTGGTGGTTGAACCCTGTAGTAGCACTTACGAAGCATTGATGCTGCGCGAAGCACCACAAAAGGTCACGATGATCGATCCCAATATTCGCCCTTCCTTCATCACCGATGAAGCGGGGTATCGGGCACGTATGAACCGGATGCTGGCCGCGGCCGATATCATCAAGACATCTGATGAGGATTTGGAATGGATCACCGGTGACACGGATGCCGCACCGCTTTTTGAGACAACGCGGGCGCAAGTAATCCTGCTGACCCGTGGCGGCGACGGCGTGACTGTGTTGACTCGCAAGGGTCAAGTTAATGTGCCTGCCGAACGCGCAAAGGTTGTCGATACAGTTGGTGCAGGCGATACGTTCAGCGCGGGTTTCATGGCGCATCTGCAAAATGCCGAAATGCTGACCAAGAATGGTATAGCCGATGCAAGCTTGGATGATCTGGCTGCCGCTGCTGCTTTTGGCGCAAAGGTTGCAGCGATCACAGTCAGCCGCGCCGGAGCCAACCCACCCTGGGCCGCTGAGTTATGAGAGCATTGATCCAGCGGGTTAGCGAAGCTGCGGTACGGGTGGATGGCGCAGTCATCGGGCAGATTGGCCAAGGGCTGCTTATTCTAGTCTGCGCGATGGAAGGCGATGACGCCACGACATCTGCCGCCCTCGCGGCAAAGGTCAGTAAGTTGCGCATCTTCGCCGATGATGCAGGCAAGATGAACCGGTCGCTGGTTGATACAGGTGGAGCAGCCTTGATCGTCAGCCAATTCACTTTGGCTGCGGATACATCGCGGGGCAATCGACCGGGGTTTTCGGCGGCTACCGCACCGGAACAGGGGCGATTACTCTATGAAGCTTTTGTTGCTGATATGGCCGATTTGGGTATTCCAACCGCAATCGGATCATTTGGGGCCGATATGGCGGTGAGTCTGGTCAATGACGGTCCGGTGACGATCTGGATGGAACTGTAAGATGAGTTTTAACCCATCCACCTCTCAACAACTCTTGCCGACAACCAACACCCAGTAAGGACCTTTGGGACCTTGCGTGATACCCACGCCAAATTCCTCAATCCGCGGATGCAACATATTGCGGCGATGTCCGGGTGAGTTCATCCAGCCATCAATAATCTGCCTCGATTGCGGGTAACCCCAGGCCAGGTTTTCAGCGACGATGCAATCACGATAGCCCGCCGCTTGCACCCGACGTTGCGACGTTGACCCATCAGACCCACGATGATCAAAAAAATTATTGGCCACCATGTCGCAAGCGTGCCGCATTGCAGCATGCCCCAGCCGCTGGTTGAACTGCAACGGGGCTTGACCATGTGCCCGGCGGCTCGCGTTCACACCTGCTGCAATTTCGCTGGCCAACGCATTCACATTGGTGGGCGTCACGCAGTTTGCGGCTGCCGCCTGCGACCCCACCGCAGCCAATACCGCGCCTGTAATCAAGCTTACCAATCGCCTCATTTCCTAATCCCTTCACTCCTACGCCCAGGTTAACAGATGCTAAGGAAACAGGGCGATGCTAAGGCAGCGCATAGGCAGCCAGGCGGCAATTAGGTGCCTATCTTGCTAAATTGTTGCACAATTGTGATCAAAAGCGACTTAAGCGCAGCAATACATCGGACAGGCAAACATAGTGGTACATCAAGGATTAACGCATACCCGAAACTGGTATGCGTTTACCGCAAGGATAATCAAAGGGCCGTGGTTAAAAATCTGTCGGCGCACCACCTTCTGCTGTGCGCCGCTCCACATAATCGGTTAACGCATCGCGAACACCCGGATCAATCGCCGGTGCCTCAAAGTTACCAATGATATCCTTGAAGACCCCATGCGCCCGCTCAGCCGTCCAAATACCACCCGCAACTTCCCAGGCTTCGAAATTCTGCCAGTTCGACACAAATGGCTGATAAAAGGCGTTTTCATAGCGTTCCTGCGTATGATCGATGCCAAAATAATGACCATTTGGGCCGACCTCCTTGATCGCATCAAATGCAATGTCTTCCGGGCCGGTTGCGACGACTTCCGGCTCCATATAGCGCTGGATCATTTGCAGGATCTCGCAATCCATCACGAATTTTTCCGGACAAGCGACCAAACCACCCTCAAGCCAGCCTGCGGCGTGGTAAACGATGTTGGTGCTTGATTGGACGGCAGACCACAGCGCGTTTGACGTCTCCCACATGGCCTGCCCGTCCGGGATGTTAGCCGCACAAGACCCCGATGCGCGCATGGGCAAACCATAAAACCGCGCCATCTGTCCTGTCATCTGTGTTGCACGCATATATTCGGGGGTGCCAAAGGCAGGTGCCCCAGATTTCATGTCAACATTGCTGGTAAATGTGCCAATGACACAGGGCGCGCCGGGACGGACATATTGAAACAGGGCGATCGCGCTGATTGCCTCGGCAATTGACAACGTGACAGCACCCGACATCGTGACCGGTGCCATGGCCCCCGCCAATGTGAAAGGTGTCACGATAATCGCCTGACCACGCCGTGCGCAGCGCAAGCAACCGTCGATCATCAAATCGTCATGTTTCAGCGGCGAGGTAGAGTTGATGTTGGTGTACATGTGCGGTCTGGCTGCGAATTCATCTTCGCTCAACCCACCGGCAATCTTGACCATCTCCATCACATCTTCGACGCGCTCCTTGCCCAAGGAATAGGCATGCACGACCTTATCCGTCAGCAAGAGCTTGTCATACATGATGTCAAGGTGACGGACAGAGGCGTGCAAATCCACGGCCTCAACCGGATAACCACCGGCGAAATGGATACAATTGAAATACTGGGTCAGCCGCAGCAGGTTGGCACATTGCGCGCGGGTGCCCGAAACCTTCTTGCCAATCTCAAGGTCAAAATAGTTCGGCGGAGAAGAGACATTGCCAAAGAGAATATGTTTGCCGCCCACCGTGATCTTGCGATCCGGGTTGCGCGGGGTGATGTCAAATTGCGCGGGCGCAGTTCCCAGCATTTCCATCACCCAGTCGCGGCCCATCCGCACATTGGTGCCATCAACTTTGCAGCCTGCCTCTTTGAACAAGGCCAGCGCCTCATCATGCAAAAACTCAATGCCCACCTCTTCTAGGATGCGCATCGCTCCGTCATGTATCGCCTGGACGCCCTCTTCGGCCAAAGGTTCTGTCGGGCGGTCGGTATTCACCGGGATGCGCCATGGCATCTGCTCGATTGCTGCGGTGCCACGTCTATTGGCAGCCCCTGCTCTGCCGCCGCCACGCCGTCTTGGTTTGTCCTCTGCCATCGACCTATTCCTTCTCCCTACCGTTTAAGAATGCCAAGGGATCTGGATGAGTGATGACGAAACAGCGACACAACCTGTCGCTTTATGGTCGTGCAGCCAACCAATCAGGCATGTCGGCAATAGACCCAAGAACAATATCAGCAGCAGGTGCCAGCTCTTCCCGGGATGCGGGTCCGGTCAACACGCCAACGGTGCGCATCCCCGCTGCCTGCCCAGCATGCAAATCATGCAAACTGTCACCCACCATCACGCATTCGGCAGGCGCCAGTCCTGTAGCGTGGCAAAACGCCATCAACTGCCCCGGTGCGGGTTTGCCGCCATGGCCGCTGTCAAACCCTGCAACAAAAGAAAACGCATCAATCACGCCAGCGGCCTGCAAATGGGCACGTGCTGGCGCTTCGGCATCGTTGGTGGCGATACCAAGCGTGAAACCGCGCGACGCAAGTGTTTGGCAAAAGGGGATCAGCGGCGCCGCCTCAACTTGCGGCACTTTGCTCGCCGCTGCGTTCATCCGGGTGATCAACACCTCCGGATCTGTCTCTGAAAGATGCGGCAACATCGCCCGAGCGACAACCTCAACCGTCTCTGCAATGACAATGCTGCCTGGTACGAATCGGGACCGCGCCAAATCGTAGCCAAGCACATCGGCCAAGGTCGCAAGGCGCGCCTCATCTCCACCTGCCTCTGCACGCAACATGTCTTGCGCCCATACGCCCCAGGTCGCGTTGAAATCAAAAAGGGTCCCATCCTTGTCAAAGATAATGCCCCTTATTTCAGCATGTTCATTGGGCGCCCGCATACTCAAGTCCATTGTACATTCTCCGCACCCGGCAATGCATAACGGGCCTGCAAAGGCTGATCATAGGCAAGGTTGGCAGAATCGCAGAAGGCGATCACCCATGCATCATCCATGGTGATGAACTCCAGAACAGAGGCCAGAAAGGCCGGGTCAGTCGCGCTTTGATGCAGATCTTCAGCCGCCCCGCCACTCGCCCCAAGGAAAACGGGGCAAAGCTCATCATTGCCCGCCAACCAAGCCAAAGCTTGATAGGCGATTGTCTGCGCAACGTCACGGTTCATTAAAATTCCTTACATCAACAGAAACTGTTTCTTAACCATTCGGACAGAAATTGGAGCTTACCACGAAACGTGGATATGACTTCCAGAGGATACAGAAATGTCCGGCCGAATCTTGATCATTGATACCGTTGCTACAAACCGCATTGTGTTGAAAGTAAAAATGTTGGCGGCGCAGTTCAGTGTCGATGCATGTTCCAGTCGGATCGAGGCTGAAGCCATCATTTCCACCAACCGCCCCGACCTTATCTTGATTAACCTATCCGACCCTGTGGAAGATCGGCACGACTTTTGTCGGGTCCTGAAAAATGACCCGGAAACATCGAATATCGCTGTCATTGCTGTGGGCGTTGCTGACACATCTAAGGCTCGTTTCGCGGCCTTGGATGTTGGCGCTGACGATGTGTTGCCCAACCCAATGAATGATACGCTGCTGCTGGCCCGTATTCGCAGCCTGTTGCGCGTCCGCAGCGCCAGTCAGGAGATCATCTTGCGCGACAGCACCAGCCGCGCATTGGGCTTTGAAGAAGCAAACGCGCCCTTTGAAACAGCGGCGCATGTGGCGTTGATTTCACACGAAGATACCTGCGACGCCACATTGAACCAGATGCTGCTTGATGGTTTGGGTCAGCCTGTCCGGGCACTGGCCTCAAATTGCGTGCTTAAGCAAACCGCTGTCACCCCCGTGCCCGACCTTTTTGTCATCGATGGCGCACACCCCGATTGTGATCGCAAGGCGCTTTATCGCCTGGTTTCAGACTTGCGTTCACGTTCCGAAACCCGGCTTTCAACTCAGTTGATTGTCGTGCCCCATAGCGAACCCGAAATGGCGGCGATGTTCCTTGATCTGGGTGCAGATGACATTGTGACCAGCGGCACATCGGAAGGCGAATTGACCTTGCGCGCGAAGGCGCTGATTCGGCGCAAACTGCTACATGACCGGCTGCGCGACACGGTGCGCAACGGCTTGCATGCCGCCGTGACCGATCCGCTGACCGGGCTTTACAACCGGCGCTATGTGCAGGCCCATCTAACCCGGCTGGCCGAACAGTCGCGCGGCTCTGGTCGGGAACTGGCTGTGATGATGCTGGATATCGACCACTTCAAACAGGTTAATGACACGCATGGCCACGCCGCTGGCGATCAGGTGCTTGTGCAATTGGCGGATCGTTTGCGCGAAAACCTGCGCGCCATCGATCTTGTCGCCCGCGTCGGGGGCGAAGAATTCTTGGTGGCCATGCCGCGCACCAGTGCAGCGCAAGCGCATCTAGCAGCAGATCGGTTGCGCCGTTTGGTGAATGAACGGCCCTTTGATCTGGGAAATGGCGGCCAGAAGCTAAAGGTCACTGCGTCGGTTGGCGTCGCAACAAGCGGGCGGCACGACATCGAAACACGGCACCTTAACAAGATCTGTGATCAGGCTGATGCCGCTCTTTATGCGGCAAAATCCGCCGGGCGCAATCAGGTCGCGATGAGCAAGTCAGCCGCCTGAGCGACCATCGCGGAACCCGCGCGGGCGGCGCATTTCATCCTCTAATCGATCCGCGAATGCTGCGCGCTGCTCTGGCGTCATGGCGACAATCCGTTCTACCAGCGCTTCGCTTGATTTTACCTGCAAAGCCTGGAAACGCTCTGCCTGCACCGCCATCAGATCACGCAATGTTGCGGGGTCAAACGGTTCTTGCTTCAGGCTGGATATAATCTGCGTAAACGGTCCACGCATATCCATGCGCTGCACATCACCGTCACGGCGCAGCGCGCGTCCAATGGCACGACGATCCTCTGTTTCAAGGGCACGCGCCATCGGCCCGGGCCCCAGTTCGAAAGATCTTGGTGGCCCTTTACCCCATCGGCCGGACAGGGCCGCACCTGCCACGATACCAATCACGATGAAGTTCAACGCCAGTGACAGGATCAATATGATCCGCCAACCTCGCGTTGGTTCGCGTCCTGCGGCGTCAGCCATCTTCCAACCCTCCGAAATCTGCCAAACCGCTGGCGCTGCCAAGATGCACGGTCACCGTATCGCCCAACAATCCAGCGGTGAAGTCCGTAACCGCCGATGGTGGTGCAACCCCAATCCAGAACCCGGCAAGCATGGCTGTGACCAGACCGCCAATCGCGGACCAACCGCCAACCACATCCAACAGGCCAGACCAGAACCCCGGGCGCGCGGCATTGTGGCGTTGCGGGGGGACAGCATCAACCAGAACACGATCCATCAGCCTATCGCTGACAGGTGGCGCAATCTCGCGTGCTTGCGCAAAAAGACCATCCAACATATCATCATTTGGGTCAGTCATCTTCATACCCCAGCTCTGCCCTGCGGCCCGCCATGATATCGGCAAGCGCACGTTTTCCGCGTGCCGTCAGACTTTCCACTGACCGCACACTGATGTCCATGATTTGCGCAATCTCGGGGTTGGACAGCCCCTCAAGATGGCGCAGCGAAACGGCTTGCGCCTGCCGCTCGGGCAGTTGCGCCAACCCGTCTGACAGGGCACGCATCCGGGCCGCCGTCTGCATTTGGGCGGCCACGCTCGGCGCATCGTCCGCCGGTTCGGCGACCTGATCAAGCGGCACGCCACCGCGGCGCTTGCGCAGCCTGTCGGTACACAAGTTCGCCACAACCCGGTAAAGCCATGTGCTGACCTGCGCTTCATCCTGCCGCCAATCCGGTGCGACTTTCCAAAGGCGCATCATAGCGTCCTGCGCCACATCTTCGGCCTCTGCCCGGTCAAACAACATACGGGTCGCCTGCGCCAGCACACGCGGCAACAGCCGCGCCGCCAAAGACCGTGCGGCCTGCGCATCACCATTGGCGAAGGCGATCAATAGCGCCTCGTCGGGTATTCCCGCATCTGGGTCGGGTGCAATGCTCATCTATCGCTTTGCTAATCAGGTGCTGCGGCCAAGGCAATCGGCAGGGACATAAACTGCCCCCGCCGGTGCACCAGTTATCCACGATCACGGCGACCATGGCCACGGTCTCTGCCACGACGTTCTTTGATTTCCTCGAACTCTTCGGCGCTGATTGCGCCATCATCATTGGCATCGATCCGGTCAAACATGCGTTCCATCCGGTCACTTCCCGGTGCCAATTCGGCCTGCTGCAAAAGGCCGTCACCATTCGCATCACGCTGTTCCAGCATACGCGCCGCCCGCTCTGCCGCCTTCTCGCGGGAAGCTGCAGTCAGTTCTTCAATCGACAATGCGCCATCGCCATTGGTATCACTCTCTGCAAAGCGGGCCTCACGATGAGCCACAAGCTCTTGTTGCGTCACCGTGCCGTCACCATTGGCATCCAGAGTGGCAAAATCCGGCCGATCACCACGCGCTTGGGCCTGTGCTGCGCCAGCCACCATTGTGCTGCCTGCCATCACCACCACCATCAAGAATTTCGTTGTCATATCATTTTCCTGTTTCTTGGTTCACGCCGCGACCATCTGCGCCGCTGACCATTCTTGAACGCGGGGGGGCATCATTTCCGTCGCGACCTCGGCGAAAAAATTGTGACAAGGCGCCGCATGACGGCACAACCTCTTCCAAAATCACCATTGATGCGCCATGTGATGATCCAATAAAGTGGAGCATCCCAATGTCGCACGCAGAAACCCAGCCTACAGAACGACCCATAAAACCCGCGATCTGGAACGGACTGCGCCGCCGCTGCCCCAATTGCGGCGAAGGGGCCATGTTCACAGGGTATTTGAAAGTGGTCGACCAATGCCCTGTCTGTCAGGAAGAACTGTCGCATCACCGAGCTGATGATGGGCCAGCGTATCTGACAATACTGCTGGTTGCGCATATCCTTGGTTTTGGCATGCATTTCATGTGGGTTCAGTTCCGGCCTGATCCGCTTGTCATGGGCGTAATCTTGGCTATTGGCGCGGTCGGGTTATCGCTTTACCTTCTGCCAAGGCTCAAAGGGATGGTTGTGGGCATCCAGTGGGCCAAGCGCATGCATGGGTTCGGACGATCTGTCTGACCCGACAAAGGGAAAGACATGGACAAGACACAGATCCGCGACGCGGCCACAATCATCGTGTTGCGGGATGCCGACACAAACCCATCCGTCCTGATGGGCCAGCGCGGGCGGGATGCAGCCTTCATGCCCGGCAAATTCGTGTTTCCCGGTGGCGCTGTAGACGACAACGATGCCCAGGTCCCGGTCATTCCGCTGGATGAACTCAACACCAGCCGTTTGGCAGAGGAAAGCATGCTTAGCCCCGAAGCGCTGGCTGCCGCCGCCATTCGGGAGTTATGGGAAGAAACCGGTCAGATCATTGGCGCGCCCGGCGCATGGACCCACCCACCCCGCGGCTGGCGCGGTTTCGCGCGCACGGGCAACAAACCAAACGGGGCAGCGCTAGAGTTCTTCTTCCGGGCCGTGACGCCCAAGGGGCGCCCCCGTCGTTTTGATGCACGCTTCTTTCTTGCGCATGCCAGCAGTCTGACGACGGATGCCGATGACTTCTCAAACGCAGAGGATGAACTCTCCTTCCTGCAATGGGTGCCCTTGGCCGACGCTCGGTCCTTCGATCTGCCCTTCATCACAGAGGTGGTGCTGGCCGAATTGATGACCCGTATCAAACGCGAGGACCCACCTTCCAGCGTACCGTTTTTCCGCAATGATGATGAGGCGCATCTGATCGCCCGTCTGGGCGGCGGGCCGTTGCTTTAGGTGACAAGAACCAGCATCACGATGCTGCCCGTCAACAACAACAGGCCCTGCCATTCGCGGGCGGTGACCTTTTCACCAAAAACAAACGCCCCGATAATCAATGAAAACAAAAGCTCGATCTGACCAACCGCATTCACATAGGCCGCGTTCTGCAACGTGAAGGCGGTGAACCAGCAGATTGACCCTGCCATGCTCGTCAAACCCACCAACCCAGCAACCCGCCAAACACGCAAAACCCGCGTGATTTCGCCCCGCTCGCGCCAAACCAACCAAGCCGCCATTGCAACGGTCTGGAAAGCGGTGACACAAGCCAGCGTAATGATCGCGCGATAGAACACGTCGCCCTCCGCCAGCGAAAGCGATGCACCCCGATAACCATTGCCCGAAATCCCGAACAGGATACCGGCCCCTAATCCCAATGCGGTCGCTTTGTTAAAGATACGCTTGCGCCACGGGCCATCACCTGCGGGATTGTCGGCAAGCAACAAGACACCAGCAAAACCAACGCAAATGGCCATAATTGCAGGCCAGGTGAATACATCACCAAGGATCAACAAACCGAATAACGCGCTCAGCAACACCTCGGTTTTCTTGAATGTGATGCCAACAGCAAAATTACGATGGGCGAAAAGCGCGACCACACACATGGTCGCCAATATCTGCGACGTCCCGCCCGCCAGCATGTAGGGCCAGAAAACGGTCGGGATCTCCGGCGCGCCCTGCCCGCTTAGCCGCGCATATACCATTGCAATCACAGCCACCAAAGGTGCGGAATAGATGAACCGGGCAAACGTCGCGCCCGCCGTCGACAGTTGCGTCGTCTTAAGGTGCTTTTGCAGCATGAAGCGCAATGTCTGTGCAAATGCGGCACCCAGCGTGATAAGTATCCAGAGTTCCATAGCCCCGCTATGCATCCTAAACCCGCAAAAGGCGAGGCACGATCTTCGGCACGATACAGGGTTTGAGAGCTTAGGGTTTCGGGTCGGGGTTCTCCGTATGCCCATCCACAGCAATCACCTGCCCCGACACGCGGCCCGCTGCATCAGAACCCAGAAACACGGCCATGTCGGCGATGTCCTTGGCCGTCACGAAGCTGCGCATCGACGTGCCGGCGGCGTAACCGGCGTAAACCTGATCGCGCGTCATCCCCTTGGCGCTGGCTTCGCGTTCCAGCACACCTTCCATGCGCGGTCCTTCGACAGCACCGGGGCAGATCGCATTGGCGCGGATGCCATACGGGCCCAACTCCATGGCTAGTGTCTTCATCAACCCAATGATGGCCCATTTCGCAGCCGCATAGGGGGCCCGGTTGGGATAGCCGTAAATGCCCGCCGTGGATGAGGTAAAGATCAGCGCGCCCTCACCCTGCGCTTTCAACAGCGGTGCGGCATATTTTGCCGCCAGAAACGCCCCTTCAAGGTTCACCGAAACGCATTTTTGCCAATCTGGCAGCGTCACATCCTCCACCAGCGCGGTAGGTCCAGCAATCCCCGCATTGGCGCAAACAACATCAACGCCGCCCCAGACCGCCGTCAGATCGGCGAAAACTGCGGCGACCGCAGCCTCATCGGACGCATCCGCCTGACTGCTGCGCCATGGGACCTCATCCGCGACAATATCTGTCGTCCAAACCTGATGGCCTGCGGCATGAAACGCCTCGGCCATAGCGCGACCAATGCCCGAGGCCCCGGCCGTAATCAGAACCCGACTCAACGCACGCCTACAGCCGCACCGGCTCCGTCCGGACGCGGCAGTGCTGCATGGGCAGTCGCAACCTTCGCCAATGGAACGGTAACACGGTCATCAGGATCACAGGCCTTGCGGGTATCAAGGCTGACATGCAGCAGGAAATGTTCGCCCGTCGCCAACGCGCGATCGCCTTCGAACATCCGATGGAACACATGCAGCTTCTTGCCTTCGCCGCGCAGCACTTGTGTTTCAACACGAATAACGGCGCCGGCGCGCACCTCATCCAAGTGGCGGATATGGGTCTCGGCGGTGAAGTAACTAAACCCGCTGGCAATGTAATCAGCATCACATCCGATCAGCCACATCAGCCGATCCGTGGCATCACCAAAGGCTTGCAAGTACTTCGCCTCGTTCATGTGGCCGTTGTAATCTGTCCAATCCAGCGGGACAGCACGGTGCACGGTCACAATCGGCGCACTCAGGTCATCGGGCAGGGCCACTGGTCCAGCGATACGGTCATCCTGCGCATTCAGAAGTGCACCCGCGCCCCAATCCTGCCCCTTTAGCCCACGCAGGATGGTCACCAGATTATTATCGCGGGCGCGTTCCAGTTCGCGGATGCTGTATTGGCCCGATTGGGCGTCCGACTGATCCGCTACCTTGTCGATCAATGCATCGGTCAATTCGGGGACATCCATCAGCTTGGTCCATGGCCATTCAAGACAGGGACCAAACTGTTCGATGAAGTGGCGCATACCAGCTTCGCCACCCGCAATGCGATAGGTTTCAAACAGGCCCATCTGCGCCCAGCGCAGGCCAAACCCATAGCGGATCGCGTTGTCGATTTCCTCTGTCGTGGCAATCCCGTCCTTGATCAGCCACAGCGCCTCGCGCCAGACGGCTTCCAGAAAACGATCGGCAATATGGGCATCAATCTCGGCACGCACATGTAGTGGATACATGCCAATGGCAGTCAGGATATCCTTGGCCTTGCTGACCATATCCGGGGCGTTTTTATCCGTCGGTACCAGCTCCACAAGTGGCAACAGATAAACCGGGTTAAACGGGTGCGCGACCACAATCTGCCCGGGGCGGGTTGCACAGCCTTGCAACTCGGATGGTTTGAAACCGCTGGTGGATGAGGCGATCACCGCGGTTGGATCGCTATATTCCTGTAATGACTGATAGACCTTGCGCTTCAGTTCCAACCGTTCAGGCACGCTTTCCTGTATCCAATCCGCACCGGTAACGGCTTTGGACATCGTGTCATGAAAGCTCAACGCTCCCTCTGCGGGCAGCGCCACATCCGAAAGGCCGGGCAGTGATCTGCGCGCATTGGCGATCACCTCACCGATTTTGCGCTGCGCTTCTGGGTCTGGGTCAAAGACCCGCACATCCCACCCCATCAGCAAGAACCGGGCGGCCCAACCACCGCCAATCACACCACCGCCGATGATGGTCGCTGTCCCGCGCCGCATCAGGGCCTAGCCTTCGGATTTCGCGTTGGGGTGGTTGAATTCATCAACCGGCTGGGGTTCTCCCCGCACGGATGGATCACAGGCAATCATCGATGTATTGGCGTCACGGATGATCAGCCCACCACGGGCGCGGCATTGCTCAAACGTCATCCGGTTGCCAATCACCATGAATTCCCGCACCGAGCTTCCGCCGCCGCCGCCAAGACTGGCGCCGCCCTCGCAGGCCACCAAAAGCATCACCGCGCCCAAGGCAAATCGTTTCATTGGGGTACCTCCATCAGTCGGCTGAGATCATAGCCGTTGAACTCCAAAATATCACGCGCGGCGTCAAACCTATCGGCCCGGATGTTCGGTGTCCGGTTCAAAATCCAGCCAGATCGCCCATTCGGCGCGCCCACAACGGCAGTGCGATAATCATCGTCCGTCCACAAGACCCAATAATCCGCCGCAACAAGGGGCACGCTTTCAAATCTGACTTTCAAACGGCCCGGCCCGACGATCTCTGCTGTACCTGCAATGCGGGATTTTTCACTGCCATCAGGGTTGCGGCAGATATTCAGCACCGACAGCAACCCGTCCTCACGCAGCCCATAGGTCGCCGTGACGCCAACACAGCCCGCCTGAAACGGCACCGGATAACGGGCCACCTCGTACCAGGTACCCAGATAACGCTCAGACTCAAACACCGCCTTGGAAGAAATCGGGACATCCGTATCGCGATAGACCGAAAAAAGCCCACCACTGTCAGCCGTAGCACAACCAGCAAGTATCAGTATCAGGGCCAGCGCCCTCACGCAGGGGCCTGCTTGGTCAAGCCCAATTTCTGGCGCACGGCATCCGGCCCAATCACCTTGGCACCAAGGTTTTCGATGAGCCCAGCCGCACGCTCGACCAATTGCGCATTCGTCGCCAACACGCCCTTGTCGAGCATCAAGTTATCCTCCAACCCAACCCGCACATTCCCGCCTGCCAGAACCGAGGCCGCCACATAGGGCATCTGACTGCGCCCCAGACCAAAGGCCGAAAACGTCCAGTCATCCGGCACATTGTTGACCATTGCCATGAAAGTGTTCAGATCATCTGGCGCGCCCCAGGGCACCCCCATGCAAAGCTGCACCAACGCGGGGCTGTCCAGCACGCCGTCTTTGACCAGCTGCTTGGCGTACCAAAGGTGGCCGGTGTCAAAGGCTTCGATTTCAGGCTTCACGCCCAGCGCGGTCATCATCTTGCCCATGGCCACCAGCATGCCGGGGGTGTTGGTCATGACATAATCGGCTTCGGCGAAATTCATCGTGCCGCAATCGAGCGTGCAAATCTCGGGGCGGCATTCGGCGACATGGGCCACCCGTTCGGTGGCCCCCACCATGTCAGTGCCATCCACGGTCGGCAAAGGGGCCTCCACCCCGCCAAAAACCATGTCACCGCCCATGCCTGCGGTCAGGTTCAACACCACATCGACATCGGCGGCACGAATACGGTCGGTCACCTCACGGTAAAGCTCCAACCGGCGCGACGGCACCCCGGTCTCGGGGTCGCGTACATGGCAATGCACCACCGCCGCACCGGCCTTGGCTGCGTCAATGGCGCTGTCGGCGATCTGTTGCGGCGAACGGGGCACATGCGGGCTGCGATCCTGGGTAGAGCCGGACCCGGTCACGGCACAAGTGATAAAGACCTCGCGGTTCATCTCCAACGGCATTTGCACACTCCCTTCAGCAACCAATTTCCGCGACATTCCCCGAAATCGGGCAAGGGCACAAGCAGCAATGCTTGACAGACGGGCGATGCATCTGGCAGGTGGAATACATGACAGATCTGACACATATCACAGTCGTTTACTTTACCAGTGCCATATAGCGGCGGCTGGGTTTCTTCTAACATCTGACAACACCATCCGCCCGCAAGGGCCGGATGAGTAGTGTCCTTGCGGGACGACACCGAAGGACACAACATGACACAGCTATCAATTGACATGGCCACCCCACGCGATTTACCGCGACTCCAACAACTGATCCGGGAACTCTCCGCCTTTCATGATGACAAGGCCGGTGTGACGCTCGAACAATTGCAAGCCATCTTCTTCGACGATGGCGCACAGGCACTTGCATTCGTTGCACGCAAGGATGACGTCATCATTGGCTATGCTGGAGTGCAACGAAAGATAAAGATCCATGCAGCCCAGCCCATGTTCGACATTCAACATCTCTATGTGTGTCAGAAACATCGGGCCGAAGGCGTCGGACGGGCGCTGATCGCAGCGGTCAAGGCGCATGCCAGCGCGTTAGGCGCAGACGGGGTCACCATCGGCACAGTACCCGGCAACAAGACGGCGCAGGCGGCCTACCGGGCCATGGGCCTGGCCGAAATGACAGATGCAGGGCCACGGTTCTGGATTGAGATCGCTGAAAATCGCGCCTGGTAAGATGGGTTTAAACCCATCTTACGTCAATAGGGCATGGGGTGCGCCTTATGCAGGGCATTGATTTCTGCGACAACTTCGTCTGCCAGAACCATGCCCTTGCCATTCAGAATGCGGGTCAACTGATCCGTATTCGTCGCGCCAAAAATTGCGGCGACTGAAAATGGACGGGTCCGTTGCCAAGCCAGCGCCATATGCACCGGGTTCAGCCCCTGTCGGGCGGCCAGATCAAGATAGGTCTGCGTGATCGGCAACACCCTGTCGTTCATCCGGCCACCCAGATCCGCATTGATTGACATGCGGCTGCCATCAGGAACCGCATTGCCCTGGTACTTGCCCGTCAGCAAACCGCAAGCCAGCGGGGAGAATGACAGCAGGGTCACATCCTCATTCACCGCCATCTCGGCCATGTCGGTGTCATAAAGACGGCAAAGCAGCGAATATTCGTTCTGGACAGAGGCCATACGCGGCAAGCCCGCCGCCTCGGCCAGATCGATCCATTTGGTCATGCCCCAGGCGCTTTCATTCGACATGCCGATGGCGCGGATCTTGCCCACTTTCACTGCCTCATCCAGCGCACCTAGCACATCCATCATGTGATCCAGGGTCTGCTGGCGGTTCTGGCCCGATGGATCATAGCTCCAATTCTGACGGAACATATAGGAGCCGCGGATCGGCCAATGCATCTGGTAAAGGTCGATCACATCCGTCTGCAGCCGCTTGAGGGAGGTGTCAACCGCCTCGCGGATGACCGCACCGTCATAACCCCGCCCATCGCGAACCCAGCCGGGGTTATTGCCGGAAACCTTCGTGGCCACCACAATGTCATCCCTGCGGCCCGTTCTGGCGATCCAATTGCCGATGACCTCCTCTGACAGGCCCACCGTTTCGGCCCGGATCGGGTTCACCGGATACATCTCGGCGGTGTCAAGAAAATTGATCCCCGCATCAACCGCCATATCAATCTGGGTATGGGCATCCGCCTCTGGCGTCTGATTGCCGAAGGTCATGGTGCCCAGGCACCAGTCACTGACCTTGATATCGGTGCGACCAAGGGGGATTTGTTTCATATCGACTGCCTCATGTTCAATTTCGCCAGAGCCTAATGCGCGGCCGGCCGAGGGCAAGGGCACAAACACGACATCGTTCTGTCGATTATGGTAGAGCCGCCCGGTCTGACAGCAAGCAGTGTCTGACCTATGCGCATGCTCATTTCTTTTGCCGCCCTGTTCCTGTCGGTCGGCCTGTTGCAACTTTCTTCGGGCGGCGTTGGGCCCTTGGATGTGTTGACCGGGTTGGATAACGGATTCAGCCAATCACAGGTGGGTTTTCTAGGTTCTGCGCATTTCTTTGGTTTCTTCATCGGGTGCTGGTGGGCACCGCGCCTAATGGGCAGCGTAGGGCACAGTCGGACCTTTGCGACCTTCACCGCGATGGGGGCCATCGGCTTGGCGGCGCATGTGGTTGTCCTCGATCCGTGGTTCTGGGCCTTCTGTCGGATCGGGTCAGGCATATGCGTGGCGGGCTGCTACACAGTGATCGAGGCCTGGCTGCAAGCCAAGGTCACCAACGAAACGCGCGGACGGGCTATGGGTAGCTACCGGATAGCCGATATGGGGGCATCTTTCGCCGCACAATTCATAATCGGGGCGCTGGCCAATCTGGAAACCTACATTGCCTATAATATCCTGACGATTCTGTGCTGCGCCTCACTGCTGCCACTGGCCCTGACCCGCGTACCGCAACCCGACACGCCCAGCGCCACGCGGCTGCGGCCCAAACTGGCCTGGGCCTGTTCACCGCTTGCGGTGGCGGCGGTGATTGTTGCGGCGCTAACCAGCGCATCGTTTCGGATGGTCGGGCCGATCTATGGGCAAGAGGTCGGGCTATCGGCCAATCAGATCGGGGCCTTTCTGGCGGCCTTCGTGGCCGGGGGGGCCTTGGCGCAATACCCGATGGGCTGGCTGGCGGATAAATACGACCGGCGCTGGGTCATGATCTGGCTGTCGGTCGCGGCGATCATCTCTTGTGCCGTCACGGTCTGGGCATCAGACAATGGCCGGACCAGTATCATGCTTGCCGCATTTCTTTTCGGGCTGACGACCTTTCCGATCTATTCGGTCGCCACAGCCCACGCGCATGACTTTGCAACCTCTGATCAAAGGGTGGAACTATCGGCGGCACTGATGTTTTTCTACGCCATCGGGGCCATCGCCGCACCTTATACAACCTCGGCGCTGATCGGAGTTTATGGACCAGCGGCACTGTTCTATTTCATATCCGGCGGGCATGTGTTGCTGGTCGTCTTCGGGCTCAGCCGGATGCGGGTGCGCAAGGCACCCGATGATCGCACGCGATACGTCTACGCACCGCGCACATCATTCGGGATCGGGCGGCTGCTGGGACGCAGCCGGGACCGTTAGAATCTATAGAACACACCAATCCGGGTGGTCGTGACAGCGGCGGTAAAGTTGTCCTCCATGAAATCACGGATGAACTCACCCCGCACAGCGATACGTGGTGAAAATTCACGCTGCACACCGACACCCAGATTGTACCCTTCCGGATCGCTGCCATCAAAACTGTACTGGGTCACACCGCCGGCCACGCGGACGGCAACTTCACCCAGATCATAGGCGCCCCACAACCGATACCGCTGGGTATCATAGTCATTGTCGCCAGCCACCTGAGTCCCGAACTCCAATTCAGCGCCGAAACTGTAGGTGGGGGCGCGACCCAGCGTAACACCACCGACAAATGCGGCAGATGTCTGGCTGTCGCCAGAATGCGGATACATATAATCCAGCGCGCCACCGGCATAGAATTCCTGCGCCGCCGCGCCGCTCCCCATTACAACGGCACAAATGCCTGCTATCAATTGTTTTTTCATCTGCTTACCTGCCTCTTTTGTTGATTTGCGCAGAATCTAACGGTGATCGCGCCCAAACACCAGCGATCCGCGTTTGATCTGCCCGCAAAGGAAGGCTAGAGGGAAGGTCACAGTCACCAACGCCGCAGGACACAAATGGCCCGCCACCTGATCACCTCCGCCATTCCCTATATCAACGGGATCAAGCATCTGGGAAACCTGATCGGCAGTCAGTTACCCGCCGATCTTTATGCGCGCTATCTGCGCCAGCGCGGGCATGAAGTGCTGTTTCTTTGCGCCACGGATGAACACGGCACGCCTGCCGAACTGGCCGCTGCCAAGGCGGGCAAGCCAGTGGCTGAATACTGTGCCGAGATGCATCAGGTGCAATCAGATATCGCCGATGGGTTCCGTCTGTCATTCGACCATTTCGGACGGTCCTCCAGCCGGCAGAACCACAAACTGACACAGGCCTTTGCCGGGCAGTTGGCTGAACAGGGGCTGATCCGCGAAGTGACCGAGGAACAGGTCTATTCAAAGGCGGATGGCCGCTTCCTCCCGGATCGTTACATCGAAGGCACATGCCCCAATTGCGGTTTCGAAAGCGCACGTGGCGACCAATGCGACAACTGCACCAAACAGCTGGACCCGACGGACCTGATTGACGCGCATTCCACAATCTCGGGGTCCACCGATCTGGAAGTGCGTGAAACGAAACATCTTTATCTGCGCCAATCCGAATTGAAAGACGATCTGGCCGCATGGATCGACAGCAAGACAGATTGGCCGATCCTGACTACATCGATTGCCAAGAAATGGTTGAACGACGGCGACGGGCTGCAAGACCGCGGGATCACCCGTGACCTTGATTGGGGTATCCCGGTCAAGCAAGGCGACAAGACGTGGCCGGGCATGGAAGGCAAAGTCTTCTATGTCTGGTTCGACGCCCCCATCGAATACATCGCCTGCGCGCAGGAATGGGAAAATGCAGGCAAAGGCACAGACTGGGAACGCTGGTGGCGGACCGATAAAGGCGCAGACGACGTGACCTACACCCAGTTCATGGGCAAGGATAACGTACCATTCCACACACTATCCTTCCCCGCCACGATCAAGGGCACCGGGGAGCCGTGGAAACTGGTCGATTACATCAAATCCTTCAACTACCTAAATTATGACGGTGGCCAGTTCAGCACCTCGCGCGGGCGCGGCGTGTTCATGGATCAGGCACTTGAGATATTACCCGCAGACTATTGGCGTTGGTGGCTTTTGTCGCATGCGCCAGAATCCTCGGACGCCGAATTCACCTGGGAAAACTTCCAGACGGACGTGAACAAGGATCTCGCCGATGTATTGGGTAATTTTGTTAGCCGGATCACTAAGTTTTGTCGATCTAAGTTCAACGAAGCCGTACCAGAAGGCGGCTCAAGTGGCCCGGCCGAGGAACAGTTGGTCGCCGACCTGACATCGCGCATCCGGGCCTATGAAAAGCACATGGATGCAATCGAGGTGCGCAAAGCCGCAACCGAATTGCGGGCAATCTGGGTGCTGGGCAATGAATACTTGCAAGCCAACGCACCATGGACAACCTTCAAAACCGATCCCGAAACGGCGGCGGTGCAAGTGCGGCTGGCGCTGAACCTGATCCGGATCTATGCAGTGCTCTCCGCGCCCTTCATTCCCGATGCCAGCGCCACCTTGCTGGCGGCGATGCAAACGGATGATGACAGCTGGCCACAGGATGTGGATGCAGGATTGACAGCCCTACCAGCAGGCCACGCATTTACTGTGCCGGACAACTTGTTCCGCAAACTGACCGATGAAGAACGTGAAGGTTGGGCAGAACGCTTCGCAGGAACGCGCGATTAGACGCTAATCGCGCTACTGCTGCGAAAGAACATCGCCTGACTGACAGCCGATTGAACCTGTTCCTGACTATAAGGTTTGGTGATCACAAATGCCGGTTCTTGCCGGTCGCCAGTCAGTAAGCGCTCTGGAAACGCGGTGATAAAGATAACCGGCGTGTCGGCTGCGGCCTGCATGATGTCATTGACCGCATCGATCCCCGATGAACCATCAGCCAGTTGAATGTCGGACAAAATCAGGTCCGGCTTCTCACGCTCCGCCATAACCACGGCCTGATCGCGGGTTGCGGCGGCACCGACGACGGTGTGACCCATAGCCGACACGATATCCTCAAGGTCCATGGCGATCATGGCTTCATCCTCGATCACCATGATACGGCCTTTGACGGCGTCTTTCATTTCCTGCCGGGCGAAGCTGATCAGCTTCTCAATCTCCACAACGGGCTTATCCATGATCTCGGCGATCTGGCGCAGGGAAAATTCCTCAATTGCGTGTAACAACAGCGCCTGACGGGAATGCGGGGTCAGCTCACGTAGATAGGTTTGCGCCTGCCCGGCAAGCCCGCCATCATCCGTGCTGGTTGCGCCATGGTCGCCGCACTGCCAGGCGACAAAAAACATCCGAAACAGCCCGACCTTGATAGAAGACGCCGTCATCACCGCTGCCTTATCATCGCGTACCATTTGCAAGGCATCCATCGCAAAATCATCACCGGCGGCCTGATTTCCGGTCAGTGCACGGGCGTGGCGGCGCAGGTAAGGCAGTGCTTTTGCTAGGTCCGATGAAAGCGACCGTGCGGTTTCAGTATTTGACATTTTTTTGTGTACCTTGGCGCGCAAAATGGAACATAATACAACTCTATGGCGTTTATAGGATAGCGCGATACACCAAATTGCGCCTAATGAGTATATATAGAATGACGCGGGACCCGAAAAAATCAGACGTCGAACGCGACATCGATGATAACCTGCGTAAGGTGTATCGCGAAATGGTCGAACAGGAGGTCCCCGACAGGTTCCGAGACCTGCTGGACAAACTGCGCCAATCAGAACAAAATGGCGACCCAGAGGCCAAAGAATGAGTGCGCCGCGCGCCCAACCGGACCCGCGCGACGAAATAATAAATTTCCTCCCCGAAATGCGTGCTTTTGCCATCAGCTTGACCCGCGACGCACCCAGCGCGGACGATCTGGTGCAGGATGCCGTTGTCAAAGCGTGGAAAAGTTTCCATCAATTTCAATCGGATACAAACTTGCGCGCCTGGCTTTTTACCATTGTGCGCAACACATTTTATTCCGACCTACGCCGCCGCAGGCGCGAGGTCGAACATGCCGAACAAACCCCAGCCGAGGACGCAACAGACGACCGCGGGGCAGACCCGATCATCGCCGTGATGGATTTCGAAAAAGCTTTTTCCACATTGCCCGATGAACAGCGCGAAGCACTAGTTCTGGTCGGCGCATCCGGCATGTCCTACGAAGAGGCCGCTGAAACCTGTGAGGTCGCTGTCGGCACGATCAAAAGCCGCATCAATCGTGGCCGCAAACGTCTGGCCGAATTGCTGGGGCATGATGCAGGTGACACGCGCGGTACAACCGACGACTGACACTGCCAAAGACACGGCATTGGCTCCACAATCTGATCTGCTAGGGTAGAACAAATCGTAATCACGAAAGATGCTTGCATGTTCAAATCCGCATTGATCCTATCCCTTCTGTTTGGCACATCTGCCATGGCCGCGCCCTGTGGCAATGATGCCAGCGGATTTGCCAATTGGAAGGCGCAATTCGCGCAAGAAGCCGCCAATGCAGGCGTCGGACAACGCGGCTTGCAAGCACTGGCGCAAACCAGCTACGCCAGCCGCACGATCAGTGCAGACCGCAATCAGAAATCCTTCCGCTACAGCCTTGAGGATTTCATGCGCATTCGTGGCGCGCCAACAATCGTGGCCCAAGGCAAACGACGGATCGCGAACAACCCGGCATTCTATGCATCCATCGAGGATGTATTTGGTGTCCCCGCATCCGTTGTTGTGGCGATCCATGGCATGGAAACCGGCTTTGGCAATTTCATGGGCGACGCCAATGTTGTTTCGGCGATCACGACGCTCGCCTATGATTGCAGACGCTCTGAATTCTTCACCGGGCATGCGCTTGCCGCATTGAAGCTCGTGGACCGGGGCAGCCTTTCAGCCAATTCCATCGGGGCGATGCATGGCGAGCTTGGCCACACGCAATTCCTGCCCGGTAATGTCATCGCTTATGGCTATGACGGGGATGGCAACGGGGTTGTGGACCTGACCAACCAGACGGATGCACTCGCCTCAACCGCCAATTTCCTGCGGCAGAAGGGCTGGCAACCCGGCGCCGGATATCAGGAAGGGCAACCCAATTTCGCGGTAATCGAAGAATGGAACGCCGCCGGGGTCTATCAAAAGGCCATCGCCATCATGGCAGCTCAGATCGAAGGCTAGGTCGTGACCAAACCACCCAATATCCTGTTCATCATGTATGATCAGCTGCGGTTTGATTACCTCAGCTGCGCAGGCCACCCACATCTGCAGACCCCGAATTTCGACAGGGTTGCCGCCATGGGCGTGCGCTTCACCAATGCCTATGTGCAATCACCGATCTGCGGTGCCTCAAGGATGAGCTTTTACACCGGGCGCTACACGGCGTCGCACGGGGCGCAATGGAACGGTTTCCCACTGCGTGTGGGTGAGGTGACATTGGGCGATCATCTGCGCAAGGCAGGTATGGATTGCTGGCTGATCGGCAAAACCCATATGCGGGTCGATGCCGAAGGCATGGCACGGCTCGGTCTATCCCCGGACAGTATCATCGGGGCGCGGCAAGCCGAATGCGGTTTTGACGTCTGGGTACGCGATGACGGGCTATGGGGCGAAGGGCCGGACGGGTTCTATGACCGGGGGCGCTCGCCCTACAACGCCTATCTGCAATCGCAGGGCTACCCGGGAAGCAACCCATGGGCGGATCATGCAAATGCGGGCATTGATGACGGGCAAATCGCCAGCGGCTGGTTTTTCGACAATGCCGACAAACCCGCCAATATCCGTGAAGAAGACAGCGAAACACCCTGGCTGACCGATCAGACCCTTGCCTTCATGGATCAGGCCAAGGGGCCATGGTGCGCCCATGTCAGCTATATCAAACCGCATTGGCCCTATATCGTGCCAGCCCCCTATCACGCGATGTACGGGCCGGAACATGTGCCGCCTGCCTGCCGGGCCGATGTAGAACGTGACGATCCACATGCGGTCTATGATGCGTTCATGAAAAACAAGGTCGCCACTGCATTTCAGCAGGACAAGGTACGCGACAAGGTGATCCCGGCTTATATGGGCCTGATCAAGCAATGCGATGATCAGCTGGGGCGCATCCTCGACTATCTGGATTCTTCCGGTCAGATTGGTGACACGATGATCGTGCTGACCTCGGATCACGGGGACTATCTGGGCGATCATTGGCTGGGCGAGAAAGACCTGTTTCACGACCAATCCGTCAAGGTGCCAATGATCATCTATGACCCCAACACAGCGGCCGATGCAACACGCGGTACCACCTGCGACGCACTGGTCGAAGGTATCGACCTTGCCGCCACCTTTACGGAAGCGGCGGGCAAAGACGTGCCGGATCACATCATCGAAGGCTGCTCCCTGCTGCCATGGCTGCACGGGCAAACGCCCCCCTGGCGGGATTATGTGATCAGCGAATACAATTATTGCCTGACGCCGATGCGGGCCGCCCTCGGGGTGTCAAATGACGACGCAAGGCTCTTTATGGTGTTCGACGGGCGGTACAAGCTGATCCACGCCGAGGGCGGGTTCCGCCCGATGCTGTTTGATCTGCAAAGCGACCCCGAAGAGTTCAACGATCTGGCGAAAGGCAACGACCATCAGGCGGAGATTGACAGGCTTTACGGCCATCTGGCCACATGGGGGCGGCGCAACAGCCAGCGGGTCACCCGGTCGGATGAGGATCTGGACGGCATGCGGGGGGTATCCGCAAGGCGCGGCATTCTCCCCTTCATGACAGACGGGTCAGAGGTCGACCCCGAACTGACAATCAAATATCGTGGGCCAGCCACAAAATCCTATCTGGACGATACGGACTAATCGTCAAAACGATAGGGCGGCAGATGGGTTAGCGCATTGCGCAACGCATCGCCCCACCCTTCCGAGATGGCTTGAAAATAGTCGTCATCGGCTGCGATCCGTGCGCTGGCCCCGGCCTTGAAACTGTCACGGGCATAGACCTGCATATCCAACGGCAAACCAACAGAGAGGTTCGCCTTGATCGTGCTGTCAAAGGACACCATCAGCAGCTTGATGGTATCTTCAAAGCTCATATCAGGCTCATAGGCGCGCACGATGATGGGCTTGCCGTATTTCGTCTCACCAATCTGGAAAAACGGGGAATCGTCGGTGACTTCGATGAAATTGCCTTCGGGATAAACCAGAAACAGGGTTGGATTACCGCCCTTGATCTGACCGCCCACGATGATGGACGCACGAAACTTGCTGCTGGATTCCGCCCCACTTGGGGCGCTTTCATCAATCACCTCTTTCAAGGTGGCGCCAACAAGGCGGGCGACCTGAAACATCGTGGGCAATTCAAGGATGGTCGGGTTACGATCAGACGATGCTTTGGACCGTTCCTCCAGCAGGCTGATCACGGCTTGCGTCGTGGCCAGATTACCCGCCGTCATCAGGGTGATCACACGTTCACCGGGCAAATCCCATGTGAACATCTTCTTTGTGACGGAAAAATTGTCGACCCCGGCATTTGTGCGGGTGTCCGACATAAAAACAAGGCCTTTGTCCAAACGCAGGCCAACGCAGTAAGTCATTTCTAAATCCGGTTCAGGATAGTCAGAGTTGCCGCACCTTACTGCTGGACTTGCAGCGCGACAATCATCGATTCCGCAGCGTTACCAAGGCGCATACCGGTGATTGGGGCCGCCTCGCGGGAATCGCGGCCAATCGCCACGCGCACATAACGCTCATCCGGCGAAATCCCGTTCGAGACATCAAAGCCAACCCAACCAAGGCCTTCCAGATGCGCCTCCGCCCAGCCATGGGTCGCATCCTGATCAACGCGGTCATTCATCATCAAATAGCCACTGACATAACGGGCGGGGATTCCGGCCTCGCGCGCGGCGGCGATGAAAATCTGGGCGTGGTCCTGACAGACGCCTGCGCCTGCACCCAGCGCCTCTTCTGCCGTCGTGCCTGCTGCCGTTTCACCAATCGTGTAAGGTACCGCCTCCAAAATGGCGGCTGACAAGGCGTGCAGATCATTCAGCGCATCATCGGGGCCGCGCACGGTTTTGGCCAGTTTGCGAATGCCGCGGCCCGGCGCCGTGCGGCCGGTCTGTTGTTGGAACAGCCACAAGGGTGCAGTGCCATAAACCTTACCCAAGACGCCGGTACCATCACTGGTTTCCACCGAACCACTGGCGGTGATCCTGACCTCCTGCACACCGGGATCCGCCTGCACCAGGATCGTCTGGTTCTTGTAATGATCGGCAAAGGAAAGCTCCGCCCGGCCTCCTTCAACCGCCACATCCCAGGACAACACCGATTGCTGGGTATTTGTTACCGGGGTCAGGCGCACCTGCTGCAAACCATAGGACACCGGGGCATCGTAAGAATAGCTCGTCGTATGTGTGATATTCAGTTTCATGCGCCTATCCGTTAAACCGGTAATCCTGTTCGATCTGCATTCCGATCGCATTGTTATCGCGGATGAATGTACCGATGAACTGATGCAGCCCTTCATCAAAAATTGACCCGATATCATGCGCGCGCAGCTTGTCACGCTGGCGCTCAACCAAGTCATTGCACGGCATCCGCACGCCATAATCCTTGGCCAGAAAGCCGAGGTTTTCGCCGAGATTCCGACTACAAAACGACAGCGACCGGGGAAACCGGCTATCAAGGATCAGGAAATCCGCGATATTCGACGATGTCATGTCATCCTGATTAAGCCAGCGAAACGACCGATGGGCCGATACTGATCGCAAAATCGTTTCCCACTGCACATTGTCCAGGGGTGAGCCCACAAAACTAGCCGATGGCAACAACGTATAATATTTCACATCAATGATCCGGGCGGTGTTGTCAGCCCGTTCCAAGGCGGTCCCGATCTGCGCAAAATCAAAGATATCATTGCGCATCATCGTGCCATGCATGGCACCGCGCACCAATGCGCTTTGTTGGCGGATCGTGCCCAGAATACCGGGTAATTCGGTTTCCTTGATCGGGCGGCGCAGCGCCTCTTTCAGGGTCATCCAGTTTTCATTCACGGCTTCCCAAACTTCAGTCGTCAGCACAGTGCGGACCAGCCGGGCATTCATCCGGGCATTCTCGATCACCGACATCACACTTGACGGATTGCCCGTGTCGCGCAGCAGATAATCAATGACGGTGTGGCCGGCAAAGCTGTCATATTTCTTCATATAGCCGTTGCGTACACCGGCTGTTGTAACAACGGATTTCCATTCCGACGCGCTGTCGCTGGACCGGGTCAGGGCAATGCGAAACCCTGCCTCAACCAAACGGGCGGTGTTCTCTGCCCGCTCCAGAAAACGCGACATCCAGTAAATGCCACCTGCGGTTTTTCCTAGCATGGCGTTAATCCTCCAAAACCCAGGTGTCTTTGGTGCCACCACCCTGACTGGAATTGACCACCAGCGACCCGGCCTTCAGCGCCACGCGGGTCAAACCGCCGGGCGTGATCTTCACCTCTTTGGGGGACACCAGCACAAATGGCCGCAAGTCCACATGGCGCGGCGACAAACCCTTCTTGACAAAGATCGGCACTGTGGACAGCGACAAGGTGGGTTGGGCGATGTAGTTGCTGGGGTTCTTTTTCAGCTTGACGGCGAAACTGGCAATTTCCTTTTTGCTGGCCGCGGGGCCCACCAACATGCCGTACCCGCCAGAACCGTGGACCTCTTTCACCACCAGTTCCGACAGATGATCCAACACATATTGCAGCGCCTCCGGCTCAGAACAGCGCCAGGTCTGGACGTTCTTTAATATGGCCTTTTCACCAGTATAGAACTCAACGATCTCAGGCATATAGGAATAGATCGCCTTGTCATCCGAAATGCCCGTCCCTGGCGCATTGGCAATCGTGATTCCGCCTGCACGATACACATCCATGATACCGGGCACGCCCAGCATCGAATCCGGGTTAAAGTTCAGCGGGTCCAGAAAATCATCGTCGACACGACGATAAAGCACATCAATGTTCTGATAGCCTTGGGTGGTGCGCATGGCGATGCGGCCATCAACGACGCGTAAATCGTGACCCTCCACCAGTTCCACACCCATCTGATCAGCCAGAAAGGAATGTTCGAAATAGGCTGAGTTGTGAATGCCCGGCGTCAGCACGGCAACCGTCGGCTTACCATTGCAACCGGCAGGCGCGCTTGCGGCCAATGACCGGCGCAGGTTCTTGGGGTAATCGCTGACCGGCTGCACCTTGTTCTGGCTGAACAGCTCAGGAAACATCTGCAACATCGTCTCGCGGTTTTCCAGCATGTAGGACACGCCAGACGGGGTGCGAGCGTTGTCCTCCAACACGAAAAACTCATTCTCGCCGGTGCGCACGATATCGGTGCCAACGATATGGGTATAGACACCGCCGGGGGGCGAGATACCGATCATCTGCGGCAGAAACGCGTCGTTCTGGGCAATCAGATGCGGCGGAACGATACCGGCGCGCAAAATCTCTTGGCGGTGATAGATGTCATGCAGAAACGCGTTGATCGCGCGCACCCGCTGTTCGATCCCTTTCGACAGGCGTGCCCATTCACGGTTGGAAATGATCCGGGGGATCAAATCAAACGGGATCAGACGCTCTTGCGCCTCTTCCTGCCCGTAAACGTTAAAGGTGATCCCGGTGCGGCGAAAAAACGCCTCTGCCTCTTTCGACTTCTTGGTCAGTCGCGTCGGATCTTCGTTGGAAAACCACTCCTGATATGCGCCATAGGGCTGCCGCACCCCATCCCCATCCAGAAGCATCTCATCAAAAAGCTGTCTTTTTTCAGTCATCCCCCAACCCTAGTGTTTCTTGCGCGGTGGGCAAGCAATTGGACAGAAATTGTTAAAAACTAGGATTTAGACACAATAACTGTCTGTTCTTGCAGCTCCATCAAGCCGTATGAGGTCATAAAAGAAATGTCAGCCGCATCGCGCCCGACACCGACCACCGCTATATCCTCGGCCCGGGCCATTCCCGTCGGGTCAACAAGATGCCAATCATGGTCCAGGTAAACTTCAACGACGGCATGAAAATCCTGTGGGGTCACCGCCGGTGCATATGCGCTGACGATCCGGGTGGGGATACCCACGGCGCGCAGCATCGCGATCAGCACATGGGCGTAATCACGGCACACACCGCGACGCGCCGCAAAGCTATCGGTCGCCGTGGTATTGGGTTGGGTGGCAAACGCGTCATAGGTGAAATTCTCTCCAATCCATTCGACCATCGCCACCACCCGAGGTCCACCACGCAGACCGGGAAATTTCTGCACCACGAAATCAAAGAAATCCTCAGGAAAACAATAGCGTGACGGCATCAGGTAACCGATCACAGCAGCATCCAACGCGGATAACGGCACCTGCGCCAATGCCGCGAAATCAATAGCGTCGCGGGTCACGACAATATCAGCACGGTAATCCGCCTTGAATGCGCCATCGACCTGCATCCAGACACGCTGCCCAACCCCGCCATCACCGGTCACAACATGCTGTCGGGTTTGGCCAACAACGTTCAGATCAGTCCTTTGCACAATCTGGCCCGGATAATCGGCAACGGCCACCTGCAATAACAGGTCGCATTGCTGCGGGGCGTGGTATTGCAGATGCGCATGAATGCTAAGTTTCACCAAAGGGTCCAACCGTCGAAAAGGGTGCAAATCACCATGCCAACACCCCACCTGGAATGCACGTTGAAAAATGCGAAACAATGCGCTGAAAAACTGCCCTCTGTTCAAATCACGATTTGCATGCTACGTTGATTTTATTAAAAGATACGGCTTTTACATAGTTGATTTGGGATTATTATTGTGTCCAATCAGGTACTTCCGCCAATTTCATATGGCGAATTGATGATGCGTCTTCGTGATTCTGACGAAGACTTAAATCACTATCTGCAATACATGGTCGAAGTTGAAAGACCCGACAGTTTCGCACCGGAACTTGCGCCAAACCAAGCGTTAGTGACCGACATCCCGCCGCAACCCGAAGGCGGCGTTGGGATGGGGCTGGCCAACGCCTTCATGCGCGCCCGGCGTCATCACAAATATCGGCGCCGGATTTCACGCGGTTGGCGCGGGCACCGGATCGTCTCCGAAGGCGACAGCTGGTTTCAGTATCCGACATCCCTGCAAGACACGATTGACCACCTGATGAAGGATCACGCGATCCTCAGCCTCGGCGCAGCAGGGGACGAGTTGAAAGACATCCGGCGGCAACGCGAAATCGTCTTTCACATGCAGCGCGAAGGCGCATCGGCCCTGCTGTTGTCTGCAGGCGGTAATGACCTGTTTGATGATGGCCAGATTGCCAACCTGATCGAGGATCCGATGGTCGGCGACACCGCCCATGACCTTGTCGGCGCACGGTTTCAGGTCTTCATGGATGACATGGTCGAAGAGTATCTTAAACTTTTCCGCAAGGTCCACACCGCCCTGCCCCATGCACTGATGCTGATCCACGGCTACGGCCCCGCCTTTCCACGCAATGGAAAATGGATCGAAAAACCGCTCCGGAAAAAGGGGATTCCAAAGGCGTTGCAGCATGAAATTATCAAACTGATGGTGGCGCGGTTCAACCAGACATTGGCCGATCTTGCCGCGCGCGCCGAATTTCATGGCAAGCTGATACATGTGAATGTGTCCGATATCGGTGACAAACCCAACCAGTGGCATGATGAAATCCATCTGGATGACAAACGCTACGCGCTGGTCGCCGACCGCTTCAGACAAATACTCAAACACCACCTGCCCGCCGCCCCGGCCATCGAAAGCGGACTGAATGCGCAACCCGATGTGGCGTTTTCGACCGCAGAAAGGATGGCGACGACCGTCGGCGAATTACGGGAACAACTCGATGGGCACGATTTTAGCACTGATGCCCAAAAGGCGCGGCTGGAATGGCTTGAGGAAGAACTTGCCAAGAAAGCCGTCGAAAACCCCGGCGTCCCCGTCAATCAGGACGAGGCCGACTCATTTGTGCTCAGCGTACGTAAGGCGCTCGAACTGCTCGGTGCCGAGGAAGATGACCTGCCCGCGCCACCAGACAACCCGCTGATGACCGAAGCGATTGTGTTGATCATCGGCAACCGGCCCGCGTGTTATATCCGGGATGGGTTCGTCGACCTGACCGAGCAACGACTGGTGGACAGCGGCTTGCTTGATGACGTTAAGGCAAACGAGGCACCTATCCGCAAGCTGATCGCGGGCACCGGGCGCATCCTGCAAGGCCACGACAGATCGCAAAGCCGGGTCTTTGGCAGCGCATGGATGTTGGAAGATGGCCGCGTGGCAACAGCCAAACATGTTCTGGAGGCCATGGGGATGCAGGATCTGGACGAGTGGCTGCTGAGTACCGATTTCTTTGTCGATTTCGGAGTTGAGGCAGATCGTGATCCTGACCCAGCGAAAGTGATCAAGGTCGATCGGGTCCAATGGGCCAGCCCCGATCTGATTGCACGCAATGTTCACCCATCTTTATTGGACGCCGCCGTTTTCGAACTGGCCCCGGCGGCCAATCAGACGCTGCCAGACGCAATCCCGATGGCCACCGCACTTGACGCGGTATCAATCCTGCAAGACGGCTCTTTCTTCAATGTCGGTTATCCCGGGCGCCCGCAGGATCACACGATCACTGACGACCCGAACGCGCCCGAAACCCTGATCCAGCGCACAGTTCTGGAGGCACTGGTGGGCAATCAATTCGGCGTCAAACGGCTGTCTCCCGGTCGGATCATGGTAGAGCCCGGCCGTTTTCCGGGCGACGCCATGTCACATATTTTCACCCACGACGCCACTACATTAGGCGGATCGTCGGGATCGCCGGTCATGGCGATGGGACCAAATGGACCTACCATCGCCGGACTTCATTTTGCAGGTGAATTTCGCACCCGCAATTACGCGCATTGGGTTCCTGCCATTCGCAATGCGCTGATCCAAGGCTAGTCCAGGCCACACCAGAAAGGAGGATTGGACAGACCCAAGCAATATTTTCAAGCAAGGTAAAAGGATAATTCAATGTTATATGCAGAAAAGCATGGGCAACGATTTTTGTTGCCAACTGACGGCGCAACTGAATCTGGGACAACCCCGGGTGGAACACGCCGCCTCACCGAAGTCGCACCTGGTGCCAAGATGGGCGATATCGCCCGCGACGGACGAACCGAGGCCGGCCTGTCCGGCACGGACGCGCAAAGCTTTGGATACATGATGCCAGAAGTGGACGGGATGACAGGCTCGGACGTCACAGCCGCACTCAAAGCACTGGCCGAGGCGATGACCGAAGCTGCCGATGACCCGGTCTCGGCGGATTCGTCGATCCCGCCAATTTTCACCTATTTTGGTCAGTTCATCGACCATGACATCACCGCCAACACTGACCGTGATGCACCACAGCCGAACCCGATCTCGGAAATGACCGGGCCGATCATCGAGCCGCTCGACCGGGCCGAGGTGGTCAGCAATATCGTCAATCTGCGCAATGGCAGCCTGCGGCTCGACAGCCTTTATGGCGAAGGGCCCAGCCACACGCCGTTTACGATCAAAACGCGCGACGCCCTGCGCGATCCTGCCGACCGCGCCAAGATGCGGGTTGGCGGGCTTGCACCAGTGGGCGGCGACCTTGATCTACCCGCCGACGGGATGGCCGACCTGCCGCGCCTGGGTGATGTGATTGATGATTCCGCCTCTGGTCTGTCTCTGGCCGATCTTGAGGCACTACCCGATGATGAATTCAAGAAAGGGTTCATCGATGGCGGCGTGGTCAAACGCTCAAGAGCGATGATCGGCGACGGGCGCAATGATGAAAACCTGCTGGTGGCGCAATTGCATCTGTCTTTCCTGCGGTTCCACAATGCAATTGCAGACGGGCTTAAGACGGATATCCCCGATGATGATGCCCGGTTTCAAGAGGCCAAGCGGCGCACGACCCTGACCTATCAGTGGTTGGTCGTACACCAGTACCTGCCCCGGATCTGTCAGCCATCGGTTGTCGATGCAGTCAAGGAAGCGAGCGCACCAATGTACGCTGAATTCCGTGCGCGCGTCGGGGCCACGGCAGATGAACTGGCCCTGCCGCTCGAATTCTCCGTAGCGGCATTCCGCTTTGGGCATTCGATGGTGCGGGCAGCCTATGACCACAACAAAAACTTTGGACGTCCTGCGGGCGGCGGCACACGGCGGGCGAGCTTTAAGGAACTCTTTTCGTTCACCGGGGGCGACGGTTTGGGTAATGAAGCGATCAATCAGACCTTCGATCGGCTACCTTCCAACTGGCCTATCGACTGGTCGCGCTTTGCCAAGGACACGCCCGATCATCCCGACCATGTCGCACGCAAGATCGACACGCAATTGGCGCCGCCGCTGGTCGATATGTTCAAGGAAAGCGATGATACAGGCGAACTTGGCCGCATCCTACGTTTTCTGGCAGAGCGGAACTTGCGCCGGTCACATCGGATGAACATCCCCACGGGCCAGGCCATGGTCAAGGCGGTCAATGACTTCGACGCCGCCGATGATGGTCCCAGCGTGGAAGCCGCAGCGCATAAAGTGTCCTACGTGCCTGATTGCGGCGGGCAGATGCCCGACCCGGCACAACCGGCCGATGGCATCGACGTGCTGTCGCCGGATGTGCTAGCTAGCGGGCCGGCAGGTGCGGCGGTCGCCAGCGGCAACATGACCGAAGCCACCCCGCTTTGGTACTACATCCTGCGCGAGGCTGAAGTCACGGCAGGGGATACGCTTGGCCCATTGGGCAGCCGGATCGTGGCAGAGACACTGGTCGGCCTGATCATTCAGGATGACCAATCCTACTGGCACGAAGGCAGCGGTAACGGAAGCTGGACACCTGCAGATGTCGCCATTGGTGGCAATGCAATCACCGACTTCCCAAAGATGCTGATCATGGCTGGCCTGATGGCCTGAACCTCAGCATTCCGCCCGGCCACCTTGCGCCGGGCGGGTCACAAGATTTGAGAACCCATGCCCGATATCCCCACCATCCGCGCAGCTACCGAGACCCGCAAGCTTGATGTCCTGCCCGACATGACAGACCTGCGGGACAGGTACTACCGGCCTGCACTGATCCAGCTTGATCAGACAAAACTGCCAAGGATCAGCGTCGACTACATTCGCAACCAACATGGCGAAGGGGCATGCACCGGCTTTGCCCTTGCCGCCGTTGTGGACCAGCAATGCCGACATCTTTTTGGCGATCAGGCACGCAAGGTCAGCACGCGGATGCTTTATGAAATGGCCAAGCTGCATGATGATACGCCGGGGCGGGACTATTCCGGGTCCACCATTCGCGGGGCGTTAAAAGGATTCTACCATAACGGTGTTTGTCTTGAAGAGAACGCCGCATTCTTCCCCGCAAGTGGCAATCAGGAAGCCTGGGAACTATCAGTCCAACGCGCCCGCGAAGCGCGCGAGATCACTCTGGGCGCCTATTACAGGCTGCATCACGAAATCAACGACTATCACACCGCCATCAATGAGGCCGGGGCGATCATCGCCTCCGCCAATATCCATAGCGGCTGGGCGAACCCCGAGAACGGGATCATCACACCCGTCAACCGGTTTGAAGGGCGGCATGCTTTTGCCATCGTCGGCTATGATCGCGATGGGTTCATCATCCAGAACTCCTTTGGGCGCGGCTGGGGCGGATATCTGGACCAACCGGGGATTGCGCTCTGGTCCTATGCGGATTGGGCGGAAAACGTCGTCGACGCATGGGCCTTGCGGCTGGCAATCTCATCGCCCAACGCATTTGAAGTCAAATTCGCCCGCAACCATGCCAGACTGAAATCCGGCAAGGCAGAGGCCGGCAAATCGCTTGCGCCCCGCAGACAGGATATCAATGGGCATTTCCTGCATATCGATGACCGTCAGCTGATGGGAACCGGTCGATATGCCAGTACACCAGATGGTATTGCGGCAACGGCAGATTTTCTCTCCGACCCCAAATCAACCTGCAACGATCCGGCCTTGCGCGACCAGATGCAGGAATACCAGCATGTCGTCCTGATCACCCACGGGGCGATGCAGGATCAATTCGCGGTAGCCAAACGGATCAGAGCCTGGAAACCGGTTTTCAAACGCAATGGGATTTATCCAATCCATGTGATGTGGGAAACGGTCTTCAACACCGAAATCAATGATGTGATCAAGGATCTTCTGCGCAAGGCAAAGGCGCGCATGGGGACCGACGAAGACCGGATTGATCAGGGGCTAGAGGCGCTGGCCCGCCCACTGGGTCGCAAGCTTTGGCGGGACCTTGTGCGCAGCGGGGAATTGGGGTTCGAGAAGGGCAGCCAGGGGGCCACCGCCTTGCACAGGCTCCTGAATGCCACGCAAAACCGCAAAGGCAAGCCATTGAAGCTGCATTTCATCAGCCATAGCGCGGGTGTGCATCTATTATCATCCATCCTGCCACAAATGAAAACGGCTGGATTGGCATTTGAAACGGGCAGCCTGATGGCCCCGGCATGCAGCGCAAAAATCTACAACGAAGCGATCAAACCGCATATCGGCAAGACGATCAAACGGGTGAACCAATACAGTTTGATTGATGCGCGCGAACGGTCAGACAGTGTGGATGTCTATAGTAAATCCCTACTTTATCTGGTGACGAATGCTATCGCCGACCAATGCGGGACCCAGGTTCTGGGAATGGAAACAAGCCTGATCGGGAAAAAACCGATTGCGCTGGCTAAAGGACACAAGGTCTATTTCGCGGGTCGCGACAATACGGCGACAAACAGCAAGACGCATCGCGGCTTTGACAGCGATCGCAGCACGATGAACCATGTCTTAGGAACAATTCTTGGAACTGACATTGATGCCCGGACCGGTTTTTCGGACAGCGATCTGATCGGTTATTAGGCGCACAGACTTTCAACGAAATTGCTAACGCCTACCTTCCCGTAACCAGGCACCGATGATCAGGACGGACGCCAATAACAGCCACGCCCAAGCGGACAATAGTGGGTTGATGCTGATATCCGCTGTCCGATAAGCTCCGCGCGGGGTGATCCCAATCCAACCGCGACCCGCAGCGGGGCGGCCCTCGCGCACAGTCCGGATATCGATATCGCCATCCGACACCATCCTGACCCCACCGCCCGTTCTACTTACCAATGGCTCCAACGCATCAGATGCTGCGATGGTTTGTTCAAACTCTCGTGGGGCGGATGGGCCAAGCGCGATGACGCTGGTCTCCTCACCATCATCCAACCGGTAAAGGCCAATCTCCGGGGCTTCCCACAAGGTTTCAAATCGACCCGGCGATACCTCTTCGAGCTCCAGGACGGTTTCGGACCCGTCCGGATGGGTCACTGTGACATCGCCAGTTTCCAGATCAAGGGTCCGCCGGACCACCCGCATCGTTTGACCAACCGGTTCGACCCAAAGTGCCTCTTCCTCCAGTTCCGGCTCTTTCATCATCCAATGGGCAAGGCGGCGCAGCAATTCCAGCTGCGGGCCGCCGCCTTCATATCCGCGGTCCCAAAGCCAGCTTTGATCTGATGTCATCAACGATACGCGGCCTTTACCAATCCGGTTCAGGATCAACAACGGCCGCTCATCAAGGCCGGACATCACGGTCGTGGCCTCTTGCGGTACCAACACGTCAATCAGGCGAAACCAGCGGCCCCAGCCCGGGTCGTCACCATCTGGATCAGGCGAAAACGCCTCCAACCCCTCGGTGACGGGGTGGCGTTGACCGATATCGGTGATCTGTGGCTGAAACCCTTCTTCGAATACCCGCGCAGTGGGCGCGCCCGGCAAAACAAGACCAAGCGGAGAGCGATAGATGCTTTCGGCAGCGGCATATTCCGGGCCTGATGATATCAGGACAGCGCCACCCTGTTCGACATAATCACGGATATTGTCCAGATATTCACCCGGTAAGATACCCCGGCGGCGATAACGATCAAAGATGATCAGATCAAAATCATGGATCTTCTCCAGAAACAACTCGCGGGTCGGAAAGGCGATCAGCGACAGTTCATTGACCGGCACGCCATCCTGTTTTTCAGGCGGGCGCAGGATGGTGAAATGCACCAGATCAACCGCCGAATCCGATTTCAGCAGGTTGCGCCATGTGCGTTCGCCGGGATGCGGCTCCCCCGAGACCAGCAGCACCCGCAGACGGTCGCGCACGCCATTAATCTGGACAACAGCACTGTTGTTGCGATTGGTCAATTCACCTTCGGCTTCGGGGATCGTGAATTGCAGCACATTCATCCCGCCATGCGGCAGTTCTATCGGCAGATCAATGTCGCGCCCTACCGGAACCGGCAGAACCAGCGGCGCATCCCCATCGATTGAAATCGCAAGATCAACCGTGTCCGTTGCCGGTGCATCGCCCTGATCCTCAATACGCAAGGTCAGGCTGACCTGCTCGCCCAGAATGGCAAAGGCAGGGGCGTTTTCGACGACGAGACGGCGATCCCAGTCCCCCGGTTGCCCGGTCAGCAAAAGATGCAGGGGCGCAGGCAAGCGTGGGGCGCGGTCCATGTCATGCAAACGGCCATCACTCAGCAGGATGATCCCCGCAATGCGGCCTTGTGGCTCCTCTGCCATCGCCTCTGATAAGGCCGTCATCAGGGCGGTTCCTGCATCGCCTTCGCCATCGCCCAGACGGATCAACCGCAGCTCCGTGCCCGGGCGGCGGGCAATCTCGGCCTCAACATTGGCGATAGCGGCAGCATTCTGGGACGGGCGGTCCGCAATCCGTTGGCTGGCGCTTTCGTCCACAACAAGCATGACGATATCAGAAAGCGGTTCGCGGTCTTCCTGTTGGATCGCAGGGTTGGCCAAGGCCGCCAACAAGGCAAGCCCCGCCAAGCCACGCAGCCACCAGCCGGGCAAGCGCCGCCAGATCGCCAAGGCAAAACCAAGCGCGGCCAGCCCGGTGACCAGACCAAGCACCATCAACGGTACCAAAGGATCAAGGATCAACGTGCCGGTCATTGGCCCAGCCTGTCCAACAGATCGGGGACATGAACCTGATCGGATTTATAATTGCCGGTCAGCACATGCATGATCACATTGACGCCAAAGCGCAGGGCAATTTCGCGCTGGCGTTCACCGGCCATGCCGCGCCCCACCGGGAACATGCGGGAACCGCTGGGGGTCACAGCCCAGGCGCGGGCCCAGTCATTGCCGCCAATAATCACCGGGGTCACCCCATCATTAAGATTGCGGAACGGCATGCCTTCAATCTGGACGGCATCAACCGGGGCGGCCTCGACCCAGACATCGCGGCTGGCATACCGGCCCGGGAAATCCTGCAACAGATAGAAGGCGCGGGTTAGAACGTGATCCGACGGGATCGGCTCCAACGGGGGAATATCCAGCGACCGGGCGATGGCCTGCAATTTGCGCCCCTCGGGCGAACCCGATCCGAACCGGGCGGTATCGGCATCACGGGTATCAAACAGGATCATCCCGCCGGAACGCAGATAGCGGTTCAGCTTGCCATAAGCTGCCCGGCTGGGCAGCGGCTGATCCGCGGTGATCGGCCAGTAAAGAAACGGGAAAAACGCGAGTTCATCAGTTTCAAGGTCCACACCAAGCGGCTCTGCCGGTTCGATTGAGGTCCGGCGAAACAAGGTCTGTGAAATACCACGCAAACCGGCCTCGGCGACCTCATCGGTCTGCGCATCACCGGTCAACACATGACCCAGCACAACATCCGATGTGGCACGGATGGCAAAATCATCATCCTGCGCGCGGGCCAGATCAGGTGTGGCCAAAAACAGCAAGACAAACGCCGCAGCAAAATCCGCACGCGGGCCGCGCAGCCGGCCACCTACGGCCAGTGATGCCAGCACATCAACCAGCAACAACAGCACCGCCGCGCTCAGCAACCAGCCCTTCAGCGCGGTTTCGCGTATAACTGCCATGCCTTCCACGGCGATCCGGGCAGGCCATTGGGCCGTCATCAGCATTGTATCCTCTTTGATCACATTCAGCGCCAATTGGCGGTCACCGCCTGCATATAGACCGGGCGGCAGATCGGGGCCAAGCAGCCCTTCGCCCAGCAATTCACCTGCAACACCCGGCAAATCGGCCCCGTCATCCAAGCGGCCAAACGCATCTAGGATTTTCCCCGGCTGCCATGTCGTGCCTTCCAGTTCCGCCGCATCGGGGGTGGTGGGGCGGGTGGACACGGCCAGCCGTTCCAGCATCTGCACAAACAGGCCAGACAGGGGCAATGTGGACCATTCCGCATTGGCCGTCACATGGACCAGCACAACCTGGCCTTCGCCGCTGGTTTTGCGGGTCACCAGTGGGGTGCCATCGGCCAATTGGGCAATCACCCTTTCGGATAACGTCGGATCAGGCTGCGCCATGACCTGACTGGATACCGTCACATCATCAGGCACGGGCAAGCCGAAGAACGGGCTATCCTCATCAAACGGGGCAAGCGCCTTGGGCTCGCCCCAACTCATCGCCCCGCCAACACTGCGCCCACCTGATCGCAAACGCACCGGCAGTAGCGGATCTTCCTCATTCCGGCCCAGATCCGATGCAGCCAGCCTTGGGCCAGCAAAACGCAGCAGCATACCACCCTTTTCAACCCATTCCGCAACGCCATCAGCCTCAATATCGGTCAGGATCGCGACATCGGCCAAAACAATCACATCCGGGTTGGCCAGCAGGATATCCTCCAACGCGCCGTCAATGATATCCGCCGTCGGCTCCAACGCCTCGTTCAGGTAATAAAGTGGCGACAGCAGCTCCAGCCCTTCGCGATCATCGCGGCCCGCAATCAACGCAACCTCGCGTCGTTTCAGCGCATCATCAGTCAGGCTGACGGCACCGGCGTTGCGGGCACCGGTTATCTCAAACCGGGTGATACGATTGCGCAGTTCAGGGGGCAGAACCATCGCCGTTTCAGCCACCGCATCGCCCGGTTCAAATGTCAGCGGGACCGTGGCCAATTGACGTTCCACCCCCGCCGGATCAAGACCAATGGCGGTGACCACCGTTTCAAGCGCATTGCCAACAGGTGTGCGGGTGGCAGAGACAAGCACCTGACCATCCTCAAACCGGGCCGGGCGCATACCGATGGTCTGGCGCGGGGTCTGAAAAACGGTAACATTGCCTACCGCCTCAAAAGCCGCCAACGCCGCTTCACGGGCCGGGTAGTCCACACCGTCTGAAATCCAATAGGTCTCAAACCCGCCCGCCTGTTCGGCGAAATAGGTGGCAGGATCGACCGGCTGCCATGGCTTTGGTTGCAGGTTCGGCAAACGGTTCTGCCATTCGGTGGGGGCGGCAAATGGCAGATCGGCCACCGGCAAATCGGTCAGGCTAACAACGGCAACCCGGCGATCGGCCAAGGCGGCCTCTTGCAGCAGCATATCGACCCGGTCGATCTTCGCCTGCCATGTCGCGGCACCAGCCCATGTGCCATCCAACGCAATCACCAGATCACCACGACCATCGCGGGCCGTCTGCGGGTTCAAAACAGGGCCAGCAAAGCCGATTATCACCGCCGCCACTGCCAGCATACGCAAAAGAAGCAGCCACCATGGGGTGCGGTCGGTCTGGTTTTCGTCATCCTGCAAACCCAACAGCAGGGCAACACCGGGAAAGCGACGACGGATCGGGGCGGGCGGGACAGCACGCAACAGGATCCACAGGATTGGCAGGGCAATCAGGCCCAAAAGCAACCAGGGGGCGGTAAAGCCAAGAGGACCGATAGACCACATCAGGCGTGCCGCTCCAACGCGCCGTAAAGCCACAGCAAAGCACCTGTTGCGCTCTCGCCGGTATGATGGGTATGAAATTGCCAGCCAGTAGTGCGCGCCAAATGCTGCAACCGGTCCTTGCGGGCGGCCAGACGGTCCAAATAACGGGTTTTCAGATCACCGGCTTTCATCGTTTCATGCTGGATCGTGCCAGACATGGACTGGAAAATCGTCCGTCCATCAAAGGGAAACGCCTCTTCCTGCGGATCAAGGACCTGGACCAATGCACCGCGCACCCCGCGATCAGCGGCGCGTAGCAAGGCATCTTCCACTGGGGCCATGTCATGCAGGAAATCGCTGACAAACAGGGCGCGCGAATGGGGCAGCATGCCTTGCGCAACCGGCGCACCATAATCAGCGTCATCATCCTGCGACAGCAATTGCGCCATCTGCATCAGCTGCGCAGCACCCCGGCGCGGCGGCAGACGCATACCAGTCAAGCCAACGCGCTCGCCGCCCCGGATCAACAGGATCGCGATGGCAAGGGCCAAAGTGCGGGCGCGGGTCGCCTTGGTGGGCAGATTATCGGCAGAGCGGAATGCCATTGAGGCCGCTTGATCCACCCACAAGACAATCGACTGGGCGATCTGCCATTCTTTGTCCTGCACAAAATTCGTATCCGAACGGGCAGACCTGCGCCAATCAATGCTGCGGGCCGCATCATAGGGCTGGGCGGGGCGGTATTGCCAAAACGTATCGCCGGTCCCTGCCCGCCTGCGGCCATGATCGCCCAGCAGGACCGTCGTCGCCAGATGCTCGGCCTCGGCCAGCAAAGGCGGCAGATACGCCGCCAGATCCTCAGACTGGGAACGAAGGGCCAGCGCTTCGGTCATGCGGCGGCAGGCACAGACGTGATCTGATCAGCGGTGGTGTTGATGATGCCCTGAATGCTCTCACCTCGGGCGCGCGCAGCAAAGGACAGCGCCATGCGATGTTCCAGCACAGGTACCGCCATCGCGCGCACATCTTCGGCAGACGGGGCCAGACGACCATCCAGCAAGGCCGCGGCACGGACCGTCAGCATCAGGGCCTGGGCGGCACGCGGACCGGGACCCCAACTGACGCTTTGGCGGATTGCATCCGGGGCGGTCTCATCATCCGGGCGACAGGCGCGGACAAGGTCAAGGATCATCTCTACTATATTGTCACCCACCGGCATCCGGCGCAGCAGAGTCTGGGCATCCAGCAATTCCTGCGCAGTAAACACAGCCTGCGATTGTGCCTCTTCAACACCTGTCGTGGCAATCAAAATATCCTTCTCGGTAGAACGATCCGGGTAGGGAACGTCAATCTGCACAAGAAAACGGTCCAATTGCGCCTCTGGCAAGGGGTACGTGCCTTCCTGCTCAATCGGGTTCTGGGTGGCCAGCACGTGGAACGGGACACCAAGCGGACGGTGCTGACCTGCAATGGTCACTTCCTTTTCCTGCATCGCTTGCAAAAGGGCGGATTGGGTCCGGGGGGAGGCGCGGTTGATCTCGTCAGCCATCAACAACTGACAGAAAATCGGGCCTTCGATGAAACGGAAATTGCGGGCGCCATCATCGGCGGTTTCCAGTACTTCAGACCCCAGAATATCAGCAGGCATCAGGTCCGGGGTGAACTGGATCCGGTTTCCATTCAACCCCATCACGGTCGACAATGTATCCACCAACATCGTCTTGCCCAGCCCGGGCAGACCGATCAAAACAGCATGACCACCGCAGATCAATGCGGTCAGGGTCAGGTCCACGACCTTCTGCTGGCCGATGAAACGGGCCGCGATACTGGTGCGGGCCTCACCCAGCTTTGCGCCCAGTGTTTCGATTTGGGCGACAAGATCTGCGTCACTGGCCATGACATTCCTCCGGTTAAACGATATCTTCCATACCAACAGATAATCCCATGAACCCCAATGGCAAAAACAATGAACACACAAAAGATTGTGACCCCTTCGGCAGAAAGCCTCGCTTCCAGCGCCCGCGCCGCCCAAAAAGGCGGGTTGCCGCCGGTTCACTTATGGAATCCGCCGCATTGCGGGGATCTGGACATGCGGATCGCCCGGGACGGGACATGGTTCTACATGGGGACACCCATAGGGCGGACGGAACTGGTGCGGCTATTCTCAACGATTCTGCGCAAGGATGGGGATGACTATGTGCTTGTCACACCCGTCGAAAAGGTCGGCATCACCGTCGATGATGCGCCATTCGTGGCTGTAGATTTCAACCGCAAAGGGGACAGGCTGGAATTTGAAACCAATGTAGGTGACACATTCACCGCCGGACCCGACCACCCGATCCGTGTGGAACGTGACCCCGAAACCGGCGAACCCTCACCCTACATCCTTGTGCGGGCCAATCTTGAGGCGCTGATCGACCGCAAATCCTTCTACCGGTTGGTCGATATCGGGGAAGAGGCGGACCATGAGGGCACGCAATGGTTCGGGGTGCGGTCACAGGGGGTATTCTTCCCCATCATTCCAGCGGCCGAACTGCAACAGTAACCCGCTTATGCCTCAACCTGTGCAAGAAACGTTTCGAGATCTTTGCGCACCATTCCGTAAAGCTCGATCAAATCAGGCACCGGATGGGTGATCAAAGTCTTCTCGCCTAGTTCCAGAATAGACAGCGCATCTTTCAGGCGTGCACGGGTATTCTGACCCGGATTGTGACTGGCCGCGTTCATTACGGCCGCCGACAGCTCCAACAGTGTCTCCATCCGGCGGACGGGCTGGGCGGTGGCATCATAATGCATGACCGCCTCCATCAAACAATCGCGGGCATTATTCAGGTGATGCTGACCAAATTCGCCATCACTGAACATCGCCTGCGCGCCATGCGCCTTCGCCTTGCGGCGCAATATCAACGCATACATATCCGGGGCCGTGACATTGGTATACCGGGTCGCCACCTGATCCAGCATGCCAATCACGGCATCACGCACGGCAATATTGCGCGGTTCAAACGGGTCTTTCAGGCTCAGACTGATCAACAGATCAGCGCGATGAAAATCTGCGGTCGCATGCAGGTCGGGTAGATCATGCGCCTCGAAAACCTCATACGCCTGACGATACGCCGATTTTGCATCCCCAAGCATCGCGAGGTCTTCATTTGTGCCACCAACCTCGGCAAGAAGAACGGCCCGATAAAGATGTGTTTCCGCCCATAGGGCCGGGACAGTCTCCCTTTGACGCACAGAAAGGGCATTTTCGTAAAACTGCTGCGCTTGTTTCAGATATTCCTGTGCCTGCGTCTCACCGGAATTCGTTGTCCAAATTGCACTGACACGGCCCAGCGCCTGCTGCGCACAGCCCCATAATTCGGGATCGCGCTGCCGTAGCGCGTCATTGGTCACACCATCGACAAGATGAAAGGCAAACATGGTCGCATTCAAATCGTAACGATGGGCAGCCTCGATCAACCGGGGCGCATAGTCCATGATCCGCAACCGGGCCTCGATATCGCCGGAAACCGAACCAAAACTGGATGAAATCGCCGCAAAATGGCGATGAACCACCTCAACCGCACCGCCAGCCATCGCCGCATCGGCGCGAATTTCGCCGGTGTCGCGGGCCTCCTTCAATTGCAACTCATGCGCCTCAGCCAGCAGATGCTCCACACCATCCAGATTGCCAATCTGCAAATGTTCGTCCACCTGCACTTTCAGATCAGCAGCACGGATGGCCCGTTCGCTCAAATTGGCAACACGGGCCTGCAACAGCACATAGCGTTGCGCCCGTTCAAACAAGAAAGGCTCCAGCGTATCGCGGGTCGTCAATGATGTCCCACCAAATATGCGGGCCAGTGACACAAGCGTTTCAAGCGGCACATAATGGCCGTTCAGTATAAGGTCGAATTTCGACAGCATTTCGGACTTTGCATCCGCGACACTATCTTGCACCGTATCAAGCTGGTTCAGAACCCGCTTCATATAGGCGGCATTCAACTCGGTCGCAAAGGAATCCCCTTCCAATGCCTCTTTCAAAACGGGGCGTATGATATCGGCAAACACGATCGGCAGCGGGGGCAGCAAATGCTCCGGGGCGGACAGCCGGGCAACCATGGCCTGGGTCACCGCATCCGGATCCATCCGGTTTGCGACGATGAAACTGTCATCCGGCAGGGTGGCACTGATCATCTGCGCGATACGGACCTCGGCATCAACAACGCCCTCAGCAGTCAGATAGGCAATCGCGTCATGTGCGGATTTCTCAAACGCATCTGCAAGAGTCTTGATCGACACAGGCGGCATGCGCAGCAGCTTTTCCGCCGCTTCATAAACATCAAGCGAGGCTTGGATGCCCGGCTTCTTCCAAAAGGCAAGGCTGGCAACAAAAAGACCAGCCGCATCAACGATTTTCTGGGGTTTCAAAAGTGACATGGCAATGACGCGTTCCTGAAAATGACATGAATAGAATAGCGAAAGCAAAATAGGTCTTTATCGGCAGCCGTGCGGAACAGACAAAACTGTTCTGATGACGGGGACCGCCGTCATAATGGCACGATTCAAACCATGCAGGTCTGATCTGTCAAGCCACAGCGCAGCAGCGACGCATCAGCCGGTAATGATAGGGCGTCTATTCTTTGCATGCCGCCAGACAAGGCGGCGTTGCCTGCGGCCTTCGGGAATGAACGCTGCTGGTTCATGCAGCGGCGTATCACTCAGCAATTCCGGGAAGATCGCCCCGATTTCGGCGACCGCCGCTGCACTCAGTGCATTCAGGGCCTCGGGACCAGTGAACAGGCTTTCAGTCGGCGCACCATTGGAAAACACGATCTGATGGCGGTCAAACAGCATGTGGAAGTAATGGACGGAGGTGACATCACGCAAGACGTCGACACCATCCAGCACAATCAGTTTCTTGGCGGCGACCAGCACCTCTTGGGTCCCAAACATGCGCATCGCAATCCCGGACCGGGCCAATATGCGATGCTGCGGTGACACGATCAGATCCCTCTCGGGCAGCCCATCCCCCAATGCACCAGCCTTGATGCGGATTGGGCAAAGCACGGGTTTGGCCACCAGATCAATCGCATCAAGCGACCGCCCACCAATCCAGCGGATCGGCTGGAAATCGTCATGCAACGTCCGGACCTGATCCCCGACCACCAACTCCTCAACCTGTTTTGGGCCTGCATCGGTTTCAATCAACGTGCCCTTGGCAAAGCAAACCACATTCGTGTTGTCGAATGTCAGGTCAGATCCTGTAACAGCCGCCCCACCGTTTTCAATGGTCAGGTCGATATCGCCGATCTGCGCGGAATAGTCATTGCCGTTGATCAGGCCATCAATGGTCCCATCAGCGGCATCCGCGCGCAACATCCCGATTTCCGAATTAAACGTATCACCAAGGCCAGCTGCATTCACGGCGGCCAGTGTCGTGGCGTTATAGAATCCGCTAAGATCGACAAAGTCATTATTGGCCTGATCACCATCCGAAATAGACCCGCTTTCGCCCGCACCGAAATCGGTGATCCTGTCAGCACCATCACTGACAATGAAAACATCATCGCCGATACCACCGGTCAGCGTGTCGTCATCCGCGCCACCATCCAGTGTGTCATCGCCAGAACCGCCATCCAGCACGTCATCGCCCGCGCCGCCGTCAATCGTATCATCGCCGCCACGGGCATTGACGATATCGTCGCCGGCATTCGCCGACACATCGGCATCCTGTAGCGCAATCGTGGTTGGATAATCGCCGCTCGCATCACTCTGGATATCCACCTCCAGAACATTGCGGCCGGTCTGTTCGAAATAGATGATGACAATCTCATGCTGGCCTGCATCAAGATCAATTTCGCCGCTGCGCGTGCGGGGCGCATGGCGGCTGTCATCCACCACCACAGGCACGCCATCGACATAAAGTATCACACCATCGTCCGACAAAACGTCGAAGCGATAGGTGCCTTCATTCGTCACATTGAGTGTTGTCGTGACACGGACACCAAATTCACTGCGGTCGCCAGTCACGTCATCGCCCAGCACAGACGCGCTGTCATCGGTGACCAGCGTGTTCAGATCATCCGTGCCACCGGCATTGTAAATCGTCGTGCCAGAGCTGATGGACCCATCAGCAGTATTGAACCCTGCATCTGTCAGATTTGACGCAAAGCCGGAGAACTCTATCCACTCAAACCAGAAAGCATTGTCACCAAACGTGTTATCGCCTGACTGGTTGACGCCACCTATGTCGTCACTGCCCGTACTATTTACCATGCCGTACCTTCAACATCGTCAAACTGATTAATTCATCACACGTCTATTACGTCCAACTATCTACAGTGAAAGATAGCATCTTGAAATCGTTTTTCACCTGCAGGTTAACGTGACACTGTCACGCTTCCTCAGCAGATCGGGTTCCAACGACAATACCATTTCACGTCACCTTCGGGGGTTTCAACCGGCGGGGTCGCCAGCTCTCTCTCGCCGCCAAAGCTGAACCAACGGCGCTTTTCCGGCTCCGCGACAACCTCTTCGCCCCGGTTGAAGGGCCAGAAATCAAACCAGCTGCTGAACCACCCCGTCAGGCTGTCGATCACATAGGTGGCGATCATCAGCACGATCAGACCGAGGATAACAAAGAATATGACGCGGCCAAAGGATTTGCCGCCTTCCCGCGCCGCATTGAACGTGAACAGCTTCAGCGACCGGGACAAAACCTCGCTCCACGGTTTCTTCGAAACACAGTCATCGTCCTGCTTGATATCTGACATACCTGTTCCATCACTCATGCGTTTGCACGGGCATGGTTATTTTTCAGAAATGCGGCAACAATATGGGGACAATCGACGAGATTGATTGCGATTTGAACGGTTAACACCGCATTCAGATTTGTGGCGTACGCGGGCTTAACGGGCATAAAATGGCAAAGGGGGTCCGACGTTTTGCCGACGCTTTGCCGACACGCGAAAATGCTGCAAAACCAGCTTTAACAGACGATTCGTCATCATGGCGCCTCACCGTACGTTGCGCGCCTCACCGTACGTTGCGCGCCCCACCGAACGTTGCGCCTATTCGGTCAACGCAACCTCAAACAGGTCCTCTGACCAGCCATCCACATTGCAACGGGCACGTACGAAAACCGATGTCGCACTTTCGGGGATCTGCACGCCACCCAAAGACCGGGTAAAGGGTTGTTCGTTCACATGCGGATGGGCCAATTCTCGGATACCAAGGCTATTGCCATCCGCATCCAACACCTCCCACCCGTCAGCATAGTGATCCCAGCCTGTATCGGGATGCGACAAGGTCACGCTGACACGATCGCCATCAATACTGACCTCCTCAACGACGGGTGCATCAGCAAGTACAGGACCAGCCAAAAGGGCAAAAACAAAAGCATGTCTCATCACATATCCTTTAACAGAATGCTGCGCGGGATCGATGCAAATTCCCGTGACCACAACACCCAGACGACAATCACCGTCGCCCCGATCAGGGCAAGCGGGCCAATCAGCCAGGCCAATGCAGCAAGGGCAAAATACATCGACCGCAGACCGCGGTTGAAGTTGATGGCGGCACGAATGTTCAGTTCTGCCGCCTGCGCGGCACGTGGGTATGCTTCAGGGTCAGCAGGGTCATTAGGCACCGCGGCCATGACAACGGCACAATAGCCGAACACCCTGTCCGCCCAGACAAATTTCAAAAAACCATTGGTCAGAAGCAGCGCCACCAGCCCAAGTTTCAACTGCCAGACCAGCACCGGAACAGGCATATCCAGCACCTCTGCCGACAAACCGCGCAGCGGTTCGGTATTCCCGACCAGTGCCAAAACACCGCCAATCGCCAAAAGGCAGGTAGATGCAAAAAACGCAGTGGATTGCCGCAAGCTAGCGAGGATTTGACTGTCAAAGATACGCGGATCGCGATGCACAAAAACCTTCATCCACTCGCGCCTGCGGGCCGACATCAGCATCGTGACGGACGGGCGCTTTGCGGATGGGCGGTCGATCATCCAACCAATGATAAACCAAGCGATGATAATCAGGGCCGCAGCGGCCCAATCAAGCAACGTCAAAAGGCTCAGATGGTCGATCAAAATCATAAGTTGCATGTAACCTTTCCAGTCTAGACTTGCCATATCTCAAAATTGGTAATATAAATTTACCAATTACTGGATGGGGAGAGTCGATTCATGGAAATGCCAGCACCAGATGCCAGCGTCCTGTCACGCAAGGATCAGATCGTGGAACGGCTTCGCTCCGTGCTGGCTGCGGATGCAGTGATCTCGGATATTGCCGAAACCCGCGCCTATGAATGCGACGCCCTGACCGCCTATAAATGCCCGCCGCTTTGCGCAGTACTGCCCGCAAATACCGATGAAGTCGCGGCAGTCCTGAAAATCTGTCACGACATGGGCGTTCCCGTGGTGCCGCGCGGATCGGGCACATCGCTGGCCGGTGGGGCGCTGCCAACAGCCGATAGTGTGATCCTTGGCGTAGCCAAGATGAATCAGGTGATCGAAACGAATTACGATGACCGTTACATCCGCGTACAAACCGGGCGCACGAACCTGTCAGTGACCGGAGCCGTTGAAACCAATGGGTTTTTCTACGCGCCTGACCCCTCCAGCCAACTCGCCTGCGCCATTGCAGGCAATATTGCGATGAATTCCGGCGGGGCACATTGTCTGAAATACGGGGTGACAACCAACAACCTGATGGGCCTCAGAATGGTCACCATGGACGGGCAGATCATGGATATTGGTGGCGCGCATCTGGATTCGGGCGGGCTGGATCTGTTGGGGCTGATCTGCGGGTCCGAAGGCCAGCTGGGCGTTGTGACCGAAGCCACCTTGCGCATCCTGCACAAACCCGAAGGTGCGCGGCCCGTCCTGATGGGCTATGATAGTTCCGAGGTCGCCGGTCAGGTCGTGACCGACATCATCAAGGCAGGCGTGCTGCCCGTCGCCATCGAATTCATGGATCGGCCTTGCATCGAAGCAACCGAAGCCTTCGCCAAGGCGGGCTACCCTATGTGCGAGGCATTGTTGATAGTGGAGGTCGAAGGTTCTGACGATGAAATCGACTATCAGCTTGACCTGATTATGAAAATCGCCGCCAGCCACAACCCGGTTGAACTGCGTCAAGCCAAAGATGCTGACGAGGCAGAGCGCATCTGGCTGGGTCGCAAATCCGCCTTCGGGGCGATGGGGCAGATCAACGATTACATGTGCCTTGATGGCACGATCCCCGTCTCCTCCCTGCCCTTCGTGCTGAAACGGATTGGCGAAATGTCCAAGGAATTCGGGCTGGATGTCGGCAACGTCTTTCACGCAGGCGACGGCAACATGCACCCTCTGATCCTGTTCGACGCCAACAAGCCCGGTGATTTGGAATTATGCGAAGAATTTGGCGCCGAAATCCTGAAACTCTGTGTTGAGGTGGGCGGCTGCCTAACCGGCGAACACGGTGTCGGTATCGAAAAGCGTGACCTGATGAATGTGCAGTTCGATCCGCAGGATCTTGAGGCGCAGATGGCCGTCAAAGACGTGTTTGATCCGGCCTGGCTCCTGAACGCCGCCAAGGTCTTTCCACTTGAAACCTCTCGATCACGTCGGGCCGCCTAAGGGACTGTTATGAAACCACAAACCGAAGCCGAGCTTGCGGAAATCATCGCAGGTGCCAATGGCCCTTTGCACATCACCGGCGGCAGCACACGCCCCATCGGACGCACCAAAGGCGCCGCTCTCAGCACTGCGGGCCTGTCAGGTGTCACCCTTTACGAACCCGGCGCGCTAACCATCGTCGCCAAGGCAGGCACTCCAGTGACCACGATTGAGGCCGAACTTGCCAAAGAAAATCAACGCCTTGCGTTTGAGCCAATGGATCATCGCGGCCTGTTGGGCACCACCGGCGAACCAACCATCGGCGGCGTGGTCGCGGCCAACGTCTCGGGCCCGCGCCGCATTGCCGTTGGCGCCTGCCGCGATTTTGCGCTGGGGGTCCGTTTTGTCGACGGCTCCGGCACGATCATCAAGAATGGTGGCCGGGTGATGAAGAACGTCACCGGCTATGACTTGGTAAAGCTCATCTGCGGGTCGTATGGCACCTTGGGCGTACTGACAGAGGTGTCGCTAAAGGTGCTGCCAAATGTCGAAACCACAGGCTGCGTGCTACTGCACGGGTTGGACGATGCAACGGCGATAGCAGCCCTATCCAAGGCGCTAGGTTCCCCGTTCGAGGCGACAGGTGCGGCCCATCTGCCCAACGGGATCGATGGCGTCTCGGTGACAATGATCCGCATCGAAGGTTTTGAAAAATCAGTGACTTACCGCGCCGAAAAGCTGCGCGATCTGTTAAAGGGTTTCGGCGAAGCGACGATCCGGATCGGCAGCGAAAAAGATTGGGCGTCAGTGCGCGATGTCAGTGCCCTTGCCGATCAAAAGGGCGATGTCTGGCGCATTTCAACCAAACCATCCGACGCCGCCGCGCTCACCGCCGTGCTGGGCGCGACAGCCGTGCAATATGACTGGGGCGGCGGGTTGATCTGGGCGCTGATGCCAGAAGGTGCAGATCTGCGCGCGAAACTGGGCGCCTGCGACGGCCACGCCACCTTGATCCGGGGCAAGGCCGACACGTCGACCTTTCACCCCGAACCCGCGCCACTCGCCGCGATCACCACTGGGCTGCGCGCCAAATTTGACCCACGTGGTATCCTCAACCCCGGGATGATGACCTGATGCAAACGACCTTTACCCCTGAACAGCTCAAAGACCCCGGCATCCAGCGGTCCAATGAAATCCTGCGGTCCTGCGTGCATTGCGGTTTCTGCACCGCCACCTGCCCCACCTATCAAGTGCTGGGCGACGAACTGGACAGCCCGCGCGGGCGCATCTACCTGATCAAGGATATGCTCGAAAACGAGCGTGTGCCGGATGAGAAAACCGTCAAACATATCGACCGTTGCCTGTCCTGCCTGGCCTGCATGACAACATGCCCGTCCGGCGTGCACTACATGCATCTGGTCGATCATGCGCGCGCATATATCGAAAAAAACTATGACCGCCCGTTGTCAGATCGCGCCTTGCGCTGGCTGCTGGCACGTATTCTGCCCTATCCGATGCGGTTTCGGGTCGCATTGCTCGGGGCGAAGATCGGGCGACCTTTTGCGCGCTTCATGCCTGATGCACGGCTGAGAGCCATGCTGGAGATGGCCCCCAAAACCATCCCGCCCGTCAGCCGCAATGACGATCCGCAAACCTTTCCGGCGAAAGACAAAAAGATGCGGGTCGCCCTTATGACTGGCTGCGCGCAAAAGGCGCTGAATACCGATATCAACAACGCCACAATCCGCCTTCTGACTCGGTTGGGTGCTGAAGTCGTCGTGGCCGAAGGCGCAGGCTGTTGCGGCGCGTTGACCCATCACATGGGCAAGGAAAATGAAAGCCACGCCACCGCGGCCAAGAATATCAAGGCATGGGTACATGAGATCGACAATGGCGGGCTGGATGCCATCGTCATCAATACGTCCGGTTGCGGCACAACGGTCAAGGATTACGGGCATATGTTTCGCAATGACGCCCTCGCCGAAGATGCGGCGCGCGTTTCTGCGATTGCCATGGACGTGTCCGAACTACTGATGAAACTCGACTTGCCGGAAGGCGCAGACAAGGGCACCAAAGTGGCCTATCACGCCGCCTGTTCACTGCAGCACGGGCAACAGATCAAAACTTACCCCAAAGACTTACTAAAGAAATCCGGGTTCACGGTGCTTGAACCGGCGGACAGTCATCTGTGCTGCGGATCGGCGGGCACATACAACCTGATGCAGCCCACGATTTCCAAGCAACTCAAGGCTCGCAAGGTACAGACGCTGGAGGCGCTAACGCCCGATATCATCGCCGCAGGCAATATCGGCTGCATGATGCAAATTGGCGGCGGCACAGGTGTGCCCATCGTGCATACTGTTGAATTGCTGGATTGGGCGACGGGCGGGCCACAGCCATCTGCGCTGACGACACCAGGTAAGCAAACCCCTGCCATACCAATCTTGCGATAACGCCTTAATCCTGCCAAATCTGTCTTTCATGTTTGCCGAAACGAGCGGGACGTGATCATGCGGCAGATTCTCTTTTTAGTTGTTTTTTGGATCTGTGGCGGGATCGCTGCACAGGCACAGCAATCGGAATTGGTCACCCTTCATACACGTCAGGACAGCAAAGGCTGGGAAGGCGTGGGGCGTCTTGATATCCGGGGCAAAGGGTTCTGCACCGCTGCATTGATCCGGGACAGGCTGATCCTGACCGCCGCGCATTGCCTTTACGATGATGATGGCAACCTGCACCCGGCCAACCTGTTCGAATTTCGCGCCGGGCTCCGCGACGGTCGGGCCAATGCGACGCGGCGGATTTCGCGGGCAATTGGACATCCGGACTATGATTTTGACCCTGACGGCACTGACCCGACACGGGTTGCAATGGACATCGCCGTGCTTGAATTGGCGCAGCCGATCCGCATCTCTGGGGTGCGGCCCTATTTGATCGCGCCCAACCCGCTTACCGGCGATGATGTCGGCGTCGTCTCTTACGGACGCGGACGGGAAGAGGCTGCGAGCCTGCAAGAGGTTTGCAGCGTTCTGGGCCGCCAGACCGGCGTTATTGTGATGAATTGCGATGTGGAATTCGGGTCCAGCGGCTCTCCGGTCTTTACGGTTCGCGACGGCGAAACGCGCATCGCCTCTGTCGTGTCGGCCATGGCGCAGATCAACGGCGAAAAGGTGGCGCTGGGCACATCACTGGACGGGCCATTATCAACGCTGCTGTCGCATTTCGCAGCGCTGGGGCCAGCGCGGCCGGGTGGGACACAGCGGTTGCTGAACTCCAGCGAACGCAATGAGACCGGCGCGAAATTCATCCGAAACGATTGAAATGCGGGGGCTTGAAACCCGCAAATTGCTTCCCAAATAAAGTGCATCAGGACGCCGAATTCGGGTCCTGATATGAATGGCCTGTCCCATAACGGGAAGGTTAAACAACTGTTATCGCTTGATAAAGGATGACCTGAAATGCGTACTTTCGACCTTACTCCACTTTACCGTGCCACTGTTGGCTTTGACCAGATTGCCGATCTGATGGACCGGGCGCTGACCAGCGATGTCAGCCAAAACAGCTATCCCCCTTACAACATTGAAAAGACTGCTGATGATGGGTGGCGCATCTCGATTGCCGTTGCGGGATTTTCAGAAAATGACCTTACCATTGAGGTGAAAGATCGTTCACTTCACGTCACCGCCCGCAAGGCAGAAGAAGATGGCGAACGTAAATACCTGCATCGGGGCATCGCGACCCGCGCGTTCGAACGCCGCTTCCACCTTGCCGACCATGTGCGTGTAACCGAAGCGAGCCATGAAAACGGCATGCTGCATATCGATCTGATCCGCGAAGTGCCCGAAGCCCTGAAACCACGGCGGATCGCGATTTCAGCTGCGGGTAAAACCGATGCCAACCTCGTTGAGGCGAAATCGGTCAACTAGCGCGTTTCGACCTTACCTTAAGATTTCGTGCATCGTTCCATGCGTGTGCACTTAGCGAAAGGTCGCAAATAACCGATGCAAGACACCGGGCAGTCCGATGAGGGCTGCCCAACCGTAATATCACTTACGGCACTGGTTCTCTTCGACGATGTCGATAACTTGCCCGGGAAATGTGATGCGACCAGCGGGAAATTCGACAATGAAACCGCCATTTGTCCATTTCCAGCTACCCTCACCAAAATCTGTGCTGAACGCATCGCAGGACCGCCCGAGGTAAAGAATGTCGCCGACATCGATCTTTGGGCCATCGGGGGCTGCCACAGCCGTTGATTGTTCGATTGACTTCAACACCGCACCATGCTGATTTTCTTCAAATGAAAACCACGACCCGCCAGTGGACAGGTATTGTTTGCTTTGCGCCGCCCCGGCAGTTGCCATGCCGATCAGGAACGCCCCCATAAACATACGGCTCATCATTTACCCCCCCCCCGCGCTAGTGAGCCTCCGCCCAGTTTGCGCCTTGCCCTGCATCAACTGCCAGTTTGACATCCAGTCTTACCGCTGGATCGCTGGCATTCTCCATCACGTCCCGCGCCGTCCCAATCAGATCGTCAACAGCGCCCTCTTCAACCTCGAACAACAATTCATCATGTACCTGCAATAGCATCTTGGCCGGAATGCCATCAATCGCCGCAGGCATGCGGATCATTGCACGTCGGATCACATCTGCGGCAGTGCCCTGGATCGGCGCGTTGATTGCCGCCCGTTTGGCAAAGCCCGCATGCGGACCCTTTGCATTTATCTCGGGCGTATTTATCTTGCGCCCAAACAAAGTTTGCACGTAAGCGTTGTCTTTGGCAAAGGCGATCGTATCATCCATATACTTTCGGATACCCGGAAAGCGTTCAAAATAGCGATCGATGAAACCTTGGGCATCGCTGCGCGGAATGCGCAGATTGCGGGCAAGCCCAAATCCGGAGATGCCATAGATCACGCCAAAGTTGATCGCCTTGGCTTGACGCCGGATCTCCGGCGTCATCTCATCCAGCGGCACGTCAAACATTTCCGACGCGGTCATCGCATGAATGTCGATCCCATCCAGAAACGCCTGTTTCAATGCGTCGATCCCCGCAATATGCGCCAAAATGCGCAGCTCAATCTGCGAATAGTCGAGGCTGACAATCACCTTGCCCGGCTCGGCCACAAAGGCTTCCCTGATCCGCCGCCCCTCTTCGGTGCGCACCGGGATGTTCTGCAAGTTTGGATCGGTCGAGGCAAGCCGCCCGGTGTTGGCCCCGGCAATGGAATACGACGTATGCACACGTCCCGTATCCGCATTGATGTGCTGTTGCAGCGCGTCAGTATAGGTCGATTTCAACTTGGAAAGTTGCCGCCAGTCAAGGATCAGACCGGGCAGTTCATGTTCGGTCGCGAGGTCTTCCAGCACATCGGCACCAGTGCCATATGCCCCGGTCTTGCCCTTCTTGCCACCGGGCAGTTCCAACTCATCAAACAGAATCTCGCCCAACTGTTTGGGCGAACCGACATTGAACGGACGCCCGGCCTTTTCCTGTATCTCATCCTCCAGTCCCGCCATTTTCTGGGCAAAGGCGTTGGACATCCGGCTGAGCGTATCGCGGTCAACCTTGATCCCGTTCCGTTCCATCTGCGCCAGCACAGGCACCAGCGGGCGTTCGAGCGTCTCATAAACAGTGGTTACCCGATTGACATGCAATTGCGGCTTGAACTGCTGCCACAGGCGTAAGGTGATATCGGCATCCTCTGCCGCATAGGCAACGGCCTTATCAAGCGGCACCCGATCAAAGGTGATCGCCGATTTCCCGGTCCCCAAAAGCGGTTTGATCGGGATGGGTGTATGCCCCAGATACCGGTCGGACAGCGTGTCCATGCCATGATTATGTAGGCCCGCATTCATCGCATAGGACATCAGCATCGTGTCATCGAGTGGGGCGACAGCGATGTCGTGACGCGCAAAGATCTTGGCGTCATATTTCATATTCTGTCCGATTTTCAGGATCGCAGGGTCCTCAAAAACTGGTTTCAGCATGGTAAGGCAGGTGTCGAAATTCATCTGCCCTTCGGCGATATCGTCAGATCCGAACAGGTCATCGGACGCCGCTGCCTTGTGGATCAGCGGTATGTAACAGGCTTCGCCCGGCTCGACACAAAGTGAAATACCGACAAGATCGGCGATCATCTCGTTCAGCCCAGTGGTTTCGGTATCGACGGCCACATAGCCACGTTCGCGGATACGGTCGATCCAGACTTGTAACGCGGCCTCGTCGGCCACGCATTCGTATTTCTCGGCGTCAAATGGGACGACCTCTGGTGCGGCAACTTCCGCCGCGGAGGCAACAGCCTCAATCACTGGAGCCTCAACCCCCAACTTGTCAGCAATGCGTTTGGTAACGGTGCGGAATTCCATCTCTGCAAGGAAACCCATCAGCACATCTGCATCCGGCTCCTTCACTTCCAGATCATCAAGCCCGAAATCGAGTGTCATATCACAATCCAGTTGGACCAGCTTCTTTGACAATTCGATCTGTGCGCGGTGGTCAATCAACGTTTGGCGGCGCTTGGGTTGCTTGATCTCTTTGGCACGGTCCAGCAGGCTTTCCAGATTGCCGAATTCATTGATCAAAAGGGCAGCAGTTTTGATTCCGATCCCGGGCGCGCCGGGCACGTTGTCGACGCTGTCACCGGCCAGCGCTTGAACATCGACCACACGATCTGGCCCGACACCAAATTTTTCGACCACGCCATCGCTGTCGATGCGCTTATTTTTCATGGGATCAAGCATTTCGACCCCATCGCCCACCAATTGCATCAGGTCCTTATCCGACGACACAATTGTGACCCGTCCACCCGCATCGCGGGCCTGATGGGCCAACGTGGCAATGATATCATCCGCCTCAAACCCTTCGACCTCTTCGCAGGCGATGTTGAACGCTTTGGTTGCGGTGCGAGTCAGCGGGATTTGCGGGCGGAGGTCCTCGGGCATCGCCTCACGATTGGCTTTGTATTGATCATACATATCGTTGCGGAACGTGTGGCTGCCCTTGTCAAAAATCACGGCAACATGGGTCGCGGCATCCGCACCATTATTCGCCTCAACATAGCGCTGGAGCATATTGACGAAACCGCTGACAGCCCCCACGGGCAAGCCGTCAGATTTGCGCGTCAATGGCGGCAGCGCATGATAGGCGCGGAAAATGAACGCAGAGCCATCAATCAAGTGAAGATGACAGCCTTTGCCGAATTGGGTTGTCATGGGATGGCTCCTTTGCGTGGCAACAAAGATGTTTTGCCACGATCAGAGCCGGTCTGCCAGATCAGACTTTGCCTTCGAAATCCTTATGGATCAGCTTGGCGTCGCAATAGGGACATTCGATCCAGCCATGTTCCCTTGGGATTTGCAGCCAGACGCGTGGATGGCCCAGTGCACCCTCGCCCCCGTCGCAGGCCACGCGCCAGTCATGTACGATGCGGGTCTCGGGTGCGGGTGTTGTCATGGGGCGTCCTGTCTGCTTGCCGTGGGCTGCTGCCCGCTTTAGATCATCGTTGATATAACGCAGCCCAGCCCCCGGGGGAAGTACCAGCATGACAGACAATGCCATTGAAATTCATGGGCTGAAAAAGACCTATGCCGCCACGGGCAAAACAGCCGCCAAAGAGGCGTTGAACGGCATTGACCTGAACATCCCGCGCGGGTCGATCTATGGGCTGCTGGGGCCGAACGGTGCTGGCAAGTCAACCTTGATCAACATTCTGGCTGGTATGGTGGTCAAATCCGCCGGTTCAGTGAAAATCTGGGGCTTTGATCAGGACAAGAACCCCCGCCAGTCCCGTGCTGCCATCGGGATCATGCCGCAGGAACCCCATCTTGACCCGTTCTTTACCCCCGCCCAATCACTGGACGTGCAGGCCGGGCTTTACGGTGTGCCAAAGGCGCAGCGCCGGACTGCTGAAATCCTTGATCTGATTGGTTTGACGGATAAGGCCGATGCCTATGCACGATCACTGTCGGGTGGAATGCGCCGCCGGTTGCTGCTGGGCAAGGCGCTGGTCCATCGCCCGCAGGTTCTGGTGCTGGACGAACCCACCGCAGGGGTCGATATCGAGTTGCGCAACATGCTGTGGCGCAATGTCCGCAAGCTGAATGATGACGGCATGACAATCATCCTGACGACCCATTATCTGGAAGAAGCGGAAGAAATGTGCGACGCTATCGCCATCATCAATCATGGTGAATTGATCGTGCAGGACAGCACGGCGAACCTGCTGGGACGACTGGATCGCAAGACACTGGTGATTACCCCCGATAAGGCAGCAACCCTGCCCCCGCTCCCCGACACTGTTGCGGGTCAGGCGCTGGATGACGGGACGCTTACCTTTACTTACAAAAGCAGCACGACCCCAGCCGACACCGTCCTGCAAATCGTGCGCGACGCGGGCATCACGATCCGCGATGTCAAAACGCAAGAGGCTGATCTGGAGGACGTTTTCCTATCGCTTACCAGAACCTAATCATGCAGCATGCGCCCCAACTGTCGGCCACCAATAATATGCATGTGATAATGCGGCACATCTTGGACGCCGTGGGTGCGGGTGTTTGAAATCGCCCGGAACCCACCGGCGACATCCGTCAGGCGGCACACCTCGGCGACCAGCTGCATGAACCCGACTTGTTCCTCTGCCGACGCATCACGTGCAAAATGATCAAGGCTGACATAGGGCCCTTTCGGGATCACCAGCACATGCACGGGCGCCTGCGGATTGATGTCATTGAATGCCAACGCAAGATCGTTTTCACAGACGGTCTGGTTGGGGATTTCACCACGCAGAATTTTGGCAAAGATGTTCTGATCATCGTAGTCATATGTCATCGCGTTCCTCAATCAACAAAAAGATGGGGGGTTTGGGCCAATAGCTGTGCGGTATCACCATTCACACCAAGAAAGCGGGCCAAAGCGGCAGCGTTTTCTTCGGCAGAGGCAGTCTCGCGCATGCGTTCGGTATCGGGAAATGCGGCGTCGCGAATAGCTTCACGCTGATGCATCATATCATGGTGAATTGTCGGTAGCAGACGTGCCATGGTGGCGTCATTCGTCTCTTCCCCGGCAAGACCGGTGCGTTTGGCGTGCCCTTTCAGATAGTCGTCATCGAAGTTGCATTCGATCTCCAACAGCCGGGTTTTGGATTTGTCGGCAAAGAAGTCATGCATCAGATCAATACTGGCCGTGTCGAGGCAGATCAGCATCTTGTCAGTTTCATAATGATCAAACAGCAACCGCATGAAAGCGCGCCGATGGCGGCCACGTTTTTCGAGAGATGCCTCGATCCCACCCATTTCGGGCAGCGGCGTTTCATCTTCGTTGAACAGGTAGTCAAGCGCGGGCAGATCCGTATGCTGATGGATCGCTGCGACCAGCCGTTTGGCGACATGCCATTTCTTGCATACCACGATCAGCAATTCACGATCCCGGCCCAGTGATGTTCCATCCTCCCAGAACCTTGGCGCAAAGCGGCGACCGATCCGGCCCCGCCCAGTCAGAAAAGCGAATAAGTTGCGCCCCTCGTCGGAGATCGTGAAGTCTGTACGACCGCCAGCATAAAGTGCGCCAAGGCGCATCTTGAGGTCCTGCGCCTCACCGCTGATTTTGCGGGCAAAAAGGGCGTCCTGCCCCAATAGCAGATCGTAATGGTCATTGTAGAACGTCACGGGCATCCCGTAATCCGTGAACATCAGAAATGTCAGGGTGCGGTTCTCAATCTCGGTTCCGGGTACCAGATGGCGGGTCAATGTCTGGAAAAATGTTTCATCGGGTATCCACGTTGTTCGAAAAAAGCGCATGACATCGCGGCGGGCTGCGGCGAATTCCAGGATCATCTCGACCGTACGACGGCGCAGGCACCACCACTGGCTGCCGATCATCATCTGCAAGTCATCAGGGACGGCGCGGGTGATCCTGAATTGACGCTGAAGTTCAAAACTTTTGTAAAATAGCCATTTTTGAGTCCGTTCGTTGAACAGATGACGATAGATCAGGCGTTCTTCCTTGAACCCGGTCTTGATCCAGTTGCTGTCAAAATAGTCGTTGCTTTCAATATAGTCGCAATCCTTGGCATCTAGGAACTGATGCGCATATTCGGCCGATTTTATCGCCATGCAATCACCAGACACCATGTAAAAATGGCTGGCGCGGGGGAACGTCTCAACAGCGGCTTCCACAGCATGTAATGTGGCCTGCACAAGACTCCATTCGCCCCAACCACATTTCACCCGCCGCTTTGCAAAGACAACATTAGGATTGTCAGCCAGGGCGGTTTGAATACGGTTAAAGTCCTCGGCAGAAGATGACGCATCAAAATGGATCGCGAGATAGTCCCCCACAGCGGTCAGCTGTTGGGCCTGCTGCACAATGGCGTCGGGGTCCTTGTGACAAAGAAGAATAAAGGCAATCCGTGCCATTGCGCGTGATCTGGTCCCGATTTGATCCCGTTTTTCCACTCATATAGCGAAGAGCCGTTGAATATACAGGGTTTCTTTGCTCTTAAGTAGTTTCGTAGGTGAACGCACATTATTTCTAGACGGCAGAGGAATCGGCAATGGGTTTTCCCGGCACGTGGATGACAGAAAGCGAAAGCGTGGTTTACCGCGTTGTGCCGAAATGCGCCTGTTCTACCATTGGGCAGATCATGTATTTTTCGGATCATGGTCAGTTCTTTGATGGCGACATCCATGACGCCAAAAACGGTATCCATAAATGGGCCCTGGATGACAGCCAGCCGATCATCACCCGCAATGTGACCGACCACAAAAGCTATGCTTTCACCTGCGTGCGGAACCCTTACACCCGTATCCTATCGTCCTTTTTTGACAAGATTTGCGGTATTCAGCGCAACGGCAAAAGATATCGGGGTAACCTTGTTCCTCTCTTGATCCAGAAATACGGGATTGAGGTCGGGGACCCCGAAAGCGGCTTTGAATTTGATCAGATCAAGTCCTTCCGCCGCTTCCTGTTGTTTGCTCGCGATACCATCCGCTGGCGCCGCCCCATGGAACCCGACATTCACTGGTCGGCCATGTCCGGCCATATCTCGACCTATATCGTCAATGGCGGACGCTATGACAAAATCTTCTGGACGGAACAATTCAATGACGGGATGCAGGATGTGCTGAACGGTATTGAAACAAGCCACCCAATTGATCTGGGCACAATCCCCCGGTTTAACGAAAGCGAAGGGCACGGCCCCAAACGTGCTCATCCGGTTGAAGATTACTTCGATGATCTGTCGATGCATCTGGTCTATGAAATCTACAAAAAAGATTTCAACATCTTCAAATATGACTTTGAAAACCCGGCCAACAAGATGCCAATTGGTAAGATTGACCTAGATGAGGTACATGCCAAGTTGGGGCAGTAAGGCCCTGTCTTGCCCGCTGAATTGCCCGCACTAACTGTACCGTAGGAACAGAAAAAGGTGGCGAATGTCCGTCGTGCTTATGCTTGGCAGCGGCCCAAATGTGGTCAATTGCCGTGATTGGCCGCGCGATCCGTTTGACCGGATCGTCGCCATCAACAATGCATGGGCGGTTCGCCCCGATTGGGATGACCTTATCTTCCCCGATGATTTCGCCCGCGAACGCCAACCCGTGGATCTGTGCCCCAACCAGCGGATCGTACGGGCCGCCGATTATGTGCCGTTACAAAATACGCTGGGCGGTTTCGTTTACGCAGGGGGGACAATGGCGTTTACCGCGAGCTATTGGACGCTTGCCGCTTTGCGCCCCAAGGTCATCGCCGTACTTGGATGCGACATGGTCTACCCCGAAGGACGCGAGACGCATTTCTATGGCACTGGGATCGCCGATCCGCTGCGCAACGACATATCCCTGCGCAGCTTGGAGGCGAAATCAGTGCGTTTGATGGTCATTGCGGCCAAACAAGGCTGCACCATGGTGAACCTTTCCCAGGACGAAAGCCGCCTGCTATTCCCGCGTGCCACGCCGCAGACCATCACAGAAGTCAAACCGCCGCCCTTTGACATGGCAGCAGTCAGCACGGCCCTGGCCGAAGAAGAAAGGCTTGGCTACTACGTTCCATCCGGCAAATACTGGAAGGAAGAAAACCGTTTTGACATTAGCGCGATCGACACTCTGGACCAGCTCTGGCTCAAATCAATCCGGCCTGCTGAAACATAGCCTTCATATCCGCCTTGGGGCGCGGGCCAATATGGCCGATAACCTCGGCGGCGGCCATCACACCCATTCGGCCGCTGGTATCGAGCGATTGCCCCGTCACATAGCCATAAAGGAACCCGGCCGCGAATTGATCACCTGCGCCAGTGGCATCAACAGGCACAACGCGTGTGACCGGTACTTCAACCTGTTGACCGCCTTGCACCAGCAAAACCGGATCACCCGAACGGGTGCAGACCACGGTTTCGCAATGACGGCTGGCCTGCGCCAAAGCCGCCGACAAATCAGCTGTTTCATAAAGGGTCGTCCATTCGGCCTCGTTCCCGATGACAAAATCCATGTCCTGGGAAATCAGACGCTGAAAATCGGCCCGATGGCGGTCCGCGCAAAACGGATCAGACAGGGTAATGCCCGATTTTCCGCCATTCGCGCGCATCTGCCGCGCGGCTTCGGCAAAGGCGGTTTTGCCGTGCGGCTTGTCAAACAGATAACCTTCAAGAAACAGAACCTGCCCGCCTTCAAAAACACCGGCAGGCACGTCATCGCCTGCCAGATCGGCCCCTGCCCCCAGATATGTGTTCATCGACCGCTCACCGTCAGGCGAGACAAAGATCATAGACCGGGAGGTTGGCGCCTCCGCCTCAGCCACCGGCGGGTTTGGGAAGGCGGTCCCGGCTTCCTCCATCCCCTTGGCGTAAAACCGGCCCAAGGCATCATCCTTAACCTTACCGATAAAGGCGGTGGACAGGCCCAGACTACCCAGTCCAGCAATGGTATTGGCCACCGACCCGCCCGGTGTTTCGACGCGGTCCTTCATCGCACTATACAGTACCTCTGCCCGGTCCCGTTCGACCAATTGCATGATGCCTTTTTCAATCCCCATATGATCTAGGAACGTGTCTTCGCCATGACTGATCACATCGACAATGGCATTCCCGATCCCGATCACATTGTAATTACTCATAAGTTCTTTTCCTCAAATTGACAGAGATCGCGGATCAAACAGGCCGCGCATTTAGGTTTTCGGGCGACGCAAGTGTAACGCCCATGCAGGATCATCCAGTGATGTGCATGCAACTGAAAATCAGCTGGAATATGATCCTCAATCGCGCGTTCGATCGCATTGACGTCCTTGCCGACGGCAACGCCGCTACGATTGCCGAACCGAAAAATATGGGTATCCACAGCCTGCGCGGGCTGTTTCCACCACATGTTCAAAACCACATTGGCGGTTTTGCGGCCCACACCCGGCAAGGATTGCAGGGCAGCGCGGGAATTGGGCACCTCGCCATAATACTCATCGACGAGGATCTGGCTCATCTTGATGATGTTCTTGGCCTTTTGGCGAAACAGGCCAATCGTCTTGATATGTTCGGTCACCCCTTGAAGACCCAGATCAAGCATCTTTTGTGGTGTATCAGCGATCTTGAACAGGGCGCGGGTAGCCTTGTTCACGCCCGCATCCGTGGCCTGCGCCGACAAGGCTACAGCCACAACAAGCGTATAAACATTCACATGGTCCAACTCGCCCTTAGGCTCAGGTTCTGCATGATAGAACCTGTCGAAAATCTCGCGAATGGTATGATAATCGAGCTGTTTTACCATAACGTCCCATATGCCCGGCCTGTCCGAACAGGGCAAGGCTTGGATGCGCAATTTCCGGGTCGCGCGACAGGACGCAACACCCTAATTAATAGGCATGGAACAAACAGATACATATCACTATCAGGTCATGCGGCGGGCGATTGAAGCGATTGATGCAGCCAATGACACACAGCTAAGCCTCACCGATCTGGCCGCAGACATGAACATGAGCCCGGCGCATTTCCAGCGGCTGTTCTCCACATGGGTCGGCGTATCACCGAAACGATATCAGCAATATCTGACACTATCGCACGCAAAATCCCTGCTCCGGGACCGGTTCACAACGCTAGAAACATCTCATGCGGTTGGCCTGTCGGGCAGCGGGCGTTTGCATGACCTTTTCGTCAGATGGGAAGCCATGAGTCCCGGCGATTACGCCCGTGATGGCGCAGATCTCTCGATCTGCTGGGGTTGGTTTGAAAGCCAATTCGGACCAGCGCTGGTGATGGGCACGGATCGGGGCATTTGCGGTCTGGCCTTCGCGGCGGAGGCAGGACCCGATGCCGCCCTGTCCGATCTAAAGTCACGCTGGCCTAAAGCCCGATTTGTTGAGGATGCACGAAGGCTGGCCCCGTGGGCCAGCGCCGCCCTTGGCATGACAGGCGAAACGCAATTGCACATGATCGGCGCGCCATTTCAACTGAAGGTGTGGGAGGCGCTGCTGACCATCCCTTCGGGTCATGTCACAACCTATTCGGAAATCGCGCAGTCCATTGGTAACCCCAAAGCCGTGCGCGCCGTGGGCACAGCGGTCGGTCGCAACCCAGTCAGTTGGCTGATTCCATGCCATCGCGCTTTGCGAAAATCCGGCGCATTGGGGGGCTATCACTGGGGATTGCCGGTGAAACGGGCGATGCTGGCATGGGAAAGCGCGCGCGCGGATGTTTCAATCCCGTGATCGGATATGGGCAAAATCTGGCCCATCGCAACGCCGTTATTGGATATCATCAGAAGAATAGGCATAAGCTGCCCTATCGAACCGCGCGTTTTCGCGCACCCATACCAAATGGAAGTTAAGACTTATGATGATTTCGAAATTCCCACTCGTGCTTGCCGCCGCATCGCTGACGCTGGTGGCAGCATGTGACCCGACCGGCCCAAACGCAAACCAGAACACACAACAAGGAGCCGCAATTGGCGCGCTTGGTGGCGCGGTTGTCGGCGCATTGGCAAATAATGACGGCTCGAACCGCGAACGCAATCAGGCCGCACTGATCGGTGCTGCGCTTGGTGCCGGTGTCGGCGCGGCCGTTGGGAACAACCTCGACAAACAGGCAGAAGAACTGCGCCGCCAGCTGCGCAATGATGTTGGTGTGTCCAACAATGGCAGCAACCTTGTCGTGGTTCTGTCGCAGGACCTGCTTTTTGCAACAAACAGCACGGCGGTTTCTGGTGCATCCCAGAACGAATTGCGGATTGTTGCAAATTCACTCAACAACTACCCTGACACAACAGTCAATGTGATCGGGCATACAGACAATGTCGGCTCGGCCGCGTTTAACCAGGATTTGTCGCAGCGTCGCGCGCAGGCTGTGTCTTCGGTACTGATCAATGGCGGCGTGTCTTCTTCGCGCATCCGTTCACTTGGTGCAGGCCTGACCCAGCCGGTTGCGTCCAACGCAACGGCAGCCGGGCGTCAGGCCAACCGCCGCGTCGAGATCATCATCACACCAAACTGATTCCGTCCAATATCTTTGCAAGGGCCGCCGCATCGCAGGCGGCCCTTTTTTGTTGTGACCCCTTTGGCGTGGTCATATGATCTGACCAATCACCATGGGCGGACACATGCCATTCGAACCGATCCAGCAGGAAAAGATTTCTCACGGCGTGATGCGCCAGATTGAAGAGCTGATATTGCGCGGGATATTGCGCCCGGGTGAACGCCTGCCATCAGAACGCGAGCTAAGCGAACGTATGGGCGTCTCACGTCCGTCTTTGCGCGAAGCATTGGCCGATTTGCAAGACCGTGGCCTTCTGGCGTCGCGGGCCGGGGCGGGTGTCTATGTGGCCGATGTGCTCGGCTCTGCCTTTTCGCCTGCACTGATCAAGCTTTTTGCATCCCATGATGAAGCCGTGTTCGATTACCTGAGCTTCCGCCGCGATATGGAAGGGCTGGCCGCCGAACGGGCGGCGCGGCTGGCCAGTGACACGGATCTGAAGGTCATTGATACGATATTCACAAAGATGGAAGCAGCCCATCAGAAACGGAACCCCTCTGATGAGGCACGGCTTGATGCCGACTTCCACCTGTCGATTATCGAGGCGAGCCATAACATCGTCATGCTGCACATGATGCGATCCATGTATGAACTGCTGCGTGAAGGCGTATTCTACAATCGGGCGATCATGTTCAAACAACGGATGACACGCGATGCATTGCTGGATCAACATCGGGCCATCAACACGGCACTTCAGGCGCGGTCCCCCGGGGGTGCGCGCGCAGCCGTGGAAGAGCATCTGCACTTCGTCAAAACCGCCTTGTCAGATCAGCAAAAGGCTGACCGGAACGAAGCCTTCGCGCAAAAGCGATTTGAGCACGAGATCAAGCGCTAGCGCTTCGCCGCATCTCAGTGCTCCACATGCCCAAGGCGATGACCGCCTGTATCAGCAGGCCGGTTAGGATCAGTGGCTGGTTCGCCCCCAGATAATCGCCCGAAAACAGTGCCAGATCCCACAGCCAATGCCAGATGATCAACGGCCAAAGGTTACCCAGACGCAATGCAAGCGGGGCCAGAAAGAAACCGACGATGAATGTGAACGCCAGTTGATAGATCGCCGCAGCCAGGGGCAACCCACCCGCCAGATTAACAAGATGCAGCAGCGAAAAAGCGACCGCACTTAGAAACATGGCCTGGATGACGCTGAGCCGGGCTAAGGCGCCACGCAATAGAATACCACGAAACATGACCTCTTCTGAAAACCCGACCAGAAATGTGGTGAAGGCGATTGCGGCCAGCAGGCGCATTTGTTCCAATTGCAAATCACCCGCCATGACCGTCGGAACTACACGGCCCAGGACCATCGCGAGGGTTACAAATGCAGGCAGAAACCAAATCAGCGCGGGCCAATTCATCGGCCCGAACCCCGCCGCCCTGAAACCAAAGAAACGCCGAATTACAAATAAAAGAAGCAATACCAATAGCAGCTCTGTCAGCCAGAAATGGCTGATCATGATCGGCGTCCCATAAGCTGTGTCATAGACGCGGACGGTGATGGCCATGCCAATGGCTACGCCCATCAAATAAACTGCCGTCGTGGCTAACCCGACCTTCAGGCTTGGCATGCAAAATCCCCTGCAATGCCCCCGCACATCAAAAACAATGTGACGTGGTGCCGTGTCAATGAAAAAGCCCGGATGCGGCGCACGCATCCGGGCTTTTTGAAATCGCAATCAAGGGCCATGCCCAGTGACTTAGTGAAGCTTTTCACCAACGGTGGTGATTGCATCATCGATCAGGCTGCCAGCAGCCTTGGCATCCATCTGCTTGGCCATAACATCCTTGGCCGCGCCAACAGCAACGGTAATTGCCTGATCGCGCACATCCTTGACAGCAGCAGCCTGCGCGCTTGCAATCTGCTCATCTGCCGCAGCAAGCCGGCGCGTGATTGACGCCGCGATATCATCCTTGGCAGCAGCAGCAGCGTTTGTCGCTTCTTCTTTGGCCGAGGCGACAATACGATCTGCCTGTTCCTGAACTTCCTTCTGCTTACGCTCATAAGAGGCAAGCAGTGACTGCGCCTCTTCGCGCAGTGCTTTGGCTTCGTCCAGATCCGATTTGATGCTTTCGGCGCGCTTATCCAGCATACCACCGACAAGGCCGGGGACTTTGTAGTAAAGCAAGATGCCGACAAAGATCAAAAAGGCGATGGAGACAACAAAATCCGTATTGCCCAGTGAAAAGAACGGTTTGTCGCCAGCAGCCAGCGCAGGGGTGGCCAAAGCGGCAAAAAGGGTGGTGAGCGTCAATCTCATGTCGTTACCCTTTCATCCGTGCATTCACTGCCGCAGTAATTGTCTTTGCGTCAGCAGTACCGCCCATGGCCGCGACCAATTCCTTGGCTGTGTCCTTGGCGACGGTGGTGACGCTTTTGACAGCGCCGTCGCGAATCTCAGCAATCGCCGCTTCGCTTTCGGCAGTTTTGGCCGAAATCTCTGCATCGGCTTTTTGCAGCTCGACATCCAGTTCTGCCTGAATTTCGGCTTTCGCTTCGGCGACAATCTTGGCCGCTTCAGCACGCGCATCAACCAGCGCCTTTTCATAGGCGGCTTCGGCTTCTGACGCCTTGTTCTTCAGCTCTTCCGCCGCGGCAATGTCATTTGTGATTGTGCCAGAACGCTCTGCCAGAACCGCACCGATACGGGGCAAGGCGATACGCGACATCACAAAATAGATCGCAACCAGCGTGACGATCAGCCAGAAAATCTGGTTGGGCATCCAATCCGCACAAAGCTGCGGCATGCCAAGGGCACTGCCCCCTGCATCAACGCAAACCCCTGCGGCGTCATGTGTTTCTGTTGCCATGATGGCCCCCGAATACCTTTTATGTTTACCCGGTGGTTGCGATCACGCAACCACCAAGACGTAAGGATATGGGTCGCTGTCTTAAACGGCGAACATCAGCAGAAGCGACACGAGGAACGCAAAGATCCCCAACGCTTCGGCAAAGGCCAGACCAATGAACAATGTTGCTGTCTGACCAGCAGCAGCGGATGGGTTGCGCAGCGCGCCTGCCAGGTAGTTACCAGCCACGGTGCCAACACCGATAGCAGCGGCACCAGAACCGATTGCAGCCAGACCAGCGCCGATATGTGCGAGTTCGCCTTCCATTTGAATTCTCCTTACGATTGGAAGTTATTTGTAGGATGGGTGGTTTCACCCATCGTCGTTAGTGTGCGGGGTGCAATGCATCTTTCAGATACACACAAGTCAGAATGGTAAAGACGTAGGCCTGAATACCGGCCACCAGGACCTCGAGACCGTAGATGGCAACGATGCCAAAGATCGCGACCGGGCTGACCAGCGTCAGTGCAGCAAAGCCTGCAAACACTTTCAGCACCGCGTGGCCCGCCATGATGTTACCGGCCAAACGAATGGAATGGCTAACGGGGCGGACGAAATAGGATATCACCTCGATCACCGCGATAATCGGACGCAGGATCGCGGGGGCGTCGGACATCCAAAACAGACCAAGGAAGGACGCGCCGTTTTTGACAAAGCCAAGGATCGTCACACAGATAAACACGCCAAAACCCAGTACCGCAGTGACGGCAATCATTGATGTCGGGCTATAAGACATCGGGATCAGGGCCAGATAGTTGGCGAACAAGATGAACAGGAACAGCGTCATAATATAGGGGAAATACTTCACCCCATCCTTGCCGGTCACATCTTCAACCATCTTGTAAATGAAGCCGTAGATCAGCTCTCCAATGGATTGCAAACGGGTCGGAATAACGGCACGGCCCCGGCTCCCCAATACAAAGACACCGACGATGGCAAGCAGCGCGATACCCATCCAAAGTGTCACATTTGTTGGGGTGTACCACTGAACCGGTCCGTCGCCGAACAGCGGTTTGACGATAAACTGATCCAGCGGATGAAAAACCAGACCACCTTCTGCTTTGTCTTCAGTCGCCACGCGTGTCACCTTCGTCTGTACCGGCAGCAGCCAGTTGTTTTTCCTGCACTTCCTTGGCGGATCGCATCATGGTCAGAACACCAGCCGCGAGGCCAAAGAACATAAACAGCACCATCAAGAAAGGTTGCGTGCCGAAAAGCGCATCCAACCCGTATCCGATGCCAAATCCGATACCAAGACCGGACACAAGCTCTATCACCATCCGCCAGGCCAGTTGCGCCTGCGAATAATGTTCCTCCGAATGGTCCTTGATATCTTCTGGCGCTTTGAGCGCGGCGATCTTCTCTTCCAACGCCTTGAGACGGTCGGGATCGAGATTATCTGACATCAGTTCAGACCTTTTGAAAGGTTGCGCATGGTCTAGGGTGGTGACGGAGCAGAGTCAACCTGTCGGAAGGTTTATTCAAGGCATTGTTTTATAACAGTATTTATTCCATATTAGCGCATGAAAGGCAGTTCTTCCACGGCGAGATACGCCCATGCGATATTCAACCGATCAGTTGACTATTCTGCAAAGGATCGCCGCGTGTCGATCTGGTTATTGGCGTTGCACCATCACGCCTCGAGACGAAGCACTGGTTTGGCCCGGCAATGATTGCTAGGTCCTATTGGCATGACACAACCGCTCGACATCATCTTTGCGGCGCTCGCTGACCCCACCCGCCGCGCCATCCTCGCGATGCTGTTGGAGGATGATATGGCCGTGACGGATGTGGCCGAACCGTTCAAGATGTCACTCGCCGCAATTTCCAAACATCTGTCAGTGCTCACCTCGGCCGGGCTCATCAGCCAGGAAAAACGCGGGCGAGTCAAATGGTGCAAATTAGAGCCCGACGCGCTCGGCGAGGCCTCTGTCTGGATGCAGGGGTTTGGCCAAATGGGATCGGTCGATCTTGATGCGTTTGAGGCATTTCTGGACCACGCACTCGACGAAGACGGCAATCCCAAACTGTAGAACGATGCCGCAGTAGCCTGGCCGACATTTCGCAAGGACACCACAACGCGCTGCGGCCCAAAAAGATGTCCGCAAGCATACGACAATGCTACGCACAAAGGGAAACCAGATCTAAATCAACAAGACCTGCCATGCGTCAATGCTGCGCCTATGGCCGCACCCTGAACCCAACCGCCTAAAACAACGTTATGTCAGATTGGGGCAATCTGACCGGTGGCACCGCTTCGACATCATCAACCACGCCGGCAATTTGCAACTGTTTTGCCGCACCCGTCGTTGGATAGAACCGTATCCGCCGCGCCTTTGTGCCACCAAGGCTTTGCGACACACAGGGTATGCCCTCGCGTTGTAGAAAATCTATGGCAAACCGGGCATTTGAACCACCGATGTCTTTGGCATGATCGATAATTCTCGCCCCGCCAAAGACCTTGGCCTGCAACCTGCGCCTTTCGGCCCCCGCTTGAAGGACCTTGTTGATCAGCAGTTCCATGGCATTCACACCATATCGCAGATCGTCATTTGCGCTTTCGCCCTGACCCGCCAAAAGGAAATGGTTCATTCCGCCGACACCGGTCGCAGCGTCAAACAGGCAGACGGAGATGCAGGACCCCAACACCGTTGTGATAATCACGTCAGGGTCGGAGGTCACAAAAAAATCGCCCTGAACTACCGTCACGATCTTCTGATCATGCCCTTGTGACAAGGGCATGATCATACGCGAGTCCTCATCTCAGCAGAGCGGAGCAATGCAGGGCCGATTTTTTCCAAGGGCAGGACCTGATCAAGCCCGCCAAGCTGGGCTGCGACGCGCGGCATACCGTAAACGACGCATGATTTTTCGTCTTGCCCAATTGTTTGCGCACCGGCCCTGCGCAAATCCGCGATTCCACGCGCCCCATCCCGGCCCATGCCAGTCAACAATGCCGCGGTCACATTTTTTGCCATATGCAAGGCCGAACCAAAAAGCGCATCAATTGAGGGACGATGCCCCGCTTTCGGGCTTTCTTCAGATAACAGGATACGCGGTATGCGCGTCGGCTGTATTTGCAAATGCACACTGTCATCGGGCGCAAGATACACATTGCCTGCCTCGATAATTGATCCATCAACTGCCGTACCGACATTTGCGACCGTGCAACCGTTCAGCAGGCGGATCAGGCTTTGTGAGAAACGCCCACCTGTATGTTGAACAATCATTGTTGGTGGGCAGTCTGTTGGAAAGCAACGCAGGACTTCCAGTAATGCATCAACGCCGCCGGTGGATGCGCCAATTAGGAGCAATCTTTTTCTGTCGTAATCTGTCCGGGCCGGCGAAACTGAACCGACATCCTGTTTCAATCCCCTAATATCATAACGGGAATCTTGAACCTGTCTGAGCGCATCTTCTGTCAAAGCGTCTTCTGGCAGACATACAAAACCTTCGGTCTCCGCCAAGTGTTTTTGACTATTAACAATATTGCGCTCAGCACCAACAATGACGCAGCCGATCCGTAGGATCTTCAACAAAGAACGAAGCAATTCAAACTCAGGATAGCCAACGAGTTCCGCTGATAGAATGACGCAGTCAGGTTTGCGATGCTCGGCAAAATCATAAACCTGGGTCAGATCAGAGGCCACTTTTTCGACCTTAACCGCAGCAATGACATTCACACGCCGGACCATTCGATCAGCCGCGTCAGGAATGCTACTGGCAACTAGAAGACGCATTACGTCTATTCCTTGTCTCTTGGACCCGTGAGGTGCTGAGTCATGCTTCTGATCATGTATCCGACATGGCTTAAACTTCCCTTGATGAACGACACTTGCTCTCTTGATCAGAACGTAACAGCTGAGCTGTGACTACGTCAGGACAGCTCGCTAAAAAAGCGAGATGCCCACGGCACTGGCGGACTGCGTAAGGCGAGCATGCCCGGAAGAGCCGGCCAAGACGTCCCTCATCCACTCCAAACGAACCAAGGGAAGATTAGCGTCTATATTTACGATACAATCATCGGGGATTTCCGCCTGACACCGCGCTACAAATAATGATATTTCTTCGATCGATTGCAAAACCATATCGATTTTTTGAAGATTCAACACCTGGCCATGACTCCCATGTACACTGGTCGAAGATGCGATTACCTGACCCTCTATCTCTGAAACTGCCGCACCAATCTCACGGCAAACATGGCTGATACGCTCACACAGAATATGTGCCTGCACATCTTTCGGCGTTACTTCTGTATTCGTCATAGCCGACCGACGACGCTCTCAATGCACTGCTTCATACTCGCGGTCGAAAACGGCTTCTTGATAATGTTGTTCAGCCCAAGCGCCTTACCTCTCGACACAATATCGGCGGTAGGATTACCGGTAACGAGGATGAAACCAATGCGCGCGGTCGATCTATTTTGACGCAAAGCCTTGAGCAGTTCCAGCCCATCCATGCCGGGCATGTTGAAATCTGATAAAACCAGATGTACCGGGTCGGCAACGAGCTTGTTGTAGGCAACACGTCCGTCATTCTCAGCCTGGTTTTTCCAGATTCCCATCTCCTCAATTGCCTGGATAAGAAGCCCGCGACTTACGCCCATGTCATCAACGACCATGACGCGCAAAGAATCCTTTAAGCTCATTCTCTTTCACCTTTTTTGTAGCCATCGAGACAATCTGCTAATGCACTCTTTGATAGGCCGTCACACCAATACTCCGGAATTGACTTACCGCATCACCTGACAGACGTTCCGAATGACCAATCATCAGATATCCATCTGGGGTAAGCGCTTGAGCAAATCGCGACCACAAGGTGGCTTGAGTCACTTTGTCGAAGTAAATCGCAGCATTCCGGCACATGATCACGTCGAAGGACCGGCGCATGGGCCAAGTATCAATCAGGTTCAACTCCGCAAATGTTATTAAGTCGCGAAGTTCCTGACGGACGAGAAAACTATCGTTCTGCGGATCAATCTCTTGGATCATATTTCGCTGAAAGGCCGGGTCGATCGCGTCGAGTTGGTCCTTGGGGTACGCGCCTTTCTTGGCTGTTCCTAAGACAACCGGATCGATATCAGTCGCCAATATCTTAATATTCAGCCGGTGCGCAGCGGGACAGACTTCCAGAACCGTGTTAGCAAGGCAGTACGCCTCTTGTCCGGCAGAGCAAGCAGCGGACCAAAGCCGCACACTGGCACCCTTTCGCGCACGTTCGATTATAGCGGGCAGAATATCTGTCTTTAGTTGTTCAAAATGATGTCTTTCTCGAAAGAAATGTGTCACGTTCGTGGTCAGCGCAGACAAAAGGTGGGGTGTCTCATCCTTGCCACCTGGCAACTCAAGTAAATCGCAATATTCGGAAAAACTGCTTAATTTTAGGACACGAAGCCGCTTTGCTAACCTTGAATAAACCAAGGCTTTTTTCGATTCCTGCAAAAAGAGGCCATACTCCTTATTCGCAAAATCGGCGATCATCCTGAAATCGCCATCCGTAAACTGATACTCAGCCGTTGCATGGTTACCTTCGGTTCTGAACGTCATATTCATGCAGCAACCTGATCTTTCCTGGGTGACAGCATGGTGAGGTTGATGATCTTGGTCATTTCATCGCCGATTGCGATGATGCCCAATATGGCTCTTGTTGTTGCATCCTCTGGGCCACGCGGAATTTCGCGGACCATGTCTGTGCTTACACCAATTATCTCGGATACTGATTCAACCAATAACCCGACGATCGTTTCTTCAACTGCGGTGATAATGATGACATGGCGTTCGGTCGGTTCGATCTTTTCGAACCCGAGTTTTGCTGCCAGGTCGATGATGGGGATCACTGCGCCGCGCAGGTTCATGACACCCAGCACGTAATCCGGCGAATGCGGCAAGACAGTAACGGGCGACCAGCGGCGAATTTCGCGGATTTGGGTGATCTCGATACAAAAGTTCTGCCCCCCGGCAACCAGCGTGACGAATTCCAACTCTTTTGTTGCCATGGCATCAACTTGCTCTGACATGTGCTGCCTCTCCGTTATCGGTGTTTAACTGGGTTTTGTTTGCCATGACTGAGGCAACTGCATCGGGATCAATAATCAGCGCGATTTTCCCGTCACCCAGAATTGTCGCGCCCGAGACGCCAGTGATTTCGCCGTAATTGCCCAACATGCTTTTCACGACGACCTGCCGTTGATCGAAAATGTCGTCGACGGCCAATGCGCATTGCGCAATCGCTTCGGTCTGAACAAGCAGAAGGACCCGATCAACCATTTCCCTTTGGCTTGACTGATTTCCAAGCTGTTCGGCAAGGTCGATGATTGGGACATATTCACCGCGGATCTTGAGTAATTCGTTATTCATCCCGAGCTTTGCAACATCATTCTTATTCGGGCGAACGGTCTCCAGAATACTCGAAATAGGTACGACCATGGTCTGGTCGCTAACCGTGATGATCATGCCATCCATCACAGCCAGTGTGACGGGCAAGGTGATCGAAAATGTAGTGCCAAAACCGGGATTTGTGCTGATTGCGACGCGGCCACCAAGCGTCGTAATCGCTGTCTTGACGACATCCATGCCGACACCGCGCCCCGACAGGTTGGTGACTTCCGCCGCTGTCGAAAACCCGGGTGCGAAGAGCAGGTGATCGATCTCCTGGTCGCTGAGAGACGCATCAGGCGAGACCAAACCTTTCTCTACGGCGATATCTTGGATTCGGGACCGGTTCAGCCCTGCCCCATCATCGGCAATCTCGATCACGATACTGCCGGAGCGTTGACTGGCCGACAGCCGCAATTGCCCTTGCTCTGGCTTATTGGCGGCAATCCGATCCTCCGGTTTTTCGATCCCGTGATCGATGGCATTGCGGATCATATGTGTCAGGGGGTCGGCCAACCGCTCTACCACAGTTTTGTCTACCTCCGTCGCTTCGCCCTCGGTGATCAGTTCGACATCTTTGCCGGTCGCATCCGCCGCCTCGCGCGCGATACGCATCATGCGTTGGAAAAGTGGTTTTACAGGCTGCGCCCGGATTGCCATCACCCCTTCCTGTATCTCCCGGGCGAGGAACTTATAGTCATCAAGATCAGCAAAAAGTTCGGCTGAGTTGGGCAGTTCCGCCTCTTCCAATCTTTGCGAGATAACGGATTGGTTGATGATTAATTCACCGACCGCGTTGATCAACCGGTCCACACGTTCGGGATCAACCCGAAGTGTCGTTGCTGCGGGTTTCTTGGCCGGTCGTTGTGTTGTTGGCTCTGGATCGGGATTTACAGGTGCTGTGCGTACTTCCGCCAGATCGGGCGCAATGGGTGGATCCGTCAGCTCAGAAACCGGATCGCACTCCGGCAATGTATCTAGCGCCTGAATAGGCGCGCCGTCGATGATGCCCAGCGGTACGATCGTCAACGCGCAGATATCATCCATGAACTGAAAGATGTCCTGAATTTGCAGATCTGTTGTGAGGCCAGCAATGTCGATTTGCCAACTGAGGTAACCCTGCGACCATTCAAAGTCAGCAAACTCCGATGGCAAATCCTGTAGATTCACATCAACGCTCGTTTCACCCAGATCCATCAGTGCCGTGATGATCAGGGCCGGGTCATGCCCCAATGCGTAGAACTCTGCGCTGGGCTGGAACGAAACGCGATAGCCGGTCGGCGCTGCGTCGGGCATCCCGACATCAAGTGTAAGCGCCTCAAAAACAAACTCTTCTTCCGTTGCGGCATCTTCGTCTTCAGGGCTAAGAAAGCTTTGTAATTCGGCGAGCACCGGATCGACCACGTCGCGATTAGCTGGTTTATCTTCACGCGCATCATCAACAAGGTCTGCCAGAATATCACCGGCCCGCTGCAAGACGCGTAAAAGTTTCTCGTCCGCCTTTAGTTTTTGGGAGCGCAATTCGTCCAGCACCGTTTCGAACTTGTGGGCAAACCCGACCAGTTCATCCAATGCAAACGCACCCGCCGCACCTTTTATCGAATGTACCGCACGAAACACTGCATTTACTGTTTCGGCATCAGCATGGCCCTCGCGCATCTCGATCAGGCCTTCGGTCAGCGCGACGATAAGATCTTCGCATTCTTCAAAGAATGCTTCGAGAATGGATGGGTCATGCGCCATGGCTAAGCCCCTGTCAGACGGCGAATGACTGAAATCAGCGACTCATCCTCGAATGGTTTGACAATCCATCCGGTGGCCCCGGCTTTTCGCGCCCGCTCTTTCAGCGCAGGACCGCTTTCGGTGGTTAGCACAAGAACCGGAACCCCGCGATTTGTATCGCTGGCCCGGATATCTTCGATCACGCCAAAGCCATCTTTGTTCGGCATATTCACATCGGTTATGACAAGGTCAGCGTGTTGTTCCCTGAACTTATTCACACCATCAACACCATCGATGGCGGTGGTTACTTCGAAACCGGCCCCTTCCAGCGTCATTGTCAGAAGGCTGCGGATCGTGCGCGAATCGTCAATTGCGAGGATGTGGGTCAAGTCATCGCCCCTTCCTGCGTGAGCAGCGCGGCAAGCCCGAGGGCTGTCAGGCTGTCGCGGCATCCGTTGCTGACATCGCGCAAGGCGAAAGACACCCCATCAGAGGACCATTTTCGATGTGCAAAAACCACCAGTTGTGCCGCCAAACCTGTCATGCGGTCCACTGCTGCACAGTCCAAGGCCACTGCCTGCCCGTGCTGTTCCTGCAAGAAGCAATGCAGCGTCTCGCAGTCTTCAAGCTTCATCACGGGCGGCATTTCAAAAATCGTAGAATTTGCTGTCATTACCTGGGCATTCCGTCGGTTAAACCGGCCCCGAAGATCGGGGTAATAGACCCGCGTTATGGCGGGCGGCCCATTAATTTCACGTAAACATCGAACGATATCCCCCGCAGGGAGGCTAGCAAGCCCTTATGCGAGATCCGATCATTGCATGACAGTTGTAATTCAGGCCCAGGCGCAGATCACCGATCTTTCGGCGATGACCACCCCGGTTCCAACTTCGGACAGCCTGTAAGATCAGCCCATCGCCTGCAGGCGTTTCAGCAGCGACGACGTATCCCAACGCCCGCCGCCCAGCTTTTGGACATCCTTGTAAAACTGATCAACCAAAGCCGTGACCGGCAAGCTGGCCCCATTTTCATCCGCCGTACTAAGACAGATACCAAGGTCCTTGCGCATCCAGTCCACTGCAAAACCGTGATCGAAATGATCATCAAGCATGGTCTCGTACCGGTTCGCCATTTGCCAGCTGCCTGCGGCACCCTGGCTGATCACTTCGACAACGGCCCGGCCATCCAGGCCCGATTTTTGGGCAAAGTGCAGCGCCTCCGACAGGCCCTGGACCAGCCCTGCAATCGCTATCTGGTTGCACATCTTTGTCATCTGACCGGCACCGCTATCTCCGATGCGGCGGCAAATGCGTGCATAGGCGCCGATAACAGCCTCAGCGCTGTCATAGCTATCCTGCGTTCCGCCACACATGACGGACAGAACACCATTCTCTGCACCGGCCTGACCACCCGATACGGGCGCATCAACAAAGGAAATGCCCTGACCCGCTGCAGCTTCAAACAGCTCGCGGGTTACGGCGGCAGAAACGGTCGTATGATCAACAAAGATCGTACCGTCATCCATCCCCGCGAAAGCACCATCATCGCCAATGCATACAGAGCGCAGATCATCGTCATTCCCCACGCACGCAAGAACCATTTCCGCGCTAGAGGCGGCCAGCGCTGGCGTCGCCGCCGCCTGCCCGCCATGTTCTGCGGCCCATTTTTCAGCCTTGCTTGTGGTGCGGTTATAAACCGTCACGTCATGACCAGCGGCTTGAAGGTGCCCGGCCATCGGATAGCCCATCACACCCAGACCCAGAAACGCCAATTTTGCCATGCCACTTTCCTTTATGCGCAGATCAGGACTTATCTTCCGGCTCTACCAAGTCCCATGCGACAGTGAAAGCACCAAGCGCTTTTGTGACATCATCTTTGCTAGCTGATCCATTCTCCGTGATATGCGCGACAAGACCCCGCTTCTTGTCCTCACTCACCGACTGGACCTCGGCACCGATATCGGCCAGCGCTGCATTGAAAATACGGGTGATCGCCCGTTTGCGCAGATCAGGTTTAAATATCTTTCCGACGGCGGTCTTTGGCAGCTCATCCAGAATTTCAAGATGTTTTGGATGGGCGGCGCGTTCGTGGATGTGATCTTTGGCAAAGGTCAGCAACTCTTCTTCGGTGACGGTTGCACCGTCGACCAGTTCAACAAAGGCGCAAGGCACCTCGCCGGCATGGGCATCGGGCTGACCAATTGCACCCGCAAAGGCCACAGCGTCATGACCGGCCAGTGCTTCTTCGATTTCAGCGGGGTCAATATTGTGACCACCACGGATGATCAGATCCTTCGCCCTTCCCGTGATCCACAGATATCCGTCTGCATCCTTGCGGCCCAGATCACCTGTGCGCAAATACTGGGCATCTGAGATCGTGCCGGGATAGAACAGCCCGTCATTCTTTTCCGCCTCGGTATAGGTTTTGCCGCCATAAACGCCGGGGTTGGACACACAGATTTCGCCGATTTCATCCGGCCCCACCTCTTCACCGGTTGCCACCGACGTGATGCGGATATCGGTGTAAGGGAAGGGAATTCCAATTGAACCAACGCGCTTTTCACCATCAGGGGGATTGATTGAAACAAGGCAGGTCGCCTCGGTCAGGCCATAACCCTCGCAGATGGTGACGCCAGCCGCCGCCTCGAACCTCTTGTAAAGCTCAAGCGGCAGCGGTGCAGAACCGCAAAATGCCAATCGCAGGGTAGAGATATCAGCATCCACCTTGCGCTGCATCAGCGCAGACATAGCGGTGGGCACGGTAATCATGAAGGTCACTTTATGCTTTTCAATCAGTTTCCAAAAATTGTCGAAAACACCTTCGCCGCGATAGCCCTGCGGCGTGGGAAAGACAATCTCCGCGCCAGATCCCAGAGATGCGCCCATGCTGACAATCGTTGCAAAGACGTGGAACAGCGGCAGAGGACAGATTTGCACATCGGTTTCGGTAAACAACAAGCGGCTGCCCAGCCAAGCATTATAGACGATGCCTGAATACCTGTGCTGAACCACCTTCGGCATGCCAGTTGTACCTCCGGTATGGAAATAAGTGGCAACACGGTCATTTGTACTGTCGGCAAAGGTCAACTCGGTGGGCTGTTTGGCCATCTCGGCATTGAAGTTCAGCACCTTTGCATCGTGATTGGTCGGGTTCTTGGGGCGGATCAGGGGAACGATCAAACGCTTAAGGCCCGTCAGATAACGATGCAGATCAACCTCTAGAATGGTCTTTACATTCGGTGCAAACCGGACAGCTTCAGCCGCCTTCTGCGCGAGGTCTGACTTGGGGAAAGCCCGCATGGTGACCAGCACTTTGGCATTCGTCTCGCGCAGGATTGAGGCGATCTGTTCAGCTTCCAGCAGCGGGTTGATCGGGTTAACGATGCCCGCCACCTGGCCGCCAAGATAGGTCAGAACGGTTTCGGTCGCATTGGGAAGCAGGAAGGCCACAACATCTTTTTCACCGATACCCAGCGACCGAAACAGGTTCGCCGCCTGGCCCGTCTTGTCGCGCAATTCAGACCAGCTCAGGGTTTCGCAGGGCGATTTGGGATCCGACAACAAGCGAAATGACACCGCATTTCGGGGGCCGTGTTTTTCCGCAGTGTCGCTTAACAATTCATAAGTTGTCTTGGGCAGGTCGCGAGCATCCCAAGGCATTTCATTTTCAATCGCATTGCGATCATTGATGTTCGCGTAGACCATCGTGGTCCCTCCCCTATTATATCCTCCGCCGATGTTGTCATCGGCGATTGGCCCCTCAGGGGGTAGCGTGGGCAAAACAGTTCGGAATCGCAAGTATGACGCTGCGAAAATCTTTTTTATTCTGCGGCAACACCGGCAGTGAATTGCAGCCGTGCCAACCGGGCATAAAGCCCATCTTGCGCCACGAGACTATCATGGGTGCCTTGCGCCACGATTTTACCTGCGTCAAAGACAATGATGCGATCTGCCTTTTTGACAGTGGCCAAGCGATGCGCAACGATCAAAGTGGTCCGATTTTGCGCCAGCGCCTCCACTGCCTGCTGCACCGCGTTTTCGCTTTCCGCATCCAGCGCGCTTGTCGCCTCATCCAGCAAAAGAATGGGGGCATCGCGCAAAATCGCCCGCGCGATAGCAATGCGTTGCTTTTGACCACCCGATAACATGACACCGCGTTCCCCGACATAGCTGTCATAGCCTTCCGGCAGGGCCATCAGGAAATCATGCGCGGCGGCCGCAATCGCCGCTTTCTCAACCTCGGCATCCGTCGCGTCTGGGCGACCAAACCGAATATTCTCGCGTGCCGTATCAGCAAAAATCACCGGATCTTGTGGGACCAGCGCGATCTGTTCACGAAATACTGTCCGTGCGAAGCTGCGAATGTCGGTCCCATCCAAACGGATTGCGCCGCTTTGTGGATCATAGAACCGCAACACCATTTGAATAACAGTCGTCTTACCCGCACCGGACGGACCGACCAAGGCTACGGTTTCACCGGGCGCAATCTCCAGACTGACATCATCCAGCGCCGAGATACTGGGGCGGGACGGGTAGCTGAATTTCACATTGTCAAAACTGATCTGCCCGGTCAGTGCGGGCACCGGTTGCGGGTTGGCGGGATCAATAACTGTATCCTCTGCTGTCAGCAGTTCGACCAAACGTTCTGTGGCACCGGCGGCGCGCTGCAATTCGCCCCAGATTTCAGTCAGTGCAGCCAAAGCACCGGCAACCATGATCGTGTAGATCATGAATTGGACCAATTCACCTTCCGTGATGTCACCAGACTGCACGTCATTGGCACCCATCCACAAAAAGCCAACAATCGCAGAGAACGCCATGAATATGACAATAGCTGTTAAGAACGCACGGGTCGCGATCCGTCTGCGTGCAGCGACAAAGCTTTTCTCGGTGACAGTATCAAACCTCACCCGGCTCAACTGCTCATGCGAAAAGGCCTGTACGGTCTGCGCCGACAGCATTTGTTCAGACGCATCGCCGCTCGATTGTGCGATAAGGTCCTGGTTTTCCTTAGACAGGTTACGCACACGGCGGCCGAGCAGAATGATCGGCAACACGATCACCGGGATCGGCCAAAGCACCAGCAATGACATCTTGATCGAGGTGAAAAGCATCAGCGCAATCCCACCGATAAAGATCAGCACATTGCGCAGCGCCACCGAAACCGAACTGCCGATCACCGAAAGGATCAAGGTCGTATCCGTGGTAATCCGGCTCAAAACCTCACCGGTCATGATCTTCTCGAAAAACGCGGGGCTCATCCCGATCATGCGGGCAAAGACGGATTTTCGAATATCCGCCACAACTCGCTCTCCCAGACGGGTCACAAGATAATAGCGCATCGCCGTACCCACAGCCAAAAGCGCGGCAATCCCAATCGCAGCGAGGAAATAGCTTTGCAGGATCTGCCCTTGATCGACATCGAAATTGTCGATGACCCGACGCACCGCAAGCGGCAGCACCAATGACACACAGGCTGTCAGGATCAACGCACCGAGTGCGGCAAACATCATCGCCTTATAAGGGCTGACAAAAGGCCAAAGGGCCTTGAGCGCGCCAATCTGCTTTGACGATGCGCGTTCTTCAGTAGCGTTCTTTTGGGGCGATGCCATAGTCATCTCACGTTGCTCTTGGGACGACATAGATAGGCGGATCAGGATTCACAAGGCGACCAAAGGTGCCAGTGTGACGCAATGCTGTGGGTCAGAGGATGGAGCGGGCGACGGGAATCGAACCCGTATCATCAGCTTGGAAGGCTGAGGTCTTACCATTACACAACGCCCGCATCACTATGCCGCTAGCTATTTGACCTTTCTGCCAACGTCAAGATGCGCAGCACGCCGGGATACCTACGATTCTGTTTAAGCCCGGGGTTGCAGATAAACCTACCTACTGATAGGCAGTTCAGTGAAGAACTATGAAACCTAACGCTAATCCCATCCAAACCCGACACCCCCTCCAACTCAAGAGGACGAATTCATGGAACTGAACGCAGATTTCACCAAACGCGTCGTCGTCCATTCTGACCAGTTGGCGTGGCTGGCGTCCCCGATGCCTGGTGTGGATCGACGGATGCTGGATCGGATCGGTGGGGAGGTGGCCCGTGCCACGACAATCGTCCGCTACGCGCCCGGCAGTCAGTTTTCTGAACACACGCATTCAGGGGGCGAAGAATTCATCGTGCTTAGCGGCGTGTTTCAGGACGAACACGGGGACTTCCCGGCGGGCACCTATGTCCGTAATCCGCCGACAACCGCACATACGCCGGGGTCAGAGGCAGGCTGCATTATTTTTGTAAAGCTGTGGCAATTCGACATGGACGACCGGAACCAGTTTCGGAAAACCATGGAGGACGAGCTTACCACAAAAAAGGGTGGTGTTGCGATTGCTCAACTGCACCGCGATGACCGGGAATTCGTGACTTACAACCATCTTGATGCCGGTGCGACACTCGAAAACAATGATCCAGGCGGGATCGAGTTGCTGGTCATTGATGGCACTGTGACCGAAGGCGGCGAAACCCTCGGCAAAGGAGCTTGGTTGCGATTGCCTGAAGGGACAAAGTTGAGCGCGACAGCGGGGACTGACGCCGCAAAGCTGTGGGTCAAAACCGGTCATTTGCCGTTTGCAAAGCCACCGGTGGTGTAATGGCCGCACCAGAATCTTGGCCTCTCATCGTCAATGCGTTTGCTGACCTGGGTCCAATCCTAAAATAACCCTGAGCGATGAAAACAATCATCATTGGCGGCGGCCTCTCCGGACTGGCACTTGCAGAAAGCCTTGAATCCCAAGGCCATGATTATCTATTGCTGGAAGCACGCCAAAGGTTCGGCGGACGGATCATGACGAACTATTTCGGCGGCGGTTATTTTGACATGGGGCCTGCGTGGTTCTGGCCGGGTCAGCCCCGGATTGCGGCTCTAATAGACCGGCTTCGGCTACAACAATTTGATCAATATGCTGAGGGTACTCTGATCTTTGAAAACGAATTGGGCCAGATGCAGCGCGGACAGGGATTTGCATCGATGGAAGGGTCTTTACGCCTCGTGGGTGGTTTTGCCGCCCTGACCGAGGCTTTGACCAATCAGCTGCCCAGTCATCGCAAGAAAACCAACGCGCAGGTACAACGTATTGAGAGCGCAGATCGGCAATGTCACGCGATCCTTGCAAATGGCGAAGTTCTTAGCGCGGATCAGATCGTGCTCTCGCTTCCCCCACGCATCGCAGCTCAGATTGCTTTTTCACCCGCCCTGCCCACATCAGCGATAAAGGCGATGCAGGGCATTGCAACATGGATGGCTGGCCAGGCCAAAGCCATCGCAATCTATGACAACCCATTCTGGCGAAATGAAGGGCTGTCCGGCGATGCCATGAGCCGCAAAGGTCCGATGGTCGAGATACATGACGCATCACCAGTCACTGGCGGCCCCTATGCCTTGTTCGGGTTTATCGGCGTTCCGGCATCTGGCCGGGCCGATGAACAGCTTCTCTGCCACCATCTGCTAGCCCAGCTTGGGCGGCTCTTTGGCCCGAAGGCCGCCGAACCAGTGGAATTGCTCATCAAAGACTGGGCATACGATCCCCATACAGCGACCGAAGCTGATAAGGCCCCGCTTCACGCGCACCCTGCCTACGGATTGGCCTTGGAAATGGAAAACCTGTGGAATGACCAACTGCTATTTGCAGGAACGGAAGTCGCACCCAGCTTTGGCGGCTACATCGAAGGCGCGTTAGAAGCGGCAGAAACTGCCCTGAGAATTCTCAGCTCGAAGACAGTGATCTAAGCCATGCCAACCGACACGAAAACACATCTTTTGGACTCAGCAGAACGATCGGCGCGTCGGCGCGGCATTGACGGTTTCAGCTATGCCGATCTGGCGGCTGATGTCGGGATCAGGAAAGCCAGCATCCACCACCACTTTCCAAGCAAGGCAACCTTGGCCGTGGCATTGATGCAGCGCTACTATGCCGACCTGGAAACAGCTTGCGCCGAGATTCAGCGCGAACACGCAACCGGCGCAGCGCGACTGTCAGCCTTGCTGGACCGCTATCATGGCGCGCTTGAAGGCGGCCAAAGCCTGTGCCTGTGTGTATCCTTCTCTACCAGCACACAAAGCCTCTCTGCGGATACAATCGCAGAGATGAAAAGGTTTCGGGCGATGATGACGGCCTGGATCGAAGGGACCTTTGCCCTGGGCGCACGCGACGGTACGATCAAAGATGTGACTGAACCGGCTTTGGAAGCCACCGCAACGCTACCCTTGCTCGAAGGGGCGCAATTGGCCGCGCGGGTGGAAGAGGACCCGCAACGGTTCGCAGCAGCCATCGCAATCCTCTCAAATCGGTTTCAGATCTAACGCCGCCAAAAACCAGATCGTCAGCTTTATTTGGGATCGCGCCGAACAGCTTCTTTGACCGCGACGTGGACAAGTTCAATATCCTGACTGCAGCTCGGCGTCCGCAGCTTCACATCCGACTTCGAAGCCATCGATGACATCTACGATATGTACTCACCCCAAGAGTGAGAGAACTACTTTCATGCCGCGGGGCATGTCTAATATTAAAATAGAAACACCGGATGATTGGCAGATGGCAAAGGTGCAGTTCCATCCCTGCCTTACCAAGCGAGGTGGCAACCACAGCATTTGATGCCATCGCTGCCAACCGCGCTTGGCATTAGAAGCTCCAGGCGAGACCAACGCCAAACCCATTCGATGATGATTTTCGAACCAACGGGCTGTCACTGTTTTGGCCAAGGTCTTCATATCCGATCTGCGCCAAAGCGGTTATGTTGTCCGTTATTGCATAGGCCACGGTAAGGTTTGCAAATGCGGTCGTGGTGTCTTGTGCTTGGAAGGCTGACCTCCCCGCCGTCGCCTCGGCTGCGCTGACGCCATAGAGATACTGGTTCAGCTTCTTATCCCGAAACGTTGCACCTACGGCAGCATCGATCTGAAACCCACCCGCAACAATGACATATCCCAGCGTGATGTCTGCTTCGGTGCCGCCGTGTTCATCGGCAATATCCGCCAACGCATTCAACCCAAAATACACATCGCCGAATTCCAGTTGTGTCCCGATGCCCAATTCAAGCGTATCTTCGCGCTTGAGCCCGTCGAACAGGGGCTCCTTGTCGGGGAATTCCGGAGCCTGACGGTAACCAAGCGACACGTCGATCTGACCCAGGCCGTAGTCGTAGATCTGATATGACAGGCCGTCCACGCCGATATGGAACTTTTCCGTATCGTAGCTCAGAATCGGCACGAAGCCGAACGCATCATCTTCGCCAACATAAATCCCGGTCGCGCCAGCGCCCAGAACGCCCACCGTCCAATTGCCGTCAGCTGCTGCGCTGCTGGCAATGCAAAGCAAAGCCATCGACATGATATTCTTCAGCATAGTGTTTTCCTTGATTGAGGTATGAATGCGCCCTCAATCACCATATCCAGCCGTCGCGTCGTCCATATTAACAGGGATGGACAGTTTCTGGACGCCGCGGCTGTTTGTGCACTGGTCTCCAAAGGCGGTTTAGGACAGTTTGCGGCATGGACCAAATCATTGTTGAATGGATCAGTACGGCAACCATCGCGATTGCCCTGTTTGGCATCGGTTTCTGCTTGATGCACAGGCAGTATCAGCGTTTGAACCGCAGCTTTGCGGCCTTCTTGTTTGTCGTGGCACTCAACAACGCACCAGTGGCCTTCGCCCGTCTGTTCGACTTGGTACAAGGAGACCTTTTTGCCCCGATCATCGTGACAGTCTGGATGTGTAGCGCACTCTGTCTTGCGCCTTCGCTTTGGATATATGTCTTTACGCTCACGTCGACGGCACAAAGGCGGCCAGAGCATCTTTATCGACATCTGATGTTGCCAGCGCTCGCTGCATTGTCTGGCCTCGCCCTGCTTTTCACGCCAAGCGACATCGCAGCCGCAGTGCTTTCCGCCGATAAGTTGCCAACGTCTGGTTGGCCGCTCTTTCTGATCGTGTCCATCGGTCTTTTGGAACTAGCAATCTTTCCGCAGATGGCGCTTTATCTCTTTTTGATCGTGCGGCGCCTGTTGCTGTTCAGGCGCAGATTAAAAGATGTCTATGCCAGCACCGAAGAGCATGAGCTGCGCTGGATCTACGTCATTGGCGTGCTGGGGATCCTGTTTTGGGTCGCCCAGCTTGTCCTACTGGCTATCGCGATGGAGCCTGAATGGGCATCCATCCCGGCCGCGCTTCTTAACCTTGCCGGTATTGCCTTGTTTTCGGCGACAACGCTGTGGGGGTTGCGCCAACGTCCGCCTTTGATGCCGGAAGGTGAAGAAGATGAGCCGGTTGAACTGGGCACAAGCGCAGCACACGAAACAGGGGCAACAAAATACGGCAAATCCGCGCTAAGCGCAGAGGCATCGACACGTCTCGCCCGCAAATTACGCGCGGCAATGGAAATCGACCATCTGCACCGTGACCCCAACCTGTCACTCTGGGCATTGGCACGTCATATCGGCGCCTCACCAAATTATATCTCGCAGACATTGAATGAAGTCATCGGCGAAAGCTTCTTTGATTTCGTGAACGGCTACCGCGTTGCCGAAGCAATGAAACTTCTGTCCACCAGTGACGAAACCGTGCTCGCCATCGCTTATGAGGTCGGCTTCAATGCCCGCTCATCATTTTATAATGCATTCAAACGTGTGACCGGCCAAACCCCAACCAGTTATCGTAAAACGATGTCTCCCCGTGAGGGGATGGACGACGTGGACAGTGAGGTTCGCACAACCTGATCACATCAAGACTGATCAGGAGACCAAACATGATGCCCATTCGTCCCGTCATCACTATATGGCGCCGGCTGACCACAGCACCACCCAAAGAAAAAAGACCGCCTTTTTCCAAACCAAAACTCTGTGGAGGCGTCGGCTATGGCCGCAAGCTGACGCTTGGCGCTGCGCTGCTCGTGTCCGCCTGCACCGTTCTTACAGGTTTATCCAAACGGCCGCAGGATCCCGATGATCGGCGCTACAAGGTCGAAACAGTACGCTTTGCAGGCGGGTCAGGCGTGACCCTGGCCGGAGAGCTGACAATGCCGCAAGTCGGCGGGCCGTTTAAGGCCGTTGTGCTGATCTCTGGCTCCGGCCCTCAGGACCGAAATGAGGCACTTGCCGGGCACAAACCATTTCTTGTGCTGTCTGACCATCTGACGCGCGCGGGTTTCGCCGTTCTGCGATATGATGATCGTGGGTTTGCCGAAAGCACAGGGACATACGAGACGGCGGATCTTTACGATTTTGCCGACGATGCGGCAGGGGCCTACCGTTACCTGAAAAGCCGTCCGGAAATCGACAAAGAGGCGATTGGCTACATCGGCCATTCGGAGGGAGGCTATATCGCGCCAGTGGCGGCACGGCAGACCGACCCGGCATATATGGTCTTTCTCGCAGGTGCGGCGCGCCCCTTGTTGCCCTACGTCGTTGCGACCCAAACAGCGGACCTTTTGCGCGCAGAAGGGGCCGATCAGGCGCTGATCGATCTGGCTGTGACGCAATACCAGGCAGGATCCGCAATTCTGGCACAAAAGGCCCCGTTGGCAGACATCCGTGACGATTTGGATGACTATCTAAAGTCACAAGGGCTCTGGCTTAGCGACCGGCAAGCCTTCCTTGATCAATTCGCGACCCGTTGGGGTGTGAGCTACGCAAATTACAATTCAAGTGCTGCCCTCCGCGCCCTTTCAAATCCGGTTTTGGCCTTGTTTGGCGAAAAGGATCTGCAGGTTTCGGCCGAAAAGGAAGCACCGGTAATGCGCGCTTCACTGCGCCATCCACGGTCCGACGTGGCGGTGATCAAGGGCGTGAATCACCTGTTCCAGCCTTCCGACACCGGCCTGCCAGCTGAATACTCCGAGATTGATACGACAATATCCGTCAATGTTATGAACCGGATCAGCACATGGATTGATGCTCTCTAGCCCGGTCCACCGTCCCCAACACCAACACAAGCGCAGCGCCCAATGACGGGAGCGACCGCCTCAAAAACCACAAGGAAAATTCAACGTGACAACCAAGACATCCACCACGCTAAGCACTATAATCGTCGCCCTCCTCGTCCTTGCGGCTTGCGCCGAAGACAGGCCACCACTCGCCAGTTTGAGTTGCACAGATCTGGCACGTGAGATGGGCAAAGCAACCCAATCAAGGGATGACGCCGCCGTCGATAGCATTGCCGGAACCATTGATATGCTTGCCGCCGATAGCAGAGCCGATGAAATCAGCGGCGGGGTGGACTCGATTGTCGGCGATATCACAGGCACCGCAGCACAAAGTGAACTCGACACGCTGAACGGCGCATTTGTCCAGAAAGGATGCCGATAGTTTAGGCGGCCCTCCCCAGCCCAAACTATTCACACGAACACACCGCAGGCCGCAAATTCATGCGGCGGCCTGCAGTACTTTCAGCTTCTCCAACCTGGAAAGGAAGGTCGCATAAAGACTATCCCAAGACTGTTTCTTATGAACCGGGCCTCTCACGCTTTGGTGGCGCCCCAAGTCCTCGTTCAGGCCACCTCCCGTTCGAAAGCGACGAGGCTCTTCCAGCCCAAGGCTGAGCGGCGGCAGCGCGGATTGTAGAAGCCGTTTATGTATTCAAAGATCACCATCTCAACCTGCCGCCGTTTTCATGGCTTCGACGCAAACAGCGGGTTCAGTCACGGCCGCACAGACAGGCAGCAAGACAAAGGAAAGGGCAAGCCATCAGCATTGCCATATGATGCAATCCTTTGATGAATAAGTTTGGGGCGGCGCAACGCACCGCCCCTCTACGTTGAGAGCGACCGGCTATTAGAACTTCATCTCGATACCAAAATCGACGCCCCAGCTTTCGTAGCCATCCGTCCCAAGACCATCATAGTTGGCACCTGTACGGAAAATGACACCACTTTCGCTCGTATATTGGGTCCCGATATTGATCCGGCCACGCTGGCCGTCAAAGGCCGGGACAACTTCGCTTGCGAACCCATCACCCGACGTGGATGACCAGATACCCGCGATACCACCCGTCAGGACAAGATCGCCATGCTCCATCGCAAATGGCTTGGCAAAGGCAAGACCGAGTGTTGCATCATCAACTGTGACGCTTTGTTCGGCAAAATCGCGCCCTACATCATCGGAAAAGGAGCCTTGTGTTTCGACCAGACGGCTGGCGGCAAGGGTTGGGGTAAGCGTCAGATCACCATAGTTGAGCTGACCGGCGATCTTGACACTGGCCAGAGACCGGTCGGTGTCAAAGTCCTGACTGTCCAGACCATCGGCGCTGATCGTGTTTTCGGTCTGACCGATCAAATAGCGACCTTCAAGATAAAGCGGCTGGTCAGGCATTTTGGCAACCACATAAGGACCTGCCAGATAACCGTTACCTTCGGTTTTGGTATCACCATTGTCCTGCGTCAGCTTGTCGAACTCGAGCATGACGCCGACCAGGGCATTTTCACCGATATTGGCGTGTGCACCGACCACACCAAAGAAGTAGCTGTTTTCTGTTTCATCCGTTGTTGACCAGTTCCCCTGCATACGGCCCCAGACAGGATAAACCGCACCGGTACCAAAGCTAAACGTGCCATTTCCTTGTGTGGCCTGTGCATTAAAGGCGCCGGATGCGGTCCCTGACAACAGACCAACCAAATCCGGCTGCGCCGAGATCACATGGTTGGCGCGTGCTTGCATAAAGGTCGCGATCTCGCGTTGGGTTTGCTCAACAGTTAACCGGGCACGGAAAGCCTCGGTTGTAACTGCGGATCGGTTGCCTGCGGCATCGACCACGACAATTGTAATGTCACCGCTTGGCTGTGCAGCCGATGACGTGACCGAGAATGCGCCGCTTGCAGTCACAACCGCCGTGCCCATGGACCCATCGGGGAACGTGACCTCGACCGTTGCATTGGGCTCTGCCGTGCCAGACACAGTGATGGAACCATCTGCGTTGGTCGTCACGCTTGTTGATGTGGCAGGTGTCGGGGCGGTTGTATCTCCGGGCGGGTTGATCGTGATTGTCACCGTATCTGCCGCAGATGAGGCACCATCATCGTCAGTCACCACCAAGGAGAACACATGCGTCACAGCCGTGTCGTTTGATGTCAGCGAACTGTCCGTGAAGGTCGGGTTCTGCGCTGTTGCACTGGACAGGGTCGCATTGGCCGCGCTGCCGGTACCGCCGGTGCGGCTCCAGGCATAGCTTGCTATCGTGCCGTCCGTGTCAGTGCCGGAACCGGCCAGTTGGACCTGGGTGCCAGAGGTGACAGCCTGCACCGGGCCAGCCTCGGCCGTGGGGGCCGCGTTGGCGGGCGGGTTGATCGTGATTGTCACCGTATCTGCCGCAGATGAGGCACCATCATCGTCAGTCACCACCAAGGAGAACACATGCGTCACAGCCGTGTCGTTTGATGTCAGCGAACTGTCCGTGAAGGTCGGGTTCTGCGCTGTTGCACTGGACAGGGTCGCATTGGCCGCGCTGCCGGTACCGCCGGTGCGGCTCCAGGCATAGCTTGCTATCGTGCCGTCCGTGTCAGTGCCGGAACCGGCCAGTTGAACCTGGGTGCCAGAGGTGACAGCCTGCACCGGGCCAGCCTCGGCCGTGGGGGCTGTATTTGGTGCTGTGTTCAGCGTTCGCGTGTTCACGAGTGCAGTGGTCGAAACACCTTCCAGCGCGATACGGTAAGTGTAACTCTGCCCGTCGTCATCGAAGGTTGCCGACCATTCCAACTCATAAAGGTCCTCTGCAGCGTAGCTGGCCGCATCGGCACCCACTTGCGACAGGATCACCACATTGGAAAAGGGGCAATCCGTTTCAAGATCGGCAACAGTGACAGCGTTAAAGGTTGTCGTACTACTGGAACTGGACCACCATGTGCCGCCGATGGACGTGTTGCCCGGCGCACTGGTAAACATGCTGATCTCTGCCTCGCCAAAGCCGGGGTCATTGTAGGGGTTAAACGCACAGACTGTCGCCCCGCCGGTTACACCAACCGGCTTGAAAGCACCCGAAAAAATTGCTGGCCCTCCAAATGCCTGCACAGACGCTGGCAATATTGTGCCAAACAGTAGCGCCGCCGCGCCCAAAACCTTTACCATACTTCTCATTACGCCACCTTCCACGCTCAATTGACTACTCGCTCATACAATCCCCACGCATTCTTACGATGACATTGTGTTTGGTTCTGTGCGGATCGACACAGACTTGCTCAGACAATACGGCAACCTTAAGGCGAGAATGGATCAACCCATTCGCTGTTCTTCAATTGGTATCCGGAGGAATTATGGAACCGTTTATTGCACAAATCATGTTATTTGGCGGAAACTTTGCGCCGCGCGGATGGGCCTTTTGCGATGGGCAATTGCTGCCGATCGCCAGCAACTCCGCGCTGTTTTCAATCCTGGGAGTCACTTTTGGTGGCGATGGACGTACAACATTCGCCTTGCCAGATCTGCGTGGGCGGGTGCCCATGCATGCAGGCGCCGGTCCAGGGCTTACCCCGCGCCAGATTGGTCAGGCAACCGGTGTCGAGGACGTCACTCTCATCGAATCGCAAATCCCATCGCACAATCACGAAATGCTGGTAGCCTCCGCTGCTGCTGCCAATAATCGTGCAGCAAGCGATGCCATCGGGCGGACAGATATCTTTGTAGACAACAATCCGTCGGATCCCACGACCCAGCCATCAATCGCATTGAACAATAGCACAATCGGCAACGCAGGCGGTAGCCAGCAGCATGAAAACATGCAGCCGACGCTCTGCATCAACTACATTATCGCTTTGCAGGGTATTTTCCCGTCGCGCAGCTAACGCGCGGCCCGGGTGTGTCATTTGATCGTGACGCACCCGTTTACCCTGCCATTCGGATCAGAATCAATCGGCTGCCCTTAAAGGGCGACGTCCCAAGGGGCATCTAAAATTCCCATCAAACGGGACATTCATTCCAACCGGCAGCGTCGCACTTGCAGATATTTCTGGCCAGCTGTCACATCTTTCTGGAGATCAACCCATGCTAAATTCGGACGATATCGAAAGCCTATCCATTCATCCGGCAATCGGCATTGCGCGGGTTGGCAATGCCGATGAGGATTATTTTCTCGCACCTGACGTGATCGGGGGGACCCCAAAGGATGCAGACGGCTTCCGCGATGCGCAAGGCCGGATCAAACGCCAGGTGGCAAGGTTTCGGATCTACGCAACTCTACACTCTGGCGAAGTGCAGGAGATCACCTCTGACACCGCGGAAATCAATTGGCGCGTCGAAGTGGCAAATCTAAAGGCCGGTTGGTACGAATTTCAACACTGCATGGATCTGCCACCGGAACAGGTGTTTCACCCGCCGCACCGCAACGCCAATTTCACTGGTGATGATCGCGAAAGGCTGAGCATTCGGCCCACCGCCCGCCAGATCTGTGGCGCTGATCAGACCGCGCGCCCGTTTGATGATGGCAAGTTCTTTGGCAAGGATGTCTATCTGGGCGAGTTGCGCACTGATGCAGCGGGGCGGTTGATGTTCTTTGGCGGGCACGGATTGTCAGAACCACTGGTTCCCGGGGATCGCCCCACAACATTTGCCAATAATGACGGCTGGCACGATGACACTTGCGATGGGCCGGTTCGCGCAAGCGTGACGCTCGGTGGCCAGACGTTCGAGGCAACCCCCGCCCATGTAGTTGTAGCGCCGCCCAACTTTGGCCCCGGCCTGTTTGGCGTCGTGACCATGGATGATGTGGTGCGCGATTTGTACATGCGCGAGGGCATCCTGCCCGCCCCGACAATCACCAGCTTTACCCGCGACATCTGGCCGATCTTTGATCGTATGACCGGCCACCAATGGGTCTGCGACGGTGTTCTTTTGCTGGCGGGACAGGGTACACCCCTTGATGCGCGTGATCCAAAGGTGATCGATCTGCTATGCGCGCAGACGCCCGAAGGCGCGGCCTATCGCAAAGCCGCCTTTGCGCTCTTCCGCGACAGCAACACAGAGGCCAAAAACCACGCCGCCCTGCCCCCGTTCTTTGGCGACACATATGGGGATCGCTATCTTGATGGACCGAACAAGGGCGAGTTGGTCAATCCGGCCCGCGAAGAACTGTTTTTAACCAAGACCCAGTATTGGCATCTGGAAAACTGGGCCAAGGGCGATTTTGAGGCCGATTGGAATGGCATTCCGACGATCCCCGATTTTGACGACATCCCCACCGAAAACCAACCTACAGAACTGGACCGTGCCGCACTGTACGAATGTATGGGCGGCCCTTTCCATCCCGGGATCGAACTGACCTGGCCCATGCGCCTTGCGTCCATGTGGAACACCGATACGCCCTACCGGTTACGTACCCTGCCCGAAGGAACGGTTGTCCGGCAAGATTACGGCCCGGAACTGACCCGTGAACAGGCGCTTGCCCATGACGGCCCGTGGGGGCCGACGGGTGCTGGCAGCTTGACCCGCTGGATGGGCGTGCCGTGGCAGACGGACGAGGCCTCTTGCAACTCCGGCCTGGTTTATACGCCCAGCCTCTACCTAAGTTCGCCCAGTTTCTGGGGCGCGCGGGTGCCTAATCAGGTCCTTCCGGTTGAGGCCTATAACATCGCGATCACACCGGGCATCCCGCCCTTGCAAGCGCAGCGCCATTTCAGCAATCGCCGCTTTTGGCTGCGTGATCTGCAAGGCACAGGCTACGCCGCCCGGATCAACAATATGGTCCACAAGTGGTGGATGACCGGGCTGGTCGAGGCGCATACCCCGCCGGAAGGCTCTGGCCTGCCGGATCCGTGTTTTGTTGAGACGGGGCGTGCGCCGTCCTTCTCCCGAGGAGATCCGAGCCTGAAACTGGCGCAGGATGTTATCAATCTGGAGCGCACGGAAGAAGAGGTGCTGAAAACCGCAGGCGACGCAGAAGATGGTGCGCGCGCAGAGCCAAGTTTCCAACGCTTTGGTCGGGGCGAGGTCTAGATGCCGTCGGTGGTCATTGCGGGTGGTGGACCTGCCGGTCTGGCCGCAGCCATAGCGCTTGCCGAACGGGGCATTGCCGCAACGCTCATTGATCCTGCGGGCGGTGAGGCGGACCAGCGTGGCGAGCTGCTGCCCGCTGGCGCTAGTGCCATCATGGAGCGGCTAGGCTTGCGGCGATCCCTCAAGTCTGCGCCCAGGATTGATCGGGTCGTCAGCCATTGGGGAACGGCGGATTTGCAAGCCCATGGCGCCCATCCCAGCTTGGGTGCGCATGGATGGGGTATGAGTCGTCAAGCCCTATCGTTGGACATGCTTCATCGGGTGCGGGCGCTTGGTGGGCAGGTGCTCCGCGGGCGACTGACAAAGGTGCTGCGCATGGATACAGGCTGGGATCTGGGGATCGACAGCCCCTCTGGCGAGACGACGCTGCACCCTGATTTTGTCATCGACGCGACCGGTCGCCCCGCGCAGATCGCGCGACGGCACGGGGCGTTGCTTCTCACTGGTTCTGATCTTTTGGGCGTGGTTTGGCAAACGCCAGGCGATGGTCATGCGACCATGATGGCAGAGGCGACGCCACTCGGCTGGTGGTACGCCGTGCCGCACCGATATGGGCGCACAGTCGGCTTCATGACGACTGCGATACGCGCCCGCACCATTGCGCAAGATTCCGCGACGTTCCTGCGCAAGGCGCAGTCCGAAACGCAATTGATATCACTGTCAGCGATGCATGGTCCGCCGCGCCTGATGGACAGCCGGAGTACCGTACTCAGCCAGATGAGCGGACAGGACTGGATGGCGACAGGCGATGCGGCGGCGGCCTTTGATCCCATTGCGTCGCAAGGTTTGTTCAACGCGCTATCAGGCGGGTTCTTTGCCGGGCAGGCCGCTGCCGACGCCATGCAGGGCGACAAGGACGCACCGCACGTCTACGCAGCACTGGCCGCACGCACGGCCGAGCGGACGCATCAACTGTCGCCCCTGCAATATGCGGCCCGGCCGTATGATACGCCATTTTGGCGCGGTGCCCCGGTGGGGCAGCCACAGGAGACCCAGAAAATCCCAGCCTAAACGTGGCTGTTTCGCCATCTGACGTTGTTCACCAGTGCCCAATTTGTTCCAAAATAATGGAGAGAGCTTTGCAAACATTCGAAATCCACCCCCGCATCGGTGTTGCCCGCCTGGGAAACAGCAAGACAGATTTTTACCTCTCCCCGGAAGACACCGGCGGGCTACCCATTGCCTGTGACGAGTGGGGCAATACGCTGCCGGACGTCGGGCCTGTCAAAGAATTCAAAGACAGCATAGGGGCTATCAAACGGCAGGCCGCGAAATTCCGGCTGTTCAAAACCGGCGACAACGGTGAGAGCCACGAGATCACGCTGAACGACAAAGATATCCAATCCATCGAATGGGTGGCGCATATCGCGAACAAAAAACCAATCTGGTACACGTTTTCAGAGCTTCAGGGCGATCTGGAATTCGGGACAGACAACAGCTATGCGGCCAACTACATCCCCCGAAATAACCCCGATGTGGTCGATCCGGACAAACGCCAGAAACTGATCATTGATCCCGGTCCGCGCCATATCTCCACACCCGAAACCGGCGTCGCATTTTCACGCCACAACATCCCGGACACCTACCCGCATGGGTCTTTCCCGGACCCGTCCAATGGCGGGCAGCAGATTGATGTGCTGGGCGAATTGAAGATGGACAAGGACGGCAACCTGATCGCCCTCGGCGGTTTTGGCAATGTGACCGGCAGTGCTGAGATCACCAGCTTTCGCGGTGCCTCGGGCTATTGGGATGATGTGGCAGACGGCTATGTCTTTGCGCGCATCACGATGGCTGATGGTGCGGTGCATGAAACAAGCGCTGCCTGGCTGATCGTGGGCAGTCCAAAATACGCGCCCGAGATTGTGAATATCACAACATTGGCCGACACGATGGAAGATGTCGCAATCCGGAAGAATAGTGCGCGGCCTGATATTTTCCCCGGCGATGCTGGTCACGCCGATTGGCCCACAGACCCGCGCAACGGATACACCCCGCTGCACGGGTTCAACCCCGATTACGAGGTGAATTTTGACCGCGATGTGAAACCAATCGTGGATCGGATGGCTCTGTACAAATATGTCGCCAACGTCCCCACGATGGATGACTTTGCCAACCCTAGGTTCGATATGCGCGACCGCAGCGACACAAACAAAGACAGACGGATGCGGTATTTTGATCTATTCCGGATGCCGCTGCTGCCCAAGGATTATGCGGAATATTACAGTACCATGTCCAAGGGACCCGGCCAACTCTATGCGTTGAAAGATAACAACCCGGATGAACTGTCGGGGCGGCCTATGATGCCGCTGAATTCCGGCGACAATTCCGTCACCAATCAGGGTCCGATCTACAAGTTCGAAACCCTGTCACCGACGCAGTATTTCTATCTTTATCAATGGGCGAAGGGCTGTTTCAGCACAGACACACCCGAAGCGCCGACGCGTATTGAACGGCTGGACCGCGCCGATGCAAGCAACTGCGTTGGTGCCCCATTCAGCCCCGGCATCGAAGTTACGTGGAGTGTGCGCAGTCCGGCCCTCTATGACGCGCCGCTGCATCTGAAGCTGGCCCATACAGATGACGGCTATGATGCAATGTCCTTGCATTACGCCGCCGAAGGGTTGGATTCGGAGCGAAACGAATGTGAAGGTGGCGGTTGCGAACCCGGCGATCTGACCAAGCGTATGGCGATCCCCTGGATGGCGGACTTTCACGAATGTACCGTGCAGACCCCGAACATCAGCAATGTCCACATCAACCAATTGGCCGATGGGTCCGGCATCCAGATGCCGCCGGCGTTCTATGTCTATTGGTGGCCGCCGCAAAGCCCGTTCAACGTCACTACCGGCACCACGTTGCCGCAGGATCAGGTGCTGGACGCCTTTGTCAGCGATATCGACGGGCAGACGATTATCCCGCAGGGCCAGAATGTGGAGTTCCAACGCGGCATCAATTCCGCGCAGGAGATGATCAATTCCTGGTTCACGCTGGGCTTCCTACTTAACCGCGGCACCGAAGAAGTTCCCTATATCGTTGAAACTGAACGGAACTTTGGCCAGCTGGCGCAGTCGCATATCTCTGAAATCGCTACGGCAGCGGCCAATGCGGCCACAGCGGCCAAAAGTTGATCTGCTGTGCCAGAAGTTGATGTCGCCATCATTGGTGGAGGGCCCGCCGGGTCCGCCGCCGCCATTACCCTTCGCAAACGGGACGATATCTCTGTCGCCGTCGTTGAAAGTGGCGATTACGCCCGTGCCAAAGTCGGCGAGGCCCTGTCCCCCGGTGCAAGGGGTTTGCTGCAATACCTCGACCTGTGGAAGCGGTTCGAGCAAGAGCAACGGTTGAGTCTGCTGGGAACCGAGGCAGCCTGGGGCAGCGACACGCTGGGTACCATGGATTTCATCCTGACCCTGCATGGCGCGGGCTGGGCTCTTGAGCGCCAGCGGTTTGAACAGATGATGGCCGAACAGACGGTGCGGGCGGGGGCAACCCTGCACACCAATGCCAGGGTCGCGTCCTGTGACCATGACGGCGTGTGCTGGCATCTGGACGTGAACGGGCACGATTTGACGGCGCGCTATGTGATTGATGCGGCGGGCCGCACCTCGCCATTTTCGGTTGGCGGCGATGTGCATCGTCAGCGCAATGATACGCTGACAGCCGTGACGGCCCGTTTGCCCAGCGCAGATGGCAACACGCAGATGACCCGGGTGGAGGCATTTGAAGACGGGTGGTGGTACGCTGCCCCACTGCCATCTGGCGACACGATTGTGTGCCTGTTTTCGGACGCTGCGCGCATCCATGCCCTGCGCCTCTCCTCGCCCGATGTCTGGGCGCAAGCGTTGTCAGCCACCCGGCACATCAGCGGATTGATCAAACCCGGATGCTCTTGCCCGGAAGCGTTGCGAAGTCTGCCCGCCTTCTCCAGCCTGTTGAGCGGTGATGACCCGTCGCGTCCGATGATTGCGGCAGGTGATGCGATTGCCGCCCGGGATCCGCTATCATCCTCGGGCATTCCGAACGCCATGGGCAGCGGCATTCAGGCCGCACGGGTGGCTGCGGATTGGCTGTTTGGCGATGGGCAGTTGCGGGCAGCCTACCGGGACAGCGTGGCGCGTGATCATTTTGCATATCTCAAGACCCATTGGCAGACCTATCGGACAGAAACCCGGTGGCAGACCACTCCGTTTTGGGCGTTCCGCTCGGCCCAGGTATCGTGCAGGCCAGAGACCTTGGTGCAGGCCAGCACGGAGACCACACATTCCATCTTTGTGCCCGCGCAGGTGGCCAAACTGATCCAGGACGCGGCCCGCACAGACACGCCGCTGATCGACATTGTCAAACATGCACGCGCCGCCTGCCCGGACATCCCGGACGAGCGGCTGATCCTCGCAGTTGAGGATTTAACCATACAAAACACCAAATCAAATCAGGGAGACATGACATGAGATCCTCTAAATTCAACATGACGCGCCGCGAAAGCCTCGGGTTGTTAGGTAGCCTCATGGCCAGCACAGCCATCACACTGCCAAGCGGGGGATGGGCGCAAACAATCAATTCTATCAGCCCTCCGCGGCTTCGGTCTGCGATGGACAACCCTGATCAGGTTGTGAACTACATCGCCAAATTGGAAGAGTTCGTGCTGAGCTTCGCAGAACGCTATCCCACTCAGGAAATCGCCCCGGTGACAGACGAGCTTGATCAGCTTTACGTGCTGAACTGCACCACGCGGACGGATATTCCGTTGAACTATCCGGCGGATGCGCCGTTGACGTACCACGCCCCCGCCTATGTGGATGGGGCACTGGCCAACGACCCGGCACGGCCAACGGTCGGACCGACCATGGTGTTCCGACGAGGCACCACCACCGGAGTGATGCTGAACAATGACATTGCGGTCTGCGGGGATGCGATGGAAAATATCCAATATTCAGACGACAACCCAATCTCGGGGCATACACCGCATGGGTTTCAGGTGACGAACCTGCATACCCACGGGCTGCATGTGTCGCCGAACGCGCCGTCGGATGATGTGTTGGTGACGGTGGATTCAGCTGTACCGCTGCATGGCGCCGCGCATGGTGGTCACAAGGCGCTGGATCACGCGATCTTTGCCGGCGACGGGACCTATTTCCCTTACTTTTACGACATGCGGGCGGACCACCCGGTCGGGACATTCTGGTATCACCCGCATAAGCACGGGGCCGTGGCCAGTCAGGTGGCACCGGGGATGGCCGGGGCGCTGATCGTGCGCGAAAACGGGGATGGGGACGTCGATTTCGACAGCCTGCTCGCCGAACACGGGATTACAGAGGCCGAAGAAGAAATCATCGTCCTGCAAACCTTGAAAGGGCAAAAGGCCAAAGGTGCAAACGGAGATACGGCCATCGGGGTCTTTTACCCGCAGGCCTACTATAACGAAACCTTCGAAAACGTGCCCAGCGCAGACTGCTTTGGGCTTTCGGTAGGGTCAGGATCCCTAGGGCTCCCAACGACAGTCAATGGAGTGGTCAACCCAACAATCGCGTTGCAGCCGGGGCAGATCAAACGGCTGCGGATCGTCAACGCCGCAAGCGGGGCGACCTTTGTGCCAGAGTTCGGTGCGGACGACCGGTTAGAACTCTACGCCATAGCCATCGATGGGATTGCGCTGATGCCCGCCTTCGATGACCTGACGGGGCTGGACGAGCCCTATTACAAAATTTCATCTCGGATTGATCCAGCGACAGAACCGTCACGCTATTGGACCACGGCGGAAATCCTGACACTGGCACCGGGGCAACGACTGGATCTTCTGGTACGCGCCAAAGACACTGCAACCCCCGGGATCATTCAGGTCAAAGACCCCAACGTGACGCCCGATCAGACGGATGCTGACCGGGCAACAAAGTTTCCACCGAATGTGATCGAAACCAGCAGCTCGCAAAAGGGTAACCTGTGGCAGATCCAGATCCTCAACAACAATGACAACCTGCGCGAACAGCGGCTACCGACCAAGAGATCCTTTATCGAAGGCCCAATCAGCCGCCCGCCCAGCCCTTTTGGTGTCAAGACAGAGGCAGCAATCCAGAGCAAAGAACTGGTCTTCAGATCCTCAAAACTGGACCCGTCCCCCGCGGGCGGCGCGCGCAACCCGACCTTTACCATCAACGGGAAGAACTTTGATCCTGATCTTAGCAACCAACCGCAACTGGTGTTGGGACTGAACCAGATCACAAACTGGACGCTTTATAGTTCGGATGATGCGCATATCTTCCACATCCATATCAATTCGTTCCAGGCGGTGGCGCGGGAAAAGCCGGGGCACGCACCGCGGGTCTATGAGATGCCGATCTGGCGCGACACGATCTATTTTGACGGCAAGGCGGAAGAAACCGCAACACGGGTGATCATGGCATCCTATCAGGTGGATTATACCGGCGAGTACGTGCTGCATTGCCACAACCTGTTCCACGAAGACAGCGGCATGATGCTATCTGTCGCAGTGGAGGAATTGGTATAGTTTGGGCAGGGGCGGCAACGTACATGAAGCGACGGCGTTCAAGTACCCTACCAATACTCTGAGACTATCAGGCAGCCTTGAAGAAGTTCCAACACTTCTTTGGGCATGCCAGACAGATGTGTTTGCAATAACGGCGATGACGACGCGATCAACCAAGCGCCCCTCAATGTTGAGTATTTGAAAGACTGCTTGCACAATAGTATCCGAAATATTGCCAGAGACTTCAGTCGTGGGTGTCTTTGTCTCGGATACGAACCCAACCGAGGTGACGGAAATTCATCCGCTTGGGGCCAGTAACAAATCAATGGCCCGAGACCTTGGCTTGTCACCCTCAACGGTCAAAACCCATCTGAACAGTATCTTCCGGAAAACGGGTGCGCAGTCGCGGGCGCAACTTGCTTTCTCGATCAACCTTCAAAAGTGATGGACGTTATTTTGTCCAAATCCGAGCACTTGAACCGGCTCAATTGAATGAAAGATTTACTGATGGTTCTGCAACGTTTCGTGCGGACTTTCGCCATAGCGGCGCTTGTATTCGACCGAAAAGCGTCCGAAATGGCCGAACCCGACCTGTTCACAGATATCACCAATCATGCCAGTTGAAGATCGGGTTCTCAGCAATGCATAAGCTTGGCGTAGGCGCGTTTCACGCAGGTACTGCATCGGGGTCAGGCCAAGTTCCGCCTTGAAGCCCAATTGCAGAGATCTTACTGAAATCTGCTGATGTTCCGCGATCTCGCCCACAGTAATTGCCTTGTCAAAGTTGCTATGGATATATTGCATCGCACGGCGCACATGTACATTTTCCGCCTGCGTAACGCCGTCTGCAAGAAGCACACTGATATCGCTTGGCTGGCACAGCAGAAAACCTTCGATCAACTGCTCTTCCACAAGCGCCTGAGTGTGCTGGCTGCCCTTGGCATAGATCGCCTCCTTCTCCGCAAGGGAAAAACAAGTCCTGAGCTTACGGACCCAGCAGTCAACATCGGTCTGCCGCTGGTCCACAGCGGTTTGGAAGGTCACCGGACGGGAAAGGGAACGCCCGACAAGGCCTTCGGCGACACGGTTCAACTGTCCGGCATTGATCTGCAAGAGCAACTGGGAACAACCCTCGCGCCAACGCATGGCGGTGTGACGGTGTGGATTAAGGACGCTGCCCAGCCCGGGGCCAGTTTCCACCTCGCCCGCGGAATTGTCGATCATTGCATGTCCAGCAAGCGGAATCTGAACCAGATAGAACGAACCAAGCTCGCCCGGTTCGATCTCTACATCGGCCCCATACTGGATATAGTTCAGCGACGTCGCCTGACCTTCGGCACGATTGTGCACCGCGTCAAACTGCCCCGAGTGTGAGACCCTGTCCAGCCGATGGTCACAGAATTTTCCCGCAACAATAGCACGCGCTTCATCCAGATCGCTGGATTGAAAAAGTAGGTTTTGCCCCAAGGGCATATGGGTACTTGCGGGTCTTGTCATCTGTTTCACGCAGTCCTTCACCCGGAAGCCTAGCACATTGGACGAACTATGCAGACCCGGCAGGGCAAAATAGTTTCGTTTTCTGGATAACCGGTTCGGACAGACCTCTGATAGCGTTCACGCCAGCAATGAACAGGAGGGAAGAAAATGCATAGTGGAGAGGGAATAACCGGTTCGTCCGATGGGTTGGAAGGAACCGTGTGGAACGTCGTTGGGCAAACCTATACGCCCAAGCTCTTGTCGGATAACGCGTTCATCTGGCAAGCGATCGTTCCGGCCGGGACTTTTGTGCCGCCTCATGTTCATCCGACACAAGATGAATGGATTTACGTTCTTGAAGGCGCTCTCGAGGTCGACTTCGGCTTTGAAACCGGCAACGTCATCGCACACAAGGCCGGGCCTGGCGATATGGTGCGGATGCCGAAGGGCGTCGCGCATGGCGTCTATAACCGCTCGGGCAAGGAGGCCAAATCTGTCTTTGGCGTCGCACCGTCACGCAAGCTTTTCGATCTGTTTGGCGAACTCGACGGCGTGACCGAGCCGGAAGAATTGGTGCGGATTTCAGCGTTGCACGAGGTGGATTTCCTGCCACCCCCACCGGACGCAGGCTAAGGAGACGCCAAAATGGTTAAACGTAAAACTGTCGCCGTCGTCGGTGGCGGGGTATCTGGCCTTGCCGCGGCGAAGGCCTTTGATGAACGCGGCCATCGGGTGATCGGCTTTGAACGCAGCCATGATTTTGGCGGGGTATGGGAGCCAAGCCGCTCCTACCCGGGCGTTCAGACTCAAAGCCCCAAGGACCTTTATCGCTATACTGACATGGCAATGCCAGAAGACTACGTCCAATGGCCCAAGGGCGCTCAGGTGCATGCCTACCTGCATTCATATGCAGACAAGCACAAATTGGGACGGCTGTTCCAGCTGAACACCGACGTGATTGGCATGGAACGGCGCGCGGATGGGCAACCAGGCTGGACCCTGACGCTTGAAAGTGCCGGCCGCACACACCAGCAGGATTTCGATTTCGTGGCCATCTGTACCGGTCAGTTTTCTTACAAGAACATCATCACACATCCAGGGCAGGACGAATTCGTGGCTCAGGGTGGACAGGCGATGCACTCGTCAGAATACACCGATCCCGAAATTGCTCGCGGCAAACATGTGGTAATCTTGGGCGGGTCGAAATCCTCGACCGACATCGCGGTGAACGCAGTCCAGAACGGTGCCGAACAGGTTACAATGGTTTATCGCGAAAATGTCTGGCGGGTGCCCTACTTTATTGGCGGGATCAATTTCAAACGCCTCCTTTACATGCGCGCGCAGGAAATGCAGTTCAACAGCTGGGACCGCAACCCATTGAAACGGCTTTTCGCGGCGATCACCAAGCCACTGGTTTGGGCTAATTTCCGTGGGCTGGAAACCATGCTGAAGCTTCAGCTTGGGTTGAAAAAATGGGACATGGTGCCGAACGCCCCGATTGAGAAAGAGGCCTCATGCTCGCTGCCACTGGTCACGCCGGGATTCTTTGATGCGCTCAAAATCGGCAAACTCAAACTGGTTCTGGGCACCTATGACCGATATGTCGGCAACACCATTCTGCTGAGCACCGGTGAAAAAATCCGATGCGACGTGTCGGTGCTTGCGGTGGGCTGGAAATTAGGAGTTCCGGTTCTGCCCGAGGAATACCGACAGAAGCTGATTGAACCAGACGGCCAATACGTGACATATCGTCTGTCGGTGAACCCCGACCTGCCGGATATGGGCTTTGTCGGCTTCAATTCGTCCTTCTGCACCGTGCTTTCGGCGGAATTGATCGCAAATTGGCTCGTGCGATATGCTGACGGCAAACTGGCGCAGCAACCAACTGAGACGGAGATGCGGGACAATATGCAAATGATGCTGGACTGGCGGCGCAAGGAACGCCCGGCAGCCCAAGTCTATGGCGGCCTGTGTGCAGCCCCGTTCCATTTCAAGCATTTCGACGAATTGCTTGCTGACATGGGTGCGAAAAAGCGAAAGCGTTCCAACCCACTGGCAGAACAATTCTCCTATCCCAGTGCGGATGCATACGGAGAATTTCTAGCGTCGACCCCACAATACCAGGCGGGGTAACCCCAGCAAAGAAAGTGATCATTTGCGAGGACCAGACTGTCTTTAGTTCGCGGCGCCAATCATGCTGGTTAGCCACCAATTGTGATTGACGCCGCCCTCACCTACAATTCATTTCGATGTCAGTTCAACGTTGTCTTTGACGATCTTCTCACTAGGATTCTTCGTTACCTTTCCCATCCTCCGCTCCTCGGGCGTTACGATGTGGAACAAACACTCTCTTAGCAAATGAACTATTTGGTCGATAAGTGCTGACGTCAGAGACGCATGACGCATCCGACTGTCAGTCAGGAACAAGGCTTGCGCCACTGGCGCATTTCCTTATCAGGCAATCGTCATCGACGGCACAGGTTATGCCTGCATGTCATAAAAAGACCCGAGCAACGAGCATTGCTCAGGTCGTGCTGGGTCAAATGGACTGCCAAAACTGAAACAAAACTCCTACAGCAAAGGCACCGCAAAGTGACAGGCCGATATAGAGGACAAAGACACGGGGTTTCGCCAGCGCCCAGACCGCCATGGCCGCCGGGATCGAGGTGACGCCGCCTGCCACAAGAAAAGCCATGCCCGCCCCCGGCGCCATGCCCTGTTCGATCAATCCGCCAACCAGTGGCAAGGCCGCGTAACCGTTCAAATAGGCGGGAACGCCGACAAGAGTTGCCGTCAAAATGGGCAACATGCCGTCTCCACCAAGCGCCTTGGTTACAGTTTCAGCCGGGATCCATGCCAGCATCAGACTTTCAAGAATGAAGGCCAGAAACAGCCATTTGCCAAGAAACAGGGTGTTGCTCAAGGCGCTGCTGACGAATTTTGCGCGCCGATCTCCGTCAGTCCAGAAACGCCAGACTACCGGTTTTGGCGCCCGAACCTTTGCGCCCCCGCAGCCGCCATTACCAATGCCCTCGCGCAGCGGGTCATTCAGCGCCCCGCCCTTACTCAGCATGTAGACAACAACACCGCCGAAAATGCCCAGTCCAACGGCTGCAAAGGTTTTCGCGACAGCAAACTCAGCACCGAGGACACCGGCCGTTAGAAAAAACATGGATGGGTCCATAATGGGAGAGGCCAGCCAGAAGGCCATCACTGCCGACAATGGCACACCCATCGCAAGCAGCGCCGCGATCAGGGGAATAACGCCGCAGGAGCAGAAAGGTGAAAGGCCACCTGCTACGGCTCCCAGTAGTATCATGACAATCGGAGCTCCGGTAAAGGCGCGGGCGATCAAGTTGTCCGCACCGGTCGCGCCCGCATAAGCTGCGACTGCGATAGAAAAGATTAGATATGGCGCGGTGTGCAGCAGTGCCGCTATTGCGAAATCGGCGCTTTCGACTGCCTGCGTTCGGTCAAAGACGGCCAGGAGGAAAAGGATCACAGCCGAGGCTATCCAGATCCGCTGATCAGCGGCGAATTTCCAAAGCGCCGCGCCTGGCCGCGCGGGAACGTGCGAAGAGAGTGACATAATTATATATCCAGTTTTATAGTTTTTTTGAGCAAAGAAAATACACGCATGAACTCATGCGGCATCCTCCTTTTGGTAGAGTGACACGCCTTCGCAGCACTGAGAGGTGAGGAAGTCTGCAAGCTGCTGTGCGGTGTCAAAATCAGCCCGATTGATCACGTCCCGTCCAACTTTTTCCTGCGTAACCAGTTCAGCCGCGACAAGCGTAGAGAGATGATGCGCCAATGTTGATGGCGCCATATTCAGATGCTGCGCGATCTCACCGACCCGCAAGCCATCACGGCCCACTCTGACAAGCAATCGAAAGATCGCCAGGCGGGCATCATGTCCAAGAGCTGCAAGTGCACGGGCTTGTCGGGTTCGAATCGTCATGCTGTAAACATAACCATAAAACTAGTTTTGTAAATATACTCTGACAATTGCATCTGCAGGGAACGTATCGGCCTGTGATCCAAATTGCCCAACAAACTGCGGCGGAACAAAACGACCCAGCGGATCGAAGCATTGCTGGATGTTCGGTGCCAACAGATCGATCGATGCACCATTGCGCGACGGAATCCAAAGGGCTTGGTCGCCGGGCCGTTTCTCTGGAAAGGAAATTACTTACAAGTGTTTATTGTATAGCGTTTTCAGCAACCTGACCTATAAACCAGTACCCTGCCGAACAGCTCATATTCTGAGTATTCCAGACCATTCATGCTGGGCATCACTCAATCAGGCAGCTACGGATATAACTTTGCCACTCTGATGATATTGAATGAAGAATTAGACATTGGAATTCTCATTGCGGGAGGATCGGGTTGCTGCACCAGGGTACAAAACGCGCGCGAAATCCGGTTTTGGGTCCGGCGTTGATCATCTTCGTCGTACTCATGCCCAGGGGTTGATGGAGTTCCCTACCCGGATCTGGGGCCAGATAAGGCGCAGCAAACCTGCGGGAAAGCGGACCTGACGATGCAGAACACACCTAATCTTGTCATCCTGAACGCCCGGGTTCTGACCATGGTGCCCGACGCCCCGCGTGCCGAGGCCGTTGCCATTACCGGCGATCGCATCACTGCCGTTGGCAGCACTAATGATATCCGCGCCTTGGCTGGATCCAAGACACGGATCGTGGACGCAGCCGGACGCAGCGTTCTACCGGGCTTTATCGACAGCCATGTTCATCTTTTCCAGGGCTCTGCTGAACTCGATTTCGTGCAAGTCGGCGGGATCACCGATCTGGCCGAGCTCCGCCCACGGGTGCGCGACTACGCCTCCACTCGCCCGGACGAGCCGCTCATTCTAGGGGTCGGTGCGTTTTACGAACTTTTCGAAGACGATGAGATCGCTCCCCGCAAGCTTCTGGACGCGATCATTGGCGATAGGCCCTTTACACTTCTGGCGGCAGACCTGCACACGGTCTGGGCCAATACGTTGACGTTGAAACAAGCCGGTCTTTTGCAAGGCGCTCCCATGCCTGACGGAAGTACCGTCGTTATGGGCGATGACGGGATGGCCACCGGCACCCTTCTGGAAACCGGCGCTTTTGGTCCGGCTCTGGCGCTATCGCGCACCGGCGGGCGCGACATGCTGGGCTATGTGACCGGCGCTGACCCCGATCCGCCCGCTACCACTGCGGAACGCGCGACAGACAAGGCGCTTCTACGCAAAGGTCTGAGTCACGTCGCAAGGCACGGAATCACGTCGCTTCACAATATGGACGGCAATTTCTACCAGCTCGAACTGTTGAGCGAGCTGGAAGCCGAGGGCCTGCTGACCGCACGTGTGCAAGTGCCGTTCCACTTGAAGAATGTCCACCCGCTGGACAAGCTCGAGGAAGCCGGCAAAATGCATCGGCGCTACCGGGGCGACAAGATCTGGTCGGGTCGTGTCAAGATGTTCATGGATGGCGTCTTGGAAAGCCGCACGGGCCTCAAGACCCGCGCCTATCCCGACGACCCGCTAAACTACGGAGAGGCAGTCTTTGACCCTGACCACTTCAACGAGGCCTGCCGCATCGCCGACGCGATGGGTCTGCAGATCAGCGTGCATGCTGTTGGCGATCTGGCCGTCAACCGCGTTCTGGACGGTTATGAATATGCACGCGCAAAAAACGGCAAACGCGATGCGCGCCACCGGATCGAACATATAGAGCTAATCACCGAAGCCGATCTGGATCGGATGAAACGGCTCGACGTCGTGGCCTCGATGCAGCCACGCCACGCGGCCTTTGCTGGGTTCTTTGAACCACCGATGCCGGACACCTTGTTCTTTGCAGATGAATGCGCACGCGCCTATGCGTGGAAGGCGATCCGTACCCGCGGCATCCCGCTCGCCTTTTCAACTGACTGGCCGGTGGTGCCTGTCAATGCGATGGCCAATATCGCGTGCGCTGTTGCCCCAGTGGACCTTGGCCCCAACTGGCCCGATCAGAGCCAGACCCTGCAAGATACACTGGAAAGCTATACCGCGACCAATGCATGGATAGGGTTCAAGGAGGACTTCCATGGCCGCCTGTCGTCTGGGCTAGCCGCAGATATCGTAATGCTGGACGGCGATATCGAGGCCTGCGATCGCACCACGCTCGGTCAATTGCCGATCGCGATGACGATTTGCGACGGCAAAGTGACTTTCTGTTCGCACGAGAGCGCGCGAAGTTACTAATCTGACAGGATTTCCATTCTCAAACCGAATGTGTTTTGCAAGACCGGGATTACACGACAGCGCAGGCATTTACAGCATCAGGCTCCCTGGACGCCCGATTGTCATTGGCGTGAACACCGCATCTTGGCGCAAGATACGTCACGCGCCGATGAGGATCGGCCCATACCCAACGTTCAAGGACGCCCCCGGCATCCGTGACATCTGCCACGCTGTGTTGGAGTTCAGCATTCGGCCCGCTTGCCGCTCGCTTGGAAGATGTCGCCAGTCAACCACGCCGGCCAGTCCCGTTCAAAAAACGACCTCGCGCCATCATGTTCGCGATTTTCGCGCGCGGATATCACCAGCTGGTTGCCGTCAAGCTTCACGATCAATTGATGTTGCTTGTCTGCGCCGCGTTCCGCGCGAAACCGGACCTCAGCGATAGGACCGTGGACGGTGTGGGGCAACGCATCGCCCTGCGGGTCACAAATGGCCCGCGCGCCGCGACTGCCGCCACCCCGTGCGATATAGGTGTCGAGCGCGCCAAGCACTGCCTCTGATGCCAAGGCCATTTGTTGCCACTGCACCGTCCGCGCAGTCTCTGAAGGTCGCGACGACGTGATACCGTGCTGCTTGATTTTCGTATTCAGTACGCGAGCCTCAGCAAGGGCCCTTGCAACTTCGGACCCCGTACACAAAATGCCGGCTTTATCGCTCATGCGGGCCTGAACCTCGGATCGGACGCCTTTGACTGACAAAGGGCTATCGCTGGAAAGCACCGTCTGCAGGTGCTGGACAGCATCCGCCGCAGCCAGTGTCACATCACCTGCCCAAACCGGCGCACCAACTGCGCCGACATGTTCGGCCACGCGGGTGCCGAACACCTGCCCAGCATTCAGCGCCGAACCACCCGGCCGTGTCGCTCCATGGGTGCCTGCCGCCTCGCCCACAGCATATATGCCCGGCACATTGCTGCGCCCCCAGGTATCGACCGCAATCCCGCCATTCATGTGCTGGTGATTCACCGCGAACTCCAGCGGGTCTGTCGTGACATCGACCTTGTAGCGCTTGTAAAGCTCGATCGCGAGCGGGTTCATGTGGCGCAGCCGATCGATCGGCAAGGCATGATCGGCCCCTGCATTGCGCAGGTAAGACGCGACATCATCGTCCAGCCGATCAAGGCTGAAGTCGAGATCAATCGCCAGCGGATTGCGGTTGAAATCCATAAAGACCCGCCGCCCAGCCTGTCCTTCGCGAAAGATAGCCAGATCAATCAGGCTGGACTGAAAATCCAGCATCCGGCTTGCATGAAACGGCCATTGATAGCCTTTGCGAAAGATGTTGGACGCCATCTCTTGGGTTGTGCGGTAGTAGTCCGCGAGGAAATGGTGTTCGGTGCCGTTCGCATCGACCGAATAGATATGCGGGATCACCTGCACATAGGTGCCCGACAGGTTCCAGGGGAACCCTTCGCGGCGCGTGCCGATGCCGAATTGGCTTTCGGTGATGTTGGTCAGCTCCAGCCCTGCCTCAAGCGCGAGGCCGAGTGCGCCGAAGCAGCCGTTGGGAAAAACACTGTCACGATAAAGCTCACCTGGACCGCCCGCCGCCAGCACAAGCGCGCAACAGGCATAGATCGTGAGGCCATAGGGATTGGCCTCAGTGCTGTTCTTTGACCGGATCGCCAGAACGCCACAAACGCGGTCTGCGTCTTTGAGGACCTTTACAACCGTCGTCTGATTGAAGAACGGGATGCCCAGACGGATCGCTTCTTCGGCCAGCACCTTGACCATCAGGCGGGATGTGCGCGGCCCGCAAGACGTCGCGCGACCGACCTCGTCGTGATCGGTCTGGTAACGCAGCGTGCCGCCCAAGTGGTCCTGTGGCAAAGGAAGCCCCAGATACTGAAGCGAGGCCATCGCGCGGATCGACCCGACCGCCTCGATATAGGCGGTGTCCTCATCCATCGCGCCCCCTGCGCCAATCGCGGCAGCCATATCAAGGAAATTGTCGCCTTGATCTTTGGTGTTGGCGGTGTGCAGAGTTTGTTTGTCGGACCCTGAACAGGCGGATGTCCCACCCCATGCACTTTGGCTTAGAATAGCTGTGTCCACGCCCCTGCGGTTCATTTCGACGGCGGCGCGCAGGCCGGCCGCACCGCTGCCCACGACAATCGCACCCGTCCGGTGCAAGGGAATATTGAAACCCTCTATAACAAGCGTTTCGGCGGTATCGGGTTCCGCCCCAAGGCGCGGCATCGCCACGTCGGTCAGATCGTCCAGAATGTTTTGCGGGACTGAGAGGGCCACTGGCGTCTTCCTTTTTTTGGCTTTAGATATCGACCCAAGCGCGTTGGTCCGAAGAGGTCATGCAGGCATCGACAATCTGACAGATATGGTGTCCCGTCTCGAACGTGGGCCACATGGGCGTCGCTGTGGTGATCGACTTAATGACCTCAGCCACTTCGATGATTTTGCTTTCGTTGTAGCCAAGCGCAAAGTTCGGCAGAGGCAAAAAAGCACCGTAGGTCGGGTGTTCCGGACCCACGTCGATTTCACGAAAGCCGCGGCGTCCGCTGGGATCGTCGTTGGAGTAGAATCGCAGGCGGTTCACCTCGTCGAATGTGTAGACAAGGCTGCCCTTGGTTCCATACACCTCATAGGTCTGCATGAATTTACGACCGGTCGCGACCCGGCTGAAATCGACTAGCCCTTTGGCACCGTTTTCAAACGTGCACAGAATGTTTGTCCCATCGGCGTTTGTGATATCGCCCCATTGAGTGTCGTCGGTGATCTCAGGCGCGTCATCGCCAAAGCCCAATCCTTCGACGATGGGCCGTTTCGGCGTTGTGATGTAGCTGTCGGCAATCAAGGACGACACGCGCCCAACGAGAAACTCCATAAAGCTGAAAACATGGCTGCCAGTGTCGCCAATGATCCCTGTCGGGGCGAGGTCCCCATCGGCACGCCACATGTAGGGGGCCGACGGGTCGCCATAAATATCGATATGTTGGCAGGCCTTGAACAACTTGATCTCGCCGATCTCGCCGGCATCGATGATCTCTTTTGCGCGGTCATGGATCGGGTTGCGCGGGAAGGCATGGCCGACGCGGGTGATAACACCCTTTTCGCGGGCAATATCGGCCAGCTCTCGGGCCTGCTGCGCCGTATCAGCCAGCGGCTTCTCGCAATAGACATGTTTACCGGCAAGCAAAGCGGCTTTGGCGACATCATAATGCAGATTGTCCGGCAGGCAGATATCGATCAGGTCGATGTTCGGGTCGTTCACGGCGTCTTCCCAACGTGCTAGGATCTTGGCACCGGGCGCACGAAACGAGAGGTCGTTCGCGGCAGCTGGGTTTGCCTCGACAAGTGCGGCAACTTGGGCCATGCCACACTCAGTTCCAAAGAAATGGGGGAAGGTCTGATAGGCCATGGTATGCACCTTGCCCATCCAGCCGGATGCCCCAAGGACAGCCACATTTACTACAGTCATTAAGTGTTCCTGTTCATTTTGTTACGCCCCGCTTGACGCCCGTATGACAAGTCGCACAGGGCTGCGTGCGGTCGACGGCGGCACGACGCCGTTCTTGATCCAGGCCACGATTTGGTTGGCGGTTGACGACGCAAAGCCCGGAATATCGCAGCTGATTGTGGTCAGCGGCGGATAACTGTCCTGTCCGTCTTCGATGTCATCGAAGCCCACAACCCGCAGGTCAAACCCGGGCGTCATGCCCAGATCCGGGCAGGCCGAAAGGACGCCCAATGCCACAAGGTCGTTAAAGCAAATCGCACCGTCAACATGGGGGAACTCTTCTTTCAAAGTTGCCGCCAACGACTTGCCGAAGGCCCGCGTCGCCTGACCGGTGAGGATTACGGGTTCCAGCCCGTGTTCTTCAAGAACAGACAGGTAGCCTTGCATTCTTTCTTGGGTCACCGGGCGGCCTTCAAGCCCACCAAGGAAAGCAATAGTCTGGCAGCCCTGCGCGATCAGATGCTCGGCCGCCAGCCGCCCGCCAAGCAGATAATCTGGCGCCAGAAACGGATAGGTCCCTTCAGCACGTTCCAGTGAACGAAAAACCTGAAGTGTCGGCGTGTTCGCCGCATCCAACACCGCAAGCGTTGCCTCCTCTTCACCGTAGCTGGGCGAAATAATGAAGCCGGACACTCCATGTTCAACCAGCGACGAAATCATCTGCGATTGCAGCTTGGGGTCCTCATCGCTATTGGCCAGCACCGTCGCGAAACCGGCTTTCGCCAATTCCATTTGGAAGAGGGCTGCGAACTCCGTGAAAAAAGGGTTGCGCAGGTCATTAATGACAAGGCCGATCAGCCCGGAGCTAGCCGAGCGCAGCGTCGCTGCTGACCGGTTGTAGACATAGCCAATCTCGGTCATTGCCTGACGCACAGATTTGCGCGTCTCCTCCTTGACGGACGAACTGCCTTGCAACACGAGGCTCACCGTGGATTTCGAGACCCCGGCTTCCTTGGCGACATCTAGAATGGTTGGGCGCTGTTTCATGTTCGTTCCTCTGTCGATCGCGTTCCGATCAACTTAGACGTCAAGATCCAAAACCAAAATGCCGTCAATTCCGCCCACCGCATTTGCCACAAGCTGACCGCCAAGGGCTTTGTGCTCATCGTTGGCGGCATAGTTTTGCAGAGCGTCCCAGCTGTCAAAATCAATGATAAAACCGTGCATATACCCGCGTTCGATCTGCTCGGGGCTTTCGGAGCGTCCGCCAGTGAAACCGCCGGCACCCGGCAGTTTTTCGGCCAGCGCGGACAGGCCGCTATAGATACCACTGATGGTCTCTTGAGAAGTTTCGGGTTTGAATCTGGTCAGAACAATATGTCGGATCATGTTGTCATTCCTTGATCTTGTTTGATCATGTCTGCTGCTTTTTCACCGATCATGATGGCAGGAGCGTTGGTGTTGGAAGAATTGACCGCAGGCATGACCGATGCATCGGCCACACGCAGACCGTCAATCCCGTTGAAGCGCAGGCGCGGGTCCAGAACCGCCGCCACATCACTGCCCATCCGGCATGTGCCCGCGCAATGGTGCGAGGTCTTGGAGTGGACGCAAATGAAGTTGAAGTAGTCCTCATCCGTTTGCACGTTCGGTCCCGGCAATCGCTCGGCGAGGATGTATTTGCTAAGTGCGGCTTGGGAAAGGATGTCCTGCACCAGTTTCAGGCCCCGGATCGACATTTCCCGGTCGTAGGGGTCTGACAAGTAATTGGGATCAATCAACGGCATGTCCTTTGGATCGGCGCTTTGCAGCCGCACAGACCCACGCGATCGGGGCCGCAGGTGGCAGGCGTTCAGCGTCACGCCGCCATTGGGCATCGCCTCGACCCCTGCCTCGATCCCTGTGCCAAGGCCAAGGTGCATCTGGATATCAGGCGAACGGGCGTTTTCATCTGCGTACCAGAACCCGCCAGTTTCAAAGAGGCTGGAGGCCACAGGCCCCTTGCGGGTGAAAATATACTGCAACCCGGCCAGCGCCGAGAGGTGCAGCTTGGTAAAGCGGTCGTAGGTGTGCGGCCCTGTGACCTCACAAATCGCGTAAAGATCAAGATGGTCCTGCAAGTTTTCACCTACATTCGGCTGATCATAAACCACATCTATGTCGAGGTCTCGTAAATGATCCGCCGGTCCGATCCCTGACAGTTGCAGCAAACGGGGCGACCCAATCGCGCCCGAAGACAGGATCACTTCGCGATCTGCCATGATCTTGGTCCCGTCAGCCATTTCGACACCCGTGGCGCGACCATGTGCGACCAGAATGCGCTTGACCTGCGCCTTCATTTGAATCGTCATGTTGGACCGGCTCTTGGCTTGCCCCAGAAACGCCATGGCCGCCGAAGACCGCCGCCCGTTCTTTTGGGTCAGTTGGTAGTAGCCGGCCCCGTCCTGCTTTTCCCCGTTCACATCCGTGTTTTTGGGGATCCCCAGCTGTCCGGCGGCTTCGATGAAGGCATCACAAATTGGGAGCGGGGCGGCAGGCTGCGACACCCCCAAAGGGCCGCCCTTGCCGTGATAGCGGCCATCATGCGTGTCATTGTCTTCGGACTTCTTGAAATACGGTAAAACCTCCTTGTAGCTCCAACCGTCACAGCCCATTTGCCGCCATTCGTCATAATCTTGGGCGGCACCACGGGTGTAAATTTGCGCGTTGATGGCGGAACCACCTCCGATAACCTTGGCCTGAGTGTAGTTGAACACCTTGTTTTGCATCGCCTTTTGCGGCGTTGTGGACCAGCCCCATGACCCAATGCCTTTGGTCATTTTGGCAAATCCTGCCGGCAGGTGAAAAAACGGGTGACGGTCACTGCCGCCTGCTTCCAACAGCAGGATCCGTGCGCTTTCGTCTTCGGACAAACGCGCGGCAATGGCCGATCCGGCTGATCCGCCGCCAATGATGATGAAGTCGTATCCCTTGGACATCAGTCGGCAAGCTCCGTCTGAGCGATGTGGCGCCCTGCACGCAGCGCAAGGGCGGCGATCGTGAGGGCAGGGTTCACAGCAGCCGATGTCGGCAGAACCGATGCATCGACAACAAACAGGTTGGGGTGGTCGTGGCTGCGGCAATGGCTGTCCACGACGCTTGTCGCCGGATCATCCCCCATGCGCGCGGTGCCACATTGATGCGAGGGCGTGCGCCTGTCGAAAGGTTTGGAAATCACCACAGGAAAGCCCGCCTGACGCAGCTTGGATTTAAGCGTCTTTACAAGCTGCGAGTGTGCCGCCCAATTCGAACGCCGCCAGTCCAGCTTGATCTGTCCATTACACAGCGTGACCCTGCTGTCGGGGTTCGGCAGGTCCTCTGACATCGCATAAAAATCAAAGCTGCGCGCCGCTACGAAATCAGCCAGCCATCGCGGCAGCCCGGAATTTGCGGCCAAGATCGATCCTGTTATCTTGCCCAACATCTGCACGTTTCCCAAAGCAGGACGGTCGTCCACCGCCAGATAGAAATCATTCACCATCAGCGTCTTTTGATAAACACTGTGGTTCTTTCGCAAAGGATGCAGCGCCAGAACCGCCGAACAATTGTGGTTCATGAAATTCCGGCCGACCTGATCGGACTTGTTTGCAAGGCCCGTGGGGTAATTCTTATTCGCTGACCGCAACAAAAGCGCCGTCGTCTGAACAGCCCCGGCTGCCACAACAACAAGCGGCGACGTGATGGTTTCCCCCTGCGAAAGACGGACCCCGGTGACGCGACCCGTCTCGTCTACGTCAATCTGTTCAACGGGGCAGCCTGTGCGCAGGGTCACGTTCTTGTAACCCAGTGCGACGGCAAGTCCGCCTGTCTCGGCATCCATTTTTCCGCGCCCGGTGTTGGGATAGGCATCCCATGTGGTCTGACCACCGGACAGCCAGTCCGAAAGGTCTACACCCAAAGGGATGGATGACGGTCTCAGGCCCGCTTGGGAAAGGCGTTTGCGCAGGTCTGCCATATCCGGCTCATCAGGAACCGGCGGATGGGGGTATGACCCAGAATGACAAGGCTCTGTCGGGTCTTCCGCCGCATTGCCCCGCACCTGATAAAGCGCTTCTGCCGCTTGATAGTCGGTCTCAAGTTCAGGATAATTGATTGGCCAGCCAGGTGTCGTGCCACCGACATGCGCGGCGGGCTGAAAATCCGCCTCACGGTAGCGGATCATGGCCGCGCCGTAGAATTTGGAATTGCCGCCGACGTTGTAGTAATTGCCCGGATTGAATGGCTGATCGGACCCGTCCAGCCAGACCTCATCCGGGCGAAAGGCACCGTCGCGAAAGATGGCATCGACGTCGCGATCCCTGGCGGAGGGGCGCAAATGCTCCCCTCGCTCGAGGATCAGAATCCGCCGACCGGTCGGGGCCAAGGCGGCGGCCAGCGTCGCCCCACCCATGCCAGAGCCAATTATGATGACATCCGCGTCCATCAGGGCACGATACGCATTTCGGTGTCAGGATCGAAAGCAACGGCCTTTTCCATGTTCACCAAGAACTTAAAATCAGCGCCGGGGCGCACATCCGCATCAGACCGCATTCGCGCGATCACGTCTTTGCCGCCCAAGGTCATCGTCACAAAGGTGTCCGACCCTGCGGGTTCTGTCACGGTGATCCGGTTTGTCATTGGCGCGATGTTCGACGATTTGCGATCTGCCGCGTCCTCATCGGTGATCGTTTCGGGCCGAATGCCCAACATGATGTCGCGCCCGTTCCACGCCGCCAGATTGTCCTGACTGAAGGGTAATGTGGTCGATCTCCCGTCGTGCAGCGCAACCACGGCAGCAGGTTTGCCGTCTTCAATAGCGACCTTTGCTGGCACGACATTCATCGCCGGTGACCCCATGAATGTCGCCACAAAAACGTTGGCGGGGCTGTCGTAAATCTCTTGTGGTGTCCCCAGCTGCTGAACATACCCGCCATACATCACCGCAATGCGGGTCGAGAGCGTCATCGCTTCGATCTGATCATGGGTGACATATACAATGGTGGTCCCTAGTTTCTGGTGCAGCTTCTTGATTTCGGTGCGCATGTCTACGCGCAGCTTGGCATCAAGATTGGACAGCGGTTCATCAAACAAGAACACATCTGGGTTGCGTACCAGCGCACGGCCCATGGCCACCCGCTGCCGCTGGCCACCAGACAGCGCGCCGGGCTTGCGATCCATCAACTGTTCAATCTGCAACAGCCCAGCCACGTCTTTCATGGCTTTCTCGCGCTCGGGTTTGGGGACGCCGTGCATCTCAAGCCCGAACGTGATGTTCTGGCCAACAGTCATGTTGGGGTAAAGCGCGTAGGATTGAAACACCATGGCAATGTTGCGCTTGGACGGGTGCACACCGTTCATGACGGCATCCTTGATGCGGATCTCTCCGCTCGAGATTTCTTCAAGCCCCGCAATCATGTTCAGAAGAGTGGATTTGCCACAACCGGACGGGCCGACAAGGACCAAAAACTCGCCCTCTTCTACAGAAATGTCGACCTTATGAAGCACCTCAACGGCGCCATAGGACTTAGTTGTGTTGTCAATATCAAGAAAGCCCATTTGCTTCGCTCCATTGTTGATTGAAGCGCGCCACGTATTAGCGCGCTTCAGCTATTGCTATTGTGCCAATTCGACAGCTTCAGCCAAGAGTAAGACGGCTTCCCTAGGGGTCATGTCGGAATTGAAAAACCCTGTGATCACGTCTGTCGCCGCGGCAGAGACACTCGCGTTGGTCGCGTGCGTGCCCGCAAACGTTGGAACGGCCGCGCCCGCGATGTCTGTCGCAACGAATTCCGCAGCTGTTGCCTGTGCACATGAATCCATCGCCGAAAGGTCCACATCCGTACGTGCCGGAATAGCGCCTTTGGCTTGATTAAAGGCCACTTGCACCTCTGGTTTCATAATCGCACTGGCCAATATCGCCTGCGCTTCAGCTTGTTCGGGATCGGGCTGCGTAAAGAAGCTGAGTGAATTGACCAAGTAAACAAATCCACCAGCATCCGTTTTCGGCACTGGAATACAGGCGAAATCGTCGCCCGCCATAAGACCCGCATTGGTAAATTCGCCCTTGGCCCAGTCACCCATGATCTGCATGGCAGCTTCACCATTTATCACCATCGAAGTTGCAAGATTCCAATCACGACCCGAGAAATTCTCATCGACCATGCCGCGAATTTCACCCATCTGGGCAAAGACGGATTCCATGGTTTCAGACGAAAGCGCGTTTGGGTTCAATTCAACCAAGGCGTCGCGATAGAAGTCCGGACCACCGACACCGACAACCAGTGCCTCGAACATATAGGCTTCTTGCCAAGATTGTCCGCCGTGCGCTACGGGGATGATCCCGGCCTCGACGAAACGGGGCGCAAGGACGTTAAATTCTTCCCACGTTGTTGGGTAGTCAGCACCAATTTGATCGAACGCTGCCTTGGACGCCCAGATCATATCCGTACGGTGGACATTCGTAGGGGCAGCAACATAAGCACCATTGATTTTGGAAAAGGCCTGAACCGCAAGCGGCAGAGCGTCATCCCAACCTTCAACGTCGGCGACTTCATTGACGTCACCCAGAATGCCTTCGTTCGCCCAGTCAATAATATTCTGCCCCAACATCAACATTGCCGCAGGCGGATCACCGGCTGCAATGCGGGTTTGAAGCACCGTCTTGGCAGCGTCTCCGCCACCGCCTGCGACAGGCGCATCTTGCCAGGCTACGCCACGCGCTGTGACTTCGTCCCGAATGGTGCCCAGTGCAGCCGCTTCGCCGCCGGACGTCCAGAAATGCATGACTTCCACGGTTTGTTCAGCACTCAATACTGTTGTGGACAGCAAAAGAAATCCTGCTGAGATATTGGCATTTTTGAACATTTGTATAATTCCTCCAGTAGTTGAAATCGGATTACGCACCGATGATTTGCGATTTCGACTAGGTCGAGGGACGGCTCCAACCCGTTCCTCGACCGCCAAGAAATTTACCCCTTCACTGAGCCTGCCATAAGGCCGCGCACAAAATAGCGGCCCGCGACGATGTAAACGAGAAGAGTAGGTAGCGCGGCGAGGATCGCGCCGGCAAAGTGAACATTGTATTCCTTCACACCAGTGGATGATTGCACAAGATTGTTGAGCGCGACCGTCATCGGCTGACTGTCCGCCCCGGCAAAGGAGGCCCCGAACAGGAAGTCGTTCCAGATGTTCGTGAATTGCCAGATGATCGAGACCACGGCGATCGGGCCAGAGGACGGCAACAGAATGCGCCAGAATATCTGGAAGAATCCTGCGCCATCGATTTGTGCTGCCCGAATAAGCTCGGTCGGGAAAACGGCGTAGTAGTTGCGGAAGTAGAGTGTGGTAAACCCGATCCCGTAGACAACATGCACCAGCACCAGCCCCCAGGTCGTGCCCGCTACACCCATCAGGCCAAGCATCCGCGCCATCGGGATCAGCACGATCTGAAATGGAATGAAACAAGCAAACAGCATAAGGCCAAACAGGATCGTATCGCCCCGGAACCGCCATTTCGTCAGCACATACCCGTTGAGCGCGCCCAGCACAGTCGAGATGATCACAGCAGGGACCACCATTTTGATGGAGTTCCAGAAATAAGGCTTTAGGCCAGTCGGTTCGACTCCAATCTGGGCAGATGACCAAGCTTTAGCCCATGGTTCCAGCGTGAAAACCTTCGGCAGGTTCATCATGCCGCCCCCGGTGATCTCATCAAGTGGTTTCACCGAATTCACCAGCATCACGTATAGCGGCAGCATATAGAACAGTGCGAACAGCAGCAGCACCAGGTAGATCAGAGTGCGTGTCACACGACCTGTGCGGATCGCTGTGTCTTGAGTGGCGACAGACATTACTTCTTCTCCCGCAGTTCGGCGTAAAGATAAGGGATCATTATCGCGGCAATGGTCATCAGCATGATTGTGGCCGATGCAGCACCGATGCCCATCTGATTGCGGCTGAACGTATAGGAATACATGAACGTGGCTGGCAGTTCGGTCGCCCGGCCGGGGCCGCCGCCTGTTAATGCAATCACAAGGTCAAAGGTCTTGATCGCCAGATGGCTGAGGATCACAAACGCTGATAAAAAGGCAGGCCGTAACTGTGGGATGATGATCCGACGGTAAAGATTCCAGTTCGACGCGCCGTCCATCTGGGCTGCCTTCAGGATCTCGTTGTCGATCCCACGCAAACCGGCAAGGAACATCGCCATCACAAAGCCTGACGTTTGCCAGACCGCAGCCAGAACGACGGTGTAAATGGCGAAGTCGCGGTTCTTGATCCAGTCGAATTCGAAACTGGTCCAGCCCCAGGTTTGCAAGACGTTTTCAAGCCCAATTCCCGGATCAAGGAACCATTTCCACGCTGTTCCGGTGACGATGAAAGAAAGCGCCATCGGATAAAGATAGATGGTACGGATCACACCCTCAGCCCTGACTTTCTGATCAAGAAAGATCGCAAGGCTAAGGCCAAGGATGGTGCAGATCGAAATATAGAGGGCAGCAAAAATACCCATATTCGTGAGGGAAATCTTCCAATGGCTGAGACGCCAGAGCTTGGAGTAATTCTCCCAGCCGACCCATTCGTAAGAGGGCAACAAACGGCTGTCAGTGAAAGACAGATAGACCGAGAAGATGATGAATCCGTAGACAAATACCAAAATCATGGCCAACGATGGTGAAAGCACCAGTTTCGGCAACCAGGATTGAAGCCGCGTTTTGAGATCCACGTCTACAGCATACGCCATAACGCACCCCCTCTAGCTTGACGATTGATCGGGTGGATGGGTGGGGCAGCGAAAACTGCAGCCCCACCACGGGGAAGATGGCGCCAGAGTTACTGGGCGATTTCGACCGCTGTCACGAGTTCGTCAATCGCGGTTTCGCTGTCGAACTCGCCGTTGAAATGCGCAGTGATCACGTCATACATGGCGTTTTTGACCGCAGCCGCGTTGGCGTGACCGTGGGCCATGGAGCCAAACAGGTTCCCGCTTTCAGCTGCCGCCGCGAGGTCGGCCATGCCCTGCTTGCCGCAGGCGTCAAAATCTGCATCGGACACATCCGTACGGGCGGGAACAGACCCCTTTACTACGTTGAAAGCAGACTGGAAAGACGGCGACAGGATCGCCGAGGCAAGTGCCGCCTGTTCAGTCGACACCGCACCACCCTGATCGAACATCATGAATTGGTCAGCGTTGAACGTGACCTGGTCCTGCGTGCCTGGGAAGCGGAAGCAAAGGAAATCCTCGCCCGGAACTTTGCCCGCATTCAGGAATTCGCCCTTCGCCCAATCGCCCATCATCTGGAAACCAGCCTCACCGTTGATCACCATCGCTGTGGCGAGGTTCCAGTCACGGCCCGAGAAGTTCTCGTCCACATTGGCGCGGATAACTGCCATATGGTCAAACGCCTGTTTCATTGCAGCCGAACCCAGTGCCTCCGGGTCGAGGTCAATGAAGGCTGCTCGATAACCATCAGGACCAAGAGCCGACATGGCGACGGCGTCAAACACGGTAGCATCCTGCCACGGCTGACCACCGTGGGCGATCGGGGTCACACCGGCAGCAGCAAGCGTTTCAAGCGCAGCGGCGAAATCTTCCCATGTTTCCGGAACGGCAATGCCATTGGCATCCAGAACAGCCTTGTTGGCCCAGACCCAGTTTGTCGAATGCACGTTCACGGGCGCTGAAACCCAAGCGCCGTCAACCTTGGCGAATTGCTGCAATGCCGCTGGGATCACGTCATCCCAACCTTCAGCTGCGGCCACATCATTGAGGTTGGCCAGCGCGCCTTCGTTGGCCCAGTCGATAATGTCAAAGCCAAGGCCCTGAACGGCCGTTGGCGCGTTGCCTGCTGTGACGCGGGCACGCAGAACAGTCATCGCCTGCTCACCGCCGCCGCCGGCGACGGGCATATCCGTCCAGCCGATACCTTGACCTTCAAGATCGCCTTTCAACACGTTAAGTGCGGCAGCTTCGCCGCCAGATGTCCACCAGTGTAGAACTTCCACACCGCCGTGTCCGTCTGCCTTTGCTGCACCAGCAGCGACAGTCAAAGCCAGCGCAATGGCTGTTGTTTTCATGTAAGAACGCATTTTGAGACCTCCCGTTTTGCGTTTTATTTCAAGCGCTTTGATCATGCGCTTGCCTCCACCCAGGGTGCCCGGCTATCGCGCCCAACGCGCATCACCAGGGATTTCACCTCTAGAAATTCGTCATATCCGTAGCGGCCAATCTCGCGGCCTTGCCCCGACTGCTTGACACCACCGAAGGCTAGTTCCGGATAGCCATCCATCCAGGTATTCGTCCAAACGGTGCCTGCTTCCGCCCGGCGCGCGTACTCAAGACATGTGTGGATATCGTTGCTCCAGATGCCGGCCGACAGGCCGTATTCACTGTCATTGGTAAGCGCGATGGCCTCCTCCAGCGTCCGAAACGTCAGCACGGTCAGAACCGGCCCGAACACTTCCTCACGGGCAATTTGCATATCGGGCATCACATTGCTGATGACGGTCGGCTGATAAAATTGCGGCCCAAGCCCGTCGACAGATAACGCCCCGCCGCCAAGCTCAAGCTTTGCCCCAGCGGCAACGGCCTGCTGCACATAGCCGTCGATCTTGCGCTGATGGTCCGCCGTGACAATCGCGCCCACTTGGGTATCTGGGTCCATCGGATCGCCGAACTTCACCTTGCGGGACAAGGCCACGACACGGGCAACGAAATCTTCCGCGATGTCCTCGTGCACGATAATCCGGCTTGATGAATTGCAGCATTGCCCAACGTTGAAATAGACCCCGAAGGTCACCGCATCGGCGGCGTTTTCCAAATCGGCGTCGGGCATGATGACCTGCGGGTTTTTACCGCCCAGTTCCAGCGAGACCTTTTTGAGGGTGCCGGCTGACGCCTCGGTGATCATCTTGCCGACAGCGGTCGAACCGGTGAACGTCACCATATCTACGTCCTTGTGGGTCGCCAGCAGGCTGCCCACAGGTTGACCGTGGCCGAGCACAATGTTGCACACACCTGCGGGAAGGCCCGCTTCGATCAACAACTCACCCATCATTACCGTTGACGACGGCGTCATCTCGGACGGTTTCACCACAACCGTGCACCCTGCCGCCAGCGCGAAGGGCAGCTTTTGCGACAAAATCCAGAATGGGAAATTCCAAGGCGTAATAATTGACACAACGCCAATGGGGTCTTTGACGACCACGCCAAGCATGTCTGCGCCAAGGCTGTTATGGCTGTCGCCATGGGAAGTTCGAGCCAAAGAAGCGGCATAGCGCCAAAGGTCGGCGGCACCGCCCACCTCACCGCGCGACTGCGAAATCGGCTTGCCGCTTTCCAGCGTCTCTTGCACGGCGATGCGGTCTACATTGGCTGCGATCAGATCGGCCACTTTCAGCAGGACCGAACTGCGTTCCTTGGCAGAAATCCGGCTCCAACTGCCCGCATCAAATGCCCTGCGCGCAGCGGCAATCGCAGCCTGTGTCACGACCTCATCGCCCTTGGCCGAAACACTCACAACGCAGTCGTGGGAGGGCGATACGCGTTCAAATGTTTCGACCCCGTCAACCCATTCCCCATCGATCAGATGACGACCAAGAAAGGGCGCGGGCAGGGAGATTTCGGTGGCTGTGTTGATGGTCAGATCGTCCATTTTTCAAAGTCCCGTGAATTTTGGGTTACGTTTTTCAAGAAAGGCGTTTACGCCTTCGTCACGGTCATCGCTCGCGGCGGCGGCGGCACTTGCCAGTGCTTCGATTGCAGCGGCTCTGTCCTCTCCAACGGCGCCGTGGATCATGGCCTTGGCGAGCATTCCCGCACGCGGGGACATGTCCGTCATCGAAGCCGCAATCTCCTTGGCGGCAGTCAGTGGATCGTCTGAAACATCTGCGGCAAACCCAAGGTCTTGCGCCCTATGGGCCGTGATACGGCGCCCAAAAAGCGCCATTTCTTTCACGACAGATTCAGGCAGTAATCGTGCAAGACGTTGGGTGCCAGACCAGCCCGGCACAATGCCAACCTTGCCCTCCGGCAACGCCAGCGTGCTGCGCGGCGCCAAAACCCGAATGTCACAACAAGCCGCAAGTTCAAGGCCACCGCCAAACGCATGGCCGTTCACGGCCCCAATCGTTGGCTTGGAAAGTGCCGCCAAACGGTCGAACACCCGGTGCCCTTCGCGCACCCAGAACTGGGCAAAGTCGGCGGGGCTCAACGGGCCCCATTCAGCGATATCTGCCCCGCAACAAAACGCCTTCGACCCTGCGCCGGTGAGGATCACCGCGCCGATGTCACGGTTCCGATCAACAGCAGCAAGATGTTCTTCAAGCTGATGCAACATACCCATGGTGAGCGCATTCAGCTTGGCTTCGTTGGTGACCGTCAGGACTGCGACGCTGCCATCATATGCGCAGGTGATCTCGCTCATAGGACCAACCCCGTCGGTGATTTCGAAAGCAACTCTTTGGGCATCAGACGGGCATTCTCGGCCACTTGGACCCGCCCTTTGGATGCGCCGATGATGTGGTCCTGCGGATCAATGCCGGGCATGATCTCTGTGGCGACCAGACCGTTGCCTGTCAGCGCGATCACGCAGCGCTCAGTAACGTAGATTACGTCCTGCCCCTGCTCGCGGGCGCGCTTGCCCGAAAAGGTGACGTGCTCGACTTCGTCAACCATTTTGGTGAACTTGCCAGGGGTCTCAATGTTGATCGCATCGTCCGACAGACTGATCTTTGCGCCGGCCTCGAACAAGCCTGAGAACACGAGTTTCTTGGCCTTGGACGTGATATCGACGAACCCGCCGCAACCGGCTGTCAGGTAAGGTTTTTTACCCAACTTTGAGACATTGACATTGCCTTCCACATCGATCTCAAGAAACGACAGAAAAGAGACATCGAAACCAGCGCCCTGAAAATAGATGAACTGTTGTGGCGACGGGATATATGCATCCGCATTCGAGGCACAACCGAACGCAAAACCGGTAAGGGGGACCCCGCCAACGGCACCCTGTTCTATGGCCCAGGTCACCGCATCACGATACCCTTCTTCGAGCAGTATACGCGGCACCATGGAACTGATGCCAAAGCCAAGATTGGCCGTCATGCCGCGCCGCAACTCCTGCGCTGCCCGGCGGGCGATGACCTTCTCAACGCCATGGTCGGCAAGTGAAAAACTGTTCCACGGACGCAGAACCTGCCCCGAAATCGCCGGATCATAAGGCGTCTCGGTCGTCTGCTTCTGGTCCGGATCAACCACGACGTAATCCACCAAATGGCCCGGCACCCGCACATCATGTGGTCGAAGCGACCCATTCGCGGTCACCCGCTTGACTTGGGCGATCACCAGACCGCCGTTATTCCGCACGCAAATTGCCTGCTCCAACCCACCCAGATAGGCTCCTTCATGCTCATAGGTCAGGTTGCCTCGCTCATCTGCGGTCGTGGCGCGGATGATGGCGACATTGGGCACCACATTGGGGAAGTGCAGCCATGTTTTTCCACCAAATTGGACACGATCGACGATAGGGGTTGCGGCGCCGCGCTCATTCATCGCACAGCCCTGCCGCTTTGGATCAACGAAGGTATCAATCCCAACTTCGGTCAATACACCTGGACGGTGGGCCGCTGCCTCGCGATGCATATCGAACATGATCCCCGACGGCACATTATAGGCCGCGACACGGTCTTCTACGATCATCTTCCAGATCTCGGGCATCTGCACGCTTGACGGCCCCGACGGGTAAGAACCGGCCAAAACACGGGCCAACAGCCCGTCTTTCGCGATGTGATCCATGCCTTTCACGCCATAAACATCGCCCGCTGCAATCGGATGGAGTGAGGTGATGTCCCTTGGATGACCTTCGGCATCGAAACGCGCCCCAACGGCAGCCAAAACCGCGTCCGGGCAGCCCAGAGTAGACGACGATGAAACGGTGACCACGGCACCGTCCTCAATCCGCGAAACCGCTTCTGCCACTGGAACTACCTTGGTCATATAACCCTCCCGGCGCCCCAATTTTGGAACGTTCCAAATCTATCTACTGGAACGTTCCAATTTTTGCAATGAGAAACACACCTTCAGGAAAAGTTAGTAATTTCAACGTTTCTGACTCATCTCCACTTCTTGGTGGCCACGATGTACCAGCAGCGCTATCGCCATTCATCAACTCCGCTAGACAAGAGAAAGGCCCCGGAAGAAATCCGAGGCCGTTTTCTCATATCACCAGCCTAAAGTGACCTATTGAAACGTTTAGGTCATGTCACGTGAAACGCCACACATCTCTGGAACGACACATAAGGTGACACTTTTTGCGACTGGAACCCCCTTGTTTTGTGAGGCTTCCTGATAACGCCGACATCTAATTTGCCATTTCCCGACACGTAACTTGCAACTCATCGAACAAATAAGTGCTGCAACACCCAACCCACGGCATTTCTCAATAAATCTCAACCAACTGACGCGTCTTCGCGTCTGGAAATTCCCCTCGGCATTGCCCGACACTGACTGCGTGTAGAATCCAAACCCTTTCGATCGATAGATGTGAAAATTCGGTCACTTGCTACAAGGCATACAGACCGAAATGAGCTTTGTTTGTCGCTAGGTTTCACTCGAAGCATCGTCAGCAGCACAGATCGCGTCCAATACCTTCAATACCTCTCTGAGTTCCCGTCTCACGATCTCAACGCGCTGCATTGCCAAAGTCTCATGACGTCCAGCTAGCTCCAAAACCACGTCCATCACACTATCCGAGTGCTTCATCAAACCAATCAAATGCTCACCACTTGGGCCGTATGAACCGGCTATCCAGTTCTTTGCTGTCCTTTCGCTTACTCCCGTCCACTTTATCGTTGCTTTCGCCGCCCGTCCCGCGCCTCCCAGTTCATAGGTCAGCGCAGACCTAACTGCCTCTCGATATTCTACAGCCGAAACCAGATCCTGGCTGCCTCCATGAAAGATGTTGCCCTTTTTATGAAACATGTTTCCGTCTCCCTTCCGATAAGTTCGTGAAAGGAATCGCAGAACAGCTGCGCAAAATTACGAATTTGAATATGGAGGGCCACGTCATTGAGTTGGCCAAATAACAAATCAGACGGAGACAAACGCCGGAACGCAGCCCAATACGTTCGTATGTCGACCGAGCACCAGCGATACTCAACCGAAAACCAGGCCGACGCCATCCAGCGATATGCGGAAGAACGCGGCTACAAGATAATCCAAACCTATTCTGATGCTGGCAAAAGCGGATTGAGCATTCAAGGACGCGCTGGTCTTTCGCAACTCATTTACGACATCGAAGCAGGTGAGACCGATTTCAAAACAGTCCTAGGGTCAGGACCCATTGATTTCCGTTTGTCTGCGTGATTCACAGTTCGAAAAACGAGCGGTTAACATGTCTGATC
>CANNFQ010000001.1 GCA_947503925.1 uncultured Paracoccaceae bacterium | reverse complement strand
CTGTGGCGATTGGCGATGCGATCCGTGATGTTGATGCGGGTGTCGCGGACCCTGGGACAGCATCGCTTGCGGGCCGGATTTTTGTGGATGCCAATGATAATGATGTTGATGATGCCGAAGCGGGTGCTGCCGATCAGCTTGTGATCTTGCGGGACGGGTCTGGTGCGGAAGTGGCGCGGACGCAGACTGATGACAGCGGGGCCTATGCGTTTACCGGGCTTGCTGCGGGTGATTACGTTGTTGTGTTCCCGACGGTGACGCCGGATGGGCGGGTGCTTGTGGCCCAGGATGTGGGTGATGACGACACGATCGACAGCGATGCCGATGAGGGGACGGGTGCGACTGCGCCGATCAGCCTGGCGATTGGCGATGCGGTGGAGGATGTGGATGCAGGGGTCGCGGACCCTGCCGGATCGGTGATTACCGGGACGGTGTTCTGCGACGAAAATGACAATGCGATCCAGGATGGCGGCGATGTGGTCGTCCCTGGTGTTGTGGTTAACCTGCTGGATGCTGGCGGTGCGGTGATTGACAGCACAACGACGGATGATGCGGGCAATTACCGTTTTACCGGTTTGGCGGCGGGCAGCTATGTCGTGCAGTTCCCGCTGCTTGTCGATGGCAAGACACTGGTGGATCAGGATGCGGGCGATGATGACAGTGTTGATAGTGACGCTGATCCGCTGACGGGTCGGACCTTGCCGATTGAGCTTGGGATCAACGCGGTGTCTGAGGATAATGACGCTGGCGTTGCTGACCCAGCCACGGCGTCATTGGGTGGTCGTGTTTTTGTTGATAGCAATGATGATGATCAGGATGACAATAATGGTGATGAGGCTGGTGTTGCGGCGGTGACGGTTGAGCTGCGCGATGGTTCTGGTGCTGTTGTTGCGACGCAGGTGACGGGATCGGATGGGTCTTATCTGTTCACGGATCTTGCGGCGGGTGACTATCGGGTTGTGTTCCCGACTTCGGTGGCGGGCCGTGTGCTTGTGGATCAGGATGTGGGGCCTGATGTGTCCGATAGTGACGCCGATCAGGGGACGGGTGCGACGGATCTGATCGCTGTGGCGATTGGCGATGCGATCCGTGATGTTGATGCGGGTGTCGCGGACCCTGGGACAGCATCGCTTGCGGGCCGGATTTTTGTGGATGAGAACCGGGATGATCTGGAGGATGCCGATGATACGGCTGTATCGCAGGCTACGGTTCAGCTTTTGTTGGCTGGCGTTGTCGTAGCGACCACGACCACAAATGCGGCAGGTGCCTATCAGTTCACCGGTTTGGATGCAGGTGACTATCAGGTCCGATTTGTGAACCCCACCGACCTGAGTTTTGTTGCACCCAATGTCGGCGATAACGACACTATTGATAGTGATGGGATCGACAATGGGGACGGTACGGCCACGACGTTGCCCGTTTCGGTGCAGATTGGTGACGCGATCACGGATGTGGATGTTGGAGTTGCTGATCCTGGGACGGCGTCATTGGGTGATACCGTTTTTGTCGATGTGAACCGAAACGGCATATTCGACGGTGCTGACACGACTGTGTCAGATGCTGTTGTCCGGCTCTTTGATGAAAGCGGGCTGCAAGTTGCGGAAACGGTCACTGATGACAGTGGGAATTACCTGTTTGATGGGCTTTCGGCTGGCGGTTACGTTGTGGGTTTTGATGCGGTCGATGGCTTTGTTTTTACGACGGCTGATGCCGGAGGCAACGACGCGATAGACAGCGATGCAAATGCGGAGACCGGACGAACGGATGAAATCACGCTTGGCATAGGTGAAAGCAATGACACGATTGACGCTGGTCTGATTGTGGTGGTGCCGCCGGTGGCGACGAATGATTTTGGCTGCGTTTGTGCCACCGAAACAACCACAATCGATGTGCTTGCCAATGATATTGATCCGGATAGCGATACAATCACGATTGCGACGGTCAATGGCGTCGTTCTCTTGGTTGGAGATCAAACAACGCTTGAAAGCGGCGCTGTGGTGACCCTCAACGCTGATGCGACGCTGGATTATGATAGCAGCAATGCGATTTATAACGGTGTTCCGGCCGCGGAACTGCCGATTGGCACAACGGTGAATGACAGTTTTATCTATACTGTGACTGATGTGGATGGTGGCGTTGATACCGCCACCGTGACCCTAGATGTGAAAGGGGCATTGAATACGATTGAAACGATCATGGCATCGCTGCCTGATGCCGCGGTTGTTGTCCAACGCGGCTTTGCCCCCGGCCTTGCCTATGCGTCGACTATTGACGGGACCGGAGATAGCCGATTTGATGGCCGGTTTATTGAGGATGCCTATTGCATTGAACGGACAGAAAAATTCATCTCTGGTATCGACGTGACGATGGATGTCAGGGCCGGTGTTGCCAGTGAGATTGGGGGCGGCATTTTCACCAACGATGTCGTTGAAAACATCGATGCGATCAACTGGCTGTTGAACCAGGACTTCACATCGCAAAGCAATGGTGACACCACCGGAAATGGTGCCGGTGAGAATTATACCGAAGCCGAGATTCAACACGCGATCTGGGGATTGAGTGATGGGAATTCGGAGTTCAAGTTCCCTGAAGTGGCCAATAACACCTATAATGGCACTCAGGGGAATGTGGATGAGCTGTTGGCATTGGCCATTGCCGAAGGTGACGGGTTTGTTGCGGGGGAAGGTGATCTGATGACATTGATCCTTGATCCAACCGATGTGCAAGCCGGTTACAGCGAGGCCGATGACTATGACCAGGCGTTCATTATCACGGTTGCCTACGATGATTTGCTGCAGGAATGCCTATGCGGACCGGATATCGGTGGCGGCATAGAAATATAGGGGCGATGATCACGTAGCTCTTTTCCCTTTTTTGCTGAAGCTTGGCAAATACGCCGCGAATGTCCGGACCGGGTAGAGTTGTGTTTGCAGGTTTCTGTCGCATTTTTCTGCTGGGGTCATCGGTAAAACTGGCGCGTGCGGAAGACCTGCCCAGACCGCTGATGGATGCCGATTTTGCGTCTGTTGCGCTGGATGAGGTCCCCGTTTAGTTCACTGGCTGTTATAGGGGCCCACATTGTCAGGGAACTGGAAGGTAACTCGCGCCACAGGCCATCTCCCAGCTTTTGGCGCGGGTGATGGCATGTCATTGGGGATGCGCGGTTTGGGTACCGATCGCCGCGGGTGCGGATAATCCAATAAGACAACTCATACGGCGACACGCGCCCGCGATTTTCGATCTGGTTGCGTATGAGTTTGCCGTGCTGTTTCACGATGCTCAGATCGAGCTTGGTTTGGAAATCTGGGTGCCCCGCGGACGCCCTTGGACGCCGCCATAATAACCGGGTTTGCATCCGTGTTCACGGTACAAACGATGTTTCCCGTCCTGACCCCAAAAACCAAGACCTTGATATCTTTCTGATCAGCCATGACCCCGCGCAAGATGATGGAGCGTTGTCACCGCGTTTCGGTGTCTGAATGATTGCCACAGAGCGGGTCGAGGATGTGATAGAAGACGATATCCTGTCGATGGTCATCCTAGGTACGAACCCTGGGCGGCGGCATGACGGTTACCCAACAACCGGCCCTTGTGACTTTGCGACCGTCTGCCTAACCTTCGGCTGCAAAGGGCAGGCGGGGCAACAGTGATCCGGACGATCTTAAAAACGCTTGGGCGGCGGTACATGGATGTGACCATTCGGTCGGGGCCTGATTATCAGGTCCGGATCATCGAACGCCCTGGCCGATGGATGGCTACTGATGATCTGGGTTCTGTATCTCGTGATTTACGTCAGGTCGCGGCGCGCACATTGGATCATGGTAGCCTGACCTATGGCGTCTTTTCCGGTGATTCCGAGAATTTGGAAGATGTGATCATTACGCTGGTGCGCCGGCGAGATGGCATGCCGATTGCTTTCAATGCGCTGACGGTGATGAACGTCGACACCGCGCCGCGCCCGATGGATGTGCTTCATCTTGGTCTTGTAATGGTCGACCCGGATGAGCGGTCAAAGAACCTGTCATGGGTGCTGTATGGCCTGACTTGCTTCCTGATTTTTTTTCGTCGGCAGTTTCGCCCGATCTGGATTTCGAATGTCACCCAGGTCCCTGCCGTTGTGGGCATGGTGTCTGAGATGTTTTCGGATGTCTGGCCAGACCCGCGCGGTGGTCGGCGCAGCCTTAACCATGTTCTGCTAGCCCGGCTGATCTTGGCCCGTCACCGCAGTGTTTTTGGTGTCGGTGATGATGCGGTTTTTGATGAGGAACGTTTTGTGATTACAAACGCCTATACAGGTGGTTCCGACGATTTGAAAAAGACCTGGGGCGACGCACCCAAGCATCGTGATGATCAATTCAACAGGTTTTGTGCTGATCAGTTGGACTATGATCGTGGTGATGATGTGATCCAACTGGGAAAGATGGATTTGGTTGCGATGCGCGGCTATCTGGCCCGTGAGGTGCCCAAAACGGCAATCGTCGGCTTGCTTGTGACGGCTGGGCTTGTCGCGCTGCGGCGCATTGTTTTGCCCGTTACCTATTGGTCGGACAGTTCAACACGATGGTCGATTTTGCGGCCCGCGAGAGCCCGAGGCAAATGATTGCGGCGGCGAATATACTGATTTCGGCATTCTTGTCCTTTGTGGCCCTTCTTGGCCTGCTCACGTTGCGTTGGGTGTTGATCCGTCAAGGTGACTGTGATCCGATCAATCGACGTCTACTTTTTGGCGTGCAAGTCATGATGCTGTTGTTTCTTGGCCGGCTTTTGCTAATACTGACCGGGGTCGCGGCATTTCGTATCCTTGTTCTTTTGGGTGCGGCGCTGATCCCGCTTGCCGTATTGCTGCTGACCGAGGGGCTGCTGCGACGACATGCGCCTCAATGGGCGAAGGCGCTGATTGCTGGTGGGACAATCCTGTTCGCGATTGCCGCATTTTGGTATTCACCGGTTATCGATCCGGTTCGGCTATACGGTCTGCTTGGGTTTCAGGTCGCCGGCTTCTGCGTTTCTGGCTTGCTGATAATGCGGCGCGACCGCGGCTCTCTCTCTTTTGCTGAAAATACAATGGTCACGCGGCTTGCCCTTTCATTGCTGCTGTTCATTCCGTTGGCGGTGGGCGATTTTTTGGCGGATGTTTTCAGGCTGCCAATTCAGTTTTCGTCACTGGGCGTACTGGTGTTTTGTTGGTTGGCGATTGGTTTGGCCCGCGCGCAGATCAGCCATCGCGAGACATTGCTAATCCTGTTTGTGATGATCTGTGCCGCTGTGATTTCGGGATGCCTAATCGGCTTGGTGGTTGACGTGGGGCGCGCTGAAGCTCTGATGATCATCGCCTTGATTTTCGCCGTCATGGTATTGGCCGCAGTGCTTCAGGATGCGCGCAGCCTGCAGGCCGAAGAGCGCAGCTTTGGTCTTTTGCGCCATCTGGCAACGGCGCGGACAGAAGATCCGGTTGCATTCTTACGCGACTTGCGGGCGCATCCCTTGGTTGATGGTGCTGTTGTTGTGCATGATGATAGCTTGCGTGGGCTGCAGCCCGAAATACTGGATTTGATTTTCCGGAAAGCTCCGGTATTACGCCGTGCGTCCCCCCCGTCATTGGGGCCCGCTGCCGATGACCATATTGCACATCTGTTTTTACACTATAGTGCCACCCATATTTTTTCGGCGCAATCCGCACCGCGTGTGTTGATAGCCCTATCCATGCCGTCGCTTGGTTTATCGCCGCATGCCGAACTGGAACTGGAGGTCGTGCAACGCATGGCCGCATTGATCGCCCATCAACGCGCTGAAGTTGGATCAGCGGAAGGAGTAGTGGATGGATGATGCCCGTAAAGATGCGCGGCGCATTTTTGATGCTGGTGTTGCGGCGGCTGATCCTTATGCCGCTGTGCTGCGCCATTTGGATGCTGTGCCGGATCCATCACTGATCGTAGCCATTGGAAAGGCCGCAACCCTGATGGCAAAAGCGGCGCTGTCCCGGTTCTCGGGTGTGCATACAATTGTTGTCACCAACTATGAAAATGGCACCGATTTGCCGGGTGCCGAGGTCTTTGCTGCCGGGCACCCAGTGCCGGATGACAATGGGGTGGCTGCAAGCCGGGCGGTTATTGGTGCATTGAGGTCAGCAGAAGGGCCTGTGCTGACCTTGATGTCAGGCGGGGGGTCGGCCTTGTTGCCCGCCCCTGCGGGAGGGTTGACCCTTGCCCACAAGGCGCAGGTGAACAGTTTATTGTTGGGGTCGGGACTGCCGATTGAGAAGATGAACCTGATCCGTCAGCAATTGTCAGATATTAAGGGGGGTGGGTTTCTGCGCCACGCCGCCCCCAATAAGGTTACAGCGCTGATCCTGTCGGATGTGGTTGGTGATGATCTGTCGGTCGTTGCAAGTGGGCCGACATTGCCGCCAATCGGTACGCCGGGAGAGGCGATGACAATGCTGCATCGGACCGGATTATGGGACCGCGTGCCACAGCCTGTACGGGATCATTTGATGGGTGCCGTTGCCAGCGATGCGTTGCCTGAGGCGCAGAATATTCTTGTCGGGTCGAATACGCAAAGCGTGGCGGCGATGTCACTGGTGGCGCCTTCTGCGCAGGTTATCGCGGCTCCGGTTGAAGGCGACGTACGAGATGCGGCGCGCTACATATGTGATCAATCCTTGCCCGGTTTGACGATTTGGGGAGGCGAAACGACCGTCGTTTTGAGCGGGACGGGGCGCGGAGGGCGCAACCAGGAACTGGCGCTGCGGATCGCCAAGGAAGCCGCATTGCGCGGGTGGCAAAAATGGACCTGCTTGCAAGGCGGGACCGATGGGCGGGATGGCCCGACGGACGCTGCCGGTGCCATCGTGGACCAAGGGACATTGACGCGCATCAGCGATGCTGGTGGCGACTTTGATAGGCTTTTGCAAAACAACGATAGCTACGCCGCGCTTGCCTTGTCCGGTGATCTGCTGATGACCGGGACGACGGGCACGAATGTCGCTGACCTGGGCGTCTTGATACGGCGCCCAAGTTTTCGGTAACGTCTGTGGTTTGACCGCGCCGCACTATTAAAGCGTTATGCGAAAAGCCCGCAGTCACATAATGTTGCCTGAAATTCGCGATTTCAACGCGTTATAAGATACGTGATGTTTCAGGTATTTCGTCAACCGCTATAAAATCGCATGACATGTTTCGACATAGCGTCAGGCATCAACCCCACGCTGCAAAATCTACGACGACAGCAAAGCTGGTTGCAGCCTAGTTGCCCTGCGTGTTTGCGGCCACGAAGATAAGACAATCGTCGCCTTGGCAGTCAACGTATTTTGCCGGCACATACAGATCACCGTTTTCGGTTGCGACGACATATGCGTTCTGCTGAAATCCGGCGAATTCGCCCCGGATTGTCACATCCTGATCTTTCAATGTCAGTATGACTTCATCAGCGCTGGCGATTGCTGGAAATACTGTGCCAAGCGTAGTTGTTGCGACAATAGAAATAATAAAAGGTTTTTTGAACATTTATCCACCTACCAGATACAAAAACAAATCAACTAAGTCATAAATAAGGCGTTTTTATGGGGCGAGTCAATTGGATTCGGAATATTGGGGATCACCGATAATGCCGGTTTTTTCGTTCGATCGGCGGCGTTTATTTTCAATCCTTGGGCGCGGATCGAAGGGTTGGCAATGTCATCGTCTGTCGATACTAAATTGCAATGTTTGATCGGTTGTATGAAATATGAAGCCTGAAAAGCCAGTCTTTCGGCCACCTGTTGATGCCGTAGAAAGACGCGCGAAACCCGTGGTGATTTGCTATCCGACCAATAGTTTGGCCGCACCGGATTTTGGGATGATGGGCGCACGCCGATCGCAGGCGCAACATACAAAGCAATGCGTTGTCCCGCGTCGCGATGCCCGATGCACAACGGTTCCCAAGGGTAGCTTCTTTCGCATCTCCTGTACCGAGGGGCCGCAGGTGGGCGACTTGAATCTCTGGTCGGCCTCCGATCTGGCAGAGCATTTCTATTCCGGCAAAACACGCGCGCTGCATGGAACACATGTGTCGACTGGTGATCGTCTGTGGTCGCGGTTCCCGTCAATGCGTCCGATGGCGACCGTGTTTGAGGACACGCTGGATTGGTATGGTTGGGATGCCGATGGTGGATCGGTCCATGATGTGATTGGCACCCGCTGTGATCCTTATACTGGCCGTCTATTGTCCAGCACCGACTATCACTATTGTTGCCATTCAAACCTGACCCGAGCGCTTGCTGATCACGCTGACCTCACGGTGCAAGAGGCGGAAGGTTTTGTGCATGATGTGCTGAATGTCTTCATGTGCACCGGGTTTACGGCAGACACGCATCAGTATTTCATGAAAGCCAGCCCCGTCCGGGTCGGTGATCATCTCGAATTTTTTGCCGAAATCGACCTTGTCGTCGGACTATCGGCTTGTCCAGGTGGGGATTGCGGGGCTGAGCATAGCTCTGATACCGCCGCCTGTTATCCATTGGTCATTGATGTGTTCCAAAATGCTGATCCCTTCCCAGAGCCGGCGCGGAATGCGTATGATCGCAGTCACGGTCGTTAGGAGAACTGCCTTCGGGCGGCGCTGCGGATAGACGCATTTGAATGTCGAATCTGTCGTATTTTGATGCATTCCGTCTCCGGACGGACATTCCGCTGATCTTCGGAACCGTTTTTGCGGGGCTCTTGCGAAAGCTCTTGCAAGTTTGACTTGATTCGACGTTAGTATCGGGCAGCTATGCGTGGGGAACCCACCAGAAGAACCAACAGGGAGCCAATCTTGGCAGAAACACACGAGGGCGAGGCGTTCGTCGAATTTGAACGCGTGCAGAAGAGTTACGACGGTGAAACGCTCGTTGTGAAGGACCTTAACCTAAGCATGCCGAAAGGTGAGTTCCTGACAATGTTAGGACCCTCGGGGTCCGGCAAAACCACTTGCCTGATGATGCTGGCAGGGTTTGAGACGGCCACCCATGGCGACATCCGCCTTGATGGCAAGTCGATCAACGATATCCCGCCCCACAAACGGGGCATTGGCATGGTGTTCCAGAACTATGCTCTTTTTCCCCATATGACGATTGGCGAAAACCTCGCTTTTCCGCTGGAAGTTCGGAAAATGGGCAAAACGGTGCGTGATGAAAAGGTCAAGCGCGCTTTGGATATGGTGGAGATGGGCGCATTCGCCAATCGCCGTCCTGCGCAACTGTCTGGTGGCCAGCAACAGCGTGTTGCCCTGGCCCGCGCGCTGGTTTTTGAGCCGGAACTTGTTCTGATGGACGAACCATTGGGCGCGCTGGACAAGCAATTACGTGAAAAGATGCAGTTTGAGATTACGCATCTTGCTCATAATCTGGGTATCACGACGGTCTATGTAACCCACGATCAGACCGAGGCGCTGACCATGTCGGATCGTGTCGCTGTTTTTGATGACGGTCGGATCCAGCAATTGGCGCCGCCGGATGAGTTGTACGAAGCGCCACAAAACAGCTTTGTCGCGCAGTTTATCGGCGAAAATAACACGCTGAGCGGGGTTGTGACCCAGATCGAGAATGACAAATGTATTGTCCGTCTGGATAGTGGGGAAGAGATCGACGCGAAGCCGGTGAACGTGTCCGAAGTGGGCGAGCGGACCACGGTGTCGATCCGTCCAGAACGTGTGGAAACGAACAAGGATCGTCTGTCTGACGATGCGCATACGTTGAAGGCCGAGGTGCTGGAGTTCATCTATATGGGTGACATTTTCCGGACAAGGCTGCGTGTTGCGAATTCTGAGGAGTTCATCGTGAAGACCCGCAACGCGCCAGATCAGCCGCGGTTGCGCCCCGGTGAACAGATCGAAATTGGCTGGCTGCCGGAAGATTGCCGCGCCCTTGATGCGTAGGCTGGCTGCCGCTTTAGCAAGAGCTTGGTAATATGCTGCCTAGTGCGTGCTACCTTATCGACGAAAGATACTAGGCAATAACGGGAGAGAAAAATGAAATATACAAAACCAATACTGGCGACCATGGCTTTGGGTCTTTCCGCTGGCGCGGTTGGCGCGGATGGCCATATGGCGTCAGACATGACACTTGTCAGTTGGGGCGGCGCTTATCAGCAATCGCAGATCAACGCCTATGCCGACCCATATGTTGCGAATAACCCTGGCGTTACAGTGACTTGGGATGAAAGCTCGGCCGAGGCTGTGGCCAAGCTGCGTGCCATGAACGAAGCTGGTTCTATCACTTGGGATGTTGTTGATGTCGTCGCTGCTGACGCGTTGCGCCTGTGTGATGAAGGTTTGGCACTCGAAATCGACGCCGATGAAGTACTTGCCGCCGCACCGGATGGCACATCGGCATCTGATGATTTCGGTGATCTGTTGGTTGGTGACTGCTTTATCCCGCAGATCGTCTATTCGACAACTTTCGGTTATCGCACCGATTTGGTTCCAGAGGGCGTTGACGCGCCAAGCAATATCTGTGACGTGTTCGACCTTGAGACATATCCGGGCATGCGCGCGCTTGAAAAGCGACCGATCAACAATGTCGAGTGGGCCCTTCTTTGTGACGGCGTTGCAAAGGAAGATGTCTATGACGTGCTGGCCACTGAAGAAGGTCAGGAACAGGCGCTTGCCAAACTGGGCACCATCCGTGACAGCGTGATTTGGTGGTCTGCCGGGGCAGATACCCCGCAGCTTCTGGCAGATGGTGAGATCTTTATGGGCTCGACCTATAACGGTCGTCTGTTCGCCGCCATTGAAGAACAGGGTCAGCCCATTGGCATGATGTGGGACGCGCAGGTCTTTGACCTTGACGGTTGGATCATTCCCGAAGGCTTGTCCGATGAGCGTCTGGCACGTGCTTTGGACTTTGTGAAGTTTGCCACAGATACACAGCGCCTTGCTGATCAGGCCAAGTATATTTCTTACGGGCCGGCACGTTTGTCGTCGGCACCGCTTGTTGGTAAGCATGAGACACTGGGCATCGATATGGCACCACATATGCCGACTGACCCCAATAATGCTGAGAACACCTTCCTTTATAACTACGAGTTCTGGGCCGATTATCGCGACGATATCGACGCGAAATTCCAGGCTTGGCTTGCACAGTAAGCTGACACCAGGAAGGGGCGGTAACGCCCCTTCCAACCCAGATCGAACCAAGACAAAAAAAGCGACGAACGAGTGAGGGCAATATGAGTGAGACGAATAACTCGGGACCGATGCTCGCCGCTGATGGGACACCGCTGAAGGAAAGCCTCGGGCGTGCGCTGCGCCGTCAGAAGATCAGGGGGCTGGCACTGGTTGCACCGCTTCTTCTTTTTGTCCTGCTGACATTCGTTATTCCGATCGTATCAATGCTTGTGCGATCCGTTGAAAATCAAATCGTTTCTGACACGATCCCCGGAACCGTTACTGCGCTGTCGAACTGGGATCGTCAGGCAGGCCAGACGCCGCCTGAGGAGGTTTTTCAAAAACTGTTCTTTGATATGTTTAACGCCGCAGAGGCGAAGGAACACACAAAACTCGGTACGCGTCTGAATTACGAGAATACTGGTCTTGCGTCGCTTTTCCGAACCTCTGGGCGATCGATGGATGATATCGGCGAGGTCTTTCAGGACGCGATTGAGGATACCGATTCCCGTTTTGAGGAGGGCGCGTTCTGGTATGAGATGATGAGCGGGGCAGGGGGCGAAGCGGTGATCGCTGAACGCCGGGCACGCTGGGAAAGCTTGACCGGTGACAATATGTCCGGCGATATCGGCTTCACCCTGTCGCAAGACGTTGCCACAATGCTGCCCACCACCGCCGCTGCCTATACCGATTTTGCGATCTGGACTGCCATCGAAGACAGTGACGTCGTGGCCGAAGAGGACCCTTGGGAGGCCGTTTACGCGGCGCTGGCGGTCGATTTGCGCGACCCATCCCGCGCTGCAGCAGTTGCAGGCTATGGTGGTCCGGGTGCCGAAGCGCTTCAGGCGCTGACGGCGGCTGAGATGCCGGTGCTGAGTTTTACCGATGCTTTTGCGGAGCTTGACGACGATTGGGCGTCGCCGGGCGTGTGGCAGACAATCGCGGTTTACAGCCCGAATTACACATCGGGCTATTTTCTGAACTCCGTTGATCGTGAGTTGACCGTTGATGGTGTGGAGGCCCGCCCCGATAACGAACGCCTCTACATCAAGCTGTTTGGTCGGACGCTGTGGATGTCCTTGATCATCACCGGCAGCTGCATCCTGCTCGGCTACCCTATTGCGTGGCTGTTGGCCAATTTGCCGGTGCGGACCGCCAATGTTCTGATGATCCTTGTTTTGCTGCCTTTCTGGACATCGCTGCTGGTGCGGACGTCGGCCTGGAAAGTGCTGTTGCAACAACAGGGTGTGATCAATGAATTGCTGGTCTGGCTTGGTTTTGTCGACGATGCCAACCGGCTGATCCTGATGAATAATTCCACAGGTACGATCATCGCGATGACGCATATCCTGCTGCCCTTCATGATCCTGCCACTTTACTCGGTTATGAAAACGGTGCCTCCGACATATCTGCGGGCGGCCAAATCACTGGGTGCGACGAACTGGACGGCCTTCTGGCGGGTCTATTTCCCACAATCGGTGCCCGGCATTGGGGCGGGGTCGATCCTCGTCTTCATTCTGGCGATTGGCTATTACATCACGCCAGAGATTGTGGGTGGCACCGATGGTGTCTTTATCTCGAACCGGATCGCCTATCACATCTCTCGTTCATTGAACTGGGGTTTGGCTGCGGCGCTTGGGACGATCCTGTTGGTGCTGGTTCTGGCGCTTTACTGGGTCTACGACCAGATCGTCGGGATCGATAACGTGAAGTTGGGAGGCTGAGGTCATGAGCAAGATCCAAACCGCATTGCCCCGCCCGGACCTGTTCCGCTTCACCATGCCGCTGACAGCAGCGCTGGCTGCGATTTTTGGTTTCGTGGGTGGCAATATGGTAGCCCAACCATGGCTTGGCGCTGTGATTGGCGCAGCTATCGGCTGTGCCATTGCTTGGGTTGCCGAAACGAACCTCGACAAACGAACAGCGGTTCGCTGGGGCACGATTGCAGTGCTTGCCTTGGCTGGGTTGATCTTTGGCAATCTGGGGACAGCCGTTTCCGGCGCGCTTATTGGCGCGGTATTGAGTTGGGCGGCCTATTGGTTGGCCAATAGTGATTACCGGTCTGCCGTGCCGATCTATTACACCGCTGGTCAGACCCTTTGGCACAATACGTTCAAGTTCATCTGTGGCTTGATCTTTTTCTTCCTTGTGGCCCCGCTGATCCCGGTGATGTGGCTGAGCTTTAACGCCGAAGATTTCTTTACCTTCACACCCGAGATGCTGAATTTTCAGGCGGAGGGGTACAGCCTGAAGCATTATCGCGATTTCCTGGGCACTGATGAATGGATGGTGCCACTTAAGAACTCACTGATCATCGCGCCGATAGCAACGGTCATTTCAGTGTCGCTGGGGACGCTGGCGGCGATTGGCCTGTCGCAAAGCCACGTGCCCGGGCGGCGTGCTATTATGGCGATCCTGATTTCGCCAATGATCGTGCCTTTGATCATTTCTGCGACCGGCATGTTCTTTTTCTATGCCCCGTTGGGCAACTGGCTTGAGACCAATTTGGGCCTGTCTCAATCATTTGTCGGGTTTGTGAAGGTGATCCTGGCGCATGCTGTTTTGGGCATTCCGTTCGTGATCATCACCGTGACGGCCACACTTGTCGGCTTTGACCGATCGCTCACGCGGGCTGCTGCATCCATGGGGGCCGATCCGGTACGCACGTTCTTTCAGGTGCAGATGCCCCTGATCCTGCCGGGAGTGATTTCGGGCGGGCTCTTTGCCTTCATCACATCGTTTGATGAGGTTGTTGTGGTTTTGTTCGTTGGCTCTGCCCAACAGCAAACCCTGCCGTGGCAGATGTTCACCGGGCTGCGGGAACAGATATCTCCAACAATCCTGGCGGCTGCGACGATCCTTGTTGTGGTCTCGATCATGCTGCTGACAACGGTTGAGCTGTTGCGCCGTCGGTCAGAGCGTTTGCGGGGATTGAGCCCGGCTTAGCGTCCGGTAACATATCCTCCGCAAAACGGCCGGATCCTGTCGCAAAATGACTTGCTGCAGTATCGTGTTTTGGGCGATGTAGCGTCACGGGGTGGCGATGGCGTCGTCCGCATTCTTGCGTAGCCCCGCCCACATATTCCTGAACGCCGGGACTTCACTTTGCCGCTGCTGCGACGAAAGAGGAGGGCTCTTTTCGTGCATCACGGCATGCCGACAAAGGAGCCATAGTCATGGATCGCCCAGAATTTTACCGTTTCCATCAGGGAGAAAAGAATCTCCCCTTTTCGTCGCAAGAATATGATGATCGCCTGTCTGGCCTGCGCGCCGACATGCGCGATGCTGGTGTTGATGCCTGTGTTTTCACATCAATGCACAACATCGCCTATTATTCTGGGTTTCTGTATTGCGCGTTCGGACGCCCCTATGCGCTTGTTGTCACGGAAACGGAATCGGTGACGATCAGTGCAGGTATTGACGCCGCACAGCCATGGCGGCGGAGCCACGCAGACAACATCACCTATACCGATTGGCAGCGGAATAATTATTGGCGGGCTGTGCTGTCTGTTACCGGCATTGGCAAGACCATCGGTTATGAGGGCGATCACCTGACGCTGGTGCAATCGGCGCTGTTGAAGGAATTCCTGTCGCCCAAGGAAACCATTGATGTCGCCGCCACAACCATGCGCCAGCGCATGCATAAATCGGCTGCCGAAATCGCGCTGATCCGCAAATGCGCTCAGGTAGCTGATGTCGGGGGCTATGCGATCAAAGATACCGTCAAGGCGGGCACCCGCGAGATTGATGTCGCCATTGCCGGTCGGGACGCGATGGAGTTGGAGATTGCCAAGCGTTTCCCCGATGCAGAATATCGCGACACATGGGTCTGGTTCCAATCCGGGATCAATACCGATGGCGCGCATAACCCGGTTACATCACGCGCCTTGCAAGCTGGTGACATCCTGAGCCTGAACACATTCCCGATGATCAGCGGTTATTACACGGCCCTTGAACGGACGATGTTTGTCGAAACTGTTGATCCGGCGAGCCTGAAGATTTGGGAGGCGAATGTGGCCGCCCATGAATACGGGATGAGCCTGCTGAAACCCGGCGTCAGCTGTGCCGAGGTTACTGAGAAGATCAATGTTTTTTTTCAGGAACGCGATCTGCTGCAATATCGTACCTTTGGCTATGGCCATTCGTTCGGGGTGCTGTCGCATTATTATGGTCGCGAGGCAGGGCTGGAATTGCGCGAAGATATCGACACGGTGTTGGAGCCCGGCATGGTGATTTCGATGGAACCGATGCTGACAGTGCCGGAGGGCACGCCTGGGGCGGGTGGGTATCGTGAACATGATATTCTGGTGATCACCGACGACGGGAACGAGGATATCACAAGCTATCCTTACGGACCCGACTTCAACGTTGTCGGATAAGAAAAAAAGGGGGCTTTTGCCCCCTTTTTTGTCGTTTTGTCCGTTTGAATATGGTGGCCGTCAAAGACCCCATTTATCAGCCGTGTTTTCAAAGAAACCCTTGGCCTGATGCAGTTCGATCCAGCTATTGACGTAGTTGATCCAGACTTGGTCATCCTGCGGCAAGAGCATGGCGATCGGGGTTGGCGCCCGGGCTTCGCTTACGTCGATCTGGCGCAGGTTGGGGAATTTTTCCAGCAGGGTTGATCCTTCGATATTCGAGGTAATAAAGACGTCAGCGCGGCCGGAAAGCACCTCTTGAAAGCCGCGCGCGGGCGCTTCGACGACTTTGATGTCGGCGTCCGGAAACCATTCACGCACGCTTTTTTCAAAGGTGGTTCCAAGCGTTGTCGCAACGGCGACATCTGTCGCATTGATGGAGTCCCATCCGCTGAAACGGTCCGCTTTGTCTTCGGTGGTGAATGGCAGGATTTCCACCGAGATGTAGCTGTCGGAATAACCAGCAGCCTTCAGCCGGGCGGGACTGATCGATGCCGAACCGGTGATATGGTAGTTTCCTGCGACAACGCCATTTACCAGTGTTTTCCAGTCGGTTGGCACGAATTCAAGTTCCACCCCAAGATCGGTAGCAAGCTGTGTCATGATGTCGACGTCATATCCGACATAGCTGTTCGTCGCCGGGTCTCTGACAGACATTGGGTTCCAATCACCGGTTGTTCCCACCTTCAGCACGCCCGAACTTAGAATATCGTTCAAGGCCGATTGCGCGGTTACGGGGGCCGCAAGGAATGTTGTTGCAACAGCAAGTGCCGCTGTGATTTTTCTAATAAAGCGCATTGATTTTCCCTGTTGATGTTCGTGTACGAGGTACATTATGTCTATACGTTAGCGTTTTTGTATAGTTTTAATTCCATTTTTCGCTATTGATGTTTGTGTCAGCAATCGGGAGGTTGGCATGGACACGGCAAAGCAGGCAATCAAAATACGCGGCCTGAACAAGTGGTACGATGATTTTCACGCCCTGAAAGACATTGATCTGGCCGTGGCCCATGGCGAACGCGTTGTCATTTGCGGCCCCTCCGGCTCTGGCAAGTCGACATTGATCAGATGTGTGAATTCGTTGGAGACGCATAATACTGGCACCATCATTGTTGACGGGATCGAGATGAAAGACGAGGTGTCGATCAACGAAATCCTGTCAGAAGTCGGGATGGTATTTCAGCAATTCAATCTGTTTCCGCATCTGACAATTCTTCAGAACCTGACGCTTGGCCCCATCAAGGCGCGTGGCATGACAAAGGCCGCGGCCGAGGAGCGTGCAATGAAATATCTTGAGCGCGTCCGCATCCCCGATCAGGCGCATAAACGGCCAGCAGAGCTGTCAGGTGGCCAACAACAACGCGTCGCCATCGCCCGTTCGCTGTGCATGGAACCGAAAATCATGCTGTTTGATGAACCAACCTCTGCGCTTGATCCCGAAATGATTTCCGAAGTGTTGGATGTGATCATCGATCTGGCCGAATCTGGTATGACGATGATCTGCGTGACACATGAGATGGGCTTTGCCCGTAAGGCCGCAGATCGCATGGTGTTTATGGATCAGGGCGAAATTATTGAGACAGGTACCCCGGAAGAGTTCTTTTCTGCCCCAAAAACAAAGCGATGTCAGACTTTTCTTAACCAGATTTTGCAGCATTAGGAGAACGGATATGCGTTGGACAACATGCCTTGCCGTCGCTGCAGCTATCCTACTGACCGGATGTTCGGGGGCGGGCAATTGGGGGTGGTATGTCATCGATCCGTCCACTCCCGCTGGCTACACCAATATCCAGTTTCTGCTATCTGGTTTTGGGGCAACTATTCTGGTGTCCGTCATAGCCGCGATTTTGTCGATGACGCTGGGGTTGATCGTTGCCTTGCCCGGGATGTCGCAAAACCGTTGGCTGCGATTGCCGTCGCGGATTTATGTGGAATTCGTGCGCGCAATACCTCTGCTGCCTATGCTGTTTTGGGTGTTTTATGGTCTGCCTGTTGTTCTGAAATCTATTGGGATCAATGTCAGTATTGATGCCTTCTGGGGCGCGGTCATCACACTGGCCATATCCGACAGCGCCTTCACCGCAGAGATTTATCGGTCAGGCATTCAGTCCATCGCAAAGGGACAGAGGGAAGCCGCGCGCACCATCGGCCTGAGCTATGGTCAGACGATGCGTTATGTGATCCTGCCGCAGGCGATCAAACGTATTCTGCCGCCGCTTGCCAACCAGTTCATCTATATCGTCAAGATGTCGGCATTCGCCTCTGTCATCGGTATGCAAGAGCTGACGCGCCGCGCAAATGAACTGGTCGTGACTGAATACCGCCCGCTGGAAATCTACACCTTACTGATTTTTGAATATCTGGTGCTGGTTCTCGTGATCAGCTTTTTCGTGCGCTGGCTGGAACGTAAGATGGGTGCTGATGAAAGCCGCTAGCTTATGAATGACCGAAAGTCGGCGGCGATGCTTTCTGTTGCGGCATCCAGCAACTGCTTTCCATATTTTGGGCGGGCCAACCCGGAATGAGACCCGACCCGCCCATCCGGAAAGTCGCTGCGATGTTCAACCGGCCCCGCATGTTTGTCACCCGCGTGCGCGCGGATATAGGCGGAGGACAGTTTTCGCGGCGGCAGCAATCCATCAGACGGGATGACGCGATGTGTGTGCTGGGTGATCGCAACTTCGGACGGGGTGGCATGCATGCCCTCCCAATCGCCAAAGAATGCCGCACGCAACCTGTTCACCTCATCGAAATCCCACCAGCTTCGGATGCGGATCTGTGCGGTTCGGTGTTTTGCCATTTCGACCAAGGGCGCAAGATTGGCACCGTGACCGTTGAGGATATAGATCTTGTCAAACCCGTGATGGATCAGACTGTCCACGACCTCACCCGCGAGCTGTACAAAAAGATCGGGCGTGATCGAAACCGTTCCGGGAAACCCCATATTGAAGCTGGCCGGGGCGTAGGCGATTTCGGGCGCTGCGATGGCGTCGCATTTGTCAGCGACGCACCACGCAATTTCCCGCGCGCAAATTGTATCCGTTCCGATCAGGCCGATGGGGCCATGTTGTTCGATTGACCCGGTGGGCAAAAGGATGCCTGATCCGTTCTCAAGATATTTTTCGACTTCGGGCCATGTCATTTCTTCAAGCTTCATATCAAATCAGTAGCCCGACAGGGGCATAGACGAAAGGGACCAAAATGAGCTGGACTTCATTCCTTAACGAAACAATGGGCCGTATCGGTACGTTACAACAGCAAGCCCCCGAGACGCTGAAAGCGTTTAATCAGATGGGCGCCATTGCCAAGAAAAACGGCGCGTTGGATGAAAAAACCAAAGAACTGATCGCACTGGGCATCGCGGTATCCACCCGCTGCGACAGTTGTATCGGCTTTCACGTCAAATCGCTGGTGCGTTTGAAGACCACGCGTGCGGAACTTTGCGAAGCGTTGGAGATGATCGCCTATATGGGGGGCGGTCCTTCAATCGCATTTGGGGCGAAGGCGTTGGAGGCCTATGACGAGTTCACACAGTCCCAGCCTTGATCTGCGCTGCCTCTGCGTGAAGCCATCCTCGAAAAGCCTGCACTGCTTTTGATTTCAGCGCATCATGAGAGCAGACAAACCAGTAGGCTTGTTGCGATACGACCTGTGCGTCGAACGGATGAACCAATGTGCCATTTTTTAATGCATCGGCCACCAGCGTGGACCGTCCCATCGCTACGCCTAGGCCCTCAATCGCGGCCTGAATAACCATGTTCGCCTGCGCAAAAGAACGTTTGCGCCGGAAGGCGGGTAGGGGTTGCCCAATCTCGCGCGCCCAGAAATCCCAGTTGGGTTCATGGTCACTATCCAGCGGTGCGTCCACCAATACGGTGAAGTCTGACAGGTCTTCTATGCCAGAAAGTTGCGCGGCGATTTCCGGTTTGCAGACAGGTGCCATTGTTTCGGTCATCAGTTGTTCGGCATGCATGCCCGGAAAACCACCGGCCCCGTAGTGAATTATCACATCCGTGTCGACGTTGGACACCTCACGTGCCCATGCGTCCGTGGACATGGAAATCGGAACATCGTGGTGGCGTTCGTCGAAGGTTAGCAACCTTGGCAGCAACCAGATATAAGCAAACCCGGCAGGTGCTGCGACCAATAGGCCGGGGTGCGATGTTGGTCGATGTCCGCGCAATTCGTCGCAAACGGTTTCGATTGTGCTGAACCCTTCGGCCACCGCAGCGGCGAGCCGTATCCCAGTTTCGGTGGGAACGGTCCTGCGCGCACCGCGAATAAGCAGCTTGTGCCCGATCCATTCTTCTAGTGATTTGATGTGCTGACTGACGGCGCTTTGCGTGACATTGAGCTCTTCGGCGGCCCGCCCAAAGCCTTTCAGGCGGACGACGGCTTCCATAGTGCGCAAGGCCGCAAAGGGGAGGATTCTTAACATATAACCAATACTAATGTCATTGGTTGTAAGTTGTAAATGGGCGCGCCTAGATCCGGGTTGTCATCTTGTAGGATTGGTGAAAGTAAAATTGCGCATAGGTCACGGGCACCGCCGATAACCATGTGGTTCGTTCAGAGGTCAGCAAGCTGGCCCCGATTTCCAGCGACATCATTGCAGCTATGTCCTTGGTTGCGGATGCGGCTGAAAATGTCAGTTCTGCGTCCGTGAAAGGCACTTGATTGATGAGCCATTCATTTGGTCCAGTGGTTTCAAAGCTCTCGTCTTTGGCTTCCGGAACGGCGGAGATATTGATCCAACGGGTTTCATACTGAAACGGTGATCCGTCGGCATAGTGCATACATTGAAGGTGAAGCACCTGTGCCGCAGAGGGTAAGCCAAGACGCCCGCATAACCACCGCGGCGCGGCTTGCTGTTCGCGATGAATCAATGCGTATCGATAGCTTTTGCCGGCGGTTTCGATTTCGCGTCTGATCAATGGGATTGTGAATTTTGCTTGCCGTGTCGGGGATGTTTTCACCCGCGTGCCCGACTTTCTTTTGCGGTCGATCACGCCTTCCTCGGCCAGTTCGCGCATGGCCCGGTTGACCGTAGCTCTTGCGCAGTCAAACTCCTTGGCCAATTCAATCTCGCCCGGCATGAGGGTTCCGGGCGGCCAGATATTGTCTCGGATACGTTGCAACACATCCGCCTTGATTGCTTGATATCTGGCTCTTTTTTCGGTGTGTTTCATCGAACCCTTGGTCATATTGTCTGTATTTAATGATTATAGGTACAGATAAAATGATGATGTGCCAATGTATCGGTCAGATGAAGCATAAGAAAAGCTAAAGCATCATATTATGCCTTATGGATAGCCGGTTCGGGACGACACAGCTAGGTTGCGTGTACCAAGGAGGGTCAAATGTTTCTACGGAATTGCTGGTACGTGGCGGGGTGGAGCAACGACTACGCGCAACAGTTGAAGCCGCAGATGATCCTAGGCGATGATATCGTGTTCTACCGTCAGGCTAACGGCACGGCGGTCGCGTTAGAGAATGCCTGCCCGCATCGCAAGCTACCGCTTTCCGATGGAAAGCTGGATGGTGACAGGGTTGTTTGTGGCTATCACGGGCTGACCTTTGATTGTACTGGGTCTTGTGTTGACGCGCCGACCCAACGTGACAACATCCCCAAACGGGCAGTGGTCAAATCCTACCCTGTTGTCGACCGTTACCGTCTGTTGTGGATCTGGATGGGCGACCCTGAAAAAGCTGATCCTGACGACATCTTCGAGATTGAGAATTTCGATAACCCTGAATGGGGTTACACGGATGGTGGGGTGCTGCCAATTGCATGCAATTATCTGTGGGTCGCCGATAACCTGTTGGACCCCAGTCATGTGGCATGGGTGCACATCACGTCATTCGCGGGTGCGGGTACCGATGATCAACCGCTTGATCTGGCCCGGACAGAACGCGGTGTCATCGTGTCGCGCTGGATCCATGATCAACCGCCTTCACCCTATTACAAGGATCTGGTCCGCTTTTCGGGCAACTGTGATCGCTTGCAGCATTACGAGATGTGTTTTCCGGCGATTGCATTGAACAAATCGATCTACACGCCGGTAGGGACGGGTGGCCCGAACAAGCCGCAGGTTGGTAATACCTATATCAATATATCCTACAATTTCATGACGCCGGTTGATGAAAACCACACACAATATATCTGGTTTCAACATCGGAATACCGACCCTAATGACAAGGCAACTTCGGAGAAAATGAATGCCGGGGCGGTGATGGCATTTAATGAAGACAAGGCCGTTCTTGAGGCTGTTCACAAAGGCATGGCCAATAAGGTTACGCCGCATATCGATCTGGGGCTGGATGCGGGCGCAAAGCTGTTTCGGTTGCAATTGCAGCGCTTAATCGATTCAGAGCAGGAAAGCAGCAGCGCGTAAGCCTGATCCGCTGCCGACTGTCACAGTCTATTCCTGGATAACGGCATTTTCCCATTCGGCAACGAACCTTCGCCGCTTCAGCGCATCAAGGAAAGTCATCAGCGCAGGCTCCAACGCGATGGTCGCCCGTTCGATGTCGTTTGGCTGTATGTTGAGACGGGGGAGCTGAAAGACCTCATCATTGTCTGCCGACTGCAATGCGACAAGATGCCGGATGAAGGCTGCAGCAGGTTCAGGGTTTGGCGCGTGGACGGATACCATGGCCGTGCGCATCATCGTTGTCGGGAAATCAGAAGGTAAGATAACCTGGAACTTGTCCCTGTTTTCAACGCGGGCTTCGGCGTAACTTCCCAAGACGTTATAGGCCACGGCGATACGCCCGTCGGTCAGGTCATCGATCATTGCACCGGAGCAGCAATAGAGCCTGACACCTAAGGTACCCAACACCTCCATCAACCGCCAATAGGTTTCGGTGGCCCGCGCATCCTGTGTTGCGAACAGGTAACCAACACCTGATTTACGAATGTCATAGGTGCCAACCCTGCCGCGGAACGCATCTGGCCGTTCGCGCAAGGCCTCGATCAGCTGTTGGCGGGTCTGCGGAATTTTGTGACCCGCGAATGCATCGTTATTGATCACAATTGCGGCGGGTTCGGACGTGAATGCAAACAGGCTTTGCCGCCACTGCGCCCAAGACGGATGGACAAGATCAGGCAACCGTAAAGCCAACCCGTCGTTGACCAGTTTGAGTTGTAGATCCATCGCGCTCGACACAACAAGGTCGAATCCATCCGGATCGGTACGAAATATCTGGTCGATATCGGAGGTGCCGTGAACAAGGTATTCAACCCCGATACTGGGGTTTTCAGCGACGAAATGCTCAATAATCGGCGCGAAAAGGACGGTATCAGTGCTCGAAATAACTCGCAGCATCTGGGTGGATGTGTCTGCGGTAAACAGCTGTCGATCTTCCCACTCCTGCGCTATGCCAATCTGTGGGAACAGCAACAGAATTAAAGCGACAAAGTTGCGCATGCACCGCCCTCCGGTCGGTTTGACAGGACAAGATCACCACCATGCGCCTTGGCCACGTCAAGTGCGATAGTCAGCCCAAGGCCCGACCCGATTGTGCCCTCGGCGTTCCGCCCCCGCTTGAAGCGCGCGGTAAGGGTATCGACCTCCTCGCTTGGAAAGCCTGGGCCACTATCGCAGATTTTGATTTGTGTATTGGTGTTGGCGGTCACAAAGATGTCCACTGCGCTTTCGCTAGGGGCGTATTTCAAGGCGTTGTCGATCAGGTTTCGCACGGCATTCTGGATCAGGATCGGATCACCCGCATAAGCCACAGGTGCGTCGCTTTGCAGGCGCAGTTCGAGATCCTTCATCTCGGCGATTGGGGTCAAACGCAGCACAAGATCATGAACCAGATCAACAAGATCGATCTCCTCTCGCTCAAGGTGGTCGGCGCGGAAGGTGATCATCGCGTGATCCAGTAACTGACCGGCCGCGCGGGAACTTTCATCGATCGCGCGCACCATGGATCGCATGGCTTGCCGATTTTCCTTTTTATCGACCCTTTGCAATGTGGCTTCGGCATAGGAGCGGACGGTGGCCAGCGGTGTACGGACCCGATGCGCGGCCTCGGCAATGAAATCCTCTGACTGGCTGAGCGACTGGTCCAACCGTCCCATCAGCGAATTGAGCGAGGTCACAAGTGGTGCCATTTCCGCAGGCACGGGTTTCTTGAACGGGCTGAGATCCTGCGGACCGCGTTTGGTGACTGAATCCGTCAATCGCTGTAGCTGACCGATTGTCGTCGATGTGGCCCAGTAGGACAAAAGCGCAGCCAGTGCGAAAAAACCGCCACCCAAAATGGCCGCGTTCCGTGAGATTTGCTCAAGCGTGCCAGAGAGCGCGTCTTGCGTCTGAGCGAGTGCCACGCGGATCCGCGTCCGCTGATCGATGCCAATCAAGATACGCTCTGCGGTGATCATCCGCACAGCCTCACCCCGGAAGGTGATCGTCTGAAAACGGTCGGCACGGTCCGCGACGGCCAGTCCCGGATAACCCGACAGAAACGTCTCATCTTGATAAATGGCGTAAAATACCCTGTCGTCAAACGGGGTGCTGAGCATCGAGAATGATGCATAGGGGATGTCAATCTCGACCTCTCCATCCCTGATGGTTGCGGCGTCGAGAATTGATGCAACAGACGCACCAAGAATATTATCCTGGCCTTGTTGGGCCACCTGGGTTGCATAGTTGCGGACCGCAAAGAACAATAAGAACGCGAGGATTGCCGCACCCCCGATCAGGATGACGACAAGTCGGTTTCGAAGTGATCCTGAAACAGGCAGGCTATGTGTCATATTCAAGCCGATATCCAAGCCCGCGAAGCGTCGTGATCCGCAGGTCGGATTTTTCCAGATGCTTGCGCAATCGCCCGATATAGACCTCGATCGCGTTTTCCGAAGCATCGTCATCATAGGAAAACAATCGGTCGGCCAGCTTCTGCTTGGAAAAGATCTGACCCGGTGCGTTGATCAGAACTTCCAGGAGGCGCAGTTCGCGATTGCGCAAGGTCACATTGGTCCCCCGGACAGACATGGATCCGGCGACAGGGTCAAAGATGATACCGCCCGTTTCGATCACGGTCTGGGCCTTGCCCGCCTTGCGGCGCAAAACGGCGCGACATCGCGCCTCCAACTCGGCATGGTCAAACGGTTTCGTGACGTAGTCATCGGCCCCCAGATCAAGCGAACCGATTCGATCAGAGACCTGACTGCGGGCGGTCAGAATGATCACCGGGGTGTCCAGATCACTGGCCCGGTGCGCCTTGAGAAAGCTGCGCCCGTCACCATCCGGTAGCATGATATCGAGAAGGATCAGATCGTAATCACCGGTTTCCACAAATGCGGTCGCGTCCCCTAAATTGGCTGCATGATCAATGACATGTCCATCCAGACGCATGCGTGATGAAACGGCGTTGGCAAGCTCTTGATTGTCTTCGACAAGAAGGAATTTCATGTTCTGCAATCGCCATTTCGCGCTGTGACAGGTCGGTGTCAGGTTGTCGTGCTTTCATTGCTCAACTGAGCCGCCAAGCGGACAGTTGTCAAATGGGAGGAAATAATGATGACATTGAAACTGGGCCGTCGCGCCCTGATCGCAACGGCTGTGGCTGCAGTTGGATTTGCCACCCCGGCACTGGCTGATGGCCACAAGGTTATGGACAGCATCCACTTTCTGATCCCCGGCGGCGCCGGTGGTGGTTGGGATGGCACGGCCCGCGGTACTGGCGAGGCGCTGACCGGCGCAGGCCTGGTGGGTACTGCCTCCTATGAAAACATGTCTGGCGGTGGCGGTGGCAAGGCCATCGGTTTTCTGATCGAAAATGCCGACAGCAACCATGGGACGTTGATGGTTAATTCCACCCCTATCGTGATCCGATCATTGACGGGCGTGTTTCCGCATAACTTCCGCGATCTGACATTGGTGTCCGGCACGATTGGTGATTATGCGGCCATCGTGGTGGGCAAGGACAGCCCGATCAATTCTATGGATGATTTGTTGGCCGCTTACGATGCGGACCCTTCCGCAACGGCGATTGGCGGTGGTTCTGTACCTGGGGGGATGGACCACCTGGTCGCTGCGATGGTGATGGAAGCCGCAGGCAAAGATGCGCTGGGCGTGAAATACATTCCGTATGATGCCGGTGGTAAGGCTATGGCGGCGTTGTTATCTGGAGAGATTGCGGCACTTTCAACCGGCTTCTCCGAGGCTGTCGACCTGGCAAATGCCGGTGAGGTCAAGATCATTGGTGTAACCGCTGAGGAGCGCGTGGATGCCGCACCTGATGCGATGACCATGAAAGAGCAGGGGATCGATACCACCTTCGTCAACTGGCGCGGGTTCTTTGGTGCACCGGGCCTGCCAGAAGACAAGCTGGCAATGTATCAGGATGCTATTGCCAAGATGTATGACACGCCGGAGTGGGAGGAAGTCCGCGCCCGGAACGGTTGGGTCAATATTCATAACTCAGGTGATGACTTCAAAGCATTCCTCGAGGCACAGGAAACTGTCATCGGTGACCTGATGAAAAAGCTCGGCTTTCTGTAAGCCGCACAACTGAAAACGGTACGAGGGGCATTGCCCCTCGCGCGCACCAAAGTATTTTCGGCAGAATAAACGGGAAGGCGATCAGTGCTCCCCCATGCATGGTCATCGGCGCTTCCGCCTATAACGTGTCATTAGGAGAGAAGGCAGTTGACTAAAATCTTCTGTCCTCTTGCCAAAAATACTTCGGGGGAGGCTTACAGGGCCAGGGTCAGCGCGCCCAAAGCGATACCACCCAAGCCGCCAGTTAGGAGATTTCAATGGCCTTAGATCGCTGGATCGCACTTGTATTGCTGGGCATCTGTCTGGCCTATGGATATGCGGCTTGGTTTACGATGGATGGCAGCCTTGCACCATTCATGAAACGCAATCCGATTTGGCCAAGCACATTCCCCAAGGTTCTGTCGGTGCTTGGCATCATTGCATGTAGCGTCATCTTGCTTGGCTTTGAAAAAGCAGAGGTCAAGGAAGCAGATATCGATTACCGGCGTCTGGGCGAATACCATTTGGGTCAGGCTCTGATGCTTCTTGGACTAATGGTTGTTTATGCGCTTTGTCTGCGGCCCATGGGTTTTCTGCTTTCGACATCTGCCTTTCTGATCCTGGGATCGTTCATTCTGGGCGAACGCAAATGGCACATCATGTTGCCTGTTGCGTTATGTGCGACGCTAGTCGTCTGGTATTTGGTGCAGCAAGTGCTGGGCATTTACATGCGCCCATTGCCGGGTTTTTGGGGAGGCTGAGATGCTTGAAGGATTACTGATCGGCCTGCAAACGGCCTTTTCCATCCAAAACCTGCTGATGGTGATCGGCGGATGTTTGATCGGCACATTTATCGGCATGCTGCCTGGACTGGGGCCCATGTCGATCATCGCCATCATGATCCCGGTTGCCATTTCTATGGGTGATCCGTCTGCCGCGCTTATTCTGCTAGCAGGCGTTTACTACGGCGCGATTTTTGGTGGCTCGACCTCGTCCATTCTGTTGAATGCGCCCGGGGTAGCGGGCACTGTCGCGTCCAGCTTTGATGGCTACCCGATGGCACGGCAAGGAAAGGCCGGCAAAGCGCTGACCATTGCCGCCATCGCAAGTTTTGCGGGAGGTACAATTGGTGCGCTTCTGCTGATGGTTTTTGCGCCCGCGTTGTCATCTGTGGCTCTGCTGTTCCACTCGGCAGAATACTTTGCCCTGATGGTGGTCGGTCTGTCGGCCATTGCTGCCTTTGCGGGGACTGGCCAAGTGGCCAAGGCGATGATCATGACTATTCTTGGTTTGATCATGGCAACGGTGGGCGAGGGCGCGCTGTTCAACCTGCCGCGTTTTACCATGGGGATAATGGACCTTCAGTCCGGCTTTGGCTTCATCACGCTTGCCATGGCCATGTTTGCATTGCCCGAAGCGTTGTTTCTGGTGCTCAAACGCAAAGAATTGAAAGGCGGCGAGGGCGAAATCAAAGACCTGCGGATTACGCGGGCCGAAGCACGGGCCATCATGCCGGTCATTGGACGTCAGTCGATACAAGGGTTCTTTATCGGTGTGCTTCCCGGCGCGGGTGCGACGATTGCCAGTTTTCTGGGCTATGCGGTCGAACGTAATATCGCCCCGAAAGAGGAACAGGATCAATTCGGTAAGGGGTCGATCAAGGGGTTGGCCGCGCCCGAGACCGCCAATAACGCGGCCTGTACCGGTTCATTTGTTCCACTTTTGACACTGGGCATTCCGGGTTCTGGGACCACGGCCATCTTGCTAGGGGCGTTGATTGCTTTGAACGTCACACCTGGTCCGCGCCTGATGATTGATGAACCGCAGATTTTCTGGGCTGTCATCATGTCGATGTTTATTGGCAATCTGGTGTTGTTGATTCTGAATCTACCTTTGATCCCCTATATCGCCAAGGTGTTAGCAGTGCCGCGTAACTACCTGATCCCGTTTATTTTGTTCTTTACACTCATGGGTGCATATATCGGTCAGAACAACGCAACCGAACTTCTGTTGCTGGTCGGTTTTGGCATTTGTGCGACGGCCCTAAAATTCGCTGATTATCCGTTGGCCCCTTTGCTGATCGGGTTCATTCTGGGCGGCATGATGGAAGACAACTTTGCTCGTTCCATGCAGCTTTATGATGGGATTGGGTTCATCTGGGAACGCCCCATGACATTGGGGCTCTTGGTGATTGCTGCCATTCTGATTGTCCTTCCCAGTTATCGAGCGCGACGGGCCAAGTATCGGGCTGATGGTGTTTCAGACGGTGACTGATGCAACCATATGCGTTCTAGCCGCGATGCCTGATCAACAATGATGAAGGTCCGGTGTCTAACGGAGTGTTGGCACTGATTTGAACGGGTCGACACAATTCTGCCCCGCCTTGTTGGCCGGTTGACGTGAACGCCGCCCAAATGCTTCACTCGCGAAGGGATTGTGGCGTGGTCAACGCTCGCTCGGATGTCGGAGTATCAGGAATGCCAAAAACCAGCCGCGCTGACGTTCCGGGGTTTCTAACACCAGAAACGTTGGTCGCCCTGAACAACGGAACCTATCCGCGCCCTTTTGATGTTCTTGGTCCTCGTAAGTTCCGGAACAGGCGTTGGGTCACAACGTTTCAGCCCGGCGCGGTCGAGGTAGTCGCAACGGTTGCGGAAAAGACAGTCCCGTTGCGCCGCATAGATGGCGATGTTTTTTCAGCCCCGGTTCCTGGTAAGGTTTACACACTGACAATGCGTTATGTGGACGGGGCAAGCTTTACGACCAGCGACGTATTTTCTTTTGATCCAGTTCTGACCGATTTCGATCAATATTTGGTGGGGGAAGGAACGCATAAAGAACTTTGGCGCGTCCTTGGTGCCCATGTCACCAAACATCAAGATTCGCTTGGCGTTCATTTTGCGGTTTGGGCACCCAATGCAAAGCGCGTCAGTGTTGTTGGGGATTTCAATCATTGGGATGGACGACGAAACCCGATGCGTCCTGCCGGCCAGACCGGTGTTTGGGAGGTGTTTCTGCCCAATATCGGCGATGGTGTCTTGTACAAATACGAAATTGTGCAGGCCGATGGGGCTAAGGCATTGAAAGCCGATCCGGTAGGGTTCGGGTCCCAACACCCGCCCGAGAAAGCGTCGGTCGTGCGCGATATCGTGGGGTATAGCTGGACGGATGCGGCGTGGATGAAAACCCGGGCTGCCCGGGTTGATCGCAATCGTCCCATTTCGATCTACGAGGTCCATCTGGGATCGTGGCGGCGGCGTTATGATGATGGCGGGCGACCGCTCAGCTATCGTGAACTGGCGCGCGATCTGGTGGCCTATGTCGAATTCATGGGGTTTACCCATATTGAGTTGTTGCCCATTTCAGAGTTCCCGTTTGACGGTTCATGGGGGTATCAGCCTGTCGGCCTTTACGCCCCGACGATCCGCTTTGGTCCGCCAAATGAGTTTCGCGAGTTGATAGAAGCGGCGCATGAGGCCGAAATCGGAGTTCTGCTTGATTGGGTGCCGGGGCATTTTCCAACCGACGAACATGGGTTGGTGCAGTTTGATGGCACGGCCCTTTATGAACACGCCAACCCGTATGAAGGCTTTCATCAGGATTGGAACACCCTGATCCCCAATTACGGCCGGTTGGAGGTCAAAAACTACTTTGTTGCCAATGCTTTGTATTGGATGGAGGAGTATCACCTGGATGGGCTGCGCGTCGATGCAGTGGCGTCGATGCTTTACCGCGATTATTCACGCAAAGAAGGTGAATGGGTGCCCAATAAGGATGGTGGGCGTGAAAATTACGAAGCCATCGCGTTCTTGCAGGAAATGAACACGGCCGTTTATGGTGCGGACCCCAGCATTATGACCGTGGCAGAAGAAAGCACATCCTTTCCTGCTGTGTCGCAGCCCGTTCATGCCGGTGGCCTCGGCTTTGGCTATAAATGGAATATGGGCTGGATGAATGACACGCTGCATTACATAGCAAAGGACCCCATTTATCGCCAGCATGATCACCATTTGATGACCTTCCCAATCGACTGGGCCTTTACCGAGAATTTTATCCTGCCCATCAGCCATGATGAGGTGGTGCATGGCAAAGGATCGATGATCGCAAAGATGCCTGGCGATGACTGGGAAAAATTTGCCAATTTACGTGCCTATTATGGGTACATGTGGACACAGCCGGGCAAGAAACTACTTTTCATGGGGTGTGAATTTGCGCAACCGGAGGAATGGAATCACAATGCTGAGCTGAATTGGGGCGCGGCGGAGCAGCCGCTGAACAAGGGGGTGCAACGACTGGTGCAAGACCTGAACCGGCTTTATCGCGAAACCCCTGCCTTGCATGAGAGGGATTGTGTGTCAGACGGGTTTGTCTGGTTGGGCAATGATCCATCGCAATCGACGATTGGCTTCGCCAGATATGGTGATGAGGATGATACGCCAATTGTTGTGATGTGCAACTTTACGCCTGTAGGGCGCGATGCGTTTCGCATTGGTATACCAAAGGCCGGTTTCTGGGAGGAAGCATTGAACACCGATGCCGCAATATATGGAGGAGGAAATCGCGGCAATCTGGGCGGCGTGCAAACTGAAGAGATTGCCGCAGATGGGCATGTTCAATCGATATCACTGACCCTGCCGCCACTGTCGGTTCTGGTTCTGCGACAGCAAAACAGATCAAGAGAATAACGAGGGAGAGAGAGAGAATGCCAACCAAGCGTCTGACACAACGATCAATGGTTTTTGTACTGGCAGGTGGGCGCGGCAGTCGCCTGAAAGAACTGACAGACAGGCGAGTGAAACCGGCAGTCCCTTTTGGAGGCAAGGCCCGCATCATTGATTTCGCACTTTCAAACGCGGTGAATTCCGGCATTCGCAAGATGGCAGTGGCCACCCAGTACAAGGCGCATAGTTTGATCCGGCATATGCAGCGTGGCTGGACGTTCTTTCGGGCCGAACGGAACGAATTCCTTGACGTTCTGCCCGCATCCCAACGCAGCAATAACGAAAGCTGGTACAAGGGTACGGCAGACGCTGTCACCCAGAATATTGATATTGTGGACAGCTATGGTGTTGATTACGTTATCATTCTGGCGGGCGACCATATCTACAAGATGGATTACGAAATCATGTTGCGTCAGCACGTCGAGACGTCTGCAGATGTCACCGTTGGTTGCCTAACCGTGCCACGGATGGAGGCGACTGCATTTGGCGTGATGGACACTGACAAAGATGGTCGGATCACCAGCTTTCTGGAAAAGCCAGCTGACCCGCCAGGTATTCCCGGCGACCCAGACAAGGCATTAGCCTCAATGGGCATTTATGTCTTCAACTGGGCCTTCCTGCGTGATTTGCTTTTGAAGGACGCACAGGATCCAAATTCATCCAACGATTTTGGTAATGATCTGATCCCCGGCATCGTGTCGGGTGGGAAGGCGATGGCACATCGGTTTGACGAAAGCTGTGTCCGTGCAGAAGGTGCTGCCGCATATTGGAAAGACGTGGGAACGGTTGATGCGTTCTGGCAAGCGCATATCGACCTGACGAATTTTACCCCCGAACTGGATCTGTGGGATCGCAACTGGCCGATCTGGACCTATAACGAAGGCGTCCCGCCGGCTAAGTTTATCCATGATGAGCGCGACAGGCGCGGTATGGCCATTTCATCCATGGTGTCAGGCGGTTGCATCATTTCCGGCACGGAAGTGCGAAATTCCTGCCTGTTTACCAACGTTCATACGAATTCCTATGCGGTGTTGGATCATGCGGTGGTGTTGCCCAATGTTGTTGTTCATCGGTCGGCCCGTTTGCGACAGGTTGTTGTTGATGGCGGGGTGATTATTCCCGAAGGGCTGGTCGTCGGTGAAGACCCTTCGGAGGACGCAAAGTGGTTCCGCGTCACTGATCGCGGCACCACATTGATCACGCAGGATATGCTGGACAAGAAAGCTGCGGCTTCATGACAAAGGTTCTCTTTGTTGTTTCTGAATGTGCGCCCCTGGTCAAAACGGGGGGGCTGGCGGATGTTGCAGGTGCGCTTCCGCTTGCCCTTGGCGCGTTTGATTGTGATGTGCGGATATTGTTGCCGGGGTATCGCGCGGTCATGGCGCAGCTTTCCAAAACAAGGGTTCTGGAAACGTATGATGATCTGTTTGGTGGGCCTGCGAAATTGCGTCACTGCGTGCATGCGGGACTGACGCTGTATGTGATTGACGCACCGCATCTTTATGATCGTGAGGGTGGAATCTACGGGGATGTGACCGGGCAGGACTGGCCAGATAACCCGGCACGGTTTGCCGCCCTGTCTTATGTCGGGGCGACAATTGCTGATAAAGGGGCAGGTGACTGGACGCCAGACATCCTGCATGGCCACGATTGGCAGGCGGGGCTAACGCCTGAATATCTGCACGTCGCCGCGTGTGATGTGCCGTTCGTTTTTACCGTCCACAACATCGCATTCCATGGCAACACAACTGCCGATCAGTTGAACGCGCTGCGTTTGGCACCCACCCGGTTTAACGCGGATCATTTTGAATTCTGGGGTCAGATTTCAGCTTTGAAAGCCGGGTTGATGGGCGCCGCTAAAATCACAACTGTTTCGCTTACATATGCCGAAGAACTTTTAACACCTGAATTTGGGATAGGGATGGATGGTGTTCTGCGCTACCGAAAGGCGGAACTCAGCGGCATTGTAAACGGGATTGACGCTGCAACCTGGAACCCCGCGACTGATCCAAACATCAAACCTTACAAGTCGGCAGCAGGCAAAGCGGCCAATAAAAAGATGCTGCAAAAGACGTTCGGTCTTGATCCGTCGGATGGGCCCTTATGTGTTTTGGTATCACGGCTGACGGAACAGAAGGGGATTGATCTGCTGGTCGATGCATTGCCCGAACTTTTGAGCCATGGCGGTCAATTGGCGTTGCTGGGATCGGGCGACCCAAAACTCGAGGTCAGTTTGCTCGAGTTTGCGGCGCACAACGAAAATGTCGCCGTCAAAATTGGGTATGACGAAAACCTGTCCCATCAGATGATGGCGGGTGGCGACGTGATCTTGGTGCCATCGCGTTTTGAGCCATGCGGCCTGACGCAGCTATATGGACTGCGCTATGGCACCGTGCCACTGGTGGCCTTGACCGGCGGGTTAGCTGATACCGTGATCAACGCGTCACCTGCCGCGCTTTCCAACAATGCGGCGACCGGTATTCAGTTCTTTCCGGTGAATGCCCAAGCCCTGACAAACGCGTTTCGACGGCTTTGTGCGCTTTATCAGCAGCCGAAGGTCTGGAAGATATTGCAGCGCAATGGCATGAAGCAGGCGGTCGGCTGGGACATGTCGGCCGCTGAATACCATGCGATCTATCGCGGGCTGACAAAGGCGTCTTCGTGATCTCTGGCCAACTTCAAATTGAACCCGGGCGTCCATCACCCTTGGGTGCGACGGCCGATGCAGACGGCGTAAATTTCGCTGTCTATTCGCGACATGCAACGCGGGTCATGCTTTGTCTGTTTGATCACAATGGGATCGAGCATCAGATCATCACGCTGCCCGAGCGCGAGGGCCATGTTTGGCATGGTTATTTTCCGGGGATGAAGGCCGGCCAACAATACGGCTTTCGGATGGAGGGGCCTTATCAACCCCGCAACGGGCATCGCTTTAACCCGTATAAACTTCTTATCGATCCCTACGCAAAACGGCTGACCGGACATCCGAAATGGAACGATGCCTTGTTCGGTTACAAGGTGGGGCATGGCGACAAAGATCTGAGCTTTGATAAGACGGACAGCGCGCCTTTCATGCCACGCAGTGTTGTGATCGACCCCCGTTTTGATTGGGATAATACGCCCAGACCGAACCACGCACTTGAAAACACGATCATCTACGAGGCGCATGTCAAAGGGCTGACGGCGAGCCGGTGGGATATCAAAAACCCGGGCAGTTATCTTGCCATGGCGTCTGATCCGATCCTCGAACACCTCAATAACCTGGGTGTTACCGCGATTGAGCTGTTGCCGGTCCAGGCATTCCTGAATGAGAAATTTCTGCTGGATCGCGGATTGACCAATTATTGGGGCTATATGACCTATGGGTTCTTCGCCCCTGACCCACGCTATATGCAAGGCACTGATATTGCGGAGTTTCAGCAGATGGTCGCCCGGTTTCATTCAGCCGGGATCGAGGTGATACTGGATGTGGTCTATAACCACACCGCCGAAGGGTCCGAAATGGGGCCGACATTGATGTTTCGCGGGCTTGATAATGCCAGTTATTATCGGTTGGCAGAAGATAAGCGATACTACATTGATGATGCAGGCTGCGGTAACACGTTGGATTTTGAGGATCCGGTTGTGATCAGACTGGTGATGGATAGTCTGCGTTACTGGGTCGAAGCGATGCATGTTGACGGGTTCCGTTTCGATTTATGCGCTGCACTGGGCCGCACCCGCCATGGGTTTGAACGCGATGGTCCGTTCTTTCGGGCGGTCGGACAGGATCCGGTGCTTAACAAGGTCAAACTGATTGCAGAGCCTTGGGATATCGGGCCGGGCGGCTATCAGCTTGGGGCCTTTCCGGCACCTTTCGCTGAATGGAACGATAAATTCCGCGACAATGTACGCGAATTCTGGCGCGGCGATTGTGGCAGGGTCGCCGATGTTGCCGCGCGCCTGGCAGGCTCCGCACAGTTCTTTGATCATGAAGGCCGGGCTGCGACGTCATCGCTGAATTTCCTGACGGCGCATGATGGGTTCACGTTGCAGGATACGGTCAGCTATGCCGAAAAACACAATCTCGCCAATGGAGAGGATAACCGGGACGGGCATTCCAACAACCATTCCGATAACATGGGTGTCGAGGGGCCAACAGATGATCCGTCGATCCAGGCTGCCAGAACCCGGCGCAAGCGGAACATGATCGCGACGCTGATGCTGTCGCAGGGCACACCAATGCTGCTGGCGGGGGATGAGTTTAGCAATTCGCAAGGGGGCAATAACAACGCTTATTGTCAAGACAATGAGATCGGCTGGGTCAACTGGCCCGCGGCGGGTGATCCGTTTTTCACTTTTTGCAAACAGGCCATCGCGTTCAGACGGATGCACCCGCTGCTGCGGCAACGGCGATTCCTGCATTCACGTCAACGCCTGACAGATGGTGCACCTGATTTGTTCTGGCGGCAGGCGAATGGGGAACCGATGCGTCAAAGCGATTGGGATGACGCGGATCTGGATGTACTGGTGGTTGAGATGCGTATGGCCTCTGGCACCCCCGAATATGTGCAGCGCGAGGGGGCGTTGCTGGTGGTGCTGAACCGAGGGGCCGCGTTGGAAATCACACCGCCGGAGTTGCCAGATGACGGGGCTTGGGTCCGCCGGTTCGATACCAGTCAGGATGATGTCATCAAAGTGACCGCCGGGATGCAAGTTGCCGCAGATGCGGTTGTTGTTTTCTCGCACGAAACAAGGAATTGAAGGGGGAAGATCGCGATGCCTATGCAAACAGTACGCACGCGCCCGATTGAGGGCCAAAAACCTGGCACAAGTGGGTTGCGCAAGAAAACGGCCGTGTTCAGGCGCCCGCATTATCTTGAAAACTATGTGCAATCCACATTCGATGGAATTGGTGGGGTGCAGGGGAAGACGCTTGTCGTTGGTGGTGACGGGCGTTTCTTCAACGATGATGCGATCCAGATCATCCTGCGTATGGCCGCCGCAAATGGCGCGACACGATGCATTGTCGGGCAGGGTGGGATTTTGTCGACACCCGCGGTTTCAAACCTGATCCGCAAACGCAATGCCGATGGTGGCCTAATCTTGTCAGCCAGCCACAACCCCGGTGGGCCGGATGCGGATTTTGGCCTGAAATACAACGGGCCAAATGGCGGCCCTGCGCCTGAAAACGTGACAGATAAAATTTTTGCGCGATCAAAGGAAATCGAGATTTACAAGATAACGGCTTCTGGTGGTGTGGATATCGACACTCTGGGCACGCGTAGCCATCAGGACATGGTGGTTGAGATTGTCGACCCTGTCGCAGAATATGCGGAGATGATGCAGGCGATCTTTGACTTCGACAAGATCCGGGGCTTGTTTGCTGGTGGTTTCACAATGCGGTTCGATGCGATGCACGCTGTCACCGGGCCGTATGCGCATGCTATTCTTGAAGGGATGCTCGGTGCCCCGAAAGGCACTGTCGTCAATGGCGTTCCAAGTCCCGATTTTGGCGGTGGGCATCCTGATCCCAACCCGATCTGGGCCAAGGACCTAATGGATGCGATGTATCGTCCTGATGCGCCTGATTTCGGTGCCGCATCTGACGGGGATGGTGACCGAAACATGATTGTGGGGCAGGGAGCCTATGTGACGCCATCTGACAGTCTTGCCCTGTTATGCGCAAAGGCGCACCTCGCCCCTGGCTACAAGCAAGGGCTGGTTGGCGTGGCTCGATCGATGCCGACGTCGCGGGCCGTGGACAGGGTCGCGCAAAGGCTGGGTATCGCATGCCACGAAACGCCGACCGGTTGGAAGTTCTTTGGCAATCTGCTGGACGCTGGTCAGGTCACATTATGTGGTGAAGAAAGCGCCGGAACCGGCTCTGATCACGTTCGTGAAAAGGATGGGCTTTGGGCGGTTCTGCTCTGGCTGAACATCCTTGCAGAAGCAAAACAATCGGTCGCCGATCTGATGACCGACCTGTGGCAGACGGATGGCCGCTGCTACTATTCGCGCCATGATTATGAAGATGTCGATAGCAATAAAGCCAATGCAATGATGGACGCGTTGCGAGGTAAGCTGTCAACGCTGGGCGGATCAGCGGTTGCGGGCCTGACTGTCGAACAAGCAGATGAGTTCGCCTATGATGATCCGATTGACGGGTCACGCGCCAGTGGGCAGGGGATCAGGCTGATGTTCTCGGGCGGTGCCCGCGCCGTATTCCGTTTGTCCGGGACTGGCACCCAAGGGGCGACAATCCGACTTTATCTTGAACAGCTTGAAACCGCTTCCGATAAGCTGCAGTTGCAGCCCGAGGAGGCCTTGGCGGATGTAAGACAGGCGGCCATGACCCTGTCGGAGCTATCGGTCATGACTGGCCGGGTTGATCCCGATGTCATTACCTGACATCAGGCTGGCGCGTATCCAGAACTGAACGGAAATTTATCGGTTTCGTGTCTTAGATGCGCCCGGGACGAAGGGTTTATGACGATGAATGTGATGAGTGATTTGTCAGCCGATGCGATGCGCGCACGTATCCTGCAACACCTGACTTATACGCTGGGTAAGGATAAGCCACATGCCAGCCTTTATGATTGGCGCATGGCCGTCAGCTATAGCGTGCGCGACATCATCATAGAGCCTTGGTTTGCTGCCACGCGCAAAACCTACGAAGCACAAGGTAAACGGGTCTATTACCTTTCATTGGAGTTTCTGATCGGTCGTATTCTGGGAGATGCGATGATGAATCTTGGGCTTTTCGAAACTGTGCAGTTGGTTTTGGAAGGCGAAGGCATTGCGTTAGCGGATGTGATCGAGGACGAGCCCGATGCGGCCCTTGGAAACGGCGGCCTGGGCCGGTTGGCCGCCTGCTTTCTTGAAAGCATGTCAACGCTGGCCTGCCCGGCCTATGGATATGGGATCCGTTACGAACACGGGCTGTTTCGCCAAAAATTCGAAGGCGGGCGGCAGGTCGAACATCCCGAAGACTGGCTGACCCAGCCGCATCCATGGGAATTTGAACGACCCGAGGCACGATATACGATCCCTTTCAAAGGACATGTCAGCGTCGTTGACGGACGATCCCAGTGGCATCCATCCGAAACGGTCTATGCCCGCGCCTATGACATGCCGGTTGTTGGTTGGCAGGGTAAATGGGCCAATACGTTGCGCCTGTGGGGCGCGCATCCGACCGAGCTTTTCGATCTGGAGCAGTTCAATTCGGGTGATTACACAGCCGCCGCCGCGCCTGAGGCATTGGCGCGGACATTGTCACGCGTACTCTACCCCGAGGACACGACCGATAGCGGCAAGGAATTGCGCCTTAAGCAGGAGTTCTTTTTGACCTCGGCTGCGTTGCAGGACATCCTGCGCCGTTTCCTGAGTGAATATGATGACCTCGCGCTTCTTCCTGACAAGGTCGCGATCCAAATGAACGACACCCATCCCGCACTCGCGGGGCCGGAGCTTATTAGGCTGTTGGTGGATGAACATGGACTAGCATGGGGGGCGGCCAAGCGCATCGCATTGGGGTGTTTGAACTACACCAATCACACGCTTTTGCCCGAGGCGCTGGAAACATGGTCCACCTGGCTGATGGGCCGCGTCTTGCCGCGCCATATGCAGATCATCGAACGGATCGACAGCGAACATCAGACAGAAACGCAATGCGGCGATGAACTGACCATTGTAAAGCAGGATCAGGTCCATATGGGCACACTTGCCTTTGTCATGGCCGCTCATGTGAACGGGGTCTCGGCCCTGCATACGCAATTGATGAAAGAGACCGTCTTTGCCGGACTCAATGCGCTTTATCCGAAACGGATATTGAACCAGACCAATGGGGTCACACCGCGCCGGTGGTTGCGCTTGTCAAACCCGGCCCTGTCGCAGGTGCTGACAGATACGATTGGCGCAGGCTGGGAAAATGACCTTGGACGCATCGGGGCGTTAATAGAGCATGAGGATGACCTAGCCGTACGTGCTGCGATTGGACAGGCTAAACGGAATAACAAGGTGGCATTGTCCAACTGGGCATCGCGCCACTTGGGCATTGCATTGAACCCGGACGCGATGTTCGACGTGCAGATCAAGCGCATGCATGAATATAAGCGGCAACTGCTGAATTTGTTTGAAACCATCGCCCGCTGGTCGGCCATCCGCGAAAACCCAAACGCTGACTGGACGCCGCGTGTTAAGATTTTTGGGGGCAAGGCCGCCCCGGGGTACTTTGCCGCGAAAGAGATCATTCACCTGATCAACGATGTCGCGCGCACCGTCAATAATGATCCGGTTGTTGGCAACAGGCTCAAGGTGCTCTACCCGCCAAACTACAACGTATCAATGGCAGAGCGGCTGATCCCGGCCACCGACTTGTCAGAGCAGATTTCGACGGCTGGGAAAGAGGCGTCTGGCACCGGGAACATGAAATTCACGATGAACGGTGCCCTGACCATTGGCACGCTGGATGGCGCAAATGTCGAAATCCGGCAAGAAGTGGGGGCCGATAATTTTTTCCTGTTTGGTATGACCGCGGATGAGGTGCGGGAACGTTATCTGGTGCCAGACCACGCGCGCGCGGCCATACAGGCCAGCCAACCCTTACAGGACATTCTGCAAATGATTGTTGAAGGGCAGTTTAGCCCCGAAGAAACAGGCCGTTACAATAATTTAGTGCACAATACCTGGAACCATGATCCTTTTCTGGTGGCATCCGATTTCGATAGCTACATGGCGGCGCAGGTTAGGGTTGATACTCATTTTGCTGATGCCGATGCATGGAACCGACTTGCCCTGCGTAACATTGCAGGAACCGGCTTCTTCTCCTCCGATAGGACGATCAGCGGCTATATGACGGATATTTGGGAGGCAAAGAGCCTCGTCTAGTCAGGCTTTGCTTACTCGGCGTATCTTCCAACCCTGCAACCTGATGTGGTCATTCGTCTCTCGCAGCGCCCATCAAACCGTTGGCGATTCGAGGGTTCAGCAGGATCTCCTCAAGATCACGATACGACACAGCATAGCTGACATAGAAGAAGACGCCGTTCAGGATGACGTCATGCAAAAACTGAGCACCTTTGAACGACGCCATGGGCAAGATCTCACTGGCTTCCTACGCTTCCCTGTAGGGCACCGCATTGAAATTTTTGACAAAATCAGTTTGATGCTTCCGCATTTGGCCGCCTCTAGAAGACCGACGGAAATACTAGGAACTCAAGAACGACTTGATAATTCGCAAATCGCCGCGTTGCTTGAGGTACACCAAACTCTCTGACATCGAGAGGTTCATTCCTTCCAAGGGGAACCGTACCAATCTCGGATCATTTCCAAATTCGGCTTCGGACACGAAGCCGATGCCCATCCCTGACGCAACGATCTCTAACATTGCTTCGCGGCCTTCTGCCACGACAGCAGGGGTGAAGGTGATGTCGGACGCTGCCGCCTCCTTTTCCAATTTCTGGCGGGTCTTGGAACCCTTTTCCCGGAATACCAGAGGGTAGCCCTGCAAGTCCTCAAACGCCAATCGATCAATGCGATCCTTGATGAATGACTTTGACGCAACAGCCATGATCTGCGACTTGCCAAGGCTTTGGATTTCCATGTCAGAGCCGGGTTTCTGTGACCCCACTACACCAATTTCGACATCATAGCTTCTCAGTTTGGCCAATACATCTTCGCTGTTCCCGGTTTGAACGGATATGGAGACATGTGGAAACTTTGCTCGGAACCGAACCAATCGATCAGAAAGGTGAAACGCGCTATCGACCATGATGCGTAGTTGCCCCTGAAGCGCAGAGCGGTTCTCGGACAAAAGGTCGTCGATCCTCTCTTCAATTTCAAACAACTGTTTGGTTGCCAGCAACAACTGCTCGGCCATGGGCGTCAACGTGATCTGCTTGCGTTCTCTGTTGAACAGCAGGACATCATGATCGCTTTCCAGTCTGCGCACTTGCTCTGAAACGGCAGGTTGGGTGAGCGAGAGCGTTTCAGCCGCGCGCGAAAACCCCCCCGTGAGGGCGACATAATGAAAGGCCCGGATCTGGCTGAAGTTCAACGGAAACCCTCCAGTGTATTGGCTCGCGGGCTGTAAGATTCCAACCCATAAGCTGTACCTTTCATATCATTGAAATTTGCAATTTTGTAAATAGCACAATGGTGCCTAAAAACTTCACTATGGAATACCAGTGCTAGGAGGCTGCAATGCCCTGCGACACATCGATAATCGAAGCGCCAAGACTGGGAGAGCCCTATCTTTTGACGCCCGGGCCGTTGACAACATCCTATGAAGTCAAAGAGGCCATGTTGCGAGACTGGGGTAGCTGGGACGATGACTTCCGGGCGATGACCCGAAAGATGCGGGACCAGCTTCTCGCATTGTTGGGTGACGGCCGAGCGGACTATGATTGCGTTCCGATTCAGGGCTCAGGTTCTTACTGTGTCGAGGCCATGCTTGGCTCGTTCGTGCCTGCAGATGGCAAGGTACTAGTGATGGCGAACGGTGCATATGGGCTGCGGGCGGCGAGGACGATGGAATACCTTGGACGGGAGTTTCACCTAGTTAACAAAGGCGATTACATGCCCCCGCGCGGTGACGAGGTCGCTGAAATACTTGCCCAGGATTCCGCTATCACCCATGTGCTGATAATTCATTGTGAAACGAGCTCGGGGATTCTCAACCCCGTTGAAGAACTGGCCGATGCGGCTCATGCAGCGGGTTGCAAAGTTCTGATCGACAGCATGTCCGCATTTGGCGCGGTGCCGCTGGATGTGTCTCGCGTCAAATACGCAGCGATGGTCAGCTCGGCAAACAAATGCATCGAGGGTGTGCCGGGGTTTGGCTTTGTCATTGCGCGCAAGGATGAACTCGCGGCGGCAGAGGGCAACAGCCATTCCTTGTCGTTGGACGTTCATGCGCAATGGGTGACGATGGAGGAGACGGGGCAGTGGCGCTTCACACCTCCAACACACGTGGTTGCGGCGTTCCTGAAGGCGCTGGAGGGTCACACAGCAGAAGGCGCTGTGGCGGGGCGTGGCGCGCGGTATACGCGCAATCGAGACGTCATGGTGGCCGGTATGCGCAAGCTGGGCTTTGAGACACTGTTGGCGGAGCGTTGGCTTAGCCCCATTATCGTGACATTCTTTTGTCCGGCTGATCCCAACTTTGAGTTCACTCAATTCTATGAGCTGATGAAGTCAAAGGGGTTCATCATCTATCCCGGCAAACTGACTGTCGTGGACAGCTTCCGGGTTGGGTGCGTTGGCCAGATGGACGAGCACACAATGCGCCGGGTTGTCGAAGCCGCACGAGAAACACTTGATGAAATGAACGTCGCATCCGCTGCGCCGCCGCAGGCCGCGCTGGATGAACGCAAGATACTGGCTGCATAGCACATACAAGGATCCCAATATGCCTATCACTTCTCCGGTTATTGCGAACAACCGAACCTACGCCACCCCCATCACTTGTGCCATTGCGATTTGCCTGGATGGTTGTGAGCCTGAATATCTCGACAAGGCGATTGCAGATGGGCTGATGCCGACGCTCAAACGGATGAAGGACACGGGGACCGACCGCTTGGCGCATTCGGTCATACCTTCATTCACCAACCCCAATAACCTTTCCATCGCTACGGGCCGTCCACCGAAAGTGCACGGGATTTGCGGCAACTACTTGTACGATCCGGATACCGGCGAAGAGGTTATGATGAATGATGTGCGCTTCTTGCGTGCGCCGACTGTTTTCTCAAAGTTCTACGAGGCGGGCGCGAGGGTCGCGATCGTCACCGCAAAAGACAAATTGCGTGCACTATTGGGTGCTGGTCTAAAATTTGACGAGGATCGCGCAAAGTGCTTTTCGGCTGAAAAATCCGACGCCTCGACCCAAGCCGAACACGGGCAAGCCGAAGCCAGTGGATGGTTGGGCATGGCTCAGCCCGACGTCTATTCGGCGGAATTGTCTGAATTCGTTTTTGCGGCAGGTGTTAAACTGCTGCAGGAATGGAACCCTGATGTGATGTATTTGACAACAACGGACTACGTGCAGCACAAATATGCGCCGGACCAGGCCGAGGCGAAGGCATTCTACGCGATGTTCGACAAATATCTTGCTCAGCTGGATGCCTTGGGCGCGGCCATCGTCGTCACCGCAGATCACGGCATGAAGCCCAAGCATGACGAAAATGGTGATCCGCTCGTCATCTACGTACAGGATTTGCTGGACGAGTGGCTCGGCAAAGCTGCGGCGCGTGTGATCCTGCCAATCACGGACCCCTATGTGGTGCACCATGGAGCATTGGGTGCCTTTGCAACGGCCTATCTGCCCGACGACGCCGACCGTGCGGACATCATCGCAAGACTTTCGGCCAAGCCGGAGATGCTGGAGGTCGTCAGCAAGGAAGAAGCTGTCGAACGATTTGAACTTCCAGCAGACCGGATTGGCGACATTGTGATGATCTCGACCGAGAACATGACGATCGGCACATCAGAGCATCGCCACGACTTGGATGCCTTGAACGAACCGCTGCGCAGTCATGGCGGTCTTACGGAACAAGAAGTACCCTTCATCTGCAACCGCGTTCTTGATCTGCCGTCGGCTCCGACACTGCGGAACTTCGACGCATTCTTTTACGCCACCAAGGCCGCAGCATTGGAAAAGGTTACCGCATGAATAAGATTGCAAGAACAGATATTCGCAACGAAGGCATGCGCATCGGGGGCGAAGTCATCTTTACCGACAACGTGGTCGAGGTGCTGTACCCGTACACTGAAGAGGTCGTGGGCACTGTTCCTGCAGGTACTGCGGAACATGCCCGCAAGGCTTTTGAAATCGCGGCCAACTACACGCCGACACTCAGTCGTTTTGAACGCAGCCAAATCCTGCAACGTGCAGGTGAGTTGATTGGCGAAAAACGAGATTTTTTGGCAAAATGGCTGACACTCGAACTGGGCATCTGTCATCAGCACGCGATCTACGAGACGAAGCGCGCTCAGGACGTATACCAATTTGCCGCCGCTGAGGCGATGAAAGACGATGGTGAGATTTTCTCCTGCGATCTGACGCATAACGGGAAAGCGCGCAAGATATTTACAAAGCGGGAACCGGTGCGCACGATATCGGCGATTACGCCGTTCAACCACCCTCTTAACATGGTGAGCCATAAGATTGCGCCGTCCATTGCCACTAACAATTGCATGGTGTGCAAACCGACCGAATTGACCCCTCTGACGTGCCTTGCCCTTGCGGACATTCTTTATGAGGCTGGTTTGCCCAAAGAGATGTTCCAGGTTGTGACCGGCATGCCGAAAGACATTGGTGATGAAATGATCACCAATGAGAACATCGACATCATCACCTTCACGGGCGGTGTCCCGGTTGGAAAGATAATCGCCGCGAAGGCTGGCTATAAACGTCAGGCGCTGGAATTGGGCGGCAATGATCCACTGATCATCTGCAACGATCTCAATGACGCCGATCTCGATAAGGCTGCGACGATTGCTGTTGCGGGGGCAACCGGGAATTCCGGCCAACGCTGTACGGCGATCAAACGCATTTTGGTTCAGGAAAGTGTCGCGGACCGGTTTGTACCTCTGGTGCTGGAAAAGGCCAAGAGGATCAAATTCGGTGACCCACAAGACCCGGAAACGGAACTGGGCTGCGTGATCCATTCGCAGGCCGCCGAACTGTTCGAGAATCGGGTTTTGCAGGCGGAAGAAGAAGGAGCAAAAATCCTCTATCATCCAGAACGGCGCGGTGCGCTTTTGCCGCCGATTGTGGTCGATCATGTTCCCCACGACAGCGAACTGGTGATGGAGGAAACCTTTGGTCCGATCATCCCCATCGTGCGTGTCCCCGACAGCGACGACGAAGTAATGACCATTTCCAACTCGACCGATTTCGGTCTCAGTTCTGGGGTCTGCACCAACGACCTCAACAGGGCCATAGCTTACATTAATGGGTTGGATGTTGGCACCTGCAATATCTGGGAGCAGCCTGGATATCGAATTGAAATGTCGCCTTTCGGCGGCATCAAGGACAGTGGGAACGGTGTGAAGGAGGGTGTCATCGAAGCGATGAAGTTCTTCACCAATGTCAAAACGTATTCGCTTCCTTGGCCGGAGTAAGCTGGGTTTCTCCCTGACCTGCGGGGCCTTCGGGCCCTGCATTTTCCATGCAGCTGCATTGTCAGATGCAAAGTCCAATGAAAAAGGAACAACCTGATGAGCATCGAGACGTTCTTGATCGTTCTCTTTGCCGCTTTTTTACACGCTTTTTGGAATGCAATCGTCAAAGGGGCTGGGGACAGGGCGTTGGTGCTGGGACTCGTGGCCCTTGGACATGTTGTACCTGGCTTGGGTCTTGCGTTGTACTATGGTGCACCAGATCCCGCCGCCTTTCCCTACGTGATTGCTACGACGGTGATCCATTGGGGGTACTACATCTTGTTGAACGTCGCCTATCGCGCAGGTGATCTAAGCGTTGTCTATCCAGTCGCGCGTGGGCTCGCCCCGATCCTGATCTCGGTGGGGGCAATGATCTGGGCAGATGAATACCTGCCGCCGATGGCATGGATTGGCATACTTGCCGTGTCAGGTGGCATTCTAATGCTAGCAAGGCCGGGTTTCTCTAACGAGGTCGCCAGGACAGGATTGATTGCGGCGGTTGGGGTCTCTGTTGTGATTTCGAGCTACTCCATCGTTGACGGTATTGGAGTGCGGGTGTCTGGCAATCCGGGCGGATATATCGGCTGGATTTTCGTGGCGGAAGTATTTGTGGTGCTGTTTGTCTTCGGGACGAGATGGCAACGGTTGCGGGCGATGTCTGCGCGCGCTGTCGGGATCGGCTTTGCCGGGGGGCTCGTTTCCTCAGCGGCCTATGGGCTTGTCCTTCTGGCCAAAACCAACGCTCCATTAGGCATTGTCTCCGCACTGCGCGAAACCTCCGTCATTTTTGCAGCCTTGATTGGGGTGCTGTGGTTTTCTGAAGGTCCTCGGCGTGAGCGGGTTCTTGCTGCTCTGATCGTGGCGGCGGGCATCTCCATCATTTCTGGTGCGAAAGGCTGAAGATGCTGGTTCTGTCGTTTCTTGTTGAACTCGCTGGGGCAACCATGCTGCTGCTTTATGCCGTGCGCATGGTGCGGACGGGAATTGAACGCGCTTTCGGCCCATCCTTCAAGCAGGCTGTTACTGCCAGTCGCAATCGTGTCAGCGCGGCTATGGTTGGACTGGTTTTGGCGATCATCTTACAGAGCTCTGCTGCGGTCGCACTGCTGGTTTCAGGCTTCTCAAGTGCAGGGGCGATTTCTTTTGGTGCAGGGTTGGCTGTTGTTTTGGGTGCCGACTTGGGGTCTGCGCTCCTCATCCAGGTGTTTTCCTTCGATTTGAGTTGGCTGGTACCGGTTCTTCTGGCACTTGGTGGCGGACTTTTTGTCAAATCCGAACGTCGGGCGTTTCGTCAAGCCGGGCGCATCATACTAGGTATCGCCTTTATCCTGATCTCACTGCGGTTCTTGCGCGAAACCATGGATCCGATCCGTGAAAGCACATTTCTGCCAGCCATTGCCGAGTACCTCGCACGCGACTTTGTAACGGCGTTCATTGTCGGTTGCGGCCTCGCATTTGCGATGCATTCAAGCGTTGCAGTCATCTTAATGTGTGTGACGATGGTCTCGATCCAGGCGATCCCCGTTGTCGCTGGCGTCTCGCTCGTGCTTGGGGCTAACTTAGGCAGCGCGTTGATCCCAGTATGGTTGACTAGATACATGGAAAACCAAGCCCGCCGCGTGCCTTGTGCAAACCTAGTCGTTCGTGGCAGCAGCGCTGTCGTGGTGCTGCTGGTTTTGAACAAGACAGACATCCTGCCTTATGTGGGGTCGCTGGGGTCGGCCCAAACGCTGATCAACGTGCATATCCTGTTCAACTCTCTTGTTCTTTCGATGATCGTGCTTTCTTACAGGCTGGAGGTGCCATTTAAGATGATGTTACCGGACGATCCGCCAAGTCTGGAGGCACATTCTCCGCTCTATCGCAGCGTGCTGGATGATGCAGTGCTTGACAAACCGCACCTGGCACTGGCCAATTTGCGGCGCGAAGTCCTTCGGATGGTCCAACTCGTTGAAACGATGATGATGCCGGTCATGGATCTTTACACGAAATATGACGGCGAAACGGCCCGGAGCCTCATTGCCCGAGACATGCATGTGAATAATGCCTTTGATGAAGTGCGTCGCTATGCAGCGGCTCTGCAAGGCAATGCGCTAAGCAAGGCTGAGGCCAAAACCGTGCGCGAGTTGACCGAATACGCTATCGCTGTTGAAGCCGCAGGCGATATCGTAGTGAAACGACTGATCCCGCTTGCCAAGGAAAAGTCCGAGAAGGGCGTGCGGTTTTCTGAAAATGGCGCTGCTGAAATCCGCAAGATGCACAGTCATGTGATGGCTAATATCGTGTTGGTCTCCAACTTGCTGGTCTCCGATGATCTAGAAAGCGCCCGGCTGTTGCTCGAGGAAAAGCAAGAGATGGCACGGCTGGAACGCAAGAGCCGCAAGCGGCACCTCAAGCGGTTGAGCGACGGTGTGCAGATCAGTTTTGACTCAAGCGACATCCATCTAGAAACCGCCGGTGGTATCCGGGACTTCAACAGCCATATGTCGTCGGCGGCCTATCCCTTACTACACCGCGAAGGCCAGTTGCTTGAAACCCGCCTGATTGAACAGAACTACAACGACCTTGAAGTCAGGCAACGTTAAGCGATGGCCCCGATTTGGAATGGTGTCTATTGTCCTGCAACCGTACCATTCATATGAGCAAGAAGATCTGCATGTAGTTCCGGCGTCGCCGCTGCAACAACGTGACCATCAGAACCATAGTTCAGCGATCCGCCCTCCCAATCGGTGATGACGCCGCCAGCGGCTGCAATGACGCCCATGAGCGGCAGGAAGTCGAAGGGCTTCAAGTCATAATCGACAACGGCATCAATGTGGCCCGCAGCTAAGAGTGCGTAGGGATAACAATCATACCCAAACCGTCTGGTATGACCCGCACGAACCAGCCGATTCAGAACCTCCGGCGCATGTTCCAGCAGCTTTTCACCTTCATTGATGGATATTATCGCATCCGACAGTCGTGTTTTGTCTGACACGTGAACGGGCGTCCCGTTCAGGGTCGCGCCGGTTTCTAAGGTGCCCATATAGATCTCGTCCAGTGCTGGCATCGAGATCAGTCCAAGTGTGGGCACGCCTTGTGTCATATGCGCCAAAAGAAATCCAAAAAGGGGATGACCGCCGATAAAGGAACGGGTCCCGTCGATCGGATCAACGACCCAGACATGATCTGCGGTCAGATCGCCCGTGCCGAACTCTTCGCCCAAAATGGCATGTGTAGGAAACCGTTCGGCAAGCGATACGCGCACGTCACGCTCGATCTGCTTGTCGACAACGGTGACAGGGCTGTCGTCGCTCTTGATCTCAATTTCGGGGTTTGCCCTGAAATGACGAAGCGCTGTCTTGGCTGCCATCTCGGCAAGCGCGACGGCTGTTGGAACGAATGATGAAGGCACTGTGGTTGTCTCTCTCAGTGTGGGTTGAGGCCAGTAGGGTGCGACAGCGCGCGCGTGTCAAATTCATAAATGCTATGGGCCGGTAGGCGTAGCTTATGGTCGCAATAGTCAGTGCTTGCATGCGAGCAGTTGGTAACGGATTATCTGCGCAGCACGTGTCACCGGCAGGCCACGAAAATGATACAGCTCACACCGGAAAAGGACGCAATGAAAAGCGCCGGTTATCGTAATCATCGCCCCGGGACGTAGATTTAGGACGCATTATGCTCGCACCGCAACGGCACGCACTAATCCTCGCGCAATTGGACAAGGAGACCACTGTTTCGATCCGCGCCCTGACGCAGAAAATTGGGGTTTCGCGCGAGACGATCCGCAAGGACATCGATTACCTCGCCCAGACGGCCAAGTTGCAACAGGTACGTGGCGGGGCGACGCGCATTCGCACGCAAGAGGTTCCGATGGCCAGCCGGTCGCAGATCAATGCGGAAGGCAAGGCACGTATTGCCCGCGCGATAGCGGCACGCATTCCGACGGGTGCGTCTGTCTATCTTGACAACGGGTCATCGACACGTGCGCTGGCCCATGCGCTTGCGGGCCACAGCGGCCTGCGCGTCTTTACCAATGATCTGGAAGTCGCAAGCATCATTGCACCGGCCTGCGAAAACCTTGTTATGGTCGGCGGCCGAATCGACACTGAAGAGATGGCGACGTTTGGGTCCGAGGCGCTGGCGCAGGTTACCCAGCACCACGTCGATGTTTCGGTGATCAGTGCTGGCGGCCTGTCGGCGCGCGCCTTACTGACAGATTTTAGCGACGAAGGCATGCGTCTACGAGCGCAGATGTCACTCTGTGGGCAAACCCGGTATGTCATTGCTGATCATGAAAAATTTGGTGTGGTAGGTCAGTTTTCTCTGACAATCCCGGCCGACGGCTTGTGCTTTGTTTTTGATCAGGACCCACCGGACGAACTGCACAGCGCGCTGCACACGCAAAAGATCCAGTATATCGTCGCTGACATCGTCTAAATAATTTGCAAAGTTTTGCAAAATAATGCAAGATAATGCCAAGTTTTTAGATACTGGAGCATCCTCGTCATGGCTGATCAGAGTTTTCCGCAACACGCCCAATATGTCATTGTTGGTGGCGGCATCGTTGGCTGTTCTGTTGCCTATCATCTCGCCCAGATGGGGCATACGGATGTCGTACTGCTGGAACAGGGCCAGTTAAGCTGCGGCACCACATGGCATGCGGCGGGCTTGGTTGGGCAGCTACGCAGTCAACCGTCGATGACGAACCTCATCCGGTACTCCACACAGCTTTATGCCGACCTAGAGGCCGAAACGGGCCTCGCGACCGGTTGGATGCAATGCGGGTCGGTTACCGTCGCCCGCACCGATGACCGCATGACGGTGCTTTTGCGGACGGCGGCCGCAGCCCGCGCTCAGGGTGTCGAAGTGGACGTTCTAACGCCACAACAAGCGGGCGAGAAATGGCCGGTCATGCAGACGGGTGACCTCAAGGGCGGTTTGTGGATGCCAGGCGACGGAAAGGCCAACCCGACCGATCTGACACAGTCGTTGGCAAAGGGCGCACGCAACAAGGGCGCGCGGATCATAGAAGGTGTCAAGGTCATCGACGTCACCACTCAAGATGGCCGCGTGACTGGTGTGGTCACCGATCAGGGCAAGATCGAGGCCGAAGTTGTCGTCAATTGCGCAGGTCAATGGGCGCGCGCGATTGGCCAGATGTGCGACGTGAACGTGCCGCTGCATTCGGCAGAGCACATGTACATTGTCACCGAAACCATGCCTGGTGTGAACGCGGACCTGCCGGTCCTGCGTGATCCTGACGGCTACATCTATTTCAAGGAAGAAACCGGTGGGCTTGTGATGGGTGGGTTCGAACCCCAGGCCAAGCCTTGGGGAATGGATGGTATTCCAGACAAGTTTGAATTTTCTCTTTTGCCTGATGACTGGGAACAGTTCGAGATCCTTTTGGAAAACGCATTGATCCGCGTTCCAAAGATGGAACAGGTTGGCGTGCGCAAATTCTACAACGGCCCGGAGAGCTTTACCCCCGACAACAACTATCTGCTGGGTGAGGCGCCGGAGCTAAGGAACTTTTTCGTCGGTGCCGGTTTCAATTCAATGGGCATTGCCAGCGCCGGTGGGGCAGGGCGTGCGTTGGCGGAGTGGATTGTCGCAGGCGAGGCTACGTCAGATTTGTTTGCGGTGGATATCCGTCGCTTTGCCCAATTCAATAACAATCCGACGTGGCTGCATGACCGGGTCAAGGAAACGCTGGGACTGCATTATGCGATGCCATGGCCCAATCGGGAATTGGATACAGCACGGCCGTTCCGCCGCTCGCCACTCTATGACCGTTTGCAGGCCAAAGGTGCGGTTTTTGGGTCCAAGATGGGGTGGGAGCGCGCCAACTGGTTCGCGCCAGAAGGCACAACCCCGGAAACAGTCTACAGCTTTGGGCGACAGAACTGGCACGATGCGGTAGCAGATGAACACAAGGCGGTCCGAGAAAGTGTTGCGCTGTTTGACCAGACCTCCTTTGCCAAACTGCTGGTGCAAGGGCGGGACGCTTGTGTTGAACTGAACCGCATCTGCACCGCTAATGTTGATGTTCCAACGGGTCGGACGGTTTATACGGGATTTCTGAACAATCGCGGCGGATACGAAAGCGACCTGACGGTGATGCGCCTGAAGGACAACGAATTCCTGCTCATCACCGGATCAGCGCAGGCCGTACGGGATGCCGATTGGATAACCAAGAACTTCGACGAGGCCGCGCATGTCTATTTGACGGATGTCACGTCGTCCTGGTCGGTTTTGGCCCTGATGGGACCAAAGGCGCGGGATGTGTTGAAGGCTGTCACCAAATCCGACCTGTCCAACGAAGGCTTCCCGTTTGGCACCTTTCAAAACATTGATCTTGGCTATGCCACCGTCATCGCAAACCGCATGACTTATGTTGGAGAGTTGGGCTGGGAGTTGTTGGTACCAACTGAGTTCACCGTTGGTGTCTATGATCAGCTGATGGAGGTTGGCGCATCCCATGGTATCCGCGACGCGGGGTATTATGCTTTGGACGGTTTGCGGATCGAAAAGGGCTTTCGGGCCTGGGGCCGGGAATTGACACCGGACATCACGCCGATGCAAGCGGGCTTAAGCTTTGCGGTCGATTTTGATAAACCAAGCGGTTTTGTTGGGAAGGAGGCGCTGGTCGCGGCAAAGGCGGACCCGAACCACATGAACCGACGCATTATTCAGTTGGTTCTGAAGGACCCAGAGCAACAGTTATGGGGGGGCGAGGCTGTTCTGCACAACGGCATAGAGATTGGCGAAGTTCGGTCGGCTGGGTATGGTCACTCACTGGGGGCGGCCGTTGCACTGTGTGACATACATGCTGACGCCAAGATTAACGCGTCGTTCATCGACGGTCAGGTATTTGAAATTGACAACGCCGGCAGTCGTACTGCTGCGAGGGCCCATCTGAAAACGCCTTACGACCCAACGGCGAAGCGCGTGCGTGCATGACGCCCGCTGACATGTAGTATGATGGATATTGTAACCGCGAATTGCTTGCCGATCCTGGCAACGCCAGGCTCATTTCCGTCATGTAATGATATGCATTGCATGAGCTTTCGGCCGCGCAAGATTTGACGCGACTTCATTACCAAATCCTATGATATCACAAGAATTATCAATTTGGTTTGTTAGAAATATTTGCGAGACTGTTAAGATCACAGGGAACAATGTGAAAAGAACACAGCAAGGGAGATAGCAATGGCAACTCTTAAAAGGGCAGCACTCGTCGGTGCTGCACTGGCGGCGTTGATGTCGAGCGCCGCATTCGCCGAAACAGAACTTACCGTCTATACAGCCGTTGAGGCCGAGGACCTGGCGCGCTACGCCGCGAAATTCAACGAAACGCATCCGGACATAACGATCAACTGGGTACGAGACTCAACTGGCGTAATTACCGCAAAACTTCTTGCAGAGAGGGACAACCCCCAAGCGGATGCCATCTGGGGGCTAGCCGCTACATCCCTCCTGCTTTTGAAGTCAGAGGGGATGCTGGAGCCATATGCACCATCCGGTGTCGAAAACCTGGACAGGAAGTTTGTTGATGGTGACAACCCACCCGCTTGGGTCGGTATGGACGCATGGGTTGCGTCGGTATGCTTTAACACTGTCGAGGCAGAAAAATTGGGTCTCGAGGCACCAACATCGTGGCAAGACCTTACTGATGAGCAATATCGCGGCCATGTTATCATGCCAAACCCGGCATCTTCGGGTACTGGCTTTCTGGACGTTTCAAGCTGGTTGCAGATCTTCGGTGAAGACGGCGGTTGGGAATACATGGATGCCCTTCATCAAAACATCGCTCGCTACACGCATTCCGGATCGGCCCCATGCAAGCTGGCTGCGGCAGGAGAGATTCCAATCGGTGTGTCCTTTGCCTTCCGCGGTGCCAAGTCAAAAGCCGACGGCGCGCCCTTGGATATTATCGTGCCATCAGAAGGGGTTGGTTGGGACATGGAAGCAACCGCAATCGTCGCCGGTACGGACGCACTTGAAGCGGCGCAATCATTGGTTGATTTCTCCGTTACACGCGAAGCCAACGAAATGTACAATGTGGGCTACGCAGTCGTTGCCTACCCAGGCGTAGCGCAACCGGTAGAGCACTTCCCCGAAAACCTGCTTAGCGCGATGATTGACAACGACTTCGAATTCGCAGCCAACAATCGCGCGGCAATCCTTGCGGAATGGTCGAGCCGATACGACGGCAAGTCCGACCCGAAATGATACATATGATGGCCAGGATGCTAAACAAATAGCATTCTGGCCATCATACGTTTTCAAGACACACAGGCAACGCCGATCGGCAAACCTAGCTCTTTCATGAGCTGGGGAAGGGTGAATAACGTGATAAAAAACGTCGAAAACACGTATCTCAAGATTGAGAATCTCTGGAAGTATTTTGGCAAGTTCCTGGCACTTGAAGACATCTCACTAGAGATCGGCGAAGGTGAATTGGTTTGTTTTCTTGGGCCGTCGGGGTGCGGAAAGACAACGTTGTTGCGTGCGATTGCCGGGTTGGATCTACAGTCAAGTGGAACCATCCTTCAGGATGGCAACGAAGTTTCTAATCTTCCCCCTTCCGCGCGAGACTTTGGGATCGTCTTCCAGTCGTATGCATTGTTCCCAAATCTGAGCATCGAAAAAAACATTGCCTATGGGCTCGAAAACACTGGCCGCTCCAAGGGTGAAATTTCTGCACGTGTCGCTGAGCTGTTGGCCTTGGTAGGGCTGCCCGACCAGGGCAAGAAGTATCCGGCGCAATTGTCCGGAGGTCAGCAACAACGCATTGCGTTGGCCCGAGCGATTGCGACAAACCCGGGCTTGTTGCTGTTGGACGAACCGCTTTCGGCCCTTGATGCCAAGGTACGCGTGCATCTGCGCCACGAAATCAAAGAACTGCAACGCAAACTCGATGTGACAACGGTGATGGTGACACATGACCAGGAAGAGGCCCTTGCGATGGCTGATCGGATCGTGGTGATGAACCACGGCGTTATCGAGCAGGTGGGCACCCCTACGCAAATCTACCGAGAGCCGAGCTCTCTTTTTGTGGCTGATTTCATCGGAGAGATGAACCAGATTCCCACTAGGGCTGGATCCAAAAATCAAGTCCGGCTTGGCGGCGGCCTTATGGAATGTGCACCGCATCAGTTCAACGAGGGGGACGAAATTATCGCCGCAATCCGACCCAATGACATCATCCCCCATGGGGATAGCGCGCATTCACTTGGTCAGGACGACGTGGTCGAGACCGAATCCAATGCTATCGAAGTGCTGGTCGGCGAGATGGAATTTTTAGGTTCGTTCTGGCGGTGCAGGTTGAAACATGAAATTCTCGGAGATGCCGATTTGATCGCCGACTTTTCAATCAATGCTGTACGACGGCTAGAGCTGTCGGAAGGCGCGAACATGCTGATCGAACTGCCTGCGAGCCGCTTAATGGCCTTTGCCCGGCCGGAGCAAAACACATGAGCGATGCGACGTTTCCGAGCACCGTAAGTGGTAAGCCAATTCGCCGAAAGCTCTCCCGCGATGATATCATCATGCGCGGCAGCATGATCGTCATTGGTCTTTATCTGCTGATCACAATGATCTTTCCGCTCTATGCGATGCTGTCCAAATCCTTTTCCACTTACACATTCGATCTGGCTGGCTACGAAATTCAGGTCAGCGATGAAACAGGGACGAATTTCAATGAACCTGTTACGTTTGCTGACCTGAACAATACCCTGAGCGTGCTAACTGAAAGCGATCTGAGCGCGGGCTCCGATGGCCGCCTGAGCGTCACTCAATTCTTTCCTGACTTCAGCTTTCGTAGCTCTGTCAACTATCGCATTCGCAACACAAGCGCCACGGGTCGGTTCCTTGTCGGCTCGACCCTGAATGACACCACGGACTGGGTTGAATTGGACAGTAACACGTTCCGACGCGTACAGCTGCGCCCGGTAGAGGCCCGAGGTATCGATAACTTCCGAACCTACTTTGGGACCCCGGCATTGTCCAATTCTATCAAGAATTCGGTGATGATTGCGACGATCAGTACCATTATCACTGTCTTTCTAGCTTTCTGGTTCGCCTATGCGCTCAATTGCTCGTGCATGCGGTTCAAGGGCTTCTTCCGCCTCGTGGCTATGGCACCCATTCTTGTGCCATCCTTGTTGCCCGGTATTGCCCTGGTCTACCTTTTCGGCAACCAGGGGATGCTGAAAGAGCTTCTTTTTGGCGCGTCGATTTACGGCCCGATCGGAATCATCATCGGGTCGGTCTTCTTTACCTTTCCACACGCATTCCTGATCATCTCGACCGCATTGTCGATTTCGGATGCGCGGCTGTACGAAGCGTCTGTCGTCCTAAGGGGCAGTTCGTGGCGGACCTTCTGGACCGTGACCATTCCGGGCGCACGTTACGGGCTGGTGTCGGCAGCGTTCGTCGTGTTCAATCTTGTGATCACCGATTTTGGTTTGCCAAAGGTGATCGGTGGACAGTTTAATGTCCTTGCAGTCGACATCTACAAACAAGTGATCGGTCAGCAGAATTTTGAGATGGGTGCGGTCGTTTCAGTCATTCTCATCCTTCCAGCTATCGTCGCCTTTGCCATCGACAGGCTTGTTCAAAGCAAGCAGGTGGCCTTGTTGTCTGCCCGGTCCGTACCTTACAGGCCATCGCCGAAAGCCGAACTTGACTGGGCGCTGTTCGGCTTCTCTAGCCTTGTTGCCACTTTCATCATTGGAATCCTGGGCGTTTGTCAGTTTGCGGCTTTGGTAAAGTTCTGGCCGTATGACCTCAGCTTCAGCCTGAACAACTATCAGTTCGAGCGCATGGACGGGGGGGGCTGGGGATCGTATCTAAACTCGATCAAACTTGGACTTCTCACAGCGGCGATAGGTACCGCCGTGATCTTCTTTGGTGCCTATCTGGTGGAGAAGTCAAACGGCTTCAGGACGGGGCGCACGGTCTTCCAGATGTTCGCCATGTTGCCGATGGCCATCCCGGGAATGGTACTGGGATTATCCTACATCTTCTTCTTCAATAACCCAAGCAACCCGTTCTATTTCATCTATGGAACGATGGCCATTTTGGTGGTCTCGACTGTGACGCACTTTTACACCGTGTCCCATTTGACGGCAACAACAGCGCTGCAACAGATGGATCGTGAGTTCGAGTCCGTATCCGCCTCTTTGAAACAGCCGACCCTGAAGCTTTTCAGACGGGTAACAGTGCCGGTCAGCATGCCCGCGATCATGGATATTTCAATATACCTTTTCGTCAATGCGATGACGACAGTTTCTGCGGTTGTTTTTCTATATTCGCCGAAGACATCGCTCGCCTCAATCGCGGTACTGAACATGGATGATGCCGGCGATATCGCCCCAGCCGCTGCAATGGGTATGATGATTTTTTATACCAACACAGCAGCACGCATTGTCCATCTGATTGCGTCTCGCGGTATCCTGCAACGAACCCAAGCATGGCGCAGCAGGTAGGTGTGCTCATCTGAGGGAATGTCCGACAGCGGGAACCAACACGACGGAACCTGCCCAGCTTAGTCTGCTGCTTATTGTCGCTCAGCAGTTTCGGGCGGACCTTTTGTCCGGGCCGACCAGAGATGGTCACGCGCAGTAGGATCAATGGTGACGCCTTCGCGGGCCAGAAGACCTGCAAACAGTCCTACGCCCAAGCCCGCTCGGCGGAGCCATCGATCCGGGAGAAGGGCTGCATTTTGACAGCTATCTCCTCTCTCGAGAGCGCGTTGCGGAGGTTTTCCCACTCGCCGCCCAATCTGCTCTTTGCCGAGACCGTTTTTCAATGTGGCCAGAGTCTCGACTCACTTCGGCGGTGACAGGCCCTGATCGACACGTGTTTCCGTCTGACGAGCCCATTTGGGGGCGTCGTCACGACGGTGAAAGGTCTCGCTGGCATAGCGGCCGTTGCGTCTGATCTGGATCCGGTATCCACCGGAGGGAAGGTTGCCTATAGTGGCCATATCGTGTGCGCTGAGTCGTCGAAAAGGGGCAAATCGGGGGATATCGCTGCGAATTCTAGTGTGGCAACTTTACCCCGCAACAATCTGAATGCAAAAGAAAAATGAAACTAAATCAACACGCTAAACTTTCTATTGCCCCGATGATGGATTGGACAGATCGGCATTGCCGTTATCTGCACCGTTTGATGAGCCAGCATTGTCTGCTTTACACCGAAATGGTGACGGCTCCCGCAGTATTACATGGTGACCGTGATCGGCTTTTGCAGTTTGACCAGCGCGAACAGCCTGTGGCGCTACAACTCGGAGGGTCTGACCCTGCCCAGTTGACGCAGGCCGCACGTATCGCCGCCGATTTCGGTTATGCGGAGGTTAACCTGAATTGCGGTTGCCCTTCTGACCGGGTGCAATCGGGCAGTTTCGGCGCCGTGTTGATGGAGGACCCGGCCCATGTCGCCCGGTGTTGCGCGACCATGTTGGATGCTGTTGACATCCCGGTCACCGTAAAATGCCGGATTGGGGTGGATGATCAAAACCCGCCTGATATCCTGCCTGATTTCATCGCCCAAGTCAGCACTGCTGGGGTTCACCGGTTTTCCATTCATGCGCGCAAGGCATGGTTGCAGGGGCTATCGCCCAAGGAAAACCGCGATATTCCGCCGCTGGACTATGATCTTGTGCTTGCGATGAAGGCGTTGTTTCCATATCTGCACCTGTCCGTAAACGGCGGGATCACCAGCCTCGATATGGCGGTTGATTTTCTGCGGAAGGGGCTGGACGGGGTGATGATCGGGCGCGCCGCCTATCATAGCCCGGCGGACATTCTGTTGGACGCGGATGACCGTATCTTTGGCCACCCCCGGAGCAACAGCGCAGAGGATATTGTGCGGCTTATGCTGCCCTATATCGACGCGCACCTGTCCGCCGGTGGACGGCTGCATCAGGTTACCCGCCACATGCTGGGTCTGTTTCAGGGACGTCCCGGCGCGCGCAACTGGCGCCGCTATCTGTCTGAGCACGCACATGCGGAGGGGGCGGGCGTCGAGGTTGTCGAGGCGGCGCTAGGCCAGATCACAGCACGCGCTGCATGACATCTGAAACACAGGCGATAAAGGCAACGTTTGCCCAGCAGGGGTACCATGTTTTTGGCCCTGAACCGGCTGCCGTGGCATGGGCAGATGCGGCATGCAGGTCCGCGCGGGACGTCCTGCGCGGCCCGGTCGAACGACGGCATGGCGGGACGTGGTGCGTCGGCGTCGATGCGTTGCCAAATGGGCCCGATGGCAGCGTCGATCAGACCCCATTAACTGGCGCATGGGAAAACCATGTCGATGCGCCAGAGGCGTGGCACCGCGCCCAGCTGTCGGTCATCTATCCCGGCTACCCAGGCAAGGACCCTGATGAAAGCGAAAAGGCGCACCGCTATCGGCGCCTGCGCGACGCTGCCCATGTTGATGGGCTTCTTCCCGAAGGGCCTCAGCGGCGGCGGCATCTGCGTGAACCACATGGGTTCATTCTGGGCCTACCGCTGAACCCGGTTGCGGCCAGCCCCCTTGTCGTCTGGGAGCGCAGCCAGCAGATCATACGAGATGCGTTCATCAAGGTTTATCAGGGCGTTGCGCCCCATAGTTATGGTGATATTGATATAACTGATATTTATCAGGCGGCCCGTCGCGAGGTTTTTGCCAAATGCAAACGTGTGCCGATCCGGGCAGCGCCGGGGGAAGTAATCTTGCTACATCGGCACCTGCTGCACGGTGTCGCCCCATGGGACGGGGTGTCAGAAACAGAAGGGCGTATGATCGCCTATTTCAGGCCGACGGTGGCGCCTGCTGTTTGGCTTGCGCCCGACCCACATTGAAATCCGACAAGGATTTGCCAGGCTCATCCACAAACAGACTGGGCAAGATACGCAATGTGGTGACCTCATCCACCCGGATATCGTCAAAGTCCTTGTTCGTTTCGCACCACACCACACAGGTCCAAAGCCTACCCCAGTAATCCAGCTGGAGGGGGCGGACGATCCTGTCATGGTCATGCAACCTCAGTTCCAGCTTCTGGCGGGTGCGAATGGCCTGCCGGATCGTCGGCAAATGCTGAAAGCTGCGCGCCGCATCGGCAAAGGGATAGATGGCAAACCCGTATCCGGCGGGCGCGCTACTGCGATCCTCCGGCAAAACCGCGTCCAGTTTGGCCGAAAGTGCCGCTGCAGCGGCAGAGAGTTCGGGATCACTGCCTTGACCAACAGCAGAGAGCCCTAAATGCAACGCCTCTACCTCTGTCATCGTCAGGTTCAACGGCGGCAGGGTAATCGCCGCGATTACGCGATACCCGACACCGCGCTCGCCCTCAATCGGGACGCCGGAGGCCGCCAGCGTCTCCATATCGCGATAGATTGTGCGCAAAGAGACATCCATCGCATCGGCAAGCGTGGCCGCCTTGTGCAAGGTGCCATCACGCAAAATCTGAATGAGCTGCATCAATCTGTCGGCGCGACGCATGGGTTTCCTTTCGATTCGCGTCATTATTGCCATTTTTCTGGCAACTGACAGTTTTATGGCACAATAACAGAAATTTCCTTGCAGGAAAGGGGTGTGTGAGGGGCGCATCATTCATTTTGCGGCTTTCCATAGGGTGACTTCACGCCTATTTGTCAGGTTGATAGATGAAAACCATGTGGCGCCGATACGCCGTGATAGGAGTTGAAAATGCTGAACAACATTGGCCTTCCCGGTCTGCTGCTGATCGCAGTTGTGGTTCTGGTCCTGTTTGGACGCGGAAAAATCTCTAGCCTGATGGGTGAGGTAGGCAAAGGCATCACGGCGTTCAAACGCGGTGTTGATGACGGCAAGAAAGAGCTGGAAGACAGCATGGCCGATGCGCGTGATGTGACCCCGGAAGACGAAAAAGACAAAGCCTGATTTCGCGATAAGGAACGCTGCGCATGTTTGGCCTTGGCTGGAGCGAAATGATGGTCGTCGGGATCGTGGCATTGATTGTCATTGGCCCGAAAGATCTGCCCGGTTTGTTCCGGACGATGGGTGAATTCACTGGCAAGGCACGCAGCATGGCGCGTGAATTTTCGCGTGCAATGAATGCGGCAGCCGACGAAAGCGGCGTGCGCGAAATCTCATCTTCGATCAAAGCAGCTTCCAACCCGGCGAAGTTCGGGACTGACAAGATCAAAGAGGCCACGGGCATGACCAAAGGTCCGGTCACACAGGCCCTGTCCGAAGAGCGTCAGGCAATGAAAGAAAAAATGAGTGACGCAATGGCAAAAGCCGCCACCGATAGGCAGGCGCAAGAGGCCGCCGAGCCGCCTGTCGCAGACACGCCGGCAAAGACACCGAAGGCTGACACATGAGCAGCGCGGAAGAGATCGACAACAGCGCCGCGCCGTTGATCGAACATCTTGCAGAATTGCGGACACGGCTGATCTACTCTGTCTCGGCCTTTCTGGTGGCGATGATCCTCTGCTTTTCGTTTGGCAGCATGCTGTTGGATTTCCTGCTTGGCCCGATTGAGCGCACGATGCGGAACTTGGGCAACCCCAACCCGGTAATGCAATATACCGCGCCGCAAGAGTATTTCTTTACGCTGATCCGGATCTCCGTCGTGGGTGGGCTGACCCTGTCTTTCCCGGTGATTGCGTATCAGCTTTGGCGATTTGTTGCGCCGGGGCTCTATCGGAATGAAAAACAGGCATTTTTGCCGTTCATTATTGCATCGCCGCTGTTGTTTATCGCTGGGGCGGCCTTTGCCCATTACGTTGTTGTCCCACTCGCCATGGCGTTTTTTTTGGGCTTTGCGGACTTGCCCTCATTTGTCTCGGCGGTCATGGTCGATCTTGTGCCACCACCTGCCGGAGCAGGGTTGCTACCCGGGGCAGGGGGCGGTGATCTGAACTTGCCTGTGGCGGCCTCCTCTGGTGTTGATATCGTGTTTAACGGCAAGGTAAATGAAACGCTGGATATCACACTCAAGATGATTGTGGCCTTCGGTGTATGTTTCCAGTTGCCGGTACTGCTGACTCTGATGGGGACAGCCGGGCTGGCCAGTTCACGGGGGCTGCGGGGCACGCGGAAATATGCAGTTGTGGGTATTCTGGTTGTGGCAGCACTGGTCACGCCGCCTGACGTGACCACCCAGCTGATCCTGTTTGTTGTGGTCTATGGGCTTTATGAGGTGTCGATCCATCTGGTTGCTGCGGTCGAACGCAAGAAGGATCGCGCGGCTCGCAGGGAGGGGGTAATCGATGACGGCGAAAGCCTGTTTGACATCGACGACGATCTTGATGACGCCGCCGCCAATGAGCAGGATAATGTGACGTGACAAAGAAGATATTGCGCCGCATTGCCCAAGCGCTGGAACGGATGAATCCGGCTCCGGCGCCTGCGCCGGATTTTGGGAGTGCTGCTGCCTTTGTCTGGCAACCTGATCCAGATCGGCTTGTTGCGGTCAACACGGTCAATCGCGTCGATATTGACTTGCTGGTTGGGGTCGACCGCGCGCGCGATACGCTGCTGGCGAACTCCGCGCATTTTGCCAAGGGATTACCGGCAAATAATGCGCTGCTTTGGGGTGCGCGCGGGATGGGTAAATCCAGCCTGGTCAAGGCGGTCCATGGGGCATTGGCAACTGATCATCCGCATCTCAAGATCGTTGAGGTGCAACGCGAAGATTTGCCCAGCATCGGTCGATGTCTGAACATGTTGCGAGGGGCAGAGGAACGGTTCATCCTGTTCTGCGATGATCTGTCATTTGGTCACGACGACGCCCATTACAAGTCACTCAAGGCGGTGCTGGATGGCGGGATCGAAGGGCGGCCCGATAATGTCGTGCTTTATGCCACGTCGAACCGACGCCATTTGATGCCGCGCGACATGATCGAAAATGAACGCTCATCCGCGATTTCGCCGTCAGAGGCGGTCGAGGAAAAAGTGTCGCTTTCAGACCGGTTTGGTCTGTGGCTCGGTTTTCACCCATGTGATCAGGATGAATACTTGGCGATGATCCGGGGCTATTGTGCGGCTTACGATATCGCGATTTCTGACGAGACATTGCGAGCAGAGGCAATTGAATGGCAAGCAACGCGCGGTAGCCGCTCTGGTCGGGTGGCCTGGCAATATGTGACGGACCTTGCTGGCAGACGCGGTGTTGCTCTGTCGTAAGATGGGTTTTAAACCCATCTTACGCCGCAGCTACTGTCAGGGAAGATAATTAGTCGGATCAACGCTTTGCAAGCCTTGCCGCACTTCAAAGTGCAGGAAGGCTGGATCGCCAGATCGCACCTTGCCAATGGTTTGCCCCCGGCTGACGCTATCACCCTTAGACACAGCCAGATCGTCGATATTCGTGTAAACGGTCAGCAGCCCATCGCTATGTTTGACTACGACAATCGCCACACCGCTTGTATTGGTCGTAACAGCCGCAACGTTGCCTGCATCTGCTGCTTTGACGGGTGTCCCGGCGGCCGCCCCGATATCGATGCCTTCATTCCGCCCTGGCGCGTAGGCCCGGATGATGCTGCCTTCGACGGGTCGACTGAACCGCGCATTGGATGACGCGCTGGTCGGGGCAGGGGTACCAATGTCGGGCGCGTCTGGAATGGCTGCCGCCGGCAGCGGTGCAGAGGGTGTTTCATCTGGCAGCGGCGTTGTCGCACTTGGCGGAACGGGCGTCAGGGTCCCAGCGCCGGGCGCTGTCACCCCTTGCGGTGCCGCGGCCACCGGTGTGGCTCCGGCCTGTGGGATCAGCAAATACTGGCCTTCACGTACGGTGAATTCTGAATCAAGCCCATTCCATTCCGCGATGCTTTTTACTGGCACCCTATAAAGCCGTGAGAGCGCAAAGACGGTTTCGCCACGGGCAACTTGGTGGCGGATTGGCTCTGCCCCTGCTTGCGGTGCCGGGTTGGGGGCAGGTGCCGCGACCGGTGTTACAGGATCAAGCGGTGTTGTTGTCACGCCGCCATTTGCATCCGCGCGGTCAAGCGCCGTTGTCGCCACGGCGGAGATATCCAATGGCTGGCTCGCCCCCGTTGCCGCCGTAGTGGAGGGCTCTGGCACACGGCCCGGCAGGGCGATAATCTCGTCCCGGCGCAGGATCACATCTGGTTCGATACCATTGTATTCCGCAAGTTCATCAGCATCGATGCCGAGCCGGATCGCAATGCCGCGGATCGTGTCATCGCGCTGTGCCACCACGACTTGATAATTTGGATAGGAGATCACCCCCCGCTCATCCGGTCGCGGGCGCCCGGGCAATTGCTGGACGGCGCGGCTTGTGTCAAACCCGTTGACGTTGTCGCGTAAATCAAAATCGAAAGGCTCGTTACAGGCGCTCAGTGCCGCGAGGGCCACACCTGTCATCATCGCACGCCGTGCTGTGGTCCACTCTTGGGACATCCTACCGCTCCTCTTGCCAAGTCGCCCCTTATATGTGGGGTCGTACCATATTTTGTGGCAGTTTACTCCTGTCCTAGCCCTTCTAGCAAGGGGACAAAGCGTACTGCACGCAATTCATCGTAGTCATAACCGCTTTCGGACCGCGTGACACGGATCAGGCTTTGCACCGCATCGGACTGACCCACAGGCAAAACCATGATCCCGCCTATCCGCAATTGCGCGAGCAGCGGGCCCGGTGGATCCTCGGCAGCCGCCGTCAGCAGGATCCGGTCAAACGGGGCCTGTTCGTCAAAGCCGTGACTGCCATCAGCGGTAAATGTGGTGATATTGGTGATGTCATGCGCCTCGAACACCGCGCGCGCACCATGGACCAGGCGGCGATAGCGGTCCACGGTATAGACCCGACGCGCCAGTTTGCTTAGGATCGCGGCCTGGTATCCTGATCCGGTCCCAATTTCGAGCACCTTGTCACGGGGCTGCACATTCAGTGCCTGCGTCATCAAACCGACAACCGATGGTTGGCTTATGGTCTGGCCGCAGGCGATGGGCAGCGGCATATCCTCGTAAGCCCGATCCGCGAATGTGCCTTTGACGTAATCGGCCCGGTCGACCTGTTCCATGGCCGTCAGCACGCGTGCATCGGTGACGCCCTTGCTGCGCAGCGTGTAAAGGAACTGCATCTTTGTGGCCGCGTCGAATGTCACGTCAGGGCATCCTCAAGCACCGCGACCATGTCATAATCGGTCAGATCGGCCCGCATCGGTGTGATCGAAATATAACCATCCAGATTGGCCGCGGCATCCGTTCCGGGGGCGGTCGGTTCATGCTGTGGCCCACCTTTGACCCAGAGGAATTTGCGCCCTGTTGGTGATGTCTGCGCCTCTGCCCGGAAACGTGTATTCAGCCGGAAGCCTTGCGTTGTTGCCGCCATCCCATTGACATCTCTGCCGGGAACCGGAGGGAAATTGACGTTGTAAAACAACTTGTAGTCCGCCTGATCCCATAGCGCGTCGTTCAGCAAAGCCCGCACTGTTGCCGCACCATGCTGGGCGGCGGCTTCAAACGGGTTGTCCAGATTGGCATTGCCCGGGCCATAGAATTGCGACAACGCGATGGACCGGACGCCTTGCAATGCACCTTCGATACAGGCGCCAATTGTCCCCGAATAAAGCGTGTTTTCGGCAGCATTGTTGCCTCGATTGACGCCAGACAGGATCAGATCGGGCGGCGTGTCTTGCAAGACATCGTAAAGGCCGGCGATGACGCAATCAGCGGGTGAGCCTTCAGCGGCAAAGCGGCGCTCTTCTAGCTGTGCGATCATGGTCGGGTGAGTGTAGCTGATGCAATGGCCGACACCGGATTGTTCAAAAGCGGGCGCGACGGTCCAGACCTCACCATCTGGTCCTGCGACCTCGGTCGCGATATCAGTCAGAACCTTTAGCCCAGGGGCGTTGATACCGTCGTCATTGGTGATGAGAATGCGCATACCTGCCCCTTCGCTGTTGTTTTGTTCCTAAGCGAGGGGGCGGGGCGCGGCAAGTCAGCTTGCGCGGGCAACGTCACGTTGACGGGCACCATAGATAGTCAGCAACACTGTCGTCAAAAAAATCACCCATTGCGGCATGGGCCAGAGCGAGCCGAGCATGGTTGTCCCGTAGAACAAAAATAGTGCAGTCCAACCAAGTTGCATCGCGGCCAGCGCAACCAGAAAAGGACGGGACGGGTGCTGTGCCAGCCAGAAATAGGCACCGGCAGAGACGATCAAGTTGACGGTGATGGCATGCCATAGCACAGCTGCCATTGCTGCCAGATGCGGCGTCGGCAGGACGGATTGATAGACATCGTGATACTCCGGCCCGCCCGCAAAGACATGGATGCCTGCGGTCAGGACCATGATGCTACCGGCGAGTGTCAGGGGGACATTCATCTGCGACTCCTTTACTGTACGCAGCCGTATGGTGCGCGCGGCGTTGCGAGAGTCAATACGGTATCGTATGGTTTCCTATGGCAGACGGAAAACAACGCCTCGGGCGACAGGATTGGATTAATGCCGGGTTTCGGGCGTTAGCGCTAAAGGGCGCCGAAGGATTAAGGGTAGAACCGGTTGCCCGCGCGCTTGGGACGACAAAAGGTTCATTTTATTGGCATTTCAAGGATCTGGCCGCTTTGCAGTCTGCCATGCTGGCTTATTGGGAAGATGCGGCAACCCGCCGTATCATTGCCCGGCTGGAGGAGCTGCCACGCGGGTTTCCCCGGTTGGAAGCATTGGTGCAGGCGGTCAATATGCCGCATGGGGCGCAAGGTGGTGCTGGTGCCGAAGCTGCCATTCGGGCCTGGGGTAACAGCTTTGCTCCGGCAGGCGATGCGGTGGGCCGTGTTGACGCAGCGCGCCTGGCCTTTCTGAAAGAGTGCATGGCAGATGTTGGCGTTGATGCGCCGGAATTGCCTGCCTTGTTCTATGCCGCCCATCTGGGGCTAGAGCAGTTATCGATCAATACCGATATCGCACCGGTACAAATACTGACCCGTTTGGTTGAGATGGTGAAGCAGACCATCAAATGAGCCCGGCAAAACCTGACCTTCAACAGTTAACAAATTTCTTTGACCCGCGTGCGGTGCTTATCCAAGGATGGCAGGCATCAGGCGGGCGGCTTCGACATCTGGCGCTGTCAGCGCGTCGCGGTCTTCGCCCGGGTGAAACCGGGCGCGGGTGGCTGTGGGCATTGGCGCGGGTTCCAGAATATGGGCATGTGGCCCTGTCTTGGCGGTTTCGGCCTGCCAGCTGCGGGCCAGTGCGATTTGCGCCGCTTTGGTCGCCCCATAAGCGCCAAAGAACGGTGACCCACCGCGCGGATCGTCAAAGAACACGGCCCGCCCGTTATTCTGCAAGAGCGGCGTGACGTAGCCGATCAGCCGCGCGGTGGCCGTGATATTGATATCGATGGATTTGGTTAGATCCTTCGGCCCTATATGGCCCGCGGGAGACAAAGGGGCGGCGTGGATGGCCGGGTGCACCCAAAGGTCAAGTTTGCCCCAGCGGTCATAAATGCCTCGGCAAAGTTGTTGCATCGCTTCATCAATGGTGATGTCCATCGGCGCAAGCGTAGCTTGGCCACCCGCAGCCTTTATGGCATCGTCCAGCTCTTCCAGCGCGCCAACCGTGCGCCCGACAGCGATGATGTGATGGGTGGGGGCAAGCGCCTTAGCCAAAGCCGCGCCAAGGCCGCGCGATGCGCCGGTGATCAATGCTGTCTGTGTCATGCGCGCGTCATGTGCTGAACGGCGCGCGGCGTCAAGTCTTAGCTACCGGCAACGGTAATTGCTTTGGTCTGGCCACCCCTTGTCGTCAGGATTAACTGATCATCGCCGATGCCCGTGACAGTGACGCCAAAGACCCGCGCACCGACCTGAACGCGCGCGAATTGACCACGCGGGGAGCGTAGCAAGGCCGCTGGCCCGTCATGTGCATTCATCAGGCCAATGACCGTCAGGTCGTTCAGCGCCAGCACGTCTGGCTGTGTTGCTTTGGCGGCCGCTAGGGCCGGTGTTTCTTCTGACATCGGGAAACTGCTTTGATATTTTAAAGAAGCGGTCTCTTGCCAGAACGCTTGGGCAAATGACAGGGCCGGGCGTCGTTGTGACGCAGGGTTTCGTGTTGAAACGCTGGAGCAGGCCGGTCAATTCCCCGTGATCAGGGCGCGCAGATCAGTTCACCGTCTTCCTTGTAGACCGCTTCGGCCAGCGGGTTTTCCAGAATGGGCAAAACGGCCTCTGACGGACGACAGAGCGCAACGCCCTTCGGTGTGCAGACGATGGGCCTGTTCACAAGGATCGGATAGTTCACCATGGCGTCCAGCAGCGCATCATCGCTGACGCCTGGGTCGCTCATGCCGAGTTCCTCTGCCGGGGACTTTGAGACGCGCAACGCATCGCGCGGGGTCAGATCGGCGGCGGCAAAAAGTGCCAGAAGTTGCGAGCGAGTCTAGCCGGTTTGCAGGTATTCAACAATTACGGGTTCGGTGCCCGAGGCGCGGATAACGGCCAAGACATTGCGGGAGGTGCCGCAATCAGGGTTGCGGTGGATAACGGTGGTCATGAGACTCTCGCTATTAGTTGAGATAGGTTTTCGCTGTGAGGTCGTGTCCGAAGTCGCGCAGGAGATCTGTCAGTGCGTCAAAGGATAGTCCGTCGCGTTGGGCTACAAACAGAGGATGTTCTTCGTCGGCGTACATCAGTTGTGGTCGCTGCCGTTCATTCCGTGGCACCATAGTCATTGCAACCGGCAAGGTGCTGCCCGGTGGAACTGCGTTTGACAACCAACTGGACATATTGCCGAGCGCGGCCTGATCTCCCGTATCAAACGTATCTGCGTAACGTTCAAAGTTTGTTTGGCTGAGTGTGCCCCAGACGCCAAGAACCAGATGCTCTGTCGTCCCAAGTAAAGGTATCTCTAGAACGCATCGCACGAACCGATATGTGTCCATCCTGCAGAAGTCCTCGGTCAGGATATCCCCATCCTCTTGCAGCAGCAGCCAGTTTTCGTGCTTGGGAGCATCATTTGGAAGTGGATCAGGCCGATCATACGCCAGACTGAGCAGCGTTGCCCCCGCTTTACCACAACATGGGCATGTCGCATCTTGATCCGTCAGCATTGACCAGCGAGGATCCCGTGCCGCAGCCTGTACCAAAGGTCACTCCGCCGCCGTCTTCGCCTCAAACCCCTGTTCGATCATGTCCGAAGGGGCCACGGGATACTCGCCCGAGAAGCATGCATCGCAATAGGCAGGGGCCTTGTTGTCGCGCCCTTTTGCTTCGCCGACGGCGCGGTACAGCCCGTCGAGTGATATGAATTTTAGGCTATCGACGCCCAGATGCTCTCGCATCTCGTCTTCTGACATGGTGGCGGCCAAAAGTTTTTCCCTTTGCGGGGTGTCGACACCGTAAAAACACGGCCATGCTGTCGGGGGGGAAGCGATGCGGAAATGCACCTCTGCCGCGCCGGCATCAAGGATCATTTCCTTGATCTTGCGGCTGGTTGTGCCGCGCACAACGCTGTCATCGACCAGAATGACCCGCTTCCCCTTGATCAGGGCGCGGTTGACGTTCAGTTTCAGACGCACGCCCATATTGCGGATCTGTTCGGTCGGTTCGATGAAGGTGCGGCCCATATACTGGTTGCGGATGATCCCCATCGCGTAGGGAATGCCGGATTCCAGCGCATAGCCGATGGCCGCAGGTGTGCCGCTATCGGGGACCGGGCAGACCAGATCAGCCTCGACCGGATTTTCCTTCGCCAGTTCCCGGCCAATGTTTTCACGGGTCTCATAGACCGACCGCCCTCCAAGAATACTGTCCGGGCGGCTGAAATAGACATGTTCAAAAATACAGAATCGCGACCGGTTTGGCCGGAAGGGAAAATGGCTTTCGACACCGTTTTTAGCGGTGATGACCACCATCTCGCCCGGTTCGATTTCGCGGACGAATTCGGCTCCGATAATATCAAGTGCACAGCTTTCAGATGCCAGCGCCCAGCCATCGCCCACCTTACCAAGAACCAGCGGGCGCACGCCCAGCGGATCACGGCACCCCAGCAATTTAGTGCGGGTCATCGCGACGATGGAAAACGCGCCTTCGACCTTGCGCAGCGCCTCTTCCATACGGTCGGGGATGTTGCGTCCCATGGAGCGCGCCATCAGGTGAATGATGCATTCGGAGTCGGACGAACTTTGAAAAATGGACCCGCGTTCGATCAACTCGCGCCGCAGCGACATCGCATTGGTGATATTGCCGTTATGCGCAATCGCCGCGCCACCCATGGCGAATTCACCGAAAAAAGGTTGCACATCGCGGATCGCAGTTTGCCCTTTGGACCCGGCGGTGGAGTACCGCACATGGCCAATCCCAATCGGGCCGGGCAGGCGGGCCATCATCGCGGGGGAGGTGAAGTTGTCGCGCACGAGCCCCATGCGGCGCGCCTGATGAAATCCGGTCTCGGCATCATGGGTCACGATGCCGCCCGCTTCTTGTCCGCGATGTTGCAGGGCGTGCAGGCCAAGGGCTACGAAATTCGCGGCATCGGTCACACCGACAACGCCGAAGACGCCACATTCCTCCCGCAGTTTATCATCATCAAAGGGATGGGCGGGGGGCATCTGGGTGGACAAGAGGGCAGCTCCGAATCCGTTGGCACTGGTCTGCCCCCCTCTTAGTGGGTTGGGGGGCATCTGTCACGAAACGATCATGTTTCTGCAAAGGGAAATGCTTGGTCTGTCTCAGGAAGGGTACGTTTGTGACAGAGTGGGCTGGCAGGCAGCGATTGGCAGGGTCAAGGAGACGCGAAGTTGATCCGCGCGCAGCCACCATGATCAGCCCCTAGGTCCGCGGTGAGGATATATGAAAGGGGCAAACAGAAACGGCCACCGCAAGCTGCGATGGCCGTCTCAAAAACGTTGTTGTTCGGACTATTCTGTCACGGGAGCGCCGCAGGTCCCGACAAGCTGCTGGTACTGCTCTGTAATCCAACCAAGTGCCTGTTCGGGATTTTGTTCTTCGATCTGGCCGGTCAATTGCGCAAAGACCCGGGCTGATCGACTGTCATCGATCATCGCAACCTGCTGGCTGGCAAAGATCGTGTCGTAAACAAAGAAAGCAACCGCAATCAACAGAATGCCCCGGAACACTCCGAAGAGAAAGCCAAGACCCTGATCCACCCCGCCAAGTGCCGAACGTTGTACGACGCTGGAAAACAGCGGCGTAAAGATCGACACAACCACCAGCGCCACCGCAAACACGGCGGCAAAGGCGGCGATGATTGCCAATTCGCAACTATCGCCGATGAAATCGCCAACAACCGGGACTTGCCGCACCAGCGGCTCAACCTGATCGGCGAAAATGAATGCGATGATTGTCGCACCGATCCAGCCAACGATAGCCATCGCTTCGCGTACGAAGCCGCGGCTGTAGGCCAGCACCCCCGACAAAACAACGATGATCGCGACGCCCGCGTCGACCAGTGTGAAACCTTCCATGGTCCGTCTCCTGCCTTCGACGCTAAGCTGCGCCAAATACCTCTTCAACAAATCCGGCGAGGTCCGACGCGTTGCGCAGGCCCAAACCGGTTACCGCAGGCTGTTTTGCCTGTTGCGGAATGATCGCCGTGGTAAAACCAAGTTTCTGGGCTTCTTTCAATCTATTTTCGGTTTGGACGACCGGACGCAACGCGCCCGATAGGCTGATTTCCCCGAACACAACGGCATCTTTTGGCAATGCTGCGTCCTCTCGGGCCGACACCAGTGCGGCCGCAACAGCAAGGTCTGCACCCGGTTCAGAAATGCGCAAACCCCCTGCAACATTGAGGTATACGTCCAATCCGGTGAAGGGCACGCCGCAGCGGGATTCAAGTACGGCAAGGATCATCGCGAGCCTGCCGCCATCCCATCCGACGACGGATCGGCGCGGTTGGCTGTGTGGCGAAGGTGCCACAAGTGCCTGTATCTCGCATAGCATCGGGCGCGACCCTTCGATGCCTGCAAAGACCACGGAACCGGGGGCAGGGGTGCCCCTTTCGGATAAAAACAGGGCAGAGGGATTCTTGACCTCAGCCAGTCCTTTGCCGGTCATTTCAAATACGCCGATTTCATCTGCCGGGCCAAAACGGTTCTTCACCGAACGCAGAATGCGGAACTGGTGGCCGCGCTCGCCTTCGAAATAGAGCACCGTGTCGACCATATGTTCAACGACCCGGGGCCCCGCGATGGCCCCTTCTTTGGTTACGTGACCAACCATGACCACAGCCATGCCATTGCGTTTGGCGAACGTGGTCAGTTCATGTGCCGATGAACGGACCTGGGAGACGCTGCCCGGTGCGCTGTCGACATTGTCAGCCCACATCGTCTGAATGGAATCGATGATTGCCAGATCGGGTTTTTCAGCCTCCAGCGTGGTCAGGATATCACGCAAGTTCGTTTCGGCCGCAAGTTGCACCGGGCTTTTCTCCAACCCCAACCGGCGGGCGCGCATCTGCACCTGTGCATTCGATTCCTCGCCGGAAATATAGATGACTTTCAGGCCGTTGCGGGCAAATCTTGCCGCCGCTTGCAGGAGCAGTGTTGATTTACCGATCCCCGGATCACCGCCCACCAGAAGGGCCGATGCTTTGACCAACCCGCCGCCAAGAACCCTGTCCAGCTCACCAACACCGGCAGTGGTCCGGGGCGGTTCCTTCTCCTGTGTTTCCAGATCTGTCAGGGGGATTGGTTTGCCGCGTAGCGCCCCCAGCGATTTTCCTTTCGGCCCGCTTGCAAGTGCCTTGCCTTCGGTGATCGTGTTCCACGCCTGACAGGCATCACATTGCCCGGACCATTTGCGAAAGGACGCGCCACATTCAGAACATACGTAAGAGAGATCTTTGGCCATGTTCACCTTTTGGCCCAATTCGACCCAAACGGCAATGGCCCGAATTGCATGGCCGCACAGGGGAATGCGCGGCCATGCGTTTCAGGTATTATGATTGCTCGTCAGCATCCAACATACCCGATTTGAAGAGAAGGCCAGCTGCCACGGCGCCTGCGATCGGGGCGACGATGAACAACCAAAGCTGCCCAATTGCTGCGCCGCCTGCGAACAAGGCCGGACCAAATGACCGGGCGGGGTTCACAGAAACGCCGGTGATGTTGATCCCTACAAGGTGGATCGCCACCAGCGTCAACCCAATCGCCAGACCCGCAAACTGCGCCGGTGCCGCCGCCCCGGTGGCCCCGAGGATCACTGCCACAAATAGGAAAGTTGCAATGAATTCAAAGAGGAAAGCGGCGTACATGTTGTATTCGCCCAGGTATCCTGTACCCCAGCCGTTCTGGCCCAAACCATTTGCGGCAACCGAATAATCCGCCTTGCCTGCTGCGATCATTAGCAGAATTGCGGCGGCGGCGATGCCGCCAGCCATCTGCGCGACGATGTATTTGATTGCCTCGCCCAGCGGCATGCGCCCGGCGGCCACCGCACCAAGTGACACCGCAGGATTGATGTGACAGCCCGAGACCGGACCAATTGCATAGGCCATGCCGATCAATGCCAGACCAAAGGCAAAGCTGATCCCGGTGAGCCCGATATCTGCCCCTGCAATCACCGCCGACCCGCAACCAAACAGGACCAGGGTGAAGGTGCCGAGAAACTCAGCAAGTTGTTTTTTCATGATTTTTTCTCCATCTTTCGGCCAGATAGGGCCGTAAGACAGGCCGACAAGAAAGGGGAAAAATCGCGTTTGCGCGTCAGGTTTGTGTTTTAGCCTTTGGTGTCAGGGCCGAAATAATGATTGAGGCCAGAATACAGGCCGTGAACATATATAGCCCCCAGCCGGTTTCCACCTTGCCCACGCCCACACCTTTGAAGACAACGATGTAAAGGGCGATCAGGAACACATCGGCCATTGCCAGTTTTCCGATCCATGACAGTGCAGGTAATGTTTTGTCTTTCAACAGGTTAAAATGCACCAACGCTAGGCCGATGGTCTTCAGGTAGGGCGCAAAAAGCGCAAAAGCCGTGACCAGAAGGGCCAGCGCCACGTCGCTTTTCCAAAGGCTTTGCATGCCTGAAATGACGCTGATTTCGCTCAGTCCGAACAGCGGTAGCAGACCGGCGCGCATCAGTGGCGCGAACCATGCGATTGGGAAAAGGACCAAAAGTGCCAGATTGGCAATGCGCAGAACATTCAACATGGAAAACCTTAAAAGAGCCCGTGCGTCAGGTGGCAAGTCTTCGATGTAATTGCAAGACCATCACTTGCCAAAGGTTTTCCTGTTATAGCGCCCGCCTAATTGCGTCAGCACCTCATAACCGATTGTTTTTGCTGCGTTTGCCAGGTCATCAACGGATTGTTGCGGGCCGATCAGCGACAGTTTGCTTGGCACCTCGGGTAGGTCTGTCACATCGACAGTCAGCAGGTCCATGGAAACCCGTCCGACGACTGGGCAGGGCTGCACACCGTGGTAGAGCGTTGCCTTATCTGACAGGATACGAAAGATCCCGTCGGCGTAACCTCCTGAAACCGTGGCGATTTTCGACGGGCGTTCGGCTTGCCAAGAGTTGGCGTAACCCACAACCTCGCCCGCCGCAACGTCGCGTATCTGAATGACGGGCAGATCAAGTTCGACCGTGGCTTGCGCCCCTTCAAATGGCAGTCCGCCATAGAGCCCGATGCCCGGGCGGGTCAGGTCGAAATGGTAATCCGGGCCAAGAAGGATACCACCCGTCGCCGCCAGCGACCTTGGTGCGTTGATCCCGTCTGTCATTTTCTTAAAGTTATCAAGCTGGTAGGGGTTCATCGGATGGTCGGGTTCATCGGCGCAGGCCAGATGCGACATCACCAATGTCGGATGTTGGGCAAGTGCCAGTTCTGCCACTGCGGCCCATTCCTGCAACTCCATCCCCAGCCTGTTCATTCCGGTGTCAAGTTGGATCCCGAACCGGTGTCCTGGCAGTACCTCAAAATGGTGGGTCAATTGTTCGACCGAGTTCAGCAAGGGCGTCAGTTTGAGTTCGCGCAGTAGGTCTGCGTCGCCCTTCATATGCCCGGAAAAGATTGAAATATCAGGTTTTTCGCCCAATTCTGCCCGGATCGGCACGGCTTCTTCTGCTACGGCGACAAAGAACTGACGTACCCCAGCCTTGAACAGTGCCTTTGCGACGTTTGCGGCACCCAAACCATAGCCGTCTGCCTTGATCACAGCGGCGGTTTTGCAAGTCGTCATGCCATCCAGCGCGCGCCAATTTGCGACGACGGCATCAAGGTCAATTGTCAGGCGTCCGGTTCCCATGCCGTTCTTTTGGCAGGGGTCGCGGCGCGCGGCAAGAGGTTAACAGCACGTGCGCAGTTTGACTGGCGCAAGATCGGGACTGGTGGCGAAATTGGGTTAATTTCCCTGTTTTGCTGGTTTTTAACCGTTCGGCAAAGCGTCGGCGATGCGTCGGCAAACCGTATGGCAGGTTTGCGGCGAAGCCCCCGATAAATCGAGAGAGCGGTGCTGTTGCGTTAACGACAGCATTTCGGGCAAAACCCGAATCGGGTTTGGGATGAAACATGGAATCCCATTTTGTCTTCAGCAATCTGCTGTTAGAAAAAGTAGAACAGACAGGAGGTCGGTTTGCGTATTCTGAAAAAAGTAATCATACAGCTGGAAACACCCCGTGAAGAACGCCCTTTGGGCAGTGGCTGGCTGTCGGGTGCGTTGGCCTTGCTTGCGTCGATTGCGGGGCTTCTGATCGTCCTGCTGCGCTGGTTTCCAGAAACGTTTTCATACCCCGAAATCGCATTCATCCAGGATAGCGGTGTCGTCACGGTGTTCCTGCGGTTTGTCTTGCTGTCAGGCTATGCGCTTTCGCTTCTGAGCCTGATCCTGAGTGCCCGGAAATCACTGGGGTGGACCGCGCTGGCGGTTTCAGTGGTCGCGTCGTTGATGGCCACAACCCAGCCACAGATCGCTGGGAATGCGCCGCAAGCCTTCTATTTTGGCCTCGACTATTTCATCATCAACGTACTGATTGTCGGCTTCCTGTTTGTTCCGTTGGAGCGGTTTTTTCCGGCCCGAGGTGAGCAGACCGTGTTCCGCGAGGAATGGCAGGAAGATATGTTTTATTATCTCGTCAGTTCCATGCTGGTGCAAATCCTTGGCTTTATCACGCTGGCCCCGTCGAACTATGTGAATGCGCAGATCCCATTGGATGATGTGCGTATCTATATCGTCAATCTGCCCTTCTGGCTGCAGGTCTTGATCATCATGATGGCGACGGATTTTGTCCAATATTGGGTACATCGGGCGTTTCATACATTCCCTGTGTTGTGGCGTTTTCATGCCATCCATCATTCCACCAAAAAGATGGACTGGCTGGCTGGTGCGCGTATGCATTTTGTGGAAATCGCCGTGCTGCGCGGGTTGACGGCGGTGCCGATGTTCACGCTGGGTTTCGACCCGGCGGCGATACAGGGCTATCTCTTGATCGTGTATTTCTATTCCAGCTTCATTCACGCCAATATCGGTTGGAAACTGGGCTTTGTTGAACGGTTTCTGGTCACACCGCGTTTTCATCACTGGCATCACGGGTCGGACCGGGCGGCGATTGATATCAATTATGCGTCGCATTTTCCGATTTATGACTGGCTGTTCGGAACGCATCATCTGCCGGAAAAGGAATGGCCGGAGAATTACGGTGTTGTGGGCGACACTGTGCCGCGCGGCTATTGGCGACAGTTTGTTTATCCGTTCCTGAAGCCAGAGAAGAAGGAACCGGCAGAGTAGGGGCAGACTTTCATCGAAAGTCTGAGTGCAACCCTCGGAGAAGATTTGATCCCAATGTCTGTGTCAGACATTGGGTTCGTGCTGCGCCCTAGCTTGCTTTTGGTAGGTCTTTCTGTGGTCGGTTGAGGATGGTTTCAATCTCATCCATCTGCGCCTGTGTTAGCGGCCCGTGATCCAACGCGCCGCAGAGGTCATTGACCTGTTCAGGTGTACGGAAACCGGGGATCGGCATCGCGTTGGGTGTACGCGCCCACAGCCATGCCAACGCGCCCTGGGCCAGGCTGCGCCCGCCGCTTGTCAGGATATCACGGGTTGCGTCCAGCTGCGCCAAATAGGCGTCAGTGATCCTGCCATCGCTGAAGTAATCCTGCCATCCGGGGTTGCTGCCTCTGATCTCATCCTTGCTGAACTGCGTTTTCGCGTCGTATTTTCCACCCAGCACCCCCATGGCGAGGGGCGAGCGGATCAGCGACAGCAGGTTTGTGCCTTCGATGACCGGGACGATCTGCCGTGCGGGTTTCAGAACATTCATGGCATGTTCGATGGTGGTGAAGCCGGGGTGATCGGTGAAGGCGCGGGCACTTTCGGGGAAATCTGTCGACCACCCATAGGCGCCGATGATCCCTTGGTCATAAAGCGTGGCCAGCATGTCAAATGCCGGCCTGGCCTCTGCAATGGGCAACTCGTTATTGTGGTGCAGCACGAGGTCGATCCGATCGCGCCCCAACCGTTTTCGCGACGCGTCGATGGTTTGACGAATGAGCTCCGGGTCGTTGATCGGGCCGGTCAGTTCCTTGGTTTCCGTATCGATCGCCAGCCCGATCTTGGTGGCGATGGCCACATCCGGATGGTTCTTGAGCGCCTTTCCAAGCACCGTTTCAGAGTGTCCGCAGCCATAGGCCTGCGCAGTATCAAAGTGTTTGATCCCGTGGTTGAGCGCAACGGCAATGGCCGCACACGAGACGTTGTCATCAACCGTGCCCCAGCCGACGGCGCGCCCATCCATGTAGAACGGCCCCCCAATAGCCCAGCAGCCAAGGCCAAGAGTTGGTTTTGCGGAAATATGTTGGAAATCAGCCATCTGAGATGTCCTTTCTCTTGCGATAGATCTGGATCTTGTGGCGGAGATAGGCCTCGCATGCGTCGAGTTCCGCGCGCCGCCCGGCCAGCGTTTCGGCATGGGCTTCGAGCAACGCCAGCCGTATCGCCTGTTGGGCGGGGTTGTCGCAATCGGGTGCATGGGCGGATTTGGCGAAGCGTTTGACATCATCCAGCGGCATGCCGGTGACTCGCAGTCGTTCTAGCGTGGTCAGCCAGTTGACATCGGCTGTGCTGAAAATCCGCCAGCCCCGCGCATCGCGCTGAATGGATGGCAGCATGCCCGATTTTTCGTAGAACCGGATCGTGTCATGGCTTAGTCCGGAACTGGCTGCCGCTTCGTTGATTCGCATGTGGGTTCCTCCGATGGCGATTGAGTTAGCCTATTGGAGTTACTCCAGGTCAAGCGATTTTACGGGCGTGTCAGGCCGGTATCTGCTGGGTTGCGCAGTGGATGCCACCACCGAGTTCGCCCAGCGGGTCGACATTCAGCGTGACGATTTCGCGGTCGGGGTAGTGGCGGGCCAGTGCGGCTGTTGCGGCCGCATCCGTTGCCGGGTCGCCGAACTGTGCCGCGATGACCGCCCCGTTGCAGACATAGTAGTTGGTGTAGCTGGCGACAAAATCGATCGACCGCACGCGCCGCTGGTTGGGTTCGGCGATGACATCGACATCAAGGCCCGCGGCCAGAAGGATGTCATATGTTTCAAAAGCCGCCCGGTGAAACGGGTCATTCATAACCGGATCGTCGGGCAAGTTTATCAGAACCCGCCCCGGCCCGGTGAAGCGGGCGAGACTGTCGATATGGTAGTCGGTGATATCTTCGCCCCAGATCCCCGGCGCCCAGATCATCCGCGTGGCCCCGTAGGCATCCAGCAACCGGGTTTCGATTTCCGCCCGGCTGAGACCGGGGTTCCGGTTGTTGTTCACCCAAGAGCTTTCATGCGCCATCAGCAACCCGTGCCCGTCCTGTTCGACGCCGCCCGCCTCACCCTTCAGCCTGGTGGGGATCAGCGGCAGGTCGAGCCGTTCGGCGACCCTGGCTGCGATCTGGCTGTCACGGCTGTTGATTTGTTTTTCGCCCCAACCGTTGAACTGGATATGGCTGATGGCCAGCCCACCGGTGCCTTTGACAAAGATCGGCCCGGCGTCGCGGCACCACAGGTCCTCGGTCTGGATATCCCACAGTTCTACTGCGCCAGATAGTTTGCGTTTGGCACGCGCGTGATCATCTGAGTGAGCGAGCATCGTCACCGGTTCGAAATCGGCAATCCTATTAGCGATCCGCGCAATTGCGTCCTGCGTCATGTCCAGAAATAGCCGGTCTGGATGGACCGCCCGGCTGATTGGCCATTGCATGAAGGTCCGCTGGTGGCGGTCTTCTTCAGCTGGGACGTGGTGACCAATTGGCAGGGCATGGGCAGGCATGGCGGTGCTGGCTCCTAACGCGCCAAGGAATTGGCGGCGGCGCATCAGAACTCCTGTTCTGCGCCTTGTTGCCACGGTTTCACCAGATCGCCAAAGCGGGTGAATTCTGCCGTAAAGGCCAGTTCGACCGTGCCGATGGGGCCGTGCCGTTGTTTGCCGACGATCACCTCGGCCTTGCCGTGTAGTTTGGACATCTTTTCCTGCCAGGCGGCGATGCCTTCCATATTGTCGTCATCGGGTTTTTCGCGTTCAATGTAGTATTCGCCCCGGTAGACAAACATCACAACGTCGGCGTCTTGTTCGATAGAGCCGGATTCGCGCAGGTCGGAAAGCTGCGGGCGTTTGTCATCGCGGTTTTCAACCTGACGCGAGAGCTGCGAGAGGGCGATGACGGGGATGTTGAGTTCCTTCGCGATGGCTTTTAACCCCATCGAAATTTCACCAATTTCCTGCACACGGTTGTCGGATGTGCCGCGCACAAGCTGCAGGTAGTCCACGATCAGCACATCCAGCCCATGGGTCCGTTTCAGCCGCCGCGCCCGCGCAGCGAGTTGCGCAATGGGGATCGCGGCGGTGTCATCGATATAGAGCGGGCAGGCCTCAAGTGCCTTGGCAGCTTCGACGAAGCGCCGGAATTCGCCTTCGGTCATGTCGCCTTGACGGATTTTATGCGATGAAATTTCCGAGGCTTCGGCAAGGATACGCGCCGCAAGCTGTTCTGCGCTCATCTCAAGCGAAAAGAACCCGACGACGCCACCATCGACGGCCCCGGTTGATCCATCTGATAGCTGCCCTTTGCGATAGGCCTTGGCGATGTTGAAGGCGACATTGGTCGCCAGCGATGTTTTCCCCATGGAGGGACGTCCGGCGAGGATCAGCAGGTCAGATTTATGCAGGCCCCCAAGTTTCGCATCCAGATCTGCCAGCCCGGTGGACACACCGGCAAGCCCGCCTTCGCGTTGATAGGCGCTGTTGGCGACATTCACCGCCTCGGTCACTGCGGCGAGGAAGGATTGAAAACCCTGTTCGGTGGTGCCTTGTTCGGCCAGCGCGTAAAGCGCCTGTTCGGCTTCGACGATCTGTTCCTTGGGTTCGCTTTCGACGTCGACCTTGCCCGCCTTGTCGGCGATATCCTTGCCCAGTTGGATCAGTTCGCGCCGTGTCGCCAGATCATAGATCATCTGCGCATAGTCGCGGGCAGCAAAGGCGGAAATTGCCGCCCCGGCCAAACGCGCCAGATAGGGCGGGCCGCCCAATTCCTTCAGCCCTTCGTCATCTTCCATGAAGGATTTCAGGGTAACCGGGCTGGCCAGCATGTTGCGGCCGATCCGTGCAGCTGCCGTTTCGAAAATCCGGGCATGGACCGGATCGTAGAAGTGTTTTGGCCCGATAATTGCCGCAACCCTGTCGAAGACATCATTATTGGTCAGAATCGCGCCCAGCAGTTGCTGTTCGGCCTCGATCGAATGCGGCATTGTGTCAGCCGAGGTGGTTTCAACCCCGGTTGCGTTAAAGGCTGTTAATTCGTTCATCTACTGCTCACCCTGTGTTGGGTTGCGTCCTAACAGGTTTTATCTGCATCCGGCCATCGGGATATGCTTGTGGAGCGTTGGCGGGATAACCCTGTTGATACATCCTGCCGCCGGTTCCGCCTACAAGAATTTGTGTTTTGGTGCGGGTAAGCCCGCAATATCGGCGTGACCCTGTCGATTCGCGTTGTTGGTTTTGCACAGCCCTGTGGAGAAGTTTTTGAGCTTTTTTGATGGCCAATCCGGTCTTGTCAATCTGGCGAAGAAGGGGGCAGGGCGGGTGACCCTGTTGACCTTGCACATGTCCAAACCTTACGGTTGTGGCGACTTGTTAGTTCATTTTTCAAACTATGGTTGTAACATTTTGGTTGCTGGTGTCAGGATATCGACATGGACAATTTACAAATTGCCCGACAAATGGACCAAAATCGTCGGCATGTCCTAGGTATTTCGGACGCCGAAGAGCGCCGGATGGCTGTGGCGCTGCTGGCGGCGCAGATTGGTGTTTTTGAGTTCGAGCCCCAGATGAACCGTGTATATTGGGATGACCGCATCCGGGAACTTTGGGGCGTGTCAGCGCATGAAGCCATCACCTATGAGAAAGTCATCGCGCAGGTGCATCCTGATGATCGCGAGATGCATGATCGGCTGACGGAACAGGCACTTGATCCTGCGGGCGACGGGCATATGGATCTGGAATATCGTTTGTTGCCACGGGGCAGCCAACCGATGCGTTGGATCCATGCGATTGCCGATTGCCACTTTGAAGATGCCAAGCCCATGCGCCTGGTCGGAACCGTGCAGGATGTCACAGATCGCCGTATGTCCGAAGAACGGAACAAGCTGCTGATGCATGAGCTGGAGCATCGGGTCAAAAATACGCTGACCACAATTATTGCGGTGGTCAAAATGTCCGCCCGCAAAACGACGGATATCGCCGAGTACATACGCGTTATCGAAGATCGGTTGCGGTCTTTGTCGGACTCGCATGAATTGTTGCGTCGCAATGATTGGAACAGTGTTGACCTGCATCAGATCATTCGGCAGGAGGCCGATGGCTTTCTGGATGATGGCAATGACAGGCTGCGGCTAACCGGAGAGACTATTACGGTGCCTGCTGCCAGCGTGTTGATCGTCACCATGGCCGTGCATGAGCTTTTGACCAATGCGACCAAGCATGGTGCCCTGAGCCCTGCCGGCGGTCAGATTTCGGCATATACCCAGATCGCCGACGGCATGGCCTCTTTCATCTGGGATGAGGTATTGCCGGTGCCGATGGGTCAGAAGGCCGCTGCGTCGGAGGGGTTTGGCAGCTTGCTGCTCCGCCAAATCTTGCCCGCCGAGTTGCGTGGTGATGTGACTTATGACCACCGCCCTGCGGGTGTGCGGTTTGAGATACGGTTTCCGTTAGAAGGTTAGGCGGCAGGCGACCAACTATCCGGTGCATTAAGATAGGCTTCAACCGCGTTCAGCGTTTCCGCGTCATAGGCGCCCCGCGCCTTGGCCTCGGCCAAAACGTCCCACCATGTGCAGAGATGGATCAGTTGCACGCCATGGTCGGACAGTGTTCTTTCGACCCCATCAAAGATGCCATAGTAAAAGATGACAGCTGTTGCGTTACAGGTCGCCCCGGTGTCCCGGATCGCGTCAACGAATGACAGTTTCGAGCCGCCATCGGTTGTCAGGTCTTCGACCAACAAGACCCGTTGTCCTTCGGTCATGACCCCTTCGATCCGTGCGTTGCGCCCGTAACCCTTTGGTTTCTTGCGCACATATGTCATGGGCAGCGCCAGTCGTTCGGCAACCATGGCCGAAAACGGGATACCAGCGGTTTCGCCGCCGGCGATATTGTCGAACGCCTCGAACCCGGCTTCGCGCATGATGGTCACCGCCATGAAATCCATCAGGGTCGCCCGGATGCGTGGAAAGCTGATCAGCTTGCGGCAATCCACATAAGTGGGCGCCTGTTTGCCGGAGGCATGGGTGAACGGTTCGCGCGCGTTAAAATCAATCGCGCCGATTTCGATCAGCATACCTGCGGTCAGGCGTGCCATTTCTTCTTTTGTTGGAAAGGATGTCGGGATCATTTGCTGTCTCTTTATGCGTCGGTGACCCGCCAATGCAGATCAAAGCCGGGGTCGAATACGGTGACGGGGCCTTCACCTGTCTCAATCTGGTTGGGGTAGATGACTGGATCACCCTTTTGCAAGGTGACGGTTTCGGTGTTTGCCGGTAGCCCGTAAAATGCCGGACCGTTCAGGGAAGTGAAGGATTCAAGCTTTTTCAGTTTGCCAGCCGCCTCAAACACTTCTGCCAAACAGGACAGGGTATTGGATGCAGTGAAGATGCCCGCGCAGCCACAAGGTTGCAGTTTGGCGGGGTCTGTATGAGGCGCGCTGTCAGTACCGAGAAAGAACCGTTCGTCACCGGATACGGCCGCTTGTACCAGGGCCACGCGATGGGCTTCGCGTTTGGCGACGGGCAGGCAGTAGTAATGTGGTTTGATCCCGCCTGCCAAAATGTGGTTGCGGTTGATGATCAGGTGGTGCGTCGTGATCGTCGCGGCGAGGTTCTTGCGCTGGTCGCGCACGTAATCGACCGCATGCTGTGTTGTCACATGTTCCACGACAACTTTCAGGTCAGAGACCTTTTTACGCAATGGCTTCAGCACCTTGTCGATAAAAACGGCCTCGCGGTCGAAGATATCGATATCCGGATCAGTGACTTCACCATGCACACATAGCGGCATCCCGATTTCTGCCATGGTCTCAAGAACCGGGCGCACTTTGTCGAAATTAGTGACGCCTGAGGCCGAGTTCGTGGTGGCCCCAGCGGGGTAGAGTTTGACCGCTGTTGCGATTCCGTTGGCATGGGCATTGGCCACATCCAGTGGGTCGGTATCCTCTGTCAGATACAGCGTCATCAGCGGTGTGAAGTCCATGTCGCCGGGCAGGGCGGCCATGATCCGGTCGCGATAGGTGTTGGCCTGTGCGGCTGTCACGACAGGCGGCACAAGGTTTGGCATGATGATCGCGCGGGCGAAATGCCGGGCCGTTTCAGGCAGAACCGCCTTGAGCATGGCCCCGTCGCGCAAATGCAGGTGCCAGTCATCCGGGCGCCTGATGGTCAGGCTTGTCATCGTCTTATCGGTCATATTGTTTCGATTACACCTTTGCGCGGTCGGTGGCCATAGCCGCTGGTGCAGACCTTGTACATAGCGCATGTCATGCCGATATTAACCATGAACAGAGATTTATCGGAGAGACCAATGCTTGGTTTTATCATCGCGGCTGCCGCAGGCTTCCTGACACCACAGCTAGAGGGTCCGTTGGGTGGTCCTGTCATCAAGGCCATGGAAGGTCATATCCCGGTTGAGCCGGGCGAAAAGCGTCTGATTGCCTTTATGCTCGCCATGCTTTGTGCCGGGATTGCTGCGGCACTGCTGAATACCGGCACCCCGTTCTGGATCATGCTTGGCGGTGTTTTGGGTTATTTCGGCACGCGCATCGTTGATGCGGGTAAGAAGGCCGCAGACGCACGTAAAGGCGGTTAGGCGGGATTTCCCAGTTCGGCGCGTGTTGCCTCAAAGAATGTGCTGTGGCCGCGCCGCAGCATGTAATCGCAGATGATCCGCGCCAGCCCGTCATGATCTGACCGCAGAAGTTGGGTCACCAAGGCCTGCGCATAGACCGGATCGTAGCGCCGTGCCCGCAGCAGTTGGATGAACCGTTTGCGATCGAGTGATCCATCCATGGCCAGTTTCAGCAGCACATCGTGAATGCCCAGCCGATCAAAGGCTTGATCAAGTGCTGTCCCCAAAAGGGTACAAGGCAACAAGGTCACATTTGGGTTCAGGAACAGCATGGCGTGGATCGCATCCAGATGCTGCGTCGGATCATAGGCCACAAAGACCTTTTCGGCTGCTTCGGTCATGTCGGGCGCATAGCCATAGCGCCCCTGAAAATTTACCCGTCGTTGCGACCGATACCGTTTGTCCCACCCGGTGATGCGCGCATCCAATGTTGCCTGTGGCCGCAATATGACGACTGTGGCGCCCGGGGCGGCGACGGAATAGGCCGCCGCTGCATAACCACCGCTGCCGGCACCATGAAAGATGATGCTTTCGAAATCGTCGAAGAACCCTTCATCTGTCAGCCGGTCGAAGAACGCGAAAATTGCCGGGTCGCGAAACCAGCTTTCGCCCTCGGAAAGCAGCGCCAGATGTGACCAGCCGTCATGTCGCGCATAGGCAAAGCCGCGCGGTTCGGCATCGGGGCTGTGGGCGCGGATATCCTGTGCGTCCTCGAACGTCACAAGCAGCTTGTTCCCCGCTTCAAGGAATGCAGCAAAGTGTTGCGTGCCCAGCTGTTCGAAAAAGCCAAGGTCTTCGCAGATATCATCGATCTGCCCAAGCCAGGCGTTTGGCGTCAGGTCGGTCAGGTTTGTCTGGATGGTGAGTTGTGGGTCTTGCATGGTCCGCTCCGCGCGCGGGAGCCATTCCCGCGCGCCTTGCGCATCAGCTATCCTTGATTTGAGGCAAAATTTAGTGGCTGGCGTGTTCGATTGTTAAGGATGCAAGCCTAAAAAAATGCCTGTAGCCCGGTTTGTGCACGCCCCAGAATAAGTGCGTGAACGTCATGGGTTCCTTCGTAGGTATTCACTGTCTCCAGATTGACCATATGGCGCATGATCTGGAAGTCCTCACTGATTCCATTACCGCCATGCATATCACGTGACGCCCGCGCGATATCAAGCGCCTTACCGCAATTGTTCCGTTTCATCAGGCTGATCATTTCAGGCGCAGCTGTGCCGCTGTCCATCAACCGCCCCAGTTGCAGGGCGGATTGCGTCCCAAGCGTGATTTCGGTCTGCATATCCGCCAGTTTTTTCTGGAATAGCTGGGTTTGGGCCAGTGGTTTGTTGAATTGTTTGCGGTCCAGCCCGTATTGCCGGGCGGCGTGCCAGCACGCCTCTGCCGCGCCCATCACACCCCATGCGATGCCGTAACGCGCGCGGTTGAGGCAGCCAAATGGCCCTTTGAGGCCTTGAACGCCCGGCAGCAGCGCGTCGTCGCCCACCTCTACGTTATCCATGACGATTTCGCCTGTGACAGAGGCGCGCAGCGAGAGTTTGCCGCCGACTTTGGGTGCGCTCAGCCCTTTTGCGCCCTTGTCCAGCACGAAGCCGCGTATCTTGCCGCCATGTTCTTCGGACTTCGCCCAGACAACGAAAACATCGGCGATAGGCGCGTTGCTGATCCACATTTTGGAACCGTTCAGGACGTAGCCATTTGCCGTCTTCTTGGCTGTGGTTTTCATGCCCGCCGGGTCGCTGCCTGCGTCTGGTTCGGTCAGACCGAAACACCCGATCAGCGTGCCAGCGGCAAGACCGGGCAGATATTTCTTGCGCTGGGCGTCGCTGCCATAGGCGTGGATTGGATACATCACCAGGCTGGATTGCACCGACATCATAGAACGATAGCCGCTATCAACACGCTCAATCTCGCGCGCGACAAGCCCGTAGGTGACATAGCCCGCGCCAAGCCCGCCATATTCTTCGGGGATGGTGATGCCGAGCAGTCCAGCATCGCCCATTTCCTTGAAGATACCCGGATCGACCGTCGCCTCACGATAGGCCTCTGTCACCTTCGGTTGCAGGGTGTTTTGGGCGAATGTATGGGCTGCGTCCCGCAGCATCCGTTCATCCTCGGTCAGTTGATCCTCCAGCCGCAGCGGATCGGCCCAGTCGAATGGTCCCAGATCGGGGCCGAAACCAGATGTCTTGATGGGAGTGGAATCATTCATGACCGGGTCCTTTCGCATGTTGGCGCAACGCTATGCCTTTGGTCGCAGAGGCGCAATGGATGGGTTGACGCGGAAGGGTGGGGATGCAGCTATGACGGGTGAGGGAGAATTGCATGGCATTTGGCAGTATTGATGAGGTGCAGGCGGGGCTGGCCGGGCAGGATTATGTCTGTGGTCGGGCGCTGGCGACCGTCGTGTTTTTGGCACTGCGGCTGGGGCGTCCGCTGTTTCTGGAAGGTGAGGCGGGCACCGGTAAGACCGAGATAGCAAAGGCGATTGCCGCCGGTCTGGGCCGCCGGTTGATCCGTCTGCAATGTTATGAGGGGCTGGATGCTGCATCTGCGGTTTACGAATGGAATTTTGCCGAGCAGATGATCGCGATCCGTGCCGCAGAGGCATCTGGCGGGGCTGATCGGGATGTTTTGAAGACGGAACTGTTCACCGAGGAATATCTGATTGAGCGGCCGCTGCTGCAGACGATGCGGCCCCAGCCGGGTGGCGCGCCGGTTCTGTTGATTGACGAACTGGACCGGACGGATGCCCCGTTTGAGGCGTTTTTGTTAGAGGCCTTGTCGGATTTTCAGGTGACCATTCCGGAATTAGGGACAATCAAGGCGCCCGAGCCGCCGATTGTCATCCTGACCTCTAACCGGACCCGCGAGGTGCATGATGCGCTGAAACGCCGCTGTTTGTATCATTGGGTTGATTACCCTGATTTCGAACGTGAAATGGAGATTTTGCAGGCGCGCGCACCGGAGGCATCGAAGGCGTTGTCGCGCGAGGTCGTTGCCTTTGTGCAGAAATTGCGGACGGAGGATTTGTTCAAAAAACCCGGCGTGGCCGAGACGATCGACTGGGCCAAATGCTTGCTGGCGCTCGACGTCATCAACCTGTCACCAGAGGTTATTGCGGATACGTTGGGTGCCATCCTGAAATATCAGGATGACATCCAGAAACTGGAAGGGTCCGAGGCGAAACGCATTCTGGATGAGGCGAAGGCGGAATTGGTGACCGCCTGATGGTTGAACTTGCCGATCTGGAATTGCCGGACGACCCCAAGCTGGCGCAGAACATCATCCATTTCGCGCGCGCCTTGCGTAAGGCAGGGCTGGCTGTTGGGCCGGGGCGGGTGATTGATGCGATCCAGGCTGTGCAGGCGGCGGGGTTTACTGAAAGGGCGGATTTTTATTGGACACTGCATGCATGCTTTGTGTCCAAGCCCGAGGAACGGCAGGTCTTTGCCCAGCTCTTTCGCCTGTATTGGCGCGATCCGCGTTATCTGGAAAAAATGATGGCCTTCATGACCCCGATGGTGCGGGGTGTGCAGGATGAACGCCGGGCGCAAGCGGCGGAAAAACGGGCGGCGGAGGCGTTGCTGGATGGCCATGATCGCGATTTGCCTGCGCCGGAAGATGCGGGTGAGGAGGTCGAGATTTCGATTGACGCCTCACGCACAATCTCGACCGAGGAACGGCTGTGCAGCCTTGATTTTGAACAGATGAACACTGCGGAGATGGCTGCCGCCAAGCGGATGCTGGCCAAGCTACGTCTGCCAGTGCCGCCGATCCAGAGCCGCCGAACGCAAGCGCTGCCCGGTCACCTGCCAGACTGGCGCGGCACGATGCGGCAGGCGATGCGCCGGGGCGGTGAGGTTACTGATTTTGCGACGAAACGGCGGCGGCTGCGCTATCCCAATCTTGTGGTGCTTTGCGATATTTCGGGGTCCATGTCACAGTATTCTCGTGCTGTTTTGCATTTTCTGCATTCCGTGGCGAACCGTGAAGGGCAGGGATGGGCGCAGGTCCATGCCTTCACCTTTGGCACGCGGCTGACCAATATCACGCGCCATCTGCGAACCCGCGATGTGGATGCGGCACTGGCCGCTGCGGGGGCAGAGGCGCAGGATTGGGAAGGGGGCACGCGGATCGCGGCTTGTCTGCATGACTTCAATCGGGATTGGTCGCGCCGGGTCATGGGGCAGGGGGCGGTGGTACTCTTGATCACAGATGGTCTGGACCGTGACAAGGACGCTGATCTGGGCCGCGAGATGGAAAGGTTACGCCTGACTGCCCGCCAGTTGATCTGGCTGAACCCGCTTTTGCGTTGGGAAGGGTTTGCCCCAAAGGCCAAGGGAATCATGCAGATGCTGCCGTATTGTTCCAGCTTTCGTGCGGGGCATAACATTGCATCATTGGAAGGGCTGGCGCAGGCATTGTCGCGCCCCGATGACAGCGGGCAGAAGGCGCGCCTGATGGCGATGATGACGTAAGATGGGTCTTAACCCATCCTACTTGCGCAGGTTTCGGGTCGTTTGGCGGCTGCCCCTGTTGCTAGATCAAGGTCATCAACCAAGGAGACTGCGATGACTTTGACCTATTTGCCTTACGATGCCGATGACGTGGCCAGCCTGCGTGCAGGTGGACCGGACGCCTATGGCAATCCGGCGGAAACTGCGATTTCCGATGGTGTTGGGAAACCCTGTCGATCATGCCTGAACGATGTGCCCGCAGGTGCCGCGATGTTGATCTGCGCCGCCCGGCCTTTTGGTCATTTGCAGCCCTACGCCGAAACCGGACCCGTGTTCTTTTGCGCTGATCATTGCACGCCGCATGCTGGCCCGGGCGTACCGCCGGTTTTGCGCAAGTCACCTGACTATCTGGTTAAGGCCTATGACCAGACCGACCGGATCATGTATGGCACGGGCCAGATCACCCCGAAAGATCAGATCGCGGGCTATGCGACATCCCTTCTCGACCGGGGTGATGTGGCTTATGTTGATGTCAGATCAGCCCGCAATAACTGTTTTCTGACAAGGATTGTGCAAACCGATGTCTGACGAGATCACTGACCTGCCCGCGCTTGCGTTGAACTGGCATCGCGCCGGACGCCGTGTTGCCATAGCCACCGTTGTGCAGACCTGGGGGTCGGCCCCGCGTGCTGTGGGCAGTCAGTTGGTCATTGATGGCGATGGCGCCATGGAAGGATCAGTTTCGGGGGGCTGCGTTGAAGGGGCGGTGATCGTTGAAGCGATTGATGCGCTGGAAGATGGCAAGCCTCGCGTTTTGGAGTTCGGCGTCAGCGATGATGAGGCCTTTGCGGTGGGTTTGGCCTGTGGTGGTGAGATCAAGGTGTTGGTCGAACCTGTCGGCGCTGCCTTGCCCATTGGCGTTCTGGAACAGCTGGTGGCGGACCGCGCGGCGTTGAAACCTGTGGCTTATGTTACCGATCTGGAAACCGGCGCCCCATTTCTGGCAGGCCCGGCGGAGTATCCCGACAGGTTTCGGATGGATCGATCTGGCGTCGCTGAAGATGGCCGCCACTTTGTGGCCATCCACAACCCGCCTTTGCGGATGATCATTGTTGGTGCGGTGCATATCGCGCAGCCTTTGGTGCAGATGGCGCGCGCCTGTGGCTATGCTCCGGTGCTGATCGACCCGCGTGGGGCCTTTGGGTCAGCGGCCCGTTTTCCCGGTGAGACGATCATTGATGATTGGCCGGATGAGGCGATGGCCGCGCTCAAACCCGATGCGCGCACTGCTGTCATTACCCTGACCCATGACCCAAAGCTTGATGATCCGGCGATCATCGCGACATTGGTGACCGATGTGTTTTACTTGGGGTGCCTTGGGTCGACCCGCACCCACGCCAAACGCGTCGCGCGGCTAGAGGAGGCGGGCTTCTCTGCCGATCAGATCGCGCGCATTCATGCGCCCGTGGGTCTTGATCTGGGCGGACGGCAACCGGCGGAGATTGCCGTGAGCATCATGGCCGAGGTGACGCAGGCGCTACGGAAAACCCCATGACATTTGGTGAAGTGCCTGTTTGGGATGCTGAGGGTGCGGTCCTGGCTCATTCATTGGCCCTGAAAGAAGGCCGATTGCGTAAAGGCCGTGTACTGACCGATGCAGACCTAAGACAGTTGGCTGCGAGCGGCTATGAGGCCGTCACCGTGGCCCGGATGGAAGCAGGTGATTTAGATGAGGATACCGCCGCTGCGCAACTGGCCAAGGCGCTTGCCCCCGATGGGCTGCGGTTGAGTAATGCGGCAACCGGTCGGGTGAATATCTTTGCTGAACGCCCCGGTGTTGCCTTGGTCGATATTGATGCAGTGACTGCATTCAACGCGATTAATCCGATGATTACCGCCGCGACTGTGCCGCAATATCACCGAGTGGATCATGGCACGATGATCGCGACGATCAAGATCATCTCATACGGCGTGCCCGGGGTGGATGTTGACAGGGCCGCTGCCAGTGGGCGCGCTGCCCTTGCTGTGCTGCCGCCCATCTATCGCACCGCCAGCCTGATTGAGACCCGAACCGATGATGTGCCATCCCCAAAGGGCCGCGCGGCGATGCGGGGCCGGTTGGACCGGCTGGGGCTGCAATTGGGTGATCGTGTTGTTGTGGGCCATGATGTGTCTGATCTTGCCCGTGCGTTGCGGGCGGCAGAAGCCGACGTGTTGTTCATCCTGACAGTCTCCGCCACCTCGGATCCGGCGGATGTCGGTCCGCAGGCAGTACGAGAGGCGGGCGGCGATGTGACCCAGTTTGGTATGCCGGTTGATCCGGGAAACCTTCTGTTTTTAGGGCGGATTGGCGATAAGCCCGTGATTGGCTTGCCGGGTTGTGCCCGTTCGCCCGCGCTAAATGGGGCAGATTGGGTGCTGGAAAGGGTGATCTGTGGCGTCGATCTGACGCCTGCGGATTTCGCGGTGATGGGTGTTGGCGGGTTGCTCAAGGAAATCCCCACCCGACCCAAGCCGCGCGGGGATATTGGAGGTTAGAGCAGGCCTTGCGCGCCGATCATGATGATCCCAGCAGCGATGATGTAGCCTGCATCGATCAATGTAGCTTTGCCTGTCTTCTGACTGAACAGGTCCATGCCGCTGACGAAACATGCGGTGGCGAGGATCGCGACAATGGCTGTAAGCAGTGCACCGGTGGTTTCCGTCAGCCCGACCACCAATGCCAGGGCGAAGGTGCCCAGAAACTGGATGACCATGGCCGCGACGGGCGGGCTTTCGGGGGGCTGAATATCGTGGCTGCCCAAAGCCCAGCCTTTGCCGAACATCAGCGGGCTGAACCAGATCATACCAAGCAGGAAGGCGCCAATCGTGCCTGCGCCAACGGCAAGCCAGTTGAGATTCTCCATATTTTTCTCCTTCAGGCTACGACGGCGGCGTCAAGCTTGCCAAGAATGCCGGCCCAGCCTTGCGCGTGCCCATCCCGGCTGTCCTGAGATGTGAAATGGGTGTGGGTGAGCGTCACCTCAGTGCCGCCCGTAACGGGCGCGAAGCCCAGTTCCACGATCGAATCGGGGTGTGACCAAGGGGCCATCCAGGTGAAGACAAGCCGGCTATGCGGTGTGATCTCCTTATATGTCCCCTCATGCGGGAATTCCTTGTCGCCGATCATCAGAACATAGAAGGATCCGCCGACCTTGGCGTCTGATCGCGCTTCGCGCACAGACATGTCAGGGCGGGGCGACATGAACTGTGCCATCATCGTGGGGTCCAGCCATGCGTTGAACAACGCCTCCGTTGAGGCGTTGATCGTGCGTTTACAGGTGAGCGAAAGGTCAGGCATTTTGGGTCGCCCCTTGCGCGAAAGCGGTGTCGAGTGCTGCCAGAATGCTGGTCCAGCCTTTTTCGTGATCATCGCGCCGCTGTTCGTCAATGAAACGGTCGTGCCGCAGGGTCACATGGGTGCCATTTTCAACGGCGTCGAAAGTCAGGGTCACGGTGCTGTCTTCGGCAGGCGAAGGGCCGAACCAGGTGAAGACCAGCCGTTCATGCGGGGCGATTTCCTTGTAGGTGCCGTGATGGGGGATTTCCATATCGCCCGCCTGCATCACGATTTCAAAACCACCGCCCACGCGTGCATCGGTTTTGGCCACTGGTACGCTCATGTCCGGGCCGGGTGTCATGAAACGTGCGAGCATTTCGGGGTCAAGCCAGGCGTCGAAGACGGCCTTTTGGGGTGCGTTGATCGTCCGTTCGGTTGTCATGGTTAGGTCAGTCATTTTTAGCAGCTCCTTTGGTGATAATGTCTTCAAGCGCTTCGAGGCGCATATCCCAGATCGAACGCAAACCCTTGAACCACAGGTCAATTTCGCCAAGCGGGTCCATCTGAACTTCGATCAGATGTTCGCGCCATTCGGTACGGCGTTGCACCAAACCGGCCCCTTCAAGCACTTTTATGTGCTTGGAGATGGAATTCAGGCTCATTGTGAAACGCGCATGAATATCGGTGACCCGAAGCGGCCCTTCCTGTGCGAGCAGCGTCAGGATGTCCCGCCTTGTGGGGTCGCTCGCGGCTTTCAGGATCGCGTCAAGCGTAGGTGAGGTTTTTCGTTCAACCATATGGGTGAATAACATATGTTGCCGCATCAGTCAACCGATGGGGTGAATGAGGAGCGTGAGATAGATTTTGATAACCCGCCGCAAATGAAAAGGGCCCTCGCGGTTGCGAGAGCCCTGCTTTCTATTACGAGGACCGATCAGAAATCTGCCTATTTGGGTAGCGGTCCGATCAGCATCACCATCTGGCGGCCTTCCATCTTGGGGAAGTTTTCAACGCGGCCAGCGTCTTTGGTATCTTCAGCGACCCGTTCAAGCAATTCACGGCCCAGCTGCTGGTGCGCCATTTCACGACCGCGGAAACGTAGGGTGATCTTCACCTTGTCGCCATTGTCCAGAAACTTGAAAACATTGCGCATTTTGACATCGTAGTCGTGATTGTCCGTGTTGGGCCGGAACTTCACCTCTTTGATTTCAATGGTCTTTTGTTTCTTACGCGCCTCAGCTTCTTTTTTCTGAGTCTCGTATTTGAACTTGCCATAGTCCATGATTTTGCAGACCGGTGGTTTGGCATTGGGAGAAATTTCAACCAGGTCCAATCCTGCCTCATCCGCCATCATCATTGCCCGTTCTGGGCTGACAACGCCGACATTTTCGCCGTCTGCCCCGATCAGGCGTATTTCCGCCTCGCGGATGCGTTCGTTGATGCGGGGGCCGGTATCGCGCTGTGGTGGGGCGTTGTGGGGTCTGCGTCCTATGGTCTTTATCCTTGAATCATTGCTGTGTTGTGCCCGGTAAAGTAAACCCGGCAGGCGACCGCTTCAACCCGCAAAAGGGGTAGTTTCGGCGCATTTTCCCCCTTGGTTTCACTTCACCTTCCTCTGTCGTTCTGACATATCGCCATCAAGGCCCGTGGGGGTCGAAACGCGATCAATTTGGAAGGATAAGACCAATGAGAGCAATCGCCATATTAGTTGTTATCGCTGTTCTGGGATTTTTTGGCTATCAATATGCGGTCGAGGGCCGTGGTCCTGCTGCTGCGGTTGGTGTGTTGACGGGCGAGACCGCGCGCGCCGAGGCTGAGGCCGCCGCCGCTGCTGAAGCCGCAGCCGCTGAAGCTGCCGCCGCCGAGGAAACCGCTGCTGCCGAGGCCGCTGCTGCTGAAGAAGCCGCCGCCGCTGAGGCTGCCGCCGCTGAGGAAGCTGCACAGGCTGCCGCTGAGGAGGCCGCCGCTGCCGCCGATGCCGCTGCTGCTGCAGCCCAGGAAGAAGCTGAAGCTGCCGCTGCCGCGGCAGAAGAAGCTGCCGCACAAGCCGCCGCTGAAGCGGAAGCCGCAGCCGCTGCTGCTGCCGAAGAAGCGCAAGCTGCCGCCGATGCCGCCGCGGCAGAAGCCGAAGCCGCTGCCGAGGCTGCAACAGATGCCGTAACCGAAACGGCTGAAGCCGCGGCTGATGCAGGTGGTGATCTGCTGTCGATGGCAAATGAGCTGTTGACGGTTGAAGGCTTTGACGCGGAGAAAGTGACCGCTTTGTTGGAAACGCTTGAGCTGCCGGAAGGTGAGCAGAACACGCTGACCACTGCGCTTGGACTGGCGAAAGATAATCCTGCGCTGCTGCAACCTATTCTTGATCAGATCAAGAACCTGTTGCCGCAATAAGCCGTTGCAATGAATGAAAAAGCCGCGCTGGTTTCGCGCGGCTTTTTTTATCGGGCTGATGGTTTGTAAACTGCCCGCTTCAATCCAGGAATGCCTTTTCCACCACGTAGTGCTGCGGGTTGGAATTGGCCCCTTCGACCAGCCCGTAATCCTCCAGCATGTCTTTCAGTTCCAGATTGAAGGCGAGGTTCCCGCAGATCATCGCCCGATCTGTGTCCGGGGTCAGGGGCGATACGCCCAGATCGCTGAATGCCTCACCCGAGCGCATCAGATCGGTGATCCGGCCCATCTTGGGACTCTTTTCCCGCGTCGTGGTTGGGTAGTATTTGATCTTTTTCCAGAAGCCTTCGCCGATCACTTCATTCAGCAGTTCATCTGTTTTCAACGCCTCAATCAGATCGCGCCCATAAGTCAGCTCTCCGACTTCGCGGCAGGTATGGGTGATGATGACTTCGTCATAATCTTCATAGGTCTGCGGTTCGCGTAGTAGGGATGCGAAAGGAGCGAAGCCGGTGCCGGTGGCAAAGAACCAGAGGCGCTTGCCTGGGATCAGCGCGTCATGCACCAGCGTGCCGACGGGTTTGGGCCGCAGGATAATTTCATCCCCCGGTTTGATGTGTTGCAGTTTCGATGTCAGCGGTCCGTCCTGCACCTTTATCGAATAGAACTCCAGCTCCTCGTCCCAGCTGGGCGAGGCGATGGAATAGGCCCGCAGCAGTGGCTTTTGCTTGCCGGTTTCGGGATGTGGATCCCCCATCAGCCCGATCATGACAAACTCACCGGAGCGGAACCGCAAGCTGGCGGGCCGGGTGCAGCGGAAGCTGAACAGCCTGTCGGTATAATGTTTCACATCCGTCACCGTCTGCGCATCAGGCAGGGTAGGGACGGCTTTGGCGGTGTCTAGGGTCACGGGTGTCTGCTCGGTCATATGTGTCATGGCAGCCTGATAGGGCCGCCCTCCGTCTTAGTCGTTGATCTGGATCAGGGAAAGGGTGCTTTGGTTCTAGCCGCGCAGGCGTGCCTGATAGTTGTGGTTTTGCCAATTGGCGCGGAATTGCCATTGATCTTCTGGTTGGCGTCCCGCGAGCGCGTCGTCGATTTCCACTTCGTCAAATCCGGCGCGCCGCGCCATTGCATATTGGTCGGCCAGCACATGGCCCTTCGCCCGCAGCCGTCCCCTATAACCCGCACGCCGCAGCATGGCCGCCAGCGTGAAGCCGCGCCCATCAGCGGAGGACGGGAAGTCGATGCGGATCATTGGTGCGTTGTTCAGGCCCACCAGCCCCTCTGGGGCTGTGTCGGAGGGCAGGTCAATGCCATAGTCGCAATCATTTGCGGCGGCTTCGGTATGTGCGACAAAGCTACCTTGCCAATCATCGCTCGCAAAGCCGGTATCGGTGACGATAATGCTCATGCTGCTTTTCCTTCACGCACGGGTTTACCGTTTTCAAAATGGATCCCACATTCGGTTTTTTCGCTGTCACGCCAGCGGCCTGCGCGGGGGTCTTCATGTGCGCTGACCCGTGTGGTGCAGGGCATGCAGCCGATGGAGGGATATCCTTGCGCAGCCAACGGGTGCCGGGGCAGGTTGTGTTTGGAGATATAGGCTTTGAGGTCTTCCGCGGTCCAGTTGGCTAGCGGGTTGATCTTGATCTTGCGATCTTCCTTTTCGAATAGCGGCAGTTGCGCCCGCTGCCCGTTCTGGAACCTTTTGCGTCCGGTGATCCAACCGCCGAAATCCTTCAGCGCCTTGTTCAGCGGCCGCGTCTTCCGCAGGTCGCAGCAAGCATCGGTGTCGGCCTGATGCAAGATACCGTCAACATCCTCGACCAGCACCTCTTTCCGGTCTGGTCCGATGATCCGCATATCGATCAGCCCAAGCTGTTCGGACACAGCGCGCTGATAGGTCAGCGTTTCGGGGAACAGCATTTCTGTGTCGAGGAAGATGATCGGGGTGGTCGGGTCGATCTGAGCGATCATGTGCAAGAGCACGACGCTTTCCGCCCCAAAGGACGAAACCATCGCAACAGGGCCGATTTGCACGTCTTCCAACGCGTGACGCAACACGGTCTGTGCGTCCGATTTGCGGTGCAGGATGTTGCGGCGTTCGGCGAGTTCCTTAAGCGGCATTTGCTTTGTCCTCGGCTGGGTAGAGTATGGCTTTGAAAGGTTCCATCCCCAGGCGACGATAGGCCTGGAGGAAGGTTTCGTCGGGGCTTTCGCGCAGGTCCAGGTAACCGGTGACCAGGCGCTCGATGGCGGGCACAATGTCATCCGCGCTGAAACCGGGGCCGGCCCGCTCACCGATGGAGGTTGTCTGCGTGCCGTCACCGCCGAGTGTGATTTGGTAGTTTTCGACGCCTGCCCGGTCGAGGCCGAGGATCCCGATGTGGCCGACATGATGGTGCCCACAGGCGTTGATGCAGCCGGAGATCTTGATCTTCAATTCGCCAATGTCGTGTTCGATTTTCAGTTCGTCAAACCGCGTTGCGATTTCCTGAGCGATGGGGATCGAACGCGCCGTGGCCAGTGCGCAGTAATCCATGCCGGGGCAGGCGATAATGTCGGACACAAGCCCGATATTGGCCGTTGCCAGGTCTGCCGCGCTTAGTGCCTGATAAATCGCAGGCAGGTCGGATTTATGGACATGTGGCAGGATCACGTTCTGTTCATGGCTGATCCGCAATTCGTCATGGCCATATTGCGCAGCGAGGTCTGCCATTACCCGCATCTGGTCGGATGTCGCATCACCCGGCGTTTGTCCGTGCTTTTTGATGCTGATTGACACGATGGCGTAGCCGTCCGTCTTGTGTTCGGTCAGGTTCGTGTCAGTCCATGACCGGAAGGCGGGGTTGGCAAGGCGGGCGGCCTCGTAACCGTCAATGGGCTTCTGTGCAAACTCAGGGGCCGCGAAGGCGGCTTTGATCTCTTCCAGCAACGTCTGGTCATGGCCAGAAAAGCCATCGCGGATCGTTTCAAAGCGCTTATCGACCAGAGCCTGAATCTTTTCCAGCCCGTTTTCATGCACGGTGATCTTGATCCGGGCTTTGTATTTGTTGTCGCGGCGGCCCAGCAAGTTGTAGACGCTGACGATGGCCTCGCAATAGGGCAGCAGGTCTTTTTTGGGCAGGAAGTCCCGCAGGACTTTGCCGACCATGGGCGTGCGGCCAAGGCCGCCACCGACGATGACTTGGAAGCCCACTTGACCCGCCTCATTGCGCACGATTTGCAGGCCGATATCGTGGGCGCGCACGACAGCGCGATCCTCGGCAGCGCCGGTTACGGCGATTTTGAATTTGCGCGGCAGAAACTGAAATTCCGGGTGGTCGGTGGACCATTGGCGCAGCAGTTCCGCGTAGGGGCGCGGGTCTTCGATTTCATCCGCTGCAGCCCCGGCGAAATGGTCAGCCGTCACGTTGCGAATTGTGTTGCCGGACGTCTGGATGGCGTGCATTTCGACATCGGCCAAGGCCTCCAGCATGTCAGGCACATCCTGCAGTTTCGGCCAGTTATACTGAATGTTCTGGCGTGTCGTGAAATGACCATAGCCCTTGTCCCACTTATTCGCGATGAAGGCCAGCTGCCGCATTTGTGCGCTGTTAAGCGTGCCATAAGGCACGGCGACGCGCAGCATATAGGCGTGCAACTGCAGATAAAGACCGTTCATCAGGCGGAGAGGTTTGAATTCATCTTCGGTCAGCGAGCCGTCAATCCGGCGCGTAACCTGCCCACGGAACTGGGCCACGCGGGCGCGGACGAAAGCCTCATCGAAGTCATTGTATTTATACATGCGTTATCCTTTCGGCGCCCAAATTCTCTCAGAGAATTTGATTGCAAAGTTTCTGCGAAACTTTGTCACTCTGCCTGTTTTCCATGGTGATAGTTGGAAGGGCCGCGTGTGCGGAATGCTTCGCGAAAATGGGTCGGTTCGGGGCCATCGGTGCCGGGCTTGGCATCGGCCAGATATGCGCCTGAAATCTCATCCGCGCGCGCCTGTGCTTCCAGCAGACGCAGGTCGCCATGCGCCTCATCCGTGATCAATTCCGCCTTTGCAATATCGCGGGTCCATTGATTGTCTTCGGTCAACCAGACGGCATCGCCCTCTAACAGGGCATTAGCGGTCACAACTTTGGGTGTGAAGGCGCGAGCCATTATGCAAACTCCTTGAGTTGTCGCGACTGTGTGGCGGCGTTGCGCGGGGCGAGCCCATAGAAGGTGATCGCTGGACCTTTGAGGTCCGCCTGCGTTAGCGTCGGTTCCAGTTCCGCCAATGTCGTGGCGATGATCTGCTGATCAACGCGGCTGACATTTTCGATGATCGTCACGGGCGTTGCCGGATCGGCGCCATGCATCAGCAGGCGGCCCTGAATGAAGCGGGCGGATTTCTTGCCCATATAGATCGCCGCAACCTCGCCGGGTTGGGCGAGGGCGGCCCAATCATGATCGGCATAGCCTTTGGTGTCATGCCCGGTGATCAGCCGCACGGCGGAGTTTCTACCGCGTTTCGTCAGGCTTTGCCCGATATTTGCGACAGCAGCAGAAGCGGCGGTAATGCCGGGGATGATCCGGTAGCTGACATCAGCGGCTTCAAGCGCTTCGATTTCTTCATCAAGCCGGCCAAAGACGGTGGGATCACCTGCCTTGAGCCGAACAACATGATGTCCGTCCGACGCGTGCTTGACGATCAGCGCGTCGATATCTTCCTGCTTCATCGACGGGCCAAAGCCGGTTTTGCCTGCGTCAATGATGATCGCTTCGCGCCGGGCAAGTTCGAGGACTTCGCCGGTCACGAGGCGGTCATGGATAACGACGTCCGCCTTGTCGAGCGCGTTGCGCGCCTTGAGCGTCAGCAGTTCCGGATCACCCGGACCTGCGCCGACCAGATCAACATGACCTTCCTTGGTGTCTGCCAGGATGTGACTATCCAGCAGCGTTTCGAGCGCTGGGATGACACCTGTTTCTCCAGCCTCTGCAATCGCTTTGGGGCCAGCGTTGAAATAGAAGGAAGACCAGAAATCCCGCCGCTTGCGGCCCATGGGCAGCACGTCAACCGCGTGGCGGAAGCTTTTGCCGATACGGGCGAGGATACCCAACGATGTAGGCAGGCGTTCTTCCAGATCGGCCTTGATTGCACGGGCCAGCACGGGGGCCGCGCCTTCGGTGCCGATGGCGACCGTGACCGGATCACGGTCAACGATTGCGGGGGTGATGAACTGGCTATCGGCAAGGTTATCGACGATGTTGACCAACGCGCCTTCGGCATTGGCGATGGCCGATACACGGGCGTCTTCGGCGTCATCTTCGTTCGCGGCATAGAAAAGTGCGGCACATAATGCGTCGCCGGGCTCCATCGCCCGTTCGACGATGCGCAGTTTGCCTTGGCTGGCCCATTTGTGGATGTCATCGGCGATATCCGCGGCGATGACGGTCAGATGCGCCTCTGTCTTCATCAAGAGCCGCAGCTTGGCCATGGCCGCATCACCACCGCCGGACAAAACGATACGGCGGCCTTCTACGGCAAGGAAGATGGGGAAGTGCTTCATAACGGACCTCAGGTTTCTTCCACACAATATAGAATAATGTTCTTCCTGTTGCGCCCCCTTCGGCGTAAGTAAGGACGGGTGTTCTGGGTTGGTCGTATTTTGGATCAGCTGTCCTGAAAATATGGAGATCAGAGAATGTCAGTTCGGGTTGATGCGACAGATCGGAAAATCCTTGCGGCTTTGCAAGCGGATGCAGCGCAGTCATTGGATGAAATTGCGCGGAATGTGGGATCTTCCAAGACCCCTGTATGGAACAGAATCAAGAAGATGCGCGAGGCCGGGATCATCGGTCAGCAGACGGTTCTGTTGGATGCAGAAGCATTGGGATTCGAGGCCTGTTTTTTTGTCCTGATCCGCACGTCAGAGCATGACGCGGACTGGCAGGCCCGGTTTCTGGCGGCGCTACAATCCCGCGCTGAAGTGCAGGAGGCGCACCGGCTGGCCGGAGATATCGACTATATCCTGAAGGTGCGCGTGCAGAATGCGCGGGCCTACGACACGTTCTATCAGGCGCTGATATCCGAGGTGAAAGTGCATAATGTCACCGCGCTTTTATCGATGGAAGAAATCAAGGCGACAGTTGCTTTGCCGCTGTAGAAATAGCTCGCCCAACCATTCTTGATCAATGTTCAAGAAATTTATTGACAGCTGGCATAGTATTACTTATCAAATGTGAACAATGTTCATAAATGAGGTAAACCCATGCGAATTTTCAAACTCACAACCGGCATCGCCGGGCTGGCTGTTCTGGCGGCATGTGCTACGCCAAGCGTTCAACATGCGACCCAGTCAGCCGATCATAGTGCGCAAGCAACCGGCCATGGAGTCAGTGCCGTTGCGGGTTCTGCGGCGACGGTCGCTGCGGTCCCGGTGATGGCCGCAGGGTCTGTGCTTGCGGTGACGGGGGCAGCGGTTGAACAGGTCGGCACCGCATCGGTTCAAGCCGGGTCAGAGGTGTTCGAGGCCAATGTTTCTCCTGCCGCGCCACAAGTTTGCACTGCGCCTGCGCAGAACTGTGTCGTCGCCGACGGCCCGCCGCGTCTTTAGGCCGGGGTGATTGATATGCGCAATTATGTGAAGCTAATTTTTGTCGTCCTGACGCTTACGCTACCATTGCCAGCAATGGCCGGTAGCAGTGCGGCGGCTGATCCCGTGTTGCCAGCTGCCGATGTCGTCAACTTTGCAAATCGGGTGCAGCGCGATCTGGCCTCGCGTGGTGCGAATGTTGCCATTGTCGCCCGGGTCGGTCGCGACCCCGCACTACTCCCGGATGGCATTCGCTACACCCATGTGGCGTTCTGGGTTTATTCCCGGATCACCCGGGCGGATGGCAGCACAGGTCGGGGCTACCGCGTCTATAATCTTTATCAGACAGCAGGTGACCTGACGCGCAGCGCATTGGTCCAGGATACCCCTGCTGACTTTTTCGCCGGGGCGCATCGATTGGATGCGGGGGTGATCATTCCTGACCCGCGTTTGCAGCAAAAACTGCTGAACGTGATCGCCAGCCCTACTTATGCAAGGCTGCACAACCCGTCTTATTCAGTGATGGCGAACCCAGCGACCCGCCAGTTTCAGAACTGCACTGAACATACGTTGGATGTTGTGATGGCAGCCCTCTACGACACTGCCGACCCCGCGCAGATCAAGGCAAATGTCGCGACCCACTTTGCAGGGCAGCCCGTCAGGATAAGTGGGCTGCAACGTATCCTCGCACCCGCAGCATCGCAGGCATTGACCACTGCCGATCATGGCAGCGCCGTTCGGACAGCAACCTTTGGCGCGATTGCACGGTTCATGCAAAGCCACAATCTGGACGATATCGTGTACCGAGTGACGCCGGACCGGGTGTCACGTCTTTGAAATGAGGGCCCACCGGACCAAGCATTGGTCCGGCAGGGCGTCTCAATTCTTGGCCGTGAGCAAGCCCGATACCTTGTCGATCAATTCTTCCTTAGAGGCCGGTTTTGGGCAGATCGCCGCGCCGGGGAACCGTGTTTCAAGGTTTTCAAGCATCCCATGACCAGAATGGAAAACTATCGGGACGTTGCGCTCGACAAGGGCTTCGGCAAAGGGGAAGACAGATACGCCGCGCAAATCGATATCGAGGATTGCGACATCCGTCTCATCCTTTTCGAAGGCTTCGAACGCTTGTTCCAGCGTACCAGCCGGGCCGATCGCGGCCGCGCCGGCATCACCAAACGTATCCATCAGGTCGAATGCGATCAGCATCTCGTCTTCGACAATCAACACTTTCTTTCCAGAGAGAGGTTTTTGTACGTCTCGTTCGTTCATGTCTCTGCACTCCATCGGGCTGGAATTCAATCTTTGGTTGTTGGTCTGATTGTCGCGTTGTTGGCGAAAGGTATCACCAATTTGCAGACCAGCCCATTTTTTGTCCATTCCTGGTTAAGGGTTGCACCAAGCTGCATCGCCGAAAGCGTTAGCAACTTGGTACCGAAACCGGCGTCGTCCGGTGGTTTGGCTGGCATAGGGTTCGGGTTCTTTTCGGACCAGGTGAATTTGATGGCATTCTGTTCATCGCCATCGGTGATTTCCTGCCAGCCGACCGACACATGTCCGCCTTTGTCGCGCAGCGCCCCGTGTTTTGAGGCGTTGGTGGCCAGTTCATTGATGATGAGGCTCAACGGGCTGATGTCGTTCAGCGGAATGGGCTGCATTCCGCCTTCGATCTTGATCGATCTGTCGCCTTGCGCAAAGGGGATAAGCGCCTGACTGAAAAGGGTGTGCATATCAACTGCCTTGTCGTGTCCGGGATCAATCGACAAAGCATAAGCTTTGGCAAGTACATCGATCCGGGCGCAAATCTTGTCTGCCAGCCCGACATTGTTGCGCGCCAACCGAAAGCTGAGCCGTACGAGCCCTTGCAGGATGGAAAACAGGTTCTTGATCCGGTGGTGCAGCTCGCGCGTCAGGTGGCGTTCTTTTTCCTGTGCTTCAAACCGTTCGGTCACATCGCGGTCAATCTGCAATAGCAATGTGCGGTCGCCTGAAACCTCAACCCGCTGGATATTGGTCGACGTGATCAGAACACGCCCCGAGCGCATTTTCCGTTTGACGTCCCCGGTCCATGCCTTGCCTGCATCGAGGGTTGCCCTGATGACATCCCGCGAGACATCGAATTCTGCTTGCGTCAAGGCGTTCGGGTCCCGTCCGATGGCTTCGCTTTCGGGGATGCCATACATCGCTTCGGCCCCTTGATTCCAACGCAGCAGCCCATCGGTTTCAGAATAGGCAAGGATTGCATCGCTTGACAGTTCCAGCATCTGGCTCAGTTGTCGGTCAATTTCGATTTCCCGTGTGTCATGGATGATCGTATGCGACCCCAGCATCCGCTTCGGCACGCCGTTTTCGCGCACCGCCAGCCCCCTGCAACGGACCGTCACCGTCCCCCCGTCAGAGGTTTTGTATCGGACCAGCTGATCGTAGGGAAAGGACGGATCCTCGCAATGCCGTTTGAAGTTTTGTAGGGCGGTTTCTCCGTCCTCGGGGAAGATCAGGTTTTGCCATTCCGCTGCAAGATGTTCGCGTTCGACTGGATCGAACCCCAAGGCACGCCAGAAACCGGCGCTCATGTATTCGTGTTCCGGGTTTTCCAGATCCCAGAACCAAAAGCCATCACAGGCGCTTGCATCTAGAAAGGCAAAGGCTTCGGGTTGTCCCAGAAAGGCACCTAATTCTTTTTCGAGATAGTGCATTCAGGACTCACATGCAAAAGTTACAACTAATTCAATTATGCAACTTATACGTGTTTATCCGACTACGTTATTTTCGTCAATATGACGTGCGTGCGCCACGTTAAGGATCCGATATGACCATCAGTCGTTTGATCCCGTGGAAATGATAGACATTGGCGTAGTGTGGTGCATCTGACATCGACAGGCGGGGGCATCGTTCAAACAAGACGCGAAGTGCGATAAGCAGTTCCAACCGGGCGAGAGGGGCGCCGACGCAAAAATGGATGCCGCCCCCAAAGCTGGTATTTTGTGGTCCCTGACGGTTGGCCACAAAATCATTGGGGTTCTTATAGGCCAGCGGGTCGCGGTTTGCTGCCCCCAACAGGCATGCAATCTGATCCCCCCGTTTGAAGGCTTGCCTGTTTATTGTGACATCTTCATAGACCCAGCGGGTAAACATATGCAGGGGGGGATCAAACCGAATGATCTCCTCAACCGTGGACGGGTTGATTGTCCGGACATCCTGTTCAAGAAGTGTTTTGACCCCATTGCCAAGGGTATGCACCGTTGCCTCGTGTCCCGCATTCAGCAAAAGGATGCAGGTGGTGATCAACTCGTCCTCGTTCAGTTTGTCGCCGGCTTCTTCGGCGGCAATCAGGGTGGAAATCAGATCGTCGCCCGGGGTTTTGCGCCGTTGTTTGATGTAGTCGCGCATGAAGGCGCTGAAATCACGGCTGGCTTGTGCGGCGTCATCTTCAATGCTTTTGGTCCGTGCGGCCTGATACATGGCGACCATGGCGTTTGACCAACGCAGCAGGTCATCGGCACAGGATTCCGGCACCCCCAGCAGGCGGCAGATGATCATCACCGGCACCGGCTGGGCGTAATATTTGAGCAGGTCAAAGGGTTGATCGGGGAATTGGTCGATCAGGCTGTGACAAAGCTGTTCGATCCCCGGTTCAAGGGCGGCAATTGTCCGGCTGGTGAACGCGCGTAGCACCAGCGCGCGCAGCCTTGTATGGCGCGGCGGTTCAAGCTCCAGCATGGAATGCGCCTCGATTTCATAGAACGGGCGCAGATGATCTGGCGTGTCGGGGGCCAATTCTGGCGGGCATTCGCGCCCCATGCGTTTGTCGCGCAGCACGGCATGAACTGCCTTGTGACTGACTGCGCAGGCCATGCCGTATTCCTGCCACCAGAAGAAGTCACCGGCCTGCCGTGCCTGGTCATAGAACGGGTAGGGGTTTTGGACAAAGGCGGGGTCGATCGGGGATTGGTCAAGTCTTTGCATGACGCGTAGCTTTGGGCCACCTGTCTGGTCTTTGCAAGGGGGGCTGGATAAGCTGCGATGTATGCGCCAATTGCTTCGCCCTCGTCTGATGATCATCGCTGGATTTCTAGCCGCAGTTGCCGCTTTTGCCGGGGCGGTGTGGTGGTATGGTTATGTGTCGGCGCTGGCGCAGTTGGATCAGCGGGCGCGGTCGGATCTGGCGCTGGCTTCTGACAGTTTGACCAGCGAATTGCGCCGTTTCCGCGAATTGTCAGTGCTGACGGCCGATCACCCGCAATTGCGCGCCGTGATGGACGGTGCGGCTCCTGCGGCTAGCCTGCGGCCCGTGTTGCAGGAGATCGCGGATAAGACCGGTGCGCTGGATATCATTCTGGTTGACCTGGATGGCGACTTGCTGGTTGCGACCGAAGAGGCACCCAATGTCGATCATGCGGGTCGTGCCTATTTTGAACGTGCGCTGGATGGGGCGCTGGGCTTCTATCATTTATACAGCGAGTCCTATCAGCGCCGCGCTTTTGTTTTTGCCGCTCCTGTCTTTTCCGAACAGGGGCCGGTCGAAGGAGCTCTGGTTGTCTATGCCGATATTGAGCAGGTGGAGGCATCATGGCGTGGCGCGCGCCCGGCGGTTTTCTTTACTGATCAACGCGGTGTCATCTTTCTATCGAACCGGTCGGAACTGGTGTTCCGGTCGCGGATCGGGGAGCCGGTCCAGGACCTGGAATATCCGCAGGGCAGCGTGGCCCCATTTGTGCGTTACACCGAGGGGCTGGTCAGCGGTTATGAGGTCTGGGATGTCGATGGGGGCCGCTATCTTCCTGCGCGCGCGCTGCATTTGACCCTTGATCTGCCGGTGATCGGCATGACGGGCGAAGTACTGGTTGATGTTGCCCCAGCCCGCAAGCTGGCCAGCCTGCAAGCGGCCATCGCAGCCGCCGTCTGCCTTGCTTTCGGCATGCTTTTGCTGGTTGTGGCGCAGCGTCGCCGCACGCTGGCTGTGCTGAACGCCAAGCTGGAACGCCGGGTGCAGGATCGCACCGCCGACCTGCAAGCGCTGAACGCCGATTTGCGCCGCGAGGTCGCCGAACGCAAGGCCGCCGAACAACGTCTACAAAAGGCGCAGGATGAATTGGTACAGGCTGGCAAGCTGTCGGCGCTGGGCCAGATGTCCGCCGGGATCAGCCACGAATTGAACCAGCCGCTGACCGCGATCAGGTCTTTCGCTGAAAATGCCCAAGGGTTCCTAGAGCGCGACAAGCCGCAGGTCGCGGCGCATAATCTGGGCCGCATCTCGGAACTGGCGCGGCGCATGGGACGTATCATCAGCAACCTGCGTGCTTTTGCCCGGCAAGAGGATGAGCCACCCACAAATGTGGACCTGTCTGAGGTGATTGATGCCGTGTTGGAGATTGTCGGTCCGCGTGCAGAGCAGACTGGTGTGACACTGCATTGGACGCGCCCTGACGCGCCTGTCATCGTGCGCGGCGGCGAGGTGCGTTTGCAACAGGTGGTGTTGAACCTTGTTTCGAATGGCATGGACGCGATGGAAGACAGCGACCCCAAGAATATCTTTATCGACGTGATGCAAACCGCCGGGCGCACGACCCTGTCAGTGCGCGATACCGGCCCGGGCATTGCAGAGCCTGAGCGCATCTTTGATCCATTCTATTCCACCAAGGCAGTAGGCGCGGCAGAAGGGATGGGGCTGGGTCTATCGATTTCTTACGGGTTGGTGCAAAGCTTTGGTGGTGCGATCCGCGGCCGCAACCACGCAGATGGTGGAGCTGTCTTTACCGTTGAACTGGATGCGGTCCTGCAAGAGGTGGCTGCATGACCCGTCGTGTTCTGCTGGTTGATGATGACCGTGATATCCGTGAGGCGCTTGGCCAAACCCTGGAACTGGCCGATCTGACGCCGACGGTTGCCGGATCGTTCGTGGAAGCCAAGGACCACCTGACGCCCGGTTTCGATGGCGTTGTGGTATCCGATATTCGGATGCCGGGGCGTGACGGTTTCCACCTGCTGGATTATGCGCGCGAGACCGATCCCGAGATGCCCGTCATCCTGCTGACGGGTGAGGCGGATATCCCCATGGCTGTGCGTGCCATGTCAGCTGGCGCTTATGATTTTTTGGAGAAACCCTGCGCGCCCCAAGATTTCATCGCGGTGATAGAGCGGGCGCTGGATGCCCGCGCACAGGTTCTGCAGAACCGGCGCAAAAAGTCCGAACTGGAGGCAGGCGATGCCGCTGCGCGGATGCTGTTTGGTCATTCGTCCCTGGCCGAAGAAATGCGCGCGCAAGTGCGTGCGGCAGCGCGTGCGGGTACTGAGGCGCTGATCGTTGGTGAACCGGGGTCAGGCACGTCAAAGATTGCGGAAGTAATTCACCTTTTGTCGCTTTCGGCCACGCATCCGTTTGTCAAACGGGCCGCCGCATCGCTGGACGAAGCCGCATTGGTGGCGGCGCTTGGCCAGGCCACGGATGGCACGCTCTACATTGATGAGGTGACAGGGCTTGGCCCTGCGGTGCAGCTGGCCCTGCTGGACAATTTGGAAGGCGGTGCCCCGGCCCGGGTTCTGGCCGGATCGACCCGCAACATGAAGGAGGCGATGGGGCAGGGCAGTTTCAGTGCAGAGCTGTTTTACCGTCTGGATATGATGCGCGTGCGTGTGCCGGCCCTGCGCGAACGCCCTGAGGATATTCCGGTGCTGTTTGAGCATTATGTCGCGCAAGCCTGCGAGCAGACAAATCTGCCGGTGCCAGAGATTACGGCCGATCACACCGCCCGCCTGATGGGGCAGGACTGGTCGGGGAATGCGCGTGCCTTGATGAATGTTGCCATGCGGTTTGCCATGGGGCTTGACGAAAGTGATGTTCAGGTTGGCCTTGGACTGAGCGCCCAGATGGCGCAGGTCGAAAGGTCGCTTTTGGTAGCCGCCCTGCGCCGCCATAATGGTCGCGCAACTGAGGTGGCGCGCGACTTGCAATTGCCGCGCAAGACCTTCTATGACAAGCTGACCAAACACGGGCTGCGGGCCGAAGATTTCCGCAACTAAGACGTGCGCCGCCGCGACATTCTGCCACGTCTTTGTAAACACGGGGCTGTGATAGCATCATGAATAGCTGAATACTGTTAACGGAACCGTCATGAGTTCCGGCGGTATGCGCCGTGCCAATAGGGGAGGGACGCTCATGGCCCGTGCGCCACTGAATGCGGATGCGTTTGACCGTTCAGAATATGACAAAGCGGATCAGCAATTTCGACTGGCCGAGCAAAAACTTCCTCCGCAGGCGGTCGAATCTCTGGCACGCGAAGTCGTCAGGCGATTGGCATTTCGTATGCCCCGCACCGTCCGGAATGAGGATTTGCCAACACAATCAGAGATTGATTTGCTCTGTGCCGCGCTCTTGTCATCAGATCATGATGCGGCCGACCGTATCATTCTGGCCGCCCGACGTGATGGGGTGGACATTGAGGCGATTTATCTGGGCTATGTTGCGGGTGCGGCCCGCAGCCTGGGGATGATGTGGGACGAGGATCGCATTTCCTTCGTCGATGTCACGCTTGCATCTGGTCGACTTTATCGGATCATCCGCGGCCTGCGCCATATTGTTGCCGCGTCTTTTGCCAAAGGGCGCGACGAACGCCCGGCCTTGTTTGCGCTGGTGCCGGGTGAAACTCATACATTGGGTATTGAAATGGCAACCGACATGTTCCGCCGGGAAGGGTGGGATGTTGATATGTCGGTGGGGCTTTCGCATGATCAGTTGTTGCATCAAAGCGAGGAACGCAGCTATCGCGCGGTCGTTTTGGTGGCCCATTCGGACCGGATGATCGAACCGCTGGCCCGATTGATCCTAGCCTTGCGTATCACTCAACCCCTGTCGCATATCATTGTGGCAGGCAATGTGTTGATCCATTTCCCAGATATCGTTGACCTGGTGGGTGCGGATGCGATCATGCAGGATATGGAAACGGCCACTGCCACGCTTCGCGCGCTATTGGATAGTCCCGACGACTGACCTGTGCGGATTTCCGCACTTTTGGCGCAAACAGTTGTGCGAAATACCGCCCATCTCCAGCAAGGCGAAATGCGAGCCACAATTAAAGTGACTATTTATCAATGTCATAACCCGAGTTTCTGATTTTCCTGCGTAACGCTTGTCTGCGGGTTGCCCAATCTGTCTGATCGCCCTGCACGCCTGATCAAGGGGCGGCGAGATTCTCTTGGGAGGAGACATAATGACCTTTTTGAAAGCCGCAGCCGCAATGGCTGCAATCGCAGTGATGGCGACGTCAGCCTATGCGGAAGGCTGCGATGACGGCGAGATTGTTGTTAAATTCAGCCATGTGACCAACACCGACCGACACCCAAAAGGGATAGCGGCAAGCCTGCTGGCAGACCGCGTGAATGCGGAAATGAACGGCACAATGTGCATGGAAGTGTTCCCCAATTCGACCCTTTACACTGACGAGCAGGTGATCGAGGCGATGCTGCGCGGTGACGTACAACTGGCAGCGCCGTCACTGTCGCTGTTTGAGTCGATCACCAAGGCCTATCGTTTGTTCGACCTGCCCTTCATGTTTGAAAATATCGATGCTGTGGATGCGTTCCAGGCATCTGATGCTGGTCAGGCGATGAAGGATGCGATGCAGCGCCGTGGTTTGCAGGGTCTGCAGTTCTGGCATAACGGCATGAAGCAGATCAGCGCCAATGTGCCGCTTGTTGAGCCCGGCGACGCCAATGGCCTGAAATTCCGCGTGCAGCCATCCGATGTGCTTGTGGCCCAGATGGAAGCTCTGGGCGCATCCCCGCAGCCGATGTCATTCTCGGAAGTTTATGGCGCGCTGCAGACCGGGGTTGTGGATGGCCAAGAGAACACTTGGTCGAACATCTACGGCCAGAAATTCTTTGAGGTGCAGGACGGTATTACCGAGACCAACCATGGTATCATTGACTATCTCGTCGTCGCATCTGTGGATTGGCTAGACAGCCTTGAGCCAGAAGTGCGCGACCAGTTCCTGACGATCCTTGATGAGGTGACGCAGACTCGGAATGGTGAATCCGCACGCGTGAATGCCGAAGCCAAGCAAGCGATCATCGATGCCGGCGGCGAAGTGCGTCAGCTGACACCAGAGCAGCGCACCGCATGGGTTGAAGCGATGAAACCTGTCTGGGCGCAGTTTGCTGACGAAGTAGGTCAGGAAAACATCGACGCCGCGCAGGCCATCAACGACTCGATGTAAGTCATATGAACAGGGCGGTCCGGATAACCGGACCGCCTTTCTGCCATCCCGCGGGAGGGGACAATGAGCAGCAAATACACGCCCAAGGGGCCGGTGGGCCGTGCCGTTCACGGGTTTGAGGAAAACGTTATCGCCGTGCTGCTGGGGCTGATGACCATGCTGACATTCGCCAATGTGGTGTTGCGATACGGGTTCAACAGCGCGATCATCTGGAGCCTTGAGGTTGTGCTCGTCCTGTTTGCATGGCTGGTCCTGTTTGGTGTGGCTTACGGGTTCAAGGTAACGGCCCATCTGGGTGTCGATGCCATTACCAACCTTCTGCCCCCCCGGCCGCGCAAAGTGATAGCCCTGATCGCCGGAGCGGTCACGATTTTCTATGGCGTAATGCTACTGAAAGGGGCCTGGGACCAATGGGCGCCATTTGCCGATTTGCCCCCCACCACCGGTAAGTGGTTCCCGACCGGATTTGATTTTGACGCGCGTGGGCGCAGTTTTTTCGAAACCGACCAGATCCCGATGCCAGAATGGCTGCGTTTTCTGGAAGACTGGATCAATTACGGCGACCGCTATTCAAAGATGCCCCGGATGATCCCCTATACCATCCTGCCGATTGCTGCCGTGCTGATCCTGTTTCGCATCTGTCAGGCCGTCTGGCGTGTCTGGACCGATGAGGCTGAGAGCCTGATCGTAAGCCATGAAGCTGAGGAAGCGGTCGAAGAAGCCGCTGAAACGCTGAAGAAGGAGGCTTGAGCCGATGGAAGTTGCATTTCTTTTCCTGATGATCATCGGCCTTCTGCTGTTGGGCGTGCCGATTGCTGTGGCATTGGGTGTCAGCTCAATTGTTTTTCAATTGGCGTTTTCCGATACCTCGCTGGCGGCGGTCGCCCAGTCGCTTTATCTTGCCATGGCAGGGCATTACACGCTGCTGGCTATTCCGTTCTTTGTGTTGGCGTCGTCTTTTATGTCCACCGGTGGTGTGGCCAAGCGGATCATCCGTTTTGCCATTGCCTGCGTCGGCCATTTGCAGGGTGGGCTGGCGATTGCGGGTGTATTCGCCTGTATGATGTTTGCCGCCCTGTCGGGATCGTCACCAGCCACCGTGGTTGCTATCGGAACTATTGTGATCGCGGCGATGACCCAAGTTGGCTATACAAAGGAATTTGCCGCCGGTGTGATCTGTAACGCAGGAACGCTGGGTATACTGATCCCACCATCCATCGTGATGGTTGTCTATGCCTCGGCCACGGATGTATCTGTGGGCCGGATGTTTCTGGCGGGTGTGATTCCGGGGATCATGGCTGGGTTGATGCTGATGATCACGATCTACATCATTGCCCGGATCAAGAATATGCCGAAGGGCGAGTGGTGCGGCTGGGGCGAGATTTTCGACAGTTTCCGCGACGCGCTTTGGGGGTTGCTGCTGATCGTGATCATCATGGGCGGTATCTATGGCCACCCGTGGATCCGGTTCGAGGAAGGGCTGAGCCTGATCTACTGGAAGGGCGGGGCGTTCACCCCGACCGAGGCTGCGGCGATTGCAGCTGTCTATGCCTTTGTCGTGGCGACCTTTATATATCGCGATATGGGTCCGTTGGCCGCCCGCGATAGCGAAGGCAACCTGTTTCAGGGTGAGGCCGTCAGCCTGTCGGCGGTCGCAGTGCCGCAGAAGTTCAGTCTGTTGCAGAAACCATGGGCGCTGGTCACGGCGTTTTTCCACAAGGATACCCGCCAAACGCTGTTTGAAGGCGGCAAGCTGACCATCACGCTGATGTTCATTATTGCCAACGCGCTGTTGTTGAAACATGTGCTAACCGATGAGCAGATCCCGCAGCATATTGCCGGAGCGATGCTGGACGCGGGTTTGGGCCCGGTTACCTTCCTGATTGTGGTCAACGTGATCTTGCTAATTGGTGGCCAGTTCATGGAACCGTCAGGCCTGATTGTGATTGTGGCACCGCTGGTGTTTCCGATTGCGATTGAACTGGGTATCGACCCCATTCATCTGGGGATCATCATGGTGGTGAATATGGAGATCGGGATGATCACGCCGCCAGTCGGTTTGAACCTGTTTGTCACGTCAGGGGTGGCCGGGATGCCGATGATGGCGGTTGTGCGTGCCGCGCTGCCATTCCTGGCCGTCCTTTTCGTTTTCCTGATCATGATCACCTATATCCCTGCGATATCGACCTATCTGCCAACGACGCTGATGGGACCGGAAATCATCATAAGGTAGGTGAAGCGACCCGGCGCGATATGCGCCGGGTACTTGGCAACGCGATTGTCAAAGCGGGGACAAATGGTGCACTCAAACTCTCCAAAAATACGGTTGCGTGGCCGTGTTGATACTCACCACCCGGCACCGGCTTCAGCCAAAATTGGTAAGTTCAAGGAAGCAGCGCGCGGGGCGAGCGTTTCATTCAAGGTCTTTTGACGGTTCGCGCCGAAAAACAGACCATCTGAGGGATTGTTTGCGGCGCAAACGGACAGAGACGGGAAAACAGGCCCCCGGACTACGTGCTGACCCGTCACGTCGGCGGAATCTTGTCTTGCCGTAGGTGAGCCAGCCAACAGGGCGCGCTTCCGGTGCGGCGGGACGCGGCAGATGTTGTCCCTGCATGCGCCGTATTTCCTTACCGATGAGCCATATAGCTGAGGTTAGATCGACCCGACCGCGGCATAATCTGTCTCGCGTCATTGCCGGGTGGTGATTGTCGACACGACCTCGGCGACCAACCATCCGAAAGCGGATGTGTTGGCAGGTGGGGGCTGTCTGTGATCCGGCCGCATTTGCGGTGGGCAGTAGGTGTCAAAACGGTTAGGTTGCTGGCAAAACAGGAGACTTCCCATGCCAACCGAACCGACTGATCCAACCGCACCGAGCGCAGAAGGTGGTGAGATGATCAAAAAGCCGGAATTTCTCGAACGGGTGATGGCACGCACCGATGTCAAGAAACGTGACGCCAAGCCCGCTATCGAAGCTGCTTTTGCCGTGCTGATCGAGGCACTCGCCGAAGGCGAGGACTTGAACCTTCCACCGCTGGGCAAGTTGCGCGTTGTGCGCAGCAAGGATCTGGATGGCGGTGCGCAGGTATTGACCCTGAAATTGCGGACCCCGAGGGACGCGTCGCGCGTCGCCGAATAGGGCTTGCGGCACGGCGCTTTGGTGACTAAATCTGCCCGAGCGGGTGATTAGCTCAGGGGTAGAGCGCTTCGTTCACATCGAAGATGTCAGGAGTTCAAATCTCTTATCACCCACCATTCTAAAACCTGTCAGGTGATCCATGCGCGTTCCAGAATTGTACATCCTGCGTCATGGTGAGACCGAGTGGAATGCCGAAAATCGCATGCAGGGTGCGTTGAACTCGCCCTTGACGCCAAAGGGTGAGATGGATGCTGCCCGTCAGGGTGAGATCTTGGGCACCTGCGATCTGACAGGGTTTTCGTTTCTGACCAGCCCGCAAGGTCGCGCTGTGCAGACCGCTGGCATTGCGCTGGCGCGGGTTGCATTACATGTGCGCACGGATGATCGCCTGCGCGAGATCGGCTTTGGTGACTGGTCCGGTGTGCTGCGTGACACGCTGCCAATGCCCGAAGGTAAGGACCCGTTTATGGCGCATTACGAGATTGCCCCAAATGGCGAAGGTTTCGCCCGTTTGGAAAAGCGCTGCCGCGCGTTTCTGGCTGATCTGACGGGCCCGTCGGTTCTGGTTACCCATGGCATTACCAGCCGCATGATCCGGTCATTGGTGATCGGTGACAGCGCGTTGGCCGTGTCCACGGTGCATGGCGGGCAGGGTTGCGTTTATCATTTGAAAGATGGCGTGCAAACATTGCTGGAATGAGGCTTGCGCAAGCCGCACGACTGGGCTAAATGAGCCGTCATCGGGTGATTAGCTCAGTTGGTAGAGCGCTTCGTTTACACCGAAGATGTCGGGAGTTCGAGCCTCTCATCACCCACCATTTCTCCTTAAATGGTCTTTGCCGCCGGTTGACTTACTCGGCTGCAGTTGAGGTGTTCAGGGTTTGGTGTCGGTCAAGCCATCCTTGTGTATCTGTCTGTCGCGTTTTAGCGACCGGGACGATGGTGCCGTCGGTCAGTCGCAGCACAGGTTTGCCGTTTTGCTGAGTCATGACCGGTTCTGCCTTGGCAGCCACATACCAGGATCGGTGCGGTTGGAACCCTTGATCAGGCGTCGTTTGTGCAATCGCATCCCCAAGCCGCCCACGCAGTCTGATCGTTCCATTCGGCAGTGCGATTTCAACATGATGTTCCTGGGCTGCCATATAGATCACATCAGCCAAGGGCAGCTGTCGGCCGCCCAGTTGCAGCCGTTTTTCCTGTGTTGGCCGTAGCACTGCGGGTTCCAAGAAGATGCCGGGTATCACAAAGCGTATGAAAAGGGTTTCGATGGCGAGCCCTGCGCAAACGATATTGATGAAAAGCATGTACCAGGGCTGTGACGGTTCGGATGGCACAAGTGTCTCCACCAACGCCCTGACGCAGAAAAACACAATCAGAAAGATCAGCGATGACGTCACGGGCGCGTAGATGGGAAACCGTCCCAGGGTGGTTTGTAAAAAGGAGAACAGCATTGCGGTTGCAAACACCAAGGCCAGATAGAATGCGACAGCCCCGATCCAGATCACGAGGGCCAAACCGAGCCCAACCGCATCGCGCAGGTTGTTCGGATCGGCGGCAAAGAGCAAAAGCACGCCGAGGCAAAGAAAAATCTGGCTGCCTTTGTCGGTGAACATCCGGATCAGGCGTGTGACGCTTATCGTGAATCTCCCAAAAAGCAGATCGTAAAACACGACATCGCGGCCAAGTTGTGCAGGAATGCGGAAAGATCGTTTCAAAACTGGTCCGTCTTACTGGTCGCGTCCGACAGGCAATTTGCAGCCCGCGGCAGGAAAGTTTGCAAGATCAATGACATGATCCGTATCAAAGCCTGTATCGGCAGGCAACATGGTTAATTTGTGTGCTGTTGCCGCATTTTTCGGGGCATAAAGGTGTTGAATTTCGGCCATATCTTGTGCCGCATTTTGTTGGCTTGACGCCCGTCATCCCACCCCCTAGAAGCGGCCCATGCAGGGCTAATCGTTTTGCAAAAATGTCGCGCGGTTGTAGCTCAGCTGGTTAGAGTACCGGCCTGTCACGCCGGGGGTCGCGGGTTCGAGCCCCGTCAACCGCGCCACTTCTTTCCCATAAATCTGGTGTTGCTGACGCTGTGGTCGGTCATGGGGCAGGGCAATTGCATCTTTGATCCTTCGGCGGATAGAAAAACTCTGCTGATCCGATGATTTTCCGTTGACGCCCTCGCCAAGCCGGATTATCCCGCCCCCTACGCGCGGTTGTAGCTCAGTTGGTTAGAGTACCGGCCTGTCACGCCGGGGGTCGCGGGTTCGAGCCCCGTCAACCGCGCCACTTCTTTCCCATATCTTCAGTTCATCAGTGTTTCCAGTGGTCGCCATGGACCGTCTGGCGTGCCTGTCGCGGTGTTGAAACGGTAGATGCTACCGGCCTGCGCCTGATCATGTCGCCGGTCGATGGGGATACCCATCAAGCCGCAATAGAGCAGGGTGCCCACTGCCCCGTGGCCGACGAATAGGATATCGTCACCGGGATGTTCAATGCGCGCTGCATTCACGGCGCCGATGATCCGCTGCTGCGCGTCATGCGCAGTTTCCCATCCTTTATAGCTGTCATACGGGTTTGCAAAGAACGCGTCCGCTGCGGCCTCAAATGCGGGGCCGGGCAGGAACCCGGTGGCGCTGCGGTCGTTTTCGCCCATTGCTTCCACTTGATGGTGCGGACATGCAAGTGTTGTGGCCAGCGCTGCCGCTGTTTCAAACGCCTTGGTTTCGGTGCTGGAATAGATCACTTGCGTCCCCGCGAGCGCACCGGAGGCCGCAAGTTTTGCCATCCGCGCCCGTCCAACGGGGCTGAGTCCCCATTGCGGCACGGGTGTATCAGGATCGATGATCACTTCAGGATGGCTGAGGTAGCAGGCCGTGGGCATTAAGATGTCATTGCATGCAGGATTCGTGCCCATGACCTGATCCCTTTGTGAAATGAAGACAGATCATATTTTTCATTTGGAGAGTGGATCTGGTCATCATCCTTGCCAAAGCCGATCAGCATAGCGTCCATATCCAGGATATCCTTGAAATGCCCCGCAATCGGGATCGACCCGCCACAACCCACATATGCCGCTGCATTGGGCCATTCGTCGGAAAGTGCTTGGCGGGCCTGATCGAAGGCCGGATGGGTCGTTGTCATCTGACCGGCCCCGCTGGCCCCGTGATCGCTGAACGTCACGCTGCAATCGGGCGGCAGAATATCTTGCACCATCTTGCGGAAGCTTTCGCGGATTTTCAGTGGATCCTGGCTGCCGACAAGGCGGAAGCTGATTTTGGCATGCGCTTCGGAGGGCAGTACGGTTTTGAACCCGTCGCCGGTATAGCCCGCCCAGATGCCGTTCACCTCGCAAGTGGGCCGCGACCAGAGCATTTCGAGCGGCCGCCGCCCTTGTTCGCCGGCGGGTTCGGAGAGCCCGACTTCGCCCAAGAAGTGTTTTTCGTCGAATTTCAGATCATCCCAGGCGGCAGCAAGTTCGTTGGAGAGTTCGGGCACGCCCTCGTAGAAATCGGGGATGGTGATCCGCCCTGTGTCGTCATGCAGGCTGGCGATGATCCGTGCAAGGACACGCGCCGGGTTCATGGCGAGGCCGCCATACATTCCCGAATGCAGGTCCTTGTTGGGGCCGGTGATGGTGAGTTCTTCGCCAAGAAGCCCGCGCAGTTGCGTAATGATGGCGGGCGTACTGTCGCCGTAGAGCCCGGTGTCGCAGATCAGCGCGATGTCGGCTGTCAGCTCCTTCCGGTTTTCTTCCATGAAGGGGGTGAGTGAGGGGGAGCCTGATTCCTCTTCTCCTTCAAAGAAAATCGTGATGTTGGCGGGGAGTTTCCCATGTTCGGCTTTCCACGCCCGGCAGGCTTCGACGAAGGTCATCAATTGCCCCTTGTCGTCGGATGAGCCGCGCCCCCGGATCACCTTGCCGTTGGCTGTGTTTTCGATTTGCGGATCGAACGGGTCACGGTCCCACAATTCCAGCGGGTCGACCGGTTGCACATCGTAATGCCCGTAAAACAGCACATGTGGCCCATCGCCGCCCGTATGTGCCACCACCATCGGGTGCCCGGGGGTGGGTCGTTTGGTGGCCTGAAACCCGATGGATTGCAAATCAGCCACCAGCCAGTCCGCCGCCTGATCGCATTGGTCCTTGTAGGCCGGGTCAGTGGAGATGGACGGGATGCGCAGCAGGTCCAGCAGCCGTTCGGTGGCTTGCGCCAGGTCGGCGTCGATACGGGCGAGGACGGGATCGAGTGTCATGGTTTCACCTTCTTGATATCTGTTCTCCTGCAAGGTGGCAGGAATGACGCGAGCGTCAATGCCAATCAGGAGCTGTGCCTTGCAACTCTTCTATTGTCTGATCAAGATGCGCCTGTTCACTGGGGGAGGGGCCGCGTGGAAGAACCCATTTCACAACTTTTGGATGGCTACACTGACATGATGTTTTTCAGTGGGCCAACTGTGCTGATCTGGGTGATTGCCGGGCTGATGGTCTATTATCTGGGTATCATGTGGCTGAAACGGCGCCGGGATGCGCGCCGCAATCTGGCCACCTATGATATTTTGGGTGATACGCGGCCGAATGATGATCCACTTCATATTCCGCCGCCCGTACTGCGCCATGCTGCTCGCCCTGATGATGGGCATGCATATGCGGCGATCCGTGCCTTTGCCGCGGAAAAGCACCGCCAGGGTGATGCGCTGACTGAGGAAGAGCGTTTTGCCATGGGGCCTGTCGCCACCGCCGCGGGTCTGCTGGCAGATAACGGGTTGGTGCAGATGGACAGTTTTGGTGCCAACCCGCCCTATAAGGGCTGGGAGTTGCGGCAGGCGATGGAGCGTGTTGGCGCGCCGCAATTTGGCGCCGTGCTGGAGGAGGCGATGGCGATATTCCTACACCGCCACCAATTGACCAGTGAAATGACAGGGACCGGGATGCCGTTGGAGCAGGCCCGCGCCCATCCGGATATGCCTCAATACAATGTGCTGGATGTAAAAATCGAACAATTGGGCGGTGTTGCTGCATTTCACGCGGCGGTCGATCAATACTTTATGCAGGCATATCCGTGGGCTGATCACACCTGATACAGACGTGATCTGAAGTAGGGGTTCCCTCACTTGATCCAGATCATGGTGTTGTTAATGTTTCGGCGTCAAGTTTCATCAAAGGAGCGACAGTTTGTGGCGTATTGCCCGCAACATCTTCGCCCTATATGAGACTTATAATAATTCAAAGCGCACCGATTTGCTGCTTTGTGTGGTGACAAGAAGGAAGACCCAGTGGATTACAATGCAAAGCTGGATGTTGCGATTGATCGGTTACATCAGGAAGGCCGCTACCGGACTTTTATTGATATCGAACGCAAGCGCGGCCAATTTCCACATGCCACCTGGAACAAACCTGATGGCACCGAAACCCCTGTGACGGTCTGGTGCGGAAATGACTACTTGGGCATGGGCCAGCATCCTGTTGTCCTATCGGCCATGCATGAAGCGATTGATGCAACCGGTGCTGGTTCTGGCGGTACGCGCAACATCTCGGGCACCACAGTTTATCACAAGCGCCTTGAAGCTGAACTTGCTGATCTGCATCGAAAAGAGGCGGCATTGCTGTTCACGTCCGCCTATATCGCCAATGACGCAACGTTAAGCACGCTGCCAAAACTGTTCCCTGGTCTGATCATTTATTCTGATGCGCTGAATCACGCCTCTATGATTGAGGGTGTTCGCCGCAACGGCGGTGCGAAGCGTATTTTCCGCCATAACGATCTGGATCACCTGCGCGAGCTGCTGGCCTCCGATGATCCTGACGCCCCTAAGGTCATTGCCTTTGAATCGATCTATTCGATGGACGGTGACTTTGGTCCGATTGAAGCGATTTGTGACCTTGCTGATGAGTTCGGTGCGCTAACCTATATCGATGAGGTCCACGCCGTTGGCATGTATGGTCCGCGCGGCGCTGGTGTGGCCGAACGCGACGGGTTGATGGACCGGATTGATATTATCAACGGCACGCTTGCCAAGGCCTATGGTGTGATGGGTGGCTATATCGCTGCATCCGCCAAAATGTGTGATGCAATAAGATCTTATGCGCCGGGTTTCATCTTTACAACAAGCCTGCCCCCGGCGGTGGCTGCAGCCGCCGCCGCATCTGTGGCGCATCTGAAAACCGATCAGACATTGCGCGCGCAGCAGCAGACCCAAGCCAAGATTTTGAAGCTGCGCCTGAAAGGGCTGGGCCTGCCGATCATCGATCATGGCAGTCATATTGTACCACTGATCGTCGGCGATCCCGTCCACACTAAAAAACTGTCTGACATGTTGCTGGAAGATTTCGGTATCTATGTGCAGCCGATCAATTTCCCGACTGTTCCACGCGGTACGGAGCGTCTGCGTTTTACCCCGTCACCCGTTCACGGACCGCGCGAAATGGATGCATTGGTGAAAGCACTGGACGAGCTTTGGTCGCATTGTGCCCTTAATCGTGCCGAATTAGCGGGTTAGCCGTTTTTCTCGATGTGCATGCCGCCTGTGGATATGTTATTGGTTTACTAGTTGTTCACAGCGATTTGATTCGGCATGTGGGTAACTGGGGGCAGTAAGCGGCGGGACAGTCGATGATCGGGAAGAGCTTCAGGCGTGATGACGCAGCTGAGGACGGGCAAGCCAAAGGGTTTGACGACTTTGAGCTGCGGCTAGGCGATATGATGCGTGGGGAACGCGCAACAATGGGTAAAAGCCTGTTGGATGTTCAACGCGAGTTGAAAATCAAGGCAGCCTATATAGCAGCGATTGAAAATGCCGATCCATCGGCCTTTGATACGCCTGGTTTTATCGCCGGTTATGTCCGATCCTATGCCCGCTATCTGAACCTTGACCCCGACGAAACATTTGCCAAGTTCTGTGATGAAAGCGGTTTTGTCACCGCCCATGGCATGTCGGCAGAGGCGTCATCGATCAAGGCCAAACCGGGGGATGCAATTCCCGGCCCGCTTGGTAAGGATATCTTTTCGCAGTCTTCGACCCCGTTCATTCCTGCCGGTGAGGCGGTGCTATCGCAGATTGAACCCCGCGCGATTGGCTCACTCATGATTGTTCTGGCGATGATTGGTGGTCTGGGCTATGGAGGTTGGACGGTTTTGCAGGAAGTGCAGAAAGTTCAGTTCGCCCCGGTTGAACAGACCCCGGTCGTCGTTTCGGATCTTGACCCGCTGGCAGGTGCAACCAATGCCATACAGTCTAATGATCCTCTGGCTCAGGCCGCCGCCCCGTCAGCAGAGGCGCTGGACCGTCTGTATCGCCCACAAGCTCTTGATGTGCCTGTCCTGGTGGCCCGTGATGCCCCAATTTCGACGCTGACCCCAGGTATGATTGGTGCGTTGGCGGCACCTGAACCCGCGCCAGTGCCTGCCATCAACTACGCTGATGCGGGTCTGGAAGAGCGCGCGGCACCACCGGTACAGGTTGTCGAAGATCCTGTTCCCGAAGTACAACTGGTTGCCGTGCGTCCGGCCTGGGTGCGTGTTCGTGCCGCGGATGGCACTGTGCTGTTTGAAGGCGTGATGGAACCCGGTCAGAATTTCATTGTGCCCGCCACAGAAGAACCCGCATCTTTGCGCGTTGGTGAAAGTGGGGCGATGTATTTTGCCGTGAATGGCGTGCATTACGGCCCTGTTGGCCCGCGCGGAGTTGTCACTTCACAGGTTGAACTGTCATCCGAGAGTCTGAGCACGACCTACGCTTTGGCTGATCTTGAGGCCGATGATGATCTGGCCGAGATCGTGAATGTGGCAGAGGTTGTCGCGGACGAATAACCGCACTGCACCTGCCTTGCTGCGACGCCCGATGCACATTAGTTAGGATCATAGGCATAGCAGCGGAAAGCGACATCCATGTCCCTTAATCACGTCCGTCCCTGGCGTAACATCTATCGCCGGGCGTCCCGGAAAATCATGGTCGGCAATGTGCCGGTCGGTGGTGATGCCCCGATATCCGTGCAAACCATGACCAATACCTTGACGACGGATGTCAAAGCGACCATCGATCAGGTGAATGCTGCTGCCGAAGCCGGTGCTGATATTGTCCGCATTTCTGTCCCTGATGAGGCCTCCAGCGCCGCGTTGAAACTGATCGTTCCCGAAGTATCAGTGCCCATCGTCGCCGACATTCATTTCCACTATAAGCGCGGGATTGAGGCCGCCGAGGCAGGTGCCGCCTGTCTGCGCATCAACCCCGGCAATATCGGCGATGAAAAGCGCGTGCGTGAGGTGATCAAGGCCGCCCGTGACCACAATTGTTCCATTCGGATCGGGGTGAATGCCGGATCGCTGGAAAAGCATTTGCTGGATAAATTTGGCGAGCCGTGCCCGGATGCGATGGTTGAATCCGGTCTCGACCATATCAAAATATTGCAGGATAATGACTTTCACGAATTCAAGATTTCCTGCAAAGCCTCTGACGTGTTCATGGCTGCCGCTGCCTATCAGCAACTGGCAGAGGCCACAGACGCCCCAATCCATCTGGGTGTAACAGAAGCCGGTGGCCTGATCAGCGGTACTGTCAAATCCGCTATTGGCATGGGCAACCTGTTATGGATGGGCATAGGTGACACGATCCGTGTGTCCCTCTCGGCTGACCCAGTGGAAGAGGTCAAGATGGGCTTCGAGATTTTGAAATCTCTAGGCCTGCGTCACCGTGGCGTCAATATCATTTCCTGCCCGTCTTGCGCGCGGCAGGGGTTTGACGTGATCAAGACGGTGGAAGTTCTGGAAAAGCGGCTGGAGCACATCAAGACCCCGATGTCGCTGTCGATTATCGGCTGTGTGGTCAATGGCCCCGGTGAGGCATTGATGACCGATGTCGGCTTTACCGGCGGCGGTGCCGGGTCCGGTATGGTCTATCTGGCTGGGAAACAAAGCCACAAGCAGTCGAATGACGATATGATCGACCACATCGTGGAGCAGGTTGAGAAGAAGGCGTCAGAGATTGAGGCAGCCGACACTCTGGCGGCGGAGTAGGGCGCGCCTTTACTCTGCCCTTGCTTCGGCAATCAGCGTTTCCATTTCCGCGAGTGGGACGTAGCCCCGGACCATCTGATCCTGGAAAACGAATGTCGGTGTCCCGCTGATCTGTAAATTTTGTGCAAGTTCGCGGTTCTTCGTGAGGACCGCCTCAACTTCTTCGCTTTCCATTGCGGCCATTATGGCATCGTTATCCAGGCCGAATGTATCGCCCAACCGTTCAAGGCTGACCGGCGTAATATCGCCCCGGAATGTCATCAATGCGTTATGCACATCCTCATAAACCGCATCACCTGCCACCAGATGGGTTGCGATGGCATAGCGTGACGCCAGCACCGATTGTTCGCCCAGAATTGGAAATTCCTTGATCACATAGCGGATATTTGGATCGTCACTGACAAGCTGTGCCACCTCGGGGAAGGCCCGTTTGCAATAGCCGCAGCGGTAATCCACAAATTCAACCAGCGTGACATCGCCATCCGGGTTGCCGCCTACAAATGAATGCCCGTCATTAAAGAGCGTGTCAGTATTGGCCTGCGCGAGGGCGGCGTCAATGGCGGCCTGCGCCTCTTGTTCGCGGTTTTGTAGAACCGCAATCGCCTCTTGCAGGACCTCTGGGTTGTCCAACAGATAGGCCCGTACTTCCTGCCGGAACTGTTCGCGTTCTGCATCGGTCATATTGTCGAGTTCGAGCGCTGATGTGGGCGCGCCAAGCGCCAGCAGGACAGGAAAGGCGAAACGGGCAAACATAATCACAGACCTTGTTGGGGATTACTGCTATCCGTCAGACCATATCAGCCAAGCTTTGCCAAGGTGCATTGACGTCACATGCAAGTGACGGGCAAACAGACGCCAGAGCAAGACGAGGCAGAAAATGCGACTTTCCCGCCGGGGTGATGTTGACCCGTTTATCGTGATGGATGTTATGGAGGCCGCAAGGCAGGCCGAGGAAGCGGGCCGCCGCATCATTCATATGGAAGTGGGCCAACCGGGGACCGGTGCGCCTGCCACGGCCCGTGCCCGGCTGGCGGCTGAATTGGATGATCCGTTGGGATACACTGTTGGTTTGGGGTTGCCGGAGCTGCGTGCTCGCATCGCCCGGCACTACGCCGATTGGTATGATGTGGATCTTGATTCGAACCGTGTTGTGATCACCAGTGGCGCATCTGGTGCCTTTCTGTTGGCGTTTTCTGCCCTTTTTGACAATGGCGCACGAGTGGGCTTGGGCACCCCTTGTTACCCGTCCTATCGCCAAATTCTGCGGGCCGTTGGCCTAACGCCGGTTGATATCCCCACGACGCTGGACCAGCGGTTTCAACCCTTGCCATCGGATGTAGCGACTCATGATCTGGATGGGTTGATTGTTGCTTCTCCCGCCAATCCGACCGGCACGATGCTGGATCAGCCCGGCCTGTCGGCATTGGCGGATGCCTGCGCGGCGGCGGGCGCTGCATTCGTATCGGATGAGATTTACCACGGGATTGATTATGACACGGCGCCTGTGACAGCCTTGCAGGCCACCGATGATGTTTATGTGGTGAATTCGTTTTCAAAATATTTTTCCATGACCGGCTGGCGCGTGGGCTGGATGGTGGTGCCCCATGATCATGTCCGCACTGTGGAACGTTTGGCCCAGAACATGTTTATCTGCGCGCCGCATGCAGCTCAGCGTCTGGCGCTGTATGCGATGGATTGTCCAGACGAGCTGATGGCCAACAAGGCAGTCTATGCCGAAAACCGGGATCTGATGATTGCCGGGTTGAAGGCGGCGGGGTTTGATCGTTTCGCTCCGCCCGATGGGGCGTTTTATGTCTATGTTGATGTCTCCGCCCATACGGATGACGCGCGTGCCTTTGCCACCCAGATTCTGGATGAGGCGGGCGTCGCGGTGACCCCGGGTATTGATTTTGATGCCGCGCGCGGACATCGCTGGCTGCGGTTTTCCTATGCGCGTGCGACTGCGGATATTCGTGAGGGGCTGGTGCGTTTGTCGGATTTCATGGCGGATCGCAAATCGTGATCCGGTTCCTGCTGGCGCTGGTCCTTTGGATGTCCCCGGTGATGGCTGAGATCCGCGTTGATCCGGATCGTAGTGCTGTGCGGGACGGTTGGTGGCGTTTGCAGATTGAACTGGGGTTAAGCGATGTGACGCCTTATCGACTGTTCACACTTGATGCACCGCGCCGTCTGGTGATCGATTTTGACCAAGTCGCGTGGGATGGAATGACTGAAGCTGATCTGCTGGAACCAGGGCGTGCAACCGGGTTGCGGTTTGGTCCATTGCGTGATGGCTGGTCCCGTCTGGTTGTTGATCTCGCTGGTCCGCTGGCCGTGAAGGAGGCCGCGATGCGCAGGGTTGATGGCGGGGCCTTACTTTCCATTACGCTAAAGAAATCATCGCCTGATGCGTTTGCGGCATCCGCGGGTGCGCCGGACCTGGGTCTTGATGAACCGGGTATTGCGCCGCAAATACAGGCGGATGATGCTTTCATCGTGATCATTGATCCCGGCCATGGTGGGATCGACCCCGGCGCGGATCGTGATGGGGTGCAAGAGGCGCCCTTGATGCTGGCCCTGGGGCAGGAGGTCGCGGCCTTGCTGCATGAGATGCCGGGTGTGATGCCCGTCCTGACCCGAGAGGCGGATCATTTCGTGCCGTTAAATGCCCGGATCAGCATGGCCCGGGCTCGGGGGGCGGATTTGTTCATCTCGCTTCACGCCGATGCATTGGAAGAAGACGCCGCAGAAGGGGCATCCGTCTATACCCTGTCACCTGACGGCGGTGGCATCGCTGCGCACAGGATGGTTGAGCGTCACGAGCTTGGCGATCTTTTATCCGGTGTTGATCTGACCGGGCAGGGCGACCGAGTCGCAACGGTGTTGATGGATCTGGCGCGGCAGAAAACCGGACCTCAGGGCCGTCGCTTTGCTGACGTTCTGGTGCAGCAGATGCGGGAACGTGGCGTGCGTTTAAACGCGCGGCCCCGGCGCGACGGGCAGTTCATTGTCCTGTCGGCGGCTGATTTTCCAAGCGTGTTGATCGAGGCAGGGTTTCTGTCCAATGCCAGCGACCGCGCGCGTTTGACCGACCCCGCCGCCCGTGCCGATTTCGCGTCGGCGATTGCCGCAGCTGTGGACGTCTGGACGACCGGTCAGCCTTAGCTCGTCTCGTATTGCGCCAACCAAATCGTGTGCTGTCCGCAATCGGGGTCTTCGGGTGTGTATCGCAGCACGTCGAACCCGTGTTGTGCTAGTAACGCCCGATATTCGGCCGGGTCGAGCGAGGCGTGATAGATCGGTTCACCGCCAACCTGTCCAATCGCCTCTCCTGCAATATGGCCGGATGTGAACATCAGCGCGGCCCGAGGTGCGGCATGTTTGGCAAATGTCGCGAACATCGCGCGCTGATCATCGGCCGAGAGGTGAAAAAAGCTGTTCCAGGCCAGGATCGCATCATAGGTCTGATCCAGTTCCAGCCCACGCATATCCTCCTTGATCACAGTCGCATCCGGGATGTTCTGCGCATAAAGCTGTGACAGGCTTTCCGTCGGCTCCACCCCCGTTAACACGGCCCCGCGTTCGACCAGATAGCGACCGATTGGTTGGCCCGCTCCGCAGCCCAGCTCCAATATCCGGACCGGGCCTTTATGGCGCGGCGCTGCGGCCAGCATCCGGTCCAGCCAGGCCTTTTCCATCAGGCTGCGGTTTCGGTCCTTTGCCCAGGCGGGCCCGACCCGTTCATATGTGGCGATGACATCTTGTGCTTTCATGCCGCTGATCTGGCCCTGATTGACCGGCTGTGCAAGAGCCGATGAAAAAGTGATCAAACGCATGGCATCTTCTGGCCGAAAGCGACATATGGTCTTTTGACCATTGGCCTGCCGGGGCGTATAAGCAAAGGCAGCAAAGAAGGGAAAACCAAAGCTCGTGCTGCGTTTCATTTTATCATTTTTCGGCGGTCTTTTTACCCTTTTGACCATGGGCGCTATTATGGGCGCGCTGACCTTGGGCGGCGTGTTTTACCTCTATGGTCGCGACTTGCCGAGCTACGAAACGCTTTCGCAATATACGCCCAAGACGATCAGCCGAATCTATTCCGGCGAGGGCAAGATCATTGATGAATTTGCTGTCGAGCGCCGCCTGTTCACCCCCGCCGAAGAAATCCCCGATATCGTCAAACAGGCCTTTATCTCGGCCGAGGATAAGACGTTTTACGAACATAGCGGCTTTGACCCGATGGGCATGCTGTCAGCCTTTTTCGATGCGGTGCAATCGCGCGGTGAAAATGTGCGCGGCGCGTCCACCATCACCCAGCAGGTGATGAAGAACTTTCTTCTGGATGGTTCCCGTTCGGCAGAGCGCAAGATCAAAGAGATTATCCTTGCGGTGCGTATTGAAGGGGCAATGCCGAAGGAGCGTATCCTTGAATTGTACCTGAACGAGATTTTCCTGGGCCAGAACAGTTTTGGTGTGACCGCTGCGGCCCTGACCTATTTCAATAAGCCATTGACCGCGCTTAGCCCGGGGGAGGCCGCCTATCTTGCCTCTTTGCCCAAATCGCCAAGTAATCGCCACCCTGTCCGCGATCGTGAAACCGCCCTGTTTTGGCGCAATAACACGCTGCGTTTAATGTATCAGAACGGGTATATTGACCAGGCGACATATGATGCCGAACGTGCCGCGCCGCTGCTATCTGTGCAGGGCGGGGATTACCCGAGTTTCCGCGAGAACCTGCCGCCGCGTGATTACTTCACCGACGAAATCCGCCGCCAGTTGAGCCAGAACTTTGGTGAAGAAGAATTCTTTTCCGGTGGATTGTCGATCCGCGCGACGGTGGATCCCGAATTGCAGGTCTCTGCCCGCGCGTCATTGCAGCGCGCGTTGGAGGAATATGACCGCGCGACATCGATCTGGCGTGGCACCGGTAAAACAATACCGGAAGAGGCGCTGGCCAGCGAACCGGAATGGCGCGCGGCGCTGCGCGCAGTAGATGTGCCCCGTGACATTGCGCTGGAAAACAAATGGTATGCTGCTGTCGTTCTGGAGGTTGAGGAAAACCAGTTGCGCCTTGGTATTGAGAACCTGCTTGATACAGAGGAACGCCCCTCTGTTGTCCCGCGTGAAGACATCCAATGGATGCGTGGTGATTTCTTTGACAACTACAGCCCCGGCGACATTGTCCATGTTCGCCAGATGACGGCAGATTCGGATGGTGCGTTTATTCGCTGGTCACTGCGGCAGGTGCCGGAAGTGCAGGGCGGCTTCATGGCGATGGATGTAAACACTGGCCGTGTGATCGCCATGCAGGGCGGTTTTAGCTATGAGGATTCGGTGTTCAACCGCGCCACGCAGGCGCGTCGTCAGCCCGGATCGTCCTTTAAACCTTTTGTCTATGCCGCCGCGCTGGATAGCGGCTATTCCCCTGCCACAATCGTTGTTGATGCCCCGATTGAGATCAACACACCGCAGGGCACATGGCGTCCAAAGAACGCATCAAACCAGTTCTATGGCCCGACCCCGCTGCGCACGGGGATTGAACGGTCGCGGAACCTGATGACCATTCGCTTGGCACAGGAAATCGGCATTGATACGGTTGGTCGCTACGCCGAAAAGTTTGGCGTTTACAATGATATGAACCGGGTGCTTGCGGCCTCGCTCGGCTCTGACGAGACGACATTGTTCAAAATGGTGGCGGCTTACGCAATGTTTGCCAATGGCGGCGAGCGGGTGGAACCGACGCTGGTGGACCGCGTGCAGGACCGCTATGGCAACACGGTCTATCGCCATGATCAGCGGGTTTGCGAGGATTGCGCCAATCCAAATCTGCCAGCTGGGCAAGCCCCGCGCATTCAGTCCAACCGCGACCGGGTGATGAATGAAATCACCGCTTATCAGTTGACATCGATGATGCAGGGCGTTGTCGATCGCGGCACAGCCAGCCGCGCGATCAACCTACCGGTGCCGATTGCGGGCAAGACCGGCACGACCAATGATGCCAAGGATGTGTGGTTTGTGGGCTTTTCGTCCAACATCGTCGCAGGCTGTTACATCGGATATGATACTCCACGCACGCTGGGCCGTGGTGCCTCGGGCGGGGGGATTTGCGGTCCGGTTTTCAACCGGTTCATGTCAGACGCGATTGAAAAATTCGGCGGTAGCAAATTCGGCGTGCCCGCCAATTGTCAGTTCATCAATATCGACCGTTTCAGTGGTGCCCGTCTGGCGGACGGGGTTTCGGGTGACAATGTGATTGCCGAATGTTTCCGTCCCGGCGAGGAGCCGCTTTTCGGGATCATGTTTGATGGTGGCTTTGCCATGGCTGCCGATCTGCCGCTGTTTGATGATGTGCCCCGTCAGGGCCGTCAGGTGACCACATCAACAGGTCAGACCGCAACGGTTGGTCCCAAGGCCACGTTTGGCACATTGTCGTCGGGCGGTCTTTACTGACCGTCCGGTCCTTGCTGCGGGTCACAACCCGCGTTATCACCACGATCTGACGACAATACCAAAGGCCGATCCCATGCGCGCAGAAATCCAGAACGCTGTTGAGGCGATAGAAAAATCGCTGGAACTGCTTGCCCAGCGGATGGATCGCGAAACGGCCCCGCACAGGTTGGACGAATTCAACGCCCGTGTTGAGGACCCGACCCTGTGGGATGATCCAGAAGCTGCCCAGAAACTCATGCGCGACCGCCAGTTGCTGGTGGATGCGATGGCCAGTTACGATAGCATCCAGCAGGAGCTGACTGACAATGTCGAGCTGATCGAGCTGGGCGAGATGGAAGAGGATGCCGAGGTTGTGGCCGAAGCAGAGGCTGCCGTGGTCAAGCTGCAAGTCAAGGCCGCGAAGAAAGAACTTGAGGCCTTGTTGGACGGTGAGGCGGACGGCAATGACACCTTTCTTGAGGTCAATGCCGGTGCCGGTGGTACCGAATCCTGTGACTGGGCCAATATGTTGGCCCGGATGTATGTCCGCTGGGCCGAAAAGAAGGGCTACAAGGTTGAACTGCAATCCGAACAGTCCGGTGACGAGGCGGGTATCAAATCAGCCAGTTACAAGATCAGCGGCCACAATGCATACGGTTGGCTGAAATCGGAAAGCGGCGTGCATCGCCTGGTTCGTATCTCGCCTTTCGACAGTGCCGCCAAACGCCATACCTCGTTTACCTCCGTGAAGGTGTATCCTGTCGTCGATGATAATATCGAGATTGAGGTGAACCCGGCAGATATTCGAATTGATACCTATCGTTCATCGGGCGCCGGTGGGCAGCACGTGAACACCACCGACTCGGCTGTGCGCATCACCCACAATCCCACGGGGATCGTGGTGACTAGTTCGGAAAAATCGCAGCATCAAAACCGTGATATCGCGATGAAAGCGCTGAAATCACGCCTTTATCAGATAGAACTGGACAAACGTTCTGCCCTTGTGAACGAGGCCCATGAAAGTGCTGGTGATGCAGGCTGGGGCAACCAGATCAGGTCTTATGTTCTGCAACCCTATCAGATGGTCAAGGATCTGCGCACAAACTATGAGACATCCGATACCAAGGGTGTGTTGGATGGCGATCTGGATGGGTTGATGGCCGCTACATTGGCGATGGATGTGTCGGGCAAAAGCCGGGCAGAGGCGAACGCGGAGTAACCTTGCCAATCCCACCGCGTCGCGCTTGACTGCGGTATGTCAGATTTATTGAATTGGGATGCCTGTCGGTTGTCTGCTGCTATTGCGGCGGGGCAGGTAACGGCGACGGAATTGATGCGCCAGACGCTGGATCGCATTGGTGCGGTTAATCCGGACGTGAATGCGATTGTCGCGCTGCGCCCTGAAGAGGACTTGATGGCAGAGGCGCGGGCCGCGGATCTGGTTCCCGCCAAAGGCGTGCTGCACGGTATACCAGTTGCGATCAAGGATCTGGCGAATGTTGCAGGGCTGCCTACGTCGCAAGGCTCCCCTTTATTTGCCAGTCAGATTGCAAAGCGCAGCGATGTCATGGTCCAGCGCATGCAGGATGCTGGCGCCATCATCATCGGCAAGACGAATACGCCGGAGTTTGGGTTGGGCAGCCACACGTATAACCCTGTTTTTGGTCCAACTGAAAATGCGCTGATGCCGGGGCGGTCGGCGGGTGGATCATCCGGTGGTGCTGCGGTGGCTTTGGCCAAGGGCATGGTCTGCCTTGCGGATGGGTCGGACATGATGGGCAGTCTGCGCAACCCTGCGGGCTGGAACGGTGTTTACGGGATGCGCCCGACATGGGGGCGTGTGCCGTCAGAGCCGGATGGCGACATGTTCCTGCATCAGTTGTCGACCAATGGCCCTATGGCCCGGACGCCGCGCGACGTTGCGGTGCTGCTAGAGGTGCAGGCGGGCAGGGACCCCCGCCAGCCATTTGGGTTGCCGCAGGAGGATTATCGCGCTGGTTTGCCTGCTGATGTGACCGGTCGCCGCATCGCATGGCTGGGCGATTGGGGTGGGGCATATCCAATGGAAGCGGGCGTGCTGGATCATGCTGCCGCGGCCGTTGCGACATTGGCACAAGCGGGCTGCGTTGTGGAGGTGGTGAAACCGCCATTTGCGGCGGGTGATCTGTGGCAGGCATGGATCACCTTGCGCTCCTGGGCTGTGGCGGCTGGATTTGCGCCGATCTATGACCAGCCCGATCTGCGCGATCAGCTAAAGCCTGAGGCGATCTGGGAGGTTGAGCTGGGTCGATCCTTGTCGGGGGCTGATATTCAGAAGGCCAGCCTGATCCGTTCGGATTGGTATCGCGCAGCGAATGCGATGTTTGACGATTACGATGCATTTGTTCTGCCCACGGCGCAATGCTGGCCCTTTCCGGTCGAATGGCGCTGGCCAAAAGAGATCGGGGGCGTTGCGATGGATACCTATCACCGCTGGATGGAGGTTGTGATTCCTGCCAGCCTGATTGGTTTGCCGGCGCTGGCCGTGCCGATCAGGGGCGATCGCCCCCTGGGCTTGCAAATCATCGGCCGTCGGGGCGATGATATGGGCATTCTGCAATTGGGGGAGGCGTGGCATGGCATTGGCGGTTGAGGCGGCAAAACCAGCGGTGCAATCGCTGCATTTCGCGGATTTGGGGGCCGCCTTGCGGGCAGGCGTCCGCGATTTCCGCAGGGCCCCGCAATTTGGCCTGTTCTTTAGTGCTGTTTATGTTCTGGGCGGTTTTTTCCTGATCTGGCTGGGTGCGGGCCATGTCAGCTGGACATTGGCCACATCTTTGGGCTTTCCACTGATCGCGCCTTTTGCTGCTGCCGGTCTTTACGAGGTCAGCCGCCGGATGGAGCGGGATCAACCGCTGTTGTGGCGCGAAATACTGGCGATTGTTTGGCAGGAACGCACACGGCAGTTGCCGTGGCTGGGTGCCATTATCGTCATCTATTTCCTGTTCTGGACCTTTCTGGCGCATATGGTTTTTGCACTGTTCATGGGGCTTTCGACGATGACGAATGTATCGGAAAGCTGGGATGTGTTTTTAACACCGAATGGGCTGACCATGATCGGCGTTGAACTGGCGATTGGTGCTGTGCTGGCCTTTTTGTTGTTTTCGCTGACGGTTATCAGCTTGCCCCTAGTGCTGGATCGCGAGGTGGACTTTGTGACCGCAATGCTGATCAGCCTGGCGACGGTGCGCGAGAACCTTTTCGTCATGCTTGTCTGGGCGTTCATTATCGCCACCCTGACGCTGGTTGCACTTTTGCCTTGGTTTTTGGGGTTGATGGTTGCGCTGCCGGTTCTCGGCCATGCCACATGGCATCTTTATCGGCGGGCCCTTGGTCATAACTGACACGTCAATCGCCACTCAAGTGCGGCTTCTTGCACCGGTCGAGCGAGAAAAGCGTTTAAGAGCGGTGTTTGGAGCCGATTGCTGTTGCAAACGGCACTCAGTCTGCCTGGAACGCACCTAAGACGCGAATGTCTTCATCGCTGTCGTCGATTGACAGCAAACCGCCCAACTCATCAGCTGCGGGACCGAAGAAGGTGCCGCTGGTGCCAGATGTAGAACTTGATCCATCCAATGGGGCGAAGATACCTGTTCCTGCGACCTGACCGCCAGAGAAGTTGTCGTTTGCGATAGTGGCACCAGTCAATGTAATTGACCCCTGGTTCCCCACATTCGCGTTATTGAACGTGCCGTCCAGATTATAAAACCGACCGTCCACGTCGCCATCTATCCAGTGGGCTGTGAATTCCGCATTGCCCTCAAGCACATATGTGCCGGTTTCGACGGTAGCGACCATGCCAACCCAGCCTTGATTATAAGTGGTGGTTCCCGTTGTTGGCAGGTCACCGGTCTGGACATCAAGACCGACAGCACCAAAGACGTTGTTGCCGCTAATCCGCACAATGCGAGAGAATTCCCCACCTGCAGGGTTGGTGTATTCGGCATTGTCGAGGTCAGTTCCGTTCAAGAGACCGCCCGCGATGGCGCCGCTGTTATATGTGATGCTCACAGCATCGCTGCTGGTTGGTGTCTGTGCCTGCAACACAACATAGGCCATGCCGCCCACGCCCGCGGCTGTGCGATCGCTGAGTTCGTCGTAATCTGGATCCACGATCTCAACAGGGGGATCGGCTGGCGGTGTGGGTGTGCTGCCGCTACCGCCACTGCTGCTAGCACCGCCACCACTGCTTCCACCACCACCACCGCCGCAGGCCACCAATGCCAGCGCGATGAAGACACAGGAGGTGTACTGAACAAGAGTTTTGTGCATTACATGAAATCCGATTCAGTCACGGTCACGTTTTCGATGGTCAGTGAGAAATCAATGCCGTTCTGGTTGAAGGTGAAGACTGTATCATTGCCAGAGCTTCGTAGGCTTCCTTGCCCGACGGAAAAACCTTGCAGGTCGATCATGTCGACACCCCGTTCGAAATCGAGGATTCGATTGTCGCCGTTGGTTCTGTCAAAGACGAAGGTATCGGAACCGCCGCCGCCTTCTAAAACGTCATTCCCGGACCCGGCAATCAATCTGTCATTGCCTGCGATAAAGCTGCCTGTGGGATCACCACGCAATGTGTCGTTTCCTGCACCGCCGTTCAGCACATCGTTCCCGATCCCGCCAGTCAGCGTATCATTACCAGAGCCGCCCTGCGCATTCAGCGTGCCACCGCCGCCGATGATCGTGTCGTTGCCAGCGCCGCCGGACAGCGAGTTGTTCCCACGTGTATCGACCAACAAGTCGTTGCCCGCCTGACCGTTGAGTTGATCATTGCCCGCGCCGCCATAGAATCGGTCGCCAAGTGCGGTGCCGTTCAGATCATCGTTGCCACCCTTGGCAAAGGCGGTTTGCGCCACAGCAATATGCTTGAAATTCACTTCTTCGCCACTGTCGTCCCAACGACGGCCACCATACAGGTTTTGAATACCTGCGATGTCATCATCACCCAGCTTTTGGGAGCCGAAATTCGCGGTGGCGTTCATGATCGAGTCGGAGACGTTGAAATGGCCCAGACCCAGAGCATGGCCAATCTCGTGCATGAGGACCTGAACGAAACTGATCGAACCGTCGTTTGCTTCCGGTCGCCACCTTTCGTTCTGATCCATTGAAATGTTTGCTCCCAACAGTTCAACCAAGCCGCTATTGTTGGAATCGGTCCCCGAAAAGCTGTATCGCGCGATGCCAACCGTGCTTCCGCTCAACGGTGCGACGTCCACATTGATAGCGGCGTCGCCAAAACCGGGCATATATTTGAAGTTCAGCCCTGCGATAGCGGACCATGCGTCGAATGCTTCAAAAACGGCATCCTCGAATACCGATAGGCCAAAGCCCGCAACCATTTGAAGCCCAGTGAGATTCATCGACCATGTCACTTCGCCGCTTTGCGTGCCGCGAACGGTGTTGCCCCATTTCAGGTTCGCAACACCACCTCCAGAAGTTCTTGTCTCATTGAGAGTGAATGCTGCAGAGCCTGTATCAAGTATATCGTCTGCACCACATCCCACGCAGCCGCACATTATACACATCGCTTCGTTCCCATTTGTCCCGCCGCTTGGCCTAAGCTGTCACCGACGTTCCGGCTACCCGTCCGTTGGGGCCAAATTGTGTCAAAAAAAGGATTGCGTTCTTTCGGCAGAATCTTGCCATTGGACCTGATGGTTTTGCGTGTTTTCTTGCTGTTGAGCGGTACGTTGTATGACGAGTATTGGTGCTCAAGTCTTTGATTTGCTGACCAAAATCATGTGTGGGGATGCTTGGTCTTCAGGAGCAGACCAAATTGAGGTGTATCGTGCAAAGCGGCCTATCAGTTTCGCGCGACCTGTCGCCGTGGTTGAGCGCAGGAACCGACATATGAAGTCGCCCGGTAAGCCGTGAAATCAGGAAGGAGATGTGCAGCACGGAACAGAAATAAGGAAGGGCTCCGTCAGGAGCCCTTTCATTCTTTGTATTGGCGCCTGCCTTAGGATTTGGGCGCTTCGCCGGGTGCTGCTGCGGTTGGCATTTTCTTGGCGCCAGTCGCTAGCGGATCGTCCTGCCGCTGTACGGAGCCTTCAAAATGCGCACCGGACTCGATGGCGATAGTTTTGTGGATGATGTCGCCTTCGACTCGTGCGGTCGAAGTCAGGCGGACTTTGAGACCGCGTACACGGCCAACAACGCGGCCATTGACGACCACATCATCTGCAACAACTTCACCTTTCACAGTGGCACCTTCGCCAACTGTCAAAAGATGCGCGCGCACATCGCCTTCGACCTGACCTTCGATATTTACGTCGCCGGTGGTCTTGATATTGCCGGTAATCAGCAGGTCGGCAGACAGAACTGACGCAGGCGGCTTGGCAGTTGGCGCACCAGGTTTGGCAGGTGCTGTTTTGGCAGCATCTGCGTTCTTTGCGTTGTCGGCCGCTTTTGGGCCGGGTTCGTTGATTTTGGATTTAGAAAACATCTTGTCCCGCTCTTATGTATATCATTGGGTTGACTGGCTCGCCCCCAACGCGAACTTCGTAGTGTAGGTGTGGTCCTGTTGACCGTCCGGAATTGCCCATAGCACCAATTCGTTCGTCACGCGAGACTCTTTGTCCAACAGTGACGTCCATTGAATTCAAGTGTGCGTATCTTGTCTCAATTCCGAATTCATGGCGGATCTTGATCAGCCGACCATATCCCGATGACCAGCCTGCATGAGTCACGACCCCATCGGCTGTGGCATAGATTGGCGTGCCGATCGGTCCTGCGAAGTCAGTACCCGCGTGCAGCCGCCCCCAACGCTGCCCAAAGCCGGACGTAAACCGGAAGTTAGATTTCACCGGGATGGTGAATGGCGCCTTTTCCGCAGCGATCCGGTACAGGTTGATCCGGTCCATGGATGACAGGATGCCATTGGCCCGTTCGGCATCCGGGTCAGGTGTGCCACCGCGCGTTGAGAATTGCAGTGGCGTCAGCGGCCCACCGGTGCCAGAATAGCCTCGGCGTACCTGATTAATCAGGCTTTCAGGGTTCATCCCAGCTGCGCGAAACATCTCGTCAAGCGGCTCGACAGAGACCAGCATCGCCTCTTCCAACTGACGGAAAATCTGGTCATTGCGTTCCTGGAGAAGACGCAGTTCCAATTCCATCTCCTGCGCATGGTCGATTGCAAATTCGGCATCGGCTGCAATCATGTCCCGCTCGGCGGCTGTTTCGGCCAGCGCATTGGCCAGCAGATCAACTGTGCCGACTGCATCCTTGCTGATGGCGGCGACATCGGCGTCTTCGGTCTCGGCAGCAATGTTTGCCAGCTGCGCGCGCGCATCTTCACGTGCCTTCATCGTGTTGCGCAACGTGGCTTGCACGACTTCCAACCCCGTTTCCAGTTCGCGGCGCTTTTCCTCGGTTGCGAGAAGTTCCGACTGCATGATCGAGATTTGCTGCAGGGCAGAGGTGAACCGTTCCTGTGCTGCCACCGCTTCGTTCGCCCGCGCATCGCGTTCCGCTGAGAGCGCATTGAGCCGCTGTTCATAGGTCAGTTGATCACGTTGCGCCTGCGCCCGGAAATTGCCTGCCCCGATGCTGTCCATCAAAAGGATCGCGGTTGCAACGATCGTCCAGGCGACAACAATAATGCTGCCGGTCCAGGCAACCAATTGTGTTTCTGGTTTCAGCCTGATGAACCGCGTCTCTGTATCAGAGCGCAGGAACAACCGTTTTTCAGGAAAGAAGCGTTCAAGGACGCCATGAATATTTGTAGCCAGTCGTGATCGCACGATGCGTGTCCCGTCCCATCCTTGTCAGTCGCCTGCCGGTCCCCCACCGGATATCCCCACTCTGTTAGACAGACAGGGCGGTTGCTGCAAGATTTTTACGTCCATTTATTGGTCACTTGTCCAACTTCCGCCATATGCGCGGGGTTTCGCCGACAATCCCGCGATCAGCCCCCCATTGTCCCTGCCAAAGGCCAGTAAAAGTCAGGCGGGATTCCCGCCTCGGCCCGTTTTTCTTCGTTAAACGGGGGTTTTAGGTTGCCGTGGAAATATTTCCGCACCAGATCATGGAACACCCCAGTGGGGTCGAGATCATGCCGCCCGCATAGAAAGTGGAACCATTTCGACCCGTAGGCGACATGGTGTACCTCTTCTGCGTAGATGATTTCGAGCGCTGCGACAGCGTCGTCCAGTTTGGCCTGCTTGAAGATTTCGATCATGCCCGGTGTCACGTCGAGCCCACGTGCTTCCAGCACCATAGGCACCACCGCAAGCCGCCCTATTAGATCATCAACCGTGTCTTCGGCTGCCCGCCACATGCCCGCATGCGCGGGAAGCGCGCCATAATGGCTGTCCAATGCTTCAAGACAGTCGCACATCAAATTGAAATGCTTTGATTCTTCGTCTGCCGCTTTGACCCAGTCATCATAGAATCCAAGCGGTAACGTTGTGTCCGTGAACCGGGCGATGATATCCCAATGCAGGTCAACGGCGTTGAGTTCGATATGCGCAACTGCATGGAGCAGGGCAATCCGCCCTGCCTCTGTCCCAGGTTTGCGGTGGGGCACGTCACGGGGGTTCCGCAATTCGGGCTTTTCGGGACGTGCGGGACGCAGGGGTGGTGCGGCATGCCCGATTTCAACCGCCTCGCCATTGTTGCGTGCCGCCTGCCATTGTGCTGCGTATTTCCGCGATAGCGTGGTCTTTTCCCGCCCTTCCGCGGTGTTCAGGACCGCGACGGCCATCTCTGCAAGGGTCACAGGCTGCGCGCAGCCTTTAGCACCGCCTCTACGTGACCGGGGACTTTCACCTTGCGCCAGACCTGCGCGATCTTGCCATCGGCCCCAATCAGGAAAGTCGCCCGCTCGATACCCATATAGGTTTTACCATACATCTGTTTTTCGACCCAGACGCCGTAGCGTTCGCAAACGTCGCCTTCTTCATCCGACAAGAGCGCGACATTCAGATCATGTTTGGCGACGAACTTGTCGTGCTTCTTAATGCTGTCCTTTGAAATCCCAAGGATCACGGTGTTCAGCGCGTCAAAGCTGTCCAGATTTTCGGTAAAGCCGATCGCCTCTTTCGTGCATCCGGATGTGTCATCGCGCGGATAGAAATAGACAACAACATTCTTGCCACTCAAATCCGATAGATTAACTTGATTGCCGCCATCGCGGGGCAGGCTGATGGCAGGAGCGGCGTCGCCAACGGTCGGGTTTGTCATCTGGGCATCCCTTTTGCAGATTATCGGGTTTTGTTTTAACCCGACACGCGCAAAGATAAAGGGGGCCAAGTGGTGGGACCTGCGTGACAGAGCCATTGACAACAGAAACGTCAGAGCCGAACGAACCCGAGGCAAGGTCGTCAAACCCGCCGCGCCGTCGCTGGGTGTTCTGGTTACGGGCGCTATGGATCATCTGCCTGTCGCCTCTCGTCTTTGCCGTTGTAGCCGCATTCATGCTGATTGAGCGCGATATCACCGCCCCAAGCTGGATCGTGAACCGCGTCGAGGCGCGGGCGACGGAGCTGTTGAATGGAGGCGATTTACGGTTTGGTGCGATTTCGCTGTTCATCGCACGCGATTTGCATCCGACGGTGCGTCTGCATGATGTTGAGCTGCGCGATGCCGATGACGCACTGCTGGCCCGCATTCCCGTGGCCGAGGGGTTGATGTCCCCCCGGGGTTTGATCCTGAAGCAGGAGGTCCTGATGCAGCAGGTCCGGTTGCAGGGCGCGCAGATCAACTTGCGTCGCGCAGAAGATGGTACCGTCGCCGTTGCCTTCGAACGTGAGGCCCCAACCATAAAACAGGCCCGATCCTTGCCGGAACTGCTGGACCAGATTGATGTATTTTTTGAACAACCGCCCTTGGAGGCGTTGGAGACTGTGCAAGCCGGGGGTGTTGTCATCAATTTCGACGATGCCCGCGCGCAGCGGAGTTGGATTGTCGATGATGGCACTGTGTCCTTGGACTTGCGGGGTGGTCAAACGGCATTGCGTGGCCGTTTTGCGCTGTTGTCAGGACGGGCCGCCGTGACAACAGCGAATTTGTCTTATATCAGCCAGCGCGGCAGCCGCGCGGCGCAGTTTGCACTGAATATCGATGATGCGATTGCCAGCGATATTGCCGCCCAATCTGCCGGGCTGACCTGGTTGGCCGATGTTGATGCCCCATTGTCAGCCGCCTTGCGCACAACTTTGGACGGGGATGGTGCTCTTGGCCCGCTGAATGCTTCACTGTCCATTGGACAGGGTGTCTTGCAACCCAACCCGGCCACGCGCCCCGTCGCGTTTGAAGCGGCAAAGGCTTATCTGACCTATGATCCTGGGCGCGACCGCATTTCGTTTACGCAGATTGAACTTGAAACAGAATGGGGCCGCCTGGATGCGACTGGTGATGCCTATCTGCGGGAGTTCCGGGATGGTTTGCCGCAGGCCCTGTTGGGTCAGTTTCAGCTATCTGACATCAGTATGAACCCCGCTGCCGTTTATGATGCGCCGCTTCAACTTGAACAGGCGGCGGTTGATTTCCGCCTCAGGTTTGCGCCGTTTTCAGTAGAGGTCGGGCAGGCTGTTATCATTGATGGTGATACCCGAGTGACGGCAAGAGGTGATGTGCAGGCGACGGATGCAGGCTGGCAAGTCGCGGTGGATGCGAATGTAGATCAGATCGGGCCAGAGAAGCTCGTCCGTTTCTGGCCCGCAAATATGAAGCCTCGCACCCGCGCCTGGTTTGCCAGGAACCTGTCGCAGGGCCGTTTGTTTGATACCCAAGCGGCGCTGCGCGTCGTTCCAGATGCCCCAAACCATTTTGCGGCGGAGTTTGAATTTGCCGGTTCCGAGATTCGGTTCATGCGCAGCATGCCCACGATCACCGATACGGCCGGGACCGTGTCGATCTATGACAATGCGCTGGTTGTCAGCCTTGACAAAGGCCGCGCTATTCCGCCGCAGGGCGGATTGATGGATTTGGCAGGCTCAAGCTTCACCATGCCCCGCTTGGGTGGTGCAGCGCCTGCGGCGGTGCTTGATTTGCGGATTGCCAGCACGGCAACGGCGATCATGTCTGTTCTGAACCAACCGCCGTTTGTGTTTCTTGATCGGGTCGGACTGCCGGTCACGTTGCTTGATGGACGTGCAAGGCTTGCGGGCGAAATAGCTTTCCCATTGCGACCCCTGATCCCGCCAGAGGAGGTGGCATTTGATATTGGCACCGATCTGTCTGCGGTCCGAACAAGCACGCTGATCGCGGATCGCCAGATCGCGTCGTCCGGTATCCGGGTGGATGCCACCCCAGATGGCATCACTGTCGCCGGGCCTATGCGCATTGGTGCTGTGCCAGCGAATGTGATCTGGACCAAAGCGTTTGATGAGGATGCGAAGGGGCAAAGCCAGTTGCGCGCTGATGTGGAACTGTCGCCAAGATTTCTGGCTGAGTTTGGGATCACATTGCCACCCGGTACGATTGGGGGGCGCGGGCGTGCTGATGTGTCAATTGATCTGCGAGATGGCGTTGTACCACAGATGCGCCTGACCTCCGATCTGCGCGGCGTACGGATGGCGCTGCCCGCGGTGGGATGGGTAAAATCGCCTGATGCGGCCGGTCAGTTGGTGCTGGAAGGGACCTTGGGCGCGGTTCCGCAGATTTCAAATCTGTCTTTGCGGGGACCGGGGTTGCGTGCGCAGGGGCGAGTCGCGCTGACCCCGAACAAGCGGCTGGAGGCCGCGACGTTTAGCCAGCTTCGCGTCGGTGACTGGCTGGATGTGCCGATAACCTTGCGGGGGCGCGGTACGGGTGCACCAGTTGGTGTTGAGATCAAGGGTGGGTCTGTTGATCTGCGCCGCGCCAGGTTCGGTGGAAGCGGTGGTGAAGGTGGCCCGGTATCCATAGCCCTGGACAGGTTGCAGGTGACCCAGGGCATCGCGCTGACGAATTTCGCTGGCGATTTTAATAGCAATGGCGGGTTTTCCGGCCAGTTCCGCGCGGCTGTGAATGGGGGTGCTCGTGTTGACGGGGCTGTGGCCCCGCGTGATGGTCGCTCTGCTGTGCGGATACGCAGTGATGATGCGGGTGGCGTTGCAAGGGCGGCCGGGTTGCTGCAAGGCGGTCTTGGTGGCACCCTTGATCTGACCTTGGTGCCTGCTGGCGGAGCGGGCACGTATGACGGTACGCTGGCGCTCCGCGATCTGCGCTTGCGTGATGCGCCCGCCATGGCTGCCCTTTTGGATGCGATCAGTGTTGTGGGCCTATTGCAGCAACTGGACGGACAGGGCCTTGCCTTTGATGCGGTGGATGCCCGGTTCCGGCTAAGCCCGCAGCAGGTGACAATCGCGCAGGCAAGCGCGGTTGGTCCGGGTCTTGGCATTTCGATCGATGGCATCTACACGCTGGCCGGTAAGCAACTGGATTTGCAGGGCGTCGTGTCACCATTTTACCTTGTGAACAGCATCGGTTCGATCCTGACCCGCCGGGGCGAGGGGTTGATCGGTTTTAACTTCAATATCGGCGGAACGGCAGATGCCCCGCAGGTCACCGTAAACCCGTTATCGGCCCTGACACCGGGCATGTTTCGCGAAATTTTCCGCAGACCGCCGCCGGTGCTGTCGCAATGAAGCTGAGCGAATTTGACTTTGATCTGCCCGATCGGTTGATCGCGACGCGGCCTGCCCACCCGCGCTCTTCGGCAAGGCTGTTGCTGGCTGAGGCCGGGACGATCGCGGATCGCGTCGTCAACACGCTGCCCGACATCCTGAAACCGGGTGATCGACTTGTTTTGAATGATACCAAGGTTATTCCGGCGCGCCTGACCGGGCTGCGCCATCGCAGCGGTGAGGGCGGACAAACCAGCGCCCGGATCGAGGTGACATTGCTGGCACCGCAGGCGGATGGAGATTGGACGGCATTGGTCAAACCGCTCAAGAAATTGCGCGATGGTGAGGTGGTGTTGTTTTCCGATGTCTTGTCGGCGGAAATGGTGAACCGGCTGGATGGTCAGGCCAAGTTACGGTTCAACTTGCTGGGCGACGATTTCGATGCTGCTCTGGCGGAGGTAGGTGTGATGCCACTGCCCCCCTATATCGCCGCAAAACGTCCCGCGGACGCGGCGGATAAGGATGACTATCAGACCTATTGGGCGCGGCACCCTGGTGCTGTGGCTGCCCCGACCGCATCGCTGCATTTTGACGGGCCGCTTTTGGCGGCATTGGCCGCGCGTGGCGTCGCGTTCACGCATGTCACGTTGCATGTCGGGGCGGGGACATTCCTGCCGGTGAAGGTTGACGATATCAGTTCCCATAAGATGCATGCCGAATGGGGTGAGGTGACGCCAGAGGCGGCGGCAGAGATCAATGCAACCAAAGCTGCGGGCGGTCGGGTTATTCCAGTTGGTACCACGGCCCTGCGCTTAATTGAAAGTTCAGCGCAGGGTGGCAAGATGCGGCCTTGGTCGGGTCCCACGGATATTTTCATCACACCCGGTTTTGCCTTTCAAATCGCTGACGGGCTGATGACGAATTTCCACCTTCCCAAATCCACGTTGATGATGCTGGTTTCCGCACTGATGGGGGTTGAGAAAATTCGCGAGATTTATGCCCACGCGATTGAACAAGAATATCGGTTCTTTTCCTACGGCGATAGTTCGCTTTTATTGCCCTGATAACAACTCGGTAACCCGACAACGACGCGGGAGGCGCGAATAGGCGCGACCGTGTCGCTTTACTGTGATGATTTGGTAAGAGAATCGTGTGATAGGGCGGTTCTTGCAGCCAATGAAAGGGCGCGGAATGTTTCAGGTTTTTTCTGGCTCCTGGGCCCTGTTTCTGGGCATGTTCATGCTGATGATCGGCAATGGCCTGCAGGGCACATTGCTGGGTCTGCGCGGTGAGGTTGAAGGGTTCAGCACGCTGAGCCTTTCAATTGTGATGTCCGGCTACTTCTTAGGCTTTCTGTTCAGTTCCCGCTTTACCCCGGGGCTTATCCGGCGGGTCGGGCATGTGCGTGTTTTTGCGGCTCTTGGTTCAACGATATCCGCCGTCCTGATTCTTTACCCTGTGCTGGTTGACCCCTGGGCCTGGACGGTGGGTCGTGTTGTCATCGGGTTTTGCTTTTGCGGGGTCTATGTCACCGCCGAAAGTTGGCTGAATGATGCGTCAGAGAATGACACTCGCGGCAAGGCGCTGTCGCTATATATGATCGTGCAGATGGCCGGGATCGTCTTTGCTCAATATATTCTGAGTCAGGGTGATATCTCGGGCTATGCGCTGTTTATCATCCCGTCGGTATTGGTGTCGCTGGCCTTTGCCCCGATCCTGCTGTCGGTTAAACCGATGCCGGCCTTTGCATCCACTAAGCCGATGACGATCAAAGAGGTGATTGCGGCTTCCCCGCTGGCTTGTGTTGGCATGTTCATGCTTGGCGGTGTTTTTGCCGCGCAGTTCGGCATGTCGGCGGTTTATGGCAATCGTGTCGGGCTAACGGTCGGCGAGATTTCGCTATTTGTGTCATCGATTTATGTCGCTGCGTTAGTGCTGCAATATCCTATTGGTTGGCTGTCTGACCGAATGGACCGCCGGGTGCTGATCATCTGGGTGTCGATGCTGGGTGGGCTGGGCTCGCTGATCGCGTTTCTGGTGCCCGGGAACTATACGCTGATCCTTGTCAGCGGGGCGATTGTGGGCGGCACGTCGAACCCGCTTTATGCACTCTTGATCGCTTATACCAATGACTACCTAGAACGCGAAGATATGGCTGCGGCTTCCGGTGGTTTGTTGTTCATCAATGGCTTAGGGGCGATCATGGGCCCGTTAATTGTGGGTTGGATGATGGATTTCATTGGCGCCAACGGGTTCTGGCTGTTCACAGCGGCACTGATGTTGGCGGTTGCGGTTTACGGGCTTTACCGGTCAACCCAACGAAGCCGTAGCGCGATGGATACTGAAACCGTGCCTTATGCCGTGGTGTCGGCATCATCGACGCCGATCATGGCCGAGGTGGCGCAAGAGGTCTATATTGATGCCGAAGAGGAGGTGGCCAGTGAAGAGGCTGCTCAACCACTGTGACACATGGAAAGATCAAGTGATCATGAAGACGCAGGAAAGCCTTGTCATGCAAGTGTTTTCCTGTTTCGCTGAACTTTGGGGCGCGGGCGAGTGAGGAGTGTGGTGCTGTGGTAGCCGCAGATGATGTTCTGGCCTTTTGGTTGGACGAGTGTAACCCATCCGATTGGTATAAATCCGATCCGGATTTTGACACGAAAATTCGCGAGAGATTCGCAGACGCCTGGTGCCGCGCCTATGATGGATCACTTGGCCTATGGTTGACTTACCCATCTGGGACGCTGGCCTATATCATTCTGACTGACCAGTTCCCGCGCAACATGTTTCGCGATGAAGCCAAGGCCTTTGCGACCGACAAATGCGCGTTGGCTGCTGCAAAGATGGCGATTGATCGCAACTGGGACCTGAGGATTGACGAGCCGGCCCGTCAGTTTTTCTATCTGCCATTGATGCATTCGGAAAACCTGTGTGACCAGGATCGCGCTGTCCGGTTAATCCATGCGCGTATGCCGGATCATGGCGCAAGCAATGTGGATCACGCCCGGGCGCATCGCCAGGTGATCCGCGATTTTGGCCGGTTTCCGTACCGCAACAAATCCCTTGGCCGCAAGACCAGCCCCGCCGAACAGGCGTTTTTGGATGCGGGTGGCTATGGTGCTGCGATCCGGGCCGTACAGGATGGCGCGGCCCAAACACAAACTTAAGACATCCATTAAGGGATTATTGTTATCCTTTTGGCATATGCACTCTTGCGCTGGAGGAGCATTGCATGCGGCATGAAAATGACATCAGGCCAGATGCCGTAACGGATCGGGGTTCAGGAGATGAGAAAAGAACGCGAGCCGGTACGGATCGGGGCCTCGCGCTACAGATCATGGATGCGCTTGAGCAGGGGGTAGTGATCTGGTCGCAGGATGGTATTTGCCAGATGTGCAACCAACGTGCCGTGACCTTGTTGGAAATGCGCAGGTCCGGGCTGCGGACGGGCACAGTTTTGGATGTATTCCTGACCCAAGCCCAGGAACGTGGCGAATTGTCGGCTGCCCATTTGAAAGAGAGCCTCGAACTTTTCTCACTGGGGCAACCGTTTCAGTTTGAAATCAAACTTGCTTCTGAACGGGTCTTGTCGACGAATGTGCGTCCGGTGCGGGGCGGTGGCCATATTATGGCGATTTCGGATGTCACTGAAGAGCGTAATGCGCTCACCGCGCTGGCTGTTGCCGAAGCCGAAGCGGAGGAGGCGCAACGCAAGGCAACGGAAGTGCTGGAAGATGAACGCGCCCGGCAACGCGAAGTGTCGCTATTGTCGCAGATGGATGAATGGCTTCAATCATGTAAATCACTTAACGAGCTATATGAGATCGTGACTGTGTTCATGCAAAAGGTACTGCCAGGGACGCGCGGGCAGCTCTTTATATATTCCAATTCGCGTGATGTTCTGGATCTCGCTTGTGCCTGGCATTTTGCTGAGGCGCCGGAACATGTCACACCTGATAGCTGCTGGGCCCTGCGCCGTGGACGCAACTATACTTTTGATCCTCAGGGGCTCAGTTTCGTTTGTGATCATGTGAAGGAATCACTTGGTGCAGATGAGGTCCCATTCACATTTACCTGCCTTCCGATCATGGCCCATGGTGACACGGTTGGCCTGATCCATATCGAGTTTCTAGAAGATGGCATAAATCCCGATGTGCTTGACACCAAGGCGTTCACCAAGCGTTGTGCCGAACATATCTCGATGGCGATTGCGAATGTGAAACTGCGTGACGAATTGCAGGATCAATCGACACGGGACCCGTTGACTGGCCTCTATAACAGGCGGTTCTTTCTGAACGCGCTGCGTCGCGAGATGAACCAGACCGCATCGCGGCAAGGGAACTTCGCTCTGTTGTCGCTTGATGCTGACAGGTTCAAGATTTTCAATGATGAACATGGCCATGACGCGGGCGATGTCGTGCTTGAAGCCATTGCCCAACGTATGTGTGAGATTGATCTTGACGATGCGGTGGCCTGCCGCATTGGGGGAGAAGAATTCAGTGTAATTCTGCCAAACGCGGATCGCACCCGCGCCACGGCGATTGCAGAGGAGTTACGCCGTGCGGTCGCAGAAACCCGTATTGACTATATTGGGGGGGGGGATTTGCCTGCTGTGACTGTATCCATCGGCGTGGCGGTCTATCCGACTCACGGCACGGAACCGAAGGAACTGATCAAACAGGCGGATGTGGCCCTTTATGATGCCAAGAAGGCAGGCCGCGATCGCTGGCATCTTGCGGATGGGGCCAATCTGATCACGTTCGACTAAGCGGTGTTTGCTTTTAGGTCCCGCAAACGGTGTGAGACGGTTTTCGCCGCTGCTGGGTTGATTTGATCCCGGCGACGGTTGACTTCATGGTCACGATCAGACGCGATAGCAGCTATGCATTTGCGTTGCTGGTCGTCCTCTCCAAAGTAGTTTAGTGTTCAACTAAATCTGATTTGGAGGGCGACCGGATGGCTGCGAAGAATTTTGACTTGATCGTTATTGGTGCTGGTCCGGGAGGCTATGTGGCCGCAATCCGTGGTGCGCAGCTGGGCATGAATGTCGCGGTGGTCGAGAGGGAACATCTGGGCGGCATCTGCCTGAACTGGGGATGTATCCCGACCAAGGCGATGTTGCGATCTTCAGAGGTGTTTCACCTAATGCACCGTGCCAAGGAGTTTGGGCTGAAGGCGAGCGGTGTCGATTATGATCTGGACGCGGTGGTCAAGCGCAGCCGCAATGTCGCTGGGCAGCTTTCCGGTGGCGTCGGTCATCTGCTGAAAAAGAACAAGGTCACTGTGATCATGGGCGAGGCAAACCTGCCTGCGAAAGGCAAGGTCAGTGTCAAAGGCGAAAAAGGTGTCGAGGAACTGACAGCCAAGAACATCGTTCTGGCCACTGGCGCCCGTGCCCGCGAATTGCCGGGGCTGGAGGCTGATGGCGACCTGGTCTGGACCTACAAACACGCGCTGAAGCCCCCGCGCATGCCTAAGAAGCTGCTGGTCATTGGCTCCGGGGCTATCGGTATCGAGTTCGCCAGTTTTTACAACACACTGGGTAGCGAGACGACCGTGGTAGAAGTCATGGATCGCGTCCTGCCTGTTGAGGATGCCGAGATTTCTGCCTTTGCCAAGAAGCAATTTGTCAAACAGGGCATGAAGATCATGGAAAAAGCTATGGTCAAGAAGCTTGATCGCGCAAAGGGCAAGGTGACCGCCCATATCGAAACTGGCGGCACGGTCGAGAAGCACGATTTCGACACAGTGATCAGTGCTGTCGGCATCGTGGGTAATGTCGAAGGTCTGGGGCTGGAAGCATTGGGCGTGAAAGTGGACCGCACCCATGTTGTCACAGATGAATTCTGCCGCACCGGCGTTGAGGGGCTTTATGCCATCGGGGATATCGCCGGCGCCCCCTGGCTTGCCCATAAGGCGAGCCATGAGGGCGTCATGGTGGCTGATCTGATTGCGGGCAAGCATGCGCACCCGGTGAAGCCGGAATCAATTGCCGGCTGTACCTATTGCCATCCGCAGGTGGCCTCCGTCGGCTATACCGAAGCGAAGGCAAAGGAGCTTGGCTTTGACGTAAAGGTTGGCCGCTTTCCATTCATCGGCAATGGCAAGGCCATCGCATTGGGTGAACCCGAGGGCATGATCAAAACGGTGTTTGACGCCAAGACCGGTGAATTGCTCGGTGCCCATATGGTCGGCGCTGAGGTGACTGAGCTGATCCAGGGCTATGTTGTCGGCCGTCAGTTGGAGACGACGGAAGAGGATCTGATGAACACCGTCTTCCCGCATCCGACATTGTCAGAAATGATGCATGAAAGCGTGCTGGACGCTTATGGACGCGCCATCCATTTCTGAGACATTTGGCTGATGTCAACACGGCCCAGGGTCCTGACCCTCGCCCAAAGATGCGTCGAATGGGGCTTGCAACCCACCGCTCGATCTGCCCGTTGGGTTGACGTGGCGTCGGTTCGGTCAAGATCCTGGCGAAATCGGCTTTTGCCGTGAGCCGGGCTGTTTTTGGTCCAAATCCGAACATGATTCATAAATAATCCGCCGTCGACGACCGAAGGGGCGGTGATCCTGGTTTTGCTGGACTGGACCATGTGCCGCGCCTTCACGAACGGATTGTCGAGAAAACTTGATAAAAGATCGGTGCAATGCACCCCCCTTGAAATTAGGAACAAGCAAATGTCCAAGAAACTTACACTCGCGTCGTTGATTGTTGCGGCGGGCACAGCCGCTGCCAGCGCCCAAGAGGCCTGTTCAATTTACACCGTGCAACCGGGCGACACGCTAAGCGTTATTGCCCGTCAGGCCTATGGCAGCATCAGCTTTCAGCGTTTATGGAACGCCAACCGTGATGTAATTGGTGCCAACCCCAACATCATTGCCGCCGGCATGAAACTGTCCTTGCCTTGTACAGACGGGTCATTGCCGGGCGCCGTTGCGGCACCGGTTAAGACAACGCAAGCCGCACCCGCACCTGCCAGCGATACTGTGCCAACCAAAATTCGTCTTGTTACGGGTTCAGATTATCCGCCCTTCACGGATGAGGGGCTTGAAGGTGGGGGCATCTACACCCAGATTGTCCGTGCTGCGATGGACACGATGGAACCCAGATATGAAACCGATATTGTTTTCGTAAACGACTGGGGCTCACATCTTGAAACTTTGCTGCCTTCTGTCGCCTTTGATGGTGCGTTCCCTTGGTTGCGTCCAGATTGTGATTCGCCCGAGACGCTGACAGAGAATTCCAAATTCCGCTGCGACAACTTCTTGCATTCCGACCCGTATTACGAGATCGTAAGTGGTGTGATCACCCGTAGCGATGACCCGCTTGCCAAGACCTCTGACAGCACTGAATTTTTTGGCAAGACCATTTGTTTGCCCGATGGGTATACCGATGCCGTCATTGGCGCACTTGGCCTGACTGAGGAAACGGTGACATTTTTCCGCCCGACCAATCCTGATGAGTGCTTTACAGGCATGGTCGCCGGCGACGTTGATGCTGTTACGTTGGAATTTGTGCAAGCCGAAGACATTGCACAGCGCCTTGGTGTGAGCGATCAGGTTGCCGCGAACGAGAACCTGACCGTGGTCAATGTGCTCGCTGTGTTTGTGTCCAAGAACAACCCCAATGGCCCGGAGGTGATCGCCGCCTTGAACGAAGGTTTGGCCAATATCCGGAAAAATGGTGAATGGTTCAACACAGTGCGCGCTGGCTATGCGGCATATTATCAACGGTAAACACGTGATCGCATATCGCGTGATAGAGGCCCGGTTGCGGATAGCAGCCGGGCCTTTGTGTTGCGCAATCACGAAACACAGTTCGATTTTTTCAAACCATGTGGGTGCTGTCGTTTTCTGGGAAATCGTGGATAATTTATTCGCAAATGTTCGTCAAATGTTCTATATTCCTGTTGGACCCCGCCGCTGGCTGCTTTATGTGCCTAGGGCGTGGATGAGGGATGACATATGGCCGAGCTGAAAAATATCGAGGTACGCGGCGCGCGCGAACATAATCTGAAAGATATCGACGTCGATATCCCACGTGATCAGCTTGTGGTGATTACGGGTCTTTCAGGGTCGGGCAAGTCATCACTGGCCTTCGACACGATTTATGCCGAAGGGCAACGCCGTTACGTTGAATCGCTGTCTGCTTACGCCCGCCAGTTCCTCGATATGATGGAAAAGCCGGATGTGGACCATATTAGCGGTCTGTCCCCCGCGATTTCGATTGAGCAGAAAACAACATCGAAGAACCCGCGCTCGACCGTTGGCACGATTACCGAAATTTACGATTATCTACGGTTGCTGTTTGCCCGTGCGGGGACGCCGTATTCTCCCGCGACTGGTCTGCCCATCGAAGCACAGCAGGTGCAGGATATGGTGGACCGGGTGATGGCGATGGAAGAGGGGACGCGCGGCTATCTGTTGGCCCCGATTATCCGCGACAGGAAAGGCGAGTATCGCAAGGAGTTTCTGGAACTGCGCAAGCAGGGGTTCCAGCGGGTCAAGGTGGATGGCGCGTTCTATGAGTTGGACGAACCGCCGACACTCGATAAGAAGTTTCGCCATGACATTGACGTTGTCGTGGATCGGATTGTGGTCCGCGAAGGGTTGGAGACCCGGCTGGCCGATAGTTTCCGTACCGCGCTTGATTTGGCGGATGGCATTACAGTATTGGAGACCGCCCCGGCAGAAGGTGACCCGGAACGGATTACCTTCTCGGAGAATTTCGCGTGCCCTGTGTCGGGCTTCACCATCCCCGAGATCGAGCCACGTCTGTTTTCGTTTAATGCGCCTTTTGGCGCTTGTCCGTCATGCGATGGGCTCGGGGTGGAGCTGTTCTTTGACGAACAGCTCGTCGTGCCAGATGTGACACTGAAGATTGCCGATGGGGCGTTGGCCCCATGGCGTAAGGGAAAATCCCCTTACTTTCTACAAACGATTGAAGCGATTGCGAAGCATTACGGGTTCAACAAGAATTCCCGATGGAAGGATCTGGACCCGAAGGTGCAGCAGGTGTTCCTGCGCGGCTCTGGCGACGAAGAGATCAAGTTTCGTTATGATGAAGGCGGTCGTGTGTATCAGGTTGAGCGCGCCTTTGAAGGCGTGATCCCGAACATGGAACGTCGTTACCGTGAAACGGATAGCAATTGGATTCGCGAAGAGTTTGAAAATTACCAGAACAACCGCCATTGCGGCACCTGTGGCGGCTATCGTTTGCGCGAAGAAGCCTTGGCGGTCAAAATCGGTGGATTGCATGTCGGCCAAGTGGTCCAGATGTCGATCAAGGAGGCGTTTGATTGGTGTCAGGCTGTCCCCGAAAGCCTGACCAAGCAGAAAAATGAAATTGCACAGGCGATTCTGAAGGAAATTCGGGAGCGGCTTGGTTTTTTGAACAATGTCGGTCTGGAATATCTGACGCTGTCGCGGAATTCGGGCACCTTGTCGGGTGGTGAAAGTCAGCGGATCAGACTGGCCAGCCAGATCGGTTCCGGCCTTCAGGGCGTGCTTTATGTGCTGGATGAACCATCCATTGGTTTGCACCAGCGCGACAATGATCGGCTACTCACAACCCTGAAAAACCTGCGTGATCAGGGCAATACGGTAATTGTTGTTGAGCATGATGAGGAGGCGATCCGCGAGGCGGATTATGTGTTCGATATTGGACCCGGTGCGGGTGTGCATGGCGGTGAAGTGGTGGCCAAAGGGACACCGCAGGAAATCATGGCGCATGAAGGTTCGATCACCGGGGAATATCTGGTCGGCACGCGTGAGATTGCGGTGCCTGCCAAGCGCCGTAAAACGACCAAGAAGAAGCTGACTGTGGTGAAGGCCACAGGGAATAACCTGCAGAATGTCACCGCGGAGTTCCCGCTGGGTGTGTTTACCTGTGTGACAGGCGTGTCAGGCGGCGGTAAGTCGACCCTGACGATTGAGACGCTGTTCAAGAATGCTTCGATGAAGTTGAACGGGGCGCGGCAGACGCCAGGCCCTTGCGAGACGATCAAAGGGTTCGAGCATCTGGACAAGGTGATTGATATCGACCAACGCCCGATCGGGCGCACGCCAAGGTCGAACCCCGCGACCTATACCGGGGCTTTTACCCCGATCCGGGATTGGTTTGCGGGGATGCCCGAGGCGAAGGCGCGCGGGTACAAACCGGGCCGTTTTTCGTTCAACGTAAAAGGGGGTCGTTGTGAGGCCTGTCAGGGTGACGGTGTCATTAAGATCGAAATGCACTTTCTGCCCGATGTCTACGTGACCTGCGAAACCTGCAAGGGGGCGCGCTATAATCGCGAAACACTGGAGATCAAGTTCAAGGGAAAATCCATCGCGGATGTCCTTGATATGACTGTGGAAGATGCGCAGGAGTTCTTTTCCGCAGTACCGTCGATTCGTGAAAAGATGGACGCCCTGATGCGGGTCGGCCTTGGGTATATCAAGGTCGGCCAGCAGGCGACGACCCTTTCAGGGGGCGAGGCGCAGCGCGTGAAGCTGTCAAAGGAATTGGCGAAACGATCCACGGGCCGAACCCTATATATTCTGGATGAGCCGACGACGGGTTTGCATTTTGAAGACGTGCGCAAGCTGTTGGAAGTGCTGCATGAATTGGTTGATCAGGGCAATTCGGTCATTGTGATCGAACATAATCTGGATGTGGTTAAGACGGCCGATCATATCATTGATATCGGCCCTGAGGGCGGCGATGGCGGTGGCCGGATTGTTGCGACTGGCACGCCGGAGAAAGTCGCTGAAGTGGCCGAAAGCCACACAGGACGGTATCTCAAAGAGATGTTGAGCGCACGGAAGGTCGCGGCAGAGTAGACGGCTATGAGCCTACCGCGTCAGATTGCATGTTTTGCAGGTTATCCGTAACGGATCGCGATTGAATTCATCCATCAGCATGTCGTGCTGCCTGACTAAATCAGCCCTTTGAAAGGCGGCTGTCGCTTCCAGATCAGCGCGGCGGTCTGCCCAGTCCTTGTTGTAATGGTCAATGGGTGGGTATTCGACATGGACGGTCTGGCTGATGCTGGTGTAACTGATTTTGCCATTGGCATCGACGCCGATGTCTTTTTTGCAGATGCCGCAGATCAGCTTGCCGTTTTCGGTTTGACGTTGCACCAAAGTCGGCCGGACATGGGCGCGCCAACTGACATCGGCGCGATTCGACATGCTGAATGCGCCATCACCCGCCTCGCGGCACATAGATGCTCTTACGATTTCGTGGCTGGAGTGAGGGCAGAATAAACGCGTCGGGTTTCCGTCATTGGTCAGGTTACAACCCGAACAGTCATCATGCCCACACTCTGCGGTCCATAGGCCCATGGCTTGTTCCTTCTTTCTTGTATCATGTTGAAGTTGCCGCAAGGTAAATGAAACGTCTGTGACCTTTGACACTGACCGTTTGCAATATTGCTGGCGCGCATGTGAGTTGCCTTGGGCATTGCCCTTCGATATCGCCGTTCCTATGAGCATATTGAGATCAAAACCGTTTGGCCTGAGTTCCATAACAGCCTTGTTCCTAGCCTCTGCCGTGGCGGCGGACCCTTATGAGGTTGGTGCGTTCCGCGCGATTGAAGTGCAGCAAGATGTTCGCCTTGCCGTGACTATCGCCGATGAACAACTGATCACTGCTCAGGCCCTGGATGGTGATGTTGCCAAATTGCGCCTGCGCCAGTTTTTGCCGTGGATTGTCTTTGATCGTGACAGGCGGTGGCTGATCTTTCCCAAATGGCGCGAGGATGTGCTGCAGGTGTCGGTCGAGACGCCGGTGCTCAACGGTCTGAAGGCTTTTGACGGAGCGCAAGCGACCTTTTCCGGCGACGCAAATGAACGGCTTTGGGTTGAGGCAGGTGATGGTGGCGTGGTGACCGTGCCCGATGTGCGGGTGAATGAGTTGACGCTCGTGGCGCGTGAGGGCGGCACAATTGTTGTTGCGGGTGACTGTGACCGCCTGACCATCCGCAACGAAGGCATTTCGATTGATGCCAGTGGCATGGCTTGCGCCAGTTTTGTGGTGCGCGGTGATCCGGTGGGTGTTGTCCTGCCGGTGGGTGCCGTCACGGTTGATGAACATCCGGACGTTAGCGGCTAACCCCGTCTGCGGCTTTCGAAACGTGGTAGCATGGCCGAGAAATCTTTGCCCGCACCCCCCTCATCTTCGACGAATTGCCGATAGAGCGCTGTGGCCGCTTGCCCCATCGGCGTGTCGGCATCCGCAGCCGCAGCCGCCATTTGGCTAAGGTTCAGGTCCTTGAGCATCAGTTCAGCGGCAAAACCGGGCTGATAGTCGTTATCGGCGGGGCTTTGCGGGCCGATACCGGGGGCGGGGCAATAGGCATTCATGGTCCAGCTATAGCCGGACGAGGTGCTGACCACATCGAACATCGCCTGCCGGTCGAGGCCGAGCTTGTCGGCGAGTGCGAAAGCCTCGCATGTGGCGATCATGGTCACGCCGAGGATCATGTTGTTGCAGATCTTGGCGGCCTGTCCATTGCCAGCGGGACCGCAATGAACCGCCTTTTGCCCCATGATATCAAAGAGTGGTTTGACATCCGCAAGGGCGTCCCCCGGTCCTCCCGCCATGAAAGTGAGCGTTCCGGCTTGCGCCCCGCCAATGCCGCCGGAAACGGGCGCATCAACGGCCTTTAGTCCGCGCGTTTCGGCCTGCGCCGCGACGGCGCGGGCGCTTTCGACATCGACGGTGGAACAGTCCAGATGGATTGCGCCGGGTTTCATGGCCGGGTGGATTTCCGCGGCGACGCTGCGCAGGATGCTGCCATTGGGTAGCATGGTGATCACGACATCGGCATCCTTGGCAGCTTCGATCGCGCTGCCAGCCATCGTGATATCGGCTGGTTTGGCGACGGTATCGAAACCGATGATGTCGTGATCTTTTGTCAGATTGGCGGCCATGGGTGCGCCCATATTCCCAAGCCCGATAAAGCCGATTTTCATGTTGTTTCCTCCCATTGCAGCGCATGCTCGCCTAAAGGTGACGTCATGGCCAAGATCTCGGATGCCGGGATTTCGTCCCAGCTTTTGTGCTTCCATACCGGCTTGCGATCCCGATCAATGATGGCAGCCCGAATACCTTCGATAAAGTCGCCCTGCGCTGCACAGCGATAGGTGTAGCGGAATTCCTGATCGAGTGCGTTCTCGATGCGTGGGTCGTCGCGAACTTTCCGGATGATCTCGACCGTGACCGTCATTGCCAATGGTGCGTTCCGTTTGATTGCGCCAAGTGTTTGTGTCGCAAATTCAAAATTTGAGCTGGCCAGAGACTCGCCGATTTCGACCATCGAGGCTCGCGAGAAGTGTTCGTTTAATTCAACTTGATTGGCGAATATTGCCCCATGCCTTGGACTTTCATCGAGTGTGCCGATTGCTGTAAGTTCGCCGGTGTTGATCAGGTCATCCTTTAAACCGTGCCATTGTCTTTCTGGGATGAAGTGATCCGCGAACCCGGCATATGTCGCATCCGCTGGGCCTATGCGGGCACCCGTTGTCCCGAGGTATTCACCTAGCCGCCCGGGGGCTTTGGCAAGAATGAGCGAGCCGCCGACGTCGGGGACAAGGCCGATGGAGCACTCAGGCATCGCGATCTGGCTGCTTTCGCAGACGATCCGATGCGATCCGTGGCAGCCAACCCCAACGCCACCACCCATGGTGAAACCTTGCAGGAAGGTGACGATAGGCTTGGTATAGTTATAGATCTTCGCATTCAGCCGGTATTCGTCCCGCCAGAACCGTTGCCCGTAATCATAGTCGCCCCGCCCGGCGGTGGCGTACATTTCGGCAATGTCACCGCCAGAGCAGAAGGCGCGGTCACCTGCGCCATCGATCAGGATCAGGGCGACATCCGCGTCGTTGCGCCATTCGTCAAGCGCACCTTCGATGGCGAGACACATGTCCCATGTCAGCGCGTTGAGCGCTTTCGGGCGGTTGAGCGTGATATGGCCCGCGCGCCCGGTCTTGCGAATGATGATATCGGTCATATCTGGCCCGAAGTAGAGGCCCCGGATCATGTCCGGGACAGCGTTGCGTTATTGGATCAAATGCCGGGCTGTAATCAGCCGCATGATTTCGTTGGTGCCTTCAAGGATCTGATGCACGCGCAAATCGCGCACGATCTTTTCGATCCCGTAATCGGCCAGATAGCCATAGCCGCCATGCAGTTGCAGGCATTGATCAGCCACCTGTGACCCGACCTCGGTGCAAAGTTTCTTGGCCATCGCACAGAATTTCGTGGCATCGGGCGCCTCGGTATCCAGTTTCCAAGCCGCTTGCCGTAAGAAGGTCCGCGCCGATTGCAGCTCGATCTCCATGTCGGCCAACCGGAATTGCAGCCCTTGGAATTGGTCAATGGGCTTACCAAAAGCTTTCCGCTCTTTCATATAGCCAAGCGTCTGATCAAGCGCGGATTGCGCCGCACCAAGTGAGCAGGCCGCAATGTTGAGTCGCCCGCCATCCAGCCCCGCCATGGCGTATTTGAAGCCGTGCCCCTCTTCGCCCAGGAGGTTGTCTGCTGCTGCGAGGCAGTCATCCATCTGGACCTGCCGTGTGGGCTGCGACCTCCAGCCCATCTTATCCTCCAGCCCACCATAGCTGAGGCCGTTGGTCCCCTCCTCAACAACGATCGCGCTGATCCCTTTGGGGCCGTCATCGCTGGTGCGTGCCATGACGACGTAAGCGTCTGAATAGCCGCCGCCAGAGATGAACGCCTTGGTGCCAGTCAGTGCGTAACCTTCATTGGTGCGGTTCGCCTTGGTTTTCAGCGCCGCAGCGTCCGAGCCTGAGCCGGGTTCGGTGAGGCAATAGGATAGGATGGTATCCATGCTGACCACTTTGGGTAGCATCCGGCCTTTCAGGCGGTCTGATCCGTAGGCATCAATCATCTTGGCGCACATGTTGTGAATGGACAGAAAAGCCGAGACTGAGGCGCAGGACTGTGCAAGCGCCTCGAAGACAAGTGTTGCATCAAGGCGCGACAGACCCGAGCCGCCCCGGTCCTCGTTGACGTAGAGCCCGCCAAAACCCAGTTCAGCCAGCTGGGGCCAAAGCGTTTTCGGGATCGTGCCTTGGGCTTCCCAGTCGCGTGCATGGGGGGCGATATGTTCGGCACCAAAGGCCTGAGCCATATCAAAAATGGCAGATTGTTCTTCGGTCAGGGCAAAGTCCATGGTGGTTACCTCGCATGAATTGAACGCTTGTTCATATCTTGGGCAGTTTGGCGGGGATTGGCAAGGCTGTCCTGCGTTAGCGATTGATTATCGTTGTTTGTCGATAACGGTAATCAAAGGAAAGGAATCCTGCATGCCTACACGGAAAGTTGGTGTGATCGTTATTCACGGGTTCGGGGGCCATGGCACCGCCCGCCCTGCATCAACCGACGACCTGACTTTTTCGGCGGCCATGTCGCGGCGCGTGCGTAGAAAGTTGGGCGATGATGCGGCCCGTCTGGCGTGGCGAGAAGTGTTTTGGTCAGATATTTTGCGCAACCGACAAGATGCCTATCTGGAGCAGACTTGTGATTCCACAGGCATGGATGGCCGCCGCGCGCTTGTCATGGCCGCGATGTCGGATGCGGTGGCTTACGATAGATCGGGTGCCGGGCCAGGCGCAGTTTATGAGGCGATCCATGCAAGGTTTGAAATCGCCATGCGTGATATGGAAGCAGATATTGGCCCCAACGGGCAAGTGCTGATCCTTGCACATTCACTGGGTGGTCATGTGGCATCAAATTACATCTATGATCTACAAAAATTTCGAAAGCGCGCGGGGCAGGGGCGTTTCGCGTCGCCCCTGCAGAACATGCGTACTGTGGCGGGGGTGATGACATTTGGCTGCAACATTCCGATTTTTCTGTTTGGACATCCGGCAGAGGCGATCAAGCCCATTGATTACCCGGGTGCCGACATCCCCGATGATCACCATATCATGACTTGGTGGCAGAATTTCTATGATAAACAGGATATTTTGGCTTATCCGATTGGCCCCGCGGCGTCGCGTTATGCCCAGATGGTTGCGGACCGCGCGTTGCGCGATGTTCCGGTCCGACTTGGCACGCCGGAAGTCGGGGGCTGGGATCCGTTGACCCATGGATCCTATTGGGATGATGCTGAACTGATCACCCCTGTCGTGCATTACATCAACAAGATGCTGGGTTGACATGGCGCCCCGTTGGCGGGACGCCATTTTGGTTTTCGATTTATTCCATGACCGGGATCGAGAATTCGCCGCCTTCCTTGATCCCTGACGGCCAGCGTGATGTGACTGTTTTTGTCCGCGTATAAAACTTGAACGCATCCGGCCCATGCTGGTTGAGGTCGCCAAACATTGATTTCTTCCAGCCGCCGAAAGTGTGATAGGCCAGCGGCACCGGGATCGGGACGTTCACCCCAACCATGCCGATATTGATCCGGCTGGCGAAATCGCGTGCGGTGTCACCGTCGCGGGTGAAGATCGCGGTGCCGTTGCCATATTCGTGATCCATGGCGAGGCCAATCGCCTCATCATAGCTTTGCGCACGCACGGTCGACAGGACAGGGCCGAAGATTTCGGTTTTGTAGATATCCATGTCCTTGGTCACGTTGTCGAACAGATGCGCGCCCACAAAGAACCCGTCCTCATAGCCTTGCAGGCGGAAATCGCGCCCGTCGACGACGAGCTTGGCACCCTGATCGATGCCGGTTTGCACAAGCCGCCCAATGTTTTGCTTTGCTGCCGCAGTCACAACCGGCCCATAGTCCACGTCATTGCCTGCCGTATAGGGACCGACCTTGAGCGCCTCGACCCGTGGTACCAGTTTTTCGATCAGCCGGTCGGCGGTTTCATCACCCACCGGAACAGCGACCGAGATTGCCATGCAGCGTTCGCCAGCGGCACCATAGCCTGCGCCGACCAATGCATCGGCCGCCTGATCCATGTCTGCGTCAGGCATGATGATCATGTGGTTCTTTGCCCCGCCAAAGCACTGCACGCGCTTTCCCTGCGCGCAGCCGGTGCCATAGATGTATTCGGCGATCGGCGTGGAACCGACGAAGCCGACCGATTGGATCGTGTCATCGTAAAGGATCGCGTCAACGGCTTCCTTGTCACCATTGACGACTTGCAGGATGCCTTTGGGCAGCCCAGCCTCTTCCATCAGCTCGGCCAGCATGAGCGGCACGGACGGGTCGCGTTCGGATGGTTTAAGAATGAAGGCGTTGCCGCAGACGATTGCGGGTGCAAACATCCACATGGGGATCATTGCAGGGAAATTGAATGGTGTGATACCCGCCGTGACGCCAAGCGCCTGTTTCATCGAATACATATCGATGCCCGGGCCGGCGGCGTCGGTAAACTCGCCCTTCAGCATCTGCGGCGCGCCGATGCAGTATTCGACGACCTCAAGCCCGCGCTGCACATCGCCTTTGGCATCAGGCAGGGTTTTGCCGTGTTCGCGTGACAATGCGTCGGCCAGTTTATCCATATCGCGGTTCAGCAGGCCAACAAAAGCCATCATGACCCGTGCGCGACGCTGTGGGTTGGTGGCGGCCCAGGCGGGTTGCGTTTTGGCCGCGATTTCGACGGCTTGTGCCATTTCTTCTGCATTGGCCAGCGGAACCTTTGCCTGCACCTCGCCAGTGGCGGGGTTGTAGACATCGGCGAAACGCCCGGATGTCCCTTTGACATGCGCGCCGTTGATGTAATGGGTCAGTTCTTGCATCAGTGCCTCCATTTGGTTGCCGCGAGTATAGGCTTGCATTTTTGGCTGTAAAAGAAGCAATCTGCCAAAATCGTTTTGCAAGAATGCAAGGGTGTGATGGATAACTGGGATGACATAAGAGTATTTTTGGCGGTGGCCCGGGCGGAAAGCCTGTCGGGGGCGGCCCCTGTCCTAAAAATGGATCCGGCAACATTGGGACGTCGCGTTGGCCGTTTGGAACGGTCACTGGGTGCCGCGCTATTCGTGAAATCCCCCCAGGGCTATGCCCTTACTGATCTGGGCGAACGGATGCGCATTCGCGCAGCAGAGGCCGAGGCGCAATTGTCGCTCGCTTTGGACGAGGGGCAGGGCGCCTCATCCGCATTGACCGGGCAAATCCGCATCGGAGCACCGGATGGTGCGGCCAACTTCCTATTGCCGCAAGTCTGTGCCGCGATACAGGGCGAAAATCCAGAGCTTGAGGTGCAAGTGCTGGCCTTGCCGCGTGTCGTCAACCTGTCCCGGCGCGAGGCGGATATGGCGGTCACAGTCAGCCCCCCGGCGGCAAGTCGTCTGACCGTGCAGAAGATCACTGACTATCAGCTGCACCTTGCGACCCGCGCGGATGCGGCCCCAGTCGTAACTCGCGAGGATCTACATGGGCGCCCGGTAGTGGGCTACATCCCAGATATGATCTTTGACAAGGAATTGGACTATCTTGGGGATCTGGGGGCGGGCGGAGTGCAACTGGCCTCAAACTCAGTCGCTGTCCAGTTGCAGATGTTGCGGCAAAATGGGGTCGGGTTTGTGCATGACTTCATCCTGCCCTTTGCACCGGAATTGCGCATTGTTATGCCAGATGAGATTGCATTGCACCGTTCATTTTATCTGGTGCGGCATCGATCCGACCGGCAATCGGACCGTTTGACCCGGTTTGCGCAGGCTCTGACTACCGGTTTGCAGGCCGAGGTTGCACGGTTGGAGCAAAAGGCACGCTTGACAGGTAGGGCCCCGATTTGACACGCTAAAACTCAATAGAGGAGTAGGTCATGATCGTATCCCAAATCCTGAAATCCAAGGCAGATGTTGGCGTCATATCGGTTCGACCGACCGACATGGTCGATGATGCGGTCAAGCTTTTGTCGGAAAAAAGGATCGGGACGGTTGTTGTGTCCTCGGATGGTGAAGCCTTGGATGGGATCTTGTCCGAGCGTGATATCGTGCGTGAGATGGGCAAACGCGGTACCGCCTGTCTGTCTGAACCCGTCAGTAACTTGATGACCGCCAAGCTGGTCACCTGTAAACCGTCTGACACTGCCCTCGAAGTGCTTGAGATGATGACCACAGGCCGGTTCCGTCATATCCCTGTGATGGATGATGGCAAGATGATTGGCCTGATTTCGATTGGTGACACGGTCAAGGCCCGGTTGGCTGAACTCGCCATGGAAAAGGATGCCCTAGAAGGCATGATCATGGGGCACTAGCCCTTGCAATTGCCCGGGCAATAATGTTGCGTGCCCCAGAATGATGCCAAGACGAGGTGCACCATGCGTATTGGGCTTTACCCCGGAACGTTTGACCCGATCACATTGGGCCATTTGGATATTATCCGTCGCGCCTGTTCGCTGGTGGACCGGTTGGTCATCGGTGTTGCGATCAATCGCGATAAGGGGCCGATGTTTGATCTCGAAGAACGGGTGGCTATGGTCGAGGCGGAATGCGCCCCGCTTAGTAACGGTACAGGCTGCGAGATTGTCGCCCATCCGTTCGAAAACCTGTTGATCGACTGTGCCCGCGATGTCGATGCATCGGTGATTATCCGTGGCCTGCGTGCCGTTGCCGATTTTGAGTATGAATATCAAATGGTTGGCATGAACCGGGCGCTGGATAACAGCATTGAAACCGTGTTCCTGATGGCCGAGGCGCAGCATCAGGCCATTGCGTCAAAGCTGGTCAAGGAAATCGCCCGACTGGGTGGTGACGTATCGAAATTCGTGACCCCGGCGGTCAATCAGGCTCTGCTGACACGGTTCAGCGGGTGAAACTGGTCTTGATGCTGGCCAGCCTTTATCTTGCTTATGGCATTGCGATGGTCTGGCTGCATCCGCAATTCATCTATCCATTTGGGCCTGATCGTTTTGATGCCCCGGGTTGGACGCAGTCGGTGGTGACCAACCGCAATGTAGCCATGGCCATTGCGGAGGGGGATGATGAGGCGGCTGTTCTTTTCTTCATGGGGAATGGTGGTGCGCTTTCCTATTTCACCTATACGCTTGATGCTCATGTGAATGCTGGGCGTACAATTGCAGCGATGGAATACCCGGGCGGGGGCGGCATTCCGGGCAAACCATCCGAGGTTCGGCTGAAAGATGATGCGCTGGCCGCATATGATTGGTTGGCGGGCCGTCACGATGGCCCAATAGTCGTGCATGGGTATTCGATGGGCACAGGTTTGGCGCAATATGTCGCAGCTCAGCGGGATGTGGCGGCAATTATCCTTGATGCGCCCTACGCGAAGATGTGCAAACTGATGACCCGGGCCTCTTGGCTGCCTGCCTGTTTTCTGCCGGGGGTTCAGAAATGGAATTCAGCGCAGCTGGTGCCGCAGTTGCGGGCACCTGTTCTGGTTCAGCATGGAACGGCGGATCAGCTTATTCCGATGTCGCATGGAGAGCGTTTGATCGGGTTGATGCGGGATGCAGGATTGCAGGTGGTTTTTCATCCCATTGAAGGTGCGACGCATAACAATCTGGCCGGGCAGGCGGGTTATCAGGCTCGCATTGACGCGTTTCTTAACGATGTTCTGAAATGACAAAACCCGCCCCATCGGGACGGCTGTGTTTTATTATGTGCCCGGGGTTTAGCCATAGACAGCTTTGGCAGCGGTTTTGGCCGCATCTTCACGGAACATCCCCAGATCAATAGCCACTTCCAGTGGCATGTTCTGGAGTTCGCGCCTCAGGCGGCTATAGGCCACGCGCCTTTTAATGGCAGTGCGAACTGTGTTCAAAGTTGTCATTTGCGTGCTCCTTTCAAGTCATCGCGTTTCATTGATTTTGATCACCATTTAGCGATGCTGCAGCGCGGAACAACTGACAGTTAGCGCTGGCAGTCATGCGGAAAACGCATGGCCAAGTTTGCCAACTGCACAAAAAAATGCCAGTCGCGACGGACCGGCATTTTTTGCGAAAATCATATGTGATCTTAGATGAGTTTGCCCATCGCAACAGCCGTATCGGCCATCCGGTTCGAGAAACCCCATTCATTGTCATACCATGTCAGGATGCGCACCATATTGCCGTCCAAAACCTTGGTTTGATCGAGGTGAAAGATCGATGAATGCGGGTCATGGTTAAAGTCGGTACTAACCATCGGCAGGTCGGTATAGCCCAAAACACCTTTCAACGGCCCGTCAGCGGCGGCGATGATCGCGTTATTGACCTCTTCGACATTCGTTGTGCGCGAGGCCTCAAAAGTCAGGTCTACGACCGACACATTTGGTGTTGGCACCCGGATCGCAACACCGTCCAGCTTGCCATTCAGTTCGGGCAGGACGAGGCCCACGGCCTTGGCAGCCCCGGTGGAGGTTGGAATCATCGACAATGCCGCGGCGCGGGCGCGGTATAAATCCTTGTGCATCGTGTCCAGTGTTGGTTGGTCGCCCGTGTAGCTATGGATTGTGGTCATGAAACCTTTGGTAATACCGATGGCATCATTCAGCACTTTGGCCACAGGCGACAGACAGTTTGTCGTGCAGGACGCATTCGAGACGACGATGTCATCGCTGGTCAACACACTATCATTCACACCATAGACAATTGTTTTATCTGCATTTTTACCAGGCGCAGAGATCAGGACGCGGTTGGATCCGTTGTCGAGATGCGCCTGGCATGCCTCTTTGCTGGTAAAGATGCCCGTACATTCCAGCACCACATCCACGTCTGACCAAGGCAGGTCAGCCGGATTGCGGATTGCGGTCACTTCCATCGGACCACGGCCGACATCGATTGTTGTTTCGGTTGTGGTAACCGTCGCGGGAAACCGGCCATGCACGGAATCAAATTGCAAGAGATGCGCATTGGTTTCGACCGGGCCAAGGTCATTGATCGCCACCACCTCAATATCTGTCCGTCCGCTTTCGATGATCGCGCGCAGTACATTGCGGCCAATCCGGCCAAATCCGTTGATTGCTACTTTGACGGCCATTGCCTGTCCTCCTGAGCGATAATGTTGGCGCTAACATTGCGATTTATGCCAAAAGGTCAAGCGGTCTGGCTGTGAAGTGATCAGCGCCAGATGGCGAGGTATTCGATCAATGCGACCAGTTTGCGCATCAGAAAGAGCGGCGCGTTCCAGTGCAGCACGAAATGATCAAGGGCGAAAAAGCCGATAATCAACAAACCAAGAAAGACAGCGATCTTATTCGTCATGCAGTCCGTCTAACCGGGCCGGGCAGATTTGGCAAAGCATGTGACGCCGGGGCGCGCGCTTATTGCAGGCGTCCCATTGTGCCCGCCACATCAGCCATGCGCGCTGAAAAGCCCCATTCATTATCGTACCAGCCCAGTACGCGCACCGTTTTGCCGCCGACGACCTTTGTCTGGTCGGGGGCAAAGATGCAGCTTTGCGTCGTGTGGTTGAAATCAATGCTAACCTTGGCCTCGTCGTCATAGGACATGACCATGCCCATGTAGCCTGCGGCGGCTTCGGCCATGATGGCGTTGACATCGTCCGCGGTAACGGATTTTCCAGCCTCGAATGTCAAATCAACGGCGCTGACATTGGGGGTGGGCACCCGGATTGCGGTGCCGTCGAGCTTGCCTGCCAATTCGGGTAGCACTTCGCCCAATGCTTTCGCCGCACCGGTTGAGGTTGGGATCATCGCCATCGCAGCGGCCCGCGCGCGATATAGGTCGTTATGCCGCCGGTCCAGTGTTGGCTGATCCCCGGTATAGCTGTGGATCGTCGTCATGATCCCGCGTTCGATGCCGATCGCGTCATTCAGCACCTTGGCGAGCGGAGCGAGGCAATTGGTCGTGCAAGAGCCGTTAGAGACCATGCGTTCATTTGCGATCAGATCGCGGTGGTTCACACCATAAACGACGGTGCGATCTACGTTTTTGGCGGGAGCAGAGATCAGAACCTTTTTCGCGCCACGCTGCAGGTGGATGTCGGATTTCGTGCCGTCATTGAATTTGCCAGTGCATTCCAGAACAACATCGACGCCGTCCCAGTCCAGCTCTGTCGGGTCATAGGTGGACATCACGTCAATCGGGCCGCGGCCCAGATCAAGCGTGTTATCTTTTACCGTCACGGGGCTGCCAAAGCGGCCATGGATGCTGTCATATTTTAGAAGATGGGCGTTCGTTTCAATTGGGCCGGTGGCGTTGATCTTGACCACCTGAACGTCATTGCGGGCGGCTTCGGTAATATGGGCGAGGGTGCAACGCCCAATCCGGCCAAAGCCATTGATTCCGATTGTGACCGTCATACCCGTTACCTCGTCGTTTTCGCTGGCTTTTCTATAGGTCGGCAGACAGCAGCATGCCAAGCTAAAAGCGACGTGATCCCAATATGTTAGCGATAAACGCGACTGATTGCGCTAACCGTTTTCGCTAACGGTGTCAGCTTTGAAGCGCGCGCAGTTCGTTCAAGGTCAGGCTGTCGAGCCTTTGGTTGCGCGGGCTGGTGCGATAAAGCGGATCGTCGACCAGGCAGCTTCGACCGCAAAGCATCTCTGCGTTGCCAGTGTTGCCGTCCACGCGCCACAGGCGGCCACCCGGTGTGCTGACATAATCATCAAGTGCCACGTCAATCGCGCTGAGCGCGTCGTCGACCGATGGGATTTCATTGAAATAGTTGGGCAGGTAGCCGCCATGGGTGTGATAGCTTGCAATGGCGTTTTGCGGAACGAAACCGGCAATGCAACTATCCGGCGTTCCTGCGCGGGGCGGTGTGCCCTGCACCTTGCCATCCCTTGTGCGGACGAAAAAGCCGCAATATTCGCGCGATTCCGCGATTGATACCGGTTGGATCCCGTTCAGAAATGCCTTTGCGTATGCATCCAGATTTTCGGGTGGCGCAGGGACAACATTGGCGGGTGGTTCAATAACCACCGGTGGTGCTATCTGATTGCAACTGGCAAGAAGTGTAAGCGCGACGGCGATGCCGCTCGCATTGATTTTTGGGGACCTGCTCATGCCTTATATCTCGCTTCGAGACGTTTTTTTGAAGTGTCGCGAAGTTTGCGCAGGAGGGACAGAAGTATTTTGACGCGATTCTGCGTCGGCGAAGTTACGCCGACGGCATGATGCGATTGCCGGGTGACCGCCTTTTTCGTATGCATCGCAATGACGAAGACAAAATGACGGGACGAACCGATGCATGCGCCGATTTCACAAGATCATATCGATGCCTATGCGCGCGACGGGGCCGTGCTGGTAAAGGGGTTGTTTGCCGATCATGTGACCGCATTGCGCGCTGGTGTTGCACGCAACATGGCAGAGCCCGGCCCATATGCCGCCGAAAACCTCAAAGAGGGCGAGGGCGGTCGCTTCTTTGATGATTATTGTAACTGGACCCGCATTCCCGAATTTGAAGATGTGATCAAGCATTCGCCTGCATCCGAAATTGCTGCTGATCTGATGCAGTCAGCATCCGTGCAGCTGTTTCACGATCATGTTCTGGTCAAGGAACCCGGCACATCCAAACCCACGCCATGGCATCAGGATGGCCCCTATTATTTCGTTGAGGGGCAACAGAATGTCAGCTTTTGGTCGCCGCTTGATCCGGTGACCGATGCCTCGCTGCGCTGCGTCGCCGGGTCGCATTTGTGGGAGCGTCAGGTGTTGCCAACCCGTTGGTTGTCAGAGGACAATTTTTATCCTGATGACGCGGCATTCATGCCGGTCCCCGACCCGGACGGGGAAGGTATGCGCGTTCTGGAATGGGAGTTGGAACCGGGCGATGCCGTTGCGTTTCATTTTCGCTGTCTACATGGCGCGCGCGGAAATGAAACGGTGTCACGCAGGCGTGCCTTTTCGCTGCGTCTCGTGGGGGATGATGCCCGGTATGTCGAACGCCCGGGGCGCACGTCACCGCCATTTCCCGGACATGACATGGTACCGGGCCAGCGCCTGCGCGAGGACTGGTTTCCGATATTGCTGCAACGGTAGTTTTATCTGGGTTTCACCCACCCTGCATGCGGTTGCGCCGCCGGGTGGGTGAGGTTTGTGATCACTTGATCAGTGACTTGACCTTGTCGACCGCGTCCTGCGCGGTGATTCCGAACTCTTCGTAAAGTTTGCCTGCCGGGGCCGATGCCCCAAAGCCATGCATGCCGATAAAACCGGATTTTTCGCGCTTGCCACGCTCACCAAACAGCCAGCGATCCCAACCAAACCGCACGCCAGCCTCAATAGCGATGCGCACTGGTCCGCCGGGCAGGACGCGTCTGCGATAGCCTTCATCCTGTTCTTCGAACAGCTCCCAACATGGCATTGATACGACCCGCGTGCCGATCCCGTCAGCTTGCAGCAGGTCGCGCGCGGCAAGGGCGATGGACACTTCGGAACCGGTCGCCATCAGGATTGCCTGCCGTTTGCCGTCGGCATCCGCCAACACATAGGCGCCTTGCGCCGTCAGGTTCTTGTTCTTGAGTTCGGTCCGGACAGTTGGCAGCCCCTGACGTGTCAGGCTGAGCACGGTTGGCGTTTTCTGCGATGTCAGCGCCAACTCCCATGCTTCGGCAGTTTCAACCGTATCAGCGGGCCGGATGACATTCATGTTCGGTGTCGCCCGCAGTATGGCAAGGTGTTCAACCGGCTGGTGAGTTGGCCCATCTTCTCCAAGCCCGATGCTATCATGGGTCATCACATAAGTGGCCGGAACCCCCATCAGCGCAGACAACCGCATCGCCCCGCGCGCATAATCGGTAAAGCACATGAATGTGCCACCATAGGGTTTCGTCCCGCCATGCAGCGCCATGCCATTCATGGCCGCAGCCATCCCGTGTTCACGCACGCCGTAATAGATGTAACGGCCCTTGCGGTTATCTGGGTTAAAGACGCCCAGATCAGCGGTCTTGGTGTTGTTTGAACCCGTCAGGTCAGCCGAGCCGCCAATGGTTTCGCCCATGATCGGGTTGATCACCTCAAGCGTCATTTCCGATGATCTGCGAGTGGCTACTTTTGGTTGACCTTCTGCGATCTGTTTTTTCAAAGCGCGGATGGTCGCAGCCAGTTTCTTGGGCGCTTCACCGGCATAGATCCGATTGAATTCAACCTGTTTGCTATTGGACAGTGTTGCAAAACGGGTTTCCCAGTCCTTCCGGGTCGCCTCACCCCGGGCGCCGATGGCTTCCCATTGTTTCTTGACCTCGGGATCAACCTCAAAATCACCCAAAGGTGCGCCATAAGCCTTCTTTGCGGCCTGCAGCTGCTCTGCGTCGGTCAGCGCGCCGTGGCCCTTCGATGTGTCCTGAGCGGCGTGGCCCAAGGCGATGTGGGTTTTGCAGGCGATCATCGACGGGCGGTTGGTTTTCTTGGCGGCTGTAATGGCGGCATCAATCGCCTTTGGGTCGTGCCCGTCAATGGATTGAACATGCCAGCCTGCGGCCTCGAAACGCTTGGGCTGATTGGTGATGTCGGCTATATCAACGGTGCCATCGATTGTGATGTTGTTATCATCGAAGAAGACAATCAGATGTCCCAGTTTCTGCATACCGGCGAGGCCAATCGCCTCGTGGCTGATCCCTTCCATCAAGCAGCCGTCACCGGCCATCACATAGGTATAGTGATCGATGATCTTCTTGCCCCAAGTGGCGCGCTGGATTTCCTCGGCAATGGCAAAGCCGACGGAATTGGCGATGCCTTGGCCGAGCGGGCCGGTTGTCGTTTCGATCCCGCGGGCATGGCCAAACTCAGGATGCCCTGCGGTTTTCGCACCCCATTGGCGGAAATCTTTGATCTGCTGCAGCGTGATGTCCTCATACCCCGTCAGATACATCAGGGAATAAAGCAGCATTGATCCGTGACCTGCCGACAGGATGAATCGGTCGCGATCCGGCCATTCGGGCGTTTTGGGGTCAAAATTCAGATGCTTTTCAAACAGGACAGTGGCAACATCGGCCATCCCCATTGGCATGCCGGAATGGCCGGAATTTGCGGCCGCAACAGCATCCAGTGTCAGGGTCCGGATAGCGGTTGCTTTCTTCCAATGATCGGGGTGGGTGGTGCTCAGGGCTGCAATATCCAAGTGATCAGGTCCTATATACGAGAGTGAACATTCGCTTGCCTGCCTCATATCAGGGTCGCCCCCAAGATCAAGCGCACAGCCTAACATGTTCATTTTCTTCGCCTGCTGCGGTTTGCTGGCATCTGACGGATCGCTTAGGCTAGGGAGAAAGAGGCACGATTCGCAAGAAAACGCCGGAAAATGGCGGTCGGGCGAATTGATGAGACATGATAGGCCCGTTGTCTGTCATGCTGTGACGACCCCATCGTGGGGACCTGAAAGGACAGGCATATGAGTGAAATGAGTGCGTTGGAAGGCCGGATCACGGCAGCGCTGGATCGGATCAGACAGGGGCTGGATGCAAAGGCCGGACCTGACCCCGAAATGGCCGCAGCGCTGGCGCAGGAACGCGCGGCAAAGGATGCGCTGGCCGCAGAATTGCAGGCGCATCAGGGGCAGGGGGCTGAACTGGGAAGGTTGACCGCTGCCCTTGAGGCGCAGCAAGCCCAGATGCAGAACCTTGATGCGGAGTTGCAGCGTTTGCGGGCCTCTAATGCGCAGATGCGCGAGATGAACACCCAGTTGCGCGAAGCCGTTACCAATGGCTTGGCGCCTGAATTGTTAGATCAGGCGGTAGCCGCCGAAATTGCGGCCTTGCAGGCGCAAAGATCGGCCGATGCCGCTGAGTTGGAGGCCATTCTGGCCACACTCAAACCCGTGATCGAGGAGGGTTCCCATGCCGCAGGTTGAGATCGCAATTGGTGGCCGCACTTTCGAAGTGGCCTGTCAGGAGGGCGAAGAGCATTTCCTGCATTCTGCTGCTGCCATGCTGAATGCGGAGGCGTCACATCTGTCCGAACAGATTGGCCGGATGCCCGAGGCGCGGATGCTTTTGATGGCGGGTTTGATGTTGGCAGACAAGACTGCAAATCTTGAAGACAAGCTGCGCGAGGCGGAGGCAGAGGCCGTCCGGATGCGCGCTGACATTGAAACCTTGCAATCGCGTCCGGCCCCGACCCCCGAACGGATAGAAGTGCCTGTCGTGCCTGCCGCCGTCACCGAAGCATTGGCCGAAATCGCGGCCCGCGCCGAGGCGCTGGCCGATCAGGTGGATGCGCGGCGTTCTTAGGCGTTTGCTTCGCGGATTTTTTCGGCGGCGTCCTTGTCGAAAGTGACGCCGTTTTCGGCAAAGAGCGTATCCAGCTCACCGCTGAGCGTCATTTCGGTGATAATGTCGCAGCCGCCCACAAATTCGCCTTTGACGTAGAGCTGCGGGATGGTGGGCCAGTCGGAATAATCCTTGATCCCCTGACGGATCTCTTCGTCCGCCAGCACATTGACGTCGTTGAAATCGACGCCCATGAAGTTCAGTACGCCGGCAACACGCGACGAGAACCCGCATTGTGGCATGGATTTTGTACCTTTCATAAAAAGTACGACGTCGTTGTTGGTAACGGTTTCTTTGATCTGTTCTTGGGCTGTCATTTTTTTCCATCCGTTTTGGTCGGCGCGAAAATTTTCGCATAGTCATTCGGGTTCTTTGGTACGCGCCATGTGCGTGATCCTGACTCGCGCCCCGATCCGTAGGTTGAGCTCATGAAGTGATGTCCGTGGTCGGGGTTGCTGCCGCGATCTTGTGTTGGTCCGTTTCTTCGCCTTTTATAGCCGAGAACAATCAGCGCGACGCCGAAAGCCAGCCCCAGCGCACTAATGACAATTGTCCAACCTTCCCAACTCATTCGGGGGCCTTGGTTGTCAAACCAAGGGCGTGGATTTCGCCGCTATCGACTTTTGGTTTGATCACCGCCATCACCGCGCGTTGTTGCTGGATCCGGTTCATGCCTCGGAAGCTTTCATCGATCACAAGCCCCTGAAAATGCACCCCGTCATTCCCTTCGATCTGAATCGTCGCGTCAGGGAATTTTTCGCGCAGCAGCGCTTCGATATCTTGGGCAGTGATCGGCATTTCGGGTCCTTTGATCGGTTGCCTTTAACTTAGGCGCGGCATGGTTGCGGGACAAGTGCGGTTCAGGCGACTGCGCGGGCAAAGGCGGTTCGGAAACTCGTTGCGAGTTCGTCAAGCGCAGCGCTTTGGCTGCCGAACCGCACCTGATCGCCGCCCACTTTCCCGACGGTTGTCAAAGTAACACCGGCTTGATTGGCGGCGATCATCAGCGCCTCTGCCTGATCGAAATTACAGGCCACAAGGTAACGCGCCTGATCCTCGCCAAAGAGTGTTGGCGTATCCTCGGCCTCCAGCGTGATGCCGACCCCGGCCTCTTCGGCCAGTTCGAACGCGGCAAGCGCCAGCCCACCATCGCTGAGGTCGGTGCAGGCTTTGATATAGGCGTGGTTGGCGCGGATGAAGTCGCCGTTCTTTTTCTCGACCGCGAGGTCGACATGGGGTGCGTCGCCTTCGGCCCGCCCGTAAACCTCTGCCAACAAAGCGGATTGTCCCAGATGTCCGGTTGTTTCGCCAACCAGCAACAGAACATGGCCTTCGCGAATTTCGCCGCCGATGATGTGGTCTGGGTGGTCGATCAGCCCGACCGCACCGATTGTCGGTGTAGGCAGGATACCGGTTCCTTCAGTTTCGTTATAGAGCGATACATTGCCCGACACGATGGGCATGTCGAGCGCTTTAACCGCTTCGCCGATGCCTTGGATTGCACCGACAAATTGTCCCATGATTTCAGGCTTTTCAGGGTTGCCGAAGTTCATATTGTCGGTTGTCGCCAAGGGCCGCGCGCCGACGGCTGTCAGGTTGCGGTATGCCTCTGCCACGGCCTGCTTGCCGCCTTCAACGGGATTGGCTTTGACATAGCGGGGGGTGACATCACTGGTGAACGCCAGCGCCTTGTCGGTGCCATGCACCCGCACGATCCCGGCACCCCATCCCGGTGTGCGGGCCGTGTCACCCATGACCTGCTGATCGTACTGTTCGTAAACCCATTGTTTACCAGCGTAATTCGGACTTTTTATCAAGGCTTTAAGCCCGTCTATCGCGGGTATGGCGGGAATATCGCCAAGCGGTTCGGCGGGGGGCGTTGGTTCCCAGGGCCGGTCATATTCGGGGGCCGACCCGGAAAGGGTCGCCAGCGGCAAGTCGGCCATGACCTTTCCGCCATGTTCAACGATGAACCGGTCTTCGGCGATGGTTTCGCCGACGATGGCGAAGTCGAGGTCCCATTTTTCGAACACGGCGCGGGCCGCATCCTCCAATTCGGGTTTCAGCACCATCAGCATCCGTTCCTGGGATTCCGACAGCATCATTTCATAGGCGGTCATGTTGTCTTCGCGTTGCGGGACCGCGTCGAGGTTCAGCCATACGCCCAAGCCGCCCTTGTCGCCCATTTCAACGGCGGAACAGGTCAGGCCAGCGGCCCCCATATCCTGGATCGAGATGACCGCACCAGTCGCCATCAATTCCAGTGTGGCTTCCATCAGTCGCTTTTCGGTAAACGGATCGCCCACCTGCACGGTAGGGCGCTTTTCCTCAATCGTGTCGTCGAATTCCGCACTGGCCATGGTGGCCCCGCCGACGCCATCGCGCCCGGTTTTGGCCCCAAGATAAACTACAGGCATGCCGATGCCGGATGCGGCGGAATAGAATATTTTGTCGGCATCTGCCAATCCGGCGGCAAAGGCGTTGACCAGGCAATTGCCGTTATAGGCCGGATCAAAGCGCACTTCGCCGCCAACAGTGGGCACGCCGAAGCAATTGCCGTAACCGCCAACGCCCGCAACCACACCATTCACAAGCTGCTTTGTCTTGGGGTGGTCGGGTTCGCCGAAGCTGAGAGAGTTCATCGCCGCGATGGGTCGTGCGCCCATGGTAAAGACGTCGCGCAGGATGCCACCCACGCCGGTCGCAGCCCCTTGATAGGGTTCGATGTAGCTGGGGTGGTTGTGGCTTTCCATTTTGAAAACAACGGCTTGCCCGCCGCCGATATCAACGACGCCTGCGTTTTCACCCGGACCGCAAATAACCTGCGGCCCTTCGGTGGGCAGGGTGCGCAGCCATTTCTTGGAGGATTTGTAAGAGCAATGTTCGTTCCACATGGCCGAGAAGATGCCAAGTTCGGTGAAGGTTGGTTCGCGCCCGATAATCTGAAGGATCTGCTTGTACTCGTTTGGGCTAAGCCCATGGACTGCGATCAGATCATCAGTGATGGTCGGCTCTTGCATTCGTGTTCCCCTCAGACGCTTGGGCGTCCCTTTATGCGAAGGGGCGGATGGGGGCAACGGTTTTGGCCCAGTTCCTGACGATCTGCCTTCTTGCGCTGTGGTTCGGGGGTAACCTGTTTTGCGTTTGATTGTGCCGACAAACATGTCAGGGAAAAAAAATTGCCGGGCACAAGGCCCGGCGAAGTCCAACAGGGAGGTGAGGATGATGAGCGTTTAAGCATCATCGCCCTCACGAGATGAGATAGGGTGCGATATTTGACCATTCAAGAAAAAACAGACAAATAACATTGCAAGGCCGATATGCGCCTAGCGCATAGCTCTTGATCTTCGCACGTTTGGGTTGAGGCTGGTACCGTGCGGTGCAATTAGCTTATCCGGCGTCGAATCATGAGTTAATACCTTATTTTTATGGAACATACATTGTCGGCAAAGCGTCGGCCAGACGTCGGACTTGCGTCGGACCCCACCGTAGGTTGCCCCCCGGATGAACGGAGCGCGCGGTGCCGTATGATTTTTTGGATTAAGCGCGCGGGCTTATCCGATGCGGCCTATCGGTCGGCAAAAATCTCGGCCGCGCGTTCCTGGAATTTCTTTTCCTCGAACGGGTTGTCCGGACCATAGACTTCGACCCAGCCTGCGGCATGGGATTGGACGTCGCCACTGCTGAACCGTGCAGGTTGGTCAAGATAGAACCCGCCCGTGCCGATCAGACAATTGCCGTATTCCGCGCGCAGCTGATCGCAGATGCCTTTCAGTTCCACCAGAAACGCGCGCCGTTCCTCTGGCGTTTGATGGGTGCGGGTTTCAACATCGTCGGGCAGGAAGGCTGACAGGAAGTCGCCGCCTTTCTGCCGTTCGACATCACCAATTGTGTAATTCGGGACATAGGCGAAATTGGCGCGGACCTGATATTCACCTTCGCCTGTATCGCTAACCGTTACGCCGATGATTTTACATTTGGTTGCAATTTCGACGAGCGTGTCGGCGCAATAGGGAGCCATTTCGCGCGGTGCCCGCATCATTGCGTAGCTGTGATGCTGTTCTTCGGGTGGCATTGCCTCGCCATTTTGCAGCAGGTCATCCAATGTCAGCCGCGTCGAAAAGCTGACCCGCCGTTCGCGGTTCAGGTCTGTCTGGCTGACCTTGCTTGCAATGTCATTGGTGTCCATAATCAGGTCGCCGAAACTGCGCCGTCCGCCGGAGATTTCGGAGGGTGCTGCGCTGGGTGTTTCAGCCTCTGACAGGCTCATCGTTTCGGGCAGTATCTCGCGGTAGTCACCACCCGACGCGGCAGCGACAAGGTCGCTGTAAATTTTGACGATTTCGACCTCGCGCGCCTCAGGGCTGCCCGTCAGGATGATGTCATGCGCTGGCACGTGGATATTTGTGGCCTTCGATGGCGCGTCGAACGGCGCTGTCGGGACTTCGCCCACCAATACAGCCCCAGCGCCCCGTGCCGTGATTAGGTTCGTATCAGCGCTGGTCCCCAGAATTTCCGTGAACCAAGCGTCAAACCGGTCGAAACCTTCATCTTGTCCAAATAGCAGGTTGCCATCGAGCGTATTACCGCCCTGAGCGCCGTCCCATGCTGCCCAGCTTTCGTCGGGCTTGCGGTAGGGTGTGCTGTTACAGTCAATGCGGGTTCTTTCCCCGTCGATTGTCACCTCTTGGCGCTGATTTTCGTAACCGCGCACAGCCTCGAAACTTGCGTTGCCGATATTGCCGGTCAGGGCGGGTGCGCTGCCGCCAATCATCGCGATATGGGCAATGTTCACGTCGGGGCTTGCGTGGATATGCCACATCATGCGCGCGCTGCGGCTTTGCAGCGTCAGGTAAAGTGGCCCGCTGTTATCGGTAATGATCACATCAATCACTTTCATCGTGCCGCGGTAGATCTTCATCAGACCGATACCGTGCCCGTCTTCGAGTGCTTCTTTGGTGTGGTCTTCGATGGTTTTGTAAATCGTGGCGTTATTGATGATCTGGATTGGCGCATTGGCATGGCCGGTATCCACATTGACGCTGACCAGCTTTTCATCCGCCCCGACAGGGCGCAGCTGACAGCTTTCGTTCATATCAATGGTTGCGATATCCCAATGGGCGCTGTTGGGGCCGCTGGGTTGGAAACCTGCAAGGATGGTGTCGGTAGCAACTGGTGGGCCGCTTTGCGTGGCGGCATGCCCGACACCGACAATGGTTCCCATCCGGTCCATGCTGCTGGGCGCTGTTGGTGCGGGTGGTTTTTCACCGATAGGGGCGATCAGAGTTGCCATTCGCGCGGCCTCTGCCTCGGCCAGGGTGAGTTCGTGTCGGTCTTCCTGGGACTTCAGCGCGGAACCAAGCAATATGTCGTGGCCAATACCTGATGGAATGAGTTCGCCGTCCGAGATTTTTGCTGTAATCGAGGCGACCGTTTCACCGAGATTGCCCAGCAGGTCGGATTTCGCCAATGCGATGGCACCGACGCCGAGCAACATCGCCAGCCCACCAAAAAACACGCAGCCCGCGATCAGTTTGCTGTTTCCGCCAGATTGGATCGGGCCGTCATCCTGTAATGGCGCGCCTCTTTGGCCTTCGATCCGTTTCAGACGTTCTGCGAAATCGCCGCCCTTGTTCATTCTTGATTACCCCTGGTTGCGTTGCTTCGGACCTAGGCATCCAATCAGACAAAAATGTGATCATTTTGGGGAAACCGTGGATGCCGGCGGGGCAAGCGCGCCGTTACATCACGACAGGTTGGTTTCCTTGATCTTGCGTCTATGGGCAAAGATTTCGTCCTGCACGAAATCCCGGAATGCGCTGATCCGTTTGGATTGCCGCAGTTCTTCGGGATAGGCTAGGAAAACCGGGACTTCGCCGGATTCGAGATCAGGCAGGATGCGCACCAGATCGGGGAAATCCTCTGTCACGTAATCGGGCAATACGCCAACACCGATATTGTTCAGGATCCCTTGCAGGACCCCGAAATAGTTGTTCACGGTGAACAGATTCGGGATGTCATAGGTCATCAGGTGCTGTACCAGTGTGGCCCCGGCGGCGACTTGAATGGAATTCAGGCTTTGGCAGATCAGCCGGTGGTTGCTGATTTCCTCGATATCGTTGATTTGGCCGTGTTTGGCCAGATATTCGCGCGACGCATAAAGCCGCATGCGCACGGACATCAGCCGTTTGCGGATCAGATCGGCCTGGGAGGGTTCTTTCATCCGAATGGCGACGTCGGCCTCGCGCATGGGCAGATCAAGTACCCGTTCTTCCAGCATCAGGTCGATCTTCAGATCGGGATACAATTCATAGAGTTTCGGCAATCGCGGGGCCAGCCAGAGGGTTCCGAAGCCAGTTGTGGTTGTAACGCGCAGTTCACCGAACACTTCTTCTTCGCTGTCCCGAATGCGGGCTGATGCCGCCTCAAGCCGCTTGTTCATCGATTTGGTCGCGTCGAATAGCAGCTCGCCCTGTTCAGTCAGGATCAGCCCGCGTGCATGCCGGTGGAACAGGGTGGTATTGAGTGATTCTTCGAGCGCGCGGATTTGGCGGCTGACGGCAGATTGCGATAGGTGCAACGTGTCACCGGCATGGGTGAGCGATCCGGCGTCGGCGACGGCGTGAAATATTCTTAGCTTGTCCCAGTCCATTTGTCCCTGCCATCGTCTTTGTTATCGCTCACATTAGCAGATCATTACGCGAAGTGTGCAATTGGATGCAAACCTGATGCGCGACAAATTTCCGCTTTGTAGGTCAGTAATTTTGACCTATAACTGTCACAGGCAGTTGACGCGCGGGGAGGTGCGAGATGACCCATCAGGATGTGTCCCTAAACGACCGGTATGATCTTGAGAAGTCGCCTGTCCTGCTGAACGGCACGCAGGCTTTGGTCCGGTTGATGCTGATGCAGCGGGCCCGTGATCAGAAGGTGGGGCTGAACAGCGCAGGCTATGTCACCGGTTATCGCGGATCGCCCCTGGGTGCTGTGGATCAGCAGATGGCGCGGGCCAAGGATGTGCTGGACCCCGCACATGTGCAGTTTCAACTGGGGTTGAATGAGGATCTGGCGGCAACTGCCCTTTGGGGGTCACAACAGGCAGAGCTTCGCGGCGAGGGCAAATATGACGGTGTCTTTGGCCTGTGGTACGGCAAAGGCCCCGGCGTGGACCGCACCGGCGATGTGATGCGCCATGCCAATATGGCAGGCACCAGCCCGCATGGCGGGGTGATCATGGCGATGGGCGATGATCATACCGGCGAAAGTTCCACCACATTGCACCAATCCGACTGGGCCATGGTCGATGCCTATATGCCGATTGTGTCGCCAGCAGGTGTGCAGGAGATCCTTGATTACGGGCTCTATGCTTGGGAATTGTCCCGGTACGCGGGGGTTTGGGTCGGCCTGAAGACGATGAAGGACACGATTGAGGTCACATCCGTCGTGGATGGTGACCCGCATCGTCTGTCCTTTGTGCGCCCTGATATGAAACTGCCCGAAGGCGGGCTGAACATCCGGTTGGTTGACACGCCGCAGCTGCAAGAGGCGCGGATGATTGACCATAAACGCTTTGCCGCCGAGGCGTTTTCACGCGCCAACAAGATGGATCAGCGCAAATGGGGCAGGCCGGGGGCCAAGGTTGGTTTTGTCGCCGCTGGCAAGAACTGGTTGGATTTGCAGCATGCCTTATCGCTGTTGAATATTGATGCGGCTGAGGCGAAGCGGTTGGGCATCACCACCTACAAGGTCGGGCAGGTTTGGCCGCTGGATATGGCGTCTTTCCACGAATGGGCCGAAGGGCTGGACCTGATTGTTGTCGTTGAGGAAAAGCGCAAGCTGATCGAGGTGCAGGTGAAAGAAGCGATCTTTGACGATCGCCGCGGTCGCAGGGTTTATGGGTGGCATAAGGGCGATGAGCATTCCGAAGGCCGCCGGGAGGAGGTGTTTCCGACCAAGGCCGCACTTGACCCGATCTGGATTGCAGAAAAGGTTGGCGGGATTTTGGTGGAAGAGGGTTGCGCATCCGATGGTGTGCAGGCCGGGCTTGCCGCGTTGTCAGAGGCCCGCCGCGCCGATAATGCGCCGGAAATCGCGGCGCGCTTGCCCTATTTCTGTTCGGGCTGTCCGCATAATTCATCAACCAAGGTGCCCGAAGGGTCGCGTGCCTATGCCGGGATTGGCTGCCATTACATGGTGCAGTGGATGGACCGCGATACCGTGGGCTTTACGCAGATGGGCGGCGAGGGTGCGAATTGGGTCGGTGAAGCCCCGTTTTCCACCCGCGACCATGTGTTCCAGAACCTTGGTGACGGGACCTATAACCATTCGGGCGTCCAGGCCATTCGTTTTGCCCTGATGGCGGGGACGAATATCACCTACAAGATCCTTTATAATGATGCGGTTGCGATGACTGGCGGGCAGGGCAATGATGGCGGTCTTACCGCCGATCAGATTTGCCGCGAATTGCAGGCGATGGGTGTCCGCAATGTCGCCCTTGTCTATGATGAGAAGGAAGATGTTGATCTGGCCCGGTTCCCCAAGGGTTTAGATGTGCATGAGCGGGTGGATATGCCCGTCGTTCAAGAGAAGTTCAGCAAATACAAAGGCGTGTCGGCTATTGTGTATGTGCAGACTTGCGCGGCTGAAAAGCGTCGCCGCAGGAAGCGTGGCCAATTCCCCGACCCCGATAAGCGGGTTTTCATTAACACGGATGTTTGTGAAGGCTGCGGCGATTGCGGCGTGCATTCGAACTGCGTGTCCGTTGTTCCGGCAGAGACCGAACTGGGACGCAAGCGGGCCATTGACCAGTCATCCTGTAACAAAGATTTTTCCTGTGTAAATGGTTTTTGCCCATCTTTCGTAACCATCGAAGGGGCGAAGATCCGAAAGGAAGCAACGGCAGATGTGGACCTGCCCGACATGCCTGAACCGGAGCTGCCGCAGATTGATGGCACGCATAATGTCGTCATCACCGGCGTTGGCGGCACGGGTGTTGTCACCATTGGGGCTGTGATGGCCATGGCGGCTCATATGGATGGCAGGGGCGCCGGCATGATGGAAATGGCAGGCCTTGCCCAGAAGGGCGGTGCCGTGCATATCCATTGCCGAATTGCGGAGAAGCCAAGCGATATCAATGCAATCCGCGTTGCCACAGGTGAATGTGATGCGTTGATCGGCGGTGATCTGGTGGTGTCTGCGGGGGCCAAAACGATTGGGCTGATGAAGACTGGGCGCACCAAAGGCGTTGTCAACAGCCACGAGATTATCACCGGCGATTTCACCCGCGATACGGAGTTCAAACTGCCCGCTGACCAGTTGGAAATGGCGTTGCAGGCCCGCCTGTGGGACGGGCTGGCGATGTTTGATGCCTCTGATCTTGCCAAGGCGCTGCTGGGCGACAGTATTTATTCGAACATGATGATCTTTGGTGCCGTATGGCAGATGGGGGCGATCCCACTAAGCTATGAGGCCATCATCGGCGCGATTGCGTTGAACGGCGCGGCGGTAAACCGCAATATCCGCGCGTTTGAGCTGGGCCGCTGGGCCTATCTGTATCCTGAGGATGCGCAGGCCTTGCTGAAGCCTAATGTGCTGCAATTGCCCAAGTCACTGGATGAGAAGATCGCGTTTCGCGAGGCCCGATTGGTCGATTATCAGGGGACGCGGCTGGCGAAACGCTATCGCAAGTTGGTTGATCAGTTTCAGGATGCCCCTTTGCGCGAGGCTGTCGCCAAAGGGTATCATAAGCTGTTGGCGTATAAGGATGAATACGAGGTAGCGCGCCTTCTGACCGAGACGCGCGCGAAGGCGGAAGCGGCGTTTGATGGCGATCTGAAATTGACCTATCATCTGGCCCCGCCGATGCTGTCCAAGATTGGCCCGGATGGTCGCCCACTGAAAAAGGCATATGGCGCCCGGATGGCAGCAATGTTCCCGAAACTGGCAAAGCTGAAATTCCTGCGTGGCACGCCGTTTGATCCCTTCGGCCGCACCGCAGAGCGCAAGATGGAGCGCGCCCTGATCAAGGAATACGAAAAGGATATGACGGAACTGTTGCAGATTATCCGCCCCGATACCCGCGATGCGGCGATTGCGCTGGCTGCATTGCCCTTGGATATTCGCGGTTTTGGTCCAGTGAAGGATACCAATGCCCGCAAGGCCGCGAAACGGCGCGAAGAATTGCTGGCGGTGCTGCGTGCCGCACCAATGCAGCAGGCGGCGGAATAGGCGACCCCGCGACCCGGTTGTTTGTCGTGCTAACCGAAACTGCGGCTGCTGCATCCAATGACGATGAGCCACTGGTTCGCCTCAGCCGAGTATTTTCGGCCTGACTTGACGCTGGTGCCGGTTTCGCAATCAAACGCTTCGACGGCTGTTTTGGCCGCATCCGTGGCGCTTGCGCGTGATTGGCGCAAGTCACGCCCGTCCGGGGCCGAAACCAGAACGTAGTAATTTGGTTCAAACACTTCGATGAACCCTTGGGTCTTGAAGGTCTGCCCGCTGTCCAGGGTCAGCGTCTGTTTCAACTGCGGTACTGCACTGCTGCCGCCGTTTTTTTCGTATGGTGCCACTGTGCCTTCGCAACCGGCCAATAGACATATGAATAGGCCCAAAGAAAGACAACGCGTTTTCATAATAATCTCTTTTTTCGATTTTATTTGTTGGAAGGGTACTGACATGTACCTGTGATAACAACGCCGTAATTTACCTGTGGCGCGGCACTTGCGCTACGGGATTGGAGAACCTGATGAAGACCCCCGAAGTTGCCCGCGACATCACTTACGCCAGTGCGGTGAAGGGGCGGGGCGCGCGCGTCCTTGTCCGCGCGATGGAAAACGCAACCGGCAGATTGCGGTTGATCCGCAAGGCGCAGGGTTATCACCGTGAGGTCGCATCGGGGCAGGATTTTTGGGAGGTCATATCGGACCGCTACGGTTTGAAGTTGGAGGTGATAGGCGGGTCGTTGGAGAACCTTCCATCCAATGGGCCGCTGATCGTGGTGTCCAACCATCCCTATGGCATTTTGGATGGGCTGATGATGGGTCGCATATTGTCGGTCCGTCGCGATGGGGAATTTCGCGTGCTTGCCCACCGGATTTTCCGCCATGCGCCCGATCTGGAGCGGGTTATTCTGCCGATTTCCTTTGACGAAACGAAGGAAGCTGCGAAGCTGAACCTGGAGACCCGGGCGGCAGCCGTGCACTATCTCAACGAGGGCGGTGCAATCGGTATCTTTCCCGGGGGAACAGTTTCGACATCTGCCAAGATGTTTTCGCAACCGATGGACCCCGGTTGGCGTACCTTTACGGCAAAGATGATTGCAAAATCCGGCGCCACTGTTGTCCCTGTCTTCTTTGATGGTCGCAATAGCCGCTTGTTCCAACTGGCCAGTCACATTCACAACACGTTGCGCACCGGTATGTTCATTCGCGAGTTCAAGACGAAGATCAACAAACCTGTCCGTATTGTGGTCGGTGAACCGATCCCGGCGGCGCAATTGGCCGCCTTCAAAAAAGACCCCAAAGGATGCATGGATTTCCTGCGCAAAGCCACGTATGAGTTGAGCCCGAAGCCCATCGATGCGAACCGCTTGGGCCATGAGTTTGAAGCGAAATACAAGGTGCGAGATGGCGGTCGGCATATTCGATAGCGGGTTAGGTGGATTGACGGTGCTGGACGCCGTTGCCAAGCGCCTGCCTGATGTGCCTTTGGTCTATTACGGCGATAGCGCCCATGCCCCTTACGGCGTGCGGACCCCCGATGACATTTACGACTTGACCACCAAGGCCACGCAGCGCCTGTTTGATGCGGGTTGTGATCTGGTGATTTTGGCCTGCAATACCGCCAGCGCTGCCGCCCTGCGCCGGATGCAGGAAGGCTGGGTGCCAGAAGGCAAGCGTGTGCTGGGTGTTTTTGTGCCGTTGATTGAGGCGCTGACCGAGCGGCAATGGGGTGATAACTCTCCCCCGCGCGAGGTGAATGCCAAACATGTGGCGCTGTTTGCCACGCCAGCAACCGTATCAAGCCGCGCGTTTCAACGCGAATTGGCGTTTCGGGCCATCGGTGTTGATGTCGAGGCGCAGGCCTGTGGCGGTGTTGTGGATGCCATTGAAGATGGCGACATGATCCTGGCAGAGGCGCTGGTGCGCAGCCATGTTGATGCGCTGAAACGCAAGATGCCGGATCCTGATGCTGCCGTGCTGGGTTGTACCCATTACCCGTTGATGGAAAAAGAATTTCAGGCCGCATTGGGCCCGGATGTGAAGGTGTTTAGCCAGGCCAATCTGGTCGCTGAAAGCCTTGCCGATTATCTGGACAGACGCCCGGAGATGATTGGACCGGGCACTGATAGTGCCTTTCTGACCTCGGGCGATCCGGGGCAGGTATCGTCCCGTGCGACCCAGTTTTTGCGACGACAAATCACGTTTGACGCTGCATAACCCATTTTTCAAAGACTTCATCCCAAAGGGATATCGATCATGACCCATAATGTCGCCATTCTTGGCGCTTCTGGCTATACCGGGGCAGAACTTGTCCGGTTGATTGCCACACACCCCAGCCTGAATATCGTTGGGCTTTCTGGAAATTCAAAGGCCGGGATGGTCATGGCAGAGGTGTTTCCGCATCTGCGTCATCTGGACCTGCCACGCCTGACCACGATCGAAGAAATGTCGTTTGACGATGTGGAGATCGTGTTTTGCGGCTTGCCGCATGCCACGTCGCAAAGGGTGATTGCGGGCCTGCCGGACCACGTGCGGATCATTGATATGTCTGCCGATTTCCGGCTGCGTGATCCGGCGGATTACGAAAAATGGTACGGCAAGCCGCATTCCGCGCCGGAGTTGCAAAAGACGGCTGTTTACGGCCTGACGGAGTTTTACCGCGATCAGATCAAGGATGCCCGGCTTGTGGCTGGGACTGGCTGCAATGCGGCGACCGGCCAATATGCGCTGCGTCCCTTGATTGCCGCCGGTGTTATTGATCTTGATCATATCATCATGGACCTGAAAGCGGCAGTATCGGGGGCAGGGCGCGCCTTGAAGGAGAACCTGTTGCACGCAGAACTGTCAGAAGGGGCGCACGCCTATGCCGTTGGCGGGACCCACCGGCATCTGGGCGAGTTTGATCAGGAGTTTTCGTTGGTCGCTGGTCGCCCAGTTCACGCACAGCTGACCCCGCATCTGATCCCTGCCAATCGCGGGATTTTGATGACAAATTATGTGCAAGGGGACCCGGCGGCCATATATGACACTCTGGTCGCGGCTTACGCAGCCGAGCCGTTTGTAGAGGTTTTGCCAATGGGACAGCACCCGTCGATCAAACATATTCGCGCCAGCAATTTCTGCCATATCGGCGTGGTCGCGGATCGCGTGCCGGGCCGGGCAATTGTGATTGCCGCCCTGGATAACCTGACCAAAGGGTCAAGCGGGCAGGCGTTGCAGAATGCCAACCTGATGTTGGGTCTGCCTGAGACGGAGGGCCTCATGATGGCCCCGGTCTTCCCATGAGCGGGTTGAAATCACTTAAGAAACGTCGCCGTATTCAGGTGATTTCCATCGCGGGTGTCTGTATCGCGCTGGTCCTGATCATTCTGGCATTCCTGCCAGATGACAGTTTCCAGTTTTTCCGATCCCCGTCCGAAGTGGCTGAAGCCCCGCCCGCCCCAAATGAACGTTTTCGTATCGGTGGACTGGTCGAGGATGGCACATTGGTGCGTGGACAGGGCGAGCAGGTGAGCTTTGCCGTCACCGATGGCGGCGCATCAGTCACCGTCGTTTACACTGGCATTCTGCCTGATCTGTTCGAGGAGGGTCAGGGAATGGTGGCGCAGGGGAATTACATCAATGGCCGCTTTGAAGCTGTTGAAATTCTTGCAAAACATGATGAAACATATATGCCTGCAGAAGTTGTGGACGCCCTGAAGGAACAGGGCGTTTACCAAGCACCGGACGGTGCCACCGCCACCAATTAACCATTTGCGCGCAGTCTTGATGTCATTGGACATGAGGGCTGCAAATGCAAAGCGTTACCGAAATAGCATCAGAAATCGTTGCCCGTGAGGGCGGCTATGTGAATGATCCCGATGATCCGGGGGGCGCTACGAAATATGGTGTCACCATTCATACAATGCGGCGTCTTGGCCTTGATCTGGATGGCGATGGTGATGTTGACAGCAACGATGTGAAGATGCTGACCAAGGTCAAAGCTGTTTCCATCTTTGTCGAACATTACTTCCGCCGTCCCAAGATCAACCAGCTGCCCGAGGTGCTGCATGCAACCGTGTTTGACATGTATGTCAATGCCGGTGCCAATGCGGTCAAGATCTTGCAACGCTTGCTGGGCGACATGCGCATTCAGGTGAAAGTTGATGGTCTGATCGGCCCCAGGACCATTACCGCCACCAAGAAGGCCTTGGAGGCCGCTCCGAAGCATTTTGTTGATGCTTACGGGATCGCACGCCGGAATTATTACTATGATCTGGCTGACCGACGGGTGAATAGCCGCAAATATGCCCGCCGCCGCGATGGCGGTAAGGGCGGGTGGATCCTGCGCGCTGAGGAATTCATCGACCCGCGTTACCACCTGACGAATACGCAACATCGCGAAAGGACCGCAAGATGGGATTGATTGGTGGATTGATGACGTTTCTGTTTGGTGACGGCCGTAATGTTGTTGCCCAGACAGCCGAGGTATTCCGCGAAAGTGCCGAAAAAGGTGCGGTTCGCGATGCCGATGCCAAAAGTGAAAGCCTGCAACAGTTTGCTGCCGAATTCATGCATCCGCGTCGCGGTCTGTTTGATCGGCTGGTCGATGCAATGAACCGGCTGCCCCGCCCTTTTCTAGCGCTTGGCACAATTTGGTTATTCGTCGTGGCGATGCAAGACCCCGAGATGTTCATCGAAGGTATGGAGGGGATCGCGCTGGTGCCCGAGCCGCTGTGGTGGCTAATGGGGGCGATTGTCAGCTTCTATTTTGGCGCGCGCCACCAGTCAAAAGGCCAGGATTTTCAACGATCTGTTGCGCGTAGTTTGATCATGGCGCAGGCGATGAAACCGCCCGCTGCCCCCGATTATCAGCCCGATGCCCCGTCGGCCCCAAACGCGGCACTATTGGATTGGCAGGACAAGCATGGACAATGAATGGATCGCCCAGGTTGAACGCCGCCTCAGCACAATCGAAACTCGAAATGCGGTGGATGAGGTGCATCGCGTCAATGTCTCTGACCGGCTGGGTGCCATCGAAGATACGTTGAAATGGCTGGTCCGTCTGATCATTGGCGGCTTGTTGATGGCTGCGCTGACATATGCGGTGCAAGGAGGTTTCGTGAGATGACGAAGATTTTGATCGGGGCCCTGGCCCTTGTCACGATGTTCTTTGTATTTGCAAGTGGTGGTCGGATAGAGGGGTATTTGTTCCCTGTCGCGTCTCGCGGTGAAATTCTTCGTCATGTGGCGGTGGGCGAAACGAGCACCCGCATTTGGGGGCAGGCGGCCCGATTGCGCGACTGTTCGTTTGATCATCTTGTCTGGTTTCTCGGCGATGATCATGACAATGCCCGGGCCGACCTAGTTTTCGAGGAAGGAACAAGGCTACGGGGCGGTGGTTCTTTTACCTTTGGTCCCTGGCTGGTGCAACTGACTCCCGACCAGCTGTTGAGCCGGTCTTATGCGATTGTGTATCACCGTTGTCATCCGCTTTGGCTGACCGAGACCCGGTTTTACGGGTAGCGTCAATTTGTATCGCTGATGTGACCGGGTGCCTATGTTGCCCGGTTTTGAATTGCGCTATGTCTGGCGCATGTTGATTGAACTTGGACATTTCGCACTGATTCTGGCCTTTGGCGTGGCTGTAGTGCAGATGATTGTCCCGATGATTGGTGCCCATCGCGGCAACATGCGTTGGATGGCGGTGGCCGAACCCGCGGCCACAACACAGTTTCTGTTGGTCGCCTTTTCCTTTGCCGTTTTGACCTGGGCTTTTGTGACTTCCGACTTTTCGTTGCAGCTGGTCTATGCCAATTCCCACACGGCCAAGCCACTGATTTACAAGATTAGCGGTGTCTGGGGGAACCATGAGGGGTCGATGCTGCTTTGGCTGTTGATCCTGACCTTGTTTGGCGCCTCTGCTGCGTGGTTTGGGGGTGGTTTGCCCGCCCGGCTGCGCGCCCGCGTGCTGGCTGTCCAAGCTTCTATCGGTGTGGCGTTTTTTGCGTTTATCCTGTTCACATCAAACCCTTTTTTACGCCTTGCTGTTCCGCCGTTGAACGGTCGTGACCTGAACCCGCTTTTGCAGGACCCCGGATTGGCGTTTCATCCGCCGTTCCTTTACCTCGGCTATGTCGGGCTGAGCATGTCATTCTCGTTCGCAGTAGCAGCTTTGATCGAAGGCCGAGTGGATGCCGCCTGGGGCCGGTGGGTGCGTCCATGGACATTGGCGGCTTGGATGTTCCTGACCGTCGGCATCGCGCTGGGATCCTGGTGGGCTTATTACGAGCTGGGCTGGGGCGGTTTCTGGTTCTGGGATCCGGTTGAAAACGCGTCCTTCATGCCATGGTTGATTGCCGCCGCGCTGTTACATTCGGCCATCGTGGTCGAGAAGCGTGAGGCGCTGAAAAGCTGGACGATCCTGTTGGCCATTCTGGCCTTCGGCTTTTCGCTGCTCGGGGCGTTTATCGTCCGATCGGGCGTGCTGACTTCTGTCCATGCGTTCGCGAATGACCCCGAACGCGGGATGCTGATCCTGATCATTTTGGCGATCTTTCTTGGCGGTGCGTTGACCCTGTTTGCTGCGCGTGCTGGCGCTATGGAGGCAAAAGGTGTCTTTTCCGTCGTGAGCCGCGAAAGTGCGTTGATTCTGAACAATATCCTGTTGGCGGTCAGCTGTTTCGTTGTGTTCATCGGTACGATCTGGCCGTTGGTGGCTGAGATGTTGTTCGATCGCACATTGTCGGTTGGCCCGCCATTTTTCGATGCGGCCTTTACCCCGTTCATGGTCGGTATTGCGGTGGCTTTGCCGCTGGGGTCGATCATCGCGTGGAAGCGCGGGTCATTGGCGAGGGTCAAAACCTCGCTTGCCGCCCTGCTGGGGGTTTCGCTGGCTTTTGGGGCGCTTGCCTTTGCCATTCAGACCGGCCGATCGGCGCTTGGCCCTGTTGGTGTGATGCTGGGCGTATGGGTTGTTGGCGGTTCGCTGCTGGATCTTTGGCTGCGGTCGGGGCGTGAAGGGTTTGCGGCGCGTTTGGGCCGGTTACGCCGCTTGCCCCGTGCCGATTGGGGAAAGGCGGTCGCCCATATCGGGATGGGAGTGACCATATTCGGCATTGCGGCAATGCTGGCATGGCAGAAGGAAGATATCCGCGTTGCGCAGATTGGGGATCGTTGGGATGTGGGTCAGTTTGCCTTTACGCTGGACGATGTCAGCCAGCTTGAGGGACCTAACTATCTGACCACTATGGCGGATATGGGGGTCTGGCGGGGGGATCGGCAGCTGGGCAGTTTGCAGCCTGAGAAGCGGTTTTACCCAGTGGCGAATATGCCCACGACCGAGGCGGCCATTCGCAACGGCATCCTGCGCGATATCTATGTGGTGATTGGTGACCCGCAGGATAATGGTGGCTATGCCGTCCGCGTTTACATCAAACCCTTTGCCAACTGGATCTGGGGTGGTGCTATTCTGATGGCGTTGGGTGGTGTTCTGTCACTGTCGGACCGCCGTTTGCGCGTGGGTGCGGCGGCGGCAAAGCTGCCCAAGGCGGTGCCTGCGGAATGAAACGGTTGATTCTTGTCCTGATGTTGTTTGCGACCCCGCTATGGGCGGTTGAACCCGATGAAATGCTGGATGATCCGGTGCTGGAGGAACGCGCGCGGGAGTTGTCGCAGGGGCTACGTTGCCCGGTTTGCCGCAATGAAAGTATTGATGAAAGTAATGCCACCCTGGCGAAGGAATTGCGCATCGTGCTGCGCGAAAGGCTGGTTGCCGGTGATAGCGATCAAGACGCGGTGGACTACATGGTCGCCCGCTATGGTGAATTTGTTCTGCTGCGCCCCGATGCCAGCGGCGCAAACCTGATCTTGTGGCTGGCCGCCCCGGCGCTGTTGCTGATCGCACTTGGTGTCGGCTGGGCCACCATTCGGCGCCGCGCCCCGGTTGAGGAACGGCTGAGCGATGAAGAAAAGGCCGCGTTGGACAAAATATTACGGTCGTGACGCCCCGTTGCCCTTTCCTGAACTGATGAGTTCACTAAGTTGAACGTAACGCATCAATAGGGAAAGAACGCATATGGACTATCAGGCCATTACACTTGTCATCCGCAATTCGGTGGGGGTGATTACGCTGAACCGCCCCGAACTGATGAATGCCCTCAACACGCAGATGCGCGCCGAGATTACGCATGCCGTCAAAGCAGCCGAAAAGGACGCGCGTGTGTTGATCATCACCGGAGCTGGCAAGGCGTTTTGTTCCGGTCAGGATCTGGGCGATGCCGGATCGGCGGCGACGCTGGATCTGGAGCGTACTTTACGGGATGAATATGTGCCGATGCTGAAGGCGATCTTTGATTGCCGCATCCCCACGATCTGCGCAGTGAATGGTCCTGCTGCCGGGGCGGGGGCCAATCTGGCACTGGCCGCTGACGTGGTGATCGCATCGGAAGATGCTTATTTCGTGCAGGCTTTTACCCGGATCGGCCTGATCCCCGATGCCGGTGGCACCTATTGGTTGCCGCGTCAGATGGGTGCCGCAAAGGCGATGGGTGCCGCCCTTTTTGGTGACAAGATTTCGGCTGCGGACGCGGCCGCATGGGGGATGATCTATGAAACAGCTCCTGCGCTCAGCTTTCTAGAGCATGTGCAATCACGCGCGGCGCATTTGGCTCAGGGTCCCACCGTCGCCTATCGCCAGTTGAAAAAGGCCATTCGCGGGTCGTTTGAAAACACGCTGGATGGTCAATTGGCGCTGGAGGCGAAGCTGCAAGGCCGCTGTGGCAAGACCCGCGACTTTCAGGAAGGGGTCATTGCCTTTCTTGAAAAGCGCCCCGCCCGTTACGAAGGGCGCTGAGCGGCACCGATCAGCGCGATCGCCCCTGGTGGTGGCGCCTGTTCGATCCGGCGGTAGGTTTTGCCATTGGTCGTGCGTTCTACCAGCCGGTGGTCGATCAATGATCGCCGCAAAAGGGCGTGATCGCCAAAGCTGTGCCCGGTTTTGAGGATAGCGTTGACCTGCTGCTCTGACAGATCGGTACGCGCAGGCAGAGCGGCCCAGAATACCCATAGGCACAACCCCTGCACCTTTGTGTGCTTCGGCCAGCGGGTCATGATCCCGTTTTCAAATACCCGAAAGGCGCGGTCGTGCCTTTTGATGTCCGCAGGTTTTGCAGCCTTGGGCTTTGCGGCTTTCAGATGTTGATAATTGTCATACCCTGCGGCCTTGGCGACCATGGTCAGCATCGTGGCGTGGCTGGGAAACGCATCGCGTTTTTGCAGGGCGCTGCGCAGGGATTTAGTGAAACCGGACAGGTCGTTGATGGTGATTGACGTTGCCTCGCGTGGCATGGTCTGGCCTTTCATGTCATGTGCCGGACCCGCTGATCGGGGTGATGGTCGCCCTTGTCGTCCGGCTGAAAAGGTCAGCTTTCCGGAATTGCCAATCTCAGGTTTAGCGTGACCCATTGGGGCCGGCGACGCCTCGGTGAACTGATGACCACGGATTGCTTAGCCCGAAGCGGGTCGCCGTGGCAAGGCAAAGTAGGCACTATCGGACCAAACCCCATTGATGCAGAACGTGTTCTTCGCCCGGTGGGTTTCGTGAAAGCCCAGCTTGCGCAACAGCCCACAAGAGGCCGCATTCAGCGGGTCCGCATCGGCGGTCAGCTGTTCATGGTCGGTGATCGCAAAGATATGCGGGATAATCGCGCGCATCGCCTCTATCAGGATGCCTTGTCGCCAATAGGCCGGGGACAGCATGAAGCCAATTTCATCCCCGCTGAAGTTCCCGGCGTTGCCGATATAAGTGTCGTCAATTGTGATCTGGAAATTGACGGGGGCCTCTGCCCATGCCGCGATGCGCCGGTCGAGCAATTCCTGGGTAACGTCCAGGCTTTTATGCGGTGCCGTGGACCAATAGCGCATGGCCGCAGGGTCGCTATAGGTCGCAAACATCTGGTCAAGGTCGCGCGCCAGAGGTTCGCGCAGCACCAGCCGTTCAGTAGTCAACACCGTCATGGTGCAACGAAAAAGGGCTGCCCGTAAGGCAGCCCCCAGATATCAGCGTTTTTCGATATCGACATAGTCGCGTGCCATTTCGCCGAGATAAAGCTGGCGTGGCCGTCCGATTTTCAGCTGTGGATCAGCAAGCTGTTCTTTCCATTGGGAAATCCAGCCAACTGTCCGTGCCAGCGCAAAGATCGGTGTGAACATGGACGTGGGAAAGCCCATCGCCTCCAGAATGATGCCGGAATAGAAATCCACATTCGGGAACAGTTTCTTTTCGGCAAAGTAGGGATCGGCTAGGGCCTGTTTTTCCAGTTCCTTGGCGACTTGCAGGATCGGGTTGTTTTCGACGCCCAGAAGGTCCAGCACCTCATCTGCGCTTTCCTTCATCACGGTCGCGCGTGGGTCGAAGTTTTTGTAAACCCGGTGACCAAATCCCATCAGCCGGTAGCTGTCATTCTTGTCCTTGGCACGGGCAATGAATTCGGGGATCCGATCAACGGTGCCGATTTCCTTGAGCATCTCAAGACAGGCCTGATTGGCCCCGCCATGCGCAGGCCCCCAAAGGCAGGCGATGCCGGCGGCAATACAGGCAAACGGGTTCGCGCCCGAGGATGACGCCAAACGCACCGTGGAGGTGGAGGCGTTTTGTTCATGATCCGCATGCAGGGTCAGGATCCGATCCATCGCGCGCGACAGGATTGGGTTCACATTGTATTCTTCGGCAGGGACCGAGAAACACATATGTAGGAAATTCGCCGCATAATCGAGGTCATTGCGCGGATAAACGAAAGGTTGCCCGACCGAATATTTATAGGCCATCGCCGCAATTGTCGGCATTTTGGCGATCAGGCGGATCGATGCAACCTCGCGCTGATGCGCGTCAGTGATATCGGTACTGTCGTGATAAAAGGCTGACATCGCCCCAACGACACCAACCATGGTTGCCATCGGATGCGCATCGCGCCGGAACCCGCGGAAGAAGTTATGCATCTGTTCATGAATCATCGTGTGATTGGTCACGAGGGATTCGAACTTTTCCAGCTCTTCCGCCGATGGTAGTTCACCGTAAAGCAAGAGGTAGCAGACTTCGAGGTAATGCGATTTGCCGGCGAGCTGATCAATCGGGTAGCCCCGATGCAGCAATTCGCCCTTGTCCCCATCAATATAGGTAATCGTGCTGTCGCAAGCGGCGGTCGAGGTGAAGCCGGGGTCATAGGTGAACACATCCGCCTGGCTGTAAAGCTTGCGGATATCGATCACATCGGGGCCGCCAGATGGCGAATGCACGGGCAATTCATAGGTTTCGCCCTTGATCGTCAGTGTCGCGGTGTCGGTGTTTTCAGTCATGTTTTTCCCCTTCTGGGCCCGTGCATGTAGATTGCACCGGCGCGGCCTGCGTCGTTGTTGCCCAGTTACTGACAATTCGTAACGAATTGGTTTCAGTTGCTGGCGTCCTTGATCCGGGCGATGGTTTCGTCCGGTCCGAGGACCAACATCATGTCAAAGACACTCGGGGTGGCGGCACGTCCTGACAGGGCTGCGCGCAGCGGTCCTGCAAGCTTACCCATCTTGATGTCATGCGCTTCGGCGACGGACGTAACGACCCTTTCAAGAGCGTCACGTGACCAGCTAGCATTTTGCAACTGCGGCGTCAATTCTGACAGTATACCACGGGATACATCGTTAAGGTTTTTTGCGGCTTTTTCTTCTACAGTGACGGGTCGCGATGTCAGGATAAAATATGCTTTTTCAATGAGTTCCGGGAATGTCTTTGCTCGTTCTTTCAAGCTGTACATGCCTTTTGACATTAACGCGATTTGTGTTTCCGTGAGGTCAACCTGACCGGTTGCTGACAGAAAGCCGCGCAATTCTTGCAGCAGTGCAGCATCATCACTGGCCGCAATATGCTGCCCGCAGATGTTTGCGAGCTTCTTGAAATCGAACCGTGCAGGTGATTTCCCGATACCGGCAAAGTCGAACCATTCGCGCGCCTGCGCATCGGTGAAGAATTCGTCGTCCCCATGGCTCCATCCCAGCCGGGTCAAGTAGTTACGCATGCCTGCCGCCGGGTAGCCCATTGCCTGATATTCCGCCGCCCCGGTCGCCCCGTGCCGCTTTGACAGTTTCTTGCCATCAGGTCCGAAGATGAGGGGGATATGTGCTAGCGTCGGTTTGTCCCAACCCATGGCGTCATAAATCATGTTCTGCCGGAATGCGTTGGCCAGATGGTCATCCCCCCGGATCACATGAGTCACCCCCATGTCGTGATCATCAACCACCACCGCCAGCATATAGACCGGCGTGCCGTCAGAGCGCAGCAGGATCATGTCGTCGAGTTGGTCATTGGCCCATGTGACATCGCCTTGCACTTCGTCATGCAGCGTTGTCTCGCCCATGCGTGGCGCCTTGATGCGGATCACGAAAGGCGCATCGGGGTGATCGGCTGCGTCTACGTCCCGCCATGGCGACCGGAACAGGGTAGACGTCTTTTCTGCGCGAGCCTTTTCGCGGAAGGCTTCGATTTCTTCTTGTGTACTGAAGCATTTATAAGCTTTGCCATTGGCCAGCAACTCTTGGGTCACTTCCGCATGCCGCGCCGCATTCGCCGCCTGGCTGGATGGCTCTCCATCCCAATCGAGGCCAAGCCAAGTCAGCCCGTCAAGGATCGCCTGTTTATTCTCATCCGATGAGCGTGCCTTGTCCGTGTCTTCGATCCGCAACAGAAACTTGCCGCCGCGACCGCGTGCATAAAGCCAGTTGAACAAGGCGGTGCGCGCCCCGCCGATATGCAAGGCCCCGGTCGGGGAAGGGGCGAAACGGGTGACGACGGACATGTTGCAATTAACCTTTCGCTAACCAGTTTTCCCCACTCTATGGGGCTGAACCCGGGGGATACTAAGCCGAGGGGCGAAGGACAAGTGCGTGCCGTCATCGAAGATGCGCTTCTGGCGCAGCGAGGGGCGCTGATCGGCTGGGTGCCGGTCTGCCTGGCCTGTGGTATCGGTGGGTATTTTGCATTGGGTACGGAACCTTCGCTGCTGGTCTTTGCTGGGTTTATGGCTGGTGCCTTGCTTCTCCTGGCCATGTCTCGATTGGTCCATATTGCCTATGCCCCGTTGCTGATTGCCCTGATCCTGGTGATGGCAGGGGCGGGGCTGGCAAAATGGCGCACAGCGGCTGCTGACGCGCCTGTCCTTGGCTTTCGGTATTATGGTTCGATTGAGGGCCGCGTGGTTGGCATTGACCGATCTGCCAGCGATGCCCCGCGCCTGACGCTGGATCAGGTGGTGCTGGCCGATATGGCCCCCGCACGCACACCCGCGCGGGTTCGTGTTTCGGTTCATGGCGATCAGGTTCTGACCAGTTATCGCCCTGGTGATACGCTGATCATGACCGGGCATTTGTCGCCGCCCGCTGGCCCGGCAGAGCCGGGTGGTTTCGATTTCCAACGCCATGCCTGGTTTCTGGAATTGGGAGCGGTCGGTTACACCCGCACCCCCGTTTTGCGGCTGGCCATCCCGGTGCGTCGCGGGTGGGAGATGCATATCTTCGCCATGCGGATGGCAATTTCGAACGCGGTGCAGGAAGCCATGCCCGGTGAGACCGGCGCCTTTGCCGCAGCGATCATGACGGGTGATCGGTCCGCGATGGGACAAGAGACGCTGGCCAATTTACGCGCCTCCAACCTTGCGCATCTGTTGGCCATTTCAGGGCTTCATATGGGGCTGCTGACCGGTTTCATTTTTGCCGCTGTCCGTGTTGTGCTGGCATTGACGCCATTGGCCTTGCTTTGGCCGACCAAGAAGATCGCCGCCATCTGTGCCTTATGCACAGGCGCGTTTTATCTGGCGCTGTCAGGGGGGAACGTGGCCACCGAACGGGCATTCATCATGGTGGGTGTGATGTTCGTCGCGATATTGCTGGACAGGCGTGCCCTGACATTGCGGGCGGTGGCCATTGCTGCGATCATCGTGTTGGTCTGGCAACCGGAGGCGTTGACCGGACCGGGGTTCCAGATGTCGTTTGCTGCGACGACCGCCTTGGTGGCCGTATTCGGCTATCTGCGCCATGCGGATATGCACCGGTTGCCGAAGTGGGTGCGCGCGGTTTTGTCCGTCGTGATTTCATCCTTTGTGGCGGGGCTGGCCACAGCACCGATTGCGGCGGCCCATTTCAACCAGATCGCCCATTATGGGCTAATCGCAAACCTGCTGAGTGTGCCGTTAATGGGTGTGCTGGTGATGCCTGCTGCGGTGCTGGCTGTATGTCTGGCTCCTTTCGGGATGTGGCAGGTGGGGTTGTGGTTCATGGATCTTGGCCTGTGGTGGATCCTCTTCGTCGCTGATATGGTTGCGGGGCAGACGGGTGCGGTCGGCCACGTGATTGCACCGCATTGGACTGTGTTGCCGGTCCTGACACTGGGGCTTTTGTTTGTGGTGCTGTGGCAAGGGCGCGCCCGGTTTGCCGGGCTGGCCTGCGTGATCATGGCAGGCCTGATCTGGCAGCAAAGCAGCCGCCCCCAGATCCTGATTGCGGATAACGGATCACTGCTGGGTGTGATGACCGCCGAGGGGCGGGCCTTATCAAAGCCAAAGGGGAGCGGGTTTGTGGCTGGTATCTGGCTGGAGAATGATGGCGGGCCAGTGGCGCAGGATGTGGCCGCAGCCCGGTTGGGTTTTCAGCGCGCGGGCCGTGTCGTCCAGGCCGCCCTGGGTGATTGGACGATTATACAGGTGTCCGGAAAGGTTGCGTTGGCGGAATTGGCCAGATGCGGTGGGGCGGATGTGCTGATCAGCAACCAGACAGATGCGGGCGCGCGCCCCTGTCTGGTTTATGATCAGCGCGGATTGCGAGAAAGCGGGGCGCTGGCCCTTGATCTGGCAACGAATGGTGATCTGATCATCACAACGGCACATCAACTGGCGGGGAACAGGCCGTGGAACCGGGGGCAGGGTGCTGCCAACGGCCCTGTGCGCCTGTCATTGGATGCAAAAAGGGACGCTGTTGCGCCCCGATCCGATCGCCTTTTGCAGGCCTCAATAGGTGCGGATTAACCCGACCAGCTTGCCCTGCACCTTAACCTGATCATCGCGGAAAACGCGGGTTTCATAGGCGGGGTTTGCCGCCTCCAGCGCAATCGCATTGCCGTTCTTGCGGAAACGTTTCAACGTCGCCTCATGCCCTTCGACAAGGGCGACAACAATATCACCATTATCGGCGGTTCTGGTTTCGCGAATGACAACGACATCGCCATTGTTGATCCCTGCATCGATCATCGAATCCCCTTTGACTTCGAGCGCATAATGTTCGCCCTGGCCGATCATGGATTGGGGCACATGGACATTGTGCGAGACTTGGCTGATCGCCTCGATCGGGACACCGGCGGCGATACGGCCCATCACAGGTAACTCAACCGACCCGGTTTCAACCGGCATGGCCCGTGCCGGTGTGCTATCGGGTTTGTCACCGTCGATCACACGGGGGGTAAAGCCGGTTTTGCCTTGCATCGCATCGGGCAGTTTCACGATTTCCAACGCCCGCGCCCGATGCGCCAGCCGACGGATAAACCCGCGTTCTTCCAAAGCGGTAATAAGCCGGTGGATGCCCGATTTCGAGCGCAGATCAAGCGCCTCTTTCATTTCGTCAAAACTGGGTGGAACACCGTCGCGCTGCACGCGCTTGTGGATAAACTCCAGCAGATCGAGTTGCTTCTTTGTCAACATAGGCTCATTCCCTCACAGGTTTTGCTTATGTTCTATCCATGTTCTTGTTTTGTGTCAAATCGGGATGATGTGGATTACGTCACCCTTTGCGCGGGGTGCGTCGGCGATAGGCCGCACCGCAAGACAATTGGCATCGGCGAGCACGGTAAGCAGCGCGCTGTCCTGACGTTCAAAGATGGTGACGCCGCCGGGGCCCAGATGCGCGCGCATGTAATGCTCTCGCGGACCATTGGCACCGATATCATGGGCTAATGTTGCGGTCTGCCGGGGTGCCGCCTGCGCCCCAAGGCCCAGCATCTTGCGAATGACCGGCGCCAGAAAAATATGCCCACAAACCATGGCCGATACCGGATTGCCGGGCAGCCCGATCATCGTGGCCCCCCCCATGCGTCCTGCCATCAGTGGTTTGCCCGGCCGCATCGCGATTTTGTAGAATGCTCGTTCCATCCCCAATGATTGCGCCACATCACCGACCAGATCGTGATCCCCAACTGAGGCCCCGCCGATGGTGACGATCAGATCGGCATCCTTTGCCAGATCAAAGCTGAGCTCCAACGATTTTGCGGTGTCCCGCGCGATGGGTAGCAACCGTGCCCGCGCCCCGAGGTTTTCGACAAGCCCCGCGATCCCATAGCTGTTAGAGGCGATGATCTGATCCGGTCCGGGGTCTTCGCCCGGTTGCACCAGTTCGTCCCCGGTCGCGATTATCGCGACTATGGGGCGGCGGGTGACGGTAACATTGGCGATATTCATCGCGGCAAGCAGGGCGATATCAGACGGGGTCAGGGCGCGCGGTGCGTCAACCGTATCGCCCACCCGGAAATCGGCACCGGCGGGGCGCACATGTGGTTTGCTGTCCAGATTGTCGCCAAGGGTGATAATGTCGCCGTTGCGTGTCACATCCTCTTGGATGATCACCCGGTCCGTGCCTGCGGGCAGCGGGGCCCCGGTAAAGATGCGGGTGGCTTGACCATGGGTGACCGTGCCGGTGAAGGCGTGGCCAGCTGCCGCCTCGCCGATAACCTCAAACTGTGCTGCGTTTTCCACGTCGGCATTCGCGACGGCGTAACCGTCCATCGCAGAGGCCGCAAAAGGCGGCTGATCACGCTGTGCTTTGACGGGGGTCGCCAACACACGCCCATTGGCCTTTGCTAAAGGGACCGTTTCGGTCGGCAATGTGTCCACAAGCGCAAAAAGATGCGCTAGGGCGTCGTCGACTGAGATCATGTCGGGCTCTCTAAGTTAGCCGCTTCCCAGTCCGCATATGTTTGCCCTGTGTCAGCAACCTTCCATGCCGTGCGCCCATTCGAAGAACGACCAGAGACGACGGCGGCTGCCGCTGAGGGGCTAGAGAACGCATAATCTTGCGTCAGGATACCCTCATCGCCGACGACAGCGATTGTCCCATTTGCCAAAAGTTCATCATGGAGTTTGAAGTAACTTGTTTTGGATGCGCGATCACCAACCCAAGAAGAACGCACCTTTGAGCTTTCCAAGACGATCATCTCACCATTGCGCAATATGGCTTTCGCATCGACACCATGACGTGGAACAACGCATTCGAAGGTTGGCGCAGTGATATCTGCGGATTCGTCGGTTATTCTTGTCGATGTTTGGCGCTTCTTGTTGAGAAACGCATCAATGCGGATGGCTGGCAATACCATCATCAAAGTGTCGATGAAGCTTTCCATGTTGGATTGCGCTGCTTCAGACAAGCTGCTGCGGGGGGGTATATTGCCGTTATCCAGATCTACTTTTCCGACGTCCTTTGCAATTTCTACCAGACGGGACTCCAAGTATTTTACGTGCGCCTTGTGCAGGTTGTTGGCGGCTGAAGTCACAAGCACGGCGGTATCCCACCAGTCCTTGCTTATGGCGTGGTCGCGGAGGCGTGTGCGCATTTCCTCTGCTTCGCCGACATAAAGTGTCGTTGCGCCCTCATGATCACCAAACAACAGATAGACACCAGTATATCTGGCTTCTGGTCGTGTCAGTGCTTCCTTGAGCTGCGTGCGTGGGGCGCGGAGGACGTGTCCGGTCCAGTTAAAAACTTCCGCAGTGAGCATGCCGTCGGGGCGGCCATCGACGAAGAACAATTCGAGCGATTTGCCTTTGATGTTCATGGGTTCTCGAACCGCCCCGATTTGCCGCCGTCTTTGAGTGTTAGTCGGATGCTCCCGATTTCCATGTCTTTTTGCACCGCTTTGACCATGTCATAGACCGTCAGCGCGGCGGTGGACACGGCGGTGAGCGCTTCCATTTCGACGCCGGTTTGCCCGCCGGTTTTGACGGTGGCGGTGATCCGAATGCCCGGGAGGGTGTCGTCAGGTGTCAGGTCCAGCGCAACTTTGGTGATCGGCAGAGGGTGGCAAAGTGGGATCAGATCGCTGGTTTTCTTGGCCCCGGTGATGCCAGCAATCCGGGCGATGCCCAGCACGTCGCCTTTGCCTGCGCGGCCTTCGGTGATGAGGGCGAGCGTTTCGCGATTCATCCGCACATGCCCTTCGGCCACGGCGATGCGGGCGGTCACGGGTTTGTCGGAGACATCAACCATATGTGCCTGACCGTCGCCGTCAAAATGCGTCAGGCCGGACATTACATGCCCCCTCGTGGCGGATTGGCGAGCAGGCTGCGCGTTGCAGTCTCCACATCATCCTGCCGCATGAGGCTTTCGCCAATCAGAAAGCAGCGCGCGCCATAGCGCGCCATATCGGCCAGTTCATCGGGGCTGTTCAGCCCGCTTTCACAGACGATCATCCGATCCGCCGGGACACGTTTCGACAATGTGCGTGTCGTGTCCAGTGTGGTTTCAAATGTCTTGAGGTTGCGGTTGTTGATCCCAATCAGCGGGGACTTGAGATGGGTTGCGCGTTCAAGCTCATCGGCGTCATGCACCTCGATCAAAACATCCATCTTCAGTGCAAAAGCGGCATCTTCAAGCTCTTGCGCCTGTACATCGCTGACCGAGGCCATGATGATCAGGATGCAATCGGCGTGGAGCGCGCGGGCCTCGGCCACCTGATACGGGTCATACATGAAATCCTTGCGTAAGGCGGGCAGGTCGCAGGCGCTGCGAGCGGCGATCAGATAACTGTCATCGCCCTGAAAGCTGGGCGCATCGGTCAAGACCGACAGGCAGGTTGCGCCACCTGTGGCATAGGCTTGTGCAAGGGCGGGCGGATCAAAATCGGCACGGATCAACCCTTTGGATGGGCTCGCCTTCTTGATCTCGGCGATCAGCCCGTAGCCTTCGCGGGCCGCATTAGACAGGGCCTGCGCAAAACCCCGGGTGGCAGGGGCCTGCTGTGCGGCGGCCTCAACCTCTGAAAGGGGGCGGGCGGCCTTACGGCGCGCGATCTCTTCCAGCTTGTAGGTTTTGATCTTTTGGAGAATGTCGCTCATGGGTCCGCCCAGTGGATTGGTTCCTGTCCCTGTTCAATAAGCCACTGGTTCACGGTTGAAAATGGGCGCGACCCGAAAAAACCGCGATGACACGATAGGGGGGAAGGGTGCGCCGATTTCACGGTCAAGTGCTGATCTGACAGGTGCTTTTCATAGGCCTGCGCCGGACCACCCCATAGAATAAAGGCGCGGGGCCGATCATTCAGCCGGGCGATGACCTGTTGGACGAGTACGGCCCAGCCCAGTTTCGCATGGGCCTTGGGTTGGCCGGGGGGGACGGAAAGTGCGGTATTTAGCAAAAGCACGCCTTGATCCGCCCAGTCATGCAGATCGGTCCGCCGTCGTTCCTGCCCCAGATCGGATTGAATTTCCTTGAAGATATTGCCCAGGCTATCCAGCCGCCCGCCAAAACTTTGCGGGATCGAGAAAGCCAGCCCATCAGCCTTGCCCGGCGTGTGATAGGGATCCTGTCCGATGATGATGGCTTTTGTTTTCTCGGGTTGGCATCGCTCAAGCGCTGCAAAAGTCAGGGATGCCGGCGGCAGGAACCCTTTCTCCAGTTTGGTTGCAATCCCGGATAAGTCCGTGTCGAAGAATGGCAAACCTGCCCAATCCCCGAGGCGGGACAGATCAAACATCGTCTTTTTTGCGCCTGAACAGGCTAAGCGCGCCGCCCACGACAAAGACAAAAAAACCGGTGGCAAAGATGATCAACCCACCGATTAGCTTTGAACGTGCCGCACCCGAAAGTTGCCCGGGGAAAATCTCGTGCAGTTCGGGTCTTTCGCCGTTGAATGTTACCTCAAGCACGGATCCTTCATTGACGACCCTGTGCAGCGGCACGGGCACGGGACGTTCAAAGGTAACGTCTTCGTCCCCGGTATTGAAAGTGTAACGGATCAGGTGGCTTTTATTCCGGCTTTCGCCCGCGACGATCCATTTTTGTGAAATTCGGGCCTGCGCTATGGTGCCGTCGCGTTGCAAGCTTGATGCGTCATTCAGTTCCAGCACGGCCGTCAGGGCGAGCCATCCGCCAAGTGCCGCCACGCCGATCGATATCAAAGCGGTGATCAAGGAGCTGATTTTCATGGCTTCACCTCTTCTGCGTCGCCCGCGCGAGGTTTTGGACGGCAGCTTTGGCGCGTCCGCTATCGATGCTTTCGCGCGCTATCTCGGCACCGTCGGACAGGTTGGCGGATTTTTCGGCCACGACCAGCGCGGCGGCTGCATTCAGTAGGACAGCGTCGCGATATGCCCCCTCTGCACCGTCCAGCAAGGCTGTCAGCGCATCTGCATTTTCTGCAGGTGTCCCGCCGACAATGGCCGCGAACGGATGCGTCGGCAGGCCCGCATCGTCCGGGTGCACCTCAAATTCGCTGATCGCGCCATCCTTGAGTGCGGCAACCGCGGTCGTGCCGCAGATCGTCAGCTCATCCGTGCCGTCCGACCCGTGGACAAGCCATGCCGCGTCAGACCCCAGCTGTTGTAGTGTTTCCACCATCGGGCGGATGAGGTCACGGCTGAATGCACCGGTCAACTGTCGTTTCACGCCTGCTGGATTAGTTAATGGTCCCAGTATGTTGAAGATCGTTCTTGTTCCAAGTTCCGCGCGGGTCGGCATCACATGTTTGATCGCAGGATGATGCATCGGCGCCATCATGAATCCGATCCCGGCCTCTGCCAATCCGCGTTCAACCACCTCTGGTCCGACCATCACCTCGATCCCCAGCTGGCCTTGCACATCTGCCGTGCCGGATTTGGATGACAGATTGCGGTTGCCATGTTTGGCAACGGGCACACCCGCACCCGCCACGACAAAGGCGGTTGCGGTCGAGATGTTCAACGTATGTTTGCCATCTCCGCCCGTACCAACGATATCCATCGCCCCGGCGGGGGCTTTGACAGGTAGGCATTTCGCGCGCATCACGGCTGCAGCCGCTGCATATTCATCCACGGTTTCGCCCCGCGTCCGCAGCGCCATCAGGAACCCACCGATCTGGGATGGTGTGGCATCGCCTTCAAACAGAATGCTGAATGCGGCTTCGGCCTGTTCGCGTGTCAGCGGCCCGTTCGCCGCGGCATCGATCAGTGGTTTTAACGTGTCGCTCATGCTGGCACTTTTGCCAATCTGAGGAAATTGTCCAGCAGCTTGTGCCCATGTTCGGATGCAATGCTTTCGGGATGGAACTGCACGCCGTGGATCGGCAGCGTCTTATGTTGCAGGCCCATGATTGTCCCATCTTCCAATTCTGCTGTGATTTCAAGCGTGTCAGGCAGGCTTTCGCGATCGACGATCAGGGAATGATATCGGGTGGCGTCAAACGGGCTTGGCAGGTCAGCAAACAGGCCTTTGCCCCCATGCTGCATCTTGCCCAGTTTGCCATGCACGATATCCTTGCAGCGTACAACGTTGCCGCCAAATGCCTCACCAATGGCCTGATGCCCCAGACAGACCCCCATCAGCGGCATCCCCGTCTCGGCGGCGGCATGAACAAGTGACAGACAAATGCCCGCCTGTGCCGGGTCACATGGGCCCGGTGACAGCATAATGGCATCAGGGCGCATCGCCATCGCCTCCTGCACATTCAGGGCATCATTGCGCCGGACGACGACATCTGCCCCCAGATCGCCCAGATAATGCACGAGGTTATAGGTGAAACTGTCATAGTTATCGATCAACAACAGCATGGAGAAATCCTGCGCAGGTGGAAATAAAGGCTACCGCAGAACCCAAGGCTAGCGGTATAAGTCTGCCATACATGGGCCGGGACGTGGGGCAGCGTCAAGCTCGAAGCACGCGCAGAAGCGCTACAATTGAAGGTATGGGCAGTATGCGCGGCAGTGTGTCAGGAAGTCTTTGGGCATTGATCCTGGGTGGCGTCGGTCTTGGCGTTGCGTCGCAGATCAGCGGCCCGCCTGTAGGGCCGACCCCGGTAGAGCTTGCCACCGACACTACAATTGCGCCTGCGGAAGCGCCTGAGGCTGAGGATAGCGCCAGCATCGACGACACACAGATAGCGGATGCTGGTGATGATGTCGCCGAAGAGCCACCGGCGCAAACGCCGGAGTTGCCTGATCTGGTGGATGAGGCCCCAACCGATGTCGTCATTGCGCCGGATCGCCCCGTTGTGCCCGGCGCGACAGAAGGGGCGACCCCGGTGGTGAGTGCCGCAGGTGAACCGGCTCCGGCATTGCCCGACATATCAGAAGAAGCAGAGATAGCCGATGACGCCGCCGCTGCCGATGACGCAGCCGTCGTTGTCGCCCCGTCACCGGAAGTGCCAGAGGCCCCATCCACCCCTGCGCAGGATACCGAATTGGCCTTGGTCGAAACGCCGGTTGATGATGCGGGTTCAGCGCGGGAAACCGCGACAGCTGGTTCGGGTCTGACACCCGCCGCGCAAGCCTTGCTGGACGAGATTAACCAAGTGGATCCGCCAGAAGCGCCCATTGATGATCCCATTCAGATCGCCGTTGACGAGGCACCTACTCTTGTCGAACCGGCCCCGTCCGACCCCCCGGTTTTGCCGGAATTGGCTGACGCGCCAGCCGCAGATATCGTCGTTGATACGCAAGATCCGTCTGCGCCCGCAATTGAAATAGCGACCGAAGATTCCGGCAGACCCGCGCTTGAATTCATCACCGAAGAACCACCTGCACAGGCCAAAACAACGCAACCGGTTGTTGAGGCACCCGTGATAGCGGAAATTCCAGCCTCACCTTCATCCGTCGGAGTGCAGCCCACTGATGAGACGGCAGAGCCATCATCTGACGATATTGCCGAAAGTGACAATTTGCCTGCCACAACCACAGGCGTGCGGGTGAACCGCCCCGGTGCCGAACCACCCGTGCAGCCGGAACAAGAGGCGGCTGTTGTCGAGGAAGAAGAAACCACAGACGAGATGCCCGCGATGATGCGCTATGCGGCAGAATTCGAGAACCCGCGGAAGCTTCCGATGCTGTCATTTGCGCTGATAGATGATGGGTCAATATCTGACCCAGCATCTGACATCGCGAAACTTGGTTTGCCGGTGACAGTCATCCTTGATCCACTGGCTGCAGATGCGCCGGACCGTATGGCGGCCTTGCGCGCCGCGGGGGTTGAGGTTGGTTTTCAGGCGTCATTGCCCGATGGCGCCACGCCTTCTGATGTTGAAATCGCGATGGAGGCCGCATTTGGCACTTTGCCAGAGGTCGTGACATTGTTTTCCGATGGGCGTGATGGCGTGCAACAAAACCGTGCCGTGACAGGACAAGTCCTTGCCGTGCTGGCCGCCGAAGGGCGCGGGCTCGTGATCGCGCAGCGCGGGCTGGGCAATGCGCTGCGCAATGCCGCGGAGGCCGGAGTGCCAGCAGCCGAGGTGACGCGCGATATTGATGCCAGTGCGCAAAGTGAGGCAGCACTTGGGCGGTCGCTGGATCAGGCCGCGTTCCGGGCACGGCAGACGGGCGTATCGGTGCTGATCGGTACGTTGAACGGTTTCAACCTCGCTGCCCTTGCGGCATGGGCACCGGGTGTCGATCAGGATCAATTGTTGCTGGCGCCGGTTACGGGCGTTCTGCGCAAAACGGCCGCCAACTAAGGCGTTTCGGCCGACCGCATCACGGTCACGACGAAGGCGGCGCATATGACTGCAACGCACAAACCGATATCTTTCCTCGCGACCGCCAAGCCCAGTCAGGCGAAGGTGTTTTACGGTGGGGTTCTGGGCCTTCCGCTTATTGACAAATCTCCCTATGCGCTGGTCTTTGACGATAACGGTGTCATGCTGCGTGTGCAGATTGTCCGGGAGCTGACCCCCGCGCCCTACACGGTGCATGGCTGGCAGGTCGCAGGGATCGAAGTGCAGATCGCGGCGCTGGTTTCAAAAGGCGTTGTGTTTTTGCATTTCGATCAGCTGACCCAAAGTATATCAGCCGTCTGGACAAGCCCGGAGGGTCACAAGATCGCATGGTTCAAGGACCCGGATGGTAATATTCTATCACTGACGCAGATTGCGGTTCAGTAACCAATTCAATTCCCACCGCTTTGGAACATGCTGGCATCTGCCGCCGCTTTGCGGATGGCGTTGGATTTGTGGACCGTTTCTTGATACTCGGCCTCTGGGTCGCTGTCATAGACAACGCCGCCACCAGCCTGAATGTATAGTTTTTCATCCTGCAATACGGCCGTGCGCAGCGCGATGCACATATCCATGTCGCCATTGGCGCTGAAATAGCCGCAGCCACCGCCATAGACGCCGCGCTTTTCCGGTTCCAGCTCATCAATGATTTCCATCGCCCGCACTTTGGGTGCGCCTGACACTGTACCAGCAGGCATGCCTGCGAAGAACGCGCTGAGCGCGTCCTGATCATCCGCCAGTTCGCCCACAACGTTCGAGACGATATGCATCACATGGCTATAGCGTTCGACGATGAATTTTTCGGTCGGGCGCACGGTGCCGATCTTGCTGACCTTGCCTGTATCGTTACGCCCCAGATCCAAGAGCATCAGGTGTTCGGCAAGCTCTTTCTTGTCGGCCATCAGATCGGCCTCGTTTGCGTTGTCTTCCTCGACCGTTTTGCCGCGGGGGCGGGTGCCTGCGATGGGGCGGATTGTGACCTCGGATCCAAACACCCGGACAAGGATTTCGGGACTGGCCCCGATCACCTGAAAGCCACCAAAGTTGAAAAAGAACATGAAAGGCGATGGGTTGGTGCGCCGCAGCGATCGATAGAGCGAGAAAGGCGGTTCGCGAAATTCCTGGGTCCAGCGTTGCGAGGGGACGACCTGAAAGATGTCACCCGCCTTGATATAGTCCTTCGCCTTCTCAACGGCTTGCAGGTAATCTGCATGGGCAAAATTCGACACGGGCGGCGCGACCGGGGCAGGATCGGCCAGCGCCCGGCCTGTGCCTGGCATGGGCCGTTCCAGCGCGCGCTGTGCATCCATCACCCGTTCGGCAGCTTGCGCATAGGCTGCCCGGGCAGTCAGATCACCGTTCACGTAAGCCGGGGCAACAAGGATCACATCACCCTTCACCCCGTCCAGCACGGCCACAACGGAAGGGCGAATCATGACCGCATCAGGCAGGCCAAGCGGGTCGGGGTTGATACCGGGCAGGTGTTCGACCAGCCGGATCATGTCATAGCCCAGATAGCCAAACAGCCCGGCAGAGGCGGCGGGCAGATCAGCAGGCAGATCGATCCGCGCTTCGGCTAGCAGGCCACGCAGTGCGGTCAGCGGATCATCCTCCATATCGACCCAGCAGTCATCATCAAACCGGGCTTGCCTATTGACCCGCGATGACGTCCCCCTGCATTCCCAGATCAGGTCAGGATTCATGCCAATGATCGAATAGCGCCCGCGTATCTCGCCCCCTGTCACGCTTTCCAGCATGAAGGCGTTTTTGCCTGCACCCGAAAGCTTCAGCATCAATGATACCGGCGTGTCCAGGTCGGCGGCGATTCGTGTGTAAACGATTTGGTTTTCGTATGCGTCATAGCCGCGCGCGAAACTGTCATAATCGGGCAAGAGCGCCATGTCAGACCTATTGGAACTGGGCGTTGACCGCGTTCACGGTTGCCTGATTGATGTTAAGATCGGTCCGTTCCTGTACCGATGTGGCATATGCGTCAAAGACTTCCTGTGCGATCCCGGCTGCCGCATTCGCCGCCAGCTGTTCGCGCTGTGCCGCATTGGTTTCCGACGTCAGATCAGCGGGCGCGATATCGTCGAGCCTTGCGATAATGGCACCTTCTTCGTCGGCGGGGATGACCCGAACCTCACCCACATTCATTTCGAACAGTTGGTCGATAAAATCGACCGGTGTGCCTTCGATAAAGCTGCGGCGTGTCAGGTCCCGATCCACGGTTGCGATCAGCCCCAACGTATCAAAGCCAGTAAGCGGTTGGATCGATGTTGCGATATCTTCCGCCTTGGCGATGATCGCGTTCTGGCGTGCCTGTTTCTGCCACGCTGCCCGAACCGCATCGCGCACCTCATCAATTGGCTGGACGGTTGGTGGCGTGACCCCATCAAGTCGGAGGGCAAAGATCCCGCCATCGGCCAGATCGATCACCTCGGCAAAGGCACCTTCCTGCACCTCTGCTGCGGCCTGACGGAAGGCGTCATAGGCAGCGATCCCTTCGGCGATATCTGCCGTCCAGTTGATTGTGCCCAGCTCCATATCGGTACGTTCGGCGAGGTCTTCCATCGTCGCCCCACCGGCCAACAGGTCGATGATCTGATCGGTGCTGTCATTGATGACTTCGCGGGCCGCATCAGCGGCTAGTTCTTCGCGCAGGCCCGCTGATGCCTCTTCCAATGGGGTCTCCTGGGCGGCCAAAACCGCATTCATCCGGAACAATGCAGGCCCCAGGCCAGAGTTGAATGGGCCGACAACAGCGCCTGGTCCAGCGGCAAAGACGGCATCACCGGCATCGCCAAGGCTGTCCTGATCGACATCACCCAGGTCGACATCCGTTAGGCTGAGCCCGCGTTCAATGACAAGGTCCTCGAACGTGATGTTATCATTGTCCAGCCGCGCCTTGGCGTCTCCGGCGTCATCCGCGCTGATATAGACCAACCGTTCGACCAGCCGCCGTTCGGGCTGTACGAACTCGGAAATCCGGTCCTGATAAAGCTGCGCGATCTGGTTGTCAGACACGGTCATCTGATCCTGGATCATCGTCGGCGTGAGCCTGACATAAGTAATGTCGCGGGTTTCGGGCAGGGTGAATTCATCGGGATTGGCATCGTAATAGGCTTGCTGGTCCGCCTCTGTCGCACCGGGCACGGGCGACGTTAGCGCATCTGCGCCAACCATTGCCCAAGTCACGCTGCGTTGTTCACCAAGATATTGCACAAGTACGTCAGCGTAAGCCTCTGCCTCTGGGATCCCACCAACGACAGCCCCTTGCAGCAGGGTGCGCGCCACATCTTCGCGCAGGCCATCCTCAAACTCAGCCTCGCTTTGCCCGCTTTGACGCAGTGCAAAGGCGTAGCTTTCGCGGTTGAACGTGCCACCGGCCCCTTGGAATTGCGGAATTTGGCGCAGGCGGTCCAGCACGGTTTCATCACCGGCTGAGATGCCCAATTGGGCGGCTTCATTGTCCAGTGTGCGGGTCAGGATCAATTGCCCCAATGCGGCCTGATCAATGCCAAAGGCCTGGGCCTGCTGAAACGAAATCTGTGTGCCGAACTGCGCGGAAAGCGCCCGGATCTGTTGGTTCAGGGCGGTCTGATAGGCGTTCACGCTGACGTCTTTTTCGCCGACCGTGCCGATGCTGCGGATATTCCCGCTGAGCCCGCCGGACCCAAACCCCGCCAGCCCCAGAAGAATGAGGATCACAACGAACCAGACGCCGTATCGTTTATTCTTTTTCTCAGCCATGAAACCTGCCCGTTACCTGTTGTCCCCGGTGCGGGGTGGCGCATGAATACGAGGCTGCGGGCAAGGGCGCAAGGGTCAGTAACGCAGTGCCGCCAGCCGTTCAAACAGGGTCTGCACCCCGGCCCGGTCGATATTGGCAAAGGCGATGCGGACCTGATCCCGCCCGTCGGGTATATCGTCAGGCATAAACATGGTGCCGGGCAACAAAAGCACGCCTGCATCGGGTACCAATCTGCGCGCCAGCTCTGCCGAGGATATGCCAAACGGATGCTGTAGATAGGCAAAATAGGCGCCACATCCCATCAGTTTCCAGCCCTTTGCGGCCAGCATTGGCAAATGGTCGGAAATTGCCGCTCGCCGGTTCAGGATTTCATCCCGTTCACCCGCCAGCCATTGCGACAGATTCTGCATCCCCCAAAGTGCCCCGCGTTGCCCCAGCTGGTTTGGGCAGATGGTGACCGTATCGAGGAATTTTTCCATCTCGGCCAGCCTTGCAGTGCTGGCCACCACAGCCCCGACCCGGTGGCCGGTCAGCCGGTAGGCTTTGGAAAAGGAATAGAGGTGGATGAATGTGTCGGCCCATTGCGCATCGGTGAACAGGTCATGCGGCGCGTCTGTTCGACTGTCGAAGTCGCGATATGTTTCGTCCACGATAAGGGCGATTTCATGCGCACGGGCGAGGTCAAGAAAAGCGCGCAGCGTTCCCCTGGGGTATTCGACGCCGCAAGGGTTATTGGGGCTGACGAGGGCAATCGCCTTTGTGCGCGGCGTGATCAGTTTTGCAGCCGCATCCGCGTCGGGGATCATGCCATCGCCGACCATCAGCGCGCAGGTCTTGACCCCGGACATGTCCAGCCACATCCGGTGGTTGAAATAATAAGGGATTGGCAGGATCACCTCATCCCCTTCGTTGCACAGTGATGCGATGGTGGCGGCAAAGGCCTGATTGCAGCCCGATGTGATCGCTACCTGATCGGCGTCGATCTGGCCGCCGTAATCGGATGACCATTGCGTCGCCAATGTTGCGCGTAAATCCGGCAGGCCAAGCACGGGACCGTAAAGATGCGTCTCTGCATCGCCCACAATCATCTCGGCCATGGCCGCCCGCATGGGCGCGGGGGGCGGATCAACCGGAGCGGCCTGACTGACATTGAGCAGGGGGCGGTCTGCCGGATGGGTGACCCCGTCGAGCCAGCGCCGGGCTTCCATCACAGGTGGTGCAAATGTGGTGGCCGTCCGTGACTGTGACATGGGTTTTCCAAAATGGGCGGCTGCGCCGCAAGAGATGTTTGGTTGGGCGCTAGTCTGTCCCGCGGTAGGGCTGCACATATTGTAGTGCCATATCCCACGGGAAGAAGATCCAGGTGTCCTGGCTGACTTCGGTAATGAACGTATCGACCTGCGGTCGTCCTTTGGGTTTGGCGTAGACCGTCGCGAAATGTGCATTGGGATAGAGCGCACGCACAAGTTCCAACGTTTTGCCGCTATCGACCAGATCGTCGATAATCAGAATGCCCGTGCCGTCACCCATCAGGTCGTCATCGGGGGCTTTGAGCACCTTGGCCTCTGACTGGTCCTGATGGTCATAGCTTTTGACGCTGATCGTATCGACCGTGCGGATATCCAACTCTCGGGCTGCGATCATCGCGGGTGCCATCCCGCCGCGGGTGATTGCGACAACACCTTTCCATGCCCCGTTATCAGGCCCTTGCCCGTCAAGACGCCAGGCCAGCGCACGGCTGTCACGGTGGATCTGATCCCAGCTGATGTGGAAACCTTTCTCATGGGGCAGGCGGGTGTCTGTCATGGTGTCATCTTTCAAATCGAAGGGATCAGTGCCGGCAGCGGCGGTTTATTCTTTGGTGATGTCGGGGGCGTCGACCGCCTTCATCCCGACGACGTGATAACCGGCGTCGACATGCAGCACCTCGCCGGTGACTGCACTGCCCAGATCAGAGAGAAGATAGAGGGCTGATTTTCCCACCTCTTCCTGTGTGACAGTGCGCCGCAATGGGCTGTTATATTCGTTCCATTTCATGATGAGCCGAAAATCGCCGATGCCGGATGCGGCAAGGGTCTTGATCGTGCCTGCGCTGATCGCATTTACCCGGATATTATCCTTGCCCAGATCCTCGGCCAGATAGCGCACGGACGCCTCTAACGCGGCCTTGGCGACGCCCATGACGTTGTAATGCGGCATGACTTTTTCGGCGCCGTAATAGGTGAGCGTGAGGCAGGAACCGCCCTCTGTCATCATCTTTTCGGCGCGCTGTACGACGGCGGTGAAGGAGTAGACAGAGATGTCCATGGACATCTGGAAATTCGCCCGGCTGGTGTCGACATAGCGCCCGCGCAGTTCGGATTTATCTGAAAAACCAATGGCATGCACGATGAAGTCCAGCTTGCCCCAGCGTTCTTCCAACGCGGCAAACAGCGTGTCGATCGAGGCCTCATCACCCACATCGCAGGGCAGCACGATATCCGACCCGACGGAGGCGGCCAGCGGTTCGACCCGTTTGCGCAGCGCGTCACCCTGGAACGAAAATGCAAGTTCGGCGCCGGCATCGGCGCAGGCTTTGGCGATCCCCCAGGCGATGGATTTGTCATTGGCCAGACCCATGATCAGGCCGCGTTTGCCCTGCATCAGATTGCTGCTCATTTCATGTGTCCCTTGTCCCATTTGACGGTGTCAAAAGTGGTTTATGCCATTGCCAACCCGTCAGCAACCTGTTGCCGAAGTCAGGTAAAGTGGTTGCCACTGTGTTGGATTGCTCATAACCGTTACGGCGGGGGCGTAAACAGGGATCGGCAATGTCTGATCGGGACGGCATATTTGCGGGCAATGACCCGTTCGATATCGCGCGGGCATGGCTGGAGGAAGCGTCCAAGGCTGAACCCAATGATCCGAACGCAATAGCATTGGCGACGGCCGATGCTGAAGGCTTGCCAAATGTGCGGATGGTCCTGTTGAAGGAGATTGAAGCCGAAGCGTTTGTTTTCTATAGTAATTATGAGAGCAAAAAGGCGTCAGAGATCGCATATGCCGGTAAGGCTGCGTTTGTCATGCATTGGAAATCCCTTGCACGGCAAATCAGGGTGCGTGGTCTGGTCAGCAAAGAAGACGGTGAAATCGCCGATTCCTACTATCAGTCCCGCTCACTCAAGAGTAGGTTGGGAGCGTGGGCGTCGCGGCAATCGCAACCGCTCGCGTCGCGTGCGTCATTGATGGCGGACGTCGCTAAAGTAACGATGCAAAAGGGGATGGACCCGGAACGTCCACCCTTTTGGGGCGGGTATCGTATCGCACCGTTGGAGATCGAGTTTTGGTCCGACGGTCAATTTAGATTGCATGACCGGTTTCGGTGGTCACGCATAGCAATTGATCGAGACTGGGAAATTACCCGATTAAATCCTTGAATTTCACGTATCGTGAATTGCAAGGCCTTGATGTTTGGGCGGTTTTCTGGTCGTGATCGGAAGTAGAAGTTAAAGTCGGCGACATCGCTCAAAACGGTGCCGTTTAGGGGAAGACAAGATGAATACGCAGGACACCGGCGGACAACGGCAGGTGAATGGCCAAGTGAAGTGGTTCGATCCGACCAAGGGTTTCGGGTTTGTCGTCGCTGACCTAGGCGGCCCAGACATACTTTTGCACGCCAATGTCTTGCGAAATTTTGGCCAGGGATCCGTTGTTGACGGCTCTGCGATTGAAATTTTGGTGCAGGACACGCAGCGCGGCTTACAAGCTACGCAAGTGTTATCGATCACACCACCACAGGCCGATACCTCAGTCCCGTTGCGGGACATGATGGAGTTCACGCCGGAGGATATTCTCAAGCGTCCGATTGAACCAGCCCGTGTAAAATGGTTCGACAAGGCGAAGGGCTTTGGCTTTGCCAATATATTTGGCAATGATGAAGACGTCTTTATCCATGTGGAGGTTCTGCGCCGCTCTGGTCTGTCCGATCTTCAGTCTGGTGAGGCCGTCGGTCTGCGACTTGTCGATGGCGAACGCGGCCGCATGGCAATTGAGGTTGTCGGCTGGGAGGCCGCGGTCAAGTGAACCGTTATGTAGCGGCTGCACTGGTCATGTTTGCCGGGCAGCCGGTGTGGGGCTTATGTGCCGAAGACAAGGTTTCGGTGATCGGCGATTGGGGGCAGGCGACATTCACAGTTGATGTGGCAGATGATCCGCAGGAACGTGCGCGGGGGCTGATGTTTGTCGAACAGATGCCGACACTGGAAGGCATGCTGTTCATCTATGAAGAACCGCAGCCTGTCAGTTTCTGGATGAAAAACACACTGATCCCGCTTGATATGATTTTTGTTGGCCCCTTGGGTGAGGTGATGTCGTTGCATGAAAATGCAATACCGGGCGACCTGACCGCCATACCAGGTGGCGACGACATATTGGCTGTGCTTGAGATCAATGGCGGCTTGTCGGCCCGTCTGGGCATCGCGGTGGGTGATGTTTTGCAGCATCCTGGCTTTGGCGCGGATGCGATACTGCCTTGTGAACAAACTTCGGAAAGTTAGGGCTTTTCAAATCAGTTTGGGGGGGCTAAAGACACGCCATGGTCCGGGGCGTAGCGCAGCCTGGTAGCGCATCTGTTTTGGGAACAGAGGGTCGGGAGTTCGAATCTCTCCGCCCCGACCACTTCAAAAAGTTTGAAAATGAACCGCCGATTCGGCGGTTTATTTGTTTTGAGGCGATACATGTTGATGACCAATTCGCCACAGAGTTGGGATGTTAATTCTTTGTTAAACTTACTTAATTGCGCTGTTGGATCGGCGTCGTTCCTCAACCTGAAAATGAGCCACCGGCGCTAAGTAAGCCGAATAAAAGGTTTTCTCGAAGTCGTGAAAAATTGTTCCTTGTGGATAAACCGGTGCATGAATCATGGACACTGCTTCCCACGCACTTTGTCACAAATCCGTCAAGTTCTTTAATCGACATTTAGTGTTAAAATTCCGTTGACCCCCTAGGGCTAGATACGTCAAGTTGTGCGGGCCGGTTGCCACGACACTACATGTGGTAGCCGCACGGGGACAGTTTCAGCAGGCGGGCGCATCCAAATATCGGCGTCGCGAACCAAATCCGGCCATTCGCCGGGCGGTCGAATGCAGCCTGAAGCTATCACAAGGACGTTAATGCGCGCCGTTTAATCGGCGCAACACAGGTACTAGCCGCAACGACGGCGCCAGGAACGAAATAGGGGCAGCAAGAATGCAGATCGAACGCAACTTTACCAAGGATGGCCAAGACGCATATGCGGAACTGGCGTTCAAAGCGACAACTTCTGAAATCCGCAACCCGGATGGCACGGTCGTTTTCAAGCTGGAAAATTGCGAGATCCCCGAAGGTTGGAGTCAGGTTGCCTCTGACGTCATCGCGCAGAAATATTTCCGCAAGGCTGGCGTTCCGTCCGCGCTGAAAAAGGTGAAGGAAAAGGGTGTTCCAGAATTCCTGTGGAAATCCGTGCCCGCCAAAGGTGCCACATTTGGTGGTGAGACATCGGCCAAGCAGGTTTTTGATCGTCTGGCTGGGGCCTGGACATATTGGGGTTGGAAGGGCGGGTACTTCTCGTCCGAGGATGATGCGCGCGCCTATTTTGACGAAATGCGTTACATGCTGGCGACACAACGCGCTGCACCGAACAGCCCGCAATGGTTTAATACTGGTCTGCATTGGGCTTACGGGATCGATGGGCCTGCGCAGGGCCACCATTATGTTGACTACAAGACCGGTGAGCTGACCAAATCCACATCCAGCTATGAGCATCCGCAGCCGCATGCCTGTTTCATCCAGTCGGTTGATGATGATCTGGTCAATGACGGTGGCATCATGGATCTGTGGGTCCGTGAGGCGCGCCTGTTCAAATATGGTTCTGGCACCGGCACCAACTTTTCATCGCTGCGTGGCGAAGGTGAGCCGCTGTCGGGTGGTGGCAAATCATCCGGCCTGATGGGTTTCCTGAAAATCGGCGACCGTGCTGCGGGTGCGATAAAATCCGGTGGAACAACCCGGCGCGCGGCCAAGATGGTCATCGTCGATGCCGATCACCCCGATATCGAGGAATTCATTAACTGGAAGGTTATCGAAGAGCAAAAAGTCGCCAGCATCGTCGCGGGCTCCAAAATGCACGAGCGTTACCTGAACGCGATCTTCCAGGCGATAAAATCCTGGGATGGGGAAGAGGTGTCTGCCTACGACCCCAAAACCAACGACACGCTGGCCGCTGCTGTCAAGGACGCCAAGAAGTCCGCCATTCCAGAGACTTACATCAAGCGCGTGCTGGATTACGCCAAGCAGGGCTATTCGAGCATCGAATTCCCGACCTATGACACCGATTGGGATTCTGAGGCCTATTCCAGCGTGTCTGGTCAGAACTCCAACAACTCGATCCGCGTCACCGATGCCTTCCTGAAAGCGGTCGAAGACAACGCCGACTGGAAGCTGATCAACCGCAAGAACGGCGAATGCGCGCGGATCATCAAGGCGCGCGATCTGTGGGAGCAGGTGGGCCACGCCGCATGGGCTTGTGCCGACCCGGGCATCCAGTATCACGACACGGTTAACGCTTGGCACACATGTCCAGAAGACGGTGAAATTCGCGGCTCAAACCCTTGTTCTGAATACATGTTCCTTGATGATACGGCCTGTAATCTGGCATCGATGAACCTGCTGACCTTCTACAAGGATGCGCAGTTTCAGGCCGAAGATTACATGCATGCGACCCGTCTGTGGACGGTGACGCTGGAAATCTCGGTGATGATGGCGCAGTTCCCATCAAAGGAAATCGCGCAGCGGTCCTATGATTTCCGCACGCTGGGTCTGGGTTACGCCAATATCGGCGGGTTGCTGATGAATATGGGCTATGGTTATGACAGCGACGAAGGCCGCGCGATGGGGGCCGCGCTGACCGCGATCATGTCCGGTGTATCCTATGCCACATCAGCCGAAATGGCGGGCGAGCTGGGTGCATTCCCCGGCTATAAGAAAAACGCAAAGCACATGCTGCGGGTGATCAAGAACCACCGGCAGGCGGCACTGGGCAAGACAAGCGGTTACGATAAGCTGGATGTAAAGCCGGTTCCGCTGGACCATGCCAATTGCCCTGACCAGCGTTTGGTCGAACTGGCCGTTTCATCCTGGGATGAGGCGCTCGCCCTGGGCAAGAAACATGGCTATCGCAATGCGCAGGTTTCGGTGATTGCACCAACTGGTACAATCGGCCTTGTGATGGATTGCGATACAACCGGGATCGAGCCTGACTTTGCCTTGGTCAAGTTCAAGAAACTGGCCGGTGGCGGTTACTTCAAGATCATCAACCAATCGGTGCCTGCTGCTCTTGATACGCTAGGCTATGGGTCGGCCGAAATTGAAGAGATCATCGCATATGCCGTCGGCCATGGGTCGATTGGGCAGGCACCTGCGATTAACCACACATCCCTGATCGGGCATGGGTTTGGACAGGCCGAGCTGGACAAGGTAGAGGCGGCGCTGGCCTCTGCTTTCGACATTCGCTTTGTCTTTAACCAATGGACGCTGGGTGAGGAGTTCTGCACCAAGACGCTTGGCATTCCTGCCGAGAAACTGAACGATCCAACCTTCGACCTGCTGCGCCATCTGGGCTATTCCAAGCAGGATATCGATGCAGCCAACGACCATGTCTGTGGCACCATGACGTTGGAAGGGGCGCCATTTCTGAAGGACGAACATCTGGGCGTCTTTGATTGCGCCAACCCCTGCGGCAAAAAAGGCAAACGTTATCTGAGCGTTGACAGCCATATTTACATGATGGCGGCGGCACAGTCCTTTATCTCGGGTGCGATCTCCAAGACGATCAACATGCCCAATGACGCGACGATTGAGGATTGCCTGAAGGCATATGAGCTGTCCTGGTCGCTGGGTGTGAAAGCCAACGCACTTTATCGCGACGGATCGAAGCTGTCGCAACCTTTGGCCGCAGCACTGGTCGAGGATGATGACGAGGCGATGGAAACGCTCGAATCCGGCAGCACGCAGGAGAAAGCCGCTGTGTTGGCCGAAAAGATCGTCGAGAAGATCATCGTGCAGGAAGTCCGTAACCGCGAGCGCGAGAAGATGCCACAGCGGCGCAAGGGCTATACGCAAAAGGCCATTGTCGGCGGTCACAAGGTCTATCTGCGCACGGGCGAATACGAAGATGGGTCCTTGGGCGAGATCTTCATTGACATGCACAAGGAAGGTGCGGGCTTCCGGGCGATGATGAACAACTTTGCTATCGCGGTCTCGGTGGGCTTGCAATACGGCGTGCCGCTGGAGGAATTCGTCGACGCCTTCACATTCACCAAGTTTGAACCAGCAGGCATGGTCCAGGGCAATGACAGCATCAAGAATGCGACCTCTATCCTTGACTACATCTTCCGCGAGTTGGCTGTGTCCTACCTCGATCGCACCGATCTGGCGCATGTGAAGCCGGAAGGCGCCACGTTCGATGATATTGGGCGGGGTGAGCAGGAAGGCGTGTCAAACATTCAGCAACCCTCTGAAAACGCGGCAACGCGATCTCTCGAGGTGCTAAAGCAGATTTCCTCTACCGGCTACCTGCGCAAGCGGATGCCACAGGACCTCGTGGTGCTGCAAGGCGGGGTTGGAGCCACTGCGCTTGCCACAGGGAGCGACCCTTCGGCGGCTTTGCAAACCTTGGTGCCAGAGACGGACACGAGCACCGTCGCGACTGGCACCGCCAGCCTGTCGGCGCGCGATAAGGCCAAGATGCAGGGCTATGAAGGTGATCCTTGTGGCGAATGCGGAAACTACACGCTGGTCCGGAACGGGACCTGCATGAAATGTAACACATGCGGCGGCACCTCTGGGTGTAGCTGAGATTTTTCGTCACGAAAAATCTCACATCCGAAAGAAACTTCGTTACGAAATTTCTTCGTCGCAACCTATCCGGGGCGGGTGCGCTCGCCCTTGGCGTGGATCGGGCCGCAGGCAACAAACCGAGCGGTATATAATGAGTGAGCCTGATCGACGAAACTACAGGGGGACTTCGGTCCCCCTTTTTCTTTTGGTTCGGGCCCTGCGGTCGTCCGAAAATCACTTTGCAATCCGGGCGCGTCCTGCGCATGATTTCTGAACACCGGGGGATAATATGATGACCGATTTTCTGCTTTTGGCTTTCATTTTTCTGATTGCGGGGGTTGTCGCGGTGCCGATTGCGACCCGGTTGGGTCTGGGTTCTGTGCTGGGCTACTTGATCGCCGGGATCGTGATCAGCCCGGTTCTGGCCTGGCTGCACGTCGATGTGATCTCGATCCAGCATTTCGCCGAATTTGGCGTGGTCATGATGTTGTTTCTTGTAGGGTTGGAGCTTGAACCAAAGCTCTTATGGTCGATGCGGGGCAGGCTGCTGGGGCTTGGCGGTGGACAGATCGGCCTGACCACACTGGCTGTCATGGGGTTCGCCATGCTCTTCGGGCTCAACTGGACGGTCGCGCTGGCTGTCGGGCTTGTCCTCGCGCTCAGTTCGACGGCGATTGTCTTGCAGACCCTCAACGAAAAGGGGCTGATGAAAAGCGACGGAGGGCAGGGCAGTTTCTCGGTTTTGCTGATGCAGGATATCGCCGTGATCCCGATGCTGGCGTTGCTGCCACTGCTTGCCATGCCCGAACTGTTGGATGTCGCGGGCGATGTGACGCACGGCGCAGAGGCCGGGCATGGCGGTGATACGAGCCATGGTGATGCGGATCATAGCGATGCGGGCGATCATGGCAGCGGGATGAGCCTTGTTGCCGGGCTGACGGGTTGGCAGACGGCGCTGGTCAATCTGGCCGCGATTGCCGCCGTGATTGGGGTGGGTAGTTTTCTGACCCGCCCGATTTTCCGGTTTATTGCAGCGGCAAATCTGCGCGAACTGTTCACGGCTACCGCCCTGATGATGGTGGTCGGGATCGCCTTGCTGATGTCGTTGGTGGGTCTTTCACCCGCGCTTGGCACCTTCCTCGCCGGTGTTGTTCTGGCAAATAGCGAATACCGGCACGAGTTGGAATCAGACATCGACCCTTTCAAGGGGCTGTTGCTGGGGCTGTTCTTTATGACGGTGGGCGCGGCGGTCAATTTCACCTTGCTGGCGGAAAACCTTGCGCTGATCATCGGGCTGACCGTTGGATTGATAGCACTGAAAGCGGGGGTGTTGGTGTCGCTTAGTTTTGCCTTTGGCATTCGTGGGACGGATAGGTGGCTGATGGCATTGGGGCTGGCACAGGCGGGTGAGTTTGGCTTTGTCCTGCTGTCTTTTACCGTGGCTAACGCCGTCATCCCGCAGGCGCTGGCGGATCAGTTGTTGCTGGTTGTGGCGCTGTCGATGATGCTGACCCCGCTTTTGTTCATCTTTTATGACCGGGTGATTGCGGCGCGGGCTATCGGGGATGAGGGGCGTGACGCGGATGAAATCGCTGAACAGGGCGAGGTGATTATTGCGGGTGCAGGCCGCGTTGGTGGCATTGTCCGGCGTATTCTAAGTGCGGCGGGCTATAGCCTGACCGTTATCGATTATAACGCCAAGCATTTGGAAAATATGCGTATTTTTGGCGCTCGTATCTATTACGGTGATGCAACCCGCCCTGATCTTTTGCATGCGGCGGGTCTGCACGAGGCGAAGATCCTGGTTATCGCCATTGATGAACGCGAGAAGATCACCGAACTGGTGCGCTATGTCAGTCAGAATTATGCGCAAGTGCATATTGTGGCCCGCGCGGTGGACCGGCATCATGTCTATGAATTATGGGCCGCTGGTTGTCGCGATATCATTCGCGATACCTATGACAGTTCGCTGCGCATGGGCCGTTCTACGTTGGAGGCGATGGGGGTCGCTGTGGACCGTGCCGCACTGATGGTTGAGGCGTTTCATCGCGCTGACCGCGCGTCGATGATATCGCTTGCTGATGCCTATGATCCCGCCATTCCGGTAATGGAGAATGAGGTTTATGTCGCCCGTGTGCAGGAGATTATCGGCCCGCGCGAGGCTGAATTGCATGATGAAATGATGACCATCCTTGATACAGGGCAGATGCCCCCGCAAAAGGAACAGGACGCATAGTCGGGAAATCCGGATGTTGCGCCCTTCGGGCCGGATGCCTAGCTGTAATAGGTAGCGAATGTGAAACGAGGGGTGCAAAACCACCATGAAATGCCATGAGGTTGATTACGAGATTTTCGGCGATGACATGCAGATCGTTGAGGTTGAACTGGACCCCGATGAAAAGGTGATCGCCGAGGCCGGGGCCATGAATTACATGGAGGACGGGATCGGTTTTGAGACCAAGATGGGCGATGGGTCGTCCCCGTCTGGCGGTTTGATGGAGTCGCTGTTGAACGTGGGCAAACGTGTACTGACAGGCGAATCCATTTTCATGACCCATTTCTGTAATAACGGGCAGGGCAAGAAACGTGTGGCCTTTGCCGCGCCTTATCCGGGCAAGATCATTCCGATCAATATGGCGTTGCTGGGCGAAGAGCTGATTTGTCAGAAAGATGCGTTTCTTTGTGCGGCCTTCGGCACGTCGATGGACATTGCATTGCAACGTAAACTGGGCGCGGGGTTTTTTGGCGGTGAAGGCTTCATCCTGCAACGTCTGCGCGGTGACGGCATGGCTTTCATTCATGTGGGTGGCACGGTCATCAAACGCGAACTGCGACCGGGTGAGACCTTGCGCGTTGATACCGGTTGTATCGGTGCTTTTACCGCTGGCGTTGAATATGACATCGAACGCGCTGGCGGGTTGAAATCCATGGTGTTTGGCGGCGAGGGGCTGTTTCTGGCGACCTTGCGTGGCCCCGGCACCGTCTATCTGCAAAGCCTACCATTCTCGCGCCTCGCTGACCGTATCATGCGGGCCGCCGGACCAGGTGGCAGCAAGGGCGAAGGGTCCGTTCTCGGCGGGCTTGGCGATATGTTTGGGGACCGCTAGCGTGGGATATCGAAACCAGGCGCGGCGAGTGTGAACCCGTCAAACTGAAAGCCGGGTGAAACAGTGCAACTTACCAATGTCCAATCCCCTGTCGTGCGGGCGGCCTGCCAATAGTCTTTGGGAACAATCACTTGTGGTTCTTCGCCACCGGCCAGATCGGCGCCTAGAATGTGATCCTCGGCGGGTCCGGCCTTATCAGCGGCAATGGAAAGAACAATCGGCGCGCCTGCGTGGTAAAGCCAGATTTCGACCGCGTCGACCTTGTGCCAATGGCTGCTTTCCCCCGACTTGAGCAGAAAATAGATGCATGTCCCGGTGGGCCGACCGTCATTTTCGGCGACCCAGGTTTGTCGGTAATAGCCGCCTTCGGGATGCGGGGCGAGGCCCAGCTTTGCGATGATCTGATCGGCGGTCAGTTCAGGCATGGCACATGCGGGGCTGTGTCAATGGGATGGATGCCATCGCGCCGCGGGTCGGGAAAGACCTCCACGGCCATCTTGTAGGGTATGAACCCGGCCTTTTGATAAAATGACAGGGCGCGCGGGTCGTCCCAGTTGCAGGTATGCACGTAGAAGCGATTGATATTCCTGGCAAAGGCCTGGGATTGTGCCAATGCCATCATCGGCCCGCCCAAGCCTTGGCCGGTGGCCTCTTTGACCATACCGAAATAGGCCAGTTCACAATCACCGCCTGCCTGAAAATCCAGCTCGACCAGACCGATCGGACTCTCTGCCCGCCGGATGACCCAGATTTCTGTCGTATCGCGGGCTAGGATCTCGGCCAGCTTGTCGTCATCGATCACCAACCGCGATGACCAGAGCCATGGGGCGCCGATGGCCCGAAACAGGGCGCGGTAATCGGCAAGTGTTGGTAGCTCCTGGTTTGCGCTGACGCCATCGGGAAATGGCTTGGCCTCAGTGATCGCGGGGGCGGTCATTTGCAGATAGGTCACGACCGCCGGTGTATGGCCGGTGGGAATGTCATGCATGCCTTCCGTCAGGGTCATCCTTTAAGGATGCTCCGACCGGCATAGATGGCGGTTTCGCCAAGCAGTTCCTCGATCCGGATCAGCTGGTTGTATTTCGCCAGCCGGTCAGAGCGCGAGAGTGAACCGGTCTTGATCTGCCCGCAATTGGTGGCGACGGCAAGGTCGGCGATGGTGGCGTCTTCGGTCTCACCCGACCGGTGCGACATCACGTTGGTGAACCGTGCGCGGTGGGCCATGTCGACGGCTTGCAGGGTTTCTGTCAGCGTGCCGATCTGGTTGACCTTGACCAGCATGGAATTGGCGGACCCTTTGGCGATGCCGTCGGCGAGGCGGGTGGGGTTGGTAACGAAGAGGTCGTCGCCCACAAGCTGCACCTTGTCGCCGATCATATCGGTCAGGGTTTTCCAGCCGTCCCAGTCGTCCTCGGACATGCCGTCTTCGATGCTGATGATCGGGTAGTCGCTGGCGAGTTTGGCGAGGTATTCGGCGTTTTCCTGCGACGTCAGCGTGATGCCTTCGCCTGCCATCTCGTATTTGCCGTTCTTGTAGTATTCGGTCGCGGCACAATCGAGGGCAAGGTAGATGTCCTCGCCTGGCTTGTAACCGGCTTTTTCGATGGATTTCATGATGAAATCGAGTGCTTCGCGGGTCGAGCCGAGATTGGGGGCGAACCCGCCTTCGTCACCGATGCCGGTGTTGTGGCCCGCGGCTGACAGTTCTTTTTTCAGGGTGTGGAAGACTTCGGAGCCCATGCGCACGGCCTCGCGGATGTTGTCCGCGCTGACGGGCATGATCATGAATTCCTGAATATCGATAGGGTTATCAGCATGTTCGCCGCCATTGATGATGTTCATCATCGGGACGGGAAGGGTGCGGGCGGAGGTGCCGCCGATATAGCGGAAAAGCGGCTGTGCGGTGAAATCGGCGGCGGCCTTGGCCACGGCCATGGAGACGCCGAGGATGGCGTTGGCGCCAAGCCGCCCTTTGTTGGGCGTGCCGTCGAGTTCGATCATCGCCATGTCGATGCCGACCTGTTCGGTGGCGTCGAAACCCAGGATCGCCTCGGCGATTTCACCGTTTACTGCGGCCACGGCTTCGAGCACGCCCTTGCCCATGTAGCGGGATTTGTCACCGTCCCGCTTCTCCACCGCCTCATGTGCGCCGGTGGAGGCCCCTGAAGGCACAGCGGCCCGGCCCATGGTGCCGTCTTCGAGGATGACATCGACTTCGACCGTGGGGTTGCCCCGGCTGTCGAGGATTTCGCGGGCGTGAATGTCGATGATGGTGCTCATAAGAGGCTCCTTAAAATCGGGTGTTAGCGATATCGCGCGCTCTATAACGCGGGTTGTTGCGTAAGGGAAGCACGGCGCAGGCGTGCCTCGCGCATCAGGGTGAAAAGGCCTGAGGCGATAATGATCGTCACGCCTGTCATTGTGGCCAGATCGGGGGTTTCATTGAAGAAGATAAATCCAAGGATCAGGGCGAACACCATGCGTGAATAGCGGAAGGACGAGATGATCCCGGCGTTTCCAGCCCGGGTTGCGGCCACGATGGCGAGGTAGGCAACGACACCGACGATGATGCAACCGAACAGCAATAACGCCTCGTAACTATTTGGTATAATAAGGCTTTGTCCTTGGAGGTAACATAGCAGGAAACCTGCGGGGATGATCATCATGAATGTGTGCGTTGCCAGTTGCGGTCCGGTCAGCTGGACCGTCAGCGCGCGGGTTAGCAGGTCGCGGATCGCCAGCCCCAGCATGCCGCCAACGGCAAAGAGCGTGGCGAAACTGAACCCTTCCATGCCCGGGCGGATAATGATCAGCACACCAATAAAACCGATGCCGATGGCCAGCCAACGCCGCCAGCCGACCTCTTGCCCCAGAAAGAGGGCCGCGCCCATGGCCACAACCAGCGGGGTTGCCTGGATCACGGCAGAGGCGGTTGTGAGCGGGATCAGCGACAGCGACGTGACGAACATGAACGACCCTGCCGTGTCGAATACGCTGCGCAGCATGACCTTGGGGTTCAGGTATTCCGGTTGCCAAAGCGGGATGCCCCGGATCAGGAACCAGCCCAGAAAGATGATCACCCCGCCAAGGCAGGTCAGCGACACGATCTGCCCAACCGGCATGGTTTCCACCAGCAGTTTGATCATCGCGTCCTCGATGGCAAAGCAGCCCATCGAGAAAACCATCAAAGCTGCACCGCGCAGGTTTTCCATTAGGTATCAGTATCTTGCTTGAGCGGGACGCCGTAAAGTTCCAACCGGTGCCCCATGAGTTTGTAACCCAGTTTTGCGGCAATCCGTTCTTGCAGTTCCTCGATGTCGGGGTCGACGAATTCAATCACCTCGCCTGAATTGACGTCGATCAGGTGGTCGTGGTGATCCCGGTCCGCACTTTCGTAGCGCGCCCGCCCGTCGCCGAATTCATGTTTGTCCAGAATGCCTGCTTCTTCGAAAAGCTTGACCGTCCGGTATACTGTTGCCAATGAAATCCGTGGGTCGGCGGCGACGGCCCGATTATAAAGCTCTTCCACATCAGGGTGATCGGTCGCGGCTTCAAGCACGGCGGCGATTGTGCGTCTTTGTTCGGTCATGCGCAGCCCGTTTGCCTCGCAGCGTGCCAGAATGTTTTGTGCCATCGGGCGTTTCTCCCTCATGCGGGTCGTATCGTTCTGGACCGGCTTACAGGGAGTTGCGTTGTCTTGCCAGTCGCTTGGCCGATTTTTCGGGGTGAGAAAGACGTTTGTGGAACAGGGCATCTGTGCCAATCTGGCAGAATTATTGGTGGGAGGACCAACAGATGAGTTTGATGAAAACACTGGCCAAAGTGGCCATCGGTGTGGCTGTGGCAAAGGGCGCGTCATCGCTGATCAAGGGGGCAGGCCAGCGACAGGCCAGTGCCAGCGATGATGGCCTGTTTCGTGGCGCGCATTCGCCGGATGTACAGCAGGCTGGTGCCGATAACCCATTGGAAGGTATGATGGATTCTATCCTTGGCGGTGGCATGAAGCAGTCTGGCGGCGGCGCGCAGGGTGGGCTTGGGTCGATCCTGGAACAGCTTTCGGACGGCGGTGGCGGCACCGCGCAACGCGGCGGTCTGGATGATTTGCTGGGCGGTTTGGCAGGTGCTTTGCAAGGTGGTGCCTCCAGCACCCAAGGCAGCTTTGGTGAGGTGTTGAATTCACAGTTTGACAACACCCCGGAGCCCGCCCGGCAACCAACCGCCGATCAGGAAGCTGCCGCCGCGCTGATGCTTTCTGCCATGTTGCAAGCCGCGAAATCGGACGGCAAGTTCGACGCCGGCGAGCAGGCGAAGTTGATGGAGAAATTGGGCGATGTCGGCCCGGAAGAACGCGCCTTTGTAAACGCGGAACTGCGGAAGCCTGTGGATGTCCATGACCTGTGCCACAAGGTTCCGCAGGGGATGGAAAGACAGGTCTATATGATGTCCATTCTTGGTATCGATCTGGACAGTCAGGCTGAAGCAAAATACCTGCATGAGCTGGCGTCAGAGATGCGCATTTCGCAGGATGAGGTCAATATGATCCATGACCGGATGGGTGTGCCGCGCATCTATGGCTGAGACCTAACAAAGCCCGCGCGCAACGTTCGGTGCCGTTGCGTCGGCTGCGGCGAGGTCTGGTGCCGAATCAAAGGTAAATGCTGAGGTTTGCCTGAAAATCAGCTGTCGGCAGAGCGTCGGCCATGCGTCGGCAAAACGTCGGACCCCACCGTGCGCAATGGTGGGGTTAATGCGGCGAGCGCCCCAAAGATGAATGCGCCGTTAAGGTTTGACGTCGAGCTGCCCCGTCATCGTCCGGACCGCCTTACCGCTGATTGTCACGCTGGCCTGTGGGCCTGCCACTGCCTGTACACCAATCACCGATGGCCGCCCCATCGTGACCCCTTGCCGGATTGTCAGTTGTTGGTTGGCCCCGCTGCGTTCGGCCAAAAGCGCGCCCAGCGTGGCCGCAGCACTGCCGGTGGCGGGGTCTTCGGGGATGTTGTCAAGCGGGGCGAACATGCGTGCTTCGATCGTGTCGCCATTTTTGACATAGGCATAAATCGCAAAATCCAGCCCGGCCGGATGCAAGGCCGCTGCCTTGCGTAGGGCATCGATAGCGGGTGTGGCGGCCGTAAGGGCGGCGGCGTCCACCAGTGCAACGATTACGAAAGGCAGCCCAAGGGATGCCTGGATCGGCGGGTGCTGGTCAGTTCTGATCTGGTCCCCTGACAGGCTCAGACATTGGGCGACAAGCGCGGGATCAGGTGTCGCAACCCGCTGAAGCTTTTGTGCGGCTGTAAAGGACGCCAGGTCCCCATCGAACTGGCAGGGGATCGGCCCGACCCCCAGTTCCAGCACCATCTCCCCTTGATGTCCCAGATCGCGCAGGGCGATGGCGGTGCCGATGGTGGGATGCCCGGCAAAGGCGACTTCCATTGTGGGGGTGAATATTCGCACTCGTGCGGTGTTGGCCGCATCCTTGGGCGGGTAGACGAATGTTGTTTCCGAGAAATTGAATTCGCGCGCGATCTTTTGCAGCTGATCTTCAGGCAGGGCCGTCGCATCGGGGATGACGGCCAGTTGGTTGCCGCCAAAGGCAAGATCCGTGAATACGTCATAGACCAGAAAATTTGTCATCATCTTACCCCGCGTTGTCGCGGGCAAGATCACGGGGATTGTGGTTGCGGTCAAGCCTTGGGGGTTAACATCCTGGCAGGCGCAGCCAAGTCCCGCCAAGTGCGCGGATATTGGCGCCGCTGCCGATCTTGAACCGTGCCAAACCGGGCGCGTTTTGCGTATCGACGGCCCCAAGATCAAGCCGAGTGCCCCCCTGGGCCGCAAAATGATCGGCGGCCTGCATCAGGATCGCATGATGGGCATTGCAAGCCCGTCCCTGATCGCTGGTCCAGCCCAGATGATAGGTGGTGACCGGACCGTGCCGCAAAAATAGCATGGCCGCCACCATGTCATGTTTCCGCTTGGCCCCGAAAACGATCACGTCTTTGGGTTTGATCACCGCATAGGCGCGTACGATGCTATGTGGCAATGCCCGGAAACCTTTGCTGCGTTGCTGTGCGTGATCGGCCTGTAAAAGCCAGCCATGCAGGGCATTGTCGAAGGTCGTGTGTTGCAGGTTGAGCCGCGATTTCTGCGCCTTGCGCCATGCGTTGCGCCATTTGCCATGGGTCGCCAGCAGGCGGTTTTCGGGACTGCCGCGCAGGTCCAGTTCGGCCACATGGGCCGCTGTCATGATCTGCCGGAACCCGGCCGTGCGATAGATATCGCTTGCGGTTTCCGCGTTGAGCAACCTGACCGGGCTGTCGCGCAGGGTTTGCGCGTTTTCCTGCTGCCAAATCGGCCCGCGTGGCGCAAAGCCGATCCCAAACCGTTTGATGATCTGGGTCGGGGCCGCGCCGGGGATGTCGATGCGTTTCACCGGCGTCCCGATCAGCCCCAATGCGGTGCCGAAACTGGCATGTTGTTGCAAGGGCAATTCCATCCCCGCAGTTAAACCATTTGAAACCTAAAACGTGGTTAATCGGGTGATGAAGAATCAAGTATCAAAACCCATCGCGGGGGTGGTCGCGCCAGCACCACGTCCCACGCCGCTCGGGGCTGCCGTTCTTGCCAGCGTCGTCACTTTTCCGATTGGTGTGACATTGCTGGTGATGGATTTGCTGCTGTTTTAGGGCGACGCAAGATCACGCATTGTGTGGCGCTGCATTCAGTGGAGGTATTGCAATAAGTTATGTGAGGCGGGTTTTGTAACGGGCTGCTGGCCGCGTCACTTTTTGACATGCATCGACATGCCTGCGCCAAAGGCATCCGTTGGCCGCCTGACGAACCCGAATTGTTCGTAAAAGCGCTCCTTTCCAGCGACGGAGAGGAGACCGATGGCGCCTTCGGAGCTGATCATCCGCCTGGTTTCAACCAACAGACGTCGCACGATTTCTGACCCGATGCCGCGCCCTTGGTAGGCGGGTCGTAAGATGATGTCCTGGAGGTAGAAATAGACCGCGCCGTCGCCGATGACCCGTCCGCAGCCGACAAGCCTGTCGCCGTCGTGGCAGGTGATGTTCGTCAGGCCGCCCGCAATGGCTTGCCGGGCCACATCCAGTGGCAGCAGACCCCAGCCGCAATCGGCCCTGAGTTGGGCAAAGGCTGCTGCATCAGGTTCTGCGGCGCCGAAGCTCAGCGACCCGGTGGTATCCATTGGCTAGCCCAGTTGCACCAGCGCGTGCCGTTTCTTGCCCGCGCTGAGTTTCAGTGGCTCGGCCAAGGCGACGGTGTCGATCATCAGCCCAGCGTCGGTCAGTGGAGCGTCGTTCAGTTTGGCACCGTTTTCGGCGATCAGGCGTTTCGCCTCTTTGCCGGATTTGGCCAGACCGGATTTGACGATCAGTTGCACGATGGACATGCCGTCCCCTAGATCAGCCGCCGTTAGGGTCAGGGTGGGCAGGTCGTCACCGACGCCGCCCTTTTCAAAGACTTCGCGCGCGGTTGCCTCTGCCGCTGCTGCGGCCTCTGCCCCGTGCAGCAGGGTTGTGACCTCATTGGCGAGGATGATCTTGGCTTCGTTGATCTCTGACCCTTCCAGCGCGCCCAAACGGTCGCATTCCTCGACCGGAAGTTCGGTGAAGAGTTTCAGGAACTTGCCGGTATCGGCATCGGTCGTGTTCCGCCAGAACTGCCAGAATTCGTAAGGGGACAGCATATCGCCGTTCAGCCAGACAGCGCCACCCTGGCTTTTGCCCATTTTGCGCCCGTCGCTGGTTGTCAGAAGCGGGGTGGTCAGCCCGTAAATCTCATGGTCGAGCACCCGGCGTGTCAGGTCGATCCCGTTGACGATGTTGCCCCATTGGTCGCTACCGCCCATCTGCAACAGGCAGCCATAGCGCCGGTTGAGTTCAAGAAAGTCATAGGCTTGCAGGATCATGTAGTTGAATTCGAGGAAGGACAGGGATTGTTCCCGATCGATCCGCGATTTCACCGATTCAAATGACAACATCCGGTTAACCGAAAAATGCCGCCCGATATCCCGCAAGAATGACAGGTAGTTCAGGTCATCCAGCCATTCGGCATTGTTGAGCATGATCGCGTCATTCGCCCGGTTGCCATAGTTGAGATATTTGGCAAACACCTTTTGCATGCCAGCAATATTGGCGTCGATTGCGGCATCATCCAGAAGCGGCCGTTCCTCGGACCGGAAGGACGGGTCGCCGACCTTGGTCGTGCCGCCGCCCATCAGGGTGATCGGCTTATGCCCGGTTTTTTGCAGCCAGCGCAGGACCATGATGTTCATCAGATGGCCCACATGCAGCGACTGCGCGGTCGCGTCATAGCCGATATAGGCCGGCACGATCCCGTTGCTCAGCGCCTCATCAAGGCCCTGATAATCCGTGCAATCGGCCAGAAAGCCGCGTTCCATCATGATGGCGATGAAGTCGGATTTGGGATGGTAGGTCATTTGCTTGTTCCCGTGCTTTGCGTCATGCAGTCTATAGAGAGGTCGATTGCCAAGGGAAAGTGGATGTTGAAGCCCGGTGTTGTGACTGCCTTGGGGACGATGTCAGGGACATCGCTGGATGGGGTGGATGCGGCGATTGTGCAGACGGATGGTTATCGCATCCATGGCTTTGGACCGACGGCGTACCGTGCTTACACTGCCGATGAACAGGCCCTGTTGCGCGCGCATCTGGGCCGTTGGCAATCTGACGATGTGGCAGGGGCTGCCCGTTTGGTCGAGGATGCCCATATTGCCCTGATGGGCGGTTTTGACGGGGTTGAGATTGCGGGATTTCATGGCCAGACCCTGGCCCATGACCCCGATCAGCGTCGCACCCATCAATGTGGCGATGGGGCAAGGCTGGCGGCGGCGCTGGATGTGCCGGTGGTCTGGGATTTTCGCAGTGCGGATGTGGCTGCGGGCGGGCAGGGGGCGCCGCTCGCCCCGTTTTATCATTTTGCGTTGGCCAAGTGGATCGGGGCGACGCGCCCGATTGCTTTTTTGAACCTTGGCGGTGTTGGCAATCTGACATGGGTTGATCCTTCTTTTGATACGCCGGAGGCTGACGGCGCCTTGATCGCCTTTGACACTGGTCCGGCGAATGCCCCGGTGAATGATCTGATGCGCGCGCGGCTGGGGATGGCTTTTGATGCGGATGGTGCCCTTGCGGCGCAGGGGCGTGCGGATGCGGGCATTCTGGCTGATTTCATGACGAACCCCTATTTTGATAGGGTGCCGCCGAAATCGTTGGATCGTGATGCCTTTGCCGCGCTGGTTTCTGCGGTTGCACCACTAGCGGATGCTGATGCGGTGGCGACCCTGACCCGGGCGGCAGCAAGGGCGGTGGCCCGCGCGATGCCGCATTGCCCGGAACCGCCCGCCGCGATCTATGTCACCGGCGGTGGCCGTCACAATGCGACAATGATGGCGTGGCTTGCCGATATGCTGAATTGTTCGGTTTTCCCGGTTGAAAAGGCCGGATTGGATGGCGATATGCTTGAGGCCCAGGCCTTTGCATTTCTGGCCGTGAGGGTCGCCTTAGGGTTGTCTTCTTCCGCCCCCGGGACCACAGGAATCGGGGCGCCAACCGGGGGTGGGACGGTCTCAAATCCTTAACGCGGTTGCCGCAAAAATGCCTGATTTTTCGGCAAAAATGTGCTGATACTCACCTAATTCACAAAGTATGCCATTATTGTTTCAGCATTCGGCGATAGATGGCCTAGTTTTCGCCATATTCGTTACCGAATTTTGCCCATGACGTTCACACAATTGTGAGGGGTATTTAACTTTCCTCTGAAGGTGCCAAGTAAGCAGCACGGTAACCCGATTAACGGAGAAAAAAATGAAACCGACATTAAAAACCGCTCGTGTGAGTATGTTCGCCCTTCCTTTGGCCATCTTTGGTGGCATGGCAACTGCGGGTGGTCTGGCCGAGCCAGTAGCAGCACCGGCACCAGCACCTGTTCTGGCGCCTGCACCCGTTCCAGTTGGCAGTGACTGGACAGGCTTCTACGCAGGTGGCCAGCTTGGTTATGGCCAGGTAGAGGCTGACGAATTGGACGGCGATACAGATGGTGTCACCTATGGTGCCCATGCTGGTTATCTGTATGACCTTGGTAACATCGTGTTGGGTGGTGAACTTGACCTTGATGGCACCAACATTGAAAATGACACCGATGGTGTTGCTGAAGTGGACACTGTAACCCGCGCGAAACTGCGCCTTGGTTATGATGCTGGCGACTGGTTGCCTTATGTCACCGGTGGTATCGCACAGGCCCGCGTTTCATCTGACAATGATGCAATCGACGGCGACGACACAGGTGCGTTTGGCGGTCTGGGCGTGGAATACCGCCTGAGCGACAGCCTGCGCGTCGGTGGTGAAGTTCTGCGTCACCAGTTTGACGACTTCAACGACAGCGGCGTCGATCTGGAAGCCACAACTGCTTCGGCACGCGTTTCTTTCCAGTTCTAAGGTACGGCTAACGTCCGGCGGCCCGCGTCCCCTGTCCCACCTGTTGGGCCAGCCGGAAAAAGCCAGAAGAGCCCGCAGCCTCATGCTGCGGGCTCTTTTATTTGTTAGCTGAGAAGTCCGTCGATCACTTCGCTGCTGATCCCGGCCTTGAGATTGGAAAAATCGCCATCCCCCAGCATCGCCTTAGCCGCGTCATGCATGGCCCGATGCGTGACACGTGCCAATGACGAGCCAAGCGAAATTCGCCCAACCCCGATTTGGCCAAACTCGGCCAATGTGTTCTTGGCAAACGGTCCGGCGACCAATGCGTTCACCGGTGCTGTCGTTGCTTCGACGATCCGCGCCAGCGCGCCCATGTCGGGCGGCATCGGCGCATAGAGGCAATCCGCCCCGGCCTGTTCGAAAGCCTGCAAGCGCTTGATTGCCTCATCGGTGTCGTAGCTGCCACAAAGGATCCCGTCTGCCCGGGCTGTCAGCACGAAATCATGTGGCAGGTTGCGGGCTGCGTCGGCTGCCGCCTTGATCCGTTCGACCGCCAGATCAAAGGGGTAGGCACCATCGCCCGGCAGCATCGTGTCTTCGATACAGATCCCTGCCAGACCGACCTCTGCCCCCAGCCGCACGGTTTCCGCGCAGGTGTCGGGGTCGTCCCCGAACCCGTTTTCAAAATCGCCCTGGACAGGGACGGTGACGCAGCTGACGATATCGGCCGCATGAGCCAGCGCCTCGTCCCGTGTCAGGGTCCCGCCATCGGGTCGCCCCATTGTGAAGGCATGCGCGGCAGATGAAGTGGCCAATGACGTGGCCCCCATGGCCTGCATCATCCGGGCCGATCCCCGGTCCCAGACATTGACCATGATGGCGGGGTTTCCCTTGACGTGCAGTTTGCGGAAGGTTTCGCCGATATCAGTCATGCTGTTCTCCTTTGATAGTGTTTTTCGAGGTCGATCAGTTGCCGTTTCCGCCAGAGCCCGCCGCCATAGCCGGTCAGCGCCCCATCTGCCCCGATCACTCGGTGGCAGGGGATGATAAGCGCGATCTGGTTGGCCCCGTTGGCGCGGGCGACTGCCCGCGTGGCCTGTGGCGCGCCAAGGTCGCGGGCCAGCTCGCCATAGCTGCGGGTGCTGCCGGCCGGGATGGTCCGCAACGCTGCCCAGACCGATTTGGTGAAAGGGCTGCCGTGTAACGTGAGTGGGATGTCGAACCGGTCGCATTGCCCATTGAAATAGCGTTGCAGGGCGCCGTCGACTTGATCCGTGATCTTGTGTCGTCCGATGCCGATTTGCCCTTTGACGGCCTTGTGCAGCCGTTGCAATTCGTTTGGCAGCGCCTTGCGATCCGCAAATTCGAGCAGATGCAGGCTGTGTTTGTCGCAGACCGCGATCATAGGCCCCAGCGGTGTGTTGATATGATCAGCGCGCAAAAGCGCGTCTTTGGCGAAATGCCCCGGCGCGGTGCCCATCAGTTTGGCAAAGGCCGTCCGGAAAGCGGAAGGGCTGTCAAAACCGGCATCGAGCTGTGCATCAATGACTTTCCCTGATTGCAGCGTTGTAAATCCTTGGGTCAGCCGCCGTTGCCGCGCCATTTCGAGGAAGGTCATCCCGAAGGCCCGTTTGAAGGCCCGTCGGATCGTGGATGGATCAAAGCCCATAGCGGCGATGTCGGTTTCTGACCAGCGGCGGGTGGGCTGTTTTTCGAGCGCGTCGATGAGGGTCGTGACGTTTGGGTCTGGTTGGGCCAGCGGGTGGCACCGTTTACAGGGTCGAAAGCCTGCTGCGATGCAGGATCCGGCATCGGCAAAGAAGGTGCAGTTTTCCTGCTTGGGTTTGCGGGCGGGACAGGTCAGCCGACAGAATACGCCGGTTGAGCGCACCCCGACATAAGCCCGGCCATCATAGCGGCCGTCCCGCGCCAGAAGTGCGGTATAGAGCGTGTTATCATCAGGTAGGTCAAAGAGCATGACCTACCTATAGGCTGATTCTGGCATGGTTGCCGCCTGAAATCGGGCGTTTATTCTGCGCCTGCGTGGTTTTTGGCGAAATTGACCAGTTTTTGCAGGGCAGCAACATAGCTGTCATCGTCGATGGTCATTGCCACCCGCACATGCCCCAGCGCCCCCTGACCGAAGCTTTCACCCGGCATCACGGCGATCTGTTCCGCGTCGAGCAGCGCGTTGGCGAAATCTTCGCCGCTGAGCCCGGTCGCCCGGATATCGAGCATCACGTACATCGCCCCTTGTGCGGGGACCGCACGCACCACGTTTTGTCCTGCCAGCGCCTTGAGCGTCAGTTCCCGCCGCCGCCGGAAGGGGGCGGCAACCGCATCCTCTGGCGCGGTGCCTTGCCCTAGCGCGAATGTTGCCGCGTCCTGGATAAATCCGGGCACGCCATAAGTGGTGTGGGTGGCCAGGGTGATCAGATGGTTGATCACATGCTCTGGCCCGCAGACCCAGCCGACCCGGCTGCCGGTCATGGCGTGGCTTTTGGACATGGACCCCACGACCAGCGTGCGTTCGGCCATGCCGGGCAGGCTGCGCGGGCTGATATGGCTGCCTTCCCAGATCTGGGTGTCATAAACCTCATCCGAGATCAGCCAGAGGTCATGTGATTTGCAAACCGCTGCGATGTCGTTCAGGACCGGTGCCGCATAGACCGTGCCGGTGGGGTTGTTGGGACTGTTGATCAGCAGGGATTTGGCACCTGGTGCGGCGGTTTCGATGGCTGATTTCGTGGGTTGGAACCCGGTATCGGGTGATGTGACGATCGGTTGTGCCATCGCCCCGACCGATCGGATCGTGCCGGGATAGGTGGCATAGTAAGGATCAATATAGAGCGCAGTATCCCCTGTGTCGCACACCGCGTTATGGGCGGCGAACAGCCCGGCCTGCCCACCGGGGGTGATCAGGATGTTTTCTGCGGTCGTCGGCACGCCAGTGCGGGTGCTGATCCGTTCTGCCACCGCATTGCGCAAGCGGGCGGTGCCGGGCACCTCGGCATAGCCGGTATGGCCGCCGATTGCGGCCTGATGCATTGCGTTTAGGATGTCCGAGTTGGTACGGGTATCATGTTCGCCGATGGTTAATTCTGTCACGGCGACACCGGCGTCAATCATGCGCCGGGCGCGGTAAAACACGCCCCAGCCGTCAGAGCCGCCACCGGTGATGTTTGTCAGTCGATTTGCAAGTTCCATGTGGCCGAGGGGAAGCCGGTTTCAGGTGGGAAGTCAATCGACCAAATGCGTCAGATTGCGTGGTCCGGGGCCTTCGGCGGCCTTGATGTCCTTGGGGTTGTATAGCGCACAGGATTTCAGGCTGAGGCAGCCGCAGCCGATGCATCCGTCAAGTTTGTCGCGCAGTTCTTCCAATGCAGCGATGCGGGCGTCGATCTTGTGCCGGAACTGGCGGCTGATTCGAGTCCAATCGGCCTTGGTGGGGGCCTTGTGGTCGGGCAGGGCGCGCAGATGTTCGGCAATCTCGCCCAGCGGAAACCCAAGCTTCTGGGCCGCCATCACAAAGGAAAGTCGTCTGATGTCATGGCCCCCGTAACGCCGGTGCCCACCCTTGTTTCTAACTGGTTTGACGATGTCATGGGTTTCATAGAACCGGATCGCAGACACTGCCAGCCCGGTCCTGTCCGACAGGTCGCCAATCGTCAGTCCCTGGGTCATGAAGAAAATCCTTGATCTCAAGTTAACTTGAGGAATGAGAAAGGGATTCGTGAAGGAAATCCAGAGGAAAAGCCGATGTTGCACACAGCACAGCGATTTTATGTTGAGGATGCATCGGCCGCCGCTGCGTTGCGCCGGGATGGGTTTGGCTGGGATCATGATGGCACAAGTCTGATGATACCTGCCGAACATCTGGATGGGGTTTGGACCCGCCTTTGGAATATGCTCAGAAGGAGAATACACATGAGCCGTTTGGAACACGTCAATATCACCGTCGCCGACCCCAAGAAGACCGCCGCCATGCTGTCTGAGCTGTTTGGATGGCGCACCCGTTGGGAAGGGTCGGCAATGAACGGTGCCGGTTACACCGTCCATGTCGGCGGAGATGATAGCTATGTTGCTGTCTATTCAGGGTCAGACCCGGAACAGACCGTGCCCAAGGCCGATGCCAGTTATCAGACCCGAGGCGGGCTGAACCATTTGGGTGTCGTGGTGGACGATCTGGATGCGGTCGCAGCGCGGGTGAATGCCATGGGTCTGCAAACCCATAGCCATGCTGATTATGAGCCGGGTCGCCGGTTCTATTTCCACGATCACGATGGTGTGGAGATCGAAGTTGTCAGTTATGATTGACCCTCACGTAGCGTGAGGCGGCATGAAGGGCGAATGACAACCCGAATCAAGGAATATTCAGTGGGCGAGCTGGCCCGATTATCCGGCGTAACGGTGCGCAGTTTGCACCATTACGACGCAATCGGGCTGCTGCGCCCCGCTCATGTCGCCGCCAATGGCTATCGCAGCTATGGGCGGGCAGAGTTGCTGCGGTTGCAGGAGGTGCTGTTTTATCGCGCCTTTGGACTGTCTCTGAACGAGATAGCCGACGTGCTGGCGGATGAGGCCGATGCCGTTATGCGTTTGCGTGCGCATCGTGATCGGCTTGTTGCGCAAGCAGAGGAGGCGGCGCGCCTGCTGGAGACCCTTGATCGGACAATAGCAACGCTGACCAAGGAAATAGAGATGTCCGATCATGATCTTTATGCGCCGTTTGATGCGGCAACACAGACGGCTTACGAAGACTGGCTTATTGAAACCTATGGTCCCGATATGGCGGCCAGGATTGCCACATCGAAGGAGGCGATTGCAGCGTTACCGAAAGGAATGGCAGGCGCGATGGACGCGCTGAAGGCAATCGAGGCGCGTCTGGTTGATGCGTTTCAGGTCGAGGCGACGCAGGCGGAACTGGACGCCGATCTGGCCGCGCATCGCGCGTTGATATCCCGGTTCTGGGGAGAGGATTGCACGCCAGCGGCCTATGTCGGCCTAGCCGACCTCTACCTGTCGCATGCAGATTTTATCGCGCGTTATGAACGACTTGCGCAGGGTTTTTCACGTTGGTTGCCCAAGGCGATGAAGGCTTACGCCGCTGAGATTTCCACCTGAAGCTTTTTCGGCAGGCTTTTGACGATGATATCATAGGAGGTCTGGATGCGATGGCGCATCTCGTCCTCTGCCGCGTCCATCGGCACCAGAACCCAGCTTTTGTGAAAGTAAGGTGCCTTGGTCGCGGCCCCGGCGTCGATCAGCATCTGCGCTGTTTCGACGCTGTCTGTCTTGGCGGTAAACCCGTCGATCCTTTCGCCAAAGCAGACGAACATCTTTTCGCCAACCTTCCAGCTGTCAAGTTCGGTTGTGGGATCCGATGCCCGTGTGCCGGGCAGGGCCTTGCAAATCTGATTGACCATTTCGCGTGACATGGCGCTATTGTGTCGTAGGAACGGAGGGAGAACAATGCCGAAGTTTGTGGCGTTTTTGCGGGGCATCAATGTCGGCGGTCATCGCAAAATCCCGATGACGGATTTGCGTCGGATTTCCGCCAAGGTTACTGGCGATCCTGATGTCCGTTCTTACATTGCTTCAGGCAATATTGTCTTTGCGGCTGAGGGTCAGGCCAATCAGCTTGCCAGCGGTATTGCGGATGGCATCAAGGCGGACCTTGGTTTTGAGGTGCCGGTTCTGGTTTTGGATGACGCGACCTTGCGCGATGTTTTGAACGATTGCCCGTTTCCGCGTGATGGGGGCAAGCTGGTGCATGGGTATTTCTGCTTTGCTGATCCCGTGGTTGACGGGGCCGCTGTGGACGCCTTGAAAACCCCGACTGAGGCCGTGGCTGTTATCGGTCGGACCGTGTGGTTGCATGCGCCGGATGGCATTGGTCGGTCCAAGTTGGCGGCGAAGATGGAGCGGTTGATCGGGGTGGAGGCGACGGCCCGCAACCTGAATACTGTTATCAAGATAGTTGAGATGCTGGATGAGTGTCACGACACGTCACGTGCATGATGATTGCCGGCGAACCGGATTTGACCAACAGCGCCCATTGCTTGCCGTAGCCGGGATGGGTCCTGACCTTAGTGATCTGGCGTCTGGAATTATGCCCATCGGGTCGCCTTGCGTGCGTAGATTGTAGGTTGTGTGTTCCAAGCAATAAACATCTGGACAAAGCAAACATCAGATGTTTAAGTTGCCCAATATGAGTGAACTGCTATATTATGATCTGAAGGATGCCGCAGGTGTTGCACCGGGATTGGCCACGCAGGTTTGCCGTGAGTTGGGAAGGCGCATCGTTGCCGGACATTTTGCGGAAGGCGCGCTGATCGATGATGAAAACAAGCTTTGTGACCGTTTTGGTGTCAGTAAATCGGTCGTGCGCGAGGCGGTGAAGCTGCTGGTAGGCAAGGGGCTTTTGGAGGTGCGCCGGGGCAGTGGGACGCGGGTGCGCCGGCGGGCAAGTTGGAACCTGCTGGATGACGACGTGTTGGCCTGGCATCAGGGAATTGAGCCAAGGCCCGATTTCCTGCGTCAGCTTATGGATGTGCGGCAGATGGTTGAACCGAACGCGGCAGGCTGGGCCGCGTCAAGCGCCACCGACGTGCAGATAGACGAGATCCGCAATGCGCAGGATGCGATGGAGCGTGCCGTTTCTATTCAGGAGTTCGTGATTGCTGATGCATTGTTCCACAGGGCGATTTTACGTGCGTCGAATAATGAGCTGCTGACGGCCATGGAGGGGGTGATCTTTTCCGCGCTTCTTAGCTCCATTAAGATTACCAATGACGATCCGCGCGATAATCGTGAACGTTCGCTTCCGCTTCACCGTGAGATACTGGAAGCGATTGAGGCCAATGATAGCGACAAAGCAAGTTCTGCCATGTGCAAACACATGGCCGACACGTATGAACGCCTGTCCAATGTCCTTCCTGGTTTCAGGTTGAAGGAGGCCGAACGCGGTTAACCAAAAATTTCACCACTGTTTGGAAGGGTGGCCGAACTAGTGGTGACGGCACGAGGAAAGTTTTGCAGCAAGCCTCGCGCCGTCCAGTTGCCCGAATTTTCGGGAGAAACACCACCAGATATCTCGGCGTTTTGCGCCAAAACATCAATGAGGAGGATATGATGTTTTCCAAACTAACAAAAGCCCTGTTGGCCGGGTCTGTTGCGGCATCTGCCCTGGTTTCGGCTGGCGCTGCTTCGGCTGAGGACATGGTCGCGTTGCTGTTGCCTGAAAACGTGAACCCACGCTGGGAAACGCAAGATGCGGCCGCGTTTGTCCGGACCATGGGTGCGTTGGCCCCCGACGTGAAAGTCGAGGTTTTTAACGCCAATAACGACACGTCGACCCAGCAGCGGCAGGCCGAACAGGCGCTGACGCAAGGTGCCAAAGTCCTGGTGGTTATTCCGATCGATGGCGAAAGCTCTGCCATTATTGCCGACACCGCCGCCGAGGAAGGTATTCCAACGATTGCTTATGACCGGATGATCAACTCTGCGAACACCACGTTCTGGGTTCAGGCTGATCTGGAAGGCATGGGCTATGATCAGGCGATGCATGTCATCAACAACACCAAAGACGGTGACACGCTGGTGATGCTCAAAGGGTCGCCCACCGACCCGAATGCGGCGGTGATCCACAATGGTCAGTTGCGCGCCTTGACCCCGCTTTATGAAAGCGGTGCGCGGATCATGGGATATGAAAACTGGACGCAGGGCTGGGATCCGGCCATTGCGCGCCGTTCGATGGATCAAGCCCTGACTCAGCTTGATAACAACGTGCAAGGTGTTGTGTCGTCCAATGACGGCAACGCCGGTGCGGCGATTGCTGCGATGGAAGAGCAGGGCATGGCGGGTACCGTCCCTGTCTCGGGCCTTGATTGTACGGTGCAGGCGCAACAACTGATGCTTCTGGGCAAACAGACCCAGTGTGGTTGGCGTCCGCTGGAGGACATGGCTGCTGCTGCCGCTGCCGTCACTGTGCGTTTGGTCAATGGTGAAGATTTTTCTGATCTGGCACCTCAGACTGTGACCAATGGCGTCGGCGCAGAAGTCGCATACGTCCCTGTCGGGTCATATTCAGCCGTTGGCGTTGATGGCGTGGCCTATGTCATCGCGAACGACACATCCATCACCAAAGAGATGGTGTGTCAGGGTGAAGCCGCAGAAACCACATTCTGCAAATAACTGGATCGTCGATGACATCTGAAAACAAATTGGTGGGGCAGGCTGCCCCACCAGCGCACCTTGCTGTGCGTGGAATCCAAAAGCGGTTTGGCGGTGTGCATGCCTTGCGTGGTGTCGATTTCGAAGTCGCGCGCGGCGAAGTTATGGCATTGGTCGGCGACAACGGTGCGGGCAAGTCGACCTTGATGAAGGTGCTGGCCGGAGCCCATGCGGCGGATGACGGGGCGTTCCTGCTTGATGGTCAGCCTGTCACCGTTGCAACGCCCAATGACGCAAGCGCGCTGGGCATCCAGATCGTTTATCAGGACTTGGCGCTGTGCGAAAACCTGGACGTGTCGGCGAACCTGTCGCTGGGTGATGAACCGACAAAACCTGGATGGGGTTTCCTTCCGCGTCTGCTGCGCCCGCTTGACGATCTGGAGATGGAAGTCAAAGCGCGCGAAGCCATCGACAAGTTGCAGGTCAGGACGTTGCAATCGGTGCGCGCCAAGGTGGGCGGACTGTCTGGCGGGCAGCGTCAGGCGATTGCGATTGCACGTGCCGTTGGCACCGAAAGCACTGTTGTCATGCTCGATGAACCCACTGCCGCCTTGGGTGTTGCCCAGACCCGGCAAGTTCTGGAAGTGGTCAAACGCCTGCGCGAGACGCAGCACGCGGTTGTCTATATCTCTCATAACATGCGTGACATTTTTGAGGTGGCCGACCGGATCACGGTCCTGCGCCATGGCACCAATGTCGCGACCTATACAACTTCTGAGACCACGCCGGACGAGATCGTCGTCGCGATGACCCGTGGACTCGACACAGTTTCCGATGAAGGGGCCGGCGATGCAGCCTGAGGCCAAAATGACAATTCTGGACCGGTTCCGCGCATTGCGGGAAACGCAGTTCGGGGCATTTGTACCTGTTCTGCTCGCCCTTGCAGCGATCTGGGGCTACTTTGGTTTGGTCCTGCCTGCCTATGACGTGATGACCGGTGAGGCAGACAGCTTTCGCGCGATCTTTTTAAGCCCCCGCAACATCTACAACCTGTTCATGCAGTCAGCGGTGATTGCAACGCTTGCCGTGGGCATCACCATTGTACTGCTGTTGGGCGAGATTGACCTGTCTGCAGCAGCAACAGCCGGTGTCTGCGCCGCCCTATTGGGTGTGCTGGTGCTGGCGGGTGTACCGGGCTGGTTGGCCTGCATCATCGTGATGGGTGTGGGCGTGGTTATGGGGGCGGCGCAGGGCGTTCTGGTGGCTTATGTTGGGATCCCGTCATTCGTGGTTACGCTGGCGGGCCTGCTTGGCTATCAGGGCCTGATGCAGAAAATCCTGCCCACGGGAAACCTTAACGTCGGTGATCCGTTCGTGCGCGGCATCGCGCGCGTGCTGATCCCTGATATGTGGGGTCTGGCCCTCGCGGTTGTCGTCGTGGCGGCCTTTGCTTTTGCGAACCTTCGCAAGCAGAGCCAACGCAAGGCAAAGGGTCTCGAACTTGACAGCCCGCTGGCCCTGTGGGGGCAAGTCATTGCATTCGGTATCATCGTGGTTGCTGTTGTGCTGACTTTGAACGCTTACCGTTCACTGCCGTTGCTTTTGGTTCTTCTTGTCGCGCTAACGGCACTTTTGGGCTGGATCAGCGTATCCACACCCTATGGTCGTTCGCTTTTTGCAGTAGGCGGCAACGCTGAAAGTGCGCGGCGCCTGGGCATGAAGGTACAGCGCATCCGCGTGTCAGCCTTTGCCATTGTTGGGCTGATGGCGGCGATTGGCGGCATCTTTGGCGCGTCCCGTTTCGGGTCGGTTTCCTACACGGCATTTGCGGGCGGGTCACTACTGTTGGAGGCTATCGGCGCGGCGGTGATTGGCGGTACCTCGCTTTTTGGTGGCCGTGGTTCGGTATGGAATGCGATACTTGGTGCTTTGGTCATTGGGTCGTTGGGCAACGGGCTTGACCTGACCGGCGCAAGTGCGGCGGATAAGTTGATGGTGTCCGGCGCGATCCTGCTGCTGGCTGTGGCGATTGACGCGGTATCGCGCAACAATGCGGGAGGGCGTTAGGATGTGGAGTAACACCGAAAACTCCGTTCTTTCGGCGATCCTTAACGAATTGATCCCCGACAATCCTGACAAAGGCATTCCCGGTGCGGGGGATATCGGCCTGTGCGACTTCATCGCTGCGTCGGCAGCCGACGACGACATGTTTGGACAACAGGTGTTCTCCCTGCTGCGCCTTGCGCAGACCTCGGCGGATGGGGTCACAACAGACCTTGTCCGCCGTCTGGAGGAGGCGTTGCCGGAGGCGTTCGCAGCACTGCTGACAGAGACCTACAAGGGCTATTACAGCCGCCCAGATATGCGGGCCAAGGTCGGTGTGGGTGCCCATCCTGTGCATCCGTTGGGCTATGAGGTGCCCAGTGAAACCCCGGAACTGATAAATGAACTTACCGCGCCGGTGCGCGCACGCGGTCCTGTTTTTCGCAACCCGACCGGAGGCATGACATGACAAACGAACCTGTTGACGTGTTGATCATAGGCGCCGGTGCTTCGGGTGCGGCGATTGCCTGGTCCTTGTTGGAAACGCGTATGCGCATCCTTTGCCTGGAACAGGGCGATCACTTGGCGGACAAGGATTTTCCGTCGCGCCGTGACGACTATGAACTTGCCCGATATGGCGATTTTTCGGTTGATCCCAATGTGCGGCAGGCGCGGCAGGACTATCCGATCAATTCCAAGGACAGTTGCATTACGCCGGTGAATTGGAACGGTGTTGGCGGCTCGACGATGAATTTTTTGGGGCACTGGCCCCGCATGCGCCCCAGCGATTTTCGGACCAAAACGCTTGATGGCGTGGCGGAGGATTGGCCGGTGGACTACCACACCCTCGCCCCATTCTACGAGATGAATGACCGCAATACAGGTGTATCGGGCTTGGGCGGAAACCCAGCTTACCCGGACTACACCCCACCGCATCCGCCTATCCCGATTGGCCAACTGGGTCAAACTCTTGCCAAAGGGTTCAACGAGATGGAATGGCATTGGTGGCCCTCTGACGTGGCGATCCTTAGCCGGGACGACGATGGCCGGCAGAAATGCGTAAACGCGGGCACCTGCGATCTGGGTTGCGCGGCTGGGGCCAAGGGCGGCACCAACTTCACTTATTGGCCGATGCTGGAAAACGCAGGCGTAGAACTGCGCACCAATGCACGGGTCCGCCAGGTTCTGGTGGATGAGGTAACAGGCTTTGCCACTGGTGTGCTCTATCACGGGGTCGATGGTCAGTTGCATGAACAAAAGGCCGAAATGGTGGTCATGGCCTGTAATGGGGTCGGCACGCCGCGTCTTTTGTTGAATTCCAAATCCAAAGCTTTTCCCGAAGGCCTTGCAAACCGTTCTGGCATGGTTGGTAAGAACCTGATGTTCCATCCGCTCACCGGGGTAGCGGGCGTGTTCGATGAACCGATGAAAGGGCATGAGGGGCCGATGGCCTGCTCGATCCTGTCACAGGAATTCTACGAAAGTGATCCGTCGCGTGGATTTGTGCGTGGCTATGGGTTGCATTCAGGTCGATCCACTACGCCGATGACCTATGCCCTTGGCGGTTATGGCATCGACAATCCGATCCCTTGGGGCGACGAACATCGCGAGATTATGGACAATGTCTATCCCTATCTCGCAGGCTTGACGGTGGTTTCAGAGGATCTGCCCGAGGAGCATAACTGCGTCACGCTGGACCCGGATTTGACCGATAGTGACGGGGTCCCCGCGCCCAAGATCACTTACCGCTTGGGTGACAACACCCGCGCGATGTTGAAACACGGCGAAGCGCGCGCCACAGAAATCCTACTGGCTGCAGGGGCGAAACGCGTGTTGTCGAAGAATGACGACAAGGTCTGGTGGCGCGCCGGTTGGCACCAGATGGGCACCTGCCGCATGGGCAATGATCCTGAAACCTCGGTGGTGAACGGGTGGGGGCGCAGCCACGACGTGAAGAACCTGTTTATCGTCGATGGATCGATCTTTGTGACCGCCGGTGCGGTCAATCCGACCTCCACGATCCAGGCGCTGGCGCTTTATATCGGCGACCAGATCAAGACCAACATTGAAACCCTGTTTGATTGAGGCCGTGATGAATTTCCCGACGCAAATGTATATCGATGGCGCGTTGTCCGAAGGCAACGGGCGGAAGGACGTCACCAATCCCGCCACCGAAGAGATGATTGCAACCGTATCAACAGCTGGCTTTGATGATGTCGACCGCGCCCTTCAATCTGCCAAGGCAGCGCTCCCCGGCTGGGCCACCACACCCATTGCCAAGCGGCAGGTCTGGATGCGCAAACTGCGCGATGAGGTCATCGCCAACGAAGACTTCCTGCGCGATTGCGTCCACCACGAGATGGGCAAGCCTTGGGCGCAGACGCATGAGGACTGGGACCGTTTAGTTGTCTCTTTGGACTTTTACGCCGAGGAAATCGCAAGGGTGCAGGATTATGGGCTGGTGGATCGCGCCGGGTCACACGCGCACCGGATGGTCCACGAGCCCGCTGGCGTTGCGGTCGCTTTTCTGGCCTGGAACTTCCCACTTCTGAACCTTGCCTTCAAGATCGGCCCTGCAATGGCGGCAGGCTGTCCGATCATCATCAGACCATCCGAGGCCACGCCGGTCTCGGCCTATGCAGTGGGCGCGCTGTGCGCGAAAATCGGTCTGCCAAGGGGTGTCGTGCAAATTCTTTGTACCGACGACTATGACGTCGCCGATGCGCTGACGGCATCAACCATCCCGCAGGTCATCACGCTGATTGGGTCAACCAAGACCGGGCAACATATCATGCGCACCGGTGCCACCTCGATCAAGCGCTACTCGATGGAGTTGGGCGGGAATGCTCCGGTACTTGTCTTTGAAGACGCCGACCTTGATTTGGCCGCAGACATTGTCACAGGTGTAAAGTTTTCGAATGCAGGGCAAATTTGCGTATCGCCCAACCGGGTTTTTGTGGCCGATGCTGTGCGCGATGCCTTCACCGAAAAAGTCGTGGCCCGTGCCGACGCCGCAAAAGTCGGGTTCGACAAGACCGCCGATATCACAACCGGCCCTGTGATCGACGCTCGGGCATGGGCGCGGATCAAGGGCTTGATCGACGACGCCCTGGCCGAGGGTGCAACAGTGCTGGCTGGGGGAGACCGTCCGGCGCATCTGATCAAGGGGCATTATATCGCGCCCACGGTGCTCAGCGACGTGACCGAGACGATGGCGGTCTACCGGCAGGAAACCTTTGGTCCGATTGTCAGCCTCGTGCCGTTTGCAGACGAAAGCGACTTGGTCCGAATGGCCAACGATTGCGAAGAAGGCGGGCTGACCGCCTATATATTCAGCGGTAATCTGGCCCGCGCCGAACACTACGCCAGCCGACTGCGTTACGGAGAAATCCAGATCAATGGCGTGAAATACGACATCGATCTGCCCCATGGCGGGATTGGGCAATCGGGGATCGGGCATGATTGTTCCGCGCTTGCCCTACATGACTACCTTGTTCTCAAACGGGTTACGCGAGCTTTGGACAGCTCTGAATTTGGGGAGCTGAACGCATGAAAATCACAAAAATCCAAAGTCATGTATTGGAATACGACCTGCCAGAAGAACTGGGCTATTCGCAGCAATTCTATGCCAAGCGCACGGCCCATCTGGTCGAGGTGTCCACGGATGAAGGAATAACCGGCTGGGGCGAATGTTTTGGGCCGGGTAACATCGCGCGGGCAAACAAGGGTATCATCGACGGCGTGATTGCCCCGATGGTTCTTGGCATGGATCCGATGGACCGCGATGTGATCTGGCACAAGGTTTACAACCTCATGCGTGATCACGGGCAAAAGGGCATGCCGCTGCAATCGCTGTCGGGTGTCGATATCGCGCTGTGGGACATCGCAGGCAAGGTGGCTGGGCTGCCTATTCACAAGCTGATCGGCGGCGCCCACCGTACCCGAGTGCAGGTCTACGGCTATGGCATGATGCTGCGCCGCGAGGATACGGATGCGCTGGTTGCACGGTTTGTGGATGAAGCCGCGGCGATCAAGGGCATGGGCTTTGCCGCGACCAAGATGAAGGTTGGGCTGGGGCCGCGCAATGACGTGAAGCTTTGCGAGGCCGTGCGCAAGGGGGTGGGTGAGGATTTCGATTTCATGGTCGATGCCAACCATTGCTACACGACCCATGATGCATTCTATGTCGGGCGGGCGCTCGAGGAACTCCGTGCCTATTGGTTCGAGGAACCCGTTGCGCCCGAAGACCTTGATGGCTACCGCGAATTGCGCGTTGGGCTGAAGGTGAACATTTCGGGGGGGGAGGCAGAGTTTAACCGTTGGGGTTGGCGGCAAATCCTCGAAAATCGCGGGCTGGATATCGCCCAACCGGAGGTTTGCGCCCTTGGCGGTATCACCGAATATTTGCGGGTGCTTGCGCTGTGCCATGCGCATTTCACACCCGTCGTGAACCACGTCTGGGGATCGGCCATCGCTGTGGCAACAAACCTGCAATTGCTGGCTGCGATGCCGCCCTTGCCAGGTGGTCTGCATCCCCGCGAACCATTGCTGGAATTTGACACCACCGACAACAAGTTCCGTGATGAATTGCTTTTGGAGCCTTTGAACATTCCGGCACAAGTCGCGGCAAAAGGTGGCAGCGTGGCGATCCCGAATGGACCAGGGCTCGGCGTTGAACCTGATCGTGATTTTATCGAACATTATTCAGCCTGAGAGTTCCACGTGGCGCAGCCTGCATTCATCGGTGTTGATTGGGGCACCAGTTCTTTTCGCGCCTGGCATTGCGGTGGGGGTGGGGCGCCGCGTCTGCTTGGCAAAAGCGACATGGGCATGTCACAGCTATCGCAGGATGATTTCGCGCCTTATCTCGAACAGTTCCTGTCTGACAGGCAGATATCCGAAGCCGTTCCGGTTCTAATCTGTGGCATGGCTGGCGCACGCGGAGGGTGGCATGAAGTCCCATATGCCAAAGCCCCAGCAACGCGGACCGGGATCGCCCGGAAAGCGCACACCGTCCAGGCAGGGCGCTACATATGTCGGGTTCTGCCCGGCGTCAGCCTTGCGGGGCGGGGCCGTTTCGATGTGATGCGCGGTGAAGAAACGCTTCTGTTCGGGGCGCTTGCACAAGGATCGGGCGACGGCCATTATTGTCTGCCAGGCACGCATTCGAAATGGTGCTACGTAGAAGGCGGACAATTGCAGGATTGGCGGACGGTCATGACAGGAGAGTTGTTCGCATTGCTGTCGACTCAATCCACACTGTCGGGATTTTGCGATGGCGCTGGCGTGAACCTTCATCAAAAACCGGAGTTCGCAGAGGCGGTTCGCGAGGTTCTGAACGGCGACGGCTCGGCCATGCATGACCTCTTTGCGATCCGTGCCCGTGCTTTGCTTGACCCCAAGGCAGGCACTCTCAATTTCTCCGCACGCCTGTCCGGCCTTCTGATTGGACAGGAGATGTCCGGACCCGCGTTGGATCGCATCACTGACGTTACTTTGATCTCCAGCGGGGCAATCTGCGAGGCCTATCAAACGGCACTGGAGATCGCTGGGAAGACCGTCAAGACGCTAGATTCCGATCACGCCGTCTGTGCTGGGCTCTGTTTGTTTGCTGAAGAGCTGTTCGAGAGTTGCAGCCTGGCAGAGAACACCAGGTAAACCGTTCAGATGTAGCGGTTCCGATATGATTTGATCGCTGGCCGTTTTTCTGGCCACGCCTGTCAGGTCAAGTTTGGTTCCGGAACTTTTCTTTCCGGGTCTCATTGCCCTCAACCGTGATCTGGAACGCGCCCCGATGGAAACCCTGTGGGATCGTCTTGTGGAGATGGCAATGAATGGATCACGGACCGCCCGCGATCTCTTCAAGCAGGACAAAAAAGGAGGTCAACGAGACAACAATAACCGAATATGCGAACCACACGGGCCCACATTCATTGCTTAACCAATTACTTTCAATACCAAAAATACAATCACCTCCACAGAATACTCCCAATGATACCCCCAACGTTTTTCTTAGAGCCAATTAACTGGCATCAGTTGGCGTAGATATACGTTTGAATGTCCATGAATGCGCGCTTGATATCAGGGATAGCGCCAAGTGCATTCTTTGCACCATTAGTCCCGCCATATCTGACACGCAAGAAGTCGCTGATTTTCGGTAGGGCAAGTTCATCAACCCCGTGGATTTCATAGGCTGCTAGCACAGCTTCAAGAAAAGAGCGCATCTCTCCTTCAACCCCAGCCAACCCAATGTCGCGTGCCGCACCTGCCCGTTGTGACCGCGCCAAGGGAACCAAGGTAAATTTGACATATTCCGCTGGTGTCATCTGAGCGAGGTTGGAATGCGGACGGCGGTGGTTGAAGTCGATACGCCATGCCGCCACTAGATTGCGGGCATGGCGCAGGTTGTCGAACAGGTGCTCATTCAGGCATTCGTCTCTCATCCTGCCGTTGAAGCTTTCCACAAATCCGTTCTGCATCGGTTTGCCCGGTGCGATGTAATGCCAGTCGACCTTGCGGTCTTCCTGCCACTTTAGGATAGCGTTGCTGATCAGTTCGGTTCCATTATCGCGGACAACCATGCAGGGATACGCCCGCATGTCTGCGATACGATCCAGTTCGCGGGCCACACGTTCACCTGACAAGGAGGTGTCGACCACAGCAGCCAGACATTCCCGGCTGAAGTCATCGATGATGTTCAGAATGCGGAAGCGGCGACCGCATGACAGGCTGTCAGACACGAAGTCCAGCGACCACCTTTGGTTCGGCCCTTGCGGGGATTGCCATTGGGGCTCTGGTGCCCACTGCACGCTTGCGCCCGCTCCGTTTACGAACGGTTAACCCTTCTTCGCGGTAGATCCGATACAGCTTCTTCCAGTTCACCTGCCAGCCTTCCCGCTTCAGCAAAATGTGCAGGCGGCGATACCCAAACCGCCGTCTCTCGGACGACAGCGTCTTCAACCGATCCCGCTGTTCAGTATCTGCAGGCAGCTTCGACACACGCCGATAAACACGCCGATCGATCCCGGCCAAAGCGCAGGCTCGCTTTTGATTGTATTGTTTCTCTGTCATGGCCCATGCCGCCATACTTGGATCGCCATTTGTAAAAGGTCGCATCGCTGGCACCATGCTTGCGGCATAGATCAGCAGCGGTCGCACCGGCCTTCAATATCCCGATAATCGGCTCCTCGCTGAAACGGCTTCTCTTCATCATCTGTCTTCTCAGTTGGAGAACAGTCTAACTCAAAGTACCGGAGATTTCTGGGGAGCAGGTCACCAAGGCTATTGTGGATGTCACTGGATCAATTTGGATTGAAAAATGGTGCCCCCACACGGACTCGAACCGCGGACCTACTGATTACAAATCAGTTGCTCTACCAGCTGAGCTATAGGGGCACTGTCGGGGCGTTTAGCATCGCCAAAAAGACTTGGCAAGCGTCGTTATAGCTAGTTTTTGAACTCTGCGTTTTTTCCTGTCAGGGCAGGGGACGCCGGGGTTTCTTTGGCTGTTCTAGCCGCGCCAGCTGCGAATTGGACCGCAATCCATATGGACGAAATTTGACCCGGCATAGCGGCCAACACCGCCTGCGCGGCAAGCCAGTGCTGCATTGGCCATCTGGGTCGTGCTACGCCCGCTGAGCCGTAGATCGGCGGCCTGACCACGCATGTGCAGCGAATTCCGGGCGACCCCGCGTGACTGGCTGCGCAGCATCGCATTTGTTTGCGGTGATCTGTAGCCGGAAAGTAGCAGATAGGGTTCATCGGTATCCATCAGGTTCAGCGATGCCGACATGATGTCGATTGTACGCAAATCCATCTGGATCGCTTCGCTGGTGCGCCAGTCGCGCATGAACAGGTTCACCTCGCGCACGGCTTCAGGAATGTATTCCCCATCGATCCAATAGATGGTTTCGATCCGTTCGCCGGTCCGTCCGGAATGCATAGCGATCCGACGGATATCGCCTGCGCGTCCGCGCAAAAAACCTGCTGCATTTGCGTAGGTCGGTGCGGCGGCCACTGCTGTTGCAGCGAATGCCCCAAGGAGACCGCGCCGGGTCATGCCCAGTGAAGATGTTTTTGTCATGTCAGTAGCGCCTGTCCCGTCGCCCATTTTTACCGCTTTACAGCGATTTTTCACCTCATGCCCCCAGATGATGGGCAATTTATTGCATAGATCGATTCGATGACCAAGAGTTCTTTAAGTCATTCGTGGTTAATATGGTGCAAATCGGCGGCATTTTGCGCAAAACAGGCCGGTAATGCGCAACGAAATGGCGTCTCACGGCGGCAGGAAAGCAACACAGGCGAACAGTCACGCGCCTTGTCCGAATTGTGAATAGACTTGGTAAAGGTAAGGATATTGATACTCCGACTACTGCCATCGCTGGGTTATGCTAGTGAGAACTTTGTAAGGGGATGAGAGTTGATGCACGTTCGCCGGACGCCAACATACCATTTTATTTTTCGTTTTTTGGTGGCGGTGCTTGCTCTCGCCTTGTCTTTTGTCGCTGCACCGCAGGCGCAGGCCCAGGTCACCGAGTTTCGCCAGGCATTGGCCCAGGCAACGGCCCGCGATGAAGATCTGGTCGCGTTTTACCGCACCCGCAATTTTGAAGGTATCTGGAGCGGGCGGGGCGACCGTGCCCGTCGCAATGCGCTGTTGGCGGCCTTTGCATCTGCGGGCGATCATGGTCTGCCGACGGAGCGTTACAACCCCGATGCGCTTATGGCCAAGTTGCAGGCCGCCCAGACCCCGGCCGCCCAAGGTCAGTTGGAATATGAAATCAGCCGCCTTTTCCTGCAATATGCCCGTGATGTGCAGACCGGCATCCTTGTCCCGTCCCGCATTGACAGCGGCATCCGCCGTCAGGTCCCCTATCGGTCCCGTCTGGCCACGATGCAGGCATTTGCCCAGTCCAACCCGGCTGGCTTCCTGCGCGCTTTGCCCCCGGCATCCCCTGAATATACCCGTTTGATGCGTGAAAAGCTGGCGATGGAGCGTGTTGTTGCCGATGGTGGCTGGGGCCCAACCGTCAGCGGTAGCAAGCTGGAGCCCGGCGATACCGGTGCAGGTGTTGTTGCGCTGCGCAACCGTTTGATTGCCATGGGCTTTCTGCGCCGCACGAATGTGCAGGTCTATGACGAGACGATCACAAATGCCGTCCAGCGCTTTCAGCAGGCCCATGGCCTGGCAATCGATGGCACGGCTGGCCCTGGCACGTTAACCGAGCTGAACACCGCGCCAGAGCGCCGTTTGCAATCCATCATGGTTGCGATGGAACGCGAGCGTTGGATCAACCGTCCGCGTGGTCAGCGCCATATCTGGGTCAACCTGACTGATTTCACCGCCAAGATCATTGATAATGACGTTGTTACATTTTCGACCCGGTCAGTCATCGGTGCCCGGCAGGATGATCGCGAAAGTCCAGAGTTTTCGGATGTCATGGAATTCATGGTTATTAACCCAAGCTGGTATGTGCCCCGTTCCATCATTACCAAGGAATATCTGCCGCAGTTGCAGCGGAATCCGAATGCCGTTGGTGAGTTGCTTTTGACTGACAACCGTGGCCGTACCGTCAATCGTGGGTCAATCGATTTTTCGCAGTATAATGCGTCCAACTTCCCCTATTCGATGCGCCAGCCCCCAAGCCGGGGCAATGCGTTGGGTCTGGTGAAGTTCATGTTCCCGAATCGGTACAATATCTACTTGCACGACACACCGTCCAAGAGCCTGTTTGGCCGTGAAACGCGGGCCTTCAGCCATGGCTGTATCCGTCTGAACGATCCGTTTGATTTTGCTTATGCGTTGCTGGCCAAGCAGGTGGGTAACCCCGAAGAGTTCTTTCAGTCCCGTTTGCGGACCGGTCGTGAACAACGTGTCGATCTGACTGATCCGGTGCCGGTTCATCTGGTGTATCGAACGGCCTTCACGCAGGCAGATGGCCGGATGCAGTATCGCCGCGATGTCTATGGACGTGACAGCCGCATCTGGAATGCCTTGGCGCGTGAAGGGGTGGCGGTTCGCGCGGTTCGCGGCTAAATCTAACCCCGGAACGTTTTCCCGGGGGCAGTATGGCACATTCCATTCAGGACATCGCAACGGTGCTGGGGGCACAAGCCTTTGGCGCCGTTGACCTTTTGGTCGATGCGGCTGCTGAGCCGGCGGTGGCTGGCCCAGATGATCTGGCACTTGCCATGACCCCTGCCTACGGACCCGCACTGGCAAAGGGGCGCGCCCGCGCCGCTGTAGTTTGGCCCGAGGCTGATTGGCAGGCGCTGGGGTTGGAAGCGGTGATTGTCGCGCCGCGCGCCAGACTGGCGATGGCGGGTTTGACGCAGATGTTGGATCGACCATTGGCCGGGGCGGGCATTTCTGCGCAATCTCATGTCGATCCATCAGCATTGGTGCCAAAGGATGCCGTGATTGGCCCGTTTACCGTTATCGGTGCTGGCGCCCGCATTGGTCACAAGGCTTGGATCGCAGACCATGTCAGTATTGCCGAGGATGTCCAAATCGGTGCCGGGTGTATCATCCATGCCGGTGTGCGCCTGCAACGGGGGACGGTCATTGGTGATCGGGTTGTCCTGCAACCGAATGTGACCATTGGGGGTGACGGGTTTTCCTTTGTAACTGCGGAGCCTTCGAATGTGGAACTGGCGCGTGATACATTGGGCGATGCCCCGATGACAGCGCCCGCCGATCCGACATGGCACCGGATACATTCGCTGGGGGGCGTGCAGATCGGTGATGATGTCGAGATCGGCGCCAATTCCACGGTTGATGCCGGAACCATTCGGCCAACCCGGGTCGGGCAGGGGACCAAGATCGATAACCTAGTACAGGTTGGACATAACGTGGTCATTGGCGACCATTGCCTGTTATGTGCTCAGGCTGGTGTCGCCGGGTCGACAGTTGTCGGGGATCGGGTGGTGATCGGCGGCAAGGCCGGTGTGGCCGACAACGTGCTTGTTGGTAATGATGTTGTGTTGGGTGGTGGATCGGTTGTTTTGTCAAATGTGCCCGCTGGACGCGTCATGATGGGGTATCCGGCGACAAAAATGCAGACGCATGTCGAAAGTTATAAGGCGTTGCGCAGGTTACCGCGTCTACTGCGTCGCATCGGTAAGAGTTAAGAGACTGTTTCAAATACCGTTCAGAGTGATTAGGTCACCTTTGAAGCAATACGGACCAGACAAAGATGAGCACACAGGAACAGGTCATTGCCATCATCGCCGAGCAGGCCATGCTGGAACCTGAAGATGTCAAACCGGAACATACGCTGGAACATCTGGGCGTTGATAGCATGGCTTTGGTTGAGGCTATTTTCGCGATTGAAGAGCGTTTCGACATTTCGGTGCCGTTTAACGCGAACGATCCGAGTGCCACGGAGTTCGATATATCATCCGTTGCGTCCATTATTGCGGCTGTTGATGCACTAAAGGCTGAGCAGGGAAAATAGATGGCCCGTGTCGTCATTACAGGTGCCGGAACGATTAATCCTTTGGGGACCGATCTGGCCACGACCTTTGCTGCAATGCGGGAAGGACGCTGTGGCATTGGCCCGTTGGAGATTACGGATTCACACCGGCTTTCCATTCAGATTGGCGGCCAGATCAAAGGCTATGACGAAACCCAGCATTTCAACCGTCAGCAGATCGCGCTTTATGACCGGTTTACCCAGTTCACCTTGCTTGCCGCCCGCGAGGCGGTTGACCAGTCCGGCCTGACCTTCACCGGTGCCCTTGCTGATCAATCTGGCGTCGTGTTGGGAACCTCTGGCGGTGGGTTGAACACGCAGGACGAAAACTATCGCGCCGTCTATGAAGAGGGCAAGAACCGGGTTCACCCCTTTATCGTGCCAAAGCTGATGAATAATGCCGCGGCCAGCCATGTTTCGATCGAATGGAATTTACGTGGCCCATCCTTCACTGTTGCCACCGCCTGCGCATCGTCAAACCATGCCATGGGGCAGGCGTTCAACATGATCCGTTGTGGCATGGCAAAGGTCATGGTGACCGGCGGATCCGAAGCGATGCTGTGTTTTGGTGGCATCAAGGCCTGGGAAGGCTTGCGCGTGATGTCAAAGGATGCCTGCCGCCCGTTTTCGGCCACCCGCAACGGGATGGTGCAGGGCGAAGGTGCAGGTGTCTTCGTGTTCGAGGAGCTTGATCACGCAAAGGCACGTGGCGCCGACATACTGTGTGAGGTGATCGGGTTTGCGATGTCGTCTGACGCATCTGACATTGTCACCCCGTCAAAGCAGGGGGCGGCCCGCGCAATTGAAGGGGCATTGAAGGATGCCGGGCTGGCCAAGGAAGATGTGGGTTACATCAATGCACATGGCACGGGCACGGCGGCCAATGACAAAACAGAATGTGCGGCGGTTGCGACGGTGTTTGGTGCGCATGCTGACCGTCTGATGATGTCATCGACCAAGTCGATGCATGGTCACCTGATCGGTGGCACCGGTGCGGTAGAGCTTTTGGCTTGCATCATGGCGTTGCGTGACGGGGTTGTAGCACCCACGATTGGTTATGAAGAACCGGACCCCGAATGTGCCATTGATGTTGTGCCAAATGTTGCGCGGGATGCGCAGGTTGATGTTGCCCTGTCAAACGCCTTTGCCTTTGGCGGCTTGAATGCAGTGCTTGCCTTGCGCAAGCATTGACGTCCCCGCATTTGTTGCGAGGACGTTTTTCACTTGGTCGTTACTGCTGTGGGGTTACCACACCGTCGAAACCGGCTGTGAAGCCAGATAGCGACATCGACAACAGGACCTCTTCATCAGGTGCTGCGGCAGGCACAAGGCGGATTTGCGCGTTTGCGCCGCGCTTGAATTGATCAACCTCGGCCTGGGTAAAGCCGATCCGGGCAACGCAGCCTGCAGCGTTACAGAATGTGAATGGATAGCGGCGTGCATTTGTCCCATCGACGGACAGGGTCAGTTGCTGAGTTAGCAATGTTTCAAGGGGTACAACGACGGTCGCGCCAGCGGCGGCCCGTGATCCTTCGGGCAGGCGGAAAAGATTAACCTCAGCCACTTGGTTACCGGCCCCGTCTTCGAGAAGTTGGTAGAGGTTGCAAGGGTCCCGTTGACCTTCGGGCGCTTTCACGCAGCGCATCTGCCAATCACCAAATTCCTGCAGCACGTATGGTTCGCCCACAACTGGCCCCACCGGTTCGCCCAGGTTCAGATCATCTGGGGTTGCGTCCTCTTGCTGGGCTTCTTCTTGCGTGGCTTCAGCCTGATCGTCGCTTTCGGTTTCCTGAGCAAAGACAGGCCCTGCCTGTGTCAGAAGAGCGGCAAGAAAAATGGACGTGATCGTAGAGCGCATATGTGTGTTCCCTTGCGTTGTTGAGATGCGATTTAACACGGCAATTACGGACTGTCAGCGTCAAAAACAGAGGCTGTGGCGATCAACCGCGCAGCTGTCAAACATAGAAAAAGGGCCACGATTGGACCCTTTCTCATTTCTCCCTGCCGGACTTGGCCGACTATTTGGCAAGAAGCTACGCAATGCGTTTCTGCCCGTCAACCGGAAATCTGGGCGAAATGATCACAATGACGCGGGTAAAAAAAGCCGTGCCCGGGGGCACGGCAAGTCCAACAGGGAGGAAATATACCAATCCGACCCAATGAGCCGTTTCAGCCCGTTTAGACTGGCACGAAATAGTTAAGAATGTATTTTGATTTTAATAAATATGTGAAGGGACGAGCATTATGACAGATCACATCTTCATCGGCGGTGGCGGGGATGGCTACGCCGACCCACAGGTTCTGCTACTGGACAAGGCCAATCGCCATGGATTGGTTGCGGGTGCCACCGGCACCGGCAAGACTGTTACGTTGCAAATCATGGCGGAAGGGTTTTCAGCTGCGGGTGTGCCGGTTTTCCTGTCTGACGTGAAGGGTGATTTGTCAGGGTTGGCTGTTTCCGGATCGTCCGATTTCAAACTGCACGACGCCTTCATCAAACGCACCAACACCATCGGGCTTGATCTTCAATATGACAGTTTCCCGGTCACGTTCTGGGATCTTTTTGGTGAGCAGGGGCATCCCATTCGGGCAACCGTGGCCGAGATGGGCCCATTGTTGCTTGCCCGGCTGATGGAACTGACCGATGTGCAGGAAGGTGTGCTGAACGTCGCATTTCGCGTTGCTGATGAGGAAGGCCTGCCACTGTTGGACCTCAAGGACTTGCAGGCTTTGCTGGTTTGGGTTGGTCAGAATGCCAAGGATTTGTCATTGCGGTTCGGCAATGTCGCCGCATCCTCTGTCGGGGCTATCCAGCGACAATTGCTGGTCTTGGAAAACCAAGGTGGCGCGTCTTTGTTTGGTGAACCTGCCTTGAACCTTGCGGACATGATGCGGACCCGCGACGGGCGGGGTGAAATCAACATTCTGGCTGCCGATCAGTTGATGGGGAGTCCACGGCTTTATGCGACGTTCCTTTTGTGGCTTTTGTCAGAGCTGTTTGAAGAACTGCCCGAGGTGGGTAACCCTGACAAGCCCAAGCTGGTGTTCTTTTTTGATGAGGCCCATCTGCTGTTTGATGATGCCCCCAAGGCTCTGGTCGAAAAGGTCGAACAGGTTGCCCGTCTGATCCGATCCAAAGGTGTGGGCGTCTATTTTGTCACGCAAAATCCCGGCGATGTGCCGGATGACGTTCTGGGCCAGCTTGGCAATCGCGTGCAACATGCGTTGCGTGCGTTCACTGCCAAGGATCGCAAAGAGCTGAAAACAGCTGCTGAGACTTACCGCGACAATCCGGGTTTCGACACGGCAACAGCGATTCAGGAAGTCGGAACAGGGGAGGCGGTGACCTCTTTCCTAGATGCGAAGGGCATCCCGATGATCGTAGAGCGGACGCTGATCCGCCCGCCATCGTCGCAGCTGGGGCCGATCACGGTGCAGGAACGCAAGGCGATCATGCAAGCGTCTGACATGGCCGGGAAATATGATACGGCTGTCGACCGCAAGAGTGCCCATGAAATCCTGACCAAACGGGCAGAGGATGCCGCCGCCGCCGCCGAAAAGGCGGAGGTCGAGGAGGAAGCGCTGGAAGCCAAGGAGCGTGAGTTCAAGGCTGCCCGCCGCTATGACGGCCGCCAGACGGGCCGGTCCACATCCCGCCGTTCATCCCGATCCTCATCAAAGGGGTTCGGTGGGCAGCTTGCCTCTGCCATTGCCAAGGAGTTGACCGGGGCCAAGGGCCGCCGTCTTGTGCGCGGCATTCTGGGCGGGTTGTTTAAAGGACGTTAAAGCGTCATGCGAAAACCCGCAATCACCTAACGCTACCTGAAATCAAAGATTTCAAAGCGTTGGGTGATACGTGATGTCTCAGGTACTTCGTCAAACGCTATAACTGGCGTCGATGCGATGGGTGGGCTACAAAGCCCACCCCCACATTTGACTATTCCCCCAATGCGATCCCTTCGCGCCTTGGATCAGCCCCGCCTTGCAGCCCATCGCCAATGGCGATGGCGTGCAGCCCGGAGTTCAGCCCGCGGATGTTCACCTCGTATCCGAGGTCTGTCAGCGGTGCCTCAAGCGATGTGATATCGGTGCCCTCCTCGATATCGTAGGTGCCGAACCGGTTGACCAGATGCGGCATAGCAACGGCTTGTTGTACGTCCATGCCCCATTCCAGATGCGCGATGATCGTCTTGGCCACATAGCCGATGATCCGGCTGCCGCCCGGGCTGCCGATCACCAGAACCGGTGCCCCATCCTCGGTCACGATAGTCGGCGACATGGATGAACGCGGACGTTTGCCCGGCTCAATCCGGTTCGCGATGGGGAAGCCATCATTATGCGTCGAGAATGAGAAATCCGTCAGTTCGTTGTTCAACAGGAACCCACGCACGAAGAGCCGTGAGCCGAAGCCGTTTTCAATCGTCGTCGTCATCGAAAGCGCGTTTCCGTAGTTATCCACGATGGAGATATGCGAGGTCGATGGAAATTCGATGCTGACGTCATCGCCCCATAGCTGCGCATGATCCCAGGTTGGATTGCCCGGCGATACGCTTTCCAATGCGCCGAACCCATCGGTCCGGTCACCGGCGATTAGCCCGGCCCGTTCTTCCAGATAGGCTGGATCGACCAGACCCGCAGTCGGCATTGGCACGAAATCGCTATCGGCCATGTAACGACCCCGGTCTGCAAAGGCCAATCGTGATGCATCACCGATCAACCGCCATGTGTCAGCAGAAGATGGGTCCGAAACATCGAGATTGTTGACCATCCCCAGGATTTGCCCAACGGTCAGCGCGCCCGACGAAGGTGGCCCCATCCCGCAAACCTCATAGGTTAGATAGGCCACGCAAACCGGCGCGCGTTCGACCACGTCATAAAGCGCCAGATCAATTGCGGACAGCAGGCCGGGGTTGCCTTCGGCGTTGCGCACCGTGGCAACGATATCTTCGGCGATGTGGCCGGTATAGAATGCGTCCGTACCGCGCGCAGCAATTTGGCGCAGCGTATCGGCGTAGTCTGGGTTTTTCAGCGTATCGCCCGCCGCCAGCGCTGTCCCACCCGGAAAGAAGTAATCTGCGGTGGTTGTGAAACGTTGCAGCCTGTCGCTGTCATTGGCGATGGAGCTGGCCATTCGAGGTGAGACGATGAACCCATCTTCGGCAAGCGTGATCGCCGGTTTCAGAAGCGCGGCCCAATTGGATCGCCCCCAGCGGCGATGCGCGTCTTCCATCAATTTGGGCGTTCCGGGTGTTCCGACGGATAAGCCGCCGACAACCGCATCAAAAAAGCCCAGCCTTTCACCGTTTTCGTCCTGAAACACGGTGGGGGTGACGGCCAGCGGCGCTGTTTCGCGCCCATCCAATGTGGTCATTTCACCGGTTGCTGCATCATACCAGACCAGAAATGCGCCGCCGCCAAGGCCGGATGATTGCGGTTCCACCAGTCCTAGGACGGCTTGCACCGCGACCATCGCATCAGCCGCCGTGCCACCGGCCCGCAGAACATCGGCACCGGCTTCTACGGCCAAGGGGTTTGCAGCAGCAACCATCCAGTCGTCTGCAGTTGTGGGTGCGCCTTCGTTCTTGCTGCTTAGCGCGGCCTGTGCCGCCTCTGACAGCCCTTCAAACGCGGTTGCGATCGCTGTGTCATCCTCTGGTGCGACGGCATCTGCTGCCTGTTGGGCGAAAGCGGATGATCCGAGCGCGAGTGCGGCCAGACATGAAAGTCGTAATAAGCGAATAGTCATCTTGAACCCCATCAGTTTGCGATACCCTATGGTGACCTAAGGGCAGGGAAAGGCAAGCACAGGTTGTCGACGATGCTGGGGTTTGTGCCTTATTTTGGGCTGATCCCGCCTCATTCCGCGCGAAGATCGGCAGAAACTTACCTTAGGTCCGTCACAAATGTGCTCCAATCCACCACCATTGTTCACGATAGAGGGGGCATTCCCGTGAGCAAGTGTTCTGTTTTACCCGTTTGGGCTTGCCTCTCCAAGGAATTTAACTGCGCGCGGTGAGAGGAGCTCGGTGCCGATGATGACATCCACGATTTCATATGCCACCCGGCGCACGCGTCCATTGGCGACCCTGCCACTTCTTGCTGCAAAGAAAAACGTACGCGGCATGAAACCACGCGTGCGCACTTCACTGACCATTGCTGCCAAAGGCGCCATGTTTCGCCTGACGCTTGGCCCGTCGCCCCGGGATGAGGCTTTGCGCCTGGTCTAGGCGCGCCGCCGTCGTCCAGTCCGTGCCCGGCCTTCGCCAGGTTTGGTTGGTGCCCGGTTGAACTTGATCCATTCGCCGCCAGCGGCATCATTATCGGTCAGGAAATTGGCCGCACGGATCGCTTCCATTTCCTTGCCAGCACGTGGTTTCGTCGATCCCAGACCAAACAGCGTAACGAATGTTTCATCATCAATCCCTTCGGGCAGGATGATTCCGGCGGCCTCAATTTCTGCCTTCTTTTCGGCAATTTTCTTGGGTCCGATGGGCAGGGCGACCGGGTTCATGATGGCCGATGTCATCCCAGCCGTCATGGCCATTGGCAGGAACGCATTGTTGATCCCATGCCGGTTTGGCAGGCCAAAGCTGATATTGGACGCACCGCAGGTGGTGTTCACACCCAATTCCTCGCGCAGACGGCGGACGAGGGCGAACACCTGCAAACCAGCCGTTCCCATTGCCCCAATTGGCATCACCAGCGGGTCGACGACGATGTCATGCGCGGGAATCCCGAAATCGGCAGCCCGTTCAACGATTTTCTTGGCGACGGCAAAGCGTACATCAGGGTCTTCAGAGATGCCGGTGTCGTCGTTTGAGATCGCCACAACCGGCACATTGTATTTCTTGACCAGCGGCAGGACGAGCTCTAGCCGTTCCTCCTCACCGGTGACAGAGTTCAGAAGGGGACGACCTTCGGCAGCTGCCAGCCCGTTTTCCAGTGCGCCGGGGACAGAGCTGTCGATGCAAAGCGGAACATCGACAACAGCTTGCACCCGATTGATCAGTTCGGTCATCAGCGGCGGTTCGACGAAGTTGTTATCCGCGTAACGAGGATCTTCGGCCATCTTGTTGGTGAAAACTGCACCGGAATTCACATCAAGCACATTCGCGCCTGCGGCGACCTGTGCGATGGCGTCCGCCTCGACCCGGCTGAAATCGCCTGCCTCAAGCTCTGCTGCGAGGATCTTGCGCCCGGTCGGATTGATCCGTTCGCCGATTACACAAAACGGTTCATCGAAGCCAATGACGGCAGTCTTCGTTTTGGATTCGACAATGGTGCGTGTCATAAATGTTGATCCTTAGGATTGAGAGGCTGGGACGGCGGATGCGCCGCCATTGGCGATCGCCCAGTTGGCGTTGGTTTTGATGCCGCCAAGTGGGAAGAAATGAACCCGTTCAATGTTGAAATCGGGGTTTGTAGCCTTGTGTGCGGCCAGCGCTGTCAACACATCGGTCGGCTCGTATGGCAACAAAAGCTTGGTGACGTCCATCGCCCGTTTTTGCAGCACTTTCAGCGATGGGCCGACGCCACATGCGATAGCGAATTTGATCAAGGTTTGCAGCTTTGCCGGGCCTGCGATGCCGATATGGATCGGAATGGTGATGCCTTCATTGCGCAGGGCATCTGCCCATGCGATGATCGGGTCAGCCTCAAACGCGAATTGGGTGGCGAGCGCCATTTGTGCGTTGCTTGTTTCGCTGAATGTCTGTTTCCAGCGCAGCGCATCCATGACGTTCTTGTCGCTGCCATCGGCGTCGATATCGCGGTTGCCTTCCGGATGACCGGCTACGTGCAAGCGTTTGAAATCCCCGAAAAGTCCAGTTTCCATCATTTGCATGGAGCTATGGAAATCCCCGTGAGGTTTGGCGACACCGCCTGCAAGCAGCAAAGCCTGCTCAACGCCCGCTTCACCTTGATATTGCGCAATCCATTCAGCCAGTGTGGTCTTGTCCTTGATGATGCGTGCCGGAAAATGCGGCATGACCTGAAAACCGTCATCAGCAAGACGCTTAGCTGTGGCAACCATGTCTTCGATGGGCGTGCCTTCGATATGAGCGATGTAGACCCGAGTGCCCTTGGGCAGTAACGCGCGGAAATCCTCGACCTTCTCGGCGGTGCGGGGCATGACCTCGATCGAGTAGTCCTGCAAGAAGGATTCGACTTCGGGGTTGAACCCGTTTTCATCGGCCTCTTTGCGCTTTAGAAAAGGTAGCAGGGACATGGCAAGCTCCGTCAGGCGGGTGGGATAAAAGGGTGGTCTGGTCAAGCCCAGCCATCATTTGCGATGAGTGTTTTGATACGATCCTGATCGTATTCGGCATCGATACGGGCAGCTTCGGCGGCTGCGACGCTATCGGCATCACCATCAACACTATAGGGATCAGCCTTGCGGAAGCCGGCCATGTAGTCATCCGATTCAGCGGCGCCCGATTTCATGGCAGCCCTATCAATGGCCTGTTCAAACCGTTCGGGCAGGGGCATTTTTGCGCCCTTGCGGCCACGGCCCACGATGACTTGCGCGGGCATGTCGCGCCAGTAGACGATTGTGACATCGGGCATTTGATTCCCTCCCTCGGAGCCTTTGTGCCGTTCTAGCACCGGATTCGGCGCAAGAAGGCTGAATTTCGACATGAGATAAGCGTTCCGCGACGGTGCTAATGCTAACGGGTTGTCGTGGAGGGGGCCAGTTGCGCCACCTCTCAATATCTTCATGTCCGACATGTGCATCATTCACTATGGCCATGCGGAGGCTTGCGCGATGCCCCTTTGCGCCCTAGCTTAGAGGTAACTCGAAATGGAGGGCGTATGATATGGCGCCCAAGCGTCCCAAAGGTGCGGGCGCGTTCCCAAAAGCGGTCGAAACCCCCGCGCCAACTCCGCCTGATCTGGCGCAGCTTTATGCAGCACTGGATCTGGGCACAAATAGCTGTCGGATGCTGATTGCCCAACCCAAGGGCAGTCAGTTCCACGTTGTCGATAGTTTTTCCAAGTCCGTCCAACTGGGGCATGGGCTTGAAAACACTGGTCGTTTGTCCCGGTCGTCGATGAACCGCACGATTTCGGCCATGCGCATCTGCCGTGAAAAACTGAAGCGTCACGGTGTGCAACGCATGCGTCTTGTGGCGACCGAAGCCTGCCGCCGGGCTTTGAATGGTGATAATTTCATCGCGCAAGTGCGCCGCGAAACTGGCATGACGCTTGAGATTATCAAGCCCGAGGAGGAGGCCCGTCTGGCGGTGATTTCCTGCGCGCCGCTGGTCAGCGTGAATACCGAACAATTGCTGGTCGTTGATATTGGGGGCGGTTCAACCGAACTGGTCTGGATTGATTTGACCAATGTCCCCAAACGCGAACGCCCCCGCGCAATCATGCGCCTGCATGCCGGTTTCAAATCTGACCCGGGTCCATTTGCCGCTGCTAAGGTTGTCGACTGGATTTCGGTGCCTTTGGGTGTGGCCACGCTCCGAGACCAGTTTTCGGATGTTGAAGACGATGCGGCGCGCTTTGCCTTGATGAGTTGGTTTTTTGAAGAAAACCTGGAAGAGTTCGCACCCTATGCCGCCGCACAGGATCGCGAAGGGTTTCAGATTATCGGGACCAGCGGGACGGTGACAACTGTCGCCGCCAGCTATTTGGGCCTGAAACGTTATGACCGCACCAAGGTGGATGGGCTACGCATGACGTCTGATCAGATTGATACCGTTATTCGTGATTATCTGGCGCTTGGCCCTGTGGGGCGCCGTGCCGACCCGCGTATCGGCAAGGACCGGCAGGCATTGATCATGTCGGGTTCGGCCATTTTGCAGGCATTGATGCGGCTTTGGCCCACTGATCGGCTCTCTGTCGCGGATCGCGGCCTGCGCGAAGGTCTGCTTTATGCGCAGATGTCGGCGGATGGGGTCTTGGAAGACGCACCATTTTAGGTCAAAGGCAGGGTCATGGCCAAGAAACCAACAAAGAACACATCCGGGCGCGGTTATCGTGATCTGACCGTCAAGGTCAAAACAGCGCGCGGCCGCAAGCTGAGTTCCACCCAGTGGCTGCAACGTCAGTTGAATGACCCTTATGTCAAACGTGCCAAAGCGGATGGCTATCGGGGAAGGGCGGCCTATAAGATATTGGAACTGGATGACAAATACCGGTTCCTGGTGCCTGGCGCCCGGATTGTCGATCTGGGGTGCGCACCCGGTGGCTGGTGTCAGGTTGCTGTCAAGCGCGCCAATGCGCTGGGCGAAAAGAAGGGCAAGGCGCAGGGATTCGTGCTGGGCATCGACCTGCAAGAGGTTGAACCGATTGCCGGGGCCGAAATTTACCAGCAGGATTTCATGGAAGACGACGCCGACGTCAAAGTGAAGGAGTGGCTGGGGGGCACGGCCGATGTCGTGATGTCGGATATGGCGGCCTCTGCCTCTGGCCACAAACAAACCGATCATTTGCGTATCATCGCGTTATGCGAGGCTGCGGCCTATTTTGCCTTTGATGTTCTCAGCGAGGGTGGCACGTTTGTGGCAAAAGTTTTGGCCGGGGGGGCAGAGGGCGACTTGCAGAAACTGTTGAAGCAGCGTTTCACCAAAGTCGCGAATGTAAAGCCACCTGCATCCCGATCTGACAGTTCCGAAAAATTCGTGGTGGCAACCGGTTTCAAAGGCGCTTGAAGACGCCTTTTCAGACCTATTCTATGTTTTGATATGTTTTTGCGAACTTCCGATTTGCGGGACGAAACGGCCGTCCGGGTTCTGCAACCTGAGGTCCGCTTTGTTTCTTTTGCGACCGCAGCGAAAAGTACTACCGGCGGAAACTGTGCTTTTGCTGTGGCCGCTGAATCCACCTACCAACTCTTGCGAGCGATGTATGGCGCCATCAGCATGGCGGTAAAGAGCCGTGAAGGCGATTGCCTCTCAAAGCAAGTCAAACAAAATGGAGGTAAAAGTCTCGAAGATCTTGATCTTTCAGATCAGCTGTTTTTTCCACCTCGGACGTCTTCATATGCACATGGTTGGCGACCAGGCCTTCGCCGATAGCTTCCGCCAATGCAGCATCTGCCTCTAGGTCTGCAATGGCACCCCCAAGATCAGCACCGACGCCGTTCTTTGCGTCCGTCATTTCAAACCCGTCGCCCGTTTCCATGGCAGGTAAGCTATGGCCGCTGACCACCCCAAGCCGCGCGGCTTGTAGGACTGCGGCCGTCGCCGTATAGGGGTTGGCACTGGCGTCGGCCATGCGGTGTTCCAGACGGGCCTTGGCGCCTGCAGTGCTCGTGCGCACGGAGACGTTGCGGTGGTCATGGGCCCAGTTTTGCCAATACCCCGCCAGCGCACCCGGTTGCAGGCGTTCGTAGGAATTGACCGTCGGAGCGATGAGACCCGCCAGCCCTTTGTGGTGATGCAACATCCCCGCGACGCAGCCTGCGGCAAGGTCGTTCAGCTCGCCCGTGTCCGACGTGATCGCGTTGTTCCCATCAGCATCGGCGAAGGAGAAGTTGATGTGCATACCCGAACCGCCTGCCTCGGCCAATGGTTTGGGTAGGAACGTCAGCAAGATGCCGTGTTCAAAGGCTATTTCGCGGGCCATCAGGCGGAACAGGACGATGTCATCGACGGCATTGAGCGCATCATCAAAGGACAGCGTGTATTCAAACTGCGGCGTGTCGTATTCGCTGGTGATCAGGTCGAGGCGGAAGCCCAGTTTATCTGCCATCTCCCAAATCTGGTCGTTGAACCCTAGTGGATCTGCGAAGGGGCCGGTGCCGTAGACGATTGCACCCGGCGTGTCGTAGGGCACCCATTTGCCATCCTCGTCCTGTTGCAGGGCAAAGGCCTCAAGCTCGATCCCCACTTTGGGTGTGTGGCCCATGGCTTCCCAGTCGGCCACGGCGCGTTTCAGGGCACCACGAGGACATAGGGGCAGGGGCGTCCCGTCAGCGGCGTAGAGATCACCGATCACGATCTTGTCGTCCCCTTCCCAGCTGTCGCGGATGTCACTCGCTTGCCAGCGCAGCTCCATATCTGGGCACCCGTCCCGCACCCGCGCGCCTGGCGCATGCAGCAGCAAGTCACGATCATAATGGACGGCAAAGAGCGCTTGGGCAAAGCGGCTGCTGTCGTTGCCGATTTTGCTGGCGGGCAGGTACTTGCCGCGCATCATGCTCAGGTGGTCACAAAAGAGGGCGCGAAGACGGTTGGCCATGGGATGTCCTTATAGCTGAACGGTGACAGGGAGGTGTTTGATCCCGCCCACGAAGTTGGACCTCAGGAATTGGACGTCACCCGTGGGTTCGATGGATTTGAGCCGTCGGCTGAGTTCTTGAAACAGGATCCGCACCTCCAGTCGCGCCAGATGCATGCCCAGACAAACGTGGGGGCCATGCTGGCCAAACGACAGGTGGTGGTTCTGGGCGCGGGTCAGATCAACGGTGAACGGGTCCTTGATGGCGTCTGGGTCGCGGTTGGCCGAAGCCCACCAGTAGACCACTTTGTCGCCCGCCCGGATGGTCTTGCCATGCACTTCGGTGTTCTCGGTACAGGTGCGGCGGAAATAGGTGGCGGGGGTTGCCCAGCGGATGATCTCATCAGCCATAGTGTCCCACACATCCTGCGTTTGCATCTGGAGCAGCAATTCCGGCTTTTCAGCCATGGCATGAATACCTGCCGCGATGGAATAGCGGGTTGTGTCGTTGCCAGCCGCGACCAGCAGGCAAAAGAAATTGCGAAACTCATCCTCGGAAATGACTGAGCCATCCTTGGCGGGTTTCAGGATCATGTGGAGGATGCCGTCCGTGTCACCGACCCGCGCTTTGTGGTCCATCAGGTCCTTGGCGTAGGCATAGAGTTCGGCCCCGGCGGGCGAGTTAAAGGGCATCAGGCGGAATTCATCCGTCGTCAGTTTATCGACGACATGATCGGTGAAATCAGGGTCTGTATTGGCCATAAGGGCATCGCCCTTTTCCACCAGCCATTCCAGATCGCTTTCGGGCAGGCCCATGATACGACCCAGCATGCGCATGGGCAGTTCTCGGGCGATTTCGCGGGTGGCGTTGAAGGTGCCTTGTTCCAGCGCCTTATCAAGGATCGGGCCGGTCAGCTCTGCGATGTCTTGGGCGAAACTGGCGACAGAGGTTTTAGCGAAGGCTTTGAATACCTTCATGCGCGTTTGCATATGCTCGGGCGCATCGGTTTCCTGAAACGTGCGGCGGGCGAGGTATTCTTCGCGGGTTTGATCTTCAATCCGGATGCCTTGGGCAGAGGAAAAGACGCGCGCGTTTCCGTTCATCGCGGTGATATCGGCGTTGCGGGTGATAGACCAGAACGGTTCACCGCCATCCCATTCGGTCCAATGCACCGGATCATCGCGGCGCAGGCGGGCGAAGGAGTTGTGCGGCACGCCGTTCGCATAGGTGTCGTGGCTCACGATATCGGCGTGACCGTCATCTGTCGGAGCCCACATGGACATGCCTCAACGCCTCCTGCTTGGCATTAATTAACATGTGTAATATACAAAGCGATAACTCCTCAACTGTCAAACGGAACCTGAGATGCATCTGGCCATTCTTGTGACCAACACGGATCTGTCCGACTTTGCCCACCAACATCCCTTCGACGCCGAGAAGTTCAGGGCGATGGTGCAGGGTGCGCGTCGGGATTGGGCGTGCACCGCTTTCCGCGTGCATCTGAATGAATTCCCAAGCAGCCTTGCGCCTTTTGATGGGATCATCATCACGGGTAGTCCTGCATCAGTCCGTGACACTGATCCATGGGTTGCGCGGTTGATGGATTTGATCCGCGGCACGGATTTGCCAATGTTCGGGGCCTGCTACGGCCATCAGGCGATTGCTGTAGCTTTGGGGGGAGCTGTTGAAGACAATCCACACGGGTGGAGTTTCGGGTTGGAGCGCAGCGAGGTGACGACCCCTCAGCCATGGATGAAGGGGTTGGGTGGCAGCTATCGCCAGTTTGCGGCCCACAAGGAGCAAGTCACGGCATTGCCGGACGAGGCGCAAATCGTTGCGAAGGCTAAGGGGGTGCCCTGCGCAGGGTTTGTGATCGGCAAGCGCGTTTACACCACCCAGAATCATCCTGAGATGACGCCAGCGTTCTTTGCGGCCCTGTTGGCTGAATACGGGGCCGTTTTGGGAGAGGATGTTGTGGCGTCGGCGAAAGCCACTTTGGCGGGGCAAGATGACAATGCGGCTTATGCCGAAAGCGCTGCGGCCTTCTTTGAACAAGCGGTTAGCGAATAGCCAGGTAGTCCGTGACCAAGTGTTCGGCCTGGGCAATGAACCGGGCGTTGCGCGCGCGGGTTTGGTCCTCGGCCGCGCGGGCGATGTTCCAGCCGACATAGGTGGCTGCACGCAGGGCGAGGAACAGTGGAAGATGCGTTGTGTCGAGAGGGCGCACGGCGGTGTATCCATCGATCAAGGCCATGCGCAACATTGGATATTCGGGGGCTGCGCGGCGATTGAGTAGGGCAGTCGCCACCTCGAACAGACGAAACCCAAAGCCGCCATCGTCGAAGTCGATGAAATGTAGCGTGTCGCCGGACATCATGACATTCGCAGGAACAAGGTCCGCGTGGATCAGCCCGTAATCGACGGTAGGCGCAAGAGTGGCGAGGTCATCGGCGGCGGTTCTGCGGAATACCAGCATTTGCGCCTTCTGGTCCTGCGACAGCGCGGGGTTGTCCCAGAACCGATCCCAAAGCGGTGCATTGCCCAGCAGGCCATCTAGATCCCATGCTGGGCGGTCACAAGAGTTGGCCTCGGGCCATGCATCAATCGCAGTGTGCATCCGCGCCATGTCCTGACCCAGTTGGTGGAACACATGTGCATGCATTGCCGCATCCATGTCGGGCAAGGCCGCATCGAGGGTTTCGCCCTCCAGCCATGTCAGCACATCCACCTGGACCCCATCGACGATTTGCAGGAACGGACCATCAAAGCTGGCAATCGGGGCGGGTACGGACAGACCTGCGCGGTCCATCATGGCCATCCAGTCTAGTTCAGCGGCCAATTCGCTGTTTGTCCGGTAGCCTTGACGGTGCAGCCGCAGGGCGTAGCGGTCAGGCCCGTGATCGACACGGTAGACCGTGTTTTCACGCGTGGCGATCAGTGTGATGTTTGCCTTTTCCAGTCCCCAAAGGGGGAGGGCTCTCATCGCCGCGTTCATGGGTGCAGCGGTGTGTCCGTCAGAACCGCGTCCAGTGTGTCAAACAACAAATCCGCGTTTTCCTTGGAAAACGGCATCGGTGGGCGAATCTTGAGCGTGTTTTTATGGCGCCCCAGTTTGGACAGGATAATCCCGCGATGACGCAGGGCGTTGATGACGCGGTCAGTGAACTCAGTCGCCGGCGCTTTGCTTGCGCGGTCCAGGACCATCTCCGCACCGAAGATAAGCCCTGAGCCGCGCACTTCGCCGATTGCTTCATGGCGTTGGGCTAGAGTGTGCATCCGCTCGCGGGCGTAGGTGCCGACAGTATTGGCGTTGGCGACAAGGCTCTTGTCCTCAATTTCCTCCAAAACGGCCATGGCCGCCGCACAGGACACCGGGTTGCCCCCGAACGTATTGAAATAGCGGTATCCCTTGCGAAAGGCTGCAACGACTTCGCCAGTCGCGACCACGCCGCCCACCGGATGCCCATTGGCCATGGGTTTGCCCAGCACCATTACATCGGGCACAACGCCCATCTTCTCATGGGCCCACATATGGGTGCCCGTGCGGCCAAAGCCGGATTGCACTTCGTCACAGATCAAAAGCCCTCCCGCGCGGCGCACGACATCGGCTACGGGTTTCAGCCAGCCGTCAGGATTGTCGGGGAAGCCTTCGTTCAAGAAGTAGGGGCAGACGACGAGGGCGGCAAAGCCGGTGCCGTCTTCCTCAAGCGCTGTGATTTGGTCGGCCACTCTTGCGGCAAAACCCATGCCATCTGGGTCTGGCTGGCGGTAGCTGTCGGGGGCATCGACAAAACGGAAGTATTGGCAAAGGCCAAAGCCGACCGTGGGTAGGTTGGATTGGCTGAGCTGACTGACCAGCGACGTGTTGCCATGGTAGGTCGCGTCTGTCGCGATGATCCCGCGTCTGCCGGTCACCGCCTCGGCCATGCGCAAGGCGATGTCGTTTGCTTCGGACCCTGTGCAGGTCAGGATGGCGGTATCAAGGCTTGCGGCCATCGTTGCGGTGAGCCGTTCGATATAGGACAGTATGCCGTCGTGCAGGTAGCGCGTGTGGGTATTGAGCGTGCTGGCCTGGCGGCAGATTGCCTCAACCACGCGGGGGTTGCAGTGCCCCACGTGAGGCACATTGTTGTAGCAATCGAGATATCTGCGCCCGTCGGCGTCCCAGAGCCAAACATTTTCGCCTTTCACCAAATGCAGCGGGTCATCGTAGAACGTTGACACGTTCGGCCCCATCAACCGTGCGCGATCGACGATGAGTTGTTCGGTTGTGCGCGTCATAGGTTGATGCGGATGCCGTCATGGCCGACGATCAGCTCGCCATCGTAGTGATCCGCGCAGGCGGCGCGCCAATCATCGGGGCCATAGGTCGGGTCATCGGATGGGATCAGATGCGACAGGGCCAGCCGGGCCACGCCCGCGTTGGTCGCGGTGATCGCAGCGTCGTGAGCGAAGGTATGCGCGCGCAACCAGTGCTCCATCAGTTTGTCAGACCCGTTGCCAATCCGGGCCATGAGGGCGGGCAGGGCGGACTCCAGCATCGCCTCGTGGATCAGCAGGTCAGCCCCGCGTGCGAAATCTTCAAGCGCTTCGAGCCGTGCGGTGTCGCCGGAGAAGACAACATGCGTGTCAGTTGTTCTGAACGACAGAGCAAAAGTTTCAGTCAGCGGAGGGTGTTCGGTCCGAATGGCCGATACGGATACGGCACCTAGATCCATGACGTGGCCTGTGTCGATCACATGTATGGAGATAAGTTCGCGCAGGTCGGGACGGCCTTCGTCTTCGATCCGGAGATCAATGTCAGCCTTCGTGGAGGCAAGAAACCCATCCCAATACACATCAATGCCGTCGGGGCCGTAGATATCGACGTGGGTTTTCAGACCGGCGGTCCATGCGGTATGTAGCAGGGGCCCCAGCTCCAGATAGTGATCCGAGTGCAGATGCGTGATGAAGATCAGTGACAGGTCGTGTAGTTGCATGCCCTGATCAATCAGTCCTCTGGTTACGCCGAGCGCGCAATCCACGACAATCTGATGACCATTCAGCACAAACAGATTTGATGTTGGCATTGAAGAGCCCGGCCGAATGGCGGGGCCGCCCTTTGTGCCCAGCAGGGCCACGTAATTTTCGGTCATGTCAGGGCCTTTCAGACAGCGGCGAAACCGGCGTCGAGCGCGGTCAGAATTGTGGTGGCGTCAGCCTCGGACAGAACCAAAGGCGGCGACAGGATCAGGTTGGGGCCGGACACGCGGACCATGGCGCCGTTTTGGTAGGCAACCTCTTGAACAGTCTGGGCAGTTCCCGCATCGATGGGTTTCTTGGTGGCTCGGTCGCTAACCATTTCCATGGCGGTCATCAGGCCATGGCCCCCGCGTACATCGCCAATGATGTCGTGTTTTTCCATCAACGCCTTGCAGCCCTCATAAAGCTGCGTACCGCGCGTAGCGGCGTTGTCGATCACATTCAGGCGTTTGGTTTCCGCCAGACAGGCCAGTGCTGCGGCGGCCCCGACGGGGTGACCAGAATAGGTGTAACCGTGGCCGATTTTGGCGTTGGGGTTATTTTCAAAGACCTCGATCATCCGCTCGCCCAGCATTGCAGCACCAAAGGGGAAATAGCCGTTGGTGATCGCCTTGGCCGTGGCCATCATGTCGGGCTGGATGCCCCAAAGCCGCGCGCCGGACCATGCTCCCGTGCGCCCGTAAGCGGTGATAACCTCGTCCGTGATCAAAAGAATGCCGTTGCGATTGCAGATCTCTTGCACAGCGGGGGCGAAAGAGTGGTGGGGAGGGATGACGCCACCGGCGCCGAGGATCGGCTCCATGATCATTGCGGCGATTGTGTTTGCGCCTTGAAACGCGATCTCATCCTCAAGCGCCTGAAGGCACAGCTGTGCGAGCTTTTCCGGGTCAGTTTCGTTGAACGGATTGCGGTAAGTGTAGGGCGCGGGGATGTGAAAACAGCCAGGCAAAAGCGGTTCATAGGCGGTGCGGAAGTTTGCGTTGCCGTTGACAGAGGCACCACCGATATGCGTGCCGTGATAGCCTTTCTTGAGGCTCAGGAACTTGGTCCGGCCCGCCTCGCCACGCAGTTTGTGGTATTGCCGCGCCAGCCGCAGGGAGGTTTCGACCGAATCTGACCCGCCAGAGGTGAAGAACGCACGGCCAAGGCCATCGGGGGCGAAAAACTCGCTCAACTCATAAGACAGTTCAATCGACACATCGTTCGTGGTGCCACGGAAGGTCGAGTAATAGGGCAGGGTGTCCAGCTGCTGCGCGACGGCGTCTTTGACGGGTTGGCAAGAATAGCCAAGGTTCACGTTCCACAAGCCACCCACGCCATCGACCACGCGGTGCCCGTCAATGTCGGTGATAGACACGCCGTCTGCGCCAGTTATGATTTTGGGCGGGTTTTCGGCGCTGTCTTGGGGGGATGTCATAGGGTGCCACATCAAACGGGCGTTATTTTCTTTTAGAAAGTTTGAATCTTTCATGACGTGCGTTCCACTGCATTCGGATATGAGAGTGCGTCGGCCCATGCGGCTTCGATCTGGGCAGGGATAACTCCGCCCCAATTGCGGGTGATGTCGCGGGCAGCGATCACCAGTTCTGATTTGATGGCCTGTTCAAGGTCGGGGGTGAACCGCGCGGCGACACAGGCCACAGCGACGGCACCGGCCAATTGACTGCTGTGGTCATAAACCGGCGCTGACAGACCCTGAATTTCGGCCTCGTAGCTTTGATTGGCGCGGCCGAAACCGGTGCTGCGGACGGTGTCCACTAAGGCTGTGAGGTCGGCTTCGGTGGTCGGTGTGTTTTCTGTAAATTCTTCCAAGGACGCGATAGCCACATCGAACAGTGTCGCAGGACCGAACGCCAAGACACACAGGCCGGACGCGGTCGCGTGCAGCGGAAAGGTGTTCAGGTCAACAACCGCTCGAATACCGTGATGGGGGGCTTCGCATTCGCACAAAGCATAGAGCGTCTGGCCCGACAGAACGGTCACATGTGCGGTTTCACCGGTTGCGTCAGCCAAGGCGGTCAAGGCGGGCTTTGCCCCATCCTTGCGCGGCACGGTCGCCTCGCGCACCTGCGCTAACTGCATCATGGCTGGGCCAAGGCGGTAGTGTTTGGTTGCTGGATTCTGCTCAACAAACCCAGCGGATTCAAGCGCCTGAAGGTGTCTGTAGGTCGTGGCCTTGTCCCGCCCTGCGATTCGGCACAGCTGCGACAGCCCAATCTCTGGCTGGGTGGCTGAGAAGTGGGACAGAAGCGTCAATGCTTTCGCGGTGGAGGACATTCAGGGCCTTTCAAGTTGGCTGGGACAAAAAGAGTTTGACAGAAGATAATTAACAAGGCAACCTTTTTTCTGCAACATCGGTTCAATATATGAACCATATCACAGGGAGAGAGAGAGAAATGTCCAAATTCACCAAATCCGTGACGGCAATGGCGTTGGCAATGGCGGCTGTCGCAGGGGCCGCTCAGGCCGAGTATCCGGAAAAGCCTGTCGAGTTTGTCGTGCCGTGGCCTCCTGGTGATCTTGAAGACGTACTGACGCGCATGATCGCTGAGGACTTCTCGGAAGCTTACGGCGTGCCAACAGCTGTCGTGAACAAGCCCGGTGGCGGTGGTGGCCCATTCCCCGGTGCGATCGAAGTGGCGAACGCGCCTGCTGATGGCTACACCATCGGGTCGTTCATCATCGCGATCCCCGTTGTCGGCCCGCAGATTGGTATTCCTGAACTGAACCCCGACCCATTCGTGCCGCTTGGCAACTTCCTGACATACCCGTTCGTGATCGCGACAAGTGGTGATGCGCCTTACAGCACAATGGAAGAGCTGGCCGCACATGCGCAAGACAACGACGTCGTGCTGGGCCACTTTGGCGCGCCACTGGTCCCGACACAGGTGACCCTGGGGCTGGCCAAGGAAACGGGCTTCTCCTACGCCTCCGACGCTGCATTTGACGCGCTGGATTGTAACACGCTGGCCTCTGGCGACGTGGATGTGATCAACACCACACTGCAGTTGATCCTGCCCTGCCTTGATGACGTGAACGTGCTTGCCTCCATCGGGTCCGAGCGTATTTCGCTGACACCTGATGCGCCGACCGTGGCCGAGCTGGCGCCGAATCTTGATGTGGCGCTGTGGAACGGTCTTTTTGTTCACGCGGACACACCTCAGGACGTCCAGGACAAAATCATAGCCGTTGCTCAAGAGACAGTCATGTCCGACCGCGCACAGGCGCTGGCCGCCGAAACCGGTGCACTGGTCTATTGGCAGTCCGCCGATGAAGTGAAGGCGCAGATTGAACAGGACATCGAAACTCTCGCCGGTATCGAAACTTTGCTGGCCGAATAAGCCACGATCCTTTGGTTGGGGAGCCGTTGCGGTTGCCCGGCCTTCTTTATTTCTGACGAACGGATTGATCCATGTCGCGTGTGAAAACGCTCCAATCTCTCTTTAAACGTTACCGCAGGCCTGGCGACATCGTGTTCGCTTGGATTGCCTTGGTTGTGTCCGTTTTCCTTTTGTCGCAACTGATGGATCAGACCACTTGGCGCAAAGGCGGCAAGCTATTCGCGCAGCCACGGTTCTGGCCGGCGGTGTCGCTAGGCGGTATGGCCTTTTTTGCGGCGTTTCACTTGCTGGGTTCGGCCCTGTCCGAGCGGATCCATGGCCGCTGGCAAGAGGTTTCGTTGTGGATCACCTCGCTGGAATATGCGGGTTGGTTCATTGGCTACGCGCTGGTGGTGCCTTATGCTGGCTACCTGCCGTCCACGATCATTTTTGCCGTCGCGCTGGCGCTGCGGGCCGGGTATCGCACGGTGTCGACGCTTGGCGTCGCTGTGGTGTCTGCCGTTGTGATCGTCTTGCTGTTCAAGACCTTCCTCAAAGTCAATCTGCCCTCTGGTCTGATCTATGAAAGGCTGCCCGACGGGTTACGCCAGATCATGTTGACGTATTTCTAAGGGACCGCTGATATGGAAAATCTGATTGCCGGTCTTGAGATGTTGGCCCGTTGGGATGTGATGCTTGCCTTGTTGGTGGGCTCTGTTGGTGGCGTGATCATCGGCGCTATTCCCGGGGTAGGCCCTGCGGTGGCGATTGCCATCTTGCTGCCTGCGACGTTCTCACTGGATCCGATCGTAGGTCTGACGATGCTCTTAGGTATCTACGGGTCGTCCATGTATGGCGGTGCGATCCCTGCGGTGCTAATCAACACGCCAGGTACGGCCGTGAACGCGCTGACATCGTATGATGGCTATCCGATGACGGAACGAGGCGAGGCACACCGCGCGGTTTCACTTGCCTATTCGGCGTCCTTTTGGGGTGGCATTTTTGGGATACTGTGTCTGATCCTTCTGTCGCCGGTCTTGGCCCTGATTGCGCCAATGTTCGGATCGCGCGAGATTTTCCTCGCAGCGCTTTTGGGCATTATCCTCGTTATTCTCGCTCACCGAGGGCAGATCATGGCTGCGGGTTTGTTGGCGATGTTCGGAATATTCCTGCAAACCGTTGGCCTCGATGCGGTGACCTACACGCAACGCTACACCTTCGGTTATTCGTTCCTGTCGTCGGGCGTGAACCTGATCGTCGTGGTGCTGGGCCTGTTTGCTTTGTCCCAAGCTTTCTTCCTGCTCACCGCGCCGGACAACAGCCCCGTTGCCAAGCCCGTCACGGGCCGTATGGGCGCGGGCATCAAGGAGTTGTTGAAACACAAACGGGTGGCCACTGTCGCGTCTGGCTTCGGTGTGATCTTGGGCATGATCCCAGGTACGGGCGAATTTACTGCTCAATTCATGTCCTACACTTATGCGCAGAAAACTTCGAAAGAACCCGAGATGTTCGGCAAAGGGTCACCTGAAGGCCTGATCGCGTCCGAGGCTGCCAACAACGCTGTCCCCGCCGCCGCGATGATCCCGCTTTTGGCGTTGGGTATTCCGGGCGAAGCGCTGACGGCGATGATGTTGTCGGTTTTCTATGTCCACAACGTGATCCCCGGCCCTCAGCTGTTCCAGAACAACATCGATCTGGTTTACGGACTTTATTTTGCGCTGATCGCTCTGAACGTCATCGTGATGGTGTTCCTGCTGTTCTCAACCAACTTGCTGACCAAGATCATTCGTGTGCCGACACGGTTCCTTGGCGTGATGATCCTGCTGCTGTCCTTCGTCGGTGTGTATTCCCTGCGCAATTCGCTAACAGATTGTATGATTGCCGCAGGCTTCGGCGTGCTGGGTTTGATCCTGAAGCGACTGAACCTGCCGATTGTGCCAATCATTCTGGGCATGGTTTTGGGCGGGATCATGGAGGTCAAACTGCGCTCGGCCTTGCCGCGCTTGAAGACCCCGTTTGATATGATCGACCGGCCCATTGCGATGATCCTTTTCGTGATGATCCTTTTGGTACTGGCGCTGCATATACGCACTCTGGTGAAAGAGTGGCGTGCGTATCAGTCGGAAGAAGACCACGACATGCATGATAGCCAGATGAGGTAGCCAGATGGACCAGTCTAAGATCAACGCGTTACGCGCCCAAACTGTGGCCGCCTTTGACCACTTGATTGACGGCAAACATGTGGCCGCCTCGGATGGTGGCCGGATGAACATTGTCTCTCCTATCGACGGTACGGTTCTCACCACCACGGCGGCGGGCACCAAAGCAGATATGGAGGCGGCAATTGCCTCGGCGCGGGCAGCGTTTGAGGACGGGCGTTGGGCTGGGCAGCCTCCTGCGGCGCGCAAGAAGGTGCTGTTGAAATGGGCTGATCTGATTGAGGCCAACGCTTTGGAATTGGCCGTGCTTGGCGTCCGCGACAACGGGACCGAGATTGGAATGGCGCTCAAGGCCGAGCCGGGATCGGCGGCGGGCACGATCCGCTATTATGCCGAGGCACTGGATAAGCTTTACGGTGAGATTGCCGCGACGCCGAGCGATATTTTGGGAATGATCCACAAGGAACCCGTTGGCGTGGTCGGTGCGATCATTCCGTGGAATTTTCCGATGATGATCGGTGCATGGAAGTTGGGACCTGCCTTGGCCATGGGCAATTCGGTCGTGCTGAAACCGTCCGAGACCGCTTCGCTGTCGCTGATGCGCATGGCGGAGCTGGCGCATGAGGCTGGCCTGCCGCCGGGCGTGCTGAACGCGGTAACGGGCGAGGGCCGCGTGGTGGGCGAGGCGATGGGCCTGTCCATGGATGTAGATGTATTGGCGTTCACAGGATCCGGTACGACGGGTCGGCGGCTGATGGAATATGCCGCGCGATCCAATATGAAACGGGTCTATCTGGAGTTGGGTGGAAAATCCCCGAACATCGTTTTTGCAGACGCGCCGAACCTTGACGAGGCGGCGAAAGTTGCAGCAGGCGGGATATTCCGCAATTCCGGCCAAGTCTGTGTGGCGGGGTCGCGATTGTTGGTCGAGGCGTCAATACATGATGAGTTTGTCGCTGCCGTCGCCAAAGCATCGGAAGCGATGCGCGTGGGTGACCCGCTAAAAGTGGACACGCACATCGGGGCAGTGAATTCAGACGTGCAGTTGAGGGCCAACCTCGGTTTTGTGGACACAGCGGTGTCCGAAGGCGGGCAGGTCATTACAGGTGGCGGCCGCATTCTGGAAGAGACTGGCGGGTACTATATGGCCCCAACGCTTGTGACAGGCGTCACCCGCGACGCCACGCTGAGCCAGAAAGAAGTGTTTGGTCCCGTGCTGGGCGTCACGCAGTTTGAAACGGAAGAAGAGGCGGTTTCACTGGCCAATTCTACGGTCTATGGACTGGCTGGTGCGGCGTGGACGTCGAACCTTAGCCGCGCACACAAGATGGTTCGAGCGGTGCGGACAGGTGTGATGCACATCAACACCTACGGCGGCGCGGATGGCACGGTGCCCTTGGGTGGCGTTGGTCAGTCCGGCAACGGGTCGGACAAGTCGCTCCATGCGATTGAGAAATACGTGAACCTCAAGACTGTGTGGATCAAACTATGAGCGACAAAACCATTCTGGTCATCGGGACCTATGACACCAAAGATGATGAGCTTGGCTTTCTGGCGGGCGTGATCAGCGATCAAGGCGGGCAGGTCGTTACGATGGATGTGTCGGTGCTGGGCGATCCGTCGAAGCCTACCGATTATTCCAAACATGATGTGGCCGAAGAGGGCGGCAGCTCCATCCAAGCGGCGATCGACAGTGGTGATGAAAACCACGCCATGCAGATCATGGCCAAGGGTGCGAGCCTGTTGGCCGCGCGGCTGCACAATGAAGGCAAGTTCGATGGGATGATCGTGCTGGGTGGCACGATGGGCACCGATCTGGCGCTTGATGTGGCCTCGGCCCTGCCGCTTGGCGTGCCAAAATTCATCGTGTCGACAGTGTCGTTTTCTCCGCTGATCCCGGCGGGACGGTTGGCGGCAGATACGCAGATGATCCTGTGGGCCGGTGGGCTCTATGGGCTGAACTCAGTCTGCAAGGCATCCTTGTCTCAGGCGGCCGGGGCTGTGCTGGGCGCGGCACGGGCGGTGCAACTGCCCGACCCCGACAAGCCGTTGATTGGCATGATGTCACTGGGCACATCGGCGTTGAAATACGTGATCCCTCTGAAACCCGCACTGGAAGCACGCGGGTTCGAGGTGGCCGTGTTCCACGCCACCGGCATGGGCGGGCGCGCGTTTGAAAGCCTTGCGAGGCAGGGGGCCTTTGCCTGTGTTTTCGACTTCTGCACACAAGAATTGGGCAACCATGTAAATGGCTCGAACATCTCAGCAGGGGCGGATCGTTTGACCAACGCGGGGGTGACTGGCACGCCGCAGGTCGTGGCACCGGGCTGTTATGATCTGGTGGATGTGGTTGGCTGGCAGCCCATCGACGGCAAATGGGACGCGCATATGAAACACGCGCACAACCGTTTGTTGACGTCGATTGTGCTGGAGGCGGCGGAGATCAAGCTGGTGGCCCGCGCCCATTGCGAACAACTCGCCAAAGCCAAAGGTCCCACCGCCTTGATCCTGCCCGAGGACGGCCTTGGTGAATGGGACCGCGAGGGAGCGGATTTGCACAATCCCGACGGCCTCGCAGCGTTTTTGGAGGAGGTCGAGGCAAATGTACCGGACAATGTGGTGACCCACCGTATCCCGTGCCACATCAACGATGCGGGGTTCGCGGACAAAGCCTTGGAGATTTTCGACGGCTGGCGCACCGATGGCACCATCGCCGTTTAGTCCTGTGCCCCAGGGTCCAAACGGATCAGCAGATCAAGGAGGGTTTCGTAATCATCTTCGCCCAGCGTGTCCTTGAAGCCAGCTACGATATTGGCGGCCTGGGGGGAGTGGTCATCAATTATGCGTTGACCGTCAGTGGTGATCTCGATGAACTGACGGCGCCGATCTTTGTCGTCTCGCGTTTGGGTCACAAGCCCTTTGTCGCGCAAGGTGGCAGCGATGCGGGTCAAGCTGGGAAACAGCAGGCTGGAGCGATCGGCAAGCGTTTTGGTGTCCATTCGGCCAAACTCGGCCAGCACGCGCAAGACGCGCCATTGCTGCTCGGTGATACCGGTTTCCGACAGCATTTCGCGGATGGGGGACATCACCCCTTCGCGGGCGCGGATGAGCGCAATAGGCAGAGAGCGATTGGTGGAGGGAAGTGATTTAGCCATGAAACTTCAAATGCACTTCAAATGGGCAGTTGACAACCTTTCTATCAATTAATTAACTTCGCAACAATTAACATGTTAAGGAAATGGCATGCCACACTTTCGGATCGACTATTCTGCTAACCTTGAAGAGGTCGTGGACATGGGTGCTTTGTGCGAAGCGATCCGCGCAGCGGCCGCGGATATCGACACATTTCCGACGGCAGGTATCCGTGTCCGTGCAACACGCGTTGATTATGTGGCCATGGCCGACGGCAACTCAAAGCACGGGTTCATCCACCTAAGCGTGCGCCTGCGCGAAGGGCGGCCCGATGACGTCAAACAAGATGCTATCGCGCGTATCTTTGCGACACTTAAAGGTTTCATGGCCGACCTGATGGAAACACGATCCGTCGCCCTATCGGCCGAAATGCGCGACATTGATGCCGCCCTATCACCCAAATTCGGAAACGTCCGCGACCATATGGAGGACAGCGCATGAGCGTTCTTGGCGATAACATTGCAAAACTTGACGGCTATCTGGCGCGGTTCCGCGACACCGGCATTCTAAACCGGATCGCGGGGCAGGATATGGCAGGCTCTGAAGGTGTGTTTCAGACGCAATCGCCCGTCGACAAAACGGTGATCTGTCGTGTGGCCCATGGGGCTGCGGCAGACATTGATCAGGCGGCCAATGCAGCACACGGCGCCTTTGCCGCGTGGCGGGATATGCCCGCAGGCGAGCGTAAAAAGATCATCACTCGCATCGCCGAAGGGATTGAAACCCGCGCGGAGGAGATCGCGCTGTGTGAATGCTGGGACACGGGCCAAGCCTATAAGTTCATGTCAAAGGCCGCCCTGCGCGGGGCCGAAAATTTCCGCTATTTCGCGGATCAGGTCGTGCGGGCCCGTGACGGCCAGCACCTGAAATCGCCCACCCTGATGAACGTCACAACGCGTGTGCCCATCGGCCCCGTGGGTGTCATCACACCGTGGAACACGCCGTTTATGCTGTCTACGTGGAAGATCGCACCGGCGCTGGCGGCAGGTTGCACCGTGGTCCATAAACCTGCGGAGGCATCGCCGCTGACAGCACGCTTGCTGGTCGAGATCGCCGAAGAGGCAGGCCTGCCACCAGGTGTGTTGAACACCGTCAACGGCTTTGGCGAGGGAGCGGGCAAAGCACTGTGCGAACACCCCATGATCAAGGCCATCGCCTTTGTTGGCGAAAGCCGCACAGGTAGCCTGATCACCAAGCAAGGCGCGGATACGCTCAAGCGCAACCACCTTGAGCTGGGCGGCAAGAACCCTGTCATCGTCTTTGACGATGCGGATTTGGATCGTGCCCTCGATGCTGCGATCTTTATGATCTACTCGATTAACGGCGAACGTTGCACCTCTTCGTCGCGCCTCTTGCTTCAGGATACGATCCGTGAAGAATTCGAGGCCAAGCTGGTTGAGCGTGTCAACAACATACGCGTGGGCCACCCGCTCGACCCGGCCACAGAAGTCGGCCCGCTTGTGACCGAAGAACATTTCAACAAAGTCACCAGCTATTTCGATATCGCGAAGGAAGACGGCGCGACGATCGCTGCAGGTGGTGAGATTGTTGGCGATCAAGGTTATTTCGTCCGCCCGACGCTGTTCACGCAGGCCAACAACAAGATGCGGATCGCGCAGGAGGAAATCTTTGGTCCTGTGCTCACGTCGATCCCGTTTTCGACAGAGCAAGAGGCTTTGGAGATGGCCAATGACACGGCCTACGGCCTCACCGGCTATGTCTGGACCAACGACCTGACCCGCGCCTTGCGTTTCACCGACAAGTTGGAGGCAGGGATGATCTGGGTAAATTCCGAGAATGTCCGCCACCTGCCCACGCCGTTCGGCGGCGTCAAAGCCAGCGGCATTGGCCGTGATGGCGGCGATTGGTCGTTCGAATTTTACATGGAACAAAAGCACATCGGTTTCGCAACCGGTCAGCACAAAATTACCAAACTGGGAGCGCTTTAAGATGCCCGTACCCGCACCGAACCTGTACCCCGACTTCAACACGATCCGGTTGAGCCACGTTTGCCTGAACGTCAAAGATCTGGCCGAATCCAAGAAGTTCTACACCGAAATTCTGGGCCTTCAGGTCACCGATGAAAGTGACAGCCACATCTATCTGCGCGCCATGGAAGAACGCGGTCATCACTGCGTGATCCTGCAGAAATCCGACCAGCCTGGCACGGTGGAAGTGATGGGGTTCAAAACCTTTGACGAAGCCGATCTTGACAAGGCAGAGGTCTATTTCAAGGCCAAGGGCCGCCCGACCGAGTGGGTCAAACGCCCCTATCAGGGCAAGACCTTGCTGACATCAGACAACATGGGCATTCCGCTTGAGTTTTATCACAAGATGGACCGCCTTGAGCCGATCCATCAGAAATATGCGCTCTATCGTGGGGTCAAACCGCTGCGGATCGACCATTTCAACTGCTTCAGCCGTGATGTGGATGCGTCGGTGGAATTCTACTCCGATTTCGGGTTCCGCGTAACGGAATACACGGAAGATGAGGACAGCAAAAAACTGTGGGCGGCGTGGATGCACCGCAAGGGCGGTGTGCATGATATGGCGTTTACCAGTGGCACTGGCCCGCGCATGCACCACGTGGCGTTTTGGGTTCCGACACCGCTGAACATTATCGACTTGCTCGATCTTATGGCGACCACAGGCTACGTCGACAACATCGAACGCGGCCCAGGACGACATGGTATTTCGAATGCCTTCTTCCTTTATATCCTTGACCCCGATGGGCACCGGATTGAGATTTATTGTTCAGATTACCAGACAGTTGACCCCGATCTTGAGCCGATCAAATGGGACCTCCAAGATCCACAACGCCAGACCCTTTGGGGGGCGGCGGCCCCTGAAAGCTGGTTCAAGCACGGGACGACGTTTGTGGGTGTGGACACCAAGGATTCTGAGATCCAAGCAAGCCCGATCATCGCGCCATGACATTGACCCTGAACAACCCCGCTCTTTTGCGTGAAGCGGTCCTTGTCGGGGCCATGTGGGTCAATGCGGACGGAAGCGGCATTGCCGTCACCAATCCTGCGACGGGTGATGTGATCGGCCATGTCCCAGATTTGGGTGCAGCTGAAACGCAGACCGCCATTGATGCGGCAGAAGTGGCGCAAAAGGACTGGGCAAGACGCACGGCCAAGCAGCGCGCGGATGTGTTGCGCCGCTGGTTTGATTTGATGATGGCCAATCAAGAGGATCTGGCGCAGATCTTGACGGCCGAACAGGGCAAGCCACTGTCCGAGGCCCGCGGCGAAATCGGCTATGGCACGTCGTTCATAGAATGGTTCGCCGAGGAAGCCCGCCGAGCCTATGGTGACATCACACCGACCAATGCACCCGACAAGCGCATCTTGTGCATCAAACAGCCCGTGGGTGTGACCGCCGCGATCACCCCGTGGAACTTTCCCAACGCGATGATCGCTCGCAAAGCGGCCCCTGCCTTTGCCGCTGGCTGTGCGATGGTGTTGAAACCGTCGGAACTCACGCCGTTTTCGGCCATCGCCATGGCCGTGCTGGCCGAGCAAGCGGGTCTGCCCTCCGGCCTGTTTTCGGTCGTCACAGGCGATGCGGCGGCGATCGGCGGCGCGATGACAGCAAGCCCCGTGGTGCGCAAACTGACCTTCACAGGTTCCACCCGTGTGGGGGCGTTGCTGTATGAACAGTCGGCAAAAACCATCAAGAAACTGGGCTTGGAGCTGGGCGGCAACGCGCCGTTCATCGTATTTGACGATGCCGATCTGGATGCGGCTGTTGATGGGGCTATCCTGTCCAAATTCCGCAACAACGGCCAGACCTGTGTTTGTGCCAACCGCATCTATGTGCAGGCGGGTGTCTACGACGTCGTTGCTGAAAAGCTGGCCGCGAAAGTGTCGGGCCTGCCCGTCGGCAACGGCGCCGAGGATGGCGTGGTGTTCGGCCCGCTCAACAGCGCCGCAGCGATGGACAAGGTCGGCAGCCATATCGCAGATGCCACCGCCAAAGGCGCGCAGGTGACCTTGGGCGGCAAGCCACATAAAAAGGGCGGCACGTTCTTTGAACCCACGATCCTGACCAACGTGACGTCAGACATGGCGGTTGCCACAGAAGAAACCTTTGGCCCCGTCGCACCCTTGTTCAAATTCCAGACAGAGGCTGAAGTGGTTGAGGCCGCAAACGCCACGGAGTTCGGCCTTGCGTCCTATTTCTACAGCCGCGACATCGCGCGGGTTTGGCGGGTGTCTGAAGCTCTGGAATACGGCATGGTGGGCGTGAATACGGGCCATGTGTCGACGGCGGAAGCGCCGTTTGGCGGCGTCAAATCCTCAGGCCTTGGGCGCGAAGGGGCGCGGCAAGGCCTCGATGACTTCATGGAGACAAAATACATTTGCTTGGGTGGGATTGAGGGCGCGTAAGATATGAACTGGGACGATTTCGCCGGGTGGAGCAAGCATATCGCGGACTGGGGCGCGCAGTATCATAAGACGCTGCGTGATCGGCCTGTGCGGGCGCAAACCAAACCTGGTGAGGTTGCGGCCCAACTGCCGGACGCCCCACCGTCACAGCCGGAAGACATGGGTGACATCCTGCGCGATTTCGAAGACATCGTGATGCCCGGTATGACCCATTGGCAGCACCCTCGTTTCTTTGCCTATTTCCCTGCGAACGCCGCACCTCCCTCGATGCTGGCCGAACAATTGGTCAATACGGTCGCCGCGCAATGCATGCTCTGGCAGACGTCGCCTGCGGCCACCGAGGTCGAAGGGCGGATGGTCGATTGGATGCGTCAGGCCCTTGGGCTTGCCGATGGGTTCACCGGCGTCATTCAGGACAGCGCCTCGTCCGCCACACTGTCGGCGGTACTGACAATGCGAGAACGCGCCACAGGATACACCGGCAACCGTGAAGGGCTGACTGGCAAGGGGGCTTTGCGCATTTATTGTTCTGATCAGGTGCATTCGTCGATTGACCGCGCGTGTTGGGTCGCAGGGATCGGGCAGGCCAATCTGGTGAAAATTGAGGGGCAGGGGCCGCGTTTTGCGATGGATGCAGATGCGCTGGATGCCACAATCCGAGCGGACGTTGCGGCGGGGCACACACCCGCTGGCGTTATCGCGATTACTGGCGGCACAGGTGTTGGGGCCTGCGATGATCTGGGCGCCGTGGCGCAGGTCGCCAAGGCGTATGATCTTTACACCCATCTGGACGCCGCATGGGCCGGATCGGCGATGATTTGTCCCGAATACCGCGAGATTTTCTGGAAGGGGGTCGATGCCTACGACAGCATCGTTTTTAACCCGCATAAATGGCTGGGTGCGCAGTTTGATTGCACGATTCAGTTCCTACGCGATGCCACGCCGCAGCTGAACACCCTGAAGATCGAGCCGGAATATCTGAAAACTTCTGGCGATGCGGTGACGAATTATTCCGAATGGACAATCCCGCTGGGCCGCCGGTTTCGGGCGCTGAAACTGTGGTTCCTGATCCGGTCCTACGGCCTTGAGGCACTGCAAACACGCATCCGCAATCATGTCGCTTGGGCCGAGGAGCTGTGCGACGCGATCCGTGCAATGGACGGGTTTGAAATCACCACCGATCCGATCCTCAGCCTATTTTCTTTCCGTTGTCCGGGGGATGATGCGATGCAACAGCATCTGGTGGACGCCATCAACGACGATGGACGGATTTATCTGACCCAAGGGGTCTTTGCGGGCCGCAAGATCATACGGGTTCAAGTGGGTCAGTTCGATACAACACGTGACGATGTGATGGCCGTGGCCACTGTCGTGCAAGAGGTCTGGGAGGCCATCACATGAACTTTGCAACTTACTCAAGCGGCAGTGAAACATTCTACGGGGCCGTTACAGATGATGGCATGATTGCCCTAAACGCGGCCTTTCCGCAGTGGCCGACACTCTTTGATGCTGTGCAGGCTGACGGATTGGCCGACTTGGGTGAGGCCGCAGCGGGCAAGCCCGTCACGCACACCGACTTTCAGTATGACATGGTGCTACCCAACGCGCGACGCATCTTGTGTGTCGGTGTGAATTTTCCCGACCGGAATGCAGAATACAAGGACGGCTCCGAGCAGCCGAAATTCATGTCATTGTTCCCTCGATTTGCTTCCGGCTTTACCGGTCACGACTGTCCGCTGATCCGCCCACCTGAAAGCCCGCAGTTGGACTACGAAGGGGAAGTGGCGATTGTCATCGGAAAGGGCGGGCGGCGTATCGCGCAGGCGGATGCCTACGACCACATAGTGGCCCTGACCCTGTGCAACGAAGGTACGATCCGCGACTGGGTGCGCCATGCGAAATTCAACGTCACGCAGGGCAAGAACTGGGACAACTCCGGTGCCATCGGCCCGTGGCTGATGCCGTTTACGGATGCGGCGCAATTGGACGACGCCCGTATTATCACCCGCGTGAATGGAGAGGTCCGGCAGGATGACGTGCTGAGCCGTATGATGCACCCAATCAGGCGTGAGATCGAATATATCTCGACCTTCATGACGTTGCAGCCTGGCGATATCATCGTCACCGGCACGCCCACAGGCTCTGGGGCGCGACTAGATCCGCCACAGTATCTGAAGCCCGGCGATGTGGTTGAGGTCGAGGTGAATGGCATCGGCACTCTGCGCAACACAATTGAGGACGAACAGGTATGACCCCGCAAGATCACTCCCAAGCTGCTGCTGATTTGCTGCGTGCGGAGCAGACAGGCGAGCAGATCGATCTGTTGACGAAACGCCACCCTCAGATGGGGATGAATGACGCCTATGCCGTGCAAAATGCGATCTACCGCGCGAAGCTAGAGCAGGGCCGGTCGGTTGTGGGTTGGAAAATCGGGCTGACGTCAAGGGCGATGCAATATGCGCTGAAAATCGACATTCCCGACAGCGGCATCCTGTTTGACGACATGGTATTCGATCACGGCGCGACCGTCCCCAAGGGCCGCTTCATCCAACCTCGGATTGAGGCCGAGATTGCTTTTGTCACGAAGTCGCCCATTGGCGGCGCAGATGTGACCCGTGATGATGTGATTGCGGCGACGGACTATGTGGCGCCCTCGATTGAGATTCTCGACACGCGTATTCTGCGCGTGGATCCTGAGACGAAGGCCACGCGCACGGTGTTCGACACGATCAGTGACAACGCGGCCAATGCCGGCGTTGTGTTAGGCGCGGAACGTCATGCCGTCGATGCATTTGATCTCAGGTGGGTCGGTGCGATCACGTCCCGAAATGGCGATGTCGAGGAAACCGGCCTTGGGGCCGGCGTACTGAACGATCCAGTGGAAAGCGTCGTTTGGCTGGCCCGCCGCATGGCGCAATATGGACAAAGCATCGAACCTGGCCAGATCATCCTGTCGGGCAGTTTCATCCGGCCTGTCGAATGCCCGTCAGGGTCCGAAATAGATGCCGACTTTGGTCTGTTCGGGTCGGTCGATATCGCGTTTGCTTGAGGGGATCACGCCATGCCCGCCCCCCACAACCCGTTCAAAGCAGCCATCGCCAAAGGGCAGGTACAACTTGGGTGTTGGCTAGGCCTGGCAGACCCGTACATCGCGGAAATCAGTGCAGGGGCTGGCTTTGACTGGCTGCTGATTGACGGCGAACATGCGCCGAACGATCTGCGGTCCATCACCGCGCAATTGCAAGTGATTGGGGCACGGGGCAGCCACGCCATGGTGCGACCACCCATTGGCGAGACGTGGATTATCAAGCAATTGCTGGACGCTGGCACCCAATCCCTGCTGATCCCCATGGTCGAAAGCGGCGCGCAGGCGCAAGAGCTGGTCGATGCTGTCACTTATCCGCCCCACGGGGTGCGGGGTGTCGGCTCAGCCTTGGCCCGCGCATCCGACTTCGCAGCGATTGGCGACTATCTAACCACCGCACAGGATGAGATTTGTTTGTTGGCGCAAGTCGAGAACCAGAAAGGCATGGTCGCACTGGATGATATTCTCGCGGTTGACGGCTTGGACGGCGTTTTTATCGGCCCATCTGATCTAGCCGCCGATATGGGCTTCATTGGCAATCCTGGGCAGACAGAGGTCAAAGCCGCCGTTCTGGACGCCACAAAGTGTATCGTTGCAGCGGGTAAGGCGGCGGGCATCCTGACATTTGATCACGACCTTCAAGCCCAATGCCGCGATCTGGGAGCGACGTTTATTGCCACAGAGATTGATGTCACGCTGTTTGCCCGGAACATGCGCACTTCGGCGGCGGAGGCGGCAAAGCGGTTCAAGTAAGCCGCATTGAATGGCGGGCGAGGCCACGGGGCCCGCCCTTTTCGTTAATGTTGTTCGATCATGAAGGTGTCAAAGAAGTCCGCCAGCCCTTCGTGATCCGTGATCGGCAGAATATTCGCGACGTGCTGGTCGGGTCTGACCACAACGACACAGCCGTCCGCGCGGTTGATTCCACGTAGATCATAAATGTCATTGCCCGGCTGAGCGCGGAACACCTTTTCGTAGTCACGCAGCCCGTATCTGCCTTTGGCGGGCCAAAGGGCAGGGTGCAGATCCGGCATCGACAGATCAGATTGCTGGAAGATGCCATAGGTGTCGATCACCGCGTCAGGGTCTGCGCCTTTGGGGGTGTATTTCACTACCGGTGACGCGGACGATGACGCCAAGAAATCAAGGAACTGATAGGCGGCACAGGTCGTGTCCGTCGGACCCTCGGCCCCGCCAAAGAGGAACACGCGCCAACGACCATCGGCCTTGACCAGATGCCCAAGGTGCTGGCTGCGGCCATCACAGACGCGCGTGGCCTCTGCCGAAAAGAACCGCTGACCGATCTTGAACCCTTCCGCCAGATGCTGATTGTCTTGCCCGGTGGAAATATAGGAGGGGAAATATTCTATAGACGTGCCACTGACGAACCCGCTTTGACGTTTCATGAAGGCTTCGATTTCTGCGGTATCGATGCGGGCCTGTTCCGACGTGTCGCTGGCCAAGGGGCGTGTGGCCACCGGTTTTGACAGTTCTTTGTCCGCATTGATCAGCTGATGAGCGACTTTACGGCGTTCGGTGCTATAAGTTGCAAGCAGTTTGGGATGGCTGCGCCCTTGCAAAACAGCGGCCACTTTCCAGCCCAAGTTGAATGTGTCCGGCAGCGAAGTATTGAGCCCCCAGCCGCCTTTGGGGCTGTGGGTATGACAGGCGTCGCCCGCAACAAAGGCACGCGGCATCGCGTCGTCGGTTGCATGGGCAGGGCGATTATCAAACCGGTCGGCAAGGCGCTGCCCGACAGAATAGATAGACCACCAAGCGACCTCCTTCACGTCCAATCTGTAAGGGTGGAAAATCTGCTGTGCTTTGGCGATGAGGTCGTGTTCGGTCACCTCAATCTCGGTTGCACGTTTGTTCTTCTCAATGCTGTCCATTTCCACGTAGAAGCGACACAGATAGCCGCCTTCACGGGGGATCGTCATGACTGCGCCATGGTCCTTGGACTGGATGAAGCTTTTGACACGAATGTCGGGGAAATCGGTGTTCAAAAGGATATCCATAACCCCCCAGGCCTTGTTCGCGGAGTCCCCTTCAAGCGTGATCCCAAGGCTTTTACCCACGCCGCTGCGCCCTCCATCACAGCCCACGATAAAGCGTGCCCTGACGGTCTCGACTTTGCCGTTGCCTGCGTCGTCTGCACGCTTGAAAGTCGCAGTGATTGGATGGGCGGACAGATCTTGCGTCAGGTTGTCATCAATCTCCAGAGCAACGAATTCGCGGCTGTAGCAAGGCCGCAGGTTTGTGACGGAATTCGCCATGCCATCGGTCAGCAATTCATTCAGACCGGCCTGATTGACGATGTCGTGGGTGAATTCGGACAGCCCCGCGCGCATCCGCAATCTTTTCCTTCCGGCGAATATGGTTCGGCTTGTCGGGATCAGGTTCCCAAAAGGTGTTCTGCTTGAGCTGATAGGTTTCTTTGACGACCACCTCGCTGCTGTTGAACGCTTCCATGATCTCAATCGTGCGGCACGAAATACCATCTGCCCGACCAAACAGAAGCGGCCCCGGCGCCATGTCGACGATGCACGTGCTGATATCCGCAAATTCCGCCATCTGCCGCGCCATCGTAAGGCCTGCGGGGCCAGTGCCAACGATCAGGACATCAACCTCATCCGGGAGGTCCTTGATGGGAGGATCGGGATATGGCTTTCGTGCTGCGTCAGGGGCTTGGTAATTTCCCAGCTTAAACCCGTTGAGGTGAAATTGCATCTTTGTCGCCTCCTGGTTGGCAGTCATGAGCTCTGTAGCGTTATTTCACATGTTAATTATTTAAGAGGAATGACTCAACCCTGCCAGATAGAAAACGACGTCAAAGAGCTGAGACATGCCTCAGGACCCAGTTCTCAGGAAAGAACGGTCGTTTGCTTTTCGAAATTACGTAAAGCCAATTTGCCAAGCTCTGGCAAACTCTCCAGCCACGTCGCACTACAGCAACGAAAGCGTAAAAAAGTGTTCGGTAAGAGCCGTGCTCTCGACGATCAATGCTAGCTTTTGGTGCTACGTAGCCGTTCGTGCAAAGCGCAGCATCTGACATATTGGGCTCGGAGCGGCCCAATGCGCTCGCAGAAATCCAATTAAAGATGCGCATTTGATAGCGGTCATTCAGCTCAGGGTACGACGAATGGACGTAGTTCATCATCCGTGTCGAGAGTGAATGTCCTCTGCCAGAGCGGCGTTTTTATGTAAATCGTCCGGTCCGAGGGTGAATGTTGTCCGTCAAGTTCGACTACCCCCAAGTAGCCAAGCCAGCTTAGCGGCTTCAGGACGTGCCACACTAGAAATGAACAATGATCCCAAAACCGTCGGTCTCCCGCGCCAAAGCATTCAACGCCATAAAAGGTCTTTAGCAGTGCTGCTTCGCTTACCCCGCCATGCGCCTCGACATTGATAACGTTGAGCCAAACGTCCCAGTTACCGGGGGCAACAAATGGGAATCGTTGCAAACGGCGATGGTCGAACTCAAACAAAAATCCCTTTGTCAGTGCAGTTTGCAAGACGCCGGGCGTTTGAACCAAGGCCTCTGCCTGCTTGCTGAATTGCCACTTGCCTTTGACATGACGCCCGAGCTTCATAGAAATCATCAACTGGTGCAAAACAAGGACGGGGATGACGTCTTCTTCGTTCAGCACCTTTTGGATGCGCAAGAGTCTTTCAGCTGAATATTCAGGCCAGTTGAAATTCTCAGCAGCCCATGTCGCAAAATATCGGTTGAATGCCTTGCCTTTCGTCAGGCCGATTCCGTCATTTTTCCGAGCGAAACCAACCGCTTTCTGTACCGCATCAAGCAGTTTGGAACGCCCAAGAAGAGGGTCCGAGTCATCAAGCGTTCGAATGTCCACGGCCACTTTTTAATTTTGCCAAACGAATTTTTGTGCCCACCCGATATAGCGGGCCTGAGACGCACATGTGAAGACATTCGCTCACGTTAAGCGGTCACTGCGCCAGCGTACGACGAAAACTCTGGAAGAGCCCAAAATACAGCATGCTGCAATTCGCACCAAGGTCTGAAAACAGGTGCGAAGCGGTCATTCGAGGATGGTTTAGTGCGTCTGTCCGGTGATGGCTTGAGCGGGTTTCAATTGAAATTCAATAACCTATCTCATGCCGTGTGCACTGTATGTGCAACTTGAAATCGCCTTCTGGCGCGCCCAGCAGGGTGTTTGGCGGGACAATTGACTCGATCCAATTGCGGCTCGTTTGAGCGAGGAAGAATGGTCTGTCCGATATCAACCGGATGAATGATGGGTGCGCGCATTAATGACACGACAGTTTCATGAAATCTTTGGGTCCTATGCGGCCGAGACTCCAAAAGCCTCAGCCAACTTTATTGCCTTGGCTCCAGACACTGCGGAGAAGAGGTGTTTCGCCGATTTGGCGCACACGCAGAACATCACCGCGCAATCCTGTTTTCAAAGCGCCACGGTCATGCAACCGCACGGCACTCGCGGGGTTGCTGGTCACGGTAGCAATAGCGCGGGGCAAATCATTCCAGATATCAGCAAGGCGGAAGGCCGACAAAAGCAGCGCTGAGGGCACGTAGTCCGACGAGACAATGTCGAGAAGATCGGCTTTTGCGAGGGCCTCTGCCGCAACATTGCCGGAGTGGGATCCGCCGCGGATCAGGTTGGGTGCGCCCATCATCACGGCAATGCCGTGGATCCGACAGGCGGCTGCTGCCTCAACCGTTGTGGGAAACTCGGCAAAACCCACGCTGTTTCCCGCAGAGGTTCCGACATGATCGGCCGTGGTATCATCATGGCTGGCCAGAACAGCACCCAGGCGGCGGGCCTCTTTCACTGCACCCACCTCGTGCTTTGCCCCGAGGCGTTTTTGCAGCCCCAACAGGGTCTCAACATGTTCGGCAAACTCTGCGTCGTTCATCCCGCGCTTCTTGGCGACATAGGTTTTCAGCGCGGTCAGATCGCGAAACTGGCGCTGGCCTGGGGTGTGATCCATCAGGCTGACGATGCCGACCCTGTCTGACGATCCGAACGCCGCCAATTCCTCAAGCAGCGTCTCTGAACAGATTTCGGCCCGCAGATGGAGGAAATGACTGATCTTGAAATACCCTTGTGCGCGCGCTGCCAAGAGTTCATCCGCCAGCTTTCGGGCGTAGTCGATGTAGCGTCCCTTGCCGCTATGGATGGACCCCACCCGCATGGCGTCAAACACCGTCGTGATGCCAGTGGACGCCAGCTCTGCATCGTGCGCGATCAGGGCGGGCAATTGTGGCCAGTCCACCTCTGGGCGCGGTTCGATATGGCGTTCGACATTGTCTGTATGCAGTTCGACAAGACCGGGAATAACGAGATCACCGGCACAATCCAGGGCACCGGTTGGGACATGATCCCCTTCAGTAATGTCACAAATGACGCCTTGTTCGATTGTCACCGCACCAGTGAGTACCTGATCTTCCAACACAAGCTGCGCATTGGCGAGACATAGGTCGCTTGACACATCTTTGTCACAAGCCTTTGTCAAAGAGGACGTGGGAAAAGGGGAATTCATGTCATACTCTCGATTTGCAATTTACTATGTGCCGCCGGTAGGGCCCTTGGCCGATCTCGGTGCATCTTGGCTTGGTTGGGATGTGTTGCATGGCCGTGAGACACCCCAGCCAAATATGCCGGGTTTGGATGACATCACGATGACACCGCGCAAATACGGGTTTCATGCGACTTTGAAACCGCCATTTCGTCTGGCAGAAGGGCAAAATGTGCCGGCTCTGGAAGCTGCCGTATCTGACCTTGCTGTCAACCTCGCGCCGGCCATATGTGACGGCTTGGAATTGACGACCTTGGGCGGTTTTCTGGCGCTGACTCCGCAAGGCGATATGCACGCTGTGCGCCGGGTTGCTGGGGTCTGTGTGCGAGAGCTTGATCAGTTTCGCGCCCCAGCTTCCGAGGCAGAACTCGCGCGCCGTCGCAAAGCCGGTCTGAGGCCGCCGCAAGAGGCGCTGTTGGCGCAATGGGGCTATCCTTACGTGATGGAGGAGTTTCGGTTCCACATGACCCTGACGGCGCGGCTGCCGCAGGATGACATCGTCGTATGGTCGGCCGCTGTGCGGCGTCATTTGCCAGACCTGCCCAGCCTTTTTGTGTTGGATCAGATCGCTTTGTGCGGTGAGCGGGAAGATGGCCGGTTCGAGGTGATCCATCGCTACAAACTCACCGGCTGAAGCAGTGCCGCGCCCCGGGCGATGGTCTGGGACAGCGGACCATCGTTGGCGAGGTTGATCACCTTGAGCCCAGCCGGTAAGGGCTTGTCAGCCTGGGCAAGGCGTCTGCTGATCACTTCTTCCGTCTCTCGGGCCCGGGCGGCGAGACGGCGCGCAAGCGTTTCCGGTTTTGCGGTGATGTTGAGAACGACGAGGTGTGGGAAAATCTCGGCCGCTTGGGTCAGAGCCTTGCGGGAGAAATTGACAAGGCAATCGGTGCCCTTGCCAAGTTGGTATTTGACGGTGATCGGAATGCCGTAATGCAGCCCGTGCGCGCGCCAATGCACGGCAAAAGCCCCATCTTCGACCATAGCTTCAAATTGGGTGACGGTCGCCGCGTCGTAGTCTTCCCCGCCAAGACCGGGCGCACGGGTGATAACGCGGCGCACCAAATGCAAACTTGGGATGGCGCTGCGAATGCCTGCCATAACGCTGTCTTTGCCTACACCCGATGGGCCAACAACTGCGATGAGGCGTCCCGCAGACTTTGAGGCAAGCGTCATGCAGCCATTCCGGGGGTAAAGCGGCCAACATCAATTTCACGATCACAGACTCGGGTACGGGCCGCCTCATCATGGAAGATACCAATGATGGCCGCGCCGCGCGCTTTGGCGTCTTCTATCAAGGAGAGCACCACCTCGCGGTTCGCAGCGTCTAGGCTCGCGGTGGGTTCATCAAGTAACATCGCGGGGTAGCTGTGGGCAAAACCACGGGCAATGTTCACGCGCTGTTGCTCGCCGCCCGAGAAGGTTGTGGGGGACAAGGACCACAGCCTCTCGGGGATGTTTAATTGGGTCAGAAGCGCCGATGCGCGGTCTTGCGCTTCGTCTGCCGGTACTCCTAAAGCGCGCAGAGGCTCAGCAACCACATCGAGCGTTGGCACGCGCGGCACCACACGCAGAAACTGGCTAACATAGCCTAGCACATCACGGCGCAATTTGATGATGTCGCGCGGCTCAGACCTCACGATGTCCAAGCCGCCAATGCGAATTTCACCTGCCTGCGTCAGGTAATTGCCGTAGATCATCCGCATCAGCGTGGATTTACCAGCACCAGAGGCCCCGGTGAGCGCCACGCATTCACCGGGGGCAACCGCGAAGGACACATCGCTGATCACTTCGATCACGGCACTTCCCTGATTGTGTAGGGTAAAGGTTTTGGAAACGTTTTTGAGTTCAATCATCACTCACACCTGTAAAACGGAACTGACAAGAAGCTGGCTATAGGCGTGCTGCGGATCGTCCAGTACCTGATCTGTCAGGCCCGCCTCGACCACGCGGCCTAATTTCATCACCATCAGGCGGTCCGCCAGCAGGCGAACCACAGCCAGGTCATGGGTGACGATGATCGCTGACAACCCCATGTCGCGCACAAGCCCGCGAAGCAAATCCAGCAGTCGCGCCTGAACCGACACATCGAGACCGCCTGTGGGTTCATCCATGAACACAAGGCGCGGGCCCGTTACGAGGTTGCGCGCTATCTGCAAGCGTTGCTGCATCCCGCCCGAGAAGGTTGTGGGTCGATCATCCACACGTGACGCGTCGATCTCGACCCGCCCGAGCCAGTCCGTGGCCTTGTCGCGGATGTCGCCGTAGTGACGCTCTCCCACAGCCATCAACCGCTCGCCTACATTGCCACCGGCGCTGACGCCCATGCGCAGCCCGTCGCGGGCGTGTTGGTGGACAAAAGCCCAATCGGTGCGACCGAGCATCCGCCGCTCCGGCTCCGACATCGTAATTGTGTCGCGGGGGCCGTCCGTGCGGGTGTCGAACACCACCTGTCCCGCATCGGGGGTCAGATGCCCTGCCATGCAATTGAGCAAGGTGGATTTACCTGACCCGCTTTCGCCAACGATCCCCATAACCTCACCGGGATACAGGTCAAAAGACACATCGGCGCAACCGATATGCGGACCATATCGCTTGGTGATGCCCTGAACGGAAAGCAAAGGTGTCATGCTGCGTCCTTTCCTTTATGGCCCGCTGCCTGGCGCACTTCGCAATAATCGGTGTCAGAGCAGACAAACATCCGCCCACCTATGTCATCGATGATCAACTCATCCAGATAGCTGTCTGTCGCACCGCACATTCCGCAGGGGTGATCTGCTTTGGACGCTTCGAACGGATGATCCTCAAAGTCGAGGCTGACCACTTGGGTATAAGGGGGCAGCGCGTAAATACGTTGCTCGCGCCCCGCGCCAAAAAGCTGGATTGCGGCCATATCGCGCAGTTTGGGGTTATCGAATTTGGGGATCGGCGAGGGATCCATCACATAGCGCCCTTCGACCTTGACCGGATAGGCATAAGAGGTCGCGATATGACCGTGGCGGATGATATCTTCGTAAAGTTTCACATGCATCAGTCCATATTCTTCAAGGCTGTGCATCTTGCGAGTCTCGCTTTCACGGGGTTCGAGAAAGCGTAGCGGTTCCGGGATCGGCACCTGATAGACAAGGATCTGACCCTCGTGCAGCGGCTCTTCGGGGATGCGGTGCCGGGTCTGAATCACAGTGGCATCACTTGTCGCAGTGGTCGTCGCAACTCCAGCAGTGCGTTGAAAGAAAGTCCGAATTGAAACGGCGTTTGTTGTGTCATCGGCCCCTTGGTCGATCACCTTGAACGTGTCCGAGGGCGTCAGCACCGCAGCCGACACCTGCACGCCGCCTGTTCCCCAGCCATAGGGCATTGGCATCTCACGAGAGGCGAAAGGGACCTGATAGCCGGGAATGGCAAGCCCCTTAAGGATTGCGCGGCGGATCATCCGTTTGGTTTGTTCGTCCAAATAGGCGAAGTTGTACTCAGTCATTCCGCTGCCTCCTGCAACTGTTGCGCACCCGCTTCGCGACGGAGCTTACGCACCAGTTCCAGCTCGGACTGGAAATCGACGTAGTGGGGCAGTTTGATATGTTCTAGGAACCCCGTCGCCTGAATGTTGTCGGCGTGATACAAAACGAATTCTGCGTCCTGTGCGGGTGCACCAACGTTATCCTCGCCCAATTCTTCCCAGCGTAGCGCGCGATCGACCAAGGCCATGGAGATTGCCTTGCGCTCGGTCTGGCCAAAGACCAGTCCATAGCCGCGCGTGAACTGCGGCGGCTCGGTTTTCGAGCCGGTGAATTGGTTGACCGTCTCGCATTCGGTCAGGATCACTTCTCCGATCTCAACGGGAAATCCCAGTTCGGGGATGTCTATCTCAACTGGCACCGACCCGATCCGTAGCTCGCCCACAAAGGCATGGTTGCGCCCGTAGCCGCGCTGCGTGGAGTAGGCGAGGCCAAGGGTAAAACCTTCGTCCGCGCGGGTCAGCGCTTGCAGGCGCAGGGCGCGGGTGCTGGGCATTTCCAGCGGTTCGCGGGTCAGGTCTGGGGGCGGCGCATCGTCATAGGGGGCCTCTTCGATCAGCCCTTCGCGGTTCAGGAATTCGGTGACATGCGGGACAGTGCCCGTCTCGGCGTCACGTGAAGGAGCCTTGGGCACCTCGCCATCAGCGGCCAGCTTGAAGTCAAGCAAACGGTGCGTGTAGTCAAATGTTGGGCCCAGGACCTGCCCGCCGGGCAAGTCCTTGAACGTGGCCGAGATGCGTCGATCGCAGGCCATAATGCCGGTATCGATAGGCTCGGACGCACCAAAGCGCGGCAGAGTGGTGCGATAGGCGCGAATGAGGAAGATCGCTTCGATCAGATCGCCACGCGCCTGCTTGATTGCAAGTGCCGCAAGGTCCGGATCATAAAGCGACCCTTCGGCCATGACGCGATTGACGGCAAGACTTAGTTGCTCGCGGATTTGCGCAATGCTGAGCTCCGCGATATCCGTGTTGCCCCGGCGTTCTTCGGCGAGCCAGGCATGGGCATTCTCGATTGCCCGCTCTCCGCCTTTGACGGCTACATACATGTCAGGATGCTCCTGCTTGCGCTATCGCTTCGCTACTTGAGCGCGAAACTTCGGTTGACCGGGGCAAAGCCGCGAGGCGTTCGCCACACGTGAAAATGAAATCCAGCCCCAGCGGGAACAGGGTTCGGTTGGCCTGAAATGCTTCCACTTCTGGCAATGAAAGCGTTGCCTGATCCTTGATGCCGGGACCCGTCAAAGTTGTGCCTGCCGCAAGTTCGGAACATGCGACAATGAGTGTGGCCGAGCGGTCAGGGTACTCGGACGTGCCGATCGGGTAGACCGCGAGCGGCGTGAGCGCGTCCCACGTGCCAACCGCAAACATACAATGCGCGGGGCCAACAAACGGGGCACCTGTGTGAAAGGCCAGCCACGCCCGCGCCGCTTCGCAATCCATGTCGCCAGCCAGATAAACCGGTGTTTCCGTATCGCAGAGTGTCAGCAGAACGGCACCCATCGCGGGCGACAGCGGGGCAGGGGGTGCTGCCCCTTCGATATCCTGAATGGTGCCCGGACGCGCCATGGCCTCCATCACACTGCGAAAGGCGTAGGCTGACTGGGTGGCTGGATCGGCAAAACCGCCGGACAGGGTGTTTGCCTGCATCAGTCTTCTCCTCGGGTCATGGTAAAGAAATCAACCTTTGTCGCGGCAGCTTTGGCCGCGCGGGCAGCTTTCACATTGGCCATTCCTGCTTCCAGAGGCTCAAGGACCGCCTCGCGCAGCCGAACTGCCATGGCGGTCTGCATAAGCGCATCTACGAGAGCGGCGACCTCGGCATCTGCTTTGCTGCGCCCTTGAATATAGCTGTGCCCGACTTCGCCGGTTTCCAACGTCAAGGCGCAGCGGGTTATCGTCATCTCGCCCAGATTGAAGGGTGCGCCAGTGGCACCAGAGCGGGCGCGGACCATCGTGCTGCCAATTTCCGGCGCACGCAGCCACGTAAAGGCAGGGCGCGATATTTCAGCATCCAACAGTGCGGCCACACGGCCTTCGGGCGCTTTGGCCAGCAGGCCCATCCACGCCTTGCGGGGATTATTTTCGCTCACAGTGTCTTTCATCTCGACAACTTGTCTCTTTCCTATACAACTATACATATCTTATCAGATTGACGCCCTCCTGACAGAAGAGTTTTGTGAATTTTGCGTGACAGTTCCGGCAAAACCCCGATCTGGAAGGCCATCGCCAATGCATTGCGCAGTGACTTGGCTGAAGGACGTTATGCGCCGGGGGACAAGTTGCCGACCGAGGCAGCGCTGGCAGACCGCTTTGGCGTGAACCGCCACACGGTGCGCCACGGGATTTCTGTATTGGTCGAGGAAGGGCTGGTGCGCACCCGTCGCGGTGCAGGGGCCTTTGTCGCGGCCACGCCGACCGACTATCCGATTGGCCAGCGCGTGCGGTTCCACGAAAACCTGATCGCCGCGGGCAGGCGGCCTGACAAGCGCCTTCTTGCCTTGGACGAGCGCGCAGCGACGATTGGCGAGGCGCAGGCCTTGCAGATTGAGCCCGGTGATCCGGTCTGTGTCTATCACGGTCTTTCATTGGCAGATGGCCAGCCGATTGCTGTCTTCGAAAGCCTGTTTCCACTGGCGCGCCTTGCTGGCATCACCGCCGCATTGAAGGAGACAAGCAGCGTGACGAAAGCGTTGAGGGATGTGGGCTGTGACGACTATACGCGTGCCTCGACCCGCCTGACGGCGGTGCGAGCCACGGCAACCCACGCGCTGTTATTGCATGTGGCCGAAGGCGATCCGCTGCTGAGATCGTCGAGTCTAAATCATTGCGAGGGTGGGCTGCCCGTAGAATACGGTCGCACGTGGTTTGCAGGTGACCGGGTCACGTTGACACTTGAAACGTGAGGCTTGCTCATCAGCACAGCACCCGTATCCATCTGCTTTGAACCTTATGATAAGCCTGCCTTTTCCTAGCGGCGCAACGCTACAACTTTGTGACGTCTGGTGTCAGATCGTGCCCTCGTGGTGCTCCAAAAATTCCTCTGCACTGAGGTTGCGAAAATCATCAAGCGCGCTGCGCAGGCGTGCGTGCGGCCAATCCCACCATGCAAGCTCCATAAGCCTGTCAACAATCCGCGGTTCAAAACGAGGACGCATCGGTACAGCGGGGATACCTGCCACGATCATGTAGGGAGGCACATCCTTTGTCACAATTGCACCGCCTGCGATAACTGCCCCGTGGCCGATGTTCACGTCGGGCCGGACCTGCGCGCCATGGCCAAGCCATGTATCATGACCAATCACCGTGCGACGGCTGCGCCTGTGGGCGAACCAAGCGTCATCGTGATCTGCATCTTCGAAACAATCGGCCGAGCGATAGTGAAAGTGATGCAGGCTCGCTTTTTCCATCGGATGGTCTGTGGCACCGATCCGCACGAACGCTGCAATGTTCGAGAACTTGCCCACGGAGGCATTGGCAATGTCGGCAAATCGGTCGCAGTATGAATAGTCATCTATGTCGCAATGCGCCAAGCGGCTGCCGCGTCCGATTTCCACGTACTGTCCGAAGGCTGCATCTGTGATCTCGCAATCGGGATGAATAAAGGGGACATCCGGGTTCAATCTGGTCGTACTCAAAACGCGGGCTCCTCGCCATTCCACCGAAAGAACTTGCCGGTTCGCTCAAGAGTGAGGCCTTCTGCTAGAGCGATAATCCCTGCCGCGACCCGATTTTTGTCCGTGGTCGGTCTGTTCGTCCGGTGAAGACCTGCGTGCGTGATGACCGGATCACCCGTTTGGTGAAGTGAGGTGATAAGAATGCGTGCCATCAGGTTTTGCGCCCGATCAGCTTGCCGCGCAGCCAACCTGAAAACCAATCCATGAACATCACCATGGCGATGATCAGAGAGATGTAATAGGCGACTTCTTCCCAGTCTTTCTGGGTCTGGATCGCTTGGGTCAGCATCAACCCGATGCCGCCGCCCGTGATCGCGCCGATGATGGTGGCAGAGCGGGTGTTGGATTCAAGGAAGTAAAGGATTTGGGCCAGAAGCACCGGCACAATCTGCGGTATGACGCCAAAGCGATAGCGTTGCAGCGGCTTGGCTCCGGTCGAGGCGACGCCCTCGATTTGCTTTTGATCCACGTTTTCCAAAGCCTCCGAGAAGATTTTGCCAAAGGTGCCGGTATCCGTGATCAGGATTGCCAATGCGCCAGTAAGCGGGCCCGGGCCAAAGGCACGGGCCAGGACCACCGTCCAGATCAGCGCATCGACACCGCGCACAAAATCGAACAGGCGGCGGGTGGCAGCGCGCACCAACATCAACGGCGAGAACCGTTTGGCTGCTAGAAAGCCCAACGGCAGGGCGATGATGGCTGCCCCCATCGTTCCAAGGAAGGCCATCAGGATCGTCTCGCCAATGGCCCAAGCCACATCCTTGTGCCGCCACATGGCGTTGTTCCACCAATCGGACACTGCGCCAGTGATATTGCCGCGCGCAGGGTCGATCTGGTCGCCAAACAGGATCGTGGCCAAGGACTGTCCGTAGTAGGGGCTGTCGAGCGTGAACCAGAACAGCTCCCAACCGGGGAAATAATTGAAAACCTCGGTCCGAGCGCCCGTCAAGGTAATTCGGCCTTCGGGTGTGGTGATGCCCACGCGGCGGTCCGAGGCGGAAACCCAATCGGGCAGATCATCGGGCAGGTTGGTCGTGACGGTGCGCCCCTCGGCCTGCGCCTCAATCAGTTGGAAGCCGGGAATTTCGATCTCGGTCCGGTTGTCTGGCAGATAGCGCACAATGATGTCACCGCCCAGATCGATGGCGATGACTTCGTCCCCCCTCACCCAATCGGGGCGCTGGCCCTCTGGGTAGGTACCCTTGCGTTCGCCTTCGACGGCATAGGTCACATCTCCCGATCGGTTGTCCCTGGTGACATGCACCTTGTGGGACCAGCTGTCGGAAGCCAGCGTCACGGCGTTTTCCAAATTGGCGCGTCCGGCAAGACCAGGCAGGTCAAACGCGAAGAAGATATAGACGAAGTAAACTGCGATGACCGCCGGGATGCCAAAGCCAATCAAGCGTTTGCGCTGAAAGAGCTTTTCGGCCTCAAACTTGGTCGCGTCCAGATCAATAGTGGTCATTGGCCTTGTCCTTCAGTCAAACGATTGCGGTAGCGGCTGGACACTTGATCGAAGAATACGATTGTGCCGAACAGGAGGATGAAAATCGCGGCGGCTTCATCAAAACGTCCTGGCCCCCAGGCCATAGCGTTTCGCAACTCATAACCAAGCCCACCGGCGCCGACAAATCCAAGGATTGCCGAGGCACGGATGTTGATTTCAAATCGCAACAGCGTGTAGCTCACGTAGTTCGGTGCGACTTGCGGCAACACCCCCAGAAGCATCCGCTGCGACCATGTCGTACCTGTGGAGGCCAGTCCTTCGACAGCTTTTAAGTCGGTGTTTTCTGAAACTTCGGAAAACATCTTGGCCAGTGCACCGGCCGTATGGATGGCAATTGCGATCATTGCGGGAACGGGCCCACCACCGAGCACAAAGATCAGAACCAGTGCGATGACGATTTCGGGCACGGCGCGCATGAAATCCGAGATGCGGCGGAACAGGGGGATCAGACGCGGCCATTGCGCCAAGCCGCGGGTGCCGAGCAGCGACAGGAACAAGCCACCAATTGCCCCGATCAGGGTCGAGACAGCAGCGATGTTGATGGTTTCCACCAAGGCGGGAAAATACTTGGCGATCAGGGCGGGCAGATCGGCGCGCTTTTCCCATGCCTCTGAAAGAACATCGGCGGGGTAATCGCCTATCTGATGCAATCCTTCCCAGAAACCGCCAGCGTTGCGGTCATCTGCGACATTGAACCCGGAAACCATCAGAACGACGAAAATCAGAAGAGTGAGTCCGCCATAGAGTCTGCGGCGCTGTAGCTGCGCCATATAGCTGGCTTGAATGCCATCTACTTGGTGTGGCGCGCCACTCAGTGAAATATCTGCCATCCTGACCCCCGGACAAAGAAATACCGGCAGCCCCAAAGGGCTACCGGATGCGTCATAAAAATTATCTTAGTTTCCAATTACGGACTGGCGTGCCGCTACGATGCTTTCGTACATCTCATGGGTGACCGGCTGGAAACCCAGCGTATCGCCCGCAGCCACGCCATAGGCACATTCAGGGTCTGCTTCGTAAAGGCCATCAACCAGTGCAACCATTGTAGCTTTGACATCGTCCGGCAAGGCTTGACGCAGAACGACGGGGCCTTCGGGTATTACGTTGGATTTCCAGATCTGGACCATGTCGTTCATGTCGACGAGACCTGCATCAACCGCTTTGCGAAGTGCGCCGGAATTGTAGCCGTCTTCCCAATTGCCTTGACCATCGGCCCACGTCACGCCGCCGTCGATATCGCCGTTGTCCACGGCGACGATGGTCTGTTCATGACCGCCTGTGAATTTGACTTTACCGAAGTATTCGCCGGACTCCATGGTGATGCCGTCCTTGTACTGCGGGATCTCAATGGAAGGGATCAGGTAGCCAGATGTGGAGTTCGGATCACCAAAACCAAACACCTTGCCTTCCATGTCATCCAGCGATGTGACGCCGCTATCCACGCGGGCAAAGCCGATAGAATGGTAACCGACGGAGCCATCAAGGTTGACCTTTATCAAAACAGGCTCAACCGCGTCCGGATCCTGCAGAAATGTTGCGGCATAGGACGATGCGCCCAACCATGCCATGTCGATGGTGCCACCCAGAAGGCCCTGAATGACGCCATTATAGTCGGCTGGGGCGAAAAGCTTGGTTTCGACGCCGAGCGCTTCGGTCGTGTAATCCGCCAGACACTGGTAGCTGTTCATCCGGTCTTGGGCGTTTTCACCTCCGAGGATACCGATGCGGAATTCGGTGATGTCTTGGGCAAAAGCGCCCGTGCTGAGGGCTGTGGTGGCGGCAAGCGCCAGTGCGAGGGTCTTTTTCATTGTTATCTCCGTGGTGTGTTGCCCGACCGCTATGCGGCTGATTGAGGGCGGGTTGATTTAGGTGGCCTGCAGCAGATGCGCAGGGTGAAACTGGCTCAGGCGTAGGCGTGCACCTTTTGGATTTCGGGCCTGTCCAGTGTTTCGATTTCGGTGGAGGTGGCGGCTTCGGAAAAATCCGCGCCAGCCCCGTAGATGTCCCGTGCGACCCCGGTGGTCAGCTGCTCTGGCGTGCCATCAAAGACGATCCGCCCATCGCGCATCCCGATCACCCGGTCGCAATAGCGCCGCGCCGTATCAAGCGTATGGAGGTTTGCGATGACCATGCGCCCGTCTTCTTCGTGGATGCGGCGCAGGGCCTGCATGACCACTTGTGCATTCATCGGATCAAGGCTGGCGATCGGTTCATCGGCGAGGATGATTTTCGGGTCCTGCATCAGCGCGCGCGCAATCGCCACGCGCTGTTGCTGGCCGCCTGATAGTGCTTCGGCCCGTTTCGGGGCCTGTTCGGCAATACCGAGCCGGTCAAGGATTTCGATGGCGCGGTGGATATCTGACTGCGGGTAAAGGTTGAACATTGTCGCGAAGGTCGACCGCTTGTTCAGGTTTCCGTGCAGCACGTTTGAAACCACATCCATGCGGGGGACGAGGTTGAACTGCTGGAAAATCATGGCGCATCGGGATTGCCAATTGCGCCGCGCGGCTCCCCGCAGCCTAGTGATCTCTTCACCCTCAAAGGTAATTGTGCCCTGCGAGGCATCGCTCAGGCAATTGACCATCCGCAAGAGCGTTGACTTACCCGCACCAGAACGGCCAATGATCCCAATCATTGACGGTTTTTCCACCAGGATGTTGGCAGCATCTACCGCCGTTTTATCCCCGAACTGCTTGGTCAGCTTATCAATCTTCAGCATATCGCCCCCTTGTTTGATGAGGGCGTAATCGGCGGACGCTACGGTTTGATGACGGTTTTGCTTCAGATTCTTTACATAAAAGTAAATGAAACATGACAATCTCAGAACGCCAGTGGCGCTGGCTTTTGCAACGCCTGATACAAATTGCCTTGGGATCACATTTATCCACAAGGTTTCATAAATCTGTTACATTTTGAAAATCAGACGATTAAATATCTCATATGCTTGTTCGATGTGCGCTGACTGCGTCTTTCGGTTTCTCGTATCCCGCACTTGCGGACGCGCAAATGACGGATGTCAGTTGTGATGACAGCACTCGGATGGCGCATATGCTGACGAATGCTCTGGGCGCTGAACGTCAGGGGAGGGGCCTGCGGGACCCTGAAACTCTGCTTGAAATCTGGGTGACCGAAAGAAACGGTGACTGGATCATCGTACAGACCTACACAAACGGAACATCATGCATTGTGGCCATGGGCGAACATTGGGAAGGCGAAATTCCCGGACCAGCCTAACTGCTGGCTTCCTCAAGCCGATCCGTCGCTGGGGCAGGTCTTGGTGACAAAGTTTCCATGCGCGCATAAACTTCCGCGCTCAACATCAGGTCTTTGGCGTCCAACGAAGGCTGCAATTGCTCGACATTGCGTGCGCTGATGATCGGTGCTGTTACAGCAGCATTCTGTGCGGCCCAGGCGACGGAAAGCGTGGCAGCGTAGATGCCCAGTTCAGCAGCCAGTTCTGACAACGAACGTGCCGCCTCGAGCATCCATTTTTGACTGTAGCGGGCGGCATAGCGTTTGTCCGTTGATAGACGCCCCGTCCCGCCCAAAAAATACTTGCCCGTCAGCAATCCACTCCCAAGGGGGAATAAGGGGCGACGGCGATCTCTTCTGAGAGTACCATTGGAAACAGTTCAACCTCTGCCTGACGTTTGACTAGCGAATACATTGGCTGGATTATGTCGATACGCGTTCCCGCAATATTTGCCGCCGCCTGAGCTTTCGTCACCTGCCACGCAGCAAAGTTTGACACGCCGATATAGCGAATTTTGCCTGATCGCAGCAAAGCGCCCAAAGTCTCGAAAGTCTCTTGCAAGGGTGTTTCCGGGTCCCAGCGGTGCAAATAAAGGATATCGACTGTGTCGAGGCCAAGCCGAATGCGGTTTTCATCGAATTGTCGAATAATGTTGTTGCGGCCGCTACCACCGGTATAGCCAGCCTTGGTTGCTACAATCTGCTCTTCGCGATCCAGTTTTGCAAACTGGCCCAACATCCGCTCAGAGGAGCCGCCCGTGTAGGTATGGGCGGTGTCAAAGAAGTTAATGCCCGCCCCTTTGCACGCTTCGAACATGTTTGGCTTGCCGCAGCATCGGCGGCACCGCCACATTGCATGCATTCGAAACAGAGTGTAGACGATTTTGAGCCATCTTGCGCATTGATTTCTTTCAATAGATCGCTCCAAGTATGCAGTAATCAGCAGAAACCCTTAGATCTTTTGCATGACTGTTTTGTGACGGTCCTGAGAACTTTCAGCCTATTGAAATACCTCTTAGGACAGACCCTCCGTAATTTGGGCGTCGTATGGCGGATCATCAAATGAGCTCGACGCCAGCATTTTCCGCAGTTTTGAGTTGGAACCCTCCACCCGCGTCCTTACCAATGGAGGAGTGGACAGACCGTCCGTCCGAATCAAGGCCGTAGCCACTGTATTTGTGCAACTTGTGTGCATTCCAAGGTGAAGGTCCGCAAAGTGCACGAAAGCAGACTCCTGCGCAAACGCAGCGAAATAGCGCTTCGTCCGCGACTTGATCCTTGTAGCCCGTAACTTCGCTGCGCGATGAACGAATGGCAGCTAGTTCCGCGGCCATGCAGCGTCGTAAACCGAGCTCCTGCAGGGACTATCGTGCTTCGCGCGCGCAGTACGAAAACGCATGACCGAGATGCGGTCTCTCGTTGAATCTGCCGCGCTATGATTGAACGGCGGCTTTCCCTCAGACCAGATGAGCGTTCGCGGCGGTAACACCGTCCGTGGTTATCTCGGCGAACATGGATTTGTTCGACAGAGGAAACATAAATGAACAAAATGCTTTACGTGGGTCTGGATGTACATAAGGACACGATTGCGGTGGCCGTTGCCAATGAGGGTCGCCATGGTGAGCTTCGCTTTTTCGGAACAATTTTCTCTCTCTGGTGATTCTGTGTTGCGGTTGACCAAAACCCTGACTGAGTCTGGGAAGACACCCAGTTTCTGCTATGAAGCCGGTCCCTGTGGATATGGGCTGCATCGGTTGCTGACAAAACTTGGGTTTGAATGCGCTGTTGTCGCGCCATCAATGATCCCGCGCAAGACCGGAGATCGGATCAAGACCGACCGACGCGATGCCATCATGCTGGCTCGGCTCTGGCGAGCGGGGGAATTAACTGCAATCTGGACGCCAGATGAGGAACAGGAGGCGATGCGAGATTTGATCCGGACACGCAAGCAGCTGAAGGATGCCGTGAAGGTAGGCAAACAACAATTGCTCAGCTTTCTGCTTCGCCACGGGCGGAAATATCAAAACGGTAAATACTGGACCATGCGCCACAGCCGCTGGCTGGCCGAGTTGCGCCGGTTCCCTTATCAACATCAGCAGCTTGCCTTCCAAGAGTTGCAGCGTGCCATTGATCAATGTGAGGTCCGGGTCGCAACGCTGGACCAGGCTATTGAAGATGCGATCCCGGGTTGGCATTTTGCCCCAGTTGTTGATGCCTTGCGCGCCCTGCGAGGGATAAACACGACCATCGCTACAACCGTGGTGGCTGAGATCGGCGACATTACCCGCTTTGACAACCCGCGTCAGCTCATGGCCTGGCTGGGATTGGTTCCGAGTGAACATTTAAGCGGTTCGACGACACGACGTGGACGACTGACCAAGACCGGCAATGCCTTGGCCCGAACCATGCTGGTCGAAGCAGGATGGTCCTACCGGCACCCACCGAAAGAGGGGCACCCATATCTGAAGCGCTCGGCCCATCTGCCACAGGAGATCAGGGATATCGGCTGGAGAGCATAGACCCGCCTGTGCAAACGGTTCCGCCATCTCAGTCGAGCAGGCAAACCGCAACCGCGGGTGCTGTCGGCCATCGCGCGCGAACTGGCAGGCTTCATATGTGATATTGCGCGGAAAACACCGTTACCCGCCTGATCGGGTCAAACATCTGCCTATGCAGAACGCTGGAGATGGCGGCCAATGATAGGGAAACCCTCGGCGTACTATCGGATGAATCTCCGGCCTTAGACAGAGGTAAGCCCGCATCGTATTAGGTAAGGCGGTAACCAACCCGCGGATGAGAGCATGACAACCATCGGTTCGACACGCACGTCTCCAGCGCCATGCACAGGCTACATCACTTTGACCATCCCGCACCGGTGGGGTAGTCTTATTGTGTCGGGAATTCCAAAAACGCTCATGAGAGCGTAGGATTCCACACTCTCCCGCAATGGACCCCAGAATGCGTTGCGACGGCCAAATTGAAACGGACTACCCAGTGAAGCCTCTGAGAGCGCCGGACATTGCCAACGTTGGTCTTGGGCCGCCCCCCTCGACGAATTTTCGGAGAGACCTTCTATGGGCAGGTTTTTCACCCATTTTCGCGAAAACCGGAGTTTTTCAACAATATTGGCTCGAAACCGACATTGAATTCCGATCCAAAGCAAAACTCACACCCGTTGCAGTCGTGTCGTCCAATCCGCGCATTGATTGAGCAGTGCTTCGGAGGGGACACGATCCGTCACGAAGTGATCCACCTGTTCCAGTGAGGCGATTTTCACCGGGGCCTTGCGGGTGAATTTACTGCTATCGGCTACCAGGATGGAAGTCCGCGCGGCAGCGATGATTTGCTGGCTGACTCTGACCTCCTCTGGGTCGAAATCAAGCAGGTCGCCAGACAGATCGATGGCAGATGCGCCGATGATTGCGAAATCAACCTTGAACCGGCTGATCGCGATGGCCGCCAGATCGCCGACCAGTCCACCATCAGATCGCCGCAGCGAACCGCCAGCAACAACAACGTCGCATCCGGGGCTGTCAGCCAGAATATTTGCGACATTCAGATTGTTGGTCACCACCATTAGTTGCCGGTGGTGGCGCAGGGCGTGGGCCACGGCCTCTGTCGTGGTGCCGATGTTCAAAAATAGCGATGCCTGATCGGGGATCATCTGGGCGACATGGCGGGCGATGCGTATTTTAACGTCGCGGTTCAGTGCCCGTCTGTCGCCATAGCCGATATTGCTGACGCCAGACGGCAAAACAGCCCCGCCATGCACCCGTTCCAACACGCCGGTTGCGCAAAGCTGGCGCAGATCACGCCTGATCGTCTGCACCGCTACGCCCAGATTGATCGCCAGATCGGTGGCAGACACTTTGCCATGCTGGCGCGCCTCTTGCCGGATCAGATCATGCCGTGTTGCTGTGTCCATGTGTTCGGTTTGGATCAAGAGCGAAAAAGCGGCAAGTAAAATCGTCTTTAATTTAAATAGAAAATGCATTCGTTTTCTGTTCGCTCACTATCTAGCGAACAATCCCGGCAGTGTCGCTTGCGTCTTTTGGGGACCCGTCTTAGCTGGTTGCGAACAAATCGGGGCGCGGCCATGACAACAGAGTTTGACATCTTCATCATCGGGGGGGGCGTGAATGGTTGTGGCATTGCCCGCGATGCGGCGGGGCGCGGTCTGCGCGTTGGTCTGGCCGAGATGAATGATCTGGGTTCGGCGACCTCATCAGCCTCAACCAAGCTGTTTCATGGTGGTCTGCGTTATCTGGAATTCTTTGAAATTGGGCTGGTCCGCAAAGCATTGATCGAGCGTGAGGTGCTGTTGAAGGCGATGCCACATATCAGTTGGCCGATGCGTTTTGTATTGCCTTACCACAAGGATATGCGGTTTGAGGGTGACACCCCAACCTCCAAGCTATTGTCGTTTGTGATGCCTTGGATGAAAGGGCGCAGGCCCGCCTGGCTGATCCGCTTTGGTTTGTTTTTGTATGACAATCTGGGTGGGCGGCAGATCTTGCCCGGCACCTGGACGGTGGATCTGACCAGGAGTCCCTTGGGCAAACCGTTAAAAGGAAAGTTCAAGCGGGCCTATGAATATTCGGATTGCTGGATCGAAGATTCCCGCCTTGTCGTGTTGAATGCCCGTGACGCCGAAGAACGCGGCGCGCAGATCATGGTGCGCACCAAAGTCCTAAGCGCCGAACGTGTTGACGGGCATTGGAAGATCGTCGTCGAGAAAGACGGCAAGCAGAGTGTTTACACCGCGCGTGGTCTAATCAACGCAGGGGGTCCCTGGGTGGAGGATATCATTCGCAACGCGGTGCGCCTCAATTCATCCGAAGGTGTGCGGCTGGTGCGTGGCAGTCATATCGTCACCAAAAGCCTGTTTGATCACGACAAAAGCTATTTCTTTCAAGGTGAAGACGGGCGCATCATCTTTGCTATTCCCTATGAGACGGATTTCACCCTGATCGGGACGACGGATGCCGAACATGAAAACCTGTCGGAAAAACCTTATGCGACAGAGGCGGAGCAGGATTACCTTTGCGCCTTTGCGTCGCAGTATTTCGACAGGCCGGTGACCCGCGACGATGTGGTCTGGACCTATTCGGGTGTGCGCCCGCTTTATGATGATGGGGCGAAATCGGCGACGGCGGCAACGCGGGACTATGTGTTGTCATTGGACGAAAATGGCCCGCCACTCCTCAATATATTTGGTGGAAAGATCACGACCTATCGCAAGCTTGCCGAAAATGCGCTTAAGAAGATCACGCCGATCCTGGGTGGAGAGGGGCCGTGGACAGCTGGTGCGCCACTGCCTGGCGGTGATTTTGCGGTTTCGGAAAGTGATCGTCTGGTGACCGATCTTGAGACCCGCTATCCGTTTTTGTCGCGTTTCTGGGCGCTGCGTCTGATCCGGGCCTATGGCACGGATGCACCTGAGATCCTGGGCGATGCCACGCAACCATCTGATCTGGGTCAGGATTTTGGTGCCACGCTGACCGCGGCTGAAGTCAAATGGTTAACGACCCGCGAATATGCCCGCAGCGCAGAGGACGTGGTCTGGCGCCGCTCCAAACTTGGTTTGCGCATGACACCGGACCAGATCGCAACCCTTGACGCCTTCATGGCAGCTTGAAACAAACCCAAAAACCGGGGGACATCATGACACATATTCTGGCCATTGATCAGGGCACCACATCCAGCCGGGCGATCATCTTTGACGCAAACATGCACGTCAAAGCCACTGCACAAGAGGAGTTCGCCCAGCATTTCCCGCAATCGGGGTGGGTCGAACATGACCCGTCCGACATCTGGTCCTCTGTTGCCTCGACCTGCCGTGGTGCCATTGAAAAGGCTGGAATTACAGCGACAGATGTGGCCGCCATCGGCATCACCAACCAACGCGAAACCACGCTGATCTGGGATAAAAACACCGGTGAGCCGATCCATAACGCCATTGTCTGGCAGGACCGCCGCACCGCGCCGTTTTGCGAAGAATTACGCCAGGAAGGGTTCGAGCGCGAAATTACCTATCGCACTGGTTTGCTGGCTGACCCCTATTTTTCGGGCACCAAGGTGCACCATATATTGAATAAGGTCGAGGGCGCGCAGGCGCGTGCCGTAGCCGGTGATCTGCTATTTGGTACCGTCGATTGCTACCTGATCTGGAAACTGACAGGTGGCAAGGTGCACGCCACTGACGCGACCAACGCTGCGCGCACGATGCTTTATGACATCCGCAAAGGGCGGTGGAGCACGACAATTTGCAAGCGCTTTGGCATTCCTGCATCCATGCTGCCCGAAGTGCGCGATTGTGCCGCTAATTTCGGCAAGACCCGCGCTGATCTTTTCGGAACCGAACTGCCAATCCTTGGCGTGGCAGGAGACCAGCAGGCGGCCACCATTGGGCAGGCGTGTTTCCAGCCCGGCATGCTGAAATCCACTTATGGAACCGGCTGCTTTGCGCTTCTGAACACTGGCTATACGCTGGTCGAAAGTCAGAAACGCCTGCTGGGCACAATCGCATATCAATTCGACGGCAAGCCGACCTATGCGCTGGAAGGGTCCATCTTTATCGCTGGTGCTGTCGTTCAATGGCTGCGCGACGGGCTAAAGATCATTCGGGAGGCCAAGGAAACGCACCCCTTGGCCGAAACTGCCGACCAGGGACAGGAACTTTATATGGTGCCGGCATTCACCGGTCTTGGCGCGCCATATTGGGACGCGGAGGCGCGCGGTGCGATCTACGGTCTGACGCGAAATTCTGGCTCTGCCGAATTTGCGCGTGCGGCTCTCGAAAGCGTTGGTTTCCAAACCCGCGACCTGCTGGAGGCGATGAAAAGTGACTGGCAAGCCTCTGATAGGGATAGTGTTTTGCGGGTTGATGGCGGGATGAGTGCGTCGGACTGGTCCATGCAATTCCTGTCCGACATTATCGGCGCACCAGTGGACAGACCGAAAGTGTTGGAGACAACAGCGCTTGGGGCGGCGTGGCTCGCGGGGATGAAGGCGGGGGTTTATCCCGATCAGGCTGGATTTGCCGACAGCTGGGCGCTTGATCGGCGGTTCGAACCGACGATGGACGAAGCAACACGCAAACGGCGCTATGCGGGCTGGAAAGACGCGGTGCGACGAACGTTAACCTGAACCTTGGACGTCTGGTTTGCGGGACCAAGCGGACTATTGCCTTGTCTGCTCCAATGGCTGCTTTGGGATAACTCCAGACAAAGGTAGTTACTGATGTTGGTGGCACAGTCGGTTGAGTTTCGGTCTCGTTGGCATAAAAGGTGGGTAAGAAAACGTTGTGTGGCAGAAGTAGGTGGGGGAAGAGCATCGATAGCTTTCTAAGTTTCTTTGGCGTCGACACGTCTAACCTTATCGGTTCTGGGGTCGAGGCCGAAGTATTCGCGCTCACCAAAGAAACTGTGCTGCGCGTGAACCGCAAAGGCTCTGATAAGTCCGATGTTGCGGCTCGTATAAAGCTACTGAACGGAATGAACTCAGGTTCGAAGCACGTTCAATTCGAAATCCCCTCCGTCACTGATTTTGGCTTCAAGTTCGGTTTGCATTTCACAATCGAAAATCGCTTAAGCGGCATCCCTCTGAGTGATGGGCTTAAGCAACAATCCGGCTCAAAGCGCGAGGCTTTGATCGATGACTACCTAGAGAAATCTACGCAACTTTCTCGTCTGTTAATCGGCGACGTTGAGTATGGCGAGCTGGGACTAGGTGAACCGATAAGCAATCCGTGCTTCAAGGAATTCCTGAGACAGCGCGCCCAGCAATCCTTGGACGTATGTCAGCTCGACGTTGATCTTGAGAACATTCTCGATGCAATTGGCAACCCAAGTCAGCCCGAGCTCGTACATTTAGACTATTGCCCATCGAATGTTATGTGTTCAGAGGGCAAGATCACTAGTGTCTTGGATTTTGGTGGCACAACAATTGCGGGAAGTGCAGCCTTCAACCCGATTGTGGCGAATGCGTTTCTGGACCCTACCATCACGCCAGTGGCGTCTGAGGATGACCACCATCAAGCTCTCGATTGGCTTGATGGCTTGGGACAGTCTGAAAGCAATTTGGCCATGAAAAAATGGCTGGCCGCCTACTGGTCATTCTGCGGCAAAGATAAGGACCTACCACTTTTTAAATGGTGCCGCAGAACCTTAAATGTGTAGCGCATATTCGCCTGCATATGACAGTATCGCAGCCCGATCACCGAACGCTTGATGGTAGAAGAAAACCGGTCGCTGCATCCTGGCCATACGCAAACAAATGCGGACTAAGCCGACCTTGTTGCGCGCGCCGTGAACACCCCTGCCACAAACAAACAGCTTGCTCCGACACGGTTGAGAAGCCGCATTGCCGCCGGCCTTTGAAATTGTGTTCTCATGCCATTTGCAAACAAGAGCCAGAAAAGGCTGTTCAGCATTGCCACAGCCAAGAACGTTACGATCAAAATCGCAAACTGCTGTAAGATCGGGCCTGCTGGGCTCACGAATTGAGGTACGAACGCAACGTAAAAGGCAGGACCTTTTGGGTTTAGAACGCTAATCAAAAGAGCCTGCCAAAAGAGCCTCGATAACGGCTTTGACGCCGCCCCATCACTAAGCGACAAATCCTCAACAGGCGCCGTCCAAAGGGAATAGGCCAGCCATATCAGATACATCGCACCCGCCAGCTTTAGCAGCGTAAAAAGAAATGCAGACGTCGCCAGAACCGCGCCTGCACCCAAAAGAGACAGCGACATCGCGATGAACGCGCCAAGCACGACACCCGGAATTGTCGCAAGGCCTGACCGTTTTCCATCGCGGATCGCGTAGTTGACCGTCAAAACAATGTTCGGGCCGGGAATGAGAACAACAATCGCACTTGCCACGGCAAAGGCGATCCACGTTTCATAGGTCATCATTCGCTCCGATCCTTTAAATTGCTGATGCCGATAAGACTGGAAAGCCAACTGGATTGAAAGCGTAATGCTTCGTCGCCAAAGCCATCAACGACCGCAGTTTGCATAATAGCTGGCAATCCGAACCCGAGACTATCGCTGTGGCTGGTAGTCTTTGCTTGCCAGCAATGCTGCAGCAGCAATCATGAGTGCCCCGCAAACCCTGTTCACCAAGCCAAATGAAAACTGTTTTAGTGCCTTAGCCGCTCGAACACCTAACCAGCCCCAAAGCACCAAAATCGCACCATCAACCACCAGATATGTGACACCCAAAATGAAAAGTTGCGGCAAAACCGGCATCGTCGGGTCTATGAACTGCGGAAATAACGCGCCGAAAAATACAACAGCAAATGGGTTCGCCATAGACGTCACAAAGCCTTGTCGGAACAATCTAAACGACTGGCCAGACGTATTTGCGATGACGTCATCAGCTTGGTCTTTTGAAAGAATGAGCTGCACCCCAATCCAAACCAGATAAGCAACCCCTAACCATTTGATCCAGATGAAGGCCGTTGCAGAGGTTGCGATAATTGCCGCCAAACCAAACGCAGCGCCCGTCATTTGCAAGCTGTTGGCAGTCAAATCCCCGGCGATTGTATAGGCGCTGCGCCGTAGCCCATGTCTCACGCTGTTCGATATGATGAGGAGCTGGCTCGTGTCAGGGGGCGTCGCAAAAAACACAGCTACAGCCATCAAGTAGATCATGTACGTTTCTATCGTCATGGTCGTATCCCTTCGCAATAGCTCCCTGAGGCTAGGACCGATCCCCTACGACGGTCAAACTATCATTGCAGTTACCACCTTGTTGACGTCGCCCAGATCACAGTGATGTCTCGATACCGGTCATTCATGTGTCCTGCAGCATTGGTAGGATTGGACTCAAACCAGACATTGTGACGACGTACATTTACTGTCGCCCCAATTCCCAAATCTCAAACTCCGCCGCGCGCTTGTCGCGCAGCTTCGCCTCGACATCGGGCGACAACGCCAAATCCATCTTCGGCGACACGTTCTTCTGTTTCAGGGTGATGGTCTTTTCCAACCGCTCTTCCAAATAACCGATCACCTTGTCCCACTGCTCATACTGGAACAGATGCTGTACGCCGACCTCACCATCGTTGATCCGCAGGAACTTGTTCTGTGATCCCACATTGGCAAAGGGGGCGGGAGTGCCTTTGCAGTACTCCAGCACAAACTCATCAAAGCTGACATTGCGGGTGGAGTTTTCATGGCCGATCAGATCATCGCGTGTCCGATACCGATACCAGCTACCCAGCCAGTCAATCGGGTTGCGGACGATGGCCATCAGTTCAGGTTTCTGTCCGCCGGCTTGCACAAAAAAAGGCTTCAGGAATCGTTTATAGCGATAGCAAGGTGCGTGTTTCAGGTGCGGCGGATCGCGCAGCACCATGGATGCGCGCGGGGCCAATGCACCCTCCAAAGCGGTCGAGCCGGTTTTCGGTACAGCCAAAAGAACCAGATTTTCTTTCCAGAAAACAAGCATTTGTTTGGTACCTTTCGTCCGGCCTAGAACCTTTTCTAAGCCATAAACCAATCTTTAACCACTGTTGGCAGAGGGTGAACCTGTAAAATTTTAGTTGCAATGTTCTTCTTTTGATCTCATTAACGATGAGAACACAATGAGAACAAAAGCAGTGATTGCTGCCCGGTGGGCTGCGTGAAATAAGGACAGGACATATGGCAACGGCAGAACTCCTCAAAATGACTGATAAGAAAACCGCGGACAAAGAAAAAGCGCTGGAAAGTGCACTGGCACAGATCGAACGGCAGTTCGGCAAAGGCTCTATCATGAAGCTTGGCGGTCAAAATCAGATGGCCGATATCGAGGCTACATCGACCGGCTCACTTGGGTTGGATATTGCGCTGGGTATTGGCGGGTTGCCTAAGGGCCGTGTGATCGAAATTTACGGCCCTGAATCCTCTGGTAAGACAACGCTGACCCTGCATGCGATTGCCGAAGAGCAGAAAAAAGGTGGTGTTTGCGCCTTTGTCGATGCCGAACATGCGCTGGACCCGACTTATGCCAAGAAACTTGGTGTGAACCTGGATGAGCTGCTGATTTCGCAGCCTGATACTGGTGAACAGGCGCTTGAAATCGTTGATACGCTGGTGCGGTCAGGTGCCGTCAGCATGGTTATCGTCGATTCGGTTGCGGCTTTGACGCCGAAATCCGAGCTTGAAGGCGATATGGGTGACAGTTCTGTTGGTGTTCATGCCCGCCTGATGAGCCAAGCGATGCGCAAGCTGACAGGGTCGATCAACCGGTCCGGCTGTATGGTGATTTTCATCAACCAGATTCGGATGAAAATTGGCGTGATGTTTGGGTCACCCGAAACGACAACCGGTGGGAATGCCCTGAAATTCTATGCCTCGGTTCGTCTGGATATCCGCCGGATCGGCGCGCTTAAGGACCGCGACGAGGTTGTCGGCAACGCCACCCGCGTCAAGGTTGTCAAGAATAAGGTCGCCCCACCTTTCAAGCAGGTCGAATTCGACATCATGTATGGCGAAGGCATTTCCAAGATGGGCGAGTTGCTTGATCTGGGCGTCAAAGCCGGTGTTGTTGAGAAGTCCGGCGCGTGGTTCTCCTACGGGGATGAGCGGATCGGGCAGGGGCGTGAAAACTCCAAACTGTTTCTGAAGGAAAATACCGCAATCGCCCTTGAGATTGAGGATAAAATTCGGGCGGCCCATGGGCTCGACTTTGATCCGCCCGAAGGTGGTCCAAATGACGATGATGATCTTGTCGAGGTCTAAGACCAAATCGTAATTTCAGGAAAAGGGCGTTGCGGATGCAGCGTCCTTTTTTCGTGCCACTGTGGACAGTTCCGGGGTGCAGGGCTATTTCTCGCTTTCAATGTAACGCACCTGTGTGAAAGCCTGCCATGTCGAGCCTTGCTGATATCCGATCCACCTTCTTGTCCTACTTCGAAAAGCAGGGTCATGCGGTCGTGGCCTCCAGCCCGCTAGTCCCGCGCAACGATCCGACGCTCATGTTTGCCAATTCTGGCATGGTGCAGTTCAAGAACCTGTTCACCGGCGTAGAAACCCGCGACTACAGCCGGGCGACCACAAGTCAGAAATGTGTGCGCGCGGGTGGTAAACATAATGATCTCGATAATGTCGGTTACACCGCCCGCCACCATACATTCTTTGAAATGCTGGGAAATTTCAGCTTTGGCGATTATTTCAAGTCGGATGCGATCCCCTTTGCCTGGGAGTTGCTGACCAGGGATTTCGGCATTGATGCGTCACGTTTACTGACAACGGTTTATCACACTGATGATGAGGCATTTGATCTCTGGCGCAAGATTGGCGTGCCAGAGGACCGCATCATCCGCATTGCAACGGATGACAATTTCTGGCGCATGGGGCCAACCGGCCCATGCGGTCCCTGTACCGAGATTTTTTATGATCACGGCGATCACATCTGGGGTGGCCCGCCGGGGTCCGCCGAGGAAGATGGCGACCGGTTCATCGAGATCTGGAACCTCGTCTTCATGCAGGATGAACAGTTCGATGACGGGTCGACGAAACCATTGCCGATGCAATCCATTGATACTGGTATGGGACTGGAGCGGATTGGTGCGTTGCTTCAAGGCAAACATGATAATTACGACACAGATCTGATGCGCGCATTGATCGAGGCGTCGGCGGATGCGACGTCCACCGATCCGGACGGTGAGGGCAACACGCATCACCGTGTGATCGCTGATCATTTGCGCTCCACCTCTTTCCTGATTGCCGAAGGTGTGCTGCCCTCCAATGAAGGGCGTGGTTATGTGCTGCGCCGGATCATGCGCCGGGCGATGCGGCATGCGCATTTGCTGGGCACAAAGGACCCTGTGATGCACCGGCTGGTCCCCGCATTGGTACAGCAGATGGGCGCTGCCTATCCGGAACTTGGCCAGGGTCAGCGTCTGATCGAAGAGACTCTGGAGAATGAGGAAATCCGCTTTAAGCAAACGCTTGATCGCGGATTGAAGCTGCTGGATGAGGAATTGGCCGAACTGCCAGCCGATGCCGCGCTGCCAGGTGCGGCGGCATTCAAGCTTTATGACACTTACGGGTTTCCACTGGATCTGACGCAAGATGCGCTACGCGAGAAAGGGCGCGAGGTCGATACTGATGGGTTTGAGACGGCCATGGCGGAACAGAAAGCCAAGGCGCGTGCGGCATGGTCCGGCACAGGCGAGACCACTGAAAGTGCTGTCTGGTTTGACATTGCCGATGCCAACGGAAGTACCGATTTTCTGGGCTACGATACGCTGACCGCTGAAGGGCAGATCGTGGCCCTTGTGTTGGATGGCGAAACGGTTGATCAGGCTGAGGGTGCTGTCCAGATCGTTCTGAACCAGACTCCATTTTATGCTGAGGCAGGTGGTCAGGTTGGTGATGCTGGGCTGCTAAAAACCGAAACCGGTGCCGCCGAAATCACCGATACCAAAAAGGTCGGTGGTGTCTATGTGCATTTTGGCAAGGTGACAGAAGGCCAGATCAGCAAAGGGCAGGGTGCCGAGCTGGCTGTGGATCCACAACGTCGGTCACGGATTCAGGCCAATCACTCTGCTACCCACCTGTTGAATGAGGCATTGCGCGACGTGCTGGGCGATCACATCGCGCAGCGTGGTTCGCTCAATGCGCCTGACCGGCTGCGGTTTGATTTCAGCCATAACAAGGCGCTTAGCCTTGTGGAACTGGAACAGGTTGAACGCGATGTGAATGCCGTGATCCGACAAAACAGCACCGTTGAGACGCGTATCATGACACCTGATGATGCCCGTGCAATGGGTGCGCAGGCGTTGTTTGGTGAAAAATACGGTGATGAAGTCCGCGTCGTTTCCATGGGCCGTCAGGAAGGCTCTGGTAAAGGGACTGATGGCAACACCTATTCGCTGGAGCTTTGCGGCGGCACCCATGTCAAACAACTGGGCGAAATCGGGGCATTCGTGACGCTCGGTGATGGCGCCTCCAGTGCTGGTGTGCGCCGGATTGAGGCGCTGACAGGGCAATCCGCGCTTGACTATCTGCGCGAACAGGACCACCGGTTGGCGCAGGCCGCATTGGCGCTGAAAGCGCCGGCAACCGAAGTCGCCGACCGTGTCAAAGCCTTGCTGGACGAACGCAAGGCGCTGACAAATGAAGTCGCACAATTGCGTCGCGAACTGGCGATGGGCGGCGGTTCGAAAGAGGCAGCACCGTCTGAGGTGATCAACGGCGTGGCTTTCCAGGCGCAGGTTTTGACCGGGGTGACGGGCAAGGATTTGCCATCACTTATCGACGATATGAAGGCGCAAATGGGTAGCGGTGCGGTGTTGCTGATCGCTGACACGGGCGGCAAAGCTGCCGTCGCGGTGGGCGTAACCGAAGACATGACGGATCGCGTATCTGCCGTGGATATTCTGCGCGCTGCGACCCCCGCATTGGGCGGCAAAGGCGGCGGTGGACGCCCCGACATGGCGCAGGGTGGTGGTGCTTCTGCGGAAAACGCCGAGGCCGCGATCGCCGCTGCTAAGCAATTTTTGGAGGAATTGAAATGAGCGCACTTTGGATCGCACATGTGACCGTAACCGATGAAGCTGCGTACGGCGAATATGCCAAGCGCGCCACGGGGGCCATCGCGGCACATGGTGGTGTTTTTCTGGCACGCGGCGGCGCCTATGAACAGCTTGAAGGGCCCGATCGGCCCCGCAATGTCGTGGCCCGCTTTCCCAGTTTGCAAGCAGCGCATGATTGCTATTACTCGGATGCTTATCAAGAGGCGCTGAGCTTTGCCAAAGGGGCCAGCCAGCGGGAGCTGAGCATCGTCGAAGAAATCGAGTGAAAGGCCATCTGGCTGAGATGATGGCCCGACATGCAGTGCCGGGGCGGCTGGATTGGATCGGCTTGCGCGCTACGCGTCTTGCGCCAATTGACGTGGTTGACACGGCGGGGCTGACCGAATCCGGACTAGAGGGTGATCACGGCCGCGCCGGCAAACGGGCAGTGACGCTGATACAGGCGGAACATCTGGCCGTCATCGCGGCGCTCTCAGGTCGTGCAGAGGTACGGCCTGCCCAGTTGCGGCGTAATCTGGTCATTTCCGGGCTGAACCTGCTTGCAATCCGCAAGGGGTTGATCTGCGTTGGTGCGGTGGCTCTCGAAATTCACGGCCCATGCCCACCCTGTACCCGTATGGAAGAGGAGCTAGGGTCAGGCGGCTATAACGCGATGCGCGGCCATGGCGGTTGGTATGCCAGTGTGGTGACACCCGGCAGGATCAATCTGGACGACACGGTCGCAACCAGCTGACCCAGACTTTTTGAAAAGTCTGGCCAAAATCCTTCGATGGATTTTGCCTTAGCTCGCCCGTGCCTGCCGTTTGCGCTCGTGCGGGTCCAGATAGCGCTTGCGCAACCGCACCGCGTTGGGCGTGACCTCAACCAGTTCATCATCGTCAATATAGGCAATCGCCTGTTCCAGCGACATCGTCACCGGCGTGGTCAGGCGCACCGCCTCATCCGTGCCGGAGGCCCGCACATTGGTCAGCTTCTTGCCCTTCAGCGGGTTCACTTCCAGATCGTTTTCGCGGCTATGTTCACCGATGATCATGCCTGTATAGACCGGTTCCTGCGCGCCGATAAACATCTTCCCCCGGTCTTCGAGGTTCCACAGCGCAAACGCGACGGAGGTGCCGTTTTCCATCGAGATCAGCACGCCCTGACGGCGTCCTTCGATTTTGCCCTTGTAGGGGGTCTGGCCATGAAATAGGCGGTTCAGCACCCCAGACCCTCGTGTGTCAGTCAGAAACTCGCCATGATAGCCGATCAGCCCGCGCGAGGGGACATACGCGATGATCCGCGTCTTGCCGGCACCTGCGGGTTTCATCTCGACCAATTCACCCTTGCGTGGACCAGTCAGTTTTTCGACGACAGAGCCGGTATATTCATCATCGACGTCGATGGTGACTTCCTCGACCGGCTCCATCCGCTGCCCGTTTTCTTCGGTGAAAATCACCTGCGGGCGCGAGATTGACAGCTCAAACCCTTCGCGGCGCATGTTTTCGATCAGCACGCCCATTTGCAATTCGCCGCGACCGGACACTTCGAACGCGTCGCCGCCTGGCGTGTCGGCGATCTTGATCGCGACATTCACTTCGGCTTCTTTCATCAGTCGTTCGCGGATCACGCGGCTTTGGACCTTTTTGCCGTCACGGCCCGCCAGCGGGCTGTCATTGATGCCAAAGGTTACGGTGATGGTCGGCGGGTCAATCGGTTGGGCCGGAATCGGAATATCGATCCCCACATCGCAAAGCGTATCGGCTACGGTTGCCTTGGTCATGCCTGCGATGGTGACGATGTCGCCTGCCTCCGCCAGATCAATCGGTTGCTGGGCCAAACCACGGAAGGCAAGGATTTTCGACACCCGGAACTGTTCGATCTTTTCGCCCGTCCGCGAAAGCGCCTTGACGGTGTCGCCAGCTTTCAAGGTGCCAGCCTCGACCCGCCCAGTCAAAATCCGCCCGATGAACGGATCGGCAGATAGGGTTGTTGCCAGCATTTGGAACGGCTCATCTTTACGCGAAATTTGCGCTGGGGTGGGGACATGATCAACGATCAGGTCAAATAGCGCCGACAGATCCTTGCGTGATCCGTCAAGTGACGCATCGCACCAGCCGGCACGACCCGAGGCATACATGGACGGGAAATCAAGCTGGGCGTCCGTCGCTTCCAATGCTGCAAAAAGGTCAAACACCTCATCAATTGCCCGGTCGGGTTCGCCGTCGGGCTTGTCGACCTTATTGACCACAACGATGGGGCGCAGACCCAAGGCCAGCGCCTTGGATGTCACGAATTTGGTTTGCGGCATCGGACCTTCGGCGGCATCAACCAGCAGCACAACCCCGTCAACCATCGAAAGGATGCGTTCTACTTCACCACCGAAGTCGGCGTGACCGGGGGTGTCGACGATATTGATGCGCGTGCCCTTCCATTCGACGCTGGTACATTTTGCCAGAATCGTGATTCCGCGCTCGCGCTCGATATCATTGCTATCCATGGCACGTTCGGACACGGCCTCGTTTTCCCGGAACACGCCGGACTGCTTAAGAAGTTCGTCAACCAATGTAGTTTTGCCGTGGTCAACATGCGCGATGATCGCGATATTGCGGATATCCATGGGGGTAGGCCTTTTGGGTAAGTTGCGGCGCGGATAACGCGCATCCGGTGCAAATGCCACCCCCTAAAACGCTGGTGGCGTAGTGTTTCGGGTGTCCAGCTGCAGGTGGGCAGTGATTGAGTCGGGCGCGGTCCGGTCGGAATGAGCCAAATCCCGGCCTCTGATGTCGCCGTGCTTAACCTAATCCTCATGCAATATGCGTTAAATCTGGGTCCTCTGATCACGGTGGATCATTCATGACCTGGAAAAAAAACGGTTTTCTGGCCCTCATCGCGTTGAGCTTTCTGTCGGCCTGCATGGGCGGTGGTGACGGTGATGGCGCAAAGGCATCGTCAAATGGCACCAGCATCGTTGTTTTGTCAGCACCGCCAGCGCCGCCACAGGTAAACGGCTTGGCTTATGGCATTGCAGGGCAGTCGCTGTCCGATGCGGAAGGGGTTGAGATATCGGCGCTGCAATCTGCGGGCAGCGATAGCGCTGCGGCAAACACGGATACGGTTGCGATAACATTTGATGCCGGGTTTTTTGCAGTGGCATCAACTGCCCGCAATGCAGAGGCAATATTTCTCGGCGAAACTGTGATGATCAGCGGTGGTGAAGGCACGCTTACGAATGGTCAGACGGTGCGCCTGTTCTATGATCCATCTGCGGCAGGGAGCTATGTCGGGGCTGCGCAACTGGCCGCATATGCAGCTTTGGAAACTACGCCGCCTGCGAACCCCATCAATGCAGAAGCGCATTATCTGTTTGGCTTCCTGTCCGATCCGGACGTGATCAATGCCCGTATCTCGGGCGCGGTGCGCTATTCGGGGGATATTGTGGCAACAGGTTTTGTGACCACCAATGGTGTTGCATCTGCTGACCTGACGGGAACCGAACTGGATGGGGCGATCAACCTGACGGTTAATTTTGACGATGATTGGGTCACCGGTGATCTTTCGGCGACATATACGGCAGATACCCAGATCGTGCCGATTGATTTGTCGCTGCCTCATACCGCGTTTTCGGGCAACACATTTGCGGGTGCATTTGAATGCGCGACAACCGGTGGCTGCGCGTCGGCAACAGAGATGAATGCCGGGTTTTTTGGCCCATCTGCGGATGAGGTTGGCGGCGTCCTGCAGATTGAAACTGTGCATGACATTGGCGAGGATCGCTATCAATTCTCGGGCGCGGGCAGCTTCGTCATTACCTCTGAATAGGCGCGGGGTGGGTCACGAATCAAAAGGGCCAGCGATGCTGGCCCTGACACGTCACTTACATCGCGGCATTCAGATTCGCGTCGATTTTTTCAAGGAAGCCTTCTGTCGTCAGCCATCTTTGATCGGGGCCAACCAGCAGGGCTAGATCCTTGGTCATGTCGCCGCCTTCAACGGTGTCCACGATCACTTTTTCCAGCGTCTCGGCGAATGTCATCAGCTGCGCATTGTCATCCAGCTTTGCGCGATGCTTCAGCCCGCCGGTCCAGGCAAAAATGGATGCAATTGAGTTTGTGGATGTCGCCTGACCTGCCTGATGCTGCCTGTAATGACGGGTCACAGTACCATGTGCTGCCTCGGCCTCCACGATTTTTCCGTCAGGCGTCATCAATTGCGAGGTCATCAGACCCAGTGATCCGAAACCTTGGGCCACCGTATCCGACTGAACGTCGCCATCATAGTTTTTGCAGGCCCATACAAATTTGCCCGACCATTTCATCGCAGAAGCGACCATATCATCGATCAAACGGTGCTGATATTCGATCCCCAACTCATCAAACTCGTCTTTGAATTCCGCTTCAAAGATCTCTTGAAAGATGTCTTTGAACCGACCGTCATAGGCCTTGAGGATCGTGTTCTTGGTGGACAAATACACGGGCCAGCCAAGGTTCAGACCGTAGTTGAACGATGCGCGCGCAAAATCGGCGATCGAGGCATCCAGATTATACATCCCCATCGCCACACCTGCAGAGGGGCTGTCGAACACATCTTTCTCGATGGTTGTGCCGTCTTCTCCGACGAATTTCATCGTCAGCTTGCCGGGTCCGGGCATGAGAAAATCTGTGGCTTTGTACTGATCCCCAAAGGCGTGGCGACCGATAACAATTGGATGGGTCCAACCGGGCACAAGGCGGGGGACGTTCGCACAGATGATCGGCGCGCGAAACACCACACCGCCAAGGATGTTGCGAATGGTCCCGTTTGGCGACCGCCACATCTGTTTCAGGCCAAATTCTTCAACCCTCTGTTCATCTGGTGTGATTGTGGCACATTTGACACCGACACCGTGTTTTTTGATGGCCTCAGCGGCATCAATGGTGATTTGGTCATTGGTTTCATCGCGCACTTCAATGCCAAGATCATAGTATTTGAGATCGACATCAAGATAAGGCAGGATCAGCTTTTGCTTGATGAAGTCCCAGATGATCCGGGTCATTTCATCGCCATCAAGTTCGACGATTGGGTTCTCTACCTTAATCTTGGACATCGCGTGCCTCCGTAATGCATGGATTCTCTTGCTTCCCTTAAAGCAATTCATCGCGGACAGAAAGCGGTATGCAATCGTATACTGAATGGGGCGGATGGTAGGCCCGGCAGGACTTGAACCCGCAACCAAAGCGTTATGAGCGCTCTGCTCTAACCAATTGAGCTACAGGCCCATCCGGGCACCGGATTATCAGACCGGGCAGACGCGTCAAGCTGGGTAACGCAGATGAAGGGCGAAAGGGACAAATTCCGTGCCGAGGTTGGCGTCGTCAGCTGTGGCTTATGAGGAGGCATCGACCCAAGAGCAAAGGGGAGGCGGCGACGTTGGTATAACAAACCAAACGCCGGCCGCCCCAAAAACCAGCGAGACACAAAATCACATGAGGAGGGCGCTTTCGTCTCGCGATCAGAATGTGGTGAAAATCTTAACAAAACCTCTACAGAATGACTATTTATTGAGTCTTCTTGCACCTGTGCCGTTGCAGAAATCAGAACCATCCGCTATCGCAAGCGCAGCTGAAAGCCGGGGTGGAATGATGACAAAAAACGGTCTGACATATGCGGATGCGGGCGTTGATATTGACGCAGGCAATTCGCTGGTTGAGCGGATCAAACCCGCCGCCAAGCGTACGGCGCGATCCGGTGTGATGGCTGGCCTTGGCGGATTTGGCGCCTTGTTCGATCTGAAGGATGCGGGATTTCAGGACCCGGTGCTGGTCGCGGCTACTGATGGCGTGGGCACCAAACTGCGGATCGCCATTGATACCGGCAATGTCGACACGATTGGTGTCGATCTTGTTGCCATGTGCGTCAATGATCTGGTCTGCCAGGGAGCGGAGCCACTGTTCTTCCTGGATTATTTCGCAACCAGCAAGCTTGAACTGGATCAGGCAACGCGGATCATCGAGGGCATCGCCGCAGGCTGTGCTGCATCGGGCTGCGCATTGATCGGTGGCGAAACCGCCGAGATGCCGGGCATGTATCACGGCGGCGATTTTGATCTGGCCGGGTTCGCTGTAGGGGCGATGGAACGGGGCTGCGACCTGCCGCAGGATGTGCAGGCCGGTGATGTTTTACTCGGGCTTGCCTCTGACGGGGTGCATTCCAACGGATATTCGCTGGTGCGGCGGATCGTTGATCTTTCTAGTCTGGCCTGGGCCGACAAGGCGCCATTCGGACAAGACACGCTTGGCGCGGAATTGCTGGCGCCGACGCGGCTATATGTCAAACAGGCGCTTACGGCTGTGCGGGCAGGGGGCGTGCATGGGCTCGCACATATCACCGGCGGCGGCCTGACCGAAAATTTGCCGCGCGTTCTGCCTGATGGGCTGGGGGCTGATATCAATTTGAACAGTTGGGCGCTGCCTGCCGTTTTCCGCTGGCTGGCTGAAACGGGCGGGTTGGCCGAGGCTGAGTTGTTGAAAACCTTCAACGCGGGGATCGGTATGGTACTTTGCGTGGCAGCTGACCGGGCCGCAGCCCTGACCGAATTGCTGACGGATGCAGGTGAGACGGTGCATCAATTGGGTCATATCACGGCCGGGGTTGGGATGCGGTATGAGGGATCGCTTTTGTGACCAAACGGGTTGCGATCCTGATTTCCGGCAGCGGGTCAAACATGGTATCGCTGGTCAAATCCATGACTGGCGATCACCCGGCACGCGCGGCACTGGTGCTGTCAAACAACCCTGATGCGGCAGGGCTCGCGAAGGCGCAAGCGCTTGGCATCCCGACAAAGGTGATCGACCATCGCCCCTTCGGCAAAGATCGGGCCGGGTTTGAAGGCGCGTTGCTGACCGCTGTGACCGACGCGCAGCCTGACATTATCTGTCTTGCCGGGTTCATGCGCATTCTGACACCGGATTTCATCGCGGCCTGGGAAGGCAAGATGCTGAATATCCATCCGTCACTGCTGCCCAAATATAAAGGGTTGAACACACATGCCCGCACAATTGCCGCCGGAGACCGCGAACATGGATGCAGCGTGCATGAGGTCACAGCAGAGCTGGATGGCGGTCCGGTCCTTGGCCAGACGATCATTGATGTGGCGGCTGATGACACGGCGGAAAGTCTTGCCGCGCGGCTATTGCCGCTCGAACACGACCTTTACGCCAAGGTGCTGCGCCGTTTTGCTGCCGGAGATCGTAGCAAGATCATAACCCGCGCATGAGTGCCGCCGCTCTTTTCATATGAGCCTTGATCGCCTATGACTGTGGGGCGTGGGGGGTGTGGGCCTGCTCGAGTGACGGAATAAGAATGAAAACAATCACCACGACCGACGGCCTGGCCGCGTTTTGCAAAGAGGCCGCGAAACGGCCCTATGTCACTGTTGATACAGAATTCCTGCGTGAACGGACCTATTACTCCAAGCTTTGTTTGGTGCAACTGGCCTATCGGGATGCGGTGGGCGAGGATGCGGTTCTGGTTGATCCGCTGGCAGATGGGCTATCGCTTGCCCCGCTTTATGAACTGTTTGGTGATGGCGGTGTGGTAAAGGTGTTTCATGCCGCAAGGCAGGATCTTGAAATTTTCTATGTTGATGCAGGCGTCATTCCCGAACCGCTGTTTGATACGCAGGTCGCGGCGATGGTGTGCGGGTTTGGCGAACAGGTCGGATACGAAACGCTTGTGCGGAAAATCGCGAAATCCGATCTGGACAAATCTTCGCGCTTTACCGATTGGTCACGCCGCCCGCTAACAGATGCGCAGGCAAAATATGCATTGGCAGATGTCACCCATCTGCGCGATATCTATGAATATCTGTCGGACCGGCTGGGAAAGTCGGGGCGCAAGAAATGGGTGGCCGAGGAAATGGCCGTGCTGAAGGATCCCGCGACCTATAAGGTTGATCCGGATCAAGCATGGCGTCGGGTCAAAACCCGGACGCAATCCGGCAAGTTCCTGGCGATCGTCCGCGAACTGGCCAAGTTTCGCGAAATCTATGCGCAGGAACGCAACGTGCCGCGTAATCGGGTTTACAAGGATGATGCGCTGGTCGAATTGGCCTCGACCAAACCACAATCTGAAAAAGATCTTGGCCGTTCGCGACTTTTGCTGCGCGAGGCGCGCAAGGGTGACATTGCCGCAGGGATCCTTGCCGGTATTGAGGCGGGTATGGGCGTTGCGCCTGATGATATGCCGCGCCCTGATCAGTCCCGCAACAAGTTGCAGGTCAACCCCGCACTTGCTGATATGTTACGCGTGCTGCTGAAGGCGAAAACCGATGATGAAGGGGTCGCGCCCAAACTGATCGCGTCATCGGCGGATCTGGATGCGCTTGCCGCAGGGCAGCGTGATGTTGCCGCGCTCAAGGGATGGCGGCGTGAAGTTTTTGGCAGTGATGCGCTGCGCCTCTGTGACGGGCAGGTGGGGCTGGCTGTCAAAGGCCAGAAGGTCGTGACCGTCACGCTTTGATCTGGACCTGAGGGCAGCCAGCCCCTACATCCGGGAAGAGGCGATATTGGGTAGCATGATGGCAAATCCTGAATTTGAAGATCTGGTCGAAACCTTTGACTTTCTTGACGATTGGGAAGACCGGTATCGGCACGTGATCGATATGGGCAAGGCCATGGCACCTTTGGAGGAGGCATTGCGCGTACCGGCGACAAAGGTGGACGGTTGTGCCAGCCAAGTCTGGCTGGTGGCGCAGATCAAAGATGATAAATTCAGCTTTCGGGGTGAAAGCGATGCAATGATTGTGCGCGGGCTGATCGCGGTATTGCAAACGCTGTATAATGATCAGACCACGGCGGATGTGCTGGCAATTGATGCGCGTGCGGAACTTGGACGGCTTGGTCTGAACGAACATTTGTCGGCGCAAAGGTCAAACGGATTGCGTGCGATGGTCGAGCGGATCAGGCAAACAGCAGCGGCGGGCTAGGCGGGCAAATTTTTTGAAAAAATTTGTCAATTTCTTGCGTCAAGAAATTGCACCGAGAGCCGTTGAAAGCCCGGCATAGCCGGTAAAGCGGCGCTCGAACGCAAGGCCCAACCTTTGTGCGCAATGCTCCGCTTTTTGCGTCAGTGCTGTATCATCAGTCTGCGCTTGATACACCAGCTTTTCGTAATTCCCGAAGTACATGTCACGCAAGGCCGGATGCCGGCCTAGGCCAAGTGGCTCCCACACAAATGCGTCGAATTGCCGGACCAAAAAATCGGTCAGGTAAAAGGCGGTCATTTCATCCCGCGCGGCGAAGGCCTCGTTCCCTTCAAAAAAAGAATAGCAATGCGGCCCGGCGACCATTTCGACCCCCAGCGCATCACAGGCCGCTTTGAGCTGCCCGCCCGTGCCGCAATCGGCATAGACGACGAAAATTTTTGTGTAGGCATCGCGGTGCCACGCGACGGCTTTTTGAACGGCAGGCACAATGCGTTCCGGATGATTATGCAAGATGGCGGGAAGGCATTGCAGATCCATATGATCCCAGCCATTGGCCGATTTCAACGCTAGGATCTCGCGCGCCAAGGCACCGCACGCAATCAACAGCACTTGCCCGCACCCGCTGGGTGCAATCCCGTCAGCGGTGAGCGTCATGTCATCCATCGCGTTTGCGCAGCAACAATGACCCGACAAGTGCCACGATCACAAATCCAGCCAACCCGATGAATGCAGGCCCATCCAGATAGATCGCGATCTGTGACGCGACCAGAATAGTGAGCGCTGACGCAGCGATCACGCCAAGCACGATAATAGCGAAGATACGAAATGACATCGGATAACCCTCCGATCATTAAATGTGTATCGCTGCGGTCGTTTAAAAGGGGTCAGGCAGCCCCCGCCCCCTGATTATGTTTGCGTGCCACAAAGGTTTTTGCCGTTTCAACGGCTACGGCAGCATCGCGGCAATAGGCATCAGCGCCGATGGCCTTGCCGAACTCTTCGTTTAGCGGCGCACCGCCAACCAGAACGATGTAATCGTCGCGAATGCCCTTTTCGATCATCGTGTCGATGACAACCTTCATATAGGGCATGGTTGTCGTCAGTAGGGCGGACATGCCCAGAATGTCGGGCTCTTCTGCTTCGATCGCCTCCAGATAGGATTCAACCGCGTTGTTGATCCCCAGATCCACCACTTCAAAACCGGCACCTTCCATCATCATCGAAACAAGGTTCTTGCCGATGTCGTGGATGTCGCCCTTGACCGTACCGATTACCATCTTGCCCACGCGGGGCGCGCCTGTGGCGATCAAAAGTGGCTTCAGAATGGCCATCCCGCCCTTCATCGCATTCGCGGCAAGCAGCACCTCTGGCACGAACAGGATGCCATCCCGGAAGTCGTGGCCGACGATTGTCATGCCGCCGACCAGCGCCTCGGTCAGGATCTTGTAAGGTGCCCATCCGCGTTCCAGCAGGATGTTCACGCCTTCCTCGATCTCTTCCTTCATGCCGTCATATAGATCGTCGAACATCTGTGCGACGAGCTCTTCGTCGTTGAGTTCAGACAGGATGATATCGTCTTCTTCGTCTGACATGATGCGCCTTTCGGTATGCAGTCGTTTTCTCTTTGTGCGCGCGATTGATTTTTTCTACCTGCTGAATAGCGACATTCCCAGAGATATCACCGACCTACGCTTGCCGATGTTCCTGAATTGTTCTAATAATGAATATGTCTGATTTTCAGGTTCAAAAATCCCATCGTCTACCGGCGCGCGCTGCCACATCGAACCCGAAGGTTCGGTTTGATCGTTGCACCACCGAAGCGGTTGATGATGGGTGGTATCACGATGACGATCTGCACGTGCTGCGCACCGAAGTGACAGATGAGGTGGCGCGCAAAGTCATTACACGCAACACGTCCCCTGATCTGTCATTCGACAGATCCATCAACCCATACCGTGGCTGCGAACATGGCTGCATCTATTGTTTTGCCCGGCCTAGCCACGCATTTCTGGGCCTGTCACCTGGCCTTGATTTCGAAACAAAACTGATTGCCCGGCCCAACGCTGCTGAGAAGCTGGCAGCGGAACTTGCCAATCCGCGATATCGCCCAGCGATAATTGCCATTGGTACCAATACCGATCCATACCAGCCGATCGAGAAAGATCGAAAGATCATGCGCGCCGTGTTGGAGGTGCTGCAGGACTTCAATCATCCTGTTGCCATCGTCACCAAGGGGACGTTGATTGAACGCGATGTAGATATCCTTGGCGCTATGGCCGCGAAAGGGTTGGTGCGCGTGGGCATCTCTGTCACCACGCTTGATCCAAGAACATCGCGTGCGATGGAACCGCGCGTGCCCTTGCCCGCATCCCGGTTACGCACCATCCGTCGCCTCACGGGTGCCGGCGTGCCCATTCGCGCCATGGTATCGCCCGTCGTGCCCGCACTGACGGATCATGAGCTAGAGGCGATCCTGACCGCTTGCCATGATGCAGGGGCCGTTGCGGCATCTTCGATTGTGCTGCGGCTGCCGCGCGAGGTTTCGACCCTGTTTCAGGATTGGCTGAAGACGCATTTTCCCGACCGGGCGGATCGTATCATGGGACGGGTGCGCGCGCTGCATGGCGGCAAGGACTACGACCCCCAATTCGGTAAACGTATGGTCGGACAGGGCGAGTGGGCGGCGATGATGCAGCAGCGGTTTCGATTGATCACGCGCAAGCTTGGCCTCGATAGGTCGCTGCCGCCGCTACGGACGGATTTATTTACGCGGCCACCCCAAAAGGGTGACCAACTCAGCCTGCTTTAGCCGCGCCGCCGCCGACCGCGCCGCTGACTTGCAACGGGGCCTGCGCCATCTGTCCCGTCCGAGACAGATGAAAAACCGCCCAGTTTCTCGGCAATCACATCAAGCTGCGGTGCATCGCCTTTCGGGCGGGTTTCAAGCGCTTCGCGCATCGCGCGCAGATGGTCCGGGGTGGTGCCACAGCAGCCTCCGACGATGGTGGTACCGCAATCGCGGGCCAAGACTGCATATTCGGCCATCAATTCCGGCGTACCATCATAGTGGATATGACCGTCATGATATTTTGGAATGCCAGCATTCCCCTTTGCGATCAGGGGTTTGGCCGGAGCTGCGGTGACAAAACCCAAAACTGTGCGCAGCAGGTCAGAGGCGCCGACACCACAATTGGCCCCAAATGCAATGGGTTGATGATCCAGCTTGCCAACAAGCTTCACCATGTCGGCAGAGGTGTGGCCCATCATCGTCCGGCCAGCGGTGTCAAAGCTCATCGTGCCGCACCATGGCATGTCGGCCAGCGCAAAGGCTTCGGCTGCGGCTTTGAATTCCTCAGCCGCGCTAATGGTTTCGACCCACAGAACATCCGCGCCACCAGCCTTGAGCCCCTCGGCCTGTTCGTGAAACATCTCAACGGCGATTTCATGGGTCAGGCTGCCCATGGGGGCCATGATCTCACCCGTCGGGCCGACGGAACCGGCGACCACGACCGGATGATCCGCCGTATCGGCGACAGCGCGACCGATTTCAGCGGCGGCTTTGTTGAGCTCATGCACGCGCGCCTCGGCGCCATGCAGTTTGAGCCGAGAAGCGTTGGCGCCAAAGCTGTTGGTCAGAAAAAGATCGCTCCCCGCGTCAGCAGCGCCTTTGTAAAGCGCTGTAATCTTTGCGGTTTCATCCACATTCCACAGTTCGGGCGCATCACCTGACATCAGGCCCATATTGAACAAGTTAGTGCCTGTCGCCCCGTCTGCCATTAACCAGTCGCGGGTCTCAAGCAATGTGGAAAGTGTGTTGGTCATGGGCCATATATCCTGTTGTCGCCGCGATGCTCTCGCCTGTCATGGCTTTATCATGGATGCAATTGTGAACTCGTGTTGCGGAGTTGATATTTTTGCAAGAAGAACTTGAGCTTTGATGCAAGTTTCAGCGGCAGGTTGGCAATGGGTCGGTGAATTGCAAGCGCGATGATCACGCTACTGACCCAGAAAATATACCGGTTCGGGGCCGCATGATAGCGCGGCACCCATATAGGGTCAAAGCTGCGTTTGAACTGGGTCAACCCGGCGCGGGATTTTGCCCAGAATGCGGGCGTTACACGCGGATCGGGAACAGCGGCCAAGGATAAACGCTGCACGCCCTCGTCCTTTGCGGTCTCGATCGCGGTGGTGATGGCGGTGTGGATGGCGCCATCTGGCACCCTTTCCTTGTGTCGTATCAGGTCGAGCACCCATTCAACACGCGACCTATGAAAGGTTATAAATCCAATAGCTTCCGTGCCCTTCTTGATCATAAAAACCCGTTGGTTTGCGATGTAAGACGGGCAGAATCGTCCCATCGAAAACCCGTATTCACCGCCATGGGACAATGCCCAATTGCGCGCGATGCCGCACAAAATAGCAGAGGGTGTGCTTTTCAGTTCTTCAACGACAATACCGGCGCGCGTCGCTTGCTTCAGCTTGCGTCGGAGCGTCTGTCGTCGCCCGCCGCTGATTGTCCATTCGGCGGGGCGCAGGATTGCCTCCATAGCGACTCGGCGGACAAGCCAGCCTGACTTGCGCGCCGCCAGGCCCGTGCGCGGATCGGTATTGTAACACGCGGGAAGCTTCATTTGCCGCATTGACTGTTGCGAATGTTCCGTAATGGGTACCGGCTGTGGTTGCGGCCCAAGCGTGGTGGAAAGCAACGGAAGGTCACCGAGCAGCACATCAACGCCACCCACCCGCGCCGTTTGCCCGGATTGGTGCCGCAGCCCCCAATGTGCCGCCCGTGTATGATCGCGGGCCGGGGCAGGCGCAGGGCATACAAGAGCAAGCAACGCTAACGCCGCAGGCAGCAGATAATAAGCCACCCGGAACGCGATGATCCCCGCAATCAATGCTTCGGGAACCACTGACGGCAGCAGGGCCAGCAGGGTCAGTTCAAAAACGCCTGCGCCGCCGGGTGTATTGGCGATCAGGCCAGCGCCGAGCGCAATCACATAGGCTGCAAGAAGTGTTAGAAACGCAACCCCGGCATCGTCGGGGATCAGCAGGTAAAGTGCAATGGCGGCGCAAAATAGATCAATCGCTGTCAGGCAGAGCAGGGCCGCAATGCTGCTACCCCGCAAATCGGGCGCAAAGCGGCGTCGCGCCCACAGGCCAACCGCAACGGCCACTGCGACTAAGATAAGAGGGATCAGTGGTGAGAGCTCGGCCTCACCCCCAAGCCAAAGCAGCGCAAGCAAAGCCCCAACCGCCCAGCAGGCGCTGAAAGCAGCCGTGACGGCAACCGATATTCGGGTCGCCTGCGAAAGCGTAATGCCGGGCAAACTGTGCCAACGCACCAAACTGCCGGTCAACGCGCCAAAACCCAACGTCTGCGCAATTGCAATGGCCCGGATGCCTGACCGGCGCGCCAGCCGGGGCGGCACGCTGGTTTTCAGGTGATGGTGCCACATTGCATCATAGCGTCCGATGGCCAGGAAACTGCACCATGTCGCCACAGCAGCCAGCGCCCAGGTATCCCATGTCACCTGCGTTACGGCGTAAAAAATGGCGACCGTGTCCATGGCCGCGATGTCGTGCCACAGGACGGCACCACACATGGCCAACACGACAATGGGAAACAGAATCCGCAGGACAGCTATCCCGGAAATACCGATACGTGTGGGCTGGGGATGGATCATGACCGCTCCGACAGGTGAAACCCGTCAACGGCTAGGGCAGGGGCATGAAACAGTCGTTAAGGCCCATACCCAAATAACAAAAACGGCGCATCAGATGCCCTGATGCGCCGTCTAAATCATTCACATTTAAGGTTAATCAAAACTCTGCCAGCAATTGCGCCTTTGCTTCGACCATCAGGCTGGCCATCTGGCCGCGGATCGTCGCCTCGTCCGCCTTGTCGCCCAAATCACCCGCCACCTTGCGATAGACATCCTCTTCACCGGGCTCTTCCATATCGGCCTTGACCACTTCTGCTGCATAGGCGGTGGCAGCATCACCGGATTTGCCCATTAATTCAGCCGCCCAGAGCCCCAACAGCTTGTTGCGGCGGGCCTCTGCCCGGAATTGCATCTCGGCGTCATGTGCGAATTTCGCCTCAAAGGCATGTTCGCGGTCGTCAAACGTGTTCATTGGTGGCCTCACGGATTGGATAGTTTCCCTTCTGATATGCCCCCGCAGGTGCTTGCCCGCAAGGGGGGCTTGCACTATGACGCGCTCATGACGCGACCCAGCCTAGGGTACGCGCAGGGGTAAGGGGTAGTCATGGCGCGCCGCAAAAAGATTTACGAAGGCAAGGCAAAGATCCTGTACGAAGGTCCCGAACCGGGAACTTTGGTGCAGTATTTCAAGGATGACGCCACGGCTTATAACGCCGAAAAGAAAGCCGTGATCGAAGGCAAAGGCGTGTTGAATAACCGTCTTTCGGAATTTTTCATGACCGGGCTGACGCAGATCGGTATCCCGACTCATTTCATCAAACGCCTGAACATGCGCGAACAACTGATCCGCCAGGCGGAGATTATCCCGCTTGAGGTGATCGTGCGCAATTTTGCTGCCGGATCGATGGCCAAGCGGTTGGGCATGGAGGAGGGCACAGCCCTGCCGCGCCCGATTGTGGAGTTTTCCTATAAGGATGACAGCCTTGGCGACCCGCTGGTGCCTGAGGAATACATCATCGCCTTTGGCTGGGCGACGCAGCAGGACCTCGACGATATCGTCAGCCTCGCCTTGCGTGTCAATGACTGGATGTCCGGTGTGATGTTCGGCGTCGGCATCAAGCTGGTCGATTTCAAGATCGAGATTGGCCGCGTCTGGGACAATGAATTCCCGCGTCTGATGCTGGCCGATGAAATCAGCCCGGATAGCTGCCGCCTTTGGGATATCGAAAGCGGCCAGAAGCTGGACAAGGACGTATTCCGCCGCGATCTGGGTAACCTGACCGATGCCTATACCGAGGTTGCCAAGCGGCTTGGCGTCATGCCGTCAAACGTGACCCATCGCCCCGCGAAACCAACTCTAATAAACTGATAAAGCAGATAAAAACGGAAAGCTGACCGATGAAAGCAAGAGTACATGTGATGCTCAAAAACGGCGTTCTGGACCCGCAGGGCGAGGCCGTGCGCCATGCCTTGGGCAATCTGGGGTTTGACGGCGTGTCGGGCGTACGGCAGGGAAAGGTGATTGAGCTTGATTTGGAGGATGGCACATCCGAGGACACAATCACCGATATGTGTGAAAAACTGCTCGCCAACACCGTGATCGAAAGCTACCAGGTGGAGCTGCTCTGATGCGCGCTGCCGTTATCGTTTTTCCCGGATCGAACTGCGATCGTGATATGGCCGTGGCCTTGCGTGCGGCAGGTGCCGATGTCAGCATGGTATGGCACAAGGACTCCGATCTTCCTGATGGTGTGGATCTGATCGCTGTGCCGGGCGGGTTTTCCTTTGGCGATTACCTGCGCTGCGGTGCGATTGCCGCGCAATCCCCGATTTGCAAGGCCGTCGTCGCCCATGCGGAACGCGGCGGTTATGTTCTGGGCGTGTGTAACGGGTTTCAGGTTTTGACCGAAAGTGGGTTGTTGCCCGGCGCGCTGATGCGAAATGCGGAACTAAAGTTCGTCTGCAAGACACTTGATTTAAAAGTGGAAACATCCTCTTCCGGGTTTACCGAAGGGTACGATGCGGGCGATGTCGTCGCCTTTCCGGTGGCCCATCACGATGGCAATTACACGGCTGATCCCGAAACCTTGCGGCGGCTTGAGGGCGGTGATCGCATCGCCTTCCGCTATGTAGAAAATCCGAACGGTTCTATCGCTGATATCGCCGGTATCCTTTCGGCCAATCGGCGGGTGCTTGGGATGATGCCGCATCCCGAACGGGCGGTTGATTTGGGCCATGGTGGCACTGATGGGCAGGCGCTTTTCCGCGGGTTGATTGGGCAGTTGGCAAACGCCTGATCTGTCGCCTTGCTGCATCCCGTGCTTGGGCCTAGAATATAGGCATGGCGGGGATCAAAAACCTTAAGGGGCGGCGCGGGCAGGGCAGATGGTATCTGCGCCTGTCAATTCTGGTGATTTGCCTGTTTGCCGTCATCGTTGTCTATGTCAGCAATCAGTTCCTGACCCAGCGGTTTACCGAAACAACACGCAACCGGTCGGAAATCCGGTTGGCTGCACATGTCAGCGATCTGATGAGCGAGCTGCGCCACAGCGCACGTGGCCTGTTGTTTTTGGCGCGTGATCCGGAACTGATCCGGGCGCTGGAGGATGCCAACTATTCACTGTCGACCGCGCGCCTGTTGTCATTTGTCGATGATTTTGGCGCGGCATCACTGGTGTTGCTGGATCGGGATGGGCGCACGGTTGCCGCCACCGACCGCAATCGGCTGGGTCAGACGCATCGGGCAAAACCCTATTTTGTGAATGCGCAGCGCGCCAATCAGACCGTCTATACCACCTACAAGAACGAAGATGACGGGACCTTCAACTTTGTCTATTCGCGCAAGGTTGATGCCGAAGGCGAATTTTTGGGCGTGATCATGGTTGAGGTCGACGTTCCGGCGCTCGAACGCAGCTGGGCGGGGCTTTCGGATGCGGTGATTGTCACCGACACTGATGGCACGATCCTGATGTCATCCGAACCGCGCTGGCGGGGCCGGATGGAGGAAGAGGCGCTGGCCCGGCAATCGGCGCCGTCGGCCATTGAACGTGCGATCCGCGCGACCCAAGGGTGGGCTGCATTACCGGCCGACGCCTATCTGCGTGGCGAGGCGGTGCTGCGCCGCGAGGCACGTGTGCCGCATCAGGGCTGGAAGATGATCAGCTTCACAACCTACGCATCCGTGCGTGAGAGGGTAAATGGCATCCTGGCGCTTGAGGTGATGGGATTCGCCCTGCTTTTGGCGCTGGCGTTTTATTTCATGTCCCGCAAAACGGCCTCGCGGCTGGTGTTCTTTCAACGCGAGTCAGCAGAGCTTCGCGCATTGAACCGCAGGCTACAGCGGGAAATCGCCGAACGCGAAAAGGTCGAAAAGACGCTGCAGGTGGCCGAACAGACCATCGCGCAATCGTCAAAACTGGCGGCCCTGGGTGAGATGTCGGCGGCGGTCAGTCACGAGTTGAACCAGCCTTTGGCCGCGATGAAAACCTACCTTGCGGGCGCGCGCCTGTTGCTGCAACGCAAACGGCAGGATGAGGCGCTGTCATCATTCCAGCGCATCGACGATCTGCTGGAGCGGATGGGAGCGATTACGCGCCAGTTGAAATCCTACGCCCGCAAAGGATCAGAGGCGTTTGAACCCGTGGATACAAGGGCTGCGGTGTCATCCGCGCTGGCTATGATGGAGCCGCAGTTGAAGACCAGACAGGTCAATATCATCCGCACTTTGCCCAATGAACCGGTGATGATCCTCGGCGATCGTCTGCGGCTCGAACAGGTGATCATCAACCTCTTGCGTAATGCGTTTGACGCCACCAAATCATCCAGTAACCCGACCATTGAAATTTTGTTGGCTGCCGGCGAAACGGTCAGCCTGCAAATCCGCGACAATGGACCCGGTATCGAAAACCTCAACGAGTTGTTCGAGCCGTTCTATACCACCAAGGAACCGGGTGATGGCGTCGGGCTTGGGCTTGCCATCTCCTCTGGCATCGTCAACGATTTGAGCGGACGCCTGACAGCAAGAAATGCGGTCGATGGTGGGGCAATTTTTGAAGTTCAGCTGCCTGCGTTGGAACAGGACGTCGCGGCGGCAGAGTAAGGAATGAAGTAATGTCGAAGGCTATGAAAATCGCGATTGTCGATGACGAAAAGGATATGCGTCAGTCGATCAGTCAGTGGCTGGCCCTGTCCGGGTTTGACACTGAGACCTTTGCATCCGCTGAGGATGCGCTCAAAGGGTTAGGAAATGATTACCCCGGCGTTGTCGTCAGCGACATCAAGATGCCGGGCATGGATGGGATGCAGTTCCTCAAGAAGCTGAAAGGCGTCGACAGCTCGCTTCCGGTGATCATGATCACCGGGCATGGTGATGTGCCCATGGCTGTTGAGGCGATGCGCGTCGGGGCGTTTGATTTCCTCGAAAAACCCTTCAACCCCGATCGGATGACAGAACTGGCCAAGCGCGCCACACAGGCCCGCCGCCTGACGCTGGATAACCGTGCGCTGCGCAAGGAATTGTCGGATGGGTCTGCACTGATCAAGAAGCTGATCGGCCAATCGGTCCCGATGGAGCGCCTGAAAGAGGATATTCTGGATCTGGGGCAGGCCGATGGTCATGTGCTGGTCGAGGGTGAAACAGGCACAGGTAAGACCCTTGTTGCCCATGCCCTGCACGCCGTTGGTGCCCGTGCCAACAAGAAGTTCGTACTGCTTAGCTGTTCGGCTTATGACGAGGAAACACTGGGCCGCCGCATCTTTGGCCCCGCTAATGATGATGAGCCGATCCCGGCAATGGAAGAGGCGCGTGGTGGCACGTTGGTTTTGGAAGATATCGAGGCGTTGAGCCATGCGTTACAAGCCCGATTGCTGACGGCGATCAATGATCAGGGTGCGCCCGCAGAGACCCGGATTGTAGCAATCTGCAACTTGCAAGAACAGGATAAAACCTGCGAAAGCGTGCTGCGTCCCGACCTGTTTTACCGGCTTGCCGCATTGCGGATTACCGTGCCGCCGCTGCGCCAGCGGGGCGAGGATATTCTGGCGCTTTTCACCCGTCTGGGTGAACAGTTTGCCGATGAATATGGCTGCGAGGCCCCCGAAGTCAGCGCGCAGGAGGCCGCCCAATTGCTGCAGGCCCCATGGCCCGGCAATGTGCGCCAGTTGATTAATGTTGCTGAACGCGCGGTCCTGCAAAACAGGCGTGGCACAGGATCGATTGCGTCGCTTTTGATGGCGGATACCGAAGAATCCAAACCCGCCATGACCACCGAGGGCAAGCCGCTGAAAGAGTTTGTCGAAGCGTTCGAACGGATGCTGATCGACAATACGATGCGCCGCCATAAGGGGTCGATTGTTGCGGTAATGGAGGAGCTTTGCCTGCCGCGTCGGACCCTGAACGAGAAGATGGCGAAATACGGGTTGCAGCGGTCTGACTACCTTTGAAGCCAATGGTTGAGGGTGCCGATTGGCGCCCTTGACAACACAAGTGTTAACGTCCCGACAGGGCGGTTTTGCAGGGTCGGCATCACGTCGGCCATGCGTCGGCAAAACGTCGGACAGGTTGGTACGGTGGTTGCGGGATTAACGCAACGCGCGGCGTTGGGGCGGGGTCAGCCGTTATGCAACCCGGCCAAGGCGTGACATCAGAAAAGCCCTGGCTTCGTTCCATTCCAGCGGCTTTGAATAAAGATAGCCTTGGCCAATCTGCGCGCCGCGTGCAGCGACGATTTCGGCTTGGTTGATTGTTTCTACCCCTTCGACAACCACAGTTGCGCCAAGCCCGCGCGCCATGTCGGTGATGCTTTCGAACAGAAAACGGGTTTCATCATCATCGTTGATATTGGTGATAAAGCTGCGGTCGATCTTGATCTCTTCAAATTCGAACCGGCGCAGATAGCTGAGCGATGAATACCCGGTCCCGAAATCATCCAATGCCGCCCTTATCCCATGCTGTCGCAAGGTTTTTAACGTTGCCTCAACAGCGTCCCAGTTTTCAACTGCGACGCTTTCTGTGACCTCCAGCGTCAGGTCGTCTGGGGGCAGGCCGGTTGCCCTGACAATCGCCATGATATCTTCGGCCAGCGTGTCTGTATGGAAGTTCTGAGCCGAGAGGTTAGAGCTGATCCGGATCGGGTGACCCATTTCTTCACTTGTTGCGACGGCGAACTCCGCAGCGATCCGCAAGATGGCCAGATCAAGTTCGCGAATGATACCGGAATTTTCTGCAATGGGGATAAATTCATCCGGTCCGACATTTTCGTCATCCATCCGCCATCGCGCCAACGCCTCAAACCCGTCGGGCAGGCCGGTGGCGATGCATATCTTGGGTTGGAAAACCGCCCGAATGTCACCATCGGTCAATGCCTGCGGCAAGCGTGCTGCGATTTCGCTGCGCCGCCCAAGCGAGGCGGAAATCGCCGCGTCAAAGATACGATAGGTGTTTTTGCCTTCGGTCTTGGCGGTGTAAAGTGCCGCATCCGCGTCGCGCAGCAATTCCGGTGCGGTGCCCCCGGTATGGTGACCGGCAATCGCCAAACCCGCGGAACATCCCGGCTTGATCACATTGTTGTCGAATTCGAAATCAGCCTGCATCGCTGCGACGATTTGCGCGCCCACATTGCCGGCCTCCGTTTGTCGTTGGTCGCACCGCAAAACAGCAGCAAATTCATCGCCACCCAGCCGCGCGACAAGCCCCCGATCTTCCGGGATGACGGATAATAGCCGTTGCGCAACCTCGCATAGCAGGGCGTCGCCCGCATTATGTCCAGATGTGTCATTGACCGTTTTGAACCCGTCAAGATCCATCACGATAACGACCACATCGGGTACCGGGGCTTGCCGCAGATCTGCATCCAACCGATCGCGAAACATTGCACGGTTCGGCAAACCCGTCAGCGGATCGTGTGACAGCAGGAACCGCTGCTGCGCCTCGGCTTCGGACTTGACCTGTTCAAGGTGCACCTGCGCCTCCAGCCCTTGAACGATTTGTTGCATGCGCCGCTGTTCACGCCGGGCCAGCAAACTGGTGCCAACGAGGGCGACAACAAAGATCAAGGCAGCGAAACCTGCACTTCGCCAGGCTGACGCGGTCATGTTGCTTTCGACGATGAAGGCCCCCATGACATCGCCAAGTTCATAAACCTCTTCGGCCATAAGCCGATTATGGCAATCGACACAGCTGGGGCTATTGGCAATCGAGGGGGAGATCGTGCGCCCGATGATGTTCCCATTTTCAATCCGATGTTCAACAATTGGGCCGGTCAGCTCCTTGCTGGCAAGGCGTTGGATGATGCCCTTTAACCGCGCATCCGGTTCCGATGTGTGGATTTCCAAACCGGGTGTTCCGGGCATGGTGACGGTTGTTTCAACACCGAGTTCACCCCTGTGCGGTCTTTCGGCATAGTGGTCGATCCCCATGCGGCGGAAGGTTGCCGGTACGATGGTGTCATCCGTGCGCGCGGCTGAAAAGGCGGTCACGAAACTGTTGGTCATATCGATCAACTGGGCCCGTTGATTACGTTCCACGACCGCAGTTTCCCACGCCGTGACCACAAAAAATGCCGCCGCGAACAAAAGCGCTGAAACAATGGGCGCCGCCGTCAGACCCCGAAGGCCCCGTATTTTCGGCGGCTCGTTCAATGACTGCTCCTGTTTCAGAAGGTCCTCGCATATCGGCGAATGCTGAAGAATTGGTTCACCGCAATCAGTGAGGTTTGGGATGATTTCACCCAAAGCTTGTGCCGCGAAACCGATCCTGTCGTAATGTTGCGATGACTGGGGGTACAAATTGTCATTGTAATACCTAACCTTCCTCCCTTATGTATGAGACACGGATGCCCGCGCGATGTTGTGTGGAGCCATTCGGGAGAATTCTCTGTCTTGGTTGATGAGGATCACGAATCCGGCACCAGTGAGACAGCTGATTTGGTCAGTTTGACCAGAAGAACGCTCTGGCTGCGTCTACTCAAATGCAGACCGGGCCTTGAACGGGTCGCCATTTTCCGGCGGCCGGAGAAGAAACGCGATGCAACGCGCAGGCTATGACAGGCAAGACAGTGCGGCCCCGAGGGGCCCCGGTTTTGCGCGCGCGCGGATCGCCTTAATCAGACATGTAACACGGACAACCGCCCCCCCTGGGGGCCCGCCGGGGTTATGTGCGAACGGACAATATGCCAAAGAAAATGCTAATCGATGCGACACACGCGGAAGAAACCCGCGTTGTCGTAGTAGACGGAAACAAAGTCGAGGAATTTGATTTCGAAAGCCAGTTCAAGCGTCAGCTTGCTGGGAATATCTATCTGGCCAAGGTAACACGGGTCGAACCGTCGTTGCAGGCTGCTTTTGTTGACTATGGCGGCAATCGCCATGGTTTCCTTGCCTTCTCCGAAATTCATCCAGATTACTACCAGATCCCGGTTGCAGATCGCGAGGCGCTGATCGCCGAGGAAAAAGCCTATGCCGAAAGCCTGAAGGCTGAAGCGGAAGCTGAGGAAGAAGAAAAACCCAAACCCAAGCGTCGTCGCCGCAAGGCGAAAGCGGCTGAGGTTGAGGGTGATGATGCTGTCGCCACCGCAGAGCTGGAAACCCCAGAAGAGGAAACCTCCGGCGATATCGCGGGTATGGAAACCTTTGACGTGGATGACAGCGAAGAGGGCAGTTCCCCTATGGAGCTGGTCGCCGACACCCCCGTCGATACCCCCGCCGCGGGCGAGGAGGATGACGACGAAGATGAGGAACAGCCCAAGGCTGATCCGCGCTCCAAGGACGAAACCATCGAAAGTGTCGCCGAAGAGGATGACACCGATGAGGTACGCCCGGTCCGCAAGCCGCGCCCGAAACGTTACAAGATCCAGGAAGTCATCAAGGTTCGCCAGATCCTGCTGATTCAGGTTGTGAAGGAAGAGCGCGGCAATAAGGGTGCTGCCCTGACGACATATCTGTCGCTGGCCGGTCGGTATTGTGTTTTGATGCCCAATACAGCCCGTGGTGGTGGCATCAGCCGCAAGATTACCAATGCTGCCGACCGTAAGAAGCTGAAAGAAATCGCCGGTTCGATGACCGTGCCGGAAGGTGCAGGGCTGATCATCCGTACCGCCGGGTCACAGCGCACCAAAGCCGAGATCAAGCGCGATTATGAATATCTGCAGCGGATGTGGGAACAGATCCGCGAATTGACCCTGAAATCTATCGCACCTGCAAAGATCTACGAAGAGGGCGACCTGATCAAGCGGTCGATCCGTGACCTGTATTCGAAGGAGATCGACGAGGTCATCGTTGCAGGCGAGCAGGGCTATCGCACGGCCAAGGACTTCATGAAGATGATCATGCCGTCCCATGCCAAGAATGTGAAGTTCTACACTGAACAACTGCCGCTTTATGCCCGCTATCAGGTTGAGGGTTATTTGGGTGGCATGTTCAATCCGACGGTACAACTGCCATCGGGCGGCTATATCGTGATTGGCATCACCGAGGCGTTGGTCGCTATTGACGTAAACTCTGGCCGGGCGACCAAGGAAGGCTCGATTGAGCAGACGGCGTTGAAGACGAACCTAGAAGCCGCCGATGAGGTGGCCCGCCAATTGCGCCTGCGTGACTTGGCTGGTCTGATCGTGATCGATTTCATTGACATGGATGAACGTCGCAACAATGCGTCGGTGGAAAAGCGTTTCAAGGACAAGCTGAAGACGGATCGGGCGCGCATTCAGGTCGGTCGCATCTCTGGCTTTGGCCTGATGGAAATGTCGCGCCAGCGTCTGCGTCCCGGCATGCTGGAAGCGACCACCCAGATGTGTTCGCATTGCCATGGCACGGGCCTGTTGCGGTCGGATGACAACGTCGCCTTGTCGATCATTCGCGCCCTCGAAGAAGAAGGCGTGCGTGGCCGCAGCAAGGAGGTGCTGATCAAAGCGCCGATTTCTATTGCCAACTTCCTCATGAATGGCAAACGCGAACATATCGCGGATATCGAAGCCCGTTACGGCATGTCGGTGCGGATCGAATGTGATCCGACCCTGGTATCGCCCGACTTTGCGATTGAGAAATTCAAGACGGCAACCCGCGTGGTGCCGGATGCGGCCCCTGTTGTCACATCGGTTGTGATCATGGATGACGACGATGAGGACACAACCACATTTGTCGAGGCCGAGGCCGAGGCCGAGGCCGAGACCGAAGCGGAAGACACCGCTGAGACCGAGGATCGGCCCAAGCGCAAGCGGCGGCGTCGTCGGCGGCGGCGTGGTGGCGGCGGCAATGGTCCTGATGGGCAGCAGGCTGATAGTGTGCAGGCTGAGGGCGACGCAGCCCCTGCCGAGCAGGCGGCGGACGCAGCGCCTGCGGAACAGCCAGAGGCAGATGCAGCACCCGTTGCTCAGGAGGCACCGGCCCCCGAAGAAAAGCCAAAGCGCACGCGCAGCCGCAAGAAGAAGTTAGAAGAAAAACCCGAGGCCGACGCAGCGCCTGCCGATGAAACTGCCGAGAAGCCAGAGGTCGAAACGGCTGAAGAGGCACCCAAGCCCAAGCGGCGGACGCGAAAGAAGGCAGCGCCAAAGGCGGAAGATTCTGCTGCGGACCCGCAGACAGAAGAGACCGCGCCTGCTGCAGAAGAAAAGCCAAAGCCCAAGCGCCGCAGCCGCGCCAAGCCCAAAGCGGAGGATGCACCTGCGCCAGCAGCGGAAGAGGCACCCGCGCCAAAGGCGGGCACGGCCCCACCGGCACCGGAGCCAACTCCCACACCGGCAGAGGTCGCAGAGCCGGTGGCAGCCGCTCCGACGCCAGAACCGGTGGCAGAAGAAGCGCCGGCCAAGCCCAAGCGCAAAGGCTGGTGGTCGTTGGGGCGCGGTTAAGCATCGGTTTTTCTGCCCTGAGGCGACAAAAAGAGATCGAGGACGCCACCCATTTTGGGTGGCGTTTTGCCGGACTAACGGTTCGTTCGACGGGGATGTGAGCAGCAATCCTGTGCCTGCATTGCGGGACGAAACCGCCGTTCGATCTGACATCGGCAATGGCTGCTTCCAAATGTGACGATTTGGCCAGAACTATCCACCAAAGTGGATATATCCGACGGATTGCTCAGGTGTGTGGCGAAGGTAGTTGTCGGCATCGGCCCCAACGAAACCGGAAAACCCCTCGGACATAAGCCTTGCATATACGTCAGTACGGAAAACGACCTCGCCGAAGTTCGCCGATGGGGTCCAGTACGGAAGCTTGCTTGCGAAGTTCTGGAAGTCCTTGTTGTGGTACATCTCCCAGGTCGTATCTTGCCCGCATAGCGATCCCCAAACTTGCGGCCTCATCAACTGGTCGCGGCCTCGTTTTTCTTTCGGGACAAAATCTAGATAGTGGCGCGGCAACCAGTACCAGAACCCAGCAGGTTTAGTCTCGCCAGTCTCTGCATCGCGATAGAAGAAAGGATAAAAGTGCCCGCCCCCCGGAAACTCCTTTTCTAGGAAAGACTTTAGACTAGCGCTTACAATTCTGATCGGATGCCAAAGCAGAGTATCTGGAATGAGTTCGATGCTTTCTGCGGGTATTGTATGCGGCACAGCGCGCTGCCTTACATGTGCCTCATCAATTTCTATAAGCTCGTATCGCCAATCAGACATTCCGGGTGGAACTGGCTGCGGCCTCCTAGTAACTTCTTCTTGCCTGGCGATGAAGCTTCGTGGCCAGCTCTCATTCTTATCAAGTGACAAGCTGCCCCAAACCGCCTCAGACTCAAGGCTAAGTAATACATACAGATCTGCTTCAACATTGATTGTGTTGGATGCCAAAAACTAACTCCAAAATTGGCGTGTTCTTCATTTCGATTGACGACTAAAGATCAAATCGTTCCTTGATCCCCCAAAACATCAGTGATTGGCGACATTAAATCAACAACCTATAAGCTATAAACCAACGACGAGCCGACATTCGTACAGAATGCAGCATTATGCATTCTGGGCTCGTTGCTGCCATTTCACCCGCCGGGGTCCTCGAAGGGGGCATTGAGGACGAATGTCAACAGACCCTAGCCTTTTTGGATCAGATATACCTGTGCCCGATCATCTTCGCTGATCGCAACCAATTCATGCCCTGCCTCGGCGCAGAAATGTGGAACGTCGACGATGGCGGCGGGGTCGTCGGCCTCCATTCGCAGGATTTGGCCGCTTTCAAGTGCTTGCAGACGCTTGCGTGCTTTCAGCACGGGCAGGGGGCAAAGCAGCCCCTTGGCATCCAGTTCTGCATCATGGGTCATGGGACCCAGTTAGGTGTGATGTTTCAGTTTGTCCACAGACTTGTGAGGGTTTGGCAGGTGACGGATCGCTTTGCATCGCTTAGGCAGGGGCAAAGGAAAACTGATGCTTGATACGACCCTGCTTTTGGACGCCACTTTGCTGCCTGCGATGTTTATCGCGATGGTGGCTGGGGTTCTGTCTTTTCTGAGCCCCTGTGTGCTGCCTATCGTGCCGCCCTATCTTGCCTATATGGGCGGGGTGTCGGTGTCCGATATGGATGAAACGGCCGGCGCCCGACGCAAGGTGTTGCTGGCGGCGGCGTTTTTCGTGCTGGGCCTGTCCACGATTTTCCTGCTTTTGGGTTTTGCGGCCTCGGCCATGGGCCGGATGTTGTTGCAGGCGCAGGACTGGTTTGTGTTTATCGCGGGCGTCGTCGTGATGATCTTTGGCGCGCATTTTGTCGGCGTCTTTCGCATCGGCTTTCTGGATCGAGAGGCGCGGGTTGAGACCGGGGATCGTGGTGGGTCAGCTTTTGGGGCCTATGTGCTTGGGCTTGCCTTCGCCTTTGGCTGGACGCCTTGTCTCGGGCCCATTCTGGGCGCGATACTGGGGCTTGCCGCAACAGAAGGTGACGTGGCCCGCGGCACGGTTCTGCTGGCTGTTTATGCATTTGGGCTAGGCCTGCCATTTCTGCTGGTCGCTGCGTTTTTCCCGCAAATGAAAGGCGTGATGGGCTGGATGAAGCGACATATGCAACGGATTGAACGCTGCTCTGGCCTGCTGTTGTGGACCGTTGGTTTGCTGATGATCACCGGTCAGTTCACCGCGTTCAGTTTTTGGTTGCTGGAACGGTTTCCGGCGCTGGCAACTGTCGGCTAAAGGCTTATCTTTCGCGTCATTCTGGGCTAGCGTCGCGCCGAAGTGAATTGCCAAGGGGCAGGGATGAGCGAGCTAAACAAGCCGGTCAGGCAGCGGCGGGTGTTCCATATCCCCGGCTATGATCCCATTCCGCCCCGCCGCTATCGCGAACTTTACCGCACTGAAAGTGTAGCCCAGGCCAAAATCAGCGGCTATCAGATCGCCGTGCAGGCCAAACCCGCTTCTGACAGTTTTGGCTGGGTGGTGGCTGCGCGCATTGATGACGCGGATGTGCGGGTGGATGTCGATGTGCTGGTGTGGTCGGATATCGTGCGCGACAGCATGGCCCAATCCATCCCCGCCACTTATCTGCAATTGCTGCAAACGGCGTGGATTTACATCAGTACCGGCACGCTGCGCCGTCTGATGTGGATGCGCAAAGGGCCGGTGATTGCGGCCCTTTACCCGGTGGGCATGCTTTTGCTGCAATTGCTGATTGCCGTCCTGTTGGGCCGGTTTTTGGGCAATCTGGTGCAAACCGGGGCATTGGCGCTGGTCGCAATGACCGGCGGGGTGTTAGCGACCATTTTAGGTTGGATCGGATGGGTATTGAAATACGCGCTTTGGCTTGCGGTGGTCGTTTTCGTCCTGCGCTGGTGCAAGGCCCGCGATAACAAGCTTTTCGCCTATTACCTGATGCATGACTATGCGTTTTCGGCCCGGTTGCGCGGTGCGACCCCGCCCGCGTTAGAGGCACGGATGGCGGCGTTTGGCGACCGGATTGCCGCCGCTTTTACGGCCGATGTGGACGAGGTTCTGGTGGTTGGTCATTCATCCGGTGCGCATCTGGCGATTTCCATTCTGGCCGATTTGATCCGACAAGGGCGCGTGCCCGCAGATGGCCCAAAGCTGGCGCTGCTATCATTGGGGCAGGTGGTGCCGATGGTGTCGTTCCTGCCCAATGCCGGGCAATTGCGCGCTGATCTGGCGTTTCTGGCGACGCAAGAGGCGCTGACATGGGTCGATGTGACAGCCCCCGGCGATGGCTGCTGCTTTGCCCTATGCGATCCGGTTGCAGTCACGGGTGTGACCCCGCCGGGCAAACGCTGGCCCTTGGTGATTTCGGCGGCGTTCACGCAAAGCCTGTCGCCGGAGCGATGGAAGGCCCTGCGCTGGCGGTTCTTCCGCCTGCATTTCCAATATCTTTGCGCCTTTGATCGGCCCAAGGATTATGACTATTTCCAGATCACGGCAGGGCCTGTCAGCCTCGCCGACCGTTTTGAGGGCCGCCCCCCGTCCAAATCGCGGATTGACGTGGCCGTGTCGAAATACACATCCCTGACCGCATGACAGAACCTCATCCGCCCAAACCGCAGGCCCGCGCCGATAAAGTGTCGCTTTGGCAATATATGCGCCTGTTTCGGCGCGATATCCTGTCGGCACAGCCTGCGCGGCTTTACAGGGCGTGGATGGCGGAGTTTCGTACCCCGTTTTTCCGCAGCTACATGATCAACGATCCTGATCTGATCCGCCGGGTGCTGCATGAAGATCCTGATGCGTTTCCCAAATCCGACCGGATTGGTGCCGGACTGCGCCCGCTTCTGGGGGACAGCGTGTTCCTGACCAATGGCGAGGTGTGGAAACGCCAGCGCCGGATCATCGATCCGGCCTTTGAAGGTGGTCGTTTGCGCGATGCGTTTCCCGGTATTCTGGCAGCAGGGCGGGCGGGCGCGGCGCGCATGACCCCCGGGGCGGAGTTTCAGGAGATTGAGGCGATCACCAGTCATATCGCCGCCGATGTGATTTTCCGGACATTGTTTTCGATCCCGATCGAGGATGAAACTGCCGCACAGGTTTTCACCGCCTTTCGCGACTATCAGCGCAGTCAGCCAATTCTTAACCTTGCAGCATTCTTGCCAGGGCCGCGATGGATGCCCAGGTTCTTTCGGCGCGGCACAAAGAAGACGGCGCGCGAAATCCGTCGTCTTATCACTCGTCTGACAGAAGACCGGTTGGCATTAATTGCGACAGGCGAGGCGCCCGATGATTTGGCCACCAAGATCCTAACCACCAAGGATCCGCAAACGGGCCAAACATTCACCCTGCCGGAAATGGTGGATCAGGTCGCGATCTTTTTTCTGGCAGGGCATGAGACAAGTGCGTCCGCGTTGGCATGGGCGCTTTACCTTTTGGCGCTTTATCCTGAGTGGCAGAAAAAGGCCGCGGTTGAAGCGCAAGATTTTGACGGAAGTTTTGCCGGGCTATCGAAGCTAAAACAAACCCGTGACATTTTCCGCGAGGCGCTGCGCCTTTACCCGCCTGTGCCGATGATGGTGCGCGAGGCGACGCAGGACGCGGTTTTTCGCAAACGAACGGTCCAATCCGGTGCGCAAGTTGTCCTTTCGCCCTGGCATTTGCACCGGCATAGCCGCATTTGGTCTGACCCGGACGGGTTTGATCCAGGCCGTTGGCAGGATGATGAAAGTAAGCGGGCGATCCGGGATGCCTATCTGCCGTTTTCATCAGGTCCGCGTGTTTGTATCGGCGCAGGCTTTGCGATGATCGAAGGGGTCGTGCTGCTGGCTGCTTTGCTAAAGAATTACCGATTCGAAATCGATCCCGCCCGCGCCCCAGTTCCGGCTGCGCATCTAACGGTACGGTCCCAGAGCGGGATATGGCTCCGATTCGGGCTAAGGTGATCCATTTGTTGTTTCTAATCTGGGCACAAAGCCGGAATCCGTCCCATTTTTGAGCGTGCGAACGGAACTTAAATGGCTTCATTATGTCTAGAATTGGCATTTTAACGTTTGTTTAACCTGCGTTAATCCAAGTATTATAAGTACTTAGGGAGTGTTGAGGCGACTATCGCCGAGTTTGATCCCAAAAACTCTGCCATTTTTCCGCCTCATTGCTGGTCATATTAGAGAGTGAAGCGCAGATAGAGTTTATCGGGGGATGACATGACTATTGCACTACCAGGAAGTTCGAAGCTGGGCCTATCAGGTTTGATTGGCCGTAAACGCCGCGATGATTCCAAAGGAACAAAGAAGCCGGCTGCAAAGCAGTTGCGCCCAGAAGAAGTTGCGAAACTGTTCACGCAGGATCCCAACATGGTTGAAAAAACCAAGGGTCCGGCAAAACTGAACGACACTGAAAAGCGGGATCGTGCGCGGCTGAACAGCCTGCGTGGCGCGCTTTACTCCAAGGACTGATTGCGCGGTTTCGCGCGATCAAGACGTGTTGCGGGACACAGCACGTTCGTAGACGAACACACGTAAGGCTGAGGCGAGACCAATGTCCCCTCGGCCTTCGTCTATTTCAGCGGCCAGCCCGTTGATGGTTTTGCCGTCTTCCTCTGCAATCCGGCGAAACGCATCCCAGAAAATATCCTCAAGCGAAACAGATGTGCGATGCCCGCGCAGCGTCAGCGAGTGTTTGCTTGGACGTCCATGTTTAGTCATCGTCGCGCTTCAATTGTGAATGCCGATCGCGTGTTAGTTTTTCGCGGGCGGCATCCAGCTCCCTTTCGGCCTTGCTTCGTCCAAAGCGAATGGCGTTTTCATCCGCTTTGGCTTTGGCCTGCGCCCGGGTGCGCGTCTTGCGCGCTTGGTTGAGGTTGATCGGCTTCACTTTGGTCCGATCATGTCTTCGGGGCGGACGACCTTTTCAAAGGTTTCTTCATCCACGAAGCCCAGCTTGATCGCCTCTTCCTTCAGCGTCGTGCCGTTCTTATGCGCGGTCTTGGCAACGGTTGTGGCGTTGTCATAGCCGATGGTGGGGGCGAGGGCGGTGACAAGCATCAGCGATTCCCGCATCAGCTTTTCGATCCGGGTTTCGTCCGCTTGAATGCCAACGACGCAGTTGTCAGTGAATGTGCCCGCCGCGTCGCCCAGCAACTGCATGGATTGCAGCACGTTATAGGCCATCATCGGCTTCATCACGTTCAGTTCGAAATGCCCCTGCGATCCGGCAAATCCAACGGCGGCGTCATTGCCCATGACATGGGCGCAGACCTGCGTCAGCGCCTCGACCTGGGTCGGGTTCACCTTGCCGGGCATGATCGATGATCCGGGTTCGTTTTCGGGCAGCATCAGCTCGCCCAGCCCGCAGCGAGGGCCAGAGCCCAGCATGCGAATATCGGCGGCGATCTTGTAGAGGCTGGCGGCCACGGTTTTCAACGCGCCGGACATCTCAACCAGCGCGTCATGAGCGGCCAGCGCTTCGAATTTATTCGGCGCGGTAACGAAGGGCAGACCGGTAATATCGGCCATGTTCTTGGCCACGGTTTCGCCCCAGCCCTTGGGCGTGTTCAACCCAGTGCCAACTGCAGTGCCGCCTTGTGCGAGTTCGTATATCGCGGGCAGGGCGGCCTTCACCCGGCGGATACCCATGGCGACCTGATGCGTGTATCCGGAGAATTCCTGGCCCAGTGTGAGGGGGGTGGCGTCCATCGTGTGGGTGCGCCCGATCTTGATGATCGTGTCGAATTCTTTCTGCTTCTGCTCTAATGCGGCGTGCAGTTTTGCCAGACCGGGCAGCAATACATCATGGGCCGTTGTGGCGACCGCGATATGCATGGCCGTTGGGAAAGTGTCGTTGGAGGATTGCCCCATATTGCAGTGATCATTGGGATGAACGGGGTCCTTGGACCCGATCACACCACCAAGGATTTCGATAGCCCGGTTGCTGATCACCTCATTGGCATTCATATTCGATTGCGTGCCGGAGCCGGTCTGCCAGACCACAAGCGGGAAATGGTCATCGAGCTTGCCCGCGACCACCTCAGACGCGGCGGTGATCATCGCATCGGCCTTTTCAGCGTCCAGCTTACCGCGTTCCTTGTTGGCCATGGCACAGGCCTGTTTGATCACACCCAAAGCGCGGACGATGGCGACGGGCTGCTTTTCCCAACCGATGGGGAAATTCATGATCGACCGCTGGGTCTGCGCGCCCCAGTAACGGTCGGCAGGGACTTCCAGAGGGCCAAAGCTGTCGGTTTCGGTACGGGTGTCGGTCATGATCTTGCCTCGCTCAAACAGTTGCGCAAGCTATAGGACGGGCGTGGACAGACCGCAATGATCTGCGGGTCCTGTGTGCCTGATCTGGGGTCTTGTTGATCGTCGGCAATGCCGCACCGGTCTTGTTGTGGAGTGGCCAAGCCTGCCTTGACCCTTAGCGGCCATCATATTTTCGTCAAACTTTCCAAGTATCTTAGTTTCGGAAAGTCAGGATACGCGTATGAAGTACGTACAAGCAGCGATCGTTCTGGGCTTATTTGGCTGGCTCAGTTACGCCGTTTTTACCGATACACTTCCGGGTGGCGACGGCGGCTCAAGCAAGACACGCGCGTTACGCGGTATGGTAACATCTTTGACTGAGAAATTTGGCGTGCTCGAAACTTCAATTGGCCTTGCTGTCATTGGCATCCTTTTGGCAGCTTTCTTTCTGATGCGCAGAACCGACGAACATGAATATTGATCAAAGATCGAACAATTAGACAAAAGACGGGAATTCGCCTTCGCAAGTAAGTTGATGATTGCGCGCTATGGCGTGGATTTCGTTGATGACTTGATCAGCGAGGATCTGGAAGTCGCAAAGCATGCGGCAAGCGAATTTTCGGACATATTGTACACCCAAGGCGACATTTACGCGGCAAGCTTTTCCGCTATTCCAAATCTCGTTTCGTCGTTGGGTTTGGCTTCGCCACCTGTCACTGCGGCATTCATCTTTCTGTTGGGAGGAATAGCAAAAGCAGATGATGTTGCAGATGATGAAATATCACGGATCCCACAAGCCACAATTCAGGTGATTGAACACTGGGAACAGATTGAGAGCTTCCTTACAGTCCAGAGCTTTGAAGTCAGATTGGCCGCATTGATAACGCTGACTGAACTGGCGCGGATCAATCTGCCAAGCATGCAATACCTTGCGCCGCGACCTGCATATGTTGGTGCTTTGCCTGACGGTGTTGAAGCGCAAGATCTTGTTGAGCGATTATGTAGGGCGATTGAAATTTCCAAGCATGTGTTTGACCAAGACTGGCGCGACAATTGTGAGGTCGCTGTCGCTTATCTTGCGCATGCAACACCGCCGCGGCCACAAGAAGGATGGGTGCATCCTTATTGGGACATGCTCGAACGCGATTAATGATTAGGTTCGGCTTTTGCCGAAACTCGCAACCGTAAGTTTCGTTCGCTTAGCAAAAATTACCGGATATTTGATATACACCGATGCACGTTGACCAGTGGGGCGTTGTTAGACCGGCTGGCTGCTCACGCAACGTGATCAAATTGTGCGCCTGTCCCAATGGGTTGCGCCTTTGCGATGGCGCGTAGCGTTTTGTCGAGATGGGCGGCGTCGGGCCCGTGGTAATAGAAATATGTGTAACGGTGGCCTGCATGGCTGCCGCCATAGCTGTAGCCATCGCCCAATGCTGTGATGATTTGTTCGTTGAACTCATCCGGATCAAAGCCTTCATAAGCCTCGTCGGGCAACCCGCTGCCATCCAGACCAATCCCGACAACACTGACCTTGCCAAAGCTGCGCAGGGAGTTGCCGTCATCGGTGATGAATGCGGTGCCCTTGGGCGCGCCAAGTGCTTCCAGATGGGCCTGCAATTCATCCAGCCGTTTGTCAGAAAGATCCGGCAAGGCGACCTCCAGGTCGCAATAAGCGATGCCGCCATCCTCGGCCATCATTGTCCCGCCGCCCGTCACCTCGCCCAATGGGTCGCTGTCCAGCCGTGCCATCAGCGGATCTTCCCAGAAGTCGCCCCGGTCCATCGGGCCGATCTTTAATGGCAGGCGGACAGAAATATAGTGTGGGTCGGCCATCTGAGCCTATTTCCGGAACTGGTCAAGGCTGACGACTTCGGCCTCCTTGCGATCCGCGTTGTCGTCATCTTCGGGTTCGACCATTTCATCCATTGGCGCCTCTTCGACGTCGTCGGGCGCGTCTTCGCCTTCTTCATCCTGCGTTTCGAACCGCAGTCCAAATTCGACGGATGGATCAACAAATGTCTTGATCGCATCATACGGAATATAGAGCGTTTCAGGATTGTCCCCGAAATTCAGCGTGATGGTGAAGCCTTCATTGGTGACATCGAGATTGTCGAACCAATGCTGGATTACGACCGTCATTTCGCCCGGATATCGATCCGACAACCAATCAGCGATTTCAACGTCAGGATGCATCGTGTCAAAGGTGATAAAGAAATGATGTGCGCCCGGCAGCCCATCCTTTGCGACCCGGTTCAGCACGTCCTGAATCAGGCCACGCATGGCCCGGTGCATCAGATTACCATAGTCGATAGACGTGCTCACGGCTTTGACATCCCCCGTTGTCGATATGTTCACCATAAGGGATTCGGGGCGGGAAGGAAGGGGCCATTGTCGGCTTAGCCTGCAATCTGGAGGATCAGGCTGAGCCCCGCCATTGTGGCCAGAACCACCGGCAGCGCCCAACCCCGCCAGAGTAGCAAAAGCCCGGCAATACAGGCCAGCCCAATGGCCACAGGCTGTGCGGTTGTCAAAACCGGTACAATCATCCGGACCGGTCCCCAGCTGATGGTGTTGAGCTGTGAAAAAAAGACATGCAGCGCAAACCACAGCGACAGATTGCCGATCACCCCCACGACGGCGGCTGTGATCCCGGCCAAGACACCGCGCAGGCGCGGCTGCCCTTCCAGCCAATCGATCAGAGGTGCGCCTGCAAATATCCATATAAAACAAGGCACAAAGGTCACCCAAAGCGTCAATGCCCCGGCCAATAACGCCATGCTGACGCCCCCATTGGCCAGCCCTGCGATCATGCCCACGAACTGTGTAACAAGGATCAGCGGCCCCGGTGTCGTCTCGGCCAGCCCCAGCGCATCCATCATCTGCGCGGTACTAAGCCATTCATATGACAGCACGACCTCTTGCGTCATATAGGCCAGCACCGCATAGGCCCCGCCGAATGTGACCACCGCGAGTTTGGAAAAGAAGAGCCCCACATCCATCAGAAAGGCCTGATCCCAGATCCCGATCAGGATCAGCGGGCTGGCCCATATTGTCGCACCGATGGCGATGATCCAGGCGCTGCCGCGCAGGTCCGGTTTCGCAGATGAGGTGGTTGGTTTTTCACCGTCCCATAACAGCGCGCCGGCAAGTGCAGCCGCTGCAATTACAAGCGGGAAGGGTAGTCCGAACACGAATAGCGCGGCAAAACCGCAGGCCGCGATTAACAGATGCGCCTGCCGTTGCAGCGCCCGTTTGCCGATCTTGACCAGGGCCTGCATGACGATGACCACCACCGTGGCCTTCACCCCCAGAAACAGCGCCTGCACCATGGGCAGATTGCCGTAGGCCCCATAGGCCAGAGCGAGGCCGAAGATCACCAATGCCCCCGGCAGCACGAATAATCCGCCGCCGATCAGCCCACCGATGATCCCCTGCCGTTTCCAACCGGCATAGGTGGCCAGCTGCATCGCCTCTGGCCCCGGCAGCAGCATGCAGAAGGACAACGCGCGCAGGAATTGCGCCTCGGTCAGCCAATCCCGGTCTTCGACCAGTTCCTTGTGCATCAGGGCGATTTGGGCGGCAGGTCCGCCGAAGGACAACAAGCCGATCCGGCCAAAGACCCTGGTCAGCTCACCCTTCATGATCGCGGGCCCGCGGGCCAGTCGTGGTTTTCGTCCTGCCCATCGCGTGCCCAGCGATAGAGCGCGTCATAGATGCCCATCCCAGCGTCCAATTGTGCAATGTCGTCCCGATACATGCGTGACAGGCCAACGGATAAGGCCAGCAATCCCGCGGCCTGCGGGGCGAGGTCATGGCGGTTCGTATCAGCTGCCCGTATGACCGTGGCTAAGGTATCGAGCGCGGGGTAGCTTAGCTCGAATTCCGCAATCATGGTGTCAAAGGTGCATTGATCGCCTCGGTGGCTCCAGAACGTGTCCTCGACATCAAAGGGGGTGGCGTCAAAACGTTCGGCCACTGCAATGACGTCGGCAGGTGGGACGAACAGGAAACGCGCATCGGAATCAACAAAGCGTCTGATCAGCCATGGGCAAGCGATCCGGTCAATCTTGGGGCGGTGCCGCGTCACCCAGAGCGGGCCGGGGATGGTTGTGGCTGGCACGCGTGGCAGACTGGCCGCGCGCCATGCGTGGTTGCCGCCTTGCAGGACTTGCGCATTTAGCCCTGCGGCACGCAGCTGTGCTGCGACCCCATGCGATAGTTTCTTGCCTTTCTGGCAGATAATGACTGCGCCACGACCATCCAGAGTTTCAGTTAAGGCATTGATATCATTGTAAGGGTACCGTCTGGCGCCGGGAATTAGGTAAGGGTCTTCCGCAAAGTCATCATCAATGCAGACATCAATCAGGACGGGACAAGCCGGTGTCCCGATCAGGCGTATCAGCTGTGCGGGTGAAATTTCGTTGAAGGCAGGCATGGTGCATCCTTTCTGAAAGTGGTCAGTGGATGCGACGCTTGGGCCTGAGCCTCACGGGGTGTTCGCGGACCCCATGGCGCGTTTGTGCGAAATCAGCGCGCCCGCGTCAATACTATCCCACAATCTTGCTGATCTCGCGCAGGATTTTGGCCCGGATGGCGCTGGGATATTCACGGTGGGTGCGGGCGGTGATGACAAAGCCGTTGCGGGTGATCACGGCACCCCGGTAGAAATTAGTGATGGCCAGCCCCATCGATTCAATGGCGATGCCATTGATCGTCACGCCGGCACGTTCGGCCGCATTGCGTGCATCCCTGACAGCGGTTCCGCCATTGGGCGTGCCATCGCCAGAGACATCGATGACCTTGCGCGTGCAATCGGGCACCTGTTCGAAGAGCGGCAGTGAGAAATAAATCGCTTCTGCCGGGGCTGTATCAGACAGCACGAAGGCGCGTTCCATCAATCGGGCCTGCGTGGCCAGATATTCGGCATCAAGCGCTGTCCGGATGCGGATCCAAGGGATCGACAATTCCTGTTTATCCGCGCCCGACCACTGGACCACGGCGACGGCAGTTTCGGTCCTGATCATCGTTTCGACGATTTCGGGGTCGCGCAGCGCATCGGCCAGCCCATCAGCCTGTAACCTGTATTCGCCGACGTCGATCGAATTGGAGACATCAATTGTCAGGACCAGTGCCGTATCACAAGCATGCACAGAGATCGGTAATGCGCCTAATAAAGACGCGAACGCTATCTTAACAAAGTTCATGCGGTCATCCTGCGCAGCGACTTCATTCAATTCAAGTCACAATGATCAGGGTCTGTAAGCATTCGTATCCTCCGGCATCGCAGAATGCCGAATTCCAACGTATTTTAACGCAAGGTAATGTCGATTTAAGAGGGATTTCCATCGCTGTTGCCCAATTTTGCCGCTTTGTCGGCTCAATTGGCGGTGAAGTTGTTTTCACAAAAATTGAGAAATGCCCGATCCGCTGCGCGTGATCCCACTCACGAAATAATTGCGCGCCGGATGAACAGAAAGGTCCAACATGCCCAACCCATCCATCAACCGCCTTCTGGCGGGCACATTTGCAGTATGCGTCAGCTTTCTGGCCGCCGCCCCGGCCATGGCAGATGATGCCATGACGCAAGTGAAGCGGTCAAATGACCTAACAACACTGGTCTATAAGGCATCTGCATCGGCTTGCATGGTGAATGCCGGGATCGATGCCGATGTCGAGATGAAGGCGCTTGCCCTGTCTCGCGTGCAGTTCATCGTCACCTTGCAAAATCTGGCCGCTGACGCCGCACCCGGCCAGCTGGAGGCCGTAGAAAGCGCATGGCAGCCACTGGATGAGGCGTTCAGCATGATCCTGGCGGGTGACGCGCCAGCGGGCTATGTCGCCACGATCAATCAGTCCCGCCCCGCCTTGGAAAATGCAGCTGTTCTGTTGGCTGATGAGGCGGCCCTGCAGCCGGAAGTGGCAGCGCAGATGTCAACCGCTGAGCTGTTGGCGGCGAGCCTTGCCGCACGTCAGGAAGTCCTTGTTCATCAGATGAAATTACTGGCCTGCCAGATCGGTGATGGCACTGCATCCGAGGATGACCGGATGGCACTGAGCGATGTGATGACCCATTATGAGCGCTCACTGGCTGTGTTGGCCGAAGGCCGCCCCGATCTGGGTATCGTGGCCCCAACAGATTACGCCGTGAGCCAGGTCCTTGCTGCTGCAGGCTTCGATTGGCAAATCACAAAGCCGATGCTGACCGAGATCGTTGAAAATGGCGCGGCAACTGAGCAGGAATTGCGCGGTATCCGTGCGCGTGCCGGTGGCTTGGATACAAGGATGGCCGAATTGGCTGATGGCTATCTTGTCCCCACCGTGTCGGGTGATCAGCCACGTGTAGCTGTGTTGCATCAATCTACCAATTAAGCCGGTATTACAATAAGTTAAGAGGGCCATCGCAGCCGCGGTGGTCCTTTTTTCATGGGCTGGCGGAAAGTGCAGGTTTCTGTTGCCAGGTACCTGCGAACCCCGCCCAAGGTCGCAAAACCTTAGGAGTTAGGTTTCGATATTACGCACAGCTTACGCTGCGAGTGCCATCGGTGCTTTGTTGTCATTTGCAACTAGCTTTGTTGTACCGATAACGGTGGTAACTCACCGAGACAAAGCAAACCCCTTTAGACGTTCGTCGATCCTATTTCGGCCCCATGATCCCCAAATGAAGGATGTTTGGTGGAGCCGCCGGGTACCGCCCCCGGGTCCGATCCGCTTATTACGAGCGCGTTTATGTCCATAGTCCCGAAGGACATCCCATACATAGGCAACGTTCGGTGGGTCGGCAAGGGGCGCGCAACATTGCGGCTTTTTCGCAAACGTCGAATCATTCGTTAATGCAGGTTTTGTTGGCGTTTTGGTCTGTCGGCAAAGCGTCGGCCATGCGTCGGCAAAACGTCGGACCCCTGCGCGCCAAAATCGCAGTTTAATGCTGCGCCCGGTGCAAGTGTGAAGCCAGCGTTAAGATTTGGCTGGTCTGGTCAAATGTTCAGCCAGATGGCTGGCAGCCCGACCCCAAGTTCGACCAGAAAATAGATCCATTTCTTTTGCGACGGCCCGTCAAGGACAAGTGATGTAAGCCGTCCGATGGCTGCCCCCGCCCAGCAAAAGCCAAGCATCACATATGCGGTGGGCGTGCCGAGGATCAGCGCGCCGATCCCCATGCCCACAAAGAGGCACCCGACCGAGGCCCGGACTTCGGACATGCCCATCGTCGTTTCGCCCATGGTAAGATCAAGCGCCCCGAGCGTGTAGCGTGGGGCGAGCCAGCCGAAACAACCCAACCCGATACTGAGAAGGGCGAAAATGATGTTGATAATGTCCATATGCGGCTGTCCTTTGGGTGCAACCGCTAAGATGGCGCAAATAGCAGCGGGATCAATGGGTCAGGGATGTGGTGAGCACATTATGACGCTTGCGAATATTGCGCGGCGATGTTGCTGAAACGGTCATAGCGCTGCGCGATGAGCCGGGTGAGCGGCCGCCCGGCGTCGGTGATCCGGATGGTTTGCCCGTCACGGATGACCAGCCCGTCGAAATCGCGCAGGATCGCATCATGGATCGGCTGTAACGTGTTTACATTTGCGTGTTGTGCGGCCAGTCTATCCAGATCAATGCCGAATTCGCACATCAGCATGTTGATCGCATCCGCACGCAGAAGGTCATCTTGCGTCAGCGCATAGCCCCGATGCCCGGCCAATGTTCCGGCTGCGATCCGGTCTTTGTATGCGCCCGTTGCTGCCGCGTTTTGCACATAGCCTTGACCGAATTGCGAGATCGACGACGCCCCGATGCCGATCAGCGTTGGGCAGGTGTCATCGGTATAGCCCTGGAAATTGCGCCGCAGATGCCCGGTTTCCTGCGCGCGGCTGAGGCTGTCGTCGGGTTTGGCGAAGTGGTCAATGCCGATGGCGGTGTATCCATCGCTGGTGAACGCCTTGGCCGCGCGTTTTGCCAGATGATAGCGGGCTTCGTCATTGGGCAGCGCGTCCAGGGGGATCAGCTTTTGCCGCTTGGAGAAGCTCGGCACATGGGCGTAGCCGAAAAGCGCGATCCTGTCGGGGTCCAGCGCACGCACGTGGTTGATCGTGTCGGTCAGTTTATCAAGCGTCTGATGCGGCAGCCCGTAGACCAGATCGGTGTTGAGCGAGGTGATCCCGGCGGCGCGCAGCTGGGTGACGCAGGTTTGGGTGGCGGCAAAGCCTTGTTCCCGTCCGATGGCCGCCTGCACGTCGGGCGCGAAATCCTGAATGCCGATGCTGGCGCGGGTCATGCCCGACGCCGCCAGTGCGTCGATCTTAGCCGCATCCACAAGGGTTGGATCAATCTCGACCGAGAAGTTGAAATTGGGGGCAGGTGGGATCGCCGATTTGATCGCCGTCGCCAGCTTTGTAATCATCGCGGGCGGCAGGATCGTTGGTGTGCCGCCGCCCCAATGCAATTGCCCCATGCGGATACCGGCGGGGAGGGCTGCTTGCGCCATCTGCAATTCGATCAGCAATGTGTCGAGATAGCTTTCCACCGGCTTGAGCGTGGATGTCCCTTGCGTCCGGCAGGCGCAGAACCAGCACAGCCTTTCGCAGAACGGAATATGCACATAGACCGATACGGGCGTGGCCGGATCGAGCCTGCCAAGGCATTCGGTTTGGAAATCCGCCCCGGTTCGCGTGTTGAACGCGGTGGCGGGTGGGTAGCTGGTGTAGCGGGGCACGCGCGCGTCAAAAAGGCCGAGGCGGCGAAGTTGGCTAATGTTATTCATGGCCCGGTTTTGGGCCATGCCTGCGCCGCCGTCTTTGCGCTAGATCAAGCGTTGTGGCGCGCGTCGCGTTTGGCGATGACGTCCTGCGCCAATTGCTGGGTGTAACTTGCAAGTGCTGCCAGATGCGCATCGGCCTTGCCCGCGTCTTGCGCGGTGATTGCATCGGCGATGTCACCATGCAGCCCGATGATCATCTCGCGCGACCGGGCGGTGAAGGTGATCATGTTCATCAGGGGCTGCATCGCTTCGACCGCACCGGCCAGTTGATAGGACAGCACCGGGTTGCCCGCCGCATCGACGAGTGCCCGGTGAAAGGCCACGTCAGAGGCGCAGAATGCCTCATCCGTCAGGCCAGGCTGTACTTGCCTGTGGATTTCCGCCCGCATCGTCGCCAGATGATCGGCGCTGCGCCTTGTAGCGGAGAGCGGCGCGCAGGCCCGTTCGAGCGCATAGCGCGCCTCGCACGCCGTCGCAAAACTGACATCGTTCATTGAGAGCAGTAGGGTGGAGGTGGTGATTTGTTGGCCGTAAGCGTCTTCGAACCGCAGCCGGTTCACGAAAGCCCCGCCGGTCGCCCCGCGCTGCGTCCGGATCAGCGATTGTGCGGCGAGCCGCTTGAGCGCCTCGCGCACGGTGGGTCGTGAGACGCTGAACTGGTCGGCCAGTTCCGCCTCTGACGGGAGCCGTTCATCAACGGGTAGCGCGCCGGAAATAATCGCATCGCGGATCGCCTTGGCGATTTGCTGGGACAGGTCAGCCGGGGTGGTTGGATCAATTTTCATTTGTCAGACAATTAAACGTCTGACATATGATTGCGCAAGCCCTGAGTCGCACCGGAGGAGCCTTCATGACCGCATCACCACTGCGTTTTCCGTTGCGATCAGTGCTCTGGATTGCGTTTTTTGGCGCAATCATAGCTGCTTGGGCCGTGATGTTCATAATGGCGAAGATGTCGGGCGTTGATGTGATTGGCCGACCCGTGGGCATGAACATGATGCCGATGGACACGTTTGCCGCCTTGTTCCCGATGTGGGCAATCATGATGGCGGCGATGATGCTGCCGACGATGATACCGACCCTGACCACCTATGAGCGGTTGATGGTCAGCGCCGATGGCACGCGCGCGGGCTGGGTTGGTGTTTTGTTGGGCTATTTCGCCGTTTGGGTCGCCTTTGCCGCGCTGATTTCGTCCGCGCAGGTGGCGTTGACCCGGTTTGCCGTGATCGATGCGTTGGGAATTGCCACGTCGGGTTTGATTGCCGGGGGGCTGATGATTATCGTTGGCGCATTCCAGTTCACCCGCGCAAAAGAGGTCTGCCACGGCGTCTGCCACGCGCCGATGACCTATTTCCTCGGTCATTGGAAAACCGGTTTTGCGGGCGGTTTGCGCATGGGGCTGGGCCTTGGCGCGTTTTGCGTTGGCTGTTGCTGGGGCTTTATGGCGCTTGGCTTTGTCGGTGGCGTGATGAGCTTGCTGTGGATGGGGCTGGCGACCCTGCTGATGATTTTCGAAAAACTGCCCGCGATTGGGCATCATGTGATCAAACCCACCGGAGTTCTGCTGATTGGTGCAGGACTGGCCGTGGCGATACTTTAAGAAAGGCGTAGACATGGCTGAAAAGAAAAGAGACCCAGGCGACCGGCTACCCGTTTCGCAGCGGATCGACCAGCGGATGGAGAGCAACCCGTTGCGCCGCAAGATGAAACCGACCGAATGGGCGATCAAGGGCGAACTGTTTTTGAATTGCTCCTGCACGGTGTTTTGTCCCTGCGTGGTGTCACTGGGTGCGCATCCTCCGACCGAAGGCCATTGCCATGCCTGGATGGCGATTGCCATTGATGAGGGGCATTTTGAGGGTGAAGATCTGTCCGGTCTGAATGTTGGCCTGCTGGTTGATATTCCGGGCCGCATGGCAGAGGGTAACTGGAGGGTAGCCGCTTATGTTGATGAACGGTCAACCCAGAAGGCCTATAACGGTATTCTGAAGATATTCAGCGGTGCGGCTGGTGGTACAACCGGCCTGTTCACGATGCTGGTGTCCGAGATCATCGGGGCAGAGCGTGAGAAGGTCGAGATTGTCCGCGAGGGCGACAAGCGCGGTATCTATATCGGGCGCAAAATTCAAGGTGAGATCGAGATGATGAAGGGCAAGTCGCCCGATCATCCGGTGATGATCAGCAATTCGAAATATTGGATGGGGCCGGATATTATCGCCGCCGCGGGCACGAAATCTAAGGTCCGTGATTATGGCCGTGTTTGGGATTTCGGTGGCAAATCAGCCGAGATTTGTCCGATTGACTGGAAAGGTCCCAAGCCGTGATCACCCCGGAATATTGTCAGACCATGGCGCGCTATAATGCATGGCAAAACAATGGCTTGCGCGAGATGATCCCGGCAATGGATCACGATGATCTGTACATGGATCGTGGTGCTTTTTTTGGATCGATCATGCGGACGCTGAACCACCTTTTGTGGGGTGATATGCTGTGGATGAGCCGTTTTGACGGTGGCGCAGCGCCCGACATTGCAATTGAAGACAGCTTTGAGATGGCACCGACACCCGCCGTCTGGGCTGCCGATCGGTTTCGCATGGATGCAAGGATCACCCTATGGGCGCAAAGCGTCAGCGCGATTGATCTGGTCGGTGATCTGAAATGGTATTCCGGCGCGATGAAGCGCGATTTCGAAAAGCCGATGCAGATCTGTGTCATGCAGTTATTCAACCATCAGACCCATCATCGTGGACAGGTGCATGCGATGCTGACCGCAGCTGGGCAGAAACCCAATGATACCGATCTTCCCTTCATGCCGGAGGATGCCTGATGGCAGTGATTGCCCCATCCCGCCGCATCCGGCGTACGCCCTTTACCCCCGGTGTCGAAGCGGCGGGTGTGAAAGGATACACGGTTTACAACCACATGCTGCTGCCCACGGCGTTTCGCAGTGTGGAAGAGGATTACCACCACCTGAAATCTGCGGTGCAGGTTTGGGATGTCGCCGTCGAACGCCAGATTGAGCTGCGCGGCCCTGATGCCGCCCGGTTGATGCAGATGCTGACCCCGCGTGATCTGCGCGGCATGCTGCCCGGCCAGTGTTACTATGTGCCTATTGTCGATGAGACGGGGGGCATGCTGAACGACCCTGTCGCGCTAAAACTGTCAGAAGATCGCTGGTGGATTTCGATTGCTGACAGTGATTTGCTGTTTTGGGTCAAAGGTTTGGCCTATGGCTATCGGCTTGATGTGCTGGTGGATGAGCCTGATGTATCCCCCTTGGCCGTGCAGGGCCCCAAGGCCGAGGAACTGGTAGCCCGCATCTTTGGCGATGCTGTCCGCGCGATCAAGTTTTTCCGCTTTGGCTGGTTTGATTTTCAGGGTGTCAGCATGGCTGTCGCCCGGTCGGGTTATTCCAAACAGGGCGGGTTTGAGATTTACGTCGATGGCACCGCAAATGGCATGCCGCTGTGGAATGCCTTGTTTGAGGCGGGCAAGGATCTGGATGTGCATGCCGGTTGCCCCAATCTGATTGAGCGGATTGAGGGCGGTTTGCTGTCATATGGCAATGATATGACCCGTGAAAATACCCCGCATGAATGTGGGCTGGGCCGGTTCTGTTCGACCCAGACGGCGATTGGTTGCGTGGGCCGTGACGCGCTTTTGCGCGTGGCCAAGGAAGGCCCGACCCAGCAGGTACGGGCGATTTCCATTGATGGCGATATTCCGTCCTGTGACCGTATCTGGCCGGTTGTGGCCAAAGGCAAACGGGTGGGGCAGGTGACCTCAGCCGCCAAATCTCCGGATTTTGGCACCAATGTCGCCATTGGCATGGTCCGCATGACCCATTGGGATGATGGCACGCAATTGCAGGTCGAAACACCGGACGGGCTGCGTGACGCGACCGTTCATGAAAATTTCTGGATTTGAAAAGGGAGACGGCGATGTTCAACGCATTGGTGGTCGAGAAGGATGAGGATGGCAAAACGCATGCCGCGGTCAAGGCATTGTCGCTGGATGATCTACCTGGGGGCGAGGTGACTGTTGCTGTCGAATATTCCACCGTGAACTACAAAGACGGGCTATGCGTCGGTCCCGGTGGCGGTTTGGTGCGCAACTATCCGCATGTGCCGGGTATCGACTTTGCCGGGACGGTCGAAGCGTCCGATGATGACCGCTACAAGCCCGGTGACAAGGTTGTGTTGACCGGCTGGCGTGTTGGAGAGGCGCATTGGGGCGGCTATTCGCAAAAGGCGCGGGTGAAAGCTGATTGGTTGGTCCCGCTGCCCGATGGCATTGACACACGGCAGGCCATGGCTGTTGGCACCGCTGGATTTACCGCCATGCTGGCTGTTATGGCGCTGGAACGCCAAGGCATCAAGGATGGTCCGGTACTGGTCACGGGGGCTGCTGGCGGTGTGGGATCGGTTGCGACCGCCATTCTAGCCAATCTGGGATATGATGTGGCGGGCGTCACCGGTCGTCCTGAAACCGCTGACTACCTGACATCGCTGGGTGCCAAGCAGATCGTCGCCCGTGAAGAGCTGAACGAAACCACCAAACGGCCCCTGGAGGCCGAAACATGGGGTGGCTGTGTTGACGCCGTCGGCGGCGCGATGCTGGCCCGTGTGCTGGGGCAGATGCAATATGGTGCGTCTGTTGCCGCCGTTGGTCTGGCCGGTGGCGCGGGCCTGCCTGCCACGGTTATTCCGTTCCTGCTACGCGGTGTGAACCTGCTGGGCATCGACAGTGTGATGCAGCCTTATGACAACCGGGTTGAAGCGTGGAAACGGATCGCCAAGGATCTGCCGATGGACAAGCTGGAAGCGATGATCCAGCCCGCGGCGCTGGCCGATTTGCCAGAACTGGGGCGCGACATCCTGAAAGGGCAGGTCAAGGGCCGTGTTGTGGTGGATGTGAACGGCTGAGGCCTATGTCGCAAATGAACAACCAAAAATGCCGCTGCGAGGATCCGCGGCGGCATTTTCATTTGGAAATAAGGGGTTTTCTGCGCTGCGGAATGATCGGCGATGTCGCAAATAGACCACTGTCGCCGTTTATCCGTTTTGCAAAAGCGTAAACTCATGTAGCGTTAACAACATAATAATAGCGAACAGGGAAACAATCATGGCACCAAAACCTCCTTTATCGGAACTTCCGATTAAGACCGCTGATAGTGGTTTTTATCGTGGGTTCAGTGTGAACGTGACCGTGATCAGTAAGCTGATTATCAGCGTGCTGGTCGTCTGGTGTATTTTTTGGCCATTGCAAGCGGGGCGAATTCTGGGCGACTGGAACTCTGCCATCCTCGCGCAGTTCGCGGCCTGGTATATCTGGGTTGTCGCGGCTTTTGTCGTCGTTTGTATCGGCCTAGCCTTGTGGCCGGCGGGCGGCAAACTGAATTTGGGCGCCGATGGCGAAAGGCCCGAATTTTCCAATTTCTCGTGGTTTTCCATGATGTTTGGCGCCGGTATTGGTGTGGGCATGCTGACCTGGGCGGTGGCAGAACCTGTCGCGCATTTTGGCCAGAACCCGTCAACCATCGCGGGGCTTACAACGGGCCTTGCTGAGGACAATGTACGCACGGCCTATGTCTGGTCTTACATGCATTGGGGCTTGGGCGCCTGGGCCTGTTATGCCATTGCCGGTCTGTCGCTTGCATTCTTTAGCTATCGTCGTGGGCTGCCGCTGACCATTCGGTCATCGCTGACACCGCTTTTCGGCAAGTCGCTCTCGGGTCCTTTGGGCCATGTGATCGATATCGTGGCGGTGGTAGCGACCATTCTGGGTGTGGCACAAACGCTTGGCTTTGGTGTCGATCAGTTCGTTGCGGGCCTGACCCGGATCGGGATTGGCGGTTTGGTTCATGGTGCTGACGCGGTGAATGCCGCCGGTGACAGCATTGCCGGGACGGTGAACACGCTTGGTATCGTTGTGGCCCTATTGTTCATTATGGGCGCATCGACCCTTTCGGCCTTGTCCGGTGTTGGTAAGGGCATCAAGTGGTTGTCTAACATCAATATGGTGCTGTCGATTGTCCTGTTGGGCTTCTTCATCATCTTTGGTGCAACTTGGTTTGGCGCATCGGCCTTCTTTGTCGGGATCTGGGATTATCTGTTGGCGTTGCCGGGCCTGTCGGTTCAGGTCTATGCCGGTGCTGGGTTGGATGGGTTCATGGCCAGTGCGCCCGCATCGATCCAGGCCTTGTCTGCGGATGATGCACAAAGCTTGCTGAGCGCGCTGTCCGGTCCGGGTGCAACGGTGGAAAGCGTTGGCGCTGCGATGTCTGAAGCCGCGATTGCTGTTCCGGCTACTGATCTGGCCGTGGCTTATGATGCGACGCTGGAAAATCGCCTGACCACATGGCAGGGCTGGTGGCCGGTCTTCTACTGGGCATGGTGGATCGCATTTGCACCATTTGTGGGTCTGTTCCTTGCGCGTATCTCGCGCGGGCGTTCGATCCGCGAATTCGTGCTGGGTGCGATGATCGTCCCATCGCTGATGTGCTTTGTCTGGTTCGCATGGGCCGGCGGGACTGCTGTTGATCTGGAACTGAACGGTGATGCGAATGGCGTCATTCTGGGGGCTGGCAACGGCGACAAGATCTTTGCGATGACCGCGCATATGCTGGAACCAATCAGCGAATGGTTGTCATGGGGCATGGCCGTCATGATCGTTGTTTTGCTGATGACTTTCCTTGTGACCTCGGCTGACTCTGCGGTGCTGATCGTGAATACGATCAACGCTGCCGGTGATGAAGGTCCAAAGGCGCGTCCGCATATCATGTTCTGGGGTGCTGCATTGGCGTTGGTTGTCGGGGGGCTTTTGTTGTCAGGCGGTACCGGGGCGATCCAGACCGCGATGGTCATCGGGGCTTTGCCATTCTCGATTGTGATGGCGCTGATGTGTATCGCGCTGGTTAAAGCGATCTGGAATGATGGCCGCCGTGCGGCAGCAGGTGTGGTCGCCGTGACAGTTGATCCGGTCGCAACGCCAGCCGAGTAAACCCGTATCAAGAAAAAGAAAGGCCACGGTGCTTGCGCATCGGTGCCTTTTTCGTATCCATGGGCTGCATGACACTGGATATCGCATGGGTGCGGGCCCAATTTCCCGCTTTTGACGTGCCTGCCTTGCAAGGGCAGGCCTTTTTCGAAAACGCTGGTGGGTCCTATACCTGCCGTCAGGTGATTGACCGTCTGCACCGGTTCTATATTGAACGCAAAGTGCAGCCTTATGCACCCTATGATGCGTCCCGCCTTGGCGGCGAAGAGATGGATGAGGCGCGCACGCGGCTGGCTGTGATGCTTGGCGTGGCCACTGATGAGCTGTCATTTGGTCCCTCCACAACACAGAACACCTATGTTCTCGCGCAAGCCGTGCGCCGTTGGATCAAGCCGGGCCAAGCCATTGTTGTCACCAACCAGGATCATGAGGCTAATAGCGGCCCATGGCGTCGTCTTGCCGAAGAAGGCATCCGCGTGCTGGAATGGCAGGTTGACCCGGAGACCGGCGAGTTGCGCCATGATGATCTGGCCGCATTGCTGGAGCAGGACGTTGCCCTTGTCTGTTTTCCTCATTGTTCCAATGTGGTTGGCCATCTGAATGATGTGGCTGCCATCACAAGGCTGGCGAAATCTGCCGGTGCCCGTGTCTGTGTTGATGGTGTTTCATACGCGCCACACGGCTTTCCTGACGTGGGCGCGCTTGGCCCGGATGTTTACCTGTTCAGCGCCTACAAGACCTACGGCCCGCATCAGGGCATTATGGTGATCCGCGAGGATTGGGGCATGGAATTGCCCAATCAGGCGCATCATTTCAATGCAGATAGCCTGTATAAACGTTTCACGCCCGCCGGTCCCGATCATGCGCAGGTCGCTGCGTGCGCCGGGATGGCTGATTACATGGAGGCGATGTCCGCCCATCATGGCGGCGGTCAGGGCGCTGATGCTGCCCGCAAGACCCATGATCTGATGCGTGCGCATGAGGAGACCCTGTTGCAGCCACTGCTGGATTATGTGTCGGCGAAGAATTCGGTGCGATTGGTTGGTCCGGCGGATGCGACACAGCGCGCGCCCACTGTTGCGCTGGCGCTGGAAACAGATGCAGAGGAAGCGGCCGCAAAGCTGGCCCCGCATGGTATCATGGCCGGCGGTGGTGATTTTTATGCCCAACGTCCGTTATCGGCTGTGGGTGTTGATCTGGCCAAAGGTGTGCTGCGCGTCAGTTTCGTGCATTACACCAACAAGGCGGAGGTTGACGCACTGATGGGCGCGCTAGATCAGGTTTTGTAATCTGGTTGCACCTTGTGCGGAGACGATATGACCCAATCCCCGATCCTGATGTGGTTCAGGCGCGATTTGCGTCTGGGCGATCATGCTGCGCTGACGGCGGCCTGTGATGCGGGGCGGCCCGTGATCCCGGTGTTTATCCATGATGATCAGGTGGATGGTTTGGGGGCCGCGCCCAAGATGCGGTTGGGATTGTCGGTGGCCAGTCTTGCCAAGGACCTTGCCGAGAAAGGCAGTCGTCTGATCCTGCGCAAGGGCCCCGCGCTGGAGGTGCTGCGTGCGTTGATTGCGGAAACGGGGGCAGGGGCCGTCTATTGGTCCCGCCTGTACGATCCCGACAGCAAGGTGCGTGATATGGCCGTAAAGGCGGCCCTGAAAGACGATGGCGTAACCCCAGAGAGTTTTGCCGGGCATGTGTTGTTTGAACCCTGGACAGTGGAGACAAAGACTGGCGGGTTCTACAAGGTGTTTACCCCGATGTGGAAATCGGTGCGCGGCAACGAGGTGCCGGATGTTTTGCCTGCGCCGGGGGCCATCCCTGCACCCGATAGCTGGCCCCGTTCCGATGATCTGGATGCGTGGCGGATGGCAGTTCCAATGCGGCGGGGGGCCGATATTCTGCGCGATCATTGCACGGTGGGTGAGGTGGCAGCATCGCACCGCTTGGCCGCGTTCATCGCCAATCGGGTGACCGATTATCAGAAGAACCGCGATTTACCTGCAGTTGATGGCACATCGCGCCTATCCGAAAATCTGACCTATGGAGAGATTAGTCCGCGCATTTGCTGGCATGCGGGCTGGCGCGCCTTGCATGATGGTAAGGCGGATGCAGAGGTATTTCTGAAAGAACTGGTCTGGCGCGAATTTGCCTATCATCTGGCGTTTCATACGCCCCGGATCGTGCGCGATAACTGGAAGGAAGACTGGGACGCGTTTCCTTGGAACACTGACGAAACGCCGGAGGTGACCGCCTGGAAACAAGGTCGCACCGGCATTCAGTTTGTCGATGCGGCGATGCGCGAGATGTATGTGACGGGCACGATGCATAACCGGGGGCGGATGATTGTCGCCTCTTATCTGACCAAGCATCTGTTGTGTCATTGGAGGATTGGGCTGGATTGGTTTGCTGATTGCCTGATCGACTGGGACCCGTGCAGCAATGCGATGGGCTGGCAATGGTCGGCAGGGTCGGGGCCGGATGCGACGCCTTATTTCCGGGTATTCAACCCCGTTACCCAGTTGGACAAGTTCGACAATGACCGCACCTATGTCAAAAAATGGCTGGCTGAACATTACAAAAAGCCATCTGCGACGGCACTGGCCTATTATGATATGATCCCTTTGCAGTGGGGGATGGCGGCGACGGATCGTTATCCTGATCCGATCGTGCCGGCGGATGCTGGGCGCAAACGTGCGCTGGCCGCATATGAAGCACGTGGGTTTTAGAGTGTTCACGCAACGTCACGAGAAAGTTTTAACGTTTTCCGTGACTTCCCGTGTCGGCGCGTTAACTTTCCAAAAAAGGCCGGCTGGATTACCCAGCATGGTCGCAAGGAAGACACAGGGACGATAATGATACTGACGACGACCGATGGGCAGACTGCATTGCCCCGCTATTTTGCGCCCGTTTTTGACAAGTTGCAGCTGATGAAACGCGGGCGTATCGATATCATTCTGTCTGATGGTCGTCACTTTCGCGCTGAAGGCCCCGATCCGGGATATGTTGCGGAAATTCATGTCCATAATGATGATCTGTTTGCCCGCACGATCCGTGAGGGTGATCTTGGCTTTTGCGAAGCCTATATGGATGGCTGGTGGAGCACGCCGGACCTGATGGCCTTTATGGATCTGGTCCATGATGATGCCGAGGATATGTATGACGGTTTCCCCGGTCAGTTCCTTGTGCGGTTTTACGAGCGGATGCGGTTCTGGATGCAGCGTAATTCCAAAACCCAGGCGCGCAAAAACATCAGCTATCACTATGATCTGGGCAATGAGTTCTACAGCCTCTGGCTGGACGATACGATGACCTATTCTTCGGCCAAGTTCGACACTGGCCAGCAAAGTCTGGAGGCCGCACAGGTCGAGAAATACAAAAGCATGGTCGATCAGATGGGGGCCCAGCCCGGTGACCATGTGCTTGAGATCGGCTGCGGCTGGGGCGGTTTTGCCGAATATGCCGCCAGGGAACGCGGGCTGAAGGTAACCGGCCTGACAATCAGTCAGGAACAGCATGACTATGCTGTGGAGCGGATCGCCAAAGCCGGTCTGACCGATATGGTCGAGATCAAGATGCAGGATTACCGCGATGAGACCGGCATTTATGACGGGATCGCCAGCATCGAAATGTTTGAAGCGGTGGGCGAAAAATACTGGCCCGTTTATTTCGACACCGTGCGTGAAAGGCTGAAACCGGGCAAACACGCAACACTTCAGATCATCACGGTCGAGCATCGCAGGTGGCAGGTTTATAAACGCGGAGTGGATTTCATTCAGAAATACATCTTTCCGGGGGGGATGTTGCCAAGCCCCGTAGTGTTACGGCAAGAGGTTGAAAAGGCTGGACTAATCGTCGCGAAATCCATCGAGTTTGGCGAAAGTTACAGCCAGACCCTGCGCCGTTGGCACGAAACCTTCAACGCCAAATGGGAGGAGGTTGCCGCCCTTGGCTTTGACGAACGCTTTAAACGGATGTGGAACTTTTATCTGACCTCTTGCGCGGGCACATTTCATAGCGGAAACTGCGACGTAACGCAGATTACCGTGACACGCGCCCCTTAAAGAAGGCCGTTCGCGGCCAGATGAGGATGCAGTGATATGCCTACCGCCGGACGCCTTGCCGCCGCTTTGGCCTTTTTCATCTATGGTTGGTATATTGGTCTTTTGGCCACCCCGTTTTTTCCCGAAGCCAATCCGCCGAATTTCTTTATCCCGCTTTGCGTGGGTATTGCGTTGTTTTGCGGATGGGTCGTTGTCGGCAGCCGGTCGGGGCGTGGTTACCGCGCGGCCGTCGGCAACGGGCTGACAGGTGCATTTGCCTTTACGCTTTGGCTTGTTTTCCTGATGTCCTTCCACAATATGATCCGTAAGTCGCTGCGCCGCCTTTACGACGGCCCAATGGAGGGCGTCGTTGATATTTTTAAGCTGATGCTTGAGATGGGAGAGGACTTCTTTGACATCAATCTGATCGTGTCAATTGTTGTCGGTGGTGTCATTTGCGGCTTCGTGTCTGAATATTTCGCGCAGCGGTATCCCTAGCGGATGGACCTGTTCGTTTATGGCACGTTGCTGTCGCCCGATCTGATGGCGGCGGTTGCGGGGCCCGGTGTGTTGTCGATGAGGCCGGCTGTTTTGCCGGGTTATGCTACCCGCCCAATTCGGAACAATGTTGTTCCCTTTATCACCCCCGGTGAAGCCGCACAGGCTGAAGGGGCTGTGTGGTGTGATCTTACACCTGATCAAAAGGCCCGTCTGGATGCGTACGAAGGTGCCTTTGGCTATGAATTAGCCCCTGTCACCGTGCTGATCGATGATCAGGAAGTCACATGCCATTGTTACATGCCGCCTGATGATATCCGGGGGGCCGATGGTGTCTGGTCTTTGCACGACTGGCAGGAAACTCATCTGACCCCGGCTGTTCTGACCGCCGAAGAGCTGTTTTCGCATGATCCGCTGCCCGACGCTGCTGCGCTACGACGCATGTGGCCGATGGTCGAGATGCGCGCTTGGGCAAAGACCCGGGCGGGGCAGGCGGCCCCCGCCACATTGCGCCGTCAGGCCACACCGGATGATTTTGCCGTGCTGGATGCTGCCCCGCCACAGGGTGGTTTTTATCGTTTGCAGGAATTGAAGCTGCGCCATCGCCATTTTGCCGGTCACTATTCACCACCTTTGATGCGCGAGGCGTTTTTCGGCGTCGATGCAGCATTGGTGCTGCCTTATGACCGGGCGCGGGGCATGGTGGCTTTGGTCGAACAGTTCCGCGTTGGTTCTGCGGCCCGTCGTGATCCCAACCCGTGGATGCTGGAACCGATTGCCGGGATTGTGGATGCCCGCGAGACCCCCGAGAACGCCGCCATCAGGGAGGCCCATGAAGAGGCCGGGCTGGATATTCGTCATCTTGAACCGGCTGGGCGATATTATCCCTCGCCGGGTAGTTCGACTGATTATTTCTATGCATTTGTAGGTCTATGCGATTTGCCGCAAATCAGCGGCTATTCTGGTGGGTTGCCCGAAGAGGGCGAGGATCTGCGTATCCATGTTTTGCCGCTGGAACAGGCGATGGGCCTAGCCGAAACTGGTGAAATTGCGGCTGGCCCGTTGCTGCACCTGCTTTACTGGCTGACGGTGCATCGTGAGAGGTTGGCTGGCGTCGAAATATAGGTCCGGTACTTGATGTCCCTTGGGCGCGGTCTTACACATATTCAACGCTATGAAAGGCCGCCTCATGACCATTCGAACAGACCTTGCCGATGCCGTGGGCAACACCCCGTTGATCAAGCTGCGCGCCGCCTCAGAGGCGACGGGTTGTACCATATTGGGCAAGGCCGAATTCCTGAACCCGGGCCAATCTGTAAAGGACCGTGCGGCGTTGTTCATGATCCGCGATGCCATTGCCCGGGGTGACCTGAAACCCGGTGGAACGATTGTTGAGGGCACGGCAGGCAATACCGGCATCGGGCTGGCCTTGGTCGGTGCCTCGATGGGGTTTAAGACGGTAATTGTGATCCCCGAGACGCAGAGTCAGGAAAAGAAGGATATGTTGCGGTTGGCTGGCGCACAATTGGTAGAGGTTCCTGCCGTTCCTTACGCCAACCCAAACAATTATGTGAAATACTCTGCCCGCCTTGCCGAAGAACTGAACAAGACCGAACCAAATGGGGCAGTCTGGGCCAATCAGTTTGACAATATTGCCAATCGTCAGGCCCATGTCGAAACCACCGCCCCGGAAATCTGGGAGCAGACAGGTGGCAAGATTGATGCTTTTACCTGCGCCTGCGGCTCTGGCGGAACATTGGCCGGTGTCGCACAGGTATTGCAGCCCAAGGGCGTGAAAGTAGGCTTGTCTGATCCGGATGGGTCCGGTCTTTATAAACTGTACACCGATCAGGTACCCCCGGATGGCAATTCGATCACCGAAGGGATTGGTCAAGGCAGGATTACCGCCAATCTGGATGGCTTTACCCCCGACTTTACTTACAAAATCCCGGATGCAGAGGCTTTGCCGATCGTGTTTGACCTGCTTGCCAATGAAGGGCTTTGCATGGGTGGGTCGACGGGCATCAATATTGCCGGTGCGATCCGTCTGGGTCGCGAGATGGGTCCCGGCCATACGATTGTGACAATCCTGTGTGACTATGGCACGCGCTATCAGTCAAAACTGTATAACCCCGCCTTCTTGCGCGAGAAGGGTCTGCCCGTTCCTACATGGCTGGAGGCGAAGGTGGATCTGCCGACGGTATTTGCTGAGGTATGATCCGGGCGGCGTTCCTTTCGGTTTGCCTGTTTATCCTGCCCTTGATGAGCTGGGCGCAGGATGGTCCGACGGATGCGCCTGCGGTGGTAGAACTGGATTCAGGGCCTGAGGCAAAGATTAAGGATCCTGATTGGCTAAGCCTTGCCGCCCGGGCAGAGGCGCTGGCGGCAAGGGGGGATGCGTCACGCTTTGCCGTGAGCCGTTTGCGGGCGGAACTGGTTGTGTGGCGCGATGAGTTCCTTGATCTGACAACGCTGAATTCGGCCCGGATTGACACTGTTGATAGCCAGTTGACGGCCCTTGGCCCAGTGCCGGAAAGTGGCGAAGAGCCGGAGGCGATTGCGGACCGGCGTGCCGCATTGCAGGCGCAGCGCGATGCGCTGAACGCCCCGCGTGTGCTGGCGGAAGAGGCCTATGCCCGCGCAAACGGTCTGATCGGTGAATTCGACGGGCAAGTCCGGCAACGCCAGACGCTTGAACTGGCGGATCGCGGGCCGTCACCGTTGAACCCTGTCCATCTGATTGCCGCTGTTCATGCAGTTTGGGAAGCGATCCGGGTTGTCGGTGTCGAAACGGTGGCGGGAATCCATCAGCAGATTGAGGCAGGCCGCCTGCTTCGGAACCTGCCATGGGCGGGGCTGTTCCTGCTGTTGGCCGTGGCCTTTCTGGTCTATGTCCGGCGTTGGGTCACCGAATGGCGCATGTCCTTTGTAAGACGGGAGGGGCGGTTTGCCCGGCTTTGGGCTTTGCTGTTGTCGCTGGGTCAGATCGCCGTTTCGGTTGTGGGGCTACTGGCACTGACAATCGGGTTGGATACGCTGAACATCTTTGGTCTGCGGGGTGGCGATGTCATTGATGCGCTGCCAGGCGCCGGATTTCTGGTGATTTTCGGCTGGTGGCTATGCCGCCATGTTTTTCCGGCCGATGCCGATGGCGGTTATCTGGGCTATGATGCGCCGACGCGCGCAGCGGGCCGTCGCATTGGCGTCACGATTTCCTGGGTGCTGGCGATTGCGGGTTTGCTGGATGCCGCGCTGCGCAGTTTCGATCTTGAGGATGCGACAGAGGCGGCCGTCTGGTGGCCCTTCCTGTTGGTTCTGGGCATCTTGCTATGGCGTTTTGCCGCCGTGATCAAACAGCTGCCAGAGCCGATCCCCGGCGTGACGGTATCACAAGGCCGGGTGCGTGGTCTGGTTGCCCAGATTTGTACCATTTTTGCCGTTGCCGGTCCTGTCCTGGCGGCTATTGGGTATGCCACAGCCGGGCGCACCCTGCTGGTGCCGCTGATTTTGTCACTGGCGCTGCTGGGCTTTGTGTTGATCGTACAGCGCATCATTCTTGATCTGAGTGCGACATCCGATGACGAGGAAAGCAATAAAGGTTTGCGCGCCTTGCTGCCGGTTGCGATCAGCCTTGTGCTTTATCTGCTTAGTCTACCAATTTTTGCGCTGATCTGGGGCGCAAGGGTGGATGATATTCTGGAGCTTTGGGCCCGGTTCCGTGAGGGGTTTTCCATTGGTGAAAGTCGTATATCACCCACTGATTTCCTGACTTTTGCGCTGGTCTTTGCGGCCGGCTATCTGCTGACCCGTTTTGTGCAGGCCACGTTGCGCAAATCGGTCATGCCGCGTACGCGGCTTGATCTGGGTGGTCAGAATGCCGTGGTGGCCGGGTTCGGTTATGTTGGCATCCTGCTGGCAGCATTGATCGCGATCACAAGCGCCGGCATCGATCTGTCGAACCTGGCGATTGTTGCCGGTGCCTTATCTGTCGGCATCGGCTTTGGTTTGCAGAATATCGTGTCCAATTTTGTCTCTGGTATCATCCTGTTGATTGAACGCCCGGTCAGTGAAGGTGACTGGATCGAGGTCAACGGCCAGATGGGGTATGTGCGGGCGATTTCCGTTCGGTCCACCCGGATTGAGACCTTTGACCGGACAGATGTGATTGTGCCCAATGCCGATCTGGTCAGTGGACAGGTGACCAACTGGACCCGGGGCAACCTTGTCGGTCGGGTCATCGTGCCGGTTGGCGTCGCTTATGGTTCGGATGTTCAGAAAGTGACGGAGATACTGAAAAGTATCGCTGAGGCGCATCCACTGGTCCTGATGGAGCCGCCCCCGGCGGTCCTGTTCATGGGTTTTGGTGCGGATTCGCTGGATTTCGAAATCCGCGCCATTCTGCGTGATGTCAATTATGTGCTGAGCTCGAAATCCGAGATGAATTACGAGATTTCGAAAAAATTTGCCGAGGCCGGGATCGAGATACCATTTGCCCAGCGTGACATCTGGTTGCGCAATCCTGAAGCGCTGAAAGAACCGCAATCATGACAAAACTATTGTTCCGCGATGACGCCTATCTGCGTGAGGCCACGGCCATGGTGACGGCGATCACGGAGGAGGGTGGTATCGTCCTGAACCGCACGGTGTTTTATCCAACATCGGGTGGGCAGCCGGGTGACAGTGGTACGCTTAGCTGGGATGGTGGTACGTTGGATATCGCAACTACGGTCAAAGGCCAGGGCGATGATGTGGTCCTGCTGGCCGCAGAGCCATCGGGCCTGCCTGAACTGGGGACGGTGGTGAAGCAGATGCTGAACTGGGACCGCCGCTATCGTCACATGCGGGTGCATACGGCATTGCATCTATTGTCCGTTGTGTTGCCGTTACCGGTGACGGGCGGGTCGATTTCAGCTGAAAAAGGTCGTCTGGATTTCGACATGCCCGAAACTCCCGAAGACAAGGCTGCGCTGGAGGAAGATCTGAACCGACTGATCGCCTGCAACATGGATGTGACAGATGAGTGGATCACTGACGCAGCACTGGATGCCCAGCCCGAACTGGTCAAGACCATGTCGGTGCAGCCCCCGCGCGGTACTGGCCAAATCCGCTTGGTGCGCATTGGTGTGGGTGCCGAGACCGCCGATCTGCAACCTTGCGGTGGCACCCATGTTGCCAAAACGGCCGAGATTGGCCGCGTCAGACTGGGTAAGATTGAGAAGAAGGGCCGCCAGAACAGGCGGGTCTATCTGCATTTGGAGTAATCGATGCGGCGGATCATAACTGGTACAGTGTTTATCGCATTTTGCGCCACGGGCGCTGCGGCTGAAAATGCTCTGGACTGCGCCAAGGACAAGGCGAGACTTTATGAAGAGGCCCTGCGCAATGCCAAAGCGCTGACCTTGAAGGCTGCGACAGCCGTCGGTGACACCCCAGAATATGCCCGCTGGTTTGGCACCTATTCGCAACCCCACGCAGAGGAGGTGCGTGCCAATCTCAAGGCCGTTGTGACGGCGATCCGCAGCGGTGCCGTCACCGCCCAATGTGACGCGGCGGATACGGATGGCTGTGAGGACGGCACCTATGCCTGGGTTTATCCGGATGAGCCCTACTTGCTGCATTTGTGTCCGCCGTTCTTTGACTTACCCCCGCTTACCGCATTGCGCCCAGGCATGCGGAGCAGTGATGACGGCACCCGCGAAGGAACGATCGTACATGAGCTGACCCATTTTCTGCATGTCGCCCGAACAGAGGATTACTGCTATTCCCGCAGCGAATGTGGCGAAATGGCCCGCGATGACGCAGACCGCGCCATCGATAACGCGGATAGCTATCAGTATTTCACCGAAGACGTGACCTATTACGCACGCAGACCCGTTTCAGGCAAACCGCAAGCGGCGTCGCGCTAGAGCGTCATGTGAAAAACCCGCAATCACCTGAGCGCTGCCTGAAACCCGCGATTTCAACACGTTATGTTTCAGGTATTTCGCGAAACGCTATAGGCTTTAGTCAGATCGCAGGTCCTGACCGAAAAGGTCCCGCTCAATGGGCTGATCCAGCATTTTTTCAGATTCCGGCAACCCTTCGCGTGACAAAAGGATGGCGAAAGGTCGCAGGTCGGGCACATGGCTGCAAACGACCAGCAGCATCACCATGATCGGTACGGAAAGGAACATGCCCGGAACGCCCCAGACCGCCCCCCAGAAGGCCAGTGACAGGATGATCCCGAAAGATGACAGGCGCAACGCGCGCCCCATCAGCATCGGGTCGATGATGCTGCCATTGACGAATTGGATCACCCCCGCAATGGCAAAGATCGCAAGCGTTGTCGCGGCATCCCCCAATTGCACATGGGTCACCAGCGCGATCAGTGCGGTTGCCACGATTGACCCAATATTGGGAATGAAGTTCAGCACGAAGGTGATGATCCCTATGGAGGTGGCGAGCTCCAACCCGAAGGTTGTGGCCAGCACATAGATCATCGCCCCCGTGATCGCACTGATCACGGTTTTGACGAGCAGGTAATAGTTCACCCGGTGAATGATCGATTGGATGATCTTGCCGACCCTTGCGGCCTGTGCCTCGTCTCCGACGAAGTTCTGCAGCTTGGTCTGAAACCAGATCCGTTCCGCAAACAAGAAGCCCACAAACAGGATCACAAGCACAGTGGCCTGGGTCATCCCGCTGGCTTGTCCCGCGGCGCTGCGCAGATAGCTGGACACGTCGATGGATTGCAGGGCGTTGAGGATCGCCATCTGGCTGTCAGGCCCCAGAAACCCGAAAAGTGATGCCACGGCAGATGGCGCCCGTTCTGTATAGGACAGGGTGGTGACCAGCACGGTGTTCACCTGCGCCAAAAGTATCGAGGTGAGCGTGATCAACGCCGTCGCAATCAGCACCATTGCTGCAATACTGGCCACCGCGCTTGGAATGCGAAACGGCCCCACGCGCAACCGTGCGATGAAGTTGATCACATCGCTGGTCAAGCTGAACAGGATGATCGCGGTGGCCAGTGAAATGAGGATGAACCGCGCCTGTACCAGCAAGAATAGAACAACGGCAAAAGCAATGATCACCAAGGCACCGGTTTGCAGCCGCGCGGCCTCATAGCGCCGTTCGGTCGGGTTTGTCTTGGGGGGATCATGCAACATCGGGGGTCAACTCGCCTAGCGTACCGTTTGTTTATAGGGGGGTGAGGCGGTCAGAGTAAATGTCAGACACAAACATATATGCGGGGTCTTGCAAAAGGGGGGCAGGGCGCGCTAAACGCACGCCACGGACAGGTGGCCGAGTGGTCGAAGGCGCACGCCTGGAAAGTGTGTAGGCGGGAGACCGTCTCCAGGGTTCGAATCCCTGTCTGTCCGCCACCCCCCACATCCATCTGTCGCAGATGCGTTGTGCTTTGGGAAACATCCCGTTATTGCGCGGGTTTCATGGTGGCTATCTGACGTCGACATTAACCGGGTCTGCATATGGCTCACACTGTTGGCGCAGTCCCAGCGGGCGCCGCCGGTTTGGGCCACAAACGCCCCCCGGGGCGTCGGGTTTTTCGGCACAATCTGGCAAAAGAGCTTGAATTAGGCCGCTACTCCTGCGCTCTTTCTTGTGTAACTGAACGATTTTGACTGCAACCAGCGGAGTGATCCAATGCAGACGCCGTCTCGACCATGAGCACATTTGACGAAGACCTTTTTCTGAAAGGCCTGGAACAGCGCAAATCTACGCTTGGCCCGGACTATGTTGAAAAGAACCTTGCCGCTGCCGATGATTTTACCCGCCCGTTTCAGGAGGCCATGACCGCCTGGTGCTGGGGTTTTGGCTGGGGTGATGACGTGATCGATGCCAAGACTCGGTCGATGATGAACCTGTCGATGATCGGGGCCTTGGGCAAGATGCATGAATGGGAAATCCATTGCCGTGGCGCGATCACCAACGGCGTCACGAAAGATGAAATTCGCGCCATCATTCATGTCGTCGGGATCTATTGCGGTGTTCCGCAGGCGTTGGAATGTTTCCGTGTGGCGCGCAAAGTTCTTGAAGAGAGCTAACCGCTGTTCAGTCTCCGTGTACTGCGAACATATCGAGGCTGGCATCCTGGGATTCGATGATCCGGATGCTTTCCTTGACACCGGCATCCGTCAGTTCGCGCGCGATGGTCATGACGGTGTTGGGTTCGTGTTCAGCGCAGATATCCATCATCTGGCTGATTTCCTCTGCTGCAACGGGTGTGGCGGCTTCAATTGACGGTGCGCCATAGATATCGACGAAATGCCGGGCGAGCTGCGTCGTCAGGGTGTCGATTTCGGTTTGTTCGATCTGGGCGGTGGCGACGAAGGTTACCCGCCCGAATGTTTCCGCCCCAAGCCAGCCATTGCTGAAAGCTTGCCGGGCCTTGCCTGTCAGGTCGCCTTCGGTCCAGTTTGAAAATTCAAACCCCCCAGTAATGCACCATTCGCCGGTGCGGGCCGGGCTGTGAAAAACATTCATGTCACTTTCGTCGAAATGGATCGCGCGTGCGAGCATCATGTCATTGGTCCTTTAGCAAAGTGGTGAGCGGTATCAGCATGGTGTCATCATCCTTGCGCAGCAGCGCCCCAAATTTTTCGTCAACGCCCAGTAGCTTTCCATATGTGTCATTGATGGTGATCTGTTCGTTGATCCCGTGGGCGATCCCGGTCCATTCCTTGTGAATGGGCCCGCTGCCTTCATCATCCCAGCGGTTGATCCAGACCAGCGTGTGCCTGACCCAGGCTTCCAACAGGGCAACCGCATCGATATCGGCGCATCCTTCGGCGTAAAGTGCGGTTTGGTCTGGGATATGGCCGGCTTCGGGATCGTCGGGCCAAAATTGCAGGGTCAGGCCGACAGTGACCCAATCTGGTTCGGTCATCGGGTCGCTGTCGGAGGCCGCAATCTGTAACGCCCCACAGCGTGCGCCGTTGACCCGGATTTCACCATCCCAACGCAGATGCACCGCAACCTCGGGCGGGGCGAGCGCGCCAAGGGCGTTCTGGAAACCGACCCCACAGAGGGGCAGGATTGTCATGGCATCGGCCAGTGCCACTTCTGGCGCGAAAACGATCGCGGCCCGCAGTTGATGCGGGCCAAGGTCATAGGTGACCAGCCCCGCATCACAGCCCTGTCGGGCAGCGTCGCAGGCTTGTACAAACGGGTCCGTACCGCTGGTGACCGGGTGTCCGGCAAATAGCGGTGGAAAGACGGGTGCGTTCATAGGTTATTGTTCTTGATCAGGGATTTCGCAACCTTCCGAAACGCCTGTGCCTGTGCTGATTCCGGTTTGGACACGACAATCGGCGCGCCACCATCCGCCGCCATGCGGATATCCAGATGCAGTGGAATTTCGGCCAATAGTGGCACGCCGATTTTCTCTGCCTCAGCCGCGACGCCGCCATGTCCGAACACATGTTCCTCATGCCCGCAATTGGAACAGATATGCGTGCTCATGTTTTCGATCATGCCGATGATTGGTGTGTTCATCTGGTTGAACATATCGATCCCCTTGCGTGCATCAAGCAGGGCCACATCCTGCGGGGTGGATACGATGATTGCCCCGTCAAGATGCGCCTTTTGGGCCAGCGTCATCTGCACATCACCGGTCCCCGGCGGCAGATCGACGATCAGCACGTCGAGCGCGCCCCATTGCACCTGGCTGAGCATCTGTTGCAGCGCGCCCATCAACATCGGACCACGCCAGACTACCGCCTGATCGTCGTTGGTCATCAGCCCGATTGACATCAAGGTCACGCCGAAATTGCGCAAGGGCAGGATCAATTTGCCATCGGGGCTTTGCGGTCGTCCAGAGACACCGAGCATACGTGGCTGTGATGGTCCATAGACATCCGCATCCAGCATGCCGACACGTTTGCCCTCAGCACTGAGCGCACAGGCCAGATTGGCTGCAACCGTTGATTTGCCAACGCCACCCTTGCCAGAGGCAATTGCGATGATCTTGTCGATCCCGGCGATCTTTTCCGGGCCTGCAGGCTGGGTGGGCCGTGATGGTTTGAGGTCGGGCGGGGCGCTTGGCTGGCTGTGCGCCGTCATCACGATAGAGACTGTTTCTGCCCCAATGCTGCGCAGTTTTTCCTCTGCCGCCTCCTTGATTGGCAGGTAGGGGTCGGGGCTGGACACCTCCATCACAAAGCGGATGGTTGTCCCATCGACATTCAGTGCGCGCACCAGACCTGCGCTGACCATATCAGTGCCGTCGGGTGCATTAATTGTCTTCAGGCAGTCGAGAACCTGTTCTCTTGTCATGCTCACTTATGGGCCTTCGATCTTGCCGGTGACCACATGTTCCAGGTCGAGCCCTTCGATTGTCAGCACGGTTTTGACGTTGAAGCTTTTGCCAGATGTGTCGCCGGCATTGCGCATCGCGTCTTCGATGGCCTGTTGTGAGGTGACCCCCACCTGTTTAAGAAATTTGCGCATCGACATGTTGAAATCGTCGCTCATGATCTGACTTTCCCCGCAGATAGAATTATTGACGATCAGACCCTAGCGCCCCTAGGCTGATATGCAACCTGAGGCGGCGGTGGGAGCTGGCAGAATGTTAAGAAATCTGGCTTTGGGTCTGTATCTGGTGGCCTCACCTGTGTTGGCGCAGGACAAGGCCTTTACCTTGCAGGCCCCGCAAGCGCTGACCGAGAGCGGTTTTCTTCAACATCTTCTGCCCCGGTTTTCGCTAAAGACGGGGGTCCGCATCACCGTTGATCCAGATGCGGGTGATGTTGTGTTGGGTGCTGATGGTACGCCGGTTTTTCGTGATCCTGATAGGATTTGGCATCTGTCAGATGCGACAGACCCGGATGTTGCCCCGTTCCTGGATTGGCTTGTATCTGATGTGGGCAAGCGCACGATTGAGGGCTTTACCGCTGACGATGCGTCGTTTTTTTCGGCTGATGTGGGTACGGCGGCTGTGGTTGTTGCCACCCCTGTAACTGGCGATGTGGTGTTGGGCGAACAGGCCAGCCTTGGCAAATGCGGGCGCTGTCATGTGGTCAATGAAAGCAACAAGATGAACGCCATCGGATCGACCCCGTCATTCGCCCTGATGCGCAATTTTGAAGATTGGGAAGGGCGGTTTCAGACATTCTTCCTGCTCAAACCCCATGGTGCATTCACGCAGGTGGCGGATGTGACCGACCCGTTTCCCGACAATCTGCCTTCGCCGATTTCACCGATTGAGGTGACGTTGGATGAAATTGATGCAATCGTGGCATATGTGGCCACGATTGCCCCTGCCGATCTGGGCGCGCCAGTCGAAATTCAGTGATCTTTGCGGTCTGAGAAATAGTCATCCGATGTGCGGGTCCGCGGCCGTTCACCGCCCTGAAACGGATTATCCGTCGCATGGAATTGTGCCTGAATACGGCAGTTTTCGCACATCTGGATCAGGTTGGCCGCGTTTTGGTTGGCAAACATGGCATGGTTACCGACCAGCTTTTCGGTGATTTTCGCAATCGTTGATTTGGACCCGAAAAGTGACCCGCATTCGATGCATGCAAATGGTTCTTCCTCGTGCAGGACCTGCTGGCCAAGGGCTGCATCGGTCAGGTCAAGCTGCGGTTTCAGGGTGATCGCCTGTTCGGGGCAGATATTGGCGCATAGCCCGCATTGCAGGCAGGCGTCTTCCTGAAACCGCAATTGCGGCTTGTCGGAATTGTCGCCCAACGCCCCGGATGGGCAGAGCGAGACGCAAGACAGGCAGAGCGTGCAAGCGTCCTCATCGACGACGATTGCCCCATAAGGCGCGTTATCGGGCAGGGGGAGCTGGCTGGTGTCGGGCCGCAGCGTTTTGGCTGCGAGCCGGGTGATCTGCCGCCGGCTGCCCAAAGGTATGATCGGGTTAGGGCAGGGGGTGGATTGCGGATTGTCCTGTAGCGCGGTGGTCAGTCCGTCAGGGTCTTGTGAGGCGATGGTCCTGACCCGCCCATCGCCACCGATCGCAGTGGCAAGTGTAACCTGTGCGTTGATGACATCGCGGTCGGCCTTGGGGCCGGCCAAAATCGTAACATCCGTAAACCCACAGGCCAGCGCGGCAACGATTTCGGCATGGCCGAAACCCGCCAGCGCATCGACCTGAAGCGGGATGACATCTGCTGGCAAACCATCGCCAAAGCGGGCCGTCAGGCTGATCAGTTCCTGCCCATATGTATCGTCATGGACCAGCAGGCGCGGGGCCTGCCCACCGGCCTTGCGATAGGTACTGGTCAATATGTTGATCCGCTGGAACACCGTTTCGACCGGCGGCGCGTCATAGGCGATGGCCCCGGATGGGCAGACGGCAGAGCAGGCACCGCACCCTGCGCAAATCATCGGATCAATCGCCACATGTTCACCTGCCGGGGTGATTGCCCCGGTTGGGCACACATTCAGACAGTTGGAACAGGCAGGCTGTTCGGCGCGGCTATGCGCACAAAGGGTGGGTTCTAACCGGACGTAAAGCGGCTGTTCGAACGTGCCGATCATTTGCGAGGCGGTCAGAACAGCCTTGGCGATGGCCGCCGGGTGGCTTGGGTCGGCGCGCAGATAACCCTCGCGCTTTTCATGGGCCGAGAAGAGGGGGGTATTGCCGGAGAGATCCAGAATGATGTCGCAATGGGAAACGGCACCATCCTTGGCCGGGGTCAGCTTGAAGGCCCCGCGCCCGCCAGGCAGGGCATCTTGAAACTGGTCGATCGTGATGTCGAAATTGCCCAAGGCCCCGCTGGCCCGGCGTAATTGGCCTTTCACGCAATCAAACCGGCGATCCAATGGCAGATCGCTGTCCGGGACGAGTAAGACGGTGACCGCCAGAATGTCACAAAGATCCGTGGCGGCCTGCAATGCGGCTGCATCGCCAATGATCAGGCATGTCCCTTCGGAAACGACATCGATTGCCTTGGTCGCGGGCACGCCAAGCATCGCCTCCGCGGCGAGGGCGGCCATTTTGGGCGCGGCAGCGTCCGTGCCCCATCCGGCCCGGTCGCGCAGGTCGACAAAGGCCGGAACGGCACTTTCGATATCCTCCGCAAGATCCTCAAAACGTTGGCGTTCTTGCTGGCAAGCGATCATCACATCGTCACCACCCATTTCCTTGGCTGCTTGCTCCAGCTCGTCGCCGCAAAGGAATGTGTATGTCTTTGAGCAGCTGAGCCCGGTGGCGTCAGAAATGGTGGGGGCATCAATTGTCTGGCTTCCCAGACAGTCGCACAAAATCAGCTTTTTTGTCATTCTGGCCCCTGACCATGTCTAAGGCCCGGTCGGTGCCGGGTTGTGGGTTGCCGTAAGCTAGTCCCGATTCTGCGAGAAGGTAAACACGAAATACAACCAGCCGCCGGTCAGGGTAGTGACTGAGGTGGTTTTTGGCACTCTCAACTACTGCGGTAGTTCCGTTACGTAAACTTTTGAAATTGAAAGGTTTCATGTCGTAGGAATGTTAACGACAACAATTCTGCCGCGACAACCTAGCGCACCAAAATTTTCATCTTAATAAAAATTTTACTTTTAACTTGGGTGGGGGTGGTGCAGCATGCCTGTAGCGAACGGGGGCCGAAGAAAATTGTCCGCAAAGGCAAAGAGATCGACGACATTTCCCTTGGGTATTGTCGTCAGACGCACAGCAGGTGTGACGCGTTGGGTAAAGCATGTCTGGAAAGCCATCGCTGTGCTGCCAGGTGCCCCGGAGGCGAGTTGGAAGATATTGCGCACTGAAGGTGACGCCATTGAATACCACGCCGCGACCGTCAATTTAGAGTTGCATCGCACCGATACCGACGCGTACCTATCTGGTCTCGCTGCCCGTGAGCCATCGATTTATGTGATTATGCGCCCTGCCTTGGATGACAATCCGTTTCATATCGTTCTGGCTACCGCATCCCCCTATGAGGCACAGGATTATGCTGATACCGGCGAGGAATTGGTAGAGAAAGTCCCGATGCCTGATGGGCTGATCGCGCTGATCCGTGATTTTATCGATGAGCATCACGAAGAAGACGTGTTCATCAAGCGCCGCCGTGACAAGAAACGCGTCGATCTGGAGGAAGATGGCGTCGGTGATGCCCGTATCCGCCAGTTGGCCGATGTCTACCGCGCACCAAGCGCAAAGAAAGAGGCGATCCATTGACGGGCGTGGCCGATATCTGGGCGCGGCGCAAAGCTGCCGTGCAAGCCGAGGCCGAGGAGGAGGTCCGGGCGTCCGAGACCGCCGCCATTGCAACGCAGCAGCAACAATTCGATACGATGAGCGATGCAGAGGTGCTTGAGGCGCTTGATCTGCCCGATCCCGATACGTTGAAGATGGGCGATGATTTCAAGGTCTTTATGGGGCAGGTTGTCCCCGACCGTATCCGTAGACGGGCGTTGCGGAGCCTGTGGCGCTCGAACCCGGTTTTGGCGAATGTCGATATGCTTGTCGATTATGGCGAGGATTTCACCGACAGTGCGACGGTGATTGAGAACATGCAAACCGCCTATCAGGTGGGCAAGGGCATGTTGAAACATATTGAGGCGATGGCCAAAGCGGCGTTGGATGAAGAACTGACAGAGGTAGAAGAGCCCGCGCCTGAAGCGCCTGTCGTTGAGGACACCGCGGTTATCGTTGAGCCGGTTCCGCCCGTGACCGAGGCGCTGGCCGATTTACCGCCGGCTGATGATGCCGAGGAGCTGGCTGTGATCGCCCGCCCGCGCCGCATGGTTTTCCAAACAGAGGGTGCGACGTGACCGCAGCAGAACATATCACAGTTTCCCCCGAGGATCGTCTGCGTGCTGACCTTTATAATTTCCTAGGGTTGATCCTGTCTGGTCCGCCTGATCAGATTTTGCTGGATCAATGCGCTGGATTGTCTGGTGATGAAACCGCGCTTGGGCATGCGATAAGTGCGCTATCCCGTGTGGCAAAGGTTTCAAAGCCGAAAGCGGTCTCAAGTGAATTCAACGCGCTGTTCGTTGGGTTGGGCAGGGGCGAGTTGCTGCCTTATGCCAGCTACTATCTCACCGGTTTTTTGAACGAAAAACCACTAGCCGCACTGCGTGCTGATATGGTAGCCCAAGGTATGACCCGCGCCGAAAATGTTTTCGAGCCGGAGGACAATATCGCATCATTGATGGAAATGATGGCGGGTATGATTGTGGGGCGGTTTCGGGCTCCTGCAGCGCTTGATGCGCAAAGAGTGTTCTTTAACAAGCACATAGCCCCGTGGGCACCACATTGCTTTGCCGATATCGAAGCGGCCAAGACCTCCGTTTTCTATGCTTCGGTGGGGAGCGTTGGCAAAGCATTCTTAGACATTGAGCGCGAGGCGTTCAGAATGACAGCAGGGTAGCGCCCTGCGACAACTTGGTAGGGATGCCTGCCGCAACAGGGAAGGGGAGACATCCCATGACAATGGAAAAGAAAGCGTCCAGCAGACGTGATTTTCTGAAACTGGCTGGAACGACAGCACCGGCGGCTGCCGTTGCGTTGGCCACGACAACTGCGGCTGAGGCACAGCCCGTCGATCTGACATCCGAGAAGATGCAAGATACCGACCATACACGCGCCTATCTGGACAGCGCCCGGTTCTGATCAGGGCGCCAAGAAGACAAGACACCTCGCCACCTTTCGGATGGCAGCAAGGGAGAAGATAAGATGTTACGGAAAAAGACGAATGGCACCGCAAGGCGGACTGGCCGTCCCGGGATTTTGGCAAATGTTGCCGATAAATCGGTTGACCGCCGCGCCTTCCTCCGCGGATCGGGTCTCGCGATTGGCGGTCTGGCTGCGATTTCAGCAACTGGTGGTGCCATCGCCCCCGCCTCGGCCCAGACAGCCGCCGCAGTTGTGCAGACCGTTAAATCGGTTTGTACCCATTGTTCGGTTGGTTGCACGGTCGTTGCCGAAGTATCCAACGGGGTCTGGACCGGCCAGGAGCCCGGTTGGGACAGCCCGTTCAACCTGGGCGCCCATTGTGCCAAAGGGGCCGCTGTCCGCGAGCATGCCCACGGTGAGCGTCGCCTGAAATATCCGATGAAGAAGGAAAACGGCGAATGGGTCCGCATTTCCTGGGATCAGGCCATCGACGAAATCGGCGACGGCATGATGAACATCCGCGAAGAAAGCGGACCGGATAGTGTTTACTGGCTGGGTTCGGCCAAACATAACAATGAACAGGCCTATCTGTTCCGCAAGTTTGCTGCCTATTGGGGCACCAATAACGTGGATCACCAGGCTCGGATTTGCCACTCGACCACTGTGGCCGGTGTGGCGAATACATGGGGCTACGGCGCCATGACAAACAGCTATAACGATATCCATAACTCCAAAGCGATCTTTATCATTGGCGGTAACCCGGCAGAGGCGCATCCCGTGTCCTTGCTGCATGTGCTGAAAGCGAAAGAGCAGAACAACGCACCGCTGATTGTTTGCGATCCTCGCTTTACGCGCACAGCCGCCCATGCGGATGAATATGTCCGTTTCCGCCCCGGCACCGATGTGGCGCTGGTTTGGGGTATTTTGTGGCACATCTTTGAAAATGGCTGGGAAGATCAGGAGTTCATCCGCACCCGTGTCTGGGGCATGGATCAGATCAAGGAAGAGGTTGCCCGCTGGACCCCTGAAGAGGTTGAGCGTGTCACAGGTGCCCCCGGCTCACAGCTGCGCCGCGTGGCCCGGACCATGGTCAATAACCGCCCCGGCACTGTGATCTGGTGTATGGGTGGCACGCAGCACACCAATGGTAACAACAACACACGCGCCTATTGTGTGTTGCAGTTGGCCCTTGGCAATATGGGCACCAGCGGTGGTGGTACTAACATCTTCCGCGGCCATGACAACGTGCAGGGTGCCACGGACCTTGGTGTTCTGTCCCATACGCTGCCTGGTTACTATGGCCTGTCTGCAGGGGCATGGGCGCATTGGGGTCGTGTCTGGGAAGAGGATGGCGATTGGCTGAAAGCCCAGTTCGCGCCCGGCCCGAAAGATGCCGAAGGCAAGGACACATCGCTTCAGAACCTGACCGGTATTCCTGTGTCACGCTGGATTGACGGTGTCCTGGAAGATCCTGAAAACATGGACAATCCTGACAAGGTGCGCGCCATGGTGTTGTGGGGTCACGCCCCCAACTCGCAGACCCGGATGAAGGAAATGAAGACCGCGATGGAGCAGTTGGATATGTTGGTCGTGGTTGACCCTTATCCCACTGTCTCTGCCGTGCTGCATGACCGCACCGATGGTGTCTATCTGCTGCCCGCTTGTACGCAGTTTGAAACACGGGGTTCTGTCACCGCATCGAACCGGTCGCTGCAGTGGCGTGATCGGGTTGTTGAACCGCTGTTCGAATCCAAGCCTGACGAAGTCATCATGGCGAAGCTGGCCAACAAGTTTGGCTGGGGCGATCGGTTGTTCCGCAATATCGAGATGGAAGATCCCGAAACGCCGAATGTCGAAAGCATCACCCGCGAATTCAATCGCGGCATGTGGACTATCGGCTATACTGGCCAGAGCCCTGAGCGGATTAAGATGCACATGGCCAACCAACATACATTTGACCGCACGACACTGCGGGCGAATGGTGGCCCGGCGGATGGAGATTATTACGGTTTGCCATGGCCAAGCTGGGGCACGGCCGAAATGAACCACCCCGGCACCCCCAACCTTTATGACATGTCCAAGCGTGTATCCGAAGGTGGTCTGACATTCCGCGCCCGGTTTGGTGTGGAACGTGATGGTGACAATCTGCTGGCGGAAGGTGTTGCATCGCTCGATTCCGATATTCAGGACGGTTATCCTGAATTCACCATGCAGATGCTCATGGACCTTGGTTGGGACAATGAGCTGACGGATGAAGAACGGGCGACCATCGACGCGATTGCAGGGCCAAAGACCAACTGGAAAACCGACCTTTCGGGCGGTATCCAGCGTGTTGCCATTGCGCATGAATGTGCGCCATTTGGTAACGCCAAAGCCCGCGCGGTTGTCTGGACCTTCCCAGACCCTGTGCCGGTTCACCGCGAGCCGCTTTATACCAACCGCCGTGATCTGGTGGAGGATTATCCGACCTATGAGGACCGGAAATTCTATCGTCTGCCGACTATGTATGCGTCGATCCAGAAACAGGATTTCAGCCAAGACTATCCAATGATCCTGACGTCCGGTCGCCTGGTGGAATATGAAGGTGGCGGTGATGAAACCCGGTCCAACCCCTGGTTGGCCGAGCTTCAGCAGGACATGTTCGTGGAAATCAATACCCGCGACGCCAACAACCTTGGCATTCGGGACGGTACGCAGGTCTGGGTTGAAGGCCCGGAGGGTGCGAAGGTCAAAGTCATGGCCATGATCACAGAGCGGGTCGGCGAAGGTGTGGCGTTCATGCCATTCCACTTCGGCGGCCATTTTGAAGGTGAGGATTTGCGCAGCAAATATCCTGAAGGGGCTGACCCTTACGTATTGGGTGAAAGTACCAATACCGCCCAAACCTATGGCTACGATTCAGTAACCCAGATGCAAGAGACGAAAGCCACTCTTTGCAAAATCTGGTCAGCATAAGGGAGAATGAGAAATGGGAGCTAGAGCAAAATTTCTCGTAGACGCTGAACGCTGCATCGAGTGCAACGCCTGTGTCACCGCTTGTAAAAACGAGCATGAGGTGCCTTGGGGCATCAACCGCCGCAAGGTTGTCACGATCAATGATGGCAAACCGGGTGAGCGGTCAATCTCGGTCGCTTGTATGCATTGTTCGGACGCGCCTTGCATGGCCGTTTGTCCGGTCGACTGCTTTTACCAGAACGAAGAAGGGGTGGTTCTGCACTCCAAAGATCTTTGTATTGGTTGCGGCTACTGCTTTTATGCGTGCCCGTTTGGCGCGCCGCAGTTCCCGCAGGCGGGCAATTTCGGGTCGCGTGGCAAGATGGACAAATGTACCTTCTGTGCCGGTGGTCCGGAAGAAACACACTCGACCGCAGAATTCGCCAAATATGGCCGCAACCGCATTGCTGAGGGCAAGTTGCCCATCTGTGCAGAGATGTGTGCGACCAAGGCGTTGCTGGCGGGTGATGGTGATGTCGTATCGGGCATCTACCGCGAACGCGTGGTTGCCCGTGGATTTGGTTCCGGTGCATGGGGCTGGGGTACAGCCTATGATCAGAAGGGCGGTTAAGCCTTTCTAGTCTAAACACAAAAGCAAATGATGGGCGGTCTGTTTCCGGATCGCCCCATTTGCGCATATGATATGTCGAGGAATGCCATGTTTCGCCAAATGCTTGTCCTGCTGTTATCGGTTTTTCTGGTTTCATCCGCCTTTGCCCAAGAACAGCCGGTGCCAGCACCGGATCGGTCGGCGACGGGTGGCGCGCAGACGCTGGAAGACATCCTTGCCCGTCAGCGTGGCGAAGAGGTTGATAACAGTTTTCGCAGCGATGCGATCGGCAATTTCGAAGGTGGGGCCGACCCGACCGGCCAACTTGGCACATTAGGTGGCGTTTCGGATGCAGAAATGTGGCGCGGCCTGCGATTCAATGAATCCGACATCACCGCGTCCAACAATGGACCGGCAGCCACCGTGCTGGTGCAGGATGGCGGCATGCGCTGGCTTTTGTTCCGTGAAGGCCCGCTGTCGACCTATGGCAGTTACCTGCTGCTGGCGACGATTGGTGCTTTGATCCTGTTTTTCCTGGTGCGGGGCCGTATTCGCATCGATGGCGAGAAAACTGGCCAGCGCATCGAACGTTTCAGGGCGGTGGAACGGTTTGGACACTGGTTGCTGGCGGGGTCGTTCATCGTGCTTGGCCTCACCGGATTAATTTCACTGCTGGGCCGCAAGTTCCTGATCCCGGCATTCGGGCATGAGTCATTTGCCATCATCGCCGCCGGGTCCAAATGGGTGCATAACAATGTGTCTTGGGCCTTTATGCTGGGCCTTGTGATGATCTTTGTGATGTGGGTCTATCATAACCTGCCGGACCGCACCGATATCAACTGGCTACTGAAAGGTGGGGGCATTTTCACCAAAGGGCATCCACCCGCCAAGAAGTTCAATGCCGGGCAGAAGCTGATTTTCTGGTCGGTGATCATCTTGGGAGCTTCGATTTCCGCATCGGGGCTAGCACTTTTGTTTCCGTTCGAACTCAATATGTTCGCGGCCACTTTTGCCAAGATGAACAGCTTTGGTATCTCTGATATCCTTGGGCTTGGCCCTCTGCCAACCGATCTTGCCCCACATGAAGAGATGCAGTTTGCCCAGCTATGGCATGCCATTGTCAGCTTTATCCTGATGGCGATCATTCTGGCCCATATCTATATCGGGTCGGTCGGCATGGAAGGCGCCTACGATGCCATGGGTTCTGGTCAGGTCGAAGAGCAATGGGCGAAAGAACACCATTCCCTCTGGGTGGATGAGGTCAAAGCCAAAGAGGGTAGCGCACCCGATGGTGCGACGCCTGCCGAATAGATGCGGCTGCGTGCGCTTGCTGTGATGTGTTTAGCGGCTACGCCTGTGCATGCGCAGGAATTCTTTACGCTGAAAGGCCATGGCGGACCTGTGATGGATATTGCCGTATCCCCGTCTGGTCAGATCGCGACCGGCAGTTTTGACAACGCTGTTGGGTTGTGGGCAGGCACGGAACCGGCATGGCTGGACGGTCATACCGCCGCCGTCAACGCTGTGATGTTCTGGGATGAAGATACGATGATATCCGGCGGCGATGATTACAAAGTCCGGCTATGGTCGGATGATGCCGATGGCGACATCCTGGGTGATCATCAGGCCAAGGTCATGGGGCTCGCTGTGTCGCAAGAGGCCGGGTTGGTCGCGTCGGCCAGTTGGGATGCGACCATTGGCCTTTGGCCATTTCCGGCCCGTGATGCAGCACCTTTATTTCTGCGTGGGCACAAGCTTGGTGTGAATGATATTGCCTTTGCTGCGGATGGTCGGACGCTTTATTCCGCATCAACAGATGGCACAATCCGCGCCTGGGATACACAAACCGGCGCCCAGACGCAGCTTTTGGCGAGCCATGGTTTTGGCGTGAACCAGTTGGTCCTGAACGAGGCCGACGGCTGGCTGGCCTATGGTGCCATTGATGGCGGCACAAGGATCATTGACTTGCAGACTGGCGAAGAGATTGATGATTTTACCCTTGACCGGCGCCCCATTCTGGCGCTGGCCTATGACCCTGTTGGCCGCCAATTGGCCGTGGGCGATGGCGATGGCTATATCATGGTGATTGATACGGCTGAACTGCGTATCAGCCGGGATTTCAAGGCAACCAGGAACGGTCCGGTCTGGGCGCTGGCCTTTTCACCGGATGGCGCGAATATCCATGCCAGTGGCATTGAAAGCATCGTTTATTCCTGGCCCGTGGACACGATGAAGGAACACGGCCAGATGGAAGGGACAGAGCAGAGTTTTCTGCGCGACCCCGAGACCATGAGCAACGGTGAGCGACAGTTCAAACGTAAATGTTCCATCTGCCATACTTTGACGCGAGGCAGCGCGCGCAGGGCGGGGCCAAGCCTGCACAACCTTTTTGGCAGACGGGCCGGGACTGTCAGCGATTATACCTATTCAGACACGCTGCTTGGGTCAGATATCGTCTGGTCAGATGACACAATTGATGCTTTGTTTGCGCAAGGCCCGGATCACTATATTCCGGGGACCAAGATGCCGATGCAACGTATTGCCGGTCAGGATGACCGTGCTGATCTAATAAACTATCTGCGCCAAGCTGGCACATCGGGAGAGAACTGAAATGAAAGCCATGTTGGCCGCCTTTGTCGTAACCGCCTTGATCGCCGTAAGCGCCGATCTGATCTTGGCCAATGTCGGATTTTCCAGCCAGGAACGTGGATCAAGCGCGTCTGTCAGGCTCGACAATTGACGCCACAGCGCGGCTAAGGCTTCACACCTCATGAATGATATCTGGTCCGGTCTTCAGGCTGCTTTCTGGCTTCTTGTTACGCTTGACCGCGACCTCGTTGAGATCACCTTGCGATCGCTTCAGGTCAGCCTGACCGCGCTGGTCATCGCCTCTGTTATTGCGTTGCCTTTGGGAACCTGGCTGGCGATCCGTAGGTTTCGGTTCCGTCGCGCCGTCATCGCTGTGCTGAATGCCCTGATGGGCTTGCCGCCTGTGGTTGTCGGGCTGATTGTCTATCTGCTCTTGTCCCGCTCGGGTCCGTTTGGGGTTCTGGGGCTATTGTTCACGCCCACGGCCATGATCATCGCGCAAGTGATTATCATCACCCCACTGATCGCATCGATTACCCATCAGGCGATGCGCGAGTTGTGGGCGGAATATCATGACCTGCTGATTTCGCTGAACACGAGCAATTGGCAAAGGATCAAGACCCTGATCTTTGATGGCCGCCGCGCGCTGTTGACGGCGTCACTGGCCGGCTTTGGCCGGGCCATTGGTGAGGTCGGCGCGATCATGATTGTAGGCGGGAATATCGATCATGCCACCCGCGTTCTGACCACGGCGATTGCGCTGGAAACCGGCAAGGGCGATTTCGCGCTGGCGCTTGGTCTTGGCTTTGTTTTGATCGGTCTGGCGCTGGTTGTGAACTTTGCCATCCATGTCCTGTCCCGAACGGAGCGTGAAGGCAGATGGTAGACAACATGGCCGCAAAACTGGAAAATGTCGTTGTCGAAAGGCGTGGCAAGACGATCCTTGGGCCCGTTGATCATCAACTGGCAGCGGACGGATGCACCATAGTCGTTGGTCCAAACGGTGCGGGTAAAACGACCTTGCTCAAGACGCTTCATGGTGTTGAACGCCTGTCTCAGGGCCGTGTTGACTGGGGCGCCCCTGAACAGATGGTCCGGCAGCAGCAGGCCTATGTTTTTCAGAGCCCGATCATGTTGCGCCGATCGGTTCGGCAAAACCTGATCTTTCCCTTGGCCCTGGCCGGTGTGCCAAGGGCCGAAGCGGCCGCACGTGTCACCCAATGGGCTGCCAAAATTGGTCTGGCCAAGATGTTGGATCAGCCAGCACCGCGCCTGTCGGGCGGCGAGAAACAGAAACTTGCCCTTGCGCGCGCCCTGATCCGCGATCCGGCGATCCTGTTTTTGGACGAGCCTTGCGCCAATCTCGATGGGCGGTCTACCCGTGAGATCGAAAACCTGCTTTTGGATGTGCAGGCCACCGGAACCCGCATCATCATGACCACACATGATCTGGGTCAAGCCAGGCGGCTAGCGCGTGATGTAATCTTTCTTTTGAGGGGCCAGATCAATGATCATGGTCCCGCAGATCGGTTTTTTGCTGCACCCGCCAGCCCGGAGGCAGCTGCGTTTTTGAATGGAGATATCGTCGAATGATCCGCATCTTTGCATGTCTGGCAGCACTTTGGACCGGAGCAGCCGCGGCAGAAACCATGAAAATGGCGGTGACAACCAGCTTTCATAATTCGGGGCTGTCAGAGGTCCTTCTGCCTGCGATTGCCCGCGATACCGGATTGGATGTGCAATTGCTCGTCGTCGGCACAGGGCAGGCCCTGCGGCTGGGTGAGGCAGGTGATGTTGATGCAATCCTCGTCCATTCAAAATCCGCAGAGGAAGCATTTGTCGCCGCTGGGTTCGGCACCCATCGACGCGAGATCATGTATAATGACTTTGTCATCGTCGGGCCGTTATCGGATGATGCTGCGATTGCTGGGGCAGGGGCGGCATCTGACGCCCTGACCGCAATTGCGCAGACAGAAACCCCCTTTGTCAGCAGGGGTGACGATAGCGGCACGCACAAGAAAGAACGCGCTCTTTGGGAAGCGGCCGGCTATAACACAGCCGCATTTGGCGATTGGTACAAGGCGGTGGGTGCCGGTATGGGGGCCAGCCTGAACACCGCCTCCAGTCTGAACGCCTATATCCTGGCGGACCGGGCAAGCTGGCTGAATTTCGGGAACAAGGGTGATCTTGTCCTGCTTTTTGCCGGTGATCCTGCACTGTTCAATCAATATGCCTATCTGCCGGTCAATCCGACGCGTCACCCACATGTCAAATCTGACGCCGCCGAAAAGTTGGAAGATTGGCTGACCAGCGATGCCGCCAAAGCCCTGATCGACGGCTACATGATTGACGGAGAGGCATTGTTTACCTTCAACGCGAAACAGGCAGAATAGGCGCATAACCGTCCCCAAAGCTGTGCTTGCTGCATTTTTTGCGATAATAAAGCAACCTATGATTGAACATCTTGCTCAGATAATCTTCCTTAAGCTTTGGTTAATCTTTGATGCGTTAAGGCTGTATGATAAGCGGGATAGAGGTTTCTAGTGCCGACTGATCAATCGTTCGAGTTGCCGTCCGACGCCAGGCCTGCGGCTGTGCAGCTGCCATATCTGTTTTTGGGTCTGGCGCTGCTGTTTTTTCTACTGGCCGGGGTTATCGACGCCAGGCTGGCGCGGCTGGGATTTTCGATTGTTGGTGGCATCCTTTTGACGCTGGGTCTGGGTCTTATGGTAAAACGCCATTTCCGTCATCGTCGCTGGGCTGGCTTGGGGGCCGCCGCGCAGACTTTGATTGCGCAGGATTCCGACGCCGCCTTTGTCACGGATGACGAGTATCAGGTCGGCTATGCAAACAAGGCCAGCACCGGCCGGTTTGGTGAGGTCGCTGGCCAGCCCATAGCATCCGTGCTGGGGGCGATCATGGCAAGCCCCGACGCGCTGTTGTCGCGTGTGCAGACCGCAATCGATGGCAAACGTGTCTGCAAGGAAGACATCGTCACTTGTCAGGGCCATTTTCGCCTTGCTGTGTCCCGGATCGGCGATGATCAGCTGTTATGGCGCCTTGATGATCTGGGTGATTCCGGACAAACCACTGATGCAGATGACCAAGGGCGGGCCTTGCCGCAGATGACAGTGCGGCCGAATGGCCATGTATCACAGCTGAATGCCGCGGCGCGTGCGATGCTGGGTGCCAGCCCTGCCACCCTGTCAGACGTGATCACCGAAAGCCCGTTGCGCACCGGTGAAGTGCATGCCGTCAACACTTCGGTCGGGCAGGTCAGTGCGATGGTGATCGTACTGGACGGGCGCGATGGTGATCGCGAGATTTACATGTTGCCCGAAACGGCTGCTGCGGCGCCGCGCACATTCAATGCGGGTTGGGACGCGATTGAGGATTTGCCAGTTCCCTTGATGAAAATTTCGTCCGATGGCGATGTCCTTGCCTCAAACCGGGAAGCGCGCCAGTTGCTGCGCGTCGATGACACGACGGGCAAGCGGGTGGCGGATCTGCTGGATGGTCTGGGTCGCCCGATCAATGACTGGCTGCGTGAGGCGGCAGAGGGCAGGGGGGGCAATATCTCGCAATTCCTGCGTGGGCGTAGCGAAAATCAGGATACATTTGTGCAGGTGACGCTGAACATCTCGGGCGATCATGCCGATATGCGCATGATTGCGGTGTTGAATGATGTGACCGAGTTGAAGACGTTGGAGGCACAATTCGTTCAAAGCCAGAAGATGCAGGCCATCGGCCAGTTGGCCGGGGGCGTGGCCCATGATTTCAACAACCTGTTGACTGCGATTTCCGGCCATTGTGATTTGTTATTGCTGCGCCATGACGAAGGGGATCAGAATTACAGTGACCTCATCCAGATACATCAGAATGCCAATAGGGCCGCCAGCCTCGTGGGCCAGCTTCTGGCCTATTCCCGCAAGCAGAACCTGCAACCAGAGATCATCGATCTGCGCGACACTCTATCCGATTTGACCCACCTTCTGAACCGTCTTGTCGGTGAAAAGGTCACGCTGTCCTTGAACCACGATCCGGCCCTTGCCCAGATCAAAGCTGATAAGCGCCAGCTGGAGCAGGTCTTGATGAACCTTGTCGTCAATGCCCGTGATGCGATGCCCAAGGGTGGCGAGATCAAGGTGATGACCGAAAACCTGATCCTGAAATCACAGATGGTCAAAGATCGGGCCGTTGTGCCGCCGGGCGAGTATGTGGTGGTGAAAGTCACGGATGAAGGCCACGGCATTCCGCCCGAAAAACTGCCCAAGATTTTTGAACCGTTCTATACGACCAAACGCACTGGCGAGGGCACGGGGCTGGGTCTGTCGACGGCATACGGAATCGTCAAACAGACCGGCGGTTACATTTTTGCCGAAAGTGAAGTTGATCAGGGTACGCAATTTTCTCTGCTGTTCCCAAGTTATGACCTGCCGGTTGCAGAACCGTTGGAAGTACCACCCAAAGGGCCTGAGCCGATCAGCAGCGAAGCGGATGGTGTTGTGCTGCTGGTCGAGGATGAGGCGCCGGTGCGGGCCTTTGCATCGCGGGCATTGCGCCTGCGTGGCTACACCGTGCTGGAGGCCGATTGCGCAGAGGCGGCGCTGGAGATGCTCAAGGATGACGAATTGAGCGTTGATATCTTTGTGACCGACGTGATCATGCCAGGCATGGATGGTCCGACATGGGTGCGCGAAGCACTGAAAGCCCGGCCCAATACAAAGGTGGTTTTCGTGTCCGGCTACGCAGAGGATGCGTTTGGCGATGAACAATCCCGGATCGCCAACTCCGTGTTCCTGCCAAAGCCTTTCTCACTCAACGCGCTGACCCAGACGGTGCAAGGGCAGTTACAGGAACGGTAAGCCGGGGGCACCGATCAGCCAGTCAGCCCGTGCAGATGCGCGGCAGAGCCGGTCAGTGCGGCATAATCATCCTCGATCACATGAACTGCGAAGTTCGCCATGAACCCCGCGAACCGGCCTTTGTCACGGAAAGCATCGCCAAAACCAAAACGCGTCAGATGCGGGGCAAAGGCCCGCGCGACCCCGCCTGCAAGGTAGACCCCGCCAAAAGGCAGTTGGATCAGCGACAGGTTGCCGCAAACCGTCCCAAGAATCCGGGTGAACAGCTGCGCGGCATCGTCCGCGCGCGGGTCGCTGCCATTTGCGCAGGCTTCCATGATGTCATGGGCGGCGCGTTCACGCGGATCATCACCCTCATGCCCCAAAAACGCATAGACGCGTTCCAGACCACGGCCTGACAGCACGTCTTCGACCGCCGGAAACCCGTGCGCGGTGGACACGAATTGGCACAGGCGCAATTCACGTTCCGTCCTGATCGGCAGGTTGGCATGTCCGCTTTCGGAGGGGGTGACTATGCGGCCTTGGGCCAGATCATAGACCGGTGCCGCATTGAACCCGGTGCCGACACCTACGACAAGTTTCGCGGCATTGGGCTGACCCTCCGGCCCGTCAAGAATGGTACGGATGTTGTCCGGCGCAATATATCCCAGCGCGTGTCCTTGAGCCTGCAAATCATTAAGAATAGCGACGGTTTCGGCGCTTGTGGCCCGCGTCAGTGTATTCTTGTCGATCGTCCAATCCAGATTGGTCAACGTGGCCCGCCCGTCACGTACCGGACCCGCGACGGCAACGCAGGCGGCCAAAGGATCAACACCATCCTCATCCGCGATGTAGCGTTGCAAGACGCTTTCCAGCCCCGGAAAATCGCGGTTGCGGTAGCGCCTGATCGTGCCGTCCACGATGCTGCGCCCATGCGCCAGCGCGACGCGTGTGTTGGTGCCACCAATATCAGCGACCAATGCATAAGTATCTTTGGGATGGCCCATGGCGTTCCTTATTGCGCGATAGCGCGTTTGAGCGCGTGATAAGATGCTTTTGGCGTGCGCTTCAAGGTCTCAAAATCGACATGTACGATGCCGAACCGTTTTTCATAACCAAAGGCCCATTCGTAATTGTCGAGCAATGACCAATAGAAGAAGCCTTTGACATTGGCCCCATCTGTAATGGCCTGTTTGGCCGCTAGAAAATGGTCGGACACGAATTTGGCCCGTTCGGGATCATAAACCGCCCCGTTTTCGACCCGGTCATCCCAGGCCATACCGTTTTCGGTCACATAGAGCGGCAGATCGCCTACGTAATCCTGCGCCATCCGGGTCAGGAAATGGTGCAGGCCTTCGGGGTAAATCTCCCAATCCATTTGGGTTGTTGCCAGATGTCCGGGCACCACCTTGATGGCAGGCCAGGGCGCTCCCGGATCAGCGGCCATCTGATGCCGGGTGTAGTAATTGACCCCGAGCCAATCAATCGGCTGGCTGATCTGCCCCATGTCATCCTGCCAGCCATCCGGCATGTGCTGGCGAAACCCATCAAGCACCTCTGTCGGGTAGGTGCCTTTTGCAATCGCCTCGATAAACCAGCGGTTGATGATGGCGTCTTGCAGATTGGCGGCGCCAGCGGCAGAGGCCGTGCTGTCAGCCGGGCCGGTGTGATCGAAATTCAGCACGACGCCACAGTTTTTCATGCCCTTGTCGCGCAGGCGCGACATCGCCACCCCATGCGCCAGATTGATATGATGCATCGCCCGCGCCGTGGCCCGGATATCGCGCAGCCCGGGCGCGTGATGTCCCAGGAAGTGTGACAGGAAGCTGACGCACCAGGGTTCGTTGATGGTCGCAATCGCATGCACCCGGTCGCCGATCCGGTCGGTGATCACATCTGTGAAATCGCCGAAATGCTGGGTGGTGTCGCGATTGGTCCAGCCGCCCTGATCCGCGAGCGCAGAGGGCAGTTCCCAATGATAAAGCGTTTGAAACGGTTTCAGCCCGCGTTCCAGCATGGCGTCCACCAGCCGATCATAAAAATCGAGGCCGTCGGGATTGACCGTTCGGCCATCCGGCATGACCCGTGCCCAGGAGGTTGAAAACCGGTAAGCATCCATCCCCGCATCTTTCAGCAGATCGAGATCCTCGGCAAAGCGGTGGTAGTGATCGCAGGCCAGCGCCCCGTCTTCGGCACGGATCACGTTGCCGGGTGTGGCGGCGAAGGTATCCCAATGCGTCGGCCCTGCGCCGCCAAATTTGTGCCCTTCTATCTGATAGGCGGCCGTGGCTGCACCAAACAGAAAACCGTCTGGGAAATCAGTACGTTTGAATTCCATCTTAATCCTTTCGTGGGGTAGGGCCGGTCGAGCCGCCGACCATCAATTCCGCCTCTAGCAATGCATGTTGTGGTGCGCGGCCCGGATCGGCGACTGCGTCCAGCAACATCTGGGCCAATCTGCGCCCGGCCTCGCGCACCGAAGAGCGGGTGGCAGTAAAGATCGGGATTTCACCACCGTTTTGCAGATAGGACAAAGCGTCATCATGGGTGATGATCGACACGTCCTTACCCATCACAAGCCCGCGTTCCTCAATTGCCCGCCGCGCCCCAAGCGCGCAGATCAGCGATGATGCAACAATGGCGGTCGGGGCGTCATCCTGACCCAGCATGTCACGGGTGGTTTGATAGCCGAAAACTTCGGTCATTTCGCCTGACCGCATCAGGGCAGGGTCCACGGTAATCCCGTGCGCGGTCAATGCATCCTCATAACCGGTGCGACGGCGATGGGCGAAATCCATTACCTCCAGCCCGTTGATCAGTGAAATACGCTGATGCCCCAGATCCAGCAGGAAATTTGTGGCCCGTTCAAACGCGCTGCGATTATTTACGTCCAGCCACGTGTAAGGGGTCGTGCTGCCCGACGCGCGCCCGTGCACGGCAAAGGGCATTTGCAACTCATGCAGCAAAGGCAGGCGGTAGTCATCCCTGCGCGGACCGTGGACGATCACGCCATCAACGGCGCGGCGCGATTTGAGTCCACGATAAATCTGTTCCTCGTTCTCGTCATCAACGATAGACAGGATCATTTCATACCCTTGCCGGGCATAGGTTTCGCCAGCGCCGGCAATGAAGTCGCCAAAGATCGGGTTGACCATCTCATGCTTGCTGGACACTGGGATGACATGACCGATGGCCAGTGCCTGACCGGTTGCAAGCCCCTTTGCCCGGGTGCTGGGGCGGTAGTTAAACGTATCTGCGGCCTCTTGCACGCGTTTGCGTGTGGCCGCGCTCACCTCTGGATAGCCGTTTAGCGCACGGCTGACGGTGGTTTGGCTTAGTCCAAGTTTGTGCGAGAGTTCCTTGAGGTTCATATGATCTTCTGCCAGTCAAAGCGCTTTCAATTGCAGTTTGTGCCAATCATTGCGCCATGTTCGGCAATTGTCACCGTAATCGTTTCAGTAACTGTTTGAGGCAGGAAATCCAAGCGTTTTTTTATAATCCATGACCTTCTGTTGACAGTCACGTCAAGTTCAGGGAATGTATGAACATCCAAAGCGCTTTGGATATGATTCTGTTGCGCCGGCGATATAGTTGGGTTGGACAACTTTTTACAATCATGAGGAGACACGCCAGCACGGCGTGATTGGGAGGAATGAGATGACAATGAAATTATATGCCAGTGTGGCTGCTATCGCGCTGACGGCTGGTGCGGCGCAGGCGGATGGCCACCTTGTATTTGCGCCCGGCGAAGGTGACTTTAGCTGGGACAGCTACAATGAATGGGCGGCGAATGCACCTGACCTGAGCGGACAGTCCGTCACGGTTTTTGGCCCATGGCTGGCACCGGAAGATGATATCTTCCGTTCCGCGGTCGCCTATTTCGTCGACGCAACAGGCGCGAACGTGACCTATACCGGGTCGGACGGTTTCGAGCAGCAGATCGTGATCGACGCTGAAGCGGGCTCACCCCCCAATATTGCCGTGTTCCCCCAACCTGGTCTGGCTGCTGATCTGGCATCACGTGGCCTTTTGGCCCCGCTTGGTGGTGATATGGCGGGTTGGGTTGCTGATAACTACGCCGCCGGTCCGTCATGGGTTGATCTGGGCACTTATGCCGACGCGGCTGGCGAGGATCAGTTCTATGGCTTCTTCTACAACGTCAATGTGAAGTCGCTGGTCTGGTATAGCCCGGAAAACTTCGAAGATGCAGGCTATGACGTGCCTGAAACCATGGAAGACCTGATCGCGCTGTCCGAACAGATCATCGCCGATGGTGAAACACCATGGTGCATTGGGCTGGGGTCCGGACCTGCGACAGGCTGGCCAGCGACCGACTGGGTCGAAGATATCATGCTGCGCACACAGGCGCCCGAAGTCTATGATCAGTGGGTGTCCAACGAAATTCCGTTCAACGACCCCAAAGTACTTGAAGCCATTGAGACTTTTGGGATGTTTGCCCGGAATGACGATATGGTTGCCGGTGGTTCGGCAGCGGTGGGGTCAACCGATTTCCGTGACAGCCCGGCGGGCATGTTCTCCTCCCCGCCGCAATGCTACATGCATCGTCAGGCATCGTTCGCCAGTGCCTTCTTCCCCGATGATATTGTCGTGGGCGAGGATGCCGATTTCTTCTACTTCCCTGCATTCGAAGAAAAAGATCTGGGCAAGCCGGTTCTGGGCGGTGGTACGTTGATGGCTGTGACACAGGCATCAGATGCGACAACCGCATTTATCGACTTCCTCAAGCAGCCTATCGCGCATGAGGTGATGATGGCTCAAACCGGCTTCCTGACACCACATACCGGCGTGAACCTAGACGCCTATAAAGATGGTGTTCTGCGCGGCCAGGGCGAAATCCTGCTGAATGCAACAACATTCCGCTTTGATGCATCTGACCTGATGCCGGGCGCTGTTGGTCAGGGCTCATTCTGGACCGGAATGGTGGATTATGTTGGTGGTACATCTGCCGAGGATGTCGCCGCTGCGATCCAATCCAGCTGGGACGCCGCGAAGTAAGCCTGCCTTCTATGCAGATCCATAAAAAATGCCCGGACGGTCATCCGTCCGGACAGTCTGGCGGCAGACGCATTGCCGCAGGTGATACATAGCGACGGGGGAGGGAGCCATGCATCCAGCACTGCAAGGTTTATTGACAATCATTATCGGCGTAGGCGGCTGTGTCGGCTATTTCTACTCCGCGAATTTGTTTCTCGATAAGGTGTTGTTCAAGCCTGAGGGCCCCAACGCCGGACGCAATATCAATCGGGCGAATATGATCCGGCCATGGCTGTTTCTTCTGCCCGCCATCATCGCCCTGGGCCTTTATCTGGCATATCCGGTGGTTGCCACGCTGCGCCTGAGCTTTCTTGAGCGTCTGCCGGGCAATGAATTTGGCTTCGTCGGGTTCGAGAATTACAGCAAGATGTTCGCAGAGCCGAAATTCATCGAGGCGATGAAGAACAACGTTCTCTGGCTCATCATTGTGCCTGCCGCAGCGACCGGGTTTGGCCTGCTAGCGGCGCAGCTGACAGATCGGTTGAGTTGGGGCAATATTGCAAAATCCATCGTGTTCATGCCGATGGCGATTTCCTTTGTTGGTGCCGCCGTTATCTTTAAACTGGTTTACGAGGCCCGTCCGGAGGATGTCGCCCAAATTGGTATTCTGAACCATCTTTATCTGGTCTTTGGCGGGGCAGAACCGCAGCAATGGCTACAAATTCCGTTCTGGAACAACCTGTTCCTGATGGTGGTACTAATCTGGATACAAACCGGTTTTGCCATGGTGATCTTGTCTGCCGCCCTGCGCGGCATCCCCGAAGAGACAGTTGAGGCGGCGATTATCGATGGGGCGAACCCGTTCCAGATATTCTTCAAGATCAAGATCCCGCAGATCATGTCCACCATCGTCGTGGTCTGGACCACGATTACGATTGCCACGCTTAAGGTGTTCGACATCGTGTTTGCGATGACCAACGGCCAGTGGGAAACCCAGGTGCTGGCCAATTACATGTATGACAAACTGTTCCGCGCCAATGACTGGGGCATGGGGTCCGCTGCGGCGATGATCATCATGCTGATGGTGACGCCGATCCTGGTCTGGAACGTCTACAATGCCCGCAAGGAGATGCGCTGATGGATGCGATTGCAGGAAGAAAGCCCATCGTTGTCTGGGCGCTGAATATCTCGGTCGTGCTGCTTGTGCTGTTGTGGCTGTTCCCGACGCTTGGCTTGTTTGTATCGTCGTTCCGGACCGGTGATCAGATCACTGCGTCGGGTTGGTGGTCATCACTTTTCGCATCAGAACAGACGTTGCAAATTCGGGCTGCTGATCCGGATGATAACCGGGTCGATCTTGGCAATGGCCGCTACATGGTTGAGGGCAATATCTTTGGTGAAGAGGCCTTTGGCGGTAAAATGACTGCCTGGGGCACATCCAGCCGGAACCTCGGCGCCAATGCGCCCGGGGACACCGCTGATCTTGGCGATGGAGAGACATTCACCCTGAACGCTGACGGGACGTATGTCTGGGAGGGCGACGATGACCAGATCAGCGGGCGTGCCCAGCGTGTCTTTGTTGATGCGACCACCCCGCCTGATTTCACATTGCAGAACTATAACTTTGTTCTGTTTGACGAAAACAACTCTGAAGGGATGGCCAAGGCGTTCTTTAACACGCTGACCGTCGTGATCCCGGCAACGATCATTCCGATCCTGATTGCGGCTTTCGCGGCCTATGCGCTGGCCTGGATGGATTTCCCCGGACGCGCGATCCTGATCGCGATTGTTGTGGGGTTGTTGGTTGTGCCACTGCAATTGGCGCTGATCCCGCTTCTGTCGCTGCATAATGCGATTGGCATCGGCAAAGGGTATCTGGGGGTCTGGCTGGCGCATACCGGCTTTGGCCTGCCATTGGCGATCTATCTATTGCGCAACTACATGGTTGGCCTGCCGCGTGACATTATCGAAAACGCCAAGGTGGACGGGGCGACGGATTTCCAGATCTTTACCAAGATCATTCTGCCGCTGTCCTTCCCCGCACTCGCATCCTTTGCGATCTTCCAGTTCCTGTGGACATGGAATGATCTGCTGGTCGCGTTAGTGTTCCTGATTGATGCATCCGGCCAAACTACGGTGATGACCAAGCAGATTGTGGAGCTTTTGGGCACACGTGGCGGCGATTGGGAGATACTTGCCACCTCTGCATTCGTGTCGATCGCGGTGCCGCTGGCGGTGTTCTTTGCAATGCAGAAATACCTTGTCCGTGGTCTTTTGGCCGGGTCGGTGAAGTAAGTGCGATGTGGTCCCGGACCTGATCCGGGACGTCAAATTCAACTTGAGAGACAGAAAGAACGGCGATGAATACGAACCTGGCCACAACGCCTGACATGGCCATCGACAAGGACTGGTGGCGCGGTGCGGTGATCTATCAGATCTATCCCCGCAGTTTTCAGGACAGCAATGGCGATGGGATCGGTGACCTTTTGGGAATCGTCCAGCGCTTGCCTTACATCGCCTCGCTTGGGGTTGATGCAATCTGGATTTCGCCCTTTTTTATGTCGCCGATGAAGGATTTTGGTTACGATGTCAGTGATTACTGCGACGTTGATCCGATGTTCGGAACGCTGGCGGATTTCGATGCAGTGGTTGAAACGGCGCATCGGTTTGGCATCCGGGTGATGATTGATCTGGTGCTGAGCCATACCAGCGATCAGCATCCTTGGTTCAGTGAGAGTCGTGCCAACCGCGACAATGATCGGGCGAACTGGTATGTCTGGGCCGATCCGAAACCTGACGGCACGCCGCCCAACAATTGGCTGTCGATTTTCGGCGGGTCTGCCTGGCAATGGGATGCGCGGCGCGAACAATATTACCTGCACAACTTCCTGGTGTCGCAGCCTGACCTGAACTTCCACGAACCTGCCGTGCAAGATGCGCTGCTGGATGTCGCCCGGTTCTGGCTGAACAGAGGCTGTGACGGGTTCCGCCTGGATACGATCAATTTCTACATGCATGACGCCGAATTGCGGGACAATCCGGGCCTGCCGGCCGATCAACGCAATGCAACCATTGCCCCATCGGTGAACCCCTATAACCATCAACAACATCTTTACGATAAGAATCACCCGGACAATGTGAAGTTTCTGGCCCGCCTACGTGCTGTCATGGAACCCTATGGTGCTGCCGCGGTGGGCGAGGTGGGAGATGCCCAATTGGGGTTGGAGATCATGGGCCAGTATACTGCCGGCAATGATCTGATGCAGATGTGCTATGCCTTTGAATTCCTTGCGCAGGATCAGCCGACCGCCAACCGGATCGTCACAGTGATGAACCATGTGGATGAGGTTGCTGCTGATGGTTGGGCCTGTTGGGCGTTTTCCAACCATGACGTCATGCGCCATGCCAGCCGCTGGGACCTGCCGCCAGCAGCACAACGGATGTTTGCAACGCTGATCATGTGCCTGCGCGGTTCGGTTTGCATCTATCAAGGTGAAGAATTGGGCCTGCCAGAGGCTGACGTTGCCTTTGAGGATTTGCAGGACCCGTATGGCATCGAATTTTGGCCGGAATTCAAAGGTCGCGATGGTTGCCGCACACCGATTACCTGGCAACCGAGCAACCAGAATGGTGGCTTTTCAGCCGCCAAACCATGGCTGCCCGTCGCGTCCGAGCATTTGCACCTGTCCGTCGCCGCGCAAGAGGAAGAACCCGGCGCCTTGCTGCATCACTACCGCAAGGCGATTGCCTTTCGGTCATCGCATCCGGCAATCAGCCGGGGCGCACATGACCGGGTGCAGGCCAAGGGTGACGTGGTCTATTTCACCCGCTTCGACGACGGCCAGGCGATTTTCTGTGCGTTTAACGTAAGCGAAACACCATCCGATTTCGACCTGCCTGCGGGCAATTGGACGCCCATTGGGGCCGAACTGGGCAGTGCCCATGTGTCGGCGGATGGCAGATTACATCTTGGGCCGTGGCAGGTTTGCCTCGCGCTGAAGCAATAAAAGGGGAGTGAGACATGGCTGATCTGAAACTGGTGGATGTTGCCAAGACCTATGGTGGCACGGTGGATGTGCTCAAGAACATCAATCTGGACATCAAACAGGGCGAGCTGATCGTCTTTGTTGGCCCGTCAGGCTGCGGCAAATCCACATTGTTGCGGATGATCGCCGGGCTGGAAAAGATCACGGGTGGGACCTTGGAAATCGACGGCCAGCTGGTGAACGACGTGCCGCCCGCGCAACGCGGTATCGCCATGGTTTTCCAGTCCTACGCCCTTTACCCCCATATGACGGTGCGCGATAACATGTCTTTCGCGCTGAAACTGGCCAAGAAGTCCCCAAAAGAGATTGACGAGGCAGTCAGCCGCGCCGCCAAGATTCTGCAACTGGATGAATATCTGGATCGCCTGCCCAAGGCCCTGTCCGGTGGTCAGCGTCAGCGCGTCGCGATTGGCCGATCCATTGTACGTGACCCGAAGGTCTATCTGTTCGACGAACCTCTTTCGAACCTTGACGCCGCCCTGCGTGTCGCCACAAGGATCGAGATTGCACAGCTCAAGGAGTCGATGCCTGAAAGTACGATGATCTATGTGACCCATGATCAGGTTGAAGCGATGACATTGGCCACCCGCATCGTGGTTCTGGCCAATAAGGGTATTGCGCAGGTTGGATCTCCGTTGGAGCTTTATGAACGTCCCGAGAATGAATTCGTGGCCCAGTTCATCGGTTCACCGGCCATGAATTTGTTAAGCGGTGAAATTGTTGAGACCGGTGAACAGACCACCATCAAGCTGGATGGGGGGGGCGTTGCGAAATCCGCTGTTCCCACCCAGGCTTCCGATCAGGGGCTGAAGGTGAATATCGGTATCCGCCCTGAGGATATGATCGAAACGACGGGTGACGATTACGCCTTTGAAGGCAAGGTGAACATCACCGAAGCATTGGGCGAAGTCACGTTGCTCTATTTTGACAAGATCGCGGATAATGATGCAGTGATTGGCAAGCTGCCCGGCATACACGCTGACCTGCGTGGCAGATCCGTGCGGATGGCTGCCGATCCGTCCAAGGTGCAGGTCTTCCATAACGGTCGGTCGCTTTACTATCGCTAGGAATGGCCTGAGCCATAATTGCGTCATGCTTCGCAGCTATGGCAACCCGTGACTTTCAACAAGATCGGGTTGTCCGATGCCGCCATCTGCCAAGGAACCATCGACCGCGCATAACGGATCGGTAATGGGGAATGCGATCCTTGTCCTCATCACGCTAGGTTTTCTGGCCGGGCTGGTGCCTATGGCGCTAATAGCATTCAAACCGCTTTATCAGAGCTTTGAGGCGCGTCATTGGCAGGCTGTCCCTGCGGTCATTCAGTCCGTTGTGGTCGGCCAGCCGGACCGGCGACAATACCTGATTGAGGCGCGTTATACATATGAATGGGGCGGCGAAGAGATTACCGGTGCCCGTGTTTTCTTTGATGAAATGGTCGGTGTGCGGCATGCCTATTACGGTAATATTCAGCGGCAGTTGCACCGGCATATGACGCCAGAAAACCCCATCTCAATTCTGGTGGACCCAGAGGCACCAGAACGGTCGGTGATCTATCCAGCCGTCCGGTGGGACAAGTTTGCGGCCAACCTGACGTTATTCGGCATCTGGGCGTTGATTACGGCTGGTTTAGCCGGGGCTTGTTGGGCGGCATTGCGCCCTGATCGCAAGCCGGACTAACCAGCCGGATATCGCCTCATAGTTTGCGAATTTTCAGCGTTGCGATCCTGTTCTGGTCCTTGTCGACGACCTCGAACCGGAACCCGTGGAAAGAAAAAACCTGCCCTTCCAGCGGGATCATCTGGGCCTCGTGAATGACCAGACCGGCGACTGTGTTGGCCTCATCATCGGGTAGGTTCCAGTCATGGGCGCGGTTCAGGTCTCGGATGGTCATGCCGCCATCAACCACATAAGCCCCGTCGCTGGTACGTGAGATTTGATCCGCCGCATCATCGTCAAATTCGTCTGCGATCTCGCCCACGATTTCTTCAAGTATGTCTTCAAGCGTGATCAACCCCTGCAAGCCACCATATTCGTCAACCACCAGCGCAAAATGCGTTTTGCGCTTCAGGAAGTTGCGCATCTGGTCATCAAGCGTTGTGGTTTCCGGCACGAAATAAGGCTCCATCGCGACCTTGGTGACGTCAAACGCTGCCAGGCCTTTGGCATTGCCGCCTGCCAAAAGCTTGTGCATCGCACGCAGCAAATCCTTGGCGTGGATCACGCCGATGATGTTTTCCTGATCATCCCGAAACAGGGGCAGGCGGGTATGCGGGCTGGTAAGTATTTGGGCCAGAATATCCTCTGGCGTCATGGAGGCGTCGATCATCTCGATCCCTGACCGGTGCAGCATGACTTCTTCAACCGTCCGGTCGTTGAGGTCGAGCGCACCAAGGATACGGTCCCGATCTTCCTTTTCGACGATCCCTTCGGAATGGCCAAGTGACAGCGCGCCCGCGATTTCCTCGCGTACGGCGAGGATATGGCTGTCGGGGTCTGTGCGCACCCCAAACAGGAACAGAACACCGCGGACCAGATAGCGCACTGCTGTCACGACCGGCGCAAAAATCCGGACCACCAGCCCGATGGGGGCGGCAACGGTGGATGCCACGCTTTCAGGATATGTGATCGCAAAGGTTTTTGGCAGCACCTCGGCAAAGATCAGGACTAGCAGCGTCATAATCAGCGTCGCGGCAGCGACCCCGTTTTGCCCAAAAAGCTGGGTCAGCACGGCGGTGGCCAGCGATGTTGCCAGAATATTGACGACGTTGTTACCTAAAAGGACAGAACCGATAAGCCGTTCATTATCTTCGGTAATTTTTAATGCGCGTTCAGCGCCTTTGGATCCTTTGTCCGCAGCTGCCCGCAATTTACCCCGCGATGCGGCGGTCAATGCCGTTTCAGAGCCAGAAAAGAACCCCGACAACACAAGCAAAACAAGAATTGCACCCGCCGTAATCCAAAAGGCGGCGTCAGAGACTGTAGGTTCCATCAGAGACTTTCACATAAAGACGGTGTATTTATGGAGGTTGTGCGGCGCTGCTTCAAGGTTTTGCCAAAGGATGATGTTCCAAAACCAGTTCCTTGAGACGAGCATCCAGCACATGGGTGTAGATTTCGGTTGTGGCGACATCGGCATGGCCCAACATGGTCTGGATTGATCGCAGATCGGCGCCGCCTGCCAGCAGATGCGTGGCAAAGGCGTGGCGCAATGTGTGGGGTGTGACCTTGTCCGGTGATACGCCACCCGCTGCCGCAAATTCCTTGATCAAGAGGAAAAACCGCTGCCGGGTTAAGTGCCCGGCGGCGGCGCGCGACGGGAACAGGAATTTGGAGGCCGGTTTGCCCTTTTGGCGCGCCGCATCCTCGGCTGCGTCCCGTTCCGTCAGATAGGTGGCAAGCGCTGCACGGGCAGGGGGCGATAGCGGCACAAGCCGTTCCTTGCCGCCTTTGCCCCGGACCAGCAACATGCGCGGATCGCCCCGCGCGGCAGAGACCGGCAGGCTGACCAACTCGGTCACGCGCATCCCCGTGGCATAGAGCAGCTCCATCAGGCAGGTATTGCGCAGCGCATCGCGTTTGCTGTTACGCGCGGCCGCCAGCAACTGGTCAACCTCTGCAATCTCAAGCGTTTTGGGCAGGCGTTTGGCCCGGCCCGGCCCTTTGATCTGGATCGCAGGGTTGTCGTCGCGCCAACCTTCCTCAAACGCGAAACGGAAAAGCTGCTTGATGGCAGACAGCCGTCTGGCGCGTGTTGATTTGGCTAACCCTTCAGCCTCGCATGCGATCAGGTAGCTTTCAATATGATCGCGATTTGCCGTGGCATAATGCAGTGCCTTATCGGTGAGCCAATCGGCAAAATTCTGCAGGTCGCGTGCATAGGCGAGTTGTGTATTGGTCGCGGCGTCCAGTTCAGCGGCTTGCGCCTCAAGAAACACCTGTACCCAGCGGGCCATCGGGTTGTTAGCAGCGCTCATGTCGCCCGGTCCAGGATCATCAGTTGCAGGGCGGCACGCCGGGCGACATCCTCTAGCCCCACGGTCCGGAACAGTGCCAGCGCGTCAGTCAGTGATCCCACATCGCCGGAATAGCCCTGATGAAAGACTGTGATCGCACGCAGCAATGCCTCGCCCAGTTTTCCTTCATCCAGCAGGTCTTGCAGCGAATCGGGTGTCGGCGCGCCGTTAAAAGCCGCCTGGATCGCAAGCAGGCGTGGGGCGGTGACCCGGACTTCTTGCGGGACACCGCGGGCCAGAGCAATGAGGAACGGGTCTTGCCCATCGGCGTTTATGGCAACGGTTTCATAGGCCGGTGACAAAAGCCCGACCTCAAACGCGATATCTGCTGCCCGCCCGCTTAGCGGGATGTCCTGCAAGGCTGCGCCATAGAGTTTGGCAAACGGCACCTCTGCCCGCGCCTGTGCGACGGCATCCCATGCGTCGGGCAATGCCCGCGATACGGCGCGCGGGTCGCGGGCCTGTATGGCGATGTCAAATCGCTGGATCGCGTCGGCCCGGTCCCAGACTCCGCCCGATGCGGCGGGCGTGCGGGCGGTATAGATGCGCTGCAACACGTTTTCGGACACGGCGCCATGGCGGGCCAGCCGCTCTGCCGCTTCGATCTGGGATTTCCAAGCCGTGGTCGTGCGCAGATCCGCATGGGAAAAGGCCAGTGGCAGGTTGGCTGTGATCAACGGCTCGCCTACGGCTTCATGCATCCGGAACATCAGGGGGCTGACCCGGGCAGGCGGGTCCAGTGGTGGTTCGCCTTCGTACAATTCGGGGTCAAGGAATCGGGAGATCAGCGCCTCTTCCGCTTGACTGATATCGCCCAGCACCCGGTGGGTGTTCAGCGTCAGTGCGGCGGCGTTCCAGTCACCATTGCGGGCCAAGCAAAAGATGCGCGCGGAATAGGTTGGTGCGATGGATGGGGTGGATTTGACCACATCGCAGGCGTCATCCTCTGTCCCTGTCAGAAGGGCCACATCAAACCAGCGGCGGAAAAGGGGGGCGGTGTCAGGTTCTGCCGCTTCGATCAGGGATTTGGCCTGTTCCAGCGCCCCCAAATCCAACAGCTTGTCGACGCGGGCAATAAATAGCGCGCCATCAGGACCAGCGCCCAAGGGTGGGTCCGCCTCTGCCAACATCAACACGCGCAGGAATTCCTGAATGGCGGGAAGCGTTTCGACGCGCTCCGCACGCACCAGAGACACCAGCGTGGCCTCATCACTTGCTGACCAGATCGAAGGGGGCAGGCCGGTGACGTCTGCCGGCAACAGCCCGATCGGGTCGTTGGATGGGCCATCCAGCGGCGTGACCGTCACGACAGGTGTGCTGATCCCTTCGGTCACGGGTGGTTCGGCCAACCTAGCGGGTTCAATGCTTTGTGAGAGCCAATCAATCGCCGATAGCGGCGCAGCCGTATCCTGCGCGGCAACGGGCATTGCCAACATGTAAAGCAGACTGCCGAGCAGTCCGGGCTTAATTTGTATCCAGCGTGACAGGTTGCGTTACCTCTTGGGTTGGAGCCGCAAAATCAGCCGGAAAGAAGATAGGGCCGATATAGGCGTAAGCGACCAGCCCTGCGCCAGCCAGGATGATCAAAAACACCAATGCCTTCATCAATCGCCACATTGCCCGCACCTCGTTTCGTGTAACTGCCTCGAATATGTGGTCTAAGTGCCACTTGTGAAGGTGTTTATATATGGTCTTTTCCGCAAGATCACGGCATTCATTCACTAATTTTTCACGAGGTTGCATAAGGGCTTGGGCAAGGGGGGCAGTAGATGACGGATGGGTCGGCATATCGGCTGCGCCGGACGGTGGTTTTGGTCGGCATGATGGGGTCGGGTAAGACGGCCATCGGCCGGACTCTTGCCGCCCGTCTGGGTGTTGATTTTGTCGATAGCGACAACGCCATCGAAGAGGCCGCCGCCCTGACCATTGCCGAGATTTTTGACCGCGATGGTGAGGCGTTTTTTCGCAAACGCGAGGCTGAAGTGCTGCGCCGTCTGTTGTCGGGTCCGCCCAGTGTCGTATCGACCGGCGGGGGGGCATTTCTGGCAGAGACCAATCGCGATGCGATTGCTGAGATGGGTGTTGCCCTTTGGCTGGATGCGGATGTTGAAACGCTGTGGTCTCGGGTGCGCCATAAAGACACGCGCCCCTTGCTGCGCACCGCAGATCCCAAGGCCACGCTGACGCAGATTTTTGACGCCCGTAAACCGGTTTACGCCAAGGCGGGGTTACGCCTTGCCATCCAGCGTGACGCATCAATTGATGAAACAACCGCCAGCGCGCTGGCGGTCTTGCAATCCCATCCGAATATTCTGGAGCCTTGCTGATGACTGCCGCGACAGTGCATGTGGAGCTGCCCGGCCGGGCCTATGACATTGAAATTGCGCCGGGATTATTGGCGCAGGTTGGTCAGTTTCTGGCCCCGATGGGGGGGCGTAAACATGTTTGTATCGTCACGGATCACAATGTTGCCGAGTTGCATCTGGCGCAATTGCAGGCCGGGTTGTCCGCTGCCGGTCTGACATCGGAAGCGTTGGCATTACCCCCTGGGGAGGCCACGAAATGCTGGGCGGAGCTGGAACGCACAGCGGAATGGCTGCTGGCGCAGAAGGTAGAGCGTGGCGATGTTGTTGTGGCCTTTGGCGGCGGCGTCATTGGCGATCTGGCCGGGTTTGCGGCGGCGATCCTGCGCCGTGGCGTCCGGTTCGTGCAGATCCCAACGAGCCTGCTGGCGCAGGTCGATAGTTCGGTTGGCGGCAAGACGGGGATCAATTCCCCCATGGGCAAAAACCTGATTGGTGCGTTTCACCAACCGGCACTTGTGCTGGCGGATACGGCGTTACTGGGAACGCTGACCGCGCGCGATTTTCTGGCCGGTTATGGCGAGGTCGTCAAATACGGGTTGCTGGGCGATGCACGTTTCTTTGACTGGCTGGAACAGAATGGCCCTGCGCTTGCTGCCGGTGATATGGATGCGCGGGTGCGGGCCGTCACCCGATCTTGCCAGATGAAGGCCGATATCGTGCAGCGGGATGAGACCGAGCAGGGCGACCGCGCGCTGCTGAACCTGGGCCATACGTTCTGCCATGCGTTGGAAGCCGCGACGGGCTATTCCGACCGTCTGCTGCATGGCGAAGGGGTCGCCATTGGCTGCGCGCTGGCATTCGAATTATCCGCCCGTCTGCGACTGTGCAGCCAGGAAGACCCAAGCCGCGTGCGGGCACATTTGCGTCAGATGGGAATGAAGGTGGATATCGCTGACATCCCCGGTGATTTGCCTGATGCCGATGCTTTGCTGGAGCTGATGGGGCAGGACAAGAAGGTGCTGGATGGCAAGCTGCGCTTCATTCTGGCGCGTGGGATTGGGGAGGCATTCATCACCTCTGATGTGCCGCGCGATGCGGTTCTGACCGTGTTGACGGATGCATTGGCGGGTCGCTAGTCATCATCGCCCATGAGGTTAATACCGTGTTTCTGCGCGAAGCGCAGGAAGAGTGGGATTTCCATGAGCATCAGCGTGATAACCGTAAAAACCGCCCAATTGCTTTGAAAAAACAGCATGTTAAAGCGTATGTCGCTGCCCCAGAACAGGGCACCGGCCACGCCGATTGCAATGGCGGACAGGATCACGTCGATTGTCATGATCCTGTTCATGGTTTTCTCTTGCAGGCTGGGGTAGATGCCCAGATATGCGACCGCCAGAATGACCGCATTCAAGATGAGTATTTTTGCTTCCGGCGAGAGTTCTGCCATGGGTTAGAACGGGATTTCATCATCCATGTCGCTGCCGCCGCCGCCACCGGTTTGCGAGCCGCCATAGCCGCCATCGTTGCCGCCACCGTAGGAACTGCCACCACTTCCGCCGCCGCTATAACCGCCGCCGCTGTAGTTGCCACCGCCACCACCGCCGCCTTCACTACGGCCATCCAGCATGGTTAATGTGCCATCAAACCCGTTCAGAACGACCTCGGTTGAATAGCGGTCCTGACCGGATTGATCCTGCCATTTGCGGGTTTGCAACTTGCCTTCGACATAGACCTTGGAGCCTTTTTTGAGGTACTGCTCGGCCACGCGCACAAGGCCTTCCTGGAAAATCGCGACGCTGTGCCATTCGGTTTTTTCGCGGCGTTCGCCGGTGTTGCGATCTTTCCATGTCTCAGACGTGGCGATACGCAGGTTGCAGACTTTGCCACCATTCTGGAATGTCCGCACCTCGGGGTCGGCACCCAGATTTCCGATAAGAATAACTTTGTTCACTGATCCGGCCATACTGGCACCTCCCGCGATTCTGCTTTGCGCTTTTGTGACAGACTGGACACACAAGGTTAACAGTGAATTACGCCGGGGGGCTGGTTTCGCGACTGAAAATGGCTAGGTTACCTGCGAAACAGTGAATTGGGTTGGGCAGGTGCGGTACTTCGGATCAGTTTGCATAGGTGCTTTGATATGCGCGGGTGCCATGGGCACTGCGCAGGAACAGGTGTCGACTATGTCGCGATCTGCCTTATTTCAAAGTCAGTTGTCGGTACTGGATGGCCGTGCCTCTCAGCAATATAACAACTCTATCCGGTTGCAGCCGCCGCGCGTCGAAGTGCCTGGCGCGCCGGGGTCGACGCCGGTCTATACGGGCAGCTATCGGGGGCAATACCTGAATACCGCCCGCGATGCGGCGCGCAAGAACCGCGTGCCAGAGGATTTGTTTTTGCGCCTTGTGCAGCAGGAAAGCGGGTGGAATCCCAATGCGCGATCCGTTAAAGGGGCGATGGGTTTGGCGCAACTGATGCCGCCCACCGCACGGTTGCTGGGTGTTGATGCCAGCAATCCGGCCCAGAACCTGGAAGGCGGCGCGCGTTACCTGCGCCAGCAATTTGACAAGTTCGGTACATGGCGGCTGGCCCTTGCGGCCTATAATGCCGGGCCGGGGGCGGTGGAACGCTATAACGGCGTGCCACCATATCGCGAGACCCAGAACTATGTGCGGGTGATCTGGGGCGAATGAGGTTCACCCTGTAACACGTTGTTATTGTTTTATTCCGCAGCGATCTGGATAACCGGCTCCATATCCGACAAGTCGGCGTCACTAAGGTGGCATTTGATCTGGTGACCTTCAGCCAGCATGCGCACCGGCGGCACCTCTTTTTCGCAAAGCCCGCCTGCAACCTTTGATTTCCAGCCGCAGCGCGTCTGGAACGGGCAACCGCTGGGCGGGTTCATTGCGGATGGGATGTCACCTTCAAGCACGATATGTTTCTTTTTGACGCTTGTGTCAGCGATTGGAACGGCGGAAAGCAGGGCCTCTGTATAGGGGTGATAGGGCGGAGAAAACACCTGATCGGTGGAGCCAAGTTCGACCACATGGCCCAGATACATCACCATCACCCGGTCAGACAGATAACGCACAATGGACAGATCGTGGCTGATGAACAAAAGCGTTGTCTTATGTTCGCGTTGAATTTCCATTAACAGGTCGGTCACCGCCGCCTGCACAGACACATCCAGCGCCGAAACCGGCTCATCCGCAACCACGATCCGTGCGTCACCCGCAAAGGCGCGGGCGATGCCAACCCTTTGTTTTTGCCCACCACTTAGCTGTCGCGGCATCCTGTCGGCAAAGGCGCGGGGCAGTTTGACGAGGTCCAGCAATTGCAACATGCGATCGCGCCGTTCGGTGTCATTTACGCCAACGCCAAAGATTTCCAGCGCCCGCATGATCTGCCGTCCGACCGTCATGGAGGGGTTGAGCGTATCAAACGGGTTCTGGAACACCATCTGGATATCCGCCACGGTCTTGGTGTCGCGGCTTTCGATGGCCGTGTCGCCAATGGATTGATTATCCAACAAAATTTGACCTTCGGTTGCGGTTTCCAGCCCCATCAGCACCTTGGCGAATGTGGATTTGCCGCAACCGGATTCGCCCACGATGGCCAGCGTTTCGCTTTCGCGGGCTTCGAAGCTGAGCGTTTCATTGGCCTTGACGACTTTCTTGTCGCCACCGCCAAACAGCGCGTTGGCCGCGACCTCATAATATTTCTTGAGGTTATCCATCTTGAGGACAACCGGCCCTGGCTCCGGTTTTTCTGTTGTTTCAGAGGCTTGCAGCGGGGCATTCCAGTCGATTTCCTGGAATTTCAGGCAGCGGGACTGGTGACGGTCGTTGCCGGGGACCGGTTCCATCGGGATGAAACCCGCGTCGCAGCGTCCAGCTTCGAAATAGTCGCAGCGCGGTCCGAAATTGCAACCATCGGGGCGTTCATGTGGCAGGGGGAAGTTGCCGGGGATCGCGACCAAGGGCCGCGCGTTTTTGTCCGCACCGGGCAGGGGGATAGAGCGGAAAAGTGCTTGCGTGTAGGGGTGCTGCATCTCGTCAAACACGTCTTCGATGCTGCCCCGTTCGACGGCTTCGCCCGAATACATCACGCAAATCCGGTCGCAGGTTTCCAGCACTAACCCCAAGTTATGGCTGATAAAAAGCATGGATGTGCCGTATTTTTTGCCCAGATCCTTGACCAGTTCGACCACCGCTGCCTCGACCGTGACGTCAAGCGCAGTTGTTGGCTCATCAAGGATAAGGAGCGAGGGTTTTGACATCAGCGCCATGGCGATGACGATCCGCTGTTGCTGGCCGCCGGAAAGCTGATGCGGATAGCTTTTCAGCATCCGTTCCGGGTCTGGCAGTTTGACGTCTGTGACAACTTCGAGCGCCCTAGCGTAGGCCTCTTTTTCGCTGACCCCTTCGTGGATCATTGGCACTTCCATCAGCTGTTTGCCGATCTTCATCGCCGGGTTCAGGGACGCCATAGGTTCTTGATATATCATGGCAATTTCGCTGCCGCGGATATCGCGCAGCTCTTCTGGTGTCATTGCGCAGAGGTCACGGCCCTTGAACTTGATCGAGCCGCCGACGATGCGCCCGTTGACGCCCAGATCCTGCATCACGCCAAGCGCCACAGTGGATTTACCACAACCGGATTCCCCCACCAAACCAAGGGCTTCGCCGGGCATGACGGTGGCGGAGAAATCCATCACGGCGGGAATTTCGCGCAGCCGGGTGAAGAAGGAAATGGACAGTTTGTCGATTTCGAGGATGGGTTGATCTGTCATCTGTTAACTATTCCCATTTGGGCCGAATTTGATGTCTGCAAAGCGTCGGCCATGCGTCGGCAAAACGTCGGACCCCACCGCGCGCGGGGTCCGTTAACGATTAATCTTTCAGGCTTTCTTCGCGCAGGCCGTCGGCCAGCAGGTTCAGCCCCAACACCAGGCTAAGAAGCGCAACGGCTGGCGGCAGCGCCGGGTGCACGAAGATCAGGAGGAGCTTGCGCCCTTCATTGATCGTCGACCCCCAATCCGGGCTTTCTGATGACAGCCCCAGCCCGAAGAACCCCAAGGTCCCCAGCAGGATCGTGGTATAACCAATCCGCAGGCAGAAATCGACGATCAGCGGGCCACGCGCATTGGGCAGGATTTCCCAGAGCATGATGTACCATGCGCCTTCGCCGCGTGTCTGCGCCGCTGCCACATAGTCCCGCGTCCGCAAATCCAGCGTTAGCCCCCGCACAATGCGGAAGACCGTGGGCGCGTTTACGAAGACGACGGAGACGAAGACCACGAGGATCGTGATGTCAAAGAGGTCCATCCACGCCGGCAGGAAGTCGATGACCGTGCCTTTCTGGTTGATGATTGACAGGTAGAGCCAGCCCAAAATGCCCAGCACCGGCACGAGGATGGCCGTCCGTTTTGCGGGCTGCGTGTAGTAACGTGAGTTCAGCAGCACCCCGAAGAACACCAAGGGGAAGACAAACAGGAAGGCCGCCATATAGCTGGGGATACCTGTCTGCACGATTTCCGGGGTCACCAGCAGGTAGAAGAGCAGGATCACCGGGAAGGCGAGGATCAGGTTGGCGAGGAAGGATAGGACCGTGTCCAGCAGCCCCCCGTAATAGCCCGCAGGCAGACCCAACGTGATCCCCACCATGAAGGCAAAGATCGTCGCAAGCGGCGCGATGGCGATCACGAAGGTGGAGCCGGAGACGACACGGCTGAAAATGTCGCGCGCCAGGTTGTCACCGCCCAAGAGGTAATGGGGGATATCACCGACCGTACCTTCTGGCACCGGAACGCCGGGTGTCTTGTTCTTTAGCCCGGACACCTGGGTCAGGTAATCATGTGTCGCGATCCAGTCGAACAATCCGACAAAAACGGCCGTAAAGACCCAGAACATCACAATCCCAAAGCCGATCATGCCCACCGTGCTGTCAAAGAGTTTGCCGTAAAGCCCAAGTTTTCGTCTGTAGATGATAGATAGGGTGAAGGTGACGATCAGGGCGATCCAGACGGGCAGGAAGCGTTGCGACATCTCGCCGATGATCCCGACCATTCCGTAGGGCAGAATGAGCGGCGCAATCACATAGACAAGGATGAGTGCGATCACGGCCAGAAAAAGGTACTTGCCGGCAGTTTCTGTTGCGCCAAGTGCCCCGCCACGCCCAGCCAATGTCCCGTCCGGGTTGGCTTGCAGGGTCATCGCCGGTGCAAAGAGGCCAAGCACAAGCTGGACGATCAAGGCGATGACAAAGAGCCCAACGATGATGGCGAAGATGGGGTTGAGGAATGCGCCTACTGCGCCGGTCCAGGTGAGGGGTTCCATGTTCCTGTCCTCCCTTATGAAATGCGAATGCGTGGGTTAAGGAAGACATAGCCGATATCGGAAATCAGCTGTGTGATCAGCACCACGAAGACAGAGACAATGGAAACACCAAGCAGAAGCTCGATATCGTTATTCCCGGCAGCCTGCACCAGAACCCAGCCGAAACCCTTGTAGTTAAACAGCGTTTCGACAATGACGACCCCGTTCAGGAGCCATGGGAATTGCAGCATGATCACCGTGAAGGGTGCGATCAACGCGTTGCGCAGCGCGTGTTTGAGCACGATCTTGGGGAAGCTGACCCCCTTGAGCCGGGCAGTCCGGATATATTGCGCGGTCATCACCTCGGTCATCGATGCTCGCGTCATCCGGGCGATATAGCCCATCCCGTAAAGCGCGATAGTGATCACCGGCAGGAAGAAATTTTCAAAATTGGCGTCATCCATGGCCGCCGTCGCCGTCCCCTTGAACGGGATCGTGTCCCATTCGATGAACGCCTTTGTCGCCAAGGCTGCGATCAGGATCACACCGGATACATATTCCGGCGTCGCCGTGGTGATGATGGAGACTGTCGATAGGCTGCGATCTGTGCGTGATCCTTCGCGCATGCCCGCCAGCACGCCGATGATCAGGGCACCGGGCACCATGACCAGCATGACGGCGAGCATCAGTTTCCCGGTCAGCCCCAGCCGTGTTGCAACGATGCTGCTGACCTCGTCCTTGAAGACGGTCGAAAATCCCCAGTCGCCTTGCAGGATGCCACAAAAGGATGATGCCTCTTCAATTGGCTGTCCCGGGGTGGCGCAGCGGGCGCGGGTCTCTCTATCCGTGCCTTCGATGACGTAACCGGGCAGGACGCCGAGCCATTGGCCGTATTTGACGGGCAGGGGTTGCGAATAGCCCCGGTTTTCAAGCCAGCTAACCACGGCCTCATCCGACATCCGCGCGTTGCCTTGGGTTTTCGCCAGTTTTTCGAGATTTGGTCCCAGATTGGTCAGCCAGAAGACAATGAATGTCAGGCATAAGGCCGTGAGGATCATCACCCCAAGGCGTCGTAGAATAAACAGTCCCATAAAGGCCCCTGTTGTGAGCTAGGTCAGGTCGTTGCCTGGCTTATTGTTTTGGGGCGGCCCCGGTTTTCCGATGATCCGCCTGTCGTGAAAAGGGCCGCCCCATCGCTGGCGCGGCCCGTTTGGATTTAAGCGGCGAAGGCCATCTTATAGACCTGTGGTAGATACGCGATGTGCATATCCCAGCCGACCAGACCTGGCTTTGCATGCCGGTAGAGCGACCGCCAGTATGGCTGGATGGTCACGCCTTCATCGCTCATAATTGTTTGCAGCTTTGCCATGACTTCGCGCCGCGCATCAGCGTCCGCGATGGCGTTGGCTTCGGCCAGCAGCGCGTCAAACTCTGCATTGGCAAAGCCTGCTTCGTTCCATGCCTCGCCAGAGCGGTAGGCCAGACCAAGGATCTGCGTGTCTAGCGGACGGTGGTTCCAGTTCGTGGAAGAGAATGGATATTTCGTCCAATCGTTCCAGAAGGTCGAACCCGGGATGATTGTCCGCTTTACATTGAACCCGGCGTCCCGCAGCTGTGCCGCCACCGCGTCGGTGGTGTTCTTGCGCCAGTCATCATCGATGGAGGTGATTTCCATTTCGAAATCGGCCATCCCGGCCTCTGTCAGCAGTTCCAGCGCCTTGGCCGGATCATAGGGCAGGCCTGGCACATCCGCCCATGCAGGGTGCATTGGCCCGACATGCTGGTTGCGTGCAGGTTCACCCCGGTTGGCGTAACCCAGTTCCAGGCACACGGCGTTGTCGACTGCCATGGCAATCGCTTGCCGCACCCGTTTGTCGGCATAAGGCATCACGCCGTCAACTTCGGCCAATTGGTTCGGCCGGATGACGATCGTCGCCGCAGATGCAATTTCGGACCGTTCCCAGCCGATGCTTTCGACCACGTCAACGAAATCGCCGACGGTTTCGTAGAACATGTCGACTTCGTCGGCTGCGGCCGCGGCCACCCAAGCGGATGGGTCGGTGCCGTAGTCGATGAATTCAACCCGGTCCAGATACGCCCCTTTGCCAGCGGCATAGCCCCACCAGTCGTGGTCTTCGTTGCGTACCAGTACGCCTTTGACCCCAACCTCAAGGCTTTCGGGCTTGTATGGCCCGGTGCCGACAGGGTTGCCCACCATATTTTCTGGATCGAAATCAGCCGGTGTGATGGCTGCGGGGTAATCTGCCATACCCGCAATCAGCGAGATATCAGAGGCGGGCAGATTCAGTTTGACGGTGGTTGCGTCAACAACTTCGATGCTACCTTCGACGGCTTTACCTGTGGCTTCGTCGATAAGAACCGCGAAGCGGCCAGCCATGGAGTTGCCTTCGACATTCTTGTCGCACCAGCCTTCGATATTGCGCGCCACGTCTTCGGCGGTGAAATCGCTGCCATCATTCCATTTGACGCCTGGTCGGACATTCAGCGTGTACTGGGTGGCGTCATCGTTGACTTCCCAGCTTTCCAGCAGCATCGGCGCAAAAGAACCGTCATTGTTGTATTCAACGAGGTACTCCAGCCAGCCATTGGTGTAATAGGCGATCTGGGTCCAGTCATAGGTGCGCGGATCTTTCAGCGCGCGGACTTCCATCTGCATCCGCAATGTGCCGCCTTGCTGGGCGTGCCCATCCGCCTTTGCAGGTGCCGCGATCCCCAGAAGCCCGTAGGCGGCTGTTGCCGTCAGGCCCAGCGAAGTTGCACGCGCCATGAATTCTCGGCGGCTGAGTTTGCCTGCCTTTTCTTCTGCGGCGTACATCACGGCGGCCGGATGCATAGATTTGGTGTTTTGCGTCATTATTTTCTCCCTGTGACACATCTTATTTTTCTTGGGTGAGGTTGCGAGCAACTTTGTTGCGCGGGCGCCCCATCCCGTCCCGGGCCATTGCGCAACATTTCGGTGTGTAGGTCAACAAATGGTTTTGCGAAGCATATCACAATTACGACGTTTTGGATGTCGTAAACGAACCCCGATAGCGCTAAACGATAAAGCGCTTACATAAATGCCTGACAATTGGTCCTAGTTGCCAGCGGGATGTTTGTTGCGGCGAAAGCCGGATGGTGTCTGCCCGGATTTGGATTGAAAACTGCGGGTGAAATAGGCGGCGGACTGGAACCCCAGAGATTTGGCGACGTCCTGCACTGGCATCGGGGTGTCGCGCAGCAAGCGGCAGGCTTCGAAATAGATCCGGTCATTAAGCAGCCCAAGTGCGGAGCGGTCACAGGTCTGTTTGCAGCTGCGTGTCAGATGGGTCGGGGTCACATTCAGGGCCGCGGCATAGTCGGCCACGCTGCGATCCTGCATGTAATCCTGCGCAATCAACCCGGTATAGCGCGCCACAAGCCGGGCGGCGGCGCTGTTTCGTCTGTGATCAGCGGTGCCGGTTGGTTGTGCGCGGCATTGCCGTTCGACAAAGATGTTGAGCAGTCCCAGATGACACAGCGCCGCCCGATGATCCCCGTTGGGTTGAAGTTCCCGTTCAATCGCTTCGAACAGGCCTTGCAGCTCTTTTTGGTTGACCACATCCAGCAGCCGCAGATGGAACGGGCTGTTGTATTCCTGCAATTGATCGCTGGGCAGGGTAAGAATTTGCCCAAAAACCGTTGGCCCTACCTCAATCCCGTACATGGTATGCGGTGGAATGAAGATGAGGTTATTGGGCCCGTAGCCACCGGTGAGTCCGGCCACGGTGATCCGGCCCTGCCCCTTGGTGATATGGATCAGCCGCCCGGTGTCATGGCTGCGCATGGCTTCGGTCCGCCAGCGTGATGCCTGCCCGCCAAAGGTGAGTGCCGTCAGCGCGAGTGCTGACGGGCGTTCCAGTTCTGTCATGGTCATCAACTTTGCCTCAATGTTGATTTTTAGCAAGTCTGGGCAGAAATCCGTTTTACATCAATCGCCTGCGTTTCCATCGAATCGCAGTGTTGCGGATATGTCAGGGCGATCAGCGGTGATGTGATCCCATGTCTTATGGCGCGACCGGAACCATGTTCGTTGCCGTTTTGCATATTGCCGCGAGGCGATGATGGCCTTTTCACGCGCCTGGCAAAGGGTGAGGTCACCATGTAGGTAGGAGATCAGTTCCTGTGCTCCGATGGCTTTGGAGGATAACTGGTTTGGGTTCCAATGCGGCCGCATCGCCTCTGCTTCGTCCAGCGCGCCTTGGTCCAGCATCATGTCAAACCGCCGTGCGATCCTGTCATTCAACCAATCCTTGGGCGCGTCCAGCGTGATACAGGTCGCCTGGGCGGCCGGCAGGAGTGGCGGCGGCGTTTCGTCCTGCCACTGCGCCAGCCCCTTGCCGGTGTTTTGCAGCACTTCCCAGGCCCGTTGCACCCGTGCCCGGTTCTGCGTGTCAATTCGCGCGGTGGTTTCTGGATCAAGTGCTGATTGAAGATCTTTTAATGTCAGTGCATTGGCCTGCATCCGTAATGTGTCGGGCGTTGCGGGAATGTCGGCCAGACCCTGCGTCAGGGCGTTGAAATAGAGCCCGGTACCGCCGACGATGATGGGCCGTTCAGCCCGACGCAGAAACGGTGTGACATCCTGCAACCAATGCCCCACAGAATAATCCGCATCAAAAGGCACATGCCCGTAAAGCCGGTGTGGCGCGCGCGCCAGATCGGCATCGTCAGGCCGTGCGGTCAGAATCCGCCAGCCATCAAAGACCTGCAGCGCGTCGGCATTGATGATCACGCCGCCCTGTTTTTCGGCAATTGCCAAGGCAAGCGCCGATTTGCCAGAGGCGGTTGGCCCCGCAATCAGGACAGGTTTATCGGGCTGGATCGTGATCATCGCGCCATTACTGCCCCTTTGTCCGAAACTGGGCAAGCGGCCATTGAACACCGCCCGCTTTTCCGACATTTTGCGCGGCAATAATCTGCGCATCAGGGGGCTGCCATGACCGACACCGAAACAACGACCTATAAACGGGTTATGCTAAAGATTTCGGGGGAGGCGCTGATGGGCGATACCACCTTTGGCCTGCACCCCCCAACCGTGCAGCGCATCGCCCGCGAGGTGAAATCGGTCCATGACATGGGTGTCGAGATTTGCATGGTGATCGGTGGCGGCAATATTTTCCGGGGCTTGCAGGGCTCTGCGCAAGGGATGGAGCGCACCACGGCAGATTATATGGGGATGCTGGCCACGGTGATGAACGCCCTTGCGATGCAATCGGCCCTGGAAGAACTGGGCATTCATACGCGGGTGATTTCCGCCATCACCATGAATGAGGTCGCCGAGCCCTATATCCGCCGCCGCGCGGTTCGCCACCTTGAAAAGAAGCGGGTTTGCATCTTTGCTGCTGGGACCGGCAACCCATATTTTACCACTGATACTGCTGCGACCCTGCGTGCCAATGAAATGGCCTGCGAGGCGATTTTCAAAGGCACCAAGGTTGATGGTGTCTATGACAAGGACCCCGCCAAACATGATGACGCGGTCCGGTACGAGCAGGTCAGTTATGACGAGGTATTGCAGAAACATCTGGGTGTGATGGATGCCAGCGCCATCGCACTGGCCCGCGACAACGCCCTGCCGATCATCGTCTTTTCGCTGGATGAGCCGGGGGGCTTTCGGGGCATTCTGGCGGGCGAGGGGACATCGACGGTTGTTCGCGATTAGCCGGATGAATGTCGCAAAAACTGCACAAACGGTCCGCATATCCTGACCTATACAAGTGCAGGCTATTCCCTTAATACGATGAAAACCCGGGCAAAGCCCGATGAGGAAGAGCAAAGATGTCTGACGATTTTGAACTTGATACCGATGATTTGACCCGCCGTATGGAGGGTGCAATCGCCAATCTGCGGATGGAACTTGCGTCGCTGCGCACGGGCCGTGCGTCTGGTTCGATGTTGGAGCCGGTCATGGTTGATGCTTATGGGTCGATGACCCCGATCAATCAGGTTGGCACGGTCAATGTGCCCGAACCCCGCATGGTCACCATCAATGTCTGGGACAAGGGCCTTGTCGGCAAGGTTGAAAAGGCCATCCGTGAAAGTGGTTTAGGCATCAACCCGCAGCTGAATGGTACGATCATCATGCTGCCGATCCCAGAGTTGAACGAGGAACGCCGCCGCGAGTTGACAAAGGTTGCCGGCCATTATGCCGAAAGTGCGCGTGTTTCTGTCCGCAACCTGCGCAAAGACGGTATGGACCAGATCAAGAAGGCCAAGGCTGACGGTCTGTCCGAGGACGACCAGAAATTCTGGGAAAGCACTGTGCAGGAAATCACAGACGCGCATATAAAAATCGTTGATGATACTCTGGAGACCAAACAGGCGGAGATCATGCAGGTCTGACGCCTGATCATTCATGGATAAAAAGGGGGCAATTATGCCCAAGGATATCGACCCCAAGACCACCCCGCACCATGTTGCCATCATTATGGATGGCAATGGGAGATGGGCCCAGCAGCGCGGTCGCCCGCGTCTGTTTGGTCACCATGCCGGTGCCCGTCGCGTCCGCGAGATTGTGGAGGCGTGCCCGGAGCTGGGGGTCAAATATCTGACGATTTTTGCTTTTTCGACCGAGAATTGGAAGCGCACCCAGACCGAAGTTGCCGGTCTGATGACCCTTTTTCGCAAATATCTGGAACGCGAAGCCAAGGATTTGTTTGAATCCGGTGTCTGTGTCCGTTTCATTGGCGATCGTGTTCGTCTGGATGACAAGCTGGTCACTTTGATGGATGAACTGGAACTGCTGACAGCTGACAATGACCGCGTGCATCTGACTGTCGCCCTTAACTACGGTGGTCGCGATGAGGTGACGCGCGCGGCGAAGCGTCTGGCCTATGAGATTGAGCAGGGCCGTCTGACCCATGATGAGGTCGATGCCGAAACCCTGTCGAAATTCCTGGATACCCATGTGCTGCCGGACCCCGATCTGGTGATCCGCACCAGTGGTGAGGCGCGTATTTCGAATTTCCTGCTGTGGCAATCGGCCTATGCCGAATATGAATTCGTCAATACGCTCTGGCCCGATTTCACCCGCGATGAATTTGCGCAGGTTCTAGCAAATTTCGGTGGCCGCGCCCGCCGCTTTGGGGCAGTGCCCGCCTGATCATGGATACACCGCCCCCCAACCCGACAAATTGGGATGATTTAACCGTCCGCCTTGTATCCAGTGCGGCGATGACCGTCGTTGGTGCCGCTGGCGTCATCCTGGGTGGTGTCTGGTTTCAGATGCTGGTGGTCTTTGTCAGCGCGGTGATGATCTGGGAATTGTGGATGATGATCCGCAAGGATGAACCTACAAAGGGTATGTTGCTGGCTGCGCTGGTTGCATCCGTGATGTCCGGCCAATTGGCGAACGATACACAATGGACGCTGCTGCTGTTTCTTGTGGTGCCGATCATCGGGGCGACGCAACTAAAGACCGAGATCAAGACATTCTTTATCTTTGCCCTTGGCATTCAGGTCGCGGGCTGGGGCCTTGTCCATTTTCGGATGGATTTCGGATTTACCTGGCTTTTGTGGCTGATGTCGGTGGTCATCGTCACAGATATCTTTGGCTATTTCGCGGGCAAGTCGCTGGGCGGCCCGAAATTCTGGCCCAAGGTCAGCCCCAAAAAGACCTGGAGCGGGACGATTGCGGGCTGGATCGGTGCGGGGATTGTTGGCTTTATCTTTACCCTTTTCACCAACGCCGGTGTGGTGATCATCCTGATTTCCATGGTGTTGAGCTTTGCCGGGCAGATGGGTGACATTGCCGAAAGCGCGCTGAAACGCCGGATGGGGGTTAAGGACAGTTCCACCCTGATCCCGGGCCATGGCGGGCTGTTTGATCGGTTTGATGCCTTGCTGGGTGCGGCCTTGTTCATGCTGCTGGTCGCTGTTGTATTCAACGTGCCGGGAGTAGCCTTTTGAGGCGGATCACGCTGTTTGGTGCAACCGGATCGGTGGGGCAGAGCGCGATTGATCTGATTGCGCGTAATGCCGATGCCTATGATGTTGTGGCCCTGACGGGCGGGCGCAATGTGACCCAACTGGCCGCTGATGCCCGCCGGTTGAATGCCGATCTGGCGGTGACCTGTTATCCCGAATGCTATGAGGAATTGAAGGCGCTATTGGCGGGCACGTCGGTTGCGGTGGCCGCTGGCCCCGACGCGATTGTCGAGGCGGCAACCCGCCCGGTTGATTGGGCCTTATCGGCCATTGTGGGGGCTGCGGGCCTGATGCCGGGGCTGACGGCACTGTCGCATGGCACGACGCTGGCGCTGGCTAATAAGGAATCGTTGGTGACGGCGGGGCCGTTACTGTTGGGCCGTGCTAAGGACCACGGTGCGACTGTTCTGCCGGTTGATAGCGAACATTCAGCCGTGTTTCAGGCCCTTGTGGGCGAAGATATGGTTGCCGTTGAACGGGTCATTATCACCGCCAGCGGTGGGGCGTTTCGTGACTGGCCGGTCGAAAAACTGGCGCATGCGACGCTGGCCGAAGCGTCCAGCCATCCCAATTGGGATATGGGTCAGCGGATCACGATTGATTCAGCCTCCATGTTTAATAAGGCGATGGAGTTAATTGAAACGAAAGAGTTTTTTGGTGTTTCGTCTGATATGATCGAGGTGTTGATACATCGCGAAAGCCTGATCCACGCCATGGTTGGGTTCAATGATGGGGCGCTGATGGCCCATGTTGGCCCGCCGGATATGCGTCATGCCATCGGTTATGCGTTGCACTGGCCCGACCGCAAGGCGCTGCCGGTGGAACGGCTTGATCTGGCGAAGATCGGGTCGCTAAGTTTTGAGGCCCCCGATCACGCCCGTTATCCGGCCTTGGCACTGGCCACCCGCGTGATGCAGGAGGGTGGCTTGTCCGGTGCCGTTTTCAACGCCGCCAAGGAACGGGCGCTGGACGGGTTTATTGCAGGTGAGATTGGTTTTCTTGATATGAGCAGGGTGGTTGCCGCAGCGATGGACAAAATGTCATCATCGGATGGGCTGCAAAATGCCGAAATCACCCTAGATAATGTACTAGAAACAGACAGGCTGGCCCGTATCCGCGCGGGCGAGGCCATCGGCCAGTTGGGATAAGACCTTGGATCTGATGCAATTTGTGCCGAGTTTCGGCAATTTCGCCTTTACCATTCTGGCATTTGTGGTGGCCTTGTCCGTCATCGTGGCGATCCATGAATATGGCCATTACATCGTCGGTCGCTGGTGCGGCATCCATGCGGATGTGTTTTCTCTCGGCTTTGGTCCGGTCCTTTACAGCCGGACTGACAAACGTGGCACGGAATGGCAGGTGGCGGCCTTGCCGATTGGTGGATTTGTCAAATTCATGGGCGATGCCAATGCGGCCAGCGTTGGGTCTGATGGCGAGATTGACCCCGCTGATATGCGCAAGACGATGCTGGGGGCCCCGTTATGGGCGCGCGCTGCTACCGTTGCCGCAGGGCCGATATTCAACTTCATTCTGTCGATCATCATCTTTGGCGGCATCATCATGCATGATGGCCGCACCGCTGATCCGCTGACATTCGGGCAGGCGCAGCCTTTGCCCGAAAGTTTTGCCACTGATCTGCGCGAAGGTGATGTTCTGTTGTCGGTCGGTGGCGTGCCGTTTGATCCTGACGCGCGTGAGGGCAGCATTGTTGACCTGGTCCCCGAAGAACCGCGTCTTGACTATGCGGTTGAACGTGACGGCCGTGAAATTGTGGTTGAAGGCCCGTTTGTTATGCCAGCATTGGTATCGAGCCTGACCCCGCGTTCGGCGGCCGATGATGCCGGTTTGCGCATCGGTGATGTGATCACGGCGATTAACGGGGATCCGATTTTTGCATTTACGCAGGTCCAAGCGATTGTCAAAGCGGCAGACGGCGCGCCACTGCAATTGACACTTTGGCGGGAGGGCGAGGTGCTGGATGTCACCTTGTCACCGCGTCGCGTTGACCTGCCGGTTGCCGACGGGTTTGAGACCCGCTGGCTGATCGGGATCGGTGGTCGGCTTTTCTTTGAAGAGATGAAGGAATCTGTCGGGCCATTTGAGGCCGTGCAGATTGGTGTTGATCGCTTATGGTATACGATGTCCACGTCGATATCGGCCGTAAAACATATCATCATTGGTGAGATTTCGACCTGCAACCTGTCTGGTCCCGTCGGCATCGCCGAAACCAGCGGTTCCATGGCCCGTCAGGGCACGGTCAGTTTTATCTGGTTTATCGGTGCGCTGTCGGCGGCGGTTGGCCTGATCAACCTGTTCCCGATTCCCGTGCTGGATGGCGGCCACCTGATGTTTTACGCCTATGAGGCTGTTTTGCGCCGTAAGCCCAGCGATCGGGCCGTGCAGGTGTTCATGTTTGTCGGTCTGGCCTTGATCCTGTCGCTGATGTCTTTCACCGTGCTCAACGATACAGTGCTTTGCCCCTGATTGCGGCCGCTGCCGTCACGGTTTTGCCTTAATTTGATTTTATCATAAGCCAACCTTAACAGCCCCAAGGGTGGGAATATGGAAACCTTAACAGCAGGATATCGTGGCTTTCGCACCCTTGTGCGTTTGAACATTGACTGGTTACGGTTTGCGGTGATCATCATGATCGCCTTGCATATTGGTGCCTACGTCATGTTGCCCTAACACCGTATCCCATCACCAGATATAGCATGAAACGCGCCTTTGGGCGCGTTTGTTCGTTTTGACAATGTGCTGCAGACGGGCTACTCCGGTAGAAAATGGGTTGGCAGTACAGGCGACAACAATGAAAAATGTGGTGGGGCGTGCGTGGGTGCGTGGCGAAAGATTGATCCGGCGGGTGGGCTTTGTCCTGCTTTTGGCCGGGATGGGTGGTGCCGCCATCGCCCAGAGCTTTGCATTTAACGCGATCAATATCGAAGGAAACCAGCGCGTCGCCGATGGCACGATCCTGACTTTTGCGGGGATCGAACGCGGTGCGGCCCTGTCGACGGCCGAATTGAACGATGCAGCACAACGCATCCGTGCCTCTGGCCTGTTTGAAACGGTCGAGGTGACCCCGGTTGGCCGCACATTGCGGATCAATGTCGTTGAATACCCCACCATCAATCGCATCAATATCGAAGGCAACGCCCGCCTGCGGGATGCCCAGCTGATGCAGTTGGTCCAGTCGCAGCCCCGCCGGGTCTATAACCCGACCCAGGCCGAGCAGGACACCAATGCCATCACCCAGGCCTATGCGCAGGAAGGCCGGATCAATGCGGTTGTAACCCCGCGCATCATCCGCCTGTCTGACAATCGTGTCGATCTGGTGTTTGAGGTGGTCGAAGCTGGCGTGACCGAGATCGAGCGGCTCAGCTTTGTCGGGAACCGCACCTATTCAGAGCGCCGCCTGCGTGGTGTACTGGACACCAAACAGGCGGGGCTGTTACGCAGCATCATCGCCCGCGACACCTATTCCCCGGAACGTATCGCCCGCGATCGTGAGCTGCTGACCGATTTTTATCGTTCGCGCGGTTATCCGGATTTTGAGGTACAGAATGTCGATGTCGGTCTGACCCGTGAACGTGATGCATATCTGGTCACATTCAATCTGCGTGAAGGCCAGAAATTCACCATTGGTAACGTGTCGATCCGCAGTGAAATCCCCGGCGTGAATGCTGCGGAGTTTGAGCGCGCTTTGCGTCTGCGCACCGGTGCGACCTATTCCCCTGTTCCGATCGAAACCGATATCACCCGGATTGAACGCCTTGCCAATCAGCGTGGCATCAATTTCCTGCAAGTTGATCCACGGATCACCCGCAATGACCGTGCCCTGCAGTTGAACGTCGAATATGTGCTGGTGCCCGGTCCGCGCATCTTTGTCGAACGGATCGATATCGAAGGCAATGGTACGACGCTTGACCGCGTGATCCGCAACCAGTTCCGCGTTGTGGAGGGAGATCCTTTCAACCCGCGGGAAATTCGTGACAGTGCCCGACGCATTCGTAGCCTTGGCTTTTTCCAGAACGCATCTGTCGATGCCCGTGAAGGTTCATCGCCCAATCAGGTTGTCATTGATGTTGATGTTGAAGAGGGGCCAACCGGCACCCTTTCGTTCGGGGCCAACTACAACACCGATACTGGTGCTGGTTTGCTTGCTTCGTATCGCCAAAGCAATTTCCAGGGGCGCGGTCAGCGCCTAAGCTTTGAGTTTTCAACCGCCCGCAGCAACCGCCGTCTTGGTTTCAGCTTTGCCGAACCGGCATTCCTGGGCCGTGATCTGCGTTTTGGTTTTGATCTGTCCTATCGCACCACGGACAATGAAAACGCCCTTTATGACACCGACACGCTGCGGATCAGCCCATCCTTACGTTTCCCTGTCAGCGAAAATGGGCGTCTGACCGTCTATTACGCCTATGAGTTCACGGACCTGACGGATGTGTCCGCCAGTGCCAGCCAGATCATTCAGAACGAAGCGGACGAAGGTCGCGTGTCCAACAGCTCGCTTGGTTATACCTATAGCTATGATACCCGTCGGACCGGGTTGAATCCGAATGCCGGTGTGCTGCTTCGCTTTGGGCAAGAGTTCGGGTTCGGCGATTCGCAATTCATCAAGACCACAGCCTTGGCCGGGGCCGAAACAAAAATCCTGAACGAGGAAGTCACACTGCGCGCCACTGTCGAGGGTGGGCTGCTGAACTATCAGGACGGCGACAGCCGGGTGACTGACCGTTTCTTCCTTGGCAGCCGCTTGATGCGGGGGTTTGAGGCCGGTGGTATTGGCCCCCGTGATGATGCGACCGATGATGCGCTGGGGGGCAATGCGTTTGCCGTGGCCCGCCTTGAGGCAGAATTCCCGCTAGGACTGCCAACCGAATACGGGATCACCGGTGGTGCCTTTATTGACTATGGGTCGGTCTGGGATGTTGGTGAGACCTTTGGTGAGGCCGTGATCTACGATGATGCGATCACCCGCACGGTTGCTGGTGTGTCGATCTTCTGGACCACGCCGATCGGACCATTGCGTTTTAACTTCACCGAAGCCTTGGATGCGCAGGATCGCGATGAAACCAAAGCGTTTGACGTGACTATTTCGACAAGCTTCTGATGCGGGCACTGGCGGCGATCCTGTTCTGGTTGCTGCTGGCACTGCCAGCGGCCGCGCAGGAAGGATCCTCATCGGTTCTGATCGTGGACAGCGACCGGCTATATACCGAGACACTGTATGGTCGCAGGATCGAGGCCGATCTTGCGGCAGAGGTTGCCGCCGTGCAGGCCGAAAATGACCGGATCGCCGAAACCCTGCGCAACGAGGAATTGAGCCTGACACAGCGCCGCCCGGACATGGCCCCACAGGCGTTTCGCGCGGAGGCGGAAGCCTTTGACGCCAAGGTGCAGGAGGTGCGCAGCGCCCGCGATGCCAAAACAGTTGAGTTGCAGGCGATGCGTGCTGATGCCCGTGCCCGGTTCGAAGAACAGGTGCAAAGCATCGTAGCCAATGTGATGCTGGAACGGGGCGCCTCGATCGTGCTGGAGCAGCGCAATGTTGTCCTGTCGGTCCGGTCCGCCAATATCACCGATGATGTGATCGTGCGGGTTGATGCCCAACTGGGTGACGGCCGGCGATAGCCCATGCTTGCCCGGCTGCGCCTGCCTTGCTACTGAGGAGGTCAAGCGGCCTGAGAACCGCAGGAATAACAAGGAGCTGCCTTTGCCATGACCGAGCCGGTGACCGAAGCTGACATCCAGCTGATCCAGAAAATCCTACCACATCGTTATCCGTTTTTGCTGGTTGATAAGGTCCACAGTATTGACGGCACGACATCCGCTACTGGCATCAAGAATGTCACGATGAACGAACCGCATTTTCAGGGCCATTTTCCCGGCAACCCGATCATGCCCGGTGTCACCATTGTTGAGGCGATGGCCCAGACCACCGCCGTGATGGTTGGTGCCTCGCTTGGGCTGACAGAGGGCAATCTGCTGGTCTATTTCATGGCAATCGATGGCTGCAAATTCCGCCGCAAGGTGGTGCCCGGTGACGTGCTGGAAATGCATGTCGAAACGACCCGTGGCAAGCCCGGCGGCAAGGTCTGGAAATTCAAGGGCGTGGCCAAGGTCGAAGGCGAGATGGCCGCAGAGGCTGAATTTACCGCGATGATGGATTTGCAGGGCTGATGGCGGGTATTCACCCTTCGGCAATTATCGATGATGGCGCTGTCATCGGTGAGGGCTGCACGATTGGCCCCTTCTGTACCATTGGGCCAGAGGTTGTCCTTGGCGCAGGTGTTGTGTTGAAAAGCCATGTGGTGCTGACCGGCGATACCCATATTGGCGATGAGACGGTGATCTTTCCGTTTTCGGTCATCGGGGAAATCCCGCAGGATTTGAAATTTGACGGTGAAAAGACCCGCCTGCGCATTGGCGCCCGCAATAGGGTCCGCGAACATGTCACGATGAACACCGGCACCGGCAAGGGCGGCGGCGAAACCCGCATTGGTGATGATGGCCTGTTCATGGCCGGCTGTCACATCGCCCATGATGCGACCATTGGCGACCGGGTGATTATCGTCAATTCATCCGCCATTGCGGGCCATTGCGTGATCGAGGATGACGTGATTGTCGGTGGTCTTTGCGGCGTTCATCAATGGGTTCGCATCGGGCAGGGCGCGATTATCGGTGCTGTCACCATGGTCACCAAGGATGTGGTTCCGCATGGTTTGGTGCAGGGGCCGCGCGGGGTGCTTGATGGTCTGAACCTGGTCGGGCTGAAGCGCAAAGGTGTGCCGCGCGCGGATATCACTGCATTACGCGCCGCGTTCCAGATGCTCAAGGATGGCGAGGGCACGTTCCAGGATCGCGCGCATCGTCTGGCGGATGAAAGCGACAGTGCCTATGTACAGCAGATGGTCGATTTCATTCTGGGCGACACTGATCGCAACTTTCTCACCCCCGGCTGATGCTGGCTCTGATTGCAGGTACGGGTGATTTGCCCCCGGCATTGGTTGCCCGCTCGCCGGAACGTCCTTTGATCTGTGCATTGGACGGCTTTTTGCCCGCCTTGGATGTTGATGTTACCTTTCGGCTGGAACAGCTGGGCAGTTTTCTGGCGGATTTGGTGGCGCGTGGTGTGACCCGGATCTGCATGGCGGGAGCCGTGAAACGCCCGCAGATTGATCCCGGCTTGATTGATGCCGCCACGATCCCGTTGATCCCAAAGGTGCAGGCGGCCATGGCCAAGGGCGATGATGGGGCGCTGCGCGTCATTATAGCTTTGATGGAAGATGCCGGGTTCACCGTGGTTCCCGCCCATGCGATCGCGCCAGACCTGTTGCCCGCTGCCGGTGTACTGACCAAGTTGCCGCCTGTTGATACCGATGCTGTTGTCGTCGCTGATGCCTGTCTGACCGCGATGGGTGAGGCCGACCAAGGGCAAGCATGTATTGTTGCCGACCGTCGCGTTGTGATAACCGAGGATCAGGACGGGACTGATGCGATGATTGCCAAGGCGGGGCAGGTGCCGGGCGGTTTTCTGTTCAAGGCCCCGAAGCCCGATCAGGATCGCCGTGCCGATCTGCCGCTGATCGGCCCTGCCACAGCACAAGCTGCCGCCAGCGCCGATATGGCCGGTATCGTGATTGAAGCGGGTGGCGTGATGGTGCTGGACCTGCCGGAGGTTCTACGGGTGCTGGATGCCCATCAGATGTTCCTTTGGGTTCGTCAAAGGGCTGCCACATGAGGGTGTTTGTGATCGCGGGCGAAGCCTCTGGCGATAAGTTGGGGGCGGCCTTGATGGCGGGGCTGAAATCCCTGCGCCCTGACGTGGCATTCGATGGTGTCGGTGGTCCGTTGATGCAGGCAGAAGGGCTGGTCAGCCGTTTTCCGATGGATGAGTTGAGCGTGATGGGGCTGGCCGAGATCCTGCCCAAATATCGCGCGTTGAAAGCCCGTATCAGGCAGATGGCTGATGCCGTCATTGAAACACGGCCTGACATCCTGATCACCATTGATAGTCCAGACTTCTGCCTGCGCGTTGCCCGGCTGGTCAAGGCGGTCAGCGACATCCGCACGGTGCATTATGTCGCCCCAACCGTTTGGGCCTGGCGCCCCGGACGCGCAGCCAAGATGGCGCGCCATATTGATCACGTATTGGCGCTGTTTCCGTTTGAGCCGCCCTATATGCAGGCCGCTGGCATGGATTGCGATTTTGTGGGTCATCCGGTGGTGGCGGAACCTGTGGCCACAGATGATGAGGCCGCCGCGTTGGGGCTGGATGGCACGGTGGTTCTGGTCCTGCCCGGCAGCCGCAAGGGTGAGGTTTCGCGGCTGGCAGCGTGTTTTGGGCTGGCTGTTGCCCAGGTTGCGGCAAAGCTGCCGGATGCGCGATTTGTCATTCCGACAACCTCTGGCGTTTGTGATCTGGTGCGCGAGAAGGTGGCAGATTGGCCCGTGCCGGTGACCGTGCTGGAGCCGGGCGCTGAAACCCGGTTGGCGCATTTTAGACGGGCGGATGTGGCTTTGGCGGCATCGGGCACGGTATCGCTGGAACTGGCGGCGAATGGCACGCCGATGGTCATCGCGTATGACATGGCGTGGCTGAGCCGGATCATCATCGGGTTCATGCTGCGGGTCGATACTGTCACATTGGTCAATCTGGTCAGCGAAACCCGGACCGTCCCGGAGTTTATTGGCAAGGATTGCCAGCCCGGGCCAATTGCCGATGCCGTGCTGCATGTGGTGGACAATCCCGGAGATCAGCAGGATGCCATGGCATTGACCATGCAGCGTCTGGGGCAGGGTGGTGAACCGCCGGGGCTACGCGCGGCCCATGCGGTTTTGGATCGATTTGAACAGGCGTCCGTCGATAATGATCAGGCCAAGCGCCAGTAATCCAAACCCGGTGAAGGCGCGCAGCGGCAGCTCCTCGTCCAATACGACGGCCCCAAGGATGATGGCCACGGGTGCCACAAGCAAGGTGCAGAGCATCAGATTGCCACTGCCCGCCATATCCAGGACCCGGTAATACAGCAGATAGGCCAAGGCGGTCGCGATGGCCGCGTAATAGCCGATCGCAGCCCAGGTTTGCGGCTGCAAGGACAGGCTGATCGGGCCTTCGACGATCCATGCCACTGGTATCATGATCAGGCTGGAACCGGTCAACATGCCCGCTGCTGCGACCTGTGGCGACAGGCCCCGCAATGTCTTGCGCGCCCAGACGCCAGCCAAAGCATAGCTGACCGTGCCGCCAATGACTGCCAGTTGGCCCAATGAGCGGATATCGAATTGGGTCAATGCAGAAAGGCCGATGGCTGTGGCAACCCCAAAGAAACCCAACGAAACCCCAATAGCTTTGCGCGCGGTTAGCCGTTCATCCGCCAGAAACAGTGCGGCAGCGAGGATGCCGAATATCGCGGTGGCTGCGTTCAAGATTGATGTCAGCCCGGTTTCGATATGCAACTGCCCCCAGGCCATCAGGCTGAAAGGGATCACGTTGTTCAAAAAACCCATCACCAGAAAGGCCCCCCAGATACGCAGGCTGCGCGGCACGGGCAGACGGCGCAGCGCGATATAGATCCACAGGATCAACATGGCCCAGCCTGTGCGATGCGCGACCGAGGTCAGCGGCCCGATTTCATCCAGCGCGATCCGGATGGACAGGAACGACGCCCCCCAGATCAGGCTGAGAAGGAAAAGTTCAGCCCACGCGCGGGGCGATATGGTTTTTTGAGCAGGTGCCATGCGGCGAATTGATCCGTTCAACACGAAATGCGCAACCCGGATCATGCGTTTTCTCAAAGAAAAAGCCCCGCCGGATGGGCGGGGCTTTTGTGTCAATCACGCTTCGATTTAGAAGCTGTAGCCGATTGTCAGACCAACGGCGAGTGCGGTGTTGTCTTCGAACTCTACGCCGGAACCATCTGTCGCATCACCGAGCATTGCATATTCAATACCGCCTGTGAATTCGACATCGCCCATCGTGTAGTTTCCACCCAAGCCAATGCTTGTTGACCCGTCGGTCGGTGCCAGGCGCGACGCCTCATCACCATTGCCGGCTTCATATGTGACGCGGCCAAATACCGAGAGTTCATCGTTGATCTTGCGGCCCAGGCCAATACGGTAGGTGAACACGTCATCGTCGATGCCGGTCACGCGGTCACCAGCGTTATCTTCATAGAGCGACGGGCGGACTTCCCATACGGACCATTCCGACCAGCGCAACGAGCCAAAGAGCAATGTGTCGGCAGCAATGCCGCTTTGAAAATCGAGCGAGACCGTCTGAGGGATTTCGATATCGGTTTCGCTGTCGCGATTAAGAACCCCACCGAAGGTTTCACTGGTGTCGAAATCATGTGTGACACCACTTTCGTATGTCAGTGATACTCGCAATGCGATTTCCGGCTTTTCATATGCCGCGCCCAGAACGTAGCCAAACTGCGTGTTCGTTTCGGTTTCGGCACTGTATGGCAGGGACATGGTCAGGGCTGCGGGGATTTCAATCTCGGCCTTGGATTGGATTGCGCGCACGCCACCATAAACCGATACGGCGTCATTGGTCTGGTATTTTGCGACAACGGCAATTTGTGTGCTTTCCCAAACCGCGGACAAACCGTCATAAGGTCCCGCAGTATAATCCGCATCAGCGCCATATGGTTGATTGATAAACAGCGCCAGATCAACCTGATCGTTTACCGCGTATTTTACCGCAGCACCGAACGACAGGTAGCTACCTGCCATATTATCCGTCGATCCACCGCCCAGAAGGGCAGGGTAGTCGCCGGAAACTTCCGGTGTCACGGATGAAAATGATAATTGGGCATAATTCCCGTCTTCGAACAATACCGAATAGGGGTTTCCTGTGCGATCAATGCCTCCCGCATGAACCGCCGCTGTCGTCAGCAACAGCGCTGCGCCTGCCGTCAATGTGTTTTTCATGTCCTCATCCCTGTCATGAATATTTAGGTGTGCGATCGACCCTAAAGACCGCGTTACCGAAGCGTCAATTCTTGACGCCACGTCACAAAATGCCTCGGGTCGCTACGTTACAAAAATGCACTAGCTAGCCGAGTCGCGCAACTTTTGAGAAAATCAAAAATGATTATGCACGTTGTCCGCGTGTGATATTGACGTAATTGGCCAGAAAGATCAGCCCGGCGCCGATGAAGACAAGTGCATCAATTGGTTCATTGTAAAGCAGCGCGCCGACGATTGCGATGACGGGTAAACGCACAAAGTCGATGGGCATGACCACACTGGCCGGTGCGATACACAACGCCTGTGTAAGGCAAAAATGCGCCAGCAGCCCGGCGATGCCGATCAGGATGACCCAAGGCCACGCTTCCATGGATGGCACGGCGATCTGGCCGCTCCCGTAGATCAATGCGCAGACGGCCCCGAACCCGGCTTGCAGGACCGTCAGATAGAACAGGATCGTCGTGATGCTTTCGGTTCGCGTCAGTTTGCGGGTGAAAATGGCCGTCAGTGCGAAGCAAATGGCACAGGACGCACCGGCCAGAATACCGAGGTCGAGCGTTGCAGGGTCAGGGCGCGCCACGATTAGAATACCGATAAAGCCCAAGGTAGCGCTGAAAAGACCGATAGCGGTGATCCGTTCCTGCAAAAACAGGGGCGACAGCAGAATCACCCAGATCGGCGTCGTGAACTCCAGCGCAAAGACCTGCGCCAGCGGAATCATCGTGATCGCGTAGAACCATAGGTTCTGCCCAGCGAAATGGCACAGGTTACGTGTGACATGCAGGCCAAGCTTGTTACTGCCAATCTGGCCCAGTGATCCCACAAACCATGTGATGCTGACGACGATCGCGATCCCCGTCAGGCTACGATAGAACATGATTTCGAATGTGTTCAATTCGGCGCTGACCACGCGACCCGCCACCGCCATGCTGGTGAAGGCCACAATCGCCCCGATCATCCACAGCGCCGCTTTCAGGGTGTTGTTCATTCCATTGCCGTGCAGCAACCGGTCAACAGGATCGGGGTCTGGCCGCGCTGTGTCAGAACATGGACGGTATAGGGCGCCTCGTTGCAGGCCAGATTGTCGATAATCACGATGGCGGTGTCATTGCGACTGATCAGGGTCACCGCCTTTGGCCAATCGCGGCCTTCGGCGCTAGTCTGATGCGGAATTGTCATCTGACTTTCCCGCTGGAACGTGAATTGCGCTGTTTCCTCAGCCAGCGTCAATGCCCAGTCGGGTGTATCCCCGTGACAGGCCAGCGGCGGCAAAGGTGCGGCCAGGCCGCTGGCAGGCAGCGTTGCCAGCACGGGAAGGATGTGTTTCATCATGGGCGGAGTAGGGGATGTTGTGCCGAAATTTGCAACCCTATTCACACGGGAACCGGGGGCGATATGAAAAGTGTTCTGTGGGCTTTACTTTGCCTTTTCAGTGCCACGGCCACGCTTGCCGATCCGGTGGCTGATACTGCCCGCGCTGCCAGTGCAGCATTTGATCGCATGCCACGTATTCAGATGGTGGATGCGATCGCCGGGCAATGCGGCGCGGATCGGGCTGTGAACCGTGATGTCGCCTATTGCACGACCCGCAACATCATCTTCATCACGCGGTCTGCGGCCACCCGGCCAGAAGCGGCCTATCTGGTCGCGCATCTTTACGGGCATGCTGTGCAGGTCCAGCATGGGGTAGAAGATCTTGCGCTAGGGCAGATCAGGGCGCGTCGGGACGAGGAGCAAATGTTGCGCGGATTGGTGGCGCGGCAGGTCGATTGTGTGGCAGGCTTTCTGTTCGCAAGAGCTGGCCTGGCCCCCGCCCGCTTGACAGATTGGATGGGGCAAGAGCCGTTTGCCGGCACCCATTGGGGGCGCGACCCGTTGCGGGTTGGGCCACGGGTCAGTATCGGGCTTGCCCAGCGCGACATCTGGTTTCAGCGTGGTCAATCGGGATCGCTGGCCGGCTGCAAAGTGGGCGAATTACCTGCAGATTTGTTAATTATGGCCCTAAAAAACCCCGAAACCTCTGGATTCTCTGACTAGGCAAACGGGATTATTCGTCATTTAATTGGGCTTGCCGGGGCTGATGATTAAGTGCCCCGTTGCTGGAAGGATATTTTATGACGACATTCACCGACGCGCAGGGCACCGAGTGGCAGATTAACTATGACGGGTGCTTGCAGATTTTGCGCCAATGGGCGCAGGCAAAATCCCACGTCATGTCACTTCGGGTCACGACCGACAGCAGTAGCATGCAGGAGATCCACCATGATGTTGGAAAATTCCGACGTTGGCGCGAACGGCTTTATGACGAGCAGGGGGCGGCCTTCAATTCGTTGGTTGTGGCGGATGGCCGGTCTGCTGTTACATTTCTTGCCGCAAAATACGAACAGATTCCACAATTGCAGGACCAGTCCCAAGCCCAGTTCCGGCGCGTTACCTCTCACAATATGCATCAGGTTGATGAACGTGTAACCATGGCGGAAAACACGCTGACTGGCTTGCGTCTGGTGCGTGACATTTCGGGTATCATTTTCATGTGCTGCATTCCGGTTGCTGCGGCCTCTGGCAGTTTGAGCCTTGGCGGCGCGATGGCTGCACGGTTTGCGGGTAGTGTGTTTCAGGGCGTCGGCACATGGGAAGATTCAGGCAGCGCCATTGCCGGTCTGGCCAGTGCGAATTTCGCCTTTACCTCAAGCCTGATGGGATTGCCCCCGGGGGCCAGTCGCACCGCGCAGGTGGTGTTTACGCTGCATACAACGGCCAATACCGTGGTGCGCAATGCCGCGCTGAGTTATCTGACGCCCGGATCAAATACCCGGCCCTTTACCGAAACCCTGCGTAGTCAGCTGATACAGGAATTGGGCGGTCAGCAGGCCGAGCGCATTTTGGGCGATATTGGTGGCAAGCTGGCCACAGCGGTATTGCCCGTCATGATTGAGGCCGTCGGTGATGCGCAATCAGGCGGCAGACGCAGCGATCCTTTTGCGGCATTGTCGGGTGTGCCAAGTTCGATGCGTGCTGATGCTGCGCGCGCTTGGATGGAAGAACGCCGTTCCGCGCAGGCCCGCGCCGCCGCTGAACAGGCATGGACCCAGACGCCGTTCTATCGCTTCATGGCAAGCGGTGACCGGCGCGATCTGTTGACCAACAGCCAGCAAGTCATCAACGACAACCTGTTGCGCCCGACCTGATTATTCCCATTCAATCGTACCGGGCGGTTTGCTGGTGATGTCGTAGGTCACCCGGTTGATCCCCGGCACCTCATTGATGATGCGCGTGGCCGTTTCACCCAGGAATTCATGGCTGAACGGGTAATAATCGGCTGTCATCCCATCCACAGATGTAACCGCCCGCAAAGCGCAGGCATAATCATAGGTGCGCCCGTCGCCCATCACACCAACCGTCCGCACAGGCAGGATGGCCACGAATGCCTGCCAGATATCGTCGTAGAGCCCGTGCTTGCGGATCTGGTCGATATAGACGGCGTCAGCCTTGCGCAGAATATCAAGCTTGGCGCGGGTAATCTCGCCTGGACAACGGATCGCCAGACCGGGGCCGGGGAAGGGATGGCGGCCAATGAAGCTTGCGGGCAGGCCGAGTTCGCGGCCAAGGGCGCGCACTTCGTCCTTGAAAAGCTCGCGCAGCGGCTCAACCAGCTTCAAACCCATTTTTTGCGGCAGCCCGCCCACATTGTGGTGGCTTTTGATCGTCACAGACGGTCCGCCGGAAAAGCTGACGCTTTCGATGACATCGGGATAAAGGGTCCCCTGGGCAAGGAATTCTGCCCCCTCGATCCCGTTGGCGTATTTCTGAAAGACGTCGATGAACAGTTTGCCGATGATCTTGCGCTTGGTTTCGGGGTCTGACTGCCCTTCGAGTTCGCCAAGAAACAGATCCTGTTCTTCGGCGTGGATCACGTGCAGGTTCATGTTGTCGCGGAACATGCCAACGACCTCTTCCGCCTCGTTCAATCGCAGCAGGCCGTGATCGACAAAGACGCAGGTCAGTTGATCGCCCACCGCCTCGTGGATAAGGGCGGCGGCGACGGAACTGTCCACACCACCGGAGAGTGCGCAGATCACCTGTTTGTCTCCAACCTGTTCACGGATCGCGGCAATAGCCTGTTCACGATAGGCGCCCATGGTCCAGTCACCGCTAAACCCGGCCAGTCGGACGAAGTTTTCATACAGCTTCGCGCCGTTGGGGGTGTGGTGCACCTCTGGATGGAATTGTACGGCGTAGAAGTTGCGCGCGATATCCGCCGTGATGGCATAGGGTGCGTTGGGTGATGTCCCGTAGACCACGAAACCGGGCGCGATTTCAGAGACATGGTCGCCATGACTCATCCAGACCTGTTCTTTGTCGGTGGCGAACCAGCCTTCAAGCAGTTGCAGCTTGCCTTGCGGTGTTACAAAGGCGCGCCCAAACTCGGCGGTGCCATGTCCGCTGACCACTTTGCCGCCCAGTTGGGTCATCATCGTTTGCTGGCCGTAACAGATGCCCAGAACCGGAATGCCCATATCGAAAAGCTTGTCTGGCGCGCGCGGTGATCCTTCGCGTGTCACGCTGTCGGGGCCGCCTGACAGGATCACCGCCTTGGGTGCAAATTCCGTCAGGAACGTGTCCGAGACATTCTGATAAGGGTGAATTTCACAGTAGACATTCAGCTCTCGCAGGCGACGCGCGATAAGCTGGGTCACCTGACTGCCGAAATCGATGATAAGAAGGCGTTCGTGGGTATTCTGTTCCATGGGGCCTCTATAGCTGCTTGGGAATGCGGCGCAAGAGAGGCCAATGTCGCTTTTGCGTCGCAGGTGGCGCAAAAACGGCAAGGTCATTCCTGTGCCGGGGGTAAGAACAGGCCAAGTATTTGCCGGAGGGATGATCATGTCGGATGCACCAGTGAAAACGGGACGCCGCGCACGCGGTGGGGGCGGCGCGGCCCGCCGTGCGGAACGGACGGCTGTGAGTGTTGAAACGGCCAAGTATATCGAACGCAATGTGCCCAATTACGAAGTGCTGACAGACGAGGCGCTTGATCTGGTGGAGACGAATGCCGAGACAGTGCTGGCCGAAATCGGGGTCAATTTCGTAGACAACCCCGAGGCTCTGGCCCGCTGGAAAGAGGCCGGTGCCGAGATTGATGGTGAGCGTGCCCGTATTCCACGCGGGCTGGCTCGTAAGCTGTGCGCGACAGCACCGTCGACTTTTACCCAGCATGCCCGCAATCCCGAACGCAATGTCGAAATCGGTGGTAAGAGCCTTGTCCTCGCCCCTGTCTACGGCCCGCCATTTGTCCGCGATGCCGAAGGCGGTCGTCGCTATGCCACGATGGCGGATTTCGAGAAATTCGTGAAGCTGGGCTATATGTCGAAATGGCTGCATCATTCCGGCGGTACGGTTTGCGAACCGACGGATGTGCCCGTCAACAAGCGGCATCTGGATATGCTGCTGACCCATATGATCTATAGCGACAAACCCTTCATGGGGTCTGTGACAGAACCCAGCCGTGCGCAGGATTCGGTCGAAATGTGCGAGATTCTGTTCGGTAAGGAGTTCGTGCAGGATCACACGGTGATGACATCGCTGATCAACATCAACTCCCCCCTGACATTTGACAGTATCATGATGGGTGCCCTGGAGGTATTTGCGAAAAACAATCAAGCCTCGATCATCAGCCCATTCATTGTGGGCGGCGCGATGGCGCCGGTGTCAGTCATGGGGACACTGACGCAGGTTCTTGCAGAGGTTCTGGCCGGTGTCGCCTATTCACAGCTGATCCGTCCGGGTGCGCCCGTGATCATGGGCACCTTCGTGACCTCAATTGATATGAACTCAGGCGCGCCGACCTTTGGGACGCCAGAGGCGAGCCATATCACCTATGGCGCGGGGCAGTTGGCCCGCCGTTTGGGCCTGCCTTACCGGTCCGCCGGGTCGTTCTGTGGGTCAAAACTGCCTGATGCTCAGGCGGCCTATGAAACGGCGAACAGCCTGCAAATGGGCCTGCTCTCCGGCGTCAATTTCATGTTGCATTCCTGCGGCTGGCTGGAAGGCGGGCTTGTCGCTTCTTTCGAAAAATTCGTCATGGATGCCGATCAGCTGGGAACGTTGCACCATTTTGCCAAGGGTGTGGACAGCTCTGAAAACGGACAGGCAATGGATGCCATTGCCGAGGTCGGTCCTGGTGGTCATTATCTGGGCTGCGCGCATACGCAGGCTAATTTCAAGACGGCGTTCTGGCGGTCAGACTTGCTTGATTACAAGCCGTTCGAGACTTGGGATGAAGAAGGCGCGCGCGATACCCAAACGCTCGCCACCGCACGAGTTAAGAAACTGTTGGACACCTATCAGCAACCCGCGCTTGATCCAGAAATCGAAGCGCGGCTGCGTGCCTATGTGGCCGATAAGAAAGCCAGTATGCCGGATGCCTTTACCTGATTGATGCGATCGCGGTGGCTCGCATCAACCGAGCCTCACCCGCGATGGCGATCAGCAACTCAACATGGCGCGCGGGCCGGTAGCTTCCGGATTTTTCTTGGCGGGCGTCTTCCATTTCAGCCTCAATTTCGAAGAGGCGCATCAATGCCTCGGCATGGCGCGGCAAATCCTCGCTTTGGAAAATCCGTGCGAGATGTGTGTTGCGACGATAGTCATCGACGCCAAATCGTGCGGCGCGCGCCAGCAATGTGGGGCGTGTGAGCGTGGCCAGTCGTGTGTTGATATCAAGCATATGTAAACCTTTCAGGCAGAGGTGAGTCGTCTGGAGGTTGACACATGTCTGGAGGGTGTTGCCTAAACACCATTAGTTAAGCACGCTGCTCTCAGATTTGTTTATCTTTTCGAAAGAATAGTTGACGGACGAAACAAGTCGTTAACATTTGGGTAACCAAACACGCATAAGTTGAGTTGTTGTTGCGCTGACTTTGTCGGTGAACTGCTCTTGCGTGTTGGGAATTTTGGTAAAGGGACGAGTGAGATGACTGCACTAGAGGGATCCGAACACGTAGATATGCTGCCGCGTTGGGTGCCTCAAGCCGTTCGTCACTATCTGGAGCACACGGAGTCTGGATTGTCGATCCGGGCGGTTGCCCGTGCAAGCGATTGCCATCCATCCACGGTTCTTCGTCAAGTGCGCCGGTTTGAAGGGCGGCGTGATGACCCGTTGATTGATGCTGCCCTCAGATCGCTCTCTGCCAAAGTTTCCGCATGTGACACGGACCAAAAAAGGGAAAAGGAAACGATGAATATTGAGTGCTGGAAAGGTGATATGGAGCAGAATGCTGGCCTGACGCAATCTCGGATTGATCAAGAAGCCAAACGCATTCTGCGCAGGTTATGCGAACAAGGCGCGGTGCTGGCCGTCGCCAAGGAGATGGAGACATCTGTTGTTGTCCGCGAGACGAATGAAGGTGAACAGCTGCGTACCGCTGTCGTGGATCGTGAAATCGCACAGGCGATGGCGTTGAAAGATTGGATCACTTGTCCCGATCCAGAAATGCGCGTTGCCCGTTATTTCATAACAAATACAGGTCGTTCTGCGTTACGCCGCTTGACGGCAGAAGATGAAAACCGCGCCAGCGGGTTTGCCGAGAAGCGCGCCAGTTTTGACAGCGATGCCGCGTGGAACCTGACCGAGATCGAAGGCACCGTGCGCCAGCCCGCCCGTTATTATGCCACGGAAAGCCCGTTGATCGGATTGGCCCGCCGTAAGGACCGCGATGGTGACCCATTCCTGAAACGCGATCTGGTGGCTGCGGGCGAGCGGCTGCGCGAAGATTACGAACTGGCGCAAGTGGGGCTTGATCCCGTGGAAAGCTGGGAGGCGTTTGTGACGGGTGAAAAGGTCGATCAGGACGTCGATGGCCCGGCAGGTTCGATTGCTGCACGGGGCCGTGTTGCCGATGCGCTGTCGGATCTTGGTCCCGGCCTTGGCGATGTTGCATTGCGCTGTTGCTGCTACTTGGAAGGATTAGAGCAGACCGAAAAGTCGATGGGGTGGTCGGCCAGATCGGGCAAGATTGTGCTACGGATTGCGTTACAGCGATTGAAGCGCCATTATGAGGACACGCAAGGCAAGTATGGTCCCATGATCGGCTGACGAATACTCGTTATGGTTGTGTTCGTCTTGAATATCATTTGAACTATGCAGATCCCGCAGCCCCGCTATGCGCGGGGCGTGGTCGTTGGACAATGCGTCCCGCCCGTATTAGGTATGGCATCAGTTCAATGGAGTTCGATATGACTGCGCGCGATCTGAAAATCCCAGCCCAGCGTCATCCGGAAAAGCAACGGCGCCCGGATAATGCCCAGCCAAAGAAACCGGATTGGATCAGGGTCAAGGCGCCGACATCCGAAGGCTACAAGACAACCCGCAACATCATGCGCGAACATAAGCTTGTCACTGTCTGTGAAGAGGCCGGTTGCCCCAATGTCGGTGAATGCTGGAGCCAGGGCCACGCCACGATGATGATCATGGGAGAGGTCTGCACCCGCGCTTGCACCTTCTGCAATATTGCCACCGGTAAGCCGCCAGAGGCGCTGGACGTTTTCGAACCCGGTCGCGTGGCCGATGCGGTCAAGAAACTGGGTCTGAACCATGTGGTGATCACATCCGTTGACCGCGACGATATCAAGGATGGCGGGGCAGAGCATTTCGCCCAGACAATTCGCGCCGTCCGCCGCCAATCCCCCGGCACGACCATCGAGATTCTGACACCGGATTTCATCCGTTGTGATCCGGACGTGCTGGAAACCGTTGTTGCAGCGAAACCGGATGTGTTTAATCACAATCTTGAAACTGTTCCCGGTCTCTATCCAGAGGTGCGGCCCGGTGCCCGTTATTTTCATTCGCTGCGCCTTTTGCAGCGGGTCAAAGAGCTGGACCCAACCATGTTTACCAAATCGGGCATCATGGTCGGGTTGGGCGAAGACCGCCAAGCGGTTATTCAGGTCATGGAAGATATGCGCGCGGCGGATATCGATTTTCTGACCATCGGCCAATATCTGCAACCGACCCCCAAGCACCATGCGGTCGATCGGTTCGTCACCCCTGACGAATTCGTATCCTATGAAAAGGCGGCGTATGGCAAGGGTTTCCTGATGGTGTCGGCAACCCCGCTGACCAGGTCATCCTATCACGCGGGGGATGATTTCGCGCAGCTGCGGGCCGCCCGTTTGAAAAAGCTGGGTGCCGTCTGATTATTCCTCAATGCCCGGGATCGCCTTGAGATAAGCTGCAATGGCGGCAAGGTCGTCATCGCTAAGCTGGCTGGTATTGCGGATCACAGCGGCCATTTCGCCACCAGCTGTATCAAAATCCGGTGTGAATCCCGATTTGAGGTACGACGCAATTTCATCCTCCGACCAAAGTAGCCCGGCAGGCGTGATGTTAGGGATACGCCCTTCGCCCGATGGGTTCGGCGCGCCAGCCATCCACAGATCCCGCTGCAACCCGCCGAGCACATTCCGTGCCGTGTGACATTCGGCGCAATGTCCCAGCGCCTCTACCAGATAACGGCCCCGGCTGAGCTGCGAGGTCGCCGCATCCTGCAAGACCCAATCTTTCCTGGTGAACAGCAGTTTCCAGCCACCAATGCTGCGCCGGATGTTGAAAGGAAAGCCGACGTCATGCGGCTGACTGGGTACGTCAGAGGCCGGCAGACTGCGCAAATGGGCGATCAGATCAACGACATCCTGCATCTCTGCCTTGTTATACGCGCTGTAGGGGAAGGCGGGATAATAGTGGCTGCCCTGTGGTGACGTACCGTTCACGATGGCGCTGGCGAGTTCCAGATCAGTCCAATTGCCAATCCCCTGGTCAGGATTGGGCGAAATATTGGGCGCCACGAAGCTGCCAAAAGCGGTCGCAAACACCTGACCGCCGGAAAGCAGCCCGGATGCGTCATCCGGTGCCGTGTGACAGGAGGCGCAACCGGCCGCCGCAAAAATGTTCTGCCCCCGTGCCGAATCACCCGTCAGTCGATCAAGCGCATCTGCAGGCAGCGGTTGTGCACGTGTGATGAGCCACCCGACGACAAACCCGAACAGGAGCAGAATGACGATCCAGCGCAAGGCTTTCATGATTTAGTTGCGCGGTGCGCGATACGCCTCGTGACAATCGCCGCAGGCTTTGCCAACCGGTCCAAACGCAGCCTTGAGCGCATCAAGCCCGTCACCGGCCACGGCTGCCAATGCGGTGGAAGCAGTGGCAAGATCTGCGTTATCTTCTTCAAACCCGGCCATATCGGTCCAGATTTCCGGCTTTGCCCGGCTCCCTTCGACACTGGTGTCGGTTCCTTCCAACCAGTAACCGGCCTGATTGATACTGGCCATAGCAGCAAGATTCGCAGCGGCAATGGATGCGGTTTGCGCATCATAAGGTGCTTTTTCCTGTGCCATACCGCCCAGAATGCCAAGGTTGAATGAGAAGAGCTGCATATGCGCCTTGCGCACTTTCATTGCTGTTTCTTCCGCCGTGGCGTTGTGACCCCCGGCAAAAGCAGCCCCCGCCGTCGATAGTGCTGCAATGGTCAAGAAAGATTTCCAGTTCAAAGTCATTGGTGCCCCCAATTTGGTTGAATGCCCCCAGTATAACCACAAGTTATAAAAAAATCCGCGTGAAGTTTGCGTGAACAGGGTCGGGGCAAGATCAGATGCCGTGGCGCATGTTGTTTGGGGTCAGCCAGTCGGGCCAGCCGACGGTGCGTTCAATAACATAAAGCAGGATACAAAACCCGATTACGGCAAAGACCAGTTTGATGCGTTTCCACGATGGCGGGTGTTGCGCCCAGCGTTTGGCCCGGAGGAGCCAATGCGGGTTCATGCGGCCTCATCCGTGAACCGGACCTTGCCGATAAAGGGCAGGTTGCGGTTGCGTTGCGCAAAATCGATGCCGTAGCCTACGACAAATTCATCGGGGATTTCGAAGCCGGTCCAGTCGGCTTTGAAATCAACCTCGCGCCGGGCCGGTTTGTCCAGGAGCGCGATTGAGCGTAGCCGTGCAGGATGTTTGGTTTGCAGATAGTCGCTGACATGGCTGAGGGTGTGGCCGGTGTCGATGATATCTTCGACAACCAGCACATCACGCCCTTCAATTTGCCCCCGCAAGTCTTTGAAAATGCGCACTTCCCGGCTGCTTTCCATTGCATCGCCATAGGATGACGCCTCAAGGAAATCGACCTCAACCGGCAGGTCAAGCTCGCGGACAAGATCAGCGATGAAGACGAAAGACCCGCGTAAAAGCCCAACGACGACAAGCTTATCGGTGTCGGCGAAGTCGGACTGAATCTCGCGCGCCAGATCCTCAATTCGGGCCGCAATGGATTTCGCGCTGATCATTTCATCGATGGCATAGGGACGGTGCGGCATGTGGACGTCTCGCGCGTTAGTGGGTTGATTTTTCGATTGGAGTTTACGACATCCGTGGGTGAAGTCACCCGCGAAAGACGCCTAATGCCGACCCATTCCGAGACGAAGTTTCTGCCATATAGTGCCAAGCAGATGTATGATCTGGTTGCTGATGTGGCAAAATATCCCCAATTCCTGCCATGGACTGCAGCCGCGCGCATTCGCAGTACCACCGATGAGGGCGACAACACAGTGATGCTGGCCGATCTGGTGATTTCCTTCAAGGTGTTTCGCGAGACATTTGGTAGCCGGGTGACGCTATGGCCTGAACGGATGCGTATTGATACAGAATATTTGGATGGCCCGTTCCGTCACATGGAAAGCCAGTGGAACTTCAAGGATGTCGATGGCGGTTGCGAAGTGTCATTTTACGTCGATTTCGAGTTTCGTAACCGGTTGTTGCAAGGCGCTGCTGGCATGTTCTTTAACGAGGCGATGCAGCGGATTGTCCGGTCTTTTGAACGTCGTGCTGCGGAATTGCATGGATGAGTATCGAGGCGCGCATCGCCGGTTTTGTCCGCGAGGCGGAACCAGATGATGACACGCTGGATATCATGCGGTTGGCCTTGTTTGATTGGGCTGTGTGCGCGATTGCGGGGCAGCGTGAGCCGGTCGCGTGCATCCTGCGCGATCATGCACTGGCCGAAGCCGCCCAAGGCCCGGCAGCGATTGTTGCTGGCGGCACCGCCGCCCCATCACGCGCCGCGTTGATCAACGGGGCGACAAGCCATGCGTTGGATTACGATGATACCCATTTCGCCCATATTGGCCATACCAGTGTGGCGGTCGTTCCGGCGGCGTTGGCCTTGGCGCGGGACGTGGATCTGGGGTCTGTGATCAAGGCCGCCCTGATCGGATCAGAGGTTGCGGTGCGTATCGGTCTATGGCTCGGCCGTGACCATTATCAGGTTGGTTTTCATCAAACCGCAACGGCTGGTGCCTTTGGTGCCGCCATGGCCGCTTCGCGTTTGCTGGGGCTGTCAAAGCCCCAAATGATCACGGCACTTGGTCTGGCCGCGACCAAATCCTCCGGACTGAAATCGCAATTCGGCACGATGGGCAAGCCGCTGAATGCAGGATTGGCGGCTGAGACCGGGGTTTTGGCTGCGCAATGGGCTGCCGCTGGCATGTCGTCCAGCGAGACCGGGATCAGCGGTGCGTTGGGGTTCGGCGAAACCCATCATGGTGCTGCGGATAAGGCTGCGTTTGACGATATGGGTTCCCGTTGGCTGATGCGTGATGTCAGTCATAAATTCCATGCGTGCTGTCACGGTTTGCATGCGATGTTGGAGGCGTTGTCCGGGGCGGGCGGGCACGTGCAATCCGCCACGATCCAGACGCATCCGCGTTGGATGAGCGTGTGCAATAATCCGGCACCCAAGACAGGGCTAGAGGCCAAGTTTTCATATCGGTTCACCGCTGCGATGGCATTGTCCGGTATCGATACGGCGGCGATTGCGAATTTTAACGATGCCATGACCGTTGATCCCGCGCTGGTGGCGCTGCGTGACCGTATTGAAGTGCAGGAAGACGCGATGCTGACCGAAATGCAGGCCCGTGTTGCGTTGCAGATGGCCGATGGATCGACCCGTGATCTCTTTCACGATCTCAACGCCCCGATCAGCCCATCGACGCGTCAGGAGCGGTTAACGCAAAAGGCCCGCGCCGTGATCGGGCGGGCCTTGGCAGAGGATCTGTGGCAGGCGGTCGCGTCAGGCGATCTGAGCCGCCTGACCACTTTGCTTCAGCGCCCTAGCTGTTGAACTCGTAAGCCCGCTCACCATGCACGCTCAGGTCCAGCCCGTTGACCTCTGTCTCATGATCGACGCGCAGGCTGGTGACCATCCGGCAAAGGAAGATCAGGGCGATTGTCACAACCGTGGTGAAGACCCCAACAATCAGCAGTGACCCCAGCTGGGCCACCCATGCGCCAGCCCCGAACACAGCGATCATGATCGTGCCAAAGATCCCGCCGACCCCATGCACGGCAAAGACATCCAGCGTGTCGTCGATCTTGAACACATTGCGGATCATCACGACAGCCTCCTGACACAGGATACCGGCAATCGCACCGATGATTAGCGCCTCAATCGGCCCGACAAAGCCCGATGCTGGTGTGATGGAGGCAAGCCCCGCAATCGTGCCGGTGACCATACCGACAAGGGATGCCTTGCCAAATTTGATCCGTTCCCACAGAGCCCAAGTCAGCGATGCGGTCGCGGCGGAGATATGGGTGACGGTTAGCGCCATAGCGGCACCACCATCGGCGGCAAGTTGGGATCCGCCATTGAAGCCGAACCAGCCGACCCACAGCATTGCGGCCCCTATCATCACCATGCCGGGGTTATGTGGGGGTTTGGAAGGATCGCGGCGCGCGCCAAGGAAAATGGCAAGGATCAACGCCGCCAGCCCGGCAGTTTCGTGGACAACAATGCCGCCAGCAAAATCCTTGACCCCGCTATCACCAAAAATCCCGCCATCGGCCAGTATGCCGCCGCCCCAGACCCAATGTACGACCGGTGCGTAGCAAAGCAGCATCCAAAGCGCCGAAAAAAGCAGCACAAACCCAAACCCGATCCGTTCGACATAGGCGCCGACGATCAGGGCAGGGGTGATGATCGCGAATGTCATCTGGAAAGCAAAGAACAGCACTTCGGGCAAAGTGAACTTGACGCTGTCGACCGTAACGCCACTGAGGAACATCTTATCCAGCCCACCCCAGTAGCCAGACGTGCCAGAGCCGAAAGCGATGGAATAGCCGAAGGCTAACCAAAGCACGCTCATTAAACAGGCGATGGCATAGCAATGCATAAATACGCTCAGCACATTGCGCGCTCGCACCAGTCCCCCGTAAAACAGCGCCAACCCCGGCAATGTCATGAATAAAACAAGCGCCGTGGCCACGATGATCCACGCTGTATCCGCTCCGTTCATTGTTCCGTCCCTTTCTTTTGGGTTTTCCCATTGGCCGGGGTTAGGACGGATTCGGCGTGATCAGAAAAGCGGCAGTGCCTGCATCATGCGCTTAACTTTGCAGCATTTTTTGAAATGCGCTTGAATTGGGCGATCTGTTTGGCCGTTGCTTAATTATCTTGCAGTGTTGAAACGATCGTATCCTGCAGCAAGGTCAGCGCATGGTCACGCGCTGCATGTCTGACATTGGCGCGCCCCAGCGCCCCAAACTCAACGGTTGATGTCTGGATCGTACCAGCCGTGGCCAGGCCAAAACAGACCCGGCCTTCGGGCTTGTGCTCTGACCCGCCAGGGCCTGCAATGCCAGTGATCGAAACGGCGATATCAGCGTTCGAATGAGCCAACGCCCCGGCGGCCATTTCGCGGGCGACCGGTTCAGAAACGGCGCCATGTGCGTCCAGCGTGCCGGGCTTCACATCCAGCATCTGTATCTTTGCCGCATTGGTGTAGGTCACAAAACCACGGTCAAAGACTGCAGAGCTTCCCGCGATATCGGTCAGTGCGGCAGCAACCATGCCGCCTGTGCAGCTTTCTGCGGTGGCAATCGTGACGCCCTTGGCTTGTGCCTGATCCAGAAGGGCCGCCACATCCATCATGGTTGGTCCGGCACGGCGTTGACGAAGCCGACATGCGCCAGATAGGCCAGAAGGGCGACGCCAATCGCGGCAAAGATGCCGGCGATCACGTCATCCAGCATCACCCCCATCGGCCCATGTTTGCGGTCTGCCCAGCCCACGGGCCCCAGTTTCGTGATGTCAAAGAACCGAAACAGGATAAAGGCGGCGATCCAGCCGGGCCAAAGGGCGGTGATTGCCACCCCGGCATTTGCAGCACCGAAGGCCACGGGCAAAAGGGCGATCCATTGGCCGCAAACCTCATCAATCACGATTTCGGACGGGTCGTGATCATCCTTGCCGCGTGTTTCTTCGGCCGTGGCCCAGACGCCAAGCACGTAAGATAGCACAACCCCGACCACCAAGCCCCATGGGCCGGTCAGCACGTAGATGACCCAGGCCACAGGCAAGGCCGCAAGCGACCCCCATGTGCCGGGGGCAGGGCGGATATGGCCTGCGTAAAAGAAGGTAGCGATCAGATGGGTCATGATTTCACCAATGTGACGGTTGCGATGGATGCGATGCCTTCTTCGCGCCCGGTAAAGCCGAGCCGTTCGGATGTTGTGGCCTTCACACTGATCCGGGCGCCATCAAGCTGCATGATTTCGGCCAATGCTGCTTTCATCGCGGGCTGATGCGGGCCGATCTTGGGGTATTCGCAGACCAATGTGCAGTCCACATTGCTGATATCAAAGCCGTTTTCACGCACCAGCCGGGCGGCATGTTCCAGAAAGATATGGCTGGCAGCCCCTTTCCATTGCGGGTCAGATGGCGGAAAATGCTGGCCGATATCGCCCATGCCCAGCGCGCCATAGATTGCATCGGTCACCGCATGCATGCCCACATCGGCATCCGAATGTCCTTGCAGCCCGCGCCCGTGGGGGATTTGCACGCCACATAGCCAAACGTGATCGCCCGGCCCGAACCGGTGCACGTCATACCCGTTGCCGCATCTGACATCCATGCGTTGCCTCATCAGTTTTTCGGCCCGCGCCAGGTCATCCGGGCCGGTGATCTTCATATTGTCTTCATCACCCGCCACGATGGCCACGTCCAGCCCCGCCGCCCGGGCGACCGCCACATCATCGGTGGCGTCGTCGGTCATCTGAAGATGTGCGGCAAGAAGCGGGGCAAGGTGGAAACCCTGTGGCGTTTGCGCCCGAAACAGGAGTGTGCGGTCCTGCACCCCGGTGACTTTGTCGGTGTTGCCGTGCCAAAGCGTGTCGGTGACCGCAACGGCGGGTGCGGCCCCCTGATGCGCCTCAAGCGCTTTCAGTACGTTGTCGATCACCGCCGCGCTGACGAGGGGGCGGGCGGCGTCATGGATCAGCACTTTGTCGGCGCGTCCTTCGATCGCCTGCAACCCGGCCAGCACGGATGCCTGCCGGGTCGCTCCACCCGTGACAATATCGGCGGCGGGCTCCGTTGGCCAAAGGTCAGTGTCGATATCATCCGGATGCAGCACCAACAGTAGTTGATCGACGCCCGGATGATCCGCAAAAGGTTGCATCGCATGGGCCGCAACGGGACGCCCGCCCAGCATCTGCCACTGTTTGGGCAATGCGCCACCGGCCCGGGTGCCGCGCCCAGCGGCAACGATAATGGCGACGGTGGTCATGCGGGTCCTCTCCTTGGTCTTTGCAGGTTTAGGATGGCCCGGCACAAGGTGCAAACCGTCAGTTTTAGCGGCTAACTGCCTAAGTTTTAGGCAACTGCCATTTTTTGCACAGTTCCTACCACCAGTTTCGTTGTGAATGCGGCTGATTATCCGTATTTCGATGCTACCGGGCAGAGTTTGGGCAAGTGACTGATCCTTTGGCAAAGAACGATTCGATCCAGTTAGATGATGTGGCGTTGCAGCCACCCGTCGCCCTTGCGCCGTTGGCCGGGATTACGGATTTGCCGTTCCGCCAGCTTGTCGCGTCTTTTGGTGCTGGCTGGGTTGTTAGTGAAATGGTCGCAAGCCAGGAAATGGTGCAAGCCAAACAATCGGTGCGCGACCGTGCCGAACTGGGCTTTGATCAGGCCAGCACCGCCGTGCAGATCGCGGGCCGCGAGGTGCATTGGATGGCAGAGGCGGCACGGATGATCGAAGGCAATGGTGCCGCGATGATCGACATCAACATGGGCTGCCCCGCCAAGAAGGTGACCAGTGGCTATTCCGGATCGGCCCTGATGCGCACGCCCGATCATGCCCTATCCCTGATCGAGGCCGTCGTTGCAGCGGTAGATATCCCCGTAACGCTGAAAACCCGGTTGGGCTGGGATGATGATTGCCTGAATGCGCCCGAGATCGCCCGCCGCGCGCAGGACGCGGGGATTCGCATGATCACGATCCATGGCCGGACCCGGTGCCAGTTTTACAAAGGTGCCGCCGATTGGGCTGCCATTCGTGCGGTGAAAGATGCGGTGTCGATTCCGGTGATTGCGAATGGGGATATTGTCGATGCGCCAGCTGCCCGCCAGGCGCTGGGCCTGTCAGGTGCCGACGGCGTGATGATTGGGCGCGGCGCGCAAGGCCGTCCCTGGATGCTGGCAGAGGTGGCTGCGGCCTTGCATGGCACGCAGGCTCCCACGATCCCGCAGGGTCGGGCACTGATCGACATGGTTGGCGGGCATTATGAGGCGATGCTGGATTTTTATGGGCTGACATTAGGTCCCCGGATCGCACGTAAACATCTGGGCTGGTATATGGATGACGTTGGCACCGCGCCTGAATTACGCAAGGCAATGCTGACGCAAAAGGACCCGCGCGCCGTGTTGCGTAACTTGCCAGATGCATTGGCCGCAGGGGTGGCGGCATGATTGTTGACACCGCCCTATGGTCATCGCTGCCGGTGCCTGCACTGTTGCTGGATCAGGATGACATGATCGTTGCCAGCAATCCGGCGGCTGAAAGTTTCCTCAACATGTCCGCTCGTGCGTTGACCGGGCAGCGGTTGTGGGAAAAGGTGATGATTGATGCGCCCTTGGAGGCGCCCTTTACACGCGCCCGGCAGAACCGCACATCGCTTTTCGTCAATGACGTGGATGTCGGCAGCGGGGAGGGCGCGCCGATGCTGTGCAACTTGCAATTCGCACCATTACAGGGTGCTGATGGCACGATGATCGTCATGATCAGCCCGCGCGAGATTGCCAGCCGGATCAACCAACATCACTCATCTGAAAAGGCGGCCAAATCTGCGATTGGAATGGCCGAAATGCTGGCACATGAGATCAAGAACCCGTTGGCCGGGATCACGGGGGCCGCTCAGCTGCTATCCATGGGGCTGACGCCCGAAGATCAGGAGATGACAGATCTGATCGTCGCTGAAAGCCGCCGGATCGTGAAACTGCTGGAACAGGTTGAACAATTCGGTAATTTGCGCCCGCCCGAGCTGCGCCCGGTCAACATCCATGATGTGCTAGACCGCGCGCGCCAGTCCGCCGCTGTTGGATTCGGCGCGCATATGCTCTTTGTGGAGGATTACGACCCGTCCTTGCCGCAAACGCTCGCTGACGCCGACCAGCTATTACAGGTCTTTCTGAACCTGCTCAAAAACGCGTCGGAGGCTAGCAAAGAGGCTGGTGTCATTCGGCTACACACGTTCTATGACACTTCGCTGCGGGTCCGGCGGTCAGATGGCTCGCAGGCACGACTGCCCTTGCAGGTTGAGATTATTGACGATGGCCCGGGCCTGCCGCCTGAGATCGCAGAGGATGTCTTTGAGCCCTTTGTGTCGGGGCGTGAGAATGGCACCGGGCTGGGGCTCGCCCTTGTATCCAAATTGATCGGCGATGCGGGTGGCTGGATTTCCGTGGACAGTGTGCCGGGGCGCACCGTGTTCCGGATATCGCTGCCGCTGGCGCCCAAAGACATGACGACAGGAGAGAATTAATGGACGGAACCGTACTCGTTGCTGATGATGACCGGACGATCCGCACCGTCCTGACCCAAGCGCTGACGCGGGCGGGCTGCAAGGTGCACGCCACATCGTCGCTGGTGACGCTGATGCGCTGGGTGGATGAAGGCAAGGGCGATCTTGTGATCTCTGACGTTGTCATGCCCGACGGGAACGGGTTGGATCAGCTGCCCCTGATCGCTGCGGCCCGTCCGGGTATGCCGGTGATCGTGATCTCAGCGCAGAACACGATCATGACCGCGATTCAGGCGGCGGAAGCCGAAGCCTATGATTACCTGCCCAAGCCATTTGATCTGCCCGATCTGATGAAACGCGCCGCCCGCGCGTTAGAGGTCAAGCGCCGTGCGCCAGCCGCCCGCGTGGCCGACGCGCCGCAGGATCAGGGGGATGACCTGCCCTTGGTCGGACGCACGGCGGTGATGCAGGCGCTATACCGTTTGGTCGCCCGGGTAATGAACGCCCAGTTGCCGGTTCTTATCACCGGCGAAAGTGGTACGGGAAAATCCTTGATTGCCCGCGCGATCCATGACTTTTCCGACCGGCGCAGTCTGCCCTTTGTGACGGTCACCGCCACCGATCTGGAAGGTATGGATGGCCCGTCATCAGTGCTGAGCCGCGCCAAGGGCGGGTCGATCCTGTTTGACGAGGTCAGTGACTTGTCTGAACAGACGCAGGCCCGCATTGTCCGAATGCTGGACAGTCTGGACGACAATGCCCCGCGCATCATGTCAACCTCGCAATCCGACCTGATGACCCGAATGGAGGAAGGCAGTTTTCGCGAGGATTTGTTTTATCGGCTGGGCGGGGTCACCATCGACGTGCCGTCCTTGCGCGAACGGGTGGATGATATTCCGCTGCTTGCCGAACATTTCCTGTTGCGGGCGGAACGTGATGGCGCGCCCCTGCGGCGATTTGGTGAGGCAGCACTTGATCTGATCCGGGCCTATAGCTGGCCGGGCAATGTGCGTCAGTTGGAAAATGCGGTGCGCCGTCTGGTCTTTACTGCCGCCGAAGAGGAGATCACCCGCGCTGAGGTCGAGCTGGTGCTGGGCAATCAACCTGCCATCGAACCGCTGCGATCAGGCGGCGAGGGTGAGAAGCTTTCGGCCAGCGTGGGCAAGCATTTGCGGCGTTACTTTGACCTGCATGGTGGCGTGTTGCCGCCCCCGGGGCTGTATAACCGGATCCTGCGCGAGGTGGAGGCGCCGCTGATTGAAATCGCGCTGGATGCGACGGGCGGAAATCAGGCAAAATGTGCCGATCTTTTGGGGATAAACCGAAATACGCTGCGCAAGAAAATCACTGACCTCGATATCCGCGTGACACGCCGCCGCAAATTGATGTAAAACCGCAACATAACCGTGGCAGCGATGCGTCAGCGTCGCATAAAGATCACGACATTCGGCGGTATCGTGGGCGTTGGCCCACCTCAATAGCAGGGCATGGCGCGTGCGGCGTACCCTTATGGGATTGAATTTTCAGCGGTTCAGCCGCTGGCAGCGTCAGCGCCATGTGCGCAGCGCGTTGACTGTGACGTTGGTCGTGCTGGCCCCGGTTCTGGCGGCGGCAACCTATTTCGTTGTGGCCCCAATGAATCAGGGACCGGCATCAACCCCGCTGCGCATCATCCTTTTGATCGATCTGATTTACGTGCTGGTTGTCATGGCATTGGTTATGGGACGGGTGGCGCGCATGGTCGCGGCGCGGCGGGCCAAATCGGCCGGGTCGCGGCTGCACTTGCGGCTGACCGGGGTCTTTGCCCTGTCCGCCCTGATCCCCACAGTCGCGGGCGCTGTGTTTTCGGTTGTCCTGATATCGATTGCGTTGGAAGGCTTGTTTTCGGAACCCGTCGGCAATGTATTACAAACATCATTGACCACCGCCAAAGCCTATGAGGAAGAACACCGGCAGGAACTGACCCGGGATGGCCGCGCTCTGGCGGCCTATCTGAACCGCGAAAGGCAGTCCAATCTCTTCATGGATGATGGCGAGGTGCGGCGCGCACTTGGTGATGTGCAGGCACAGATCGAACGGGGCCTGAGCGAGGCTTTTGTGCTGGACGGGGTGGGCAATATCGCGGCACGTGGTGCGCGATCCTACGAATTTGGTTATGAAAAGCCCACGCCAGAGGAATTCGCCCGCGCTGCGGCGGATGGTCTGATCATTCTTGAAGATGCCGAAAGCAATGAGTTTCGCGCACTGATCCTGCTGACGGCATTTCGCGACCGCTTTCTTTATGTCACCCGACAGGTGGATGGGAACGTGCTGTCGCTGCTGGATGATACGACAGAAACGGTTGAACAATATGATGCGCTGGCCAATGAACGTGGGCAGCTCTTGTTTCAGTTTGGACTGCTTTATCTGGGGTTTGCCTTGATCCTGATCCTCGGCGCGATCTGGGGCGCGCTTTGGTTCGCGGAACGTCTGTCGCGTCCTGTGGGGCGGCTGGTGTCGGCGTCGCAACGGGTCGGATCGGGGGATCTGGATGTGCGCGTGATCGAGGATGATGGTGATGATGAAATTTCGCAACTGGGACATTATTTCAACCAGATGACCGGCCGCCTGAAGGGCCAGCGCGACCAGTTATTGGAAACCAACCGAATGACCGAACGGCGTAGACGCCTTTTTGATTCGGTGCTGAGTTCGGTCACATCAGGCGTTGTCGGGCTGGACGAAGATGGCCGGGTGACCTTCGTGAACCCATCGGCGAAGCGGCTGCTGGCGGTTGGGGCGGATCAGGCCGATAGCGCGTTGGATCAGGCGATACCGGAGTTTGCCGAGCTGTTTGCGCAGCTGCGCAATACCGACAGCGACAGTGTACAGGATCAGGTGAAGCTGGTGCGCAAAGGCCAACAGGAAAGCCTGCTCGTGCGCATGTCGCCTCGGCGCAATGCCGACGGGGCGTTGGAAGGCTATGTGGTGGCCTTTGATGATGTGACCGATCTGGTCAGTGCGCAGCGGATGGCCGCGTGGGGTGATGTGGCCCGCCGGATTGCGCATGAGATCAAGAACCCGTTGACTCCGATCCAATTGTCTGCCGAAAGGATCAAGCGCAAATTCAGCGGAAAGGTGGGCGAGGATGCCGCCAAGTTGGATCAGATGACCGATGTGATCGTGCGCCAGACCAGCGATTTGCGGCGGATCGTTGATGAATTCTCCAAATTCGCCCGCATGCCGGAACCCAAGATGGTTATGTGTGATCTGACCAAACTGGTCAGCGACGCAGTGACATTGCAAAAGGCTGGTCAGCCGGAGGTGGCGATCACGGCGGATTTGCCGGAGGAGGCCATATTGGCAGAGCTTGACGCGACCATGATCTCGCAGGCGCTGACCAATCTGATCAAAAACGCGGGCGAGGCCACGGATGGTTACCTCGAAAAACATGGCGCGGCGGGCTATGCCCCCGAAATTCGTATCCTGATGGACCGGGCCGATGATCAGGTGACAATTATGGTCGCTGACAATGGTGTTGGGCTGCCTGAAGACCGCAGTAGCCTGTTCGAACCCTATGTGACGAACCGCGACAGTGGCACCGGGCTTGGCTTGCCGATTGTCAAAAAGATCATCGAAGAACATGGCGGCACACTGACATTGAGCAACGCAGACATTTTTGATGGCCAAAGCCATGCCGGTGCCTGCGCGACGATCCAAATACCTGTGACGCAAGCGACGTCGCAGGCAACAAAAATTCCAGCATGAGGACCAACATGGGCGATATTCTGATCACTGATGACGAACGCGACATCCGCGAGTTGATCTCGGAAATCCTTTTGGATGAGGGGTTTACAACCCGGCTTGCAGGCACATCCGACGAGTGTATGGCGCAAATTGCCGAAGAACCCCCCGCACTGATGATCCTTGATATCTGGCTGAAAGACAGCAGCATGGACGGGATTGATATCCTCAAGGCGGTCAAGCGTGACCATCCAGATATCCCGATTGTCATCATTTCGGGACATGGCAATATCGAAATCGCCGTCGCCGCAATTAAACAGGGCGCTTACGACTTTATCGAAAAGCCATTCAATATCGATCAACTTCTGGTGGTGATCCGCCGGGCGATGGAGACATCGCGCCTGCGCCGTGAAAACATCGAGCTCAAACGTGGTGATGCGCCCAGCACCGAAATGCTGGGTGATAGCGCAGCGTTCCGTAACCTCAAATCGCAGCTGGACAAGGTCACCAAATCCAATGGGCGCGTCATGCTGACCGGGCCCGCGGGCGTGGGCAAGGAAATTGCTGCCCGCTACATCCATGCCAATTCGAACCGTTCTGCCGCGCCGTTTATCACGGTCAACTCAGCCTCAATCGAGCCAGACCGGATGGAGGAGGTGTTGTTTGGTCGCGAAGATAGCGGACGTGGGGTCGAACCGGGCCTGTTGGAAGAGGCCAATGGCGGGGTGATCTATTTCGATGAGGTTGCCGACATGCCTCTTGGCACGCAATCCAAGATCTTGCGCGTGCTGGTTGATCAGCGGTTCCAGCGGGTTGGCGGCACCGACAAGGTGCAAGTTGATCTGCGCGTGATTTCCAGCACAAATCGCGATCTACCGCTAGAGATTGAGGCAGGGCGTTTCCGTGAAGAGCTGTATCACCGTCTGAACGTCGTGCCGATTGCCGTGCCGTCACTGGAAGAGCGGCGGGAGGATATCCCGGTTTTGGCGGAACATTTCATCGACGTATTTAACAAGGCGCAGGGCCTGCCATTGCGCCAATTGGCCGACGATGCCCGCGCGTTGTTGCAGACCATGCTTTGGCCTGGGAATGTGCGGCAGTTAAAGAACGTGATCGAACGTGTTCTGATCCTTGGCGAAAATGCCGATGACATTACGGCCAAGGAGCTGCCCGCATCCGAGGAAAACGGCAGCGAAGAGGGTCGGATTGTTCTGGCAGGTGGTCTTGCCACATTGCCGCTGCGCGAAGCGCGGGAGTTATTTGAACGCGAATATCTGCTGACCCAGATCAACCGGTTTGGCGGCAATATCAGCCGGACGGCATCTTTTGTCGGGATGGAACGATCCGCCCTGCACCGCAAATTGAAATCACTGGGCGTGGTGACGACGAACAAGGCGGGCGGTCGCGTGGCTTACGTTGAAGGCGACGCATAATGAAAGTGATCATCTGTGGTGCGGGCCAGGTTGGCTGGCAGATCGCGCGCCATCTGTCGGGCGAAAAGAACGATGTGACGGTGGTGGATAACAACCCCGAACTGGTGCGCCGGGCAACTGATACGCTGGATGTGCAGGGCATTGCAGGCTTTGCCAGCTATCCTGATATCCTTGAACGGGCGGGGGCGGAGGACGCCGATATGATCATTGCCGCCACTCATTCGGACGAGGTGAATATGGTCACCTGTCAGGTGGCGCATTCGGTTTTCGCCATCCAGCGCAAGATCGCGCGCCTGCGGGCGCAAAGCTATCTGGATGCGATTTATTCTGACCTTTACCGTCGCGATCACCTGCCGATTGACGTCGTGATCTCGCCCGAGAAGGAAGTGGCTGAAGCCGCCTTGCAACGGTTGGCCGCACCCGCTGCGTTTGACACAGAGAACTTTCTGGAAGGCAAGGCGCAGTTGCTTGGCATCACCATCGAAGAGGACTGTCCCGTCATCAACACGCCGCTGCGTCAGTTGACGGACCTGTTTTCGACCCTGCGCGCGATTGTCGTTGGTATCCGCAGGGAAGGGGCACTGTTTGTGCCGTCCCCCGGTGATCAGATTTTTGCAGGCGATGATTGTTATGTCTTTACCGATACTGAGGACATGACCCGCACGCTCGAAATCTTTGGGAAAACCAATAAAAAACAAGAACGTATCGTTATTGTCGGTGGTGGGAATGTCGGGCTTGGCGTGGCGCAGGCGCTGGAGGCGCGGACCGAACGGGTGCGCGTCAAGGTGATCGAAAAGAACCGTGAATGCGCCGAACGCGCCGCTGACGCGCTGGATCGGACGATTGTGCTGCATGGTGACGGGTTGGATAGCGGGCTGCTGGACGAGGCGAATATCGGCACCGCTGATGCTGTGCTGGCGGTGACGGATGATGACAAGACCAACTTGCTGGCCTCTGTCCGGGCCAAGGAAATGGGCTGTCCGATGGCGATTTGCCTGATCAATGATCCAACGCTTGTGCCGCTGATGGGGCCGCTGGATATCGACGCCTATATCAACCCGCGGTCCACTACGGTGAGTTCGATCCTGCGCCATATCCGCCATGGCCGGGTGCGCGGCGTCTATTCCATCGGCGACGCAGAAGCAGAAGTGATTGAGGCGCAAGTCCTGGGCACATCGCCGATCGCTGGCCAAAAGATCAAAGAGGTCGCCTTTCCCGAAGGCACCATCGTTGGCGGGGTTGTGAAAGGCGGCAAGGTGCTGAAACCAACCGGTGATATGCGGATCGACGAGGGTGACGTGATCGCTATTTTCGCCATGGCCGATGACGTGCCGGAGGTCGAAAGGCTCTTGCAGGTGTCGATCGACTTTTTCTGATGAGCTGGATTACACGCCTACCTTTTTTCGTGATCCTGATGGGCATCGGGGCGATTGCGATGATCGTCCCTGCCGCCCATGCCGCCGTCATGGAAGACTTCATGACGATGCGGGTGTTTTTTTATGGGTTCATCCTGTTTTCCATCCTGACCCTGTTGGTCGGATTAGCCACTGGCGGCTATGCGCCGCAAAGTGTGGCGCGCAGCCAGCTGTTATCGCTGCTGGCCGCATTTACCCTGTTGCCGTTAATGTTTGCGGTGCCGTTCTATACCGCCGTGGGCAACACGACCTATCTGCATGCCTGGTTTGAGATGGTGTCCAGTTTCACCACTACCGGTGCCACACTGTATGAAAATGCGGGGCGCCTCAGCCCATCCCAGCATCTATGGCGCGCCTTGGTCGGTTGGCTGGGTGGTCTGTTGGTTTGGATCACGGCGGTGTCGATCTTTGCGCCGATGAACCTTGGCGGGTTTGAGGTGCGGGCGACGGCCAGTTTTGGCAAAGGGCCGGTCCGGTCTTTTTCGCAGATCGCCCGCATTGCGGACCCGTCAGAGCGGTTGGTTCGTTACACAATATCGCTAACGCCGATCTATGTGGCGCTGACCTTCTTGTTGTGGATCGGGCTGGTGATCGGGGGTGAATTTCCTTACATCGCGCTTTGCCATGCGATGTCGGTACTGTCGACATCGGGTATTTCGCCTATTGGCGGGCTTTACTTTGCGGCCTCAAAATTCTGGGGTGAATTGTTAATCTTGGGGTTCTTTGCCTTTGCCCTGTCACGCCTGACATTCAGCCAGGCCCTGACCGGCGAAGGCGAACAAGGGCTGCGCCGCGATCCGGAATTTTTGACAGCTCTCATCCTCATCTCAACAGTAACGATCCTGTTGTTTTTGCGTCATTTTATCGGCGCAAGCGATGCTGAGACGACATCGAATTTCTCACAGGCTGCATCGGCACTTTGGGGCGCTTTGTTCACCGTCACCTCGTTTTTGACCACAACCGGGTTCGAGTCGCATTACTGGGATGGTGCCGCCGTCTGGTCGGGACTGGAGACGCCGGGGCTGTTCCTGATTGGCATGGCCCTGATCGGTGGGGGCGTTGCGACAACGGCGGGTGGCGTCAAGCTCTTGCGGATATACGCGCTTTACCGGCATGGAGAGCGCGAACAGGAGCGGCTTTTGCATCCATCCTCCATCGGTGGTGGCGGACGCGAGGCGCGGCGTATCCGCAAACAAGGCGCCTATATTTCATGGGTTTTCTTCATGCTATTCGCCATCAGCATCGCCGCAATCATCGTAATGCTTTCGCTGACCGGCGTGCAGTTTGAAACGGCGATGGTGCTGGCTGTCGCGTCGTTGTCGACCACCGGGCCACTGGCAGCAGTGGCGGCTGAAACGCCAATTGCCTATTCTGGTATTCCAGATGGGGCCAAGATAATCTTGGCCTTTGCAATGGTGTTGGGGCGTCTGGAGGCACTGGCCATCATCGCGCTTTTCAACCCGGAAATCTGGCAACGCTAAGCCCCTTGAAAAAGGGCGCTTTTGGGGCTGGAAACTCTGCAACGCGCACGACATACTGCACCGTGAACGATGGGGGGCCGATGCGCGGCCGCAAGAATAAAAAAGGGTGTCACCAATGGCCGCCGATAAAGCGAATTTGCAAGATGCGTTTCTGAATCACGTTCGGAAAACCAAGGTTCCCGTGACGATTTTTTTGGTCAATGGCGTAAAGCTGCAAGGGGTAATTACCTGGTTTGACAGCTTTTGCGTGCTTTTACGCCGCGATGGACAATCACAGCTTGTTTATAAGAGCGCGATCTCGACCATCATGCCAGCTCAACCAATCAGCCTTTATGAAGGTGAAGAGTAGCATTGCTTGAACATGACAGGCCCATAACCCGGGCCTGGGTACTGCACCCTGATCTGAAATCCGATCAAAGCCGCCGCGCGGCTGGCCCCGCGCTGGAGGAGGCCGTGGCCCTTGCTGCGGCCTTGCCTGATCTGGATGTCGTCGATGGTTCTGTGGTGTCATTGCCCAAGGTGCATCCGGGGATGCTGTTTGGCAAAGGCAAGATTGAAGAGCTGAAAACAAGCTTCAAGGCTGCCGAGATTGAACTGGTTTTGATCGATGGTCCGGTATCGCCTGTCCAACAGCGCAATCTGGAAAAAGCGTGGGGTGTCAAACTTTTAGACCGTACTGGTCTGATCCTTGAGATATTCAGTGACCGCGCCCGCACCTCGGAAGGCGTTTTGCAGGTCGAGATGGCCGCACTGTCTTATCAACGTACCCGGCTGGTGCGTGCCTGGACCCACCTGGAACGTCAGCGCGGCGGCCTTGGCTTTGTTGGCGGTCCCGGTGAAACGCAGATCGAGGCGGACCGTCGCGCCATTGATGACCAGTTGGGGCGTTTGCGCAGGCAATTGGCCAAGGTGGTCAAAACCCGCGAATTGCATCGTGCTTCCCGTAAGAAGGTCCCGTTCCCGATAGTGGCCTTGGTCGGCTACACCAATGCTGGTAAATCGACGCTGTTCAATCAGGTGACGGGCGCGCAGGTCTTTGCCAAGGATATGCTGTTTGCGACCCTTGACCCGACCATGCGCAAGATCAAACTGCCTGCTGGTGATGATATCATCATGTCGGATACTGTAGGCTTTATCAGTGACTTGCCGACCGAACTTGTGGCTGCATTCCGGGCCACATTGGAAGAGGTGCTGGATGCCGACCTGATCGTGCATGTCCGCGACATCAGCCATGCCCAGACTGAAGAACAGTCGCAGGATGTGCATGCGATTTTGCAGTCGCTGGGCATTGCGGAAGAGGCCCCGATTATCGAGGTCTGGAACAAGATGGACCTGCTTGATGCCGAGGCGCGTGCCGCGGCAGAGGCGCAGGTGGCACGCCGCGATGCGTTGTTTGCCACATCCGCGCTGACCGGTGAGGGGTTGGATGTTCTGCTGGATGCGATTTCGGTGCATCTGAAAGATCCACAGGTTGAGGAGGTGCTGACCCTTGGCTTTGCGGAGGGTCGCAAACGGGCCTGGCTGTTTGAGCAGGGCGTTGTTGTGGATGAGGCCGAGACGGAGACGGGGCAGCGGTTTTCAGTGCGCTGGTCGGTCCGGCAAAAGGACCGTTTCGCCAAGCTGTGAAGCAACGTTCGGTGGTGTTGCGTGGCCCTTGTGGGCGCCTCACCGTCGAATCATGTGTTAACGCAGGCAAAACGGCGATTTTGTAAGGCCGGCAAAGCGTCGGCCATGCGTCGGCAAAACGTCGGACCCCAGCGCGCGGCGATCTCTGTTTAACGGAGCGTGCGGTGCAAGTGTGAATGCGGTGTTAAGGTTCTTGGGGCGCTCGTGGACGGGGCGGAATGACACGCTAAGTGATGGTCGGGTTAGCGACTGTTCATACGCGGCAGGGACCAGCCATGGGCTGATCAAACGGTTATCGCAAAGGACATGGTCGAAGTTGCCGATTTCGTGAACGAATACGAATCCGCAATTGGCTTTGTTGGATATTCCTTCCAACGAGGGGCCAAGGCAGTGACCCTTGTCAACGATTGCGGGATTGAAGAACGGCCAGACGCGTTTTCTGCACGCACCGAGGAATACGCGCTACAGCGGCGGGTGTATCTCTACTCGCGCAGCGACACTGCGACGGAACCGTTGCAGCAATTTCTTCAATACGCGACCTCCCAAAACGCTGATCCATTGGTTGCAAAGGCGGGTTTTATTGGCCTTGGGATCGTAAATCGCAGCCAATCTGCGGACAGCGCTCGCGCTGAGGCGTTGCGGCAGGTCACAGACCGATACGAGCGCGAGTTTGCGGATCGAATGTTGGATCAACTGGGAGAGTTCGACCGGCTTTCGACAACGTTTCGCTTCAGAAATGCGTCAAGTCAGCTCGAAGAGCGCGGCCAACTCGATCTACAACGCCTTGTGGACTACCTGGCCGAAAACGGACCCGATAGCGAGATCGTTTTTGTAGGTTTCATGGATGATGTGGGCTCTTTCCAAGGCAACCTGTCGCTCTCGGAAAACCGTGCGGCGCAGGTGTTGGAGGAAGTCAGGGCAGTTGTTGGTGACCGCCTTCCGGGCGTCAAGATGTCTTCGGTTGGTTTGCGGCAACCGGCTGCAATCTCAACGATGAAGGTCGCCGTATCAATCGCCGGGTCGAGGTTTGGATCAAACCCGCAACCTAAGCGCCTCTTACGAAGGCGTAAGGCACGCGGGCAAACAGGCCGACCACATCAAAAATCTAAGGAGTTCAGATGAATGGAGATCAATCTCATTCATCAGTTACGGTCCATTTTTCGACCGGCCGCAGCAGGAGTAGCGTTGGTTGCCGGTTCAACACTGGCGACAGCACAAGACCTACGCGAGGACATTGGAGCGAGCGAATGTATCAGCCTTGCGGCCGAACTGGGTGTCTTGAGCGTTCAAATGACAACGGCTGCCTGCAACATGGAGGCAGGGATTGCCGAGCACGCGGCGGCGGATGTTATCGAAACCGGCGCCGCGCGATTCGCGGTTCTGGAAAATGCCCTGCTGTTTGGCGATACGTCATTAGGTGTCATTGGCCCAGAAACCCGACAACAAAACCTGGTCGCCATGGCGGATATCAGAGAGAAATGGGACCAATTCAAGGACGACCTGGAGCAGCTGACTGTCGCTGCCAATGATCTGGATTTCGTAAACGAACTGTTGAAGTGGGACGGTCAGATCCGTCAGGACGCCGTTACCCTGTTGTCTGAGTTCACGGCTTCTTACGCAGATTCAATTCTGCTGCTTCAAACGGACACGATACGCCTTCAGTTTGTGGCGAATGAGCGGCTCCATGCGGCCCGGATATCGCGGAATTTCTGTGCGCTGAACTCTGGCTTCACGAAACGACGAGTGAATGACGAGCTTCAGGAGCGGTTTGAGCAGTTCGACGCAGGTTTGTCGGTGCTGGCAAATGGGATGGAGGCCCTGGGTATTGCGCCACCACCGACGGCAGAGATCAAGCAGAAGCTAAGTGAAATTGGCGCTAATTGGGCGCCGCACCGGGAAAACATAGAACGATTTCTGACCGGTGAAACTGCGGATGTCGCAACGCGAGAAGAGTTGTTCATTGCGATGAACAGCATCGGCGACGATCTGCGGGAACTGACCAATCTTTATGTAGCGAGCTCAAAGCTTACCAATTGAACGCTGCGCTACGAGGCCGATCGGCGAAACCCACACCACCCGGTCGGCCCGTTGAAAATTATGATTTATGAGGATCAAAGAAGATGATGACTTCCCTGAAAACCCCTTGTTTGCGGCTATCGTCAGCTGTGGCGCTGTGTTTGGTAGTTATGCGATTGCCGACGGCCACGGCGAGGATCTAAAGTACATTCTCGTTAGCCACGCACCGGATTCCGACAGTTGGTGGAATACGGTCAAAAACGGAATTGCGCTGGCTGGTTATCAACTGGATGTCGAGGTCGAATACAGAAACCCGCCAACCGGCGATTTGGCGGACATGGCCCGTATCAATGATCAGGCCGCAGCGTCCAATCCAGATGGGATCATCAACACGCTCGCGGATTTTGACGTGCTTTCGGGCCCGATCAAATCTGCCATCGATCAGGGTATTGACGTTGTTATCATGAATTCTGGCACGCCCGAGCAGGTGCGCGAAATTGGTGCTTTGATGTTTATCGGGCAGCCTGAATACGATGCGGGTTTTGCTGCAGGCCAGCGCGCAAAATCTGACGGTGTTGAAAGCTTTATCTACGTCAATCACGCGATTGCGGTGAAGGTTGTTGCGGATCGCTGCCGGGGCTTTGCCGACGCCCTTGGCGTCGAATTTGCCGGCACGATGATGGACTCGGGTAGTGACCCTGCGGAGATCAAGAACCGCGTTATGGCGTACCTGACCGCCAATCCAGATACAGATGCGGTTCTGACGCTGGGTCCGGTTTCCGCTGACCCAACCATATTGGCATTGGATGAGCTTGGGCTAACGGGCGAGATTTATTTCGGCCCGTTTGACCTCGGCACCGAAATCGTCAAGGCGATCAAATCTGGCACAATCGCCTGGGGCATCGATCAACAGTCTTTTTTGCAAGCATATTTACCGGTTGTCTTTCTTGCCAACTACGACCGTTATGGCGTGCTTCCGGGTAACAACATCAACTCCGGACCCGGTTTTGTGACCGCTGATGCGCTTGGCAAGGTCGAAGAGTTCGCAGGCGAGTACCGCTAAACAGAGCAGGTGAGGGGCCGCAAGATAGGGCGGCCCGGATCGTAGATATTCCGCCTTCGCCCGGCATCAAAATATCGGTGATGGTTCATATTGGAGAGTTCGCATGTCAGATCATGCTGGTGCAATTGATAGCGACGAACGCGTAAAGGAAATATCTTCCTTGCGCCGCGCGCTGATCCGGCCCGAGCTGGGTGGTATGGTTGGCACCGTGGCCGTGTTCACATTTTTCGCGCTCTTTGCGTACAACAGCAGTATGTTCAATCCGCAGGGTGTCATGAACTGGTCGGTCGTATCTGCGCAATTCATGATCATCGCCGTTGGAGCCTGCCTGCTGATGATCGGGGGTGAATTCGACCTTTCCGTTGGCTCCATGATCGGATTTGCAGGCATAATGATCGCCATTCTTGGCCTAACGTTCGCCTGGCCCATGTGGCAGGCAATCCTTGCAACCTTTGTCATCTGTATCGGATTGGGGCGGCGAATGGTTACATCGTGGTCAAGACCGGTTTGCCAAGCTTCATCGTGACCCTTGCGACCCTGTTCATCCTGAGCGGTTTTACGATCTTCCTTCCACAGACATTGGAGCGCAAGACCATCATTGGCGGCATTCGCGAAGCAGCTGAGAACGATTGGCTGGCCCCCATTTTCGGTGGCAAAATCGGGGTGTTTTTTTCAGTGGCTCGGCGTTATCGGCGTGTTCCAACGTGGCGCGCGTCAGGGCGAAGCCGTTATCGACGGCATCCCGATGCTGATTGTTTGGGCGCTTATCCTTGTCATTTTTGGCCACATCTTGCTTACGCAAAACCGGTTCGGCAGCTGGATCTTCGCGGCGGGCGGCGATGCCGATGCTGCTAGAAATTCGGGCGTACCGGTCAATTCCGTCAAAATCCTGATGTTCATGTTCACCGCCTTTTGCGGCACAATCTTTGCCGTTTGTCAGGTCATGGAGTTTGGTTCCGCCGGTGCCGATCGTAGATTGCTCAAAGAATTTGAAGCGATCATCGCAGTCGTGATCGGGGATGCCCTGCTGACGGGCGGTTACGGCTCTGTCATTGGTGCAGCTTTGGGCGCATTGATCTTTGGCGTTGTGCAGCAGGGTTTGTTCTTTGCCGGTGTCGAGAGCTCCCTTTTCCGGGTTTTCCTTGGCGTCATTCTCCTTCTGGCGGTTGTTTTGAATACTTACATCCGTCGCATCATCACCGGAGAGCGCTAAGGTGTCGCGACCGATTATTCGGATGAAGAATATCGAGAAGCATTTCGGGTCTGTCATCGCGCTTGCCGGTGTATCAGTCGACCTGCACCCGGGGGAATGTCATTGCCTTCTGGGCGATAACGGCGCAGGGAAATCGACATTTATCAAGACGATGTCAGGCGCCCATAAGCCGACGCGCGGCGACATCATTTTCGAGGGTGCAGCGCTCAATTTTGCCGACCCACCCGACGCAATTGCGGCGGGTATCGCCACTGTGCATCAACATCTGGCCATGATCCCACTGATGAGTGTTAGCCGGAACTTTTTCATGGGAAATGAACCGATTAAGCGGATAGCCGGCCTTCCTTTCTTTGACCATGATTTTGCCAACCGGGTGACGATGAACGAAATGCGGCGGTTGGGCATCAATCTGCGTGGCCCGGACCAGGCCGTTGGCACGCTATCGGGAGGAGAACGTCAGACGGTCGCAATTGCACGTGCCGTTTATTTCGGGGCGAAAGTCCTGATCCTTGACGAGCCAACATCGGCTTTAGGTGTCCGTCAGATCTCCAACGTGCTGGCCACAATCGATCAGGTCTGGAAGGAAGGCGTCGCCGTTGTCTTCATCACACATAACGTCCGGCACGCACTCGCCGTTGGGGATGTATTCACCGTCCTGAACCAGGGTCGAACCCTTGGCACAGCCAGAAAGGGTGAGGTCACAGCAGAAGAGCTTCAGGACATGATGGCAGGCGGTCAGGAATTGGGAATGCTCGACGCATCCCTTGGCGGAACGGTATGATCTTTCGACTTGATTTGCCGGTTGTCCACCCGGCGCAGCTATGAATTGGACCCTGGTGTTTTCCTGTCACAAAATGCTTATCAAATGCTTAGAATTGGGGCTGAAGCCTGCACAATTTAGGGAACCTGCGCAGGCCGTCGAGATCGCGTTCATCGCCACACATCTTCCGTCTTGTGGTCGGTAGCGGTGGAACAATGGCTACGATCCGCTTTCGCCTGGGCGACGGCGCTCTCACACAGATGAACCGAACGCGCACCTCAATATGGTATTCGAACAACCGCAACCAGTAAGCGAGATAAAGCTGTGACAGACGGGGCAACGCGTAACGGCGATGATGCAATTGCGGGCATCCAATTCCGAGAAAAAGTGCAAGTTGGCCGTTAGAAAACTGCAACGCGACGTCGATGCTCAGCAGCTTGCCTGCCATTCCAGATGTCAGTCACCCCAGACTTTTTCCGCCCGGTGAAAGATGACCATTGATTTCATTGGATTTACCTTAACTGGAGCACCGCATAATTTTCCTTTGAACGCCGTACAATTTCCGGTGAGTCGAACGATGGCTACCGCAAGTTCATTTGGCATTCGTCCTGTCTCCGGTATCTTTTTAACTTCATCAGCTGAGAGCAGACGCTCAGGACTTTCGCCGCCAATGTTGGTAGAGAGCTCAGAGTACCAAATTTCTGCGATGCGGCCAAAGGCAGCTTTCAATTTTCCGCAATCATCATGTCAACGTATCGCCGAATTTTTGCGACAAATCGACTCTCAGAACCTCAACGAACCTTTGCACACGCAGTGATGGTGGCCGGTTGTTGGGGCGGACTATTTTTGCGAAGCGCGTATAGCTTTGATAGTCGTCCAAAGCTGCGACCAATTTTCCGGTGTCCAAAGCTTCGCCGCAGACGAACTCTGGCTCAAGCGCCATACCAAGCCCTGCTTTTGCCGCCTCGATGATATAGCCGCCATTGTTGGCCACGTATCTTGTTGTGAGCGGGACCTTGAACAGTTTCCCGCAACTGTTCCGGAACGCCCAGAGCTTTGTGCCGCTTCCGGTTCGATAGGCAAGGGCGGGGAGTCCAATCAGGTCATTTGGTGACTTGGGTAGGCCATGTGTCCGCCAAAATTCGGGACTGGCGCACAGACGGTAGCGCACCTTGAACAAGACCTCCTCTTCCAACTCCGGTTTCTCTGTTCCATCAATGCGGATTGCCAAATCATATTGTTCGTCCACCAGATCAATTTGGCGATCACTGACATCGATCTCGAAATGGACGTCGGGGTTGGCTATGGCAAATTTGTTCATTACCGGCGCTATATGCCCCGCACCGAAGGCTTGTGGGACAGCAATGCGGATCAGGCCCGATGACTGATGCATTTCACCGGCAATCATCGCGTCAGCTTCGTTCAGGTCGGCGACGATCCTGAGACATCTGTCATAGTAGGTTTGCCCGTACTGCGTCAGGGTTGTTCCCTGCTGTGTGCGGTAGGTCAATTCCACACCCAGCCGATCTTCCAGATCATGGATGCGGCGATTGATGGCAGACACTGCGATGTTGAGGCGCTGGGCTGCGCCAAGTTGCGACCCGGCGTCCACCACTGCGATGAAGGTTTCAATTTCTGCTAAGCGGTTCATTTCTAATTCTGAGAAAGTGACTTTCTTCATATATTCTCTATGACGCATTATTAGAAAGCAATAACGTGGTGGGCAAGGATCACTGCAAAACTGCGAGGACAAAATGACAGCCTACTGCCTATTTCAAAATCTCGAAATCACAGACATGGACAAGATGCAGACCTATGCCACAACTGTGGAACCCATCACCAATGCCTTTGGCGGAAAATACGTGACCAAAGCAGGCGAGGTCGATGTGAAAGAAGGGGACTGGGCACCGACATACCCTGTCATCATCAAGTTCCCATCGTTGGAAGCTGCACGCACTTGGTACGACTCAGAAGAATACGCGCCCCTGAAAGAACTGCGGGAATCCGCAGGACGTTTCAGCGCGGTTTTTATCGAAGGCAACACTGAATGAGCCGTGGTGGGATGGCGTCAAAGGTGACGCACGAGAGTATTGTCGGAGCAAGTTTCAAATTTATCTATTTGGATGAAACCTATCGCATTGATGTCAAATCGGAAAAGCGCTTGTGCTGGACACGGGAAGCCGGTGACAATGCCGGTCAATCTGACGAAGAGACATATGTCTTTGATGTATTGAGCCCTGAAATCATCCTGCTCACCTGGGTTGAAGCCGATGGGCTGGGTCTGTCTAATGTGTTGAACCTGCGCGATGGAACCTTGATCACGCATGCCAACCACGGAAGAGAGGTGTTCCAAAACAAGGGGCAACATAGCTTGGGCGTAGCATGATCAGTTGTCCGAATTGTGGACTAAAGCTGCCGTTCACCTTCGCTTCGTCCCGCATCTGACAAGTTCAAGCACGATGCAGCGAATGGCGATGCTTCCCGAACCGGCTCTTCGTGGGATGCGCGGCGAAGGAGCCTGAAGAGCCCATTCTGTAAATTCACATTTTGTGCTGCGTGCGCTCGCAGCGCGAAAAATGCCGCGTAAGCTTAAACTCCGATGCCGCCAAGCAGCGGGAAAACCGGTCATTCACCCTCGTATCGAGAGCGGTAGTAAAGAACTGTGCCAAGAAATTTGGTCCAGAGGCCAATCCTACCAACGCGGCCAGACACATCAACGTCTACTTTTGTCACGGATCATAGTTACGAACTTTCATTCCGCTTGAAGCAGTCCGATTGGGAAATATCTCTTTCATCAGATATCGCTCAGCAGAGCAAAGGCTTCGTATGGTTCAAGCGGGATATGTTCGTTTGACTTCAGCGTTTCTCTTGTAATGTTCGAAAGAACGACTTTGCCGTCCTTGTCGGAGAGCTCGCCCGCATCAAGGCTTATTGCTTTGTTGGTAAAATTCCCAAGAACGAGAAGGCGCTGCGTTCCTAGCACCCTTTCATACACAAATACATTTGGGTCATTTGAACAAAGTGATGCAAAGCTGCCCTTTGTGACGATATCCAGGTTTTCCCGAAGCGCGACCAAATCCTGATAGAACGCGAAAATGCCGTTCGGGTCTGCGCGGTCTAGCTCCACGTTAATATCAACATAATTTGCATTCACATCAATCCACGGATCGCCAGTGGTGAAGCCGGCATGGGCGCTGCTGTCCCACTGAACCGGCGTACGTGCATTATCGCGTCCGTTTATATTTGCACCGTCAATGAATTCTTGTCGCGACACACCACGGGCAGTCTGTTCCGTCAACTGGCCCAGAGTCTCGATATCGCGAAATTGTCCAAGTTCGGTGAAATTGGCGTTGGTCATGCCGATCTCTTCGCCTTGGTAAATGAAGGGTGTCCCTTTCATCAGATGCATGGTCATCGCCAGCATTTTGGCCGATCGCACACGAAATGGCCCGTCGCACCCGTAATGTGACACTGGTCGCGGCAGATCGTGGTTCGACAAATACAGCGAATTCCACCCATCGTCCGCAAGTGCGTGCTGCCAGTCCGCCAGAATTCGTTTGTGCGTTGGCAGATCAAACAGGTTCGGCCCGAACCTGCCCTTGTCAGGGTCCCACGCTGCGTCAATATGGTTAAAGTTGAAAACCATATCCACTTCTTTGCGGGCCTTACCGCAATATAGCAGGGCGGTGTCCGGTTTTGCCGACCAGCTTTCACCGACGGTCATGATATCGCGTCCGGCGAAACAGGCCGCGTGCATTTCGGCAATAAACCGGTGCATGTCAGGCCCTTCGACATACACGCGGTTATCAAGGTCCTTTCCGATCAACTCAATCACATCAATGCGAAAACCACCGATCCCCTTGTCCAGCCACCAGTTCATCACGTCGAACACTTCGCGTCGCAACGCAGGGTTATGCCAGTTCAACTCGGGCTGTTGGGCGCCAAAATGACCATAATAATACCGTCCGACAGATTCGACCCATGTCCAAGCAGAGCCACCAAAACAAGCACGCTGATCGTCGGGCGGGCCATTGGTGTCTGGCCGCTGATCCCGCCAATAGAAGAAATCATGTTCAGGACAATCACGCGATTGGCAGGCTTTCAGGAACCACTCGTGTTCAGACGAACAGTGGTTCACCACCAAATCCATGACGATGCGAATACCTTTGTCCCGCGCTTGGGTCACCAGCGCATCAAAGTCGTCCAACGTTCCGAATTCCGGTGCAATTTGTCGGTAGTCCGAAATATCGTAGCCGTTGTCGCGCATCGGTGAGGCATAGACGGGCGACAACCAGATAAACCCGATGCCAAGGTCGCGCAGATGGTCAAGTTTGGAGATAATCCCCCCAAGGTCCCCGATCCCGTCACCATTGCTGTCACAAAAACTGCGCGGGTAAATCTGATAACCGGTCGCCGTTTTCCACCAAGGCTGCATAGCTTGAGTCATGTGATCTTCCTTCGAAATCCAAATACTGAGGGGCCTTGATGACCCAAAGGTCACCAAGGCCGGGAGGTACGCGCAAATGCGTATTTTGTGCGTTACGGATTGAGTATCGAAAGAGTCGAAATTATAGAAATACGATATATCGCCACTTCAATAGATATTTCATATGGGAAAACCATGGATCGCAAGCTCAAACAATTTATTGCCGTCGCCGAGACCGGTAACGTAACGTTGGCCGCCGAAGCGATGAACGTTTCTCAGCCCACTGTATCGGTAAACTTGCGTCGCCTTGAAGAGGAACATGGAGTCCCGTTGTTTACGCGAGGTTCGCGAGGAGTGGTTCTGACCGAATTTGGCCGGGTGCTCTATGAACACGTCAGGGTAATGGCTCGCCTGAACGATCATGCAGAGGCTGAGTTGCGCGCTATGCGACTTGGAAGTCGCCCGACCCTTAAAGTGACGTGCGGATTTACTTGGTGGGAGCTGGGTATTCGGAAATCCATCAAAGATTTTTCGAAACTGCACCCCGATACCGCTGTGCATGTCGACATTTCAAGCAGCTATGATGGGCTACGTGACCTGTTGGCGGGGGATACCGCAATGTTTGTTGGTACCAAAGTCTTGCACTTGAATGATCCGACAACCTTCCGGTTTGAACGCTTAATCAACGTAGAAGACGGGTTTTTCGCGCGACAAGACCACCCGTTGCAGGGCAATAACATAACCCAAGCTGACCTGATCGATTACCCAAGGGTCGATGTGGCACCAGTCGTGAACAGACACCTTGGCATCGTCGACAAGTCTGCACCGATGACGGATCACGAACATCTGTCAAACGTCCGCGCCCAATACACATCTAACTCCATGACCTCAGGCATCAGCATTTTGCAAGATAGCGATGCATATCTCATCTATCCGATGGCCACCGATGTGTACTTGGATGCGCATGGAATTAAGATGCTCTCGGTCACCGACCAACCGATACAAAACATCGAGATCGGGATTTATACACTGACAGACAAAGCCATGACCCCAACCCAAGCGGCGTTTTCGGAACTGGTCTCGGACGCGCTGCGGGCCATCCCAACACAATAGATAAAACCTATCATATTACGACAAAATCGTATTTTATTAATGTTTTGATCTCCTTCATCTTTGCTCAAGGCCCTCAATCAAGATGTGGCCGTGAACATTCTGGGAGGAACCTATGTTTCAGATCGTCAAGAATATGAACCTCAGGGGCACTGCTGCAGTTGCAGCGTTATCATTAACAGCATCCATAGCTCACGCCGACGAGATCACGTATGTCTCTGGTGCGACCGGTGCCGCAGTTGAGAATTTTGCAGCCCTCGTTGCCCCATGGGAAGAAGCAACAGGCCACACCGTAACTTTGGTGCCAATGCCGTCTTCAACGACCGATCAGTTCGGTCAATACCGTCTATGGCTGGCTGCGGGAAACAGTGACGTCGACATTTACCAAACAGACGTCATTTGGGCCCCGCAACTGGCCGACCACTTTGTCGATTTGCGGGATGCTGCGGGTGATCTTGTTGAACGTCACTTCCCTTCTATCATTGAATCCCAAACCGTTGACGGCAGTCTTGTTGCACTGCCAATCTATACTGATGCGCCCGCGCTTTACTATCGCAGCGACCTTCTGGAAAAGCACGGCGCAACTGTTCCTACCACATGGGAAGAACTGACTGTTACGGCCCAGATGATCCAAGACGCGGAACGCGCCGAAGGGCAATCGGATCTGTGGGGATTCGTGTGGCAGGGAAATTCCTACGAGGGCCTGACTTGTAACGCGCTGGAGTGGGTCAAATCATCCGGCGGCGGTCAGATCATCGAAGCAGACGGCGCGATTTCAATCAACAACCCCAACGCGGTTGCCGCACTTGAACTTGTCGCACAATGGCCTGGGACAATTTCTCCCGAAGGCGTGCTGGCCTATCAGGAAGAAGAGGCGCGCGGTGTCTGGCAAACGGGTAACGCGGTATTCATGCGCAACTGGCCTTACGCATACGGTCTTGGGAACGGAGACGATTCAGCCGTGAAGGGGTTGTTCGGTGTTGCAACCCTGCCAACTGGTCAGGGCCATGACATGTCCGCCGCGACTTTGGGTGGATGGAATGTGGCTGTGTCCAAATATTCGGACAACCAAGAGGCCGCGATCAGCCTTGCAGTCTATCTGGCATCCGAGGAGGCGCAAAAGCAGCTCGCCCTGAACGAGTCCAACTTGCCAACAATCGTGAGCTTGTATGAAGACGCGGATATTGCTGAACAACAGCCCATCATCCCGCAATGGAAAGATGTGTTCCTGCAAGCTGTACCGCGCCCGTCTGCGCCCACGCGTCAGGACTACAACGAAGTCTCGACACTGTTCTTCTCGGCGGTACATTCGGTTTTGTCCGGTGACGAAGATGCTGCGACGGCACTAGCCGAACTCGAGGTCGATCTCGAAGACCTGCTGGAAGACTAAAGCAACCGTTGGCGCCGCGTCGGATCATCGACCGGCGCCAACACCTTGCTGATCCCGCAACGTCAGCGGCCAGCAAGTGACGGGAGGGGACATGCCTACATTACATCCATCTACGAAGGGCAAACCCCTTCGTCGGCAACTGAACCTGCAACAGCAACGGGTGCGGGCGGCCTATGTCTTCCTGCTGCCGATGCTGATCATGCTGCTGCTGGTCGCCGCATGGCCCCTGTTTCGATCGATCAGCTTTTCGTTCACCGATGCCACCGCGGAGACGCTGTTCAACGGGCAGTCGCAGTGGGTTGGCTTTGATAATTATCTGGAACGGCGCTTGCGTTCGAATGGCGAGGTGCGCTGGCGCGGTGTTCTTGTCGATGCAGATTGGTGGAACGCGGTGTGGAACACGATCCGCTTTTCGGTGGTTTCAGTTTCGCTCGAAGCGTTCTTTGGCCTGCTTGTCGCCCTTGTCCTGAACATGGAATTCAAAGGCCGCGGGCTTGTCCGCGCGGCCATCTTGATCCCTTGGGCGATCCCCACAGTGGTGTCCGCACGCATGTGGGGCTGGATGTTGAACGACCAGTTCGGCGTGATAAATTATATGATGATGGGTGTCGGGCTGATCGACAAACCGATTGCTTGGACTGCATCCTCTGACACTGCAATGCTTGCGGTGTTGATCGTCGACGTATGGAAAACCACACCCTTCATGGCGCTGCTGATACTTGCAGGTCTTCAGATGATCCCCCGTGACATGTACGAGGCAGCAAAACTGGACGGCATCCACCCCGTTAAAGTCTTCTTCCGCGTGACCCTGCCGATGATCAAGCCCGCACTGATGGTCGCCGTGATCTTCCGCGCATTGGATGCCTTGCGCATCTTTGATCTGATCTACCTGCTGACACCCCAATCGGACGCAACCGTAACAATGTCCGTCCTCAGCTACCGCGAGATCCAGCAGTTCGGCGACTACGGCGAAGGCTCCGCCATGTCGACACTGCTGTTCGTGATTATCACCCTGTTCGTGCTGCTCTACATCAAATTGGGCCGCGTGAACCTGACGGGAGCAACCCGCTGATGGAACGTACAGTATTTGGAAATATCCTTTTTTATATGGGTGTTGTTCTGATCGTCACGATCTCGATTTATCCGTTCTACTACGCAATAATTACCAGCTTTGAATCTGGTACAGCCCTATTCAAACCAAACTTTTTCCCAGAGTCATTTTCGCTGGAAAACTACAAGAACGTGTTGTCGCAACGCAGTTTCCTGCGGTCTTTTGCCAATTCAGTGTTCATCGCTGCCGTCACGGTCGGGTTTGCCTTGCTGCTGGCGGTCACCGCGTCTTATGCGCTGGCTCGGGTGACCTTTCGGGGGCGCGGACTGTTGCTGATGACGATCTTGGGCGTGTCGATGTTTCCCCAAATCGCGGTGCTTTCAGGCCTGTACGAACTGATCAATATTTTAGGCATCTACAACAAACCTTGGGCGCTCGTGCTCAGCTACACGATCTTCACGCTGCCCTTCACGGTCTGGGTCCTGACAACCTTCATGCGTGAATTGCCGATTGAAATCGAAGAGGCCGCAATCGTAGACGGAGCAACGCCGTGGATCGTGATCACCAAGGTGTTTCTACCGCTGCTTTGGCCTGCAATGGTCACGACAGGCCTGCTTGCATTTATCGGGGCATGGAACGAATTTCTGTTCGCGCTCACCTTCACGATCTCAGAAACAGAACGCACCGTGCCTGTTGCCATCGCCCTGTTATCCGGTGCCAGCTCGCAAGAGGTGCCGTGGGGCGCGATCATGGCGGCAAGCGTCATCGTCACCATCCCCCTGATCATTCTGGTTCTTATTTTTCAACGCAAAATCGTGGCTGGCCTGACGGCTGGCGGCGTCAAAGGGTAAGCGAAACAGCGTATGGCACATATCCAACTGAAATCACTCAGCAAATCCTTTGGCGCACTTGAGGTGATCAAAGGTATCGACCTCGAGATCAAGAAGGGCGAATTCATGGTCTTTGTTGGCCCGTCAGGCTGCGGCAAGTCTACCCTTTTGCGGTTGATCTCAGGGCTGGAACAGATCTCGTCCGGTCAGCTGTTGTTTGATGGCGAAGAGGTGAACAATTTGGTGCCCTCCAAGCGTGGCATCGCGATGGTGTTCCAATCTTATGCCCTTTATCCGCATATGACTGTCTATGAAAACATGGCCTTTGGCATGAAATTGGCCCAGACGACCAAGGCCGAAATGGATACCCGCGTGCGCAGCGCCGCAGAGCTTCTTCAGATTGATCACCTTCTGGAACGTTTGCCCAAACAACTGTCGGGTGGTCAGCGACAGCGTGTTGCAATCGGGCGGGCGATTGTTCGTGACCCGCGTGTCTTCCTGTTTGATGAGCCGCTGTCCAACCTTGACGCAGCCCTGCGCGTGCAAACCCGCCTCGAGATCGCAAAGCTGCACCATGATATGACAGACGTCACCATGGTCTACGTCACCCACGATCAAGTTGAGGCGATGACTCTCGCCGACCGCATCTGTGTCCTGCGCAACGGTGAGGTCGAACAAGTTGGTACGCCTGCCGAGCTTTACGAAAATCCAAATTCCCTCTTTGTGGCAGGATTCATCGGATCACCGAAAATGAACTTTCTGACCGACCGCTTCGCCGAAGACTTCGACTGTACAACGCTTGGTATTCGCCCCGAACACATCAACATCACGACCGCCGCAGACGCGGTATGGCAAGGCAAAGTCATCCATGCCGAGGATCTGGGTTCTGACCATTTCCTTTTCATTGAAATTGGATCGTCAGAACCGTTGATCGTGCGCCAGAATGGTAAGCTGTTGGGCAGTATTGGTGATGCACTTTCGCTGCGCCCGATTCCCGAACATCTCCACCGCTTCGGAGCAAACGATCGCCCGCTGGGATAACACGCGCATAACAACGGACAAAGAAGTTTAGGTCATACCTTGAAATCACGCCATTCCCCGACTGGAAGCCGCAAGTCTCCAATAGCGTTCTTGGCATAGTTGTTTGGTATCAGCACTCTACAAGTCTGACAGATTTGAGCATTCACTTGGTCGAGTTGCCTTCATATTCAAGCAAATCGCCTGGTTGGCAATCGAGAGCTTTGCAAATCTTTGCAAGGGTCTCAAACTTGATGCCCTTCACATGACCACGTTTAAGAAGCGACAGATTGGCCTCCGTGATACCAATTTCGGCAGCAAGCGCCTTTGACGACACCTTGCGACGGGCAATCATGACATCTAGGCGTACGACAATCTCCACTAGACGTACCGCGCGTTATCGGCTGCTAGTTCGTTGGCCTTGACCCATGGCTTATCCAGCGACCAAAGAAGCGATCCAAATAGGATTGCAAGGAGTCCGTCGCCTGAAAGAGAAACGGTGAGTGTGCGCTGACCTGCTTCTGCACCCCACGTTAGAACAAGCCCAATCAGCGTCGGCACTACCAAAACGCATAGGCCACAAATAATGAGCCAACTTCCAGCCTTGCCAAGAGCCAAAGGCAGAGTGGACCCAAACCATTCCGTACCAGCAAAACAATCAAAGCAAGTTGCGACATGAAACAGCGATCGCGCAAGGGCCAGCACCGGCAAAAGACTCAAGAGCATTGCAAGTCCAGTCTTGAACATACCCAACGAGCGGATTGCCTCGCTGTCCAGACGAGCGAACAGAACTAGCTGAGCTGTCCCCAGATACCAAGCTGCAAAGAGCAAGGCTGGAATCGCAACAGCTGTGAAACGGCAGGCCCACGCTGCGAGTTTAGCATGGCGAATAAGTGATGTTTTTTGTGAAGGCATAAAGTCGTCCTGGCTAGATACGTCATGAAACATCATAAAATGTAAAATAATTATTGCAAGACAATAATGAATCATTGATAAGCAGAAATTCAAAAAGCCGCGCAATCGTAACTTTCTCACGTAGAATTTTTTCGGAGAGACCTTAGCCTATGATGTATCGTTTCTTGGTAACTGCGTCCCTTGCCTTAGGTGCGGGTTGCGCCACGGACCAACCAACCCCCAAAAGCCATGAAAGCTGTAACACCGTCAGACCCTATTCAGGCGATCCGCTCCGAGCGCCGATAGATCTAGCCACTTTCCTTATAGACCCCCAACAAGAAAGCGGACTGACTGAGGACGAGAAAACGGCGCTTCAGGCCGCCTTCTCTGGCGCGAATGAGGCTACTGGCGCCCAGAGTCTAACCGTTTCCGTCTGGCAGAAGGGTGGAACTGTATGGACGCAAACATCTGGTACGCCCGAAGGGCATATCCACTACTGGGCGAGCGTCGGCAAGCTCGTCACCTCAACAGCCACTTTAAAGTTAGTTGAAGAAGGTAGGCTGTCATTGAGCGACCCCATTTCGAATTATGTCATGGGCGTCCCCAACGGAGATATCATAACCATTCGGATGTTACTGAACCATACATCCGGACTTTTCAGCGCAAATGAGACCGAGCAAATGCGCAAAGAGGGTCTACAGCTCGATCTGGAGAATGTTCTCAGTATTATCAATGAGTATCCCCCGTATGCTTGCCCTGGGGAAATCTCCCGCTATTCAAATACCAATTATATTTTACTCAGCACTGTAACTGAGGAGATCACGGGTCAACCATATCACGTTGCTGCCCATGATCTTGTCCTTGCCCAAAGCGCGGGCCGTGACATTCGCTTGGTGGGACCAAACAGCAGGCTTGACGGAGTCATCTTGCCGGCAAAACAACCAGACATGCCAACTTGGGATGTGCGCCAACCACGTGGCGCGGGAGTTGCCCTTGCGAGTTCAGAAAGCATGGCGTTGCTTTTGCGTGACCTGATGAGCGGGAAAATCTTACCTGAAGAGACCGTCGCCAAGATGCTGGAGACCATATATCCAACTTTCCCAGATGTCATGTCTTATGGGTTGGGGATAATGACCTACGACTTACCCCCAGAAGCAGGCTCACAACTCTTGATCGGGCATTCTGGAGGCGCACCTGGGGCGCGGGCTCTACTCGTGTACCTTCCAGCCAAGAACGCGATCGCTGCAGTGGCTTTGACTGGGGAAGGGTCTCCAGAAGCAACCGTGAATTCGTTGCTCGGCAGTCTTGATGATGAATGATTGGCTCCGATCATCGACACGCTGGAAGTGTATATCACAAAGCCGGCTTCGCGAACATTGAACGAGGCGAAACTCCTCGGCTGTGATCGGTAAGTAGCCGGTGTCTTGGTGCCACTGGGCCTGCATCTCGAAAAGAACTTCATCGTTCTCGTCAAAACAAAAAAGGAAATGAATCTGTGAAAAAAATTATCTTCTTAGTTGCCACAATTGGATCATTGGGGGCTTGTGAAATCAACCACGACACAAGCCCTAAGGGCTCATTTACATCAGAGAGTGATGCCGCACTATCGGTTGCACTGTCTGGAAGAACTCTTACGCTTGGCGCAAATCGAATTAATGTTGGTGCGGACGGGAGGCTGTCCGGCTCTGCTGCTAACGGCGCGGCTATTCTGGGAACGTGGTCGATACGAAATGGTAAGTGGTGTCGTACACTCATTAGTCCGGAAGCAATGGCGGGATCGGCTTGTCAGAGTTTGGCTATTGAGGCCGATAAGGCGGCAATCAATGGGACCATCTACAACATTGACTAGATTTCAAGGCCGATAACCACAAAGACAAGCAATATTTGACGGCCAGCCATCCTTGGATGGGTGGCTCTCAAGTCTAGCCATATTAGCCTGCAATCCGAAGAAACGACTTTAGTTGTTTAGTTTGGGTTTGACATAAAAAACCTAGATTGAATGGCCACTTTAGCGATACGTCCTGCAAGGCGGCGACAAGCATGCCGCACGCGCGAGCAAATGCTGCGCTAGCAATAGGCGCACGTGCATAAGACCGGTTTGTCCCGCGTCTTACCAATCCAGGCAAAGCGCATCGAAAGCGAGCAAACCCGGAAGTGAGCCACCTGTGCAACAGGCATCGAAGGCTACTGAAGAGCCCACACAATAAATTGGGATCTCATGCGGCGCACGCTCGTAGCGCGAAAATGGAGGCAAGCGCGAAGCGATATGTGCTGACATGCAGCGGAGAAACCAGACAATCAAACCTTTGGCCGCGAAACTTGATCGACAGTACACAAATAGCGGCCAAAAAACAACTTTCTCATTTGTGAGCCAACGGCAGATTTCGGCGGTTGGGCAAGAAAGCGTTGCGCCGAACTGGCAAGTACCCACTTGCCCGGCGGCTTTTGGCTGAGTACCGCTGGTACGTGTCTTGATCAGTTGCCGGTCAGGCAGGTCAGAACATCTTCTTCAAAATAAGGTTTCTGATTGACCCAGAACATATAGTCGACACTTAGGAAGTCGTCGGCAAAGGCGTGTAGCATCGGTACGATATTAACGCGGTCACCCACCGTTTCATTGTCGTCCGTCCGACCTAAGTAGTTCCCGTCTTGAATGGCAATGCCCAAGGGCGCTGTGAATGTGTTTTCGTGCATCATGGCAAGTGCGTGGTTCAGTTGCCCCTTGCGCTGTGGCAAGAGATCTGGCGAACCCAGACCAACGCCAATTTCTTCACCAAAATCGTAAAGACTGCGCAAATAGCCTTCGTCTTCCCAAGGCAACCATTCGCCAGGCATGAAGTTGGCGTATTGCATCGTCGTGCTGTTGGGAAAGGCGTCCTTGAGCGCTCGCATGTTGGCCTTTAGGCCATCGGCGTAAAGCGCCGGCGAGAAGCTGGGATCGGTTTCCTCAGAAACCCCAATAGCCGATTCCTGAAGATTGATGCCCTCGATTTGGCCATCGAACTCTTCTCCCAGCGCCACTAGCAGGGCCGCGAAGCGTTCGCGCAATTGCGGATTCCAACGCTTGGCGACCCATCCTTGGGGCTCGCCTGCGTCGGAATATTGATAAGTCGCGCCTCCACCGTATTCATCGGTCATCAGGTAACGCGGAATCGGCTGGTTCGCGACATAGAAGGATGCATCCTGCAACTGGATGAACAGCTTTTTTCCGTGGCCAGAAAGGTAGTCGAGATCGGCACGTATGGTCGAGAAGTCATAGACCCCTTCTTCTGTTTCAAGCTGACGCCACGGGTACATGATCTGCGCGCCACCAAAACGATCCGACGCCAATAAGGCGTGATCATGGATCGCCTCGCGGTCGCGGGCGAAATATACGAAGTGTTGAATGTCATTGGCTCCGATCGGGCACGATTCATTGACATAGGCCTTGTGGGCGTCAAGGTAGCGATCTGCCGGGTTGGCCCAAGCTGCAACGGGGGTCGCCATAACAATTGCGGCAGCAAGACCGTGCTTGTAGAAAAACAACATATGAATTCTCCAATAGGTTCGTTTCGCAGTGAAACTAATCGACCTGTCGCGCCCGCACTATTTCAAAGCGGTGCACGTTCGGTGCAGGAATGGTGCAGATCAGGTTGGGTTTGAATCATTTCCCGGAAGACGAATATCGAAGATAGCGCCGGCGTCGGACTGCACGGGCTTCAATTCCGCGTCATAGAGGGCAAGAATGGTGGCGCTGATTGCCAACCCCATGCCAGTACCACCGGTTTCGCGCCGTGTCGTATAGAACGGATCAACAAGGCGCGACAGATCGCCATCGGGGAACCCGGCGCCATTGTCAGCAATGCGCAATACCTGACCATCCCAGGTCAAGACAACCTCGGTCGCGCCATGGTGCTTTGCGTTTTGCAACAGTTGGTGTAGCACCACCGTCCCGTGTTGCGCTGACAAAGGTAGCACGGCGTCTGGTTCATTCACACGCAGGCGCAGTGCAGGCCAGTCCGGCATCATGTCACGCAAGCGCGCCGGTTCACCTGGCGTATAGTGGCGGGCACGCGTCATCTCACGCAGAGCCTTTAGCAGGCTATCCATCCGCGCAGCTTGGGTCGAAATGGTTTCAATCATTTTTTGACGTGCGTGGTTCGACAGGCCGGCACTGGACAATAACTCAGCTGCGCCGGTAATTGACGTGACCGGTGACTTCAACTCGTGGGTGACATGATCGGAGTAACTGCTGATCTCTTTGGAGCGGCTGGCCAATTTCTTGGACATCAGCCTTATAGAACCGCCAAGCTCGGCCATCTCGTGCAGACCAAACCGGTCTGAGGGCGAGATTTTGGTGTCATTGCCTGATGCCACCATACGGGAATGGTCCCTGAGCGCCCGCAACGGCCCGACGATTATCCGCACAAGGATGCTGCCCAGCAACAAGGCCGCGATGACCAAAACCACAAAATACTGTAGTAGAGCTGCGCGTTCCTCTTTCAGGTAGCTGAAAAGATCCGGCGGCGTACGAGACAGCAGGATCACCCCGATTACACGGTTTTCGGTGATTACCGGATAGGCCAGATAGATACGATACCCAGTGCCGCGCCCGAACCGGTTGAGGGAAAAACCTTCTGCCACCTCGCTTTTTCTACGGATGGCTGTGCCAACCTCAGCCTCAAGCGCTTTTTCGACCTCGGCGTGTGATGCATAGTTCAACGCGCCATCACTTAGGAAATCATGACCCTCATGATCTAGAAACCGAACACTCGATAGTGTGACCGGTTTCGACCGTCGTGCCAGTTCGGCCAGTGTCGGAGCAATGGCCTGATAACGGGGCGCGGATGTGACACCGCTGGTCTCGGCCAAAGGTGCGGGATCTTCCAACCCGTCCCGACGCAGATTCAATAGCGGCGCAAACGTCCGGCTTTCAGCCATCCAGAAGACCCGTTTATTAGGTGGTAGATAATAGCCGGAAATTGCCCCCCCACCGCTTGCAGTGGTCGCGGTCTCAAATGCCTCGGCATAGGCCGCAGAATAAATCGCCGCCTGATGCAAAAGGCTGCGCTCGGTTTCGCGCAAGAAGCGATTTGTCCCGATTTGGAACATGACCATCAGGCAAATAGGTAACACGATCAGCAGGAAGCAGACCCCGACCACGACCATGCCAATAGACGGTCGCCATTTGCTGTTGGTCGGGCTCAAGTGTCTTTTTGCGAAGGAGTGCAGGTGCCAAGCCTGAGACCGACGCCCCGCACGGATTCGATGACATTGTAATACCCCCGCTCTGCGGCTTTGGCCCGGATGTTGCGGATATGACTATCGACCGTGCGACCAGAAAGGGCCGCATTGCCGCCATAGGCCCCGTCGATCAAATCATTGCGACTGAGCACCAGACCGGGTCGCGAAAGGAAGGTCGCAAGCACCGCAAACTGGGTCGGAGTCACCTCGAAGTCCCGCCCACCGAGACTGCACGCGTGCCGCGCCTCGTCAAGTAACAAATCGCCATGTTGTTGACTGGCAATACTGTCTCGTCGCACTCTTTGCAAAATGGCCCGTATCCTTAGCAGCAGCTCTCGTGGTGAAAACGGTTTGGCCACGTAGTCATCCGCGCCAACCTCAAATCCCACAACGCGGTCCACCTCATTATCCTGCGCCGTCAAGAACAGGACAGGCACCTGGCTGAACTTGCGTATCTCACGGCAGCATTCGAAACCGCCCATGTGCGGCATACCAACATCCAGCAACACCAGGTCGATGTCGGAACGCTGATGTAGCGATTCAAGCGCCATCCTACCGTGACCGGCTTCGGCGACCGAGTAATCGGCCTCTTCCAGCGCGACGCGCAGCATATCCCGGATACTAGGATCATCATCAACGATCAGGATATTTTCTCTACTCATAGCTAATTTATGATCTACGGGAGCTGGATCGTCCAGAGTTCACGCAGTTTGTTTGGGTACATCCTTCTCTCGTTCAAATCCGTCTCGTGGAACTTTTGTCGAACGACTTCTCTGAAGTCGACGACGGTGCCGCCGCAGCGAAAGCACACTTTGTGCCTCGACTCACTCGTCACTCGTTGATCCTCTGTGTGGTGAATGAGTAGTTTGGAATTGCTCAACTCTGGCCTCTCCGAATGGCTGGGCTGAGAAAATACGTTGCACCGCCAGAAAATTATCGCTGCACCAGTTAGAGAATGCTGCTTCAGCGAAAAGACGGTTTGAATTTCGCGCTTCGTGACGAGTTTCAATCGCCGGTCTGGCGACATCGACCGCAACGCAGCTACAAAAGTGCCGCACCTGCGAGGTATTGCTGCGTCAGCGAAGGCGGGAAAACGAATGACGGCAAAGTCCCGCGTTGCGGTCGTTCAAACTATTAAGACTAATGTCTACAATCCCATTTGAATATTGGTTTGACCTCGACACTGATCAGATCAACGAGACCAACGGCTTGTCATGTCGGGAGACGCGGGCGCAACTGGGGCAAGCGCGACATGTCGCAAGGCGTGTCATGTCGTCCCGTCCCGAAAATATCACTGAGTTGGGCCGCCACATCATGCGTGGACTTCCAGGAGGCGCCGATGCTGTAATGCCGCTGCGCGGACCGCGCCAAATGTGTGCAACCCGCGGGCTTCGAGGATGGGGAGCATGGCGACGAAAGCCTCGGCCGTTGCCAAGGCGTCGCCGCTGGCCGTGTGCCGCAGCTGATCGGGGATATGCACCTGCAACCTGTCACAAAGCGCGTCCAGCGTATGTACCGCTGAGCCGCCAAAGATGACCGCCGAAAGATGCACCGTATCCATCACCGGGTTATCAAATCGGTGCATGTCTGGCCCGGTTGTCCGGTTCAGGAAGCCCATATCGAAAGGCGCATTATGCGCGATCAGCACGGCGTCGGCGACATAGGCCTGAAAGGCAGCGCGCGCCTGAGCGAAACCCGGCGCATCGGCGACCATGGCGTCGGTGATCCCATGTACCTTGCTGGATTGCGCTGGAATCGGCCTGCCGGGATTGACGAGCCTTTCAAAAACCTCTGCCCTGATGATCCGTCCATTGACGATGCGCACGGCCCCAAGCTGCACGACATCATCCTTGGCTGGATCCAGCCCTGTAGTTTCGCTGTCAAAGACAACGAAGGTCAGATCACGCAGCGGCGTTTCATTGATATCGCCATGCTGGTTCTTTTCCAGCAGATCGAAATCATAGACCAGCGGGCGTGCGGCATCCGGGTCCAGCGGTTCCAGCATCAGCGTGTAGGCCTCTGTATCGTCAAAGATACGGATATGGCCGGTATAGCTGGCCCCTGATTTGCCCTTGATCGTGATCGCCCGGCGTTTGGTACCCGTGTCCCGCATGTTTTTGAGTGCGGTGCAGAGCGCCTGCTTATCAAGATAATCACAGACCGATCCGTTCAATCGGGCAGGGGCCTCTTGCTCCATCAGGTCGGCGGCTTGCCCGTCATAAAGGACGATCTGATGATCGGATGACGCCACGATCACGGCGACAGGGATGTCAGAGAGGATGCGCAGGATTTGCGCGCGTTGCTGTTCCAGTCGCGCGGTTCTTTGGGCGACGGTTTCGGCAGTGGTGCGGGAAGCATCGCCGAGTTTTTCATTGATCGCATGCGCCGCCGGCGCCAGATCACCAAGATATTTTGCAGTCTTTTCGTCAATGGTGGCATCTATCCCGGCATTGGCTCGCAAACGGAACTGGGCGGCCAAAGCCTCGATCGGTTTGCTGATGTTTTCGTCGAAAAGTCGCCAGACGAAGGTCGCAAGCCCAAGGATGCCAAACCCTGCCACGATCCCTGCTGTCATGAAGGATGACAAGGCGTCCGGATTGCCGAGCTGCCGATAGCCCAACCCAAGTGCCGCGAGGACGATGCAGATACCCCCGATGCCGATCAGGCCGAAAAAGAGAAAGACGCGCAGACGCAGGCTGAGTTGCGCCATGTCAGGTCACCTCGCACGCGGTCCTGAGCACCGGATCGTCCGCGTCCAGGGGGAACCATTGCGCGTCCATCACCGCCCCGTTATCACCGAAGCTGATCCCGTCAACCACATCGGCGCGCCTGTTTTCCGCGCAATCAAACAGCATCGGCACCTTGGCTGTCCGCGTCCAGCGCCCGTAGAACACCAGATCGACAATCCGCTGGTCTGGTTGGTCCGGGTGGGTCCGCGTGCTTTGCCGGTCAACCGCCACATAGCGTGAGGTGAAAGGCCATGCATAGGTCCATGGCCGGTAAAAGGCTATTTCTTCGACGGTTTGTGCCACGACCATGCCCTGCGGCATCGTGGCGACGCTGCGGTCATACCAGCTATATTCGCTGGAGACAGTGGCGGCGATCATGGCGGCACCCGCCGCCACCGGGATCAGCCATTTTGGCAACCGTCCCTTAAGCGTCCGGTTGAGCGCCCAGACCAGCAATGCGGCGGCTGCGCCTGCGGCAATTGTGCCGATCAGTTCAAAAAACATCGGGCCTCCTCCCCTTTACCTCATCCTACCCCAAAACACCGCGCCCTTGCATCAGTGCGGATTGCATCGTTTTGATCACCACAAACGCGTCGCGCAGGTGGCTGCGTTCGAAGGCCGATAATGTGGCGGGCGGCAGGAAATTATCCGGTGCCTTGCCCGATTTGATCTGCCGCGCCTGATGTTCCAGCCGCGTTTGCGCCACCAGATCATAGGCGTCCAGCAGGTCACGCCCGCCTGATTGGCTGATCACTTTGCCTGCCACGGCCGCTTGCAGCCGGGCGCGGGTATTCACCGCGTCCAGACTGCCTTGCAACGCGTACATCCGCCCCAGATCAACCACAGGGACAACCCCGCTATGTTTCATATCGACCGTGTTCCGGTTTTCGCCAGATCGGATTGTGGCCAGCCCGCGCAGCAGCCCCAGCGGTGTCTGATGTGTCAGCGCGTTGCTGGCCATATGCGCAGTGAAGATCGAATTGTCGGATGCCGCTGCCCGTGTTTCGGCCTGAAGCCCCTCGAACAGGCTGCCATCCCCGCCGATCACCCGCAGGTCGAACATGACAGAGGCGAGCATCTGCGCCTCTTTATTTGGGTTCTTAATCCAGTGTTGGAAGTATTCGCGCCAAACCGATATCGGCTGCCGCCAGCGTGGGTTTGTCGCCATCATATCGCCCGGACAATAGATATACCCGCAGGCGTTCAGCCCGTCGCTGACGAATTGGGCGAAAGGTTCAAAATAGGCGAGGGCGTTTTCGCTGATGTCATCCTCTAGGATCAGGCAATTGTCCTGATCGGACACCCCGGTTTGTTCCTGTCGTCCCTGCGATCCGCAGGCCAGCCATGCGTAACGGGCGGGGGGTGCCCCGTATTTTTCCTCGGCCATATGCAGCAGCCGCCTTGTGACGACGTCGGCGATATCGGTGATCATCCGTGTCACCACATCGTGCCGGTTGCCTGCTGCGACCAATTGCACCAGCAGGTTGGGGATGCGTTTGGTCACGGTCGCCAGCGCGTCGATGCTGTCAGCCTGTGCCGCATCGGCGACGAAACCGGCGGTGTTGGATGCCTGAAACCGGGTGAGATCGGTTTGGGTGACGATGCCGACGAGCTTGCCCCCCTCGACAATGGGCAGGTGCCCCAGCCGGTGTTCCATCATCATGTGCAGCACATCTGATCCGATGGCGGATGGGGGCAGGGTGCGTGGGGCTGGCGTCATGACCGCGCTGACGGGGGTGTCATGCGGCAGGCCCTGTGCAAGCGCCTTGCCGGAGAGGTCCCGGATCGTGACGATGCCGGTCAGTTTCTTGCGGTTGGTGACACAGAGGCACGAGATATGGGCGTCGCGCATTTTCTGGGCCGCGTTTTTGATTGTCATGCCGGGGGTGCAGGTGACCGGATTGGCCACCATCAGTGTTTCGACCTGCACGCGGGTCAGGTCAAAGGCGCTGTTTACGTTGTTGGCTTCGGTGCGGGTTCTGTCGAAGAATTTGCGATAAGCTTCATGGTCGGCACGCAGTTTGTGGAAAAGCGCGGTTGGGATGCAGATCAGTCGGCTATCTGTTTGCGCCCGGGCGGAGGTGGCGGCGTTTCCGTCCCGCAGCAGCCCGCGTTCGCCGAAAGAGTTTTCCCGCTGTAACTGAGAAATCTGATGGTTGTTTTCATCGTGAACGACGATTTGACCGCGTTCGATGACGTAAAGCCCGTCAAGCGTTTCGCCGAGGGCGTAGATGGCCGCGCCTGCGGGGTAATCCTGCACGGTTGCGTCCTGTCTCAACGCGGCAAACGCCGCGTCGGGCAAGGCGTCATAAGGGTGCAGCCCCTTGAGGAATGAAAATGCCTTGTCGGTCATCTGCGTCTCCCACCGGGGAGGGCCAGCAACCGGATGGCTGCTGGCCCGATTGTTTTAGTGATCGACTGCGCCACCTGCACCAGCAGGGATACGGACGCTTTCGACCAGATCCTTGATCTCTTGCGGGGTGTCCCTGGTCATCATCGAGACGCCATAAGCCACGCCGAAGTTGATGATCGCCCCAATCGCACCGATTGCGGTGGACTGGATCCCGAAGAGCGAGCCGTCAACCGTGTCAGGGAAAGAGTTCGTCCCCGCGATAAACAGCCAGCCTTTGTGCAGGAAGATATAGACCAGCGTGAAGATCAGCCCTGACAGCATCCCCGCCACAGCGCCGACATTGTTCACGCGCTTTGAGAAGATACCCATCATCAGTGCAGGGAAGATCGACGCCGCTGCCAGACCGAAGGCCAGCGCCACGGTTTGTGCTGCAAAGCCCGGCGGGTTCAGCCCCAGGAATGTGGCCACTGCAATGGCGACCGCCATGGCGATCCGGGCGGACATCAGTTCGGCCTTTTCGGACATGTTGGGCGTCAACTGACCCTTGAGCAAGTCATGTGACACCGCCGAAGAGATCGCCAGCAGCAGACCCGCGGCCGTTGACAGCGCCGCCGCAAGGCCACCTGCCGCCACCAGACCGATCACCCAACCGGGCAGATTGGCAATCTCTGGGTTGGCCAGCACAAGGATGTCGCGGTTGAAATTGGTCAGCTCATTGCCTTCCCAACCATTTGCCGCCGCCTTTTCGGCCATCGCATCGGACCCGTCATTGTAGTATTGGATCAGGCCATCGCCGTTCTTGTCTTCCCAATCGAGAAGACCGGTTTTCTGCCAAGTCAGCATCCAGTCATATTCCGGTGCCGTTTCGATGGTCTGCACGGCAACCGCGTCACCGCCCGTACCGTTCGGCCACATCAGGTTGGTGATGTTCAGCCGCGCCATGGCCCCAACCGCAGGGGCAGTCAGATAGAGCAGGGCGATGAACACCAGTGCCCAGCCAGCCGACCAGCGTGCATCAGACACTTTGGGGACTGTGAAGAAACGCATGATCACATGGGGCAAACCGGCGGTCCCGATCATCAGCGACAGCGTAAAGAGCACCATGTTCAGGTTGTCCTTATGCGCCTCTGTATAGCTGGCAAAACCAAGATCGGTGACGATCTGGTCAAGCTTGGTCAGCAAATACACGCTGCCTTCGCCACCTGTTGCGGTCGTTTCGCTGAACAGACCCAGTGCCGGGATCGGCGTGCCGGTCAGTTGCAGTGAGATGAACACGGCAGGGATTGTATAGGCCATGATCAGCACGACATATTGCGCCACCTGCGTATAGGTCACACCTTTCATGCCGCCGAACACGGCATAGGCAAACACGACACAAGCCCCGATCAGCAGACCGGCGGTGTTCGAAATTTCCAGGAACCGACCAAAGGCCACGCCAACCCCTGTCATCTGACCAATCACATATGTCGTCGACGCAACGATAAGACAGATCACAGCGACCATACGCGCGGTGGGTGAATAGAACCGGTCACCGATGAATTCGGACACTGTAAATTTGCCGAATTTCCGAAGGTAAGGGGCAAGCAGCAGCGCCAAAAGCACATAGCCGCCGGTCCAGCCCATCAGAAAGGATGAGTTGTCATAACCGGTAAAGGCGATCAGCCCCGCCATGGAGATGAAGGAGGCCGCAGACATCCAGTCCGCCGCCGTGGCCATGCCGTTGGTGACAGGGTGTACACCCCGGCCAGCGGCATAGAATTCGGAGGTCGACCCGGCCCGAGCCCAGACCGCGATGCCGATATAGAGCGCAAAACTTGCGCCTACAAACAGCAGGTTAAGTGTAAACTGGTCCATCGCTTAATCCTCCTCGACGCCATATTCACGGTCGAGCCTGTTCATCCGCCACGCGTAGAAAAAGATCAGCGCGAGAAAGACGAGGATCGACCCTTGTTGTGCGAACCAGAACCCAAGGTCGGTTCCGCCGACCGCAAACCCCGATAGCAGTGGTCGCAGCAAGATCCCGAAGCCAAAGGATACGAGCGCCCAGATGATCAGGCTGATCATAATGATCCTGACATTTGCCGCCCAGTAACCCGCCCCATCTTCGGCGACCTTGGCATGTGTTGATTGTTCCGCCATTTGGCGTTCCTCCTATATGTTTTGTATTTTAGGCCACGATGTTCTCGGTGAGTGTCGCCAGCGCGTTTTGGATCGTGGCAATCTCTTTCATTGCGTCGACGCGGCGCAGCGCGCCTTTGTCTGCGTAATATGCAATGAGCGGTGCAGTTTGTTCATGATATGCATCAAGCCGCGACATCACGGTTTTGGCGTTGTCATCGGCCCGCCGTGTCATCTGTTCTGCCCCGCAATTGTCGCAGATTCCCGCCGTTTTGGGTTGCTTGAACTCGTCATGATATCCTTCGCCGCAAGCCCCGCAGGTGAACCGCCCGGCGATGCGCACGACCATTTTGACGTCGTCCACTTCCAGCAGGATCGCCGCGTTGATCTGTTGTCCGGTTTCATCCAGCATCTGATCAAGCGCTTCCGCCTGTGCGGTGGTCCGTGGGAACCCGTCAAGGATCACGCCCTTGGCACAATCTGCCGCGCCGAGCCTGTCGCGCAGGATCGCGATGACGATGTCATCACTGACCAGATCGCCGGCTTCCATCACAGCTTTGGCGGCTTTGCCCGCCTCTGACCCGGCGGCCACAGCGGCGCGCAACAGATCACCGGTGGAGAGTTGAACAAGGCCAAACCGATCCTCCAGCATCCGCGCTTGCGTGCCTTTGCCTGCGCCGGGTGGTCCCAGCAGGATCAGAACGGGCGGCGTTTGCGGTGTGCGCGCGCCATCCATTACGTATCCTCCCGGTTCATGCGGTTGGCGATCAGGTCATCGACCACCGCAGGTTCGGCGAGCGTTGATGTATCGCCCAGCGATCCAAAATCATCCTCTGCAATCTTGCGCAGGATGCGCCGCATAATCTTGCCAGAGCGGGTCTTTGGCAGGCCGGGCGCCCATTGGATCAGGTCCGGCTTGGCAATCGGCCCGATTTCGGTGCGTACCCAGGTTTCAAGTTCTTTACGCAACGCGTCAGATGGGGTTTCCCCGTTCATCAGGGTCACGTAGGCGTAGATGCCTTGCCCCTTGATGGCGTGCGGGTAGCCGACTACAGCGGCCTCTGCCACTTTGGCATGGGCGACCAGCGCGCTTTCGACTTCTGCCGTGCCCATCCGGTGCCCGGAGACGTTGATCACATCATCAACGCGCCCGGTGATCCAGTAATCGCCATCTGCGTCACGGCGGCAGCCGTCGCCGGTGAAATAGTAGCCTTTGTAGTCACTGAAATAGGTCTTTTCGAACCGTTCATGATCGCCCCAGACGGTGCGCATTTGCCCCGGCCAGCTATCCGCCAGCACCAGCACGCCTTCGGCTTCGGTCGTGGTGATTTCCTCGCCCGATTGCGGGTCCAGCACCTTGGGCACGATCCCGAAGAAGGGTTGCTGAGCAGAGCCGGGTTTCAGTTCGGTCGCGCCGGGCAGGGGTGTCAGCAGGTGCCCACCGGTTTCGGTCTGCCACCATGTGTCGACGATGGGGCAGTTTCCTTTGCCCACAATGTCGTTGTACCAGTTCCAGGCTTCTGGATTTATCGGCTCGCCAACGGTCCCGAGCACCCGCAGATCCGACAGATCATAGGATTCTACGGGACCGTTGCCGGCCGCCATCAAGGCGCGGATTGCGGTGGGGGCGGTGTAAAACTGGTTCACCTTGTACTTTTCACACACTGCCCAGAACCGGCCCGCGTCAGGATAGGTCGGAACGCCTTCGAACATGATTGTTGTGGCCCCGTTGGCCAGCGGTCCATAGACGATATAGCTATGCCCGGTGACCCAGCCGACATCAGCGGTACACCAGAACACATCGCCATCATGGTAGTCAAACACCAGTTCATGCGTCATCGCCGCGTAGGTCAGGTAGCCGCCGGATGTATGCACCACACCCTTGGGCTGCCCGGTGGAGCCTGACGTGTAGAGGATGAAGAGCGGGTCTTCGGCATTCATTTCCGCCGGGGCGCAATGGTCGTCCGCCTCAAGCGCCATTTCGTTGTAGTCATAGTCGCGCTCGGTCCAGGTGGTCTGGCCCCCGGTGCGTTTGACGACAAGGCATTTGACCCGATCATTGCAATGCAAGAGCGCGGCATCCGTGTTGGATTTCAGCGCAGTCTTGCGCCCGCCGCGTGGGGCCTCATCCGCTGTGATCACGAGTTTCGCATCACAGCCATTGATCCGCGCACCCAATGCGTCGGGCGAGAACCCGGCGAAAACGATCGAATGGATCGCCCCGATCCGCGCACAGGCCAGCATGGCATAGGCCGCTTCGGGGATCATGGGCAGGTAGATCACGACCCGGTCGCCTTTGCGCACGCCGAGTGTTTCGAGGATATTGGCCATCTTGCAGACGCTGCGGTGCAGGTCCTTGTAGGTGATGTGCAGGGCTGTGTCGTTTGGATCGTCGGGTTCCCAGATGATGGCGGTCTGGTCACCGCGTGTTTCCAAATGCCGATCAATGCAATTGGCAGAGACGTTCAGAACCCCGTCTTCAAACCATTTGATTGAGACGTTTCCTAGCGTGAAATCAACGTTTCGTACCTTGGTGAAGGGTTTGATCCAATCGAGCCGCTTGCCCTGCTCGGCCCAGAATGCATCCGGGTCAGCCAGCGATGCGGCGTAGAGTGATTTATATTGCGCCGCATTTACATGGGGCGCGCGCAATGCCGTTGCTCTGTCAGCGCCCATTTGCCCATCCTGTTCTGAGGTGTGGGTCATCGTTTCGGTGGTCATTTTTTGCTCCTCCGCGCGATATCTGCAAGGAGAGTACGGAAAATCCGTTTCAACCCTCGCCCGGTATTTCGTAAAAGTATTCTATTGTATGCAAAGCAATCGCTCGACAGAGCATTGGAATAAATACAGATTTCAGAAAATAAATTTACAAATGTGATTGTCTTGTTGTGAAGTTTTGGTTCAGTTTTGCGAAAACCGAACATCGCCAATGGTTTGTGCGCTTTTGGTCTTTCCGGTCGCAATTGACGTTAGCGCCAACACGGAACCCGTTGTTCACGGGTCAGGTCAGGCCGTCGAGACCGGTTGCCGAAGGGCTAATCCGACGTAAGCGTTTTAGGCGCTGATCGCTGATGCTGGTTCATTGCCCGTCTGGCGTTCGATTCGTGATCGGCGGTCGCGTTCGAGGTCCATTGGTTGGCTGCCTGCGCTACACAGGTTGAACCGATTAACGGTCATGCGTGGTTATGCATGATTTTGAAACAATCGCGCCTGACCTATCAATTGACCCTATTCGCTGGGTTGCAGGATGGTCACACCAACGGCAGCCGCCCGCGCCAGATCGGGGTCGAGCGACATGGGGATGTATTCGCCGCGCCGCCACAGCTCGCCCAGATCCTCATAATACCGCGATAGCGGATGGCCGGATTGTCCGGTAGCGGTCACAAAGACGGAACTGTCAGGGTCGGCGAAATCATAGACACCCCGATAGCCGGCCGCATGCACGTTCTGAAACGGTGCAGTGCCGGTTCCCGAGGTGCGCCCACGTTGCAGCGTGTTATCGCCGCCGCTGGTCGATTGCCGGATGTTTACGAACCATTCAAGCAGGGGCACATTGCCCAGCACCTCGTGATCATGGGTGGCCTGATGGGCGTCGCCCCAGCGCACGGCCTCGATCGCCTCACCATGGTTTTCGGCGATCCAGACCAGCGCGTCATCCAGTGATTGTCGTGCGATGTCCGTACAGGTTTCAACCGGAGCGGACTGGATGATATCGCACCAGACGCTGGCCCCGTCGATATCGCGGAACACCCGTTCGATGAAAACCGGGTTGGCATGGGTGAATTCGGGTGCGAGGGGGCCCAGTTCATCGCGAATCAGCCGCCGCTGAAATTCCCGTACCCAAGCGGCATAGATCAACGGTTCCGGAAGATGTTCGTTCATCTCACCGTTCCAGGCTGACAAGAGATCAAGGGCGACTTGCCGTTTGCGTTCGGGTGTCCCTTCGGGCGCGGCATCGCCCGTGTACCACAGATCTGCCCCCATCAGGGTCAACAGGGTGCGCGCGGTGAAGCTGACGCTGTCAAGCTGTGCCTCGATAAAGCTGTCGCGGGTATGCACGTTGCGCGCCTGCATCAGCCGTTTCCAGCGATTGATCCGCTGCGTATCCCCCCAGTGATGCGAGACGTGATAAGGGAAATCTCTGTCGATGGTCTTGTTATTGGTGTTGCCGACGATCCCGCCGTCGGGGTTGATGAATTCGGGGTTCTCGGCATAGGGAAACCGCCCTTGCCACCGGTTTTCAGGCAGGTAGCCAAAGCTTGGGTAGCGTCCCCGGCTTTGGTGATTGGCGTCACGGGCAGGCATGGCACCGACGGTCTTCATCGCAATCCGGTTCCGATCAGCGATTACCATGTTTTGCGCGGGGGCAACATAGGTTTCGCCTGCGCTGATGGCCGTCCGCACGGTCTTTGCCCGCATGATGGCCATGGCCGCTGACATGGAGGGATCCTGCATCGAAAGCCCGGTCCACGCGACGGCGGTGACATGGCCCGGCGGGGTGATTGTCCTGAGGTCGAATTTATCCCCGGGCATGACAGGCCCGTTGGCCGTCCAGCGCAGCCGCAGCGTGACGGCCTGCCCATCCTTGACGGTGATGATACTATCGCGGCTGCGGAACGGTACCCAGCCATTGATGCCACGATATTCATTTGGATTGTCGGGGTTCAGTTCTTCCAACAGAATGTCCTGATCATCCATATAGGCCGTCGTGACCCCCCAGCCCAGATCGGCACTGCGCCCCGACAGGACGACCGGCATACCCGGGATCGTCCCGCCGATGACGCCGCCGGTGCCAAGCTCCAGCCGCGCCAGATACCAGATTGTCGGCGCCGTCAGTTGTAGATGCGGGTCATTGGCCAGAAGGGTGGCCCCTGCCGCCGACCGGCTGGCATTGGCCGCCCATGCGTTTGATGCACCTGCCAGCCCTTTGGGTTTGAACGGCGACAGCGGATCATAGGCCAGCCTTGTGTTAGGCGTGAAGCGCGGTACATCAGGCACGATGTTAGCATATTCGGGCAAGGCCGCGATCCCGTCTGACGGATCATCGGGCATGATGTCGCGCAGCCGTTCGGGCGGGATGATCAGCGATGTCCGCGCGCGCAGCACTTCATTGTCCAAGTGTCCGGTCAGTTGCAACGCCATCAGCTTCAGGATCGCTAGCGAATCCGCCGGTTGCCAGGGCGATATCGGGTGGCTGAAGAGCCACATTTCCGGCGCACCGCGCCCCCGCGCACCTGCGTTGACCTCTGTCAGCCATGCATTGACCCCGGCCGAATAAGCTTCAAGCGCTGTTTTTGTCTGTTCGTCCTGCGCGGCCACGGAGGATACGGCCAGATTGTAGATGTCGTAGCGCCGCAGCACCTCATCAATCCCGACAGTCCTTTCGCCGAATAGTTCCGACAGCCGCCCCTGTGCGGTCCGTCGCAGCATTGTCATCTGCCACAACCTGTCCTGTGCATGTGTGTAGCCAAGCCCAAAGAAGACATCCGCATCGGTTTCCCCGAAAATGTGCGGCACATTGGCATTGTTGCGCACAATCTCGACCTGGGCGCTGATCCCGCTGACCTGCAGGTTTGCGTTGTAATCTGGCAGGGATCGCGACGCGAAATAATAGGCCAGCGCAAATGCGGCCACCGTGAGGAAGATCAGAAAAGATGTCAGCCGGACAAGCCAGCGAAAGAGAAAGGCCATCAGATCCCCGAGATTTGAAACGCCCCCCGTTTTAGCAGGGCGTTTCACAAGGACAAGTTACCTTTCGGGGATCAACCCGCGCGGGCTGAACCGCAAGACCAGAAGCAGGATCAGCCCCATGGTCAGAAGCCGCATATGCGCCGCCCCATCGATCAGCGTGTCACGCAAGCTGCTGCCTTCGGGCAGGCCGCTGGCGAGGATATTCATCAGACCCAGACCCAGCGGTTCCACCATGACCCAGAGCCACCAGATCAGCATGCCGCCAAGTACGGCCCCAAAATTGTTGCCGGACCCGCCAACAATCACCATGACCCAGACGAGGAAGGTAAAACGCAAGGGCTGGTAGGTGCCCGGGGTTAGCTGACCGTCCAGCGTGGTCATCATCGCCCCTGCGATCCCGCAGATGGCGGAGCCGAGGATGAAGATTTGCAGATGCCGGGCGGTTACGTCTTTGCCCATCGCCTCTGCCGCGACTTCGTTGTCGCGGATGGCGCGCATCATCCGGCCCCATGGGCTGTTCAGCGCCTTTTGTGCCAGCCAAAGCAGGATTAGGAGCACGATCATGAACAGCACGCCATAGCCGATTTTGGTATAGAGCGTGGAGGCGGTGACCGGGTCCAGCCCAAGGCTGGCGGCCCGTTCCACAAAGCCCGCATCGTTTTGCAAATCCACCTCGTAGGGGACCGGGCGCGGCAGGCCGATGACGTTTTTGACCCCGCGGGCGAGCCAGTCTTCGTTTTTCAGAACGGCGATGATAATCTCGGCGATCCCGAGTGTAGCGATGGCCAGATAGTCAGAGCGTAACCCAAGCGCCGTTTTGCCGATGATCCAGGCTGCACCTGCTGCCAGCAAGCCGCCCACAGGCCATGCAAACAGGACCGGCAGGTTCAGCCCGCCGAGATAGCCGGTGGCGGCGGGGTTCACCGCCTCAACCGCGTCGACGCCCGCGTCAAAGACCGCCCGGTAGATAAAGAACCCGGCGATCAGCACGCCAAGGGTCAAAACGACCTGTGTCCGCCCGGCGAACCGTTTTTGCGCGAAGATGGCGGCAGCGATGGTCGCCGCACCCGCGATCAGTCCGAGGATGATTTGCAGCCCGCCAGCCGCCCAAGCCTCGCCCACGGGCGGCATGGAGATCAGGACGGTGGCCAAACCGCCCAAGGCCACAAACCCCATAACCCCGATATTGAAGAGGCCCGCGAAACCCCATTGCAGGTTGACCCCAAGCGCCATGATCGCCGAGATCAGCCCCATGTTCACGATCAGCAGGGCGGTATTCCAGCCCTGCATGATGCCGGTCCCAAGAATCAGGATGCCCAGAACGGAGAAGAGCGCCGTGTTTTTCAATGCAGGGTTCATACGGATTGCCCCTTGAACAGGCCGGTCGGTTTGAAGAGCAGCACGATAATCAGGATCGCGAAGCTGACGGCGAATTTATAGTCGGTGGACAGAAGCTGCACCAATCCGTCCGGCTCAAGGCTTTCCGGCATTAGATAGACCAGCACTTTTTTCCAGGCGTAGGTGATCGTCACCTCGCTGAAGGCGATGACAAAACCGCCCGCGATGGCCCCGATCGGGTTGCCCAGCCCGCCGACGATGGCCGCGGCGAATATTGGCAGCAGAAGCTGGAAATAGGTGAAGGCCTTGAAGGATTTATCGAGCCCGTAAAGCACACCAGCTGTGGTCGCCAGTGCCGCAACGATCATCCATGTCACCTTCACCACCCAGTCGGGGTTGATGCCCGACAGCAGGGCGAGGTCCTCGTTATCCGAAAACGCCCGCATGGATTTGCCGGTCCGGGTTTTGTTCAGGAACCAGAACAGGATCGCCACGACGATCACAGCGACAACAACGGTGATGGCCTGGGTGGTCTTGATCGCTAGCCCTTCGTTCAAGCCGGTCATGGTCTTGAAATCGCGGGCGGTGATGATGAACCGTTCGCCATCGGCAAAGCGAATATCGTTCACCCCGATGATGAAACGCACGACCCCGTTCATGACAAACATCACCCCCATGGAGACGATGACGAGAATGACCGGTTTCGCCTTTTGATCCCGGTAGAATTTATAGACCAGCCAGTCGATGCCAAGAACCAGAAGGATCGTCATGCCGATCCCGAAGGGCAGGGCGAGCAGGGCGGTGGGCAGTGGCCCGAAGGTGATCCCGATGGCCAAGAGCATGTTGGTCGCAATGATGGTCATCGCGGTGCCAAAGGCCATGGTGTCACCATGGGCAAAGTTGGAAAACCGCAGGATGCCGTAGATCAGCGTGACCCCAAGCGCGCCAATTGCCAGCTGCGCCCCATAGGCGAGGCCGGGCACGATCACAAAATTGGCGAGGGCCACGAGGGCGTTAAGAATATCCATTAAACAAGTTCCTCGCAGGTCCCATGATAGGTCAGATCCAGCCCGACGCCGACATCAACGTCGTACTGCGCTTGCAGTTGATTATTGATGTGCAGTGTTACGAAGGGGACCGCGATCCGTTGCATGGGGGATAGATACTGTGTCGGGCCGCTTGCTTGCAGCTTTGTGTCATCATCAGCTTCCACCGCAGATATCCGTTCGGCCAGATACAGCAGATTATCGGTTTGGCGGATCGCATCAGGCAGTTGCAGCCGGATCATCACCGGGAGCAGTTTGCCCGTCACGATCGTATCATCGCCAATGAGGTCCACATTGCCGAGCATCTCCAGAATTTCCGCGTCAACCGCCGGGTTGTAGCCGAATGTGTCTTGTTCGGTCCGGGCCAGAATGCGTTTATCGACGGTATCGCATTCGGTGGGCGTTTCGGTCAGGCAGGCGGTGTCGAAGGCGCAGAGATACTGCGCTGACACGGCCGTTGTCGGCAGTGTGACCGTCGCGGTCATCGCAAAGAGTGCCCATGCGCGTATCATCCGCCCAGGAAACTCCGCCGCACTTCGGGGTCTGCCAGCAGCTCTTTCCCGGTGCCGGTATGTGCGTTCCGTCCCTGTACCAGAACATAGGCTTTGTCAGCGATTTCAAGCGCTTGCCGCGCGTTCTGTTCGACCATCAGGATCGGGATACCGGTGCGTGCGACCTCGATGATCCGGTCGAATAACTCGTCCATCACGATGGGGCTGACCCCGGCTGTGGGTTCGTCCAGCATCAGGACTTTGGGTTGTGTCATCAGTGCCCGGCCCACGGCGACTTGCTGGCGTTGACCGCCCGAAAGTTCGCCTGCTGCCTGATTGCGTTTGTCCTTGAGGATCGGGAACAGGTCATAGATCTGCGCCATCGTGTCGCGAAAATCGTCGCGCCGGATGAAGGCCCCCATTTCGAGATTTTCCTCAACCGTCATGGAGGTGAAGATGTTCGATGTCTGGGGCACAAACCCCATGCCTTTGACGACCCGTTGCTGTGGCGTCAGATGGGTGATGTCCTCACCATCAAGGCGCACGGCCCCTTCGTTGACATTCAGCATGCCGAACACGGCCTTCATCGCGGTGGACTTGCCTGCCCCGTTGGGGCCGACGATCACCGCGATCTCACCCTTTTCGGCGGCGATGGTACAGCTATGCAGGATATCAGGGCCTTTGCCATAGCCGCCGGTCATCGCATCCCCGATCAGAAATGGATCATTGATGAGTGCCTTGCTGTTTCCGAAACGCTGATCAACGGTTTCGAGACTGCTACCACCTTTATTGGTGATCGACCGGTCCTTGTTGCCTCTGTCGTCCTGATAGGGGTTGTCGCTCACGGATTAACATACTCCGACAGGAAGGGGGCGTAGGTGGTGATTACGTTGCGCATCTGGGCCTGTTCGGCGGCGTCAGCGTGATTTTCGTAGATATAATAGAACGTTCCGGCAGAGCCGATGATCGCCCCAAGAAGGATGGTCAACAAAAATTTCATGTCGCGCTTACCTTATCTTTGTTTTTCAGTCCGGTGCCGAGATAAGCCTCGATCACCTGTTCGTTGGCCTTGATTTCCGCCAAGGTTCCTTCGGCCAGCACATGGCCTTCCGCCATACAGATCACCGGATCACATAGGCGGCCGATAAAATCCATATCGTGTTCGATCACGACGAATGTGTAGTTGCGTTCCTTGTTCAGCCGAATGATGGCGTCACCGATTGTATTAAGCAGAGTGCGGTTCACACCCGCCCCGACCTCATCCAGAAACACGATGCGGGCGTCGACCATCATGGTGCGCCCCAGTTCGAGCAGCTTTTTCTGCCCGCCGGACAGATTGCCTGCTTTTTCCTCCTTCAGGTGGTCGATTGTCAGGAATTCGATGACCTCATCCGCCTTGGCCAACAGCGCGCGTTCTTCATCCGCGATCCGTTTGCGTCCGAACCAAGTGTTCCAAAGCCGTTCGCCGGATTGATCGCCGGGCACCATCATCAGGTTTTCACGCACTGTCATGGAGGAAAACTCATGCGCGATCTGGAATGTGCGCAACAGCCCCTTGTGGAACAGCTCATGTGGGGGCAGGCCGGTGATGTCTTTGCCCATCATTGTCACCCGCCCTGAGGTGGGTTTAAGAACGCCCGCGATCACATTGAAAAGGGTCGTTTTTCCGGCTCCGTTTGGTCCGATCAGCCCGGTGATCGTGCCTTCGCCGATCCGTAGGCTTGCATCATCAACGGCCCGAAAACCGCCAAAGGTTTTGACCAGGTTTTCAACGACGATCATGGCATTCCCCTGCGAAAACAGCGCGCCAGATGACGCGCTGCTTTGTTTTTTGTCGCCCGTGTTTAGCGGTATTTGATGGTGGAGTATACGCCGTCGGCGAATTCGACTTCCTGATAGTTGCCAGCGCTTTCACCGGGTCCGATCAGTTCAACGGCGGATGCACCGACATAGTCCACATCTTCGCCCGCTGCGATCAGCTCAAGCGCTTTTTGCAGCTCACCTGGGAAGATTTCAGTGCCCGGTGCGTTGGCCACATCAAAGACGTGATCTTTGAAGTCAGCTGATGCGCTGGATTCGGCGGCCTGCATGGCCAGCATGATCAGCGCTGCTGCATCATAGCTTTCGGGGCTGAAAGCGCCGGTGCCGTCAAAACCTGCTGCGGTGGCCATTTCGACGTATTTTGCCGCACCAGGGCTGTCTGTGCCGGGGTAGGCGCCGAAAGATCCGTTCAGTTCTGCACCGAAGTTTTCGTTCAGTTTTGCGCCAACCATCCCGTCTGGCACATAGAATGTGTCAAACGCGCCGGTGTCGAGTGCGGAGCGGATGATGCCGGATCCACCCTGATCCACGTAGCCGGCCACAACCAGCACTTCACCACCGGCAGAGGCCAGCGCGCCCACTTCGGCAGAGTAGTCGGCTTTGCCGTCTTCATGTGCCGCAGAGATGGTGACAGTGCCGCCAGCCGCTTCGAACGCGGCCTGGAATGCATCGGCCAGACCTTTGCCGTAGTCGTTGTTGGTGTAAGTCAGTGCAACTTCGCTATAGCCGCGGTCTTGCAGGATGTTGGTGATGATCACGCCCTGGCGCGCATCAGATGGGGCTGTCCGGAAGAACAGGCCGTCATCTTCGGCAGTCGAAAGGCCGGGGGATGTGGCGGAAGGTGAAATCATCACAACACCATTGGCGCGCGCCACGTTGGCCAGGATCGCACCTGTCACGCCGGAACAGTCAGCCCCCATGATCGCGTTGACGCCATCGGATGTGACCAGCCGTTCGGCAGCTGTTGTTGCCGCAGCCGCGTCGATACATGTGCTGTCGCCGCGGACGGAAGTAACTTTGGCGCCGCCCAACAGAGCACCGGAATCGGTGACTTCCTGCATGGCAAGTTCTGCGCCTGCGCCCATGGCAGGTGTGATCGATTCAAGTGGGCCGGTGAAGCCGAGGATCACGCCGATCTTGACTTCCTCTGCGTGGCCATCCGCATAAGCGCCGCCCGCAATCATTGCCATGGCGGTTGTCGCCATCATAAGCTTTTTCATTGATAGTCTCCCTAGTGGATTTTTTTATCCTGCGGCGCAGATTAGCAGCCAGTTTCCAAAAGGAAAGTCGGAACCCTAGGGTAATCGGCCTGAAGGTGCCGGTTTTTGCAGGCCTTTATCCCAACTGTCGCGCCCAGCGAAACAATATGTGCTAGACCGACAGTCGCGTCGCGTGGCTGCCCCGTTCCCGATAAGGTGTCGTGTCGTAATGAGACCGGTAGCATTTGGAGAAATGCGACGGTGACGCGAAACCACAGGCCAGTGCCACGTTGATCACCGTCATATCGGTCTGCATCAGCAGGTTGCGCGCCTTTTGCAGCCGCATTTCCATGTAGTACCGTTTCGGACTGCGTGACAGGTAACGCCGGAACAACCGTTCGAGCTGACGGGTGGACATGCCCACGTCGCGCGCGAGGATGGCCGGGCTGATCGGTTCCTCAATATTCTTTTCCATCATCTGGATCACCCGGCTGAGTTTGGGGTGCCGCACCCCGATCCGCGTCGGGATTGACAGACGCTGGGTGTCCTGATCAGTTCTGATCGACGAATAGATCATGATGTCGGCGACCGCATTGGCGAGTTCTTCTCCGTGATCATCGGCCACCAGTTTCAGCATCAGATCGATTGAGGCGGTCCCGCCCGCCGTTGTGATCCGCTTGCCATCAACGACAAAGACCGATTTGGTCAGTTCGACCTCGTCAAACTCCTCGACAAAGCTGTCCTGGTTCTCCCAGTGGATCGTGGCCTTTTTCCCGTCGAGCAACCCGGCCTTGGCCATGCTGTAACCTGCGGTGCAGAGCCCCGCGATGACAACGCCGCGCCGCGCCTCGCGCCGCAGCCATGCCAACAGACGTTTCGTCGTTGCCTTTTGCACATTGACCCCGCCGCAAAGCACGATTGTGTCGTCGCGATCCAGTTCGGCCAGATCATCCTGCAAACGAAATTCGCAGCCGTTCGAACAGACAGCCGTATCGCCCCCTTCGCCGATGATCTGCCATGTGTATAGCGTTTTATCGGCGGTGTGATTGGCGATCCGAAGACTGTCCAGCGCAGAGGCAAAAGACAGCATTGTGAAATCATGCATGAGCACGAAAACAAACCGGCGCGGTTTGCCGGAATAGGCAACATCAACGATATGCGGTTGGGTAGTCATGATATGTTGTCCAGATCGATCGTTGGCTGACATCATCAGGTTTGAACTTCCGGTTCAAGGGCCAATGATACATGGCCGCTCCAGAAGTGAACAATTTGCCATTGGCGCTGCTGCCCGCGCGCGTTATATGCAAGCTATGATAGCGCTCTCAGCCTATCGCAAACTTTTTTATGGAGCAAAGAAATGGCAAACTGGCAAAAATCTGACTGGCGCAACAAGCCCCGGGTTCAGATGCCTGAGTATACCGATGCGGACGCCTTGCGCGCTGTTGAAGGTCGTCTTGCCAGCTATCCCCCCTTGGTTTTTGCAGGTGAAGCCCGCAAATTGCGGTCTGAACTTGCCGCTGTCAGCCGGGGTGAGGCATTTTTGCTGCAAGGCGGCGATTGCGCCGAGAGCTTTGCCGAGTTTTCCGCAGATGGCATTCGCGACACCTTCAAGGTCATGTTGCAGATGGCGATGGTCCTGACCTATGGCGCAAAGGTCCCGGTGGTAAAGGTTGGCCGCATGGCGGGCCAGATGGCAAAGCCCCGTTCCGCCCCAACCGAAACGGTCGACGGTGTTGAATTGCCCAGCTACCGTGGTGACATCATCAACGGTTTTGACTTCACCTCTGACAGCCGTATCCCGGACCCGGATCGCATGTTGCAAGCCTATTTGCAGGCCGCTGCAACCCTGAACCTGCTGCGCGCGTTTTCGACGGGCGGTTTTGCCAATGTCCATGAGGTGCATAAATGGACCCTTGGCTTTACTGATGGCAATGAGGTGCAGAAATATGCCGATATGGCCAACCGTATCAGTGACACGCTGGATTTCATGCAGGCCGCTGGCCTGACAACCGAAACCAATCACGAATTGCAGACGGTTGATTTCTACACCTCTCATGAAGCTTTGTTACTGGAATATGAAGAGGCGCTGTGCCGCCTTGATTCAACCTCTGGTAACTGGTTGGCGGGCTCTGGCCATATGATCTGGATCGGTGATCGTACCCGCCAGCCTGATGGTGCCCATGTCGAATTCTGCAAAGGCGTGCAGAACCCGATTGGTCTGAAATGCGGGCCAAGCATGACATCCGGTCATCTGAAATCGCTGATGGCAACCTTGAACCCTGACAATGATCCGGGCCGTCTGACCCTGATTGCCCGCTTTGGTGCGGGATCGGTGGGTGAACACCTGCCGCGCCTGATCAAGGCCGTTCAAGAAGAAGGAGCCAATGTCGTTTGGACCTGCGATGCGATGCATGGCAACACGATCAAATCCTCCACCGGCTACAAGACCCGCCCATTTGATTCGGTACTGCGCGAGGTAAAGGAATTCTTTGCCGTGCATAATGCCGAAGGCACGATCCCGGGCGGTGTGCATTTTGAGATGACTGGCAAGGATGTGACGGAGTGTACCGGCGGTGTCCGTGCGGTGACTGATGAAGACCTGTCAGATCGTTACCACACGGCCTGCGATCCGCGCCTGAACGCATCGCAATCGCTGGAACTGGCGTTTCTGGTGGCCGAAGAACTATCAGCCCGCCGCGCGACATTGCAGCAGGCCAAAGCGGGCTGATTACCGGTTATTAACAACAAGGCGCAGGGCAGGGCGATCTCTGTCCTGCGTCTCGACCGGGTGCGGCTGGACGAGCGTTTGCACGCTGGCCAATTGCAGCCCTAGGGTTTCGTGACGCACTCGTGCCCCTTTGGTCACTTCAAACCGACGCGGGCGTGATCCCGGTTGCCCGTCGGTGACGATGGCGCCAAGGATCCGGCTGGTTGCCCCTTTGTCATCGCGCAAGGGCAAAAGAAGCATGGTGCCTGTCAGATGTGGCCGCACGATGCTGCCGGGCGAATTCAGCGGTACGCTGATAATGGCCGGTTCGGAAAACGCCGCCTCGACCAGTTTGGCGATCTCATCCTTGGCGTCTGGCAGGAAAAACGTGCTGAGCGGCATGCCGCGCGCATCCATTTTTAGCAGGTCATGCAGTTTCTGGCCCGCAACCCGCATCCGGGCGATCCCGGGGGCCACCCGTTGCAGAATGAAAGCATGTGGCAGGACATCATCGATCTGGCTTGGTTCGATATCATTACGCGATGGTACCCGCTGCGCATGGCGCAGGGCTTGCCAGTAACGTTCCAGGCTTTCCAGGGTCGCATTGTCGGCACCGGGAAGATCGGAGCGGCGACGTTGCGGATGATCCTCTACAATTTTCATTGTACTCTCTACTTTCGCTGTGGTTGCCCCAGCGGGTGCAAAACCGTTTCATTTGTTAATCCGGTTTTAACAAAGATTACCGCAAATTTCATTTAACAAAGTGTTAAAAGGTTAATTTCAATTAAAATGCGGTGCTTGCCTCGGGGTGCCATTTTGCCTTAGCTGCACCGGACGCAACTGGCCAGAAGGCACATCTTGATGACCCATTCGATGACCGCATTTGCCAGCCGTACCGGCAGCCTGAACGCCGTTTCCTGGAGTTGGGAGATGCGCGGTGTCAATGCCCGCGGTCTTGATATGCGGTTTCGTCTGCCTGAGGGGATTGAGGGACTGGAACGTGCCTTGCGTACTGCATTGAGCAAGGCGCTTGCCCGGGGTAATGTGACGATCAACCTGCGCCTAACCCGCGATGATGCTGCCACAGCCGCAAGTCTGGACGAGACGCAGCTAGATGTGGTTTTGCGGGCCCTAGATGCTGTGCAGGATCGCGCCTTTGCCATGGGTGTCACGCTGGCCCAACCGACGGCGGCGGATTTGCTGAGCCAGAAGGGTGTCATGGTCGCCGCCCGATCTGATGATGTCTCTGACGATCTGACCGCCGCATTAATGGCGGATATTGATCCGTTGGTGGCAGAGTTCGTGAAGATGCGGCAGGCCGAGGGTGCCGCCCTGCGTCAGGTTATCACCGATCAGCTGTCCCAGATTGACACGTTAACACTTGCCGCCGCTGATGCTGCCGCCGCGCGTGCCCCGCAGGTCAAGGCCAATCTGACGGTCGCCTTGCGCCGCGTGCTGGAGGATGTGGGCGAGGTGGAAGAGGGCCGAATCGCGCAGGAACTGGCCTTGTTGGCCGTCAAATCCGATGTCACCGAAGAGATAGACCGACTGAAAGCCCATGTCGGTGCCGCCCGTGACCTGCTGGCGGCCAAGAAACCGGCTGGCCGCAAGTTGGATTTTCTTGCACAGGAATTTAACCGGGAGGCTAATACACTTTGTGCCAAGGCGCAGTCCGCCCCGTTGACCGCCATTGGGCTTGACCTGAAAGCGGTGATCGACCAGATGCGCGAACAAATTCAGAATGTGGAGTAATGCGATGACCCGCCGCGGCCTTTTGATTATTCTGTCATCGCCATCGGGGGCGGGCAAATCCACGCTGGCCGGTCGTTTGCGCGCCTGGGATGACACATTGCGCTTTTCCGTCTCAGCCACCACCCGCGCCCCGCGTGAGGGGGAGGTTGATGGCCAGCATTATTTCTTTGTTTCGGTCCCTGAATTTCAGGGACAGGTGGCCGATGGTGGCATGTTGGAACATGCACAGGTCTTTGGAAACTACTACGGATCGCCAGTGGCCCCGGTGCAGGAGGCGATAGATGCAGGTCGCGATGTGTTGTTTGATATCGACTGGCAGGGCGCCCAGCAGATCAAGAATTCTGCCTTGCAGAAACATGTGCTGTCGATCTTTATCCTACCCCCATCGATCACAGAACTGCATCGCCGTCTGGTCAGTCGCGGGCAAGATGCTCCTGAGGTGATCGAAAAACGGATGCAGAAAAGCTGGGATGAAATTAGCCATTGGGATGGCTATGATTATGTGCTGGTCAATGATGATCTGGACGCAACAGAGGCCCGCCTGAAGACGATTATCAGTGCTGAGCGCTTGCGCCGTTCGCAACAGCCGCAATTGGTTTGCCATGTGCGCAGCCTGCAAGCCGAGTTTGGAGATCGGACATGAGCCTTTACACCTTGGGAGAGATATCCCCCGATGTCGCTGATGATGCCTGGGTGGCACCGGGCTGTTATGTGATTGGCAATGTGGTGCTGGCGGCACGTTCGTCCATCTGGTTTGGCTGCACGCTGCGCGGCGACAATGAACTGATCAGCATCGGCGAAGGGTCAAACGTGCAGGAAAACACCGTCATGCATACCGATATGGGCTGTCCTCTGACGGTTGGTGCGGATTGCACGATTGGTCATAAGGCAATGCTGCATGGTTGCACCATTGGCAATAACAGCCTTGTCGGTATGGGTACGACGATTTTGAATCGCGCTGTGATTGGCAATAACTGCCTGATTGGGGCAGGGGCCCTCATCACCGAAGGTAAGGTTATTCCCGACGGATCACTTGTAATGGGATCGCCCGGCAAGGTTGTGCGTCAATTGGATGACAAGGCCATTGCCGGGCTGAAACTGTCCGCATTTCACTATCGCGAAAACGCGGCGCGCTTTCGTAAAGATTTGAAGCCGCTATAGGCGGTGTCTAACTATTCGCCGACCATGCGCGGCATCAGCAGCAGATCGAAATCAAGCTGCGGGGCGAAGAGCTGGACCTCATGCCGGATCAAGTCCGCATCGGGCAGATCATCGGCAATGGCGCGGTAACGTCCCTGGAACCGCAATTCGATCAGTTTGACCGCCACATCAACAGCGTCAAAATCCTCTGCCACGAGGGGCGAGAGAATAATATCGGGTTCTTTTTCGTTGACAATATCAGCATTTAGGTCGCCAATATCAACGAACTGGAACCCGTCAAGGGGAGGCACAATGCGGCCTTGCGCCTTCCATCGGGCGAGATCACCAATGACTAACGTGTTGCTTGCGAGGCCATCCAATGCGTCGGGAAACGGCATTGCACGACCCTGTTCTATTTGACCTGACATTCGTCACCAATCCTGGGTTGCAGTGTGAGTGTGTATTCAGGTAATCAACGCCGCGTTGCGGCGGAATGTTCCAAAAGGTTAAAAATTAATTTGGTTGGATTGTCGGTATATTGAGCTTTAATTAATGAAAACCACGACATGAGGGGTCTCGGGTGCCGGCCGAATCATTTCCCAATTTAATTGCCGCGCTGCCATTGCCGACGATTTTTATCGGTTTGGATGACCGTGTTCTGGCATCAAATTCCCCTGCCGAGGTTATTCTGGGAACCGACCTAGCCGGGCGCCACTATATCACTGCGTTGCGTCAGCCGACCCTGATTGAGGCTATTGCCAAAGCCCGCGACCAGTCAGAACCCGAGATCAGCCGGTTTACCGGCCGTGATGGTGATCAGGATACGGTTTACCGTGTCCATGTTGCGCGCGCTGGCGACATCATTGTCCTGTCATTTGAGGATCAGACCGATGCGGCCAATATCGGCCAGATGCGCCGCGAATTTGTTGCCAATGTTAGCCATGAGCTGCGTACCCCGCTGACCGCCCTGATGGGGTTTATTGAGACGCTGGGCGGGGCCGCCCGTAATGATCCAGAAGCCCGCGACCGGTTTTTGCGCATCATGGAGGCCGAGGCCAGCCGCATGACCCGCCTGGTTGATGATCTGCTGTCGTTGAGCCGTGTGGAGGAGGATGAGCGCGTTCGTCCCCGCGACTATGTTGATCTGGCCGCTTTGCTGTCCTCTGTCATCAAGGGTTTGGAGCCGCAGGTACAGGCCAGCGGTGTGACCGTCATTTTGGAAAACAATGGCAGTGGTGAACTGATCCCCGGTGATGCGGGCCAGTTGGTGCAGGTATTCACCAATCTGATTGAAAACGGCATCAAATACGGTGCGGCGGGCGGGCAGGTGACCGTCGTCTTACACGGTCGCGCCCATCACCCCCGCTTGCGTGGTGATGGCGTGCAGATATGCGTCGCTGATACTGGCGAAGGCATTGCCGAACATCATATTGCCCGCCTGACCGAACGGTTTTACCGCGTTGATAATCATCGGTCCCGGCAGGTGGGCGGCACTGGCCTTGGTCTGGCCATCGTCAAGCATATCGTCAGCCGGCATCGTGGCCGGCTAACGATTGAAAGCACGCTGGGGGAGGGCACCAAAGCATCCGTGTTCCTGCCTATCGAGGGGCTGTCATAAAACTTTTACATCAGTGTCACAAAAGCGTTGTGCGTCCTTCGCTAAGAAAGTCGCAATGGTAGGACGGTTCGCGTTCTGCCGATGTTTGACTGACAGGAGTGATTTGATGTCGATCATGAAACTGACTGCAACAACCGCAGCCATTGCCCTTATGACCACAGCCGCGGCTGCACGTGACAACGTGCAGGTTGCTGGGTCATCCACCGTACTGCCTTATGCGGCCATCGTCGCCGAAGTGTTTGGCGAAAATTTTGATTTCCCGACACCGGTTGTTGAATCCGGTGGTTCATCCGCTGGTCTGAAGCGTTTCTGCGAAGGTGTTGGCGAAAACACCATCGACATTGCCAACGCATCCCGCGCCATCAAATCATCCGAGGTTGAAGCCTGTGCCGCCGCTGGTGTTACTGACATCATCGAAGTCCGCATCGGTTATGACGGCATCGTCTTTGCCTCTGACATCAACGGTAACGCCTTCGCTTTCACACCAGAAGACTGGTACAAGGCGCTGGCCAATGAGCATTTCATTGATGGTGCACTGGTGCCGAACACCTTTACATCATGGAATGAAGTGAATGCTGATTTCCCTGACCAGCCAATTCAGGCATTCATCCCCGGCACCAAGCACGGCACACGTGAAGTGTTTGAGGAGAAGGTGATCCTGGCCGGTTGTGAAGAAGGTGGTTTCTTTCAGGCGATGCTGGATGCAGGTGTTGACGAAGACACAGCCGAAGGCAAATGCATGGCGATCCGCACCGATGGCCGCAGCGTTGATATCGACGGTGACTACACAGAAACGCTGGCCCGTATCGAAGCAGATACAAACGGCATCGGCGTGTTTGGTCTGGCTTTCTATGAAAACAACACTGACAAGTTGCAGGTCGCAACCATGTCTGACGTTGTCCCGACAACTGACAGCATTGCCGCTGGCGACTATCCTGTGTCCCGTCCGCTGTATTTCTACATCAAGGCCGCCCATATCGGCGTGATCCCTGGCGTAAAGGAATTCGCTGAATTCTTCGTCTCTGACGATATTGCAGGCCCAGATGGCCCATTGGCCGAATATGGTCTGGTATCTGACCCTGAACTAGCCAAGGTGCAAGACACTGTATCTGGTGAAGTTGTCATGGGTTCCGGCAGCTAATTTATGGTTTGGGGCGCCGCTGGTCGGCGCCCCATTCTTCCTTGCATTTGGACATTGCCATGCAGTCGTTGACACTCCCGTTCATCGCAATCGCCGGGCTCGCCGTTCTGGGCTATTTCCTGGCGAAATCCCGGGCCTTGCAGGTGTCGGGCGGCGACATCCGCAAGTTGGTTTCCCTGCCATCACAACATGCGCTGAACGCGGTGCTGGCCACAATCGTGCCAGCGGTGGCCGCGATTTTCCTGATTTCGCTTTACGTCCGGCTGACGGATGGCACAGGGTCCTGGTTTTTCCAGTTTGTCGTGATCGGGTTGGCGGTGACCGGGCTGGCCCTGTCGCTGATCGGGATCAAGACTGAAACCCGCGCCCGCACTTTTGCCGAACGCTGGATCCTGGGCCTGTTGATCTTTGCATCGACCATCGCGATCCTGACAACCATTGGTATCGTCTTTTCGATGCTGTTCGAGACGTTCAATTTTTTTGGGCAGTATGATTGGCGCGATTTCTTTTTCTCGACTAATTGGTCACCCAATTTCCGGGGCAATTCCGATCTGGGGATCATCCCGCTGCTGTGGGGTACGCTTTACATCAGTTTCATCGCGCTGGCCTTTGCTGTGCCGGTGGGCCTGTTTGCTGCGATCTACCTGTCGGAATATGCCGGTCCGCGGATGCGGGCGGTGGCCAAGCCCGCGATTGAGGTGTTGGCCGGTATCCCCACAATTGTTTACGGGCTGTTTGCGCTGATCACGGTTGGCCCATTCCTGCGCGATTACTTTGCAGCCCCTATGGGGTTCGGCCAAAGCGCGTCGTCGGTGATGACCGCTGGCTTGGTGATGGGGGTCATGCTGATCCCATTTGTCAGTTCCTTGTCGGATGACATCATCAACGCGGTCCCACAGGCGATGCGTGATGGATCGCTGGGCCTGGGTGCCACGAAATCCGAAACCATCCGACAGGTCGTTGTGCCCGCCGCATTGCCCGGCATTGTCGGCGCTGTGTTGCTGGCCGCATCCCGCGCCATTGGCGAGACGATGATTGTGGTGTTGGGGGCAGGGGCCGCCGCCCGATTGTCGCTGAATCCCTTTGAGGCGATGACCACGGTTACCGTCAAGATCGTCAGTCAGCTGACCGGTGATACCGATTTCGCCAGCCCTGAAACGCTGGTGGCATTTGCACTGGGTCTGACCCTGTTTGTCATTACTTTGGGGCTGAATGTCCTCGCACTTTATATCGTGCGGAAATATCGGGAGCAGTACGAATGAAGACCTCTCTGCTTGCTGCGGATGCGCGGACCAAGAAACGTAATGCCGCCGAGGCCCGGTTCAAGGCTTACGGGTTTGCGGCGATTATTGTGGCAATGCTGGCCCTGTTGATTCTGCTGACATCTGTTCTGGGCAATGGCATGAGCTCTTTCCGCCAGACTTACATTGCGCTGGATGTGGCGCTGCCGGAAGAAAAGCTGGATAAATCCGGTGTCCGCGACCTGTCGGTGATGTCAAAAGTCACGACCATCGGCTATGCCCCAATTCTGCGAAACGCCCTGCTGGATGCGTTGGCGGCCCAAGGGATTGAGACCGAGCTGTCCAACAAGGACATCGGTAACATGATTTCCAAGGAAGCCGCAGCGACTGTGCGTAACAAGGTCTTGGCCAACCCCGATCTGGTGGGGCAGACCGTCAGTTTTGATGTGTTGGCATCGGGCCGCATCGATGGTTACTTCAAAGGCCGGGTCACTATGGAAAGTGCTGCGTTGGATGGTAACACGTCCCCCGAGGCGCTGATGATTGCGCAGGCCTTGGCCGATGCCGGTGTGATGGAGACAAAGTTCAACTGGAACTTCTTTGTCTGGCCGGATGCATCTGATCAGCGGCCCGAAGCCGCCGGGCTTGGCGTCGCGATCCTAGGGTCCCTGTATATGATGATTGTTGTGCTGGTTCTGGCGCTGCCGATTGGTGTCGCTTCATCGATTTACCTTGAGGAATTCGCGCCCAAGAACCGCTGGACCGATCTGATCGAGGTGAACATTTCAAACCTCGCGGCGGTGCCGTCGATTGTGTATGGGATCCTTGGACTGGCCATTTTCATCAACTTCATGGAGTTCAACCAATCCTCCCCCTTGGTGGGTGGTCTGGTGCTGACACTGATGACGCTGCCGACGATCATCATCTCGACCCGCGCTGCGTTGAAATCCGTGCCCCCGTCGATCCGCGATGCGGCATTGGGTGTCGGCGCGTCAAAGATGCAATCGGTATTCCACCATGTTTTGCCGCTGGCCGCCCCCGGTATCCTGACGGGTACAATCATCGGGTTGGCGCAGGCCTTGGGGGAAACGGCACCGCTGCTGTTGATCGGCATGGTGGCCTTTGTACGGGAATATCCGGCAGCCTACACACCCGAATCTGGCCTGTTCGGTGAAGCATCAACCGCACTGCCGGTGCAGGTTTTTAACTGGACACAGCGGTCTGATCCGGCCTTTGTTGAACGTGCCTCTGGCGCGATCATCACGCTGCTTGTGTTCCTTTTGATCATGAACGCGGTCGCGATTTACTTGCGCCGCCGCTTTGAACGGCGCTGGTAGGAGAGCCAAAATGGAAGATATGTATCACGCGGATCGCGCCATGAGCACACAACAAGACATCAAAATCAAAGCCGACAAGGTTCAGGTTTATTACGCCGACAATCACGCCATCAAGGATGTGGATGTTGAGATTGCTGACAAGACCGTCACCGCCTTTATCGGCCCGTCGGGCTGTGGCAAATCGACATTCCTGCGCTGTCTGAACCGGATGAATGACACGATTGATATCTGCCGGGTTGAGGGGGATATCACTATCGATGGTGAAGACATCTATGACCCTAAGGTCGATCCGGTGCAGTTGCGTGCCAAGGTTGGCATGGTGTTTCAGAAGCCTAATCCGTTTCCAAAATCGATCTATGATAACGTGGCTTACGGCCCCAAGATCCACGGTCTGGCCCGCAACAAGGCCGAACTGGACGAGATTGTTGAGAAATCCTTGCGCAAAGCCGCCCTTTGGAATGAAGCCAAGGACCGGTTGACTGCGCCCGGCACCGGGTTGTCAGGTGGTCAACAGCAGCGTTTGTGCATCGCCCGGGCGATTGCCACGGCCCCCGAAGTGTTACTGATGGATGAGCCTTGTTCCGCCCTGGACCCGATTGCAACTGCACAGGTTGAGGAGCTGATTGATGAGCTGCGCCAAAGCTATTCTGTGGTCATCGTCACCCATTCGATGCAGCAGGCCGCCCGGGTCAGCCAGAAAACCGCATTTTTTCACCTTGGTAATCTGGTGGAATATGACGACACCGACAAGATTTTCACCAACCCCGAAGACAGCCGCACGGAAAGTTATATTTCCGGTCGGATCGGGTAAGGAGCACCGCAATGAACGAACATATTTCGTCCGCCTATGACCGCGATCTGGAGGCGATCACCACACTGATCATGAAAATGGGCGGGCTGGTCGAGGAGGCGATCCTGCAGGCGGCGAATTCCCTGACCAACCGCGATGTTGAGCTGGCTGATCGGGTGCGTGAAGCTGACAAGAATATCGATGCGCTTGAGGTGCAGATCAATGAAGAAGCCGCGCGCACTATCGCGTTAAGAGCCCCTGTTTCCAAGGACTTGCGATCCATTCTTACGGTTCTTCGCCTTGCTGCATCGCTGGAACGCATTGGCGATTATGCCAAGAATATCGCCAAGCGTACCAGCGTTCTGGTTGAGATGAGCCCGGTCAACGGATCGGATTCGGCCCTGCGCCGCATGGCCCGAGAGGTCGAGCAGATGCTCAAGGACACGCTGGATGCTTATATGCGCGGCGATGCTGAACTGGCCGAGGATGTTCGCCAGCGCGATCAGGAAGTGGACCAGATGTATAATGCGCTGTTCCGCGAATTTCTGACCTTCATGATGGAAGACCCGCGCAATATCACTGCCTGTATGCATCTGCATTTCATGGCCAAGAATATTGAACGGATGGGTGATCTGACCACCAATATGGCCGAACAGGTGATCTATCTTGTTACCGGTGAGATGCCGGATGAGGCCCGCCCGAAAAGCGACAAAACCGCCTTTGTAACTGACCCGAGCTAGAGACCCATGCCACAACAACCGCATGTCCTTGTTGTTGAAGACGAACCTGCGCAACGCGAGGTGCTGGCCTATAATCTGGAGGCTGAAGGCTATCGTGTCAGCCGCGCAGATAATGGTGAAGAAGGGTTGTTATGCGTTGATGAAGACGCGCCGGATGTCATCGTGCTGGATTGGATGATGCCCAACCTGTCGGGCATCGAAGTCTGTCGCCGCCTGAAGATCAAGCCAGAGACGCGGGCCATTCCGATTATCATGCTCTCTGCCCGGTCAGAGGAAGTTGACAAGGTCCGCGGATTGGAAACCGGGGCCGACGACTATGTCGTCAAACCCTATTCGGTGTCCGAATTGCTGGCCCGTGTCCGCAGCCAGTTGCGTCGCGTGCGCCCGGCCACGGTGGGGCAGGTCCTGACCTTTGATGATATCGTGCTGGATGCCGAAACCTACCGCGTCACCCGGGCGGATAACCGGTTGAAGCTGGGCCCGACGGAATTTCGTCTGCTGAGCACGTTTATGGAAAAGCCCGGCCGCGTGTGGTCGCGTGATATGCTGCTGGACCGCGTTTGGGGGCGCGACATCTATGTCGATACGCGGACGGTGGACGTGCATGTGGGGCGGTTGCGCAAAGTTCTGACCCAGCATGGCGGCAGCGACCCCGTGCGCACGGTGCGCGGGGCAGGCTACGCGCTGGGGTAGGGGAGCGTTGCGCGTGGGCAGCACGGACCGGCGGCATGATATCTGTGCCACACGTCAATCTGTGCTGACGCAGAGCGGGACACCTATTTGGAAGGGTTCAGTTACGATAAGCGGGACCTAGCTGCCGTTTCTCAAGCGTAGATTTTTCTCAAATCGCCATACTTCCAAAGGGAACTTCCCCGTTGAAGTGTCTAGATCCACAAATTTCTTGCCCACGTTGACCCAACCCGATTTTTCATAGAAACGAGCCGCCCTTTCGTTCCCGACGGCACATGCCAGCCAAGCCGTATTATGCTGGTTCGTTAGAATGCGGCGCTCAGTATCGTCTATCAGCGCTCGGGCGACACCCGAACCACGCGAGGCGGGCGAGACAAACATTTGATAGAGCTCGTCTTCTTTGACCATGCAAAAGCCAAACACGGCACGGTTACCAATCGCAACTCGGGTGCCATCAACGTTCTCTAGAGCACGTTGATAAAAGCTCTTTGTGTTGCGCAAAGCCCGTAGACTTGCTGGAACAATCTTGGCATGAGCTTCATGCCAACCAGCTTCCCAAATCTCACAAATCTGATCAGCAAGGAGGTCTGTGGCAGGTTCGAGCAAGTATTTCATGGAGCAACGCTACGATCGTATGGCATGTTACGCAACTGACACAAAGGGCTCATAGCCGCCGTTGCCTAGACATTGCACCGCAATCTGCACAGCCCTTCTAAAGCGGCGTGTCCACATGTGGGTTCGTCAGTTCAGTGGAGATACCACCGCTGTCTTCATTCGTCGCTATCAGCGTCGTTGATTGCATTGACCAGCAAGAACGCCGCCAGAATGACACCGACAATATAGGTGGCGTTCAGCGATACTGTTCGGGCGGCTTCGGATTCCCACCGGTCAGATACAGGTTCTGGCGCGTCGGATGCGCTTGTCGCGATCCCATCAGCATGGACGATGCTTGCCGCGCAGAGGAATGTTCCGACGATGGCGAGAGTTGTGAATTTACGCATTTCCATCCCTTTGGCTTTTGTCGTGACGCTATCAGACAGGTGTCTGAGCGCAATTGTTATTCGCTGCCCCACGGGCCGTGATGCCCGGTGCCGCCATCCGTCCGGGCGAAGCCATGCGCGCCAAAGAAATCGCGTTGTCCCTGGATCATATTGGCGGTGCCGCGTGCCGTCCGCATCGCGTCGAAATAGGCCAGTCCTGATGACAGTGCGGGCAGGGCGATGCCGTGCAGGGCTGCCTGGGCGACAACCTGCCGTAACGCGTCATGATTGGATTTAAGCGCATCTGCAAAGGTGGGCGCGAACATCAGGTTCCGATCCGGGTCATCCTGCAGCGCGCTTGCCATATCGTCGAGCATGGCAGACCGGATGATGCAGCCTGCGCGCCAGACCTTTGCAATTTCGGGCAGGGGCAGGGCCCAGCCGAATTCAACGGACGCCTTGGCGATCATGTCGAACCCTTGCGCGTAGCACAGGATCTTGCCAGCGATCAGCGCCTGTTCAAGCGTTTCGACCGACAGTGTGTCATGTGGGATGTGACGTGGGGCCGTGCCGAATAGTGCCTCACCTGCGGCGCGCCTATCGCGCTGTGATGACAGGTTGCGCGCCACGACTGCGGCCTCGATGGCGGGAATGGGGGCTGCCAGATGCTGTGCCTCGATCACGGTCCAGCGCCCGGTGCCTTTCTGGCCTGCCGCATCGACGATGACGTCCAGCATCGGCTGGCCGGTTTTGGGGTCGGTGGCGGCGGCCACTTTGCCAGAGATTTCGACGAGGTAGGATTGCAGCGGTCCCTTATCCCATGTCCCGAAATGGTCGGCGATGGTGTTGTGATCTAGCCCCAGACCGTCGCGCATGATCCCATAAACCTCTGCGACCATTTGCATATCAGCGTATTCGATGCCGTTATGCACCGCCTTAACGAAATGCCCGGCCCCTTCTTCGCCCATCCATGTCGCACAGGCTGTGCCTTTATGTTCGGCGGCTATCGCCGTCAGGATATGTGCGACGCGATCCCAATGGGTGCGTTTGCCACCGCCCATGATGGACGGGCCAAACCGTGCGCCTTCTTCGCCGCCGGACACACCAATGCCCAGGAAGGGCAGGGTGTCCGCGTCCCGCGCGCGCCGGTTGGTGTCATGGAAGTTGGCGTTGCCTGCGTCGATGATCATGTCGTCATCATCAAGCAGGGGGCGCAGGGCGGCGATCTGATCGTCCACTGCATCGCCAGCCGGGACCATCATGATGATCGCGCGTGGTTTGGCGATGGCCGCAACAAGCTCTTTCAGGCTTTCGGTCGGAGTGATCCGGTCGGCCAAATCACCTGCGGCTTTGTGGAAATCGTGGGTTCGTTCCGTTGTCCTGTTCCAAACCGCAATGTCAAACCCGTTATCGGCGATGTTCAGCGCCAGTGCCGCCCCCATAGTGCCGAGGCCGATCAATCCGATTTCTGCGTTACTCATACTCGTGATCCTTGCCTGTTGTGTTTCGGTGGGTATAGGGGCTATCGCGTCGCTTGAAAACGGGGGGTGCGATGCAAACACGTTGTTTTGTGTTAGAGGGCGCCGATAGGCGTTGCAAATATGGGGTAAATTAATACCTAAATATTAACTCGTTGTTTTTGTTAAGTATTACGGCGCGTTTGCCGCTTGACTGGAAATATGCCCTCTCTATAACAGCGCAATCCGAATGATGTGGGCGCGGCCCACCCCAACCGAATTGGTGAGATATGAAAACCTTTACCGCAACTCCGGCGGATATCGACAAGAAATGGATCCTGATCGACGCTGAAGGCGTTGTTCTGGGCCGTCTTGCTTCGATCATCGCCATGCGCTTGCGCGGCAAGCATAAACCATCCTTCACGCCACACATGGATATGGGCGACAACGTGATTGTCATCAACGCTGAGAAAATCCAGATGACTGGTAACAAGCGTGATGAGAAATACTACTGGCACACCGGCCATCCCGGCGGGATCAAGTCCAAGACCAAGGCAGAAATCCTGGAAGGCGCGCATCCAGAGCGCGTTGTCATGAAAGCCGTCCAGCGCATGCTGCCCGGTGGCAAGCTGAGCCGCAAGCAAATGACAAACCTGCGCGTTTTCGCTGGCACAGAGCATGGCATGGACGCCCAGAAGCCCGAAGTTCTGGATGTTGCATCCATGAACAAAAAGAACACGAGGACTGCATAATGGTCGATCAAGTAAACTCGCTCGAAGAGCTGGGCCAAGTTGCCGAAGGCGTTGAAGCCGTCGACGCACCCGTTGTTGAAACTGCCGCCCCGCGTGAACCTGTCCGTGATGAGCTGGGCCGGTCCTATGCCACAGGCAAGCGGAAAGATGCGGTTGCCCGCGTCTGGATCAAGCCGGGTTCCGGCAAGGTCACCGTGAACGGCAAGGACATGAACACCTATTTCGCCCGCCCCGTGCTGCAGATGATCCTGGCACAGCCGTTTTCGGTTGCCGGTGTCACAGGTCAGTTCGACGTGGTTGCCACCGTCAAGGGCGGCGGTCTGTCTGGTCAGGCCGGCGCGGTCAAGCACGGTGTGTCCAAGGCGCTGCAACTTTATGATCCGACATTGCGCGCAGCTCTGAAAGCCGCCGGCTTCCTGACCCGCGACAGCCGCGTTGTGGAACGTAAGAAATACGGTAAGCGCAAGGCGCGCCGGAGCTTCCAGTTCTCCAAGCGTTAATCGCGACAATTGTTTTGATGAAAAAGGCGGTCCGCAGGGGTCGCCTTTTCTGCTATCGCCTATCCGACCGCTTTGCGCCGGATGCTGACCAGTTCGGCCAGAATGGACAGTGCAATTTCCTCGGGCGTGACTGCCCCGATATCAAGCCCGGCGGGGGCTTTGATCGCGTCGATTTTGCCCCGCTCCAAACCGCTGCCCTCCAGTTTTTCCGCAAGGCTCGCGAATTTGCGGGTGCTGCCGACAAAGGCGATATGCATCGCAGGCGTCGCCAGCGCACGCGTCAGTGCATCAAGATCACCCTGACCTTGGGTTGCGATCACGATGACCCGTTGGCGTGTCTGTCCCGGTTCGGGCAGGGCCGCGGTGCAGTCCCAGTGAAATTCGGAGCCAAGCCGCCCCAAGGCTTCCGCCACCGGTGACGCGCCCAGCACGACCAGTTGCGGGGTCGGCAGGCAGGGTTCGATGAAGATATCGACAGTTCCCCGCGACGGGCATCCATTTCGGGCGAAGGTGGTGCCGTCAACTTCTTCTCCGGCGCTGACGCCTTTTTCGGCCAGCAGATCTTCTGGCGCGACAGAGATCAGCTGCGGCGTGCCGTCCTGTAACGCGGCCAGTGCGGCCCGTTTCACCGCACCGCGCGTGCAGCCGCCCCCTAGCCAGCCATACAGGATTGTCCCATCCGCGCTAAGCAGCGCTTTGGCTCCGGGTTTCGCCGCCGTCGCCCCTGCGGTGCGCACGATGGTTGCAAAGGCAAAGGGTTCATCCCGTGCCCTCAGGTCCTGTGCGGCTTCGGCAAGATCGCCGGATTGGATTTCTGCAGGGGTCATAGCTTTGTCAGTTCCGCTTCAAGCGCGGCAAGGTCGCCCAACGTGTTGGCCGCGGCAAAAAGGTCAAGACGGGGCAGGGCGGCGGCCATGCCTGCGGCTATGGGCGCATAGCCATCCCAGCCTTTCAGCGGGTTGAGCCAGATGACCTTGCAGCCACGTTTTTTCAGCTTTGCCAATGCGTTGGCGAGTGCTTCCGGTGGTGCGGTGTCATAGCCATCCGACAGGATCAGCACGACGGAGCGCCCATCAACGAAGCGTTTGGCATAGGTGTCAGCAAAGCGCGCAAGCGACGGTCCGATCTTGGACCCACCACCAAACCCATCGGCCATCAGCGACATCCGCCCGATGGCACGCATGGTATCCTTGTCGCGCAACGCTTCGGTTATCCGCACGAGCCGTGTGTGAAAGAGATAAGCATCGGCATGGGTGTCAGCCCGCATCAGCCCAGCGAGGAAGGCCAGAAAGACTTGTGCATAGACTGTCATCGACCCGGATACATCACAGAGCGCGACGATCTTGCGGGTCCGGTCGGGGCGGTGTTTGCGCAAAAGCCGTATGGGTTCGCCGCCAGTGGCCAGGCTGTGGCGGATGATCTTGCGAAAATGCAGCCGATCGCCTTTGCGTGCGGTGCGCCTGCGGCGGGACCGTTTGTCGCGGAGTGCCGCGCCAATGCGGCGGGCCACCAGTTCGGCAGTGGCAATTTCATGGGGCCGCACCATGTCGCGCAGGTCCTTGCGCGACAGGTTCCGTATTTCGCTGCTGATCAGTTTGCCGGTGCCATCGCTTTCCGCATCACCGCCGGTGTCGTCAGGGGCATTGGCTGATCCTGCACCGCTGCTGTCTTGCCCTTTGGCGTCGCGGGATGAATGCACATCTTCGCTGATTGTGCTGGATTTATTCTTGATCACCTTCTGTTTCACCCGCCCTGCATCCATCCAATAGCTGTCGAACAGGGCGTCAAAACGCACGGCTTCTTCTTTGCAGCCGGTGCAAACGGCGCGCAGGGCGCGGCGGCTTTCATCAGGTGATATTGCGGCAATTTCGGTGATTGCGGCGAGGGCGGTTTCGGCTTCTGCCACACCAAGCCGCAGTCCGTTGCTGCGCAGATGGGCGATAAAGCCAGTGACGCGAGCGGCGGGGCCGGGGTCGCGCCCGGCGAAACGGGTAACCCTGCTCATGCCGCGCGGCCTGCGATGCGACCGGCCACCTCTGGCGTGATCTGGGCCTGATCGCTTTGTGTTTTCAGCAGGGTTGTCAGTGTCGATTGCAGGATTGTCGGGTCGTCGGTCAGGTCAGCAATCCCAAGCCCCATTAGGGCGGCGGCGAAATCCAGCATTTCGGCGATGCCGGGTGTCTTTTCCAGCGTTTCCTCGCGTAGCTTTTGAACAAAACCAATGATTTGCGCGGCCAGTTGCGCCTCAATATCCGGGCGGCGGGCTTTGAGGATTGCTAGTTCCGTTTCGCGGCTGGGATAATCGACATAAGTGTAAAGGCAACGCCGCCGCAGCGCGTCTGACAGGTCGCGGGTGCCGTTTGAGGTGAGGATGACGATGGGTTTTGATTTCGCCGTTATGGTCCCAAGCTCCGGGATCGACACCTGATAGTCGGAGAGGATTTCGAGCAAGTAAGCTTCAAACTCCTCATCCGCGCGGTCGATTTCGTCGATCAGTAGGACAGGGGGCGTGTCCTGTGTGATGGCAGCCAGTAACGGGCGCTCCAGCAAGAATTCGCGTGAGAAGATGCGTTGTTCAACTGCCTTGCCGGTTTCGCCATCTTCGGCGGCGGCGCGGATGGTTAAAAGCTGGCGTTGGTAGTTCCATTCGTAGATCGCCTGTGCTGCATCCAACCCTTCATAGCATTGCAGCCGGATCAGACGCGTGTCGCGGACGACAGACAGCGTGCGCGCGACGTCGGTTTTGCCAACCCCGGCGGCCCCTTCCAACAGCAGTGGACGTTCGAGCGACAGCGCCAGATGCAGAGCCACCGCCAGATCATCGGAGGCGACATAGCCCTGTTTGGCCAAATCGGATTGAAGGGCGTTATAGGACATTATGTTTCCAAAAAACGGGGCGCGTCCCGGGCATGACCCGGGACCTCTTGGTCAGCCTCGGGTGGAGGCCCCGGATCCGGGGTCAGGGGCGGGTTTCGTTTGTCGTTAGTCATGCAGCCCAAGGTCATGCGCCGTTTTCCAGATCCGCCAATGATCATGTGGCATATTGGTGTGCCTGTTGCCAAAGGGGCGGAACGCGTCCTGCACCGCGTTTGAGAAACATGGCACGCCACCCACATGCGGGCTTTCGCCCACGCCTTTGGCCCCGATGGGGTGATGCGGGCTGGGGGTGACGGTGTGGTCGGTTTCGTAATTTGGCACCTCCCACGCGGTGGGTAGGAAGAAATCCATCAGCGTGCCGGTTTTAACATTGCCCATGTCGTCATAAGCAATCTCTTGCCCCAGGGAAACGGCAAGCGCTTCGGTCAGCCCGCCATGAACCTGCCCTTCGATGATCATCGGGTTGATCCGGGTGCCGCAATCATCCAGCGCATAGAACCGCCGGATATCCGGCACGCCCGTATCCACGTCGATATCCATTACACAGACATAGGCCCCGAACGGGTAGGTCATGTTGGGCGGGTCGTAATAGCTGACCGCCTCCAAGCCCGGTTCAATTCCCGGAATGGCCTGATTATAGGCGGCGAAGGCGATTTCCTTCATCGTTTTGAACTTTTCCGGCGCGCCTTTGACCACAAACCGGTCCACGTCGAATTCAACGTCATTGTCGTGGACCTCCAGCAGATAGGCCGCGATCATCTGCGCCTTGGCGCGGATTTTCCGACCCGCCATGGCCGTGGCCGCCCCGGCGACCGGGGTAGATCGTGACCCGTAGGTACCAAGTCCATAGGGAGCTGTGTCAGTATCGCCTTCCTCGATTGTGATACTGTCCGCAGGCAGCCCGATTTCAGAGGCGAGGATCTGGGCGAAGGTTGTTGCGTGGCCTTGCCCTTGCGAAATGGTGCCAAGCCGCGCGATTGCTGATCCCGTCGGGTGGATACGGATTTCGCAACTGTCGAACATCCCAAGCCCAAGGATATCACAATTCTTGACCGGGCCTGCCCCGACAATTTCGGTAAAGAAGCTCAGGCCGATCCCCATCAGGGATCGTGTCTTGCCCGCCTTGAAATCCGCGACCCGCTGTGCCTGTTCGGCGCGCAGCCCTTCGTAATCAACCGCCTTCAGCGCCTTGTCCCATGCAGTGTGATAGTCGCCGCTGTCATATTCCCAGCCAAGGGCTGCGGTGTAAGGGAATTGTTCTTTCTTGATGAAGTTGATCCGTCGCAATTCAGCGGCGTCCATGTTCAGCTCGATCGCTAGAACCTCGATCATCCGTTCGATGAAATAGACCGCCTCTGTCACCCGGAAGGAGCAGCGATAGCTGACGCCGCCGGGGGCTTTGTTGGTATAGACGCCGTCCACCTCCAGATAGGCGGTGGGGATGTCATAGGACCCGGTACAGATATTCATGAAGCCGGCTGGGAATTTGGTGGGGTCGGCGCAGGCGTCGAACCCGCCATGATCCGCCGTCACATGGCATTGCAACCCGGTGATCTTGCCTTCCCTGGTTGCCGCGATCTTGCCCGTCATGTGGTAGTCGCGGGCAAAGGCCGTGGTCATCAGATTGTCCATCCGATCCTCGATCCATTTGACCGGCTTACCCGTGACAATGGAGGCCACGACTGAGCAGACATAGCCCGGGTAGGCACCCACCTTATTGCCGAACCCGCCGCCAATATCGGGTGAAATGACGCGGATATTGTGCTCTTCGATGCCCGAGATCAGTGAAACAACTGTGCGGATCGCATGGGGCGCCTGAAACGTCCCCCAAAGCGTCAGTTTGCCGTTGACCTTGTCCATTGACGCCACACAGCCGCAGGTTTCGAGCGGGCAGGGATGGGTGCGGTGGTAATACATGCTCTCTTCGGCGACCACTTCTGCTTCTGCAATCACCTGGGCGGTAGGGTCCCTGTCACCTGCTTCCCATCTGAAGATGTGGTTGTGGTGTTTGCGTGGCCCGTGCGCGCCATCAGGCAGGGTGCCACCTTCGCCGACCAGATCCTCGCGCAGGACAACGTCGGATTGCAGCGCTTCGAACGGGTCGACGATCACGGGCAGTTCTTCGTACTCAACCTCGACCAGTTCGATCCCGTCGGCGGCGGCGTACCTGTCTTCGGCGACGACAAAGGCGACCTCTTGCCCTTGAAACAGGACTTTCCCATCGGCGAGCACCATCTGTTTGTCACCGGCAAGGGTCGGCATCCAATGCAGGCCCAGCGGTTCCAGATCAGCAGCGGTCAAAACGGCCAGCACGCCGGGCACTTTCAAAGCTTCTTCGGTGTTGATGCTGACGATCCTTGCATGGGCGTAGGGTGTGCGGACGAAGTCGCCGAACAGCATGCCGTCCAGTTTGATATCATCGACGTAGTTGCCCTTGCCTTGGGTGAAACGGGCGTCTTCGACCCGTTTGCGTGAACATCCCATACCCTTGAGGTTGGCGACCCGTTCGTCGCGTGTCACTTCGTCCTTCATTGGGCGGCCTCCTTACTAGCGTTGATCTCGGCCGCGGCAGCTAGAATTGATTTCACGATGTTCTGGTAACCGGTGCAGCGGCACAAGTTGCCTGCCATCCCGAAGCGGATTTCTTCTTCGGTCGGGTTGGGGTTTTCTTCCAGTAGCGCGGCAGCCCGGGTGATCATGCCTGGCGTGCAATAGCCGCATTGCAGCCCGTGATGTTCCTTGAAAGCGGTTTGCAGCGGATGCAGGTCATCCGGCCCGCCGATCCCTTCGATGGTCGTGATGTCTGCCCCGTCGGCCTGGGCCACAAACATGGTGCAGGCTTTGACCGATTTGCCACCGATGGTCACCGTGCAGGCCCCGCAATGGGATGTTTCACAGCCGATATGCGGCCCGGTGATGTTCAGCCGTTCCCGCAATGTGTAGATCAGCAATTCGCGTGGTTCGGCCAGAAACTCCTCTGGCTTGCCGTTTACCGTCATCTTTATGTGTATTTTGTCTGACATGTTGATCCCCCCTCAGGCGCGCGACCAGGCGCGTGTGATGGCACGGCGCACGATGACGCCTGCCACGTGTTTCTTGAATGCGACCGGGCCGCGATTGTCCTCGCTGGGGTCAATATCACCCTGCATGGCATCGGCAGCGGCAGCCAATGCCGCATCATCGACCGATGTGCCGACAAGGGCCGCGCCCGCAGCCTCCGAATAGATTGGCGTGTCGCTGAGGTTGGTCATTGCAATCGAGGCTGCCGTGCAGATGTTACCGTCCCTGACAATCTGCACGGCTGCCGCGGCGGTGGCATAGTCTCCGATCTTGCGTTTTTGTTTTTCGTAAGCGTAGCCGCCAGCGGGCAGGGGGATGGTGACGGCGGTCAGCACCTCTTCATCCGTGCGGGCTGTCATATAGGCCGCTTCGTAGAAATCGCGGGCCGGGACGTCACGCACACCATCCGGCCCGATCAGGCTGAATGTCGCATCCAGGCATTGCATCAGGCCGGGCATGTCATTGCCCGGATCGCCATTGGCCACATTGCCGCCCACGGTCCCCATATTGCGCACTTGCGGGTCGGCGATTTGCAACGCAGCCTCGCGCAGGATTGGTGCGCCCTTGGCTAGCGCGTCGTCTGCGATGATATCGGTCTGCGTGACCATGGCGCCGATCCGGATATTTTCCGATCCGATGCTGATCCCACCAAGACCACTTACAGATTGCAGGTCGATCAAATGGGGTACATCTGCCATGCGCAGTTTCATCATCGGGATGAGGCTATGCCCGCCCGCCATTACACGGGCATCATCCCCGTGTTCCTGCAAGAGCGCGATCACGCCTGCCATGTCGGTTGGTCGGTGATAGTCGAATGCTGCCGGTATCATTGGCTGGCTCCCCTGTCGCTTGCGTCCTGATATGCGGAAGGTTGCAACGGGATCTGAACCGGAGCTTTAGAAAACGCATGAAAAACGGGGCTTTTGCACGAAATGCGCCCTAGGCTGCACCAGTTGCGCCATCCTGAACCGAGAGGGCATTTTGCACCGCTTGCAGCTTTGACCGGCTGACCGGCACAGGTGGCAGGTCATCAGTGTCAAAGATACAACGGCCCTTGTCCTTGCCCCGTTCAAAGCGAAACACCTTGTCGGGGTTCACAAGGTAACTGCGATGGGTTTGCAGGAACCCGGCGGGCAACAGCCGCTTTGTTGCCTCTGTAATGGGCCAGACGCAAAACAGCCGGTCATGCTGTGTATAGATTTGCGTGTAATGCCCGTCGGCGCGGACCAATGCGATGTCTTCGGGGGCGACAAAGACCTTGCCGCCGTCGCGTTCACAGGGAATTTGCAACCTGGCTTTGTGGGGAATGTCCGGCGCGGTTTCCGGCTCTGCCGTACCGGGGACCAGATAGGTGATGCTGACCCAAAGGAACGCGCCGAAAATCACGAAGCTGGAAAAGATCACGCCAAGCGCTAGGATCTCATTGCTCATGCTGGGCCCGAATTCCGTCGTGCGTGGTACGGCAACAAAGCGGGTGCCCGCCATCGCCGAAAAATGCACGGTGCAGACGGCGGCGGCAAAACAGACTGTCCCGCGAAAGATATTCCTGTTGGTCCGCTGGCCATAGGCAACAGCAAAGGCAAAGATGCAGAACCCGATGGCAACGATGGATGAGATTACGATCCCAAAAGGTGTGTAGATCGCGCGGCAAAGCTCCAGCCCGGCCATGCCAATGTAATGCATGACCAGAATACCGATGCCCACAATTGCCCCTGCGGTCACGATGATGCCCCGCGTGCGTTCCATGAAATGCAACAGGATCAGAGCCGCGCCCACGATCAGGATCGCCACCAGTGCCGAAATCAGGGTGATCGCGGCATCATAATAGAACAGGACAGGCAGTTGCAGGCCCAGCATCGCCACGAAATGCATCGACCAGATGCCGCCACCCAGCGCGATCGATGCCAGCGCCACCGAGAGTTTTTTCTGTATTAGCGATTTTTGTGACAGGTTGCGCGTCAGTGACAGCCCGGTAAACCCTGCCGCCAGCGCAACGATGCACGACATCACGACAAGCAGGATGTTATGGCTGAAGGAAAGTGACTCCATATCAGCAAAAATGCCTAAAACCCGGGCGCTTGGCAATTTCGGAATTTCCGGGGGGTTGCAGCTGTCAGAATGCCTTGAAGGTCAAGGTCGTCAGCGACCGTTCGATCCCGTCGATATCCAGCAAGTTTTCATTGATGAACTTGCCCACATCATCGCCTTCGGGGATGTAAAGCTTCATCAGCAGGTCATAATCGCCGCTTGTCGAATAAAGTTCTGAATGGATTTCGCGCAGTGCAATAGCGTCAGCCACATCATAGGTGGTGCCGGGTTTGCAGCGGATCTGGATAAAGACGCAGGTCATAATGATTTCCTGGGATGTGTATCTTGGGTGACCATAGCTGCTAAGCCCGGCGATGCAAATGCAGGCGCGGGCTAATGCAGTTCAACCGAATACCTGATCCCAAGGGTTTCGAGCCCGGGGTTGGTTTCGGTCAAATGGCCGTTTGAACGATGATCGAAAAAGACGGATATGCGTGACCCGTTCTGGAAATTTATCCCGGCCCCCAGCGCGCCGCGAAACTGTATCGGAAAGCCCAGATCAGGTCCGGTACCCTCAATATATATCCCTGGCATGAGGGAAAGCTCGATATAGATCGGGCTGTCGGTGATCCGGTCTGTGGTCCATTTGCCACCGGCACCAATCCAGAAATCATTGTCGCTGGTCAGACTGGCCCCGACGGTTGGTTGAAAGGCGCCGTAGCTTTTGGGCAAGTCATAGATCGCATAGATTTCTTCGCCAATCACGTCTTCCTGAAAATAGGTGTCGCTATATTGCAGGCTGAGCCGTGCAGGGCTTTCGGTTTCCCGCAGGCATTCGGTTGGGCAATCATTCAGATATGTGTCCAGACCGCCAATAATGGCGAAAAACATTGCAAACCTACCGTCCATAAGCGTTCTTTCAGTTATCAGGTTCGATCAGACCCAGACCGCGCAGGTATATCCCGATACCGGATTCGAGCAGGTCTTCGGGCGGGAAGGGGCTTTGTGTGCCGGGGTTGGAGCGGGCGAAGAGTTCAACCACCCCGTGGCTCAGCGCCCAGATATGCGCGCTGAACATTTGCGGGGGCGGTCGCTTATCCGCCGGAATATGTTGCGACAGTTCTTCGGCCGCTTTTTCCAGAACCCCCATCGCGCGTGTGGCGACAGCGTGCAGTTCCGGGGTTCTGTTGATCGAAATACCGGATTCGAACATCGCGATATAATAACCCGGATATTTGTTGGCAAAGGCCAGATAAGCGCGGCCTGTCGCCTCAAACGCGGCAAGGGCGGAGGGCTGCCCACCATTATAGGCATGATCCATAAGGTCGCCAAACATCTCGTAGCCCTGCTGGGCGGCTGCGGCGATCATGTCTTCGCGCCCTTCGAAATGCCGGTAGACGGCGGCGGGGGTCACACCGGCCTCGCGCGCGGCCTCTGACAGCGTAAACCCGGTGGGTCCGCGCTTTTCAATCAGCGACAGACAGCCATTGATCAACGCCTCGCGCAGATTGCCGTGATGATAACCGCGCTTAGGCATGCCAGAGGTCGGGACCTCCTGCAATTTTGGGATCAACGACGCCGAGTGCCTTGTCATCCTTGCGTGCATAATCAAGCTGGGTCAGCACGGAACGGATCACCTGCACACGTGCGCGTCGTTTGTCATCAGACCGGACAATCGTCCAAGGGGCGTCGGTGGTATGGGTCCGCTCCAGCGTTTCGCTGATGGCATCCGTATAGGCATCCCATTTGCCCAGCCCCTCAACATCGATCCAACTGAGTTTCCATTGTTTCAGCGGGTCTTTTTCGCGATCCAGAAAGCGTTTCAACTGTGTGGCGCGCCCGACATTCAGCCAGATCTTGAACAGTTTGATCCCTTCATTGACCAACATCTGTTCAAATCCCGGCACCTGTTTGAACCAGCGTTCACGCTGTTGTGGCGTACAAAAACCAAAAACATGTTCAACAACGCCCCTGTTATACCAGCTGCGGTCAAAAATCGTGATTTCACCCTTGGCGGGCAGATGGGCGATGTAGCGCTGGAAATACCATTGCGCCGCTTCCACATCGGTGGGTTTAGACAGGGCGACAAGTTTGGCGCCACGCGGGTTCAGGTTTTCGCGCAAACGCTTGATCGTGCCCCCTTTGCCCGCGGCGTCGCGCCCTTCGAAAACGATGGCAATCCGCTGTCCGCTGTCGCGCGCCCAGGCCTGCATCCGGACCAGTTCGACCTGCAAGGCAGCAAGGGCGGCCTCGTATTCCTTTTTGTCCCAGCGCCGGTCATAGGGGTATTCGGGGTTCAGTATATCGTTTTTCCCACCATCTTTGATGGCCTCTTGGACGCGTGCTGGCGCATCTTCCCTGGCAAAGCGGCTGATCCCGCCATCAAAGGGTAAATCCATGAAAAGTCTCCCGATCTTCTGTTTCCTTATATGGGGCTTTCAACGCCGGAGCGCAATTCGGGTTTGCGCCACAGGTGCTTAAATGTCTGTTGTTGTGGATGTTTACCCGCCCCCGGGGCGTGCCGCAACTTTGGCCAAGACATGCGGCCAGCTGGCAACCGATTACGCCACAAGCCGCCCTTGTCGCAAGCTGCGTCAACTCTTGTTTGATCATTTTCAGGAATAGGGTACTCTCTTTGGTAATTGTATTGATGACATTTCGGCGAGGATTTAACCAATGAATGCGCCTTTTTCGCAAGATACCCGTATGGGCCGATTGACAACGGCCTTGGGCAAGGATGAGCTGGTTCTGCTTCGATTTGACGGTTCTGATTATGTAAATGACTTGTTTTCCTATCGCGTCGAGGCTTTGTCCCAATCCCCTGATCTGGATTTCGATGGCTTGATTGGCACCCATGCCAGTGTCGAGATTGAAACTCAGAACGATGGCTCTCGCATATTTGACGGCATCGTCACCGGTGCGACATGGGCTGGTGTAGGTGAGAATGGCAATAAATATGCACTGACGTTGCGCCCTTGGTTCTGGCTCGCCGGTCGGCGGCGCAACCAGCGTATTTTCCACAATATGACCGTGATTCAGATCCTTGAGGAACTGTTTGGCCCCTATTCAGGTCTGGGCGATCCAGCCTTTGAAATAAAACTGGCGGGCAGCTACCCCGAACTGGAATACACGGTGCAATATCGCGAAAGCGATCTGGATTTTGCCACCCGCCTGATGGAGCGGTTCGGGATTTCCTATCATTTTGCCCATAAGCTGCGCAGTCACACGCTGGTCTTAACTGACGCCGTTGATCAGCACAGCGCCGTCGTGGGCGGGGAACGCGAATACAAGCCTGTTGATGGCGCGCGTCAGTCTGCGAGCGAACATTTCTGGGAATGGCATCCCGAACGGCGCATGACCACCGGTGCAGTGCGGTTGACCGATTACAACTTCAAGACCCCAAACGCGGCGATGGAGGTCGATCGGCTTGGCGACGCGGCCTATGCCGAAGGCCAGCTCGAAAGCTATGATTATCCAGGTGACTATCTGGACCAGGGGCAGGGCAAGGACGTTGCTGGCCTACGCATCCTGCAAGAACGGGGGCAGGATGTCCGGCATCGCGCCTTGGGCGATTGTACCTCGCTTGGGGCGGGAATGACCCTGACGCTAACGGGTGATCAGGTCCACGGGCTCAAAGGGGCCGATTACCTATGTCTGGCGGCAAGCCATTCCTATGTGTCGGATGCCTATGGTTCAGGCGGTGCAGAAAGCGATGGCCGCGCCTATTCAGGTGAATATGTTTTGATACCGGTGACCGCACCTCTCGCGCCCGAGCGCAAGACCCGTGTGCCCGTCGTGCAGGGGCCGCAGACAGCGGTCGTCGTCGGTGACGGCGAGATTGATTGCGATGAATATGGCCGCATCCTTGTGCATTTCCACTGGGACCTGAACAAAGCCTATTCGATGCGGTGCCGGGTCAGCCAGAACTGGGCGTCCAAAGGTTGGGGCGGCATGGTCATCCCACGGATCGGGATGGAGGTTGTGGTCGAGTTTCTGGAGGGCGACCCAGACAAGCCGCTGGTGACGGGCTGCGTTTATAACGGTAAAAACGACCCACCTTATGCGTTGCCTGAACATAAAACGAGATCGACGTTCAAAACGGACACCCATCAAGGCGATGGGTATAACGAACTAAGGTTCGAAGATCACAACGGCAATGAAGAAGTATTTTTGCATGCGCAAAAAGACCGGAATGAAAAAACGCTTAACAATCACACGGAGCGCGTCGACCGTCACTATGTTCAGTCTGTGGGAGCAAACTCGATCACCGAGGTTGACGAAAATGAATTCACCGTCGTGGCTAAACACAGGTCTGTTTATGTTGGCAGAAACGGTGTCGGTACCAATGTCACGCCCAGTCAAAAATCCGCCGAACAAGGTTTGGCATCAACGCCGCTTGGGCTGACACCAGTCGATGCGCTCCGCGGCAGTGAGGGGGGGATGACGACAACTGTCGAACAGCACGAGACCCGAGCCGTTGGATCATCACGCGCAACAAGTGTGGGTGAACAAGACCATCTAAACGTTGGAAAGAAACTCAATATCTCTGTTGGCGAAGTCATCAACATGTCAGCTGGGAAGGAGATTAATCTTTATTGCGGGCAATCTGTCCTGACAATGAAGCGGGATGGCACAATTTTCTTGAACGGCGTGAAAATCAATATTGTGGCTGACACCCGGATCAACATCCAGAGTGATGTCGTGGAGATCAACTAGCCCCATGGCCGAATGTGAAGAAAACATCCCACCGTATCGACCTGGTTTGTTCAACGGTGTTATTCATGAAGTTGATCCAACGGGCCTGACGGGTTCCCTCGATGAAGGTCTGTATATTGATACTGTAATCGCGTTCTCTGAGTTCTTCGGCATAACGCTTTGTGATGCCCCGGAGGCCCATTTATTAGGGCAATGGGTCGGTACGAACACTGTCCTTTCGGTCGACCACATCGATCAATTATGGGGTTGGCAGTGGCCTGGGACCGACGATCTTTATTCCTTTTTGACAAGCTATGCGACGCTTAACGGCGTTCAGCAGGATCTATCGTCGTTCAGTTCGAAAGAACGGCTGGAAATCGTGGCGAAGATCAGGGAACTGTCAGCCGTTCACAGCAATCCCGCCGAACTTCCGCCGGAACCGATTGCGGCGCGCACTGGCTCTGGAACAATAATCCTAGGCGATATCTCAGCGCCATTTGTTTGCGTTCCCGCGGATGCACGCACATTCAAGAATAACTGCATCGCCAAGGCGTCGGGGTATTATCACATCGTGCGTCGCTCGAGCGCACCGCATTTCATGTATCAACGGCGCAAATGTGGGTATCGGGAATTTTCTTTGCGAACGGATGCCTCATACCGCGCGCGCCGCCCACAAGCAGACGGTTTGGCATGGATGCCCCCGCCCAGAGCAAAAACCGGGTTCAAATGGGGATGCTGCATTCTGGACGCCAAATACGTCTATAACACGGACACGACCGTCTATCAGCGTTCCAGCAGGTTTCGCCAGAAACTGCGGCAGCGGACCAGATTAATCCCATACCCCAAGGCACGAAAGTGGATGAGACGCACCCAGATGGCGCGTTACCATCTTGTTCGTGGTCAGGAAGTTGCGCAGCTTGGTGCCTATCTGGGGGCATGTGCAAGCAGAGAAATACCATACACCAAATTTCTGATGATCTGCTCTGAAGATGTTGCGCGCGAGTTCTTTCATCGATTGATGGGGCGTAATATTATCGGAGCAGCATGTCATTCGTTTCGCAACTCCGAGCATTGGCGGTTGCCCGAAGATGCCATCACGGCCCCGTAGATATCATAGCAAACGAAAGTACCAACAACGATGTATTACAACCTGCGCGTTGACATAGATGATCATCCCGATCCGGCCGTCATCTTAGATCAGGCTGCATCAGTCGATGCGCCCCCGCAGACGCGGGTCATTACGCGTGGTGAAGGCCAGTGGCAATTTTCCGAGAATGTCGAAGTTGAACTTGTCTCGCGAGAGGATGATCAGGTCATCCTTGATGTTTTTGATGCGACGCCTGAACAGTTCAAGGCGCTCGTGTCGATTATTTTTGAGGCCGGACCGAGCGTGATACAGATCGAAGATGACGATGGGGGATCCGTGATCGTATCGACTGATCCGGATATTCCGGCGGATGTGCTTGAAAACGGAATGCCGCTTGCAGCATTCGTCGCGACAGAAAACAAGACGTTCGAAGCGGTGTTTCAGCATCAAGATGTTCAGGAGCGGCAAGAGGTTACATTGCGCCCTGCAGCACAGTTCCTCTTATCATTCGACCTTGATGGCGCGGCGGAGCGCCCCATTGATATACGGTTTTATGTGCCGCAAGAGAACCTGAGTGTTGATGCATTATATGAGCGCGTCTTCTTCGCCCCATACTTTACCAAGCTGGATTCGGTTATGGGCTATGCAACCTACAGACACCGTTCAAACGATGTTGGCATTACAGTAGAAGGCGTTCTTTTCGAAGAAGGCTGGTTTCACGATATCCTTGTTTCGGTACCGTCCGGCGACGATCTTTCAGAAGATGTGAAATCAAAAGTCGTCACTGCACTGAATGCAGCGGGCGTCAAAGATGTATTTCTTGAAATGGATAATGATGGAGAAAGTGACGTTGTGCCCGCCTGGCCAGTTGCCATGGTTGGGTCAGAGTTGAAACAGGGGCCACTTCGACAGCTTAAACTGGACGTCACCGAGTAGCGATTTTGCACCTGGCACAAATCCGTGCCTTTGCGAACGATGTAATGAAATAGCAGAACCACGATGGGACGCGCATGAAACTTTCGACGTCATTGCCACTGTCACATACTGCCTTTGCCCATTGGCATACAGATGACACTGAAGTTGGTATCGTCGTTGCCAAGGCGCAGTTTCAGCTGAGCAAGGAAGGCACCACGCCGCTGACCCCGCCGCCTGATCTGGTTCCGGCCGATGAATTTGCAGGCGCGCCAGAAGATAGCCCGTTGCTGCAAGAACAGGATATCGCCCCATTCAAGCCCAAGACCGATCTTTTGATCCGTGGCACCGCCCGCAGCTTTGAGGCGAAGCCCCGCCGCGAATGGCCTGTTGTCATCAGCATTCCCGACCTTCTGAATTACAGCTTTCATGTGCGCGGCCCATCGGCCTGGATTAAATCCATGCTGAACTGGAAGCTGTCGCAGCCTGATGAAGTCGTTGATGTGCCGCTGACATATGCGCTGGCCTATGGTGGCCAGTGTCAGGAAGGCGACATAACCCAGTTTTTCGACCGGAACCCTGCCGGTATCGGTTTCATGACCGAAGAGGCCGCCCGCGATGTGCAAAGCTGGCCCGCCCCGCAGATCGGCCTATTGGCCGAGTTTATGGATGCGCGGCCCTTTGCCCCGATGGCAGTGCACGGCACGATGCCTATTGCCAAGGGCTGGCTGCCCCGGAGGTCAGCCGCTGGCACGTTTGATGCAGATTGGGAACGTGATCGCCATCCGCGCATGCCATTGGATTATGATCTGGCATTCTGGAACGCCGCACCCTTGCGATTGCAGATCGACCCTTATCTACGAGGCGACGAGGTGATTGAAGTCAGTGGCGTCTCGCGTGATCGGGAGACGGTCAGCCTGCGTTTGCCCGGAGCCAAGCTGGCGCTGAAATCGCTTACCGCCGCATCCGCCGAGCCGCTGGTGATGAACCTTGATACGGTCGAGCTCGATGTGGAGCATATTGACGAAGGTCAGGCCAGCGTGATCTTGTTGTGGCGTTTGATTGTGCCGGATCGCGATGCCTTTACCCAGGCTGAAATTATCAGAGGATAACATCATGCATTCCGCCGCCCGCCATTCCGGCAAGAACGCGATTATCACTTGCCTTGCCCCTGATGTCTGCAAGACGCAGGTGGGTAATGCGGTTGTCCCGATCCCTTACATGATCATTTCCAAGCTGGATTGGTCCGATAAAACGGTCAGCAATACGAAACTGACCGGGATGGAGGCGTTCAATATGGATGCCCGCACCAACAAGGTGATGGGCGATGAACCCGGCAAGTTGGGCGGTCTGAAATCCGGGGTCAATCAGGGCTGGTGCCGCCCCCAATCCAACAAGACAAGCGTTTTTGTGAATGGTGCTGAGCTACTGCAAAACAACAATTTGTACGAGATGAACTGTGCTGGTCCAAACGGCGCAGGCAACACAATCGGGCGTCTGACCTATTTTGAATGACCGACTGACGGCCGTCTAGTTTTCAGCCGCCCGTTCGGATGCCCGGTTGATCGCTGCAATCGTTGCTGCTGGATCGACGTGGTGGGGCATGTGCCCGACGCCTTCCAGGGTTGTCAGATTGGCGCTTGGCACGATCTTGATCACCTCTTGTGCGTGGATATGGATCGGCACGGTTGTGTCCGCATCACCATGCACGATCTCGATCGGCAGGGTCAGTTCGGGGTAACGTTTGGAGAGTTCGACAACATGCGGCCGCAAGGTGTTCACCTGCCGGATATTGGCCCGCATCGTTTCGGGCCGCAGGGTCAGCCCGGCGCCGATGTAATGCGCGTAACCTTCGGGCGCAGGCTGGGGTGCGAATGTGCCATCGATCCGGCTTTCGACCACGTTTTGCGGTACTAATGCCGATATCAGCGGGATAGCGACTGCGCCGCCAAACGCACTGCCATTGACCCGGTAGTAAGGGTCAAGATCACCGGGCCAAGGCATCGTGACCCCGGCCAGTGACACGATGGCCGCGGCGTTGACGGGGCTGTCCTTATCAAGCCCTTCAACCGCCCATGCGTAGGACACGATTCCGCCAAAGCTGTGCCCGGCGACAATTGGGTTGGTGATTCCCAACTTTTCCGCCGCCTCGCGCAGCATCCGCGCCTGATCGACGGGCGCGTCACCTTCGGTCGCCGTCACACCCGTGGAGACGCCCGGCACACGGTCTGTGTAGCCCAATCCGGGTCGGTCAAAGACCGTCACGGTGTAGCTGTCGGTCAGCCGGTCCATCAGGTCGAAGGTAAATTCGCGCAAATTGCCACCGGCCCCGTGCAGCAGGATTAGGTGCGGGCCCGTGCCGCTTTGTACGTAGTGGACCTGACCGCCGGTCACAGCGACGAACTGGCCGAGGGGCGGATAGCTTTCCTCTGCCTGCGCGGCCCGGTAGCTGGCCCCAAAGCTGGTCAGGGCGGCCCCGACGCCGATCGCGAGGGCTGATATCGTCAGTGCTTTACGTGCCAATGTTATCCATCTCAAAATGGGTGGTCTGGTAGATTTCGTTTATCCAGTTTCCATATAGGAGGTGCGCGTGGCTTCGCCACCTGTTTTGCGGTTGTTCCGTTGGGTCATCATCCGGGTAGTAGTTCATCGGCACGTTAATTGGCGTGCCTTCGCTGACATCACGGTCGTATTCCTGCTTGAGCGTGCCGCTGTCATATTCGAAGTGGTTAAAGATATAGAGCGCCCGGTGACCGGGATCTTCGACCAGGCAGGGGCCAGCATCATCACTGGTGATCAGCGTCTTTAGCCCATGGCCTGCATCAATCTCATCCTGCCGCATTTCCGTCCAGCGGCTGACCGGGATCACGCAATCGTCAGAGAAGCCCCGCAGATAGGGCGAAGCAGGTTCCATGTTCCGGTGCCGGAAGCAGCCGAACGCCTTATGGTCCAAAATGTGTTTCTTGACCCCGTGGAAATAGTTGATCATCGCCATCCCGCCCCAGCAGACGCCGAAGGTCGAATGGACGTTGGTTTGGGTCCAGTCAAAGACCTGGGTCAGCTCGTCCCAATAGGTGACATCTTCAAAAGGCAGATGTTCGATGGGCGCGCCAGTGATGATCAGCCCGTCGAATTTCTGATCTTTGACGGCGCTAAAGGGTTGATAAAACTCGGCCATATGTTCAGCAGCCGTGTTTTTTGTCCGGTGTTCAGACATCCGGATCAGGCTGAGTTCGATCTGCAATGGTGTCGCCCCGATCAGCCGGGCGAACTGGTTTTCGGTCTGGATCTTCTTGGGCATCAGGTTCAGTAAAGCGATCCTGAGCGGCCGAATATCCTGCCTTGCAGCGGCGTCTTCATCAAGGACCATCACGCCTTCGTTCGACAGAACATCATAGGCGGGCAGGGCGGCGGGTAGTTTTATAGGCATCGGATTATATCCTGGATCAAGAGAAAAGAGATAGGCGGCTTAGCTGCGCATCTCAAGGGCGTCGGCGATCATGCCAACAAAGCCCTCCGTATCTTTGATCTGTTCGACGGTCTTTTGCGGGACCGTGATCCCCCATTTATCGGCCATCGCCTTGTAGCGTGGTTGCCGATGTGCCAATGCCTTGGCGAAGGCCCAGCGGATGAAATCATCCGGGTCAACCTGATCGGGGTTCACGTTGCATTCCGCAAGATAGGCCCGCCATGTCGCCAGCAAGAAAGCCGGGTCATAAGACATCGGTTTGGGTTCTTTATCGAAACGGCGGATCAGTTCGGCGGTATGCTCTTCTGTCCCTTCGATCCAGACCATCAGTGTCTTGGACGCTAGATCGGTCAGGACCGGATCATCTGGGTTGTTGGCATCCACCCATTCGCAGATCGATCCGCCCGTGTCGCAGACGAAATGCGGATATTGGTAAAGCTCCACGGCCCGGTCGATGAAATAGCCGGTATCATGTAGGGCGGCGACCTCGGCCTCCTGAAACTGGTCTTGCCGCCTTGTGTATTCATCCCAATCGAGCCCGCCTTTGGCCGGGTCGCCGGGTTTACCCAAATAGGAGGACATCGGTTTGAGGTCATCGAAGGAGATATTCGACCCGATATAGATCGAGTTTGACCGCAAGAGATCGCGCAGGAACGGTACTTTCATCGCCTCGCGCTTGGCGTTGTCGGCGATCTTTTCACCCATGTAGCGCGTGCCGATCCGGTAATCGATGGAGTAGTGAAACCAGTCGCCCGTGTCGCGCAGCATTTTTGACAGGTAGGTTTTTCCCAGGCCTGACATCGCAAAAAGCAGGACCCGTTTATGCGACGCATTGCGCCAGTCAGAGGCGGAGCTGTAGATCATGCGATTTGCCTAGCCGCAGATTTGGCAAACTGCCAGCGATTTTTGTCGGTTTTGCCCACATGTCTCGTAAGTTGATGTTTTTAAGTCATGATTCGGGGCGGGCGTCTGTCGGCAGCACGTCGGATATGCGTCGGACTTCCGTCGGGCTATTTTGCGCGGCCCTATCGGGTTTTGTTAAGGTTTGAACCTACGGGCCGACAGGTTGCCAAAAAGTGACCGTTGCGCGCGCGCGTGAAAGCTGTTTCGAGCGGCAAAAAGGCGGGATCTTACACGTATGAGACGAGTGGCCACATGTAGAAGTATGTTTTTTCCGCCTTTGGTCACCCGTGCTGCCTGACCCCGATAGCGTTTCGCGTTAAATATGAATCACTTGCTCGCGGCTTCTTCCTTGGGTTGAACGCGAAAAGTGATGAAATATGTCTCAAGGTAAACGCGAAGCGCTTTAAGGTGACGATATGGCCTTCACGCAAACTACCGTCATTTGCGCGATCAGGCTTGCAGGATCATAGGCCAATTGGCATCCGCCGCAGCAATGCGGGCAGGGATATCCCGTTCCCATTTGCGCTGAATGCGCCGCGAATAGTTCAGGTACAGCTTTCCATCCACGATCTTCCAGGCATGCGGCACGGTCGATGCGGTATAGCCTTCGCTGACCGCCCATGCGCAATAGCCGCCATATTGCGGGGCATAATCCTCGGGTGCTGCGGCAAAGGCAGCACGGTTTTCTTCGCTTGAGAACCGCCAGGTCACACCCATCCAGTCATGGGTGATTTCGGCATCTCCTGCGACGGGTTCGCTTTGGGTGAAATACCCCACAACATCCGTGCCATCGACGGCGATTCCGTCATTGGCATAGATGGTTGGTGTCGCGGCCATACTTGTTTGCCCCAGCAGGGCAAGCGCAGGTGTGGCGGTAGCAAATGTCAGCAGGGTGCGGCGTGTCAAAGTCATCATAGGCTCCTTGGCGGGGTCTGTGTCTGCGTCGCAATATGCTGTTTGCGATTGCCCTGACGCTAGCCCCCACACAGAGATGTCATTGCCATGTTATTTTGGGCCCTGAAATGTTTCAGTAGCCCCGCCAGATCCAGCCGCCGCCCAGAATGCGCGTGCTGTCAGGATCGTAAAATACGCAGGCTTGACCGGGCGAGATGCCTTGTTCTGCAGCGACCAGTTCAACCTCTGCCTCTGTGGCAGAGATCGGGCGCAGGATTGCGTCGGTTGGTGGCCGGGTCGAGCGTACCCGCACCGCGATTTCCCGTTCGGCCATATCCATCAGGTTGCCGCCGCCGATCCAGTTGATCTCGCGCACGGGCACCTGTCGCGTGGCCAGTAATTCTTTTGTTCCTACAATAACTTGCTTGGCACCGACATCCAGTTTCACCACATAAAGCGGATCCGCCAGCCCACCAATCCCAAGACCCCGGCGCTGCCCGATTGTGTAGTGGATCACGCCCCTATGCTTGCCAAGAATGTTGCCGTCCGTATCCACAATATCACCGGGTTCAGCGGCGCCGGGGCGCAGTTTTTCGATCACGGCGGCATAGTCCCCGTTAGGCACAAAGCAGATATCCTGACTATCGGGTTTGTCGGCCACGCTCAGCCCGTATTTCGCGGCGAGCGCGCGCGTTTCATCCTTTGAGGCGTGATGCCCCAATGGGAAACGCAGGTAGTCCAGCTGTTCTTGTGTGGTTGAGAACAGGAAATAGCTTTGATCTTTGCCCGGGTCGGCGGCGGAATGCAGTTCTGCCCCTGCTGCACCCATCTTGCGTTGGATGTAATGCCCGGTTGCCATACAATCGGCATCCAGATCCTTTGCCGTTTCCAAAAGATCCTTGAACTTCACTCGTTCATTGCAGCGAATGCACGGCACGGGCGTGGCCCCGCCCAAATAGCTGTCTGCGAATTCATCAATGACCGCTTCGCGGAAGGTGTTTTCGTAATCCAGCACGTAATGCGGAAAACCCATTTCCTCGGCCACGCGGCGCGCATCATGGATATCGCGGCCCGCACAGCACGCCCCTTTTTTGGCAAGCGCTGCCCCGTGGTCGTAAAGCTGCAGGGTGACGCCAACCACATCATAGCCTTCCTCGGCCAGTTTTGCGGCCACGACCGAACTATCGACCCCGCCGGACATGGCAACGACGACCCGTGTTTCGGCAGGCGATTTGGCAAAGCCGAGCGAATTGAGCGGCATATCGAGGGACATCAGGTTTTCCAGATCATGCAATTTGTTACAGAAATATAGGAAAATCCTAACTACTCTCAAGGGGCAGTTATACCTCTCGTTAAGTCCTGCGGCAGATAAGTATCCCCGGGAGTACGACGAAAGGGGTGTACTATGTATTTGCGAAAAGTTGAGGGGCCGCGTTCTGTGACGCTGCCGAACGGAAGTGTCATGACACGGGCGGACCTGCCCAGTCCTGACACAAGACGATGGGTTGCGTCACGCAAGGCGGCCGTTGTCCGTGCCGTTGCGGCTGGTTTAATCCAGCGAAAAGAGGCGCTTGAGCGGTATAGCCTGTCAGATGACGAGTTCACGGAGTGGGAGATGGCCGTCTATCAGCATGGCGAGGCTGCGTTGAAGGCAACTGCCTTACAACGCTATCGACAACCCTAGGTAGAAATGCAATGATGTACGGGTATGGTAACGGGTGATTAACCTTTAACCGTTTAGGTTAACGACACAGAAGAGAGAGCGGAGAACTCGGATGCGTGTCTTGCTGGTTGAAGACGACCCAACAACATCGAAAAGCATTGAACTGATGCTGACCCATGCCAACCTGAACGTCTATGCGACGGATCTGGGGGAAGAGGGGATCGATCTTGCAAAATTATACGATTACGATCTGATATTGTTGGATCTGAACCTGCCGGACATGAATGGCCATGAGGTGTTACGCCAATTGCGCCTGAGCCGTATTGATACGCCTATATTGATCCTCTCGGGGGACGATGGGACAGAAAGCAAGCTAAAAGGCTTTGGTTTTGGCGCAGATGACTATCTGACAAAACCCTTCCACCGCGAAGAACTCGTGGCGCGTATCCATGCAATTATCCGCCGTTCCAAAGGTCATGCGCAGTCGATCATCAAGACGGGCCGCGTGTCCGTCAATCTGGATGCCAAGACGGTTGATGTGGGTGGCAGCACCGTGCATCTGACCGGCAAGGAATACCAGATGCTGGAACTTCTGAGCCTGCGCAAAGGCACGACATTGACCAAGGAAATGTTCCTGAACCATCTTTACGGTGGCATGGACGAGCCGGAACTCAAGATCATCGATGTCTTCATCTGCAAGCTGCGCAAAAAACTTAGCGAAGCAACGGATGGCGAAAACTATATCGAAACGGTCTGGGGCCGGGGTTATGTGTTGCGTGACCCAGAACCTGTTGTTGCACCTGAAAAGATTGCGGTTGGCGCGTAACCAGTACCAAGGCCGCGCTGCTCACGGAACTTGTCCTGACGCCACTGGACGCGGCAAGCCACGCTGCCTAAGAATTGGATCAAGCATTTATCCGTTTGATCCATTCCGGAGGGCCGCGTGCACCAAGATCAAGACTTCCGTCATCCGCAGACCGGCCATTTGGACGTAACATCCTTGACAGTAGCGCAAGCCGGTGAAGAACTGGCTTGGCTCGCCGCGCAACTGGATGCAGCGAACACCGCCTATCATCGCGATGATGCGCCCGAGATCAGTGACGCCGCCTATGACGCATTAAAGCAGCGCAATCTGGCGTTGGAGGCGACGTTTCCAACGCTTAAACGCGCGGATAGCCCAAGCGAAAAAGTTGGTGGCGCGCTGGCCGAAGGTTTTGGCAAAGTACAGCATGCGCGCGCTATGCTGTCGCTGGGCAACGCATTTGACGATGAAGACGTGGCTGATTTCGATACCCGCATCCGCCGTTATCTGGGGATGCAGGCAGACGAGCTACTGGCCTATACTGCGGAGCCAAAGATTGACGGGCTGTCACTGTCGCTGCGCTATGAAGGCGGCGTGCTGGTCCAGGCTGCAACCCGCGGCGACGGGGCGGTCGGCGAAAACGTGACCGCCAATGCCCGCACCATTGATGATATCCCGCAACAGATCAGCGGCGGGCCCGATGTATTGGAGGTGCGCGGCGAGGTCTATATGAGCCATGCGGATTTTGCCGCACTGAACACCCGGCAGGCGGAGAGCGGTGGGAAAACATTCGCCAATCCACGCAATGCAGCTGCGGGATCCTTACGCCAATTAGATGCATCAATCACCCGGTCGCGCCCGCTGCGGTTTTTTGCATATGCCTGGGGAGAGCTATCCGCGCCCTTGGCCAAAACCCAATCGGGGGCGATTGCCCGGTTGGCCAGCTTTGGTTTCCAAACCAATGGGCTTACGGAAACCTGCGACGGACCTGTAAAGATGATTGCGCATTATAGCGCGATCGAGGCGCAACGCGCGACATTGGGCTATGATATCGATGGTGTTGTCTACAAGGTGGATGACCTTGATCTGCAACGCAGGCTTGGCTTTCGCTCAACCACGCCGCGATGGGCCATTGCCCATAAATTCCCCGCCGAATTGGCCTGGACAACCCTGGATGCGATTGACATTCAGGTTGGTCGCACCGGCGCCTTATCCCCGGTCGCCCGGCTGCAACCGGTGACGGTTGGCGGTGTGGTTGTATCGAACGCCACGCTGCATAACGAAGACTATATCGCCGGGCGCGGCGGCGACGGGCAACCGATCCGCGAAGGGCGCGATATTCGGGTGGGCGACTGGGTCCAGATCTATCGCGCCGGCGATGTCATCCCGAAAATTAAGGATGTTGATCTCACGCGGCGGCCCGCTGATGCCGCGCCTTATGTTTTCCCTGACACCTGCCCGGAATGCGGCTCTGACGCCATCCGCGAGCATGGGGATGCGGTGCGTCGTTGTACCGGTGGCATCATTTGCCCCGCGCAAGCGGTTGAGAAGCTAAAACATTTCGTGTCGCGCGCGGCATTTGACATCGAAGGTCTGGGCGCAAAACAGGTCGAACAGTTTTATCAAGATGGATGGATCGCAGGCCCCGCCGATATCTTTACCCTGCGGGATCAATATGGCGAGGGTATGCAACAGCTCAAGAACCGTGAAGGCTGGGGAGAGAAAAGTGCCAATAACCTTTTCGACGCGATTGATGACAAACGGAAAATTCCGCTGAACAAGCTGATTTTTGCACTGGGCATTCGCCATGTGGGTGAATCGGGTGCGTCGTTGTTGGCCCAACATTACGGGTCCTGGACTGCCTTTGAGGCCGCCATGAAAGAAGCGAGCATTGGCGAAGGCGGCATTTGGGACGATCTGACCGGGATCGACGGCGTCGGCGCGGTCATGGCCACGTCCGTCATCACGACAATGCAACAAGACGCCGAACGCGCATCCGTTGACGCGCTGGTTGCCCAGCTGGATGTGCAGGATGCAGTCGCGGCAACCTTAGACAGTCCGGTTGCGGGTAAGACGGTGGTGTTTACCGGCACATTGGAAAAGATGAGCCGGGCAGAGGCCAAGGCGAGGGCCGAAAGCCTGGGCGCGAAAGTGTCGGGATCGGTCAGTGCCAAGACCGATTTACTAGTCGCGGGGCCAGGGGCCGGTTCAAAGGCCACGAAGGCGGCGTCGCTTGGCGTGGAAACCATTGACGAGGATGCGTGGCTGGCCCTGATCGGCGACGCATGAGCGGGCGGCCAGAGATCCTTTTTCCGCTTTTTGGCGGCCTGACCAAGCTGGATGGTGTGGGGCCGAAGACCGCACAGATTTTAGACGATGCGGGTGTCACGAAACCCGGCGATTTGCTGATGACATTGCCCCATTCCGGTATCGACCGGCAACGCAAGGACAGCATTCGCGATGTCGTTGCCCCCGCAGTTGCGACGGTTGAGGTCACCATCGGCCCGCATTATCCGCCGCGCAACCGGGGCCGCCCGTATCGCGTGCATGTCACCGACGCCCAGACCAAATTTCAGTTGGTTTTCTTTCATGCGCGGGGCGACTACCTGCAGCGCCTGTTGCCAACAGGGCAACGCCGTATCGTGTCGGGCAAGGTTGAAATTTTCGACGGTGTCGCCCAGATCGTGCATCCGGATCATGTTTTGCCCCTGTCAGAGGCTGCGGATATCCCGACTTTTGAACCGGTCTATCCCTTACATGCCGGAATCACCCAGAAACTGATGTGGAAAGCGACACGCGCGACGCTGAATCTGGCCCCTGATTTGCCGGAATGGTGTGATCCGGCCTTGGTCGCGCGGGAAAAATGGCCTGCCTGGAAGCCCGCACTGACGGCTGCGCATGGGCCATCTGCCATGGTGGACCTGTCGCCGGACCATCCTGCAAGGCAGCGTTTGGCATATGATGAATTACTGGCCCATCAGCTGACCCTGGCATTGGCCCGCGCTGTATCGCGCCGGGCGAAGGGTGTGTCGTCAAAGGGCACCAGGCAGTTACAGGACAAGGTTTTGGCATCCTTGCCCTATGCCCCGACCGGGGCCCAGACCCGTGCGGTGGCTGAGATTGCGGCCGATCTGGCGATGGGGCATCGAATGAATCGCCTGCTGCAAGGCGATGTGGGATCGGGCAAGACCCTGGTTGCGCTGATGGCATTGCTTTGCGTGGTTGAGGCAGGCGGGCAGGGGGTGATGATGGCCCCGACCGAAATTTTGGCCCGCCAGCATCTAGATGGGTTAAGACCATTGGCGGCAGCGGCGGGTGTGCGGCTGGAGATTTTGACCGGCCGCGACAAGGGGCAAGCGCGGACCGAAAAGCTGGCCGATCTGGCCAGCGGTGACATTGGCATCCTGGTGGGCACCCACGCCGTGTTTCAAAAGGATGTGGCATTTCACGATCTGCGCTTGGCGGTGATTGACGAACAGCACCGTTTTGGCGTGGCCCAGCGGATGGAGCTGGGGGCCAAAGGCACGGCGGTTGATGTATTGGTGATGACGGCCACGCCCATCCCCCGATCGCTGGCCCTGGCCCAATATGGCGACATGGATGTGTCGGTTCTGGATGAAAAACCGCCCGGACGGACGCCGGTGCAAACGGTCCTCGTCTCAACCGCCCGCATGGATGAGGTGGTTGAGAAACTGCGCAATGCCGTGGCGGATGGGCGGCAAGCCTATTGGGTCTGCCCATTGGTTGAGGAAAGCGAGGTCGTTGATATGACCGCCGCCGAAGAGCGGTTCAAGCAATTGCGCGCGGCACTGGGCGAGGGGGTTGTCGGCCTTGTCCATGGTCAGATGCCCCCGGCCGAGAAGGACGCGGCAATGGCCCGGTTTGTGGCGGATGAGACCAAGGTTTTGGTGGCCACGACGGTGATCGAGGTTGGGGTGAATGTGCCGAATGCATCGATAATGATGATTGAACGGGCAGAGCGTTTTGGCCTTGCCCAGTTACATCAGCTGCGTGGTCGGGTCGGGCGCGGGGCTGCGGCATCAACCTGTTTGCTGCTCTATCAGGCGCCACTGAGCGAGGCAGGCCGCAGGCGGTTGGACATCATGCGTGAAACCGAAGACGGCTTCCGTATATCGGAGGAAGATCTTGCGATGCGCGGGGCGGGGGATGTGATTGGGGTCGCCCAATCGGGCATTCCGCGCTTTCGGATTGCGGATCTGGAACGACAGGCGGCGTTGATGGCCGTCGCCCAAACGGATGCGCGTAAGCTGTTGCATGATGATCCAAAGCTGGAAACGGAACGCGGCATGGCGGCCCGAACGCTGCTGTGGCTGATGGAACAGGACAAGGCAATCCGTTTAATTTCAGTCGGTTAACGCATTAACACACACTATGTTCACAAATGTTCTTAAAAAGTTCTTTACATGAGGTTAACGATATGAGAACAAAGTGGCAACAGAACACGAGGAGCACATCATGACTGAAGAGATCAAATCCGTTATTGTCCGTTCGCGCGATACGCTTTTGATCGACGCGCTTGGTGTGATTGCCCTGATGGTGATGCTGTTTGTTGGATTGGCCTTGCCCGGCCTTATCTGACCCTGCCGGCGCTTATCTGCATCTGGTCCATCACATTGCCCTGTCCCAAGAATGCAATGTCTGATGACCTGCCTGTCTGATGTTCCTGCGTGGGGTATTGCCTCCCCCCGATGAACGCCTGGACCAGATGTTATGCGCCTGACACTGCCGCCGCCATCCTGTCCCGGATGTGCGGCGGTTTTTTATGCGGTTGCTTTTGTTGCTTGTAATGCTTCAAGCGTGGCGTCGAATGCCAGCAGGATAGACGCATGCCGGTTCTTGTAATCCTTGGCTGGTTGCAAGACATCTAGCCCGTCAAACGGGGCGGCGGGCACCGGCCCGTCGGTTTTCAGCATTGCAAAAAGCTCATCGCGCCCTTGCTGCACTTGAGCAAATGTCAGGCCAACGATTTGAGCACCGATCACGGCCGCTGCCGCCTGTCCCAATGCGCAGGCTTTCACGTCTTGCCCATAATCGGTGATGACATCCCCATCATGGACAATGTCCACAGTGACCGTTGATCCGCAGAGAGGTGCACGTTTCTTGGCCGTTGCTGTTGCGTTATCCAACCGTTTGGTGCGCGGCATATCTGCCGCCAGTGCCAGTATCCGCCCGGAATAGAGTTTGATCATATCTGTTTCGGCCGACATGGCATTTGCCCTTCCTGTTATCAGGAACTAGATAGTCTGCACCGCATCGCTTGCAAAGGTTTTTGATATGTCATTTGACCCGGCCACACTGAAATATGATCAGGCGGGCCTGATCCCGGCAATTGCGCAGGATGCCGCATCAGGCGAGGTGTTGATGATGGCCTGGATGAATGCAGAGGCCGTGGCCCGTACATTGGAAAGCGGACAGGTGACCTACTGGTCGCGGTCCCGTCAGGCGTTCTGGGTCAAGGGGGCAACCAGCGGCAATACCCAGAAACTCTTGGATTTCAAGCTGGATTGCGACCGCGACTGTCTGCTGGTTGAGGTGCAGCAAACTGGCCCTGCTTGTCATACCGGTCGCCGCACCTGTTTTTATACAGCCGTGCGCAACGATGAAGAGGTTGAGGTGGTCAAACTTCCGGAAGACCCACCATCCGCCTGATATCATTGGGGCTTGCTCCCTCTGCCCGGTATTTTGAGATCGCCCTTGCGTCATCCCGTTTGGCCAGCCGTTTGCCATTTGCGTCTCTGATCAGATGGTGGTGATGGTAGGCGGGCGCTGGCAGATTGAGTATCTTTTGCAAAATGATGTGGATGGGCGTGGCTTCTGCCAGATCCGCCCCCCGGATTACATGGCTGATGTTCTGGGCCGCATCATCAATCACGACCGAGAGGTGATAGGACGTCCCCATGTCCTTGCGCGCCAGTACCACATCGCCGATCGCATCGGTGAAGAAACGGGCTGGAATGCTGTGGGTTTGTTCCTGTTCGATATAGCTGATCTGCTGTGCAACCTTGGTCATGTCCAGTCGTAGTGCGCAACCAGTAGGCCGTTGTTTGGACCGTGGCAGGTATTTGCAAGTGCCGGGATAGATCATCCCGTCCGGGCCCATTGGCACACCTTCCTGCGGGGCGCTGGCGGCTGTTTCGATATCGCGCCGGGTGCAATGGCAGGGAAACAGCAGACCTTTATTCCATAGCTGATCAAGCGTCGCAGCATAGGTCGGCAAATGCTCGGACTGACGTCGGACCGGCGTCGGCCATGACAGGCCGAGCCATGATAGGTCGTCGTAGATTTTCTGTTCCCATTCCGGCCGCGCGCGGGTCTGGTCGATATCTTCAATTCGCAGCAGGAATGTGCCGCCTGCATCCCGCGCCATGTCATGGGCCAGCATGGCCGAATAGGCGTGCCCCAGATGCAATGGCCCCGTGGGGGACGGCGCGAACCGTGTGATCATCGGCGGCGCAGGATGATGACGTCTGACCCCATATCAACGTCATCCAGATGTGGCCCATGTTCGCGGAATACCACCTCTGCCAGTCCCGCGCCGATCTGCCGCCCCAGCGCGTCCAGATAGGACCCATCCGCCAGCGTCGGGTCGTTATAGGAAAAGGCCAGCAGATCACCGCTATCAAGCTTTGTCATCAACGCGTCGAGCGTATCAGCAGGTGCCGCCCCAAGGCTGACGACCCCGACGGCGGTGATGGCCTTGTAGGCGCCACGCCCGAAGCTGAGTTCACCCGGAACAGACAGCCATGTTTTGTTGTAGATGCCGCGTGCGGTTGCTTTTTCCAGCATCTCGGCCGTGACATCCGTGCCATCAAAACGTGTGAAGCCATGCTGCCGCAGGACCTGCCCGGAAAAGCCGGTGCCGCAGCCGAAATCAAGGATCGCGGCGTCAGGTTTGATCAGTGGTGCCAAGGCCCGGGCGATCCGGTTGGGCGTATGGTAGCCGCGCGCTGTGATATCTGCGTCATAGGTTTCGGCCCATTCGGCATAGACTGCGATGGTTTCCTCAACCGGTCGCGAGGTCCAGAGATCAGGCTTCACCACGTTTTTTTTATCAGTCATAGCCCGAGGCTAGCGCCAATGATCAGGCGGCGTCCAGCGCCATTTGGCCAAGCCAGGCCTGCCAATCCGTCTTGGCCCGGTCGGTATAGGCCTTGTACCGGTCCTTGCGGTTTCGTCGCCCGCCCTTGATCCCCTTAACCGGCGGAAACAGCCCGAAATTGACGTTCATCGGCTGGAATGTCTTGGCTTCCGCCCCGCCTGTGATGTGGGTGACAAGCGCGCCCATGGCTGTGGTTGTAGGGAAGGGGGGCAGGGTTTTGCCGGTCAGTTCCGCCACCGCCAATCGCCCGGCGAGCAGGCCCATGGCTGCGCTTTCGACATATCCTTCAACCCCAGTGATTTGCCCGGCAAAGCGAATGTTTGGTTTCGAACGCAGCCGCATCTGGTCATCCAGCAGGCTGGGTGAATTGATGAATGTGTTCCGGTGGATGCCGCCAAGCCGTGCGAATTCCGCATTCTCAAGCCCCGGAATCGTCTTGAAAACAGCCTTTTGGGCGCCGTATTTCATCTTTGTCTGGAAACCGACGATGTTGAAAAGCGTGCCAAGTGCATTGTCCCGCCGCAGTTGAACTACGGCATAGGCCTTGGTTTGCGGGTCATGTGTGTTGGTCAGGCCAACCGGTTTCATGGGGCCGAAGCGTAATGTTTCGCGGCCCCGTTCGGCCATCACCTCAATCGGCAGACAGCCGTCGAAATATCCGGCGGTTTCACCTTCCTTGAACACGGTGTTGTCGGCGGCGAGCAAGGCATCGATAAACGCCTCATACTGGTCCTTGGTCATCGGGCAGTTAAGGTAGGCGGTGCGTTCTTCTTCGGTTTCGCCTTTGTCATAGCGCGACTGCATCCAGGCCACATCCATGTTGATGCTATCGGCATAAACGATAGGTGCGATTGCGTCGAAAAACGCCAACGCCTCGGCGCCGGTTTCCTGTTGGATGGCTTCGGCCAACGGCCCGGATGTCAGCGGACCTGTCGCTATGATCCAATGCCCGTCATCAGGCAGGGCGCGGATTTCTTCGCCCGCAACGCTGATGTTGGGATGGGCATGCAGGGCGGCTGTGACGCTAGCGGCGAAAGGATCACGATCCACGGCCAGCGCGCCACCGGCGGGTAGCCGGTGTTTATAGGCCGTCTGCATGATCAACCCATTTGCCTGCATCATTTCCCAATGCAACAGGCCAACGGCGTTTTGTTCATGATCATCCGAACGGAAGGAGTTGGAGCAGACCATTTCGCCAAGGTTGCCAGTGCGATGGGCAAAGGTTTCGACCTTGGGCCGCATTTCGTGGATCACGACTTGCAGACCTGCATTTGCGGCTTGCCAAGCGGCCTCTGACCCGGCCATGCCGCCGCCGATGATATGAAGGGTTTGTGTCATACCGCTGATGTAGAACCGAAGCGGTCAAAAGAAAAGGCCTCGGCGATTGCCGGGGCCATATCAAATAAATCGAGCAGGTATCAGTAACCGATTGTGTCGGCGACGGACCGGTTGGAGAACAACGCGCCGCCATTGCGACCGAAGTCGTAGGAAAACCCGATGCCGACAAATTCGTCTTCTGTCGCAGAAACAGTCGTCGTGCCATCTGTCGCAGCCACGGCAACGCTGCCGAACTCCGCAAAGATCGATGCGCCGTTGTCAAGCTGGTAGCGCCCGGTGAATGCACCGGAGCCAATACCCACGCCGTCGCCGCCGCTTTCTGCTGTCAACACATCATAATCAAAACCAAGAAAAAAGCGCCGGGCGACAGCAAATTCAAATGAAATGCCAGCGATGCTTTCGTCGACATCTGAGTCGTTGTCGAATACACCATAATAGAGGTCAAAGGCGCCATTGGCGGATTTGAAACCGTATTCCAGACCGTATGAGTCTGCTTCATTGCCATCAAGCGTGTCGCGGGCAACAAACAGACCAAATGCGGAGGTCGCAGAGAGCCTGTACATGCCCCGTGCCGTCACGTTGATGCTGCCGTCGTCGAGCCGCGAGCCATTATAGGTGCCGAGGTTGCCCCCAACAGCAAAACGGCCACCAACATTGAGTTCGCCGCCAGCATTGAATTTTGTTGCGTTGTCATCATCAAGCTGCACGAAGTTGCCTGATACAGATGCGCCGGGCAGTTGCTGTGCCACTGCGGGTGCTGCGAAGACCGCCAGAGCGGCGGCTAGCTTTGTTAGGTTTGTCATGGGTTTTCCAATATGGATGAGTAATGCTTCGCCCCTAACAGGAGTTCTGACCGTAATCAGCAGCACTCGAACAACCTAGCCAGCGCATGTGTATTTCATGCAACAATACGCGCTATGGTTGCTTAGCCTTCTTCTTCGGCATCATCACCCTGATCGGCGATCCAGGCCACGCTGACAACGGTTTCGCCCTTGCCAGTGTCAAAGACTTTCACCCCGCCAGCGCCCCGTGACCGGAATGAAATCCCATCGACCGGCACACGTATCGATTGTCCAGTAGATGTGACCAGCATGATCTGGTCTGACAGATCGACCGGGAAGGATGTGACCAGTGGCCCGCCGCGCATCGCCTTGTCCATGGCTGCGACCCCCATGCCGCCGCGTCCCCGTACCGGGTAATCGTGGCTGGAGGACAGTTTGCCCGATCCTTTGGCAGTGATCGTCAGGATCAGGTTTTCGGCGGCCGACATTTCGGCATAGCGTTCCTGGCTGATCTGGCCCGGCGTGGCCTCTTCATCTTCGTTTTCGGCTTCATCCGTCAGACCGGCCATGGCCCGCCGCATTTTAAGGTAGGCTGCACGTTCTTCGGCCTCGGCCCGGAAATGCCGGATGATCGACATCGACACGACCTTGTCATTACCTTGCAGTTTGATCCCCCGCACCCCGGTGGAAGACCGCGAGTTGAATACCCGCACATCCGTAGCCGGAAAGCGGATGGCGCGCCCGGAATCGGTGACCAGCATCACATCATCATCGTTCGACGCGATGCGCGCGTTGATCAGGATTGTGTCCTCATGCTCACCTTCGAACTTCATCGCGATCTTGCCGTTGCGCATCACATTTGTGAAGTCTGACAGCTTGTTACGGCGCACAGTTCCAGCGGAGGTCGCAAAGACAACTTGTAGGTCGTCCCATTCATCCTCTGGCCGGTCGACGGGCATGATGGCAGCGATAGAAACCCCTTGCGGAATAGGCAGGATGTTCACAATCGCCTTGCCCTTGGCCGTACGGTTGCCCAGCGGCAAGCGCCATGTCTTCAGCTTGTACACCATCCCGTCCGTGGTGAAGAACAGCAATTGCGTATGCGTATTGGCGACGAAGAGGGTGGTGACCACGTCCTCTTCCTTGGTCTGCATGGAGGACAGGCCCTTGCCGCCGCGCCGCTGCGCACGGAAATCGGCGAGGGCGGTCCGTTTGATATAACCGCCGGAGGTGACGGTGACGACCATGTCCTCTTGTTCGATCAGGTCCTCGTCTTCCATATCGCCGGACCAGTCGGTGATTTCGGTACGGCGCGGGACGGCGAACAGGCCTTTCACCTCATGCAGTTCGTCACGGATGATCTGCATGATGCGTTCGCGACTGCCCAGAATTTCGAGGTATTCGCGGATTTTCCCGGCGAGTTCCTGCAATTCATCGGTGACTTCCTGCACCCCGATCTGGGTTAGACGTTGCAGACGCAATTCAAGGATCGCACGAGCCTGGGTTTCAGACAGGTTATACGTGCCATCGTCATTGGCAGTATGGGTCGGATCATCAATCAAGGCGATATATTCGAGGATAGATGCGGCAGGCCATCGGCGCGTCATCAGTTTTTCGCGCGCGGTTGCTGCATCGGCAGAGGCACGGATCGTGGCCACGATTTCATCAATATTGGTGACCGCAACGGCCAGACCACACAGGACATGGGCGCGTTCGCGTGCCTTGCGCAGTTCAAACGCGGTGCGGCGGGCCACGACCTCTTCGCGGAAATCGACAAACGCTGTCAGGAAACCGCGCAGGTTCAATTGTTCGGGCTTGCCACCGTTTAGCGCCAGCATGTTGCAACCAAAGCTGGTCTGCATCGGTGTGAAACGGAAAAGCTGGTTCAACACGACTTCTGCCGTCGCATCGCGTTTCAACTCGACAACGACCCGCACGCCGTTACGGTCGGATTCGTCCTGCACATGGGCGATGCCTTCGATCCGTTTGTCGCGCGCGGCCTCTGCGATGCGGTCGATCATCGTGGCTTTGTTCACTTGATAGGGGATTTCCTCGATCACGATGGCGTAGCGGTCTTTGCGGATTTCCTCGACCTTCGTCTTGGCGCGGATGATGACCGAACCGCGCCCTTCGAGATAGGCCTTGCGCGCACCGGAACGGCCAAGAATGATCCCGCCTGTGGGGAAGTCTGGACCGGGGATATATGTGATCAATTGTTCGGATGACAGGTCGGGTTCATCAATCAGCCCCAATGTGGCATCAATCACCTCGCCCAGGTTATGTGGCGGGATATTCGTGGCCATACCGACTGCGATACCGCCCGCACCATTGACCAGCATATTCGGAAAACGGGATGGCAGCACGCTGGGTTCGCGTTCCTTGCCGTCATAGTTGTCCATGAAATCGACCGTGTCCTTGGGCAGGTCTTCGGTCATGTATTGCGCGACTTTGGCAAGGCGGCTTTCGGTGTAGCGCATTGCGGCCGCGCCATCGCCATCCATAGAGCCAAAATTGCCCTGGCCATCAACCAATGGCAGCGACATGGAGAAATCTTGCGCCATCCGCACCAATGCGTCGTAAATCGCACTGTCACCATGCGGGTGGTAGGACCCCATCACATCGCCCACAGATTTCGCAGATTTGCGGTAGGATTTGTCCGCAGTGATGCCCTTTTCATACATCGAATAGATGATGCGCCGGTGAACCGGTTTCAGACCGTCGCGCAAATCAGGTATTGCACGGCTGACGATGACGCTCATGGCGTAGTCGAGATAGCTGGTCTTCAGCTCGTGTTCGATCGTTACCGAAGGGCCATCATACGCAGGGCGCATGGGCGGCATTTCTTCTTCGTTTTCAGGGGTTTCCGGAGTGTCGTTCACGTGGCTCGCCTGCTATTACTGACACTGCTACATGTCGTTGTGACACTTGTAACAGACACTTGATATAGGGTGCAATGGGCGATACTGGCCCAGATTGGCAGCCGACACAATGCAGTGATAACACGCTGTTTTTGTTGACATAATTTATCACTTTGCAATCCTTTTCCAGATAACATCAAGAAACGAAAGGAGCAGCGATGCAATCAGAGACTGAATTGATGATGACAGGTTATGGGCTGACCACGGCGGAAATGTTCTATCACATGCCGGATCATCCACATGTGTTGAATACCTTTATCTGGCAGGATTATGACCTGGCCCCGGATCATGACAAGCTGTTGAAATTTATTGGGTATTGGCAGGATGAGTTGGATGGCCCGCTGCATTCCGTCCGCTTCGTGCATCGCAAGATGATTAGCCCCGGCGAATGGCGCCATGTAACGGGGGAGTTTTTGTATCACTGACTTCAGCGAGTCCAGGTTTTGTTGCCGGATTTGTCAGGCACCGACACGGTAGCAGTTGCGTCCAGCGGATTTTGCTTCGTAAAGTGCGGCATCTGCACGCTTGAACAGATCCGCATGGTTGTCTGAAGGCCCTATTCCGAAGGCACAACCGATGCTGACGCCGATTTTGCAGGGGTGCCCCTGATACATGATCGGTTCTTTCAGCGCATTGATGAGCTCATTACAAATTGAGTGAAGCTGTCTTGTATTGGGTGCGGTTGCAAAAAACACAGCAAATTCATCCCCGCCGATCCGGCAGACCAGCCCACGATCATCAATGATCTTTTTGAGTGTTTGCCCGACTTTGACAAGCACCGCGTCACCGGCCGCATGTCCCAGAGTGTCATTGATCGTTTTAAAGTAATCAAGATCGAGATGCAGCACCGCATAGCTGCGATGCGCATCATGATTGTTGAGCGACGCTGTGGTTTCATCAAGCAGGCGGCGATTGGCCAATCCGGTCAAGGCGTCATGTCGCGATTCGTGATGGAGCCGCGCCTTGGCCTGTTCCAATTCCTTTGCGCGGCAATAATCCTCTGTCACGTCGATATTGACTCCAACCAGCTTCGGCTGACCGCCAGGCACTTTGACCTGGCTGGCCCGGCTGCGAATGTGACGCAGCGCCCCGCCTGATGTCACGATCCGGTAGTCCCGGCTGAAGTCCAAACCGTTTTCCTGGCAATGTTCAGAATAGGCCACCATATCGTCGCGGTCATCCGGATGTAGATGGCTCTGCCATGCTTCGCCCGGGCGGTCATTCTGACCATCCGTCAGCCCATACATGGCGAGCATCCTGTCGTCCCAATGGACCTTGCCACTATTTGGATTGAATTCCCACACGCCGATCCCGGCTGCATCAACCGCAAGCCTAAGTTTTTCAGCAAGTTGCGCCATGTCCTCTTCGGTTTTGCGCGATTGGGTTACGTCAGTATCGGTGCCGACGATACGTATCGGCAATCCATCTGCATCGCGTGCTACAACTCTGGCATGGCACAGGATCCACACCCAATGTCCTTGCGTATGGATGTGCCGGTATTGGATATTGATGCTTTCCGTTTCGCCGCGCGTCTGTCCTTCAAAAACCTTTTGCAGCGATGTCCGGTCATCGGGGTGGATCCGGTCGAGCCAGTTTGTCCCCGGCGGGATCGGGTCCGCATCAGGGGCCATGCCGCGAATGCGCCGCCATTCATCCGACACCACAAAAATGTCCGTTCGCGTGTCATAATCCCACACCCCCTGGTCAAGATGATCCATCAGGTAGCGCAGCTTTACATCTGCGGCAGCCCGTGACGGGCTGATCTGGCACAGGAAGGTTGTGGCGACCCCGTCAACCAAAAGTGGTGCGACCGTCAGTTCGTAAGTTTCAGACTGGTGCGCGACATTGCATTTGAACGAGGCGATGCTGGCATCAGCATTGGCAAAGAATGTATCCAGCCGGGTCTTGTCAGGGTCGGTTAGAAGGTCGCGAAGGCAATATGTGCTCACCTTGTCGGAGGGATTGTAAAACTTCGCCTTAAAACGACTGTTCCTATATATAAACCCAGCGTCACGATCCAGTAATGCCGCGGCCAAATTGAACATTTCGACCGTCGCCTTGACAGCCTGATATTTGTCATGGGTCGTCTTGGTCATGCGCGCGATAAATCCCCTCATCGGGACTTTAAAGAGACGGTCTTACATCCGTCTTAACATGATCAAGACAACCCTAAGTGGCAACCAATGAAATGCGGCGCGATGTTTTCGTCGTTAGCCCGCCCGTTTGACCATCCCAAACAGGTCGCGCGGATCGTCCGGATCGGCGATCAGATCAAAGTCGATATAGAACGGCGTGTTCTGGATTTTGTCATGGACGTAACGCAGGGCCGAGAAATCCTCGATCGCGAAACCAACACCGTCGAAAAGCGTGACCTCCGCCGCTGATTGCCGCCCCTTGGCCGTGCCGTTGATCACTTGCCACAGCTCCGTCACCGGGTGGTCGGGGTCCATCTGCTGAATCTCGCCTTCGATCCGCGTTTGGGGCGGGTATTCCACGAAAACGGTCGAGCGGGCGACGATATCGCGGTGCAGTTCGGTCTTGCCAGGGCAGTCGCCGCCGATGGCGTTGATATGTACGCCGCTGCCGACCATGTTGTCGGTCAGAATGGTCTGCATGTCCTTGTCGGCGGTGGCGGTTGTGATGATGCCCGCACCTTCAATCGCATCCTCGGGGGTGGTGCAGGGGATCAGGGTCAGCCCTGCATTTTCCAGATTACGCGCGCATTTTTCAGTGGCTGCCGGATCAATATCGTATAGCCGGATTGTATCGACCCCATTCACGGCCTTTTGCGCGATGCATTGGAATTCAGACTGCGCCCCATTGCCGATCATTGCCATGGTTTTGGCGTCGGGGCTGGCCAGATGTTTGGTAGCCACCGCAGACATGGCGGCGGTGCGCAAGGCGGTCAGCACGGTCATTTCCGAAAACAGGATCGGGTAGCCGTTATCAACCTCTGACAGGACACCAAAGGCTGTGACGGTTTGCAGCCCTTCTTTCATGTTCTTGGGGTGGCCGTTCACGTATTTGAAACCGTATAGCGTGCCGTCGGATGTCGGCATCAATTCGATCACGCCCACGTCGGAATGACTGCCAATGCGCGGGGTTTTGTCGAACAGTTCCCAGCGGGCGAAATCGACCTCGATCTCATGCGCAAGGTCGGCCATGAATTTTTCCATGCCAATATGATGGACCAGTCGCATCATGTTATCGACGCTGACAAATGGCACCATGGCCAGTTCTGATGCTTTAAGGTTCATGCGTAGCGTCCTGTCGTTGGGCGATCAAAGACCCGCCGCCCCAAAAGCGATGCGGTCAGGTCAACCATTAATGTTGCAGTCTTACCCCGGTCATCAAGGAACGGGTTCAGTTCGACCAGATCAAGCGAACTGACCAGCCCGCTATCTGACAGGATTTCCATCACAAGATGCCCCTCGCGTACCGTGGCTCCGCCGGGAACCGTGGTGCCGACGGCGGGGGCGATTGCGGGATCAAGGAAATCAACGTCAAGCGAGACGTGCAGCATGCCGTTCACCGCAGCGACACGGTTCAGGAACGTCTGCAAAGGTCCGCTGATCCCTTCTTCGTCAATCCGGCGCATATCGACAAGCATGACGTCGCCACCTTCCAACACTTGCCGTTCCGCATTGTCCACAGATCGCAGGCCGATCATGCAGATATTGGCCGGATCGACCTTTGCGGGCAGGGCGGGGTAGGCGTCAAACCCGTCGCGCCCGGTGACGTAGCCCACGGGCGTGCCATGCAGATTGCCGCTGTCAGTGGTGTCAGGCGTGTGAATGTCGCTATGCGCATCCAGCCAAAGCGCAAAGAACGGTCGCCCGACCGACTGGGCATGTGCGGCCATGCCTGCCACGGTGCCAGCGGCAAGCGCGTGATCACCTCCAAGGAAAATTGGCATACCGTCAGGTGCGGCTTTCTGCGCGGCCTCTGACAGGGTTTGGGTCCAGCCGACATTTTCCGCCAACTTATAGATTTGGATGTTCTTGGCGGGCGGCACGTCAACCTTGGCCGGTGTCAGGTTGCCAATGTCAGTGACGGTATGGCCAAGTTCGGTAATCGCCTCACTCAGGCCAGCGGTGCGGTAGGCGTCAGGTCCCATCAGGCAGCCGCGTGTCCGCTTGCCACAGTCGACGGGGGCGCCGATTAAGATGCAGTGTTTTTGTGTCATGCGGCGGAGTGTTGTCCAAAATAGGGGGTGGGGTAAGCGGGCAATTTGTGCAAAATGGGGATACATTTCACAAAATGGGCAAGCTGAATGGACGATTTGGATGGTCGCTTGATCGCAGCGCTAAAGCAGAACGGCCGCGCATCGTTGTCAGAATTGGCAGCGATGCTGGGCGTCACCCGCAGCACCGTGCGTGTCCGTCTCGACCGTTTGGTCGCAGCGGGTGAGATTGCCGGTTTCACTGTGCTGACCCGGTCGGATATCCGCCCTGACCCGGTGCGCGGATTGATGATGCTGGAAGTGGCGGGCAGGGGGGCCGAACGGGCGATGAAACGGCTGACCGCAATTCCCGAAGTGCGCGCGGTGCATTCCACCAACGGCACCTGGGATCTGATCGCAGAGATCGGTGCCGCAACGCTGGAAAGCTTTGATCAGGTGCTATTCACCATTCGCCGGTTGGAAGGCGTGACACGCTCGGAAACCAGCCTGCTATTGTCGACGCGACGCTGAGACGGCCATAAACCAGCCGATCATTAGTGCAAAGGAAAACAGGGCATTCCAGCTGGGCATCGACAGGGTCAGAAACTCCCACGATACCTGATCGCACATGATCACACGCGGCCCTTCGATGGCCAGCAGGTCAGACCCGCTCAGCCCGTTCAGGGTGCTGCCGCCGGTACAGCTGGATGGGCCTTCCCACCAGTCACGTTCGACCCCGGTGTGAAACACACCCAATCCGCCGGTGATGCCTGCCGCAATTGACCCCAGCAGTGGCAGGACCCAGCCCTGAAACCGCAAGGCCAAAAGCCCGATCAGGATAGCGGCCACATGTGGCCAGCGTTGCCACAGACACATCGCACAGGGTGGATAGCCAAGCGCCTGAAACAGATAGGCCCCGCCAAGCAATGCCGCCGATCCACCTGCAGACAGCAAGATGAGCAATTGTCGTGTCATAGCAAACCTATCAGGGCAAAGCCGCCAATCAGCAGCACACAGAAAAGGATAAACATCAGGCCAAGTCGTTTTTCAATGAAGTCCCGGATCGGTTCGCCGAATTTCCACAAAAGGGTCGCGACCAAGAAGAACCGCAGGGCCCGCGCAAATATTGATGACAGGATAAACACCGGCAGTGACAGGCCTGTGACACCGGACGCAATCGTTACGACCTTGAAGGGCAGGAAGGTGACCCCGGCCACAACCACCGCCCAGGCCCCATATTCATTAAACACGGCGGACATTTCGGCAAAGCTTGCGTCCTTGCCATAGAATTCGAGGATCGGCTGGCCAAAACTCTCCATCAGGGCGGAGCCGATATAATAGCCGAAAAGCCCGCCAGCGACCGATGCCAGCGTCGCGATCCCAGCGATCAGGAAGGCCCGCGATGGCCGTGCGATGATCATTGGGATCATCAGCACATCGGGCGGGATCGGAAAGAAGGACGATTCGACAAAAGACACGATTGCCAATGCCCAAAGCGCATGCGGCGATTGCGCCAATGATATCGTCCAGTCGTAAAGGCGGCGCAGCATGTTCTGCCCTTTCGTGATCTTCGCGCGCGTTAGGCCATGGCTGGACAAAGGCGTCAAGCTTGTGTGCCCCATCAATCTGCCTAAGATGGTAATAAATCTGGGAGAATGGGTCATGAAGTGGCAGGGACGGCGCGGCAGCAGCAATATCGAAGATCGGCGTAGACGCGGCGGTGGCCGTCGTGCCGGGGGTGTTGGCGGTATTGCGGGCGTGTTGATCTTGCTGGCGGGCCTGTATTTCGGGGTGGATGTCAGCCAGTTTGTCGACCTTGGCGGTAGCGGCGGCGGTCAGAGCGCGCAATCGGCCGAGATCACCCCGGCGGATGAACGTGCAGCTGAATTTGTGTCCGTCACGCTGGCCGATACCGAGGAGGTTTGGGCCACGATTTTCAGCGAACAATTGGACCGGACCTATGAGGCCCCGACACTGGTGTTGTTCAAGGGGCAAACCCGGTCGCAATGTGGTGGCGCCTCTACCGCGACGGGTCCGTTTTATTGCCCGCCCGAACGCAAGGCTTTTCTGGATACTGAATTCTTTACCACCCTGGAACAGCGTCTGGGGGCCGGGGGCGATTTTGCGGCCGCCTATGTCGTGGCGCATGAAATTGCCCATCATGTCCAGAACGAGTTGGGCATTCTGGGTCAGGTCAATCAATTGCGCGCGCAGATGAACGAGGCTGATTCGAATGAAATGTCAGTACGGATCGAATTGCAGGCCGATTGTTTTTCCGGGGTCTGGGCCCGCGCCGCACAGGAACGGTTTAACAGTCTTGAACGTGGCGATATTGCCGAGGCGATGAATGCCGCAGCCCAGATAGGTGATGATACGTTGCAACGCAATGCAGGCCAGCGCGTGCGCCCGCACACCTTTACCCATGGTACAAGCGAACAACGCCAGCGCTGGTTTGCCCGTGGTCTGGAAAGTGGTGATCTGTCGCAATGTGATACGTTTTCCACCAACCGGCTGTAACAGCGCGAAAAAGTCAAAAACGGCGATTGACGCGCGTTGCAGGCCCGATTAGGCAATGCGCATTGGCCGATGTGGCGGAATGGTAGACGCAGGGGATTCAAAATCCCCCGATGGCAACATCGTGAGAGTTCGAGTCTCTCCATCGGCACCAATACGATCCAGAATGGATGATTGTTAACCACCCAGTATTTTAAGTGATATTTTGCCTCATGGAAGCTTGGTTTTCGAAAGCTTAACGGTTAACATATTATTAATACTGTTCTGGTCTGGTTGTTTGAGAGATTCAGGACACACGCAAAAGCAGATTTACTGCTTTGAAGTTGATGAATGGTTTTGCATCGTTTTTGGTGCGCCGATCCGGCGAGGTGCTGTGTTCGGTTTGGTTAAAGGTAGTAGGCGTTTGGCATGATGATTATGAAAACAGATTTCGCGGCTCAGCCGCATGAAGCAGGATCCGATTTTTCACGGATTGTGCCCTGTTTTACTCCTGGTACGCGTATTGCGACCCCAAAAGGTGAACGGCTGGTCGAAACCCTGACCGTCGGCGATCGTGTCCTGACCCGTGATCATGGGATCCAAAGCATTGTCTGGGCCGGGCACCGTACCTTGCCTGCTGATGAGTTGAAAAACGCGCCGCAACTGCGCCCGATCTTGATCCGCTCAGGGAGTCTTGGCAACAACCTGCCGGAACGTGACATGTTGGTATCGCCACAGCACCGGATGCTTGTGGTGTCCGAACTGGCCCGCGAACATTTTGGTGAGGTTGAGGTGCTGGTTGCCGCCAAGGATATGACCAAGTTGCCCGGGATTGATGCGGTAAATGTGCCCGGAACGACCTATCTGCATTTCATGTTCGACAAGCACCAGATCGTGCTGGCGGATGGAACATGGACTGAAAGCTTTCAGCCCAATGATTACGCATTGAAAGGTGTCGAGCCTTCCCAGCGTCAGGAGCTGTTTCAGATTTGTCCGTCTTTGGCGACGCAGGAAGGCACGAAACGTTTCGGTGCGGCCCGCAAGGCATTGCGCCGCGTCGAATCCATGCTGCTGTTTAAGTAGGGTTCTTTCGCCGCCACTCTGCCCAATCTTCGGGCGTGTCCAGATCAAGCCGCGACCGATCATCGGTGAAGCGTGTCAGGTGAGTTTGTTTGCTTCGCGGTTTGACAAGCGCCTCGCCACCACCATCGCCCGACAGGTTTTGAAATGCCGGGCGCAGGCTGCCGTCAAAAATGATCGGATGGCCGGGTTTGCCATCGGGCGTGGCGCCGCGCCAGATCAGGTTATTGGTGTGGGTTTTGTTGGCGGTAAAAATCGCCTGCATGTCGCTGGTATCAATGGCGACAAGATCGCCGAGCAGCATCATGAAAGCGCCATTACCGGGCAACTGGGCCACGGCACCCCGCATGGTGCCGGACATGCCCTCGGCAGCTTCAGGGATATATAGGCAAGTTGCGTGCAGGTCGCTGATGGCAGATTCGCGCGGGTGATTCGGGGCGGGTAGGGCGACGCATACCGGATGCCCCGTTGTGATGGCCCGCTGCACCTTTTGGCGCAGCAAGGGTTGACCGCCTACATCTTCCAGCAGCTTATCCCGATCACCCATCCGCGAAGATGATCCGGCGGCGAGGATCAGGATAGGGATCATCCGCGCAACACGACGCCGTCGGGGTCGAACAGCGGTGTCGTGATCCGTTTTGCGGGTCGTCGCTGACCCATGATTTCGATCTCGACCGTCAGATCGTCGGTTGCTGCTGCGCGTGGGACCAGCGCCATGGCGATAGATTTGCCTGCGTGATGAGAATAGCCGCCCGAGGTGCAGAAACCTTGCACCTGATCGTCGATAAAGACGGGTTCGTAGGCCACGACATCGGCATCATCTGCATCAACCTCGAACGTGACCAATGTGCGGGCAGGGGGGGTGGCACGCTCTGCCTCTGCCGCGGCCCGCCCGATGAAATCGGTGCTTTTCTTGATGCTGATGAACCGGTCCATCCCGGTTTCGGCAGCTGTGTAGTCGGGCGAGAATTCCGACAGCCATGACCCAAAGAACCGGTCAAGCCGTAGTGACATCATTGCCCGCATACCAAACGGCGTGATGTCGAGCGGTTGCCCCGCCTGCCACAGCGTCCACCAGAGCTGCCGTTGATCCATTGGGTCGCAGTAAATCTCGTACCCCAGATCACCTGTGTAGCTGACCCGTTGCACGATGCAGGCGACCTGACCAATGGTCATTTGCCGTACATCAAGGAATTTGATCCCATCCACATCATCGCGGGTACACGCCCGCAGCAGATCGCGGGATTTTGGCCCGGCGATCTGGAAACCAGTGCGCTGGTCCGAGATGTTGGCGACCGCGCAATCGGGGCTGGCGTTTTGCAGGAACCAGCGGTGATGCACCTCTTGCGCGCCGTAGCTGGCGGTCAGTTGGAAATTGGTTTCGGACAAGCAAGAGATCGTGAAATCCCCCATCAACCGCCCCTTTGGCGACAGCATTGGCGTCAGCGACATCCGCCCCGGTTGCGGGATACGGCCTGCCATGATCCGGTCGAGCCACGCGCGCGCGCCACTGCCCGTGACGCTGAATTTGCCGAAATTCTGCACCTCGTTAATGCCGACGCTGGTGCGTACCGCCTTGACCTCGCGGGCTGTCGCGTTCCAAGCATCGGAGCGGCGGAAGGTCGGGGTTTCATAAGCAGGATCAGTATCTTGCGCGAAGTAGTTCACCACTTCGAGTCCGAATTGATGCCCCCAAACCGCCCCAAGATCGCTGAAGATATCATACATCGGCGTGGTTCGGTGCGGTCGTGCGGCGGGCAGTTCTTCGTTCGGGTAGCTGACGGAAAACCGGTTCTGATAGTTTTCGATCACCTTGGGGCGCGTGTAGCCCGGGGTGATCCATTTGCCATAGCGCGCGACGTCGAGCGCGGTCACGTCGCGTTCGCATTCCCCTTCGATCATCCATTGCGCCAGCATCAGGCCAACACCGCCGCCTTGACTGAACCCCGCCATGACACCGCAGGCGGACCAGTAATTCTGCACGTCCGGCACCGGCCCGACCAATGGGTTCCCATCGGGGGCAAAGGTGAAGGGGCCGTGGATCACGGATTTGACGCCCGCCGTGGCGAGGACGGGAAAGCGGTTATAGGCAAATTCGATCGAGGCTTCGACCTTGTCCAGATCATGAGGCAGCAGTTCATGCCCGAAATCCCATGGCGTGCCGTCCACCGCCCATGGTTTACAGGGTTTTTCGTAGAACCCGATGCACAACCCGCGCCCTTCCTGCCGCAGATAGCTTTCGCCGGCGGGGTCCATTACATGCGGGTGTTCGCTGTCGCGGTCATAGATTTCGGCGATATCATCGGTGACGATATATTGGTGTTCCATCGGGTGCAGCGGCGTGTAAATGCCCGCCATCGCGCCAACTTCGCGCGCCCAAAGCCCGCCTGCATTCACGATATGTTCGGCGTGGATTGTACCCTTTTCGGTCACCACATCCCATGTGCCATCAGGGCGTTGATTGGTCTCAATCACCTTGCAATGGGTTTCGATTGTGGCCCCGCCCATGCGCGCCGCCTTTGCATAGGCATGGGTGGTCCCGGAGGGGTCAAGGTGGCCGTCGAGCGGATCATAGAGCGCGCCGATGATCCCGTCGAGATTGGTGATCGGGGCGATTTTGGCGATTTCCGCTGGCCCTACGATTTCAGTCTCTAACCCCATATAGCGGTGCTTAGCCCGTTCAGCGACCAACATATCGAACCGGTCCTGGTTGTCTGCAAGGGTCACGCCGCCAACGTGGTGCAGCCCGCAGGACATCCCGGTGATTTCCTCTAACTCCTTGTAAAGCTTGATTGTATAGCCTTGCAGCGCGGCCATGTTTGTGTCGCCGTTAAGCGTATGAAACCCGCCTGCCGCGTGCCAGGTGGAACCTGATGTCAGTTCTGATCGTTCGATCAGCATCACATCCGACCAGCCCAGTTTCGTCAGGTGATACAGCACCGAGCAGCCGACAACGCCGCCCCCGATCACAGCAACGCGTGTGGTGTTTTTCATCGAAGCCTCCGACCTTGCTATGTTGATAGCATGGCGGCGGGTGACAGGGCTGCCCTGTCACCCTGCGACAAAAGATGTCGCAAACGCACCTACGGTATGATGCGCGTGTATTTGATGCCTTCGAGGCTGGCCCCGATGCGCAAACCGGTTTGCGCGAAATTCACCGCGATGACGGGCGCCAGTGATGTTGTCGTTTCGGCCCGCAGGCTGTCGCCCTGATCGCTGACAGCATATTCCAGATCCGCACCTGCCGCCCAGCCGGGGCCGCGGCGGAACTCCAATAGCGCCTCTTCGGTCATGAAAAACAGGACGGAGCTGAATTGCTGGGCGCCGATTTGCAGACCCGCGCTGCCGGATGTCGCTGAATAGTAGTCAACGGTTGACGGCCCGATCCGCAGCGCGCCGCGCCCAAAACCACCGCCAAGCCCAAGCCCGGCCTCTGTGAAGAGTGGCATGACCAGCATACCTGCCGCCCGTTCGCTGAGCCCACGGGTGCCCGGGTAGTTATCATACATAAAATTCAACGTACTATCGACACGAGCGTCGATAGTTGCTGCCCCCGCACCACCAATACCATTGCCGCATGCGGCCAATGTGGTGGATGCCAATGCGCCGAGTGTAAAGCTGCGCCTTGAGAGTTTTCCCATGCTAAGTTTTCCGCCTTTTTGCCTGTGTTGAAGGCGTTTGCCGCCTTTTATACGGAAACTATATGCAAATATGCGAGAACTGTCACGAGCAAGGTTGCCCCCGATCACCTAACCGAACGGCGGTGGCATCATGGCGCGGGAGGGGAGCTTCGGTGGGCTGTTGCGCGATAGCTTTTGTAACCGTCGCGAAGTGCCACATCGGCAAGATACGAAAGCACGCCCCGGAATTTTCTGGGTCTGAAATCTGCTTAACCTTGTAGTTGCTTCGCGACTCGCGGTGCGAAATAGGTCAGGATTCCATCGCAGCCCGCCCGTTTGAACGCCAGCAGGCTTTCCATCATCACCTTATCCCCGTCCAGCCAGTCGTTTTGGGCCGCAGCCTGTAACATCGCGTATTCCCCGCTCACCTGGTAGGCATAGGTGGGCACGCCAAAGCTTTCCTTCACACGCCTGCAGATGTCCAAGTACGGCATTCCAGGTTTGACCATGATCATATCCGCCCCCTCGCGCAGGTCGCGTTCGACTAGCCGCAGGGCTTCGTCCGAGTTGCCGGGGTCCATTTGGTAGGTGTTTTTGTCGCCAGTCAGCGCCGATGACGCCCCTACCGCATCCCGAAAGGGGCCGTAGAATGCGGAAGCGTATTTGGCCGTATAGCTGAGGATGGCCACGTTTTGGTGGCCTTCGGCCTCGAGCGCCATGCGGATCGCACCTATGCGCCCGTCCATCATGTCCGATGGGCCAAGGATGTCGGCCCCGGCGTCGGCCTGCGCAAGAGCCATTTTGACCAAAGCCTCGACCGTGCGGTCATTCACGATCAGGCCGTTTTCGACAAACCCATCGTGTCCGTTGATGTTGTAGGGGTCCAGCGCGATATCAGTCATCACGGCGACGTCGGGGGCGGCGTCTTTGATCGCCCGGATCGCTTGGTTGGTCAGATTGTCGGGATCCCATGCCATGGCGCAGTCTTCGGTCCGCGCCTCCATCCCGGTATAAGGAAAGATGCAGATGGCCGGGATGCCAAGATTTTGGGCCTCGACCGCCGCTTTGGCCACCCGGTCAACCGTTTTGCGGGTCACACCGGGCATGGAGGCTACCGGAGTTTCGTCATCGGTGCCGTCCATCACGAAAACCGGCCAGATTAGGTCGTCGACTGTCAATGTGTTTTGCCGGGCGAGTGCGCGCATTGCGGGGGATTTGCGCATCCGCCGCAGCCGTGTGGCGGGGAAGGGGGCAAGGGTCGGTTTCATGAATTCACCTTTCGCGATCACGAAATCTTGGTCGCATGGATTTTGCCCCATCACAAGTATGGGCAATCGCAAACCGGGAGGATAGTGTCGGCGCAAATCAACCGGAGGCAATCTGCGCAGTGAATTGGAATGACGCCATTTTTCAAGTGATTGACCTGCATACCTTTTCAAACTTCTGGTATTGGCTGTCAGTTGCCGTCACCTGGGCGATGGTCAGTCACTGGGTATTGGGCGTTCCATTTGACATGGTATTGCGCGCCCGACGCCATGGTGACGCAGCGATTGCGGATCTGGAGGCGTTGGTTGCAATCAACGTGCGCCGTTTGCTGACCATCACCGATATTGCGGGGCTGTGGCTTGCCGGTGTCACCGCCTTCAGCCTGAGTACCCTGGCAATGATGGGGTTCTGGTATGGGTTTGAATTGGCGCAAGGTGTGTTCTGTCTTGCCTTCCCCCTGTCGGCTGTGGCGGTGATGAATATCAGGATGAGTCGCCGTTTTGCACAAAAGCAACCTATGGGCGATGCTTTGCCCGCCGCGTTGTTGCGCATGCGTTTCTGGATACAGGTGATTGCGATGATTTCGATCTTTGTGACCGCCATGTATGGAATGTATCGCAACCTTTCCTTGCCATTAGGCTTTTGACCGGTTGACATGAGCGACCCGCGCGGTAGGTCGACGCCCATGTCCCAGCCGAACCATATCACCGTTAGCGGCGCCCCGGAGGGGTATGACGCGCAGTTGATCCTGACCGAGGTCGCCAAGGGTGGCCCGGTTGTGCATGTTGCGCGCGATGACAAACGGCTCGTCGCAATGCAGGCGGCCCTCCGGTTTTTTGCCCCTGACATGCCTGTTTTCGTGTTTCCGGCCTGGGATTGCTTGCCCTATGACCGAGTATCCCCCAATGCGGATGTGTCGGCACAGCGTATGGCGACGCTGGCGGCCCTTGTGCATGGCATGCCAGAGCAATTCGTTTTGCTGACCACATTGTCGGCGGCCACACAACGGGTGCCGGCAAGGGGCGTGCTGCGCGAGGCGGCATTCAAGGCAATTGTGGGTCATCGGATTGATGAAGACGCGTTGCGCGCTTTTCTGGTGCGTATGGGCTTTACCCAAAGTCCGACTGTGATGGAACCCGGCGATTACGCCGTGCGCGGCGGGATTATTGATATCTATCCCCCCGGGCAGACCGGGCCTGTCCGGCTGGATCTTTTTGGTGATGTGCTGGACGGTGCGCGCCGTTTTGATCCGGCCACGCAACGGACCACCGAGAAGCTGACGGAGGTGGAACTGGCACCGGTTTCAGAGGTTATTCTGGATGACGCAGCGATCACCCGGTTTCGCCAGAATTATCGGATCGAGTTTGGTGCAGCGGGCACTGATGATGCGCTTTACGAGGCCGTGTCAGCAGGTCGCAAACATGCGGGTGTCGAGCATTGGCTGGGCTTTTTTCAAGACGATCTGGAAACACTGTTTGACTATCTGCCCAAGGCCACGGTCACGTTAGATGATCAGGTCGGCCCGTCCCGGCTGGCCCGATGGGAGGCGATTGCCGATCAATACGGCACACGTATGCATGCGCTTGTGCAAAAGAACCGGATGGATACGGTGTATAAACCGGCGCCACCTGCGACGCTTTATCTTGATGATGCGGCCTGGGATGCGGCGGTGGCCGACCGCCGGGTGATGCAGTTTGCGCCGCTCAAACAGGCTACTGGCCCGGGTGTCATTGATGCGGGCGGTCGTCAGGGGCGTGATTTCGCGCCAGAGCGTCAGCAGGAACAAATCAGCCTTTTCAAAAGCCTCGTCGATCATGTGAAGGCAAAAACCGGTGACGGCCCGGTCGTAATCGCATCCTATTCCGAAGGCGCGCGCGAACGGTTGGAAGGTCTGATCGAGGATGAAGGAATTGCCGAAACCGTTCTGGTTCCGAATTTTTCCCGTGTCGGCAAGCGCGGTATTCATCTCACGGTCTGGCCGCTGGATCACGGGTTTGAGGCGCCGGGCCTGACCGTGATCTCCGAACAGGATGTGCTGGGTGACCGCCTGATCCGTCAAACTAAGCGCAAGCGTCGGGCCGAGAATTTCCTGAGCGAGGCCAACAGCCTGACTCCGGGTGATCTGGTCGTGCATGTGGATCACGGTGTTGGTCGGTTCAAGGGGATGGAGGTCGTCACGGCACTGGGTGCCGCTCATGAATGTCTGCTGCTGGAATATGCAGAAGATTCAAAACTTTACCTGCCGGTCGAGAATATTGAGCTGTTGTCGAAATACGGTCATGAGACCGGATTGCTGGACCGGCTGGGTGGCGGTGCTTGGCAGGCCAAGAAGGCCAAACTGAAAGAACGCATCAGGCAGATTGCCGAACGTCTGATCCGGGTCGCCGCAGAACGAGAGCTGCGTACCGCCCCCGCGCTGGACCCGCCGGATGGTATTTGGGATCAGTTTTTGGCGCGCTTTCCCTATGTCGAAACCGATGACCAGCTTGCCGCGATTGAGGATGTGTTGGAAGATATCGCCGCAGGCAAGCCAATGGATCGGTTGATTTGCGGCGACGTGGGATTTGGCAAGACAGAGGTTGCCATTCGCGCGGCCTTTGTCGCTGCGTTAAGCGGCGTGCAGGTGGCGATTATTGCGCCCACGACGCTGTTGGCCCGGCAGCATTACCAGAACTTTGCCGAACGTTTCCGGGGTTTCCCGGTCAATGTGGCGCCCTTGTCGCGCTTTGTCAGTGCAGGTGATGCGGCCAAGACGCGCGACGGGATCACCAAAGGTACGGTTGATATCGTTGTGGGCACGCATGCCTTGCTGGCAAAGGGCATTCGATTCAAGAACCTTGGCCTGCTCGTCATTGATGAAGAACAGAAATTTGGCGTTCAGCACAAGGAACGCCTGAAGCAGCTGCGTACCGATGTGCATGTGCTGACACTGACGGCAACGCCAATCCCGCGCACTTTGCAACTGTCACTGTCTGGCGTGCGCGATCTGTCGATTATCGGCACGCCCCCCATCGACCGACTGGCGATCCGCACCTATGTCAGCGAATTTGACACCATCACCATCCGCGAGGCGCTGCTGCGAGAGCATTATCGCGGTGGGCAATCGTTCCTCGTGGTGCCGCGCATCGCGGATATGCCCGAAATGGAGGCGTTTCTGCGCGATCAAGTACCGGAGGTTACGTTCATCACCGCCACGGGTCAGATGGCAGCGGGTGAGTTGGATGACCGCATGAATGCGTTTTATGACGGCAAATATGACGTGCTGCTGGCGACCACGATTGTGGAATCCGGGTTAGATATCCCGACGGCCAATACGATGATTGTATGGCGTGCGGATATGTTCGGGCTAAGCCAGCTTTACCAAATCAGGGGCAGGGTGGGCCGGTCAAAGACTCGTGCTTACGCCTATCTGACGACAAAGCCGCGTCAGAAGCTGACGGATACCGCCCAAAAACGACTGCGCGTGCTGGGGTCGATTGATACGCTCGGGGCCGGGTTCACGCTGGCGAGCCAGGATCTGGATATTCGCGGCGCGGGTAATCTACTGGGTGAGGAACAATCCGGCCAGATGCGCGAAGTGGGGTATGAGCTTTACCAGCAAATGCTGGAAGAACAGATAACCGCGATCAAATCCGGTGCCGCCGAAGGCATTATTGACGATGGCCAATGGGCGCCACAGATCAATCTGGGTGTGCCGGTGCTGATCCCCGAAGATTACGTGCCTGATCTGGATGTCCGTTTGGGCCTGTACCGCCGCCTGTCGGAACTGACGACGAAGGTGGAACTTGAAGGGTTTGCCGCCGAACTGATTGATCGCTTTGGCAAATTGCCGCGCGAGGTCAACACGTTGATGCTGGTCGTGCGCATCAAGGCGATGTGCAAACGCGCCGGGATTGCCAAGCTGGATGCGGGCCCCAAGGGTGCCACGATCATGTTCCATAACGATAAATTTGCGTCGCCCAAAGGGTTGGTGGAGTTCATTGAGGATCAGCGTGGGCTGGCCAAGGTCAAGGATAACAAGATTGTCGTGCGCCGGGACTGGGCCAAGGAACGCGACAAAATCCAAGGGGCGTTCAACATCGCCCGTGATCTGGCGCAGAAACTGGCAGAGGCCAAGAAAGCCGCCGCGCCGAAAGCCACAAAATCGCCCTAAGGGTGCGTTAGGCGGCGCAAGACAGGCGCAATTGCCTGATTTGAGATTTGGATTGATAGCCGTCGCGGGGTGAATGGCTTTGCATATCTTTTCCGGAATGGTGAACGGCAAGAGCCTTGTTCTGGCGGCTTTGATGGCGGTGTTTGCCACGGCAGGATGGACCGCTGAAAGCCCGCCGACATGGGGCGACATGGCCGTTCGGACTGGTGTGGTTACCGGCCTTCTGGCCGTCATTATCTATTACTTTACCAAACGTTTTGGTGGTTTGGGCATCATCACCGATGCGTTGCCAAGACGTGCTTGGGCGATGATTATTGTCTTGGTTTTGATCGCTGCGAGTCGTCCGTTTTTGGTGGGTGCAGATCCGAATCTGACGATTGAGCGCAGCCTGACATGGTTGTTCTGCCTGTTTTTGGGTCTGCTTTTGTTTCGTGTGTTTCAAGTCCTGTCCCCACGGGCGGTGCTTGCCATCGTGATGGGTATCCTGATTGGCTTGAGCGTCGCTTATATCGCTGTCACGGCTTTCACTTACATCACATCTGGCGCACCAGCCGGTGAAGCGTGTGAAAGACAGGTGCTGCTGTTCGGGAATGTCCGCTATACTGGTTATTTTGTTGGCCCGGCACTTGGGATGGCCATTTTCGCGGCGGTGAGCCGGGAATTTGGTTGGCTGATCCGCAGTATCGGCGCGGTCACTGCGGTGATCCTGTGGGCCTATCTGGAATATACCGGATCGCGCGGTGCCGTTTTTGCATTGCTGGCTGCCTTGCTTGGCGGTGCCTTGTTCTTTGCCTGGTCCACAACATTCCGGCTGTTGATTTGCGGTGTTGTCACATGTGTCATCGCATTGGGCATCATGCAGCTGGTGCCCCCAGCGGAATGCCATGTGTTTGGCCTGTTCCTGCGCACTGTTCAGTCATTTGAGACGGGCCGCATCACGACGGGCCGCACCGATATCTGGGCCTATGGCTGGGAGTTATTCTTGCAGCGTCCGATCTTTGGCCATGGTGATTTTCGACTTCATGAAATCTCGGACCTTGAGGTCACACAGTTCCATAACGTTGTCTTGCAGTCATTGGTGAACTGGGGCGCTGTCGGAGCTGTCATCTTCCTGTCGCTGGGTGCTGAACTGGTCATTCGCATTATAGTCGCATTGCGTGATGGCCCCTGGCAGATTGGGCTAATCCTGTTCGCGCTGTTCGTGATCCTTGGCTACAGCCTGATCGACGCGACGCTTTACTATGCGTTTCCTTTGGTGCTGACAGCCATATTGCTGTCAGCGGCCTTTGCCATGATCAAACCTCGCCCGGTCGTTTGATCAGCGTTGTCAGCCAAAGCGCCAGGCAGGCCGCGATCAGGACGCCGATGCCCATCGGAACCGGTGTACCGTCAAACATCAGCCCGAGGGGCGCGGCGATAATGACCCCCCCGATCGTGGCGACAGCCGCCAGAACCGAGGCCGCAAGACCTGCGATATGACCCATATCCTCCATCCCCAGCGCGTTGAGATTGCCGATGGTCATCCCTGCCTGAAAGAAATTGCCAACCGTCCAGAGCAGATAGGCCCCGAAGGCCGACCAATAGGGTGCCGCAATCATGCTGACCCCAAGCATGATCAGCGTCAGAATAATCTGCGCGGTATACATCGCCTTGATCATCGCACGCATACCCAAGCGAACCACGAACTTCGCGTTCAGCACGCCTGACGAGGCCGCAACAATGGCGATGCCCCCGAACCACAGATGGAAATGCGCGCCTTGATCGAAGGTCTGGTCAAACACTTGCTGGGTGGAGGAAATGACAGTGAACAACATACCAAATGTGAGCATCTGGATGAAGATCGACAGTCGCGCAGTGCGGTGGCGGAACATTTCCGCTGTCGCATTGATAAGGCTACGCAGGCTGAGTGGTCGCCGTTTTTCGGGGGTAAGGGTTTCCGGTTGCCGGACTAGTAGCCAGATCGATGTCGCCATTGAAAACAGGATAAAGACCACAAAGATACCGCGCCAGTCAAAGCCCAGAATGATGTAATGGCCCACGGTTGGCGCCAGCGCAGGCACCAGGGAGAACACCACCATGACGAAGGATAGGATGCGTGCCATTTGCGGCCCACTATGTAAATCGCGGATCAGTGCCATTGCTACGACCCGGGGGCCAGCAGCCCCTAGCCCTTGCAGCACGCGGGCGGCGAGCATGATTTCCAATGTTGGGGCCGCCCAAGCCAGCGCGCAGGCCACAATATAGACAGCCGCCCCGCCGATCATCACCGGTTTGCGCCCGAACGCGTCGGACAACGGTCCGGTGAACAATGTCCCGACCCCCATGCCAAGCACAAAGCTTGTCACGATCAACTGTGCCTTGTTCAGATCGCCTGGCGACAGCTCGGCCCCGATATCGGGCAGGGCGGGCAGCATCGCATCAATGGAAAAGGCAACGGTCGCAGCGACCATCGCCATCAGTGCAATAAATTCTGACTGACCCAGTTGTTTGCCGGTTTGCGTGGCGGGGGCCGCTGTCATTCCGCGGCTTCGATCTGGTCCATGATGTCCTTGATCACTTGCACCCACATCTCGGGCGGTTGTGCCCCGGGGACAGCGTGTTGGTTGGCCACGATGAAGGTGGGCACGGAGTTTACGCCCATTTCCCGGCTATGTTTGTCGCGTGCCCGGATATCATCAATATCGGCATCAGAGGCGAGCAGTTTGGCCACCATGGACGCATCCATTTCGGCAGTGTCGGCGATGTCCGACAGCACCTCTGCATTGCCGATGTCGCGCCCTTCGACGAAATACGCCTTGAACAACAGATCAACCACGAATGACTGCCGCTGTTCGATCCCCGCCCAGTGGATCAGCCTGTGCGCGTCAATTGTGTTTGGCGTTTTCTTGATCGCTTCGAAATTGATATGCGCCCCGGATTTTTTCGCATGTTCGACCACGGGTGCATAAGCTTTGATCGCGGCTTCCTTACCCCCGAACTTCCCTTCCAGATAGGCGCGCCGGTCCATCCCTTCGGCGGGCATATCCGGGTTTAGCTGAAACGGGTGCCATTCGATGCTGAACGGGTGATCTGGGAAATCCAGCAACGCCTTGTCCAGGTTTGTTTTCCCGATATAGCACCAGGGGCAGATCGGATCAGAGATGATATCAAGCTTGACCATGTGCGGCCTCCCATTCCTGGCGCAGTTGGCGTCGGAGTAATTTGTTGTTTGCCCCACGGGGCAGGCTGGTTTTGGCGATATAGAGCCGTGGGCATTTATACCCTGCCAGCCGCGTCTGCATGAATGTGCGCAGCTCTTCTTCCTCTATCATGTCTGTGGTGACATAAAAGGCCGCAATCAGGCTGGTATCTGTGCGCAGTTGCACAGCACAGGCTGCGGCCTCTGATATCGCGGGATGGGCGGTCAGCGCGTCCTCGACCTCTACCGGGCTGACGCGGTAGCCGCCTGCGTTCATCATATCATCAGCCCGCCCGGCATAGCTGATGGCACCCGTATCGTTCATGATCCCGATATCGCCGGTCAGGAACCAATCACCCTGAAACCGCGCCGCGGTTTCATCGGGTGCATCGTGATAGCCCAGCATCAGCCCCGGGTCGTCGCGGTGAATGCCGATGATGCCGGGGGTGCCGTTCGCAACGGGACCGTTGCCGTCGATAAGCGCCACGCGCCGACCGGTTTGTGCAAACCCGATACTGCCTGCGGGTGCGGGTCTGTCGGGACTGCCAGAAATGAAGGTGGAGCATTCGGACATGCCGAACGCCTCATGCACCAGCGTGCCGGTACTGGTTTGCCAGTGGTCGCGCAGTGTGGTTGCCATCTTTTCCCCGGCGGATAGACCGTGCCGCAGGTTTGGTAAGGCGGGCAGCGGATTGCGCAGTAGCCGTCGGTAGACGCCCGGTGCTGCGGCAAAGATGGTCGCATTTGTGTCGCGGATCAGTGGGCCGAGTGTTTCGGCATGTGTTCCATCGGCGGGGATCAACGCCGTTGCCCCAACCGACCATGGGTCCATCAGCCCGGTGCCCAGCGTATAGGTCCAGTTAAACGCACCTGCATGCATCAGCCGATCGGCTTCGGTCAGCCCATACCAACCATCCCACATCATCCGCCGCGCCCAGATTGCCCGATGCGCATGTACAACCGCACGGGGCTGGCCCGATGTGCCCGAGGTGAAGACGATGTATGCGGGTCTGTTCGGATCACCCATAGCGTAGGAGGCCGGGGGCAGGGTCCAGAAATCGCGCAGCTGCTGCGTTTTGATCATCGGGCCGATGTTCTTGGCCTGGCCGGTGGGGTGGACCGTCAATGCCGGTTTGATCGTGGCATAGACCACCGCCAGTTCCTGCGCGGTCAGTTGCGACGAGACGGGGACAGGGATGATCCCGGCCGCAATCGCCCCCAGATAGGTGATCGGGAATTCGGGCACATTGCCCAGTTGCAGCAGGACCCGGTCGCCCGGTGCCACGCCCTGATTGCGCAACCCCGTGGCAGTGCCCAGCACCGCCGCCTTGATCTGGGCATAGCTGAAACTTTCGTCGCCATCGCCGACGATCTGCAAGGCCGTTTTGTCGCCAAGCCTGTCGGCATGGGCCAGAACATGTGCCGCCATGTTGAAATGGGCGGGGGCAGGTGTGTCGGGGATGATGCGCATGACCATCGGCTACGCCTGTGGCGGATGAGTTGCAAGATCGCGAGCCTGCCCTTATCACATGCGCATGTCAGAAAATGCCCCTCATAGCCTGATCCGCATCGCCCATGAGAATGGAGATAGTTCCGTGGCCCCGCCGCTGGATCTGGGTGTACGTGTGCGTGAATTGCGCAAGGCGCGCGATTGGACCTTGGAACAGGCGGCCCAGCAAGCCGGGTTGGCCCGGTCGACCTTGTCCAAGATTGAAAATGGTCAGATGTCGCCCACATATGATGCGCTGAAAAAGCTGGCCGTTGGGTTGGAGATTTCGGTGCCGCAGCTGTTTACCCCACCCTCCAAGGGCCAAGTAAATGGCCGCATGGCGGTGACCAAATCGGGTGATGCTGTGCAGCAGATCACCACGACTTACGAGCATGATCTGCTGGCCAATGCGCTGACATCGAAAAAGTTGCTGCCTTATCGCGCCCGTGTCCGTGCCCGCCATATGGAAGATTTTGACGGTTGGGTCCGCCATGACGGCGAAGAGTTCCTCTATGTGCTGACGGGCCGTGTCCGGCTGTATTCGGAGTTTTATGAACCGGTGGAACTAAGCCGGGGCGACAGCGCTTATTATGACGCGACGATGGGGCATAACGTCGTGTCGGTCAGCGCAGAGGATGCGACGATCCTGTGGGTGACGTCGCTTACCTGAAAAGTTTTGGCAGGATAACAGCCGCAATCCCGACGCCGATGATCTGCATCGCGATGAACATCGGGATATGCGCCGGGTTGATGCCCGCAAACGTGTCGCTGAACCCACGCGCGATGGTCACCGCCGGATTGGCGAAGCTGGTCGAAGACGTGAACCAGTAGGCCCCGGTGATGTAGAGTGCCACAAGCTTCGGAACGGCGTCGGGTTTGTTTTTGATCCCCCCGAAGATCACGAAAAGCAGGCCGAATGTGGCCAGAACCTCGGAAAACCATTGTGCGGTGCCGGTCCGGTTGGTGGTGGAGGCTTGCAGGATGTCCAGATCGAACATGATGTGGCAGGCCCAGACCCCAAGGATCCCGCCGATGATCTGCACAACAACGAAAGCGGTGGCGACGCCCGGTGTGATTTCGCGCCGGATCAGGAAGGCCAATGTAACAGCAGGATTGAAATGCGCGCCCGAGATGGGGCCCAGCGTGGTGATGATAAAGTAGAGCGTGCAGCCGGTGGCGATGGCATTGGCCAGCAGGGCGATGGCCACGTTGCCGCCTGCCAATGCTTCGCCCATGATGCCGGAGCCAACAACGCCGATTAGCAAGAAGGCGGTGCCGATAAATTCGGCCAGGAGTTTTTGACTGGTCATCTGCCGATCCTGTCGAGTTCTTTCTGCAGTTCCGCTGGCGGCATCTTCTCAAACGGGATGGCCAGCAGTTGTTTTGCCCGTGCTTCTAAAAGGTCATACGCCGTCGCGAATGCGGCGGGCTGGTCTGCTGCGCTGGCGGCGGCCGGATCGTCCACACCCCAATGCGCGCGCAAAGGCGTACCGGGCCAATAGGGGCATTCTTCGCCCGCTGCGGAACCGCAGACGGTGATCACCGCATGCATCAAAGGCGCGTCCGGCTTGGCATAGTCATCCCAGCTTTGCGATGTCAGCCCGTCGGTGGGGAAGCCTTTTTTCGCAAGCAGCGCGATGGATTGCGGGTGGACCTTGCCGGCGGGTTTGGACCCGGCTGACCATGCCTTGATACGCCCGCCAGAGCGGTGGGTCAGGATCTGTTCAAGCAGAATGGAGCGGGCAGAGTTGCCGGTGCAGAGGACGAGGATATTCATGGTGGCTTTCAATGTTTCCGACCCAGCCGATATGACCCTTTTGTAACGAGATCATGACGGCTGGGCCGGTGCGCCTATTCCTCGTACCACCAAACATCGGGCTGCCAGCCCGGCCAATCGCCGAAGATTGGCAGGGTTTCGGGGTATTTCAGTTCTTTCGCGTGGGCGATGCGGCTGATGTTCCACTGATAGATCGGGATCACGTAACGCCCGGATGTCAGCACCCGATCCAGCGCTTTGACCGCCGCCACGAAATCATCCTGGCTTTCGGAGGTCAGCAACCGCCCGATCATCGCGTCCACCGCAGGGGATTTGACCCCCATCAGGTTGCGCCCGCCCGGCGCATCCACATCTTCGGAGCCGTAGTAGTTATACTGTTCATTCCCGGGCGAGAGCGACACGCCGCGCCGGTAATAGGTCATGTCGAATTGATAGGCGTCGGTGCGTTCCTTGAACTGTGCGCTGTCGGCAACCGTAACCGTGGGGGCGACCCCGATGCGCGAGAGCGATTCCACGAACATGTCAATCATCGCCTGATTTTCGGATGAACCTTGCTTGAGCAGGATTTCAAAGGTGAAGGGCTGCCCATCGGCGTTTTTCATTGTGCCGTCCTGGATGGTCCAGCCTGCGGCTTCCATCTGTGCCAATGCGGCGGCTGTGCCGGCCCTGTTACGCTCTGATCCATCGCCGGCGGGTAGGGCGTAGCCCTCCAATGCGCCGGGCAGCAGGTCTGCCGCAAAGGGTTGCAGAAATTCGGCCACACGCCCCTCTGCCGGTCCATCGGACATCGCGAGCGGTGAATTCGACCAGTATGACGTGATGCGCGGCTGTTGGGAATCAGTCATCGCCTCATTGATGAATTCGAAGTTGAACACGTGCAGCATTGCGTCGCGGACCCGCCAGTCGCTAAACTGGTCACGGCGCGTGTTCATCACGAACCCAGTCATGCCCGAGGGCCGTTCATGTGGTAGGACGGATTTCACAACATCGCCGTCCTGAATGGCCGGGAAATTGTACTGGCTGTCCCAGCGGGCCACGTTGAATTCGCGGTTCGAATTCACTTCGCCGACTTTGAATGCCTCGAACGCTGCCGTTTCATCGCCAAAGAATTCCAGCCTCACCTCATCGATATTGTTGGTACCAACACGGAAGGGGACATCGCGGCCCCAGTAATCCGGGTTGCGGCGCAGCGAGACGAAGCGACCCGGTTCAAAATCGTCGATTACGTAAGGTGCAGATGTGATTGGCACTACCTCGGTCGTGCTTTCGGCAAAATCAACGCCGTCCCATTGCGCCTTTTTCAGGATCGGGCGCATGCCTGCCAGCAAGGCCAGTTCCCGATCTTCGACATTGAAAGTAAAGCGCACGGTGCGGTCGCCGACCTGTTCAAGGCTTTCGACCTTGGACCAGAAACCCAAGTAACGTGGATGGCCCACGGTGCCGAGCGTCTCGTAAGACCATAGCACATCCTCGACCGTGACGGGGCTGCCGTCAGAGAACATCGCCCCTTCGCGTAGTGTGAATTCAACCCATTCACGATTCGGGCCGGTTTCAACCGATTCGGCCAGAACCCCGTAAAGCGAGAACGGTTCGTCGAGCGACCGGCCCATGAAGCTTTCGCCCAAGAAGAACCTGAGCTGCCATGGCACGGAACCTTTACGGATGAAGGGGTTAAGGCTGTCATAGCTGCCGACCTCGGCGGTGACGATCTTGCCGCCGTTTGGCGCCTCGGCATTGGCATAGGGCAGGGACACAAAATCAGGTGGCAAGGCAGGGTCGCCATACATAGCTATGCCATGCTGCGGGTCTGCCTGCGCCATCGCTGCTGTGGCCAAGACCGCAACAATGCCGGTCGCAGCACGCAATTTCCTTGAAATACTTGTATTCATTTCGATCAAAGCCCCCGGTTGATGTTTGTTGTTATGGGAGACCGTAAAGATGCTTTTCAACCTTTTCAAACTTTTAGCTTGGAGCCGCGCAAGTCATTGCTTATAAAGAGGTCACTGCTCGATAGGTTTCTTGCCTGTATGAAACCTGCCTCAATAACTTTACGCCCGCCTTGTGCGGGCGTTTTTTTGTTGGGCCTATGGAACCTCGGGTGCCTTTTGCAGTTGCAGCATATAGACTGAGTCGCAACACCAAAGAATCGGAGCAAGAGATGTCCCTGACAGGAAAAACCGCCGTTATCACCGGATCAAATTCAGGTATCGGGCTGGGCGTGGCCCGCGAATTGGCCAAGGCGGGCGCAAGTGTGGTCCTGAATTCCTTTACCGACCGGGACGAAGATCACGCGCTGGCCGCCGAGATTGCCGATGTGACCGGGGTTGAGGCGAAATATGTGCAGGCTGATATGTCCAAGGCCGAGGATTGCCGCCGTTTGATCGTGGCTGCCGGTGGTTGCGATATTCTGGTGAATAATGCTGGCATTCAACATGTCGCCCCGGTGCAGGAATTTCCAACCGAAAAGTGGGAGGCGATTATTGCCATCAACTTGTCATCGGCGTTTCATACCATCGCCGCTGCCGTGACAGGCATGCGCGAAGGTGGTTATGGCCGGATTATCAACATCGCATCTGCCCATGGTTTGACCGCCTCGCCATATAAATCGGCCTATGTTGCCGCAAAGCATGGGATCGTCGGCCTGACCAAGACTGTCGGGTTGGAGACCGCACAAGACCCGATCACCTGTAATGCGATTTGTCCCGGTTATGTGCTGACCCCGTTGGTCGAAAGCCAGATCCCCGACACGATGAAGGAATACAACATGTCCCGCGAGGACGTGATCAAGAATGTCATGCTGGAACGCCAGCCATCCAAGGAATTTGCGACGGTTGAACAGTTGGGCGGCACGGCTGTTTATCTATGTTCCGATGCTGCCGCTCAGGTCACCGGCACCACCATCAGCGTTGATGGTGGCTGGACGGCACTGTGAAGCGCATTAACCTCGCATTACAGGGTGGGGGTGCCCATGGCGCCTTTACCTGGGGGGTCCTTTGCAAGCTTCTACAGGACGAGGATATCGAGATTGCGGCGATATCCGGGACCTCTGCCGGGGCGCTGAATGCTGCCGCGTTGAAATCCGGCTGGGTTGCGGGTGACCGCGAAGGCGCATTGGCCAATCTGGAATGGTTATGGGGGCAGGTGGGAGCGATCACCGACCCGCATTTTGGTGAATGGGTATCGTCGCTTACCCCGACGGCGCATGTCTGGGCCAAGGCGATGGAGTATTCGCCTGCCTACGCGGCCTTTGACATGACGACCCGGATGTTTTCGCCCTATGTCTATGGCCCGACCATGCGCAACCCGTTGGAACATATCGTACGTGAGTTTCGCTATGATGCCGTGTGCGCCAATGAAGGCCCAGATTTGCATATTTGTGCGACCAATGTGCGCAGCGGTAAGATACGGGTCTTTACGGGTGACGAGATCATGCCGGAAGTGATCATGGCCTCTGCCTGCTTACCCAGCCTATTTCAGGCGGTTGAGTTCACCGATCCAAAAACCGGCCAGACGGAAGCTTTTTGGGATGGTGGCTACACCGGCAACCCGGCCCTGTTCCCATTATTTGCCAATGACTTGCCGGACGATATTCTGATCGTGAACATCAACCCGCTTTATCGGGAGGAATTGCCGACAGAGAGTCAGTCGATCCAGAACCGGATCAACGAGATCAGCTTTAACAGTTCGCTTTTGCGCGAATTGCGGGCGATTGATTTTGTAAAACGGTTGCTGGCCGACGGGTCGATCAAGAAAGGCACGATGAAGAATGTGCTGATTCATATGATCGCAGATGACGGGCTGATGAACGAATTGAACGTGGCGACCAAGACCATCCCGAATGCTATCGTGCTGGCCCGCTTGAAAGAGGCGGGGGAGGCTGCGGCAAATGCGTTTCTGAAATCCCATAAAAAGGATCTGAACAAGAAAAGCACCCTCAGTCTGACGGATATGTTCAGCTAAGCAGTTTTGCCGCCAGCGCCCACATCACCAAGCCGATGATCACGTCAAGGATGCGCCATGCCCGGGCCGATTGCATGATCGGAGCCAGTAGCCGCGCGCCGTAGCCCAGACCGAAGAAGAACACGAATGAGGAAGTCACCGCACCAATGCCAAAGGAAGTGCGCGGGGCACCGGCGGGAAACTCTGTCGAGATGGCCCCGATCAGCGCAAGCGTATCAAGGTAGACATGCGGATTAAGCCAGGTGAACGCGGCACCGGTGGCCAAAGTGGCCCAAAGCCCAGCGGATTGGCCGGAGAGTTGCATTGCATATTGCCCGTCCCATGCCGCCCAGAACCGCATCAGGCCATAGACGGCAAGGAATGCCGCACCGCCCCACGCCATGTAGGTTGGCAGGTTGGGGTAGAGATCGACGACATAACCGAAACCAAGCACACCTGCGGTGATCAGGATCGCGTCGGACGTCGCACAGAGCAGGCAGAGCCAGAACACATGCGCCTTGGCCAGCCCTTGCCGCAGCACAAACGCATTTTGCGCGCCGATTGCCAGGATCAACGCAAAGGCGGTCGCAAAACCGGTCGCGGCGGGATTAAGCAGCACGTCTGTTATTCAGCGGCTTGGGGCAGGGCAGTGACATCCTTGTCATTGGGGTAAACAAGCCCCGCTGAAATCACCAGTTTGGCCGCATCTTCGACCGACATATCCAGCACTTTTACGTCCCGGCGCGGCAGGAACAGCAAGAAGCCCGAGGTCGGGTTTGGCGTTGTCGGCAGGAAAACCGTCACAATCGGTTCGCCATCTGACAGCTTTTCATCCACCTCGCCCTTGGCATTGATTGATATGAACGCAATCGCCCACAGCCCCTTGCGTGGGTATTCGACCAGGCAGGCCTTGTCGAAGGATGTGTCGCGTTGGGAAAACACCGTTTCGGCAATCTGCTTGGCGGCGTTGTAAATCGACCGCACAACCGGCATTCGGTCCACAAGCCGTTCGCCGATCGACAGGAAGGATCGCCCAATCAATCCCTTGCCGATCCAACCGACCAATACGGTAAACAGCAGGAAGATAACAACGCCAACCCCGCGCACATTTACGTCGATCCAGTTTTCCGGCGTGCGTCCGAGGATGCGGTTCACCAGCTCTTCGGGGTGATAGGCTGCCGGCACGAAGGGCCAGACCCAGCCATCGACCCAGCCAACCACTGTCCAGATCAGCCAGACGGTCAGCCCGATTGGGGCCACGATAATCAGCCCGGCAAGGAAGTTGCTGCGCAGCTTGGAGATCATGCCGGGTCTGCTGCGCCGCTTGATATCTTCGTGATTTGGATCGATCATTTTGGCAGGTCCAAGTGGTCAGATCTTTCAGATAGGCTTTTGCAGCGGATGCGACAAGCGTTTGCGGCTATTTCAGCTGCTCAGCCTGCCATGGCGATGGCAATTTGTGCAGCCAGCCGGGCATTGTTACGTACGAGGGCGATATTTGCCTTCAGCGACTGCCCATCGGTCAGTTCAAAAATCCGCCCCAGCAGAAAGGGTGTCACGGCCTTGGCGCTCATGCTTTGCGCGTCCGCTTCTGCCAGTGCTTGGGCAATGATCGGGGCCAGGGTTGCGGCAGGGATTTCGGCCTCCTTCGGGATTGGGTTGGTGATCAGTTGCCCGCCTTTGATCCCCATGGCGCTGCGCATTTGCTGGGCTGCCGCAATTTCTGCTGCTGTGTCCATCCGCAAAGGGGCCGGAATGTCGGATGTGGCGGACCAGAAGGCGGGGATCACATCCTGCCCCACGGCAATCACCGGCACACCAAGGGTTTCGAGCACTTCGAATGTCTTGGGCAGATCCAGGATCGCTTTTGCACCCGCCGCCACGACCGTAACGGGGGTTTGTGCCAGTTCCTGTAGGTCGGCGGAGATGTCGAATGTCTGATCTGCCCCCTGATGCACGCCGCCGATCCCGCCGGTTGCGAAGACATGGATATCTGCCAGATGTGCTGCAATCATTGTGGCGGCTACTGTTGTCGCCCCGGTCTTGCCTGCCGCGATGCAGGCGGCAATGTCGGCGCGCGACAGCTTGGCCACGTCTATGGCCTGCCCAAGTGCATCCAGTTCCTCAGGTTCCAGCCCGATATGCAATTGACCGTTCATGACCGCGATGGTGGCCGGGGTTGCACCGCCTTTGCGAATATCATCCTCTACCAGCCGTGCGGTTTCCACGTTTTGCGGAAAAGGCATGCCGTGGGTGATGATCGTGCTTTCAAGCGCCACGATGGCCGTGCCTGCGCTGCGCGCCTGTGCGACTTCAGCGCTGTAGGTGATGGGGATCATAGGGGTGTTTCTCCCGAAACATAGGTTGCGGCGGCGTTGAGCGCGCGTTTCAGGGCGGCGGCGCGGTCCATGCCCTGCGCCTCTGACGCGATATGGGCCGCCATGAATGTATCGCCTGCGCCGGTCACCCGCGTGACCATGACAGCGGGCGGCACCTGTGTGATGATATCGTCCTTTGTCCCTTCGGAGGCGGAGTTGCCCCCGTCGGTGACAAGCACCCGGTGCGCGCCGCGTTTCAGGAGCGCGGCCGCCCCACTGGCGGAATCATTGAAGGCGGACTGGCAGATCAATCCAGCCTCTTCGAGATTAACATAAAGCGTTGCGGATGGGTGTTCCATCAACGCGAGCAGCCGTTCCGCCTTGCCTGGTGAGGCGGGGGCGACGCGCAGGTCGGCCTTGGCGAAAAGTGGTGAGTTGGCAATGGTTTGCAACAATTCCTCTGTCAGGTTGCCATCAAGTGCGACGGGGCCGTCAAACGGGCTGTCGGCTGTACCCAACCCGCCATTGGCCATCGCACGCAGGATTTTGTCACCTGCCGCCTCAAGCGAATGCGCATCGGCGATGGCAGCGATCAGCCCGTTGGCGCCTTCGACGGCCATATAAACATCGGTCGGCAGATCGTCAGACCGGTAGATATGGTCACAGATCATGCCCATGCGCTGCGCCTCTGCCACCAATTCCTCGCCTTCGGCATCACGCCCGATGGTTGTCAGCAGGGCCGGGATCATGCCAAAGCGGCGTAGCGTCATTGCGATGTTCATGGCCACGCCACCAGGCAGGCGGGTGATGCGGCCTGGCACGTCGGAACCTACGCGCATATGGCTGGCCGTACGCCCGATCACGTCCCACAGGACCGAACCAATGCACAAGATATCAGGTGTCTTTGTCATGACCGCCTTGTGACCGAGCCTGAGAGCAAGGGCAAGCTACTGAGGCACCGCAAAAGTCAGGTTAGCCCACAGCGTTTGCCAGACTGCACCGGTTTCCGCGCTGAGCGTCTCGCTGGGTTCACGCAGCACAACGGCATCGACCATGTATGCGTGGCCCGGCTTGACCGGGAATGTGCCGATTCCGTTTGCGTCCGTTCGATAGAGGTGGATTTTGACGGTGTCATCCGGGGCTTTCTCAAAAACCTCGATCTGTTCATTGCTGCGCAGTTCGCTGCGGTAGTGCAGTTGCACCTGCATGCCACCAGACAGATCATCGGTATAGGGGTTGGTGAGGGCGACAAGCTCTGTTTCCAAACCGACGCGCCTGTCCGCACCGGACGCATCACCGACCCCGATAAGCGCCTTTGAATATCGTCCATAAACCTCGTCAAAATCGTCCTCGGGCAGTCCGCGCGCGTCGTGTCGCGTGCGGACATCACCCAGATCTTTGTGGTCGACGAATTTCTGAAATTTCGCCCAATTGGGATAGTTCAGTGTTGCAACCCGAGATTGATAGGCGATGATATTCAGGCCGGCGGCCAGTGCGGCCTGATTCAATGCAGGTTTGTCGCCGGGCCGCCCTTGCACCCGCTGGGCGGCTTCGCCCGCAAAGATGACGAAGTTTTCGGTATTTTGCGGCAGAAAGGATAAGATGACCCCTTCAAATTCCTCCCCATTGACAATATCCGCTTCTAGAAGGCCGTCCGGTGCGACTTGATAAGCCAATGGTTCGAGCCAAAGCTCGTGGGCCGCGGCCGGGCTGGTGGCGAATGCAAGAATGAGGGCAAGAATGCGCATGAATGTATCCTTTTTCACTGGCTCTAGGGTGTCGTTCCTTTGGGTATTGTCAAGCGCTGTGGTTCTTTGGTTCACGACATTGGCAACGGCCTTTGCCCATGAGGTCGTGCCATCCATCGCCGACATGACCGCGGCCGATGGCCGCGTTGTTTTCGAGATGGAAGCAAACATCGAAAGTTTTGTGGCGGGCATTGATCTGACGGCGACCGAAGATACCAATAACGCGCCGCAAGCTGAAACCTATGACATCTTGCGGGCCTTGCCGTCGGCGGAATTGGAGGAAAGGTTTCGGGCATTCTGGCCGCAGATGGCAGCAGCGATGACGATCAATGCCGATGGCGTCGCGCTGACGCCTGAGCTGCAGGAGGTCAATGTTGGACCGGTTGGCAATGTGGAACTGGTGCGCCCGTCAAAGATCGTCTTTTCTGCTGTACTGGCAGAGAACGCCGAGCGCGTCCAATTCGGCTGGGATGCCGCATTCGGTGTGTTGGTGCTGCGCCAGATGGGTGTTGATGCCCCCTATGACGGCTATCTGGAAGGAGGCGCGATCAGCGACTCTATCCATTTGGCCGGCGGTGATCAGCCGACAGGCTGGGAGAGCTTCCTGCGTTACATCCCAGTTGGTTTTGATCATATTGTCCCGCTTGGTTTGGACCACATCCTGTTCGTGCTGGGCTTGTTTTTCCTCGCGCCCCGCATGCGCCCACTTCTGATCCAGATTTCACTTTTCACGCTGGCCCATACGATTACTTTGGCGCTGGCGGCGCTGGGTTTTGTGAACATCCCCGGCAGTATCGTTGAACCACTGATTGCCGCCTCGATTGTCTTTGTCGCAATTGAAAACATCTGGGCCAAGGGGATCAGCCCATGGCGACCCTTTGTCATCTTCGGCTTTGGTTTGCTGCATGGGTTGGGGTTTGCGTCCGTTCTTGGCGATTTTGGCCTGCCGTCCGGCACATTTGTACCGGCGTTGATTGGGTTCAACGTAGGGGTTGAGGTTGGGCAACTTGCCGTAATTGCGGTGGTGTTCCTGTTTGTCTGGCAGGCCCTTCGCGTTGACCGGGGCGCGAATGAGGCCACGCGCGGAACTGTCGTTTACGCGGTCACGCTCGTGCTTGGTCTGGCGCTGTTGGCCATGCAGGGTGAGGCGCTTGCCGCATTGTTGACCGCTCCTGCATCGCTGCTTGAGAACGCGGCATTGCTGTTAGCGGTCTCAATCGCGCTTGTGTCAATTTTTTGCATTGTCTCGATTCAGCGACGCGATCATGTCACCGCCTACCGGCACTATGTTGCGATCCCATGTTCGGTCTTAATCGCCCTGATCGGTGCCTACTGGTTCATTGAGCGCGTTTTCTTGTAAGGCTACAAGCCGGTCCGCCTGATGCCGGTCGGCTACCATAATGATCTTGCCAAAATACCGCCAGCAAAGGCGATACAAGGCTTGCAACCGCAGCAAACGCTCGGTATAGCGCGCTCACTTAATCCCGCAGGTGGGGGCGGGTCGGTTGGGGAGACATCCCAGACGATCCACCGGTTGGCCAAATGGCTGATCCCCCGCTGAGGCTTGAAACCGGAAAAGGAAAACGACATGGCTCTTCCCGAGTTCTCCATGCGTCAGTTGCTTGAAGCTGGCGTTCACTTTGGTCACCAGACAGCGCGCTGGAACCCAAAGATGCAATCTTACATTTATGGCAGCCGCAACGGCATCCATATCATGGACCTGACACAGACAGTGCCTATGCTGGATCAGGCGCTGCAGGTCATTCGTGATACCGTGGCCAAGGGCGGCCGTGTTCTGTTTGTCGGCACAAAGCGTCAGGCGCAGAAGCCGATCCTTGAGGCTGCTGAAAAGTCAGCCCAGTTCTACATGAACCACCGCTGGTTGGGCGGCACGCTGACCAACTGGAAAACTGTTTCACAATCCATCAACCGTCTGAAAGCGATTGATGAGGCTGCAGCCACCGGTTTCGCCGGCCTGACCAAGAAAGAACGTCTTGGCATGGAGCGCGAACAGGGCAAGTTGGAAGCGTCCCTGGGCGGGATCCGTGAAATGGGCGGCACGCCTGACCTGTTGTTCGTCATCGACGTCAACAAGGAAGATCTGGCCATCGCCGAAGCCAAGAAGCTGGGCATCCCCGTTGTCGCCGTGGTCGATACCAACTGTTCACCCGAGGGTGTGGATTACATCATCCCTGGCAACGACGACGCGGCCCGCGCCATCGCGCTTTATACCGATCTGGCCGCCCGTGCGGCGCTTGACGGTATGACAGCACAGCTGGGTGCTGCTGGTGTTGACATGGGTGCCATGGAAGAGCTGGCCGGGGAAGTTGTGGCGGAAGAAGCCGCCGCCGACGCACCGGCCGAAGAAGCGCCTGCTTCCTAAGTGTCACAAGATCAGACGGACAGGGGGCTTGCCCCCCGTCCGCAGATATTCCCATACCTCCAAGGAGAAGTAACATGGCAATCACCGCTGCAATGGTGAAAGAACTGCGCGATAGCACAGGCGCAGGCATGATGGACGCCAAAAAGGCGCTGACCGAAAACGATGGCGACATGGAAGCGGCCGTTGACTGGCTGCGCACTAAGGGTCTTGCCAAGGCCGCCAAGAAATCAGGCCGCACGGCTGCCGAAGGCCTTGTCGCGGTTGCGGTCAGGGACGGTAAAGGTGTTGCGGTTGAAGTGAACTCTGAAACCGACTTTGTCGCCAAGAATGCCGATTTCCAGAAAATGGTTGGCGGCATCGCTGAAGTTGCAGTTGGTGTATCTGACGTTGACGCGCTGAAAGCGGCTGACATGGGTGGCAAGACCGTTGAGCAGACCGTCACGGATGCAGTCGCCGTGATTGGCGAAAACATGTCGGTGCGCCGCATGGCATCGCTGGAAGGCGACACAGTTGTGACTTATGTCCACAATGCTGCTGCCGATGGCATGGGTGCGATCGGTGTATTGGTCGCCCTGAAAGGCGACAATGCTGCATTTGGCCGTCAAGTTGCTATGCACGTCGCTGCCGCGAACCCTGCATCCCTGTCCGAAGCTGATCTGGACCCGGCTGTTGTCGAGAAGGAAAAGCAGGTGCAGATGGACATCGCCCGCGAAAGCGGCAAGCCCGAAGCCGTGATTGAAAAGATGATCATTGGCCGGATGAAGAAATACATGGCCGAGGTCACATTGCTGAACCAGCAATTCGTCGTGAACCCTGACCTTACTGTCGCCAAGGCCGCCGAAGAAGCCGGTGTTGAAGTCAGCGGGTTTGTCCGCCTTGCCGTTGGCGAAGGCATCGAGAAAGTCGAAGAAGACTTTGCTGCGGAAGTGGCCAAGCTGAACGGTTAAGCCGCGTCAGTTTTGTATGAATTAAGCCCACCGGCAGCGCCGGTGGGCTTTTTCGTTCGGGGTGAGTGACTGACTTAGTTGTTTTCCAGATATTCGGTCATGGTGATGTGACCGTCCATGTTGACATCCATCACGGCGAACTGGATGCGTTGTTCGACCGGATCGTCAAAGTCTTCACCATACTCGGCCATGAATTCGGCCTCCTGCGCGACCAGTGCTTCGGCGCAGTCACCTGATATGTCCTCCGCCACCAAGTCTGCAACGTTGAGCGGTTGGTCCAGGGTTTCATCCATGCTGAGCAGACCGTCACCGTTTTCATCTGCGTCGTGGAACTGCATGGTTAGTTGCGCCTCTGTCGCGACGCTGACTTCGGCGAAGGACACGGTGCCGTCCTGATCCAGATCAAATTCGGCGAACAGGTCATTGCTATTGGCCTCTTGATCCTCTGCATCGTCAAACACAGCCTCGCAGGCGGCCGGGATTGCGAAGGGGTCACCCTCTTCAACAACGGCCGTATCCCAACCGGTCACTACTGTATTGAATTCATCCGGCGTGACAGCACCGTCGCCATTGCGGTCAAATTCGGCAAAGGTCATGCGGGCGGTCGCACCGGCGGAAGCGGGCGAGGTTTCGGCCACTAGCGTCAGGCTGGCAATGCCCAGGATGACGGCACTGGCGACAGCGACGCGCGCGAAGGTTGGGGTGGTCATAATGGATCCCTTTTCAACTGGGGTTGATTGTGATCCGCCATTGATCTCGCGTTCGACCAAGGACCTGACAATCTGGCTCATCGGGGCACCGCGGGATTTGCTGACATTGCTCAGCGCATCCTTGAGTTCGGGCGACAGGCGCAACTCGAGAGATTCTGTTTTCTTGGTCATCCGTCTTTGTCCTTTGGCGGTCACAAGGAATGAAAAGGGCATCACCCACACTGATTCAACAAAATCCGTATCAGAACGCCAGACATTTCGTGTCCGGACATCAGCTTTTAGGGACCAATAAGGACGCGGCACCGCACTCGGGAGAAATGCGGTGCCGCTGCGATGTTTGTTATGCTTGTCGAGTTTGGGACGGTGACAAGCATACATCGAAGTGCTGATATCGTTGGGCAAACCCAGGATATCAGCGTCCGGTTACCCGGCACGAACAGCAGTGCCCTGCAATCACAAGGGATGCTTATCGCTGTTCCCAGGCCTTAGGCCACCACTCACGGAACATCTGTAATGTGCCAATTTACGCCGGATGAAGAAAGTCAGGGAAACCTTACTCATCACGCAAGTTGCGAACTTATCACCCAACGTCAGACGAAAGATTGCTTCGTCAGGCGATGCTCAGAGCTCTGCATCAACGATGAACATCTGATTGTAGAACGCTGCTTTGAGCACGGCCTGTGCCGTTGTTTCCACATCCAGCGCCTCGCGTGCAAGGCGCAGGTGCTTTTCCACAGTCGCGGCTGTCAGCCCCAGCAAAATGGCGATATCCTGCGTTGTCTTGCCATCACCAACCCATTGCAGCACTTCGCGCTGTCGCTTGGTCAGGTTCCGTTCACCCGAATAGGGCAGGGTCAGCAGTTTGAGATGCATGACGTTGTTCATCACGATAATCTCGTCACCATGTTTGGCCCAGGTCTGTTCAACCGCATCCTGCGTCAGGCCAACCTTGGCCGTCAGCGCAATCGCCGCTTTCGTGCGTTCCGAGATTGAGCGGAAGCTGACCGTATAGCCCGCCGTCACATCCATGGATTTGTTGAACTCCATCACTCGTTTTTCGCTGGGTGTCAGGTTGTCGATCCGGCTCATGTTCATCATCCAGCGCCAGCTGCAGGCACCGTCATTGGCCAGGGCCCATTTGAGCATCGGGGCGTGATAGTATAGCCCTTCGTCAAAGAAGACCTTCATATATTCGGGGCTTTGTGTGGATAGCAGCACCCAATCCTGCGGATCACCCAATGAACTGGAGGTCCGATAGCGTGTAAATCCGTACATCAGCCGATCAAACCCATAGGTCTGCATCTGCTTGGTATGCAAATCCCACAATTCCTCAACCGTCTGCGCGTTTGTCAGCCGGTCCAGATGTTTGACAAAATCGCTCATTTGTCTTCTCCCAGATGGGTAATCAGCGCATCCATCGCCAGCGGATAACCCTGCGCCCCGAAGCCGCAAATCTGACCTATCGCAACAGCGGCGATATGCGAATGGTGGCGGAACTCTTCGCGCGCATGAATGTTCGACAGGTGCAGTTCGATCACAGGCAGCTCTGTCGCAGATATGGCGTCCCTGAGAGCGATGGATGTGTGCGTATAAGCCCCCGCATTCAGAATTACACCGTTATGTTTGCCCTTGGCATCATGCAGCGCGTCAACTAGGACGCCTTCATGGTTGGATTGCGCAAAGGACAGTGCAACGCCCATTGCTGCGGCCTTGTCAGCGCAGGTGGCTTCGATATCTTTCAATGTCGCGGTGCCGTACACTTCGGGCTGGCGGGTGCCAAGCAAGTTCAGGTTCGGTCCGTTCAGGATCAGGATAGAATGGCTCATGAACCCCCTGTAACACTTTTGATTAGTTGATCAAAAGAGGAATCGTGGCCCGGTGTCAGGGCAGGGCGCTGTAGGCGAAAACAGGACAGAGCTTCCAAAGGTTACAAAGAAAAGAAATTGTCCGTCATGGTCTGGTGCTGTAACGATAAGCGCATGTAATTTAACAAGGAATATTTCGATGAAGATTGCGGTTGCGGGCCTTGGATATGTCGGCTTGTCCAATGCGGTTTTGCTGGCTCAGCACAACAATGTTGTAGCTATTGATATCGATCAGGCGCGGGTTGATGATGTAAATCGCCGTCGCCCAACCATCGAAGATGATCTGATGCGGTCCTTTCTTGCCGAACAGACGCTTGACCTTAGCGCGACAACCGATCCGCGCGTTGCCTATGAAAGCGCCGATTATGTCATCGTGGCAACGCCCACGAATTACGACCCAAGGACCAATCTTTTTGACACCAGCAGTGTCCGCTCGGTTGTTACAGATGTGCGGCAGATCTGTCCCGATGCAACCATCATCATTAAGTCCACGATCCCTGTGGGTTTCACGACGGATCTGCGCGCGGATTTCGGGTTTGATGGTATTGTCTTTTCACCTGAATTTCTACGCGAAGGCAAAGCATTAGAAGACAATCTTTACCCCTCTAGAATTGTCGTTGGTGCGCATTCTGACGCGGCAAAAACCTTTGCCAAGTTGCTGGTAGATGGTGCAGTCGACAAGGATATGCCGGTCCTGTTCACCAAATCGACAGAAGCAGAGGCCATCAAGCTGTTTTCAAACACATTTCTGGCTATGCGGGTGGCCTATTTCAACGAATTGGACAGCTATGCCATGGCACATGGTCTTGATGCGCGCGATGTGATCGATGGTGTCTGCCTCGACCCGCGGATCGGCAGCCATTACAACAACCCGTCTTTTGGCTATGGTGGCTATTGCTTGCCCAAGGATACCAAGCAGTTGCTGTCAAACTATGAACAAGTGCCACAAAACCTGATCGCGGCCATCGTGCAATCCAACAGCACGCGAAAGGATTTCATCGCCGAACAGATCATAGCCAAAAACCCAAAGGTTGTCGGGATTTACAGGCTGGTGATGAAAGCCGGATCAGATAACTACCGGGATAGTTCTATCCAGGGCATCATGAAACGGATCAAGGCCAAGGGGATCACCTGTATCGTGTACGAACCTGTCCTTGACACAAAGGATTTCTTTCGGAGCCATGTGGAAACAGATTTGGAGAAGTTCAAGTCAGCCGCCGATTTGATCCTCGCCAATAGAATGACTGATGAAATTCAAGATGTTGCGGACAAGACCTACACAAGAGATTTGTTTGAGGTGAATTGAGGATCCTCTTTGTATATTACATAATACTGATTATGCGATTGTTTACGGCCCAGAGGTGGATTCACAAACGAAGTGCAAATTCTGTATTAAAACAGAGCCTTGCATGGAGTATGAAGAATGGGAAGCCACTACTGTCACCTGAAGCTGGACGAACGCCGCAAGCTCGCAAAATGGCTTGAAGCCAAAATGCCGGTCGCTGAGATCGCGGATCGACTGGGCCGTGACCCTTCTACGATCTGCCGGGACATCAAGCGGAACCGATACACAGACGATGAGCTGCCCGAGCTGAATGGATACCACGCGGTTGTCGCGCAGGATAAGTACGAACAGCGTCGCGCCATTCACCGCAAGATGATCGTTCATCCTGAACTTAAAGAAGCCATCGAAGACCGTCTGAAGGCTGTTTGGTCGCCCGAACAGATCGCAGGACGCATGCGACTTGAACGCCATCCGATCCGTGTGAGCCATGAGACCATTTATCGCTTCGCCTATTCCAAAGATGGCCGCGACGAACAGTTCTATCGCCACCTTCCCGAACATCGCCGCCGCCGCAGACCGCGCGGCTATCGCAGGCACAACCGGGCACATATCTTCGATGTCCAAAGCCTGTCGCACAGGCATGAGCGCGTTGCAGAACGCACCGAGTTTGGCCATTGGGAGTGCGATCTGATGATGTTCCGCAAGGAGCATGGAAAGGTCAACGTGACGTCTCTCGTTGAACGCGTCAGCCGTTTCGCTGTCGTCATACGCAATGAAGACCGCCAGTCCAAACCAATCATGGAGGCGCTGAGCCAAGGCCTGGCTCCCCTACCCGCTGACGCGCGCCAATCGATCACCTTCGACCGAGGCACCGAGTTCTCTGCTTGGAAACATCTCAAGGCCGGGATCGGCGCGGATGCGTGGTTCTGCGACCCGCAAGCGCCGTACCAGAAAGGCACCGTCGAGAACACGAACAACAGGTTGCGGAAGTACCTGCCCCGTTCAACCGAACCGACGGCGCTGACAAATCGATATTTGAGGTCGATTTGCCACCACCTCAACTCCACGCCGCGCAAGTGCCTCGGCTACTACACCCCGGCCGAGGTCTTTGAAAGCAAGCTGATGGAAATCCAGAACCGATTGGAATAATACGACATATCAGGAACTGCACTTCACCGTGAGTTCACAAGATGGTCAATCCAAAGAGTTGGCCCGTTACCTGCCCAACCGACGCAAAAAACGGCGACCACACCATTCGCGCCGGCCCCGCGGCCTTGTGTTCCCACCGGATCGGTCCATCCATGAACGTCCTGATTACGTTGATACCCGCGAGACTTTCGGCGAGTGGGAAGGCGATCTGATGATCTTCGAGCGCGCTCAGGGCAAGATGAACGTCGCCTCTCTGGTCGAGCGCAAGACCCGCTTTGCCGTCCTGTTCCGCAACAATGACCGCAGCACAAACCACCTGATGAACCGACTCATGGGCGTGATGGAACCCCTGCCCCAACCGGCCCGCTAGTCCATCACTTTTGATCGTGGGATTGAGTTCAGGAACTGGCGCAAGCTCAAGCCTGGGATCGGTACTGAGGCATGGTTCTGTGATCCGCAGGCACCATGGCAAAAGGGTTCTGTTGAGAACCTTAACAAGCGGGCACGGCGATATCTGCCAAGGGACGCACCTGTGGCCGCGCTCTCAAATCGAGATATGAAGTCGATTTGTGACCGCTTAAACGGCACACCCAGAAAGTGCCTGGGCTGGCGCACACCGACTGAGGCGTTCAGGGAAGAATTGATGAAACTGAGATAGCGGAAACCGTCGCAACGACCCTTGAGAATCCACGCAAAGCGATAATGTCACCGATGAGCAAAGCAGAAGTGTCACTCTCCTCACAAGACGATGTGAGGATGAGCGGACATGGGATGGGTGGTTATGACCGAGCGCGAGTTGAACCGCGTAAAGTTATTGGCGCAGGTTGATGATGAACGGCAGTCTGTCGATAATGCGGCACACTTGATGTGCCTGACACGACGGCAGATTTTCCGAACGCCAAGTTTGCTAAGCCTCCGGCCAAGTTGGACAATCTGCACCGCGCTTTGAACATAGAGCCGGATCGCCTCGCCGAGGTTTTCTGCCTGCGCGACAAACGCTATGTCACCAAGGATTTGACGCACAAGTACGAGCGCAATCGCATCCGGCTGGAGGTCAACGATCTGACGCGCGGCTTGGTCGGCAAATATGTGGATGTCTGTGAGATGCCGGATGGACGCATCCAAGTTCGCGCCAAAGGCGTCGCCCTGCCCTGCAGTATTTTCGATCCGCACCAGCAGTGCGTGACCCATGCCGCGATCACAGAGAACAAACACCTTAGCGCGGTTCTGGCCCACATCAAGGAGGAACAGGAGAAGGCCGCGCCGCCACCAAAGGTCAAACCGGTCAGCGCCAAGAACCGCACAAGAAGACGGGACGCCGCCCGCCAGGACGACCTTCAAAGATGGTAGCGTACTATGAACGGCGAAGGGCGGAACGGGTGGCAGAAGCCAAAACGGCCGAGACTACTTTGGGGACGTCCAAAGCTCTTGATCCGCTTGAATAGCCGCGACAACCTCTTTCGCGCGAGCCGCAGCGCCTCTCGCAGGACCTAAGCCCATGTAATTCGCCTCAATATCTACGAGGTATCTGACAACTTCTTCGTCTGTTGCGCCCCGTCGGAGCTGACCAGCAGCTTGAAGGAGATAGCTGTCATATTCGTCAGCGAACGGCTATTCAGTGTGCAACAATACCCGTCGCTAAATCCATGATGGATGCGCAGTTTCGCGCGCGTGAATTCCCAAAATGATCAAACCGGCCCAAAGCATGTAAGCTTCGATTTCGATGTTTTCCCCAAAGGACAACAGCGTCAGCGTCATCATGATGCCCATGGGCAATCGACCGCGTGGCCCTTTGGCCGCGTCGATGAGCGCGATCAAGGTTTGCCAGACGAATGGCACCAGCAAGGCAAGCATGCCAACGATACCTTTGACAAACAAAAGCCCCCACCACGTGTGATGGCTGCCAATCGGCATGTATTCAACCAGATGCGGCCCCGGCTGGACCCGTCCGTGCCCGAACCAGAAGGCTTCGTTGATCCAACGCTCGCCCGCGATCCGTTGCAGTGTCTCCCGCACGCGAGTGCTATCGGCCCGCGCGCCTTTGAAAGCCGCGACCGCCTCCCATGCCGCTGCCGCTAAAGCCGGTCCGATGATGGCCAGCGACGCGGTCAGCCCAGCCACCATTTGCCAGACCCATCCGCGCAGGATCAGCGGCATCATCCGCGGCCCAATGGTGCAGGCAACCAGCCCCACCAGCCCCATACGCGACTTGGAAGCGAAGATCATCAATGTCCCCGCAGCAATCCCGATGGTTTTCCATTTGTTCACCTTCTCTTCCAGCGCAAACAGGATCATCACGACGCCCAATAGCGCTGCAAATGGCGACCAGGGTGCGTAAAACTGCCAGCGCGGCGTCCAGCTGGATGGATCAAATGTGAAGAAATAGACGCTGAAATATTCAGGCCCTGGTCCGCCGACGGCTTTGAGTGGTGAGGTAAAGATCTTCTCGGGCAGGCCAATATATGGCGCGGTCAGCAATACCGGTGCCAATATCAATGTGCCCAACCCAATCACGCATTGCCCCCGGATCAGGACCTCTCGGCGGATGGGAAGCACGGCACCGGCCAATGGGAACAGCGCCATCAGAGCCCAGCCTTTCGCCCAGCCAATCGTTGATTTGATGGTTTGCACGGTCCCTAAAGACCAATCAAAATGACCAACCCAGAGGGCGACCAGCATCACGAACATACCGACGATCCACGCCCATATGACCGGCGGGATACTCCCTGTGGCCCGTAGATCTTGACGCATTGCAGGGCCAAGGAACAGTGACAAAACCGACAGCCCGCCCAAGATCCACGCCAGAACCGGACCAACAACATAAAGGGCACCAATGGCGTAGAGCGGCCACGTGTAGACAAGGGTTTTGTAGACCAACCGCTCGACCGGGTTCATGGTCATCAGGTCGCTCCGGTCGTTTTCTTGATCAGCGTTGTGATGATGGCAGAGCGCGTCCAGCCAAGTACCAATCCGATGATCATCATAAACGTCGCCGCCCCGCCCGCCGCGATGGCGAGCTTGCGGTTCGGTGATGAGGGTGCGTCAGGCAATGAGGGATTTTCGAGCACCTGAACCAGCGGGTACGACGCGTAGACGTCAGATTTTGTCGTTTGTGTCCGGGCAATGGCCGATGCAAAAACGGCCTCTGCCACCGAGAAGTCGCGTTGCAGGTCCTGAAGTCGTGCGGCGGCTGAGGCCATCTCATCCAGTCGCGCGGATTGTGCGTTGTTTTGGGCAAGCATGGCGTCAAATTGTTCCTTCGCGCCCATGTATTTTGCATGCATCCCCACCAGTTCTGCCAGCAGCGCCGCGCGTTCGCCGTTGGGTGCGATATCAAGTCCTGCCAATTGTTCGGCGGAAAGCCCCGTCAACCCCACGGCGCGCGCTGTTGCCGCCCCATCGGCCTGCGCTTTGGCTCGCCGTGCATCCTGGACCTTTGGGTGACTTGTTCCGTATTGCGACAACGCATCAGCAAGGTCAGCGGCATGATCCGCGGCCTGATCGATCAACTGCCGGTATTCATTGTCCGCAAACAGTTTTAACGTAACTGCGGCCAGAGACACATCAATACCCAAGCTGAGCGCTAACGCATTCACGGACGCTTCTTGTTCAAAAACGATGGCCTGCTGATTGCGAAGTTCCGCCTCCAATACCGTATGTTGGGCCAGCAACGCGTCATATTGCGCGACAGATAACAGCCCGGTCGACATCTGTAGGTCTTCGATATCTGTCCGGGTCGAGGCCACTGAATCGCGATAATCCTGTATGGCGCCCAGGCTGCTATCTTCTCGGGTCTGTTGTTCGTCAGCACGTAGTGCGTCCAATTCGGCAAAGAAGGCCGCCAGAATAGCATCTCCCCGCGCTTGCGCCTCGGCGGGTGACCCGCCTGTCATCTCAAAATGGATCAGGCTGGTTTGATCCACCAGCTTGACCCGGGGCCTGCCAAGATCAGCCCGCGACAAATCAAGACTGTCCGCCGCCGCATCAACAATGCGGTCAGCATTTAGCAGGCGCTTATAAGTCTCTGTCGGGCTGACCGCATTACTGGCAAAGGCCGAGTTCGCGTAAGAAGAGGCTTGGCCGATCCCGCTCAGGTTCATCGATGCCGATGCCCCCGACCCCGGCAAAATCAAGGATGTCGTCGATTCATAGGTAAGCGGAGCGGTTTTCAGGTAGCCTGTGATCGGCCCCCAAATGGCCGCCCCGCCAAGAAGTGCAAACGCGATATAGCGGGGCAACCGCCCCCAATCCGCCAATTTGCCGCCCATGACTGCACGCATTATCCGTCCCTTGAGTTTAGGGGCGTCCAGGTTCGTGAGTGGTGGATCTGTCGCTGTTGTCATCGGGTATCTCCTTGCCTGATAACACTAGCGGTATGGGTTTTGGATTGCGTTGACGCGAAAGCCTTGGTGCGCGGGACAATGGGGCACGCCTTCTACCCGTTCGGATAGTTCAGAACAGGCCAGCCTCGCGGGCAATCAAAGCCGCTTGCGTGCGGTTGGTTGCATCAACTTTGCGAAACAGCGTCTTCATATGCAGCTTCACAGTGGGTTCGGTAATATCCAGATCGCGGGCGATTTCCTTGTTGGATTTGCCTTCAGTCAAACCTTTGAGAACCTCAAGCTCTCTGGTGGAGAGTTTATCTGCCAATGGGTTGCTTGGGGTCTCTTCCACCGCTGTCATGAAATCAACAGGCGCATATTGTTCACCCATGGCCATAAAACGGACGGCGTTGATCATGGATTTGGCCGACAACGTCTTGGGAACAAATCCGGCGGCCCCGGCTTCTAACGCTTGTTCGGCGATGTCACGTTTCGCCTCGCCGGAAATAAGGGCCACCCGCTGGCCGCCCTCCATCTCAAGTGTCTGGGTTAACCCGCTGAGCCCATTCATACCGGGCATGTTGTAGTCCAGCAAGATCAGATCATAGGGCTCATCGGATGTGATGCGTGTATGGGCCTCGTCTAGCGTCCCGACGGCGGCTGTTTCGATGCCGTTTTCGCTTTGCAAATACAAAACCAGCATGTCCCGCAACAGGTCGTGATCGTCGGCAATGAGTACGCGCACAGATTTTTCCTTTTAAACACACACGCCCCCGCGTGCGCTGATCATACACCCCTTAGGTGTGCGGCGTCACCCGCGAATTCGGTGATGCACCCTACCCGGTTGGATAGCTTTCGATCAAATTTGAAGAGAATTGCGCACATCAGCGCCAATCCGCTCCCTTCTGACCCACGCACCTGTCCCGTCGCTTCGTTGAGCGATCACAGCCTTTTCCACAACCTTAGGTCAACAGAAATCAAACCTAAGGACGACCCAGATGCAACACAGCAAAATCGACTTTCTCAAAGCCACGCCGCTGGAAACACGCAGCGGTACGAAGACCACATATCTGCCCGCGCTGGGTCTGACCCTGGTCGATGCCAATCAGCAGACAGCGATTAATGCCCTGCTGGCACCTGGACGCCGCGCCGCTTTCTTCATGAACGCCCATTGTTGTAATGTGATGGCGAAAGACCACAAATACGCCAATGCTGTGCGTCGGGCAGATGTATTACTGCCTGATGGTATCGGTGTGAAACTGGCAGGTAAAATGACCGGTCACGAACTGGCCGCCAACCTGAACGGCACCGATCTTATCCCATTGCTGCTGGCGCAGGCGGCAGACATGGGCAAATCCGTCTATCTGTTCGGCGGCACACCCGGCACCGCTGAAGCCGCAGCGGAGAAACTGACAAAAGATGTTCCCCACTTGCGCATCGCAGGCACAAGAGACGGCTTTGTCGGCGCGCTTGATCCCAATTTGGTGGTCGCCGACATCAACGCAAGCCGCGCCGATATCGTGATCGTCGCGTTGGGCGTGCCGATGCAGGAAATGTGGATTGATCGCCACGCGCAGCGGCTTGATGCCAGTTTGTGTTTGGGCGTCGGTGCCGCACTTGATTTTCTTGCGGGCAATGTCACACGCGCACCCAAAGTCGTGCGCAAGGCAAAGATGGAATGGGTATGGCGTTTGGCGCTGGAGCCAAAGCGCCTGGCCAGTCGCTACCTGATCGGCAATGCTACATTTCTGGCGCGTGCCGGCACAAAAACCCTGCAGCAAACCCCCGGGCGGCACATCGCAACCCGCGCAATGGATATCAGCATTTCAGCGCTGGCCTTGCTTGCCCTTTTCCCGGTCTTTGCAGCGACCGCCATCGCTGTCAAAGTCGAAACAAGAGGCCCTGCCCTGTTCAGGCAAACCCGCATTGGCAAAAATGGTGAAAAATTCTCGATGCTGAAATTTCGGTCGATGCATCAGAACGCCGAGGCCCGGCAGGCCGAGATACTTAAAGACTCGGACCGCGATGGGGTGTGTTTTAAGTCCCGTACGGATCCACGGATTACGCGGGTTGGTCGGTTTATCCGCCGCGCCTCCATCGATGAGCTGCCGCAGCTGATCAACGTGCTGCGCGGAGACATGTCGATTGTTGGCCCAAGACCCGCCCTGCCCCGTGAAGTCGCCCAATATCCGACCCGCGCATTTGGTAGGCTGGCAGTAAAACCCGGCATCACGGGCATCTGGCAGGTTTCTGGCCGCGCGAATATCGGTTTCGACAAGATGGTCGAGATGGATCTGGCTTATGTCAGCTCACGCACCATGCTGCTTGATTTCATCCTGATCCTCATGACCTTCCGCGCCGTCGCATCCGGCCGTGGCGCCTACTAATCCAATACAACTGAAAGGACTTTCCAATGACCCGTATTCGCAAAGCCGTCTTCCCCGTCGCAGGCATGGGCACCCGTTTTCTGCCTGCCACGAAATCCATTCCAAAAGAAATGCTGCCGCTTGTTGATCGCCCGTTGATCCAATACGCGATTGACGAGGCCCGCGAGGCTGGCATCGAAGAGTTCATCTTTGTCACAGCAGCAGGCAAAGGCGCGCTGGAGGATTATTTCGACACGGCCGCCGCCTTGGAACAGCGTTTGGAGAAGAACGGCAAAACCAAAGCGCTGGCTGCACTCGAACCGACCCGCATGCCCGAAGGCGCGTTGACATTCATCCGCCAAAGCCAACCCAAGGGTTTGGGGCATGCCGTCAAACTTGCGGCGCGCGCCGTCGGCGATGAACCCTTTGCGGTGCTTTTGCCTGACGACGTCATCCGCGCGCCACGCGGTGCCTTGGCTCAGATGGTTGACGCACACTCATCTAAGGGTGGGCACATGGTGGCCACGATGAACGTGCATCGTAGCGAGACATCATCCTACGGCGTTTTAGATGTCGAGACGGAGAATGCCAAATGCGCTATGGCCCATGGCTTGGTCGAAAAGCCCCGCCCCGACATCGCGCCATCAACGCTGGCGGTCGTGGGACGGTACATCTTGGAGCCATCCATCTTTGACCGGCTCGCCGATCAGGGTCCGGGTGCAGGTGGGGAAATTCAACTGACGGACGCCATCAACGCAGACGTCCAAAACGCAGGTGTCACCGGCTACCGCTTTGACGGAGAACGTTTTGACTGCGGCTCAGTCCAGGGCTTCGTGCAAGCTACCACCACTTTCGCGCTCGATCATCCTGAATTGCGTGCCGAATATGACCAGTTCCTCAGGGGGCGTCAGAAAAACCTGTCTCAGGTTGCCTGATGTCTGGCCACCTATCCGAACGGATAGGTGGCTATCCGTCTGCCTTCGTGAGTTCGAAATGGTTTTGTGCCAGGATGTATTCAACGCCACTCACCGGAGCCGACCCATGACAACTATTTTCAAGAACCTAGCCGCCGTGCTGGCGATTTTATCGGCACCCGCCAGCTATGCCGACACGTTGGATATGCCTCAAGACGCTGTTGTGCTGACAGTCAGCGGGGCCATTACCACGACAAATGTTGATGACGCGGCCCAATTCGATGTCGAGATGCTGTCCCAAATCGATGCTACCATGATCGAAACGACAACCATCTGGACCGAAGGCAAGCAAACCTTCGAAGGCGTCTCACTCGAAGTTTTGTTGGCCCAACTTGGCGTCAGCGAGGGCACCATTTTGGCCACCGCAATCAATAACTATACGGTCGAAATTCCCGTATCGGATGCCGTTCCTAGCGGACCGATCATTGCGTATCAGATGAATGGCAGCGCCATGTCTGTGCGCGACAAAGGCCCATTGTGGATAGTCTACCCCTACGACAGCAGCACTAACTATCAATCTGAGGTCATCTATGCGCGTAGTATCTGGCAACTCAACCGTTTGGAAATCGTCGAGTAACACGGTTCTCAGGATCGAAAGGGATCGCCGTTGACAGAGACCAAGATACCCGCCAAATGGACCCGCCGTGGCAATATCGCCGTGGTGGGTTTCATCGTTTTGGCAGCCATCGTGTTTTTGGGGTTCTCTGTTGCAGAAGACCTTGAAGAGTTGGAAACCGCGCGCTCTGACAATCTGCAATGGCATCTGGCGCAGACCGAAGTGGAATTCCTCGCCTTCGCCACAAGCCTCAGCACAGCCGATTCCGGCACGCCCGAAGATCTGGCCGAGGTCCGCCAGCGCTTTGATGTCTTCTACAGCCGCGTGGCAACCATCGAAACGGCAGCCGCTTACCGGCCCTTGATGGACGTCCCACACTTCCAAAGTGCCTTGACCGAAATCCGCAGTTTCCTCGATGAAACTGTTCCATTTGTCGATGCAGACGACACAGCTTTCCGATCTGCTCGACCCCAAATCGCCGCGGAAATCGACAGCACCCGGGCCAACGTCCGCCAAGTCGCGACCTCAGCGCTGCATTTTTTTACTGTCAGAGCAGGCGAGCGTCGGGCAGATTTTGCGCAAACGCTGATCAAACTGGCGGTGGCCGTGGCGTTTTTGATCGCGGCACTTGGCACAACGATATTTTACCTGCGCCGCCTGAACATCCAACGGACCCAGCGTCAGCGCGAGGTTGAGGAAACTGCCGCGCGAATGGACACTGTCATTCAAACTTCACTGGATGGCGTGATCGTCGCGAATGAAACCGGCAACATACTGGCCTTCAACACTGCCGCAGAAACGATCTTTGGTCATATGGCGGAAGACGTCCTGGGCAAACCACTGGGCCCGTTGATCGTTCCTGACCACATGCTTGATGCCCACGAGACAGGTATGGAACGGATGCGTCAAGGTGGCGAAAAACGTGTTGTCGGCAAAGGACGCGTCAAGCTAGAGGCCAAGCATAGCGATGGCTCAATCTTTCCTGTTGAACTTGCCATTCAAACCGCTGAAACCAACGAAGGCACTATTTTCGTAGCCTTTTTGCGGGATATTTCCGCCAGTGTGGCCGCCGAAAAGGAATTGATTTCAGCGCGCGATCAGGCGCTGGCAGCGGACCGGCTCAAGACTGAGTTTCTCGCCACCATGAGTCATGAAATCAGAACGCCGTTGAATGGCTTACTGGGCAACCTGAACCTGCTTCAGGATACCCGGCTGAACCCCAATCAACTGCGTTACATCAAAAACATGGAGACCTCTGGCAGCCTGTTGTTGCAACACGTCACCGACGTCCTTGATCTGTCACGTTACGATGTTGGCAGTCTGGAACTGCGAACTGACCCCATCAACCTATCAACCCTCATTCAATCCATCGTCGACAACCAAAGCAGCATGGCTGCGCAAAACAACACAACGATTGAATGGAGCTGGATTGGAGAGCCCTGCAATTGGGTCAAGTCAGATCCAGATGCGCTTCAGCACATCTTGATAAATCTGGTCGGCAACGCGGTAAAGTTCACGCTGAACGGCAAAGTTACCGTCAGTGTGGAAGTTGCAAAACTGCAAAACAATGTGGCTAATATCGTCTTTCGCGTCAACGACACCGGTCAAGGGATGGATGCAGAACTGCAAAGTCGGATTTTTGATGACTTTGTCACGGGCACGGTTGCCTATGACCGCGCCGTTGGTGGCACGGGTCTTGGGCTTGGCATCGTGCGGCGGTCGGTTGCGGCACTCGACGGCCAAATAGACGTAGAAAGCGCGCCTGGAACCGGCAGCACATTCACTATCTGCTTACCTTTGCAAGTGACCGCACCGTTTGAAGAGGAAAAGGACATCAGGCTCGCATTCCAATCGTCGGTCCCTTTAAAAATTCTTGTCGTTGAAGACAACGAAATCAACCGCGCGATTGCGCGCGAAATGCTGCGCGCTGATGGCCACATCGTTGAGGAGGTCCACAACGGAAAAGAAGCCGTCATGGCGACCCAAGACACGCTCTACGACCTGATATTCATGGATATCAGTATGCCTGTCATGGACGGCCGCGCCGCAACGCGCGCCATTCGGCAGGGAAATGGCGCATGCGCAACCACGCCAATCATTGCCCTGACTGCGAACGCAATGTCGGCAGAACAGGCCGCATTTATGGAGGACGGGATGGATGCGGTCCTGATCAAACCGCTGTCACGTGCAGCATTGCGGGACGAGATCAGCAAAATCGCGGTAAAGGTGATCCAGTCCGAGGCCGCCGACGCCCCGCCTCGCCACAGCAATGAAATGCGCGAGGTGTTGGGCGATGAAGCTTACGCCGCGATGCGGGATCGTTTTGTGGCCGAAGCCAATGATCTGCATACTTGGCTTGCGGGTAAGCCGTCACCGTCTTTGTCTGACATCGCGCAGCGGTGCCACAAGACCGCGGGCAGTGCTGGGATTTTCGCGGCGGATCAGTACCACGCTGCCTTGATTGCGATCGAAGACGCGGCCAAGGATGGGGACAATCATGCAGTGATGACACTAGTATCCGCTTTGGATGACGTCTGGCAGAACGCTCAGCGCACCCTCTAGTCTCATTCGCTCAGCAAGGCTGCCGCACCAATCACCCCGATCACCCGGCCGATTTCGGCGACATTGGTCACCGCGCTGTCGTAACAAGCAAGCGCATCACCGGGCAAGAGATAAGGATCAAAATCGTCCCGGTCCGCGCGGCGCAACAAATTCTCGATGTCGCGTTCAATAACCACGGAAACACCTGTCACGGGATTACGCGAAAACAAGACCGATGACCGATCCGCACTTGTCCCACGAGCACCACCCACACAATTGCTGTCAATCACGGCCTGCATATAGCGCGTGCCATAAGGGACTTCGCGCACCGTTTGTCCGATCGCCGAGGCCGCATTGTTCGTGGCCGGCTGCGTCAGGTTAGACAAAAACATGCTGACACCGGGGGGGCTGATGGGACTTGGCCGCATCAGGTCTTCCTGAAAACACTGGCGACTGGCAACTTCTATTTCATCCCCGGTCAGCAACATGATATCTACGACATTCTGCCCTTGAAACACGCCGCGCATATCCAGTGTATAAAAGGTTGCCCCGCGCCGGACCGTAACCGCAGAAATGTCCGCGTCTGGGCGCACGCCACCTGCCGCGCGCAAGGCGGCCGACAAATTACGCCCCTCACTGGACGCACCCAGCGCATCTTGCCTGCGGCCATCGACCTGATCCCCGGATACTCCGCCAATCTCGACCGAATGGGGTTCGAAAACGGCCCCCGACACGCCCACAGTCACCGAGGCAAAATCAGCGATCCGCACCGAGATTCGAGGGCGTTCGTCATAAAATGCGTCCCTCAAAAGCAGGCGCGCAATATCATCTTCAATCTGATCTGTGGTGCGCCCCTGCGCGGGAATGGGGCGCAGAAACGGCAATTTCAGCGTCCCATCGCGGGATATGACATAGTCCCCATTGAAGGTCTCATCATCGCCTACGCGAATATCGACAAGATCATTGCGCGTCAGCCGTTCTCCCCTCAACGCTGCTGCCGAAAAACCGGACCCTTTGCCGCCATTTTGTACGGCCTCAACACCACCGCGAAGGGGCAGGCACTTGCTTTCGTTGATGCGCGCGGATCTTAGAAATCCTGCATCGTCGCGGGTGACATCAATGTCTCTGTATTGCGCCTGGTAGCCATCACCAACCGCCACAGGTTCAAGGTTGTCAGGCACATCATAAGTTGCGCAGCAGCTCAGAAACGCCGTCGCAAAGCCAGGAAAAATTGTACGCGCTGGCATATGGCACTCCGCTCACAAAAATACTTCCCCTTTGTTAGGCCAAGATGACCGGGCGGTCCATGATGCAATCAGGGGGTGAACCTATCCAAATGGATACCGCAGTGCCCCATTGCCCCGTTGGACTGGCCTTACAGGACAAAGACGGAGGTGGTTTGGCGTTGCTAGGAAGGGGCAACGCAATCGAAAGCACATGTAATGCACTGGACCACAAAGACACTTGCTCAAAATCTGATCGCTTATGGCGCGTCAGAAGTCGCGGCCAAAGCTTCGCGTCTGTTGGTCGTGGTTGCCGTCGCCCGCACGTTAGAGCTGACCGAGATCGGTCTTGCTGCTGCGGCATTTGCGGCTGGCGATGTCTTAAAGTCCGTTACCGAAAACGGCGTTGGTCAAAGGATCATCGCGGCACATGACGATGAGCTGGACGCGGCATGCGCCACCGGCCACCTCATTTTTTGGGCGTGGTGTGTGGGGCTGTTCATCGTGCAAGTTGGCATCGGTGCCGCGATCTATGCTACCGGCGGCAGCGCGATGCTGTTCACGCTGATCACAATCCTGGCCGCAGAATATCTATTCATGCCCGCCGGATTGGTACAAGCCGCCCTTGCCATGCGGGCCGGTCAGCTGCGGGCCACGGCAGGGATCGCTGGGGCACAGGTCGTTGGCGCAAACATCATGTCGGTCGTTCTGGTTTTCTTCTGGCCAAGCGCAATCGCGTTGGTCCTGCCCCGCTTGCTGGCCGCCCCGATCTGGTTGATCGCGATGCGGCGGCTGCACCCTTGGCAGCGGAACGCCCAAGCGGGTTTTACGCCCCTGCCCCCCTTTATCCAATTCGGCTGGGCTGTACTGGGCGTGGAAATCGTCAAGGCGCTGCGCCTTCAGGCGGACAAGATCATCATTGGGGCAATGATGGGGGCCGAGGCACTTGGCCTTTACTTCATGGCCTTCAACGCCGGGCTCAGCCTGTCCAACGCCTTTTCCACTGCCTTCTCGACAGTGCTATTCCCCCACCTCAGCCAAGCGCAGGACAAGGCTATCGCTCTGCGCCAAAGCATCCTGTTGGGGCTTGGCCTGATCACCCCGGCGGTCTGGATCCAAGCGGCACTGGCCCCGGTTTACGTGCCGATCCTGTTCGGCCCCGGTTGGGACGAAGTCGCCAGCATCGTGTCCGTACTCTGCTTGGTCGCAATCCCAACAACGCTCTGGTCAGCCATCGCAGGCTGGTTGCGCAGCGAAGGACGCCCGCAAGCAGAGCTGGTTGGTACAATCGGCATCACCCTCGGCCTTGCATGCAGCACGATCATGCTTGTGCCCTACGGCCTTTTGGCAGTGGCCACTGGATATGCCGTCGCCTGTTTCACGCTGATGTCCATCGCCTCCCTCCCCGTCATTCTGGCCAACCTTGGCCCCACCAAAGAAGGCGCCTGAACATGCCCGCATTTTCCATTGTGATGCCCTGCTTTAACGCGGCGCACACAATCCTCGACACCATCGACAGCATCCAGAAACAGACGCTTCGGGACTGGGAATTGATCTGTGTGGATGACGGCTCAACTGATCTGACCGCGGAGCTGATTGCGGATGCTGGACGGCGCGACAATCGGATCAAGCTGGTCCGAAACCCCGGCAAAGGGCCAAGTGCCGCCCGCAATTTTGGGGCCGGCTATACGGCGGCAGGCACTTACATCGCCTTCTGCGATGCCGACGACCTCTGGGCCACCGACAAGCTAGCTGGTGTCGCGCAGCAGTTTGAGACCACGCCGCATGATGCCGTCTTCGGTCAAATCGCCTTCTTCGTCGATGATCCGGCACAGGCCCCCGTTTTTTCAACCGTGCCCACAGCGCCGCTGACGATTGATATGCTTCTGGGCGAAAACCCCGTTTGTACCATGTCAAACCTGAGCATTCGCAAGGATAGCTTTCAAAAATTCGGCGGTTTTGATCCACAGGTTGTCCACAACGAAGATCTTGAATGGCTGATCCGTCTTGTGGGTCAAGGGGCCTCCGTCAGTGGAATGCAAGCCCTGCAAACCTGGTATCGCAGCAACCCCAATGGGTTATCCGCCGACCTTACAGCAATGCAGGCTGGCCGCCAACATGCCATTCAGACCGCCAAGACATTCGGCGTCACCCCGTCACCCAAGGCCGAAGCCGTGTACCAACGCTATCTCGCCCGACGGGCGCTGCGACTGGGACAGGATAAACTCTGGGCCGCAAAGACCGCGTTTCGCGGCTTACGGCAAAGCCCATCGGGCTTCCTAAACCCGCCCCGCCGCGGTGCGCTGACCTTGATCGGTGCAGTCTCCAATCTCGTTTTACCGCGCCGTTTCGCTCGCGCACTTTTCTCTCAGTAAAGGACGACCCAATGACCCTTGCTTCTATTGTTGTACCAGCCTTCAACGTCAGTGCCACATTGGCCGAAACCCTGACTGCCCTGCGCGCGCAGACCTATGAAAACTACGAAATCATCGTTGTCGATGACGGTTCGTCCGATGACACCGTGAGGATCGCAGAAAGCTTTGCGGACGATCCATGCCTGCGCATCATCCAACAACCCAACCGGGGTCTGGCAGGTGCGCGCAACAGCGGCATCGCCGCCGCAAAAGGTGAATATATCGGGTTCTGCGACGCCGATGATCTGTGGGAACCTACAAAATTGGCAACCCATGTCGTCCATCTGAATGCGTGTCCCGATGTCGGCGTCAGCTACGCCGGATCGCAGCTGATGTATGATGACGGCCGCCCGATGCCACAAGCGCAACGTCCCCGTCTGGACGGCGTCACCGCAAGCCATATCCTGAGACGAAACCCGATTGGCAACGGTTCTGCGCCTGTCATCCGTCGTGCCGTTTTTGACGATATTGCCTACCGCCCCGCGCATGAAACGCAGCGCGATTGGTATTTTGACGAAACCTTCCGGCAATCCGAAGATATCGAATGCTGGCTACGGATCGCGTTAACGACCGATTGGGTGTTCGCAGGGGTAGAAGGTCTGCTGACGCGCTACCGGATCAATCAGGGTGGCCTTTCAGCGGGGACAGACAAGCAACTGGCTGCCTGGGAACGCATGATCGACAAACTGACGCCACTGGCGCCCGAGTTCTTTGCCGAAAACGCAGACCTCGCCAGAGCTTATCAGCGACGTTATCTGTGCCGCCGCGCCATCAGCGATTTTGACATTCCGAAAGCAAAACATTGGGCCGACGCCTGGCTAAAAACATCAAAGCGCACCTTTTTGGAAGAGCCCCGGAAGTCCATCGAAACTTATGCCGCTTTACAGGTCATGCGGATGATCGGCGCGGGCACACTGCGCGGCTTGGCCGCAATGCGTAAGGGATAAGCGGCATGAACAGCACCCAACACCCAAAGGTCGTACACCTGATTGATGACACCACCGCGGGCGGCGTCATGCGGGTCTTGGAATACCTGACCCAATCGCCTGAGCTGGCGCAGGACGCAGACCATAAGGTGCGCACGGTTAAACGTGGCCGCATATCCCTGCGCCATATCCAAGCAGATGTCATTGTTTCGCATCTATCAATCAGCTGGCGGACCCTGCCGGCCCTGATGGCACTTCGGGCAAGGCATCCATCCACGAAACTCTTTCATGTCGAACATAGTTATACCGGCGGGTTTGTGCAGCACAACGTCACCAACAAACAGCGGTTCGCCACGCTGCTGCGGACAGGATTTCGATTGTTTGACAAAGTCATTGCCGTGAGTGACGGGCAAGGCAAATGGCTGAAAGAGGAAAGTTATGTCGAAAGGTCAAAAGTAACGGTCATCCGGTCCTACGTCGATTTGGCACCGTTTACGGCACTCCCGTCAGCGACGGGCCCTGTTAAACATTTCGGCGCGATTGGACGACTGGAAAAACAAAAAGGGTTTGATGTGCTCATTTCTGCGTTCAAAAAGGTTGAAGGGGACGACCTGCGCTTGTCAATCTTTGGCCAGGGACCAGAAGAAACCAACCTGCGCGCCCTGGCCCAGAACGATCCACGTATCATCTTTGAAGGCTTTGCGGAAACGCCGACAGCGCCCTACCAAACAGTAGACGTGGTCCTGATGCCGTCACGCTGGGAAGCCTACGGTTTGGTCGCCATCGAAGCACTTGCCGCTGGCCGCACCCTGATTTCTAGTGGTGTCGATGGCTTGCGGGACCATACGGAATTCGGTGCCCTGATTGTTACCGCCAACGATATCGATTGTTGGACGACGAAAATCAGTGAATTTGTCGGTCAGATCATACACTCAAAACCCACCTGCATTGGCTCAATGTGTGCATTGGACAACCGTTGGGATTGGAAAAATTCGCTTTCATGAAATACCAACGGTTTTCCTTAAGCGTTATGCGAAAAACCCGCAATTACATAACGCTCCCCGAAATCAAGAATTTTACGCGTCATGTGATACGTGATGCCCAACGTCGTGAGATCCTTTTGCCACTGATGCAAAAGTTTCTCTCGAGCAGTTCAACACAGCCACCAGATTCACCACTCTGGCAGATCGTCATCTAATGATAATCGCAGCAGTCTTCGAGGATGTCCAAATGACATACGATGTGTATGACAATATCGAGGCCGTGATCCGCCCGGAAGCGATCGTCGCCACCAACACATCCAATGATGTCGCCAAAACGGTCGATGATGTGGACGTTGCCATGGTGAACGGCTACGGCGTCCCATAGTGGACGGGTGGTCCGGTGGAAGCCGAGGACAGCGCGCAGTAATTCGCCAACAATGTGGATCCGTTAGGACACAGGGCAACCAGAGAAATAGGCCAGTTGCTCTGCCATGCTTGATTGTTGGACGGAATTCTCGCAGTTATCATAGGGCAGCGCCAATGGCGCAATCTGCGAAAGTTACCTCATGCACCAAGCCGACCAGTCGCATTTCAGTGAGGCGCTTAGCTTCTTGCCGCCCGAACTTCGTACGGCGCTTGCGATTTCGCCCGATGGGGACATCGGTGATGCTTTAGTCGAACGACAGGTCGCCTTATTATGGTTGGATGTCTCGAGGTTCTCGCAACATACGCGTCACTATCTGTCGCAAGGCGCCGAAGGCGTTGACGAATTGCATGGTAAGCTAAATGCGCATTACGATCAGTTAATCAATGCAGTTCTGCGCCATGGCGGTGAACCGGTCACCTTTGTTGGTGATGGTCTGCTCTCTGTCTGGCCAGTTACCGATCCGGAGGCATTATCCGATGCCGTTCTTTCTGCGGTAGGGGCAGCGCGTGATCTTGCCAGCTATCAGGCGAATGGGCAGGCTCATTTCGAGCTGAACCATCATATTTCGGTCGGGACGTTTCAGACGGTTGAATTAGGGGGCCGACATGGCCGTTTTCTGACAACGTCCATGGGCAGTGCGCTGCAGGAACTAGGTCGGATTGCCGACATCAAGGAACCCAACGACATAATACTGACAGCTGAGGCGGCAGCGCTGTGCCAGCGCGCTGCGTTTTCGGATCCGATTGGTGCGTTCGCCGCACGCAAGCTGCTTATCTGTCCATCTGTTGAGACATCTGAGCGGGCTCGTCTGGCGACTCCATCGCCGGATGCTTGGGAGGCGATTATTGCACGTATGCCGCGGTTTGCGACAGGTTGGCTGGAAAGTGTTGGGTTGGAATTCTTGGCAGAGCTGCGGCCGGTAACGGCGATCAGTATTGACCTAACCGACTTTGATCAAAGTGCCACCGACGCGGCAGCCCGTCTGAACGAGATCGTCCAGACAATACAAGATGTTGTCCATGCAAGGGATGGCTATGTCGCAGAGGTGATTGTCGATGAGAAGGGCGTTTCCGTCCTTGTGACATTCGGGACCCCGCCAGATGCCCATTCAGATGACCCGCTGCGCGCAATGTTGTCTGCCCGCGAGATTCATACCGCATTGGCATTGCGTGGGGTGACATCCAGCTTGGGTGTCGCCACCGCACGAATGTTGTGTTGTATTGTCGGCAATGATGACAGGCGTAGCAGCCTTGTGTTGGGCGATGCAGTTATTCGATCCACCCGGCTGGCTGCGGCAGATGAGAATGCCATCCTTGTGGATGACAGCACGATGCGTGCGACACAAGCACAGCTGTCATACGCCGCTGAACCCGCAATGCTGTTGTTCAAAGGTGAGATCACACCAGCCCCGGCATGGTCCCCCGGCGCGGTCGAGCATGACAGCACGCAGACCCAGCGAATTGCAGGTCGCCAACACGAAACGAACAAACTGCACCAATGCTGGGGACGGGTCGGCTCGGGGATCTATGGCACGAACGTTGTCATTGAAGGTGAGTCAGGTTTTGGCAAAACCAGCCTCGCCCAGAACCTGCGCAGCCATGTCGAAGAAAACGCCGGTGTCTACCTAGCGGTAGCTGCCTCTGCCATCGAGCAGGATGCACCGTATAGCGCGCTGCGCCATCTGGTCATGGCGATCCTCGGCATCGAACCCATGATGTCAGCCGACCGGCGTCAAAAGAAGATCACGGAGAACCTGCCCTATCAGTTACGCGACCGCGCACCCTTCCTGAATGCGATCTTTCCAACCGGTCTGCCGGAAAATGCACTCACCGCAGAACTGACAGGTCAGGCGCGGGCCATTCATATCCAGAATTTCGTCGTCGATCTTTTGGGGGAGGCGATGGCGGATACCCAAAGCTGTCTTTGTGTCGACAATGCACAGTGGCTTGATACTGCGTCCCGCAGCGTTCTGGCGCGACTTGCTGATGCAGTTCCCCGTCTGATGATCGTTGTACTGACACAGCCAATGTCAGACAATCGTTGGGCCGATTTTGCCCAAGATGCCGGGTTTGAGCTTTTACGATTGACCCCGCTGTCACGCGACGGTTTACATGAATTGATCTGCATGCGCCTTGGCTGCGAGACAATCGATAAGCCACTATTTGAACAACTTGATGAACAGACCGAACGGCATCCGTTTTATGCCACCGAGGTGTTGCGCAATCTTGATACTGCAGGTGCATTGCTGATCGAGAATGGAACCGCATCACTGTCTCAAACAGATGCTTTGGGCGTGACCGCCCTGCCCGACACGTTGCATGGCATGGTCCTGCAACGATTTGACAGGTTAGAACCGGTTGACCAATTATTGCTGCGTGTCGCTTCGGTTGCCGGGATGGATTTTTCGACTGAACTCCTCTGCGCAATTCATCCGATCGAAAACACCGCCGCAGATATCGCAGCACAGGTGGACCGGCAGGTCGTGAATGGGTTTCTTGTCCCGCAACGTCAGGGCGAGAAATCCGATTTTGTTTTTGCAAACGGTATTTTACGCGAAGTGGCGCATTCCCAGATGCCCCGTCAGCAAAGCCGCCGGTTACATGCCAGCGTGGCACAATGGATCAATGATCACGCAAACGAAGACCGCGCTGGCCGACTGCTGGAACTTGCCTATCATTGGTCGGAGGCCGGGCATCGCAAGAACGCCGTTGGCTGTTTCTTGGAGGAAGCTCTGCGCCTGTTCAGTCAGGGCTTTGCCGTGGATGCCGTTCAAGTTGGGCTGCGTGCTATTCGCACGGCAGGGGTCAAGGTGCCCGACACCCCAGCGGCCCTGCAACGCGAAATACAACAGAGCATTGCAGAGATTGAAAAGCTGACAGCTGGCAGACATCCAACTGAACTGTTGACCAAGATGCAGCCGCCGCCCGATGACCTAGCGTTGAGCTTTCAGGCAATCTTGTCAACGGCCCCTTTCGCATTCCAGTCCAACCAGTTTGAGATGTTTGCCTGGGCGTCCGTCACAGCGATGCGCCTCGTCATGGAAAATCAAGCGGGGCCGCCGCATGCGTTCTCCATGTATTCGATCGTCCGTGCTTTGCTGACTGGCGATCCCGTTGCCGGGGCTGCGTGGTCCCGCGCCGCGCTTGATCTGGACGCGGCAACCGGCGGTAGCGCACTGCCCGCAGCCGGGTTTATCGACACTTGGTTCCACAGCCACTGGCGTACGTCCTTGCATGATAGTGTCGAAATCAATCAGGCCGCGGCCGCGCGGGCATTGCAGGATGACGACCCGCAATATGCCAGCTATAACGTGGCGGGCGGTGTCATCCTCAGCGCCGCCCTTGGCCGACCGCTGGATCAGGTCATCGCGCATAGCAATGAAGCTTTGCAACATCAGCTACATCGCAATGCCCGGATGCATGTGCATCTTGAACAGCAATTTGCCCGGGCATTGCAGGCGCAGACCGTTGATCCGCTTTCACTTTCCGACGGCACAATCGATGAAGCCAAGGATATCGGTTGGGTGGCGGAAACAGAGTTTGTCAATCAGACCGGATACTACCTTGCCGCTCGCGCTCGGCTTCATCGCTATGCTGGTGACTGGGATGGCGCAATTGCGTGGCATGACAAGATCGGACCGCTGCGCGGCGCGATTGCCGGGCAAATTGTCGAGGTTGACCTGATCCACCATACCCTGCTGGCCCGCTTTGCGCGGATTCTGGGAGGCGACGCAGCCACAGCTGCAGAAACAGACGTAATTGAGCGAGAGCTCAAAACGCTCAACGGGTGGAGCGCCATACATGCAGAGAACTTTGGCGCGAAGGCCACCATGGCCAATTATATCTGGGCCGGTATTCAGGGCGACGAAAGCGCTGCTGATCGCTTGATTGCGGTTGCAAAAACGCTTGGCCCAGATCATTGGCTGCAAGACCGCGCTTTGGCACTGGAATATGCCGCTAGGCTCGCCCCCAGTGATAACCGCCTGCGAGACGCTGTCGCGGCCTATCGTGATTGGGGGGCCGTTAGTGTCGCCAATCGGCTATTGGCTGAGTCATCTTAATCGTTCCGTCTCAGCAGGACCGCATTGGCATGCATGTCGGGGCCAAGACATAGTACCACGAGCCAATCCTGCGTAAACTCGGGCGCGTTCTGGGTGCCCCATGAGAGGTTAAACAGGACGCTGCATTGCACGATATTCGCATATTCCTTGATCGTCTGGACATAGGCACCGGGCTGGATCACCTCTTTCCAATGTTCCATCAGTTTTGTGCTGGCCTGATGGGTGACAAGGCAGATGTCTTTGGCTGCAACGCGGTTCCGTTTCAACAGGGCGGCAACAACCTCTGGTGATTTCTTCACCCCGAATTCTGTGAACCCTTCAATACCCTTTTCGGTGATATGGAAATAGGCATGGCTGTAATCGCCTGGTTGTAGGCCGTTGAACTGGGCGCGCGCGTCGGAAAATCCCTTCTTTTCCAGATCGCCAGCCATATACATCGATCCGTAATAGGATGTATCCGCAACGGTCACCTGGTCCACAAATGTCCATTTGGCAGCGTTGTTGGATGGGCCAACGACGCAGGCCGCAGCACCATCCGCGGCCGAAATGGATTGTGGTGTTTTGTAGTCCACATAACGCGTCCAGTTATCAGCAAGCGCGATCAGTACGTAATTGGCCCGCCCAGCCTTGATCAGCGCGTCTGCAAACATCATGCTGGCGTTGAATTGCGAAAAATGGTTCTGCAACGGTAACGGCCAGGCCCGTGACGGAAGCCCCAACCGCTGATGCAATTCGCTGATCGTGTTGGGTGTCCGATAGTCACCGATTGATCCTTCACCCAACAGGATATCAACCTGTTCGGCCTTGATCCCGGCATTGTCCAGCGCCAATTGGGCAGCGGGCAGCATAATGTCGATCATCTTTTCACCGTCTGACAACACATGCCGTTTTTCATACCCGGCGAAAAGTTCTGACCCATGCGGGTCATGTTCCTTTAACCAGTCGAAAATCGGGTCGTCATTCAGACGGATCTTGCCCGGCACGCTATGCCCGGTCCCCAATATACGTGGAACAAATGCACTCATCTCACTTCACCCGTTCAAATTATTCTTTTACCCAGGATGGCTTATCCATACCCAATTTACCAAGCGCGATTTCCGATGTCTGGAATGCACCTTCAACCCATGTCTGCGTCGTTGAATAAGCTTCACCTACGATAAAGGCATTCACACCATCGACGGCCTGCGGAATACGCTCCACCATTTCCCACGATTTGTAACCCGGATTCCAGAAATGGACGGCCCCGCCGTAAGGCGCGTTCATCCAGTCCATATAGGCGGCATCCACGGGGAATGGTGCGTCAGCCACGCCGTGCATCTCAATCAGTTGCCGGTGCATTTCGACAACCATTTCATGAGGCGCCTTGTGATCATCCCAATTTTTCCGACGACGCTCGGCCAGATGGTCCTTGGGGGGCTTCCATTCATCATGACGCCGCTGGAACAGCTTTGGTCCTTCTGCCCCTCGCACCGTTTCTTCGGCATCCCGCGGTCCCAATGGCCCGGTCTGGTAACCGCCCCAGAAACTGCTACTTGCCTGATCATTGTATGCCATGATTGCCGAATAATCGTTGTCATTGCTGGCCCAGTAATAGCATTGGCGCACCGGTATATCCGTCAATGACCGGCCATGGGTCAGGCCGCATTTTTCTTTCCACCATGGCTGTTCATAGATCAGGAAGAGCTTGTAAAGCGGGATGCCCTCAACCGAGTTCAGCATCATCGGTACATGGGGTGCGCGGCGCGGGTCAAGCAGTGGTCCAGTCTTGCGCAACCCTTGAATGGCGGCCTGTGGCATGGCCAAAACGATGGCCCTTGCGTCAACTTTTTCATCGGTTTCAAAAGACAGCCGCATGCCCTTGTGGCCGTCATCAAGATCGAAATCGTCAAAGCTGTCGAGTACCATTTCCATCTCGACATGGCCGGATTTCTGGAACTGTTCGGCGAGTTCCCAAAGCAGCGCCTCGAACCCGTCATCAAAAAGGTAGTAGTTGGTGTCAGGCGTGAAATCGAAATTCTCGGCAATGATATCGACGGCATTTGCATTGGCACCCAGCACGTCATAGCCGATGGTGGTGATCGCCAATTGCCGACCTTCATGGCTTAGATGCCGCGAAAGCAGGTTCCAGAACCCGACATCATAAAGGTCCCTGCCCCCGACCTTGGCGGTCTGGAGAAACTCTTCCAACTGATCGGGTTTCATCCCATTAATTTCGGGGAACTCCTGATATACTGCCCAAAAGATCAATTCAGCCGGGGTGGCAGAGGCTTTGACAACCGCCCCTTCAATATCCGTCAGGTTGTAGGGCAGTTTGGTATCGGGCTTGGAGAGCTCAGACTGCACAAAGTGTTTTCGCCGCAGCCATGCAAAGTTCTTTGGATCATCAACAACTTGCGGGTGGTGTTTGATGTCGAGCTTGGCCACAAGATCGCGCACGAGGGGTTGATTATCCAGAAACCGCATACCGCCGATTTCCATCGGCTCATCCGGCATATCGGCGGGCGAAGCCGACAGCAAACGCCCGCCGATCCGATCAGACCCTTCGAAGATGGTGATCTTCAAAGGCCCCTTACCGCCGATCTTTTCCCGGATGCAACGCAGTTCATCATCAGAGGCCTGTGCCAACCGCCAGGCTGTGTAAACTCCCGATGCACCACCGCCCACAATCGCAAAGTCAATCATATCGCCCATGTCAGTCTTCCTGTCCTGTCAGTTTGCGTGCCTGTTGACGGGTCGGCACATAAAGTGGGTTGTAATATGGCGGTTCCGCCTTACGGTTGATTTGCGCGACGATAACTTGCGGTTTCTTATCTGCATCGGCGCGTTTGACCGCCTTTTTCAGTGCCGTTGCAAATTCACCAGGTGATTTCACACTATAGGCATCTGCGCCCAAACCGGCGGCGAATTTCTTGAGGTTGGGTGTGCCAAGATCGAACATTTCCCTCCATGCGGTGGGCTTACCCCCTTTGAAATGTTCCATCCCCTGGCTGACCATGGATAGATCATCATCATGCAGCACAACCCAAATCGCGCCGATCCCGTTGCGCTGTGCCGTTGAAATTTCAGTGCCTTGCATCATGAACGCGCCGTCACCCGTAAAGGCAACGCAAGTGGCATCAGGCCGCGCGACCTTGGCACCAACCACCGCACCAGACGCGAAGCCCATCGGCCCCATGTCCAAAGATGAATGCACCTCGAACCCCGGCTTGGAGACAAGGTAATGCGCGCCCCAGCCCACACAGTTGCCCGCATCCAGCATGATGATCGTATCGTCGTGTGGCAGGACCTCTTGCATCACACGGCATAGCGCAGCGGGTTGAACAGGTTCGGCCTCGGATTCGTATTCGTCATCGGAAAAGAACGGCGAATGGTCTGCCTTGATTTCCGCCACCTTCGCCTTGCGTTCGGCAACTTCATCCGGTGGCGGCGGTGCCTCCCCCGACAATCGCGCCAGCGCGTTGATGAAAGCCCCGGCCTCACCAACGATGCCCAGATCGACCGGAAAGTCGCGGGCAATGATCCGTTGATATGCATCAAGCTGGATCAGCGGTCCATCGGGGATCAGCATCGGGTTCCACTTGTTGGTGGCCAATTCGCCCATGCCCGACCCGATCACCAGCAGAGCGTCATATTTTGGGTCGTCCTGGTTCATCCAGTAGTATGGCCAGATGCAGTTCGCGATGCCGAACATCCGCAGGGACAGTGGGTGATCTTCGTCGAATATCCCCTTCCCGTCAGCGGTTGTGATCACGGGGATGCCCCGCGCTTCTACAAACCGGGTGAAGGATTGCAGGGTCCCCGGATCGCGTAGCGCCTCCCGGCAGCCATTGCCCAGCATGATCAGTGGCCGTTTGGCGGCGGCCAGTAGTTCCAGTGTTTTCTCGACCTTGCGCAGCGGTGCCTCTGACGGGGCGGTCCGGTATCGGGCGGGGCTGTCAGGCATATCGATTGGCTCCGGCAGCTTGCCGGGTTGTTGTAGCTTGGTCGCGGGTTTTCCCGTCACATCCACTGGCAGCGACAAATGCGCGGCATGGTGCGGGACGCTCATCGCGGTGCGCAACGCGGCCTCAATCAGCCGTTGGGCGCTGACGGGGTTGGACAGGATCGTCGAACTGGCGCAGGAGGCCCGATAGATCTGATTGACGTCAAGTTTGCCATCAATGCCCTCTTGCAGATACCCCATGCCGGCATAAGCCTCTGCAATCTCGCCTGTCAGCGCAAGCACGGCAGCGCCCCCGGCTTCGGCGTTCATTACGCCTGTCAGCGCGTTCGTGGCGCCCGGGCCGGTTGTCACCATGACAACGCCCAGCTTGCCCGTGGCACGATGATATCCATCGGCCATATAGGCAGCGCCAGTTTCCTGGCGACAGACGACGTAGTCGATTTCGCCGCGCTGTTCGTAGAATTCGTCAAGCATCTCGATCAGGCCACCGCCCGGGACACCGAAGACATGCGAAACGCCTTCAAGCTTGAGGTATTCAATCAGAACTTGTGCGACATTCGGGATTTTCTTCGCCATGCGTTCATATCCAAAATCAGTGTTTCTTAATATCCGTTAATAAGGCGATGTTCGGATGTGCCCTGTCAATCCATAGCGCGGGAATTTTGTCTTACTGCCGAAGAATTCCAAACTGTCACCTTTGCGCCGCGCCTCGCCGCCCACCGTTATCAGCCAAGAGAAAACGCACACGAACCCCAGTCCGCGCGCGTTTGAAACGAAAACCGCCGTCTTTAGCGTGCCTTAGCTGTCGTGGCGCACCACGAAAACCGAACATTCCGAATGCCGCACGATCCGGGCCGCATTCGGCCCAAGCAGATAATCCTTCAGATCCGGGTCATGTGCGCCGATCACGATCAGGTCAGCACCGCACAGCTTTGCCGCCTTGAGCACTTCTTGATAAACCTTGCCAACGGCCACTACATGACGCACCGATTTGTTGCGCTCAGCGCCCACAGCACTTTCGACAAGCGCGTTGAGATGTTCACCCGCCGTTTCTTGAGCGGTCGCCACATGGTGGTCCTGAAAATAGGCCCCTACGACCGATGCACCATAGTCAGGAACAACAGAAATCACATCAAGCTGCGCGCCATCCATATCGGCCAGTTTGGCGGCTTGCTTGACGATTTTCTGCTCTTCTTCAGAGCGGTTGATATCAACAGCACAGAGGACAGTCTTGGTCATGCCATTTCTCCTTCGCGGACCGGTGCAGCCCGCCGCATTTGTAGCGCGGCGATCAAGGCGAGCAACAGCAATGCCGGAATGAAGATTAGTTCCTTGGGCAGCTGGTTCGCCGTTGCCTGCACGCTGGTGACGGCCACCGCATCATCGCTGTAGAAATCAAACGATGACAGCGCATCCGCCAGTTCCGTGCCAAAGCCGGGCTCATCCAATCGCTGCACATCGCCTTCAGGGATCAGGATGAAACCCAGCGCATCAAGCCGCGCCTCTGCCCCTTCCACATCCGGCACAGTCAGTGGCACGGTCAGGTCTTTCATTTCCAGCGTGTCAAAGTCGGGTCCGCTGATGACCGTCCGCAGGCTGCTGCCGGGTTCGGCATTGCCAAGCGCTTCGGTAAAGGCTGCTGGTGCGATATCCTCAAACGGCGGCTGGATTTGGTTCATGAAGAACCCCGGCCGGAACAATGCAAAGGCGATCAGCAGCAATGCGACCGTTTCCCAGATCCGGCTTTTGGTCATGAACCATCCCATGGTCCCGGCCGTAAAGACGAGGATCCCAATGGTTGAAACAATGAAAACGATTATACCTTGGGTCAGCGTCACATCGATCAACAACAAATCAGTGTTGAAGATGAACACGAAAGGCAGCGCCACGGTCCGTAGACTGTAGAAGAATGCCGTGAATCCGGTACGGATTGCATCGCCACCAGAGACAGCCGCAGCAGCAAAACTGGCGAGCCCCACAGGCGGCGTTACATCCGCCATGATCCCAAAATAGAACACAAAGAGGTGGACAGCGATCAGCGGTACAACCAGCCCCGATTGCGCACCAAGTTCAACCACAACTGCGACCATCAGCGATGACACAACAATGTAGTTGGCGGTCGTCGGCAGGCCCATCCCAAGGATCAGCGACAGGATAGCAACGAATACCAGCATCAGGATCAGGTTTCCGCCAGACAGGAATTCGACAAAATCGGCCATAACCTGCCCGATCCCGGTCAGTGATACGGTCCCTACGATGATCCCTGCAGTGGCTGTCGCCAGACCGATCCCGATCATGTTGCGTGCGCCGTCGATCATCCCATCAATCAGGTCGATCAAACCATCTTTCAGGCGGCTGATGGCATCTGTCTCACCCCGGAACATCGCCTTGAGCGTTTTCTGGGTCAGCAGAATACCAAACAGCAGAAATGTTGCCCAGAAGGCGGACAGGCCCGGCGATTTACGTTCGATCATCAGGAAGTAGACGAGTACGATGATCGGCAGCAAGTAATAGAGGCCGGATTTGTAGATCTTGGCGAGGTCAGGCAGTTCGACGACCTCTGCATTGGGGTCATCCGGTTCTAGGTCATCGGTCTGCGCCGCCAGATAAATCAGGACCAGATATACCAGCCCGAGCATCGCGGCCAGAGCCCACCCTGCCCCGTTTGGCACAAGTGCAACAATCCAGCTAACTGGATATTGCGTTGCATAGCACAGCAGCGCGAAACCAGCGAAGAAGGCGAACATACCGCCAATCGTCCGCCCCATGGATACAACCTTGTTGCCGATGGTTGGCATGTTGTTTTTCACCGCTTCCAGGTGAACGATATAGACCAGCGCGATGTAGGAAATCACGGCAGGTAGGAAGGCGTGGGTGATCACCTCGACATATGAGATGCCGACATATTCCACCATCAGGAAGGCCGCGGCCCCCATTACTGGCGGCATGATCTGTCCGTTAACGGAAGATGCCACCTCCACCGAACCAGCCTTTTCAGCGCTAAAGCCGACACGCTTCATCAGTGGGATCGTGAATGTCCCCGTGGTGACCACGTTGGCGATAGATGAACCAGAGATCAGGCCGGTCGCAGCAGAGCCGACAACTGCAGCTTTGGCGGGACCGCCGCGCAGGTGGCCAAGTGCGCCAAACGCCATCTTGATAAAATAATTGCCCGCACCCGCCTTATCGAGCAGTGCGCCGAAGAGGACGAAGAGGAACACAAACTTGGTCGACACACCAAGCGCGATCCCGAACACGCCCTCTGATGTGATCCACATATGGCTCATCGCCTTGCGCAGGGACGCACCAGCCCAGCGGATCTGATCCGGGACCACTTCCGAGGACCCAAAGAAAACGTAGCATAGGAAGACAATAGCAAGCAGCACCATCACCGGTCCCAGGGTCCGGTAGGCGGCAATGAAAAGGAAAATCAGCCCAGCGAGCGCGAAATAGGCGTCAGCAGTATCGGCCAGACCGCCATTGCTAACAATCTTGTCGTAAAAAAAGTAGCCGTAAAGGGCGAGAAACGCTCCACCGATCCCTAGGAACCAGTCATACCAGGGGATCGCATCGCGCGGGCTGGATTTAAACAACGGATAGGCCATGGCAGATAGGAAGATGGCGAAGGCCAAATGGATTTGGCGGGAGTTGTTGATCAAGTCACCGGGCAGCACGTAAGGGGCCACTGGCGAGGCAAGCAGGACTTGGAAAATAGACCAGATCAGCGCCGTTGCCGCAATAAACGTGCCTACTGTGCCGGTCGGGCTGCGGGCACCACTGTCACTTGCTGCGACCAGTTCCTGTAGTTCGTCCTCGCTAAGTGCGCGCTTGTCGGTGTCAACCATGTCGTCCCCCTGTCGCCGGTTTCCGGCTGGCTTTGTCTTTGTTGTTCCCGGGGGCAGCGCACCGCCCCCGGAAGTTTTGTCTGGGTGATCGTGGTTATTCGATCAGCCCGGCTTCCTTGTAGTATTTAGCCGCGCCGTCATGCAGTGGCGCAGACAGACCTGCGGATGACATTTCCTCTGGTGTCAGGTTCGCGAAAGCTGGGTGCAAACCTTTGAAATCGTCGAAGTTTTCAAAGACAGATTTGACCAACGTATAGACAACTTCTTCGGATACTGAATCAGAGCTGACAAAGGTCGCGCCAACACCGAATGTCGTCGTGTCATCATCATTGCCACGATACATGCCGCCTGGGATCGTGGCCGTCCGGTAGAAGGAGTTATCCTCGATCAGTTTGGCCACAACATCGCCAGACACTTCAACCAGCACGGAATCGCAAGCGGTTGTGGCTTCCTGGATCGAACCGGACGGGTGACCAACAGTGTAAACCATTGCATCGATCTGGTTGTCACACAGTGCAGCAGACTGTTCAGATGCTTTCAGCTCTGTCGCCAGCGCGAAATCGCCAGTTGTCCAACCAAGTGCTTCCATCAGCACTTCCATCGTGCCGCGCTGACCGGAACCAGGGTTGCCGATATTGACGCGCTTGCCCTTGAGGTCCTCAAAGGTGGCGATGCCGCTATCGGCGCGTGCTACGACAGTAAAGGGTTCCGGATGGACAGAGAAGACGGCGCGCAGACCTTCAAAAGGACCGGTTTCTTCGAACCGCGACGTGCCGTTAAAAGCGTGATACTGCCAATCGGATTGGGCAACGCCGAATTCCAGCTCACCCTCGCGGATCGTGTTGATGTTGTAGACCGAGCCACCCGTGGATTCGACAGAACACCGGACACCATGATCACGGCGACCCTTGTTCACCAAACGGCAAATCGCACCACCTGTTGGGTAATAAACGCCGGTAACGCCGCCGGTGCCGATTGTGATGAACTCTTCCGCCATGGCGGCAGGGGCCATAAAGGCTGCAGTAGCCACCCCGGCAACAGCAAATTTGAACTTCGAAAACATCATATTCTCCCTTGTGATTTGATGCATTAACTTGGTGTTCTCGCTCCGGATCGCTGCGCGCAACCCGTCCATTTTCTTACTTTTTTTGGGATATGCGCATCTGCCTTGCTGGCAGAAACAGTGATGATGCGATGCGCCCATGATCGTTTGGCTCGGTGAAAACCGCGACCAAACTTGATGTCCTAGACAGTCTGTCAAAGCAATAAGCCAGACCTTTTTCAACTCCAGTGTGCAAACAACCACATCCCCCTGAGCCAGAGTGTTTCGTTTGTTTCAGCCATTGTCAATTACAGTCCCGGTTGTTGGATGCAGCAAATCCAATCGGTTATGTCGTTGCTGGCCATCTGGGCCCGATATTGCGATAGCGACTTTGGGTTGTATTCCTGCCCTACTTCTGCCTGATTGCTGTATAAGGTTGCCCGAAAAACCGACAAGCCGCGAGGTCACATGCGCCGTCTGCCTGTTTATATTCTGCTTGATACCAGTGGCTCCATGCGCGGTGAACCGATTCACGCGGTCAACAACTCTATGCAGGTGTTGTTCTCGACATTGCGGCAGGATCCACATGCGCTTGACACGGTGCATATCAGCCTGATCACCTTCGACCTTGAAGCCCGGGTCATGCAGGAACTGACCCCACTTGATCAGTTCCCGGCCGTTGATTTGAAGACACCCGATAGCGGCCCAACATTCCTTGGCGAGGCGTTGAAAACGGTCGGTCAGAAGGTCAAATCAGAGGTTCGCGTCGGCAACGAGGACGGCAATGGCGATTGGGCGCCGCTGCTATTTGTGATGACAGATGGCAAACCGTCTGACACGCAGACATTTAATGAACAGGTAGAGGCGATCAAGTCTGCCGGTTTTGCGGCCATGGTCGGTTGTGGCGCAGGACCATCGGCGGATGTCACTGCGCTGAAACGATTCTGCACCTCTGTCGCGATGCTAGATACGCTAGACGGGCCCGGTTTTGAGCAATTCTTTCAATGGGTATCCGATGTCATCGCGGATGGCAGCCGGACGCAAGGTGCCAGTCCCGCACAGGTGAGCGAACTTCCCCCGCCACCGTCCGAGATCAATATCGTCATTTAAGGAGGCGCAGGCATGCGTATGCTCCCCGTCTATTTCGTGATCGATGTGTCTGAATCTATGATTGGCGATACGATGCGCCAGCTTGACGATGGCATCGCGAAACTGTCTGATGAGTTAAAGACCATCCCGGAAGCACTTGAAACGGCGCAGGTTTCGATCATCGCTTTCGCTGGCAAAGCGAAGGTGATCACACCAATGGTTGAGGTTGCCAACCTCTACCCACCCCGCCTGCCGATCGGTGGCGGCACATCGCTTGGTGCAGCGCTTGACCTGCTGATGGCGCGAATTGATCGTGACGTGACCCCCACAACCCCGGATCGCAAGGGTGACTGGAAGCCCATTGTTTTTCTGCTGACAGACGGGGTGCCAACAGATGATCCATCAGCCGCCATCGCCAGATGGAAAAACAAGTATGCGAAAAAAGCCAGCCTTGTGTCGATTTCCGTCGGTGGCCGGGCTGACCTGAAAGGCCTGCGTGAGATTTCGGACAAGACGATGATCCTAAACGATATATCCGATCATGCCTTTACCAACCTAATCACATGGGTCACCCAATCGATCACCATTCAAAGCCAAAGTGCCGGGATCGGTGCCAAGGGCGATGGCGTGAACCTGTCCAAGAATATGCCGAATGAATTGGCAGAAGATGATGGCAAAAGCGCGGGCCAACCTGATGATCGCTTTGCCGTGGTCATTGGCAAATGTGAAACCAATGAACTGCCTTATCTGCTGAAATACGAAAAATCGCGCCAGCAGAACGGGATATACGAATTCCGGGCCGCCCAAGGTGTTAGCAATCAGTATTTCGAATTGTGCGCCGATGGTGGCGCGATTCAGGAAATGAATGTGTCCAACCTGATGGGCGGCGCATCGTGCCCCCATTGCCCGAATGAGATAACGATGGCCCATTGCGGCAAATGCGGCGGCATTCATTGCCTTGATCTGCGCACTAAACAAGCGGTTTGCCCATGGTGTGGTGGAGCCGGCACCTATGGAGCTTCTGCCCCCGATGATCCGGGATTCAATGTCAATCGAGGACTGGGTTAAGGCGTGCGCAAGACTGCACAATATTTGGAAGGACGGCTGAGCCGTGCTGCCACGGCGGGAGAGTATTTCGAAGCTGAACTGCTTGAACCCGCCGGGCTGACGCGGATTGAGGTCGATTGGCCGGATGATGCTGACCTGCGCTTCGCCCAGAACGCTGCAGGCGCCTGGGTCATCAGCGGCATAGTGCGTCAGGCAAAGCTCTATGAATTCAACTTTCGCGGCACGATCAATAACAAGGATGTCGCCGTTAATCTGCGCCTGCCAGCAAGCCCCGATCCTTGGAGCATCTGGAAGGATTTGCCCGTTGATTGGGAGGGCCTACCCTACCCCAAGGACGACACCGATCAGGCAGAGGTTGCGGGCGATCTGCATATGATGGCCGCCAGTCACCGTGGCCGCAGCCATGCCCACAAGGCCCTGCCCCGTGACGACGACATGCGGATTTACCACGATGCAGCAACAGGTTGGCACATTGCGACCGTTGCGGATGGGGGTGGCAGCGCGCCATTCTCTCGCTATGGCTCGCAGACCGCGGTGGAAACGATCATCACCGAATTACCGCTGCTTCTGGCGGCACATATGCCGGATGTGCCCGAAGCAGGGATTGAGGAGGCGCTGCATGCGACACTTGGTACTGTGGTCGGCATGGCGTCGGACGCGATTGATGAGGTGGCCTCGTCAACCGGGCGGCGTTTGCAGGATTTCAGTACAACCTTATTGGTCGGCATCGCACGCCAAACAGATGCGGGGTATTTCTTTGCCAGCATATCCATCGGGGACGGGTTGATTGGCCTGATCGCCGACAACCATCCGCCTTTGATGATGTCGCCCGATAGCGGCAGCTTCGCAGGGCAAACCAGTTTTCTGCGGAAGGAGGCGTTTGCCGAGCATGATGCCCTGATAGCGCGGATTCATCACCGCACCCTGCCCGATTTCACCGCCTTTCTGCTAATGACCGATGGTGTCTCTGACCCGATGTTCGCCTCTGAGCGCGCGGCGGAAAGCCCGGATGCGTGGGTCACGCTGTTCGGCAGGATCGACCGCAGCAGCCCCGGCGCGCTTTGCGATTGGTTGAATTTCAAGGTGAAGGGCGAACATGACGACCGCACCATCGCCATCATGACACCTAAAAGGCCCATATCATGATCCGCACAAAGACAATTGATGGCCAGGACATTGCCTTTGACCCAAAGCATTTTGCCCAGGGTGGCATGAAGGACGTGCATTGGGTCGAAGGGCGTCGCGCCGTGATCGGGTTCTATCGCAGAAAGCCGGATCAGCAGGGCATGGAGCGTTTACAAGCCATCGTCGGACCACATCGCACATCCATTCTTGAAGGGGCTGGCGGCGAAACATTGGCCAAGCTTTTTCGCTGGCCGGAAGCGTTGGTGTCGTGGAATGACCGGATTGGCGTTGTTGTGCCAGTTTTCGACAGTCAGTTCTTTTTCGAACATGGGTCCTTCGACAATGACCGCCTGCGGATAAAGGGGCGAGAAAAGGAAGGCAAATGGTTCGCCTCCGCCCATAACCGCACGACATTCCTTGATGCGCGCGAGGCGGGCAATTGGCTGGGCTATTTGAAAATCTGTATCCGTTTGGCACGGGCGGTGCGACGTATGCATGCATCCGGCCTTGCCCATTCGGATTTAAGTTACAAGAACGTGCTGGTCGATCCTATCAACGGCGATGCCTGTATCATCGACATTGATGGGCTGGTGGTGCCTGACAAATTCCCGCCCGAGGTTGTGGGTACTCCCGATTTTGTGGCACCCGAGGTTGTGGCCACCCAGCATCTGGAAATCACGGACGCGCGCCGCAAGTTACCCAGCATGCAGACCGACCTGCACGCGCTAGCCGTCCTGATCTACATGTATCTGACCTTGCGCCATCCGCTGAAAGGCCGCAAGATACACGACCCAGAAGACAGCGCAAAAGATGACGCATTATCAATGGGGAAGCAGGCGTTATTCGTGGAACACCCTAATGACGCGAGCAACCGGATCAACACCGAACATGTCCGCGACAGTGAATTGCCTTGGGCAGACACAGACCAAATGCCGATGGCGCTCTGCGGTTCCTTGATCACCGATCTGTTCCAAAAGGCGTTTATCGATGGGCTGCATGACCCCGCCAAACGCCCGCGCGCGGGCGACTGGGAACGCGCGCTTGTCTGCACAGCTGACATGTTACTGCCCTGTCAGAATGCGCAATGTGCCGGAAAATGGTTCGTCTTCGACAATACGCATGATCCCCAATGTCCGTTCTGCCATACAAGTTATGGGCAGGACGTGCCGATCCTGAACCTTTATTCCGCGCGGTCCGGAGAAAGTTTCCGCCCCAACAATTATCGGATCACGGTCTATGACGGGATCGGGCTTTATGCATGGCATGCGAACAGGTTCAAGTCACCAAATGAAAGACTGCCTGCCGCCGAACGGACGCGTTTGGGCTACTTCCGCAGGCATGAAGGCAAATGGCATCTTGTCAACGAAGGACTACCGCATATGAAAGACGTCAAGGCGGATCATTCAATCGCCATCGGTTCAAGCACTGAGTTGGAGGATGGCGCCCAAATACTGCTTGATGCACAAAATGGCGGGCGCCTTATCCACGTCCAACTTGCTCGCGCAACATCGGAAACAACACAAAAAATGGACGACTAGCTGCCCAAAACAACGTCAAGAGGGGAAAACAGCACTTTAAAACGGGCTGTATTACCTTAAGTAACTAACCAACCCAAAAAGGAACAATTAATGGCAATTTCACTATCCAAGGGACAAACGATCAGCCTGAAGAAGGAATCGTCGGGGCTAAAACGCGTACATATGGGCCTTGGCTGGGACCCGGTCGCGCCCAAAGGGTTCTTTGCCAAGCTGACTGGCCCCAAAGATATTGATCTTGATGCTTCTTTGATCACATTCAACGCAGGCAAGGAACCGACGGGCATTGTCTATTTTGGTCAATTGCAGTCAGCAGACGGCGCCATCCTGCATACCGGTGACAACCTGACCGGCGATGGCGACGGCGATGATGAAGTGATCAAGGTCGACCTTGAAAAGCTGGATCCGCAGGTCGAGACGCTTGTCTTCTTTGTGAACTCCTATCAAGGCCAGACATTCAACGAAGTGGATAACGCATTTTGCCGGGTTCTGGATGATGACACGCAGAAAGAGCTGTGTCGCTTTACCTTGACCGAACAGGGAGCGCATACCGGGGTGGTCATGGCTGTTTTGTTCCGCAACGGTGGCGACTGGCAGCTTAAAGCTATCGGTATGCCCGGTGTCGGCCGCACCGCCGATCAGCTTGTGCCAGATGCCTTGCGCCACATCTGAGCCACGCGCATCTTTGTTAGCGTAAAAGCACCTGATGGGGAGTTGACATGGTGAACCTAACAAAAGGGGGGAATGCTCCCCTTTCGTCCAACAAAGTGCAGGTCACGGTTGCCTGGCAAGACCGGAACCCAAATGCCGAAGAACTGGATGTATCCTGTTTTCTGCTGACGGATGCCAAGAAGGTCCGTAGCGATAATGATATGATCTTTTATGGGCAACGGCAGTCCAGTGATGGATCGGTCCGGGTCAAGGATCTGGCCATCAGCGATGGGTCAGGACGCAAGACCAGCTTTGTCACTGAATTGGATAAGCTGGGCAGCGACATCACGTCTGTGGCTGTCGTCGGCACAACCGCTGCCGGGCCCGTCAGCGCACTGGAACGTCTATCTGTCACCGCCGCACCGGATGGCAGCGATCCAGTTGTTTTTGACGTCCCGACTAGCGACGCGACAGAAGCAGCATTGATCCTTGGTGAGCTTTATCTGCGCAATGGGCAATGGAAGTTCCGGGCCGTGGCGCAAGGGTTCAACGGCGGGCTAGCCCCGCTCGCTACAAATTACGGTGTGATCATTGATGAACCCGCGTCACCACAGCCGGCCCCAACGCCACCATCGCCTCCCCCCGCCCCGGCACCATCGGTAAACCTGTCAAAGGTTACGCTGACCAAGGACAAACCATCCGTCAGCCTTGCGAAGAAGTCCGAAGGTTTCGGCCAGATTGAAATCAACCTCAACTGGACGCAGACCGGCGGCAAGAAAAAGGGCATCTTCGGACTGAAGGGCAAGGCTATTGATCTGGATCTTGGCTGCTTTTTCGAGATGTCGAATGGGCAGGTTGGGGCCGTTCAGGCACTGGGCAACACCTTTGGCAACTACGAACAAGCGCCTTTCATCGAATTGGCTGGCGACGACCGGACTGGCGCCGTGTCCGGCGGTGAATGGATGCGGATCAATGGCAGCCAATGGCACAATCTGCGTCGCGTGCTGGTCTACGCGTTCATTTATGAAGGCGTGCCAAACTGGGCGTCTGCCGATGGGGTGATTACTATCTACATTCCTGACAGCGGTCCAGTCGAGGTTCCGCTGAACGAAGCAAGTAACCTGGGTATGTGCGCCATCGCCGAGATCACCAACGATAATGGCGGCATCAAATTTTCCCGCGAAGTAAAATACTTCCCGGCCCACCCACAAATGAGTGAACAGTACCGGTATCCGCTGCAATGGCGCGCCGGCCGCAAATAAGAAAGGGACGATCATGCTGAACTGGCTGAAAACAAATGCAACTGCCGCACGGGACAAGATGAAAACCGAGGTGGCAAAGTACAAAAACAACGACTTTATGGAGGCCGTCGTGGCCGGTTGTGCCCTTGTCGCCGCTGCCGATGGCGATATCAGCTCCGATGAAAAACAAAAGATGGCGGCGTTCATCAACCGATCCGAAGAACTGAGCGTTTTTGACATGACCAAGGTGATCGACTCTTTTAATAAGATCGTCGAAGGCTTTGAATTTGATGCAGGAATCGGCAAGATCGAAGCAATGAAAAAGATCACCCGCCTAAGGGGTAAGGATGAGGCCGCCCGCACCATGGTCCGGGTCTGTTGTGTGATCGGTGCCGCCGATGGCGATTTCGACGCGGATGAGCGCCGGGTTGTCGCAGAGATTTGCACAGAGCTTGGGCTGTCTCCGACTGAATTTGACCTCTGATCGGGACTGACACAGTTGGATCTTTCAAATTACGAGCTGTTTGTGCTCGCTGCCGGTGCCATCCTGTTTGGCCTTTATCTGCTGATCAAGGGCGGTGACTGGACCATCGACGCCGCCGTGTTCATCGCCGAACGCACCGGCCTATCGCCCCTGTTTATCGGGGCGACGATCATTTCCTTTGGCACATCCGTGCCAGAGCTGTTCACATCCGTGAACGCCAACCTGCAGGGTTTTCCAGGAATTTCTTTAGGGAATGTGCTTGGATCGAACATCGCCAATATCCTGTTGGTATTGGGTGCGACAGCGATCATCCTCCAGGTGGAAGGCAAGGCCAAGGACCTGATGAAGGACCTTGTCATGATGCTGCTTGCCACCGCAATCCTTGTTTTCGGCATGATGTCCGGGCAGTTTTCGACGGTGCTTGGCCTGATCATGTTCGCCATTCTAGTGGCGTTTGTGGGTTATCAGTACGTCACCAATACGCTCGAATTGGAGGAGGACGATGACGACGACGATGAAGGCGGCATTGATACCATGCAGGCGGCGCTGTTCTTTCTACTTGGCGGTCTTGTCGCCCTTGCCGTCGGATCTGAGATGCTGGTCAAAGGCGCTGTTGTTAGCGGCACAATTATCGGTGTCCCGGAGGCAATTATTGGCCTGACCGTTGTGGCCTTCGGCACTTCCCTGCCAGAATTGTCAACCTGTCTGGCAGCTGCACGCAAGCAGTCGCTTGGGTTGATCCTTGGCAATATCATCGGGTCGAACACATTCAACATCCTGTCGATTGTCGCGATCACTGCGATTATCAAACCACTGGATGTCGTACCCGTGTTGATGGGCGTACAGATGTGGGCCACTGTGTTTGTCTCTGTCGGTTTTGCAGCTTGGATGCTGGTCATCGGCAAGATTACCAAGATGATGGGCTACGTCATGGTCGCCGCCTACATCTTCTTTATCGCGGCTCAGTATCTGCTGCCGCAATTGGCAAGTTAACGCATAGGAGGAATAGCAATGGGACTTTCACTACAAAAAGGCGGCAACCTCAGCCTAACCAAAACCGACCCCAGCCTGCAACGCATGGTTGTCGGTCTTGGTTGGGATGAACGTGGCACCGATGGCGCGGATTTTGACCTTGATGCGTCGGCGTTCCTCCTGAATGCGTCAGGCAAGGTCCGCGGCGATCACGATTTCATCTTTTACAACCAGATGGTCAGTGCCGAAGGCTCTGTCACCCATACCGGCGACAATCGCACGGGCGAAGGAGACGGCGATGACGAACAGATCAAGGTTGACCTCACCAAGATGGCCGAGGATGTCGACAAGATCGCCATCACAGTCACCATCCATGACGCAGAGCAACGCAATCAGAATTTCGGTCAGGTCGTCAATGCGTTCATCCGTATCGTGAATGAAGATAACGGTAACGAAGTTGTCCGCTTTGACCTGACAGAGGATTATTCAACCGAAACCGCCATGGTGTTCGGCGAGCTTTACCGCAACGCTGGTGAATGGAAATTCAAGGCCGTTGGCCAAGGCTATGCCGGCGGGCTTGGGGCGATGTGCGGCCAGTTCGGCGTCAACATCGGCTAATCCGGATTTGATGCAATCCGGAGGTTTTTCCCCCTAAAAATCTTCGGCTTCGTAGTTAACTAAATCATATAACTTCAACGGCTTAACGCCGAACCTCAACAACAAGAAGGAATTCAATATGGGTGTATCCCTTTCAAAAGGTGGTAACGTTTCACTGTCAAAAGAAGCCCCTGGCCTTTCTTCCCTGACTATCGGTCTGGGCTGGGATGTCCGCGCAACAGACGGTGCGGACTTTGACCTTGATGCGGTGATTTTCGTGACTGGTGAGAATGGCAAGGTCCGCTCGGACGCTGATTTTATCTTTTACAACAACAAGACCGGCGCAGGCGTCGAACATCTGGGCGACAACCGCACTGGCGAAGGCGACGGCGACGACGAGCAGGTCAAGGTTGAGCTGCCAAGCGTACCTGCAGACGTTAAGAAGCTGGTGGTTGGCGTAACCATTCACGAGGCCGATGCGCGCGGCCAGAACTTCGGTCAGGTTTCGAACGCCTTTGTGCGGGTCGTTAACAATGCTGGCGACGCCGAAATCGTGCGCTTTGATCTGTCCGAGGATTATTCGACCGAAACCGCCATGGTCTTTGGTGAGCTTTATCGCCACAATGACGAGTGGAAGTTCAAGGCGGTTGGCCAAGGGTTTTCCGGCGGTCTGGGTGCGCTCGCCTCCAGCCACGGCGTCAATATCGGCTAAACTCATTTGGCGGGGCACATGCCCTGCTGCAGACGCGACCCAGGAAATCTTGGGTCGCGTTCCCACTTTCAGGAGGATGCAGATGAAACTGACGGCCGATATGACAACTGGAAGTGCGGCGGTTGAAGTTTTTGACAGCGTTCTTCCGCCCGAAGATCTATTTGGTTTTGCCGAACGTCGTAATCCCAAACGAGCCTTCATTTTCGTCAGCAAAGTCCTGGGCCGTTATGTGCCGGTCTGTCCGCTTGTGATGCGGCAAACCTATGTCGGGTTGGCGGAGCAAATGCCCATCGACCTGCCCGGCCCTGTTCTGGTTGTTGGCATGGCTGAAACCGCCATCGGCATGGGGGCTGGTGTGCATGATGCGCTAGATCGCGACGACGCGCTTTACCTGCCCACCACACGCCATCCACTCAGTCAGAACATGCTCGCGCATTTCAAGGAAGAGCACTCCCATGCGACGCATCAGCTGATGCATATGCCGACCGACCCCGCCCATCGCGCGATGCTGTTTGATGCCAAAACACTCATACTCGTTGATGATGAGGCGACAACTGGAAAAACCCTGCATAACTTGGCCAAGGCGCTGAGCGCGCGCGGGATTTCCCCCCAGCGGATCATCTGTACCTTCCTGACCGACTGGTCCGCCGGAAAGGCGGCGGCGGCAGTCGCCAGTGTCTTTCCGTACGCGCATGTGACCAGTACGGCGCTAGCCAATGGCAGCTACAGTTGGACGCCCAGCAATAATGTCGCCCTACATGATCTGCCCGCCGACATCGCCGCTTGCGGCGCCTACGATCTGACCCGCAACCCTGACTGGGGGCGGCAAGGGATCGTGCAGAACGAACAAATGCTACATGCGGATGCTGTGCCGGGCCGGCGCACATTGGTCCTCGGCACTTCGGAGTTCGTCTGGCAGCCTTTCCTGCTGGCCGAAAGCCTCGCCAAAAAGGGCGAGGATGTTCGGTTTGCCGCTGTTGGGCGGTCCCCAATTTTCAAGGGCTTAATAATCACCGACCTGATCCGCTGTCAGGATAATTACGGGCTTGGCGTGCCAAACTACCTCTATAATGTCGATTCGGCGGATTATGACCGCATCATTCTATGTGTCGAGACCCCAGCAAACAGCATTGATCCGGTTCTGATTGACGCGCTGCAACCCGAGGTGATCAGCCTTTATGACTGAGCTGAAGCCACTGGTGTTTGCCGACCTCGACGACACGCTTTTCCAGACAAGACGCAAGATGAACGGGGCCGATACCCATCGGCAGGTTGCCGTGGCCGCCAACGGCGACCCGCGCAAATCATCCTTCATGAATGCTCGGCAATGGGCGCTGTTCAACTGGCTACAGCAGACAACAGAACTAATCCCAGTGACCGCACGCTCAGGCGACGCCTTTGATCGGGTCGATCTGCCCTTCAACTCATGGGCAATCCTGTCAAACGGTGCGCTAATCCATGAACCCGGAGGGGCGTTGCACAAGCCATGGGCGGAGAAGATGCATAAGCTGCTGCATCCACTGGCTGATACCATGCAAACCATTTTGAAAGAAGGTTGTGTTGCTGCCGAAAAGGCCGGCATAGACGTCCGGTCATGGGTGGTGAGAGAGGATGACCTCGCCACCTACGTCGTCTTCAAACTGAACGCAGTCACAAATGAAAGCCTTGCGGCGTTGGAGGCTTTGCCCGTACCCGTCAAAGACTGGACGCGTCATTTCAACGCAGAAACGCTCGCGCTGATCCCGCCCGGATCAGGCAAGGCAGCCGCCACAAGCTATTTGGAACAGCATCTGAACGGCGAAGCTATGCGACCGATGCTTGGCTTTGGCGACAGTCAAAGCGATCTGAACTTCATGGGCCTAACCGACATTCTGATGATGCCACGTCACAGCCAGATCGCTGCCAGCCTATGATTTTTTCCGGCTCATATGCGCCCGACGATGTCACACTCCTTCTGCAGCAGATCGACATGGCACCAACACCCGTGGCCGAGAAGGAACGGCTGATCCAATCCGGCACGCTGCACTATTCCGAACTTCTGGCACCCGAAGCGCCGCCGACCAATCAATATATGGCGATTTATGAGAACACCCTGAAAGAAAACGGGCCTTTTATGGCGCAAGCGGTTGTGTCGCTGGCGAAAGGCATCGCGCAGCAGATCGAAGGCGAGATCACATTAGTCAGCCTCGCGCGGGCCGGGTTGCCTGTCGGTGTATTGCTAAAACGTGCGCTGACGGGTTTGGGTTGCGATTGCAACCACTACGGCATCTCGATCATTCGCGACCGTGGGTTGGATCAGGTTGCGATGGCACATATCGCCGCCCGACACGATGCCACATCCATTGTCTTCGTCGATGGATGGACGGGAAAGGGCGCCATCGCGGGTGAATTGGCAAAGGCCGCGCCAGTATGTGGCGTTCTTACCCCACGCATGGCCACGCTGGGTGATATTGGCGGGTTCGCATGGATGGCGCCCACGGCATCGGATTGGCTGATCCCGTCTGGCATTCTGGGTGGCGTGGTGTCGGGCCTTGTCAGCCGTACCGTGTTGAATGACACAATAATCGCCAGCGGCAGCTTTCACGGTGCGACCACCCTGCCCCACCTAGCGGCCCATGACATCAGCCGCGAATTCGTCGACACCATCGCCGGTCATTTTCCATCAGATGCGACTGCCGCAAAACCGCTGCCGGATGACGAACGCCGCGAGCGGCGCAACAAAGTCGAGAAATCCATTCAGACACTTGCCGAACGGCATGACATCAACAATCTCAATCGGATCAAACCAAGCTTGGCAGAGGCGACACGCGCTGTCCTGCGCCGCCGCCCGCATATGGTCTATGTCGCCAGTGATGACGCCGCAGACACCGCCCCTTTGATGCACCTGATCCGCGAGACAAACATCCCATACGAAGTAGCGCCTGACGTGATCAACGGCTACCGCGCCGTCACCATCATTCAGAAAACATCCTGATCAGGTTGCACGCGGCGGGATCGAATAGGTCAGGCCAGCCCGTGCCACAGGTGCGGCTTCACCTTCACTATAGATCAGCACATCGCCCACCGCCAAAACGCGCCCCAGTTTGAGCAATCGGGTGTGGCAGACCATATCCGCCCCGGCCGCCGGTTTACGCATGAAATCAATGGAACAATTCGTTGTCACGGCCAATGCCACCGGCCCAATCCGCGCCAATATGGCCAGATACATCCCGATATCCGCCAGAGCAAACATCGATGGGCCAGACACCGTGCCGCCCGGACGCAGATGCTTCTCCGCCGTTTTCAGGCGCACGATCACCCCGTCCTCGGTCAGCGCTTCAATCTTGAAGTCATCACCAAGCTGCGGAAATTCGCGCCCGATGAAGACTTCCAGCTTAGGAATATCCATAACCCGTTCCATCCGCACGCTCCCTGCCCTAAGGTCAGGTCAAATCAGCATGCGAGGGGACAAATGGCAATCCTGCACAGAAACGACGCAGCGTCGGTTGCGACACTCACCATGGACGCGCCGGAACGGCTGAACGCGCTTTCCGATGAAATGCTTGCCGAATTGCAGGCACAGCTTGATCAGATCGCTGATGATGACAGCGTGCGCGCCGTCATCCTGCGCGGCACGGGCAAGGCGTTTTGCGCGGGCCATGACCTGAAGGAAATGCAGGCCGGTCGTCAGGCTGCTGATGGTGGTGCGGCGTATTTTGCGGACTTGTTTCAACGATGCGGGGCCGTGATGCAGCGCATCCAATCCATCCCGCAACCGGTGATCGCAGAGGTCCATGGCATTGCGACGGCGGCGGGATGCCAGTTGGTGGCGACATGCGACATGGCCGTCGCCGCAGAAGGAACCCGGTTTGGCGTCAACGGGGTGAATATCGGGCTTTTTTGCTCAACCCCCATGGTCGCCCTGACACGCAACATCACGCGCAAGGCCGCGTTTGAGGTGCTGACGACGGGCCGCTTTATTGAGGTCGACGAAGCCAAGTCACTAGGCCTAATCAACCGAAGCGTCCCCCATGACCAGTTGGATCAGGAAACCCAAGCGCTGGCGGAAACCGTTGCGTCAAAATTGCCCGTGGCCGTGCGGATCGGGAAAGAGGCGTTTTATAAGCAGGCTCAGATGGATACTGATCAAGCTTACAGTTACGCAGGTCAGGTGATGGTGCAGAACATGCTGGACCGGCAGACCGACGAAGGGATCAGTGCTTTCCTGGAGAAACGCAAACCTGACTGGTCCTAAAGCCCGTAAATCCCAGCGAACTTCGCTTCCAGATAGTCCAGCAATGGCGCTTCGGTCGGCACCATCTTGGCTGCGTGTTTGATCGTTTCGGTTGGTTCTCGCAATCCGCCATATTGCTGAAGGTTTTCGCGTAGCCATCCTGTCGCCCGCGACATATCCCCTTGCGCCAGATCAGCATCCAGATCCGGCACGGCCTGCCGCAGAGCCGCGTGCAGGCAACCGGCATAAACGTTACCCAGCGTATAGGTCGGGAAGTATCCGATAAGCCCTTCGGACCAATGCACATCCTGTAAAACACCGTTTGAAGGCCGGTCCACATCATACCCGAAATCGGATTTGAACCGGTCATTCCACGCAGCTTCAAGGTCGTTTACGGCCAGATCACCGGAAATCAATGCCCGCTCCAAGTCAAAGCGCAGCAATACGTGCAGGTTATACTGCACTTCATCCGCCTCGGTCCGGATGAATCCGTCATGAATGCGGTTGACGGTTGCATAAAACGTATCCTCATCCGCGATCCCGAAATCACCGAAGGTGTCGCGCATTTGACCATAGAGCCAGCCAGTAAAGGACCGGCTCCGTCCCAACTGGTTTTCGTAGATCCGGCTTTGACTTTCATGCACGCCCATCGAAACACCCTGCCCCAGCGGGGTCAGCAGATGCGCATCGTCGATCCCCTGCTCATAAGCGGCGTGACCGACCTCGTGGATTGTGGAGTAAAAGCAATTGAACGGATCAACGGCGCTGGTGCGGGTTGTGATCCGCACATCCAACCCAGAGCCGGAAGAGAACGGATGCACCGCCTTGTCGATCCGTCCATGGTTAATGTCATAGCCGAAAGCCACCGCCAACTTCCTTGACAATGCCAGCTGGCCCACCTCATCAAACTGCTCGTTGAGGGCCGGGGGCGCGGGTTGATCCAGTATAGCCGCGCGCAGCTCGACCAGTCGGGGGCGTAATGCACTGAACATCGCATCCAAACTGTCGCCGGTCGCACCCGGTTCGTAATCATCCAGCAAGGCGTCATAGGGGTTCGCATCGCCGGCTATCGCTGCGGCTTCTTTTTTGCGTAGATCCAGCACGTCTTGCAGGATAGGCAGGAAGCTTGCGACATCTTCATCCTGCCGCGCCTGTGCCCAGATACGATGCGCCAGTGACGTGGTTTTTGCCAGTTTTGCCGCCAATTCGGCCGGCACCTTCTGTGTCCGCTCATAGCTGCGCTTGATGTGGCGCAGGTTGGCCTTGGCAACGGGGTCCGCCCCCTCCGCCGTGGCCAGCCACTCCCCAATTCTCGGATCGATCCGGCGCGCATGCAGCACATTGGCCATCGCTCCATGCTCTTCTGCCCTCTGCGGCGTCGCCCCTCCCGGCATCATGGTTTCCTGATCCCAGCCCAGACGCCCTGCCACTTGCGATAACGCCTCGGTTTCGCGTTGGAATGCCATCAACGCATCATATGCAGTCATATCAAGTGCCTCGGATCGTTTGGGGAATGGGGTATTGGGCAACGAACCTGCCACGCAGGATAAGCGCCCAGAGGATCACAGCGCCAAATTGGTGCAAGATGGCGAAATGCCAAGGGGCCGAATAGATCACCGTGACGATCCCCAACAGCATTTGTAGGAGCATAATTGCGATTACGGCGTTAAAGGCAAACCGCGTGTGCTGATTGGCGGATTTGCGGGCGCGCATCCAAACCAGCATGCCAAACAGGAACAATAGATACCCGGTCGTCCGGTGCATGAATTGCACAAGCCCGTCATCCTCGAAAAAGTTTCGCCAGAGCGGGACCAAATCAAATGGCTGCGGCGGCAGGATCCCCCCCGCCATCAAGGGCCAATCGGGATAAGCACGCCCGGCATCAATACCCGCAACCAGAGCACCGATGAGGATCTGCAAGAAGGCGACTGCGATCAGCACAGAAGACAAACGGGTCAACCCCGCATCCACGCTGCGTCGCGCCTTAAGCAGGGCTGCCTGCGTCCGTCCCAGCCGGTAAATATACCAGGCGATGAACCCCAGGATCACAAAAGCCAGCCCCAGATGCGTCGCCAGCCGGTAGGACGCCACATCGAGCATGCCCTCCTCTAATCCTGATGAGACCATCCACCACCCAATGAAGCCTTGCAGCCCGCCCAAGGCGCCGATGAAAAGCAATCGTGATGTCCAGCCTGTCGGGATTTTGCGTGCGGTCAGGAAAAATACAAAGCCTGCGGCCCAGACCAACCCGATCACCCGGCCCAACTGCCGATGTCCCCATTCCCACCAATAGATCACTTTGAACTGAGCAAGCGTCATTCCCTTGTTCTGTAGCTGGTATTCCGGGATCGCGCGATACTTGTCGAATTCATCGACCCAAGCCGCATCGGATGTCGGCGGCATCGCCCCGGTCACCGGCTTCCATTCAGTGATCGACAGCCCGCTATCGGTTAAACGGGTCAGGCCACCAACGGCGATCATGACCACAACCAAGGCAAACAGCACCATCAACCAGATGCGGATCGCGCCCCGCGCACCCTGCCCGCGCGCATCAATCGCCCCAGGGGCGGCAACATGCTTTTGCTTGTCGCCAACCTCTTCGAAAATGCTGCGTTTCGTCGCCATTGATCGTGCTCCGCAATCTGTCCTTGGCGGAACCTATGCCCGCCGCTGGTTGCCTGCAAGCGTCAGGGTGCCGCAATGGGCCTCAACTGCCGCCCCGTTCTTTCCAGCGAACCATCTGCCGCATGATGCCATGCAGCATTTGTACGTCAGCGCGTGTCATTGGCATCCGGGACCACAGGTTGCGCAGATTGACCTTCATGTTTTCAGCTTTGGCCTCAGGGAAAAAGAAGCCGGCCTGCTCCAGCCGGTCCTCGTAATGCGCGCTCAGCTTCTCAATCTCGATCTGTGCTGCCCAATCGCCGACCGCATCAATGCGTGCAGGTTCGGCTGGTATTAATTCGCGCCGCCATTCATACCCCAGCAGTAAGGTGCATTGTGCCAGGTTCACTGACGGAAAATCCGGGTTGACTGGCACAGAGATGATCGCATTGGCACGCGCAATATCATCGTTTTCCATACCCGACCGTTCCGGCCCGAACATCACCGCGACCTTACCCCCAGCCGCGATCCGCGTCCGCGCATCCTGCATCGCAGCCTCAGGCGTCAGCACTGGTTTGGTTAAACCGCGCGGGCGCGCCGTTGTCGCATAAACATAGTCACATTCCGCGATGGCATCTTGGGTGTCATCAAACAGCTGCGCCTCATCCAGCAACCGGCCTGCACCGCTGGCCATGGCCACTGCCTTTTGATTAGGCCAGCCATCGCGCGGGGCTACGATCCGCATACGATCCAGACCGAAATTCCACATCGCACGCGCCGCTGCTCCGATATTTTCACCCATCTGCGGGCGGATCAGAACAAAGGCGGGTTGCGGTTTGGCGCTGGGCATAGGACATCCTTGTGACGGTGGCGGCGTCATACGCGGGCCTCGTGTCCAAGGCAAGAAACCCATCACCGAATTCCGGCATCTTGCGCGTGCTGCCCATAGCCAAACGGCCCAATCCTCGCTAAAACGCTGCAACACAAGAACAATGTCGGAATGCCGAAATGTCGGATGCCCAAGACCAGCCGCAGATTTACCTGATCACCCCGTCAGAGTTCGACCTGTCAAGCTACCCTGATCAATTGGCCGCCTGTCTTGATGCGACAGATGTCGCATGCGTGCGGCTTGCGCTTGGCACAAAGGATGACATGCGCATTGCCAAGGCCGCCGATGCGCTGCGTGAGGTGACCCATGCGCGCGATGTCGCCCTCGTCATCGACAGCCATGCGTTGATTGTCGAACGTCTGGGCCTTGACGGCGTGCATTTGCAAGATGGCGCACGCAGCATGAAATCAGTGCGAAAAACATTGGATGAGGATGCGATCGTCGGCAGTTTTTGCGGCAATTCACGCCATGACGGCATGACTGCGGGCGAACTGGGGGCCGATTATGTCAGCTTTGGTCCGGTTGGCATCACTGCCTTGGGGGACGGGCGACAAGTTGATGCAGAACTTTTTGAATGGTGGTCGTTGATGATTGAGGTGCCGGTCGTGGCTGAAGGTGCCTTGAACCTCGAACTGACACGCAAATTAGCCCCCCATACGGATTTTTTTGGCATTGGCGAAGAGATCTGGAACACCGATGACCCACGGCAGGCGCTAGTTGATTTCCGCACCGCCATGGGTGGTTAGCCCCGCGCGCACGGCCTGCTCGGCGTGGGCAGCGAGTGCCTTGCGGTTCACAAAATCGCGCACAGCAACCGGATCATGATAGATTACCGTGACCGCGCCTTGCCGTCTTGCGCATAAGGTCGACAATAGGTGCGGCGCAAATTCCATGTCACCCCACCACCCGTAAAACCGGGCATCCTGCCCCTCTGGCGCGTGATAGACCAACGTCACCGGTTGCAGCGCTAGTGTTTCAATCAGCGCTGGATCAAAAAACGCCGCAAACAGCGTTGGCTTGAACGGCATGACACGCCGCCCGTCGGTCGACGTCCCTTCGGGGAAGAATAACAGCTTATGGCCAGCCGAAAGCCGTTCCCGAAAAATCGTGATCTGTGCGGTTGCCTCGCGTTTGTCACGCTTGATGAAAACGGTCCCTGTGGCACGGGCGAGCCATCCAATGCCGGGCCAACCCGCCACCTCCGCCTTTGCGACGAAATAGATGCGCTTGCGGGCATTCAGGGCAAAGATATCTAGCCACGACGCGTGATTGGCAACAACTGCCCCCGGCCCTTTCATCGGTGCACCGATCACCTGATACCCCATGCCAAGAACGAAAAACGCCGTGCGGCATACGAACTGGGTGATATGCGGCGTAACGGGGCGGCGTAGCCCGCAGATCGGGCGCTCAACCATCCGGACCAGCAGCAGGATAATCAGGCCACCAAAGACCAGCCCAGCCAGCAGCAACCCGCGCGCCAAGCCGCGCAGCCAGCCCCCAAAGCCCATCGGGTTTGGTTCGGGCAGCTGTGTTCCATGCCAGGTCTCGGACATATCAGCCCCTTCGCCCATTGGGCCTGCGTGGCAAGGCTTTGACTGCTTCTGTCGGCAGGATTAGACAAATATCGACAGTATTGAAGGCATGATCAATGAATGCCCCATCGCCCACAACCCCACCCAACCGCAGATAAGCCTTGATCAAGGCGGGCGTGGCCCGCATTGCTGCAACCCGGTCAATTTGATCCACCGGCACTAAGTCCATTGCCTGCGCGCCGGGTGGGTTTGCCGTGACATTCAACTCCAGCGGTGCCTGATGCCGGGCATGCAACAGGCTCAGTGGCGCAGCGATGGTGTCAACATCCGTCCCATGAAATGATGCGACACCAAAGAGCAGATCAATCCGATGCTCTACCACGAATTCCGCCAATGCCGCCCACAGATACATCAACGCAGGTCCGCCGCGAAAATCGGGATGCAAGCAGGACCGGCCCAGTTCCAGTAGATTATGACCGGATGCTTTCAACCGGGTCAGATCATATTCGTCCTCGCAATAGAATTGACCCGCCGCAGAGGCGGCTGCTTCAGTCATCACACGATAGACGCCGATGACCTGTTCATCGGGCGGGCGCTGCATGTCTCTTAGGATGAAATGAGTGGCGTAGGGGTCAAAAAGATCACGCTCCAGCCGATGTTTATGATCGACCATTGGGCCGGCGGCGCCAAGTTCATCAACAAACACATCATAGCGCAAACGTTGCGCCGCAAGCAGATCGGCACCATCCGTCGCGATGGATACCTGAAAACTCGAAGCGTCATCTGTCATGCTGGTGTGGATACCGGGTTACCTGAACGTTGAATTTCTAAGAGGCCGGTAACCTTTTAGCAACCAATTCTGATCTAGGTGTTGTTAACAAAAGTTGATACAAGCTTAACGTGTGTGTTTACTTCAACCGCAGCCTACGGCATCTGGACAAGGATCAGTTTCACTTGATTGCCATCGATTACCACTTTGCCCTGTTCGCGAAAGTTCACAGTGATCTTTCCATCAATCTGCGACTGCACCTGCCCCACGCCCCAATCACGCTGATCGGGGTGCCGGACCAGAACACCGGGGCTCAGGATTGCATTCATGTCTGACATTTCAGTTCCCCAGTAACGGAGCCTACCCCATGCCAACCGACCTCGCCGCACTTGTAGGATCCCGCATTTGCCATGACCTTATCAGCCCTATCGGCGCCATCGGCAATGGGGTTGAACTGCTTAGCCTCACCGACGGGGATACCGGGGCCGAAATGGACCTGATCAGCGAAAGCGTAGATAACGCCAATGCGCGTATCCGCTATTTCCGCATTGCATTCGGGTCGGCATCCGATGATCAGGCAATTGGCCGATCAGAGGTGCTGTCGATCCTCGCTGCCGTCGCGCGGGGCGGCCGTTTCACCTATTTTTGGCAGATCGAGGGCGACCAACCACGCAACACGGTGCGCTGCGCATTCGTGATGATGCTGTGTCTTGAGGCCGCGATGCCAATGGGTGGTGACATCCACATCACCATGGAAGGTGACAGCTGGATTCTATCTGCCGAAGGGCAGCGGATGAAGATCGACAATGCGCTTTGGGCCAGCCTCACGCCCCCGCAGACCGATTTTACGCATACGGCGGCACAGGTGCAATTCGCGCTACTCCCAACCGTCTTGGCGTATGCAGGCCGGGCATTGGGGCTGGATCTGAAACCCAACCGGATCATGGCCCGGTTTTAGGGCCGGATCGTACCGTCGCCAGTGACCAGATATTTAAAGCTGGTCAGCTGCACGGCGCCCACCGGGCCCCGCGCATGTAACTTGCCGGTGGCGATCCCAATCTCTGCACCCATGCCAAATTCGCCGCCATCCGCGAATTGGGTCGATGCATTGCGCATCAGGATCGCACTATCGAGCTGCCGGAAAAACCGGTCCGCGACTGCGTCATCCTCAGTAAGGATCGCATCGGTATGGTTTGACCCGTATTGACGGATATGGGCAATGGCACCGTCGACACCATCAACAACCTTGGCCGCGATGATCATATCCAGAAACTCTTGCCCGTAATCCTCTGGCTTGGCCGCAACCGTCCCTTCCGTTTGGGCCAGGATCGTATCGGCACGCACCTCTACCCCGGCAGATAACAGCGCGCGGGTCAGCACATCACCATATTTGTCATGAAACGCCTGATCCACCAGCACGGTTTCGGCAGAGCCACAAATGCCCGTGCGCCGTGTCTTGGCGTTCACCAGCACGGCCTTTGCCTTTTCCAGATCGGCGGCGGCATCGACATAAACGTGGCAAATCCCTTCCAGATGGGCAAAGACCGGCACACGCGCCTCGCGCTGGACCAATCCAACAAGGCCCTTACCCCCACGCGGCACAATCACGTCAATATGGTCTGTGGCCTGCAACATCGCCGACACTGCGGCACGGTCACGGGTCGGCACAAGCTGAATCGCCGCCTCTGGCAAACCCGCTGCGCGCAGTCCTTCTACCAGACAAGCGTGGATCGCTTGCGAGGAATGAAAGCTTTCCGATCCACCGCGCAAAATCACCGCATTGCCCGATTTCAGGCAAAGCGCACCCGCATCCGCCGTCACATTTGGCCGGCTTTCATAAATCACACCAATCACGCCAATCGGGGTGCGTACCCGCTGAATGTGCAATCCGCTGGGCTGGGTCCATTCTTCAACCACGGCCCCAACCGGATCGGTTTGGGCGGCAACGGCGCGCAGACCCTGCGCGATACCTTCGATCCGGGCATCATCCAGCATCAGACGATCCATCATCGCGGGCGACAGCCCCTTATCGGCACCAAAAGCCAGGTCCTGCTTGTTGGCGGCGATAATCGCATCACGCTGATCCAACAGCGTTTCCGCTGCAATATTCAGCGCCTTTTGTTTGGCCGCCGGATCAGCGGTGGCAAGCTGTGTCGCCGCCAGCCGTGCGGCCTGTCCGATCTGAACCATCATGGGTCCGATTGCGTCATGGTCGTTCATTCCAGCCCCCTAAAGCACCATATCATCGCGATGCACCAATGCTGCCCGCCCGTCATAGCCCAGAACATCCACAATGTCAGCGGTACGACGACCCATGATCTGACGCGCTTCCGCACTGGTATAGCGGATCAGACCCTGCCCCAGTTGTGCGCCATCCTCATCCTGGATCGTCACCAGATCACCCCGGCCGAAACTGCCATGCACCTGCACGACACCCGCGGGCAGCAGGCTTTTGCCCCGGCGCAGCGCGTCGCTGGCGCCCGCGTCAATGGCGACGGTTCCACGCGGCTTCATCGCCGCGATCCAGCGTTTGCGCGCAGCTTGTGGATCAGTTTGAGCGGCAAACCAGGTGGCTGCGGCCCCGTCTTCCAATGCGCCAAGCGGGTTCAACCCGGTGCCAAGCGCAATCGCCATCGCGCAGCCCGCTTCGGTCGCGATCCTGCCTGCAATGATCTTGGTAATCATCCCGCCCTTGGACAGGCCGGAACCGGCATCCCCTGCCATGCCCTCAATTTCAGCGGTTATTTTTTCAACATAATCAATATGTTTCGCAGCACTATTTACCTTTGGATTGGCGCTATATAGCCCGTCAACATCCGACAACAGCACCAGCTGATCGGCCCCGACGGTTACAGCAACCTGTGCGGCCAACCGGTCATTGTCGCCATAGCGGATCTCGTCCGTGGCAATCGTATCATTTTCATTCACGATCGGGGTGACACCAAGGTTCAGCATCGTCTCCATCGTGGCGCGACTGTTCAGATACCGACGGCGGTTCTCAGAATCTTCAAGTGTGACAAGCACTTGTCCGGTGATGATATCAAGCCGCGCCAATGCCTCTTGATAGGCACGGGCCAGCCTGATCTGGCCAACCGCAGCAGCAGCCTGTGACTGTTCCAGAGCCAGCGATGTCAAAGGCAGGCCCAGCACACCGCGCCCTAAGGCGATAGACCCGGACGACACAATAATCACATCTGTCCCTCGCGCCCTGATCCGGCCCACATCATCGGCCAGCGCATTCAGCCAATCCTGCCGCAACGTGCCGGTCTGCGCATCAACCAGCAGGGCCGATCCGATCTTGATCACAAGGCGTTTTGCGTCTTTCAGGGCTGCCATGGGGCGTCTTCCTCGTCTGCCCCAGCCTCCTTGCGGTGGCGCAGCCTGTCATCGTCAATTTCGCTGCGCAAGGCGCGCAAAACCTCGGGAATACCTTCGCGGCTTACGCCTGACATCAACATGATCGGGCCATCACAGACACTGGCCACCTCGTCACGCAGGAATGCGCGTTCCTCGTCATCCAACGCATCAATCTTGTTCAGCACCGTGATGCGCGGCTTGTCGGCAAGCGCGCCGCCATAAGCCTCAAGTTCTTCGATAATGGTCGTATAATCACCCGCAGGATCACCAGATGTACCATCGATCAGATGCAACAGAACCGCACAGCGTTCCACATGGCCCAGAAACAGATCACCCAAGCCTCGGCCCTCTGACGCACCAGCGATCAGGCCGGGGATATCGGCCACCACAAATTCAACATCATCAATGCCAACAACACCCAGATTAGGAACCAGCGTGGTGAACGGATAATCCGCCACCTTTGGCCGGGCATTGGATGTGGCCGCCAGAAAGGTGGATTTGCCCGCATTCGGCATACCCAGCAGGCCCACATCGGCGATCAGTTTCAGACGCAGCCAGATCGTGCGTTCGATACATTCCTGCCCGGGGTTGGCACGGCGCGGTGCCTGATTGGTCGCCGTCTTGAACCGCAAATTGCCCCAGCCGCCATTGCCGCCCTTGGCAATGACAACGGTTTGGCCGACCTCTGTCAGATCAGCGATCAGGGTTTCTTCATCTTCGTCTAGAATCTCGGTGCCCACCGGCACGCGCAGCACCTTGGCCTCGCCATCCTTGCCGGTGCGCTGACTGCCCATACCGTGCTGGCCATTGCCCGCAAAGAAATGCTGCTGATAGCGAAAATCGATCAGGGTGTTCAGGCCCTCGACAGCTTCGACAATGACGTCACCACCATTGCCACCATCCCCGCCATCCGGTCCGCCATATTCAACGAACTTTTCACGCCGGAACGAAATACAGCCCGCGCCACCGGCACCGGACCGGATATAGACCTTTGCAAGATCAAGAAATTTCATGGGCGTCGCTTTCTACAGTTCAGCCGCTGCGATAGTCCATTCGCCCCGGCTTCTCAAGCCATCCCAATGTGTCCGTGATAACAAGTGCTGATAACACAGCGTTGGAACGCCGCGCGCCTTCGAATAGATCACCTTTTCGCCCAGCTGCGAAAAGCTGAGCTTCATAAGCAAATGCGCGGATGCATCGTTATCACCCCAGGTGCTGGCGGTGATCTTGCGGAGCTTTGGATCCTGAAACGCATGCTCAACCGCCCGCCGCGCGGCGCGGGTCATGATACCTTTGCCCCATTCACTGCGCTTGAGCGCGTAACCCAGTTCACCCTCGGTCACACCAACGGTGCCCAGCAGGTCGCGCCCCCGAAAGATACCCCAGACAAATCCATTCCCGTCATAGGGTTTGCTGCGGCTTTGGGTAAATGCGCGGTCTGGTGGCCAGGGCCAACTACCAAGTTGGCGCACCACTTCCCAATCGCTGACAATATCATGCAATGCGCCCGCATCGGCAGGGGATAATGCGCGATAGGAAAGCTCACCCATGATCGCCCTCCCCCTTGGCCGCAACACCGTCTGCCCACTCTAGAACGTCCCAGCAGACTAGCTTTCGCTTTCCAGCCCGTGAATTCAATTCCACTTGAAGAGTGTTACAAGGCTTCGCTGTCGATCTTGAGCGTATAGGTCCATGTGGGCACCGTGGCACCACGGGCAACGGAAAACGCCTCCGCATCGCCCAGGTAGTCGAACCCGCAATTGGTCAGCACACGGGCGGAACCCGGGTTATCCTGAAACACTTCGGCAAAAATGCGATGTGACTGATGCGGGTTGGCCGCAATCAGGGTCCGTACCGCCTCCGAGGCAAGGCCGGTGTTCCAAAAGGCCGGCGCAATCCAATAGAAAATCTCTGACTGGGCGCGATCCATCCGTTCAAGACTGATCAGACCCAGCGCTTCTGCATGGCCATAGGCAGAGCCGTCAATCACCCAAACATCCTCTGTCCGGTCGGCCTGACTGGCGCGTTCGATCATCGCCTCAACCGTACCGGGCGGCAAAGGATGCGGCATCGCGCGCGTGCCACGGGCTACACGATCATCACCGGCATACATGGCAATCAGACCCGCATCTGATTTGCGACAAGGGCGCAATACGAACCGCTCTGCGGTGATTGTGTCCTGCACGGTGATTTCCTCGTGTATCATTACCTTCCTCCTCGAAAACAATACTCGTCTGCCGTAGCTCTATTCCAACATGGTGGCAAAACTATGAATAAAAAAGGGGACCGGTGTTCACCGATCCCCCCAAATTTGTTACCTGAGATTTTCGGCTTATTCAGCGGCCTCCGCCACCGGAAGGACCGAAATAAAGGTGCGCCCTTTCAGGCCCTTATGGAATTTCACAGCGCCATCGACGGTTGCAAAGATTGTGTGATCCTTGCCCATTCCTACGCCGGTCCCTGGCCACATTTTTGTGCCACGCTGACGCATGATGATGTTACCGGGAACGACAGCTTCGCCACCGAATTTCTTGACGCCAAGGCGACGACCAGCTGAGTCGCGCCCGTTACGGGATGAACCGCCTGCTTTTTTATGTGCCATTGGTTGCTCTCCTTAGCCTTTAGCCAGTTCTTTGGCCTGGTCGATCCAGCCTTCACGCTCGATCCGGCCTTTGAATGACAGTTTCTCGTCCATAGCAGCTACATCTGTATCGGTCCATGCGGCGATCTGCGCAAATGTCGTCACGCCAGCCTCGTGCAGCTTCTTTTCCAAAGCGGGGCCAACACCGGACAGCTTCTTCAGATCATCTGCGCCAGCTTCGGCTTTCTTTGCCTTCGGTGCCGCCTTTGGCTTTTCAGCCTTGGGTGCTTCTGCTTTGGCTTCTTTCTTGGGTGCAGCTTTTTTCGCAGCAGGCTTTGCAGCCGGGGCGGCAACAACGCCTGCACCGGAAACTGCCGCCATCACGCCGGACTTGTCCGCACCTTTTTCAAGGATGTCGGCAATCCGCACCAGTGTCAGTTGCTGGCGGTGGCCCTTTTTGCGCTGCGAGCCGTGCTTACGGCGACGCTTGACGAAATTGATTGTCTTTTCGCCTTTGATCTGGTCGATCACCTCGGCCTGCACGCCAGCGCCAGCAACCAAAGGTGTACCAACGGTAGAGCCGACCATCAGAATCTCGTTGAACTGGATTTTGTCGCCAGCATTTGCCGCCAGCTTTTCGACACGCAGAACGTCGCCTGATGCGACCTTGTACTGCTTGCCGCCGGTTTTCAGAACCGCAAACATATGTTTTTCCTTCATTTTCCGCGTCTCTGAGGCCCCGGATCGATCCGGCGTTTGGTACCTGTGGACTGCGCGCCCGTGGGCGTGTTTTCGCATATCTCTCAACAATCACCTTGCTGAGATGGCGGCTTATCTGACCAATACCCCTGTAAGTCAAGCATAAAGAAGGCCAAAACCCGATGCGCACAATCCTGATCCCCCTTCTCCTTCTGGCCGCTTGCAGTAACGAGGCAAATCATCTGGGTAATCCGCTGCTGTTGCCGATATCTGGCCTTGGCACCGCGGCGCAGAACCTTGCCTATAATCAAAGGCGTGGACAGGTCGAGGTGATCGTGAAATCGGGTTTCCCCGCAATCATCGCGGACATCGAAAATGGCGGCGGGCCAGTGCTGGACGACGCCATGGAAACGGCACGGATACCCGAAAACGACCGCCCTGCCCGCATCTTGCAGATGCAGGGCGATCTGGGACTATATCGGACCAATCCGGGTGCCTTGGTGGTTGCCCTTATGGTGTATGGGGGCTAGCCCCCTACCCGCTTGATCTTTGGCTTGGCAATCCGCAGCCCAACGGTCCCCTTTGTTGCCGGATGCCGCGCGGGTTGAATGTCGCTCAGGATCTGCATCGCCTCACCGACCTTCTTGCCCTTGATCAAACCGATCATGTCCAGCGCGCGACTACTATCAATGGCCACCCGGCGATTGTTGGTCTTGTTCTTGAGCGCGGCAAAAACACGTTCTGCCGCTTCCAGCGGGGCATCATCCAGTTTGTCAGAGGCCTGATGAACAGCCTTCGGCAGGTATTCCATGATGGCACGGACATCCTTGCGCAATGCACGTGAACTGGTCAATTCGCGGATCAGCGACGGGGTGGTGCGGCCGGCAAGTTTCCACCATTGGGTTAACCCGGGAAACTCCTTGAACGTTCCATCGCGGAAGGATCGCAACGCCTTCAGGTCAAAGCTTTCTTTGGCGTTTTTCGGAAGCCGCTTTAGCGCATCCAACTTGACCAGCTTGTCACCTTGCGCGGGGTCGATGAATTTTGGCGACGAAAACTTGCTCTTGGCGCTCATCGACCGCACTGACATGCGACTGGAAAATACGCCATCCAGCGAATTCGCGGGGCAAAGCGGTGTGGCCGTCAGGTGGCCAAAGATTTCCCAATCGCCTTCATTCTGCCAGCGCTGAGAGAAATTGATCGTGCCGCCATCCGCCAGATCATCATGCGAAAAGAACCAAATCTTATCCCCAATCGCATCATCGGGGTTCAGGAAGCTCCAGAGATTCTCAAAAAAATTCTGCTGGTTCTGAATAGCGTCCGAAATGGCACCGCGCACATCATTGGCAAGGCCTTCCACATCCGCGTCGGTGATTTCCTGATTGGTGAAACTGCGGGTCGCCACAATCTGATTGATTGCGTCGCGAACGGCGTTGTTCAGCGCCTGATGGCCTGCCTCTGCCCCGTCATCGGATACATTATCCTCTTCCATTAGAACGGCGACCACGCCAATCACACCGCCGACATCTGGCACTAGAGCCTGCAGGCCCGACGGGGTCGGGATGGGCTTGAGGTTCGTTTGCCAATGGCCAATGGTACCGGGGATGGTGACGGTATCACCCGCATCCACATCCGTCGTGCCAAGGTTGCCGTGGCTGCCGGGCGTGGCGCGCACCGTCGCAGTACCACCCAACGTCAAGTCATCCAGCACAACGACCGTATCGCCATCAACCTTGAAAAACACTGTCCAAAGGTAGGGTTCGGCATTGCCCCAACCATCACCTTCATCGTGACAAACGATACGGTCCAACTCTAGCTCGACCTTGATAATATCACGTTCCATGAAACGCTCCTCTTTGAAATATACATCGTTCAAATTTCCGCCAGAAACGGCGAAGGGCGCGGTCCAAAAAAAATGACCGCTGTCTTAAAAGTAGAATAGGTATAGCATAAAAGGTGCCCTCACGCGAGGGTACAACTATTGCATGTTGCGCGTCAGAGTTCTTGGCTTGTCATCATACGCGAGGACGCAAGCCCAAGAGCACGTGAGATATCGTCAAACATCCCATTGAAGGCCGCGAACAGCGCGTCATTCAAATCCTGCCCGGCCTCTGTTCTGGCAAAATCGATATAGGCTTGCAATTCTGGGTCCGAAAGCGGCTCATAAGCCATATAAAGGAACGAATAGACCCATTCAGATGTATTCGCCCTTATTTCATCTTCCTGTTGCCAGACATCGCGCAGCGCCTGCTCTTCGGTCATGCTGTCGGGCATCGCACCACCATCAAGAAGTCCCATAAAGAACGCGTAGTTGGAATTGAGCGCACCAACGACATTCGATTCGATCAGATCATTGGCCTCTACGTATTCGGCGACCATCGCAAAGCGGGGCGTTTCATCGGCAGCAGCCAATGCGGCGGCCTCCTTGCTGGCTTCATCAACGGCCTCGTCCAACAGAGCTTCACGTGCACTCACCTCCAGCTGGATGATAGTCCGCCCGGGGTCTGTGGTGAAAAAGTTGAGCATGGCATCGATGTCGTCGCCTTCCAGCTCCTCATCAAAGGCAGCTCGGACCTCCTCACGCATCATCTCGACATCGTAGATTTCCGAGACCATCGCATCCCACCGCGGCCCGGCCGCATTCGGAAACATATCGGAGGCGATCGTTTCACCATAGATGATACCTTCGGCGCGCATAATATCGAGCATTTGCGGCAGGCCAAGCGCGTCAAACAGTGCATCCCTTTCGTCCGCCGTGTTATCCTGCGCCCAAGCCATAGATACAACAACCGCGCAGGCGGCACCAAAGACAATGGGTGTCAATGATCTCATCTCTGTCATCCTTCATGCTGGCCTTGCTTTGACTGATATGCATCTGTGGGGTGGTTTCCAAGGGGATTGACGTAAATGTCAATATTTACTGATTGGGTCTTGCACGATCACTGCCCAAAGATTACGACGCCTCTACCCTGCGGAGAGGTGCCGGAGTGGTCGAACGGGGCGGTCTCGAAAACCGTTGTGGGTGCAAGCCTACCCAGGGTTCGAATCCCTGTCTCTCCGCCAAGAGTACCCAAGACCAATCAACCAGACCCACGCCACCCCTGTCGATGCCAAACAGCTTTTGCGTTCAGTCGGATTTTGTTAATCGAAACCATCTCACCGGCCGGCGCAAAGCTGATTATGTGTTAGATTTTTCATCTCGTATACGACGGTATACTGTCGACCTTCCTGACAGCATCGGTTATGAGACCCCAAATTCAGCCAATGGGAGCATCTCATGCCCGACATCATCTACACCAAAGTTGACGAAGCGCCGGAGCTGGCCTCCGCGTCTTTTTTACCAATTATTCAACAGTTTACTGCAGCCGCCGGGGTAAGCGTCGGAACCAAGGATATCAGTCTCGCTGGTCGCATTCTGGCTGCCTTCCCTGACCATCTCGCCGATGATCAGCGTCAGTCAGACGACCTTGCCGATTTGGGCCGCCTGGTCAAAACGGCCGAGGCAAATGTGATCAAGCTGCCGAATATCTCGGCTTCTGTACCGCAATTGACTGCCGCGATCAAAGAACTCCAAGGTCAGGGTTTTGCGTTGCCTGACTACCCCGAAGCACCGGAAACGGACTCGGGCAAAGCGGTACGTGCCAGATATGACGTCATCAAAGGGTCGGCTGTGAACCCGGTTCTACGCGAAGGTAACTCTGATCGGCGGGCCGCCAAAGCTGTGAAGCGTTTTGCGCAAAAGAACCCGCATCGCATGGGCGATTGGACAGCAGATAGCAAGACGCATGTGTCATCGATGTCTGGCAACGACTTCATCTCCAATGAGGTATCGGCCACGCTGAAGAACGATGCAGTGGCCAAGATCGTACTTGAAACAGCACAGGGCGATACCGTCTTGAAAGAGGGTATCAGCTACCCCGCCGGGACAGTCGTTGATGCCACCTTCATGAGCGTGGCAGCGCTAAAGGACTTCCTCGCCTCAGAGATCGAAAAGACCAAAGCACAAGGCGTTCTGTTTTCCTTGCATCTCAAGGCAACAATGATGAAGGTCTCTGACCCGATCATCTTTGGGCATGGCGTCAAGGCATTCCTCGCGCCTGTTTTTGAAAAGCATGGCGCAGCGCTTGCTGATCTGGGCGTGAATCCAAATTCCGGGTTCGGCGATTTGCTGGCGCGGGTAAAAGGCGACGCTGCCATCATGGCCGATATCGATGCCTGCATGGCCGACCGCCCGCCCATGTATATGGTCGACTCCGAAAAGGGCGTGACGAACCTTCATGTATCCTCTGACGTGATTATCGATGCATCAATGCCCGCCCTGATCCGCGCTGGCGGCAAAGGCTGGGGACCCGACGGCAACGAAGCTGACGCAAATTGCGTGATCCCGGACAATTCCTATGCCCCGATCTATGACGAGACGATCAGGTTCTTCAAAGAAAATGGCAAGCTGGATCCGGCGACAGCAGGTACCGTGCAGAATATCGGTTTGATGGCGCAAAAGGCCGAAGAATACGGGTCTCACCCCACCACATTCGAAATCCCGGAAGCCGGTACCGTCAAGATGATCCTGGATGACGGCACGGTTCTGCATGAACATGAAGTTGAGGTTGGTGACATCTGGCGTTCTGCGTCCACGCGCAAGGCGCCTATCGAAGATTGGGTCAACCTAGCCATTGCACGTCAGAAGGCTGAAGGTTGCCGCGCGATTTTCTGGCTGGACGAAGATCGCGCGCATGACGCGGAACTGCTGGCATATATAAAGCCAATCATTTTCGCCGAGGGCGTTGCCGACAAATTTGAAATCATGGCGCCACGTGCAGCCACGCGTGCATCGCTGGAAACAATCACAAAGGGCGACGACACCATCGCCATATCAGGGAACGTACTGCGCGATTACCTGACCGATCTCTTCCCCATTTTGGAATTGGCAACCTCTGCAAAAATGCTGTCAATCGTCAAACTGATGAATGGTGGTGGTCTGTTTGAAACCGGTGCTGGCGGTTCGGCGCCCAAGCACGTCCAGCAATTGATGGAACAAAACCACCTGAGGTGGGACAGCTTGGGTGAATTCTGTGCTTTAGGCGAAAGCCTGCATTTCCTGGCCGATGTCAAGGACAACAACAAAGCGCGGGTGCTCGCGAAGGCGGTTGAAGAGGCCACACAAGGCATCCTCGATGACGGCCGCTCACCATCTCGCAAGGTTGGTGAGCCAGACAACCGTGACAGCCATTATTGGTTCGCACGGTATTGGGCGAACGCCTTGGCTTCGCAAACTGATGACGCAGAACTTGCAGCGCATTTCGCGCCAATTGCTGAGGCTTTGTCTGCCAATGAGGCGAAAATCCTGTCAGAACTGGCAGCTGCCCAAGGTTCCGCTGCCGATCTGGCAGGGTATTACCGCCCCGACCAGGCAAGAACCGCTGATGTGATGCGGCCATCGCAGACCTTTAACGACATCATGAGCTAAACACTCTCATTCCTTAAGAATTGGCTGTTGGCAGTTCAGACCTTACAAAGCTGCAACGCCCTATCGGCGTTGCAGCATTGGGAAACCGTCCCTCCGATGCAGAAAATCTCTCAAAACTCGGAAAATCTACGATATAGCAAGATGGCGGGCGGTCATTATCAGTCCGGACAAGCACGCAATTTAAGCCGTTCTTAATTGAGAACCCGCATAAGGCAGCCATTGCAAGGCGCCAGCGAGGTATACATGACCATTCTCAACGCGATCAAGATTTCAATGCGACTTCCACTGATCATTGGTGCAGTCTCCGTCGCGATTGCTACTATGATCGGTGTTTTCGGTTACTATGATTTCCAACGTAACATGCTTCAGGAGTCGCGTGACGCGCTCGAAATCCTATCTGATGAGCGGGCGGGTTCTTTGGAAACATGGGCCAACGGGTTCGAACGAAACGTTCTAAGCTATGCATCAAGTACCAAAACCCTGAAAGCGCTGAACGCCTTTAGTGCATCATTTGACTTGTCCTCTGACAATCCGATGCGAGATCGCCAGCGAGCTTACATTACTGATAACCCAAATCCGCCTGATCAACGCGAGAATCTCGACCGCGCATCAGAGAACGTACCCTACAATTTCCAGCACGAGGTATATCACCCATTTTTCCGCGGCATTGTTCAAAACGGTGGTTACTATGATGCATATCTATTCAGCACCAACGGCGACCTGATCTACTCTGTTTTCAAGAATGCGGATTACGCAACGAATTTCCTGAATGGGACTTTCGCAGATACCGGTCTGGCAAGAGCATTCAAGGCCGCCGTTTCAGCGGCCCCACAAACGCTACATTTTCAGGATTTCACAGACTATCCACTTGGCGGCGGCATTCCGGCCGCGTTTGTGGCGACGCCCTTACACGACGATAGCGGGCAGCTTCGCGGTGTTTTCGCAATCCGCATACCCGCAGGCCAAATCGGCGACATTCTGAACAACCCCATTGGCCTTGGCGAAACTGGTGAGATTTACACCGTCGGGCCCGACTACCGCGCCCGTAGCCATTCACGATTCGAAGATCGTTTCACGACACGCCAACCACTTGATCAATCACCACAAGTTTTAGCGGCATCTTCGCAAGAATCACAATTCTTTAGGGGAAGCAAAGGGCAAAACGGGATGTCGGTGATCGCAAAAACACAACCCATCACCATTCTGGGACAGAATTGGGGATTGGTGAGCGAGATCGAAGAAGCCGAAGTACTGCAACCTGTTGTCACAGTCAGGAACCAAATGATCATTATTACGGTCATCGGAGCCGTTATCGCCGCTGTGCTGGGTTGGTTTTTGGCAAACACGGTCACACGGCCACTGGCGCGATTGCGGCGAAATATGCAGGCCGTTTCAGAGCAGGCTTATGAACAAGAAATCACTGACACAGATCGCAAAGACGAGATTGGTGAGCTTGCACGTGTCTTGATCGCCTTTCGAGATCAGTTGAAGGCCGCACAAACTGCGGAACAGGAACGACACGCGCTCCAAGCCGAACAGACGCGTGTCGTCGAACAGCTCAGTGGTGCGCTTGGCAAACTGGCTGAGGGCGATTTGACACTGAAAATCGATACTGCATTCACTGGCGAATATGATCAACTGCGACAGAACTACAATCAGACGATCGAAAAACTCAATGGAACAATTGGGTCGGTTTCCAAAAGCGCCAGTCAGATACGAAATCGCCTGGCAGAGATGAGCAATTCATCTAACGAACTGTCGCGCCGGACCGAAAACCAGGCGGCAACTTTGGAGGAAACAGCCGCTGCGCTTGATGAAATGACGGCGAGTGTCAAATCCGCCGCATCGGGCGCCAAGGAGGTCGAACAAATCGTCACTGCGGCCCAGTCCGAGGCTGATAGCAGCGGCAATGTTGTGCGCAGTGCGGTGTCGGCCATGACCGAAATCGAAAAATCGTCAAATGCAATTTCTCAGATCATTGGCGTTATCGACGACATCGCTTTCCAGACCAATCTCCTTGCCCTGAATGCTGGCGTCGAAGCTGCACGTGCAGGCGACGCGGGGCGCGGTTTTGCTGTTGTTGCATCCGAAGTACGGGCCCTGGCTCAACGCTCATCCGACGCCGCCAAAGAAATCAAAGGGTTGATTGGCGGGAGCACAGAACAGGTAAAGGACGGCGTCGAGTTGGTCGGTCAGGCCGGTCAGGCACTGACCAAGATCGTCGAACGCATCACCCAGATTTCAAGCCTGATCACCGAAATCTCGAACGGGGCACAGGAGCAATCAATCGGCCTTGGGGAAATCAATGTCGGCGTGATACAGCTAGATAAGGTCACCCAGCAGAATGCAGCGATGGTTGATGAGGCTACCGCGGCAAGCCATGCGCTCAATCAAGATGCTCAGAAGATGACTGACGTCGTTGGTCAATTCCGATTGTTGCACAGTTCTGTTGAGTTACCTGCCCCTACGGGAACCTCGGAAGCACATCCATCCCTTCGCATGACACCTGAACCCATCACTTTGGTTGCAGAAACTGCGCCAGAGCGGCGAATGCAACCCGAACGCGAAGCCACCGCTCAGGCCACCGGCACCGACGGTGAGCATTTTTGGCAAGACTTCTAGCGCCTCTGCGATACCACTGCTGTCTGCCTCTCGGACAATTTCCAAAAGACTTCAGCGTTGCGCCTTCAAAACACTGGAGTGATGGATGTTGTGGCCTTTGCACGCACGCGCCGCACGCCGTTCCTTGCATGTAACCGTCTGAGACTATAGCTAAGGTCCTGCACAAACTGGGTGCGTCGGCTTCTCGCCTGAGATTAGGACACTGGCGTCAGCTGTGATTTGCTGTCTGCTGATCTTCTACCAGAGGAGATCAGCGATGTCACAATAGAAGAACAACAACCCCGGGTTTGAAGCCAGATTCACCTTTTAGGTCCTGCGGCCGCTTAATTGCCGCGCCAGTTTGGCATCCACCAAGATTGAAGCTTTGAATGGGGCCATGAACACAACAGCGCGCCCGAGATCATAAATATGGATCAGGGATCGCGCTCTCGTCCTTCGCCTCGAAAGCCCACCAACGCGCGCCCTTCGTGGCCGCTCCCGTCATTCTGATGCAAGCCGAGAATTCTTCCCCCTGATTTCCTGGATCCATCGTGATGTAACTGTATTACTGCAGGTGAAAGTTGTGAAATCCGAGAATGCGTGACGACCAAATTGAACAGATTATCGCCCAGCTTTGTGGTCGGCGTGACAAACATATTATTGCACATGCCTATAACTGCCGCAGTGCCGGAAGCCTCGAAAACCCAATAACAATCAGTGTTGGCAATCGCAAAAAATCCTTCTTCAGGCGGCTTGGATTAATCGAAAAGCACCCGGCGCAATCAGATCGAACAGTCAATGAGGCCGATCATGTCCTGACGGAACTGGGGCTTGAAGTCGGCAAAGCAATCATCGAAAAATTCAAACTCGCGCTTGCCAAAATCTAAGGTGGCTGTGGTCGCTCCGGCCTGGCGTTTCAAAGAGATAAAGTTGATAGGCCAATCCCGTTTGTGGGAACAGGACTGCATTGGCATCGGCCGAATTGCAAAAACAGCTCTCTGCCGGGGCCAACGAAGCCAGTTGTCGACGCATCTGCCCTATCCCCAAAGATGCATATAGAGGACGGCCATCGCCTAAAATAAGACCAAATTCGTAACTAAGGTTGCGGAAATCGAAGAGATATGGCTCTGTCTCGGCGGAGGCAGGTTAACAAGGAACACATCTATGAGAGCTTTGCTCATTGCGGCGATACTGAGCCTGACGGTGCTGACGTTCTTTCTGGCGTCACGCTTTATTACAGCAGATAGTCAATCGGCAGTTGCCGAGGCACAGGCTGCGCTAGAAACGCAACTTGCGCAGGCAAAATCGGATCTGGACGACCAGATCGCTACGTTGGAGGCAACAAGCCGCCAGCAGCAATCCGAAGTCAGCGTATTGTCAGAAACGATCCAGTCGCTGACCAATGAACGCGACGAGGCGACGGCAAAGCTTGATCAGTTGACCGCCGAACGTGATACCGCAATTGCGAATCTGACAGAGCAGTCACAAAGTGCCGATGCCTCCACCGCGGTGATCAGTGAACTGGAATCACAACTGGCTGATGCGGACACACGCGTTGCCGAAGCGAATGATGAAATCTCAACCCTGAACGTCGAACTGACTACTGTGATGACAGAGTTAGACGCGATGTCCGCACGCGTAACTGACCTGACGACAGCAGCAGATGCCGCCAGTGCGCGTATTGCCGAACTGGAGGCAGGTCTTGATGCATCCGCAGCAGTTGCCGGTTCACCGGATGACCAATCAGAGGCGCTACAAGCACAAATTTCGACGCAAAGCGCGACGATTGAAGAACTGACTAGCGGTCTTGAAGCACTTAACGATACACTTGGCGAACGTGATCAGACCATAGAAGAGCTGACTGGCCAGGCCACAGCATTGACTGAACAAGTCGCGAGCTTAAGTGCCAGTGTCGCGGAGCGCGATGAAACAATCGCCTCGCTCGACGCATCCACAGCGCAACAGGCACTGGAAACTGAAATTGCCGAACTCTCCGCGACCCTTGCTGATCGTGACGCAACAATTAGTGCACTGCAAACGGCAGCTGAGGAGACGGACACAGAAGCAACTGACAATGCCGAACTTGAAGAACTCAACGCTGGAATGGCGTCCCGGGACGAAACGATTGCGACCTTGCAAGCACAACTTGCCGATGCCGCGACTCTGCAAGATCAGGTAAACGAACTGACCAACGCCGTTGCCGCGCGTGACGCGACCATCGCAACGCTTGAAGTTGCGGCAGAGTCTGAAAACACCGCGCCCGCAGATGCAGGTCAAGTCGCAGCGCTCGAGGCTGAACTTGCCGCCCTGCAACAACGCGTTGTGCAGCAATCGGTCCTCATCAGCAGCTTGCGAGTCAACGCACCGGATGAATTGCCCGAAGGGCCAACAGAGCGGGCTGATGCCTGTCTGGCTCGTGCCAACGCCATCCTTGAAACCGCGCAGATCAATTTCAGCACGGGCACATCGACCATTGCCCAGGGATCTATCGGCACGCTTGAGCGGCTGCGTGATCTTGCCGTAGAGTGTCAAAGCGATGAACTGGTCATAGAAATTGGCGGCCACACCGACAGCCTTGGCGGTGAGTCCAGCAATCAGGCGCTGAGCGAGACACGCGCACAGGCCGTTATGGATTTCCTATCAACCGATGGTGGCCTGTCGCCTGATAGCATGATCGCGGTGGGGTACGGCGAAGCACGCCCGATTGCCACCAACGACACCAATGAAGGCCGTGCGGCAAATCGCCGGATCAGCTTTGAATGGCAGCTGCGCGAAGTGACCGACGCCGCAGAAACCTCAGAAACCGAGTAGGAGCACAATGATGTCGCCTATACTGATACAAACATTCGCATTCATGGCATGCACATTCGTCGCGGGTCTTCTTTTGGGCTGGGTCATCTGGCGTTTTGAAGGATCTTCAAAACAAGCGCTCACCTCACTCAGTTCAGAGGTTGATTTCTGGCGCAGCAACCTTGAGCAATCCCGGATCGAACTGGCCAATGAAAAAACTGCCGTCGAAGCGCTACGCGAGGAAAAAGCTAACCTGAAAAAACGGCTGGCCTCACTCGAAAAGTAAGCTGCGCTTCATAATACTGCTAACAAAAAAAGCCCGGTCGAAACTGACCGGGATTTTTCTTTTTCCATGACTCACATTCACGCCAAATCAAATCGATCCAGCGTCATGACCTTGTCCCAGGCAGCGATGAAATCCTGTACGAATTTCTGGCCTGCATCATCCTGGGCATAGACTTCGGCAAGGGCACGCAGTTGCGAGTTGGAACCAAAGACCAGGTCGACCCGCGTGGCCGACCATTTCTTTTCACCAGTTGCACGATCAAGGCCTTCGAACACATCTTCATTCTCTGATACCGGCGCCCATTCTGTGCCCATATCCATGAGGTTGACGAAGAAATCGGTGCTCAATGTATCTGCCTTGTCGGTCAACACACCATGGCCTGCCTGCCCTACATTTGCGCCAAGCATCCGCATGCCGCCGACCAGCACGGTCATCTCTGGTGCTGTCAGAGTCAACAACTGCGCATGATCGACCAGCATTTCCTCGGCGGAGACACTGTAATCGGCCTTCAGATAGTTGCGGAAACCATCTGCAACCGGTTCCAACACATCAAAGGATTCCGCGTCCGTTTGTTCAGCCGACGCATCCGTCCGCCCCGGCGCGAATGGAACGGTCACGGCGTGGCCAGCATTCTTCGCCGCCTGTTCGACGGCAGCACAGCCACCCAACACGATCAGATCAGAAAGCGACACAGCCCTGCTACCCGATTGAGAAGCATTGAATGCCGAACGCATGCCTTCCAGCACATCGAGCACCTTCGCCAGCTTGGCAGGCTCATTCACCTCCCAGTCCTTTTGAGGGGCTAAACGGATCCGGGCGCCATTGGCCCCGCCCCGCTTGTCAGATCCTCGGAACGTCGCGGCGGCCCCCCATGCGACAGACACCAACTCCCCAATCGAAAGGTTGCTATCGAGGATTTGTGCCTTCAGTGACGCGATATCGGCGTCATTGATCAGCGCATTGTCATTGGCAGGGATCGGATCCTGCCAAATCAAATCTTCGGCAGGAACCTCGTCGCCCAGATACAGCGCCTTTGGCCCCATATCGCGGTGGGTCAGCTTGAACCAGGCGCGTGCAAACGCATCGGCAAACACGTCCGGATTGTCACGGAAACCCTTTGAAATTTCCAGATATGCAGGGTCTGTGCGCAACGCGATATCGGCGGTCGTCATCATCGGGGCATGTGTGCGATCTGGGTCATGAGCATCCGGCACGGTGCCTTCGAGCGGTTTCGCTGTCCACTGATGCGCGCCTGCTGGGCTCTTGGTCAGTTCCCATTCATTATCCAGCAGCGTCTCAAGATAGCTCATGTCCCAGGTAATAGGCGTTGCTGTCCATGCACCTTCGATCCCGCTGGTTGTTGTATGAACGCCCTTGCCAGTGCCAAAGCTGTTTTTCCAGCCAAAGCCCATATCCTGTATCGCCCCGCCTTCGGGTTCCCGACCAACCAGTTCCGGATCACCGGCACCGTGGGCTTTACCAAATGTGTGCCCACCGGCAACCAATGCGACCGTTTCTTCATCATTCATCGCCATGCGCGCAAATGTATCCCGAATGTCAAAGGCCGAAGCCGCAGGGTCCGGATTCCCGTTGGGGCCTTCTGGGTTCACATAGATTAGGCCCATCTGGACGGCAGCCAATGGGTTCTGCAACTCGCGGTCACCGGAATAACGGGTATCGCCGAGCCATGTTTCTTCGGTTCCCCAATAGATATCCTCTTCCGGCTCCCAGATATCAGCGCGTCCACCACCAAAGCCGAAGGTCTCAAAACCCATGGACTCCAACGCAACATTGCCTGTCAGGATAAAGAGGTCAGCCCATGAAATCTTGTTACCGTATTTCTTCTTGATAGGCCAAAGCAGACGACGCGCCTTGTCAAGGTTTCCATTGTCAGGCCAGCTGTTCAGCGGCGCGAACCGCTGCGAACCCGATGAGCCGCCGCCACGGCCATCAGCGGTACGGTAGGTCCCCGCACTGTGCCATGCCATCCGAATGAAGAACGGTCCATAATGGCCATAGTCCGCCGGCCACCAATCCTGACTATCCGTCATCAGTGCGGTCAGGTCGGCCTTGATCGCTTTTAGATCCAGTTTCTTGAACTCATCCGCATAGTTGAACGCAGCACCCATTGGATCAGATTTCGACGTGTTCTGATGCAAGATCTTCAGGTTCAATTGGTTGGGCCACCAATCGGCGTTCGACCTTACCCCATGCGTCACATGTGGCACGACACCATGCATCACGGGGCATTTACCGACATCATTTCCGTCCATCTTCATCTCCTAGGCTGATCTGGGTCTTGCGAGTATGCGGACCGGTTAAAGTGAGACGGCCCCTCCATGACAACACAGTATCAAATGTGACCGATTAGATTAAGTTGAATTTTCTGATGGCATCGATAATCTTATCTTATGAATAATCTGACCCTGAAACAGCTGCGTTACTTCGACATGCTCACCCAACAACAGCATTTCGGACGTGCAGCAGAGCTTTGCGCCATCTCGCAGCCGGCCTTGTCAATGCAAATCAAGGAATTGGAAACAACACTTGGCACACAATTATTCGAACGGCAGGCGCGTGGGGTGCGACTGACAGGGTTCGGCGAAGAATTCGCATATCGTGCCCGTGACATCCTGCGTGCTGTTGACGAACTTGGAACATTGGCACGCGCTGCGAACGACGGGATTTCAGGTCGATTGCGGTTGGGGATCATCCCGACAATTGCACCCTATATGCTGCCGGCGATTATCGGGCATCTCACCCACGCCTACCCTGATCTTGATCTTCATATACGCGAGACACTGACGCCGCGCCTGTTGCAGGAACTTTCGGAAGGGAAGATCGATACCGCAATTGTCGCCCTGCCCGTCTCTGAACCGGCATTTGCTGAAATGCCGTTGTTCCAGGAGGATTTCGTGCTCGTGCGCCCTATCGAAGACGCCGATGAAGCCGTCCCCAACGCAGCGACCCTGCGCGAGATGCGCCTTTTGCTGCTGGAGGAAGGGCATTGTTTCAGGGATCAGGCTCTGGCGTTTTGTAACTTGCGATCCGGCCTGCCACGCGATGGGCTGGATGGCAGCGCGCTTTCAACCCTTGTGCAAATGGTTGGTGCGGGTATTGGTGTCACGCTTATTCCTGACATGGCCGTTGCCATCGAAACCAGTGCCGCACAGGTATCGGTTGTGCGCTTCGACGCCCCTGCTCCGTCACGCACCGTCGGCATGATTTGGCGAAAAAGCAATCCACTTGCAAAGCACCTGATTAAGGTCAGCAATATCGTCAAGCAGGCGCGACCAGACCAGTGATACCGTTTCTGGCGGCATCGGCCTTGTAGATGCGGTTTATGCCTGTGTCACAACTTCAATCCCCAAAAAGCGGGAGTAGACCAGCGTATCATCGAGATGGACAATGGGCGAGTCCGGACCTAACTTTACACGCAAAACGGTCAACCAATGCAAGCAAGGATAATAATAATGACAAAGACCGCACTCATCACTGGTGTAACCGGTCAAGACGGGGCTTACCTTTCCGAATTACTGATGGCCAAGGGCTATGACGTACATGGCATGAAACGACGTGCTTCGTTGTTCAATACAGACCGGATTGACCATCTGACCGAGGATCCGCATGTCGAGGGACTAAAGTTCCACCTGCACTACGGGGACATGACCGATTCAACCAACCTGATCCGTATCATACAAGAAACCAAACCTGACGAGATTTATAATCTGGCCGCCCAAAGTCACGTGAAGGTCAGCTTTGAAACGCCTGAATATACAGCGAATTCTGATGCAATGGGTACGCTACGTATACTCGAAGCGATCCGAATTCTGGAAATGCAGGACCAGGTCCGTTTCTATCAAGCTTCGACCTCCGAGCTCTACGGGCTGGTCCGAGAAACGCCGCAGAATGAAAACACGCCCTTCTACCCAAGATCACCCTATGCCGCCGCCAAGCTTTATGCCTATTGGATCACTGTCAACTATCGCGAAGCTTACGGCATGCACGCATCAAACGGCATCCTGTTCAACCACGAAAGTCCGCGACGTGGCGAAACTTTTGTCACACGCAAGATCAGTTCTGCAGTCGCTGCCATTGCGCGTGGCGAACAGGAACAGCTTTATCTTGGCAATCTCGACGCCAAACGAGACTGGGGACATGCCCGCGACTATGTCGAAGGGATGTGGGCTATCGTGCAGCAGGACGAACCCGATGACTATGTGCTCGCCACCGGCGAAACCCACTCTGTCCGCGAGTTCTGTGAATTGGCCTTCGCGGAAATCGGAGTTACACTTGAGTGGAAGGGCGCCGGTGTCGATGAGTTAGGGATCGATCCAGCGACCGGAAAGGTGCGAATTTCGATCGACCCCAATTATTTCCGGCCAACCGAAGTTGATTTGCTCTTGGGTGATCCAACAAAGGCGCGCAAGAAACTTGGCTGGACTCATAAGACGGGCTTCAAAGATCTGGTTCGCGAAATGGTGCAAAGGGATCTGGCGGGCATCGACTACACCCGCGCCGATTAGGTAAGTTCGGCAGTTATGGAAAAGGACGCGAAAATATATGTTGCCGGTCATCGGGGCATGGTCGGCTCTGCAATTCTTAGGTCGCTCGCGGTAAAAGGCTATGCGAACGTCCTGTCCCGCGGCAGCGATCAGCTTGACCTGACCGACACACAGGCAGTTGATACCTTCTTTAAGATCGAGAAACCGGAATACGTCTTTCTCGCCGCTGCCAAGGTTGGTGGCATCCACGCCAATGATAGCTATGGCGGCGATTTCATCCGCGTGAACTTGCAAATTCAGACCAACGTGATCCATGCCGCATGGGCGTCCGGCGTGCGCAAATTCTGTTTTCTAGGGTCAAGCTGCATTTATCCGCGCGCCGCGCCGCAACCGATCCGCGAAGATATGTTGCTGACCGGACCATTGGAGCCCACAAATCTGCCCTATGCCGTGGCCAAGATCGCCGGCAAAACCATGTGTGACGCTTATCGCAAGCAATATGGGTTTGACGCGTTCACTGCGATGCCTTGCAACGTCTATGGGATTGGTGACAACTTTCACCCCGAAAACAGCCATGTCATCGCCGCGCTAATGCGACGGTTCCATCAGGCCAAGCTGGATGGCGATACGGATGTGATCGTCTGGGGCAGTGGCGCACCGCTACGTGAATTCATCTATGCGGATGATCTGGGGGATGCCTGCACCTTCCTGATGGAACATCACAAAGATGGCGGTGCTGTCAATGCGGGCACTGGCGTGGAGGTTTCGATCCAAACATTGGCCGAGACATTGCGAGATGTTATGGGGCTGAATGCCGATCTTGTATGGGACAAAGGCAAGCCAGACGGCACGCCGCGCAAACTGATGGACAACACGATCCTGCACTCACTAGGCTGGGTCCCCACGACCGACCTGAAAACCGGGCTTGCAAAAATGTATGCTTGGTATCGTCAAACGCTGGAACAAGGCGACGCCGTCAGGTCAAATTAGCGGCTTCTCATCGATCGTGATGCACAGCTTCAGAAGCCGGAACCTAACAACATGTGGCTCAAACGATTTCATAAAGCTCAATTGGCAAACCATCAGGATCAGCAAAGAACGTAAACCGGCACCCCGTGTTTTCATCGACTCGCATTGGCTCAATGGTGACGCCGTTTGACGAAAGGTCGGCCGCAGCTTCATCAATGTCAGCGACACGAAACGCGAGATGCCGCAGACCGCACGCCTCGGGCTGTGTCAGGCGATCGGGCGTATCTGGAAAGCTGAACAGCTCGATCTGCCCGCCGCCTTCGATCCCCAAGTCAAGCTTCCACGACTTACGCGCCTCTCTATAGGTCTCATTGATAATTTCCAAACCAAGTATCTCTGTATAGAAGCGTTTAGATGTTTCGTAGTCGCTTGCGATGATTGCGACGTGATGGAATGCAAGTGTCATATACTGGGCGCTGCCTTTCCCGATACGCTAGACCACCAACAAACGATGATTAGCCAACTAAACGATATCAAGAAATACTTTCACGTGATCCATGACGACAGAAAGCGAGAATTGGCTTACATTGGGCTCATCATGGAAGTATCCCTGCGTAAATCTTCATATTCATTGATATCCTTGAAGACGGTAACAAGGATGACATCTGTTTCGCCAGTACTGCAATAGCACTGCTGCGCCTGACGCTTGCGCCGTTTGAACGCGTCCAGATGCTTGCGGCCATGACCGCCAGAACGATCCCACAATAACCGTCATCTCGCCCCACTTTCTCAGGCGAAAGTACTGCGATCTTCATTTGTTGCATCAGTTGCACACAGAATCTTCAGGCGCTTTTGAACCGTCGGGGCAGATGGTCCAATCTCCTACATCAGAACCTCGCTCGCCAAACTGCGCGTTTGTCTGCTCCAACCTCAGAAACTCGATGTCATCGTCCTCCACATACGCAAGTTCCCCAGCAGATATTGGGTCTGCAATCTATTTCATCTCGAGGAGCACCTAATTTGACGATAATCGTCACGCACGCCTAATAAACTCGAGGCGCAAAACCCAACGAGGTGCTGTGCTTCGCATATCAGGCGACAAATGTTCCATGATGGCGGTCGAAAAAAGGCAGATGCGAATACTCGTGACTTTAGTGAGAGGGACCGTCCGGGGCTTCAACATACGCAAGGCCGAAAACCGCACAATCTTGAAAAATCCTAAACAGAGGCACTGATGTTTACAGAAAGGCTGCTTCGCTTTCAATCCCAGCTGACCCGTGCTGACGTCGACGTGGCGCTGATCACGGATGAAGACAACGTCTACTACCTGACAGGGTATTACGACTACCTGCATATGGATTTCGGAAGACCAACAATTCTGGTTGTATCCAAATCCGACGAAGCGTTGCTGATCACGCCATCCATCGACCTTAACACCGCCAAACACAGCGCGCATGTTGGCCGCATCGCGCCGTGGAATGACGGTATGGGCGACGAATGGCGCGCCGAACTGCCAGCTGCGGTAAGGTATGCGGGCAAAGTCGCGGTTGAACCGAACAACATACCACCTGTCGTGCGCGCCTATGTGGATGAACTGGTAACGCCAACCAGGCTGACCAGCGCGACGCCAATCCTCAACCAAATGCGGATGATCAAGTCGCCGGTGGAATTACAGCTTGCCCGACATGCCGGAACCGTCGCCGCTGCCATGATGAACGCGGGCCGCGCAACCATTGCTGCTGGCGTGCCCGAATACGAGGTAGCCATTGCCACATCACAAGCCGGAGCGCGCAAAGCGGCAGAACTACTTGCTGCGCATTACGACGATGCAGACATGTCGCCCAACACGCATTTTCTACAAATCATGGCGTCCGGCGGCGATGTGGTAAAAACCCACCACCGGGCCTCAACCCGTGTGATGAAACATGGTGATCCAGTGTTTCTTTGCTTCTGCGGCATGACAAATTTCCATCGCTTCAAGCTTGGATTTGACCGATCATTCTGGATCGGTGACGCATCAGACGACCAGGTCGCGGTTTACGAGGTCGCGGTAGCCAGCCAACAAGCAGCACTTGACGCAATGCGTCCCGGCGTGACCGCCGAAAGCGTGCATGCCGCCTATGCTGACGTGATCCAAACGGCCGGTTATGCCTACCCGTTCCGCTGCGGGCGGGCGACAGGGTTCAGCTTTCTCGAAACACCACAGCTTGTCACAGGCGACACCACAATTCTGCAACCCGGCATGGTGTTGGCGGTTGATGGGTCCGTCTCCGTAGATACATATCGCGCCCAGGTCGGGGACAGTTTTATCGTCACCAAGGATGGGTGGGAGCCGCTGACCTATCATCCGAAAGCCGTCGAAAAGGTTATTCTTTGATGTTCTAATCCGGTCAAACAGTTCGATCCAAACCCCGGACACAACCAATGGCCAAGGGCAGCGCAGATCGCGCCGGTCTGGGAAATGCCCTGATATCCAATGATCTGGCTTGCGAAGTCGATATTTTACCATGGCACCCAAGGGCGTCGACGCTCATTTCACCCACCTCATGACTGATGCCGATACAATCAACGAAACATTGGCCTGCCTTACCCTGTACCGCATCAGTTGCCATGGTCTGTTTCAAGCCAAGGCCGCCGCCATTGCTAAAGTAGATGACGGTGGCAATGATATCGGACGATCGGGGCGCGTTTTGGGGCTGCAATTGACGAACAGTCGTTTCACGCAGCATTCAACACTACCGCGTTGCAGGAGACGTCGTGATCACGTCACAAAGACCGCGCCTACTCAGCACAAGAACCGTACCCGATCAGACTGCAATCCAAGCCCGACGAAGGAAGGAAACACACAGTGATTTTTGGCGTGCCGTCTCAGGCGACTTGGTCAGTTTCGTAGCAACGTTTCGCCCAATGCCAGCTTCGGGCTCAACTTGACGATAGGTCCTTCGACGAAATCTGAACCCAACGTCCGGGCTGCGATAATTTGGGCAGCCTTTACACCGATCTCGCGACGACAAGCATCCATTGTCGCCAATTGCCGGGGCAGACCGTCCAGCAATTCCACCCCGTTGAATGCAGCCAGCCCGATCTGGCCGGGTACATCAATATTTTTTTCAAGCAGGTAAAGCAGACCACCCGCACCAATCATATCATTGGAGTAATACAAGAAATCGATATCAGGGGTGCGTTCGATCATCTTGGCGGTCATCTCGCGACCCTTGGCCAGCGCCGAGCCACCGGAATAGAACTCCTGATCAACAATTTCGATACCGCTTTTGGCAAGCGTACGGGTAAAGCCCTCGAAACGTTTGCGGGCACGGTGGTCGAGCGGCATCTTCGTTCCCATGAAACCAATGCGCCGATACCCTGCCTTAATGATCTCCTCGGCCATCTTGCGGCCCGCCCTGCGGTGCGAAATGCCCACACAGGCATCAATCGGTTCACCGTCAATATCCATGATCTCAACAACCGGAATACCGGCCCGCTGAAGCATCGCCTGCGATGCCTCAGAATGTTCCAGGCCGGCGATAATCACCCCCGATGGCCGCCAGGATAGCATCTCAAAAAGAACTTTCTCCTCCTTTTCAGGAAGGTAGTCAGTGACCCCTACAACAGGTTGCAGATCCGTCCCTTCAAGCGTCTCCGACACGCCTGAAAGCACTTCTGGAAATACCATGTTGCCCAAGGACGGGATGATAACGGCCACCAGATTGACCCGCTGTGACGCCAACGCACCGGCAATCTTGTTGGGCACATAACCCAGCCGTTTCGCAGCATCCTGGACTTTCTGGCGGGTGGCTTCGCTCACATCGCCCTTGTTGCGAAGAACCCTGCTGACGGTCATCTCACTGACGCCTGACGCCTCCGATACATCCCGCAGTGTCAGAGGGCGATTGTTCTGGTTGGTCACGGATACGGTCCTGCATTTGCCTCTTTGATATTGATAACGGGCCTTTGCACCGTTGACCAGATGATCCGACACGGGCATTTAGGAAGCGCATTAGGCCCCGTGGCTCAACTGGATAGAGCAGCCCCCTCCTAAGGGGCAGGTTGCAGGTTCGAATCCTGCCGGGGTCGCCAGCTTTGCTAAAATCACTCATGAAGATGACCACATGCTCAAGGTGGACGCAATCAAAGGGTTGGACGAGTGATTTCGATACAAATAGCCCATGACTTGAGCAATTTTGATAGAATCTCAGCTATCTCGATTTGTTGATGCATCCGACCGGAAGAGCGACAATTGTTTGCTCCAACATGACCATCGGTTGCCTCGCAAATTGCTTTTCCGCGTGGGAGATTCCGCCGTGTATTCGCCAACAGCAATCAGGAAACCCGAGTGATCATTAAGCGGAAAATGCTGGTTTGAATTGCTGATCTTCGAAAACGCGTTTGGTTTGCCAGACGGCCCCTCCCCACGGCTATGATCAACCCCATGTCAGCCGATCGACGGCCCTTATCTGACTTGCCGGCAAACGACCAAACCCAACTTTGATTGGGTGCGCGTCACCAAAATGGCTAGGGCGTTGTTCATGTTGCGCGGCACGCTGCGCATAACTATGCGCTGAACCATCCGCCGGGTTGGCCGTATCTTCGCTCCCTACCCAATCCAGAAGTTCATTCACAATTTGTCGGGTTGCCATGCCTGCAGCGAAACTCGTGCCGCGCATGCTGATCGTCGCAGCGCTGCGCGGCCCAGCAGCGCGGATGCCGAAATGTGCTGGCGCGGTTTCTGTTGGTAAGCTCGCAACAATACGTTCTACCCCCCCATATGGTGTGCGCCCGACTGCGTGGCTGGACGCAGAGTAGATTGCTGGTCGTCCATCGGTCAGGCGATACCCGCCTACAACGATAATGCTGTCTATCGTTGCAACTGCGTTATGGGTACCGCGCCGCTGGACGGGAAAACCAGCGTCGCCTCCGTCGAGGAGATCATGGGGTTCATCCAATAAAGGGTAGCGAAATGTATCGACAATGCGCCCGTTTTGATCATGCGTCTCATAGTTTGGGTGATCGAAATATGAACGCTTGTTTCGCAAGCTACCTACTTCGACGGCCTGATCGACCTGAACCGATGTGTAGAGCTTTACCTTAGATGGCTCTCCGCCTGGACGTTTTTCGTGATCCCAACGCGCAGAAATTTGCCAGATACCGGCTGGTGAAATCGGATTGACTCCGGTCTCGTCTATGCTGGCGGATGTGCTGATGAGGTAGTGAAAAAGCTGCTTTTCTACCTTGCTTGGGTCATCAAGGTTTCGCCTCACGTGCCCCTCCGCATAGACGCGCGCGTTCCCAGGGAGATCAAGGTAATGCCGGTGCTGGCCGGTGATGTCCTTGATTATCAGTCCATCGGGCAGCTCAATATCCAGTGTCAACGGGTGAACGGACGCAGATTGGTGTCCATCGCATTCAACCCAGATTTCCACAAAGTTTGGAGAGTGGTCCTCTGGCTGAACCCGCCAAGGCAACTTTAGTATCGCTGTGTCCTTTGTCGATTCCGATGGAAATTCGACATAGGCGTTCCCACGTGCCAAATTGTCATTCCCCACTGGCATAACCAATCGCAACGGTGCCTTTGCCGGGTCGCGCGTGGCGATTAGCGTCTTGAATGCCTCCTCTATCTGTGAGGTTCCATTTTTGGGGCCCGCGTGTTGTCCAAAGGAAAGGTTGATGACGACAGGGAAGCCCCCAGATTCACCGGGGTAATGTTGTTCCCATAATGCGTCGGCCACCTCAACGATCCACTGCATGGCATGCACGACAAAGAAATGGAGGAAGATACCAGCCATACCAACTGCCTCACGCCGGGGCAAAGTCACAGCCAGTATAGGACGCCGGCTCAAGTCCTGCGCAGAAGTTGTGTTTGGGTCATACCCGGCGGCAAGGTCCAGAACATGCGTGCCATGCGCCGCCAACCGATCCAGTGCCGTTACGCCCATCGGTTCAGATCCGTCAGTGAGACCCGCAGCAATGTTGAACGCGTCCTCATCCAACCAACCACCGGAACAATGCGCATCCATAAGCGCATTGATTTCTGCTTCCAGCAGCTGATGGCCAAAAGGCAGTTGCCCCAGAGAAGTGCCGTCAGGTCCACCATAGCGCGCACCTTGCTGCCAGGCCGCAAGGACCCGCGTGGCCGTAGGCTTGCCTTTATCCATCTTCCGAAACCGCGCGTGACCAAGTGCAATACCTTCGTCAATTATGCCAGTGATTACAGCATTCCGCGGGGGTTTTTCTGTTGTTTCCTTCAGGTTACACGGAATTTCGAACTTTGTTCCAGCTGGTGCCAATGCAAAATCCGGGAGCGGAACAATCTCTTCGCAGGCGCAATCTTCGTCGTCGGGTGATCCAAGAAGTGCTGCTTGCTCCAGGCGGCAAGGCTTTACAGCGGCCTTGTCCTTTTGGTTATGCGTCAACCACCAATGTATGTACGGGGTAACTTCCATGTCAGCACATAGGCCGACATCTTCATCGATGGGTTGCCAATCACCAGACGTCTTTTTTGGCATCTCACTTACTTGCATGCCGGCGCCCACTCATCCTGAGCAGCCTTCCACAAGGCAGAGAAAATTGGTGCGGGCAAGGCTCCCTCTGCCGGCTTTGGCGTCTCCGGCACGATGCTGCCAAGCATTGTCGCCTTGAAATCAGCATCAGCGGCCATTGGCGTTTCATTGTTTGGATCATATACGCCGCCCAATGGGGTTGCACCTTTTGCCAAGCCAACGACCGCGTCTCCAAAAGCGCACCCAAGAGCGCCGCCGGCCAAACTGTCGACGGGGAAGTGAACGCCTGCGATTGTACGATTGATCGCGATCCGACTGGCCACCCGGTATGCCATTGGCACTGCGGGTTGACTGAGTGCGGCCTTCGGGCCAACGCCCTCCATCAAGTGATGCAATACCGTTGCGATTGCAAAGCTTTCCGTTGCATGGCCAGATGGGTAAGCGGAATGGCCCGGTGTCTGAATGATAGGTTGAACCTCGTGGCTGAGGTCAATGGGTCGTGCAGAACGACAAAAATGTTTGACCATATGTTCAAGGCGCAACACCAGTCGATAGACGGTGTAAAGCAGTGTCAATGTGTTCTGCCGACGCCCAGTGTTTAGATACCCAACCGCACCGAAATAGGACAGGATATCAGAAGTTTGCGTATTAATTTCTGCAATCCGGTCCCCTCGTAGATCTGAATAGGCACGTACCCACTTCAGTTGCTTTTCAAAGAAACTCGGGCCCGGCCGGACGAGTGAAAACACAGGCTCTCCGTTCAATTGGAGCGCTGCATGACCATCAGCCCCCGTTACAGACCACAAGGCGGCGAGTTCGCAATCGAGTATATGATCGCGGATATTGTCGGGCAGATATTCCAGATTTGTGTCATCATCGGGTGTACCGAAATGCGGGGGTTTCCGCGTCGCGTTGCCTTCCCAAAAACCAACGACAGAATCATGCGTTGTAGCCAGCGCTGAACTTAGCAATGTGCTGGCTGGCCCACCGGCATGTGCGCCGCCTTGTCCTCCACCTTGTCCACCGCCCTGACCTCCACCTTGGCCACCGCCCTGACCTCCACCCTGGCCGCCACCTTGGCCTCCACCCATTCCTGACATATCCGACACTCCTGCTTGAATAACTTTTGGTTAATCTCGATATTTAATGCGATAAATTGTTGACCGGTCAACACTGTCCTTGTTTAGCGGTACACATAGGCACGCTGTTCGAGACAGGGTAGCATGCCACAGCAAAGTTCACGATAGCTTCGGTTGGAGGCGGGCCGTCACAGCAACGCGCACCTAGAAATATGCAAGAATAGAAGATCAATGACACAAACTCGCGTACCCGACTATCCTGGCAAAGCTCGACCAGGTGATTGGGTTACCATACGTCTATCTGGCCGCTTTGCCGTATTTGCGCCGACCGGCGAGCCGATTACACCTACGGCGGCCAAGGAACAGGCTCTGCTGGCCCTTCTAGCGACGAGCAAAACCGGAGAACGAGGACGCGCTTGGCTACAAGACAAGCTGTGGAGTGATCGTGCGCCTCAGCAAGCCGGTAGCAGCTTGCGGCATGCGTTGAGCAGCCTGCGACGCAGGCTGGGCGAATGGCAACATATTTTCGAAACCGATCACACTTCAGCCCGCCTGCGGCTTGATCTGGTGGATGTATTCGATTTGGCAGCAGACGGAGAATTTCTGGAAGGCATCGACGCGCGAGATCCAGAATTCGAAGCTTGGCTCGCGCTCGAAAGATCAAAACGACATCAGTCCATTGTATTGCCGATGGTTTCAGAACGACTTGCTGCGCGCAGGTCGGTCTCTCTGATCGCCAACGGTGCTGGAAATGAGCGTCTGTCTCTAATCGAATCCTTCTTGGCAGACTCTGTGGCACATACGCTACGCGAATCCCTTAATGTGGAAGTTTTCTCAAAACCGCCAAAAGAACCAAGTAAGGATGCGCTGGTAGCACGTCTTCAGGCTTTCCAACTGAACGAAGAATCGGTTGCCTTGCGCGTTTGCGCCGAAAACACCGCGACCAGCCGAATACTTTGGTCAGGCAACATTACGCTTCGGTCGGATCAAGCCATCACTCATGACAATGTCGATATCTTGACCCTGGGAAATCAGCTTGTAAACGCAATGGCTGATCACCTTCTGGTCGACGCACACCACGATCATGATCGACGCGACGCGACATCGCTTGGTCTGAGCGCCTTGAAGTCATTGTTTACTATGAATGAAGACCGCGTTCTAGATGCTGACCAGAACCTTCAAGAAGCCTACGCCTTGGATCAGCGTGCGATTTTCCTGTCTTGGAGAGCACAACTTCGCGGCATTCAACTTGTCGAACGGCATGCGATAGATGCAGCGGAACTTATCAAAACAGGACTTGATCTGGCGGATATGGCCCTGCGCGCTGATCCTTGTAACTCAATGGTGTTGGCGACCGTTTCGAATGCGCGCCTTATCCTTGACAGAGATTTTTCAGGCGCCGCTCATCTGTCACAGCAAAGCATCGAAGCCAACCCGTCAAATCCGTTGGCCTGGTGGGCACGATCAGCGGCGAGCTTGTATGCTCAAGAGGCCGAGGACGCATACAAGTTCGCGGTACGAGGACATCAACTTGCTGCCGGTTCCCCCTATCGCTTTTGGTGGGATCTACAACTGGCACTGTCGGCTGCCGTGACCGGGCGGATCGAAGAAGCAATTTCTGTTGCCGAGCGTTGTTCCGCTCTTGCACCGGATTTCCGGCCGCCATTGCGGTATCTCATCGCGTTATATACCACATCAGGCGATTACGATCAGGCATCGCGTAAAGTTCAGCGCCTGGTCGAACTAGAGCCCGATTTCAGCTTGGAGCGGCTTGCTTATGATCCCCAATATCCCGTCTCACTCATGCGTCGAACGGAACTGGTTAACCCGGAAAGCCTGATGAAGCTGAGCTAATCAACCTATATGATACGTCTTTTGAACGGATCACATTTGCATAACTGTGAGGATGTCGCGTCAGATATTAGCGACAGTCTGTATATGATTTCTTACAGCGACCGGTAAAGCCTGTTTGTTGACATCCATCTCGATGGTCAACCGCCATCCCTGATGGGTCAATTACAATTCGAAGCCAGCGCAGGAAGAATACTGGAACTCGCAATTTGAGGAACACCAGATACCCGTTCACCATAGACCGACTATCGGTAACTTCTGCCGGTCTTTGGCGCGCGTACAGACCACAACCATTTGGTCTCTACAATAGAACGCAATGACATAAATAGGTTTTGTGGCGCACCCGAGAGGATTCGAACCTCTGGCCTCTGCCTTCGGAGGGCAGCGCTCTATCCAGCTGAGCTACGGGTGCCTGCCGCTGTCTATAGACGTGACCATGCGCACCCGCAACGGCAAAGTCACAACCGTATCAGATCAGCCAAAAAGATCGTGGCACAGCTCCAACGCTTCAACCAGCATATCCACCTCATCGGTTGTGTTATACATCCCAAACGAGGCCCGACAGGTGGCCCCTACCCCCATATGTTCCATCAGCGGCATAGCACAATGGGTGCCAGCACGGACGGCCACGCCTTTCTTATCGAGCACTGTGGAGATGTCATGCGCATGCGCGGCCCCTTCCAACGTGAACGAGAAAATCGCACCTTTGGTCGTCGAACGGCCTTGCACATGCAGCCAGTTCAGCCCGTCAAGGCGCTGACGGGCATAGTCACATAAGATGCGTTCATGGGCGGCAATCTTGTCCATCCCGACATTCATCATGTATTCCAGCGCGACCCCCATACCAATGGTTTGCACGATCCCTGGTGTGCCAGCCTCAAACTTCATGGGCGGGTCGTTCCATGTGACAGCATCGCGGGTCACATCGCGGATCATGTCGCCACCGCCCAGAAAGGGGCGCATCTCAACCATGCGATCCGGGGCAACATAAATCGCGCCTGAACCGGAAGGACCATAAAGCTTGTGGCCGGTGATCGCGTAGAAATCGCAACCCAACTCCTGCAAGTCCACGGGCATATGCACAGCCGCTTGTGAGCCATCCACCAGCACAGGCACGCCCTGCGCATGCGCAGCGGTCACAATGGTTTTGATATCCACCACCGTACCTAGAACATTGGACATATGGGTGACCCCAACCAGCTTGGTCTTCGGACCAATCGCATCGATCACCTTTTGCGGGTCCAGATCCCCATTTGCGTCCACATCAACCCATTTAATCGCCACACCTTGGCGTTCGCGCAGGAAGTGCCAGGGGACGATATTGGCATGATGTTCCATAATCGACAGGACAATCTCATCACCGGCCTGCATCCGGGGCATGGCCCAGCCATAGGCGACCATATTGATGCCCTCGGTGGTACCGGAGTTAAAGATGATCTGATCCTCGGACGGGGCGTTCAAAAACTGCGCTACCTTGCCACGCACAGCCTCATATTTATCCGTCGCCAGATTGCTTAGGTAATGCAGACCCCGATGCACATTAGCATATTCCTCGGCATAGCCCTTTGTAACCGCGTCGATGACAACCTGTGGTTTCTGCGCTGACGCACCATTATCCAGATAGATCAGCGGCTTGCCATTCACCTCGCGCGACAGGATCGGAAAGTCAGCGCGGATTTTCGCGATATCGTAGCTCATACCGTTCCCCCTGGGGTTATGCCAAACAAGACCAAAATCAATCCCGCGATCAGCCCCATGGCAAAGACCGACAAGGCCAGGGTGACAACTGATTTCAGCAGGTTTTCAAACCCATGTAACACATTGATAAAATTCATGATGCACCAGATCAGCGCGCCAAACATGATGACACTGGCAAGCGCAGCAAGGTAAGGGCTGATGATCATCAACAGCAACTGACCGGCCTCCAACGTCAGATTCACACAGTGAAACCAAACCATTAGAGTCAGGGTCGAATGCAAATCTCCCTGCCCGCCCAGTAACCGGCCGATATAGGATGTGGTCAAGATCCAGAGAACCAGCAGCATCCAGATCAATGCCGTCAAGGCGAAGGGGGGGAGCTGGATCGCTTCCTGCTGCATGGCGACCGGCACCGGCGACAAAAACTGCATGAAGGCCAAAAACAGGACGTTCAGGATCGCCATAAGAGCAACGGCTGTCCACATTGCAGCTGGATCAGGACGCATGGCGATGACCTTTCCGGCCATCTCTGCCGGTTCCGTCAGGCTCGCCCAGACGGCGCGTAGCCAATTGCCCAAATCAAATGTCATTTTTTGCTTTCCGCCTCGCGCAGGGACTGCACCCAGATGATGCCAAAGGCAAGAACCCAGATCGTACCAACCAGATTGGTCTGTGCACCCGGGCCGACAAAACCAGCGGTCAGCCCGTAAAGCAACAGCACCGGCACCGTCGCTAGCAAGCTCCAAAACAGGGCAATGCGCGCACTATACCAATCACCTTTACCGCCAAACAGCTTTGCGACCAGGTGACTCAGTGCCGCAATCACGTAAAACAGGAGGGGCCATATCATGACCCAGGCCATAAATTCATAGGCCATCAACCGGCTCAGCTCCGGCGTATCAGCCCCCGGCGGTAAATCGAAACCGGCAGCCATACGGGACAAGCGCGGCCATTGCGCGACAAAGATCAGGAAGCAGGCGATCAACAGGAATGCAATCGCCCTGTCTTCCCGCCTGCCCTGATCCAGAATGTTGCGGATCACAGCCCTCGGGCTGCGCCAGGTCCGCACAATATCAGTCGTCAGTGGCATCAGCGGTGGCGGGTTAACCAGCCTTCCAGCCGGTCCCGCAAATCATCCGCCAACGCCTCGTTGTCAATTTCCTCCAATGCTTCGGCCAGGAATGCCAAGGTCAATAGATTGCGCGCATCATCCGGCAGCACCCCACGTGATCGCAGATAAAACAAGGCATCTTCATCAATCGCACCCGATGTGGACCCGTGCGAACAGGCAACATCATCGGCATAGATTTCCAACTCCGGCTTGGCGAGGAACTGACTGTCATCATCCAAAAGAAGCGATTGGCTGATCTGATAACCATCGGTTTTCTGGGCGCCTTCCTTGACGAGGATCTTGCCCTGAAACACGCCCGTGGCCCCGTTGCGCAACACCTTCTTGAAAACCTGACGGCTTTCACAATTCACTGCGTCATGGGTGACGAAAACCGTGTCGTCATGGTGAAAGTCCCGGCCATCGCCCACGCAGGCCCCGGCAACATGCGCAGTAGCATTATCCCCGACGATTTCCAGCACACATTCATTGCGGGTCAGTACGCCGTTGAAAGTCAATGTAAAGGATTTGAAAACCGCCTCTGCACCAACCCTAGCAAAACAATGGGTTACAGCGCGGCGTTCATGATCGCGACCTTGCGCACGCACATGATGGAAGGCACCGCCATCCGCGACCTCAACCTCCAACAGTTTGGAAAAACGGGCAGCGGCTGGGCCGGTTTCAACCAATGTCACCTCTGCACCGGATTCAACCTTGACCAGATTATGCAACACCGCGTCGGATGTCACGTCCTGATGCAGATAGATGAGATTGATCGGCTTGCTGACCTTACCAGTCGCGCGGATCACCACACCATCAGTCGCCATCGCCGTATTCAAGGCAGCCAAGGTACGTTCAACTGGTTGTTGGCCGCGCGCTTCCAAAACGCCGTATAGGTCCTTGGCCCAGTGGATATCGGTCGCCATGGCATCAGACAGACGGGTAATCTCCATCCCCTCACCGGTCAGGTCATCAGATGCCTCTGCATCGAACACACCATCGACAAACACGATCCTCAAACGGTCCACTGCGTCAAACAACGGCCCTTCATCATTGTGAAATAGCGCCGCCTGAGCAGCTTCTGTTGCTGTCAGCGTCGATGGATCAGTGTATTTCCAATACTCATCGCGTTTCGTGGGCAGACCCATCTGACGAACGCGATCCATCGCCGAAGCCCGGGCCGCATTGGCCCAAGCAGCACCGTCAGGCAGCGACACATCCGCCAAACGAGCTGCCGTTGCGTCTGCTTTCATCTTTGCCAGCGCCATCAGGCCACCTCTGCCAGAATATCGGCATAGCCGTTGTTTTCGACCTCAAGGGCCAGTTCTGGACCACCCGATTTCACGATTTTCCCATCCGCCATGATATGTACGACATCCGGTTTGATATGATCGAGCAGACGCTGATAGTGGGTGATGACAAGGAAGGAACGACCTTCCGAACGCAGGGCATTCACACCTTCGGCCACCAGCTTCATGGCGTCGACGTCGAGGCCGGAATCCGTCTCATCCAGAACGCACATTTTAGGTTCCAGCATCGCCATCTGCAAAATCTCGTTACGCTTCTTTTCACCGCCCGAGAAGCCAACATTGACAGGGCGTTTCAACATATCGGCATCGATTTTCAGGCTCTTGGCCTTGGCGCGCACCTCTTTGAGGAAATCCGCCGCGCTCAATTCCTCTTCACCCCGTGACTTGCGTTGTGCATTCACCGCCGTGCGCAGAAAGGTCATGTTACCAACACCAGGGATTTCAACAGGATACTGGAATGCCAGAAAAAGGCCCGCAGCCGCGCGCTCTTCGGGTTCCATATCCAGCAGGTCAGCACCCTCCAACGTGGCGGTACCGTCGGTCACCTCATAGCCATCCTTGCCGGACAGCACATATGACAAAGTTGATTTCCCGGACCCGTTTGGCCCCATGATCGCATGCACGCTGCCGGGCTCGATGGTTAGATCGACACCCTTCAGGATTTGCTTATCTTCCTCTTCAAGTGCGACGGACAAGTTTTTGATTTCGAGCATATTTTTCTCCTCAGAGCGCATAAGTATTCGACACGAAAAAAACCTCTGCGCGGGCAAAGCCGCCGAAGGTATCGCGCTGTTGTACGGTTTGAATTAAAGGCTGATCTTCAGATCGCGAAAGATCAACGACATCGGTTCGGTCCGGGCCCGCATCTCGGCAACATAGTCCGGGGTGTAGATAATCGCCAACTCGTCGGGGTAAAACCACATCAGGTTGTGACCCGCCACGATCATGGCCGCCGCCCCCAGAACCTGAAACAGGCGAAGCGAAACCTTGCGATATCGCATCAGGGCGGAAATCATCAGAATAAAGAACGCTGTCAGCAGCAGGTCTGTTGCCAAAACCGCGTTCTCGGGCTCTGTCATGCCCAGATAACGCAAGCGTATTGCCTGCCCGATCATCACGGCGACGACGCCGATCAATAGGCTGATCAGCATTTTCCCGACCGAAAATTTTCGCGCCTTGGCGTTCTTGCGAATGGCCTCCTGCGATGTATGCTTCGGGACATGCATTTGCAGATCGGGATCGTAATAGGATGTGTTGCGGGGGCTTTTGATACGCTTGATCCGCGCATTGAATTCCTTCTGCCCCACATTGGCCATCTGTCCACGCTCCGCCGCAATTGCCACGACAGAACCGTCGCACCGAACTGGGGCAACAAGGGGGCCGCGCAATGACAGTATCGCGACGATATGAAAGCAATGTTAAGCGCATCGACTAGCCGACAGAACCTTCCAGCGAGATCGCCACCAACGCCTGCGCTTCCATCGCAAACTCCATCGGCAATGCTTGCAAGACATCCTTGCAGAAACCGTTAACCACAAGGGCAACAGCCTCTTCTTCGTCCATCCCGCGCTGACGGCAATAAAACAGCTGATCATCATCTACCTTGGATGTGGTCGCCTCGTGCTCGACCCGGGATGAATTATTCTTCACCTCAATGTAAGGCACAGTATGAGCGCCACATTTGTCCCCGATCAACAGTGAATCGCACTGCGTATAATTGCGCGAATCTTTCGCCTTTGGATGCATCGACACAAGGCCACGATAGGTATTTTGCGCCTTACCCGCGCTGATCCCTTTGGACACGATCCGTGACTTGGTGTTCTTGCCCAGATGCACCATCTTTGTGCCCGTGTCCGCCTGCTGCATATTGTTGGCGATAGCGATGGAATAGAACTCACCCTGGCTGTCATCGCCACGCAAGATGCAGCTTGGATATTTCCAGGTCACAGCCGACCCCGTTTCGACCTGCGTCCACATCACTTTGGCACGATCACCCCGGCAATCGGCGCGCTTGGTGACAAAGTTATAGATCCCGCCATTGCCGTGCTCATCACCGGGATACCAGTTCTGCACAGTGGAATACTTCACCTCTGCATCTTCCTCGACGATGATCTCAACCACAGCCGCATGCAGCTGGGCCACATCACGTTTGGGGGCCGTACACCCTTCCAGATACGATACGTAAGACCCCTTATCGGCAATGATCAACGTCCGTTCAAACTGGCCGGTGTTTTCGGCATTGATGCGGAAATAGGTGCTCAGCTCCATCGGGCAGCGCACACCGGGCGGTACGTAAACAAACGACCCGTCCGAAAAGACAGCCGAGTTCAGCGTGGCGTAAAAGTTATCGGATGGCGGCACGACGGTGCCCAAATACTTCTTTACCAGTTCCGGATGCTTCTCAATCGCCTCGGAGATGGAACAAAAGATGACACCAGCCTTCTCCAACTCTTTCTGGAAAGTCGTTCCGACAGAAACAGAGTCAAACACTGCATCCACAGCCACTTTGCGCCCCTCAGCTGGGGCAGCCTCCGCGCCTTCCACGCCCGCAAGGATCATCTGTTCCTTCAGCGGGATGCCGAGCTTTTCATAAGTGGCCAGCAGCTTCGGGTCCACATCATCCAAAGATTTGGGTTTCTCTTCCATGCTCTTGGGACGGGCATAGTAGTAGATGTCCTGAAAATCGATATTCGGATAGCTGACCATCGCCCAAGTGGGCTCTTCAATCTTCTCCCAGCGGGCAAAGGCGGACAATCGCCAATCTGTCATCCATTCCGGCTCGTTATTCTTCGAAGAGATCAGGCGCACGATGTCGGTGTTCACGCCCTTAGGGGCGTAATCCATCTCAATCTCAGTTTCCCAGCCATATTTGTAATTGCCAGAGAGTTCCTTGACGGCATCAACCGTTTCCTGGTCGATACCTTCCTTGACTTCAACTGTATCCATTGCGTTCATTTCGCCCTCTCTCAAGCGGCCCGTCTCCGGGCACGTTTCGCAGACCAGGCCTGCACAAAGCGCATCACCTCATCCTCTGTTGTCTCTATGCTCAACGACACGCGCAATGCGCCTGCCGCCGCCTCATCATTCAGGCCCAACGCCCGCAAAACACGGCTTACCTTGACCTTGCCACTGGAACAGGCCGATCCGGCTGACACCGCAAACCCCGCGAGGTCCATCGCCATGACTTGCGTTTCGCCTTTCCACCCCGGGGTGACGAAACAGCTGGTATTCGGCAGACGATCAACACCTTTCCCGACAAAAATAGTACTCTTTTCCGCAGCCTCAATGGCGTTTTCTAGAATATTTCTAAGTTTCGCAACCCGATCCCATTTTCCGGCAGCCAGATCAGCCTGCGCGGCAATCGCAGCCGCCGCCATCCCGGCGATACCAATCACATTCTCTGTCCCCGACCGGCGGCCCATCTCTTGTCCACCGCCCTTCATTTGTGTTTCTAAATCAGTGCCTTGTGGAAAGATCAGCGCACCGACACCCTTGGGGCCACCAAACTTATGAGCGGATAGGAACACCATCTGCAGCCCAGACCATGAAAATGCGAACGGCACCCGGCCAAACCCTTGGGTGATGTCCGAAACGGCCAAACCGCGCGGCAAATCCTGCACAATCCCGGTTTCTGAATTGGCCAGTTGCACCGCCGACGCTCCCGGGTCTGCAACCTGCACCAATCCGTTGACGACCCGCAAACAGGGGTCGACCCAGCAATGTACAGCGTCATGCTCAATCGGGGCGGCCTTCAGCCCACGCCCTGCCAGCGCCAGCGCGGCAGCCTCCGTCGCTCCGGATGTAAACACAACATCCGCGCCAGAGGCACCGACCGCATCCGCCACCTGCGCCCGCGCGTTCTCAACAATCGCCTTCGCCGCACGGCCTTCGGCATGCACGGAAGACGGATTGCCGACAACGTTCATCGCCGCAATCATCGCATCACGAGCTTCCGCTCGAAGCGGTGTCGTCGCGTTATGATCCAAATAAGTGCGGTTCACACAGTCATCCCCTCGGCCTTTGCCTTGGCGCGCAGCTCTGTGTCCAAGGCCTCAGCAATTTCAAAAGGCAACTTCAGGTCAACGCCACGTGGCAAACCGTCCGGCACAACTTGGTCAAGCCATTTCAGTGAATTGCCAAGCACCGCCCCGGACAGCACAACATACTCAGTTTCACTGCCGGTTAGCCAGTTGTAGAATCGTCCGCCAACCCACCGGTTCCGCGCACGGGCTTGGCGGCCATCAGCGACACGGCGTGCTACATACAATAGGCAATGGGCTGGCGACATGTATAGCTTGTCGGCCAACTCCGCGAATGACGCACCAAAGCGAAGTGCCGGATTACTGTCTCGCACCGCCTTTGTCACGACAGATGTCCAAGACCCAATCTGCTTGGCCCGGTCAAGCCGCTCAGCCCGACTCAATATGGTCTCTGTCCGGTTCAACCTTCAGCATCCACAACTTCGAATAGCGCGGGCACCGCTGGACATGGGGCGAGTTCATTGCCCACCACATCCGACAACCGGGCTTGATGCAAAAACACGTATACATGGGCGCTGAGCCCTTCCCAAAGCCGGTTGGTCATCGATTGCGCGCGGCTGCCGGATGCAGCACCAGACGCGCCAGCGCCCTTATGCATCGCTGAAACTGTTTCATCGACGGCGCCCAACACCTCCGACACGCGAATATCAGACGGGGGGCGGGCCAGACGGTAGCCACCGCCCGGACCACGGACCGAGTCGACCAGACCAGCACGGCGCAGTTTCACAAAAAGCTGCTCCAGATACGGCAATGAGATGTCCTGACGCTTCGATATTTCCGTCAGGTTCACAAGGGCCTCGGCGGGCTGTAACGCCAAATCAGCCAGCGCCACCATCGCATAACGGCCCTTAGTGCTTAATTTCATGCCATATCTCCCCGTCCGCCTGCGCTATTTCATTGACGACACTAGCCGGCATCATTACTTCACCGTGAGCACAAAGCTTGGGTAATCCCAAGTTTAGAATCTTTCTAAGGTGACCGAGCATTTTCGTCAAGAATTGCCTGTTACCGCAGCAGCAACGGAACTGGAATGCCCGAAGTCATCTTCCCCGGACCCGAAGGACGCCTGGAAGGGCGCTATCACCCGCAAAAGGACCGCGACGCACCAATTGCCATCGTCTTGCACCCGCATCCGCAATTTGGCGGGACAATGAATAACCGCGTCGTCTACAACCTGCATTATGCCTTTTACAACATGGGCTTCACGGTGCTGCGTTTCAACTTCCGTGGTGTTGGGCGCAGCCAAGGCGAATATGATCAGGGTGTGGGTGAACTGTCCGATGCGGCCAGCGCGCTCGATTACCTGCAATCGATGAACAATAACGCTAAGCATTGCTGGGTGGCCGGGTTTTCATTCGGGGCCTGGATCGGCATGCAACTTCTGATGCGGCGGCCCGAAATCACTGGCTTCATCTCGGTGTCGCCACCTGCGAACATGTATGACTTCAGCTTCCTGGCCCCCTGTCCGTCTTCGGGGTTGATCATCAACGGATCAAATGACCGGGTCGCGCCACCGCGCGACACTGTCAGCCTGGTGAACAAACTGCACGAGCAGAAAGGGATCACCATTACCCATGATGAAATGGATGGGGCCGGGCATTTCTTCGAAGATCCCCATATGGACCCAATGATTGACACAGTTAAGTCTTACGTGCGGCGCAGGTTAACTGAAAACACGAGATAATGATGGCCGAATCGTATCTGGACAGGGTGGCAAATGAACTCGCAGATCTGGCGCTGGAGGATCAAGCCGCATCAGGCGATATCGCCATTGTGGACCAGATTGGCGAACTCCTTGGGGCGTCCTCTCAAATCCTACAAGAAGCTTTCCTGACGGCCGTCCGGGTCCGGCGGGCCGAAGCGCGGGCGCGTGACCTGCTGTCATCGCGCAAAGCCAACGGTTTCAAAGCGGCGCCAGCACCGAAAGCCGCCCCCCTGCAGGGTCTGTCAGACGAAGACAAAGAAGCGGCAGAAGCTGAGATCGCAGCCGGTGCCAAGGCCGAGGAAGACGCAGCCACCAAAAAGGCGGCAGAAGCGGAAGCAAAGGCAGCCAAGGAAAAAGCCGAAAAACAAGCCGCAGCAAAGGCGAAAGCCGAGGCAGAAGCAAAGGCCAAGGCGGATGCAGCCGCAAAGGCCAAAGCTGAAAAACAAGCCGCTGAAGCTTCCAAGGCTGACACGCCAGACGAACCCGCGCAACAACCTATCTCCGGTCCTTGGGACCTCGAAGAAGGCAGCGCAGCACCCGCTCCCCCAGAACCCCAAGTAGCTACTAAGGAAACATCAGCTCCGGCTGTACCGAGACGAGTAAAACGGTAAGCAGTTATGCCGGAAACGGCGCAGGCCAATGTTCACAATGGGCGTCTATTTCGCCTAATCCTGGTCCTCGGCATCGCATCCGTGCCTTTGGTGCAACTTATTGCTATTGAGCTTGCTTCTGCCGATCACCAAATTTGCTTTGGAAGCGAAGGCGGGTGGCGCAAACCGCGCGACCTGCTCCATCTGCTGCATGTCGCAGCACAGTCTCTGAATGTGTCGGGGATGCTCTTTGGTTTGGTGGTCTATGCGATGCCAGTTCTGCCAATAATAATCTACATCGCTTTACCAGCGAAACCACCCTCTGGCATCAAAGCAATTATGGTAGGTATCTATGTGATCGTGACCATCGCCCCTTTCCTGGGTCCACCAAGAACCTACCATGATTGCGACAGCAAAGGGTTGGACCTGCTCGGTGTTTTGCCACCCATTCTTTCCCTTGCCGCGACCTTGGGGTTTCTCGCTCTTGTCGGAGCGATATCAGTGCATCAAAACTTCCATAAGAAAGATACATGATCATGCGCATCACCGTACAATACGCGGCTCCCACGTAAGCGCGAACTTGATCCCTGGTCCGCCAGCACTGATTACCCGCGCTTCACCGTCCTGGCACGTTCCAGCATGATCTGATGGGATTTGGTCGTATTACGATGAAATACCCAATTCGACATGCGCATGATCGGGATCACAGTGCGCTCACCCAAACCATCAACAAGCCATAGGCGCAAACTGCCATCATCGCGGCGCTGCACAAGCGCGTTGGACAGGTTCGGGTCCGATACCACACAGCGGAATGCGACAACCTGCGCCCAAAGATGGTTGATCGCCGCCTCCAATGCGGGCGAATACCCTTCGGCCACCAAAAACTGGCGCAATGTTGGGGCGATCTGACCATCGGGCTGGCGAATGGCATCGAACACCGCACCAATCTCACCCTGGGCCATAACCAGACCACGATAACCGGGCACAAAATCGGGAATACGATCGGTGCGTGCGACCATCGCAGTATATTCCTCCGCCTCAAAAATGCTGTGACGATATTTCCCGAAACGACGCCCCATATAGCGCATCTGACGGCGCAGCAGTTGCAGCTTTTTCTTGCGAAACGGCTTATGCAGCTTGATGATCCACTCAGGATGCCCCGGATAGGCATACACACGGCGGCCCCGCCCTTCACCAATCTTGTCGGCATCCGTCAGGATCAATTCCTCTGGCACTTAACCCGTTCTTCCCCGATTACTTTGGGCGTTATGGCGCAGGTCTGGTTTGATTTGCAAGTGCGTTCACGGCTTTTCGCGCGCTGTGATTTCAATCATAAGAACGTCAAATCAATCAGCAGAAAACATGCCCATGACCGATCGTATCACGGCCCAACTTGCCTTCCTTACCGAAGCGGACAAACTCAAATCCGTCCTGCGTGGCACCACACTCTGTGACAAATCCCGGCCCGAAAATTCGGGCGAACATAGTTGGCATATCGCACTTTATGCGATGGTTCTGGCCGAGCATGCGAACCGGCCCATCAATGTCGACCGGGTGATCAAAATGCTCCTGATCCACGACCTTGTGGAAATCGACGCAGGCGACAATCCGATCCACGGCAATCACGACACGGCAGAGATGGAAAAAATCGAACAAGCCGCCGCCAATCGGATCTTTGGCCTGCTTCCTGCCGATCAGGCCACCGCATTCCGGGCGCTTTGGGACGAATTCGAAGCGGCCGAAACGGATGACGCGATCTTTGCAAAATCCGTCGACCGGGTGCAGCCTGTGGTGTCCAACCTTGAAACGGACGGCGGGACATGGCCAGAATACAATGTGACCGCCGACCAGCTGGAAACGCGGGTCGGGGTCAAGGTGAAACGTGGCGCACCGGCCGTCTGGGATGCGCTGAAGGCTCGGATCGACACATGGTTCGCATAGCATAAAACACAGATTGACGATGTCGGCGCTGCGGCGTATGCCCAACCGCGCGGCGGGTATGGTGAAAAGGTATCACGCGAGCTTCCCAAGCTTAAGTTACGGGTTCAATTCCCGTTACCCGCTCCAATCAGACCCATCCAACATCCGCAATCACAATGGTGCGACGGCTCCCTTAAAATTCTGTACGCGCGGCTGACCCATAAAGTCATCATAAGGGATCTGATATCCCGTGATTGACCCGACAGCAGAATCAATCGCCCCTGCCCCTGATTGCGGCGCGGCAAGCCAAGCGGAACCAGGCGGGGTTGCGGTAGCGGCAACCTGCGGTGTGATACTGTCCTTGTAGCCCTTTTCACGGGCGGTAAAGGCCACAGTGGTAACTAACGGACCTTCCGATTGATTGGACGATGTATAGACAATGTTATTGGCCACGACATGACCTGCCGTAGTGCCTTGTGTCGACTGGATCGGATAACTCCCGGACAACTGCACAATGATCGTATTTCCGATAAATTCATATCTGTTGGCCTCCTGCGCATCGGGGACTTTTGTGGGACTGCCGCCAAGCGTATAGACATTTGCCAAAGGCGTGCTGCTGTCCCTCAGCGTGTCGGGAATGGTAATGATGTTGTTACGCAGGATCATACCCGGACGCATGATCAACACAGCAATACGGGTCGTGTGACTGGCCAGAAAATAGTTCTTTTCAATCACCCAGGTGCCCGTGGGCAATGGGCGCGATCCTTCCGATCCGGTCGAGACGATGTTGCGACCACCCTCCACGACATTGCATTGGGCATTCAGATAGTTATTACCGACCCCATCAGTATCCAGACGCCAGTTTGGTTGCGATGCCTCGTAGTTGCCCAGCGTGCTGGAACCGCCCTTGGTGTAGAAATCACTGGCCTGAATATCCAGAAACTGGAAATTGCCAAACCGGATTTCGCCATAGCTGTTTTGCGGGCCGTTATAGGCATCAACATTCTGAGCAACCCTGCAACCGGTAAAGGCGAAATGCCGGGCGCCTCCGATGAAGTTATATTGGCGGTGGCCCTCCAAAACGCTGTCATTAAAGAATACACGGTGCTGCCCCACACCGTCGCCAGGGCTGCCCACAGTGCCCGAGGTTGACACGTTGATGTTGTGATTGCGGATCTCGCAACCATCGAACAGGGTCTGGACCGGGGGTTTGCCGTTCTGATCATAGCCGGAATATGAACTGCCCGTTTCAGTCGTCGGATCCCAACTTCCCACGATCACCAAATTCTGGAACACTAGATCAACATCGGCACTTGCCGGGCCCGGATTATGACCAATACCGGCTGATTGATCAATAGTCGGCTTGGCGCCCGGTTCATCAGCGGCAAGCATATGAGTTGTGGGCCAAAGCGTAGCGAGTGAATAAACCCCCATGGAAAAGCCTGATGATGGGTATGTCTGACCACGGCGGAAAATGACCCGACGGGGTGTCAACGCGTCCCCGAACCCTTTGATCCGCGTGACCATCTGGGCAACCGATGTGACGACCTCGGCATTCGGATATGGTGCATAAATCCGGTCTTGCTGATCAACCACGATGGTCTGGTCATCTGCGGTAAAAAGGTTGTCAGGATCGTCAACAATCACTTGGGTTGAAGCCAGTTCCGAATAGCCATTAACGGGATCAACAATCAGACAGGTGACTGTGTAATTCCCTGGCGTCCGAAACACATGTGTGCCCAGAAACCCATGCGCTGTTCCAGCATCCAGATGGGCGGCATTTACCGCACCGGCGCTGGCGATAAACTCATAGGAATCTCCAAAGTCCCAATAATAGTAAAGCCCACTACGACGGCGATCATGAATCTCATTACCAATCGGCGCCAACGGGGTGAAGTTGGTCAGGGTGGTGGCATCGACCCAGAATTGCATCGCAACGGGGGCTGCACCGCTATTGCTGGTTGTCAGGCTCTGGATCTGCGCGGTTGTGGCTGCGCCGACGGTTAGGGTAAGGTCAAAAGGCATTATGCAGCTCCTAATGCGACGATAATGGCGCTGTTGGCGCTGTTGCTGGCATCATCTTCGATGCCGATGATTGTTGTGCTCACGTCTCCGGTTGCGATTTGGGTGATCGCCGCAGCCGCGATCCGGTTGGGTGCGCCGGTGGTTTGGGCGTCATAAACCGCATCTGCATTCTGAATATCGCCAGTCCATTCCACACCTGTCATGGATCCCGTCCGGTTGCAGAACATGGCAAAGACCTGATGGCCGATGGGGACCGATGATGCGGTCAGTGTCGTGCCAGCTGGCCCGGCATCCGCCGTTTTTGCGAGCCCGGTGATCGCATTCACAGCACTGCGTCCATCGGCAAGCCAGCTGACAATACTGCGATCAAAACTCGATCCGGCACCCGTAATCGTACAAACGAGATCACCCGGGGCGTCAGCCTCAACCAAATACATGAAGCAATTTGTACGTCCGCTGGTCAGGTCGCCAGTTGTATCACCTAAAGGGGTAACGGCAGTGACAGTTGGGCCGGACAGGTCATAGCTGTGATCATTGCTGTCATAACATGTGCAACCAATACCAATGACAAACGTCCCCCCAGTTTCGAAAAAGCCGGGGACCGTGGCGGCGGTAACGCCCGCCGTCCCCAGATCATCAGCCTGATCAACCACTTTCACAGAGGCCACGGGCGGGGCCGCGGGATAGGTGTAATCGACAGTTTCAATTGTCGAATTCGCGCCTTCAGCAGCACGGATGTAAAAGCTCATCCGTTCGGCGGCCTCACTGGTCGCTGTCTCAGGCAGTGTCAGCCGGACGACACCGCTATCGGGGACAGGCTCCGCGAATGTTTCCAGGATCGTATTGGCCCAACCACCAGCGCCGCCAGCCACCGGGTTATCAGCGGCCATATGGGTGGCGGCGTATAGCATCCCGCCTTTTGTGACGAAAGCTGATCCGGCAGCACGGCTACGATCCCATGCCAGGTTCGAAATGACCGGGGCTGTTGCATCTGGGTTCAATGTTGTGCCGGATACAACGCTGATTCCGGTCTCATTGCCCTGCTCGTCTATGGCGATCTCATGCACATAGAATGTCGTCTGGGATGCAAGACCGGTGATATTCAGCAACACAGTTGTATTCGCAATCGCCGCAACGGGCGAAACCGCCTTCACAGCTTCTGGGGTTTCCGTCGGGTCAGTACTGACAAGACGATACAAATCACCCGCACGGTTCAAACGGCTGCGATAGGTGGCCGTAGTGGCGGTGATCTCAGACAGGATAGCACCCAAAATGACAGGGAATGGCAGGACACTGGTGCTATAACCGCTGGTCACAACGCGACCATACTGATCAGTCGCGGTAATCAACACCGCCCCATTTGCAATCGCATCCGGCGTGCCACTAATCAGACCGGCAGCCGTCATGCTCAACCCCGAAGGCAAGCCCGCAGCGCTGAATATGAAATCAAGACCGGGACCGGAAAAATCAGCCGCCACATCGTAAGGGACAATCGGCAGGCCCACCGTATGCGCCTGATCAGGCAACGCGCCTGCCGCAGTACCAAGCGGCACAGCAATCGTTGTCGCACCACCGGTCACTGTGATCGGGGTTTCGTTACCCTGATCATCAATTCCAATCTCATGAACATAAAACTGGGCTTCAATCGGCAGGTCAGTGATGCTCAACAACACATCAGACTGGGCTTCGGCCGCAACAGCAGGCACAGCCTTGATCGCTGCCGCTGTCTCCACCGGATTGGCGCTAATCAAACGATGCAAACTGCCTGAGCGGTTCAACTGACTACGATAAGTGGCACTGGTCTCTGCGATATTGGTCAATGCAGCGCCAGAAATGGCGGGGAATGGCTGCACGACGCTGTTGTAGCTGCTGGTCAGGATGCGACCATATTGATCCCGCGCGTTCACGATCACCGATGCGTTGGTCACCGCACCCGGGGTTCCGGTGACTTGCCCGGTTGCGCTCATCTGCAACCCGGCAGGCAAGGCATCCGCACTGAACGTGAAACTCAAACCTGTGCCAGTAAATTCTGGGGCGACGCTAAACGGGGTGATCGGCACACCAACCGTATGCAATCGTTGCGGAAGGTTGCCAACCACGGCACCCGGCGCATGGCGGATCGGGGCAGATGCCCGGAACTTACGGCCATTGCGATCCGTACCTTGCCACAATAGCGTTTGTAGATCAGCTGTGGCGAAATCGGTGGGGGACGATCCGTTCCCGAAACTGGTATCCCCGTAACCGCCGACACCCCAGCTCTGCCACTCCCAAGGGCTGCCATCCTCCGGAGCTACGCTCAAACCGGCATGGGTGCCAATGATGGCAATGCTATCAACCAAACCGCCCATATTCAGGCGTTTGATTTTCTTGCTACGACCGCCGTTGAACAGGCCAAGCCTGATACTGCTAAGATCCATCTGTCACTTCCTGAGCTGGCCAGAAGCCGGGGATGCGGCCGTTCTGGATTTGACAAGACGCTATCGATAGAAGGTTGATCAGCGATGAGACATGCGCACGGTGGGGTTGTGCAGGCAAATAGGAACAACCGGTTCACGCAGGCAAAGCCAACATATAAGGTGGCCGAAACAACCGCAGGAAAGGAACACCCATGCCTGAAATTATCCGAAAACATACCGGCCCCAGAATGAGCCAGCTAGTCATCCACAACAACGTGGCATACCTCGCCGGGCAGGTCGGCACGCCGGGCGCGTCGGTGACACAGCAGACCAATGATATTCTAGGCCAGATCGACACATTGCTGGCCGAGGCTGGCACAAGCAAAGAAAATATCCTAACGGCGCAAATCTGGCTGTCAGATATTGCCACGCAGTTTGGCGAAATGAATGCCGCATGGGAAGCATGGGTCCCCGAAGGCAATGCACCCGCCCGCTGGACCGGTGAGGCAAAACTGGCAACACGCGACTTTCACGTAGAAATCATAGTGACAGCGGCGATCTAAGGGTGCGCTCTACCATATAAAAAACACGGCCAGGCAGGTCAGCAGCATCGGGACGGTCATCGGCATCACGTTGCTGTTTATAACCGTCCAACTGCTTCTTGCGTCGTCCGCCGCCTTGCGCAGGCGGACGACGATGACGGCCGTCAGGACGAGACTGCCAACAAATACCGCCAGTGCGATCCAGCCCTTTGACAGTGGGATAAACAGGGCAAGCCCACTCATCAGTTTCACCGCGCCTGCGCCAAACCCGGCAAAGGCAAAAAGCAGCAAACCAACAGCAAAAACCGCCGCTGCCAACACCAATTGCCAGATCAAAACAGATCGGTCAGGCAGCGTTGCAGTCACGATAATAAACAACACAAACGGGAAAAGCGTCAGCCAATTGGGTATCTTGCCGCTGCGCATTTCAATCGCCGCGGCCACGATCAGCAGGCCAATAATAATGTAGGGGGCATATAGGGCAATCATCCACCGGTCCTTTGTCGAGATCTGGACAGCAACCTGCCAGAACGCAAAGCTGTTTACACCCCGTTCTTTTGCAAGAAGCCGACCAATGCGGCGGTTGAACCATCCTTGTCATCAGCAGATTGTGTGCCCTCGACGACGGGTTGCAGTTTCGTCGCCAATTCCTTGCCCAGTTCAACACCCCATTGATCATAGGAATTGATGCCCAACACGACGCCTTCGACAAAAACCCGATGCTCATAAAGGGCGATGATCTGACCCAGCGTGAACGGATCAAGCTGCGGGTAGGCGATGGTCACCGACGGACGGTTACCAGCAAACACGCGGTGCCTTGCCTGCCGTTCAAGTTCAGCACCTTCGAATTTATCTGCCACCTTGGCTCGCGCCTCATCCAACGACCGACCCCGCATCAGCGCCTCGGACTGCGCAAGGCAATTGGCCGCCAGCAATTGATGCTGATGATGCAAGTCATCCTCGTGCCCACGCGCCGCCACCAGGAATTCGCAAGGGACCACACGGGTCCCCTGATGGATCAGTTGATAAAACGCATGCTGTCCATTGGTGCCGGGTTCGCCCCACACAACAGGTCCCGAATGAACCGGCAAATCGGTACCGTCCATACTGACACCTTTGCCGTTACTCTCCATCTCCAACTGTTGAAGATAGGCCGGTAACCGACTGAGAAGATTGTCATAGGGCAAAACAGCCCGCGTCGCATAGCCACAAATCTGGTTATGCCAAATGCCGGTCAACGCCAGCAGCGCAGGCAGGTTTTCCGACCAGTCTGCCGTTTTGAAATGGACATCCATTGCCTGTGCGCCGCGCAAAAATGCACGGAACGCATCCACGCCAATCGCCATCATCAAGGACAGGCCAATCGGACCCCACATGGAATAACGTCCACCAACCCAATCCTCAAAACCAAAGACGCAGGATGGATCAATGCCAAAATCGGCGGTCTTGTCCTCTGCCGTCGACAGGGCGGCAAATTGGGCTCCGGCGTCGGAAACTGTTTGGCTCATCCAAGCCTGCGCAGTGCGCGCATTGGTCATCGTCTCAATCGTGGTAAAGGTTTTGGAGGCCACAATAATCAGTGTCTTCGTCGGGTCACATGCGCGCAGAACTGTCGCCACATCCGCCGGGTCAACATTGCTGACAAAATGGCAGCGGGGGCCGTCATGATAGGGGGCCAGCGCCTTGACCGCCATGGCCGGGCCAAGGTCAGAGCCGCCGATACCGATATTCACCACATCGGTGATCTTGCCGCCCTGCCCCACAAATCGCCCATCGCGGACGTCATTGGCAAAGTTTTCCATGCGGGCCAACGTTTCTAGTACGGCTGGCATCACATCGACGCCGTCAACCTCAACCGGGCCACCATCAACGTTGCGCAAGGCGGTGTGCAGTACGGCACGCCCTTCGGTCTCATTGATCGGGGCACCGGCAAACATCGCATCACGTTTGGCAGCAACACCAGTCTGCTCCAGCAGATCAAACAACAGACCGCGGGCCGTCGCGTCAATATTGGTCTTGGCATAGTCCAGCAGCATGTCGCCCGCTTGCGCCGAAAAACCGGCAGCGCGCTCGGCATCGACCAACGTTTCAAACCGACGCTCAGACACCTGCTCATAATGCGCCCTTAACTTATCCCACATGGCTTAACGCTCCGCCCAATGCACTTTTGATCCGTTCAGGACGGCGGCGACCGGGGCCTCCTCCGGCGACAAATGACGGGCGTTCTCCAAGGCCGCACGCTTCTCGCCCCCTACAATCACGATATGGCGGCTCATCGCGGATTTCAGCACTTTTGCCGATAGGGTAATCCGCGGCTCTTGCGCGCCGGGGGCACGCATGGCCACCAGATTGTCATCACCATGAAGCGCAAGACCTAGCTGATCGGCACCGGGAAAGATCGACGCGGTATGCATATCCGCCCCCATCCCCAACAACATGACCGAGATCGGCAATTCCGGCTCCAATGCCTGCGAAAGCGCGGGCAACTTTTCTTCCGGCGTCTCAGCATCGGCATAAAGCGGGATGTAACGGGCATCCGCTGCCCGCTCAATCAACAGACGCTCGCGCAACAGCCGGGTGTTGGAACGTTCGGATGTCTCAGGCACCCAGCGTTCATCGGTCAGCATCACATGGACCCGCGCCCAATCCAGATCAACAGCGCAGAGGCTGTCAAAAACCGGCCCCGGGGTTGTGCCGCCGGGCACAGCAAAGGACGCATGATCATGAACCAACAGACAATTCTTCAACTCGCTGGCCAGATTATCGGCCAGATCCATCATCATCATCTCGGCATCGGGATATTCAATCAGTTGCATAGCCCACTCCTCTTTGAATTCTTTGCGGCAACGTCAAATTCACGATGACCACGCAGGGGGCAAATCGGTCCATCCCGGCGTTCACCCCTTAATATCACGCCAACGACGACCGTCGCGATGCATCAGCATCATGGCATCCTCGGGACCAGCCGATCCCGGATCATAAAGCTTGGGCACATCATTACGGGCCTCCCAACCCTCAATCAAAGGGTCGGTCCAGGCCCATGCGGCCTCAACCTCATCACCGCGCATGAACAGGGTCTGATTGCCCCGGATCACATCCATGATCAGGCGTTCATAGGCATCCGTGACCTCATGTTCAACCTCACCTAAGGCTTCGGCAAAGGTCATATCAAGCGGCACATCAATCAGGCGCATGCCGCCCGGACCCGGTTCCTTGATCGTGACCTGCAAATCCATGCCTTCATTGGGCTGCAATCGAATAGACAGAATATTGCGATGGCGGGCCTCATCGCCCTCAAAAATCGTGTGGCCCAGATCCTTGAACACAACCGTGATTTCGGACGACCGAGCCTTCATCCGCTTACCCGTCCGCAGATAGAACGGCACGCCCGCCCATCGCCAATTAGCAATATGGCACCGCATCGCGATAAAGCTTTCGGTAAAACTGCGCGGGTTCTCAGCATCCTCGCGATAGCTAGGGCCATCAGGGCCAGCATCATACTGGCCGCGCACGATATGATGATGATCGATATCCTGCAAGGCTCTGATAACTTTCAGCTTTTCATCACGAACGGCATCTGCACCAAACTGGCTGGGCGGCTCCATCGCGATCAGGCACAACAGCTGCATCAGATGGTTTTGTACCATATCGCGCATCGCGCCCGATTTGTCGTAATAGGCGCCACGTCCTCCCACACTCACCGTTTCGGCCACCGTGATCTGGATATGATCGACATAGTGATTGTTCCAAAGCGGCTCGAACAACACATTGCCAAACCGGACGGCCATCAAGTTCTGGACTGTCTCTTTGCCCAGATAATGGTCAATCCGATAAATCTGGCGTTCCGTAAAATGCGCAGCCAGCGTCTGGTTCAGCGCGCGCGCCGTTTCCAGATCACGACCAAAGGGCTTTTCGACGACGATTCGACTTTGGGCATTGGCGATCCCCTTGTCATGCAAGCGTTGCGCCAGATCGCCAAACAACGAAGGTGCTACGGAAAAGTAAAAAGCCTGGATCACATCCTGGCGCACCAATTGCGCCAGCTTGTCCCAGCCTCCATCCCCTCTTGCATCAATCGCAACATATTCCAGTTTATCAAGAAAGGCAGCCAAGCCTTTTTTATTCTTCGATTCTTCACCGCCAAATTCCGCAACTGCGTCTGCGATCATCTTGCGATAACCCTCGCCATCGAGGTCGGAACGGGCGGCACCGATGATCCGCGATCCATCCTGCATTTGACCGGCCAAAAATCGACGAAACAAACCCGGCAGGATCTTGCGACGTGCCAGATCGCCGGTCCCCCCAAAGATGACCAAATCAAAGCTGCCGACAGGAATGACGCGCGAGACCATAGCTTACTCCGCTTTCTGCTGATGCGCGTTAGCGCTAACGCGGCCTTCGTAGCGTGACAATTGCGTCAAGTCTAGGTGGTGTCGAAAATCACAACCAAACGACGGTGCAAGACATTGGAACAGGCCCTATCAGGCCTCCAATTCGGCATCCCAATACAGGAAATCAACCCAGCTTTCATGCAGATGATTAGGTGGAAACTTGCGCCCTACATTATGCAGCTGCCCTGCCGCAGGCCTGCGCGGTGGTTTGCGCAATTGCAGCCCGGATGCACGCAACGACCGCGATCCTTTGCGCAGATTGCAGGGGCTACATGCAGCAACAACATTTTCCCAGCTGGTAATACCACCGCTGGCGCGGGGGATGACATGATCAAAGGTCAGATCGCCCCGGGCACCACAATATTGGCAGCAAAATTCATCACGCAGGAACAAGTTGAATCGGGTAAATGCCACCTGCTTTTGCGGTTTGACGTAGTCTTTCAAAACCACAACCGACGGGATGCGGATCACGGTCGACGGGCTGCGCACAACCTCCTCATATTCACTGACGATATCGACGCGGTCCAACCAGGCAGCCTTCACCGCTTCCTGCCATGGCCACAGCGACAACGGGTAATAGGACAAGGGGCGATAATCGGCATTCAATACCAACGCTGGATAGTGTTTCAGCGCACCGGGATCGCGCACGAAATCTGTCCTGAATTCTGTCTGCGTCATATCTCACTTCCCACACGGCCAGAGTGCGAGAACTGTGCAAATGCGGCGTTCCCACTATCCTCTTAATGTGGACTATATATCGCGTCAGAAATGTGACAACCCCCACTATGTGCGGCAAGAACAACACTGATGACACCCAGTCAGGCGGCAAGCGGTGTTGCTTCCGAAACCACACTGGCCCGACCCTGCTGCTTGGCCCGCGCCAGCGCACCACCGGCATTGCGCAACAACTGCTCAAATGCCGTGCGCCCATTCGCCGCAACCATCCCGATAGAGGTGGTTGCCAACGCCGCCATTTCATCATTGGCCACGATCACACCACGCGACAAACGGTCCGCAATCGCCTGGGCCTGATCCAATGAGGCACCCGGCAGATAGACGGCAAAGGTGGCGCCATCCAATCGCCCCACGATATCGGTGCTGCGGGTCAGTTCACGAAATCGCTGCGCCAGCGCCATCAGGCAAAGATCACCCACTCTAGGCCCGCCTTGATCTCTAATCTCGCGAAACTGATCGATGTCCAACAACAAAAGCACGCCACGTTGCGGCTGGGCGCGCAAAGCCTCGCTTACAAATGAATGCCGGTTAAAAAGGGCCGTCAGAGGATCCATATCGGTCACACGGCGTAATCGCCGCTTTTCGCGCATCCGGACGGCAATTATCCAAGCAAGACCAACTGCACAGGCCGCAATAATTGCGATATTGGTCAACATACGCAGATCAGCACCCGTCATCTGGGGCAATGCCGGTGCCAAAAGCGCAGGATAAGCCGCCGCCATCACGCCCAACCCCGCGACCAGAACAAGACCCAACATAATCGGTGCAAAAATCGCCAATGACCTACCTCCCTCACATAGATTACGGGGAGGGTATGGCGGTGAGCGGTCACCAATCCGTTAACGCAGCGCGGATTTTCGTTCTAATTTACTAGTCAGGAAAGGCCCAGCCTGTCGCGCATGAAGGCAAGCGCGACTGAGAGCCCATCAGGGGCGATGCCATGACCAGTCCCCTTCATGATATGGGCATAAACTTCCTTCCAACCGGCACCCTGCAAGGTTTCGGCCGCCTGAGGCAGTGATTGCGGCGGTACCACATCATCCTGATCACCATGGATCAACAGGACAGGTGGGCGGCTGACGACCTCATCAGTAAGTAATTCTGGCTCCAACAGACGGCCGGAAAAGGCGACTATGCCAGCTACTGGGTCCTCGCGGCGCGGCACGACATGTAGGGCCATCATCGTGCCTTGCGAAAACCCCAATACGATCATCTGTTCGGGCAGCAAATCTTCATCAACCATGATGCCGGTCAGAAACGCATCCAGATCATCCGCCGCGCGGTCCAGCCCGGCACGGCTTTCCTCTTCGCTTGATCCGTCAATCCATGGGATCGGAAACCACTGAAACCCCATCGGGGCACCCGCGCAGGCCTCCGGCGCATCAGGGGCAATGAACAACGTATCTGGCAAATGTTCACCCAACGGGTCCGCCAAACCAATCAGATCGGCGGCATTCGCCCCGTAGCCATGCAGGAAAACAACGCAAGATCGCGTCTCACCCGATACCGGTTCCCGTCTTTCTGCGTCTAATGCCCGTGTCATCGAATGCCTTCCCGTTGCTTGATTTGCTTGTAGTAGGCCCACATGATCCGGGCTGCAACCGATCGCCAGGGTGACCAATTTTGTGCCATCTGACGCATTTCCTTTTCGCTTGGACGGTCCGGCAGGTCAAACATCACCCGCGCGGCCTCCTGCAAGGCCAGATCACCATGGGCAAACACGTCCGCACGACCCAGCGAAAACATCGCGTAAATCTCGGCGGTCCATGGGCCGACCCCGGGGACGGCGACAAGGGTCTTGATCACCTCGTCGGACGGCTGTTGGCGCAAACCATCATAATCCAAACCCGCACGCGCCAGGGCATGGGCATAGCGCACTTTTGGTCGGCTTAGCCCCAACGCGCGCAAGTCATCCACGCTGGCAGCTGCAACAACATCCGGATCATCCATCCCCGCCGCTTCCAACCTCCCCCAGATCGCCGCAGCCGATGCCACGCTGACCTGCTGGCTGACAATGGCATTCAACAATTGGGCAAATCCATCGGGGCGCAGCCGTAAGGGCAAGGGCTGCAGGTCCTTCATGGCAGCTGCAAAACGCGGATCATGCGCACAGAGCCACGCCGCGCCCTCCGCAACACAAGCATCCCCCTTGATCACCCGCTCTTTCACAAGGCGCGCGCCCAATCCAGCGCCGCCGCAACACTGTCCACCCGCGCCCAATCCCCCAGCGGCGGACGGGCGATCATCAACACCGGAATGCCCAAGTGACGGGCGGCGGTCAGCTTTGTGCGGCTGGCAGCCCCCCCGGCATTCTTGACCACCAGCCAATCGACGCCCAGACGGGAAAACAGCGCAACCTCGTCTGCCACAGAAAACGGAGGGCGACCTACCAGGAATTCACCACCGGCAAAGGGAAACGGGGCATCCGGCGGATCGATCTGGCGACAAATCACATGGCGACCGGCCAGATTGGCAAACCGGTCAAGCGTCTGCCGCCCCGTCCCAAGAAAAACCCTTGAACCCAGCGGGATATGAATAGCGGCATCATCTTCGCAGGCAATCTCGGTCCACTTGTCCCCCAGCTCTGCCTGCCATGGGGCGCGCAGATACTGCAGATAAGGCAGCCCCTGCGCGGCACAAACAGAAGCCGTGCGCTCCGTAATCAGGCGCGCATAGGGATGGGTGGCATCCAAAACGGCCGTAATCCCAGCCTCCTCCAGAAAGGTCCGAAAACCCGCAACCCCGCCAAAGCCCCCGATCCGGACCGGCACCGGCAATTCCGCTGGTGCCCGGGTGGCCCCGGCAAGCGACGCGATCACATCCCTGCCAGCCAACCCGGTTGCAATCTGGCGCGCCTCACCCGACCCGGCCAACAAGAGCAAGGTCATGGGCCCGCCTGCGCAATCACGCCACCAGTCCGGTCGATAACCACAATATCAATGGCGATATCGGCATCACCCAACTGATCACGCACCGCATCGCGCGCGCGGCTGGCCACCGCATTTGCCAGAACAGGTCCCGCAATCTGATAGGCTTCAAGCGCGGTATTGGCCGCCACCAGTTCTGGGCGGGCAGTCCAGTCCGCCAGCTGCGCAAAGTCCACCTGCGACCGACCGGAATGCAGATCGACAGCGCCTTGCGCCAGCTTGGTCATCTTGCCAATCCCGCCGCCGACCGTCAGGCGGGCAACCGGATGACGGCGCAGATATTTCAGCATACCACCGGAAAAATCGCCCATGTCCAGCATGGCGTGATCCGGCAGTTGATAAAGGGCCTGCACTGTTGCCTCTGAGGTGGCACCTGTGCACCCGGCGACATGAGCCAACCCATCGGCGCGGGCCACATCAATCCCGCGATGGATCGACGCAATCCAAGCGGCACAGCTAAATGGGCGCACAATACCGGTCGTCCCGAGAATAGACAGACCACCCGCAATCCCCAAACGGGGGTTCCAGGTCTTCAACGCCAGTTCCTGACCACCCGGCACCGACAACTCAATCGTTACATCGGGGGCATGACCAAAACTGGCCGCCATCTCCAGCACAACCTCCTGCATCATCTTGCGCGGAACCGGGTTGACCGCCGCCTCACCCACAGTAATCGGCAGGCCCGGCTTTGTCACCGTACCCACACCTTCACCCGCCACAAACGCCACACCACCCGATGACTGGGCAACGCGCGCAACAATCAGGGCACCATGGGTAACATCGGGATCATCGCCCGCGTCCTTGGTGATCCCGACCTGTGCCCAGCCGTCACCCGCCTCGGCCAGTGCCAGTGGAAAAACGGGTGTTTCGCCCTTCGGCAACGTGATGCCCACCTCTCTGGGAAAGGCACCACCCCACAGGCGGATCAGCGCGGCCTTGGTGGCTGCGGTGGCACATGCGCCCGTGGTCCAGCCACGGCGCAAATCACCTGTCGGTTTCCTACTCATCGGCGCGACTATAGGGCCATGCCGCCAATCCGCAATCCAGCGTCGTTTGGCGACTTTCCAAACCCGTCAATCAGCTGCATAATCAAGGTCATGAACGACACACCCACCCTGCCCGGCCACGCATGGCCCAAACTGATGCCCGGCTGGGTCTGGCTTTGCGGCGCAGGACCCGGCGATCCCGGGCTTCTGACCCTGCATGCAGTCAACGGGCTGCGGCAGGCAGATGTTGTGATTTATGATGCGCTGGTACAGGAGCAGATCCTCGATTGGGCGCCACAGGCGGAACATATCTATGCTGGCAAACGAGGTGGCAAACCCTCTGCCAAACAGCGGGACATCTCGCTGCGGCTGGTTGACTTGGCGCGGGCGGGGAAACGTGTCCTTCGGCTTAAAGGCGGCGACCCTTTTGTCTTCGGACGCGGCGGGGAAGAGGCGCAGACGCTGGTGCAGTACAACATCCCCGTGCGGATTATTCCGGGGATCAGCGCGGGGATCGGCGGGCTGGCCTATGCAGGCATCCCGGTCACCCACCGGGACGTGAACCAATCGGTCACCTTCGTCACCGGGCATGACCAATCCGGAAACACCCCCGGATCGCTCGACTGGACAAGCATTTCAAAAGGCAGCCAAGTCATCGTGATCTATATGGGCATGAAACATATCGCCCAGATCGCGGACCACCTGATCAAGGCGGGGCGCAGCCTGAGCGAACCGGTCGCCGTGGTCACCACCGCAACCACCGACGATCAACAGGTTTTAGAAACCACGCTCGGCACCATCGTTGATGACATCACCAATGCCGGGCTCGAACCACCCGCCATCATCTGCGTGGGAAAATCCGTGCTGATGCGGCAAGTGCTCGACTGGCAAGGTATGGCTGCAGGGCAAGCACCACGCAATCTCGATCCCTTGGGCAGGGGCCGACCCGCAGAATCAGCCTGATGCTTATCATCTTGCCAAAAATACTCCCGCCGGAGGCATCCCAAACCGGCCACAAGCGATGAGCTTCATCATCAGCGCGCCGGCATCCGGCAGCGGCAAGACGACAATCACACTCGGCCTTCTGCGCGCCCTCAGCCGAAAAATGGCAATCCGGGGCGCCAAATCCGGCCCCGACTATATCGACCCACGCTTTCATGAGGCCGCCTGCGGGCAACCCTGCCTGAACCTCGACGCCTGGGCGATGACGCCTGCGCGGATCAAGTCACTGGCTGCCGGGCCAACGCCCCTGATCATCGAAGGGGCGATGGGGCTTTTCGACGGGGCACCACCCTTGGGCAAAGGGGCCACCGCCGATCTGGCGCGCATCCTCAATCTGCCCGTGGTGCTGGTGATCGACACCGCGCGTATGGCGGGTTCCGTCGCCCCGCTTGCCAAAGGGTTCATCAACCACGACCCGCGCGTGAAAATCGCCGGGGTGATCCTGAACAATGTGGGCTCCGCCCGGCACGAAACCATGCTGCGACAAGCGCTAGGCGACATTCCCGTCATCGGGGCGGTCCCACGCACCGCCACGCTCAACCAACCCTCCCGGCATCTGGGGCTGGTACAGGCACAGGAACGGCACGACCTGACGGCCTTCCTCGATCAAGCGGGCGACCTGATCGAAAACACCCTCGATCTGAACGCCCTGCCCGCACTTCACGGCTTACCGGCGACAGAAACCCCAACAAAACGCCAACCTCCGGCACAATCCATCGCCATCGCACAAGATGCTGCCTTCGCCTTTGCCTATCCGCATTTTCTGGGTGACTGGCAAAAGGCCGGGGCAGAGATCAGCACATTCTCCCCGCTTAACAATGATGCCGCACCAAAGGCCGACCTGATCTACCTGCCCGGCGGCTACCCCGAACTCTATGCGGGGCAACTGGCGGCAAACAACGTTTTCCTAAACAGCCTGCGCAACAGTTCGGGCCAAATCTATGGAGAATGCGGCGGGTACATGACACTGGGTGAAAGCCTCACCGACGCTGACGGAAAAACCCACAAAATGGCCGGGCTGCTGGAGTTGGAGACGTCATTTGCCAAACGTAAGCTGCATCTGGGCTACCGCCATCTGCATGCCGATCAGGGCCCAATGCAGGGTCGCTGGACAGGGCATGAATTCCACTATGCCACCACGATCAGGGCCGAAGGGGCGCCGCTTTTCGCTGCCAGGGATGCAACCGGCAGCACGCTGCCCGCAATGGGGCTGATCCGCGACAATGCCAGCGGCTCCTTCGCCCATATTATCGATCAGGCCTAAATCACGATTGCAAGGGACGCGGCACAGGCGTACCGATGCGCCATGACTTATGTGGATGACAGACGGGCCAAACGTAACGTGGCCGTATTGGTGCTGGCACAGGCCGTGCTGGGGGCGCAAATGCCAATGATCTTCGTGATCGGCGGGCTGGCCGGGGGGATGCTGTCCTCCAACCCCTGCCTGGCAACACTGCCGATTTCTTTCATCGTCTTTGGGTCAATGACAACAGCACCCTGGATCAGCCCGCTGATGCAGCGCAACGGGCGGCGGTTCGGGTTCTTTCTCGGGGCATTTGCAGGGGCAACCGGGGCGCTGGTGGCGGCGTACGGGCTCTATGTCGGGTCTTTCGCCATCCTTCTGGCAGGGTCCTATCTGACGGGCATCTATATGTCGGCACAAGGATTCTACCGGTTTGCAGCAACCGACACAGCGTCGGAGGCTTTCCGGCCCAAAGCTGTCTCTTACGTCATGGCAGGCGGGCTACTCTCAGCCGTTGTGGGGCCGCAATTGAACAAGCTGGTTCAGGACGCCTATGTCGTGCCGTTCCTGGGCAGCTATTTGGCCGTCGCTGGGCTCAATCTTTTCGGTATGTTGCTGTTCTTCGGGTTGGATCTGCCCAAAGGCAGCAAGAAGGAACCACAACCGACCAGTACCGTTGTCACACGCAGCCGGGGCGAGTTGATCCGCGACCCGCGCATCGTCGTCGCAATCATCGTGGGTATGGTTTCTTATTCCCTGATGAACCTCGTGATGACGTCCACGCCGCTGGCGGTCGTTGGCTGCGGCTTCACCACCAACAATGCCAACGATATCGTGTCGGCCCACGTCCTGGCGATGTTTGCACCGTCCTTCTTTACCGGGCATCTGATCGCCCGGTTCGGGGTAGAGAAAATCATGGCAACCGGGCTGGTCATCCTCGGGGCCGCGGGGATTGTTGGCCTGTCCGGGGTGGAATTGACCAATTTCTACCTCGCCCTGATCCTGTTGGGGCTGGGTTGGAATTTCGGCTTCATCGGGGCAACGACCATGCTTGCGGGCGCACACCGGCCCGAAGAACGGGGCGTTGTGCAAGGCATGAACGACATGGTCGTCTTTGGGATGGTGACGGTGGCGTCATTGGCCTCTGGCGGGTTGATGAACTGCTCTGGCGGAACAGCGGTCGAAGGCTGGAGCGCGGTCAACCTCGCCATGATCCCTTTCCTCGTGTTGGCTGGCGGGTCACTGATCTGGCTGGTTAGGCAGCCTAGACAAACGGCCTGACCCGGCATGTTCTGGAAGAATAGACCAACTGTCAGCGACACGCTGAAAGGCTGGATCACCGACAGTTTCGACTGGGCGGATGACACATTCGGGCCGGGCTGGAAAAAGGGGCGGCAACTCATCACCCCGTCGCGGGATTTCTTTACCGCAGGGTCAGGCCACACGCCGCAGGTGGCCCAACAGATCGCCGATGACATTGCGCGCCTGCTGCCCGTGGCACGGATTGAGGTTACGCCAGTGCCGAACCTGCCCAAAGAATACCGGCACAGCTATCAGTCACTCTCCGAAGTCGGCGGCACCTACCTGCATGATGATGAGGCGCCGCTGATCAGCTACAACGAATCCCAAATGCGCATGCCCATGGCTTTCATCAACACCATGACGCATGAACTGATGCACGCACGTCTGGCACCCTTCATCCACGACACGCCAGGCGGTGAAGAAGCGCATGAACTTTCCACGGACCTGCATTGCATCACACATGGGTTCGGGCTTTTTGCGCTCGAAGGCCCCTACCTGATGGGTTGGTCCGGCTACATGACACAAGAATCGCGGGCCTATGCCACTGCGATGTTCCTCGCCCGCCACAAAATCGCGGCGGACCTCGCGCTCTCCCGGCTCAGCCCGCGCCCGGCCAAGGCACTGCGCAAAGCCATCGCGGAACACAGCGCGGATGAAGGCTAAACCCACCAGCCCCGTAGGCTTACCGACAATAGCCTGCGGCTTTGCGCAAAAGGCGTCAGTTCCAACGCCCCATCAGCCACATCCGTCGGTCTTGTGACTGCACGCTGCAAAACCCGGCGCGCGGCAAAGCCTGACAATAACGCAGCAGCGGCTGGTTTTGAGACATCACGGCGACCAGCGCGCGCTGCCTCCAACCGACGCAACGCGGATTGGGCCAGTTTCTTCACGCCGCCCGTCGTGCCAACCAGCAACGGCTTGCGCCCCCGCGCCTCCAGCTCCGGGATGGCGCGAAACAGGTTCGCCACCCCAACACCATAGGCAAAGTCACGACACACGCTTTCGGACGCCTCCCCCAACAGGCGGGCAGCGGTCCAGATCAGATGACCCGATGTGGCGTTGATATATTCATCGAAATGGGCCTGATCCTCGAAAGGTTCCTTGTAGATATCCCAACGGCGCGCAGCGACCAGCCCGTCCAGACAGCGAGCAGCATCGGCATCAAGCACCTCCACCAGCGCATCAACCACCTCATGCTTGCGCACGGGGCCACCCTGCCCGATCTCTTCCAACGCATCGCGCCACCATTGCAGGCGCATCTCCGCGATCATTGGCTCCTCGGTCACCCAGGGCGCGCGGCTGACCTCCACGTTAAAGGCATAAAGCGGAAACAGTACCGCCCGCGCTGGCACCGGTGCGGCCATCGTGGCGCGAAAACGCTCGGGGTCAGCCTTCTCAACAATCTGGGCGCAGGCATGCAGGCTCATCTGGGGGGAAGCAGCGCCATGATTTGCGACCGAACAGCAAAATAGCCATTGTCCATGCAGCCTGCCGAAACGCTGGTTTCACCGGCAATCGGTTGGGTGAATGTCATGCTGTTGACCCCCATATCAGTTGGGCAAAGATCAAATTCAGGTTCCGAAATGCCCGGGACCCCCTTCGTCAGAATGACCCGGGCCCTCTCATAGGTTCCTTCTGGCAAATCCTGCCACTGCACGGCGGGCGCGGCATCGCCGGGGTCCTGATCCTCGCGGCGCAATGTGTCATTGGCATAGATGCGATCAGCGGAACGGCCAATGAAACCGCTGCCAGAGGTGACAGCGATGTAATCCGTCCCCTCAGGGGCAAGCGGCCCGGTCGCACAGCCCGCCAGCAAAACAGCACATGTCAAAAACCGTTTCATAGCGTCGCCCCATCCCTGATCAGTTTCCAATTGATGGCATCCACCAGCGCGTCAAATGACGCATCGACTATGTTTGCACTGACGCCCACGGTGGACCAGCGGCGGCCCTGCCCATCTTCGCTATCGATGATAACACGGGTCACGGCCTCGGTCCCGCCATTGGTGATACGGACCTTGAAGTCAACCAGCTGCATGTCATCGATAATCTGTTGATAAGGGCCCAGATCCTTGGCCAACGCGCGCGACAAGGCGTTCACGGGACCCTGATCGGACCCATCAGGGCCAAGACTTTCGCTGACATTCAGGAACTTCTCACCACCCACCTTGGTGACAACAACCGCCTCTGACAACGACACCATCTGATTGCGCTTGTTGCGACGGCGTTCCACTGTGACCCGATACCGCTTTACCTCAAAAAACTGCGGCATCTCACCCAGCTCTTCGCGGGCCAGCAACTCGAAACTCGCCTGTGCGGTGTCATAGGAATAGCCTTGCGCCTCTTTCTCCTTGATGCGCTCCACAATCCGCGCCAGCGCGGGATGGCCCGCCTCCACCTGCAGTCCCGCCTCAGCCAGACGGGCGCGCAGGTTCGACTGGCCCGCCTGATTGGACATCGGCACAATGCGGCTGTTTCCTACGGCTGCGGGATCAACATGCTCATATGTGCTTGGATCCTTGGCAATCGCACTGGCATGCAGACCCGATTTATGGGCGAAGGCCGAGGCACCGACATAAGGCGCCTGTTTGGCAGGGACACGGTTCAGGATATCATCCAACAGGCGGGAGGCACGGCGCAATCCCCTCAACGCCTCCAAACTGACCCCGGTTTCAAACATGCTGGCATAAGGCTCTTTGAGCAGCAAAGTGGGGATCAGCGTTGTCAGATTGGCATTGCCGCAACGCTCCCCCAGCCCGTTCAGCGTGCCCTGGATCTGGCGCGCGCCCGCCATGACAGCTGCCAGCGTCCCAGCCACGGCGTTTTCTGTGTCGTTATGGGTATGGATCGCCAGATGATCACCGGGAATACCGCTGGCAATCACCGCCTTTACGATCGTGGAAATCTCATCGGGCAGCGTGCCGCCATTGGTGTCGCACAGCACGATCCAGCGGGCACCGGCATCATAAGCGGCATGCACCGCCTCCAGCGCATAGTCCGGATTGGCCTTGAAGCCGTCAAAGAAATGTTCGGCATCAAACAGACCCTCACGCCCCGCCGCCTTGATATGGGCAAAACTGGCGCGCAGGTTCTCGGTATTCTCTTCCAGCGTGATACCCAGCGCCGTGGTGACGTGAAAATCATGCGCCTTGCCCACCAGACAGATCGCCGATGTGCCCGCATTCATCACGGCGGCCAGCACATCATCATTTTCAGCCGACCGGCCGCTGCGTTTGGTCATGCCAAAGGCTGTGAATGTCGCACGTGTCTTGGGCGGGCTGGCAAAAAATGAAGTATCGGTTGGATTGGCACCCGGCCAACCACCCTCGATATAGTCCAATCCCAAACCATCCAGCACAGCGGTGATTTGCTGCTTTTCATCTGCGGAAAACTGCACGCCTTGCGTCTGGGCACCATCGCGCAGGGTTGTGTCAAAAAGATAAAGACGCTCTTTCATCGCCCTCTACCCCACAAAATTTTAGCCAAAATTTTGCGCACGCAAGAATTTTCGTAACGAAAATTCTTCATCACACATCCCCCAGCTTTGCAGCATCAAAATCCGGTCCGGGAACCCATGTCGCTTGCCCACCGACATCCGTCACCTGCACACCCGCGGCCGTCAGGATATCGCGCACGGCATCGGCCCCCGCCCAATCCTTGGCGGCGCGCGCAGCCGCGCGTTCGGCCAGCAGCGCATCCACCCTTGCCGCAATAGCCGGGGCCACATCGGGGCCTGCTTCGCCACCATCGAACATCGGGATGCCGGACCAGTCACGCACCAGCCCCAGCATTTCCATACCATGGGCAAACCCCGCCAATGCAGCTGGCGTCTTGCCCTTGGATAAGACATGCAACCGGGCCAAAGCGCCTGGCGTATTCAGGTCATTGGCCAGCACACCGATGAATTCCTCGTCCGCCTGCCACTTGCCCTCCGCCTGCAAGGCCGAAACCAGATCGGGACCAAACCCATGCCCATGCAGGATGCCATACCACTTACGCAGGGTCTGATCCGCCTCGTCACGGCGTTTCTCGGTCCAGTCCATGGTCTTGCCATAATGGGTACCCAGCATGACAAGCCGGATCACCTCTCCGGGAATGCCCTGATCCAACAGATCGCGAATGGTGAAGAAATTGCCCAGCGATTTGGACATCTTCTTGCCCTCGACCTGCAACATCTCATTATGCAGCCATACCCGGGCGAATTCGCCCTGCGGGTGGGCGCAGGCGGATTGGGCAATCTCGTTCTCATGATGCGGAAACTGCAAATCATTGCCACCGCCATGAATATCGAACGTCTCACCCAGCAGGTCATGGGCCATGGCGGAACATTCGATATGCCAACCGGGACGACCATAGCCCCAGGGGCTGTCCCAGCCCGGCTGCCCGTCGGCAGAGGGCTTCCACAACACAAAATCCATCGGGTTGCGCTTATAGGGTGCCACCTCGACCCTTGCACCGGCAATCATATCATCCAGCGACCTGCCCGACAGCTTGCCATAATCATCATAGCTTTCGACAGCAAACAGCACATGGCCTTCGGCGGCATAGGCATGACCCTTTGCAACCAGATCAGCGATCATCGCAATCATCTGGGCGATGTAATCGGTCGCCCGTGGCTCATGCGTCGGGCGCATGGCCCCGAGCGCATCCATGTCGTCATGATACCAGCCAATCGTTTCAGCGGTGATGTCACCAATGGCCCGGCCTGTCTCAGCGGCACGCGCATTGATCTTGTCATCTACATCGGTGAAGTTGCGGACATAGGTCACATGATCCGCGCCATAAACATCGCGCAGCAGGCGAAACAGCACGTCAAACACCAGCACATTGCGCGAATTACCTAAATGGGCGCGGTCATAGACGGTCGGCCCACACAAATACATCCGCACATTGGCTGGATCAATCGGCGCGAAATCCTCGCGCTTGCGGGTCTTGGTGTTGTGGAACCTGATTTTGGTCATAATGCCTCGCGCAGTCGGGTTGCGCCGCGGGCTTACCAAGATCAGTTCTGATGTGAAACGACAAAGAGTAACCCGCGACAGATGTCAGCAGATAATAATGCAGCAAGTAATGATGCAGATGCTCTTCATACATATGCAATAGCAGTGCTAGGCGCACACGTCCAGCATTAGCGAACACAGGGGCACTTGTTCACCGGACGGAATTGGCAAAAGGTGCGCACATGACAAACGCATTTACCACCTCGGGCCTCTTTGGTGACCTATTCTGCGACACATCCACCGCAGCCCATTTTGGGGCCACCGCCTTCACCCGCCGGATGCTGGCATTCGAGACCGCATGGACCAACGCGCTGGCCGCCTGCAACGTTGTCTCACAAACTAACGCCGACATCGCGCTGACCGCAATCACAGATTTTTCCGGAGCCGACCTTGGCATAGGCGGCAACCGCGATGGCCTGCCGGTCCCGGCCATGGTGTCCGCGCTGCGCGAGGGGTTATCTGAAGAGGCAGCAAAAGCGATCCATACCGGCGCGACAAGCCAGGATGTGATCGATACCGCCACGGTGATGACCTGTGTCGCAGTACTGGACGCATTCGAAAAGCGGATCAAGCGCCTCATCACGGCGATTGACCAACTGCGCGACAGTTTCGGTGACAGACCACTAATGGCCCGCACACGCATGCAGGCCGCATTACCAATGACCGTCGAGGCACGGCTCATTACATGGCGGCGGCCGCTCACCGCCCATCTGGCAAGGCTCAAGGACCTGCGCACCGCGATGGCGCAGGTGCAAATCGGCGGGCCCATCGGCTTGCGTGACAACCCGCAGGATCATGTCGCCCGCTGTGCGCCCCTGGTGGCCAAGGAACTGGGCCTGTCACTGAGCGATGTCTGGCAGACCGACCGCAGCGGGATCTGCGACATCGGACATTGGATGGTGCTGGTGACCGGGACCTTGGGCAAGATCGGACAGGACGTCACGCTGATGGCCCAACAAGGGATCGACGAAATCAGCCTGTCGCGCGGTGGCACCTCCTCTGCCATGCCGCATAAGCAGAATCCGGTCCGGGCCGAAGCCTTGGTGACCCTCGCCCGCTTTGTTGGCGGGCAGCAGGCGGTGCTAACCCAAGGCATGATCCATGAACAGGAACGATCTGGCAGCGCATGGGCGCTGGAATGGATGACACTGCCCGTCATGGCGGAAGCCACCGGCGCCGCACTAAACAACACAGAAAAACTCATGAATGCCATCACAAGCATTGGCACAACCAAGTCGCTCGGCCGATAGATCGGGCGCAAATCCTAGGCGAATTCAACAACCCGGGGAGTCTTAAGCCGCAACCTCCCGTAGGCCGAGGATACGCCGCGCCTCCTGCCATGTCGCCACCGGGCGGTCATGTTTGGCACATAAATCAGCCGCCCGCTGCACCAATGCCGCATTTGACGGGGCGAGCGTCTGGCGATCCAGACGCATATTATCCTCAAGCCCGGTGCGGACATGGCCACCGGCAATAATCGCCCATTCATTCAAGGTGATCTGCTGGGCACCAATACCTGCTGCACACCATGGGACATCTTTGCCAAAAAGTCGATGCACGGTATGGATATAATAGTCAAAAACATCGCGGTCGACCGGCATCGCGTTCTTCACCCCCATGACGAACTGCACATAAGGCGGATCGGTCAGCTGACCCTTATCTGCCATCTGTGCGGCAACCAAAATATGGCTGAGATCAAATACTTCAATCTCGGGTTTCACGTCATGTTCCAGCATCTGGGCAGCCAGATAGTCCACCAGATCAGGCGGGTTCTCATAAACGCGGGTCGGAAAATTGTTCGATCCAACAGCAAGCGATGCCATATCAGGGCGAAGTGGCAACATGCCGCCGCGCTCCTGCCCCGCGCCAGACCGACCACCGGTCGAAAACTGGATGATCATGCCGGGGCAATGTTTTTCGACGCCTTCCTTCAGCCGGGCAAACTTGCCTGGGTCGGATGACGGCGTCTGATCATCATTGCGAACATGGGCATGCAGGATGGCGGCACCGGCCTCAAAGGCTTCATGGGTCGATTCAACCTGCTCTGCCACCGTGATCGGCACAGCCGGATTATTCGCCTTGGTCGGCACACTGCCGGTGATGGCAACACAGATGATGCAAGGATTTGTCATTTTGTCCTCAGATATCGAAAAAGATGGTTTCGTCGGTGCCTTGGAGATGGATGTCAAAGCGATAGACCAACTGATCGTCATCCTCGACGCGCCGTGCAATCAGCGTCTGACGGCGGCTTTCCCACTCAACCAGATTGATCACCGGATCAGCGGCATTCGCCGCCGTCTCATCATCAAAATACATCCGCGTATGCAAACCTAGGTTGATGCCGCGGGCGACAATCCACAGGTTCAGATGCGGGGCCTGTACCGCACCATTGCGGCCTGGCACCGGCCCGGGCTTGATCGTATCAAAGCCCCAAGCGCCCGTTTCGAAATCAGTGATCACCCTGCCCCAACCACGAAACCCGTTCTCAACCGCGCCGCCCTCGGGATGAGCATAGTGACCATCGGCATTGGCCTGCCAAACCTCGAGCAACACATCCTTGACCGGATTGCCCGTGCTATCCATGACACAGCCCTCAACCCGGATACGCTTCCCCTTGGCATGGGGTCCGGCAATGTCCCAGCCCAATTCCTGATCATAAATGTCAAACCCCGCAGCCCCCGGGGCCAACCCAACATGCACATAGGGACCAGCAGTTTGCGACGGGGTCTCTCTCAGCTTTCGAGTCATCAATTCCCCTCGAGCCGGTTTTCAAACAGGGTGGAACGGCGACCGCGCAGCACGATATCAAACCGATAGGCAATCGTATCCAGCGGGATCGTGGCATTCATATCCAGTTTCGCGGTCAGTGCATCCACCGCATCTGCATCAGGCAGGGATTGCACAATCGGGCAGCGCGCGATCAACGGATCACCCTCAAAATACAGCTGCGTGATCAGGCGTTGACTGAACGACGCACCAAAGACAGAAAAATGGATATGGGCGGGGCGCCAGTCATTGACCCGGTTGCGCCACGGATAGGCGCCCGGCTTGACCGTGCGGAAAAAGTAATAGCCCCGCTCATCCGTGATGGTCCGGCCACAACCGCCGAAATTCGGATCAATCGGGGCCAGATATGTATCCTTCTTGTGCCGATAACGGCCCCCGGCATTGGCCTGCCAAATCTCAACCAAAGTCTGCGGCACGGGACGGGCATCTTCATCCAGCACGTTGCCATGCACAATAATCCTCTCGCCCACAGGATCGCCGGTTTGGGCGTAATTGCGGATCAGATCATGATCCAGCAGACCAACATCCTGATGACCAAATACCGGGCCTGTAACCTCGCTCACCGATTGGTCCAGACTGATCGGGGCAAAACGCGGGCTACGCGACACGGATGTCTTGTAATCGGGTGCCAAGGCTGGCGGATGCCGATCACGGTCGCGCTGATAATACGCCGCAGGGGGTCTCATCCCGCCGCCTCCATCTCTGCAAAGGTCTGCTTGGCCAGTTTAATCGCATGATTGGCCTTGGGGACACCGGCATAGATCGCAACATGTAAAAAGGCCTGCATGATATCCTCTGGGCTGGCCCCGGTATTAGCGGTGGCACGGATATGCATCGGGATTTCATCGAAATTGCCCGTGGCCGCCAACAAGGCCAGAGTCAGCATCGACCGCTCACGCTGGCTGATCGTGTCATCAGCCCAGACTGTACCCCAAGCGCCTTCGGTAATCAGCGCCTGAAACGGGGCGTCAAAACCCGTCTTGGCGGCCTCCGCCCGGTCCACATGGGCATCCCCCAAAACGGCGCGGCGGACGGCCATGCCGTCTTCATACCGGTCAGACATCATATCCCCCCATCAGTAAGGCAAACCCACATAGTTTTCCGCCATTGCCCTTTGTGCCGCTTTATTGGAGCGCAGGAATTCCAGATCCGCCACCTGTATTTTCAAATCAAAGGCAGATTGATCGGGATAGCGATGCATCAGCGACGAAAACCACCAACTAAACCGCTCTGCTTTCCAGACGCGGGCAAGGGCTTTGGTTGAATAGGCGCTAATCCCAACTTCGCTACCATTCTCGTAAAAATCACGCAGCGCGTGGTAAAGATAGTGCACATCCGACGCGGCCGTATTCAGCCCCTTGGCCCCGGTCGGCGGCACAATATGGGCGGCATCACCACAGAGAAACAAGCGGCCCCAGCGCATCGGCTCGGTCACGTATGACCGCAGCGGGGCGATGGATTTTTCAATGCTCGGACCAGTGACCACCTGATCAGCCTGCGCAGCTGGGATACGGCGTTTCAACTCCTGCCAGAACGCGGCATCGGTCCAGTCCTCTGGCTTATCGCTCAGCGAACATTGGATGTAATAGCGGCTTAGCCCTTCATTGCGCATCGAACAAAGGGCAAAGCCACGGGGCGAATTGGCATAGATCAGTTCATGATTGACGGGGGGCGTTTCAGACAGAATGCCCAGCCAGCCAAAGGGGTAGACCTTCTCATACTCACGACGGATATCCAGCGGGATGGCCTGGCGGCTAACACCATGAAACCCATCACAGCCAGCAACAAAATCACACTCCAGCCGCTGCATTTCGCCACCAACGGCATATGTGACAAAAGGCGCATCACTATCGGCGCCATTGATCGTCACATCGGCCACATTAAACACGATAGGACCGCCCGCCGCCTCACGCGCATCATAAAGGTCGCGGGTCAGCTCTGTCTGGCCATAAACAACAACAGGCTTGCCAGTATGCTCGGTGAAATCCACGCGAAACATCTCATCACCATAGGAAATCAGCGTGCCTTCATGAGTGAACCCTTCGGCATGCAAACGGTCAGCGCAACCCGCCTCCTCCATCAGGGTCACAAGGCCCTGTTCCAGCACGCCCGCCCGGATACGGCCCAGCACATAGTCCTTGGTCTTACGCTCAACAACAACGCTCTCAATACCGCGCCGATGCAATAACTGCGCCAGCAACAGCCCCGACGGCCCGCCCCCGATAATCGCCACTTGCGTTTTCATGCAGCCTCCCAGCACTTATCGTGGCCGTTTCTGATGCAGTTGCAAGGCGGAAAAAGACCGGAAGCTTTTGCTTTTTTTGCTTGATGCTTACCGTGCAGCGTTGAAACAGTTTTAGCACTCTCCTCTAGAGTACTGATCGCCATCCTGTGCAATCATGTCTGCAAAGAATGCGCGTGTGCCTGTCTTGTTGTCACCGGCTACAAACAAAGAAGTCTCTGCGTTCCAAATAATAGGAACATCTATTCCACAATTTCGCCATCTGGCACCGTGACTAAGCCTGCTAGGGTCAGGACCCATGCCATCTAAACGGGTACAAATAGCCTTGAACTCAAGGCACTGCTGTAATGGGGATGTTTGGCTCCGACGGTAGGGATCGAACCTACGACCAATTGATTAACAGTCAACTGCTCTACCGCTGAGCTACGTCGGACCAACACCGGCGATATATCAATGGCTTTTGGTCACGTCCAGAGGCTTTCTTGCAGTTTTCGATGATTTTCAAATTGCGACAAAAACGACGTCCAATCCACCAAAACACAGCGCTTGGCAGACCGTCAATCAGGTTTGACAATGGCGAACAACGCATCCACCCCAAGACCCGGGCTGGCCGTGACCCGCCCCCGCTGCACAAGATCAATCAGATGGGCAAACACGTTCCGGATTGCCACCGGATACATCACCTTTGGCACGTCAGTATATACCGCCTCCGTCAGTGACTGGGCCGTGTGGATTTGTTCCTCAAGCACTGCAAGAATTTGATCCTCACGCCCCTTGCGGTGTTTCATCAACCAATCCAACCGCTGCTGCGGGTCGGTGATCGGCGCGCCGTGCCCCGGATAGAAGGTCGCGGCAGGCGCCCCTTTCAGACGTTCGCAAGAGGCCATGAAGTCGGTCAGATCGCCATCGGGTGGCGACACCAAGGAACTGGCCCAACCCATGACATGATCGCCCGTAAACACGGCGTCGTCCCAACGAAAACACACATGATTACCAATATGTCCAGGCGTGTGCAGCGCCTCAAGTTGCCAATCGGTACCGTTGATCAGGTCGCCATCGGCCAGGACCTGATCCGGCTGAAATGCGGCGTCAATCCCTTCACCCCCACCGGCCAGCCCATCTGCCGCCAATTGTTGCATAATCGCACTGCGGCCCGCATGACTGGGGCCAAAAGCAGAGACCGGCGCACCCGTTTTTCTAGCCAATGGTCGCGCCAGCGGCGAATGATCCAGATGGCTATGCGTCAGCAGGATGTGGCGCACCCGATCGGTACCAATGGCCACAAGCAAAGCCTCCAGATGCTCCGGGCTATCTGGGCCCGGATCAATAATGGCCAGTTCCCCAAAGCCAACGATATAGGTATTGGTCCCCCAATATGTCATCGGCGAAGGATTCGGGGCCAGAACACGACGCAAACCGGGCGCCAGGGTTACGGGTACACCGGGCTCTGGCCGCAGCTCTGTATCCTTGGTCATGATATCGTCTTTCCGTTCGCAGACCGAACCGATAGGTTTGCAAAATGCTGTTTCGCTGGATCAAAAACTATCTGCCCCGCGGCCTCTACGGTCGGGCAGCCTTGATTCTGGTTCTTCCGGTTCTGCTTTTGCAACTTCTGGTGTCTGTTGTGTTCATCCAACGGCACTTTGACGGAGTGACCCGGCTGATGACAAGTGCGGTGAACATCGAATTGCGGTTCCTGATTGATACGGTCAACAACGCCCCCACCCTTGAGGAGGCACAAACGGCCCTCGCCCGGCTTGACGCGCCGCTTGAAATTCAAACCGTCTTGCCAGCCGTTCCAGGTGAGGCAGATATCAAGCCATGGGAAGACCTGACGGGTCAGATGGTCATCACGGCCATCCGCAATGGTGTCGCCAATGTTGTCGCCGTCTCGCTGGAAAATCGGCGCCGGGTGCTGATGTGGGTCGAAACACAACACGGCGTGCTTGAACTGAAATTCTCGCGGCGGCGGGTATCGGCGTCAAACCCTCACCAATTGCTTGTGATCATGGTTGTTATGGGCGCGTTGATGACGGCGATTGCCTATCTTTTCTTGCGCAATCAGCTTCGCCCGATCAAACGTATGGCATTCGCGGCGACGGAATACGGCAAGGGGCGCACCGTCCAGTTCAATCCAACCGGCGCAGTCGAAGTGCGCGCGGCAGGTATGGCCTTTCTGGATATGCGCAACCGTCTGGAACGCCAAAGCCAAAGCCGCACCTTGATGCTATCCGGGGTCAGCCATGACCTGCGCACACCACTGACCCGGCTGCGGCTGGGCCTGTCGATGCTCGACGATCAGGATGTCGAGCCGTTGTTGCATGATGTCGACGACATGCAACGTCTGGTCAGCGCGTTCCTTGATTTTGCCCGCAGCGATGCGGGCGACAGTCTGGAACCGACAATCCCGCAGGCCCTCGTTCGCGATGTGCTAAGCGACGCCGCGCGCATGGATCAGGCCGCCAGCGCCGGTGTGATCGAAGGCCCGGAAGAGCCTGTCAGCCTCCGCCCACTGGCCATCAGGCGGGCCTTGGAGAATCTGCTCAGCAACGCGCTGCGTTATGGAAAACGGGCCGAACTTGGGGTCTCTGTCACCGAACGTACTGTCCGGTTTTCGGTCGAGGATGACGGGCCCGGGATCCCGCCTGAACAACGCGACGATGCGATCAACCCCTTTGTCAGGCTCGACCCCGCCCGCAATCAGGATAAAGGCAGCGGCGTCGGGCTTGGCCTCTCCATCGTTTCGGATATCGCGAGGACACATGGCGGTATCCTGCGACTTGGCGACAGCGAGAAGTTGGGCGGATTGAAGGCGGAACTGGTCTTGGCGCGCTAGCCGACCCGGTAATTTGGACTTTCGCGGGTGATCTGAACGTCATGCACATGGCTTTCCTTCAGGCCCGCACCGGTGATCTTTACGAATTTACAGTTCCTGCGCATCTCTTCGATCGTCGCACAGCCAGTATAGCCCATGGCGGCGCGCAAACCGCCAACCAATTGATGGACAACCGCATTGGCCGTCCCTTTGTAAGGCACCTGGCCTTCAATCCCTTCCGGCACAAGCTTGTCACTGGCAGCATCTTTCTGGAAATACCGGTCGGCAGAGCCGCGCGCCATCGCGCCCAGGGACCCCATGCCGCGGTAGGATTTAAATGAACGGCCCTGATAAAGGATCACCTCGCCCGGGCTTTCATCCGTGCCCGCAATCATCGAACCAACCATCGCGCAAGACGCACCGGCGGCAATTGCCTTGGCAAAGTCGCCCGAAAATTTGATGCCACCATCCGCGATAACAGGCACGTCCCCTGCCCCGGCGGCGCAATCCATGATCGCCGTCAGTTGCGGAACACCAACACCGGCGACCATCCTGGTGGTGCAGATCGACCCCGGACCAATGCCGACTTTCACGGCATCCGCACCGGCCCCGATCAAGGCCTTTGCGGCCTCGCCGGTGGCGATATTGCCAGCAACAATCTGCACCTCATTCGACAGGGCCTTGGCTCGCTCCACCGCCTTGGCGACCCCTTCGGAATGGCCGTGTGCAGTATCCACAACAATCATATCAACCCCGGCATCCACCAGGGCCTGCGACCGTTCAAAACCGGCATCACCCACGCCAGAGGCGGCAGCGACCCGCAAACGGCCCAGATGGTCCTTGCAGGCCATCGGGTTCAATACGGCTTGTTCGCTGTCCTTCAGGGTCAGCAATCCGGTCAGCTTGCCCTGCCCGTCGGTGATTAGCAGTTTTTCGATCCGGCGGGCCTGCATCAAAGATCGGGCCTCATCCAGATCGGCAGGTTCATTCAGCACCGCCAAATTGTCCGATGTCATCATGACACTGACCGGCGTGTTATCATCCGTGGCAAAACGCATATCGCGATTGGTGACGATGCCCACAACCTTGCCGCCCTCGCCCACAACCGGAAAGCCAGTGATGCGATAGCGCTCCATCAAGGCCTTGGCGTCAGCCAATGTCTGATCGGGGCGCAGCGTGACAGGATTGTAGACGGTGCCGGACACAAACCGCTTCACCCGGCGAATTTCCTTGGCTTGCTCATCCACACTCAGATTCTTGTGAACCACACCAATGCCACCGGCCTGAGCCATGGCAATCGCCATACGGCCCTCGGTGACGGTGTCCATGGCACTGGACAAAAGCGGGATATTCATTGCGATGGATTTGGTGACATATGTGCGGGTATCCGCAGTCGAGGGTAAGACAGCGCTTGCCCCCGGCACCAGTAGAACATCATCAAAAGTGAGCGCCTCACGAATCTGCATAAACCGGTCTCCCATGCTGGCATCGTTGGCACGTCCCTATTGCATGGATGCAACCTGTCCGAAAGGGCCAATTAAAGGAAACGTGACTTGCAGCCATGCAAGCAGGCCCGCAAGGTGTGGCATGGCAGACAAAGCAGGCACAGCAACACCCAAGGCGCGCGGCGGCATCACGCGCGGCATTTTGCAGCTGATCTGCATCGTGATTGCGGTAATTGTTGCTAAACTGGGATTTGACTGGCTGACAACGCAGATCAACACACTCGAAACGGATCAGGCAGAACAAGCCATGACCGGGCTGATTCTGGCGATCCTGCTGGGTTATGCTGTGTTGATCGCAATTCCTTTTGTGCCGGGGGTCGAAATAGGGGCCACAGTCCTAATGGTGCAAGGCGCAGAGGCCGCGCCGCTGGTCTATCTGGCCACCATGCTGGGAATGTCACTAGCGTTCCTGACCGGGCAATTGCTGTCGCTCGACTGGATCATAGCGCGCTGCGACAGATGGCGCATGGTGCGCCTGTGCAACCTGATGCATCGAATCAAGGAAACCCCCATGCAGGACCGGCTTGCAGCGCTAAAGGCGCGACTGCCAAACTGGCTGGCACCGTTTGTCGTGAACTACCGCTATGTGATGGTGGCGATCATCATCAACACCCCCGGCAGCATTGCCATTGGCGGCGGCGGGGGGATCATGCTGGCAACCGGGCTGAGCCGGTTGTTTAACACTGGCTGGATGATCGCGACGATTGCCGTAGCGACATTGCCCATCCCGCTGGCAGTCTGGTTCATGGGGACTGACGTCTTGCATTAGGCGGCACCTCAATGTGCCGCTCTGCATATTCATTATGACGGATACGAACCTTCCTTTCGGCCAGCAGGCTTATATCTTCGGATCAAACAAGACAGGCATGGTTCATGAGCAACGACCCTTTGGTGATTTTCACACCCTCCGGCAAACGGGGCAATTTCCCTGTGGGCACGCCCGTGCTGACAGCGGCGCGGCAGCTGGGGGTGGACCTTGATTCCGTCTGTGGCGGGCGCGGGATTTGTTCGAAATGTCAGATCACCCCATCCTATGGGGAATTTTCCAAACATGGGGTGACTGTGGCCGATACGGCGCTGTCGGGATGGAACAGTGTCGAAGCACGCTATGACGAAAAGCGGGGCCTGAAAAAGGGGCGGCGGCTGGGCTGTCAAGCCACGATCCAATCCGACATCGTGATTGACGTACCCGCGGAAAGCCAGGTGCACAAGCAAGTCGTGCGCAAACGCGCCGAAGCACGCGAAATCATCATGAACCCCTCTACCCGGCTTTACTATGTTGAGGTGGCAGAGCCAGACATGCACGACCCTTCAGGCGATCTGGAACGGCTGGTCAGCGCGCTGAAACGCGACTGGGAACTTCCCGATCTTGAGGCTGATCTAGGCGTCCTGAAGAACTTGCAACCGGCCCTGCGCAAAGGTGAATGGAAAGTCACTGTGGCCGTGCATCTGGGCGATGCGGTGTTCAGCCCCCGGATCATCGAAATCTGGCCGGGGTTCTACGATGGCACGATCTACGGTCTTGCGGTCGATCTTGGTTCGACCACCATCGCCGCGCATCTTTGCGATCTGCGCTCGGGCGAGGTCGTGGCCTCTTCGGGCATCATGAACCCGCAAATTCGCTTTGGTGAGGATCTGATGAGCCGGGTCAGCTACGGCATGATGAACCCCACCGGCTCGGACGAGATGACAACAGCAGTGCGCGAAGGCATGAATGCGCTATTCGTGCAAATCGCCTCAGAGGCCGAAATTGACCGCAAATTGATCGTCGATGCAGTGTTCGTCTGCAACCCGGTCATGCACCACCTGTTTCTTGGGATTGACGCCTACGAGCTGGGGCAAGCGCCCTTTGCACTGGCCACCTCAGAGGCGATATCATTGCGCGCAACCGAACTGGACCTGAACCTGCACCCCGCCGCACGGGTCTATTTCCTGCCTTGCATCGCAGGGCATGTCGGGGCCGATGCGGCCGCCGTGGCGCTGTCCGAAGCACCCGACAAATCCGAAGATCTTGTATTGCTGGTGGATGTCGGAACAAACGCAGAAATCATCCTAGGAAACCGTGAAAAAGTGCTGGCCTGTTCTTCGCCTACCGGCCCGGCCTTTGAAGGCGCACAGATCAGCAGCGGCCAGCGCGCCGCCCCCGGTGCAATTGAACATGTGCAGATCGACCCGGTGAGCAAACTGCCGCGCTTTCAGGTCATCGGCTCAGAGCTCTGGTCAGACGAAGACGGTTTCGACACTGCCATCGCCCAGACCGGGATAACGGGTATCTGCGGATCAGGGATTATCGAGGTGATCGCCGAAATGCGCATGGCCGGTATCGTTGACGGGCCCGGGCTGATCGGGTCGGCGGAACAAACCGGCTCGCCCAATTGTTTTCAGGACGGGCGGACCAATTCCTACCTGCTCTTTGACGGGAGCGCCACTGACGGACCCAAAATAACGGTGACCAACACCGACGTCCGGCAAATCCAGATGGCCAAAGCAGCACTTTACTCCGGCGCGCGTCTCCTGATGGACAAATTCGGTGTCGACAAGGTCGACCGGGTCGTGCTCGCCGGAGCTTTCGGTGCACATATCAGCCCCAAACACGCCATGGTGCTGGGCATGATCCCTGACGCGCCACTGGAAAAGGTGACCAGTGCGGGCAATGCGGCAGGTACCGGCGCGCGGATCGCCCTGCTGAACACCGACGCACGGCGCGAGATTGAAGAGGTCGTTCACAAAATCCACAAGGTTGAAACGGCCATCGAACCGCGCTTTCAGGAACATTTCGTCAATGCCTCCGCCATGCCCAATGCGGTCGAACCCTTCCCGATCCTTAACAGCATCGTGACCATCCCAAACGTCATCCACAATACGGGCGGAGAACGGCAAGGACGGCGCCGCCGACGCTAGGCCCGACGTCGCGCCGACGCTTTGCCGACGTGATGCCGACCGCTTAAATCGCAACGACGAACACGAAACCCCCTATACAAGGGGACGCAACAGGCGTAGTGGCCGGGGCCGACAGCCCAGAAAGCCGCCCCATGCTCCAGACCCTTGCCGACGCCCTTGCCAAACAGGGTTATAATGACCTGACCCCGGTCCAATCCGCCGTGACCGAACCCGAATTGGAAGGCCAAGACCTGCTCGTCTCGGCCCAGACCGGATCAGGCAAGACGGTTGGGTTCGGCTTAGCCATCGGGCCAACAATTTTGAATGATGACGGCAACTTAGGCACCGCATCTCATCCGCTCGCTCTGATCATCGCACCAACCCGCGAACTGGCGTTGCAGGTCAAACGAGAACTGCAATGGCTTTACGCCGGTGCCGGCGCGACACTGGCCTCTTGCGTCGGCGGTATGGATTTCCGGGACGAACGGCGCAGCCTTGAACGGGGCGCACATATTGTAGTCGCAACCCCTGGGCGACTGCGCGATCACATCATGCGCGGCACGATAAATCTCAATGAAATCAAGGCGGTTGTGCTGGACGAAGCCGACGAGATGCTTGACCTCGGCTTTCGCGAAGACCTTGAATTCATCCTTGATCAGGCACCCGAAACCCGGCGCACCCTGCTCTTTTCCGCCACCGTCCCGCCGATGATCGCGACGCTGGCGAAATCCTACCAGCGCGACGCGGTGCGGATCAAAACAACGACCAAGGAAACCCAGCACGCCGATATCGAATACCGCGCGCTCAGCGTCGCCAATCACGACATAGATGCGGCCATTATCAATACGTTACGCTATTATGACGCGCCCAACGCCATCGTCTTCGCCAATACCCGCGCGATGGTGACACGGCTGACAACGCGGCTGTCAAACCGAGGCTTCTCTGTCGTGGCGCTCTCTGGCGAACTGACACAATCCGAACGCTCCAACGCACTGCAAGCCATGCGCGACGGGCGCGCACGGGTTTGCGTGGCCACCGACGTGGCTGCGCGGGGCATCGACCTGCCCAATCTGGAACTTGTGATCCACGCGGAGCTACCAACCAACGCTGAAACCTTGCTGCACCGCTCAGGCCGCACGGGCCGCGCGGGGCGCAAAGGCATCTCCGCCATGATCGTCCCGGCCAAGATGAAACGGCGCGGTGAAAACCTGCTGAAATGGGGCAAGCTATCCGCAACTTGGGCCACGCCCCCCACCGCCGATGACGTGACAAAAAAGGACGAAGAGCGGCTTTTGACCGATCCCGTCTGGTCAGAGGAGTTCAACGAAGACGAACAGGTATTTGCCCAACGCCTTCTGGCTGAGCATGCGCCGGAAAAAATCGCCGCCGCTTATCTGCGCCTTTTTGCAGGCAAACAATCCGCGCCTGAATTCATCAGCGAATACAAGGACGGCCCGGCGGCAAAGGAACGCAAACCGCGCGAGACCAAAAGCTTTGGCCCCTCCAAATGGTTCAGCGTCGATGTTGGCCGCGAAGGCAAAGCCGAAGCACGCTGGCTTTTGCCGATGATCTGCAAGGCAGGTGGGATCACGAAAAACGAGATTGGCGCGATCCGTATCCAGTCCAATGAAACCTTCGTCGAAATCGCCGAACCCGCCGTTAACGGTTTCCTTAAATCCGTCGGTAAGGATATGCAGCTTGAAAACCAGGCAAGCCTGCGCGCCTTGGATGGGCCACCGCAATTGGGCGAACGGGGACCGCGCAAAACAAAACGGGATTACGACAAACCCAAGCGTGACTATGACAAACCCAAACGGGCACCGCGCGACCAGTCCACGCCACCGCCCTCCCGACAGCAGGATGTCGCGGCTATTCAGCCAATTCCGGGTGCGGCAGATGATACATCAAACCGCAAGCCACGCAGCAAACCCGCGCGGCGCGATCACGGCGACGCATTGGTCGAAAAACGCGCGAAACCGCCACATAAGGGCAAATCAGGTGGCAAGAAGCCCTCACAAAAAGGAAAATCCGGTTACAACTCTGACACAAAACCCGGCAAACCGAGAGCAGGCAAATCGGGCGAAAAACCAGCAAGTAACGCAAAAGATACGTCAAAGCGTTTCACGCCACCCGGCGGAAAACCCAAACCTCGCAAGGGGTTAGGAAAGGGTGGGAATGCGACACCTCGTCGTAAATCCAATTAAAACCTGCACGATGGGTCACATTTTTGTCACGTCACAAGCACGCTAAGAACCAGACAGGCTGGTCTGAATGAAGGTAAGCTGGCTACACTATCAAGCATAGTTAGTCGTTTATTTTTATCAGTATCGAAAAAGGACCAGAAAAATGGCCTCTTCTAAACCACCAAGCGAAACACCGAAGCCCGAAGCAAAGCCACAGGCACCGACAGCAGCAACTTTGCAGTCAAATGGCAAACCAACGGCCCCGGTTTTCACCGACTACGCGAGCATTTAAGCCCGCAACACAACGTACGAATTTGGTCAGTGGGGTATGCTGCCGCCGGATCGCCCTCCCCGATCTTGCCTCGCCCCTCTGGCCCTTTTTTTCGCGATGGCTATCATGGTGCCATGGCAGCACTGACAACCATCCGCAATATCGGCCCCGCCTTCGAAAAGGCGTTCATCAAGGTGGGCATTACCAGCGCAGAACAACTGCACGCGCTGGGTGCCGATGCAGCCTATAGCAAACTTCTCGAAAACGGATCAAAGCCGCATTTCATCGGCTACTATGTGCTGCACATGGCGCTACAGGGCCGTCCTTGGAATGACTGCAAGGGCGAGGAAAAGAAGACCTTGCGAAAACAGTTCGACAAGATCAAGACGCAAAGCTTTGACCAGGACCGCTCTGAATTAGAAGCCTTTATGAACCAGATCGGTGTTATCGAGGTTAATCCAAAGTAAATACCCTTCACATCAACGCGAGAATCGCGTATGTTAATGGTATGAACATAGAAACAAACATTGATTTTGAACTCGACCGCCTGCGCAAACTGGCATGGCGGATGGACGCAATTTTCCAGATTCCACGCACGCCGATTAAAATCGGCCTCGACAATATTGTGGGGTTTATCCCAGTTGTCGGTGACCTTCTGACGGCTTTGCCGGGGCTATGGATGATCAATCAGGCACGCAAACTTGGCGCCTCACCCGGTACTCTGACCTATATGGTGTTGAACACGGTCTTTGATACCGCCATCGGAATGATCCCGGTTTTTGGTGATCTATTTGACGTAATCTACTGCGCAAATATCCGCAATTTCAAAGCGCTAGAGCGTGACTTGAACAAAAAAGCCGCCCGCGCCAAACCCGTGCGGACGACCATCAAAACTGTTGCGTGGTCAAACCCCAACCTGCTTGCGTAGGTCGGGGTTCACCCCAATTTATCCGACCAATTCAAGTCCGGAAAAGAAGAATGCGATTTCTTCGGCAGCCGTTTCGGGCGCATCTGATCCGTGAACGGAGTTTTCGCCGATCGACAGGGCAAATTCCTTGCGGATCGTGCCATCAGCCGCATCCGCAGGGTTTGTGGCACCCATAACTTCGCGGTTCTTGGCAATGGCGTCTTCGCCTTCCAGAACCTGCACCACAATCGGCTCGGAAATCATGAATTCGCACAATTCGCCAAAGAACGGGCGCTCAGAATGGACGCCGTAGAACTGCTGCGCCTGCGCCAGTGTCAACTGGATGCGCTTTGACGCCACGATGCGCAAACCGGCCTCTTCGAATTTGGCCACGATCTGACCGGTCAGGTTCCGCTTTGTTGCGTCGGGTTTGATGATGCTGAATGTACGCTGGATCGCCATGTTTTCAGGGTCTTTCATTGCTAGGGTTATGCTTTGGCAGCCCCCTAACATGGCCCCCTCGCCATGAAAAGGGGGCAGATTTTGCTTTGCAGGCAGTGCGGGTGCAGGCAATGCTCTTTAGAAGCGATGAAAGGACGACAGGATGCGCGCAACACGGATGATCACCGCAGTGGAGGCCCATGCCGAAGGCGAAGGTGGCCGCGTTATCACCGGCGGCATGCCGCACTTGCCCGGCAATTCCGTGATGGAGAAGATGCAATATATGCAGGCCAATCACGACGACATCCGTACCCTGATGCTGCAAGAACCACGCGGCAACCCGGCCCTATGTTGCAACGCGCTTGTTCCGCCTTGTGACCTCACAGCCGATGCAGGTTTCATCATCATGGAGCAGACAGAATACCCCCCGATGTCCGGCAGTAACGCAATCTGTGTGACAACGGTCCTGCTGGAAACCGGCATCATTCCGATGCAGGAACCCATGACCAAGCTACGGCTAGAGGCACCTGCGGGTGTTATCGACGTCACCGCCACCTGTAAGGATGGCAAGGTGGAACGTGTCGGTTTCGAAAACGTTCCCGCCTTTGTAGCGCATCTGAACGTGCCACTTGATGTGCCCGGATACGGCACAATCAGGGTCGATATTGCTTGGGGCGGGATGTTCTTTGTCATCGCTGATGCCGCGCAATTCGGGATCGACCCAATTGCCGCCAATGGCACCGCCATTACCCGGGCGTCCGAGGCGATGCGCACAGCAGCCGTGGCGCAATACCCCGTCAGCCATCCTGACAACCCGGCCATCAAAGGCCCTACAATTGCGCAACTGACGGCATCGCCGACTGACCCCGGAACCGACGGGCGCGGGGCAATCACCCTCTCCTCTGGCACATTCAATCCAGACGACCCGCACGCGATATCGGGCGTACTTGACCGGTCCCCTTGCGGCACCGGTACCTGTGCCAAGATGGCGGTTCTGCATCGGCGTGGCGAACTCCAGGTCGGTGATACCTACGTTAACGCAGGTCCGCTTGGGACCACCTTCACAGGCCGGATCGAGAGGGTCACCAAGGTTGGCCCCTATCACGCCATCGTGCCAAGCCTGTCGGGGCGGGGATGGATCAGCGGCCTGTCTCAATATCTGCTTGATCCAACGGACCCGTTCCCGACAGGTTTCACCATCGGGGATATCTGGGGCTGATTGCACCACACTGCGCTTGGGGCTAGCCTGCGTTCATGTGGCGGCTGATCTTTCATCCCATCTTTGGGCGCCTACTTGCAGCGCAGGTCGTGGCGCTGCTTGGCACCGGGCTTTTGACCGTTGCGCTGGGGCTTCTTGCCTATGACCTTGCGGGCCCTGCCGCTGGCGCCGTGCTGGGCACCGCCTATGCGATCAAAATGATTGCCTATGTGGGGCTTGCGCCCATCGCAGGCGCGCTTCTGTCCAACATCCCGCGCAAACCCGTCCTGATCTGCGCAGATGTGACCCGGGCCGGTGTTGCGCTGTTTCTACCTTTCATTACAGAGGTCTGGCAGATCTATCTGGCGATTTTCCTGCTGCAAACGGCATCGGCCACCTTCACGCCGACGTTTCAGGCCGTCATTCCCGATGTTCTGAAGGACGAGGACGACTATGCGCGCGCCCTGTCCCTGTCTCGTGTGATCTATGACCTCGAAAACCTGCTCAGCCCCGCACTGGCGGGTCTGCTGCTGCTCTTCATCAGCTATCATTGGCTATTTGGGGGCACGGTGATCGGATTTGTGGTCTCTGCCCTCTTGATCCAGGCAACGACATTACCCAAACGCCAGCGGGGCAAAGCCCGCCCTTTCCGAGAACGGCTGACACGCGGCACACGGATCTACCTTGCCACACCAAGGTTGCGTGGTCTGCTCGCTCTGACCGTTACCGCCGCTGCTGCGAGCGCGTTCGTCCTCGTCAATACCGTGGTGGTCGTGCGCAGCGGCTTTGGCGGCAATGATCGCGACGTCGCCATTGCTTTGGCCTGTTTCGGGGGCGGCTCCATGCTCGCCGCGCTCAGCCTACCCAGACTTCTGAAAAGGTTCAGCGACCGGCCGGTGATGATCTTCGGCGCGGGTTTGCTGACGCTGTTGATGGTCGTGCAAGCGTTCATCATCCCCGGCTGGACCCTGCTTCTTGCTCTGTGGCTGCTGATGGGGGTCGGCTATGCCACAACGCTTACACCTCAAGGCCGGTTGATACGGCGTTCGGCCCACAGTGAAGATCAGCCATCCGTGTTCACCGCACAATTTGCCTTATCACACTTAGGCTGGCTGATCGCCTACCCGCTCGCCGGCAACGTTATGACAGCCTGTGACACGAAAACTACCTTTGCCGTGCTGGGCACGCTTGGCGGCATCGGGTTGGTCACAGCAATGAAACTTTGGCCCGTCGGTGACCCGGTCATTGTCCCCCATCGTCACCCCAATTTGCCCAAAGATCACCCGCATCTGAAAGGTGATCACGAACGGCACGCGCATCCCCTGATCATCGATGATGAGCACCGCCATTGGCCGACGCAGGGCTGACAAAGTTTTTTGAAAAACTTTGACTAAAATCCTTGGAAGAATTTTGCACCGCCCCACCAATTGACCTGACACCCCAGATCTAGCATAGCGCCTCTCATGCTCAAGATTTCAGACATCACATATTCTGTGGAAGGCCGCACGCTCGTCGAAAATGCGACGGTCACGATTCCGACCGGTCATAAGGTCGGTTTGGTCGGCCGAAACGGCTCTGGCAAGACGACACTTTTCCGGGTGATCCGGCGTGAGATGGTGCTGGACACTGGCAATGTTAACATCCCTAAAGGCTGGAAGATCGGTGGTGTCAGCCAGGAAGTGCCGGGCAACGAGGTTAGCCTGATCAACACCGTCCTGCGCGCCGATACAGAGCGCGAGGCCCTGCTAGCAGAGGCCGAAACAGCATCTGACCCAAGCCGCATTGCCGAAGTCCAGACCCGGCTTGCCGATATCGATGCATGGTCGGCCGAGGCGCGGGCGGCCACCATCCTCCGCGGCCTTGGATTCACCAATGACGAACAAAGGATGCCTTGCTCTGCCTTCTCGGGTGGGTGGCGCATGCGTGTCGCGCTCGCCGCTGTCTTGTTCAGTGAGCCTGATCTTTTGCTGCTCGATGAACCGACCAACTATCTCGATCTTGAAGGCGCGTTGTGGCTGGAGACGTATCTTGTCAAATACCCACACACGGTGTTGATCGTCAGCCACGATCGGGAACTTCTGAACCGCTCCGTCGGCGGCATCCTGCATCTCGAAGACAAGGGCCTGACCTACTACACTGGCCCCTATGACAGTTTCGCCAAACAGCGCGCGGCAAAACGCGCGGTGCAGGCGGCTGCGGCCAAGAAACAGGATGCGCAGCGGGCCCATCTGCAAGCCTTCGTGGACCGGTTCAAGGCCAAGGCCTCAAAAGCCAAACAGGCCCAATCCCGCGTCAAGATGCTCGAAAAGATGGAAACCATCCGCGCGCCCGAAGACGCGGCGCGCACTGTCTTTACCTTTCCAGAGCCCGAGGAACTCTCACCTCCGATCATCGCCACCGAAGGCGCCGCCGTCGGCTATGGCAACCATATCGTCTTGCATGATCTGAACCTGCGCATCGATCAGGATGACAGGATCGCCCTGCTGGGCCGCAATGGAGAGGGTAAATCAACGCTGTCAAAGATGCTGTCCGACCGCCTGCCTGTCGCGCGTGGTAAGATGGTGCGCTCCAACAAGCTGCGGATCGGCTTCTTTGCCCAGCACCAAGTGGATGAGCTGCGGGTCGAAGAAACACCGCTCGACCACCTGTTCCGCGAACGGCCCAGTGAAGGGCAAGCCAAACTCCGCGCCCGCCTTGCCGGCTTTGGGCTTGGCGCGGACCAGGCCGATACCGAAGTCGGCAGGCTCTCCGGCGGACAAAAAGCGCGCCTTTCGCTGTTGCTCGCCACCCTGCCCGCACCACACCTGCTGATCCTCGACGAACCTACAAACCACCTTGATATCGAGTCGCGCGAGGCACTGGTCGAGGCGCTCACCGCATATTCCGGCGCCGTCATCCTCGTCAGTCACGACATGCACCTGCTTAGCATGGTCGCTGACCGGCTCTGGCTGGTCAAAGACGGGCATGTCAAACCCTATGACGATGACCTGCCCGCCTACCGCAAAATGCTGCTGTCGCCAGATAAGCCAACAGAGAGAGACAAACCCAAACCCGCCAAATCAGCTAGACCCACACGCGAGGCGTTGCAAAACCTGCGTGCCGAAGTTCGCAAGAACGAAGAACGCATCAATAAAATCAATGAGATGCGCGACAAACTTGCCAAGAAACTCGCCGATCCCGCACTTTACGAAGACGGCAAGGCCGGCGAGTTGGCGACATGGAACAAGAAATATGCCGAAGTCATGGACGGGTTGGAGCGGGCAGAAGCCTTGTGGATGGCAGCACTTGAAAAGCTGGAAAAGGCGCAAGAGATATGAAGCCTGACGCAAGCAAGTTTTCAACGAACGTTTGGTCGCAAATCCTTTGTAACGATTTGACATCTTGCCCCCGCGATCAAGACCGACGAATGTCACCCACATGACAGAAATCCCCGCCCTCATCGCCGCCTTCACAACGATGTTCATCATCATTGACCCACCCGGCCTCGCACCGGTTTTCATCGCTCTGACCCAAGGGATGAGCGCGGCCCAGCGGCGCGCCATCGCGGTCCGCGCTTGCGTGGTCTCTGCTGTTTTGATGATCCTCTTTCTGTTTCTGGGCGAAACGGTGCTGGGCTTCATCGGCATCTCCATGGACGCGTTCCGGATCGCGGGGGGCATCCTTCTTTTCCTCACAGCGCTCGATATGCTGTTCCAGCGCAGGCAGGCGCGGCGTGAAGATAGCGCGGCAGAAGGTCAGGCCGAACATCACGACGATCCGTCCGTCTTTCCCCTTGCCCTGCCGCTGATCGTCGGGCCGGGCGCGATCACAACGATTATTCTTTTGGCCGGTCAGGCCGAGGGTGCGGCCGATTTCGGTGCCATTGCAGGCGTGCTGATGGCGGTTTTGCTGATTGTCTTCGCCGCCTTCCTTGCGGCCCCCGCAATCGAACGCGCCTTGGGCAAGACCGGGCTGAACATCGTCACCCGTGTGCTGGGCATGTTGCTGGCCGCCCTAGCCGTCCAGTTTGTGCTGGATGGGCTCAGGGGTTTCGGGATCGGCGGCTAGTCCCTATATCGATCCCATGAGTACCGATCAGATCATGCAACTGACCTATCTTGTCCTGCTGGGCGCTGCCATTGGCGGGTCAGCCATCGTTGCGGGACGGAGCAACATGGGCAAGATGACCCAACAGGCGGCGATATGGGCGCTGATCTTTGTCGGGGTTATCGGGGCCTATGGATTGTGGGACGAGATTGACCGGGATGTGACATCGCGCCAAAGCGTGATGGATAACGGCCAAATCAGCGTGCCGCGCAGTCCGGACGGCCACTATTATCTAACACTGGATATCAATGATGTGCCCATCCGTTTTGTGGTCGATACCGGTGCCAGTCAGGTTGTGCTGACCCAAGATGACGCGCAACGGATCGGGATTGACCCGAATACGCTGCGCTATTTTGGAACGGCCAGCACCGCCAATGGGGTCGTGCGCACAGCCCCTGTCAAACTTGATGCAGTGGCGCTTGGTGATATCCGGGACCGGAACCTGCCCGCTGTCGTCAATGAAGGGGCGATGACAGAATCATTACTAGGAATGACCTATCTTGATCGATATGACCGGATCGAGATTACGCGCGGCGAATTGGTGCTCACACGATGATCCGGCTGGTTACACTTGTGCTGATGCTTGCCGCGTGCACCCAAACCTCGGCTGAGTTGCCAGAGGATTTCGACCCGAGTTTTCAGTTCTTTGTCGCGCCCGTCGGGCCGGGCAATCAGTAAAACATTGCAGACTGACAAAACCTCACTGCTTGCAAGGATAAGCAGTTACTTTTCGGCCTTCATGATCCAGCGCCCACTTTCCTGAGCCCAATATTGAGCTTTACATCCCGCATCGGTCAACGCTTTCCACTGCCCCCTCGCACGCAGCAAAGCGTCACCATCATGACCATCAAACAGGATGCAAACACGTTCCAGCGTACTGACTTCGGCTGCCGTCACATCCGCGCCATCCACGCTCATCAGACAGGCGAAACCGCCGCTATCGCCCTCACCTAACAGCACCGGCTGATCGGCGTCATGTGGGCCACCCGCCATGCCATGCGGCACAAAGCCGTCCTCCGGGCCCTGCCACAGCACATCATCCAATCGTTTGAGCAAGGCCGCATCACGCGCCCGCACCAAAACTCGCCAACCCGCGCCGCGCGCCTTGCCGATCAACATCGGCAATGTCGCCTCAAGCGGGCTATCGGTCAGGTGGTAGAAGAAAGCGGCGCCCATCTAACCCTCGTAATGATCGGCAATCAGCCGGTTCAGCGCCATGACACCCCAGCCGGTTGCACCAGCCGGGGCCAAAGCGGTTTCGGATTTCACGCTAGCCACACCGGCAATGTCCAGATGGCACCACGGGACGTCCTCCTTGACAAAGCGTTGCAGGAACTGGGCTGCGGTGATGGACCCGGCATTGCGTCCGCCGACATTCTTCATATCGGCAGTTTGTGATTTCAGCAGGGCATCATAGGCCGGGCTCATTGGCAGCCGCCAAGCGCCCTCGCCTTCTGCCTCTGCCGCCTTGATGAAATCAGCGCTTAGCTTGTCGGAATTGGAAAATACGCCCGCGTTTTCATGCCCCAAGGCGACTAGAATGGCCCCCGTTAACGTGGCCAGATTGATCATACCAACGGGTTTGAACCGCTCTTGCGTGTACCACATCACATCGGCCAGAACCAAGCGACCCTCAGCATCGGTATTGATGATCTCGACCGTATCGCCCTTCATCGATTTGACAACATCGCCCGGGCGGGTGGCAGAACCGGACGGCATGTTCTCGACCAATCCGACCAGCCCCACAACATTTGCCTTGGCCTTGCGCAGCGCAAGCGTACGCATCACGCCTGCAACAACACCGGCGCCGCCCATATCCATGGTCATCGCCTCCATGCCCGCCGCCTGTTTGAGGCTGATACCACCCGTATCAAACACCACGCCCTTACCGACCAGCGCAAAGGGCGCATCGCCCCTCTTGCCACCGTTCCACGACATCACAACCACTTTGGTTGGGCTATCCGATCCTTGCCCCACGCTCAGCAAAGTGCGCATGCCAAGCTTGACCAGATCGGGCTCATCCAGAATTTCCACATCCAACCCAAGTTCCTGCATTGCGGCCAGCCGGGCGGCGAAATCATCCGTGGTCAGCACATTGGCAGGCTCATTGGTCAGGTCGCGGGTAAAGAACACGCCTTCGGCAATCGCCCCCATGGTTTTTGCGGATTTGGCCATCTCTTCCGGTTTCGACACCATAAAGACCGCCTTACCGATGTTTTTCCCGACGCCCGTCTTATGCGTATCAAAATCATAGGCACGCAGGGCCAGCCCAAGGGCAATATGATCCGCACGCCCTATCGTTCCCGCCAAGACCAGCAGGTCGTCTTCACCGATCAGCTTTGCCAGTTGAGCGCCGGCCTTGCGCGCTTCCGGGACCGAGGGGCGCTTCCCCAGTTTCACCACCAAAACGGCGCGCGCCGTCATGCCCGCTGGATAGGCCAGGGATCGCACATCACCGGGGGATAGTTTTGCAAATGCATCACTTTCGATGAATCGAGCGAGCGCCTTGCGCATCAGGCGGTTTACCCGCCGCGCACCGGCATCCAACCGGCCATCATCACCAACAAAAACGACCACCTTGCCACCCGCATCCGAAACCGGATCAAGATCAACGTCTTTGAAGTGAATTTCGATAGGCAGTGGCATGGTGGCTCCTGTTGGCAAATCATCCTTGCGCGATAGGTAGCCCGGACGCGTCAGATTGGCCAGTTAGGTGTTCAATCCACCGGGGCAATCGGCTAGTTTGCAGCAAATCAGGCGCACAGAACCGCAAAGGATGCATCATTGGCAAGATTTGACAGGTATATGCTGTCACAACTGATGATGCTCTTTGGCTTTTTCAGTTTGGTGCTGGTGCTGATCTACTGGATCAACCGGGCGGTTGTGTTGTTTGATCAATTGATCGCAGATGGGCAATCGGCTGGCGTGTTTCTGGAATTCACCGCATTGACCTTGCCCACGGTGATCCGGCTGGCCTTGCCGCTAGCGGCCTTTGCAGCATCAGTCTATGTGACCAACCGGATGACGACCGAATCCGAACTCGTCGTGGTGCAGGCGACAGGCTACTCCGCCTACCGGCTTGCCCGCCCGGTCCTCTATTTCGGGTTGATTGTCGCGCTCTTAATGTCGATCCTGATGCATTTTCTGGTCCCGCTCAGCGCCGCAAGGCTGGCCGAGCGCGAAAACGACATCGCCCAGAACGCCACCGCCCGCCTGCTGATCGAAGGGCAGTTCATCGAACCGGTGCCCAACCTGACGGTCTATATCCGCGAAATCACGCCATCGGGCGAGTTGTTGGATATCTTCCTTGCCGACACACGCGACCCGGCTGAGCAGGTCACCTATACCGCATCCAAAGCCTTTGTGCTGCGCGATGCCGGGCAGACCCAGCTTGTAATGATCGACGGCATGGCACAGACCCTGCGGACCGAGAACCAAAGGCTCTTCACCACTTCATTTGACGATTTCGCATATAATATTGGAACACTGGTGGCGCAAAGCGAACGCACCGGGCGCCATGCCCGCGAGGTTTGGACATGGGAATTGCTGCACCCAACTCCGGAACTGATCGCCGAGACAGGCCGTTCAGAGGCACGGCTGAAATCTCGCGCCCACGACCGATTCAGCCAGTCTATCCTCGGAACAGTCGCAGCCTTGCTAGGGTTTGCCACATTGCTTGTCGGCGGTTATAGCCGTTTCGGGGTCTGGCGGCAGATCGTAGCGGCGATTTTATTGATCGTCGTGGTCAAAGCGATGGAAACCGCCGGGCTTAATCTTGCACGTGCGAACGCGGATTTTTGGTTTGCAACCTATCTGCCCAGCCTTGCCGGGTTCTTCATCATCTGGTGCCTGCTCTTTTTAGCGGGGCGTCCCTATCTGTTGAAACGCAGGATCAAGGACCCGACACCGATATGATCCTGCACCGCTATTTCGCCCGCCGCTTCTTGATGATCTTTTTGGGGATATTCGCGGTATTCCTTCTTATCATGGTATTTCTCGATCTGGTTGATCAGATGCGGCGCTTTGCCCGGGTTGACGCGGGTTTCGTCGACATCCTGACATTGACCATGCTGAACGTGCCAGAGGCGCTTTATCGGATCATGCCGCTTATCATGATCCTGTCTGCGATTGCCCTGTTTCTGGGATTGGCCAGATCATCGGAAATGGTTGTCACAAGAGCATCCGGCCGGTCAGCCTTGCGCGCCCTGCTTGCACCGCTTGCCGTGGCGCTGATGATCGGTGTTCTGGCTGTGGCGATCTTCAACCCGGTTGTCGCGGGCACGTCCAAACAGTTTGAGGCACGCAGCAACGCATTAAAGGGTGAGGGCTCCGTATTATCACTGGCAGATTCCGGGCTCTGGCTGCGACAAGGAACACAAGACAGCCAAACCGTGATCCGGGCAGCAAGCGCCAATCTTGACGGCACCGAACTGACGCAGGTCACTTTCATCACCTTTGCCCCCGGCGGAGGCCCGGCAGAGCGGGTCGACGCGGCAAGTGCTGTTTTGGTGGATGGGGCATGGGACGTCAGCGACGCCAAAAAATGGCTCTTGGCGGGTGAAGCAACGCCCGAGGCCGCAGCGACCCTGCATGACACCATGCTCATCCCGTCCACCCTGACACCTGACCAGATCCGCAACAGTTTCGGCACACCATCATCAATCCCGATCTGGGAGCTACCAGCCTTTATTGACAGATTGCGCACTGCCGGGTTTTCAGCCCAGCGGCATCTGGTCTGGTTTCATACCGAATTGGCTTTGCCAATCTTTCTGGTGTCCATGGTGATGATCGCGGCGGGCTTCACCCTTCGCCACCAACGGGGCGGACGGACCGGGCTGATGGTGATTTCGGCAATCATGTTGGCCTTCATCATCTACTTCATTCGAAACTTTGCCCTTGTTCTGGGCGAAAATGGCCAGCTTCCGGCAGTTATGGCGGCATGGGTCCCGCCGCTAGCCGCCATTGGGCTGTCGCTTGGTTTCCTTTTGCATAACGAGGACGGCTGATGATCCGGTTGCTGGCCATTATTCTGATGGCATTCCTGCCGGGCGTGGCCCTGTCACAGGGGGCGGCCTCTTTGGTGGCGGACAGCGTGACAATCAATGATGAAAAGCAACTGATCGCCACCGGCAATATCGAGGTGTTTTATCAAGGCGACAGGTTGCGGGCCGCGCAAATCACCTACGACCAATCCAGCGACCGTTTGACCATCACCGGACCAATTGTCATTCAGGCGGCCGATGGCACCATCCTGACAGCAAACAGCGCCACGCTGGACCCACAACTGCGAAACGGCATTCTGCAAGGCGCGCGGTTGGTCCTTGATCAGCAGTTGCAAGTCGCCGCAAACCAGATCGACCGACAACAAGGTCGCTATACCCAGCTTTACCGGACCACGGCATCATCCTGCAATGTTTGTGATGGACAGGCTCCGCTATGGAGCATCCGGGCCGAAAAGGTTGTTCATGATCAAATTGAAAAACAGCTCTATTTTGAAAACGCGACTTTTCTGATCCGAAACATACCCGTTTTCTGGGTACCGCGCATGCGCCTGCCCGACCCAACCCTGGAACGGTCTGCTGGTCTTCTGATTCCACAACAGCGCAACACCACGCAACTCGGCGCCGGGATCAAACTGCCTTACTTCATCCCGCTGGGCGACCATGCAGATGTAACGCTGACACCCTACGCCGCACTCGAAACGCGCACGCTGGAGCTGATTTACCGCCAAGCCTTTGCCAATGGCGATCTGCGTATTGAAGGGGCGGTCAGTGACGACACATTGGTAGAGGATAACCGGTCGTACCTGTTTGCCAACGGAAGTTTCCAATTTGCAGATAGTTACCAGTTGCAGTTCGATATCGAAGCAACAAGCGATCCGGCCTACCTGCTGGATTACGGCTACTCAGACAAGGACAGGCTGGACAGCGCTATTTCCATCCTTCGGGTCACCTATGACACGATGTTGCAGGCCAACCTGACCTACTATCAAACGCTGCGAGATGACGAAGCCAACGCCTCACTGCCCCCCATTGTGGCGGAATTATCCTATGAAGGGCGGGTCAGACCGGCCTTTGGCGGCACATTGCGCTACAAGACCGATCTCGATACTGCCTATCGCTACAGTAATCAGGATGGGGATACCGGGCGGGACGTGACCCGCGGCGGGGTATCGGCAATGTGGGAGCGTAACTGGATCAGCAATGATGGTATCATCGTCACAGCCGAAACAGGTTTGCGGGCCGATATCTACGATATACGCGATGACCAGGCATTTTCGCGCCAAGACCTGCGGGTGGTGCCTGAAACAGGTATCACATTACGCTGGCCATGGGCGATGATAACGGATGCTGGCACAGCACATCTGATCGAACCGACGATTCAGATTGCGGCTTCATCGGCTCTCGGTGGCACCCCACCGGTCGAGGACAGCACGCGCAATGAGCTTGATCAGGGCAACCTTTTCAGTCTTTCACGTTTCGTAGGGGATGATGCAGTCGAAACCGGTTTGCGCGGAGCACTTGGCGTCACTTGGACCCGGATCGGCAAGACAGGCACCGATTCAACGTTGTCCTTCGGGCGAATCTACCGTCAAGAGGCTGACACACGTTTCACCTTGTCGTCGGGCCTGGATAGTGAGCAGTCCGATTGGCTGATTGCCGGGCAGCTGAAGATCCCGGATGGTTTCGTGCTTGATGGTCGGGCGCTCTTTGACGATCAGTTCGAAGTCAACCGTGCGGCTGGCCTCTTGCGATGGCAAAACGATGAGGTTTCGCTTTCGGCAGCCTATATCTGGCAATCCAGTGACCTGGCAGAAGATCGGCCCGACTCGCTGTCAGAATGGAGCTTTGACGGCGATTTCAAACTCAGCGACGCATGGTCGGTCAGCATGGATGGCCGCTATGACGTGGTTGATGACCGCCCCGTTCGGGCAGGGCTGGGCCTGGAATGGCAGAACGAATGCGTGACCATCGACGTTTCCGTCTCGCGCAGGTACACGTCTTCCAGTACGGTTGAACCAACAACAAGTTACGGCATCAGCGGATCGATTAACGGGTTTTCCTCCGGACGATCCGGGGGCGGCCAGGCCGCAAGCTGTAGGAACTGAACGATCATGAGGAACCGCATGCGCGCACGTCTTTCACTGGCCACAACACTGGCTCTCATGCTGGGTTTTTTTGTCAATTCGGCGGCTCACGCCCAAGGACAATTCGACCCTGCCATTACCGTCAATGACAGCGTTGTCACGCAATACGAACTGGATCAGCGCAAGCGGTTGCTCACCCTGTTCCGGACGCCCGGCGACATCGACAAACAGGCGCGCGAAGGTCTGATCGATGACAGGCTGAAACAACAGGAACTCGCCCGGTTCGACCTGAGCCTATCGGACGAGGCGCTGAATACTGCGTTGGAGGAATTCGCTGGCCGGGCCAATCTTGACCTGGAACAGTTCACACGGGTCTTGCAGCAAAATGGAATTGCACCGGAAACGCTGCGAGATTTCGTGCAAGTTGGGGTGACATGGCGCGACTATATCCGGTCGCGCTTCGGTCGTCAGGTCGTCATTACCGATGCAGATATCGAACGGGCCATAGCACAGCAGAATAACCGGGCGACCGGGGTCGAGGTGCTCTTGTCAGAAATTATCATACCCGCCCCGCCCAACCGGGCACGTCAGGCGCAGGCCACGGCTGAACGCATCTCGCGGATGACGTCCTTCGGCGCGTTCGAAAGCGCGGCACGGGAATATTCGGCCCTGCCCACGCGCGATCAGGGCGGGCGCTTACCATGGCTGCCAATCACAAATTATCCGCCGCAAATTCAAGGCGTACTGCTTGACCTGCGGCCGGGCGAAGTGACCGATCCGTTAAACATCACCAACGGGGTTGCCCTGTTCCAGATGCGGGGCGTACGCGAGGTCGCGCAATCGGTCGCCGCGCCTGCCAGCATCGAATATGCGGCATATTACATCCCAGGCGGGCGCAGCGAAGCAGGGTTGCGCGCCGCCGCAAACGTGGCGGGATCAGTCGATACATGTGACGACCTTTATGGGGTTGCGCGCAATCAACCCGCCGAAGTTCTGGACCGCAATGATCTGGCCCCGGCTGAAATACCCAGCGATGTGGCGCTCGAACTAGCTCGACTTGATCCCGGTGAAATCTCAACCAATCTGACGCGGGATAACGGGCAGACGCTTGTCTTTCTGATGCTGTGCAGCCGCACCGCGGTCGGTCAGCGCGAAGCCGACCCAGAGGCTGTGCGTAACCGGATCCGTGGTCAGCGGCTGGCCGGACAGGCAGACGCGCTCTTGTCTGATCTGCGCGCCGGGGCGATCATTATCAACCGATGAAACCTGTCGCGATCAGCTGCGGGGAACCGGCCGGGATCGGACCGGAAATCGCGGTCACGGCCTGGGCCGCGCTCAGGGATGAGGTGCCTTTGCTCTGGATCGGTGATCCGACCCATTTGCCAGATGGAACACCCATCCATTTGACTGAACGCGATGTCAAAGCGGACCAATTCAACGTCTTGGCTCATGATTTCGGCGCGCCCGCCGTGCCGGGGCAACCCAACCCCGCTCATGCGCAAGGCGTGATCGACGCCATCGCCACTGGGGTTGAACTGGTCGAAAATGGCAGTGCCAGCGCAATCTGCACCGCACCCATTCACAAGGCCGCTTTGATCGACGGGGCCGATTTCGGGTACCCCGGGCATACCGAATATCTCGCCGCCTTGGCCGGGGCCGATCAGGTTGTCATGATGCTGGCATGTGACACGCTGCGGGTCGTACCCGCAACGATCCATATGCCGCTGTCTGATGTTCCCGAAAAACTGACCGCAAGCCTGCTGACCGATACGATCCTGATCACCCATGCCGGGCTGCGGCGGGATTTCGGGATCAAGACACCGCGCATCGCTGTGGCGGGGCTCAACCCGCATGCGGGCGAAGACGGCAAGATGGGTGATGAAGAAATTGATATGATCAGCCCGGTGCTGGACGCGCTGCGGGCACAGGGCATGGACATCTCCGGGCCACTTTCAGCTGACACTATGTTCCACGCAAGCGCACGGGCGCGCTATGACGTGGCGATCTGCATGTATCACGATCAGGCCCTGATCCCGATCAAGACACTGGATTTTTCCGGTGGGGTAAACATCACACTGGGTCTGCCCTTTATCCGCACATCCCCCGATCACGGAACGGCATTTGATATTGCAGGCCAAGGCAAGGCAGATGCAACATCGATGATTGCAGCCATCCGCATGGCCGCCCTTATGGCAAAGGCGCGCGCATGAGCGGGATCGACAATCTGCCCCCCCTGCGCGAGGTGATTGCCAAACATGATCTGGCGGCGAAAAAATCGCTGGGACAGAACTTCCTGCTGGATTTGAACCTGACCGCCAAAATCGCCCGGTTGGGCGGTGAATTGAGCGGCGCAGACATCCTTGAAATCGGGCCTGGGCCGGGGGGGCTGACACGCGGGCTTCTGGCCGAAGGAGCGCGGCGAGTATTGGCCATCGAAAAAGACCCGCGCTGCATGGCCGCCCTGGCCCAGATTGGCGCAGCCTATCCGGGACGGTTGCAAGTGATCAATGGGGACGCGCTGGAGATCAATCCGCTGGACCACCTGCAAGCGCCGATCAAAGTCGCGGCCAACCTGCCCTATAACGTGGGCACCGAATTGCTGGTACGCTGGCTGACGCCACCCACATGGCCGCCCTTTTGGGACAGCCTGACCTTGATGTTCCAACGCGAAGTCGCCCAGCGGATCGTGGCGCAACCGGGCAGCAAAGCCTATGGGCGGCTGGCTATCCTGTCCCAATGGCGCAGCGACCCGCAAATTGTCATGGAATTACCACCAGAGGCGTTCAGCCCACCGCCAAAGGTCAATTCGGCTGTCATCCACCTGACCGCCCTGCCCGCGCCACGCTTTCCGGCTGATCCGGCTGTGTTGAATAAAGTCGTGGCCGCCGCCTTCAACCAGCGGCGCAAGATGCTGCGTTCTGCGTTGAAATCCGTCAGCCCCGATATCGAGGATCACCTGATCGCGGCGGGGATCAAACCCACCGAGCGGGCAGAACAGATCGGATTGGAAGCCTTCTGTGGGCTCGCCCGCAGCCTAAGTACGGGGTAATCCTTTGTCACGCCAATGCGCGATCCCCGGCAGTATGCGCAAGCGCACATGCGTTGTTCGCGCTAACCGCTCCAGCCCATAGGACATTGCGCGATCATAGGCGATCAGACCCTTCTCAACACGCTCCGCCTGATCGGTAAAATTCCTGAAGTTCAGTGATTTTCCGGCGCCAAAATAACCAAACCAAACCCAAGGGCGTTGGCACAGATTGCGCATGAGTGGCCACGTAAAGACTGCAAAGCCATCATCAAGCTTCGTCGACACAACACGTTCCTGCTCCCACAGAAAATGACGATGGTAAAGGTCACGTGCTACCGCGGGGTCAATCCGGCGCGCGCGCATAGCGGTATCATAATCATTGGCGATATCTGCGGGAACACCTGTCGCAATCGCGACATCCACGCCCAGCTTTTGAATCGTATGCACCAGCACATAGGTTTCAACCATCACGAGGTGATTGATCTCTTTTAGCAATGAAACGTAGGCGAAAAATTGATCATAACGTCTGCGACGGGGCAGTTTGGTTGTGGGGTCAACAACGGCGAACACCATCGCGGCAAGTTTGGCGCAGATCAAATACCAGGACGCCCAAAGCGCCCCGTGTGCGGCCACAAGAGCAAACCGACAAATACCATGTGAGTCGTGATAAAGATCAAGGTAACCACGCGCGCGCATACGCAAACTATTCGGCGGTCCTGCGGCAACTTCCGCGGCGGCGCGTATTCTTAGATAGGCCGCGTTCTCAGTTATGGGTTGGGTCATCGGCAATCATTGTATGCACACAACCAACAAGAAGAAACGCCCCGAAAACGAAGCGTTTCAATTCACTCAGCCGCCTCTGGTGCGCTACCCCCATCTGGGGTGCCGCCACCACCATCGCCGCCATCCGCGTCTTGCTGGCGGGGTTTGCGCGGCGCGCGGGGTTTGCGCGGGCGCTTTGGCTTCTCTTCGGGCGTTTCGACAAGGCCACTATCCTGATCGTCAGGCATCAGGACATCCGGTTGCTCTGCGTCAGGCTGCAGCGTAGGTTGCTCATTCGCCGCAACCTCCTGTGCCTTCATGCGTTCATTGCGTTCTCGGTCGCGCTCGGCCTGACGCTGGCGGTTCTGTTCTTCCTGTTCTTCGCGTTTGGCCTCGACCTCGCGCTGCGCCTCGGCAAGAAGGCGTGTATAATGCTCCGCATGCTGCGCGAAGTTTTCAGCATCCACACGGTCACCGGACAACACAGCATCGCGATGCAGCTGATTGTACTTTTCAATGATTTGCTGCGGCGTACCGCGCACTTTTCCATCAGGACCCTGGCTGTCAAACACCCGGTTGATGATATTCCCGCCCGAGGGACGGTTGTTGCGGTTCTTATTCCGCGACCGTGACTTCGATGATCTCATTGATGTGCTTTCAAGCCTTTGGCTGTCGTTGCGCTAACCACGCGTCGCGGCATATCCGCGTTTCAAATCTGTGGCCTTGCGATGTTTGGCGACTGATCTGCAGGAGGTCAAATTCCGGACTCTGTCCCGCTGATGTCTTTGAATAAACATGCAGACGGGGGCAAGACAAGCATAAATTCGTGAAAATACTGGTTTTCGGCGCTTATCGGCGCGTCTTGGCATCAAATCCAACCATTTGACCAGAAACGACTCTGTCGCGCCCATCCAAATCAGGAATAATTGAGACATTGCGCAAATCCACATCGCGCATCAATTGCGACACCGCCAATCCCTGTGTCGGGCCTATTTCAACCATCAACGTTCCGCCGGGGATCAGGGCGGGCATGGCCTGTGCAATGATCTCGCGATAGGCTGACAGGCCATCGGCGCCATCCGTCAGCGCCATCCGGGGCTCCCATTTGCGCAACTCGGGGGCCAGCCCGTCCATTTCATCGGCGGCGATATAAGGCGGGTTCGACACAATCAGATCAAAAGGTTGCGGAATGGCCCGCATCCAGTCGCTTTGAACAAAACTCACCCGGTCGCTGACGCCATGGCGTTCAGCATTGCGTGCGGCCACTGCCAGTGCAGGGGCAGACAGATCACCCCCCACACCCATCGCGTCGGGCATTTCGGCCAACAGGGTAATGACGATACAGCCCGACCCCGTGCCCAAATCCAACACATGGCGGAAATTGGTGCGCAAGGCAGTCTCAATCAGGGTTTCGGTTTCCGGGCGGGGGTCCAGAACATCCGATGACACCTCAAAGACGCGGCCATAAAATTCGCGCGTCCCGATCAGATGTGACACCGGTTCGCGTGCCGCCCGGCGCCTGATCAGCGTGTCAAACCGCAGTTGCACATCCGGCGGTACAGGTTCAGGCAGGGTCAAGCTCAATCGCCACGCCTCGACACCTGATGCATAGGCAAATAGTTTGCGCGCATCGCGGGCAGCATCGGGGACCTCTGCGTCATTCAATATCTTCGTCGCGGCAAGCAGCGCCTGACTGCCTGTCAGCGCATCACGCATCACCTATCTCGGCAAGTAATGTGGCCTGCGCATCCGCTTGCAAGGCCGCGACGATTTCATTCAGGTCGCCCTGCATCACCTGCGCGAGCGAATAGAGGGTGAGGTTGATCCGATGGTCGGTCATCCGGCCTTGCGGGAAGTTGTATGTGCGGATGCGCTCGGACCGGTCACCAGAACCGACCTGCGACTTACGGTCTGCCGAGCGTTCGCTATCCATCCGCTGACGTTCCAGATCGAACAGTCGGGTTTTCAGCACCTGCATGGCGATCTCGCGGTTACGGTGCTGGGACTTCTCAGAACTGACAACAATGATACCCGTCGGCTCATGCAGGATACGCACGGCACTGTCGGTCGTGTTGACATGCTGACCGCCGGAGCCAGAGGCGCGCATCGTATCAATGCGCAGATCGCCGGGGTTGATTTCGATATCGACATCCTCGGCCTCAGGCAGCACGGCCACCGTCGCAGCAGAGGTGTGAATACGACCACCGCTTTCGGTCTCGGGGACACGTTGGACCCGATGCACACCGCTTTCATACTTCATCTTGGCAAAGACACCGTCACCGGCAATCCGGGCCACAACTTCCTTGACGCCGCCCAACTCGGTAAAGCTCTGCTCCAAAATCTCGAATTTCCAACCCTGCCCTTCGGCGTAACGCTGGTACATGCGCAGCAAGTCCGCCGCAAACAATGATGCCTCATCGCCCCCCGTACCGGGACGGATTTCCAGCAAGGCAGGGCGGGCATCAGCGGCATCCTTGGGCAGCAAGGCCAGCTGCACCTCACCCTCGGATGCGGCCAGTGCGGCCTTCAATTCAGGTAACTCAGCCTCGGCCAGTTCCTTCATTTCCGGATCCGTCAGCATCGCCTCCGCATCGGCAATCTGTGACACAAGTTCCTTATAGGCGGTGACGGTTTCAACCACCGGGCGCAGCTCGGCATATTCACGGCCCAGTTGCGCAATTTCACTGCCTGAGGCCCCATCAGCCATCTTCGCCTCCAGAAACTGGAATCGGTCAATGATTTGTTCTATTCTCTCGGACGCAATCATAAGCCACCGCTTGGCCGATCAAAGCGGCACGGTCAAGGGGCCAAGCGTTTCCAGCCAATCGGCAACACGGCCACGATTGACCCCCAAATCGGATTTGCCAAAACGCAGACGACTATGGATGACCAGTAAATCACCCTGCACGGCCACGGTTGTATGATCAGGAAAGCCCATCACCAATGACCGGGTTTGGAAGGTCATCATGCCTTCCGAAACGCTCCCTTTCAGCAGCTTCGTGCGCGGGGTCGCAAGGGCGCGTTGCTCAACGGCCGACAAAACCTCTGCCGCCGGCGCCGAAATACGGCGCGCGGCAAGAAACCCGCCCGGTGCTGATTTGTCGCCTGGTTCTGTGACATGCGGCAACACATGCCACCGGGTCAGGCTCGTCGGGACAAGGCGGATATAGGCCATCAGCGCGACCGTCAAAAGAAGGAGCAAAGCGAAAAGGCGCATGAATCAACAATCCGTCCATCAGGTGGGTTCAACGTATCGTTGATCTATGCATTCTGGACATCGGCTGCCAGCCCCATCGGCGCAATTCATTCGATGGAAACCGGACAAAAACAGACTGGGCATTGGCCCATGGGCAGGCTATCGAAAACAAAACAAATAGGATCAGATCATGCGCAGCCACGTTTTCACCACCATCTTCGCCCTGACACTGGCCACCGGTTGCGCCGCGGTGATCGGGGATCGGGTGACGGTCACGGGCACAGGGCCGGACGACTTGCTAAAGCTGCGGTCAGGCCCTGGGCTTGGGTTCAACATCATCATGGGGCTGCCGGACGGGACCGTGCTGCACCGACGCACATGTGTCACCGAAGTTGGGCAACTCTGGTGCGAAGTCTCACTGGCCGACACCCCCGGGGTGACAGGCTATGTCTCGGCGGATTATCTGACAGAGCATTAGTGTTGAGTGTTCGCCAACTCTGGCCAACGTAGTCATGCCACAGCAGCGCGGAAAACGCCTACAAATTGGCCGAAGGCTCAACTGCTGCACGGCTCATAACGGCGGCTTCCGCGATCTCTGGTGAAAACGGCTTGACCTATAGCAGCTTCAGGTCGTTATGGGGCTAACGGGAAAGGCAAACTGCATGAAGATTTCGGAGGTTTCAGAGCGCACTGGGCTTAGTATTTCCACAATTCGCTTCTACGAGAAATCTGGACTGTGTCCGTTCATCAAGCGCGGCACCGACGGTAAACGCACATTTTCCAAATCAGACGCTGATTGGTTGGAATTGCTGGCATCCTTACGCGCAACCGGAATGCCGATGGCCAAGATGCGCGCGTTTGCGAACCTCTATGCTTGCGGCGACGACACCATCCAAGAGCGAAAAGCTGCTCTATTGGTACATGGGCAAAGCCTTGAGGACCGACAAGCGGAGTTGGATCGTTGCCACACGATCCTGAACCGCAAATTGCAGCGATACGATGACATGATGAAGGATCAGAAATGACAGTAATCCTAGTTGGTGCGGCCGGGGACATTGGACAAGCCGCCTACAGAGAGCTAAAAAAAGAGCATGAAATCATCACCGTTGGACGGTCTAGTGGTGACTATCAAGTCAATGTAGGCGATCTCCATGCTGTAAAATCGCTGTACAAGGCCGTAGGAAAATTCGACGCCGTCGTGTCCTGTGCCGGTGATGCAACCTTCGCGCCTCTCGATGAGATGGACCAGGAAGCATTCATGGTTGGTCTTCAGCAAAAGGTCATGGGGCAAGTGAACCTGGTCCTCGCCGGACTGGACGTCATTGCCGATGGAGGTTCCTTCACACTGACAAGCGGCGTCCTGGATCGCGACCCAATCCGGATGGGAACAAATGCCGCGACCGCTAACGGAGCTTTGGCGGGATTCGTCAAAAGCGCCGCGATAGAAATGACCCGTGGTCTGCGGGTTAACGTGGTTAGTCCCGGAATGCTGGATGTGTCCGCGCCTCGCTATGGTGCTTGGTTTCGAGGTCACAAGCCCGTTCCGTCACATGATGTCGGATTAGCATATGTGAAGTGTGTAGAAGGCGCGTTGACCGGACAAGTGGTGGTTGTCGGCTAGCTGGAGCCTTTACAAAGCAAGCTTTTGCACAAGTGCAACGACTTGGCGTTGGCTCCGCATCATCGACATTGCAACGGGATGATTGCGGACAGCGCCAGATTTGTGCGACAGGGCCTCCTGCCGCTACCGATACGGCACACCCGGCAGGATTGATAACATCTCGAACATCAGGTTTGCGCCTGTCAGGGCCGTGTTCCCCGATGGATCATAAGGCGGCGATACCTCAACCAGATCGCAGCCCACAATATTCAGGCCCCGCAGCCCCCGGATCAACTCCATCGCCTGCGGCGTGGTCAGCCCGCCGATCTCCGGCGTCCCGGTGCCGGGGGCATAGGCCGGGTCAAGGCTGTCGATGTCATAGGTGATATAGCAGGGCTGATCGCCGACCTTGGCCTTGATATCAGCGGCCAAAGGCGTCAACGACTTATGCCACAAATCGGGCGCCAGATATTGGTTGAACCCCCAATCTGCGGCCTCGGTAAAATCATCCGCCGTGTAGCCGGTCCCGCGCAATCCAATCTGGAACACCTTATCGGCAGTGATAATGCCCTCTTCATAGGCGCGGCGAAACACCGTGCCATGGGTTTCCCGTTCGCCAAACATCTCATCATTGACATCGGCATGGGCATCCACATGCACCAACGCGACAGGACCATGTTTCGCCGCCACCGCGCGCAACACCGGCAAGGTCAGCGTATGATCGCCACCCAGTGTCATCGGCACAACATCATGCTTCAAATGTGCTGCGTAAACCTCTGTAATAATACGGATACTGTCGCTTAACGAAAACGTATTGATCGGTACGTCCCCCAGATCGGCGCATTGCAATGCATCAAACGGGGCCGCCCCCGCCTGGATATTGTAAGGCCGGATCATCGCCGATTGTTCGCGCAGCTGTTTCGGCCCCATCCGGGTGCCCGACCGCCACGACGTGCCGATATCCATCGGAATCCCGATAAAGCCAACATCAAGGCCTTCAGCCGATGCCACCTCTGGCAGACGCATGAAACTTTGCGGGCCGGAAAACCGGGCCAGATCATTCCCGCTGATTGGCTGGTTGGGCATCACGTCGTCCTCTTGTTCCAAAGCGCTAGGCAGCACAGCTCCATCGCCACATGCGCACCGGCAATCGCCGTTGCACCGGTCGTGTCATAGGGCGGCGATACCTCCACCACATCACCGCCAACCATATTGATCCCCGCCAGATCACGCAGCATTGCGGCGGCCTGCCAGGATGCAAGACCACCCCATACAGGCGTGCCAGTGCCGGGGGCAAAGGCCGGGTCCAGCGCATCAATATCAAAGGTCACGTAGGTTGGGTGTGCACCAACCCGCTCCTTGATCTGTTCGGCGACCCACACGGCCCCTTTTTCGTGACAGGTCCGGGCGTCGATGTAAGGCATGCCCAGATAATCCTCGCATTCGGTACGTATGCCTATCTGGATCGACCGGGTCACATCAACGATGCCCAGCTTCACCGCCTTATACATCATCGTGCCATGATCGATGCGTGCCATATCCTGATCCGGCCACAGGTCAGAATGGGCATCAAACTGCACCACTGATAAGGGGCCATATTTTTCGGCATAGGCGCGCAGGATCGGCAAGGTGATGAAATGATCACCGCCAAGGGTGATCGTCCCACAGCCCTGCGTCAGGATCCCCGCAATATGCGACTGCAACAACCCCGGCACGGCAGCCACATTGGCATAGTCAAACGGCATATCGCCATAATCCGCGATGGCGAATTCGCCCAGCGGATCAAACCCATCCCAGCCATAAGGCGGATCAAAGGTCTGCAATGTTGACGCTTCGCGGATCGCGCGCGGGCCAAACCGGGTGCCGGGCCTGTGGGTCACCGCCTGATCAAACGGCACGCCCGTGACCGCCAGATCAAACCCCGCCAGATCCTTTGTATAGGTCCGGCGCATAAACGATGTCGCCCCGCCAAAGGCGTTCTCATAGGATAGGCCACGCCGATCCTGCCTGGTAAAAGCGGTATCAACAACCTCGCGCGCCTTGTCCAAAGTCATGCCGATCCCCTCTGTTCAGCTTAATGGCAAAGCCCGTTCAACCAAACGGGCAAAGAAAGACGCGCCCGCAGGGGCCGCCTCATCATCAAAGTCGAAACCGGGGTGATGCAAACCTGCGGTGTTGCCATTGCCCACAAACAGATAAGACCCGGGACGTTTTTCCAGCATATAAGCGAAATCTTCGGCGCCCATCTCGCGCCCTGCATCGTCTGTCACATCGGCGGAAATCTCGCGCGCGACCTCGGCGGCAAAGGCCGTGCGATCAGGATCATTGATCGTCGCAGGATAACCCACCTCGTAACGCAATTCTGCTTCCACGCCATAAGCAGCCGCATGACCCTCAACGATCTGCTCCAACCGGGCCATCACCATGCCCTGCACCTCACGCTTGAACGTGCGGACCGTGCCATTCACATATGCGGTGTCCGGGACGATATTGTCAGCCGTGCCAGTATGGATCTGGGTCACGGAGACAACCAGATCATCCTGCGCATAGTGGTTACGGCTCACGATGGTCTGGATCGCATTGACCATACCAACGGCAGCGACAATCGGGTCCGCGGTTTCATGCGGCATAGCACCATGACCACCGCGCCCCGTGATATCAATATGAAAAGTGTCCACCGCCGCCATGATCGGGCCCGGCGTGGTATAAAACGACCCCACCGGCACGCCGGGCGCGTTATGCAGGGCATAAACCTCGGCAATCTCAAAACGGTCCAGCACGCCCTCTTTGACCATCACCTCGGCCCCACCGCCACCTTCTTCGGCGGGTTGAAAAATCAACGCAACGCGGCCCGCAAAATTGCGGGTCTCTGCCAGGTATTTGGCCGCCCCGAGCAACATCGTCGTATGACCATCATGCCCGCAGGCATGCATCCGACCGGGAATGGTGGATGCATGTTCCAGCCCCGTTTGTTCCGTGATCGGTAACGCATCCATATCTGCACGCAAACCAATCGTGGGGCCAGCGCCCCTGCCCTCAATGATGGCGATGACGCCGGTTGTCGCGATCCCCTCGTGGATCTCATCAACGCCAAAGCCGCGCAACTGCTCAGCGACGAATGCCGCCGTCTGATGGCATTCAAACTGCAACTCAGGATGCGCATGCAAATGGCGACGCCAGGCGGTCATCTCCTCGGCAAAATCGGCAATACGGTTGATGACAGGCATCGGGACGCTCCTGGGACAAATGATAACAGCGCCACTTGACCGCAACTTGCGAAATTACGCAATGGGCCAAGCAGCTTGCCCCAACAATTCCCCGCCCCTTGGCCCCGCCTGCGGGTTTCGCTAGCGTGCGCCCAACCAAAGCGAGGCCCCATGACAAACGATCCCCTGATCCACGACCCGAATGGCGGCATGCCGCGCTTGCTGGAAATCATGCGGCGGCTGCGCGACCCCGATACCGGCTGCCCATGGGACATCGAACAGGATTTCAACTCCATCGCCCCCTACACAATCGAAGAGGCTTACGAGGTGGCGGACGCCATCGCCCGCAGTGACTGGGACGAATTGGAGGGGGAAGTGGGCGATCTACTATTGCAGACGGTCTATCACACCCAGATGGGATCAGAGGCCGGGCACTTCACCTTTGACAGCGTGGTCAAGGCCATCGCGGATAAGATGGTCGCACGTCACCCGCATGTCTTTGGCGACGAATCGCGCGATAAATCCGCCGAACAACAAACCGCCGACTGGGAAAGGATCAAAGCCGCCGAACGGGCGGACAAGGCGCAAGCCCGAGCACTTGATGGGGTGGCCAGCGGCCTGCCCGCCCTGACAAGGGCGGTCAAATTGCAAAAACGGGCAGCGCGGGTGGGCTTTGACTGGCCGGATACCAGCAACGTTATCGACAAGATCATTGAAGAAGCGGGCGAACTGGTCGAAGCACGCGACACCATGACCCAGACAGAGGTTGAGGAAGAATTCGGCGATCTGCTTTTTGTTGTGGCCAACCTCGCCCGGCATCTGGACATCGATCCCGAAGCCGCATTGCGCGGCACCAACGCGAAATTCACCCGGCGGTTCAACGCGGTCGAAGACGCGCTTGCCGCCAAGGGCAAAACACCCGCAGACAGCGATTTGGCCGAAATGGACGGGCTGTGGGATCAGGTAAAAGCCGCAGAAAAAACGACCTAATCAGCCCGCATACGGGGTTACCGAATTGTCGCTATGCGCCAGCTTACCAAAAGCACAAATTGATCTTTGTCCGTTTTTGCGAAACAATCACCCCACCACAATTATGGGGAATATCATGTCATCATTTCTAAAAAACATAATCGCAACATCACTTGTCCTTGGCATCTGGACGCCATCAACGACCATGGCGCAAGACGCCTGCCAGACCATTACACCCGTCAATGACCCCCGCGACCCGGACGATCCTGATGGCGAAGGGCCGGTCATTATCGGTGAACCAACGGAACTGGCCGATGGGGCCAATAACTGTTTTCTAGGCGGGCGCGCAGCGGCGATCCTGTCCAACCAACCCGATCTGCAAAACCGGCGCAGCGCGCAAAGCTACGGCATCTATGCCAGTCAGGCGGGCGGTGTTGCGGATACCGAAGGTTTCTCTGGCCCGCTTTGGGTGACATTATCAGCACGGCAGTCTGAACTGGACGGGGCCGAACTGGATCAGGGGATCGCCACGGTTGGCGGCGATCTTTATTTCACGGATACCAGCATTTTTGGGGTCATGCTGCAAAGCGACTTTGCCTATCAGGACGGGCCCAGCGGCACCAGCTTTGACGCAACGGGCTTCATGGCCGGGGCTTATGCCATCTATATCAGTGGCGATCTGGCCTTTGACGCCCGGCTTCTGGGCGGGAAATCATCAACAGATGTCAGCGGCAGCGGTGACCGGGTCGACGATGTCGACAGCACACGCTGGCTGGCCGCAGCGCAGGTGTCCAAACAAACACAATTGGATAACGGGCATTTGATTATCCCACATGCGTCGGTCGGCTGGTTCGAAGACAAGATGGACGCCTACACGCTCAACGCCGTGCCCGTCGAAGAAAAGACCATCCGCTATGGGCAGGCCGATCTGGGGGCAACCTGGCTAATCCCGATCACCATGGGCAGCTCTGACGGCAACGTCATTCTGGGCGCCAGCGGTATTATCGGATTTGGCGACGCGGCAGGTGAGGAAGTTCCAGACGACCTGCGCGGGCGGCTTGATCTTGGGATTGAACTTTTTCAGGGCGATGCGTGGTCAATCTCTGCAATGGTCTTTGGTGACGGTATCGGACAGGATAACTTCGAATCCTACGGCGCCGACCTGGGCGTAACCCTCTGGTTCTAAAGACGAAAACATCACAAGCCGCCTGATCAGATCGTAACGATCAGGCGGCTTTCTTCGACCCATAAACACCCACTTGCGAAAAAAATCGAACCGGCCGGGAATAGATCGAAACCCCGGTGCGTATTCCCTCTGAAATCCCCGGCCACGGTGGCCACAAGGGCATTTTCAACAGAGGAAATACAAAATGATCACATTTTCAAAAAGCATTCTTCTCAGCGGCCTGATTTGCGGGCTTGGTGCATGCAGCTATGGCGGCGGCGGTGGGAGTGACGGCGCAGACGACCCTGTCGCGGCGGGCGATGTTGCCCCGCAAAACCCATTCACCTCCGGCACCGAAAGCACGGATCAGGGCGGAAACGGGTTGGGATTTGCAGCCGCCCATTCCGCTCTCACCGATACAAATGGCCAAACGCTCAGCGTGCGCATGGTCCGCCACATCACCGATGCGCAAACGGGCGAGGTACGGCTTGAAGTGACCACCGAAACCATCAACATGGAGGACATCGACGACGAAACATTGACCGCCACCATCGGTGGCGAGACCGTGGCCTTTGTGGATGGCGATGGTGAACGGCTGGACGGATCAAACCTCAGCGTCGATAATTTCTTTGAAGGCGACTTTTCAACGGTCCGGTCGCTCTTTGGATATCCTGAAGAAGGCGAGCAGACAGAAGCCGTCTTCGTCGTCGGGCTCGAAACCAACCCAGAGGTGATCCAGGCACTCACCGGCCAGGTCACCTATAGCGGAGACATCTCGGGATTTGGCACAGAGGTGACAAATGGCGGTGAATCCTTTGTTTCCGAGGCCTTCTTTAGTGGTGATGTAGAAATCATCGCCGATTTCGCCAGCGAACAGATTTCAGGCACAACCAACGTCACACTCGACGAATCCGGGCTGGACTTTGATTTCGACGTCGTTGATGCACAGATCATCGGCAACGGCTTTGGCACTGAACTGGAACTGGTCTCTTGCAGCGACGGGCTGACCTGCACCTCCAACTCCAACATCGGCGGGGCCTTCCACGGACCCAATGGTGAAGAACTGGCAGGGATTGCAGGGCTGGACCTGTCGACAACCGATGCTGACGGCAACACGCTCGATTATATCGCGTCCGGCGGGTTCATCGCGAATGAAGGCGGCACAATCGGCGGCGAGGCTGATTGATACTGCACCCCCTTCCCATTTGTGCCTGCCTGATACAGGCTGCGCGCAAATGGGATCGGAGCCGTCATGGACATCACACAAACCAAAGCAATCGTCACCGGCGGCGCCTCTGGCCTTGGCGCCGCCGCAGCAAAGGGACTGATCGACGCCGGTGCGCTGGTAACGATCTTTGACCAGAACCCCAAGGGCGCCGCCTATGCTAACGATATCGGCGCCTACTTCGCCCAGGTTGATGTGACCGATGAAGACAGCATCACCAATGCCCTCGACAATGCCATCGACGCAATGGGCGGGCTGAATACCGCGATCAACTGCGCAGGCATCGCCACAGCCGAAAAAACGCTGGGGCGCGACGGGCCGCATACCCAAGCCAGCTTCAACCGGACCATCAACATCAATCTCAACGGCACATTCAACGTGGCCCGGCTTGCAGCAGCCCGGATGGACGCAGGCAGCGTGATCATCAACACCGCCTCCGTCGCGGCGTTCGACGGCCAAAAGGGTCAGACAGCCTATGCTGCCTCCAAGGCCGGGATTGCGGGCCTGTCACTCCCTATGGCACGCGATCTGGCCCGCAACGGCATCCGGGTCATGGCCATCGCACCGGGCATCTTTCGGACACCAATGTTGGAAAGCCTGGGGCAAGAGGTCATGGACGGCCTCGCCGCCGACGTCATCTACCCTGCACGTCTGGGCGAACCATCTGAATTTGCAGCGCTGGCGCGTTTCATCGTGGAATGCGACTATCTGAACGGCACGACCATCCGGCTGGATGGCGCGCTGCGCATGCCCTGATCCGCATGACAAAGGAACAACACATGCACCCCTTCCACCTCGCTTTCCCCGTCACCGACCTTGATGCAACGCGGACTTTCTATATCGACAAGCTGGGCTGCGCACCGGGGCGCGAAAGCGTCGGAAAATGGCTGGATTTCAGCCTTTTCGGGCACCAGATGTCGGCCCATCTGCATCAGCCATCAGACAATGCGGCCACGGCATCCGGGGCGGTCGATGGTGATACCGTGCCCATCCCGCATTTCGGGGTCGTGCTGGATACGGCCACCTTCGATGATCTGGCGGCACGGCTCAGCGCGGATGACAGCATCAACTGGATCATGCGCCCCAAACACCGGATGCGGGGCGAACCGGGCGAACAGGCCACCATGTTCGTGCGCGACCCGTCAGGCAACGCAATCGAATTCAAAGCCTTCGCGGACCGCGCAGCGTTGTTCGCCAGCTAGGGCGTCTGCAACCCGTTTGTAACCAGCGTCACGCGGTAAAGGCTGGTCGTCGCCGTGATGTAAAGCTCATGCTTGGCCCGCCCGCCGAAACAGACATTCGACACCAGTTCCGGCACGATGATCTTACCCAGCAGCTTGCCCTCAGGCGAAATGCAATGCACGCCATCCGCGGCCGACGACCAGACATTGCCATCCACATCCACGCGAAAACCATCCGAAACACCGGGATCGATCTTGTGAAAATGCGCGCCCTCGCCGACGCTATTGTCGTCAGCCACCGGATAGACCCGCATATGTTGCGGATCATCCTCAAACATGCGGCCCGTATCCGCGACATATAACTGGCTCTCATCCGCCGAAAACGCCAGCCCGTTCGGGCAATTCATATCGGTCACCACCGGGGTCAGGCTGTCATCCCTGGGGTCAAAGCAATAGACAACACAAGGGTTTTCCTGTTCAGCCTTGAACCCCTCATAATTCGTCATGATGCCGTAATGCGGATCAGAAAACCAAATTGTGCCATCTGATTTGACCACAACATCATTAGGCGAATTCAATGGCTTACCGTCAAACTGATCCGCAATAACGGTGATATGCCCGTCCAGCTCCGTCCGCGTCACGCGCCGTGTGCCATGTTCGCAAGTGATCAACCGGCCCTCACGATCACGGGTCTGGCCATTGGCGAAATGCGACGGGGCGCGATAGATCGACACGCCGGTATCTGGCGACCAGCGCATAATCCTGTTGTTGGGGATGTCCGAGAAAAGCAAACAATTGGCATCGCCAAACCAAACCGGCCCTTCGACCCAGTCAAACCCGGTGGCCAGTTGCTTGACCGGCGCATTGCCAAGAACGTAGCGCCCAAATACCGGGTCAATGATTTCGAAAAATGACATCTGATTGGCCTCCCGCCCTATACAAAATGTTATCGTTAACTATTCTACGCGTCAAACCGAAAGGATGGCGACATGCAAGCAACCCAGGATACCAGGACGCTGACCCATACGGGCGCGATGCAGATGCTGGCGGCAGCTGTCGCAAAGGCCGATGAACTGGGGCAACCGCAATGCATCGTCATTGCGGATGCAAGCGGGGAGTTGATTGCAGAGCTTCGCATGACCGGCGCGAAATTCCTCAGCCGCAAATCGGCCCGGGCCAAGGCGCTGACAGCGGCCTCCATCGGTGCAGCATCAACGCAAATCCCGGAATCTGTGCGCCCTGCCATCGCCGCCGCAACCGATGGGACGGTCACCGGCCTGCCGGGCGGGTTGCCGATCATCGTTAACGGCAACCTACTGGGCGGGATCGGCGTGGGTTCCGGCACCGGCGCGCAAGATATCGCTGTGGCCGAGGCCGCGCTGGACGCCATCGAGGCAACACGGTGAAAGTCGCCGTTCTGGGGACAGGGCTGATGGGGGCGCCTATGGCGCGCCGCCTTGCCGCGCATTTTGATGTCACAATCTGGAACCGCAGCGCCGCCAGAATGGCCAGCCTCGCCGATATCTGCACCATGGCAAGCAACCCTGCCCGCGCGGTGCAGAACGCCGACATCATCATCACAATGTTGCTTGACGGGCCCGCAACGCGCGCTGTCCTCAACGAGGCAACCTTTGACGCGATAACGCACAAAGCGCTGGTCATCGATATGGGCTCGGTCGATCCGGAAACAGATCAGGATCTGGCGCAGCAGGCGGGCAGGCATGGATTGTTCTATCTTGATGCCCCCGTCTCTGGCGGGGTGGTCGGGGCGGAGACTGGATCGCTTGCCATTCTGGTTGGGGGTGATCAGGCTGACTTTGCAAGGGCCAAGCCGGTTTTCGACCAGCTCGGGCGCGCAACCTTGCTGGGGGACGTGGGGGCTGGCCAGACCGCCAAACTGGCCAATCAACTGATCGTCGGGATCACCATCGGGGCCGTGGCAGAGGCGTTCCGGCTAGCCGAGGCTGGCGGTTGCGATCCGGCCACCCTGCGCGACGCATTGAGCGGCGGTTTTGCAGATAGCCGGATCCTTGATCTGCATGGCGCGCGCATGGTGACCGGGGATTTCACACCCGGCGGGCGGTCCGTCGCACAATTGAAAGACCTCGACAATGCGCTGGCGTTAGCCAAGACCGCTGACCTCGACCTGCCATTGTCACAAACGATTACTGCCGGTTTTCGGGATCTTGTTGAAAACCACAATGGCGGCGAAAAAGACCACGCCGCCTATTATGAGTGGCTAAAGGTCAGGCAAAGCTGATCTGGGCCTTCATCGCCTGGCTGCGGTCCGACGCAATTTCAAACCCGGCTACGGCATCATCCAGACCCACCGTATGGGTGATCAACGGCTTCAAATCGATCAACCCCTGCTGCATCAAACTGACCCCGATATCGAACTCCTCGTGAAACCGGAACGACCCTTTCAGCGACAATTCCTTGGCCGTGATCGCCATCATCGGCAGGGTCATATCGCCGCCCAGCCCCAGTTGCATGATGGTGCCACCCGGACGCATCGCATGGATACCAGCGGCCAAGGCAGGGGCAGCGCCAGAACATTCGTAAAGGACGTCAAACACCCCCTTTTCCGCCGTAAACTGACCCAACCCATCAGGGTCCTGCCCCATATTGACGGTCAGATTGGCACCCGCAGCGCGGGCCATGCCCAGCGTGAAATCAGACAGATCCGTTGCCACGATAAAATCCGCGCCTGCGCGGCGCGCGCAGAGGATCGACAGAATGCCAATCGGGCCGCAACCGGTGACCAGAACGGATTTGCCAACCATGTTTCCAACACGGCGCGTCGCATGCAGGCAAACGGCCAGCGGCTCCGCCATCGCCGCCTCGCCCGCGGTCAGCCCATCAGCAATCGCGCATTGGCTCGCATCCGCATTCAGCACCTGCCGAAATGCGCCCTGAATATGCGGGAACGGCATGGCAGAGCCATAAAAGCGCATGTTCAAGCATTGGTTCTGCATCCCAGACAGGCAAAATTTGCAACCATGACAAGGACGTGACGGTGAAATCGCAACCAACTGACCAATCTCAAACCCGGCAACACCCGGCCCCAGCGCCGTGACATGACCAGCAACCTCGTGACCCAGAACCATCGGTTCGCGCAGCTTGATCGTGCCAAAACCGCCATGATTATAGTAATGCAAATCAGACCCGCAAATCCCCCCCGCGGCCATAGTGATCTGCACCTGATCCGGTCCGGGGGCAGTGGCCTGCTGTTCTTCAACACGCAAATCCTTGGGGCCATGAATGACAATCGATTTCATCAATTCACCTGCGTCAAGAGCGGCTGGCCCGCGAAATGGGCGGCCAGATTATCAAACACCAGCTTGCCCATCGCCTTGCGGGTTTCAAAAGTGCCAGAGGCGTGATGCGGCTGCACCATCACGTTATCCAAGGTCAGAAAACGCGGATTCAACGCAGGCTCACCCTCAAACACATCCAATGCGGCAGCACCAACCGCCTTACTTTCAAGGGCGTCCAACAGCGCGCCTTCATCGATATTTGACGCCCGCGAAACATTGATGACCATTCCCTCCGGCCCCAAGGCATCCAATACAGGCTTGTTCACAATGTGCCGGGTTTGGGCCGAAGCGGCGAGCGTCACGAACAGGAAATCCGCATGACGGGCCAGCGCAACCGGATCGGGGATAAACGTCCAATCGGGTGCGTAATCCTTGGCCGTGACATCGCTATAGGCAATGTCCAGATCAAAACCAGCCAGCCGTTTGGCGACCTCAAACCCGATACGGCCAAGGCCCAGAATCCCGGCCTTCTTGCCCCAGACACGGGACTGCAACGGGTACAGCCCCTGCGCCTCCCATAACCCGTCGCGCACCCATTGCGATGCGCCAATCATGCCGCGCGCCTGCGCCAGCATCATCGCAACGCCCAGGTCGGCCACATCCTTGGTCAGCACATCGGGGGTATTGGTCACATGAATGCCCCGCGCCGTGCAGGCCGCCACATCAACCGCATCATACCCGACCCCATAGACGGACACGACTTCCAGATTGGGGCACGCATCCAACATGGGCTTATCCGCCCCCAATTCGCCCCGCGTCGCAATGCCCCTGACGGCTGGACCAACCTGCGTCAGAAACGCCGTCTTATCATCTGCCTCAAAATATCGATGCATCGTGAAGGCCGCATCAAGCGGCTCCTGATCCCACGCGGGATAGTAGCCAACTTGAAGAATTTCGGGTTTCGTCATCTGGCCACCTCGGATCAGCACTAATAATGTTATCGATAACATAAGTGAGTCGCGCCCACCCGTCCAGCGGGAACTTCTCGTCCGCACCGGTTCGCTTGACAACACATGTTATCGATAACATAACAAGATAACAGCATCGTTTGTACACGAAGGACACAGCGCATGAGCTTGAAATTATTCGATCTGACAGGACAACGCGCGCTGATCACCGGGTCCTCGCAAGGGATCGGCCTTGCATTGGCACGCGGCCTGGCCGCAGCGGGTGCCACAATCGTGCTCAATGGACGGGACGCGGCAAAACTGGAAACCGCGGCGCAAACGCTGACGGCAGACGGTGCGCACGTCGATACGCTCGCCTTTGACGTGACGGGCCATGATGCCGTCAGGCAGGCGATTGACGGGTATGAGGCCAAAACCGGCCCGATCGACATCCTCGTGAATAACGCAGGGATGCAGCATCGCGCCGCGTTAGAAGACTTCCCCGCCGACGCGTTTGAAAAACTGCTGCAAACAAATATCGCCTCTGTCTTTCATGTTGGGCAAGCTTGCGCGCGGCACATGATCAAACGCGGCAAAGGCAAGATCGTGAACATCGCCAGCGTACAAACTGCCCTCGCCCGCCCCGGGATCGCGCCTTACACAGCCACTAAAGGGGCCGTGGCGAACCTGACCAAAGGCATGGCAACGGACTGGGCGCAGCATGGGCTGCAATGCAATGCACTGGCCCCCGGCTATTTTGATACACCGCTGAATGCGGCCCTTGTCTCAGATCCTGAATTCTCGGCTTGGTTGGCAAAGCGGACCCCTGCCGGGCGTTGGGGCAATGTCGACGAATTGGTCGGGACCTGCATCTTCCTGTCTTCAGATGCGTCATCTTTCGTGAACGGGACCACCGTTTTTGTGGATGGCGGGATCACCGCCTCACTATGATGAAACCGCGCGAAGCAACACAGATCAAAGGGGAATGCAAATGACAGTCAAGGTTGCATTGATCGGCGCAGGTGCGATGGGCGGCGCGATTGGGACGCGGCTCGCACAGACCGGCAATCAGGTCCATGTCTTTGATCTGGACAGCGCGCGGGTTGCAGAACTGGTCAGCCATGGGGCGATTGCAGCGAAAACGGCGGCAGCCGCAGCAGCCGCAAGCGACTATGTCATCACCAGCCTGAACGCCCCCCACATCGTGGATATCGCGATCTTTGGCAAAGACGGGGTTGCGACCGGGGCCAAGCCCGGCACCCTGATCATCGATATGTCATCAATCGACCCCGACGCGACCAAAACACTCGCCGCCAAGGCCGCAGAAAGGGGATTGCGTTGGGTCGACAGTCCCCTTTCAGGCGGCGCGCCCAAGGCGCAGATTGGAGAACTGACATTGATGGCGGGCGGCGATGCCGCTGATGTGGCTGATGCGCATAACGTGCTGCAACATGTGGCCAGCAACTACACCCACATGGGACCTGTCGGTGCGGGACAAACAACCAAACTGATCAATCAGGTGCTGTGTGGCCTGAACTTTCTGGCCGTGGCAGAGGCCACGCAACTGGCGCTTGATGCGGGTGTTGACGCAGCCAAGATACCGACCGCGCTGAAAGGCGGGCGGGCCGATAGCGCGATTTTACAGGAATATATGCCGCGCTATGTGGCCAAGGATTACCGACGTACCGGACGGATCGACAATATGGTCAAGGACCTTAACGGCGCGCAGGACCTCGCCCGTCGGACCAACACAGCAATGCCAATGACAGCCATCTGCGCAGAGGTGCACCGCCTGCTGACAGCCGCGGGATTGGGCGGTGAAGATCAGGCGGCCTTGATGGAATATTTCAACGGGGCAATGGAATTGCCGCAATGATCGCCGCACATGCCGCACGCAACGTTAGCGCCCCCATTGGGCGTCGGAATGGTTGCAAGCACCGCGCGAACGCGGCAAGGATGTAAACGCTAACATCAAAGGGATCTCGATGAAGCGCAGTCCAACGATGAAAGATGTCGCACACGCTGCGGGTGTTTCCGTCATGACCGTCAGCCGCGCCTTTAAACAAGACGCTTCTGTCGGCGAAAAGACCCGGCAGATGATACGGGAAAAGGCGGATGAGCTGGGCTATGTGTTTGACGCGACAGCGGCAAACCTGCGCTCGCAGCGCAGTGATTTTGTTGCTGTTACCATCCCGTCGTTGAACAACGCAAATTTCGCCGCGACCGTCGTTGCGCTGACAGGCAAGCTCAGCCAGGAAGGATATCAGGTGCTGCTGGGCCACACCAATTACGACATGATGCGCGAGGAGGAACTGATCGGTCAATTCCTGCGGCGGCGGCCCGAAGCCATCATCGTCACCGGCGGTCGGCATACCGAACGCGCGCGGCAAATGCTGAAAAACGCTGGCGTGCCAGTGATCGAAACCTGGGACATTCCCCCCAACCCGATCGGGCATGTGGTTGGGTTTTCCAATGCAGATACGATGCAGCTGCTGGTGGATCACCTCGTCGGGTTGGGCCGCAAACGGATTGCGTTCATGGGAGGTGATTCAGAAAGCGACACGCGCGGGCAGGATCGCCGTGATGGGTTTCTGACGGCCATGGCCGGGCACGGGCTGCGGGCGGACCGGCTTGTCGGTTCAGGCGCGCCGCAAAAGCCGATGCAAAAAGGGGCCACCGCCATGGGCGATCTGCTTGCCCGGTTTTCCGACACGGATGCGGTAATCTGCGTGTCTGACCTTGTTGGATTCGGGGCGCTCTCGGAATGCCAACGCCGGGGGATCGCAGTGCCGGATCAAATCGCAATGGCCGGTTTCGGGGCGTATGACATTGCGGAAGTTTGCGTGCCCCGCCTCACAACCATTGATCCCAAACCGACAGAGATCGGCGAAACCGCAGCCGGGTTGGTCTTGCAGCTTTTGTCGAACTCCAACGCGGTGAGTGACAAAATAATTGCGCCAGCATTAATACCGGCGCAATCAACCAGCGCCTAGAATCAGGGCCCATTGATATTCCAACGCAAAACAGGGACGCCCCGAAGGGCGCCCCCGCCTCGGGAGTATTATTTCCAGATCGCCGCATAGGCCTCTCGATAGGCAACATCCGGGTCGAAAGCATTGCTATCGCCCAGCTTTGCCAAGCCTTCGGTGGTGACCAAGGCGGGTGAAGTCACATAACCGGAACAAGCCTCGTCTTGAATGGCGCGGTTCAGCTCATCCACCAATTGCCAGCCTTGTAGGTTCAGCGGCTCGGCAACCGTAATCGCCTGATATTGCTCGGCGCGAATACGCTGAAACGCAGCCTCTGACCCATCACCAGCAGACCCGGCCTTGGGCGATCCGTCGCCAGAAATACCCGCCGCGGCAAGTGCCGGCCCCATGAAATCGAAATACAGATCATTGATGGCCAACGAATGCGTCCAGCTATCGCCGTATTTCTGCAAAAGACTTGTGGTCAGCGGGCCCATGCGGCTGGACGTGTCAGCAATCGGCGTATCAACATATTCCAGAACGGTGCCGCCCATGGCCTCAATCGTCTCCTGAATACGGTCAGCCTTGTCGATGGCAATCTGATAGGTGGAGTCGGTGAAAATCACCACGCCGACATCATCACCACCATCCTTGATCGCCCATTCGGCGGCCACTTCGGACACGGTCATCGCATCGGTGGACACATTGGCAAAAATACCGCCGGGTGCATTACACCCAATCACCGGACCGGAGTGCCAGGCCACCATCGGAATACCGGCGGCAACCACACCTTCAAGTGCGGCCTGCTGCTCAACTGCGTCAAAACCGTTGATGACAATCCCATCGGGCTGCAAGGCAAGGGCCTGACCAATCGCCGCCGTGCGGCCCTGCACGGACCCTGCCCCATCGATCACCCGCACGTCCCAGCCAATAACATCAACGGCCTCTTCGATGCCGCTGGTCACACCCAGAATGCCGCCGTTTTTCAGATCACCGGCAAGCACAACAATGGTCTTGCCTTCAGCACCAGCCGGGCCGGTTGTAGGGCCATCAAATGCATCCTGGGCAAAGGTTGGGGCAGACAGGCCCGCCAATACTGTGCTGGCCAATAGCGTCTTAAGTAATGTTCTCTTTCTCATCTTTCTCTCTCCCTTAAAAACGAATGTCATTGATGGGCGGCACCTTTTTTGCGCTGCGCATAACCGGCAATGCCAATGGCGATCAGCAGGGTCAGCCCGTTAAACATCGGCTCCACCCAGAAACTGCCGCCGAATTGCTGAATGCCCGAAATGCCGACCGCCAGGATCACAACACCCACAATTGTGCCCCAGACATTGACCCGGCCCGGCTTGATCGTGGTGGAGCCAAGGAAGGCACCCACCAAAGCAGGCAACAGGAATTCCAACCCGACAGAGGCCTGACCGATCCGCAGTTTTGACGCCAGAATAATCCCCGCCAGTGCCGTCAACGTGCCCGATGTGACAAACGCCCCAACCACGAATTTGCGGGTCGGAATACCGTTCAGCTCTGCCGCTTTGGGGTTGGCACCGATGGCATAAAGGTAACGACCAACAGGCGTGTATTCGAGGATGATCCATAGCGCGACAGTGATCGCCAGAATGTAAAACCCGGTAATCGGCAGGCCAAAAACAAAGGTCCCGTTCAGCGCATAGAACCCGTCCGGCAAGACGCCGACAATCTGGCGGCCACCCGTATGCCACAGCGCCAGCGCATAAAGAACGGTGCCAGTGCCAAGTGTCGCGATAAAGGCGTCGATCTTGGCAACCTCAACCAAAAAACCGTTCAGAACACCTGTAAAAGCACCCAAAGCCAGCACGATCAAACAGGCAATCGGCCATGGCACGCCATAAAGTGTTTGCAACGAAATCGCGAGGATGTGCCAAAGCACAATGCCGTACCCCACCGTCAAATCGATGCGGCCCGCCACCATCGGGATCATCGCCGCCAGTGACAACAGCGCAATAATCGCCTTGTCAGAAATAATAGCGCGGATATTCAGCATCGTCGGAAACGTGTTGGGCAGCAAGATCGAAAACAAGACGATCAGCCCGAACATCAGGATAACCAGCCCGTAAACCGGGATCAGCCGCAACAGCTTTCCACCGGATGAAAGTTTGGCCAACTCATCCCGTGTCGGTTCAAGCGCGTCGGATTCGACAGAGTTCATGAAGGCTGCTCCGGTTCTCTATGCTGCGTCACTGGCCGATGCGGCCTGAATAAGCGATTGGGTCGAAAGGCTGACATCACGCAACTCCGACACGATACGGCCACGGCTAAAGACAATGGCGCGATGGCAGATATTGGCGATTTCCTCAAAATCGGTCGACACAACCAACACCCCCATGCCAGAGGCAAGCGCCTCGTATAGCAGATGATAAATCTCGGCCTTGGCACCAACATCGACACCTGCGGTCGGGTCCTCGGCAATCAAAAACCGGCGCGCCGTATCCAGCCAGCGCCCCACGACCACCTTCTGCTGATTACCACCCGACAAGGCCTCAATCGCGAGGGTGGGATCATTGGGCGACAGACCGACACGGGCGCCCAATTCCTGCGCCATCGCGTCCTCGGTGCGGCTGCCCAACAGGCTGAACAGGCCGCGCTTGGTCGCGGCGGGGTTGATAAACGCGTTTTCACGAACGCTCAGCGCAGGCGCGATGGACTCGACCACCCGGTCACGCGCCACAAATCCGATCCCCGATTGCATCGCCGCGCGGGCATTTTCCAGATTGGGGGCAACACCATCCAGCAGAACAGTGCCCTCATGCGGCTCCAAACCAAACAGGGCGCGGCCGACATCCTCATGCCCGGCCCCGCGCAGACCAACCAGCCCCACCAATTCACCGCGCTGCACCTGAAAACTGACATTGCTGACGTTGCGGGTGTTCAGGTTCGCAACCGACAGAACTTCGCTGCCCTCTTCCGCATCCGGGCGCGCGATCTCGCGGGCTTTGCGGCCCACGATCAGGCTGACAAGGTCCTCGGCATTGGTATGGGCAATATCGCGCATGCCAACCATCACACCATCGCGCAGCACCGCAACACGATCGGCAATCTGGAAAATCTCGTCCAGCCGATGACTGACATAGATCATGCCAACACCCTTGTCGCGCAACGGACGCAGGGCCTTGAACAGGCGTTCTACCTCATCGGCTGGCAATGACGCGGTCGGCTCATCCAGCACCAGAAAATCGCATTCAACAGCCAGGGCGCGGGCAATCGCCACCAGCGACTTTTCCGTGCGCGACAGGCTCGCCACCCGGGCTGTTGGTTCAAAATCCGCTTCCACATGGGCCAGTGCGACACGGGCACGCGCCTCGGTCGCGGGCCAATCGATCCGACCACCCTTGCGGACATAGCCAACGGCAAGGGCGATATTTTCGGCCACCGACATCCATTCAATCAGGCCAAGATCCTGATGGATAAAGGCAACAGCCTGCTTTTTGCTGATCTTGCCTGCCACATGATTATAGGGCGCACCATCAACACTCACCTGACCGCTATCGGCTGCATGAATACCGCCAAGCGTCTTGATCAGCGTGGATTTGCCCGCCCCGTTTTCACCCAGCAAGGCGACAATTTCACCACGGTTGACGCGCAACGTCACATTGGTCAGCGCATGGGTGCCGCCAAACGTCTTGACGATGCTGTCAAAGAACAGGCCGTCCGTGGTTGCCATAAAATTTCCTCCCCACGCTATCGGTTTCTGCTAGGTTACCGGTAACGTAGCTTTAGCATTTGTCGAAAGCGCCCACCTGTCAAGGCAATTTGTTATCGATAACAAATTGTCATCAACCTGCGCCGCCATGCGATGAAAGGAACGTCGCACATGACCAGAAAAACAAGCACAAAACTCGAAGACATCGCGCGCGCAGCCGGGGTTTCGAAAATGACGGTCAGCCGTGTGATGCGCGGCGGGACCGGGTTTTCTGATGCAACCCGGGACAAGGTTCTGGCTGAGGCGGATCGGCTGCAATACCTGCCAAACCGAATCGCTGCGGCCTTCGGATCCACTGAAACCAGCACTTTGGTCGGGCTTTGCGTGCCGCGTTTCACCTCATCGCTCTTTGGTCATGTGACGGAATCGATCCAAAGCAACCTCAGCCGTCTTGGCTATCAGACCGTGATCGGCAGCCATGATCAAATCGCCAAGGACGAAGAGCTTTGGCTCAAAACCCTCGCCGCCTGGCGGCCCGCCGGGATCTTGCTGGCAGGCACGCGCCATACCCCCGATACGATTGAACTCCTTAAAAACCTCGCCGTCCCGGTGATCGAACTCTGGGATCTCACAACCGATCCGCTCGATATGGCGGTCGGGTTTTCACATTTCGACTGCGGCCTGACCATGGGCCGCTACGTGGCACAGCAAGGACGGCGACAGATCGGCTATGTCGGGGCCATGGCGGGCATCGATACAATGGGGCGGGCTCGGCAAAACGGGTTCGAGGCGGCAATGGCCGAAGCCGATCTTCCACTCACCGCCAAGGAAATCGCGCATGACCACCCCAGTTTCTACACCGGCTTTGTTGGCACTGAAAACATCCTGGCGCGTAACCCCGGACTGGACGCGCTTTACTACCACGATGATGAAATGGCGATTGGCGGCATCGCCTATCTGAACCGGCACGGCATAAGGATCAAACACGATATCGGCGTTGCCGGCTGGGGTGGGATGGAGGCCGCATCGATCTTGCCCGAACGCCTGACCACAACCGACATTCCAGCGGGCGCATTGGGCAAGGTCGCGGCAGAAAAGCTCGTCACACGGCTGCGCGGCGACGCGGTGGATGACGTGACGGTCGTGGCAACGCGGCTGATCCCCGGGAACACCGTTTAGGCTCAGGCCTCTAACCCGCCTTCTCTTCCAACATCAACCATTCATCCTCGGCGGCAGCCAAGGCGCCCTGCCGGGCCACCAAAGCGTCTGTCGCCTTCTGGAACTTGACCGGCTCGCGCGTAAACAATTCAGGATCAGCCAGCAGACCTTCCAGCTTGGCAATCTCGGCCCCCAGCCGGTCAATGACCCCGGGTAGCTCTTCCAACCGGTGCTTTTCAGTAAATGACAGCCCAGCAGCGACCTGTTTCACCTGTGCAGGCTTATCCTTTTTCGGCGCCGATCTCGGGGCCACGGGACTTTCTGCAAAATCAGCCCCGCGCTGGCTGCGATAATCGCTCCAGCCGCCTGCATAAACAACCGCCTGCCCATTACCCTCCATGGCAATGGTCGTTGTGGCCACCCGGTCCAGAAAATCACGGTCATGGCTGACCAGCAGGACAGTGCCGTCATATTCGCCCAGTATATCCTGCAACAGATCCAGCGTTTCGATATCCAGATCATTGGTTGGTTCGTCGAGGACCAACAGGTTGCTTTCCCGCGCCATCAGCCGGGCCAGCAACAGCCGGGCCTTTTCACCACCTGACAGGGACCGAACCGGCGCGCGGGCCTGCGCCTCGTCAAACAGAAACTCCTTGAGATACCCTACCACATGTTTCGGCTGCCCACGCACCATCACCTGATCGGATTTACCCGACACACCCAGTTCGGGATCATTGGCGAGGTTGTCCCAAAGCGACATTTCAGGCTTCAGTGCCGCACGGGTCTGATCAAACACTGCGATATCCAGATTGGTGCCCTGCTTGACCGACCCGGCATCAGGGGCCACCTGCCCCAACAGCATCTTGATCAGCGTGGTCTTGCCCACACCATTGGGGCCAACAAAGGCGATCCGGTCGCCGCGTTGCACGGTCAGGTCCAACCCTTCCACGATCTGCTTGCCGTCAAATGATTTGGTCAGGCCAAAGGCCTCCATCACCTTCTTGCCAGAGGTCGGACCACCCTCAAACACCATTGCCGCCGTGCCCTGCCGCTTGATCTGGCTGGCCCGTTCAGCACGCAATTCTTGTAAGGCACGCACCCGGCCCTGATTGCGCTTGCGTCGCGCCGAAATCCCTTCAACAGCCCACCGGGCCTCTGCCTTGATCTTGCGGTTCAGCTTGTGGCGCTGCTGGTCTTCTTCTTCCCAGATCTTGTCGCGCCATTCTTCAAAGCGATCAAACCCTTGCTCTGCCCGGCGGACCTGCCCGCGATCAATCCACAGCGTGGCGCGGGTCAAGGCACGCAAAAAGGCGCGGTCATGCGAAATAAGAACAAACGCCGCGCGAGTCTGTTTCAATTCCTGTTCCAACCAGGCAATCGCCTCGATATCCAAGTGGTTGGTCGGCTCATCCAGCAACATCAGTTCCGGGGCCTCGGCCATCAGCTTGGCCAATGCCGCGCGGCGACGCTCTCCACCCGACGCGGTGACCACATCACCGGCAGGATCAAATTTCAGCCCTTCGGCCACCATTTCAACCTTATAGGCTTCGTCCGGTTCCAACCCGCTGGCAGCATAGTCACCAAGGGTGGCGCATCCGGCCATCGACGGGTCCTGCTCCATGTAACCGGCGGTCACACCGGGGGATAAAACGCGGGTGCCGCTATCGGCCTCGACCAGACCCGCCATCACCTTCATCAGAGTCGATTTCCCCGACCCGTTGCGGCCCACCAAAGCCACGCGATCACCGGGTTGGACGACCAACGACAGGTCCTCAAATACAGGATCGCCCCCGAAGGTAAGCGCAATATCAGAAATCTGGAGAAGCGGTGCCTTTGCCATATCCGCCTGCTACGTCAGCGCAGCCTCCTGCGCAAGGGCGCGCAGGGCGCGGGCGCGGGCGGCGGGCACTTTCCCCACCTCAAGACAGGTGAAGACATGCATGGTCTGCAGCGCAGGGTCCACAACCAGCGCATCACCAACCCAACCTCCCATCGCCAGATAGGTGCGCAGCAAGGGGGGCAACGGCGCAGGGCCGCTGGGCCGTTCACTGGCCAACGGGAACGCCACACAACGCGCCATGGGGCGCAAATGGTCGGGGCCCGAATGCCGGGCTAACCGGCTCAGGGCGCGGCCATAAACCCCCGGATCCGTTCCGGCAAAGCTGGCACAGCCAAACAGCAGCCCAACGCCCCGCGCATCGACATGAGCAGTCAAAGCCGCCCAAACCATGCGCAAAACATCCGCATCCTGCACATCCGGGGCCACGCAAAACCGGCCAATCTCCAACATTGGCACATCAAGGGCGATCAAACGGGACAGGTCATAAAACTGCGCGGCATAACCATTCGCCGCTGGCCCTTCGGACAGGCGCAGCGATGCGACCAGTCGACCCGCCTGACCCTCGACCATGACATGTTGGCAATCAGCATCATAAGCATCCGCATCAACACCCGGCACGCCGAAAAAACACAAGTGACGCAAACGCTGACAAGCGCGCAAATCGGCATCATGGGCAGCAAAGCGCACCCGATACCGACCCTTGAGAAACGGAATTGTCATTACTGTTCACCTTGGCGAAGCGTCACCCGCACCCTACGTTACCCAACAACATGACGGAAGGATGACAAAAACACATGGATAAAGTGATCAAATCCGACGCCGAATGGCGGGCGCAACTCTCTGATCTGGCCTATAAGGTTACGCGCAAACACGGGACGGAACGGGCAGGCACGCACGAAGATTTTCCCAAAGAGCCGGGCACCTATATGTGTACCTGCTGCGGCGCACCGGTTTTCGACCAAGCGCATAAATTCGACAGCGGCACAGGCTGGCCGTCATTCTACCAACCGGTCGACGGCGACATGGTCGGCGAAAGCGTCGACCGCAGCTTTTTCATGAAACGGACCGAGGTGCACTGCAACCGATGCGACGCGCATCTGGGGCATGTCTTCCCCGACGGACCACAACCAACCGGGCTGCGCTATTGCATCAATGGGGTGGCGCTGGAATTTGAACCCGAGGATGGATGAAGTCACCCATCCTACAAAACACAAAACCCATGAGGTGCGCGTTCATGCGCACCTCCGGTTTACGGAACAAATCAGACTTTCCTGAAAGTCTGAAAACAAATCCTCTTGGAGGATTTGATCCAATTTCTCTCAGAGAAATTGGCTCCGTCACGAACGTGGCGCCATATCAAACCTCCTCCCGCATCACCCAGGCCCCGGCAATCAGGATCACAGCAGCCCCGACCCACATCAGACCGGGCGGGGCAAAGCCGAAAAACACCAGCCCAAGCCCCACATTCAACGGCAGTTTTAGATGATCAAACGGCTGAAGATAGGCAGCATCAGCCACAACATAGGCCCGTACCAGCAGATATTGGGCCGCCGCGATTAACAGGCCCGACAGGCCCACCAACCACAGCGCATCCGATGCGACGGAAAATCCGGACCCCAAAGCCGCAAAAGCATTCACCGGGACCAGCAACACCACCAGATACAAGGTCAGGGTTGATGCGGCCTCCGTCTGGGTCAATCGCTTGGCCACCAGAGATGAGGCGGCCCAGAACGCGGCAGCCCCCACCGGCAATAATGCGGTCCAGGCAAAGGCTTCCTGCCAAGGGGCGAGGATCAGCACACCGCCAAACGCCCCCAACACCACCGCCCAGATCCGGGTCGAGGTTAATGCCTCACCCAAAAACAGCCCCGCCCCGAGGCTGACGAACAAAGGGGAGGTCAAGATCAAGGCCACCGCCTGCCAGATCGGCACAACTGCGAGCCCCGCGACCCAGAGCTGGACACCGATAGCGGCCAGCACGACACGCAGTAGATGCATCGGCAACTGGCCAGTACGCCAGGAGGCATACCAAACCGACGGCACGATCACCGCCAGGGCAATGACATATTGCCAGAACACAATGGTCGGCGATGGGACGCCATGCAGCATCCCCGCCCCCTGTACCGCCGTGTTGGCGCCTGCAAACAGCGCGCCCGCAGTGACAAAATACAAAGGGCCCATCACGGCCCCGGTCTTCATTTCCATCTGGATCATCGCATCTGTCCTTTCTTGTCTTGCGCATGACCCAAGGCAAAACAGGACAGATAACAGGCCAAAGCCTGCTATTTGCACCGCTCTCTTTCATCCGGACTATGACCGTCGGCTCAGGCATCGCACCTGATCTGCTTGACCCTTTGGCAAAGCCAAAGGCGCTCGCGGGCTCGGGCCAAATGACCCATACCGCCGGTGGGGAATTCCGCCCCGCCCTGAGAACGCCCCACATCGGGGCCCGATCAGCGTAGTGCGGATTTTGAAATGGTTCAATACTGGATCAATATCGCATCTTGACGCCTGCATAATCATAGATACATTTTATCCATGATTCGATTTTTGGGGCAGTCATGAAACTCGGTGATGGCGTTGAACAGGCAATCCATGCGGTGACACTGCTCGCCGGATTACCCCCTGACGGGCTGCTCTCGGCGCAGGCCTTGGCGGCGTTTCACGGGGTCTCGACCAGCTATCTGCTCAAGCATCTGCAAGCATTGTCCAGTGCCGGGATCGTCAAAACACTGCCGGGGCCAAAGGGCGGCTATATGTTGGGCAAAACCCCCGCAAACATCACCCTGCTCGATATTGTTCTGGCCGTCGAAGGGCCCGAACCGGCCTTCCGCTGCAAGGAAATCCGGCAGCAAGGCTACGACCCCCTGCCAAAGGAAAGCTTTACCGCCCCCTGCCAGATCAACGCCGCCATGCTACGCGCGGAACGGGCCTATCGCCGGGAATTGGCGCAGGTCAGCATCGCCGATCTGATGCGCGACGTGATGGCAGATGATGACGGCTCCATCGCCGCACGGGGCTGCGCCTTTTTCGATCAACACATGCGCCAAACCAAAACAGGCTGAAAGGATAGATCAATGACCGCCCGCCTCAACTATATCAAAACCGCACCGGACGCATTCGAAGCCGTCAGGCAGTTGGAACAATATGTCAGCACAGAATCGGGGCTGGACCACCGGTTGATCCACCTGCTGAAACTGCGGGCCTCACAAATCAACGGCTGCGCCTATTGCGTCGATATGCACACCAAAGAGGCGCGTAAAGACGGGCTCAGTGAACAATGGATCGCCCTTGTCAGCGTCTGGCACGAAGCCAGCATCTTTGAGCCCCGCGAGCGCGCCCTGCTCGGCTGGACAGAGGCGCTGACCAATATCAGCAGCAGCGGCGCATCCGATCAGGATTACGACGCCATGCGCGCCCATTTCACGGATGAAGAGATCGTAAAACTCAGCGTGGCAATCGGGACAATCAACACCTGGAACCGACTCGCCGTCGGCTTCCGAACACCCCACCCGATCGACGCGGCTGCGTGATCAGGATACCCGGTATCGGGGTCAAATCACGGTTATGTGGAAAAACGAGAGTCCGCAATGAACCCAAATTACTGAAATTCTGCAACGCCGCGAATGCCGGTTTCAGATGTTCTGTGAGGAAATGCCTAGAACCATTTAGGTCACATCTTTGGTGCGAAATTGCTTACTTACCACCAAAAACCCACTTTTTTGTCAGCACCCGGCCTTAGAGCTCCCACCAGTCCGAAATTTTACCCGGTCTTTCTGGAAGCCCAATGTCCCGGCGAAGCGCGTTGGTTTCCGGCGGTGATGGGTAAGTCCGTTTTTGCAATACCAAGTTAGCAAATTTTTTCACGGTTTGATAAATGGTACGAAGGATAGACATACCACATAGAGGCACATACCTTATGCAAAAAGAAATGAAACATCAGCATTCTGCCCATGATGGAATTTCATGATCGTTCCAGCAAACGCGATACCACCTCTCCAATGCCTTCGCGCTTTCGCCGCCGTTGCTCAACACCGCAACTTCACACGCGCAGCGCAAGCGATTGGCCTCACACAAACCGCTATCAGCCACCAGATTGCGCAACTAGAAACCCATATTGGCGCTGCTGTGTTTGTAAGAAGTAGGCCGCACGTGCAGCTTACGGCAGTGGGGATGGCCTTGCTTCCGGCGGTTGAAAACGGACTAAATGTGATTTGGGATGCATTCAAGGACGCCCAGGCCGCTCAGGCGTCGCAACGACTTGTTGTATCTGCCACACCGGAATTTTGCACACAATGGCTGGCGCCGCGGCTTGAGAAGTTCTGCAAACTGTTCCCCGCGATCAGTGTGAACATGGTCCTTGAGTACCGGCGCGCTGATCTCAAATCAGGCGACGTCGATGTCGCTATATGGCTCGGTCCGGGAGACGAGTCTCTTTCTGCTACGCGACTTGTTGTGGAGGAGGAGTTCGCTGTCTGCTCACCTGAGTTAGCCCGTTCTTTGCCTAAACGAAACGGTCTGTGGGCGGCGCCATTGCTGCGGTATGCCGGAGCCCGTCACACCGTTCTTGATTGGGATCGCTGGATGCTGCAATTATTTGGTGGTGTACTCAATGAGGTCGGCGAGGAAGGGAACCGACCTGAATTTGATTACGGTCCGGTATTCGATACCTTTCCTGACATGATCGCTGCCTGCAAACGAAGCGAAGGCTTTGCACTTGTGCGTACGTCACTGGTGGCAGATGAACTGTCGCGTGGGCAGCTTAAACGATGTTTCACCGAAACGGTTACGTCGGACTTACACTACTACTTGGTGACGTTGCCCAAGGCGCAACGAAGACTCGAGATCGAACACTTCCGCCAATGGCTGATCTCCGAAGCAGCATTGTCCAGTTCTGATGTTTCTGCCGTGACGTAGCTGAGTAACCGTCCTCTGATATCTCAATTGATGGTCACCGATGGTCGTAGCCAAAGTAGACATTGGCGCAGCCGCATCGAAAGGTCGCTTTGTCCGCAAAGCGGACCTCGCGAGAGTATAGAACCGTTCATCTCCAACTTCCGACCACACCAGTTATTAACAGCGCGTTCATACTTACGCCGTACGCTGCATTAATCGGCCAATTCCGCGCGTAGGGGTCCGACGTTTTGCCGACGTCTGGCCGACGCTTTGCAGACCGGCGAAATCGGTCGATTTCCCAGTATTAACAGATGATTCGCAAAAACAGCGTGATTGGGGGTGTTGCGCCCCCTAATGACACCCACCGACCGTTGCTAGAACGGCTCGCGTTCACCCAGCAATGCGCCCGCATCAATATTGCCAAGACTGCCCAGAAGCTGGCTCAACACCGTGACATCATTGATACCGTCATCCGTCACCCGACGGTCCAGCGTGACCACGCGACCATCTTCCAATGTGAAGCGTTCGACATTGCTGACAACGCCGGTCGGGCCAAAACTTATGGCCAGCACCTGACGGTCAACCTCTTGCGGGGCAAAGGCTCCGTAATGGCGGAACTGGCTGGACACATAGTAATAGGCGTCATTCTGCAAAATGCCTCGTGATGTTGGCGGCCCAAAGTTTTCGATGACAGAATCGCGGGTCGTCTGGCCAACCTGCACGGCGGACAGTTCCGATTCAGACGGGGCAAACCCGTGATACCGGTTGATCGGCGTGCATGCGCAGGCCAGACCAAGCACAAGGGCCACTGCCCCGGCGCGCCGTCCGGTGATCCGTTTGCCAGAATTGCTGCTCATCTTCGCCCTCTTGCTTTGGCACCTTATGCCTTTTATCTCCACTACATGACAACCCGCCCCCTGTTCAAGAATGGATGCTTTTGTGGCTGAGCTGCCCCGATCAATATTACGTATGGCCGATCTTGCCACAGGGCGGGCGACGGATTTTCAACTCATACCCAATGCCGCCGAACGGCAGGCCGTGGCGCAGACGCTGGACATCCGGGGGATCAAAAAACTACGTTTTTCCGGGCAGTTAGTGCCAGTTGGGGGCAAGGATTGGCGGCTCACGGCAGATCTTGGCGTCACGGTCGTGCAGGATTGTGTCGTAACGCTCGCGCCGGTCACAACGCGGATCGACGAGGCAGTGACACGGACATATCTGGCCCAGATACCCCAGATCGAAAGTAGCGAAGTGGAGATGGCGGAAGATGACAGCATCGAAGAACTGCCCGCCACGCTTGATCTGGGCGCCGTGATGATCGAGGCGCTGGCGCTGGCATTGCCGCTCTATCCGCGTAGCGCAGACGCACAGCTGGGCGAGGCCGTCTTTGCAGCGCCCGGAACAACAGCAATGACAGATGATGACACAAAGCCATTTGCAGGGCTTGGCGCATTGCGTGAAAACCTTAAAAATAAGGACGAATGACACCGTCAAACGGGCTTATGAAAAACACTTGCACAAATACGGAATCGCAGTATGTTCGCGGCCTCTTTGACATCGCACTCGACAGGGCTGCCGCAATGGCGTAGGACCCCGTTTGACGCAAGACACACCGGGCCAGCGGCCCATAAAACATAGGGTTGAGACATGGCTGTCCAGCAGAACAAAGTATCCAAATCCCGCCGCAACAACCGGCGTGCCCATGACGCGCTCGTGGCGGCAAACCCCAATGAATGCGACAATTGCGGCGAACTGAAACGCCCACATCACGTCTGCCCGTCTTGCGGCCATTACGCGACACGCGAAGTGATCGCTGACACGACAGATATCGATCTGGACGACGACGCAGCGTAAGCTGTGGCTTGGGCAATTCTCAGATGACTGAACGCCAGACGGACACTGTTCCGCCCCCGGCACACGTTCTCTCTGTGGATGCAATGGGTGGTGATCAAGGGCCTGCAACCGTCGTTGCGGGCCTTTCGCAATTCCTGAAAAAAAACCCTGGTGCGCAGACGATCCTGCACGGTCCCGAAAAGGACCTGAAACCACTTGTCACCAAGCATAACATTGCTGATCGCGTGACGATTCACGACGCCCCAGATGTCGTGAAAATGACCGATAAGCCAAAAGCCGCCTTTCGTAAGGGCGACGCGACATCGATGTGGTCAGCGATCGAGGCAGTCCGATCCGGTCAGGCCTCCGTCTGCGTCAGCTGCGGTAATACCGGCGCGCTGATGCTGATGTCGACGATCCGTCTGCGCAAGACAGACGGGGTCAACCGGCCCGCTATTGCCTGCCTTTGGCCGTCACGTAATCCGGTGGGTTTCAACGTGATGCTGGATGCCGGGGCAGACATCAGCGCCGATCAGGATGACCTTTTGACCTATGCGCTGATGGGCGCATCCTATGCCCGCAACGGGCTGAATATCAAACGGCCGCGCGTTGGCCTGCTCAATGTCGGAACAGAGGATCACAAAGGCCGGGCTGAGTTGAAAGTCGCCAATGAACTTATTGGAAACGCAGCAAATTCCGGCGATTTTGACTACATTGGATTTATCGAGGGTGGCGATCTGCCATCGGATAAAATCGATGTCATCGTGACTGATGGCTTTACCGGCAATGTCGCGCTGAAGACAGGTGAAGGCACGGCCAATCTAATCAGTGAGCTGCTGCGCAATGCGTTGCTGAAAACGCCATTATCAATGCTGGCCGCCCTACTCGCCCGCGGCTCTTTACAGCGTCTGCGCAAACGGATCGACCCGCGGCGGGTCAATGGCGGCGTGTTTCTGGGGCTCAACCAGACGGTGGTCAAAAGCCACGGATCAGCGGATGCAACCGGGATGGCAGCGGCGCTCGACCTTGCCTATCAGTTGGCGCAGAACAGTTTCTCCGATAAACTTGCTGCGCGGGTTGCATCTGCGGCATCACTTGCCCAAGATAACGGGCAAGAAGGTGAAACGGAAAAGCCGGACACCAATACGGGCTAATAAATCATGACACGTCGCGCAGTCGTCAAAGGGGTCGGCCACTACCTGCCGGAACGGGTGGTTCCCAATGCCGAGTTTGAAAAAACCCTTGATACGACCGACGAATGGATCAAATCGCGATCCGGCATTGAACGCCGTCATTTTGCCGCCCCCGATCAAACAACATCCGACCTTGCCACCCATGCTGCCAAAGCTGCGCTTGCGATGGCCGGGATGGATGGCAATGATATCGACGCCATTGTTTTGGCGACATCCACCGCTGATCTGACCTTCCCTTCTGCGGCGACAATGGTTCAGCAAGCCATTGACAACACCAAGGGCTATGCCTTTGATGTGCAAGCAGTTTGTGCGGGATTTGTCTATGCGTTGTCAAATGCAAATGCGCTGATTGCATCCGGCCAGGCCGACCGCGTACTGGTGATCGGGGCAGAAACATTCAGCCGAATCATGGATTGGACTGACCGGGGCACTTGTGTGCTTTTTGGAGATGGGGCTGGCGCGGTGATCCTGGAGGCCGAAACCGGCACGGGCACAGCAAAGGATCGAGGTATTCTGTCGACGGACCTCAATTCCGACGGCCGTTACAAGGACCTGCTTTACGTCGATGGTGGCGTATCGACCAACAGCACAGGCGTGTTACGCATGGTCGGCAAAGAGGTGTTCCGCCACGCCGTCGAAAAGCTGGCACAGACCGCCCATACCGCCTTGGGCAAGGTCGGGCTTGGCCCCGATGACGTGACCTGGGTTGTGCCGCACCAGGCCAATATTCGTATCATCCAATCCACGGCCAAGAAGCTAGGTGTTGGGATGGATCGGGTCATCGTGACCGTGCAGGACCACGGAAACACCTCTGCCGCATCGATTCCCCTCGCACTTTCAGTGGGCGTCAGCAACGGTCAGATCAAGCAAGGGGACGTTGTCGTGACCGAGGCAATCGGCGGCGGGCTGGCCTGGGGCGCTGTTGTCATTCGTTGGTAGGCAGAAACGCACTGTTAACCACGATTGCCAAGTCCTTGTTATTGACTCTGATTTTCCGTCGCGCGTATGCTCGCACAGATATTGAGGGGGACTTTTATGACCGGTAAAACATTGACTCGTATGGATTTGGCGGATGCGGTACATAACGAAATCGGCCTGTCGCGCAATGACAGCGCCGATCTGGTTGAAAGCGTTCTTTCACATATCTCGGATGCGTTGGTTGCCGGGCAAACCGTCAAAATCTCGTCTTTCGGCACCTTTGCGGTGCGTGAAAAGGCAGCGCGCATTGGCCGCAACCCCAAAACCGGCGAAGAAGTCCCCATTCACCCCCGCCGCGTTCTGACCTTCCGACCGTCGCATCTGATGAAAGATCGCGTGGCCGCAGGGAATAAAACCTAAGCCATGGCAAAAGCCAAAGACGCCTTTCGGACCATCAGCGAAGTTGCCGAATGGCTTGATACGCCTACCCATGTTTTGCGCTTTTGGGAAAGCAAGTTCAGCCAGATCAAGCCTGTGAAAGGGGCTGGTGGTCGGCGCTACTACCGTCCTACCGATATGGATTTGCTGGGTGGAATCAAACAGTTGCTGCATGAAGAAGGGATGACTATCAAGGGCACCCAAAAACTTCTGCGCGAAAAGGGCGTCAAACATGTCGCCGCCTTGGGCCGGTCGGTGAGCGCGCCAACGGCCGAGGCTGAACCGGTCCCCGCGCCCGTTGCGGAAACACCCGCACCAGAACCAGTGACGGAAGAGCCTGCGCCGGCCCCAAAAACGCCCACGCCAGAGTCGTCACCGTTTCAGGACGCCCTGCCCTTTGATGAACCCGCGAAACCCGAACCAGCCCCAGAACCGGAACCCGCATTCGAGATTGCGCTGCCCCCCCTGCCCGATGCCTTGCCCAATCTGCCCGCACGCAGCTTTGGCCTGATCAATCCGCAATCGGAAAGGCTGAAAGCAAATGCCGCGGCGATTGCACCATTGATCGCACGGCTGGAACAGTTGCGCGACCGGATGCAAAGCGACTGAACGTGCTCCAGCGGTTTTTCGGACTTGCCCCTGCAAACTTTTCCGTTATGAAAGCGCTCAGTCGGGCTATGGCGCAGCCTGGTAGCGCGTCCGTCTGGGGGACGGAAGGTCGCAGGTTCGAGTCCTGCTAGCCCGACCAAACATAACCGCCCGCTTGTGCATCTGCACGGCGGGCGTTTTGGTATCCAGGGGGGATTAGCCATGACCAAACCCGGCGTTCTGGCCGATCATCAGATCAAGGCGATGATATCGGTTGGTGGGATCACCGCCACCGATCCGATTGCGCCGGGTCAAATCCAGCCCGCCTCTCTTGATCTACGGCTTGGGCCAGTGGCCTACCGTGTCCGCGCGTCCTTTCTGGCCGGACGACAACGCAAGGTGAAGGACCGGCTCACTGATTTTCAGATGCATTCCATCGACCTTGCCCACGGGGCCGTGCTGGAGAAGGGCTGTGTCTATGTCGTGCCCCTGATGGAAAGCCTGTCCCTGCCCGCTGGTATGACCGCCGCAGCAAGTGCGAAATCGTCCATTGGGCGGTTGGACCTGCTGACCCGGATCATCACCGATCACGGTGTTGAATTTGACCGTGTGCCAGTCGGCTATACAGGCCCTCTTTATGTCGAGATTTGCCCACGCTCCTTTTCCGTCGTGGCCCAGCAAGGGCAGATGTTGAACCAGATCATCTTTCGGCAGGGCAAGACCTTGATGTCAGACGATGAATTGCGCGCGCTACACGCGCAGACACCGATTGTGTCCGGCGATCCGGTGATCTCAGATGGGCTGGGGTTTTCGGTGGATTTACGGCCCGAGGACAGCGATTTGGTGGGCTATCGGGCCAAGCCCCATACCGGCGTGATCGACCTGTCCAAGCTGGGGTATTACGATCCCGATGAGTTCTGGGAGCCGGTGCATACCGGTAAGGGCTGGATCATCCTTGACCCCGGCGCGTTTTACATCCTTGTCAGTCGTGAGGCGATTGTCATCCCACCGTTGCAAGCGGCTGAAATGGCGCCCTATCTGGCGATGGTTGGTGAATTCAGGGTGCATTACGCGGGCTTCTTCGACCCCGGTTTTGGCTATGCCGAAGCAGGCGGCGCCGGATCACGCGGCGTGTTGGAAGTGCGCTGCCACGAGGCCCCGTTCGTTTTGGAACATGGGCAGGTCGTCGGGCGGCTGGTTTACGAAAACATGGCAGCGATGCCAGACGCGCTATATGGGCGCGAGATCAAGTCGAACTATCAGGGGCAGGGCCTGAAACTGTCAAAGCACTTCAAGTCCTGACGATACGCCCTCCGCACGTCAACGCATAAAGCGCCGCATGAAACGCAAGCTGCGACGCGCGCTTTGCGTGTTCTGCCGGGCAGATTGCGCGGCCCGCCTTTCCTCTTGTGTCATATCTTCGGGACGTTTTCCCCGGTTCGCCATATAGTCGATTCCCGTGTTCATTCCTTTGCGCATCAACATCCGTGTTGCCATGTTGATCAGTCTGTTCATGTTCATGAGCCTGCTCCCGAACGCCGTTAGCGCCTTAATTTCATGGTTAATCCTACGTCACCGTATCCGGCAATTCCTCTGAATGGACACGATAAAGATGAACAAAATGTACATCAAACATTCATGCATCTTCTCTGATTTGCCGCAATTCAAACATAGCTCTGCACAGCTTTTTGGCCATCCATCGCCTAGCATGTATGATTGAGGAGAGACCCTAACATGGCCAGCCTGACATTTGAACTTAGCGATGTGGTAAACGTCGTCGTGACCGTCACAGAACTGGATGATGGCACATTGCAGTTTACACTAAGCGTCGATGAGTCCACCGGAACAATTGGCGATCTGAACGCCCTTTATTTCGACCTGGCTGATGACAGCCTTACAAACGGCCTGCAGGTCAGCGGTACCGACGTCACGGACGAGAACTTTTCGGCGGACAAGGTGACCAAGATCGATTCATTCACAAACATCAATGGCGAGGTGGTCAATGAATACGGCAAGTTCGACGGTGGTGTGCAACTCGGCACCTCAGGGATGGCGACCGACGACATTCAGGAAACCACATTCATCCTGAGCCATGAGAGCCAGGACCTGACCCTCGATGATATCCTGGCACAGGATTTTGCCGTCCGCTTGACGTCAGTCGGCGAAATCGACGGCAGCCGCGACGATTCCTTGAAAATTGGCGGAACTTCTCCTGACACGCCCGATCAGCCCGATGAACCGGTACTCACCAACACCGCAAACAACGATGCGCTGACGGTTTTGGAGAACGAAGGATTTGAAACCGACGGGACAACCGACACGCTGTCAACCGGTGAGCTGTCAGTCCTTGCAAATGACACCAGCACTGATGGCGTTGATAACTTTATCTATAACGGTGATGTCATCGGCGTGAATGGCGATGCGAATGCGGTGGCACAGATCGTCGATGGCAGTAATGGTGGGCAGTTGATGATCTATGCCGATGGCACTTTCGACTTCTCTGCCAATGGTGACTTCGACGCTTTGAATAACTTTGAGTCAGCCAACACCAGCTTTGACTATCAGATCGAAGGCGGTAGCACGGCCACTGTCGACGTCACTGTTCTTGGCATTGGGCTCCCAGGGGACGACATCTTTTTCTAGTGTCCTATCACAGCAAATCATGACTATTCAGATCGGATTGGTCGGGGATCACTCCTCCTCGAACAGTTCGGTCTGATCATCATCTTCCTCGTCCTCATCATCTTTTTCGCCCAGTCCAGCAGCACCCGGCGGTGGTCTGTTTTCAAGAAGACCGGCAGCACGCAGTTCTTTCAGCCCTGGCAGATCACGCGCGTTCTCTAACCCGAAATGGTCAAGGAACTCTTGCGTGACAACAAATGTCACAGGGCGACCGGGCGTCATCTTACGACGGCCAAACCTGATCCACTCCATCTCGATCAGCTGGTCAATTGTACCACGGCTGACGCTGACACCACGAATTTCCTCAATCTCCGCACGGGTGACCGGCTGGTGATAGGCCACAATCGCCAAAGTTTCGATCGCGGCACGCGACAATTTGCGGGTCTCGACCGTTTCCTTCTGCATCAGGAACCCAAGGTCAGGTGCCGTGCGGATTGCCCAAGCATCGCCAACACGCACAATATTGACCCCCCGCCCGTCATAGCGTTTGCGCAGATGGGCAATCGCCTCTGCCGGGTCGCATCCATGCGGCATCCGCCCGGTCAGTTCCTTGACCGTGACCGGGTCCGCCGTGGCAAACAGGATCGCCTCGACCATACGTTCCTGTTCACCCATCGGTGGGGCTTCGAACAGGCTGTCATTTTTTGGGTCACTCATCCCTCGGGGCCTTCTTGCGGATTTGAATGGGCGCAAACATATCGCCCTGTCTGATCTCGATCTTGCCTTCCTTGGCCAGTTCCAGACTGGCGGCAAACGTGGCGGCGGTGGTGGAGCGCACGCGCTGTGGGTCAGCATTCCAACCATCCGGCAGATAGCTGGAAATATCTGTCCAGTCACCGGCAAACCCAATCAGATGGCGCATCCGGTCCAGCGCCTGCTCCATCGTCATCACATGGGCGCGGTCCATCACGAAGGGGCGGAAATCGTCCCGGGTGCGGATTCGGGCATAGCCTTGCATGAGATCAAGCAGGGTCGCGGTATAGGTCAACTTGCGCACGCGCTGCACATCTTCGGTGATGCCTCGGGCAAAGAAATCGCGGCCCAGCTGATCGCGCGCCATCAGCTTGGCAGCGGCGTTGCGCATCGCCTCCAGCCTTTCCAGCTGAAACGCCAGATGGGCGGCGAGCTCTTCGCCTGATGGGCCCTCTTCGGTCGGGTCAGGCGGCAACAGCAAGCGCGATTTGAGGAAGGCCAGCCAGGCTGCCATCACAAGATAGTCCGCCGCCAGTTCCAGCCGCAGCTGTTTCGCTTGCTCCACGAATGCAAGATATTGTTCCGCCAGCGCAAGAATGGAAATCTGGCGCAAATCAACTTTCTGGGTCCGCGATAAGGTCAGTAGCAAATCAAGCGGGCCTTCGAAGGCACCAACATCCACGATCAAGGCCTCAGCGGCGACACGCTCGCTGACACTCATCGTGTCTTCTTGAAACTCTTCGCCCTGCATCGGATCCCTTAGCTCAGTAGCGCTGCAAGTTCCGCTTCCAAGGCCGGGATGTCAATGTGTTCAGGGGGCTTTCGCTGCGCCAAAGCGCGATTTGCGCGGGTCTGCGCCGCCGCCGTCATATCGCCGGATGCATCTGCCACGGCCTGCATTTCGTCAGGCCGCCCATTGCAATGCAGGTTGATGTCGCAGCCTGCCTTCATGGCCGCCGTAGCGCGTTCGGCGATGGTGCCTGACAGTGCCTCCATCGACAAGTCGTCAGTCATCAACAGCCCGTCAAAACCGATCTCCTCGCGGATGACCTGCATCATACGGCGTGATGTCGTAGCAGGTGCATCCGGATCAATATCGGTAAAGACGATATGGGCCGTCATCCCCATGGCGATATCGTTCAACGCCTTGAAGGGGGCGAAATCATGCAAGTCCAGCGCCGCGCGGTCGGCCCGCACGGTCGGCAGGTCCTTATGGCTATCCACCGATGCACGCCCATAGCCGGGGATATGTTTAACCACGGGCAGCACACCACCGGCCAGATGGGCATTGGCACAAACGCGTGCCGCGGCAACTACTGTGTCGGTATCCGCCCCGTAGAGCCGGTTCAACAGGACAGGATGGGTATCATCCTCAACCAGATCAGCCAGCGGCGCGCAGTTCACGTCGATCCCCACATCATGCAGTTCCACCGCGATCAGCCGGTTGCGGATCCATTGCGCACGCATCGGGTCACGCGCGCGGCGCATCTGATCCAACGCGGGCAGATATTCGCGCCAATGCGGGCTACGCATCCGCTGCACCCGCCCGCCTTCCTGATCAATCAGGATCGGCGCATCGCGCCCCACCGCATCGCGCAGTTCGGATGTCAGACGCCGTAGCTGATCAGGATCTTCGATATTGCGAGCAAACAGGATGAAGCCAAGCGGTTGGGTATCCCGGAAAAAACCGCGTTCCCAATCCGTTACACCCTGCCCTTCAGGTCCAAGGATCGTCGCATTCAGCGCCATTCAGTTGACAGTCACAGGAACGCAATCGGCCCCTTCGGCAGCCAAGGCGGCGCAAAACCGCTTCGCCGCGGCCCGGTCCTCAAATCCGCTAGCGCGCAGCCGATACCATGTGCCGCTGCTTTGGTTGCTGACCTGAATGACCCGATCACGATTCCCGATCAATTGGGCAAATCGACTCTGCAAACGCTCCCACTCTGTCGCGGCAAGCGTTGGTGACGGGAAGGCACCCAACTGTACCAAATTGGTGCCCGGGGCAAAGGTTTCAGTGCTGACCGCCACTTCCTGCTCATCAGCTGTTGCAGGTAGGGTGGCGGGTGCCGGCTGTGTGACTCTCAGGCTTGCTGGGCGCAGGGCCGGCCGCACGGAGGTGGCAACGCCGGGGACCGAACGTGCGATTGTCTCAACAGAGGCTGCGGGTTCATCCGCTTCTGTGCCAGCCGCAATCTGGTCGGCAAGGGCGAGAATATCATCTGCGCTCAGCGGCGCATTGTCGGATTGCAAAGCCGTCGCATCACGTACCGCCGCCCGGACGATCTGGGTAGTTTCCTGCACGACAATCTCATCGGCTTCGGCAAGTGGCTGGGCGTCAAGGTCTTCCTGCGCCAAACCGGGCGTTGCCGGGGCAAGCACCAGACGATCCTCGGGGCCACCCGCCTCGCCCACAGCGGCAACTTCATTTACCGAAAGGCCAGTATGCCGGGCCACATCGCCGCCGGGATTATCGGGCAGCACCCGCATCTCACCCTCCATCGCCCGCACTACAGGGATGCCACTGACATCACGCATGATCAGCTTGTAGCCCCAGAAACTGACGCCAATGATCAACGCCAGCGACATCGCCGCGCCTGCGTAATTTACCAATAAACCTGTGCGCGATGCGCCGCCTGTTGGGGCGAACCCCTCATCATAAACTGCCATCTTTGCCTCACCGCCCGTGCCGTTTTCGGCTTATGGGTCATGTTAGAACTGCTCATGCCCCGGCGATGGCGCGTTATCGCATCTCTTCCGCCGGAGTGACGCCAAGAATACCCAATCCATGCGAAATAACAATTGCCGTGGCCCGGATCAGCGCAATTTTCGCCTGTGTTGTTTCTGAGTCACCCTCTTGCAGGAACCGCAACGATGTATCTTCATTGCCCTTATTCCAAAGCGCATGCAGTTCTGATGCCAGATCATAAAGGTAAAACGCGATCCGGTGCGGTTCATGCCCCTTGGCTGCGATTTCAACCAAACGCGGCCATTCCGCAAGCTTCTTGGCCAGCGTCAATTCGGCCTCATGGCCCAACTTTGTCAGATCAGCATTTGTCAGGGTCGCATCATCCACAGCGATCCCGGCCTCCTGCGCCTTGCGCAGCACCGAATTGACGCGCGCATGGGCGTATTGGACGTAAAAAACTGGGTTATCCTTGGATTGTTCCAACACCTTGTCAAAATCGAAATCCAGTGGGGCGTCATTCTTGCGCGTCAGCATATGGAACCGCGTGACATCTGCACCAACCTGATCAACCACGTCGCGCAGGGTGACAAAGGTGCCCGCCCGTTTCGACATCTTGAACGGCTCGCCGTTCTTATACAGCTTCACCAGCTGGGTCAGCTTCACATCCAATGGCACCTTGCCATCGGACAGAGCCGACACAGCCGCCTTCATCCGTTTGACATAGCCGCCATGATCCGCACCAAAGACGTCGATCAGTTGGTCAAAGCCGCGCTGCACCTTGTCATAGTGATAGGCGATATCGGGGGCGAAATAAGTCCATGAGCCGTCCGATTTCTTCACCGGACGGTCCACGTCATCGCCGTGTTCGGTGGATTTGAACAGGGTCTGCTCGCGCGGTTCCCAATCCTCTGGCATCTTGCCTTTGGGGGGCTCCAGCACGCCTTGATAAATCAGGCCCTTCTCATCCAGCTCATCAATCGCCTTTTCGATCAGCCCTGTGCCATAAAGCGATTTTTCGGAAAAGAAGTTATCCATGGTGACGCCAAGCTGGGCCAAGTCTTCACGGATCAGGTTCATCATGGCGTCGGTGGAATATTCACGCACCTCTTCCAGCCAGAACTGTTCGCCTTTGTCCACAAAAGCATCGCCGACCTTGGCTTTCAGTGCTTGACCAACGGGCACCAGATAATCACCGGGATAGGTGCCGTCTTCAAAGGCAACATCCTGCCCATGCGCTTCAAGATATCGCAAATAAACAGACCGAGCGAGCACATCAACCTGCGCCCCACCATCATTGATGTAATATTCCTTGGTGACATCAAAGCCCGCATAGTCCAGTAGCCGCGCCAGCGCATCGCCAAAGACTGCACCCCGTGTATGGCCAACATGCAGTGGGCCGGTTGGGTTGGCCGAGACATATTCGACCATCATTTTTTGTCCCCGCCCCAGCCCGGACTGGCCATAGCTCGGATCTGCCAGCGCGGCCTTCACGACGCTCTGCCACACGCTCGGGTCCAGCCGCATGTTCAGGAAACCGGGGCCTGCAACCTCTGCCGCCGTGATGCGCGGATCAGCCTGCAACCGGTCGGCCAGCGCCTCGGCAATTGCACGGGGGTTCATCTTCGCCGGTTTGGCCAGCACCATGGCCGCATTCGTCGCCATATCGCCATGCCCCGCGTCACGGGGTGGCTCAACCGTGACAGCAGCGGTGGCCAACCCATCAGGCAACGTGCCTGCGACGGTCAGATCATCAATGCAGGACAGGACAAGGTTACGGATATTGGTGAAGAGGTTCATATCATCGGGCCTATTGTTATGGCCCCGATGTATCACCCCGCGCGCCCGCGTCAATCAATGCCGCCGGGCAAACCCCGCTTTGATCCCAATCAATGCCGCTTTTGCAGCTTCCGTCAAGCAAAGCCCATACAATATCGGATATGCCCTGCCCCGCCGCAACCAGCAAGACCGACCTGAACGCCGTGACACACAAGGAATATGCAAAGCTGCAAAATTGATCACGCCACTTGATGAGGCGACAGCGACCCGAAAGGATAGTGGCATCTCGATCAAGGATATCATCAGGCGCCGTGCGCATTGGATCAGCCAGTTTCTGGTCTGGTATGATGATGGGCGGACGGGCAGAAAAAGAGGTGCATCTCCCCGCTCGCGGCGACGAATGGAACGAACTGCCCTGCTTTGACGCCGCCCTGCGCAACGCGCAGGCAGGCACATCATGGGTAGAAGCCTGCGATCTGCTGGCCGCAACACCGATACGCTGCTGCATTTCATCAAAACCACAAACGATGAGGCACTTTATCCTGCCCCCATGAAAGGAGCAAATAACAACTGCACGTCCGACCGCTGGGCCGAGGCCGCAGGCCCAAGCCGTTTCCGGTCAGCGGTGATGTATTCGGAAAGCTGTGAAGAACATCACATAGGATCACATCAGCGGATCGTCCAACGTTATCAAGCTCGTGCCTAGTTTTGCAATTCACCACATCAATCGTTAGGTTTTTACCACTGGCTGTTTTGGGGTATTTGATTTTGGATAAAATGAAAGAGGATTGGCTGACACTAGAGATGGCCGATGAGCGGTTCTTTCTGGAGTATGAGCGTCTGAAAAAGTTGCTAGAGGACGGCAAGGTTGACTGCCAATATGTTGGAAAGAACACCCAAGACAACTTACGCATGTCCCGCACTGATCTAGCTGAGCATTTCTTTGAAAAATCAATTCGCCGTTCAAAGCAGTTTCAGAGTTTCGTCACCAACTTAGGGATGGGACTCACTGCCGCTGTCACATATGACGTGGTAAAGGACTTATGGGGTCAGTTCAATGAGCAAACCGCGCAGAACCCGGTAACGAGCAAGCCTTCACCACTTCCTGTCGAGGCCAATGAGGACCGTAAGTGCGCATTCAGTAAGTTGAAACATTACCGTGAAAAAGCGGGGCTGGAGGTCGCTGACTTGGCAGAGATAACAGCGATCTCCAGCGGGAGCATACATGCGCTCGAAATGCATGATGGCGCTATGGCTGAACGTGGTGTGCGTACGTTATGGGCAGTGCTGAACCATCCGCGATTTCTAGCCGGAGCGGTTCCAAAATCTGCAATCAAGTGCCGTTAGGCTTGGCAATACGCAGATATCCCAACACCATTAGGCTGGTGGTTTTTCACCATCCGCCTCCCCCGGCGACAGCAACGCGATGATCCGGGCCTCCTTCCCATTCTTGATATCCTCATCCTTGCGGATCAGTCGGATATCACCACTCGGCCCGATCTGGGCAAACAAATGCGCCTCCGGCCGGGCGCTACGCCAATCGGCTAGGCTATATTCCTCGGTCAATCCTGTTACCCGGAAGGTCCAGCCATCGCGGATCAGCCGCTCCATACCTGCATGGGTCTCCTCAGCGCCAAACTCGCGCCCGCCCAGCGTGCGGGGCAGTTGGTGGCGCGCGCTTTCGCTTTTCTCGCGCATCACCTGAAACACGTTGTCGCGCCCGAATTCAGGGGCCAGGTCGGTCGTGACCAGCGTGTTATAGGCGTCATTATCAGTGGCTGCGACCACGGTGGCATAGCTGACAAGCTCCACGCGTTCTTCGGCCCCCTCCGAGAGAATATCACCAGAAAACGTGTTGATCCCCGCGCGGCGCGCAGCGCGCAATTTTCCGAAATTTGGATCGCTCATCAGCACCGGTATCTCTGCCTTTTGCAACGCTTCGGCAAAGGCGGTTGTCCATGCTGAACCGCCGATGATGATCACACCCGGCGTATCCGCCCCGGTCAGGCCAAGCCACCGCGCAAAGGGTGCCAGCGTAAAGCCATGCAAGACAACCGTCACGGCCACCAGCACGAAAGCCAAGGGCGCGATCTGACCTGCATCCTCAAACCCCAGTGACAGCAAACGTTCGCCGAACAATCCTGCCACAGCAACGAGTACAACGCCGCGCGGGCCTGTCAGTGCGATCAGCACTTGTTCTTTGAACGGCACGCCCGATCCAAGCATCGACACGAAGACAGTCAATGGGCGCGCAACAAGGATAACGGCGAGCACAAAGACGACGGCCCGCCAGTCCAGCTTCTGCACGGCCTCAAGGTTCAACCCAGCCGCAAGCAGGATAAATACGCCCGAGACCAGCAGAACCGTGGCATGTTCCTTGAAACGCCTGAGTTCGGTGTAGCTAGGCAGGTTGGCATTGGCGATCACAATCCCCATGATCGTGACGGCCAACAGCCCACTTTCATGCAATACGGAATCCGACACCCCAAAGACGGCCAAAAGCAATGCAAATAGAACCGGCACCTTCATATATTCGGGCACCGAACCGCGTTTGAACGCCCGTGCCAACCCATACCCGGCGGCCCCCCCAAGGGCCGAGGCCACGGCAATGCCAGTCAACAGATCCATGATCGCCGCGTTGACGGTCGTTGCCGTATTCAAGACCAGCACAACCTCGAATGCCAGCACCGCCGCCAACGCCCCGATGGGATCATTGACGATCGCTTCCCATTGCAGCAATGCCGCCGGGCGTTTTGACAATCGCGCCGTGCGTAAAAGCGGGGCAATTACTGTCGGGCCGGTCACAATCATGATCCCACCAAAGACCGCCGCACTTTCCCAACTCAGCCCCGCAGCATAATGCAGCGCGAGCGCCGAGGTCAGCCAGCCCAGCGGTGCGCCGATAAAGACAAGCCGTTTCACCCCAACAGCGGCATCGTTGAGTTTGTGAAAATTAAGCGTCAACCCCCCTTCAAACAGGATAATCGCCACCGCAATGGATATCATTGGCCCCATCAGGACCCCGATATCACGGGCCGGGTCAAATACCCCGGCAACAGGGCCAATCAGGATACCGGCCACCAGCATCAGCACAATTGCGGGCATGCGCAGCCGCCACGCCAACCATTGTGACCCCACGCCCAATGCCCCCACCAACGCAAAGGCCATTACCGGGGCCATTGCCCCTGCTTCCGATTCAATTGCCATCAATAACCCCTGCTGGAATTTCCGCGCTCCCAATCAAGCGCTTATGCTGCTGAATAGCAAACCGATCGGTCATACCCGCGATGTAGTCGGCCACAATCCGGGCGAGCACGGTTTCATCCGGGGCATCGGCCACATCTTTGCGCCATTGCTTGGGCAATTCATCGGTATTTTGCATAAAGAACGGAAACAGATCATTGATCATCTTGGTGACCACCACGCGCATCTCGACGACCGCGGGTGCGCGATACATCTTCTTAAAAAGGAACTGACGGATAACTTTCAAGTCCGTCCAAAGTTCCGAAGAAAATTGGACGACCATCCGTCCGGCGTGGCGAATGTCATGCACGGAAGCCGGGTTGAGATCGTTCAGGTTGCGGCGGCTGACGGTGATCACATCCTCAACCAGCACGCCAAAGAACCGGCGTAATGCCTCATGCCGCCGACGATAATAATTCAGGCCCGGATACTTCGCATCAACCCGGGCAAAGCAATCGCAGAGGATCGGCAATTCGGCCAGTTCATCCGTACTGAAAAGTTCCGCACGAAGTCCATCATGTAAGTCATGATTATTATAAGCAATATCATCCGCCAACGCGGCCGCCTGCGCCTCTGCACTGGCATGGGTGTTCAGTTCCAGATCATGCCGGGCATCATAGGCGGCCAACGCATAAGGAATGTCGCCGGTGACCGGTCCGTTATGCTTGGCAATCCCTTCAAGGCTTTCCCAGGTCAGGTTCAGCCCGTCCCATTCTGCGTAATGCCGCTCCAGATTGGTGACGATATGCAGCGCCTGCGCGTTGTGATCAAACCCGCCATAGGGCTGCATCAGCGCGTCCAGCGCCTCCTCCCCCGTATGCCCGAACGGCGTGTGCCCCAAATCATGGGCCAGTGCGACCGCCTCGGTCAGTTCCACATTCAGATCCAGCGCCGCCGCCACAGTCCGCGCCACCTGTGCCACCTCAATCGAATGGGTCAGCCGGGTGCGGAAATAATCGCCCTCATGTTCGATGAACACTTGTGTCTTATGCTTGAGTCGCCGAAAGGCGCTGGCATGAATGATCCGGTCGCGGTCACGCTGAAAGGGGGAGCGGAACGCACTTTCCTCCTCAGCATAAAGACGGCCCCGCGGATTGGCGGGGTCGGTCGCATATGGCGCTGCCATGTTGTCTGCCTGTCTTGTTCGTCTTGCCTGCCGCCCTTATATTGCAATTGAACGCGAACCGATAGGGCCGTAAGATGCTGACAATTCCACCAAAAGTGACCGAACGGGCCTTTGAACGACTGGCCGAGATTGGGGCGTCATCGCAAGGAAAGGCGCTGCGCGTGGCCGTTGAGGGTGGCGGATGTTCCGGGTTTCAGTACGAAATTGACCTTGATGAGCCGAAAGAGGATGATCTGGTCCTGTCCGAGAAGGGTGAGACGGTTGTAATCGACAGCGTCTCCCTGCCTTTTCTGGCGGACGCGGTAATTGATTTCAGCGAAGAACTGATCGGGGCGCGCTTTGTGATCAACAACCCCAATGCCACCAGCTCCTGCGGCTGCGGTACGTCCTTTTCTATGTGATGCTCAAGCGTGGCGCTTCGCGCCTGGCTTATTGACCACACCAAACGCTTTGCGGGCTGTCACGAGCCGCAAATCCTCTGGGTCCATCCCGAGGCTCAACATCGTTTCACGGTCAAACCGTTCGCGGGCTACTGCCTTGTCATGCTTCGTGCCGAATAGCCGATCAATCCAACCCATACCAAAACTGACATGGAATGTCGCATCATGGTCCTGATAGTGATGCGCCAGATGGCTGCGCGTCACACGTTCACCGAACCACCCCTTCTTCACATTCAGATGTGCAATCGTGTGGCAGTACTCATAGAAAGTGAAGGCAGAAATCGAACCGGCGAACAGTGCCACAACACCGAACACCGCAGCAGCCGACAGCCCAATGAACGGCCACAAGATCAGCGCATGTAAGGCGGCAGAGATCACGCCGAATTTCACCGCATACCAGTGATCATTACCGGCAAAGAATTCCGGATCGGCCGGGAATTCATGATGCCCGATATGGCTGCGATAAAGGTCGTTGAACACGCCCTGCTCCGTCGGGGGTTCGCGATGGTAAAGAAATCGGTGCATCACATATTCGACAAAGAACTGCAGAACTACGCCGTATGCAAAGGCGACCAGAACCAGCGCCCCGAAATTGGCGATCAGCACTGTCATACCGATGACCCAAAACGGGAAAAGCCGGTGCAACGTACCCATATGCAGCAGAACTTTCAGTGTCGGGATCATGTCGGGTGCCTCCTCTTTGTCCATCCAATCTGGCAACGTGCTGGCATCCGATCAAGATTGACGTGGCGTCCGAACGGTCTTGCCCCCCCTGGGATCATGCGCCACAACAGCAGGCAAAGCACGGGGGCCGCCATGAAAATTGCTACGTTCAATATCAACGGGGTCAAGGCCCGCATCGGTGCCCTGACCGACTGGATCGACGACGCCCAACCAGATGTCGCTATCTTGCAAGAGATCAAGACGGTTGATGAGGGCTTCCCCCGCGATGTCTTCGAAGACAAGGGCTACAATGTCGAAACCCATGGGCAAAAAGGCTTCAACGGCGTCGCAATCCTGTCAAAGCTGCCGTTGGAGGATGTGACGCGCGGCTTGCCCGGTGCTGCTGGCGCTGGGCGTGAAGGCGTCGACGATGAAGAGGCGCGTTACATCGAAGCGACCGTTGTGGGCGAAAAGGCGATCCGCATCTGCGGGCTTTACCTGCCCAATGGCAACCCGGCACCGGGGCCGAAATACGACTACAAACTGCGCTGGATGGAACGGCTGCAGGCCCGCGCGCAGGAGCTGCTGGCCGCCGAAGAACCCGCGCTGATGACCGGGGATTACAACATCATCCCACAAGCAGAGGACGCCGCCCGCCCCGATGCGTGGCGCGACGACGCGCTGTTTCGGATGGAAAGCCGCGATGCGTTCCGGCGTATCCAGAACCTCGGGTTTACCGAAGCCTTCCGCGCACGCGAAACCGGATCGGAGCACTATTCCTTCTGGGACTATCAGGCCGGCGCTTGGGATAAAAACGACGGTATCCGCATCGATCATTTCCTGCTGACACCGCAATGTGCTGACCTTCTGAACGATTGCTGGATTGAGGTAGATGTGCGCGGGCGCGAGAAACCATCAGACCACGTCCCTGTCTGGGTTGATCTGGCGGCCTGAAATCCGCATAATCGACACAATAAGAAACGTCGGGCTAACGTTTGAAATCTGAGGGTATGTTCTGATGCTCGGTCGATTGTTACTTTCCATATTTATTGTCGCCGCCCTGCCCCAGATGGGCGTGGCCCAATGCCGGATCGCCGTTGCAGGCACGGCTTGCGTTGCCATTCCCAAACCGACGACACCCCGCCCCGGCCCTGTTGAAATCGGTCAGGTGCTGGAACGCGGTCAGTATTCTATGCTGATGAATGCGCGCTATTACGGGCTGCCCACGGTCAGCGATGGCTGGGTCTATATGCGGATCGAGGATGAGATTTACCGCGTCGATTGGCGCAGTCACGAGGTTTTGGAACGGGTGACGCATAAGGCATCGCGCAACTGGTAAATCAGGCCGTCACATCGTGATCATAAAGCCAGCCAAGCCTGCGCAGGAACGCATTGGGCGCGTAGCGACCCATGATGCGTAACCCGGCATGGGCGACACGGCGGCGCGTGCCTGACAGATGATATTTGGTGGCATTAGTGTTGGCTGCTTTGATCGCGCGGGTGACGCGCGGCTTCCGGGCGGACTGATAGGCGTGCAATCCAGCATCCAGATCCGGATTTTCATCACAAGACCGTGCCAGAACATAGGCATCTTCAATCGCCAGATTAGCCCCCTGCGCCAAAAAAGGCAGCGTTGGGTGCGCCGCATCACCCAAAAGGACACATCGCCCCTCAAACCAATTTTCAGCCACGGGGTGACGATAGAGACCCCAAAGATTAACCTGCTCCACCTCACCGAAAAACGACCTGATCTGCCATGACGCATCCGCAAAAGCGGCGCGCAGATTGCCGGGATCATCTGCATGGTGCCAGCCTTCATCCGCCCATTGGGCGCGCTGCTGGACGGCTACGATGTTTAACCGGTCACCACCCAGCGGATAGGTGACGACATGCCGCCCGGGCAACATCCAGACCCGAGCAACCGGGTCCTGATCGGGCTGCTTGATCATCGCGCGCCAGGCCACCTGGCCGGTAAAGAACGGCTTTTGGCTCGCGTTAATCTGGCTGCGCAGGACAGAGTTGATCCCGTCCGCACCGACGGTCAGATCAGGATGCATGATGCCACCCGTTGTCTGAAACGATCCATCGGGGCGGAAATCGGTGATCCGTGCATCCAGCCTGATATCAACCCTTTGTGCAGTACAGGCCCGGCCCAGCAAATCAACCAACGCAGCACGATGAAAAAAGACGTAAGGCGGGGTCTGCGTTGAGACATCAAAACGGGCGATTTGCTCACCCGATATCCCATCCATCGGCGTCACAGCAGTCGCCTTGATCCCGCTGGCGGACAACGCATCGGACAGGCCAAGCTTGGCCAAAACACGCGCACCATTCGGGCTGATCTGCAGACCGGCACCCACTTCAGTCAACGCGGGGGCCTGCTCATATACGGTGACGCGTGCACCGGTCCGGGCAAATGCAAGTGCTGCGGTCAGGCCGCCGATTCCACCGCCGATGATAGCGACGTCGCGGCCTCTGTTGCGGGACATATCAGTCGTCGCGATGCACTTTTTCGCGGCGCTCGTGACGCTCTTGCGCCTCAAGGCTCATCGTCGCGATGGGGCGGGCATCCAGTCGTTTCAGCGAAATCGGCTCACCGGTCTTTTCGCAATAACCGTATTCGCCTTCATCAATACGACGCAGGGCGGCGTCAATCTTGTTGACCAGCTTTCGTTGGCGGTCGCGCGTACGCAATTCCAATGAACGGTCCGTTTCTTCGGATGCGCGATCAGCCACGTCAGGGATATTGCGGGTCTGGTCCTTCATGCCTGCGACCGTGTCGCGGCTGTCTTCCAATAGTTCGGATTTCCAGTTCAAAAGTTTACGTCGGAAATACTCGGTTTGCCGTTCATTCATAAATGGTTCGCTCTCAGCGGGGCGATAATCTTCTGGCAGAAAAACTTCAGCTTTCATCGTCATACCTTTAATTCTCCCACGCGACTTCGAGCCACCCACCCGTGTCACGATCCATATTTGCTGGCGGGTTTACTCCCTTGTCCAAGCGCTGTCACCCCCTGTTTTATCACGATGGCGGGGTGTTGATGATCCTTGATGAGGTGTTAGGTTAATGGCGCATATAAGAGGTTGAAAAACATGCAATTCACAGGCACCGAAAGCTATATTGCCACTGATGATCTGAACATGGCGGTCAATGCCGCGGTGACTCTGGAACGTCCATTGCTCGTTAAAGGCGAGCCGGGCACAGGCAAGACCGAACTGGCTCGTCAGGTCAGTGCTGCTTTGGGCCTGCCGATGATCGAATGGCACATTAAATCAACCACCAAGGCGCAGCAGGGATTGTACGAATACGATGCGGTCAGCCGGTTACGCGACAGCCAGTTGGGCGACGAACGCGTGCACGATGTGGGGAACTATATCAAACAGGGCAAGCTCTGGCAGGCCTTCGGCGCAGCTGGCAAGGTGGTGCTGCTGATTGACGAAATCGACAAGGCGGATATCGAGTTTCCAAATGACCTGTTGCAGGAACTCGATCGGATGGAATTCCACGTTTACGAAACCGGCGAGACGGTCAAAGCGATCCACCGCCCCATCGTCATCATCACCTCGAACAATGAAAAGGAACTGCCCGACGCATTCCTGCGCCGCTGTTTTTTCCACTACATCCGCTTTCCAGACATGGACACGATGCGCAAGATCGTTGAGGTCCACCATCCCGGCATCAAAGAGGCGCTGCTGACCACCGCCCTGACCCAGTTCTTTGAGATCCGCGAACAGGCCGGGTTGAAGAAGAAGCCATCAACCTCCGAAGTGCTCGACTGGCTGAAACTGCTACTGGCAGAGGATCTGAGCGCTGAGGATATCAAGCGCGAAGGGGCCAATGCCCTGCCGAAACTGCATGGCGCGTTGCTAAAAAATGAACAGGACGTGCATTTATTCGAACGGTTGGCCTTCATGGCGCGTGGCCAGCGCTAAGTGCCCAGGTCGATCCCGTGCGCCCGCGCGAAAGACCGGCAGTAATCGATCCAATCTTCGTAGTCCTGCGACATCACAACCCAACGGCCACGCGAGGCCCATTCCGCTTTCTTGGCTGCAAACTGCGCTGTTATCATCGCACCGGGATCAACAATCGCCTCACGCTCAGCCTGTAAATGGGCGGCACTGACAAACCTTTCCTCCATCAGGGCAAAGACTGCCTGAACATCAGGGTTCATCACCCAATCGGCGGAGATACTGGCCAAAGCCCCACATTCAGCCATGCTTTGGCTGTATGGCTGCGCAGATACTGCGCCCCCGGCCAAAACGGCGCCAACAAGACACATATAACGCATGGGGCAATGGCTCCGAGTTCGATGAGTTAACTGGTCAGTTTCGATGTTTACTGAAAGCCCCGAAGTTGAAAAGAGCAATCGAAAACTGCGGCGCCGCACCCACCGGTGCGGCGCCCGTTTGTGTGGATTGGTGTTGTCAGCAAGCTGCAGTTGTCATGTACCCCAACCCGAGCGGCGCACATTGCCGTGCCAGTCTTCTGATACGCTGTCAGACGGAGCAGCATTCTCGTTCACCTCCGGCAATGGGACGATCGGATCAGTTGCAATCCCGATCAGAAACCCAAGCCAAACCAGCACAAGCACCCAGAACAGTTTGGCCAGATATGGCGCAAAGGGTGGTTGCATCGTATATCCGTTAGCCGTCATTCGTTTCGTCATGTCAGCCTCCATTTCATTTCGAACTGCAGGACCTCAATAACGACAGATCTTACATTCTAAAAATGAATACTTTTGCTACTATACATCACATTTTGTGATGTTAAGATTGCTAACAACTGGCTGACCTGCGAAAATCTGTCCTACAAGCTTTCAGCGAGACTGCGCCGGGTCCAACGCCGTGATAAAATCGTCAATCACCTCCGCTGCATCGGCCGGGTTTGCCTGCAGCAGGAAATGCGGTCCCTCCACCGTCTTTATCCGTTGAAAATCGCTGGCTGCGCGCGCGGGAACAAGACGGACCTATTTGGCCTGCAGATAAAGCGCTGGCACCGGGATACATTTCGCAAGGCCTATCACGTCAACCGGATTGACCTGCCCAAGCCGGTCGATGAGCGTCCTATGGGCCACAAGCCGCAGAGCATCTTGGAACGCTTTGCGAAAACGGCTGGTTGTCCACCGCCCCATCAACATTGGCTGACTGAGAAAACCGAATAACTTGGTGTGGATCGGCAATAGAAACAATAAGCTCAATACGAAGCCGGGTATGTAACGTGTTTTGCGCGCGAATGTTGCCACAAAAACCACAGCGCGAAGGTTCGGATTACCCGCATGCGCCAGACGCACCGCGACTGGACCAGAAAAGGATTCTGCGACCACAACAAATTGCGCATTAGGTAGAAAATCCTGCACCCAGTCGAAAATCTGATCGTAGCTGTACAGGGTATCCGGGTAAGAAACCGCTTCACTGTCCACAGCAAGAGCTTCGATAAATGGCCCACTGAGCGCACCCGTCCCGTCTAACCCCGGCAAGATCAAAACTTTCACGCCGATACCGGCAGAATTCGGCAGGTTATGCACGCGAAACAACACCATTTGTGGCCAAATGTGATGACAATGCCAGGATAACGCATGCAAAGTTGGTCCAAATTGGGCTATTTGACTGGCCACGCCAGCATTCCGGCGTATTGTCATCCAGAGGCAGAAAAGAGCAATAGAGAATGACGAACCCGGCCCCGATAATCATTCGGCCCTTGCAAGCGGCTGACCATGAAGACTGGCGCAAGCTTTGGACCGGCTACCTGACCTTTTACGGCAGCCGTGTCACCGAAGAGGTCTATGCAACCACATTCGCCCGCCTGCTTGGTAATGACACACAGGACTATACCTGTCTGATCGCCGAACAGGATGGCCAGCCTGTGGGCTTGGTCCATTATTTATTCCATCGCCATTGCTGGCGGGTTGAAAATACCTGCTACCTGCAAGACCTATACGCCGATCCGGCGGTGCGCGGTCAGGGTATCGGTCGCAAGCTGATCGAGGCCGTTTATGCCGCCGCAGATGCAGCCGGGTCACCATCCGTCTATTGGCTGACTCAGGATGACAACCACACCGGCCGTCAGCTTTATGACCGGGTCGGTCAATTGACCAATTTCATCAAATATCAGAGGCCCGTATGAGGCGGTTTGCCGCGCTTGCGGTGGCCCTACTAGCCGCCTGTGCAGAGACACCCCCTCAGCCGGAGCCGATCCGGCTGACCTTCCCCGAAATGCGCAGCTTTGCCGCCGTCAGTCCCGGGCCATCCACCCGACCCAATTCCGAAATCGCGCTGGATTTCGTGGATCTGGCCTTTCGGATGGAAAGTGGACGGGAATTGCCTAACTTTACCCGGTTCGAAGGACCCATCACCGTCCGCATCGAAGGTACGGCACCGCCCACATTGGTGCCGGATCTGAATGGCCTTCTGGGCCGTTTGCGCAACGAGGCGAGGATCGACATCCAACTGACCACTGCGACCAGCGCCAATATTGTCATTCAGCCCGTGCCCACCCGGCAACTTCAACGGGTTGCACCAAATGCGGCCTGTTTCGTGGTCCCGCGTGTACAGAGCTGGTCAGAGCTGCGCCGCGCGCGCGGCACCAGCACACTGGACTGGGCAACCCTGCCCACCCGGACCCGCGCCGCAATTTTTCTGCCCGTCGACGCCGCACCGCAGGAAATCCGTGATTGCCTGCATGAAGAGCTGGCACAGGCACTTGGACCGCTCAACGACCTCTACCGCCTGCCTGACTCTGTTTTTAACGATGACAATATTCACGCCGTCCTGACCGGGTTTGACATGCTGATCCTGCGCGCCTTTTATGCGCCAGATCTGCAAAGCGGGATGACCGAACAGCAGGTCGCAGACAGGCTGCCGCGTGTCCTGGCGCGGATCAATCCAGGCGGCCAACGCAGCGGCGGGGTCATCCCCTCCAGCACATCCCGGGAGTGGATTGACGCCATCGAAACCGCGCTAAGCGGGGGAACATCGAACAACAGACGCAGACGTGCGGCCTTGCGGGCCGTTGATATCGGGCAAAGGCTGGGCTGGACCGGGCCGCGCGAAGGGTTTGCGCATTACGCCTTTGGACGGCTGCAACTGGGCAATGACGCGAGCCTGGCCCTTGGCGCCTTCAACACCGCAGGGCGGGCCTATGGCCAAAGCCCCGTCACCAATATCCACGCCGCACATATTGCGGCGCAGCTGACCGCGTTCACCCTGATCGCGGGTGATGCCGATGCAACAATCGCGATTGCCGATGACGCGATCCCTGTGGCTCGCCGCCACCAGAACGCAGCGCTGATGGCGATCCTGATGATGTTCAAGGCCGAGGCGCTGGATCTGAAAGGCGATACTAACGCAGGCATGGCGCTGCGGCTGGACAGTCTCGGTTGGGCACGCTACGGGTTCGGCAGCAGGGATGCGGTGATTGAACGGCTCAACGAAATCGCTTCACTGGCACCACAAACGCCGCCAAGCTAACAGGACCAGCACAATGATCTACCCGCTTTCCGGACTTATTCTAGGGGCCCTTTTGGGGGCGTTTCGGGCCCGTGCACGCGGCGGCAAACTGGCTGATCTGATACAATGGGCGCTGGTCTTTGCGATCCTGTTTGGGTTGGTCGGTCTGTTTGTACTTATCTTTATCGAACGCGGCTATTACTAAACGGATGTTCCTGCGCTTCTTCGACAATCTGCGCGACACCGGGGTGCCGGTATCCCTGCGCGAATTTCTGTCGTTTCTTGAAGGCATGAAGGCCGGGCTGGCCACCTATGATGTCGATGCGTTCTATTTTCTGGCCCGCACGGTGATGGTCAAGGATGAACGCCATCTCGACAAGTTCGACAGGGCCTTTGCGGCGACCTTCGAAGGGCTTGATCAAATTCCGGATGATACGGTTCTGAACGCCGTCGATATCCCAGCCGACTGGCTTGAGAAACTGGCCGAGAAACATTTGACCGATGCCGAGAAAGCCGAAATCGACGCTTTGGGGGGATTCGACAAGCTGATGGAGACGCTCAAACAACGGCTTGAGGAACAAAAGGGCCGTCATCAGGGCGGCAATAAATGGGTGGGCACTGCGGGTACGTCTCCCTTTGGCGCTTACGGCTATAACCCCGAAGGCGTGCGGATCGGGCAAAAAGAAAGCCGCCACCAACGCGCGGTCAAAGTCTGGGACAAGCGCGATTTCCGCAATCTTGACGACACGGTCGAGCTGGGCACGCGCAACATCAAGGTCGCCCTGAAACGGCTGCGCCGCTGGGCGCGCGACGGAGCGGCAGATGAATTGGACCTCGACGGTACGATCCGGGCCACCGCCGAACACGGCTATCTGGATGTGCAAACCCGGCCAGAGCGGCGCAACGCGGTTAAGGTCTTGCTATTTCTCGACGTTGGCGGATCGATGGACCCGCATATCAAAGTGGTCGAGGAACTGTTCAGCGCGGCCAAATCAGAATTCAAACATTTCGAATATTTCTACTTCCACAATTGCCTTTACGAAGGGGTGTGGAAAGACAATCGGCGGCGCTGGAACGCACAGACCCCGACCTGGGAGGTGTTGCGCACCTATGGCCCCGATTACAAATGCGTCTTTGTGGGCGATGCCAGCATGTCACCCTACGAAATCGCCTTCCCCGGTGGTGCCAATGAACATTGGAACGAAGAGGCCGGGCAGACATGGCTGGCCCGCGCCCGGGATCAATGGCCAAACCACCTTTGGATCAATCCACTGGACCAACGCTATTGGCCCTACACCCAATCCATCACAATGGTGCAAGAAATTTTCGGCGCCGACCGCATGGTACCGATGACATTATCGGGGATCGACGCCGGAATGCGGCTGTTGGGACGTTAAACGATCATGATCTGGCTTCGGATAAAGGACCTTTGGTAACACAACCGGCTGGCGCTGATGGCGTTTGTGGTGGTTGTGTGTGTGGCCGGGGTTTTTGGCGTCAGATCCGTCAGCCACTTCATCTATTGGGCTGACCCCCGGCATCAGGATCAACCGCTCGTTGGTTGGATGACACCGCGCTATGTGGGCCAATCCTACAACATACCGCCCGAGATCGTGCAGCAGGCCTTTGGTATCTTGGACGATGGGCCACCGCACCGCACGACCCTGGATCGCATCGCGATTGAGCAAAACATGTCCTTGGACGACATGCAGGAACGCATTGAAATCGCTGCAGCAGATTGGCGTGACGGATTTAATAGGTCTGGCCGATGACCGAGGTCATCCTGGCACTTGCCATAGACTATGGTGTGCCGCTGCTGTTTTGCGTGACATTCCTCAGCTGTCTGGCCCTGCCCGTCCCGTCATCTTTGCTGATGCTTGTGATGGGCGGGTTTGCAGCATCCGAGGATTTCGCGCTTGAGGTCGTCGCAGCCGCGGCGTTTTGCGGTGCGGTCATTGGGGACAATGCGGGTTATTGGATCGCCCGGGGCCTTGGGGATCAGTTGAATACCTGGCTGACCATCCAGCCCGGTCGCGCGGCGTTGCGCGACAGATCCGAGGCATTCATGCAGAAATGGGGTGGGTCCAGCGTGTTTTTTTCCTGCTGGCTGGTCGCCCCCCTTGGCCCCTATATCAATTATGTCAGCGGCCTGTCGCGGTTCAGCTGGCCGCGCTTCGCACTTTGGGGCATCGCGGGCGAGGTTTTCTGGGTCTCGATCTATGTCGGGCTGGGATACATTTTTGCCGACCAGATCACCGAAATTTCCGGATTGATGAGCAATCTGTCAGGCTTCATTGCAGCACTGGTCGTGGCCATTGGGTTGGGTTACTGGCTGATCCGCGCCAGCAAAGCCCGCGACAAAGCGAACATTGGCAAAACCCAGCCGGAGCCCCATATCTAGGGCATGATCAAGCTTGCCCCGATTCTACTGGCCGTCCTTTATGGTTTTGTGATGTACCGGTTTTCGGTCTGGCGCACCTCACGCGAACTTGACGCCAATTCAACGGAACTGGCCGATCCGATCCTGAAAGTGCTGACCGACCGCATGGCGCAGGCATTGGATATCGAACGGATCAAGGTTCACATCTACGAAATTGAACCCGTCAATGGGTTGGCCGCCCCCGATGGGCGCATTTTTATCACCCGCGGCTTTTTCAACAAATACCGTAAGGGTGAAGTCACGTCCGAAGAAATGGCCTGTGTCATCGCCCATGAATTGGGTCATGTCGCCCTTGGCCATTCCAAACGGCGAATGATAGATTTTTCAGGGCAGAACGCGATGCGCACGGCTCTGGCCATGGTACTGGGCCGGTTCCTACCGGGGATCGGGCCATGGATTGCAGGCCTGCTGATGCGGCTTGTGGCGGCACGTCTGTCGCGCAATGATGAGTTTGAGGCAGATGCCTATGCCTCTGCCCTGCTGGTCAAGACCGGGATCGGCACCGAACCGCAGAAGTCACTTTTTACGAAGTTGGAGACACTCACCGGCGCGCGCGGGGCGACCACCCCGGCCTGGATGCTCAGCCACCCCAAAACCCCGCAACGGATCGCCGCGATTGAGGCGAATGAGTCAAAATGGCGGGCTTGACGGCAAACATTCTTGGACAGTTTGCGTGCAAAATCTCACAGAGATTTTGATACCAGCGCTTTGCCGAACCGCGGCAAGCGCGCCTTTTTCATCAGGGCGCGCATTTCCCAAGGCCGCTCCGACAGCCGGTTCGCCTCGGCCAGAACAGTATCCGCCACGCCCCGGACTTGATCCGGGGCCTCTTCCAAAAGCCCGCGCAGAAAAGCATCCGGGTTAACTCGAAACAATCCTTCCTCTGCTAGAATATTGCCCGGGAAATCCTTGGCATTCATCGTCATGATCGCATCGCATGATCCAGCAACCCCGGCGGCCAGCACGTGAATGTCATTCGGATCCGGCAGCCAAAGCCGCCCTTGCCATCCCTCATGCTCTGGCACAATCGCATCCGGAAATGTCGCACCCAGTGCCGCAACCTCGCCCCTGGCGACGACTTCCTGCTCCGGTCCCAATTTCGCCGCCGCGCGCGCCCATTCCTCAAGGATACGCGCAGACCAGCGCGCCTCGAACAGCCCCTTGGCGGCGCTCCCTAGCACGACCTCTCGCATCACGGTAGGATAAAGCACGCAAGCGTCGATAAGTACCCTCATAGGCGATAAAATACGGCTTTCAGATAGCCGCTTTCGGCCAGATGTGGCATCAACGGATGATCCGGTCCGGCAAAGCCGGTATGGATGATCTGGCCGCGCCTGCCACCCCGCCCGATGCCCCGAGATGAGGCGTTGCGGAATTTGGTCAGGTCAGCCGCATGCGAACAGGAACACAAACCAAGATATCCGCCTTCGACCACCAATGGGGCAGCCAGCCGCGCGATCCGTTCATAGGCGCGCAACCCCGCATCCAGCGCTTGGCGTGACGGCGCAAAGGCGGGCGGATCGCAGATCACCAGATCAAACTGCGCGCCCTCTGCGGCCAATGCAGCGAGTATATCAAACGCATCGCCCTTGCGGGTTGTGATCCGGTCAGCCATTCCCATCTGTGTCGCAGCCTGCCCGGCCAGATCCAGCGCAGGCTGCGATCCATCCACCGCCAGAACAGTCTCTGCCCCGCCTGCGAGCGTGGCCAGCCCAAAGCCACCAACATGCGAAAACATATCCAATACACGACCGCCCTTGGCCAACCGGGCGGCAAAGGCGTGGTTCTCGCGTTGATCAAAGAACAGGCCGGTCTTTTGTCCGCCCATAACATCCGCCAGATAGGTAGCCCCATTCATCGGAACAGCGATGGGCGCATCAGGGGCCGTACCATGAGGGACGCTCATAACCTCTTCCAGCCCTTCCAGACTACGCGCGCGTCCGCTCCCGTTTGATACCACCGCGCTGACGCCGGTAACGGCAACCAATGCGGCGACCAGTGGGGCCAGCAGGCTATCAGCCCATGCCGCATTAGGCTGGATCACCGCCAGATCGCCAAAGCGGTCAATGATCACTCCGGGCAACCCATCGGCCTCGGCATGGATCAGGCGATAAAACGGGGCATCGTAAAGGCGGGTTCGATGGGCCAGCGCCCGCGCGATGCGGGCCGCAAACCAAGCCTGATCGATTACCGCATCGGGATCACGATCCAGCATCCTGCAAATGATTTTTGAGGCCGGGTTGACCGCAACCACGCCCAATGGGTTCCGGGCGCTGTCCTCCAGTACAGCGATTGTACCGGGCGCCAGGCCGCGCGTGCGTCTGTCGGTCACCAGTTCATTGGCATAGACCCAGGGAAAACCATGGCGGATCGCCCGCACTTCGGCCTTGGGAGTTAATCTGACGGTTGCGGTTTTGGGGGCTGGGTTCTGCATGTCCGCCCCTTACCTGCATTCATCCCGTATGAAAAGTGGCCGGATCAGGAAAGCTCGCGGCGCAGGACCTGCGTCAGAAAATCGACAACACGGACTTTCTGGGTCTGACCGCGTTCTTCCAGATCCACGGCTGTTGCTCCGCCGGGCGCATCCAGATTTGCGACAACGCGCCGGGCGGGTTCGATCACCGCGCCGGATGCGGCGTCGCGTACGGTCATCAAGAAGATGATATTGTAAACGCCGCCTACCGAATACCGGGTGCGGTCGGTCACACCGTGAAACCGTTCCAATTGCACTGATACGACAACGCGCTGGCGACCGCCCAAGACCTGCGCATTGCGGGCGAAGGCCGTTTCGAACATCGCCGCGATCTGTGGGATGCGTGGTCCCCTGCGATCGCCGCGCCAAACGACATCGGCGAACGGATAGTATCCATTTGATTCAGACACTTCCAGATCTGCAGGGGCCGAAAAGCTCAGATCAACCAATTGATAGGACCGGGTGATACCATCAGGCGCCGCACTGCTGACACCGGTCTGCCCGCCGCTACATGCGACCAGACCGACAAACAAAACCAGACTTACCAACAGTTTTCGAAACTTCATTTTGACCTCAAGAAACGCAACTCAGCCGTGATCCGATAACAGCGCTCAATGGCACGATTAAGGCAAGTTTTGTCCAATTGTCCTCAATTTTGCAATGATCTACCGCCACACCTTGTTAGCGCTAACAGCACATGTTACTATGCGCCGAAAGCCACCAAATCCAGCCATCAGAGGTTCAAGATGCCACTTCACCCCACTATCGCGGCAGTAACCGATCGTATTCGGGCGCGTTCCGAAGGGCCGCGGCGCAAATATCTTGATACCATGGCCCGCGCCGCCGCCGAGGGGCCGCGCCGGGCCCATCTGACCTGCGGCAATCAGGCACATGCCTATGCGGCGATGGGCGATGACAAAGACGCACTGACAGAAGGACCATCACCCAATCTCGGTATCATCACTGCCTATAATGATATGCTGTCCGCCCATCAGCCTTTTGAACGATATCCCGATCTGATCCGCGCCGCGGCTCGTGCATCGGGCGGCACAGCACAGGTCGCAGGCGGGGTACCGGCCATGTGTGACGGCGTGACCCAGGGTCAGACAGGCATGGAGCTATCGCTTTTTTCCCGCGACGTCATCGCGCTGGCCGCCGGGGTGGGCCTGTCCCATAACGTCTTTGACGCCGCTGTCTATTTGGGTGTCTGTGACAAGATCGTGCCTGGGCTGGTGATCGCAGCGGCCACATTTGGTTATATCCCCGGCATCTTCATCCCTGCCGGGCCGATGACGTCGGGCCTACCCAACGATCAAAAGGCCAAGGTGCGCCAGCAATTCGCCACGGGTGAGGTTGGGCGCGACAAGCTGATGGAAGCCGAAATGGCCTCTTACCACGGGCCCGGCACCTGCACCTTTTATGGCACCGCAAATACTAATCAGATGCTGATGGAATTTATGGGGCTGCATATGCCTGGCGCGTCCTTCGTGAACCCCGGCACACCTTTGCGGGATGCGCTGACCACCGCCGCGACGGAACGGGCCCTGTCCATCACCGCATTGGGCAATGACTACCGCCCCGTCAGCGACATTCTGGATGAACGGGCCTTTGTGAACGGGTTGGTCGGGCTCATGGCCACGGGCGGCTCAACCAACCTCGTCATCCACCTGCCCGCCATGGCACGCGCTGCCGGAATCATTCTGGATCTGGAGGATTTCAGCGACCTGTCAGAGGTCACGCCACTCATGGCCAAGGTCTATCCCAACGGGCTGGCGGATGTGAATCATTTCCACGCCGCCGGTGGTTTGGGCTTTATGATCGGGGAATTGTTAAATGCAGGCCTCCTCCATCCCGACACCAAGACAATCGCGGGCGACGGGTTGGAGCTTTATACCAAGGACCCCAAACTGACCGATGGCCGGATCACCTATGCAGACGGGGCTGGTCAGACCTTGAATAACAAGATATTGCGCCCGGCCAGCGACCCGTTCCATGCCCATGGCGGGCTGACTCAGCTTTCGGGCAATCTGGGGCGCGGCGTGATCAAGACATCCGCCGTCGCCGAAGAGCGGCATATCATCGAGGCCCCTGCCCGCGTCTTTCATACCCAGGACGCCGTGAAAGCAGCGTTCAAGGCTGGTGAGCTGACCGGTGACATCGTCATTGTCGTTCGGTTTCAGGGTCCAAAATCTAACGGCATGCCAGAACTGCACGGGCTGACCCCGACATTGGCCGTGTTGCAGGATCGCGGGCTGAAGGTGGCGCTGGTCACGGATGGGCGCATGTCTGGTGCGTCAGGCAAAGTGCCCTCGGCCATCCATGTTTGCCCCGAAGCTGCCGATCACGGGCCGATCAGCCTGATCCGGGACGGCGACATTGTGCGGCTTGACGCCACCAAAGGCACGATTGACGTCCTCGGCGTTGACCTTGGCACACGAAGCCCTGCCGCCGCGGATCTGACCGGCAACGGGACGGGCGTGGGCCGGGAGCTGTTCGAGTGTTTCCGCCAGAATGTCGGCCTCGCCGCCGATGGCGCAGGTGTGGTTGTCTGATGCAGCCCCACCCCTTTCTTCAATCAACAAGAGAATTATGACATGACCCCACAAGATGCCTCCGCAGCTGCTGAAAAGATCTGTCTGCTGGCCCCCGTCGTTCCAGTTCTGGTGGTTGACGACGCCGCGATTGCCGTCAATCTGGCGCAGGCGTTGGTTGCTGGCGGGTTGCCCGCGTTGGAGGTGACATTGCGCACCCCCGCCGCACTGGACGTGATCCGCCAAATGGCAACCGTACGAGGCGGGGTGGTTGGCGCAGGCACGCTGCTGACACCCAAGGATGTCGAAGACGCCAAGAAAGCCGGGGCCACTTTCGGTGTTTCCCCCGGTGCCACGGATGTCCTGCTAGATGCCTGCGAGGCGAATGACCTGCCCCTTTTGCCAGGTGCCGCCACCGCTTCAGAAGCCATGCGCCTCTTGGAACGAGGCTATACTGTGCAAAAATTCTTTCCGGCAGAAGCGAATGGCGGTGCGCCCGCACTCAAGGCCATCGGCGCGCCGATCCCGCAGGTGAAATTCTGCCCGACCGGCGGTGTAAGCCTGAAAAATGCGAATGATTACCTGTCGCTTGGCAATACACTTTGCGTCGGCGGGTCATGGGTGGCACCAAAGGACAAAGTCGCCGCGGATGACTGGGCGGGGATCACGGCATTGGCAACAGAGGCCGCAGCTTTGCCAAGATGACAACACCGTCCCGGATCACGTCCGGGATTGGTCCATGCGGGCCGCGCGCCCACCGCGCCTGCGCGGCGCCGGACGGTCTTGCAATGCTGCAACCAAAGTCTGGGTCATCGGATGGTCGGTGGGCTGATCAGCATACTGCACCAGCAATTTCTGTACCAATTCCTGCGTGTCTGCATCCGCAGGCACCCCCAACGCCCAATCCAGAAATATCGTGCGGCATTCCGCGACCGTGATGTCATCGATCCGATAGGCCTCTCTGATCAACCCCTTTGGGTCGCGCGGGTCCCGTTCCATCACGCGACACCCAACTCGCGCGAGATAACAGCATCCGCCACGCCCGCCGCATCATCAATCGCCTGTTTCAAGTCGTCCATAGTCTCAAACCCTGTTTCACGCAGCAGAAAACGGCGCCCGCCCTCACCCAGCGTATCTGGGTCGAGCGGCCCACCTGTCAGCAATCGTGCCGCAGCCTGTATACGCCAGAAAAGCCTGGCAGCATCGCTGACGGCCTGCGCATCAGCGGCATTAATCCAGCCATCCGCGACACCGGCGGCCAATTGCCCCTCCAGATCATAAGCGGGACTGCCTGCGCGCAAGGCACAGGCCTGCGCAAACAGTTCGGCATCCTGCAAACGGCCAGGGCCGATCTTGGCATCCCAATCACCTTGCGGGGGCTTAGCCTCTGCAATCCGAGCGCGCATATCGGCAAGGTCGGGCAGTACCTGCGCACCTTGCCCTTTCTCGGCCAACAAGGGCACACGAAACCCCTCCAGTTCGGCACCAATCTCTGCCACCCCGGCAACCGGACGAGCACGGGTCAGCGCCAGATGCTCCCATGTCCATGCCTCGTCCCGTTGATAGGTGCGAAATGCGTCCAGCGATGTGGCGACCGGCCCCTGACGCCCCGATGGGCGCAATCGCATATCCACCTCATATAACCGGCCCTCGGCCATCTGCACGCTCAGCGCGGTTACCAAGGCTTGGGTCAACCGGGCGTAATAAGCGCGCGTGGCCAATGGGCGCCGCCCGTCAGACGCATCAACGCCAGACGCATCATAGATCACGATCAAGTCCAGATCGGATTCGGCGTTCAAACGGGCGGCCCCCAGCGACCCCATGCCCAGCACCACTGCCCCACGTCCGGGCATATCCCCATGCTTGCGCGCAAATTCAGCGACAATGACGGGCCATAACCCGGCCAATACCGCCTCTGCCAGATCGGCATATTGCTGACCGCTGGCTGCGGCATCAATCAAGCCGCGCAAGTGATGCACACCGATACGAAAATGCCATTCCTTGGCCCAGCGGCGAGCGGCGATCAGCTGCGACTCGTAATCCGGTGCAGCGACCAAAATCGCCTGTAAATCAGCAACCAACCCGTCCTTGCCGGGCCATGGATCAAAAAACGCACCACCGATCACGGCATCCAGCACGCCTGCATTCCGCGACAGGTATTGCGCAAGTGCCGGGGCTGTCGCTGCGATATCAACGATCAGCTGGGTCAGTTGTGGGTTCGCCTCGAACAGGGAAAATAATTGCACCCCCGCAGGCAGGCCCGCCAGAAAACCATCAAACTGGGTCAAGGCTTCGTCCGGGCGGGCGGCATCTTGCAGGCTGGCCATGATTTGCGGCGTCAGGCGGTCAAATATTTCCGTCGCACGCTGCGACCGCAACGCGGGATAGCTGTGCCAGCGGGCCACGACATCACGCCCCCAGTCTGACGTCACCGGGGCCGCCGGTTCGGGTGCAAAGAAACCTTCGGTCAGCGCGTGAACGTCTTCCAACCGATCCGTCAGATCACGGCGTAGCGCCGCCAGATCACGCCCCATAAAGGCTGCCAATCGGCCAAACCCTTCTGCATCATTGGGCAAATGATGGGTCTGGGCGTCATTGATCATTTGCAAGCGATGCTCCACCTCGCGATGAAACTTGTAGTGATCATAAAGAGTATTCGCCGTATCCTGCGGCACCCAATCGGCCTTTGCCAAGCACTGCAAACCATCATCCGTACCGCGCACCCGCAACGACGGATCGCGACCACCAGCGATCAACTGACGGGTCTGGGTGAAAAACTCGATCTCGCGAATGCCACCGCGACCCAGCTTCATATTATGGCCTTCAAGCACCAGCGCGCCGCGCAACCCCTTATGATCACGAATGCGCAGGCGCATGTCATGGGCGTCCTGAATGGCGGCAAAATCCAGATGCTTGCGCCAGACAAAGGGACGCAGGGTTTTCAAAAACCCCTCGCCTGCCGCAATATCCCCCGCGCAAGCGCGCGCCTTGATATAGGCGGCGCGTTCCCAAGTGCGGCCAACGCTTTCATAATAACGCTCAGCGGCTTCCATCGACAGGCAAACCGGGGTAACGGACGCATCCGGGCGCAAACGCAGATCGGTGCGGAACACATAGCCGCCCGCCGCTACATCCGACAGGATCGCTGTCATCCGGCGGGTGACGCGGATGAATGACGCGCGCGCATCATGGTAATCATCCGGGTCAAATCGGGTTTCATCGAACAGGCAAATCAGGTCAATGTCTGAGGAATAGTTCAGCTCGCCCGCGCCCATCTTACCCATGGCCAGGGCGGTCATCCCCCCTGCGGTGTCCGCGTCCTGATCACCGGGCAGCTTGCCGCGTGCAATCTCCGCCCCGACAAGCGCCACTAGGCATCCATTGACTGACGCATCCGCAAAATCGGTTAGTACCTGCGTGACCTTTTCCAGCGGCCAGACACCGCCAAGATCGGCCAAGGCGGCGATCAATGCGATGCGCCGCTTGGCCTGCCGCAATTCAGCAGGTAACTGATCCAACGCAATATTGGGGATGCCGCCCAATATGCCCGACACAGCGCTTTCAGGATCAGCCAGCGCGTCTGGCAGCCATTCCGCCTCTGACGCAATCAACCCCGCCAGATAGGGGCTGCACCCTGCCGTACCCCGGATGAGCGGACGCAAATCAGCATCAAGACCCGGCAACACCGCCACGGCATCATTGCCCCTTTCAGGTTCGTATGGGTCAGGACAACGGGTCTGGCGGGCTGCAATCGACATGGGCCAACCTTGCTGTCCCCGGACAGTATGGTCAATCAGATCCGTCCGGTTAAGATGCGCAAAAAAGGAATGATGATCATGAGCAAAAGCCTCAAACGCGTGACCAAGGCGCTGCGTGATGCTGGGCTGGACATCACCCCTATTGAAATGGGGGCCGAGACGCGGACAGCGCAACAGGCTGCGGATGCGGCGGGCTGCCATCTGGACCAGATCGCCAAGTCGGTGATCTTTGCCGGGCAAACATCCGGTCAGGCAATCTTGTTCGTCACCGCTGGTGGCAATCAGGTCGATAGCGACAAGGCGGCACAGGTCGCGGGCGAACCTTTGGGCAAGGCCGATGCCGCGCTGATCCGGGCGCAAACCGGCTTCGCCATCGGTGGGGTGGCACCCGTGGGGCATCTGAACCCGATACGGGCTTTTATCGATCCGCGCTTGCTGGAATTTGATGAAATTTTCGCCGCAGCGGGCACACCACGGCATATCTTTCCGATCTCCCCAACAACGCTTATCGATATTTCCGCAGCGCAACCATCTGATTTCATTACGATTTACGTATAAATGTAAAAAACCTTCACATTAACCCTTGAAGATCAGGCTCACCCTCCCGATATCTAATCATGTGAAAGGCATTCACATTAACGCAAACGGACTGATAAGGAGCCGACCATGAACACCGCAACCACCCATTCCCCGATGGCATATAACACCCGCCCTGGGTTTTTTGCCCGGGCCGAAGCCTGGCTGGACGAGCGGGGCAAAGGCGCCTGGATCGCCGCCATGGTCCTGGGCTTCATCTTCTTCTGGCCCATCGGCCTCGCCCTTCTTGCCTACATGATCTGGAGCAAACGCATGTTTAACAAATCCTGCACCGGCATGACCCGGACCCGCGCCCGCCACATGGGCAAATCTTCCGGCAACAGCGCATTCGACGCGTACAAGAACGAAACCCTGCGCCGGCTGGAAGAAGAACAAGACCGGTTCGAGGATTTCCTCAAGCGGCTGCGCGAAGCCAAGGACAAAGCCGAGTTCGATGAATTCATGAATGATCGTGCCCGGGCCTCAAAAGACAATGACGCGCCTCAAGACGACAACTCAGCGGCCTAAAACCAAAAATGGGCTCCCGATCCGGGGGCCCATTTTTTATTCAGGAAAACCATCATGACAAGCATAGATATGACAACAGAAAACCCGTCACCACCACCCCAAGCGTACGCCATGCCCGTGCCCGTTCAGGTCCTGTCCACCATCTTCTTTGGAATCTTTGGCATCCTGGCCGTGATTCTGGCTTTTAGCGCCTCGCTCGTTGGCGGGATCATCGTGGCGCTGGTTCTTGGCTGGCGGGGCGGCTTTGCACCTGGCGGCTGGGCCGCTGGTGCTGCCACGCCTTCGCTTCAAACACTGATGTCACTGGCACCCGAGGCTGGCAAGCGCGGCAGCGGCAATGCAAGCTTTGACGCCTACCGCTCCGATACGTTGAAGCGGCTTGAGGACGAACAGGAACGTTTTGACAACTTCCTTGGACGCCTGCGGGCGGCAAAGGACAAGTCTGAATTCGATGACTTTCTGGAAGAACGGGCGCGCCGGGTGACTAATCTGGACAAAACCCCGGCCGAAGCGCTGACAGAATCCGCCCAACGATAAGGTCCGCAACAGTCGGATGAAATGCGCAAACCCCACCCCTACTCCTCACATTAACCTGTTGTTAAGTGAGGGGCTTGGCGCAGGCGGGAAGCATTGTTAATCTTTGATGAACCAATGCGGAACCACTCATGCGCCATACGCTACCAATCGCTCCACAATTCTACGTGACGGCACCACAGCCATGTCCCTATCTTGAAGGGCGGATGGAACGTAAGCTGTTCACAGCATTGCAGGGTGACACGGCAGCGAAACTGAACGATTCCCTTTCAAAACAGGGGTTTCGACGGTCCCAAAACGTGCTTTATCGGCCTTCCTGCGCGGAATGTTCAGCCTGCATGTCAGCGCGGATCGATGTTTCACTTTATGCGCCCAACCGCAGCCAGCGGCGGGTGCAACGGCGGGCAGAGCATCTCAAACGGCGAGCGACATCACCTTGGGCGACCGAAGAACAATACACACTTTTCCGCAAATACCTTGATGGGCGACATGCAGCCGGGGGCATGGCGGATATGGATATGTTCGAATTTGCGGCTATGGTCGAAGAAACACCAATCCGATCACGGTTGATCGAATACGAAGATGATGGCCAGCTGCGCGCGGTCTGCCTGACGGATATCCTCGATGACGGGTTATCGATGGTCTATTCCTTCTTTGATCCCAGGCTCGAGAAGCTCTCGCTCGGGACGTATATTATCCTCGATCATATCGCCATCGCCAGCGATTTGGGCTTACCTTATGTCTATTTGGGCTATTGGGTGCCGGGCAGCCCAAAGATGGGGTACAAGGCGAATTTCAAAGGGTTGGAAGTCTACGGCAATGGCGACTGGCGCCCCTTGGGTGACCCAAACGACTACGACGCCGATGAGCATCCGCTGTCAAATGATCCAATCGCCGAACAGGTCGCGCGGATAAGCCTGCCGGACGGTCGTAGATGACGCGCCGTCGGAGGCCGCCCCGAAAATATAGCTGATAATAACCAGTTCTTAGGTAGATCACTTTAGCTCCTATCCGGATGAGTCGGAGGAGTTGATGCTAAGAATCGCGGGCTGTTTCACGGACGAGCATGTTTTGTGGCTTGTTGTCGTTGCAGCCGCAGTGTGTCTGGCGGGATCAATTCTGACAGTGCGACTTACGCTGCGTTTGCATCAGATGGCGGTCGGAGCGCGGTCCATACAGATCGTCCTGACCGGAATCGTCGGCGGCGGCATGATCTGGTCAACCCATTTCATCGCAATGCTGGCCTATGAACCGGGGATCGAACACGGGTATGAACCGGTGTTGACTGGGGCCTCACTGATAGTTGCCATTGCGGGGGTGGTCCTGTCTCTCATCGTTTCGGTTGCAAAATTCCATGACCGCTGCGCCGAAATGGGCGGGTTACTCTTTGGGCTGTCGATCGCGGCAATGCATTATCTGGGGATGTCCGCGTTTTTGATCCCTGGTGAAATCAGTTGGCAGATCGATCTGCTATTGGCCTCCATTATCCTCGGTGCGGGCCTTGGTGCGTTGTCATTTCACCGGATCAAGCGTCCGATCACAAGATATTGCTGGCTAGGCGGTGCAGTGGCCATGGTGCTGTCGATCGGCTCGATGCATTTCACCGGAATGGCCGCGATTACGTTGGAGCTGAACCCGACCATTGTGGTCCCGGACAGCCCATTGTCAGATACTTCCTTGGCGATGGTCGTATTGGGCCTGATCATTTTCATACTGATGATGGGCATGACCGCCTTCATGATAGAGGCGCATCTGGCCCAGGATTCCAAACGCAGATTGCAGCAGATGGCGCTAACCGATCCGCTGACCCACCTGCCCAACCGGCAGGCGCTTCAGGCAAAGATCAACGACATCGCAGCCCTGACAAATCTGGAAAATTGCAGTGTGGCGGTACTGACGCTTGATCTGGATATGTTCAAGCAAATCAATGATCTGCATGGGCATAATGCCGGTGATTCGGTCTTGATCGCCGTGACCGAACGGATGTCAAATGTACTTAAAGATGATGAATTTATCGCCCGCACCGGTGGGGATGAATTTGTAGCGCTCAAAACAGATATCAATTGCGAAGATGACGTCCAGGAATTTGCGCAGCGCTTGCGCACGCAGGTTCTGCGCCCCATCGCGCATCATGACCTGAGCTTGCACCTTGGGGTAAGCATTGGATTGTCCTGCGCACCGCAGGATGGCACCGATCTGGCCTTGATCAAGGACTATTCCGACATCGCGATGTATCGCGCCAAAAAGACGGGTAACAGCGCCATCGTCGCTTTCAAGCCGGAAATGTATGCAGATGATCGGGCGCGCACCGCTTTGAATGCCGATCTGCTGATCGCGGTCGAAGAAAAGCAGTTCGAGCTCCATTACCAATTGCAGAACGACATCACCAGCCACGCACCTGTCGGATTCGAGGCATTGATCAGATGGAACCACCCTATTAGGGGACGGGTTAGTCCGGATTTCTTCATTCCCATTGCCGAAGAAACCGGCCTGATCTGCGAAATTGGTAGCTGGGTGCTCCGTACCGCCTGCGAGGAAGCAGCGCGTTGGGAACACCCCTATCGGATCGCCGTCAATGTCGCCCCACAACAGATGCTGCAAACCGGTTTCGTTGAACAAGTAGCCGACGCATTGGACCGAAGCGAGCTGGACAGTGATCGGCTTGAGCTTGAAATCACAGAGGCCAGCGTCATCCGCGACCATGCCATCACCCGCTCTGTCATCGACCGGATCAAGGCAATGGGGGTCCGGGTGGCCATGGACGATTTCGGAACCGGTTATTCATCACTGGCCACCTTGCAGGCTTTCCCTTTTGACAAGATCAAGATCGATCGCAGTTTCGTTTCTGGCGTGCATCAGGACAGCAAACGGGCGGCAATCATTCGGGCAACGATCATGATGGCAAAGGCAATGCAGATCCCGGTACTTGCAGAAGGTGTCGAAGACGAAGACGAGCTGGCATTCCTACTGTCCGAGAATTGCGCAGAGGTGCAAGGTTACTATTTTGGTAAACCGATGAACCGCGACCAGATGCGTAAGATAGCGATGCCAAGCACGGCAAAACCGCGCATGGCATCATAAAATAAAAGACACAACAGATGTATTTCTCAGGCGGCGATCGGCGCCCATTGCTGCCGCGATTTACAGTTGCTAATTCAGCAGGTTCGGGACAATGGTCACCACACCCGGGAACATCCAAAGCAGCAACAGCCCGGCAACCTGGATCCCAATGAACGGCATCACCCCTCTATAGATCTGACCGGTGGTGATCGATTTTGGCGCCACCCCCCGCAGATAAAACAAGGCAAAGCCAAATGGCGGGGTCAGGAACGAGGTCTGCAAATTCACCGCGATCATGATCGTCACCCATTTGGGATCAAATGTACCACCATAGATCACCGGCCCTACAATCGGGATCACGATGTAGATGATTTCCAAAAAGTCCAGCACGAAGCCCAGCACAAAAAGGACCAGCATGACCAGCAGGAACACCTGCAATTCGCTGTCAAACGAGCGAAGGAATTGCTGGATGTAATGCTCGCCCCCGAATGAGATCAGTACAAGATTTAGCAATTGCGACCCGATCAAAATGGTAAACACCATCGATGTCACCTTGGCCGTTTCGCGTACAACCGGGGTCAGAACACCGCCGCTCAGCAATACACCGCAAGACCAGATCAGACCGAACATCGCAAAAAGGAAACACCCGAATGCAACGATATAGGCAATCCGATTTTCCAGCAGCACGACCTCTTGGCCCAACCGCATATCGAAATTCACACCGATGATCAGCATCAGCACGATGGCACCCGCCGTCAGCAGAACTAGGCGACCAGACCGGCCTTGATCCTGCAGCTTACGATATGTGGCAAGCAGGATCGCGCCACCGGCACCAAGTGCCGCCGCCGGGGTCGGGTTTGTAATCCCACCCAGGATCGAACCCAGCACGGCCACAATCAAAACAAGCGGCGGGAACACGACGCGCAGGATTTCATTGCCAGCAAGGTAACCAGCCGCCGTGCGCAACCCGACAAAGGCAATCAAAAGCGGAATAGCGATCATCAATGTGGTCGCACCTGGCGTCGTCAGCGGCCCGATGATCAACACATCCACGACAAGCAGCATGAAAAGCCCAAACGCGCCGATCATCAGCGGCCCCTTGTTCGCATAGGGGGCAATGCCGCGCGCAATAACCAGCATCAGCGCGAGCAGCAGTACCGTGACGGCAATGCCGGTGCCAATCGGCGGGGCCTGCGCGACACGGGCCTCGACCAATGCGGCGCGTTCTTCATCCGACAGGGCGCGGGCCTGTTCGACACCGCCCGCCTCATCAATCGCGGCCTGTTCGGCCAATGCGGCCTCCCAGGCTACCTGCCCGTGCAATTCGATCATGGAGGTCGCACAGTCATCACTGACGCGCGTCCGCAGCGACGCGGTTTGCCCGGCATCAGTGAAGCTGTCGACAATCACAGACTGGCTTCCAACAAGCCCGGCCTGCCCCATACCAATCGTCAGGGCGATCAGGCCAACGGGAACAGCCAGAAACCAGGTGAAACCATTGCGCGCCGGTGCTTTTTCGCCGGACTCCGTATCGCCCAACTGGACCGCAGGTGCCTTGGACGGGTTGAACATCGCAAAACCGAACGCATAGGCAGCATAAAGCACGGCCAGCAGAATACCGGGCAACAACGCCGCCTGAAACAGCGTGCCAACCGATACAACCGCAGGCTCCCCCAGATAGGTCAGCGCATCCGAACAACCCGCAAGCCTTGCGCGATCTTCTTGTGCGGCGGAATAAAGGTCACCGGCCAGCGTGCCCAAAAGGACGATCACAATCGATGGCGGGATGATCTGGCCCAAAGTGCCGGATGCCGCGATCACACCCGTCGACAATTCCGGCGAATAGCCATTCTTCAACATGGTCGGCAGCGCCAGCAACCCCATGGTCACAACCGTCGCACCAACAATCCCGGTGGATGCGGCCAGAAACGCCCCCACCAGCACGATGGATACCGCCAAGCCACCAGGAAGCGGGCCAAACACCTTTGCCATTGTAGTCAACAATTCATCTGCAATGCGCGACCTTTCCAGCACGATTCCCATCATCACGAACATAAGAACGGCAAGCAGGGTTTCAATCGACTGCCCCGCCAGCACACGTTCATTCATCCGGTTGACCAAAAAGCCAACATTTCGATCCAACGCCTGTTCCCAGCCTGCCGGGAACAATGCATCCTCGTATCGGGGCAGGTCGGGGAAGCGGAACACCGATATCGAATCCGGCCTGACACCTTCGGCTATAAGGGCTGCATATTCCGTCGAATTGGTGTCAACGGCGGCATGGATCAGCAATCCAGCACTGTCCAAAGCCGCGATGATCGCAAATGAAATCACGGCAGAGCCACTGATCGCAAAGGCGACGGGAAAGCCTGAAAGGATACCGGCGAACAACGTCAAAAAGACGATAATGATGCCGATCTCGATGCCATCAAGTCCAAAAAGCATGGGAGTTTCGCCTCTGATCTAGTGAATTTTTGCGACAAGTTCGGCAGTTGGATCGCCGATCGGGTCTTTATCGAGGAATTTGCCCTCGCTTTCGGGACCTTCCTTGAACTCAAGAAAGGAGCGGTAGAAAAACGCAACCGCTTGTAACAGAACCAGCGCGGTGAAGGTCACCAGCAGAACCTTGAACAGGAAATAGGCGTTAAACCCATTCGGCGAAAACCCGATGGTTTCGACGTTCCAGCGCAGCGCGCGGGCCTTGGTGATCAACCGCTCTAACGTGTCAGAGGCTGACGGGTTCGGCACAACCAAATGCCGCCACAGGAAAAACCACCCATATAGCCATGTCAGAATGGCGGCTGGCACCATGAACAACAGCGACCCAACCATGTCGATCAGTCGTTTGGCGCGATGGCTGACAGCAGAATAAACCAGATCAACCCGTACATGGCCGCCCTGCACGAATGTGTAGGTCACACAAAGGCAGACGATCATCGCGTTGTAGAATTTCAGTTCTTCCGACCACCAGCTGACATCCTTGGTGAATGTGACCCCAAGGCCGACGCCAATTTCTGACACGGCGAAAACACGTTGCATGAAGATGATCACGATCTGCTGCAACACCATCAAAAGACCGGCCCATGCAAACAGACGGCCCATGCCATTGGCAAAGCCTTCCAGCACCCGGACGCAGCCCCACATAAAGCGGTTCGAGACAAAGCCGATGATAGTGACGATCAGGAAAGTGACGAAGACAACAAAGAAGAATTCAACCGACGCGCCATAATAAATAAAGCGCATCAAGGATTCTTTGATTTCCACCTCTGGCATGTTGCCGTTGATATAAGGAAGCCATGCCAACCAGTCACTTGGGTGCAACAGCGCGTAACCAAGGTTATAAAACGCCTCGATCAGATGGGCAAAGAACCATCCAAATGCGTTCCCGCCCCATGCTTCGACCAAGCCCATGTGGAAACCCCCCATTGTGATTTTGCTTGATTTGGGCAGCCCCCCGCCGCCCTTGTTATGATGGGCCCAATGCACAGCACCGGGCCCTCACGTTCATTGGGATCACCGCAAATCTGGTGATCCGAAGGGCTTTAGCCCATCACGCGGTCACGCTGGGCGCGATACGCACCTTCGGACTGCTGGATCCAGCCAGATGAGGCCGCCATTGACGCATTGTAAGACGCGCGCAGACGATCATAGATGTCGTCGCCGTTATACTGGTCGAGCGTTTCGCGGGCCGCAGCACCCATGGCGTCCCAAACGCTGTCTGGGAATTCCAGAACTTTTACGCCACCGGCCTGCAGGCGCTGCAAGGCTGAACCGTTATTGTTCATGAACTGTGCCAGGTTCCACTGATGGGCTTCGCCTGATGCGATCTCGATGATCTTCTGATGCTCAGGGCTCAGGCTTTCGAACACGTCAAGGTTCGTGGCCAGCGACAGGGCCGCACCCGGCTCATGCATACCGGCAGTATAGTAGAACTTGGTGATTTCCTGGAAACCAGCCTTTTCATCCGCCCATGGGCCGATCCATTCTGTACCGTCGATGGCACCAGAGGCCAGCGCCTGATACACTTCCGCACCGGGAAGGTTCTGCACAGATGCACCCATCTTACCCAGGGCTTCACCACCCAGTCCGGGCATGCGGAACTTCAGACCCTGGAAATCTTCTGGACCTGCGATTTCTTTGCTGAACCAGCCACCAGCCTGCGGGCCCGTATTCCCGGCCAGGAATGATTTCAGGCCAAAGATGCTGCCCAGCTCATCATGGAAGGCCTGGCCTTCACCCTGATAATACCAGTTACTGATTTCCTGCGGTGTCATGCCAAACGGCACGGAGGTAAAGAATGCGTAGCCCGGATGCTGGCCGACAAAGTAGTAATCCGCACCGTGATACATATCGGCCTGACCGGATGTCACCGCGTCAAACACTTCAAACGCGCCAACAAGTTCGCCGGCGGCTTTCAGATCGATGGTCAGTGAACCGCCTGACAGCGCCGTGATCATATCAGCAGCGCGCTGTGCCGCGTCATGCACACCGGCAAGGCCGCGGCCCCAGGTCGTGACCAGCGTCAGCGTTCGGTTGCCCTGCGCATAGGCAGGTGCAGCCAATGCTGTCGCAGCTGCGGCACCGCCACCAAGTGCTGAGTTTTTAAGAAAAGAACGACGATCCATAGAGTAACCTCCCAAAGTTTTGTCCCCCGCCCAAGGTTTCAGGCAAGAACAGATCGATTTCGTAGGCGCAGACTAGCCTGCGCATTTCTGTTGGAAAATACGTAGTACTGCGTAGAAAACACGGTTTTGTCACAATTTATTACCAATTGTGGCCATGGTTTATACGCTAACACACATCTCCACCCTGCATCACAACACCCGGTTGATATTTGATTCGCAAGTGATTCCCGCGTATCGCTTGGCCCATGTTCGGGTTCCTCTCGCGATTGCGCGACAACATCAGCATAACCTATGGCCAAAAGGTTTTTCTTTTGGCCACACTGCCATTGATCATGGCCGTGTTCCTTATTTTTCTAGTCGTGACGGCTGAATCGCGGCAATTGGCCGAACGCGAAATTCAGGCGCTTGAGACACAGCTGATCGAAACCAAACGGGCAGAGCTCAAGAACTACCTGTCTATCGCCCGGACAGCCTTTGTGAACACCTATGGACGGGCGGCCCCCGATGATGAACGGGCAAAACTGGCCGTAACCCGGGAACTGTCAGCTATGCTTTACGGGCAGGACGGTTATTTCTTTGTCTTCGATTACGATGGCAATAACCTCGTCGCCCCGCGCCAAACCTTCCTGATCGGTAAAAACTGGACCGGGTTAAAGGACGTCAACGGCGCGTCAATTACAGATGAACTGATCCGCATCGCCCGCACCGGCGGTGGGTATCACAGCTTTGATTGGCCCAAACCATCGACCGGGGCCAATGAACGGATCATCGTCTATGTCAACGGGCTTCAGGATTGGCGCTGGGTCATCGGCACTGGGGTCTTTATCGACGACGTGCTGGAAAATGTCGCCGTGGCGCGCGCAGATGTGGAGACGCGGATCAGGCGGACATCTGTCTACATCGTCGCCATCGCCATCGCCGCGCTGATCGGGGTCTTTACCACCGGTATGTTTCTGAACATCCGCGAAAGGCGGCTGGCGGATGCCAAGCTAAAAGATCTGACACAACGGATCATCGACACCCAAGAGGAAGAACGCGGCCGGGTGGCGCGCGAACTGCATGACGGGATCAGCCAGATGCTTGTTGGGGTGCGCTACGCGCTAGAGGTGGCGCGACGCAAAATGGGGCCAAGCGACAGCCTGAACAAAGGCATCGACGGGCTTGGCTCTGCCATTCAGGAGGTTCGGCGGATCAGCCGCGATCTGCGCCCCGGCGTGCTGGATGATCTGGGGCTGGGCCCTGCCCTGCAAGCGCTGACTGATGATTTCAGCAAACGCACCGGCATCAATTGCGAATTTGAAACGGTTGTGTTTCGTAACCGATTGGACGAAGAAGCGCGCATCGCACTTTACCGGATCGCGCAAGAGGCGCTGACAAATGTCGAACGACATGCCGAAGCCAGCAATGTTGGAATCTCTCTCAAAGGGCATCGCAAAGGGGCGATGCTGAAAGTGGTCGACAACGGCAAGGGCATGATCTGGCCGCAACCGGCAAAGCGGTCCAGCGGGCTGGGGCTGCGCAACATGCAGGAGCGTATCGAACAACTGGGCGGCGCATTGCGGATCCTGTCCTCCGACACTGGCACAGTGATCGAGGCGCAGGTCCCGCTCACGCATATGCTCAGCCCGCAAAAAACAACGGCCCAACCCAAAAAGGAAAGCGCATGACAATCCGCGTCCTGATCGTTGACGATCATCCCATGGTGACGGATGGGATCGAAGCCATCCTTGAAACCTATGACGATATCGATGTGGTCGGCACGCTCAATAACGGGCAAGAGGCGGTGGACCGGGTCAACGAACTGGCCCCCGATATCATTCTGCTCGACCTGAACATGCCGGGTCTGTCAGGCCTGATCGCCACCGAAATGATACTAGAGACACGGCCCGAAACCCGAATCGTTATCCTTTCGATGCATGACAGCCCCGAATATATTTCAACCGCGCTCAGTCATGGAGCAAAGGGCTATATCCTCAAGGATGTGCCGACTGATGAAATACGAACGGCCATCGATACTGTGATGCAGGGAGGCGAATATCTTTGCACCGGCGCAAAAGGATCACTGCAACCAAAGATCAGCGACGGTCGCGAAACATTGACCAACCGCGAACAGATGATCTTGCTGGAATTGGCACAGGGGCATTCCAACAAGGATGTGGCCAACAGGCTGAATATATCGGTGCGGACCGTCGAGACGCATCGTAACAACATTAAACGCAAGTTGGGCATCAGTTCTACGGCGGGCCTGACGCGCTATGCGCTGGAACACGGCGTCCTGCAGGGGACAGGCATCTAAAGGACGTTAGAATTCGTGCTGCAGATCTTTCTGACTTTCGCTCTATAGAAAAGGCCCTCGGTCTGGGTGACCAAGGGCCTTCGCATTCAACAACCCGTGTCGATCAGTTCTCGATCGTTTCCTTGATTCCTTCACGCACGATATTGAACCATTCACCAGATGTCCGTAGCTGCTGTAAACCGGCATTGATGATTGGCAGGGCGTCATTGGCAAGTTGGTTATCCTTGGACACAAATACGTGCAGCGTCTGTGCGGATGTCAAACTTTCTAGTTTGGCAACCCGATCAGAGAACCCCAATTCGCGCGCACCCTCTTCGGCAGGCAAAGCCTCAAGGCTGATGATGTCAACCTCACCATCCATCAGCAACTGCCAACATCCGTCCACTGGAACGGGGCGAACCAATTCAACATTCGGTGGCATGAGTTCTTCTGCCTCAAGGTCGAAAGTAAACCAGGATTCTGGTCGACACAGGCGTGCGCCAATCAGGTCGCTGTAGCTTGTTGCACCTTCAAAGGCGCCGCCCTTGATCGTGTAGTAGCCGACCAATGCTTCGTAGAATGGCTCTGAGTGATTGAAATCTGTACAGCGGTAGGCACTGGCGGGTGACAGGTTTTCAACTTTGCTGCAATCCGGCCGGAACCAGGGGAAAACCATGTCAGCTGCGCCCGTTGGCAAGAGGACGTCCAAATGTGCCCCCCAATCGTTGATAAATAGCAGCGTATATTCCTGATCGGCATTGCCGAGCTCCATTGAGCGGTTGACCATCCGCGTGATCAATCCGCCCCCCGGCAGATCCTCATCTGTGAAAGGGGCATAACCGGTCGAAGTCACAATCCGCAGCGGACGGCTGACCGCAGGTGCAGGTGTGGACGGACGGACGGCAGCCGCAGTTTCAGTCGTCGCGTTCTGTGGCAGTGATCCATCGGCGCACGGGATTTGCAAGACTTGCCCGACCTCGACAATGTTAGGATCGCTCAAAACCCCAGTATTGGCGTTATACAGAACCTGAAAACCACCACGGACCCCAGCTTTTTTTGCAACCCCGCTCAGCGTATCGCCAGAGACAATCTTATATTCGGTGCACAGCTGCTGTGCCGCGGCAGCGGTCGTGAACATGGGAAGCAAACCAACGCCTAGCGCCAGACTGGCGACCACGCCGGCAATACCTGGAACCAACTGTGCCACGGGCCGAGTGCCGGGGCGCGTCGTGATCCGTGTTGTCATTGCATAAATCCTCATTCTTTTTTGGTTTCCGATAGCGATACTATCCATGACGAAAAAGGCAAAATGTTGACGAATTGCCCAAAATAAGACAAACCGTTCAAGCTATTTTTATGCACGAAATCAGATAGTTGAATAAGAAACCCGTCCAATCTGATTTTCCCATACATATTAAGTTAAATACACCACCTATCATCCGCAAAATACCGCCTGGCCGCCGGTCCACCGCGTGAACAGGGGCTCCTGGTCTCAAGCAACGCACAAACGATCTATCGCAATTGTGCATTGTGTTCGGCGGTGAAGGCAGGCTTGTTTGCGATCAATCAGACAGAAACAAGGAACGAAAATGACTGATATCCCCGCCTACACCCCGCCGAAAATCTGGACCTGGGACGCCGAAAATGGGGGCCAGTTTGCCAGCATCAACCGCCCTATCGCCGGGGCCACCCATGACAAAGCCTTGCAAAGGGGCGAACACCCTTTGCAGCTCTACTCGCTCGCAACCCCCAACGGGGTCAAGGTCACAGTCATGTTGGAGGAGCTGCTCGCCGCCGGGCATGACGCCGAATATGACGCCTGGCTGATCAATGTTCAGGAAGGCGACCAGTTCGGCAGCGGCTTTGTTGACATCAATCCCAATTCCAAGATCCCTGCCCTGATGGATCATAGTGCCGGGAACCGTGTTTTCGAAAGCGGGGCAATCCTGCTTTATCTTGCGGAAAAATTCAGGGCCTTCCTGCCGACAGATGCCAAAAGCCGGACAGAGGCACTGAACTGGCTGTTCTGGTTACAAGGATCAGCCCCCTATCTGGGTGGCGGATTTGGCCATTTCTACGCCTATGCCCCCGAAAAATTCGAATACCCGATCAACCGTTTCACGATGGAGGCGAAGCGCCAGCTGGACGTATTGGACCGGAACCTTGCGGACAGGGAATTTTTGGCGGGCGAAGACTACACCATCGCCGATATGGCAACAGCGCCGTGGTATGGGGCGTTGGTCAAAGGGCTGGTCTATGAAGCGGCAGAGTTCCTTGATGTGGCCTCCTATGAACATGTGAACCGCTGGGCAGATGCAATCTATGCCCGCCCTGCATTCCAGCGCGGCAAGATGGTGAACCGGGCGTGGGGGGATGACAGCAAACAGCTGCGCGAACGGCATGCTGCATCCGATTTTGACACGCAGACATGGGACAAGATCAAACCAGCAGAGGAATAAAACTTGACCGAAATCCATTCTCCGCTCACGATCACGCAGTCGTGAGCGGGTTGCCCGTGCGATTCCCTGAAATAGTGAAAAGGACCGGGTTTGAAGACCGATTTTCTGCGTGGCGAGTGGGCGACATTTGCCCTGATCATTGGATGTTACGGGCTCTGGATCGCTGCTGGGCTTCTCTGGACAACAGTATTCTGGCTTCCGGCTCTGCTTGCCCTGCCCCTCCTCGCGGCGTTTCATACATCCCTCCAGCATGAGGCGATCCATGACCACCCGACCCCGTGGCCATATCTGAACGAGGCGTTGGTCAGCCTGCCCTTGGCTGTCATCTTTCCATTCCGGCGCTACCGCGACCTGCATCTGCAACACCACCATGACGAACACCTGACCGACCCGTTTGAAGACCCCGAAAGCTATTTTTGGTGCGAAAATGACGTGTGTCGGATGAATGATTTTCAGCGGCATATATTTGCGCTGAATAACACATTTGTTGGGCGGTTGCTGATCGGGCCAACGTTAACGATCATTGGCTTTGCACGGACTGAACAGCAACGCCTGCGCGCGGGAGAGCCCGGCGTGCGCACCGCCTGGGCGCTGCACGCGATTGGGCTTGTGCCGATGGTTTACGTCCTGACAATGGTCTTTCAGATGCCGCTTTGGGTCTATTTCCTTTGCGTGGTCTACCCCGCCCTTTCGCTGACCGCGATGCGCGCCTATGCCGAACATCAGGCGGCTGAGAATGTCGGCGCGCGTTCTGCCATTGTTGAGGCGCACCCGGTACTCGCCCTGCTCTACCTCAACAACAACCTGCATATCGTCCACCACGCCAACCCACGCACCCCGTGGTACGACCTGCCCGCACTTTATGCAGAGCGGCGGCAGCAATTCCTATCGGCGAATGAAAACACGTTGTTTCTGGGCTATCGCGATATCGCCAAACGGTTCGCCTTTGCGGTCAAACAACCCGTACAGCATCCGTTCATCGGGCAGTCGGAAACGCCGCCTCAAGATAGCAACTAATCACGCGATTTGGACGCGTTTCAACCACAGGTAGTTGCGCTGATCTGCTTGACCCAAACGTCATGGATCGCAAGCGATAGGCGGTTTTTCGCATAAAATTTGTCGGAAATTAGACCTTTTTCAGAACACCTAGCAAAACGATTCGATCCGATTTTTTCCTGAAAAATGATTGACGTAGCGTTAAAGTAACAAATTGGCACCAAGCACTTTGCCATATTTGGCAGGGTAACAGGCACGTGATCGGCGAAAATCCGCTTATTCCAAGGGGCGCAAGTCAAGACGCTTGATCGGTTAATATCTGTCGCTCCTAGATAGGGGTCTGTTCCACGTTAGCGAGTTCACGTGTGTCCCAATACGGTACCCACACCACTCAATTGTCAGAAGATGGGGCCCTTCTGACAGGACTTGGGGACGAATATGAATCTCTCAGAACTGATGCTTGCACTGACAAGCGATCCAGAACAAATGACGCGCAACATCTTGCGGATTGTTCACTTCATCGGCTTGGCGCTTGGGTTGGGCGCGGCCATGTTGCTGGACCTGATGATCCTGCAATATCTGCCGGGACGAGTCATTACCAAACAGAATTTCGATTTCATCAGCTTCTGCTCTGACATCGTGGCGGCAGGATTACGGCTGCTATGGATCACCGGGCTTGGGTTTCTGCTGTTCTACTGGGCGTATGAGCCGATCAATCTGACCAATGACAAGGTTTGGGCGAAGATGGCAATCGTTGTGATCCTGACGACCAATGGCTACTTTATCCACCGAACCGTCCTGCCCTTTCTTAAGGGTCAGATGGGTAAAACGATGTTGCAGGGGACAACGCGCAAGCAACAGCACCTGCTGGTCAGCGCGGGGATCATCTCCTGCGTGTCATGGTTCGGGCCACTCTTCATTGCCAACATGCCGCAGTTGAATTTCGACGTACCGATGCTGCAAATCCTCGGGGTTTATGCGCTGGTTTTAGCGACGGTGTTTACGGTGGTGCATCTGGTGCTGCACACATCCGCAAATCAGGCAAAGCGTGGCCAGGGGGCCTATCAGATAAACTAACAACATCATGTGGAATGGCGGCATACATCCGTCATTCCACCGCCAGATTGACGCAAAGCAGCCTTGGCCAAGTTTCACCAAACAAGCATCACCCGAAATAAAGTTGCGATTTTCTGCCGTATAGCGACATTTTCTCCACCTTGTGGTGTTGACCCCCCTGCAGACGCAGATTAAGTTCGCGCTACGCAAAGGAACACCGATGAATAACGTCGTACTAATCGTAGGAAAACAGCGCATGGGCCGGTAACGGTAAAACCATAACGATCCCATGCGCCCCCGACATCCTCGGGGGTTTTTTTGTGACTGAACGAAAACACTGACGCGAAGGACGCGAGAAAAATGACAAAAGCCATGACGGGCGCAAAAATGGTCGTACAAGCTCTGATAGATCAGGGCGTGGACGTCGTATTTGGTTACCCCGGTGGCGCCGTCCTACCGATCTATGACGAGATTTTTCAGCAAAACCACATCCAGCATGTTTTGGTGCGCCATGAACAAGGCGCCGTTCACGCCGCCGAAGGATACGCGCGGGCCACCGGCAAACCCGGCGTTGCACTGGTCACATCTGGACCCGGCGCCACGAACGCGGTGACCGGTCTGACCGATGCGCTGATGGACAGCATCCCGATCATCGTGCTGACCGGGCAGGTCCCGACCTTCATGATCGGATCAGATGCGTTTCAAGAGGCCGATACCGTCGGAATCACCCGACCCTGCACCAAACATAACTGGCTGGTGAAAGAGACGGATAAACTGGCCTCCGTGATGCATGAGGCGTTCCATATCGCCACATCCGGCCGCCCCGGCCCTGTTGTCATCGACATCCCCAAGGATGTGCAATTCGCCACCGGCAAATATACCGAGGCACGGCAGGTCGAAACCCATTACGCCCCACAGGTCAAAGGCGATATGGAGATGATCACCGAACTGGCCAAGGCCATGGAAACAGCGAAACGGCCCGTCTTCTACACCGGCGGCGGCGTGATCAACTCTGGCCCCGCCGCCAGCCAGCTGCTGCGTGAACTGGTGGCTGCCACCGGCTTCCCGATCACTTCCACTCTGATGGGGCTGGGCAGCTATCCGGCATCTGGTGACAACTGGATCGGCATGCTGGGCATGCATGGGCTGTACGAGGCCAATATGGCCATGCATGACTGCGACCTGATGATCAATATCGGTGCGCGGTTCGACGACCGGATCACCGGGCGGCTGGATGCGTTCAGCCCGGGCTCGACCAAAGCGCATATCGATATCGACGCATCCTCCATCAACAAGGTGATCAAGGTCGACATCCCAATCCTTGGTGACTGCGCCCATGTGTTGGAAGACCTGTTGAACGTCTGGAAATCCCGTGGCCGCAAGACGGACAAGGAGAATGTCACCAAATGGTGGCACCAGATCAATGAATGGAAGAAAATCGACTGCCTGTCCTTCAAACAGGAAGGCAAAGTCATCAAACCGCAATACGCACTGTCGCGGCTTGAGGAACTGACCAAAAAGCACGACCGCTATATCTGTACCGAGGTTGGGCAACACCAGATGTGGGCCGCGCAATATCTGGGGTTCGAGGATCCCAACCGCTGGATGACCTCCGGGGGCTTGGGTACCATGGGCTATGGCTTCCCCGCCTCGATCGGTGTGCAAATGGGTCATCCCGACGCGCTTGTGATCAACGTCGCGGGCGAAGCCTCATGGCTGATGAATATGCAGGAACTGGGCACCGCCATGCAATACCGCCTGCCCGTGAAACAATTCATCCTGAACAACGAACGGCTGGGCATGGTGCGGCAATGGCAGGAATTGCTGCATGGGGAACGCTATTCCTCCAGCTGGTCAGAATCCCTGCCTGATTTCGTCAAACTGGCCGAGGCGTTCGGGGCCAAGGGTATCATCTGCGACAACCCTGATGATCTGGACGATGCGATCATGGAAATGATCAATCACGATGGCCCGGTCCTGTTCGACTGTCTGGTGGAAAAGCACGAAAACTGCTTCCCCATGATCCCGTCGGGCAAGCCGCATAATGAGATGCTGCTGGGGGAAAATGCGGACGTGGCCAATGCGATCAAATCCGACGGGGCGGTGATGGTCTAGGTCATGGATAAGATCATTACCTTCTCGTCATCGAAGTTCCACCCAACACCGGCGGAACGCGATGAAGAAAGTGACGACTACATTAATCCGGGTATCTTCGGGAGACAGCTAAGCGACTACCTTACCGCCGAACTGGACAAGATCGGCGTCAAGGTGACCTTTCGCTGCGCAGAGGACTGGGGGTGGTATCATGAAATCCAACATGATGCCTCCTACCGACTGGGGTTCGGGTGCCACAGCAACGAGGGCGAAGATCACCTCGTGCAGTTCATTCCGAAAAAACCTTACGTCCGAAATTGGTTCAGGAAGCATCATGCTGAACCAGGCGTCAGCCAACTCAGAGATCAAATCATGAGCATCCTGACATCTGATGAAACCGTAAGCAAAATACAGCTAGAAGATGGATAATAACTTCGCCGACAGTCCAGCAGGGTCCGACGTCTTGCCGACACAAATCTGACCTCAGACTTATGGAAATGTCATGCTATCCCGCGCACTGAATATTGGTCCGGCCATACCTTGCACCACCATCCTGCTCGGTGTTGCAGGGGAAATTGCGCCCCGACGCAAAGTCAGGAGGCGCAATGATTAAAGTAGGCGACGGCCGCCGCCTCGGCCGACAATTGGCCTGGCTGAATGTGGTGGCTGGCCTTTTACTTTTGGCAGCATTCGCGACCAACGGTATTGATCGCCCAGGAACCGGCGATTGTACGGAAAAAGTTATTGATTTCCATGTCTTCTGGGCCGCCGGAGGTTTCGGGGTTCAGGGCACGCCATTGCTCGCCTTTGATCAGGATGCGCTGCGCGCGGCCTACGGCACCTGTTCGACGAAATGGTTGCCTTGGGTACATCCTGCACCCGCCATGCTCCTTCTCGCGCCGTTTGCTATGTTGCCATTTCTCCCGGCATGGGGGCTGTTCAACGTCCTCTCACTCACCGCACTTGCGGTAGCGCTGCGTAACTTCACCCGGCACCGCAACGGCACCTTCGTCGCGACCCTGCTTGCCCCCGCAATGCTGCCCGCGCTTATGGCTGGGCAATTTAGCTTGCTGTGGATTGCCGGCCTACTTGGCGCAATCGCAGCCATGCGAGCAGATCGACCAATACTCGCGGGCGTATTGATCGGTTGCCTGACGATCAAGCCGACACTTGGTTTGCTGATCCCCGCGGCATTGGTTGCAATTTGGGCATTCCGGACCATCATCGCCGCAGCCCTGACAACCGTAACGATCCACGCAGGCGCAATTCTACACTATGGGGCGGAGTACTGGTCTACTTGGCGGGATGTCTCTGCATATCACGCAATCGGCAACATGAATGAACTGGGCAACCTCGATAAGATGACAAGTATTTCCGCTGCTCTGGTGCGTCTCGGGATTGCGCCGCAAACTGCCGTTGTCGCAAATCTTGGCCTTGCCTTGCTGCTGGCAGCGATGGTGTTTGTTGTCTGGCGTAAATATACGGTTCACTCCGATATCGCTGCAGGCGTTCTGTTTGCGGCCATCCCCGTCGCAACTCCCTATCTTTGGTACTATGATGCCGCATTCCTCGGGATCGCCGCGATGTTTCTGCTGAAGGCCAGAAAATGTGCGATTGGACCAATGTTCGGCATCGCTGTATTTCTCGCCTGGTGCGGACCCGGACTTTCCGTCTGGTACGCCGCAACAATCGGCAATGGTACACTTCTGCCCCCCGTTTTCTTCATCCCCCCTGTGCTGCTTCTGACCCTTGGTCTATGTCTTGCGCAGGCTGCCCGCGGAACACCGAAACAAGAAACCTGAAAGGACGCCGACCATGTCACCGCTTAAAATCAAAAAAGGCGCCACCAGCCATTCGGCCTACGAACTCCGGCCCACGTTTTCCGATAAGGAAGAACAGCACACGCTGGCCGTTCTGGTCGAAAACGAACCCGGCGTCCTGGCCCGCGTCATTGGACTTTTCTCGGGTCGGGGCTACAATATCGACAGCCTGACCGTGGCAGAGGTTGATCATCTGGGCCACCGGTCGCGTATCACCATTGTGACCACCGGCACACCGCAGATCATCAACCAGATCAAGGCGCAGCTGGGTCGGATCGTCGATGTCCATAATGTCAATGATCTGACCGTCGAAGGGCCGTCGGTAGAGCGCGAACTGGCCCTGTTCAAGGTCGTTGGCACTGGCGATCATAGGATCGAGGCCATCCGTCTTGCCGATATTTTCAGGGCAAATGTGGTCGATAGCACCTTGGAATCGTTTGTGTTTGAAATCACCGGCACATCCGAAAAGATCGACGCTTTCGCAGAACTGATGCAGCCACTTGGACTTGAAGAAATCGCGCGGACCGGCGTGGCGGCTCTGTCTCGCGGCTCTGACACATAAAAACGCCCGCCCGGGGGGAGGTTCCGGGCGGGCGCTAGGGTTGCAGCCCCCCGCGTCCGATTGGGGCGCGACGCGAGGGGCCTTGGCCTATCTGACAGAGGCTGTCAGTTAGCCATCAGTTGCCGGCAGCAAGCCAGCTTCTGTTGCGACAGAGATCTCGTCAACATCCAGAAGGCCGTCGCCGGTGCTGTCGAGCGCTGTAAAATCATCTTCGGTCATGTCAGGCATCACGGCCTGCAACTCAGGAAAGCTGTACATCCCATCGCCGTTCACATCGATTGCGGCGTCCTGTGCAAAAGCTGGTGCAGCCAGCGCAGTAACAACAGCAAGGGGTGTCAGCAGCTTCATAATACGGGTCATTTTGGTTCTCCTTTTGGGACATGTAAGAAGGTCTTGCGCCTTCACAAATAGAAATGGCGTCGCGCGGCCCGGTTTACCATGGGTGCGATCAAAAACCCCCAAAGACGGCGCAGCGCTGCCAAAAACTGAAACAATCATGCGCAAAACAGCGCCGACGTTTCTGATTTTGTAACAACAAGCAAGGATTTACCGATGTAACAACATGTTTCCGGCGAACTGCGGCCTTCGCGGCCAGATGGCATCAAACGGGTCGATTGCGCCTTGAAATGCCAGGGCAGCAACACCAGCCCCTTGCCCCGGCCCCAAGCGCAGGACAATGTAGTCACAACAAGCGCAGAGGCATATCAATGGCAGTACGGAAAATCATCATCGATACCGATCCAGGGCAGGACGACGCCGTCGCGATCTTGCTGGCTCTGGCATCCCCCGAAGATATCGATCTTTTGGGTATTACGGCAGTCGCCGGAAATGTGCCTCTTGAATTGACAGCCAAGAATGCGCGCATCGTCTGTGAACTGGCCGGGCGGCCCGATGTCAAAGTCTTCGCAGGCTGCGACGCGCCCCTGACCCGCAAACTGGTCACCGCAGAACATGTGCATGGCAAAACCGGGTTGGACGGTCCACAGCTTGATGACCCCAAAATGCAGTTACAGGACCAACACGGCGTTGACTTCATCATCGACACCCTGCGCCGCGAACCTGCGGGTACAGTCACCCTCTGCCCCATCGGCCCGCTGACCAATATTGCCACCGCGTTCCAGCGCGCGCCTGACATCATCCCGCGCATTCAGGAAATTGTTTTGATGGGCGGTGCCTATTTCGAGGTGGGCAACATCACCCCCACCGCCGAATTCAACATCTTTGTCGATCCCGAAGCGGCGAAAATCGTCTTTGGTGCGGGTGTGCCCCTGACGGTCATGCCGCTGGACGTGACCCACAAGGCGCTGACCACAAAGCCACGGATCGATGCATTCCGGTCGATGAATAGCAAGGTCGGCGACATGGTCGCCGCTTGGACCGATTTCTTCGAACGGTTCGACATGGAAAAATACGGCTCCGAAGGCGCGCCGCTGCATGACCCATGCACCATCGCCTATCTCATCGAACCGCAGCTGTTTCAGGGGCGGCAAATCAATGTAGAGATCGAAACAGAATCTGAGCTGACCCTCGGCATGACGGTCGCCGATTGGTGGCGGGTCACTGACCGGCCCAAGAACGCGATGTTCATGAAAGACATCGATGCCTCAGGATTTTATGCGCTTCTGGCCGCCCGGCTCGCCCGGTTATGAAAATCCCTTTTGATAACAGCTACGCCACCCTACCCCCGCAGATGTTCACCGCGATGGCTCCCACGCCGGTGGCCCAGCCACAGATCGTCGCCACAAACGATGCATTAGCCGCTGCACTCGGCATCGACACGATAAGCACGCCAGAGGCCGTCCAGATCTTCGCCGGAAACCACCTGCCCGACGGGGCCACCCCCCTCGCGCAGGTTTATGCAGGCCACCAGTTCGGCAACTGGAATCCGCAGCTGGGTGACGGGCGCGCGATCCTGCTGGGTGAGGTGATCGGAACCGACGGCACCCGCCGCGATATCCAGTTGAAAGGCTCCGGCCCGACCCCCTATTCACGGGGTGGCGACGGGCGCGCCTGGCTTGGCCCGGTCATGCGCGAATATTTGGTGAGCGAGGCGATGCACGCGCTTGGCGTCCCAACGACCCGTGCCCTGGCCGCCGTCACAACCGGCGAAAATGTCTATCGCGAAGAAATCCTGCCCGGTGCTATCATCACCCGCACAGCACAAAGTCACATCCGGGTTGGCACCTTCCAATTCTTTGCCGCGCGTGGCGATATGCAGGCGTTACAGGCACTCACCGAGCACGTGATCGCCCGGCATTACCCGGATGCGACAGGCCCCGCCGATCTGCTGGACGCGGTCATCGCAAACTATGCCAAACTCATCGCGAAATGGATGTCACTGGGATTCATACACGGGGTGATGAACACCGATAATGTCTCCATCGCCGGTGAAACAATCGATTATGGGCCATGCGCTTTTATCGACGCATTCCACCCCGACACCGTGTTCAGCGCCATCGACCAATATGGTCGCTACGCCTATTCCAACCAGCCCGGGATCGGGGCGTGGAATATGGCGCAGTTCGCCACAGCGCTGATCCCCCTGATGCCTGACCGGGATGCCGCAATCGACGATTTCACCGCCGCCGTGCATCGCTTCCCGCCACTTTACGAACAAGCGTGGCTGATGAGTTTCGGCGCGAAACTCGGGCTTGACACGCCGACTGATGACGACCGGCAGTTGATCACCGATCTGCTTGATCTGATGACAAAGGACGGGGCGGATTTCACCAACAGTTTCGCTGCCCTTGGCCAGCAAAATGCATGCGACCAGTTCATCGACAGGGATGCGTTCGACAAATGGCAGATCCGTTGGCAAAAACGCAGCCCCGATGCCGCACTGATGGCCGCAACCAACCCCAAAATCATCCCCCGCAATCACCGGGTGGAAGAAGCAATCAGCGCCGGTCGCAATGGCGATCTGACCCGGTTTCACGACCTGCTGGCGGCGGTCACGCAACCCTACGCCCCGCTAACGGAGGCGACAGCGGCCTATGCCCGCGCCCCGGCCGAGGACGAAAAAGTCACGCGGACCTTTTGCGGGACCTGACAGGCCGGTTGATCAGAATCAGCCCCACCGCCACCAAACCCAGCGCGCCAATCAGGTCGGGCCCCACCTCTTCACCCAACAACAGCCAGCCCATCCCCACCGCCAGCACCGGCGTCAGAAAGCTGAACGATGCCACGCCAGAGGCGGGATAGATCGACAAAAGCCATAGCCAAAAGATGAATCCGGCACTGACGACCACCACGATCTGAAAAATCAGGCCAGCAATATGGATCGGGGCCAGATCGCGGATCAGCGGCCCGAAAAACAAGGCGGCCAGCAACAGGATCGGGGCTGAAACGGCTACCTGCCAGAACAGCTGTATCTCCGGTCGAACCCGCGCCAAGGGGGATGCCTTCGCCAGCAGCGCGGTGATGGCCCACCCCCAGGCCGCTGCCAATGCCGCCAGATCACCCCAAAGGTTCCCTGCCCCCTCGTCCCGCAAAAGAATGGCCAGACAGACACCGGCAAAGGCCAGCGCCAGACCCAGCGCTTTCACCCCCGTCATCCGATCGTCATGGATCACGAAATGCGACATCAGTGCCAGCCAGACAGGCATCGAATAAAAGATCACAGCCGACCGACCAACGGTCGTCAGATCAAGGGCAACAAACATGCACAAGAATTCGAAGGCAAATGTCAGGCCAACGGCCCACCCGGCCGATCGGGTACCCTTTTCAAAGCGCAGCGGAATGCCACGCCAGCGCATCCATAACCAGATACAAATCACCGCCCCGGCAGACCGGGCACCAGCAAAAAAGACCGGCTGTAACCCTTCATTCGTGACCTTGATCACAATCTGATTAAAGGCCAGCAACAGCGCAAAGCCCGTCAGGGCCGTGGCACCAAAAAGATCGATCTGCGTCTTGCTTTCCATCCGCGCACAAGATGAGCGCGCGGCGGTGCTGTCAAGCGGTGATCAACCGCCCAACATCCACTTTCCATCCGGCCAGAACGCGTGGAAGGCAAAGGCAAACATGATGTCATGCGCAAGGTCGGCACCCGCCGCGTCCCTGACCCGGACATTGCCGACTTCCTTGCCTGCACCAATCTGTCGGGTATCAAGGGCAGATGCCTGCCCCTCGCCCCATGTCAGCGTTACGCCATCCTCGGTGATCGCACCCTTTTCGGCCAGTCGGGTCAGCGGCCACGCCATGTCGCCAACGCGGATGACACGGACCAATGGCGGGATGTCATGGGGTGGCATTTCACCGGAATAAAGGAACGGGCGCGCCGAACTGTCATAGCTGACATAAGGGTTGCTGCCATAGCTGCGGGGAAAGTTCGGCTCTGCCATGACGAGTCCATCAGGGTTGCGGGCAACAAAACTCTCCCAGCTTTCCATCCATGTGGGCAGCGTGGCCAGTTGGATGCCGGTCAGATCGCCAACAATCGCCTCACCAATCGCCTGCTGCCACCAGCTTTGTGTTTCGCGGTCATACATGACCATGTCGGATTTGCGCAGCTTGCCCGAAGCACCAAAGGACAGAACGCCGGCATCAGTGCGCCGGTCAAAGGTGATGCCTGAATTGCACAACGGGCAGAAGGTCACGGCCACCGGAATGCCGCCCACCTCATCATTCACAATCTCATGCCAGGTCAGATAACGGATCGGATAGGCACGGGGTGTTTCGCCCGCAATCTCCAGGGTAATCACAGGTTCGCGCTGTGAAAATCCAACCAGGCCAGCGACTGGCACAAATGTGGGGTTATCAAGTGCGGGAATGCCATCTTTGGGCGGCCCGCCAGACATGATTTCAACCCAGCTTTCAACACTGGTCTGTTCAAAATCAGTATTGGGCCATTCAGACCGCCAGAATTCCGGGCTGGCGGCGGCCGTGCTGGCAGCAAAGCAAAGGGCGGCAATAAGGGGGATCAAGCGCATGGGTCTCTCCGACAATTTGCGTCAGAGTGGCCGATGCCCAGAAATACGACCAGCCCCCTCGCAACAAAGTGAGGGGGCTTGATCAGATAGTTATTCAGTAACGCGCACCGCTTGCATCACGTCAGGTTGGCCAATCACGGCACCATTGGCGCCGGTACCGCGCTTGATCGCGTCAACGATCTCCATGCCCTCGGTCACTTCGCCGACAACAGTATACTGACCGTTCAGGAAATAGCCGGGTTCGAACATAATGAAGAACTGGCTATTGGCCGAATTGGGGTTCTGCGCGCGGGCCATGCCGATCACACCACGTTCAAACGGCTTGTCCGAAAACTCCGCCGGGATATCGGGGAATTCAGAGCCACCCGTACCCGCGCGGGACAGGTCATTGCCCAGAATGCCGTTTTCAACATCACCCGTCTGGGCCATGAATCCATCAATCACCCGGTGAAAAACAACACCATCATAGCTGCCAGCGGCAGCAATGGCCGTGATCTGTTCCACATGCTTGGGGGCGACCTCCTCAAACAGGTCAATGACAATCGTGCCATTGGCCTCGCCTGCGATATCAATCTCCAACCCGGCGCTATAGGCCGGGGCGGCCATCACGGCCAGAACAGCGGCGATCTTATACATCGGCGGCCACCTTGACGCTGATCATCCGGTCAGGGTTCATCGGGGGTTCGCCACGCATGATCGCATCAACATGTTCCATCCCGGATGTGACCTGACCATAGACAGTGTACTGACCATTCAGGAAATCATTATCGCTGAAATTGATGAAAAACTGGCTGTTGGCGGAATTGGGGTTCTGCGACCGGGCAGCACCCAACGACCCACGGGCGTGGGGGATCTTGGAAAACTCGGCAGGCAGATCAGGCAGATCAGAACCGCCCGTACCCGCACGACCGATGTTGAAATCTTTCTCCATATTGCCATTGGCCACATCGCCCGTCTGAGCCATGAAACCATCAATCACCCGGTGAAAACACACATTGTCATAGGCACCGGCGCGGGCCAGTTCCTTCATGCGCGCGCAATGCGCGGGAGCCACGTCAGGCAGCAGTTCAATGGTCACATCGCCACCCTTCAGGGTCATGATGATCGTGTTTTCCGGGTCTTTGATATCGGCCATTTTCGGTTCCTTCAGGCTTTGATTTGCCCCCTGACATAGGGCCCATGGGCGCGAAAGCCAAGCCGCTCCGGTTGACGGCAGCGTTCCCTTGCCGCAATGAAGCAGCGATCAAAACCTCAAAGGAATGGCAGATGGCTTGGAAAACACTGGATGACATGGATTTTGCAGGCAAGCGGGCGCTGGTGCGGGTCGATATCAACGTGCCTGTCGAAAACGGCACCGTGACTGACACCACAAGGATCGAACGGATCGTGCCAACCGTTCATGATATTCAGGACAAGGGCGGCAAGGTCATCCTGATGGCGCATTTCGGGCGGCCCAAGGGCAAGGTCGTGCCAGAGATGTCGCTGGAAATCGTCGCCCCTGCCGTGGCGGACGTGCTGGGCCTGCCAGTGACCTGGGCCAATAGCGATTATGCGGACGCGGTATCAGAAATGGAAGATGATGAGGTTCTCTTGCTCGAAAACCTGCGCTTCAACCCGGGCGAAGAAAAGAATGACGAAGGTTTCGCCAAACGGCTTGCCTCGCTCGGCGATATCTATGTCAATGACGCCTTCTCCGCCGCCCACCGCGCACATGCCAGTACCGAGGCGCTGGCGCATCTCCTACCCGCTTGCGCCGGGCGGCTGATGGCGGAGGAGCTGAGCGCATTGGAAAAGGCGCTTGGCACGCCTGAACGGCCCGTCGTCGCCGTGGTCGGGGGGGCGAAAGTATCTACCAAACTGGACCTCTTGGGCAATCTGGTCGGCAAGGTCGATCACCTTGTGATCGGCGGCGGCATGGCCAACACCTTCCTCGCCGCGCAAGGGATCAATGTGGGCAAGTCGCTTTGCGAACATGATCTGGCCGACACCGCGCGCGACATTCTGGGCAAGGCCGAAAAGGCAGGCTGCGAAATCATCCTGCCTCGCGACATTGTCGTGGCACGCGAGTTTGCGGCCGGGGCAGAAAATGAAACCGTCGCACCCAACGCCTGCCCTGCCGATGCGATGATCCTTGATGCCGGGCCCGCCACTGTCGTCTATATCAGTGACGTGTTGGACAATGCCAAAACCCTCGTCTGGAACGGGCCGTTGGGCGCCTTCGAAATGGCGCCATTTGACGCGGCCACCAACGCGGCGGCGGCGAAAGCCGCCAACCTGTCAAAGGCAGGCAAACTGATTTCAGTCGCTGGCGGCGGTGATACGGTTGCAGCGCTCAACCAAGCAAACGCAGCCGATGATTTCACTTATATTTCAACCGCTGGCGGGGCTTTCCTTGAGTGGATGGAAGGCAAGACACTGCCCGGAGTTGCAGCCTTGCGCTGACCGACGAGCCAAGAAATCACAAAAGGCACTTGATTTGTGAACATTGTTCAAATACATGAACGATGTTCACAAGGAGAATGCCATGAAACATCTTGCTACCATTTCTGCCTGCTCAGCCATCGCGCTGACCTCCCTTTCACCTGCATTCGCGCAAGACCGCGACCCCCAGGCAACCTTGGGCGAATTCTTCACCCCTGACCGGATCGCCATGGCGCTGGCCAATACGGCTATTTCCGGCATTCGCACCCGGATGGAACTGCAATATGACCATCTGTCCGCCGATCCAATGCGCGGGGTCGTGTCCATCTCGGGCATCGTGGCCCGCCCGCTCCTGCCCTATGATCAGGCGCGGCAATGCGAAATCACGATCGAACGTGCAACGCTCAGCAGCGATCTGGCCCACCCGTTCCAGACCGCGGCAGAGCTGAACCTGAACCTGATCGGGGCGCGGGCCAATCTGGCCTGTGTGGACCGTGAAATCGCCTTGGCGCTGCGCACCGCCGGATATAAGGACCTGCCGCTTGACCAATTCAAGATGCGCGCCAGCTATGCCTATACAACCGGCGAAACCGCGGTGGACAGCACGGTTGCAATCAACGGGTTCGGCGTGCTGGATTATTCCGCCAGCGGCACGATCCTGCCCCGTCTGGGCGAATTCGGATATCCTGATGACCCGGCGATCCGGGTGACACGGGCGGTTGTCACGCTCAAGGATGATGGCGGCTGGAATGCGATTTCGCAGGTCCTGCCGGAAAACCTGCGTGATCCGGTGACAATCCGCGAGCTTGGCACCGAATTCGTCTCGCAGGCCCTGTCCGAAGGCGGCCTGCGCCCCCTCGGCGCGGTGGAACGGCAGTTTGTCGGCGATCTGATGACAGAGGTTGAGGAATTCGTCGCCGATCCGGGTGAAATCACGGTGCAGGCCAACCTACCCCCCGGTGGCATCGTGATCGAACCGGAAATGTATGCCGCACCACAAAACCTGATCGCGGCGCTGGGGTTGCAGGCACGCAGCACGCCAATTGCGCGCACGCAAATCCTTGGCGTTGCCGATCTGGCCGCGTTGCAGACCCCGGACGACCTTTCCGCCGGTGAACGGATCGCCTTTGCGACCGCACTTCTTGGCGGGGCCGGTGTGCCGCGCAGCGCAGCACTGGTCCCCGATCTGCTCGTGCCGCTTCTGGATGATGCCGCGAACGCTGGCCCGGCTGCAGCCCTTTTGGCACAGGCCACACAGGATACAGATGTGTTCACGGCTTACGGCTATGCCCTGATCGCCGCCGCCAATGATATGTCCGGCGCGGTGGCACAGCTGGACCGGCTGGAGGCGCGAATGACCACGCAAGCCGCACTGGCCGCGCAAGAATCCTATCTGGTGTCCAATGGCGCCCCTGCCCCGATTGATCAGGTCACGGGCAACGACCCGCGTGATCTGCGACGATTGGCACTGGCACATTTCAGCGGCTCCGGCGCGGTTCGGTCCTATGCCCGCGCCTATTACTTCGCACTACTGGCAGAGGCGGCAGGCGATATCGCGGCCACATCCCTGCGGGAAGAGATCGAGGCACGCTTCGGCGCACGCGGGCCAGTGGTCGCCGAGGTCTGGCAAAACGTCGCAGCCGAAATGCAGGCCCTCGCGATCACCGATTGGATCGAAACCGATCTGCCAGCACGATATGCAACCAGTGATTGATCAATGGTGTTGGCCCCGGGCGGTGCCTTAAACACCGCCCGGGGCCAAATAGGTGCCATACACTTTGCCGACACATCGCCGACGCTTTGCCGACCGGCGATTTTTCAACAAATGCGGGTGTTAACCATCGATTCGCCGCCGACCGGCGATCACCACCGTACGGTAGGGTTACGCAACACCCAGAACCGCTGAAAATTTCTGGCAAGCCTGTTAGCGCCACCATAATTGCAACAGCCAGACCCGTCGCTTAGAACCACCACCATGCGGGCAAAGGTCCGAAAACGCAGTCATTTTGGTTAAGGTGGATTTCATGTCAAATCAGGAACAAGCAGCGCAAGTGCGCAACGGCGACGGCTTTATTGCAGCGCTCGATCAAAGTGGCGGCTCAACCCCCAAGGCGCTCGCGGCTTATGGCGTCTCCTCGGATGCCTATAACAACGACGACGAAATGTTCGATCTGATCCACGACATGCGTAGCCGGATCGTCAACGCCCCTTCTTTCACCGGGGACAAGATCGTCGGCGCGATCCTCTTTGAAATGACGATGGATCGCGACATCAATGGCAAGCCTAGCCCCCTGTATCTATGGGAAGATCGACGGGTTGTCCCCTTCCTCAAGATCGATAAGGGTCTGATGGACGAAGCGGACGGCGTGCAGCTGATGAAGCCGATGGACCATCTCAACCGGCTGCTGCCCCGCGCGGTTGAGAAAGGCATCTTTGGCACAAAAATGCGCTCGGTGATCAATGCAGCCTCCGCGACCGGTATAGCTACCAATGTCGCCCAGCAATTTGACGCCGGGAAGCAGGTGATCCGCCACGGGCTCGTCCCGATCCTGGAACCGGAAATTAACATTCACATGGCAGACAAGGCCCAGGCCGAAGAAATGCTGCGCGACGCCATTTTGGCCGAGTTGAACAAACTCGGCCAAAACGAAGTCATCATGCTGAAACTCACATTGCCCGAGCAGGAGAATATCTATCAGCCATTGATCGACCACCCAAACGTCATGCGCATCGTCGCCTTGTCCGGTGGTTACACACGCGAGGAAGCGAATGCGCGTCTGGCACGAAACAGGGGGATCATCGCCAGTTTCTCCCGCGCATTGACGGAAGGTCTGTCTGCGAAGCAAAGCGATGCGGATTTCAACGCAACACTTGGCACAACGATCGACGACGTTTTCGCGGCCTCTGTCGCGGGATAAGCCCGCAAACGAACGCATTTTAGGGATTCACAAACCGAATCGTTTATGCGATTCTCCTTGAAAGCCGCACATCAGATGCGGCGTTCGAGGCAAACAAATGTTAAAACGTAACCGCCCACCCCTTGGCGCAGTGTTCTATTTTTTCGGCGCGCTGATGCTGGGACTCTATTTTACCTTTGCCGCCGTGCAAGGGGATTACGGGCTGTTCAAACGGATCGAGATTGAGGCCGAAGGACGTGCACTGACCACGGAACTGGCGGCGTTGGAGACCGAAGTGGTGCGGATGGAAAACCTCACCAGCCGCCTCTCTGACAATTTTCTCGACCTTGATCTGCTGGATGAACAGGCGCGCGATGTGCTGGGCCTGATCCGCGCCGACGAAATCGTCATCCGCTAGACGCAACCCGGCTATGTCGGCACCGGGTGACGGCACGTCACTTTGACTCTCGCAATTCATCGGTACATGCTTTATGGAATAGTTTAATGCTAAACTATTTTGTCCAAGCGCCGGAGGATAGCACATGCCGCCTAAAAAGAAGGCCGCCGCGAAACCCAATGTTTCTGCCGAAGAACTACTAGGCCACTACCGAGAAATGCTGCTGATCCGGCGTTTTGAGGAAAAGGCGGGCCAGCTTTACGGCATGGGCTTGATCGGCGGCTTCTGCCACCTCTATATCGGGCAAGAGGCTGTTGTCGTCGGGCTTGAAGCCGCGGCAGAGGAAGGCGACAAGCGCGTCACATCCTATCGCGACCACGGCCATATGCTGGCCTGTGGCATGGATCCCAAGGGGATCATGGCCGAACTGACCGGGCGTGAAGGTGGCTTTTCCAAGGGCAAAGGCGGCTCCATGCATATGTTCTCGAAAGAGAAGCATTTCTACGGTGGCCACGGCATCGTCGCCGCACAGGTCCCACTGGGTGCTGGCCTCGCCTTCGCCGACAAATATAAGGGCAATGATCGCGTGACATTCACCTATTTCGGTGACGGCGCCGCCAATCAGGGCCAGGTTTACGAGACCTATAACATGGCAGAACTTTGGGACCTGCCCGTCGTTTTTGTCATTGAAAACAACCAGTACGCCATGGGCACCTCGGTCAAACGCTCGACCAAGTCGCCTTCGCTCTGGGAACGCGGTGCGGCTTACGGCATCCCGGGTGAGGAAGTGGACGGCATGAATGTCTTGGCCGTAAAAGAGGCCGGCGAACGCGCCGTCGCGCACTGCCGTGCTGGCAAAGGCCCCTATATTCTGGAGGTCAAAACCTACCGCTATCGTGGCCACTCCATGTCGGACCCGGCGAAATACCGGACCCGCGAGGAAGTGCAGAAAATGCGCGACGAACGCGACCCGATCGAACAGGTCCGCGAGATGCTGCTGACCGGCAAACATGCGTCAGAGGATGATTTGAAAGCCATCGACAAGGAAATCAAGGCCATCGTGAACGAGGCAGCAGAGTTCTCCAAAGAAAGCCCGGAACCCGCATTGGAAGAACTCTGGACAGATATCTATGCAGAAGTGGAGGCGTAAACCATGGCAACTGAAATCCTGATGCCCGCCTTATCGCCAACCATGGAAGAAGGCACATTAGCCAGATGGCTGGTGAAAGAAGGCGATACCGTCTCCTCGGGCGATATAATGGCCGAGATTGAAACCGATAAGGCTACGATGGAATTTGAAGCGGTCGACGAAGGCATTGTCGGTAAAATCGTGGTCGCCGAAGGCACTGAAGGCGTGAAGGTCAACAACGTGATCGCCATTCTGGTCGAAGAAGGCGAAGATGTTCCTGCCGAAGGCGCTTCTTCAGCGCCCGCTGCTGCATCCACCGGGGGAACCGCAGCACCAACATCGGCTCCGGCCACCGCAGCTGCTGCGCCCGCTGCTCCCGCCGCCGACGCGACGCCAGATTGGGACGCGGACGTGGAACTGAAACCCACCACCGTGCGTGAAGCCTTGCGCGATGCCATGGCCGAAGAAATGCGCCGCGACGAAGATGTGTTCCTGATGGGCGAGGAAGTCGCCGAATATCAGGGCGCCTATAAGATCAGCCAGGGCCTCCTGGACGAATTCGGTGCCAAGCGGGTGATTGACACGCCCATTACCGAACATGGATTTGCCGGGATCGGCACCGGCGCTGCCTTTGGCGGGCTAAAGCCGATTGTGGAGTTCATGACGTTCAACTTCGCCATGCAAGCCATTGACCATATTATCAACTCTGCCGCAAAGACGCTTTATATGTCTGGTGGCCAAATGGGTGCACCCATGGTATTCCGTGGCCCCAACGGTGCGGCTGCCCGTGTCGGCGCCCAGCACAGCCAGGACTATGCCGCCTGGTATATGCAGATCCCCGGCCTGAAAGTTGTCATGCCCTATTCGGCGGCTGATGCAAAAGGTTTGATGAAAACCGCGATCCGCGACCCCAACCCGGTGATCTTCCTTGAAAATGAAATCCTTTATGGCAAATCCTTTGACGTGCCAGTGGTGGATGATTTCACCATTCCGTTTGGAAAGGCCAAGATCGAACGGGCTGGCGATGACGTGACCATCGTCAGCTTCGGGATCGGCATGACTTACGCGCTCGCTGCGGCTGAAAAGCTGGCCGAGGACGGCATCAATGCTGAGGTCATCAACCTGCGGACCCTGCGTCCGATGGATACCGAAACGATCCTTGTATCGGTGCGTAAAACCAACCGCTGCGTCACCGTCGAAGAAGGCTGGCCGCAGGGCAGCGTCGGCAACTATATCAGCTCGATGATCATGCAGCAGGCATTTGACTATCTGGATGCCCCGGTGATCAACTGCACGGGCAAGGATGTGCCGATGCCCTATGCCGCCAATCTTGAAAAGCATGCGCTGGTGACGACCGATGAAGTGGTCGATGCCTGCAAACAAGTGACCTACCGGTAAGGAAACAACGCGATGCCAACAGAAATTCTGATGCCCGCCCTGTCACCCACCATGGAAGAGGGCACGCTCGCCAAGTGGTTGGTCAAGGAAGGCGATACCGTGTCCTCTGGCGACGTTATGGCTGAGATTGAAACGGATAAAGCTACAATGGAGTTTGAAGCCGTCGATGAAGGCACCATTGGCAAGATCATCGTGCCCGAAGGCACCGAAGGGGTAAAAGTCAATGATGTGATCGCCGTCTTGCTGGAAGAGGGTGAAAGCGCGGATGATATCGGCGCAACATCTGCGCCCACCGCGGCGGCGCAGCCGACGGCGGCTGCGGAGGCGGCCTCCGAAGGGAGCTCCAACAAGGCCGCGCCCGCTGCCACCCCTGCCCCGGCGGCCCCGGTCAACGACGGTAACCGTGTCTTTGCCACACCACTGGCACGGCGCATGGCGGCTGACAAAGGCCTGGACCTTGCTGCAATCACTGGCTCCGGCCCGCATGGTCGGATCATCAAGGCGGATGTTGAAAACGCGCAGCCCAGTGCCGTGCCAGCCAAGGCTGACGGACCAGTCGCCAAAGCAGATGCCGCCTCCGCTGCAATGGCCGCCGGACCCGCGACCGATGTGGTGCTCAAAACCTACGCCGACCGACCATTCCAAGAGGTCAAGCTTGACGGTATGCGCAAAACCATCGCTGCCCGCCTGACCGAAGCCAAGCAATCGGTCCCGCATTTCTACCTGCGACGTGACATCAATCTTGATGCGCTGTTGAAGTTCCGCAGTCAGTTGAACAAACAGTTGGAAGCGCGCCAAATCAAGCTATCGGTCAATGATTTCATCATCAAAGCCTGCGCCTTGGCCCTTCAAGAAGTGCCAGAGGCGAACGCCGTCTGGGCTGGCGACCGGACGCTGAACTTTGAAAAGTCCGATGTGGCTGTAGCTGTCGCCATTGAAGGTGGGCTGTTCACACCGGTCCTGAAAGACGCAGACATGAAGTCGCTTTCCACCCTTTCGGCCGAGATGAAGGACCTCGCCAGCCGCGCCCGCGAACGCAAACTTGCCCCGCATGAATACCAGGGCGGCAGTTTTGCCATCTCAAATCTGGGCATGTTTGGAATCGATAACTTCGACGCGATCATCAATCCGCCCCATGCAGCGATCCTTGCCGTGGGCGCCGGTGTGAAAAAGCCGATTGTCGGCGCAGATGGCGAATTGGCGGTGGGTACGGTGATGTCAGTCACATTGTCTGTCGATCACCGGGTCATCGACGGTGCGCTTGGCGCGAACCTGTTGCAAGCGATCAAGAATAATCTTGAGAACCCGATGACAATGCTTGCCTAAGTGAACCAAACGCCGGCCCCACGGGATGCCGGCGTTTTTCTATTGCGATGGTTTCAGCAGCTGATCCATGCTGACGGATGGTTGCGAACACCCCGCCTCTCCGACGATCTTCGCGGGCACACCCGCCACCGTTTTCATTGGCGGGACTTCTTCAAGCACCACAGAGCCAGCGGCAATCCGGCTGCAATGACCGACGGTGATGTTCCCCAAAACCTTTGCCCCCGCACCGATCAACACACCATTGCCAATCTTTGGGTGCCGGTCGTCGTCTTCCTTACCGGTGCCGCCCAGCGTGACGGAATGCAACATAGAGACGTTGTCGCCCACCACAGCCGTTTCGCCGACAACGATTGAATGGGCGTGGTCAATCATGATCCCCTGCCCGATCTTCGCTGCGGGGTGGATATCGACACCAAAAATTTCACTGGCGCGCATCTGTACAAAATAGGCCAGATCGCGACGATCGTTTTTCCAAAGCCAGTGACCAAGCCGATAGGATTGTACAGCCTGGAAACCCTTGAAAAACAAGAGCGGTTGCATCAGGCGGTGGCAGGCCGGGTCACGGTCAAAGATCGCAACAAGATCAGCGCGGGCCGCTGCTGACAGTTCCGGTGACGCCTGATAGGCCGCATCAGCGATTTCACGCAATATCTGTTCAGACATCTCGGGCGAGGCAAGTTTCATCGACATCCTATAAGCTAGGGCACCTTCGAAAGTCGCGTGATGCAGCACGCCCGCATGGATCAAACCACCCATCAATGGTTCGGCGGCAATCGCGCTCTCTGCTTCTTCACAAATCCGATGCCAAACCGGATCAATCTCTGTTAGGGACGGTTTTGCATGTGCCATGGCGCTCATCCTTCATCTGGAACTTGTTATGTAATCCAGACAGGTGCTATTCGCCAACAACAAACATGTGATGGTTGATATCAAGCGGCGTGATCTCGTCTTGTCGTGATCACCTGATCAATAATGATCCGCAGGCATTCCAGATAGGCACTATCGCATTGGTCATGACGCGGGTACTTCTCATACCGTGCCGCCGCCGCCATCAACGTACCTGTCCCAAACATTGGATGGGGTCGCCCGATGCGCTTGCGATATTTGTCTGCAACACGTGCCTCGTTGCAAAGGGCATGAGCGGCGGACACCCTTTGGCTTGGTTCGGCCCGCAGCAGCGCCCGTGCCGCGCCATCAAGATCGGCAAGTTGAACCGGACGCATCAGGAAGCCGACGGGTCAATCTGCACGTTGCGCGATAGGCCGGGGCCGTATCGGGCGGACAGTTGTGCCACCTCAATTTGATAGGGTGATGTGCCCACTTCCGCCACCGCTTCTGCTGCGGCGTAGGTCCAATTAGGCTGGGTCACCGTCTCTTCGCGGCGTATCTCATCATTCTGCACTACACGGAGTTGATAGGCCTCGGTCTCTTCACCCAGCGGGATCTCGGTTCCGGACCACAGATCACCGTCAATGCGACTGGATCTGATCCAGGACACTGTCACGCCGGATGGACCATTCTGCCCACGCAGATGTGCAACCGGATAAGGACGTAGGCCATTGCCCTGAAATGCATGCGTCTCGTATTTGTAACTAGGGGCATCCATTGCAGCAGATGCCGGACCATAGCGGAAATGGCGGGTGACACCGCGGGCAGAACTTGCAAGCGCGATCTGCGATGGCGTGCCATCCAGCACGACGACCCGCGATCCAACCGGCCAAACGTCAGGCATTAGCCCCCGCGTCCCCAACTGACCACGCAGCAACCCGCGTAGTGCAAATCGGTTGGGTGCCACAGGCGTGGCCTCTCGAAACTGCACAATCTCCCACTGGTCGGGAGTGCCATCACCGATCGCTAATACGTTGGCACCACCCAGCAACGCTTGCACTGATGTCGAGCTTAGCTCACCGTTGATTAGGGCAATTTCAAATCCGGCCTGCCTGTCCCAGATACCACTTGGTCCGGCTTGTAACGCGGTATGGGTCAATCCAATGGCAGACGCATCGTTGATCAATTCCCGCAATTGATAGTCGCTATCCTGCGCTGCGCTATATAGCGCGACCGACCCTGGCCAAGGCACGCTGCTGGCGGCCAGATGCGGGGCGGTTTCGTTCTCATCCCCGGTCAAAACCGGCAGGTCCATGAACAGCATTTCAACCGGCACCGGACCAGTATAGGGCTGCAAAACCGCATCCTCATCCAATGTGTTTTGTTGCAGATAGGCCTTCCCATTGATCCGGGTCGCCTCAGCAAGGCGTAGCCCGGCCTCCTCGATCCGGTCGATACGGTAGAGCCCATCATGATCGTCCGTTTCAATGGAAACGACATCACCCGGTCCGACATCTAGCCGCGATGGTGGCAACGCGAAACTGGCCGTATCACGGGCAACGCGCGCCTCCTCAATCCAGCGTGACACGGTATGACGCCCCTCATTGCGGGTCAGCGCGAGCGGCACTTCAGACCGGGCGATGCCAAAGCTGGTCTCATCGGGATGAACAATTTCGGACGCCGCAGGCGCGAAATCGCCATCGGCGGTCAGATAAGCAAGCTGTACCCGACCTGCAATTTCAGCCGCGGGCGCGCGGGTCAACGCGATGGAACGGTCTTGTTCGCTGTCAAGCGCAAGGCTGTCTTCCGCAATCACGTGATCAACCGCCCCTACCCGGTTTTTGAAAACCAGCAACCCATCCCGTTCTGCCGCTTCGAAACCATAGGTCGTCATCAAAGGCTGCAGCGCCGCACGCGCCGAACCAGCATCTGGAACGACGTAACCGCGCACAGCACCGTAAAGGCGCGAGACGTCAAATTGGGTCACACCCGATCTGGTACAAATCTCTGCGACAACGGAGGCAAGCGATCGATTTGTTGCCCGTCCGTTAACCCAATGACCGCGTGCATAGTTTCCACCATCCGACCAAAGACTGCGATTTCCGGGAAAGAACGGATAGGGCCGAGCGTCCCATGCCCAGACATGCATACGATCCGCTGCCACCATTTGCCCTTCATATTCTGTTGAGGCGGGGTTGTTCGCTGCATCCGCAAAATGCTCTGACATCGCGCGGACGTACTGCATTTGGATGAAATCGTCGCGATTGCCGTTTGAATAGTACGGCACCTGCGATTCCGACGATTTTGGATCAATGAATTTATTGGGCTGATTAGTCCCCTTGTCCAAGGCTGAACAGCCAAATTCGGTAAACCAGATCGGCTTGCTCTGTGCCTGCCAGGCCGTTGGTGTCGCCTGACGAATGCCGTTGATCCGATTGTGATGGGCGTTGCCCCACCAACCTTCGAAATCCTTGTACCGCCAAACCCATGGCTCGCCTGCGCTATCGGTGATCGCTGTGCGACGCTGCGCATCGCGGGCTTCAGTCGTTGTGTAATACCAATCATACCCCTCTCCGCCGGCGATATTCGCCTTTAGATAGTCCAGATTATAGATTGATCCGGCGGATTGATCGGCATGGCCGTCTCCGTCGCGCCAATCGGACAAAGGCATGTAATTGTCAACACCAATGAAATCGATGTTCGGATCAGCCCACAGAGGATCAAGGTGGAACAGCTTATCATCCGTCCCTACCGGTTGATATCCATGATACTCTGACCAATCCGCCGCATAGCTGATTTTACAGTCCGGCCCTAAAACACCGCGCACTTCCGCCGCCAACACCCGCAAGGCATCAACCGCCGGAAACGTGTTTCCCGGCCCTCTGATTTGCGTCAGGCCGCGCATCTCCGATCCGATACAAAAGGCCGAGACACCGCCTGCCGCCGCGCAAAGATGCGCGTAGTGCAGAATGAACCGGCGATAACCCCAAGCGTCCGGGCCGTTATAATCAACCCTGTCACCGTCAATCGAAAAATCAGCAACCGACGCCGTCCCCATGAATGCGGCAACCTCATCGATCACCGCTTGCGTGCCATCTGGGGTGCCGGACACTGTCGGCGCGAGCGAGGTCGTAATCCGGCCCCTCCAAGGCAATGCCGCCTGCCCCACATCGCCGCTCCACGGATCGGGCAATGTGTTGTCCGCCAGTTGATCCATCAGGATGAACGGGTAAAACACAGGTTCCAAACCACGGGCCCGCATGTTCTGGATTGCTTCGACCACGGACGTATCGGTCGGCGTTCCGCCATAGACCGGCGCATTGTCGGCAGAAGGGACGCGCACGGCGGCGGCGCGGGTCTGGCCAGACACGCGCCATGGCATGGCACCTGCATCCGTGTCGCGCTGTTCCACTTTGGGGCGAACAGAACATGCGCCGCAGCGCAAGTCATCGCCGAACCAAGACACAACCAAGACCACCGACTTGCAGGATGGCAACTCTTCTTCCAGTGTATCCATCGATACTTGGAAATCTGTGCGGCCCATAGGAGAATTCGTATTGATTGCCAATTGCTCGCCAAAGGCGGCAGACAGATAGACTGGCGTCGTCGCCAGTGCATATTCACCCGTGCCAGGGATCAGGGCAACGCCACGTATCGCATCATGTAAATCCTGCTGATCGGCGGGCGCATCAGGGGCCGCTGGACGGCTTACCTCGAAACTGAATTGCGGAATGCGATTGCCGAATTGGCCCAGTGGCAAATCCTCAAAAACGACGTAGGCCGTACCGCGATACGCCGGGGCGTTATCGGCGCCTTCGACAGCCGAAATCTTGGGGTCAGGCAACTGATTTTCGGTCCCATGATAGACTCGCATATTCAGATCATTGCGGGCCAATTCGACACCATCTGCCCAGATGCGTCCGATGCGAGAAATTTCACCGTCGCACAGGCCGATGGCCATGCTGACCGTGTACGAGTAGGTTGTGATTTCTGGTTCCGACGGCCGGGATCCTTTGCCACCTCCACCACCGGTCGTCTTCTTCCTTTCCTTGAAATGGCTGGCCCAGATCACCTGCCCGGCAATGCGCATCCGGCCATAGATCTGCTGGATGTCTGTCCCTTCACTGGCACCCGTCAGCCGAAACCGATCGACCCGACCTGTTTCAACGGCGTCGCTACCGCCACCCAATAATTGCTGATCAATCCTCCGACCAATGGCGGCCCCGGCTGCGCGCCCGATGGTTGCCATCGACAGGCCCAGCACCGATCCACCGATGGATCCGCCAACGGCCATGCCTGCAACAGAAAGTGCGATTGTCGCCATAAGAGCTATCCTTGTGAAACTGAAAAACGGGCGGCGATACGACGACGCCAAGGCATCGACAGTGGGCTTTCGATCACCCCGTGGCCGGTATAGGCATGAATGAAAAGCGGATGCGGAGAGCTACGGGAGAATAGTCCCAGATGCTTTGCCACTCCACCATCCCGCATGCGAAACAGCAGGATTTCTCCCGGCGCGAATGGACCCGTCGTTACCGTTCTCATGTGACGACGAGCAGCGGCAAATAGCAGTTCCTCGCCCTGCGGTTCGGACCAATCGGCTGTGTAGGTGGGTACGGCCTCCGGTTCCTCACCAAAGACGTCACGCCAAACACCACGGATTAGGCCAAGGCAATCACAGCCAATACCCTTTGCTGTGGCCTGATGCATGTAAGGGGTTCCGATCCACGCTCGGGCGGCCTGCACCATTGCATCGCTCATCTGCTTCGGCTCCCGCCGGATGTGTTGCCGTTTGCTCTGGGAACAGAGGCCAGCCAATCGTCACCGGGAATGTCAGGAAACCCCCGAAAATTCACGAAGTTGGCGAATTTCTCGCGGCAGGTTACCGCGCGTTTATCACATCCGGCGGTCAACCGAACCAGATCGCCGGGCTGGACGGACGCGCGAATTGGTTGCCATAGCGTGATCAGCCTGCCCGCAGCTTCCGTTTGATCCAGCTTGATCACCTCGCGCAATCCGGCGGCATCACCCGAAACAACCTCTAGTGCGCCAGCATCAAACCAATGATCATCAAAACCGGTAACCGGATCAAACCGAAACACATGAGCGTCCTGTACAGCCACCACGGGCGCCGCGATCGAAAAAGCCAGGTCAGAAAGATCAAATTTACATCGCGCATCCCCCAGAAGCGCGTTGCAATCGCGCAGATATGATCGACCCTGCGGTTGGTTCAGCGCATCTGTGAGTCCTCGCAGTTCAGCCTGAAACCCACCTGAAGACCGGGTGATTTCACCAATTGTGCCGGTAAAGCGAACCTGCTTTGCATCCGGGTCATTCCATTGCACCAGCCAGATGGTGACTTGTGCACCATCATAACGACCAGCATCGATATCCGCCTCACTGATCGCATCAGATTGCAACACGCCCAGCGCTTCGGTGTTGTTGACAGACAGACCGGTCGTACTGGCCAGCGCACGCGCCGACAAACCGCATTCGGGGAAAAAGCTGATCCCGTCAAAACGCAGCAAACGGTCATGGTCGGTAAACCCAAGGGTCAGGCCATCACGGCGGATCAATGCCCAACAATAGCAGGTATGTGTCGCCCCATCTGCCAGATGCTCATGTAATGCAGCAACGCTCATACGCGGATCTCCACGACAGGGATGTTCGGGGCCTCACCGGCCTGAAAACTGGATAGCGATGTCATGATCGCATCGGTGTCAAAGCGAACCGGCACATCAAACTCATAACCGGCACGTATCTCTGCCCCCTGATCTGGCGGGTGGGCAAAGACGATTTCACCAGTTGCGACATCAACCTCAAAATCAATACCCTCCTGCATCGTGTCGCCGCCGATAGACGCACGCACGGTGCCAGCAACAGGCTTTGAAATCGGACGGGCATAGGTTGTTGGGCCAGACCGATAAGTCTTGATCAGTTGGAAACGGGCGGTGGTTTCATCACCAATGGCGATCAATTGATCCAACGCGTCAATTTCATCTGATGGGGCGCAGGATTTGTAGTCGCTCCAGTCTTTCCAACGAAACCCGATCAACTGACCCTGACGCGCCTCAAAAAAGGCGATCAGGGCTTCCACATCATCCAGCGACCGCAGCCCAAAACCAGCATCGTAGCGACGACGGGAATGTGCCCAGGGTGTGTTTCGCTCCTCGAACCCATTTGCTAGCGTAATGATGTCCGTACGGCGTTCAGGCCCACCAACGGAACCAAAGCTAAGCGACGCGGGAAATCTGACCTCATGAAATGCCATCTGCTGTCTCCCTATCGATTACGCTGACTACGGCCCAGTGCGCGGGACATCTGCGTTGCGATCTGTCCTTTGCTGCGCTGGAAGCTTTGTGCATCCGGCGTACTGATGTTCATGTTGACGGTGACCGAGCCGCCACCCTGGGTTCGCACACCCAACCGGCCATCGGCGCCACGGCTCAGTGGCATAATAGCCTCAGGCCCCGCTTCGCCCATCAATCCGGTGCCGCCCTGCATGGGAAAACTGACCGGGGCGCTGACCACACCACCCTTGGCAAAGGGCATAACGCGACCTTGAGAAAACGGGGCACCATCGGCAAAGGGCATCAAGCCGGACACAGCAGCATTCAAACCATCCGCCAACACACCACCGAAGTGATCCGTAATCGGTCGGGTCGCCGACGAATGGACCGTGTTGATCATCGCATTGGCCACAGTACCCAATGCGTCAGACAGCTTCATGCCATCCAGCACAAGACCGTCAAAGGCACGACGCAAGCCACCTGCAAAGCCCCGTTCCAGATTACCCAGATCGCGCGTTGTATCGCCCAGGGTCGTCTGCACGCCCCGCAACTGATCATCAAAGGCGGCGGTCATTGCAGCAGTGTCGCCAAAACTGCGCTCCAACGCGCTGACATCGCTATCCAGCGCGTCCAACCTGTCAATTTCGTCCATCATTCATGTCCTTTGCATCGTCAGGAAAGGCGCGCTGCAACGCGTCCAACCTTTGTCGGTCCATTGGTGCAGCAGCCTGTGTCGTACCCAGCATCAATTGCAGTTCCGCCGGGGTTATCGCCCAGAATTCACGTGGGGTAAGCCGCAGGCCATGCAAACCAGCACGCATCAGCCCCGGCCAATCAAGCATGGTCATGCGGGCGGGGTGAAAGCGCGCGCCAGCATGGTCGCAGCAGCCTTCGCCGCCCCCACCGGACCACCCTCAATCTCTGCCGTGACCAAATCTGACGCGGCACCAACCCAGCCGCCACCGCGCAAGCCCGCGACAATCACGGCCATCACGTCACGTCCCGAAAATGCGCCCCCCTCAAAGCGGCGGATCAGATCAATCAGTGATCCGGTATCCAGCGCCTGTTCAAGTTCGGCCAATGCGCCCAACGTCAGCTTGCAATTATAGGGCACCCCATCGATCACAACCGCGACTTCGCCCGCCCAGGGGTTTGGCATCAGATCAACGCCGTAAAGGTCAGCGCGCCGGCAGATGCCAGCGACAGCTCGTAAGTCGCCTCACCATTATGCGATCCTGCATATTCTATCGAGGTGATCTGGAACGGACCCTCAACTGTGCCAAAATCGGGGATAACCACCTGAAAATCCGGCGTTTCACCGTCAAAGAAAATTTGGCGGGCCCTTTCATCCGTCGCCTCATCCTTAAATACACCAGAGCCCGAGATTGAGGCGGTCTTTACACCGGCACCACCCAGCAACTGGCGCCAGCCGCCTTCACTTTCCAAGCTGGTGACATCCACACTCTCGGCGTTGAAACTGATGCGCGTCGCGCGCAATCCCGCTGCGGTTTCAAATGAACCGTCGCCCGTCATGTCAATCTTAACAAGCAGGTCTTTTCCGTTCTGGGCCACCATTGGCGCACTCCTTCAGTTATCGGGGGTTACGTGTCATCCGCCACGCGGGCACGAAAAATCAGGTTGATCTGGCGGACATCGCCCGTACCAACACGGGCGGCCTTTGCCTTGTAGAAATTCAGCGATACCAACGCGCCACGGCTTAGCGTAAGCGGCGCATCGACCAGCGCATCTGACACCGCAGCAGCGACAACCTTTGCCGATGCGAACCCGGCGCTTTCAGTCACCACAGTCACTGTGAACTCATGCAGAGCCCCGCCGGCAGTTTTGTCAGACGCATCGCGCACATTCTCTGGCCCCAGCACGACATAAAGTGGGGGCAAGGTGCCTGACGGCAGCGCATCAAAGATCGACGCGCCGACAAGGTTTACCAGACCGGTATCTGCGGCGAGGTGTTGATAAACAGCCGTCTGCAAGGCTGCTGAAACACCATAACTCATGACGCAACCTCCTCTTCCGCAAAACACACCAGAAACTGGGCATTGGTATCTTTTTCAGCGACCGCATTGATCTGAAATACCCGGTCACCGTCGCGAAAGCGTTGACCCGGCATTGGCCGCGACGGCGCACCGTAAGGTGCCGCGCGCACTGTAATGCGATAAGGCATACGTGACACCACCGCGGCAGAGGCTGCAACTTCCCGGCCCGAACCGGCCTTAAGCTCCGCCCATAATATGCCAAGGGATTGCCAGTCATTTGTAAAACCACCGGCACCATCAGCAATGCGCAAGGGGGCTTCCAATACCAGTGAATGGGTCAGACACGGCGTCTTCATACCTTGCCTCCCATGAACAGGCGGACTGTCCGATAACGTTCGATCAGGGATGACACGCCGAAAGGCATCGGCGTTGTCCCATGTGTTGTGTCATGGCGATACTCGTAAAAATGTGCGGCCAACATCATGACAGCCTGTGCAAGGTCCGCAGGCAGATCACCCCATTCGGGGCCAAATCCCGCCAGCATGCCAATCCGGACAGAGCCATTCACAGGAACACTGGGCAAATGGGTGCCCGTCGCCGTCAGACTGGGGCGCTGATTGTCAGGTTCCAACGCCCAGGCATCGCCATCGGCATAGGTTTCGTCGCCCCCCATATCAATCAGCATCAGGGCGGTAATCGCATTGACCGGCGCGATCGGTAGCGGTTGGCGCCGCTCACTACGCCAGGCCGTCAAGGTCCAACTGAACTCGCGTTCAATCAGGATTTTACCGGTCCTGGCCTCAATCGCCGCCAAACTGGCGCGCAAATAACCTTCCAGAACCGTATCTTGCAGTCCGTCATCGGCGAAACCCGAACCAAGGCGCAAATGGTCTTTGAATTGTGCGACCGGCAGGGCCGCTTGTGGCACGGTGGTCTCTTCGATTAACATCATGGAACTACTCCGAAAATCACTGATCGTCCGTCAGGGTTCAGGACCCGGACGCACGCACACCCCCCGCATTGCTCGGACGGAAGGGAGCAGCTAGACAATGCGGGGATTGCCTCGCGCGCGTCCGGGGTTGAGCCGCCGGTTAAGGCGGCCCCCTTCACAACCAGGTTTAGCTGGCTGAGAACCGAAGCAGCTTGATCGCTGCAAAATCGCTGACGGCACCGCCAACACGCTTGGTGGCATAGAACAGGACATGCGGCTTGGCCGAGAACGGGTCGCGCAACACGCGCAGATCAGGGCGTTCGGCCACGGTGTAACCGGCACTGAAATCACCAAAGGCAATACCCATGGCATCATCAGCAATGTCAGGCATGTCTTCCGCGATCAGAACACGGTACCCCATCAACCGCGCAGGCTCACCCATAGCCAGACCATCAACCCAAACGAAACGTCCATCGGCATCCTTCAGCTTGCGAACATGACCTGCTGTCCGGGAATTCATCACGAACGTACCGTTGGCGCGATATTCAGCACCCAGTGCATAAACAAGATCCACAACCGCATCCGCGCGCGTGATACCACCAGCCGTGCCAGAAGGGACATAACCCAAACTACCCCAGGCCCAGCTATCCTCTGCAACAGTCGGATAAGTCAGAAGGCCAGTTGGTTTGTCGACGCCATCACCATTGATAAACGCGTCAGCCTCCGAACGCGCAAACTTGTCCGCAATCCGACCGGCCAGCCAACCTTCGATATCAAACGCACTGTCATCCAAAAGACGCTGTGATGCTTTCGGCAAGGCCGACAATTCATGCAGAGGGATGGAAATACGCTCGATCTGCGGTGTATCGGTCTCCGTGATTGTGCTGGTCTCTGTTGCCCAGCCGGCACCCAATTCCGAATGATCAACCAACACGTCGTAAGAGGTCGCATCAACATTCACCACATTGGAAACCGACCGGATCGAAGCGGTCGAACTCAATGTGCTCTGGATCGTATCTGCCGTCTGCGGATCCACCAGATAACCACCATCTGCGGCGATATTCGTGGCAAGCGCCTTGCCCTCTAATTCCAAGCCACGCAGCCCATCATCATCACCAGACCGTAGATAGGCAGAAAATGCCTTCTGGTGGGGCGCATCCTCTGCGGCAGCAGTTGCCAGCGCGGGGCGGGCATTCATCATCGTCTTTCGATCCAGCTTGTTCATCCGGTCATCCTGTTTTTGAAGTTTGGCATTCACGCCGTGGGAAAAGTCTTTGAAATCGCTCACGAACCCGGCAATCGCCGCATTCAAAGCCTGGGCAGGAGACACATCTTCCCCGACCCGAGAATCGCTCTCAGTCTTCGTCATCAATCAGTCCTTTGATCGTGGCGGGGGCTAGTCCCGTGCCATCAAACGGCGCGCACCTTCAAATGCAGCAGCCAAGTCGCGCATTGTGGTATCCGCTGGGTCATCCCCCTTGGCAGCCACACGCGCATCAGGAAGCATGGGGAACGTGACCAAAGACACCTCCCACAGTTCCAACTCAGACAACAGGCGTCCGCCCTTGCCATTCTTTTGGGCCTTCACAGTGCGATAGCCAATAGATAAGCCATCAATCGCCCCGGCACCGATCAGCGATGCAGCCTCACGACCCTTTGCAACATCAGTCAGCAAGCGGCCCTTCACCCACAATCCGCGATCATCCTCGCGAACCTCATCCCAAACGCCAATCGGTTGGGCCGGGTCATGCTGCCATAACATTTTGATGGACCGGTCCTGCGACAACGACGCGGCATAGGCACCCTTCTCCACGGTATCACCACCCTGGTCCGATTTCCCAAAAAGAGAGGCATAGCCGCTGATGATCGTGCCATCAGTGACGGTCACCTCAGCGCCAAGGGCACAAAATTTGCGTTCCAAACTCATAGGGGTCTCCCGCTCAGCACTTTGACAATTTCGAAAACCAGCAACCCGGCGCAGCCACAGACAATCAGCCAGATTTGCCATTCCAGACGCGACACCATGAATTCGATGCGGCCCAAGCGAACATCAACCTGGGCGAACCAGAAATCCGATACCGGTGGCTGGGTGGGCTGCCGTGGGTTGCCCTGAATATCCACAACTTTATTATCCATCTCCAACCTCCAGCGCCGGCAGGCCAAGCATCGACCGTTTTTCAGCATCCGTCAGAAAACTGGCATCCGATATCCGACGCCATTGGGCATCACGTTCAACAGACAGGGCCGGGATCTGATCCAGATCAGGATGCAACACGACACGTTCATCGGCGTAATCTGATAGCCAGTTGGCAATGGACGTGACAACACGGGTTGCCAATGGCAGCACGGTCAGCCGATAAAACGCGCGGTTCGCCTCTTGGTAATTGGCATAGGTGGCATCACCGGGAATACCCAGCAACATCGGTGGCACACCAAAAGCCACAGATATTTCACGGGCGGCGGCCTCCTTGGTTTTCTGGAATTCCATATCCGACGGGGAAAAGCCCATCGGCTTCCAGTCCAGACCGCCCTCCAGCAACATCGGGCGACCCGCATTCCGCGCGCCCTGGTGCTGTGTCTCCATTTCTCCCAGCAAGCGATCATATTGATCAGCGCTCAACGACGATTGGCCATCCGCACCACGATAGACAATGGCACCCGACGGACGGGCCGCATTGTCCAGCAGGGCCTTCGACCAGCGGGACGCGGCATTATGCACATCAATAGCTGATGCAGCCGCCTGCAATGGCGAAAACCCATAATGATCATCCTGTGGGTGGAAGCTTTTGATATGGCAAATCGGGCTGCGGTCTTCGGTGACTGCAAAGTGATGCTTGCGACCAGATACATGATACTCGTAACCCACCGGCCAACCGTCAGCACCGGGAACAACCTGCATCCGATCAGACCGTAACACATGCATTTCAACAGGCAGGCCGTCATCTGCAACGGCTTCCAGATAACCATTGCCGGTCAGCAGGATTTGGCCAAACAAGGCTTCCAACAATTCGGCACGGCCCTGCCCTGTGTTGGGACGGGCCAACAAGGACAAAACCGGGTGCGTGTCATAACGACGTTCGGCATTCTGCAAGACAACCGGCAATGCAGCAGCGGCTTCGGCAATCAGCTTGACCGCACGAAAGCCGATCGGGTTTCCGGTGAACCCTGTCCGGGTCAGCGAAACAACATCACGCGGGGACCAGGCCACGCGACCAGCACCGGACATCGCCATCACACGTCCCGTCGCCGAGGCTTTCACCTCAACTTCAGACGCATCCGGCTTCGCACGGTTTAAAAAATCAAACATCCAAAACTCCTTGGTGCCAGTCGCTTGGGCCAGTCGGTCATGACCGTCTGCGAACCACGAAAAACAATTTGCATCCAATTGATTACGAAGCCGGGACACCACCGTGCGGTGCCCCACGCAACACTAGCTCAGCCCACGTATCTGGGGGTTTTGCCACGTTTTTGCAGGATCAATCATCAAATCCTGCAAGGCCCAGACCAGCGCATCCACCCGGTCGGGTGAACCCGATCCAGCGAATCCTTTGGTTGTCATCTGGCACATCTGGTCCTCAAGCGCGCCAAGACCGCGCATGTGCCTGATGCGGCCCTGCTCATACAGGGCGGCCACGGGCTCTGCGCGGGCCGACTTACCTTTTGATGCATGAACCGAGCGATAAGGTACTAACGGGTCCACCTGTCGGATCACGGCCTCAACCATATCTCCACCCTGATTAACCTCCGCCACAAGGCGATCCGCGCCATATCGGCGCATGGCACCTATTGCCGCAGTCGCCCAATCCAGCGGGCGCGCGGCGGGGATGGATGCATCTTCCAACACATATGCACGCCAAGTATGCACCGGCCCATCCATCAGGGCACCCACCACGACGATACCACATTCGTCGGATCCAGCATGGGCCGTCCCGGGCGGATCAATCGCAACCACGATACGGCCCATCACTGGGTGCGTGGCCGCTTGACAGGTGGCCAGCTGCGCAGGCGACCACAACGCGCCATCGACTTCTGTCAGCATCGCACCGTCTATCTCCTGGCGTCCGAGTGATGTACCGCCATAGCGGGCTTCGATCTCTGCCAGAAACCCCGGGGCTAGGTTGGCCCGGTTCGCCTGCGTTGGGGCGTGAGTCATCACCGTGGTGTCTGCGGCAAGCAGATCACGCAGTACAGCAACGCGCCGAGGCGTGGTTGTAATGCAAGAGCGCGGATGTGCACCCAGCCGCAAGCAAAACTGTACCATATCCCACGTATCGCGCCCATTGCGCCACTTGGCCAACTCATCGGCCCAGACGGCATCAAACTGCGGACCACGCAGGGTCTCCGGCTCATGGGCTGAGAACAGCTGAGCCGTGGCACCGTTCGGCCAAATCAGCAAACGACGGCCCGACACCCATTCAGGACGACGATCCGGCGGACTGATGGCCATAATACCACTTTCGCCGAATACCATGACTTCGCGGGCTTGCTCAATCGTTTCAGCAATAAAGCCGACACGGCGCGCCTCGCCTCTTGCGCCCGGCGTCGATCCCTCAACCATCGCGCGAATCCATTCTGCACCCGCACGAGTTTTGCCGGCACCACGACCGCCCAGAATAACCCAGTTGCGCCAGTCCCCTTCCGGCGGCAACTGATGTGGCATGGCCCAAAAGTCAAACAGATGCGGCAGCGCCACAAGCTGGGCAGCACTCAGCCCTGTCAGAAACTGGGTCTGACGCGATTGCTGCGCGGAGGCGATCAAGTTGGCTCCCAATTTCAGCGCGCAGCGCGTCGAGGTCGATCTCTTGGCCCGCGATGGATTTTCCGGATTGGGCATCATGTGCCTCCTCTGCCGCCAAAACACTCAGGTGGGCGGTGTGCAATTCATTCAACTTGGCGATAATGGCGGTCTGATACCGAAGGTCATCGGCACCAAGGTCGTCAATCATCTGTTCCAACTTGTGGCGGACGACGCCAAAGAGTCGGGTAATTTCAGCAATGCGCGCCTGCGCGTCGCATTGGTCCTGCAATCTGCGTTCGTTCAATTCAGTCATGATTAATCGGACCTGTAAGGAAACTTCCGTTACAGTCGAGCGGCAAAGCCTAATGAAACTTGGTTCAAGCTCGCCTTCTAGCACGCTCAGAATAGGTTTCAGGGCGTCTACAAGTCAATCAATCTGGGGTTGCGTACCGTACGGTGCAGTTAAGATTTCACTAATCTTAACAGATCGTTACCCATCACTCCCGTTGGCACGCTCTGCCTCAATCTCGCGCCAGCGGACGACATTGCGGTTGTGATCATCAAGATTGGTGGCAAAGGCATGACCACCCGATCCGTCAGCAACAAAAAAGATGAACTCCGTGCTATCAGGGTTGAGCGCAGCTTCAATACTTGCGCGACCCGGGTTGGCAATTGGGGTCGGTGGCAAACCATCAATCACATAAGTGTTCCAGGGGGTTTCGGCACGCAGCTCACTCTGGCGCAGGCCACGGCCCAGAACGCCCTCACCGCGTGTAATGCCGTAGATAACAGTCGGGTCAGTTTGCAGCTTCATACCGCGATTCAGGCGGTTGACAAAAACACTTGCGACCTGACGGCGTTCATCTGCAACGCCGGTCTCTTTCTCGATGATGCTCGCCAGGACCATCGCTTCCTCAGGCGTCTCTAGCGGCAAGCCCTCAACCCGTCCGGCCCAGGCTTCGGCCAATATCTGCGACTGAGCAGAGGCCATCCGAGCCAATACTGATGAAACCGGCTCGCCCTCACTCAGCTCATAGCTTTGCGGGGCAAGGCTGCCTTCTGCGGGCACGTCAGTCACATCAGATTGCAGTAAATCCAGCTCACCCAGTGAATATGCAATCTGCCAGCTGGTGACACCTTCGGCCACGACAACCTGATAGGTTGTGTCCGACGCATTGCGGACTGCCACATATTCGGCAGGCAGGTCAACCTCTTCGGCGTTGAAACTGGTAATCTCGACAAACCGATTGGACGCCGGGTCCAGCTCGCGCACATCAACCAACGTCCGATTGATACCAACCCGGTAAATCACCTCTGTCCCGCAGGTGTTGCGACCACCACGGGTAACAATATCAACGATCTCCTGCATGGAGGCACCTTCGGGAACGCGAAAGCTACCCGCTTTCAGCTGGCTGGATTTCTTGGAGTAATCGGCACCCATACGAAAAATCGTCGGCGAAGTAACGGCCTCTTTCTCGACCAATTGATCCGCAACACTGCGCATGTTTGAACCACTTGGCACCTGAAGGCATATTGCCTGCGCAAGCGGCCCACCCTGCCGGTACTGATTGGTGCCCCACGTGACGACACCAACAAGCAAAAACAAGGCGACAATCAGAAACGTCAATGCGTTAGCGGCAATGTGGCGCCACATCAGTTGACTTTCCCAAAGATCACACTGGCATTCGTGCCCCCAAAGCCAAAGGAATTCGACAGCGCAACATCGATCTTCGTCTCATGCTTGGCATTAGGACATAGGTGAACAACACTATTAGCCGCCTCTTCGGCCGGGTTATCAAGGTTGATCGTCGGCGGAGCAACCTGATCACGGATCGCCAGGATCGAAAACACGGCCTCAATCGCACCGGCAGCGCCAAGCAGGTGACCGGTCGCGGATTTTGTCGAAGACATTGTCAGATTGGCCGCCGCATCACCCATCAGCCGCTCAACAGCGCCCAGTTCGATCGTATCCGCCATGGTTGATGTGCCATGTGCGTTGACGTAGTCAATTTGGTTGGGTTCGATATTGGCGTTGCGGCAGGCGGCGCGCATGGCGCGCTCGGCACCCTCATGGTCTGGCGGTGGGGCCGTGATGTGATGCGCATCACCGCTTAGTCCGTACCCCAGTATCTCGGCATAAATCTTTGCACCACGGGCCTTTGCATGTTCGTACTCTTCCAGAACAACCACCCCGGCACCTTCGCCCATGACAAAGCCGTCACGGTCGTTATCCCAGGGGCGGCTGGCCTTGGTCGGGTCATCATTATACTTTGTACTCAGTGCCTTACAGGCATTAAACCCCGCAATACCAAGTTCACAAATCGCAGCTTCGGCGCCGCCAGCAATCATGACATCAGCATCACCGTGCTGGATCAAACGAGAGGCGTCACCGATTGCATGCGCACCCGTTGAACAAGCGGTCACAACAGCATGGTTCGGGCCGCGAAATCCGTATTTGATCGACACTTGACCGGAAATCAGATTGATCAATGCACCTGGGACAAAAAACGGGGAAACACGGCGCGGGCCCTTTTCAGCCATCATCGTGGCTGTATTGGCTATAGAGTTTAGGCCACCAATGCCTGATCCGATCATCACGCCAGTACGCTCCTGCGCATCACGATCCTCCGGCACCCAATCGGCATCCTTGATCGCCTGTTCAGCAGCGGCCAACCCAAACAGGATAAAGGTATCAACCTTGCGCTGTTCTTTCGGCTCCAGATAATCGTCAGCACTAAACGTGCCGTTAGTGCCATCGCCCAGCGGAACTTCGCAGGCATATTGAGTTGTGACCCGCTCCGGGTCAAAAGTCTGGATACGGCCAGCCCCGGACTGACCGTCCAGCAGCCGCTCCCAAGTCGGCTCGACACCGTTTGCAAGTGGGGTCACCAGACCCAAGCCTGTAACTACAACGCGACGCATATTCTGCCCTCACCTATTGGCGTATTTCCGATCACTGATACCCCAGTCCTGACCACAGGGGCAAGTCCACCCGGCAGCTTCCCACCGCCGCAGGCGACAATACCTGCAAGCCCAGCCAACAAAGGGCAAAGCGTCGGCATTTTGACGCGATTTATGTGTTTTCACCTCGGCTTAACCCAGGCCTGCTAAATCAATGTCCTTTCAGAAACGGTCGACGACGTGCACGCCAATCTTCCAACCCTTTGCCTAATCGTGCTGCTCTGGTTTGGGGCAAACCCGGCTTTGGCTAATTGCAGGGTGTTACATCTCGTCGACCAGATTCAGACATTGCAATTGCGGCTTATCGCCAGCCCCAACACGCCATCATTCCAATCCGATATTCGTTTGATACGTCGCTACGCTGGGATGTTGGATGATGACATGCTTCTTGATGCAGTGGACGCATTTGGATTTTCACGGCAAGGCATGGCGACGATGCGGTATTCTGCCTATGTCCGGGATTTGCTCAATCAGACCAGCATTGATGATATCGAAACAGCGCGGCGGCACTATCAGGACCCAAGCGTGTTACAAAACATCGAAAGCATGGACGGTTATCTGGATGATCTGCGCTGCACGGCGGCCGAAATCGCCAACACGCCACTGCCAGAACCGTCGGTCGAGGATTTTGGGCAAGGATTGCGCGATTCGATCCGCGAGAAACTCGACTGGCGGATTGTGCTGATCGGGATTGCACTGATTACAGGGACCATTTTATTGGGGCGCATGCGATCATACCCGCGACCACGCGACTGGCCTTCTCAAGATGTCGACTGAAACGGCGAGACACCTGTCGCCAAAAAAGGAACGGCGCCCCAAAACCACTGGGACGCCGCCATAAAAGTCGGTACGGTTTTACTGTGCGCCGTTGATGAATTTGACTGCATCACCAAATGTTTGGATTGTTTCAGCCGCATCATCAGGGATTTCGATCCCGAATTCTTCTTCAAATGCCATAACCAGCTCAACTGTGTCCAAGCTGTCGGCGCCCAGATCGTCGATGAAAGACGCAGCTTCCGTCACCTTGTCTTCTTCAACACCAAGATGTTCTACAACGATCTTGCGTACCCGGTCTGCAACGTCGCTCATGTCAATTCCTCATGTCTTTCTGGGCCTGCGCCCGTTTTACTGTGGGTGTTTCACCCGTCATCCATGCCCCATCCGATCAGAGGCGTTACCAATCTGCGCAGCAAACATCTGACGTGACGTCACATGCACCTTTCGGCAAATCTGCGAGGCCTATAGCAGAGAATTCCGCTCAGGCAAACGGTTTCGCACCGCATCTCAGAACATGGCCATGCCACCATTCACATGCAAGGTGGTACCGGTAACATAGGCTGCCTCCGGGCTGGAAAGATACAAAACCGCAGCCGCAATCTCTTCGACATCGCCCATGCGACCGGCTGGCACTTGGGCCAAAATACCGGATTTCTGATCATCGGTCAGTTTGTCGGTCATCGCCGTTGTGATAAAGCCCGGCGCGACGCAATTGACCGTGATGCCGCGGCTGGCCACCTCATAGGCAATGGATTTTGACATCCCCACAACACCGGCCTTGGACGCGGCATAATTCGCCTGCCCCGGATTGCCCGTGGCACCCACGACCGAAGAAATATTGACGATACGCCCCCAGCGCACCTTCATCATGCCGCGAATAACACCTTTGCACAGGCGCATCGTCGAGGTCAGGTTGACCTCCAGCACCGACGCCCATTCTTCATCCGACATGCGCATAAAGATGTTGTCGCGGGTTATGCCGGCATTATTGACCAGAATATCAACCGACCCCATCACATCCGCAGCTTGCTTTGGCAGCGCATTCACCGCCTCCGCATCACTCAGATTGCAAGGCACAACATGGGCGCGGTCGCCCAGTTCAGCGGCCAACGCCTGCAACGGATCAACCCGAGTGCCAGACAGAGCAACAATTGCACCCGCCGCATGCAAACCTTTGGCAATCGCGGCTCCAATACCGCCAGATGCGCCAGTCACCAGAGCGTTCTTGCCTGCTAAATCAAACATTTATCGACCCTTTCCTTAACCGTTCACCGCAGCAACAGCGGCCACGATATCATCAGGTGTTCCAACATTCTGCGTAGCAATCGCACGATCAATCCGTTTGACCATGCCCGATAATGCCTTACCTGCACCAATCTCATAAATCTCGGTCACGCCTTGCGCCGCCATATAGGCCACGCTTTCGCGCCACCGGACGGATCCTGTGATCTGCTGGATCAACAACGATCGGATATCATCGGGCTCCTGAACAGCCGCTGCACGCACATTAGCGACCAAGGGGACCACAGGTGAAGAAATCTGCACGTGGGCCAGCGCCTCTGCCATGACATCGGCAGCCGGCGCCATCAATGCACAATGAAATGGGGCACTGACAGGAAGCAACAGAGCGCGTTTGGCCCCTTTGTTCTTTGCAATCTCAACGGCACGCTCAACGGCGGCTTTGTGACCCGATACGACAACCTGGGCCGGATCATTATCATTTGCGGCCTGACAAATCTCGCCCTGGGCCGCCTCTTGGGCCACGTCCTGGACCGTTGCGAAATCCAGACCTAGCAATGCTGCCATGGCACCAACGCCAATCGGCACAGCATCCTGCATCGCCGTGCCGCGCGCACGCAAAAGTTTCGCAGCATCCGTCACGGTCAGCGCGCCAGCAGCGGCCAGCGCCGAATATTCCCCCAGCGAATGGCCAGCGACAAAAGATGCCACTGTGATATCGACGCCCTCAGCCTCCAACGCACGCAACGCGGCCATCGACATCGCCATCAACGCAGGCTGCGCATTGCGGGTCAGGGTCAAATTTTCAATCGTGCCCTCCCAGATCACCCCAGACAGGCTCTCACCCAGGGCATCATCGACCTCGTCAAACACGGCTTTGGCGGCTGGATAAGCTTCCGCCAATGCCCTTCCCATCCCAACTGCCTGTGCCCCCTGGCCCGGAAAAACGAATGCCCGCATCGGCTGCTCCCTTCGAATTGCTTTTGTTGTTCTTGGCTTAACCCGACCACGCGCGCCATACAAGCAACCGTTGGCTCCGCGATTTTTGCACAGTTGCACTGCGCCGCCCGCTATGGTCACGGGCGATGACCCGATGCTAGCCTGCCCCAAACCAAAGCCGGAGCGCCAGATGACAATCACCAACACAGCCAGCAGATACGGGACCGTCACAAAGACCTTTCATTGGCTAACAGCCCTGCTGATCCTGACGGCAATACCGCTTGGGGCCATTGCAAACCGGCTGCCCTATGAAACGAATGAACAGTTGGCGTTCAAGGCCCAGCTCTTTTCCTATCACAAGACATTGGGAGTGCTAATCTTCCTTGTCGCGGGCGCACGTGTCCTGTGGGCGGTGACACAGACCAAACCGGGTAACCTACACCCGGATCGCAAGGCAGAGGCTTTTCTGGCCGGGCTGGTTCACTGGCTGCTCTATATCTCTTTGATCGCAGTTCCATTGACAGGCTGGGTTCATCATGCCGCGACGACTGGGTTCGCCCCCTTACTCCTGCCGATCGGGCAGGATTTGCCCTTGGTTCCCAAGGACGAAGGCGTTTCAGAGCTGTTTGCCTCCCTCCACTGGATCTGGAGCAAGATCATGATTGGCGCGATCCTCTTGCATGTCGCAGGCGCGCTGAAGCACCTATTTGTCGATAAAGACAGCACATTGGCGCGGATGTGGTTCGGCAATCGGTCAATGCCAGAGGTGCCAGCCCACAGCCCGGAACGTATTGCACCACTGGCAGCCGTCGCGATTTATCTGGCCGCAACCGGCGCTGGCGCGGCGACGGGAATGTTCAGCCACGATCAGGCGCAGCCTGCCGAACCCGCCCTTGCCGAAGTTGTATCCGATTGGGTGGTCGAGGACGGCGCGATTGACATTACCGTAACCCAGCTTGGCAGTCCGGTTACTGGCCGATTTGCCGATTGGACCGCCGCGATCAGTTTCGATCCGGACGCCACGGGGACCATGGGATCAGTAACCACCACAATTGCCATCAGCTCGCTGACCCTTGGCTCTGTCACCGATCAGGCCATGGGCAGCGATTTCTTTGACGCGGGGGCACATCCAACCGCAGAATTCATGGCCGATATCACCGCAGTCAACGCAACTTTCATCGCCGATGGCAGCCTGACCATCAAGGGAAACACCGTGCCGGTCAGCCTCCCCTTCACGTTAGAGATCATCGATAATACGGCGCAGATGGTGGGGCAGCTCACGCTGGATCGACGCGATTTCAACATCGGGCAAAGCATGGGCGATGAAACCAATCTTGGCTTCACCGTTGATGTGGCAGTCAATTTGGTGGCAACCCGCGCCACCCAATAAAGAAGCCGCGCCAAATATCCGACGCGGCTTTCTCTTGGTGAGGGTCGGGTATTATTCGGCGGCGACAGCTTCTACTGAAATCTGCACCGGAATTTCTTCGGGGATAAACGGGGCGAACATGCCCAGATTGTAATCAGCGCGGTTCAACGTCACGCTCGCATCCAGCCCCATAGCCTTTTTGCCTTGATGCGGTGGAAACGGGTATTCATCGGTCTGCTGGTTCAGCTTTGTATCCAGTACAACCGACTGGGTCACACCGTTCAGCGTCAGATCACCAGTGATGTTCGCGGTATCCTCGCCGGTCACTTCGATACTGGTCGACGTAAAAGTCACGTCCGGGAACTCCCCGAGTTTAAAGAAATCGCCAGACTGAAGGAAGTGCCCTGTCCGTGCGTCAAAACCTGTGATCATACTCTCGGCCGGGAACGTGACTGACACGCCTGAGGCCGCAGGATTTTCTGCATTAAACACGATATCTCCGGTAAAGCCCGAGAACATGCCGTAAGTCGTCGAAAAACCAGCGTGATCATATGTGAATACGATCTGACTGTGGCCGGGCTCAAGAACATAGGATTCGGCTGCCGCAACAGATGTTGATAACGTCGCTGCAAGCAAGGCCGTAGAAAGAAGATGTTTCATTGATTTCTCCAAGGATGACGATTGTCATACTTAGAAACAGTGTCGGCCACGCCAAAGCAACTCCGCAAAATTAAACAATTTGTGTTCGGCGGTTGGCAGCTCAGCGCTGCTTGGGCGTTGAAATCTTATGCAGCCGCACTGCTTAACGTCTCAGGTACGACCATCAGGTCATGACCCAAACGGTCGCGCAGGCCGATCAGCTGGGCCTCCGTCCCTTCGGCCACTGGCACGGTTTGCACCGTGTTCCTATAGCGCAGGACAAGGTTAGATTTGCCTGTTTCTTCATTGTAATCAAGGAAAACGCCGCCAATCGTATCAAATCCGTAGCAAGCCACCGTCGTCGGTTTACCGGCCCGGTTGCAGATCACTTCGCGGATTTCGCCTACACTGTTGTCAACGTGAATTTCGCTTCTTGTGCCCCGGCTGGCGAACCACAAAAGATAGATCGCGACAGCAGCAAACAAGGTCGCAGCGCCGATACGCACGGCGCCAACATTCCCATCAAACATCATCGCGGGCACCAACATGATGCCAAAACCGGCAGTCAGGAAACAGGCCCCGAAAAAGAATGCGATGACCTGGGACACCACCACACCCAATGACGGGCCACGGCCTGAACGCACGATATAGCCCCAATAGGTATCTTCCACCTCAAACGAAGATGGGCGAGCCAATCGTTTCTGGCTTGCCTGAACATTCACGTTTGCATTGGTCATACCAACTGCTCCTTGCCTTTTTTGACACCCATTTGATGCTGTTCAAACACGGCTATAAATGGGCAACTTAAAGGCTTGGTTAAGAAATTCGCGATTGTTACCGCAAGGTCACGCCTGCAAGGGTTGCATCGTCGCAAAGCCACTGTATAAGGCCCCATCCTTTTGCAAGTTGTATGAACTGCGCAGCCTCTCGTGGATGGGACGCAGAAGGTCAAACAGCCCATCCTTTGAAATGCGCCGAGAAACGAACTGGAGTACGCATGCCGCTATACGAGCATGTCATGATTGCGCGTCAGGATTTGTCCAACACGCAAGCTGAAAGCCTCATTGAACATTTCGGAACCGTACTTGCCGACAACGGCGGCAAGTTGCTGGAAAACGAATACTGGGGCGTCAAGACGATGGCCTACAAGATCAACAAGAACCGCAAGGGGCATTACGCCTTTATGCGCACAGACGCCCCTGCCCCTGCCGTGCAGGAAATGGAACGCCTGATGCGCCTGCATGAGGACGTGATGCGCGTGCTGACCATCAAGGTTGACGCACACCAAGAAGGCCCCTCGATCCAAATGCAAAAGCGTGAAGACCGCGACAGCCGTCGCGAGCGTCGTTGATCAAAGGAAAGGACCTAAATCATGGCAACTAAACCATTTTTCCGCCGTCGTAAGTCCGATCCGTTTGAGGGTGATAACGCCCCAAAGATCGACTACAAAGATACAAAACTGCTGCAACGCTATATCTCTGAGCGTGGCAAGATCGTCCCCGCCCGTATCACCGCCGTCGGCGCAAAGAACCAGCGTAAATTGGCACAAGCCATCAAGCGCGCACGGTTCCTTGCCCTGCTGCCATACGCTGTAAAGTAAGGAGAAACCGCAATGGAAATCATCCTTCTCGAACGTGTGGCCAAACTGGGCCAGATGGGTGAAGTCGTAAACGTCAAGGAGGGTTACGCCCGTAACTTCTTGCTGCCACAGGGCAAGGCCCTGCGTGCGAATGACGCCAACATGGCCCGTTTTGAGGCTGAAAAAGCCCAAATGGAAGCCCGTAACCTGGAAACCAAGAAAGAAGCAGCATCACTGGCTGAAAAGCTGGACGGCCAGAAGTTCGTCGTGATCCGTTCTGCCTCTGACGCGGGTTCGCTTTACGGTTCGGTCACCACGCGTGACGCCGCCGAAGCCGCCACAGAGAACGGTTTCAGCGTTGATAAAAAGCAGGTTGTGCTGACCGGTCCGATCAAAGAGCTGGGCCTGCATAATGTGCTGATCAACCTGCACCCAGAGGTCCAGGCCACGATTACATTGAACGTTGCCCGTTCTGTTGAAGAGGCCGAATTGCAGGCCTCTGGCAAATCGATCCAGGAACTGGCTGCTGAAGAAGAAGCCGCTGCTGAATTCGAAATTCAGGAACTGTTCGACGATATTGGCGCCGCTGCTTCTGAGGACGAAGACCTGGCAGAATCTGCTGGTGTCCAGACCGAAGAAGACACACCAGCCGAGGATAGCGAAGAGGACTAAACCTCTGCTATCAAAGCGATAATGAAGGCCGTCCCGTCTTGGGGTGGCCTTTTTCGTTCGTATCCCCTGCATGGCAGATAATATCGCTTTGCCAAACACCTCGCACAAATTCTGCGGATGGGGCGTGACATGCCCTTGTTACCTGCGCCAAGCAGTTGTCTACTGGTCTGATATTTTTCAACCTTGGGGGTCATCATGTCACTACGTCTGAACCGTCGTCACTTTATCGCAGGCTCTGCCGGGCTTGTTGCGATGCATCCGTTTTCCGTCAACGCGGCTACTGGTCAGGCGCATTTGCGCCTGATGGAAACGACCGACCTGCATGTGCATGTATTTCCTTATGATTATTATGCTGACCGTGAGGTCGATACGGTTGGCCTCAGCCGGACCGCCAGCATCATCGAGGGTGTCCGTGCTGAATCGACGAATTCCATGCTGCTCGACAATGGGGACTTCCTGCAAGGTAACCCGATGGGTGACTACATCGCCTATGAACGCGGCATGAAGGAAGGCGATATGCACCCCGTCATTACCGCGATGAATGCGCTGGGTTTTGATGCCTCAACCCTTGGCAATCACGAATTTAACTATGGCGTTTCTTTCCTGATGAAGTCGGTAGCCGGGGCCGCCTTCCCTGTGGTTTCTGCCAATGTTGTCAAGGAGATGGGGGCGTCGCCCACTGCCGACACAACCCTTGTGCCACCTTATGCGATCATTGATCGCGAGATTACGGACGGCGATGGCAACGCCCACCCGATCAAGATCGGGTTGATCGGTTTTGTTCCACCACAGATCATGAACTGGGACCGCAAGCATCTGGAAGGCAATGTGCAGGCCCGCGATATCGTGGAAAGCGCCCGCGCCTATGTGCCCCAGATGAAAGAGCAAGGTGCTGATATCATTGTCGCTTTGGCGCATTCGGGTATCGGCGGCGCGGATCATGAGGACGGGATGGAAAACGCTGCCATCCCGCTGGCCGCTGTTAACGAGATTGATGCAATCATGACCGGGCACAGCCATCTGGTCTTCCCATCGTCGAACTATGATGACTGGGCCGGTGTCGATGTGGCCGCGGGCACCATTGGCGGCAAGCCGGGTGTCATGGGCGGTTTCTGGGGTTCGCATATGGGGCTGGTCGATCTGCTGTTGGAGCGTGACGGCAATAGCTGGCGCGTCCTGTCCCATACGTCTGAAGCGCGTCCAATCTCGCGCCGTGAGGAGGATCGCAGCATCACTGCCTTGGTCGATGATTATCAGCCGGTGCTCGCCTCTATTCAGGATATCCATGAAGAAACATTAACTTACGTGCGCACGGCCGTTGGCAAGACCGCCGCCCCCCTGCATTCGTATTTCGCGCTGGTCGCTGATGATCCATCCGTTCAGATCGTTTCCAACGCGCAGCGCTGGTATATTAAAGAACAGTTGACAGGCACAGCCTATGAAAGCCTGCCGATCTTGTCGGCGGCGGCCCCGTTCAAGGCGGGTGGTCGTGGCGGGCCGGAATATTTCACTGATGTGCCGGTGGGTGATGTCGCGATCAAGAATGTCGCGGATCTGTATCTATACCCCAACACTGTACGGGCGGTTAAGGTCACGGGCGCGCAAGTCAAAGATTGGCTGGAACGCAGCGCGGGCATGTTCAATCAGGTGGAGGCAGGTGCCACAGATGTGGTGCTGCTAAACCCAGAATTCCCCAGCTATAATTTCGACGTAATCGACGGGGTGACTTATCAGATTGATTTGACCCAACCGTCGAAATTCGACCGCGAAGGTGCGGTAATCAATCCTGACACTAACCGCATCGTCGACTTGCAGTTCGAAGGACAACCAATTGATCCCGATCAGGAATTCATCATCGCCACCAATAACTACCGTGCCTCTGGCGGCGGCAGTTTCCCGGGCACTGGCGATACCATCATCTTTGAAGGGCCTGACACCAACCGCGATGTGATTGTGCGTTATATCGTTGATCAGGGCACCGTGGATCCCAAGGCGGATGCGAACTGGTCGTTCAAGCCGATGCCCGGTACGTCGCTGATGTTTGAAACAGGTCCTGCCGGTGCCGCTTATGCCGATAGCGTGGCGGGGATGAAGATCGCCCCGGCGGGCACATCGGACAGCGGTTTTGCGCTGTTCCGCATCGAAATGTAAGCCATAATAATGCCCGGGGCGCGCTGCGCCTCGGCATCATCGGTTAACGCTGGTTTTCGGCGGTATTGACCGATCGGCACAGCGTCGGCCATGCGTCGGCAAAACGTCGGACCCCACCGCACGGTGCCCCACCATTAACCCGGCGTGCGGGGCAAAGGTAAAGATCCGTTAACCTATGTCCTATCTCAATCACGATCCTCTCTTTGGTCATAAATGACCCTGCAACTTGCGGCATCGCGTTGCAGCATGATGTCGTCAGCCCAAGGGTGCTTGCCTGCCTCATGGTTCTGCAACATCCGTGCCGTGTATTGCTGCGCGATCGCCTCCATCCCGTCGAACGCTTCATCAAGCGCCTGGTCATAGGGCACATCCTTGAACCCTGCGGCGATCAGCGCGTCCCCATTGAGGAAGTAGCGGATCGTCGCGTCCTGGGCTGCGAATTGGGTTTCGGTGAACGCATCGCGCCCCACGATTTTGACCTCGCTGAGGAAATACGCCCCGCAGCGCCGCAGCAGATAGCTTTGATCTAACCCCTGCTCCATCATCATCTCGGTCAAGTCGGTCAAAGCTGGCAATCCGGCAGGTTCTTCGATCACGACCCGGATCGCAACCTCCAGAGGGATTTGTTTGTCTTGGGCCCGCGTCTTGTCGAGAAACACAAAACCGACGTCATATTCACCCGCCAGCGGCACCCGTGCGCTGACGGTGAAACGGTCGCGGAAGTAATCCGCCTGTAGCGGCTCCTGCAACTTTCTGATGCCTCTGAAAGTATAGACGTCATCAACCTGATAGATCACGTTTCCGTCCAGGTCGCGAATGGTGATAGAAAGTGCCATTTCCTGCGGGTTATCGGGCTGGCCAGGATTATGCTTTCCCACATTGGCAAGATGGATCACGGCGTCGATCTGCTCGCCGATGGCATAGCTGTTGTCATCCCGCTCACCCCATCCGCCGCGTTCATTGCGCGGTCCTTGTTTATCAACCACATAACCTTCGATCAGGCGGAGAGTATCCATCGCCTGTTGGGCTGCTGCGATGGGCAAGTTACGTTCGCTCATTGTGATCTCACTCCCTTCGATCTCGATGATTTGTGCCGCTATGGGTGATGCGGATAGGCTGACAAGTGCGGCTGCAGCGCATCGCGTTTTTGTCGAAAATCTGAACATGTCATTTCCCCACTAAAGATTGGCTTGATTGATCGATCAGTATTGAACGACGTTCACATATCGCGAGGGGTGAGATAAGTCAACAAATTGAACGATGTTCAAAACCATGATTATTGTGTTGCATGAAAGGCAATGCCCTATATCAACAGTCTTAGGTGGGTTGGGCGACAGGGCTCTTGCTGCCATGGGCCAGCGCACGCACGACGCGTTGCCGCAATGCCTGCCGGAAAAGGACGCCCACATAATGCGGGTTCTCCCACGCGACGGTCCCGGCGTGCCATTCGTCCATGATCAAGACATCCACAACAGCCCCGATATCAATTGTCTGATCGGTATTGCGGCGCAGCTTGATCCCCATGCCACTGACATCAAGAATGACGCCATCGCCATCCTGCCCGGCAATCCGAAATCGGGTTGCATAATGGCAACCGAAACGCCGGGCACGGCGGCGACGGCGTTTCAGGACGGTTCGGATCAGAAATGCCGCAACACAGGCGCCGACAATTGCCAGAACACTCGATATCGCCCCGCTGGGCGTTGCAAGGTAACGCTTGATGCCGTCAACGGGGGTTTCTTCGCCGACATCCACCTCTGCAGCTGTGGCGTCAACTGGTGATTTTGTAGGGGCGAACATGCTGATCGGCCCTTCCCCTGGTCTTGTAACTGCGGTTCGGGGGATGCAGCCAAGACTGACCAGATATTGCCCGGTCACACGCAAATTGGCCCGAACTTGATCCTGTGCGAAATGCTGTGGCAACGCCGCTATGCCTGCGGTTTCAACCGCCTGCAACAACTGCTCGGTCACCCCAACGAAATCCTTGAACACCTGATAGGCACCCTGCGACGGGTGGATGTCGGCAATGGCCGACAGATCATCATCTTGCAGATTACCCATCTGCCCCGCGATGAATTGGATGACATTCGACGCCAGAGGATCATCGGGCTTTTCCGACAGATCAAACTGCAGCGCATGAACCTGGCTTAGCGTATTGGCCATCACACATTGCGCCCGCACCCCCACTGGCACGCAGAGTAGAAGCGCGAATAACAACCAATGAGTACGACGTATCATCATTCTTCCTGACCATCCTAGACCGGGATAGATGACGCGCCTTAATACCGGCTTAAAAAGTTAACCTGGCTGCGCTTTACATAAAAAAGGGCGCCACAGCGGGCGCCCTTTTTCCGTTACATCGCATTGGTGAGTCTTATTCTTCTTCCAGCTTTTCCACGGCCTTTTGCAGGTCGTCCTTGCTGACGTCTTTATCCTTCACGGCGGCCTGTTCAAAGATGTGATCAACTACCTTGTCTTCGAACAATGGGGCCTGAAGCTGCTGACGGAACTGCGCGTTTTGCTGCACGAACTCAAAGAACTGGCGTTCCTGACCGGGATACTGGCGCGCCTGGTTCATGATGGCTTGCGTCATTTCCTGATCGGTTACTTTGACCTCGGCCTTTTGGCCGATATCAGCCAAGAGCAGGCCCAGTTTCACCCGACGCTCTGCCAATGTTGTATGCTCTTTGGTTGGCTCGATCTCGGGATGATCATGCCCTTCCACATCAGGGTTTTCTTCATGCCACAGCTGGTGTGCGATCTGGCCTGCCTCGGCTTCGACTAACGACACGGGCAGATCGAATTTAACCTTCTTGTCCAGCGTATCAAGCAAGGCACGCTTGGCCACCGCGCGGGATGCGCCTGTATATTCAGCTTCCAGACGTTCGGTGATCTGCGCCTTGAGCGCATCAATATCGTCAGCGCCGAACTTCTTGGCCAACTCATCGTCAAGCTTTGGCTTCTTGGGGCCTTTCACCTCTTTGATGGTGCAGGAGAAGACAGCCTTTTTACCGGCCAGATTTTCGGCCTGATAATCCTCTGGGAAGGTGACTTCGATGTCTTTTTCGTCGCCCGCCTTCACTTTCAACAGCCCGTCTTCGAAGCCAGGGATGAAAGAGTTAGAGCCGATCACGAGGGGGTAATCCTCTGCGGCACCACCTTCGAACGCTTCACCATCAACCTTGCCCACGAAATCCAGAACGACCTGATCGTCTTTCTTGGCCTGGGTTTTCTTGGTCTCATAGGTGACCGCCTGGGGGCTTTCGGCCAGGTTATCGAGTGCTTCCTTGACGGATGCGTCATCGGCTTTCACGACCATACGTTCCAGCTTGATCTTGGCGAAATCAACATCATCGATCTCGGGCAGCTTTTCGTAGGAGACTTCGACATTCACGTCGTCGCCTTCTTTCCAGTCCTCATTGGTCATCTTCATTTCGGGCTGGGCGGCAGGACGGTCACCGGATGTTTCCAGATGCTCGGTCAGGGCGCCATCGATGCTTTCCTGCATCGATTCGCCCATCAGCCGCTGGCCAAACTGCTTGCGCAGAAGTGCCATTGGCACCTTGCCCTTGCGAAAACCCTTCATTTCCACGCTTGGCTGCGCTTCTTTCAGCTTTTCTTCGACTTTGGCGTCGAGTTCAGCAGCAGTGACCGTGATCGCGTAACCGCGCTTGAGGCCTTCATTCAGGGTCTCGGTGACCTGCATCTATGTTCCGTCCTTTTCGTTTTTGGTGCGGGTGAAGGGACTTGAACCCCCACGCCTTGCGGCGCCAGAACCTAAATCTGGTGCGTCTACCAATTCCGCCACACCCGCATGATCAATAAGGGGCAAGCCTGCGCCTGCCCCATGTTTGCGGGCCTTCTAGCAAAGGTCTGGATGGGATGCGAGAGGAAATCATCACGAAATGAGCATGAAATAAGCCGCTCGTTAACGTTTTCTCGCCATGATTGGCCGCGCATATAGGATCACTGCTGCTGCCGGGAATATGAATATGCGTTTGACTGCCCAAAACAAGACCGCACCGTTTGAGGTGATCCACACTTCTGACACCGGGATTTGTGCCGGGACCCTGATTATGACGCTGGATGGCGAAATGCCAGTTGAACAACTGTCACCCGGTGATCGTATCGTGACCCGCGATGGTGGCGTCTCTGTTCTGGCGGCTGTCACCACACGTAAGGCGAAGGTGCGCCCGGTGGTCATCAAAGGTGGATCGCTGGGTCATACACGGCCCGAACTCGACATGACGGTCACCCCTGCCACCCGTATCCATATCCGCGACTGGCGTGCGACAATTCTGTTTGGGGCCAAAGCCGCAAATGTCGAAGCCCATCGTCTGGCCGATGGTGAATTTGTGGCCCAGCAAAAATGGCGATTGATGCAGGTCTTTGATCTGCAATTTGATACTGACCACATCATATATGCCAATGGGGTAGAGATTATGGTACAGGCTGCCTAAAGCCCCAGCGCCCGAAATACCTTTGGCAATTCTTCTGGCAAATCCTCTGCAATCAATCCCGGGCCGAAGCTGAGCGCGCATTCTGTGTGTAGCCAAGCCCCGGTTTCAGCAGCCCGCATCGGGCCAAACCCGCGGGCGAGCAGGCCCGTGATGAAACCAGCCAGTACATCCCCCGATCCTGCAGTGGCGAGCCATGGGGCCGATCGTTCGTATAGTGAAGCGTTGATACTGCACCGCCCGGATGGGTCGGCGATAACGGTGTCCGGCCCTTTGAAAAGAACGACACAGCCTGCCCGTTTGGCGGCTTCTCGCGCCGCATCTACTTTTGAATAGGCCGGACCTTTCGTGACTTGGGCGTTCAGTTTTGCGGCGATGTCAGGAAAAAGGCGGGCAAATTCGCCCGCATGAGGTGTGAGGATGCAGCGCTTGTGAAGCTTACAGAAAAGCGTTTCGTCTTGTGCCAGCAATGTCAACGCATCGGCATCCACGACAAGGCCCCGTTGCGGACCTGACCCAGGACCTCCCGCTTGGCCACTTGATTGAGGACCCGGGTCGGGCCCGGGACGGGTGTTATCCAGCGCGACGCTCAGCATCTTCGCCTCACGTTCGCCCAATCCCAACCCGGGCCCGATACAAAGCGTGTTGATCCGGGTGTCCTGCAGGGTTTCGGACAGGATATCCGCATCCTTGATCGCCCTGAGCATAATCGCGTTCAGCTGCGCTGCGTTTTCAATCAGCGCGGAAGGTGTCGCACCAATAGTGACAGCCCCTGCTCCGACGCGGAGAGCGCCGCGCGCAGCAAGGCGCGCTGCCCCACCTTTACCGACACCACCAGATAGGATGAGCGCGTGGCCATGGCTATATTTATGTGTCTTGATCGACTTGTTCAGGCCATCTTCAAAGAACCCGGTGAGGTCAAGTTCCACATCATGCTGTTCAAGCCGTGCCACGCGTTCTTGGTCGGCTGCGGGGCAATGACAGATATCCAGCGACGTAACATGGAGCCGGCCAACATCATAACAGGTCGCAGGAAAGAAATGACCGATCTTGGCAGCCTCGAAGGTGACAACCAGTTTGCTAAAAAACCAGTTACCGCCAACCACTTTACCAGAATCACTGCATAGCCCTGACGGGATATCGACCGCGACACCGTGGTGATAGCAGGTATCCGTCCACTCGCCGCATATCTCTTGCAGGGTTTCATCAAATTTGCGCGCCAGCCCCGTGCCAAACAACGCATCAATATAGATCGTTGTGGGGCCAAGATTGACCTCTTCTTCCTTACCCTCGTCATAAAGATAGTCGGCGCTATCCTCTGCCTTGCGGATCGCCGCCGTCAACGCCCCCGGTTTCAATGGGTTCACCGCGCCAAGTGCGCACCATCTTTCATAATTTACCTTCGCATCGGGCGGCAGTTTATCGGCGGCACCATATAAGAGGACATCGACATCCCACCCCCAGTTTCGCAGCAGGCGCGCAATCACAAAGCCATCACCGCCGTTATTGCCAGGCCCACATAAAATGACCGCGCACTGGTTCTTCTGCTGCAGCTCCGGCCATTCGGCGAAAATCGCGTCCACAACGCCACGGCCAGCCCGCTCCATCAGTTCCAGCCCGGTGACCTCTCCACTTTCGATTGCCGCCTGTTCAATGGCGCGCATTTGGGCAGCGGTCAGCAATTCGGTCACGGTTTCAGCACCTCAAGTTCACAATACGCCCAATCAGACAGCAAGTTGCACAAAATTTAGGCAAACGTTACGCTTTCCAATGAAGGCTATGCAGATAGGTTCGGCCACGAATTGTTCCTTTGCAACAGAAATGGTCTGACCTCCAGTGAAACACATCAAGGGGAGTCGCGGGCGCATGAAGAAAATCGAAGCGATCATCAAACCATTCAAGCTCGACGAGGTGAAAGAGGCGCTCCAAGAGGTTGGCGTGCAGGGCCTTTCGGTCGTGGAGGTCAAAGGGTTTGGCCGCCAGAAGGGCCATACAGAGCTTTACCGTGGCGCCGAATATGTCGTTGATTTCCTGCCCAAGGTGAAGATCGAGGTCGTGCTGGCTGACGATCAGGTTGACGGCGCCATTGATGCGATCATCGAAGCCGCGAAAACAGACAAGATCGGTGATGGCAAAATTTTCGTTTCGCCCGTCGAACAAGCGATCCGCATCCGGACAGGTGAAACCGGCGACGACGCGCTTTAACACATATATCTGCTAAAAAAGGGACATCATAGATGGACAACAAAGCTGTTCTGAAACTGATCAAGGATGAAGACGTCGATTACGTCGATATTCGTTTTACCGACCCGCGCGGCAAGTTGCAGCACGTCACTGTCGTCGCTGATCTGGTTGACGAAGATTTCCTGGAAGAAGGCTTCATGTTTGATGGCTCTTCCATCGCAGGTTGGAAATCCATCGACCAGTCCGACATGAAACTGATGCCGCAGGCCGAAAGCGCCTATCTGGATCCGTTTTATGCCGAAAAGACGATCTGCATTCACTGCAATATCGTCGAGCCTGACACGATGGAAGCTTACGACCGCGATCCGCGCGGCACCGCTGTAAAGGCGGAACAATATCTGATCTCATCCGGCATCGGCGACACCGCCTATTTCGGCCCCGAAGCTGAGTTCTTTGTTTTTGATGACGTCCGTTTCAGCGTGTCGATGAACAAGGTCGCTTATGAAGTTGATGCGATCGACGGCGCCTGGAACACCGACACCGAATACGAGATGGGCAATACCGGCCATCGCCCTGGTGTCAAAGGTGGTTATTTCCCCGTGAACCCCATCGATGACGCGCAGGAAATGCGCTCTGAAATGCTGTCTACGATGAAGCGCATGGGTATGAAGGTCGACAAGCACCACCACGAGGTTGCATCCTGCCAGCATGAGCTTGGCCTGATCTTTGGTACGCTGACACACCAGGCCGATGAGTTGCAGAAGTATAAGTACGTGATCCACAATGTGGCACAGGCTTACGGCAAGTCCGCAACATTCATGCCAAAGCCAATCGCTGGCGATAACGGCACAGGCATGCATGTGAATATGTCCATCTGGAAAGATGGCAAGCCATTGTTCGCAGGTGACAAATATGCTGATCTGTCACAGGAAGCCCTGTACTTCATCGGTGGTATCCTCAAGCACGCCAAGGCGCTCAACGCGATCACCAACCCATCGACAAACAGCTACAAGCGTTTGATCCCCGGTTTCGAAGCCCCTGTGCTGCGCGCATACTCTGCCCGTAACCGTTCGGGTTGTGTGCGTATCCCATGGGCCGAAAGCCCCAAGGCCAAGCGTGTTGAGGCCCGTTTCCCTGATCCGGCAGCCAACCCATACCTGTGCTTTGCCGCATTGCTGATGGCTGGCCTTGATGGCATCAAGAACAAGATCGATCCCGGCCCGTCGTCAGACAAGGACCTTTACGATCTGCCGCCAGAGGAACTGGCCGCCATTCCAACCGTTTGCGGCAGCCTGCGCGAAGCGCTGGAAGCGCTGGAAGCTGACCATGATTTCCTTCTGGCCGGTGATGTCTTCACCAAGGATCAGCTGGAAGGTTACATGGAGCTGAAATGGGAAGAAGTGTACGCCTATGAGCACACACCTCATCCTATGGAATACAAGCTCTATTACAGCTGCTGATCAATCAAAGAAGCTTTGTTCTTATGCCGGGCACCATGTTTGTTGCCCGGCATTTTCCGAGGTGGCGCCCAATCGCGTGAACAGCACCAGCATCAAGCGTAAAATCTGGTCGTTAGAGCATAATTTGGCAACCTTTTCCGCCTAAACAAAAGGGCAGGTTCTGAATACGTTGATCGATTGCCGCATTTCATCTAAACGAAACAAAATGAAATGGTATTGGTTTGCAAGGAAAGTGTGCATCAATGAAAAACTACATCCTGCGTTCTGGCCTTATCCTGTCTGTCGTTGCGCTGGCGGCTTGTGAAGGACGAACCGGTGACAGCAATCAGATCACGGATGGTGGTATTGATGGCGGCACTTTGGCGGACGGTCGGGCAAATATCTGGGTGTCCCCCGATGGTTGCCAGTATTGGTATATCGATGACGGCATCGAAGGTTACATGGCGGCCCGCCTGAACCGCGACGGCACACCGCGCTGCACAATGCCAGAGGATACACGGACTGCTGTGCTGACCAAGGACGGGTCCAGCATCGTGATGGAGCCTGAACCGCGCCCCTGATCGGCAACACATTCTCCGACAAAACAGTCACTCTGCCCTAATTTCGTCAGGTAAGATGCATAGGCATGACCCATGTCTAAGTATCACCCGCTTGACGTCCGTTACAAAGGACCATCGACCGCCTATCGCGGATCGGCCTTTCACAAACGGCAACCGGGTGTGCCCGATCCGCCGGATCCTGCCATTCCCCCCATCCCTTCCCCTTGGGGTGCAGGGCGGAGTGCGCCATCACGCCCCCCTGGCCCACGATCCCAGATCCGATTTCGTCCCTGGACGATCCTGACCCGTTCCTTTGCCGTAGGCAGACGCATCTTGCGCATCGGTGCTTATGTACAGGTTGTGTTGGCTTTATTGATCTATCTGCTGCTGACGGACCAGTTTCCATCAATCGATCTGAGCGGTCAGATGATATCAATCACTGGCGACTGACGGGCCCTTTCCGTAAAAAGCGGCAGACCGCCCCCCGAAAAATGTCGATTTCGGACAATAAATCGCGCTGATCCCTCTGCATCATCGGAGGCAAGTGAAGGATCAGCCCGATGAACAGCCACTATCGCGATACCCGCAAGATTGACCCGAGCCGGGGCAGCACCCTGGGCGATGGCACCCCAAATGATCAGGATCGGATGGAGATTGGTCCAACGCAGCTTGCCTTTGCCGAATGGGAACAAGCCGGGCTGAAGCTGCCGCATTTGCCACATATGCGTTCTTGGCGTCATCAACGCCTGACCGACGCCGTGGTCACCCGCGATTATGGTGGTATTTTGATGTTTGATCCGCTCAACATCCGCTACGCCACCGACAGCACAAATATGCAGTTGTGGAATACCCATAACCCGTTTCGGGCCTGTTTGATCTGTGCTGATGGTTACATGGTCGTTTGGGACTATAAGAACGCGATGTTTCTAAGCCGGTTCAACCCGCTTGTCGCCGAACAGCGCACAGGCGCCGATCTGTTCTATTTTGATCGTGGTGATCAGCTGGGGATTGCCGCCAGTCGATTTTCAACAGAAGTGCGTGACCTGATAGCAGAGCACGGCGGAGCCAATATGCGCCTTGGCGTGGATAAGCCAATGTTGCATGGGCTACGCGCGCTGGAGGCAGTGGGATTTGAGGTTTTCCCCGGCGAGGAACTGACCGAGAAGGCCCGCAGCATCAAAGGCCCTGATGAAATTCTGGCAATGCGCTGTGCCAGCCATGCCTGCGAAGCCGCCTGTTACGCGATGGAAGATGCCGCGCGGACGGGCGTGCCGGGGGGCAATATGTCCGAAGATGACATTTGGGCGGTTTTGCATGCTGAAAATATCCGCCGTGGGGGTGAATGGATCGAGACCCGATTGCTATCATCCGGCCCCCGCACCAACCCGTGGTTTCAGGAATGCGGTGGCCGGGTCGTTCAGAATAATGAGATCGTGGCCTTTGATACCGATCTGGTCGGGGCCTATGGCATCTGCGTGGATATCAGCCGAACATGGTGGATCGGCGACCAGAAACCCCGCCCGGATATGGTTGAGGCGATGCAGGTGGGCGTCGCGCATATTGAACAAAATATGCAAATGCTGAAACCCGGCGTGTCCTTCAATGAGCTCACCCACAATACGCATGTGTTGCCAGACAAGTACCAGAAACTGAAATATGGCTGCCTGATGCATGGCGTGGGCCTGTGCGATGAATGGCCGCTGATCGCCTATCCTGACAAATGGATCGAAGGCGCGTTCGACTATGAATTGCAACCCGGCATGACCCTATGTGTGGAGGCCCTGATCAGCCCCGAAGATGGCGATTTTTCGATCAAGCTGGAGGACCAGGTGCTGATCACCGAGGATGGGTTTGAAAACCTGACCCGATACCCCCACGACCCTGCGCTGATGGGTCACTGACCGTCCAGTCAGCGCAAGGCGACCCGCGCCAGCACTCCGTGGTGATCCGACCCGATCAGCCCGCGATATTCGGCCTGTCCTCCGCCGGGCGCATGCACATGATCGAGCAGCAGCGGCACGCCGCGCAAGTTGAAGGTGGGGCGCAGCGGACGCACGACCTGCGCACCCGCCGCCTGCCCCAGTCGTTGCACGCTATTGGCCCATGGAAAGATGTTGAAATCCCCCGCCAGCACCACGGGCCCGGTCAGCCCGTCGATCAGTTCCTGCGCTGCCTCTGCGGCACCCGCATTACCATATGGAAACGGCCAGGGCAGATGCACGGACCCGACCCAAATATCCTGCCCATCCTTGTGAATACGCACGGCCCCGACGGCGCGACGGTCGGTGCAGCGAGCCTCTGTCACCGGGTGACGGGATAGCACGGCAACCGCGCTCCACCCTGAAAATCGACAAAGATGCTGGTGGGGGAAATCGGGTTTCAGCCGCGCCATCAGATCCTCATTCCGGCGCGACACTTCTTGCAAGGTCACCACATCGGCGCCGCTGTCGCGAATATCATCGGCCAGCGCGGGCAATTCCGGGTTATAATACCAGATATTTTTGGAATAGACGGTCAGCTTGTCACCCTCGCTGCCACCAAAGAAAAGCGGCACAGTGGTCAGCAATGCTGCCGCTGCTGTCAGCCCCACCGTCGCCCGCCAGCGCCGCGACATCGGCAGCAGCAGGCAAAGCAGGCACAAGCTGCCCAACAGGACGCGGAAGAGTGACAGCGTGTCTGCCACCGGATGCGCCCATCCGGCAAACCCGGCCCAAACGCTCAGACACAGGCAGAAAATTCCCGAAAATAATCCAAAGCGCATCAATTTCATCATGGTAACATCTCTCACCTTGCCGCGATTGCTTGCAAATTGCGTTGAACGGGATGCAGCCCATTGTCATGTCTTGCGCAGATTTTATGCAGAGCAGCAAAAAAGGTGACGCTGATGCCAACCGAGAAACTGACCTTTACCGGCCATGCCGGCGACACGCTGGCAGCCCGGCTGGATAGGCCCAATGGGCCACATCTGGCCACGGCGATCTTTGCCCATTGTTTCACCTGTTCAAAAGATATCACTGCAGCCCGCCGCATCGCCGCCCGCTTATCATCAATGGGCATCGCGGTGCTGCGATTTGACTTTACCGGTTTGGGCCATTCAGAGGGCGAGTTCGAGAATACGAGCTTTTCCTCCAACGTGGATGACCTGATCGCGGCATGTGAGGCGCTGGATGCAAGGGGCATGTCACCGTCGCTGATTATCGGGCATTCGCTGGGCGGTGCTGCTGTGCTAAAGGCAGCCCCCATGATGGAGAGTATCAAGGCTGTCGTGACCATCGGCGCCCCGTTTGATCCTGGCCATGTCACCAATAACTTTGCCCAGGCGATCCCCGAGATCGTGGATAAAGGCGTGGCTGAGGTGAGCCTGGGCGGTCGTCCCTTCCGCATCGGCAAAGGTTTTGTTGATGACGTGTCAGAGGCCGCATTGACCAGTTCGATTGCCAAGCTGAATGCCGCCTTTTTGGTTCTGCATGCGCCCCGCGATGCGACCGTTGGAGTCGAAAACGCCTCTGATATCTTTCTGGCCGCCAAGCATCCCAAAAGCTTTGTCACGCTTGATGATGCCGATCACCTGATCACCCGACCCGCAGATGCCGAATATGCGGCGGATGTTATTGCCGCGTGGTCCAAGCGCTATCTGAAACTGGAGGAACCCGCGAAACCTGCCGCCACCCCCGAAGGGGTGATGCGCGTGACAGAGGCGGATGCAAACGGGTTTCTGCAAGATGTCCAATCCGGGCCGCATCATGTGTTGGCAGATGAGCCCGCAAAATTTGGCGGCACGAACAAGGGACTGACCCCTTATGGCTTCATCTCTGCCGGGTTGGGGGCATGTACCTCGATGACCATCCGGATGTATGCGCGGCGCAAGGGCTGGCCATTGCAAGGCGTCAGTGTCGACATAACCCATGCCAAGGAACATGCGCAGGATGCGGCTGACCCCGGTGCGAAGGTCGACCTGTTTCAGCGGATCATCCATCTGACCGGCGATTTGTCTGATGAACAGCGCAAAAGGCTGTTGGAGATCGCGGATAAATGCCCGGTCCACAAGACGCTGGAGCGCTCATCAGAGGTAAACACGATCTTGGCATGAAAAAGGCGCTGCGAGCTGCAGCGCCTTTCTTTTACCGGGCTGAGGCCGTTATTACTGGCGTGCGTTGCCGATCAGTTTCCACAGCGCAGGCACCAGCAGCGCCGCAAGGCCGAGCTTCAGCGCATCGCCGATCAGGAACGGCGTGATGCCCCAGGCAAATGTCTGGTCCCAGCCAGATGAAAACTGATGCAGCCACAAAAGGCCGGGGATATAGATCAACGCGTTACCGACAAACATGGCAACGGCCATGAGGATGACATTCCGGTCCCAGCCTTTGCGGGCCGCAAAACCAAGAGCCAGAGCAGCCAGCACATAGCCGACAAGATAGCCGCCCGTGCCGCCCATCATGTAGACAAGTCCGGCTTTTTCGGCGGATGATCCGGCAAAAACGTCGAACCCCATTGCACCAATGGCAAGATAACCAAGGATCGTGATCGCACCCAAACGGGCGCCGTAAGCGGCCCCAATGGTCAAGACGCCAAGGGTGGTCAGCGTAATCGGCACCGGATTGCCCGGAATAAAGACCTGTATTTTTGCGGTGATCGCCAACGCAGCGATGCCAATGAATACCATGATCGCTTGCTTCATCCGCAAGGCGGCCCCTTCGGAGGGACCGAAAGTTTCAGTCAAAACGCGGTCGTTGAGTGCGAGGGCCATGTGACGCTCTCCCCTGTTTGTGAATATAGTTGCGCATTTATTGCCCTATGCTGCGACGCGGCGCAAGCGCGTTAGCGCCAACTTTGCTGCCCGTAAGATGGGTTTAAACCCATCTTACCTGCGGTAGAGGGATCGCGACGTATAATCCTTGCGCGGTCCCGTGACCTGCCAGATGGCTGACCATGACGGCCAGTTTCGAAAATCATAGCGCACCGTGTAGTGATCATCGCCACAAGGATGTTCCGTTCCATCGACCTGCCCCATCGGCACAAAACGATGAAAAGCAGACCCATCTTCAAAACAAACCTCCACGATATTCGCGCCGAAATGCCAAAGATACTGACGCTGCGCGGTCAGAACCGGCCCCTCTGCAAATCTGATCTGACCTTCCTCAACATAGCGAAGGCTTTGTGCACCCTCTTCGCGAAACCTTGCGACCCCCTGGAATCTCCCCGACTGCGCGCTGTACCGATCATCGATGTCGCGATGCAGCTGCCATGTCCCCAGAAACGCGGCGCGCTCTAGCATGGTGTCGTGATCTGCATGTGATCTCTCTCTTGAGGGTTTGGGCCTGCCCCCTTATGACGCGACCTGTAATCGCTGCCCACCCCAGATAAAGGTGCCAATCCATGATCCCTCGCTATTCTCGCCCAGAAATGACCGCCATTTGGGAGCCTGCCACCAAGTTCCGCATCTGGTACGAGATCGAGGCGCATGCCTGCGATGCCCAGGCCGCCATTGGCGTCATCCCAAAAGAGAATGCAGAGGCGGTGTGGAAGGCCAAAGATGTCGCATTCGACGTGGTCCGAATTGATGAGATCGAGGCCGTGACCAAACATGACGTTATCGCCTTTCTCACCCATCTGGCCGAACATATCGGGGCCGAGGATGCTCGTTTTGTCCATCAGGGTATGACTTCTTCCGATGTGCTGGATACGACGTTGAATGTGCAACTGGTGCGAGCCGTTGACATTCTGCTCGCCGATATGGATCGGGTTTTGGCTGCCCTGAAGGCCCGTGCCCATGAACATAAGATGGATGTGCGCATCGGCCGCAGCCACGGCATTCACGCCGAACCAACCACGATGGGGCTGACCTTTGCCCGCTTTTATGCCGAGATGGATCGCGGTCGTGCCCGCCTGGTTGCCGCCCGCGCCGAAATCGCCACCGGGGCCATTTCCGGCGCCGTCGGGACCTTCGCCAATATCGATCCATCAGTCGAGGAACATGTCTGCGCCCAGATGGGCCTTACCCCAGAACCGATCAGCACACAGGTTATCCCGCGCGACCGTCATGCGATGTTTTTTGCCACGCTTGGCGTTATCGCAAGCAGCATCGAAAACATCGCGACCGAGATCCGGCATATGCAGCGCACCGAGGTGCTGGAGGCCGAGGAGTTCTTTTCAAAAGGCCAGAAAGGGTCGTCTGCGATGCCCCATAAACGTAACCCGGTATTGACCGAGAACCTGACCGGCCTTGCTCGGTTGGTGCGCATGTCCGTTGTACCCGCGATGGAAAACGTGACGCTCTGGCATGAGCGCGACATCAGCCATTCCTCGGTCGAACGCGCGATTGGACCGGACACGACCGTCACTCTCGATTTCGCGCTGAACCGCCTTGCCGGTGTCATTGAGAAGCTGGTCATCTATCCCGAGAACATGCTGGCCAACATGAATAAATTCCGTGGGCTTGTCATGTCGCAGCGCGTGCTGCTGGCGCTGACCCAGGCTGGCGTCAGCCGCGAAGATGCCTACCGTCTGGTGCAGCGCAATGCGATGAGGGTCTGGGAAGAAGGCGCGGATTTCAAAACCGAATTGCTGGCCGATGATGAGGTTACCAAGGCCCTGTCAGTCGCAGAAATCGAAGAGAAATTCGATCTGGGGTATCACACAAAACATGTTGATGCGATTTTCGCCCGCGTCTTTGGTACAAACTGAAAAGTGAATGTGACCGGCCGTATGTCCCACCCCGGCCGGTCACGTTGTTTTCATCAAATAACCGACGGCGCATGGACAGCCTGTGGCTGCGCCATATGGGTCGCTTGCGGGACCCGGGCCGGCTTTGCAGGCGCGGCCGCACGGCGTTCTGCCGGCATGCTCATCGCGACGTAGCGGCGGTCATCGTGGATATTGATGTAAGGCTGGCCAATCGGCTGCGCACCATAGCCAAGCTGGCGCAACGTTCTTGCGAAAGATGGCGGGCAAAGCGCCATGATCTCAGTCGCACCGCGCAGTTTCGCTTCGTCGACCACACCATCGAGAATCAACGACAGACACTCCGACCGATCGGCATGTGTGGTCATCTCATCCGAAATTACGACACGCGTTGCTTCCCATACATTGCGTGCGACTTTGGCCTGCGGAATGATGTCTTCGGGGATCCCGATCAATTTGCCATCCACTGCATCACGTAACATGTAGGTATGTGATCCCCACTGCGCCGTGGTTGGCATGGCCCGAATACCAGCAACCACTTTCCCGTCTTTCAGTGCAAGGGAATAGTAGGCAGTCGGATTGTCGTATTGATCCATCTCAACGTCATCATCATGTGGAATATCCCAGCCAAGCTGATCCACGAAGAAGCGTTTACGTAACCTTAAGAAATCGTAAAAGGCAGAGCCATACTGATGTAGCTGTGCCATGTTGAACGTAATGTTTTCCATGTTGTCTTTCTCTCTGCTAACGGGCCACCGGCGAGTGGCACCAATGCCCTTTGTCATTGTAATTACTACAACAACGGCACGTTAGCGCGAATTGTTCCGAAATGAGAGAAAAAATAGTTGACGTTACGAAAAGGGTTAATAAATCGTTCGAAAATATAGGAAAATCAGGAATCAGCGTTAACAAAGGTTAACGCGGAATGACCGACCAAAGCTCCATCGGCGGATTTTGTTACATCATTGATCCACCTACACTGCGCATTCCAATTGACCTACGAAGTCCGTCTTCAAGCGGATTGCAAAAATCGTCGCGGAGGCAGCAGTATCCATGATATGTCAGGCAGGTCCAAAGGCAGTGCCTGTCGTCGATACGCATCGCATCAGGTCAGGCCGTAATGACGTTCCCCTTGGCCAAGGCCCGCCAATGTCCCATAGCGCGTTTCATGAGGCAGATGAACTGATTTGGCCAATCGCCAACAGCTTCAGATCAGCCCATATTGGCTCGCCAGCGTCGCGGCTTGCGTGCCGGTTTTCGCGCCCAGTTTCAACTTGGCATTTTTCAACCGCTGCTTCACGGCACCCTCACTCACGCTCAACTTATGCGCGATTTCCTTGAGCCGCTTGCCGTCCTTGACCATGCCCAGCGCTTCGAGTTCAGCCCGAGTCAGGTTCGTGGGTGGAGCGGTCTCATTATGCCGCCGTGTAAGAAATGCCCGGAGCAACTTGACCTCTAGATCGGTGTACTCTCGATCAGATCGGGTAAAAGAGGCGAAAGACCGTTGCCCGTCTTGTCCAGAATCAAAAACCGAAACCGTGACCCCATAACGCATGCCAAAGGTCCGGGCCTGCGCGATGATACGCTTGGGGTCGTCTAACGGAATCTCGCTCCACCGGCAGGTGCCGACATTTCCGTAGGCCCATCTAACAACCGGATCAAACAGCATAAATCGCTGTTTTGTATAGTGATCGACCCATTCCAACGGCAGTTCGTTGATTTCCTCCATCGGGAATGCGAAACCAATTCGCAACGCTATGTAATGTCCCGAGGGAGCGAGCTGCAATATCTCCTCTGGACCTATGAGAGCCGTCATCTATTCACCTCGAGGCTTCCAAATTCACAAAAGCCTTGTTGCCTGCGTAGTGTTATCCTTAGAATAGGGATACACAATGCCCGTTGAATATTATTTTCAGGTTAGCGTGGTTGGCAACCGGAAAGCGAGTGAAGATATGTCGCCTACACAAATGGAGATTAGTGAGGTCTTGGGACGTTTGGGGGACTTTGCTTCAGCGGGCTATGCACTTGGCTTTCACATCGCTTACACGACGCCAAAATTCATGTTTCAGACTTACCCCAAGGAATGGCTCGACTATTATTCACAAAACGGGCTTTTGATGTCTGACCCGATGGTCGCCTGGGGTTTTGAAAATGCTGGCGTCTGCCGCTGGTCAAACCTTGATGATTCTGCGGGTGTGATGAAAAAGGCCGGCGAACATGGAATGGGTTTCGGCTTTGTCTATGCAACCGAAGCCGGCGGAACCCGTAGTATTTGCGGCTTTGCCCGCGATGATCGTGAATTCACTGATGAAGAAATCGGCCAGATGACAGAACTGGTGGAAGTTGTTCATGGGGCAACAGCCGATACCGCCAAACTGGCACCCGAAACGATACAGCAGCTCAAGAATATGTCGGTTATGGTGACCCATCCGGGCAATTGAGCGGGTTTTCTAACCATTCGTTTACTCCATTCGGCGTATCCCTGCCGGATGAACTTTCAGGTCAACACACTTTCTGATGGTGCCCTCACCCGCCGCCGCAAGGCGGCGATGATCGTGCAGATGCTTATCGGGGGTGGCGGCAGTTTGTCGTTGTCGCAACTTCCTGAATCTCTGCAGGAAACGCTAGCCGGCGAATTAGGCGCGATCCGTCGGGTGGATCGTGACACTGTCGCCGCCGTGGCAGAGGAGTTTGTCAGCGAATTGGAATCCATTGGATTGACCGCGCCCGGGACGCGTGACGGTGCCATCCTGACCATCGCCGATCACCTAAGCCCCCCCTTGGCCAGCCGACTGAAGGCACAGACCGATCTGGTGCGCAACGGCGATCACTGGCCGACAGTGGTTGAACTTTCGATTGAGCGCATCGTGGATATCATGACCCAGGAAAGTATCGAGGTTTGCGCCGTCGCCCTCTCCAAATTACCCGTCGCGAAAGCTGCCCAGGTGTTGCAAAAAACACCCGGTGAACGTGCCCGCCGGATCACATTTGCCATGTCACAGACCGCCGATATCAGCCCTGAGGCTGTCAGGCGAATTGGCGCATCGCTCGCACATGATTATGGCCGCAGCACAGATATCGCCTTTGACAAGGCGCCCGTTCAGCGCCTTGGGGCCATCCTCAATTCGACCGTGACCGACACAAGAGAAGATGTATTGGAAGGGCTGGGAGCGACTGATCCAGATTTCGCCAGCGACGTTCGCAAAGCGATCTTTACGTTCAAGGATATCGCCACGCGAATCAAGCCGACGGATATCCCCAATTGCATCCGCGCGGTTGATACTGAGGATTTGACCACAGCAATTGCTGCCGCGCTAGTCGGCGAAGACGCGATGGTGCAATCTGCCGAATTCATTCTGGCCAATATATCGCAGCGTATGGCAGGCCAGATGCGCGAAGACGCCGACGAGCGGGGCAAGGTCAAGAAGGCCGATGCAGAGGCGGCAATGTCCAAGGTCACAAATGCGATCCGCGAGATGAGCGATGCCGGCATGATCACCCTGATCGATCCTGACGAGGCCGAAGACGAGGAATGACGCATGGACAGCCGGGATTGATCTGATCTAACCTTGCAACATGACACATTCATTTGATGGCTATAGTGGCAGGCGCTGGCACGATATGGGCGGCGATGCCGCCGGGCCGATCCCGACAGAACAACATGATTTTTCCCTTTGGGAGAAACGGGTTGATGCCCTGATGGTCATCGCCTCTTCCAGGGGGCACTTTACCGTCGATGGACTGCGCCGGGTGTTGGAAGACATGAGCCCGGAAAGTTTTGAAACCATGACCTATTACGAACGGTGGATTGCGTCGGTGAACCAAAACCTAATCGAAAGTGGTGTTTATACCACCGCCGAACTGGCAGAACGGATGTCCGAAATTGCCGCCCGTGGTACCACCTATGGTGAGGCCAGCCGTGAGTGACCGTTGCTATATGCGCGTTGCGACCCATATGCCACCCGGCCATGTCCGCACACCAGCCTATCTGCGTGGCAAAGTCGGATGGGTTGAACGCAAGCTGGGGCCGTTTCCGAACCCCGAACAGCTGGCCTATGGTCTGACGGCAGAGACAGCACGGCTGATGCGCGTCCGATTTACCATGGCCGAGGTTTGGGGCCCGCAGGCGGAGTGCCCCGATGATACGATAGATGCCGAAATTTACGCCCATTGGCTTGAACCTACGGATCCCCCACATGCCACATGACCACCACGACCATTTGTCGCCTTCAGGCCACCCTTATCGCCCGGATGACGACCATCCGCTGACTTATTGGCAGCAGATGGAAATCGCGATCCGCGAGATTCTGATCGAAAAAGGTGTCACCACCGCCGCCGAGATCAACGCGCAAATCGATACGATGGACGCCCGCAGCCCCGCAAATGGGGCCACTGTTATTGCCCGCGCTTGGACGGATCCGGCATTTCATGCCGCTTTGCTGGATGACGCCAGCGCGGCGAGTGCATCCATGGGGTTTGATATTGGTCCGCTCAAGCTGATTGCAGTCGAAAACACGCAAGATGTGCATAACGTGATCGTTTGCACATTATGTTCATGCTACCCGCGTAACCTGCTGGGCCTGCCGCCCGATTGGTACAAATCCCGCGCCTATCGGTCGCGTACTGTCAAAGAGCCGCGCAAAGTCCTTGCAGAGTTCGGTGTCACCCTGCCCGATCATGTCACTGTCAGGGTGCATGATAGCACGGCTGACATGCGCTACATCGTCGTCCCGGCCCGCCCGGACGGCACTGATAACTGGTCCGCCGATCGATTGGCCAAACTGGTTACTCGCGATAGCATGATTGGAACCGGCCTGCCAAAAGACCCCGGGACAATTGCCCAACCGTTACCTTCGGGTTAATCCCGCGTCACAATGGCAGACAGCGCTGACACCTCGCCCCCGCATGGCACCACCACCGATTGGCTGGCAGACCGCGCATTGCGTGGTCTGATCGGGACGGTTCTGCGTATGCCTTACGAGACCCGCGTACCGATGATGGGATCCGCCTTGCGCCGCGCCATTGGTCCGCTGATTGGCTACCAGAACCGTGCCATACAAAACCTGAAACTCATCTACCCCGACAAATCCGAGGAAGACCGGCTGGAGATCGCAAAAGGGTGCTGTGACAATTTCGGGCGTACCCTGATCGAGAACTATTCCTGGCAGGAATTTGGTCAGCGTCTGGCGGATACCAAGCCCACCGGGGTTGGTTTGGATGCGCTGGCAGAGGCTGCAGCGCAAAAACGCCCTGTGATTTTTGTGACTGCCCATTTCGGCAATCACGAAGCCCCGCGTCAGATCCTGTCTGCGATGGGCCATGTTATCGGTGGGCTATATCGGCCTATGCAGAATGCGTATTTCAACGCCCATTACGCAAAGACCATGACATCATGGGGCGGGCCGGTTTTCGAACAGGGTCGGCGTGGCACTATGGGTTTCGCCCGGCATCTGAAATCGGGCGGTATGGGCACCCTGTTATTTGATGTGGCGGCCAGGGGCGTCAAGATCCCATTTATGGGTCGTCCGGCGCATACTGCGACATCTGCCGCAGATATCGCGCTGAAGCTTGATGCACTGGTGATCCCCTATTTCGGCATCAGACAAGATGATGGCATGTCTTTTGTGGCCGAGGTCGAAGCGCCAATTGCCACCGAGACCCCAAAAGCCATGATGACAGAAATGACCCAACGGCTTGAGGCGCATGTCGCGCGTCATCCTGAACAATGGTTCTGGATTCACCGGCGCTGGAAGAAACGTAAGAGCTGATCCGGGCGCTTTGTCTGTTAACGCAGTTCGGTCGCCCCGAGGATTGGCCCGTTGCGCGCCTGCTGCACGATCACCACAACAGGATCATCGCCTGCTGCCTCGGCCCGGATATTCAAGGCCGCTGTTCCGTCCCAGCGCCCGATCACATCCCAGCTATGCACAATATGGGCATAGCTAAGCTGCCGCCCAGCGTTTTCGCCGCGCCGGATATCGACGGCTTGCTGCGGTGTGTAACGCACCAACTGGACGACATAATCGCCATCCCGCCCCGCATCTGCGTTAATCTCGACATGTCCACCATCGCGGCGGACCGATAGATCAATATGCGATGCCTTGCCCCGCTGTGCATCAATCGCATCCATCACCTGCATGGGGCGCGATCCGATCACGTGATCCTGTCCGTTGATGACCATCTGTGGCGTATATACGGTGGTCGCCGCCGCAGCGGCAGCATAGGCATGTTGTCGCGCAGTGAATTGCGGTTTTGCAAAGCTGTCTTTCCAGCCGATATAGTCCCAGTAATCCACATGCAGCGCCAGCGCGATCACATCATCCCGCTTTGCCAGATCATGCAAAAAAGCGTCCGCAGGCGGACAGCTGGAGCAACCTTGCGACGTGTAAAGTTCGACCACCACCGGACTATCGGCAGCAGCTTGTGTCGTTGCAAAAAGGCCCGTCAAAGCCAGAGCAGTCAGAAATTGGCGCATGTGGTGTCCCGGTATTCGTGTTACCTTAACCTCTAGTCAGGTTCTGTTGAAATGGCTAATCAACGAATTGCGAGTTTGCCGTCAACACTGTTACAAACAGCGCCTCGCTCATTTGTGTGCAATGGTATACAATTTGCACTTGATCGCTCGCCCACCATCAGGCAAAAGCCTGCATAACCTATCCAGCTTAAGCCACGAAAGGGAATCGCTATGACGATCACTGTCGGCAAAGACACAACCCAAACCCGGAAAACACTGTCTGTGGGCGACCAGTCCGTCGCCTATTATTCGATCCCCGCCGCGCAAGCCGCGGGCCTTGGTGATTTCACAAAACTTCCCGCCGCCCTGAAAGTGGTGCTGGAAAACCTGCTGCGCTTTGAAGATGGTGGGTTTTCCGTCTCAGTCGATGATATCAAGGCCTTTGGCGAATGGGCGGTTAATGGCGGCAAGAATCCCCGCGAGATTGCCTATCGGCCTGCCCGCGTGTTGATGCAGGATTTCACCGGTGTTCCTGCGGTCGTTGACCTTGCCGCGATGCGTGACGGGATTGTGGCCCTTGGTGGCGACGCCCAGCAAATTAACCCGCTGAACCCTGTTGATCTGGTCATCGACCATTCGGTCATGATCGACGAATTCGGAAACCCCCGCGCCTTCCAGATGAATGTGGACCGCGAATATGAACGCAACATGGAACGCTACCAGTTCCTGAAATGGGGCCAGGGCGCGTTCAATAACTTCCGCGTTGTGCCCCCCGGGACGGGCATCTGCCACCAGGTGAACCTCGAATATCTGGCGCAGACCGTCTGGACCGATAAGGATCAGAATGGTGAAGAGGTTGCTTACCCTGACACTTTGGTTGGTACTGATTCCCACACCACCATGGTTAACGGCCTTGCCGTTCTTGGCTGGGGCGTTGGCGGAATCGAGGCCGAGGCTGCAATGCTGGGCCAGCCTGTATCGATGCTGATCCCCGAAGTGGTTGGTTTTGAGCTGACAGGCGAAATGATGGAAGGCACCACCGGCACCGACCTTGTGCTAAAAGTGGTTGAGATGCTGCGCGAACTGGGCGTTGTCGGCAAATTCGTTGAATTCTACGGCGCTGGCCTCGACGTACTGCCGCTGGCCGACCGTGCGACCATCGCCAACATGGCACCGGAATACGGCGCGACCTGCGGCTTCTTCCCGATCGATGGCGAAACCCTGCGTTACCTGCGCAATACGGGCCGTGATGAGGACCGCATCGCCTTGGTCGAAGCCTACGCGAAGGAAAATGGATTCTGGCGTGATGCGGATTACGCGCCGATTTATACTGAGACGCTGCATCTGGATATGAGCACGATCGTACCGGCGATTTCCGGCCCCAAACGCCCGCAGGATTATGTGGCCCTGACAGATGCAAAAACCGCATTCGCCCGTGAAATGGAAGAAACCTTCAAACGGCCGATGAACAAGGAAGTGCCCGTTGCGGGCGAGGATTACACCCTGTCATCAGGTAAGGTTGTCATCGCGTCCATCACCTCATGCACCAACACGTCTAACCCTTACGTGATGATCGGGGCCGGTCTGGTGGCGCGCAAGGCGGCAGCCTTGGGCCTTGACCGGAAACCTTGGGTCAAGACATCGCTCGCCCCCGGCTCTCAGGTGGTCAGCGAATATCTGGAGGCTGCTGGCCTGCAGGATGACCTCGACAAAATCGGGTTCAACCTTGTTGGCTATGGCTGCACGACCTGCATCGGAAACTCTGGCCCGATCCAGAAAGAACTGAGCGATGCGATTGCCGAGGGCGATCTGGTCGCAACTTCGGTCCTGTCCGGCAACCGGAACTTCGAAGGGCGTATCAGCCCGGATGTGCGTGCAAACTACCTCGCCTCACCCCCGCTGGTCGTGGCCTATGCGCTGGCGGGCACCATGGATATCGATCTGTCCAGCGAACCGCTGGGGCAGGATCAGGACGGCAATGACGTGTTCCTGAAAGACATCTGGCCCACGTCAGCCGAGATTAACGAACTGGTCGAGAAAACCGTCACTCGCGAAGCGTTTATCAGCAAATATGCCGATGTCTTTAAAGGGGATGAGAAATGGCAGTCGGTTGAGACGTCGACCGGCGAAACCTATGACTGGCCGCCAACCTCCACCTATGTCCAGAACCCGCCCTATTTCCAAGGCATGTCCAAAGAACCGGGCGAGATCAATGATGTGGTCAATGCCAAGGTCCTCGCCGTGCTGGGTGACATGGTCACGACCGACCACATTTCGCCCGCCGGTTCGTTCAAGGATACCACACCTGCCGGTCAGTACCTGATCGAACGTCAAGTGCCGGTGCGCGAGTTCAACTCCTACGGCTCCCGCCGCGGTAACCACGAGGTCATGATGCGCGGCACCTTCGCCAATATCCGCATCAAGAACGAGATGCTGGATGGAGTCGAAGGCGGCTACACCAAAGGACCCGATGGCGCGCAAACCTCGATCTTCGAGGCCGCGATGGCGCATCAGGCCGAAGGGACGCCACTGGTCGTCTTCGGCGGTGAACAGTATGGTGCCGGGTCATCGCGCGACTGGGCGGCCAAGGGTACGTCACTGCTGGGCGTCAAGGCTGTGATCGCCGAGAATTTCGAACGCATCCACCGCTCCAACCTTGTTGGGATGGGCGTGGTGCCGTTTGAGTTCACTGGTGGCGACACCCGCAAATCACTCGGCCTGACCGGCGAAGAGACAGTCACCATCGCCGGTCTGGGCGAGGTGAAACCACTGCAAGAGGTGACGGCGAACGTCACCTTCGCAGATGGGTCGACCAAGGACATCACGCTGAAATGCCGGATCGATACGGCGGTCGAGATCGACTACATCAAGTCGGGCGGTGTACTGCATTATGTGCTGCAGAACTTGGCGAAGGCTGCCTGAATTAGTAGCCAAGTTAGAACAAAGAGCCCGGGTGTCGGACTCGGGCTCTTTAGTTACCAAAGCGACTTGTCTCTTTGTCGGACGACTGCAAAGCGTTTGAATGAGTTCCTCGACTGGAACACTTCGACCTTGCCAGGATCGATAATGTTTGCAAAGTCCTTGACGCGCAAAGTGCTCTTCGGCCCAACAATAATCTGCGCCAACTCCATCACATCGCTAAATTGGATGAAATGGGTTTCGTTCGCGGGTGCATCTTGGCTGACGTCGATGAGTAGGCGCACTTCTTCTTCGTAGCTCCAATGCATGAATTTCGTTGCTATAAGATCAGGCATCTGATGTTCACCGACAAAATCGAAGAAGTTGTTTGCCGTAATTCCAGAGAAAATGCGCTCCGAAACATATCGGACGTGGACAAATTTTTCGGGTTTCACGTCAAAGCCGTAGCAAACCCCAGTCATGTTTTTTGAGTATTGGCCCCACATGACAGGGTTTCGCCAGTTCCTAGAGAAACAAAGCAGGCCGTGTTTCGCGTCAATGTGGGTTAGCCAATCCCGGTGCTTCTTTCGCAAATCTGGATCGCGAAGTTCGAATGCTGCGAGCTCAAATCCATCGTTGCACTTAGAGAAGCGGGAAATCTTAAGCCGCTGTCTTTGGACATTTTCAATCGCGTGTTCGGGAGGAGTAAAGTAGTAGAGCCTCATCTTTGGAGATTTGGCCATTTCCGAAATCATTGGGCAACTCCCCCTACTCGGCCGCTTTCGCCAGTTCCGGCAAAAACCGCTGCTCGTAGTCCGACCCGACCAGCGGCCCCACGTAGCGAAACAACACGGTTCCGTCCCCATCCACGATGAATGTCTCGGGCGGGGCGGTCACGCCCCAGTCGATGGCCACCCTGCCCCTTAAATCAAATCCGGTGGCAAAGAACGGGTCGTCATAATCGGTCAGATAGCTGGACGCCTGATCCTGCGTATCGCGGAAATTGATGCCTGCGAGCCGGTAGCCCTGTGCCTCAAGATCCAACAAGTTGGGATGCTCAGCGCGGCAAGGTGGGCACCAACTGGCCCAGAAATTCACGATGGTGATGTCGCCCGCCCGCAGGTCGGCATCTGTCAGTTGCGCTGTGCCTTGGACCGCCTCGGTTGGCACGGATGGGGCTTGTTGGCCCACAAAAGTCGATGGCAGTTCATCGGGGTTATCTCGCATCATGCCAGCAACGAATAGCCCGGCCAGTGCCGCAAAGATCGCGGGTGGCAGGATCACGAGGGGAGAGATCTTAGCCATGGTTTTCCACTTTCGCCAATTGCGCCTTGATCCGCCGCGATCGCCGCACACTGAAGATCACAATCGCCCCTAAGAGAAACAGGCTGACCCCATAGGCCGCCAGCACTTCAACCGCGTATTTCCCAAGATCAGGCACGTTGCGCCCTCGCTTGCAGCGCCCGCATCCGGCGGGCGCGAATTTCGGTGCGGGTGCGCATCAAAACCAGCGCGATAAAGAGGAGGACGAAACCCGAAATGCAAACCAGTAGCGGAATCCAAAACACATCTGCTACGTTTTCTTCTTTGTCCAGCGACAGGGACGCGCCCTGATGCAGCCCTTGGTTCCAGAAGTTCACCGCATAGCGTGATAGGATCGCAAAGACCGATCCGATCATACAGAGCACGCTGGTCAGGTCAGCTGCGGTATCGGGGTCTTCGATCGCTTCCCATAGGGCGATGTAGCCCAGATAAAACAGAAACAGGATCAGGAATGATGTCAGCCGCGGGTCCCAGGCCCAATACGTCCCCCACATCGGCTGTCCCCAGATGCCCCCTGTGAAAAGGGCAATCAGCGTCATCACCAACCCAACAGGTGCCGCGGCCCGGGCAGCCAGCGCAGAGACATGGTGCCGCCGCACCACCCAGATCAGCGAGGCTGCCAGCATCATGATCCACGCGTTGATCGCCATCAGGGCCGCAGGCACATGCAGATAGATGATCTTGACCGTTGATCCCTGCCGGAAATCATCGGGCGTAAAGAAGAACCCCCAGATCAACCCAACAGCAAGGCATAGCCCGGCCAGCCAGAATGCCGCACGCATAACCGGCGCGGTCCAGCCCATGAATTTCGTTGGATTTGCATATTCCCAGATCGACATTGTGTTTATCTATCCCGCCGGTTCACCACCCTCAATCCCCGATCACCGCAGATTGATGCGTAAGACAGCCGCAGTGGCAAAAGGCAGCAGGGCAACTGTGCCCGCTGTGATCCCACCAAGCAGCATCAATGCGCCCGTTGGGTCCAAACCATCTGCACCTCGCCGCACCGCCTCTGCCCCGAAGATCAGGGTCGGGACATAGAGCGGCAGGACGAGCAGCGATAGAAGAAGGCCACCGCGCCGTAACCCAACCGTCAGCGCGGCCCCAAATGTGCCGATCATTGACAGGGCCGGTGTGCCAAGCAGGAGCGAAACCAGCAGATATACGTAAGCCTCCGGCGCGAGGCTGAGCAGGAAGCCAAGGATCGGGGCCGCGATGGTCAGTGGTAGACCGGTCGTAATCCAATGGGCGGTCGCCTTGATCAGTGCCACCCCTTCCATGGGCAAGGGCGAGGTGGCCAGCAATGCAAGCGACCCATCCTCGAAATCAAGGGCGAATATCCGGTCCAGTGACAAAAGGGCCGCCAGCAATGACGCGACCCAAAGGATGCCCGGCGCGATCCGGCTGAGCAATTCCGTTTCCGGCCCCACCCCAAACGGGACCAACACGACGACGATAAGAAAGAACGCCAGCCCAAGCCCAAAGCCACCCCCCGCCCGGACCGCAAGCCGCAAATCCCGAAGCAGGAGCGCAATCATAAGAAAGCCTCATCACTGCCGCCGCTGGCATCGAGGGCTGATTTGAACGGGGTCAGGTCCAGCTCCGGCGCTTCTAATCCAAGATCGATATGGGTTGCGATGACAGCGCAGCCCCCCTGCGCAAGATGCTGGTCCCGCAGCCAGTCAGCAAAAAGTTTAACCGAGAATCGGTCGAGCGACACGGTCGGTTCATCCAGAAACAGGACCTTGCGCCCGATTACCGCAAGGCGGGCCAGGCCAAGCCGCCGTTTTTGCCCGGCTGACAAGGTGCCGCCCAAACGGTCGCGCAGATCGGCCAGGTCAAACGCCAGCAAGGCCTCTTGTAGGATGGATGACACCCGCGTGACCCCATGGACATCGGCCCAGAATGACAGATTTTCTGTCACTGTCAGCGCCGCCTTGATCCCATCGGCATGGCTGGTATAGGCACCCTGATCTTCGGGATGGCCGATCTCACCTGACAAGGCAGGTTGCAAACCGGCCAATGTGCGCAGCAATGTGGTCTTGCCAATCCCGTTGGGCCCTCGCAGGATCAACACCTCGCCCGGTGCAACCACAAAGCTGATATCGCTGAGTACAGGCACCCCGCCCCGCACACATGACAGGCCGGTCACCCGCAGCATGCTAAACCGGGATAAGGGCCACTGCCACGCGCCGCCCCTCTGACAAAAGCACATTGTAGGTGCGGCAAGCGGCAGGCGATGCCATCGGCTCAACCCCGATACCAGCCGCATCAAACACATCACGAAACGCGGCGGGCAAATGGCTGATCTCGGCACCTGTGCCAATAAAGACCACATCGATCTTGTCGGCCTGTGCCATGATCGTTTCGGTATCGGCAAAGCCGCCCCAGGTTTTCACGCCGGTCGGGAAAACGGCAATTGGTCCGTCGATCCGCGTACCGCCCACACGAAAGAAACCGGGGCCGTAGCCGTCGATTGGCATGCTGTCGTCGTAGTCAATCTCATTCAGGCGCATGAGCTGCCCTTGCTAAGTGTCAATATGGCCGTAGCGGGTGCCTGCCGATGGGTCCTTTTTGGACCAGTCACGCTTCACACCCAAGACCAGCAGGATCGCCGAGGCCACAAAGATTGAGCTATATGTCCCGATCAGCACGCCCCAGATCATCGCGAATACAAAGCCCCGGATCACGTCACCGCCCAGCACAAAGAGCGACACCAAGGCAAGCAGGGTTGTGACCGAGGTCATGATCGTGCGCGACAGGGTTTCGTTGATCGACAGGTTCAGCACCTCCTTGAGGTCCATTTTCTTGTATTTCCGCAGATTTTCACGGACCCGGTCAAACACGATCACGGTGTCATTGATCGAATAGCCCACGATGGTCAGCAAGGCCGCGATAATGGCCAGATCGAACTTGATCTGCAGTTCCGAAAAGATACCGATTGTCAGGATCACGTCATGGGTCAGGGCCAGCACGGCGCCCACTGCAAACTGCCATTCGAAGCGCAGCCAGATATAGGCCAAGATGGCCAGCACGGCGAGCGCAACAGCGATAGCCGCCGTCTGGATCAACTCGCCCGACACTTTTGGACCGACGGATTCCACTGACGGGAATGTCATGCCGGGGTCAATCGTTTGCAATGCCGTTTGGATGGATTGAATAGTATCTGACGCGATCCGTTCATCGCCTTCCTGCGCCTGAATGCGGACCATGGCGACATGCTGATCTTCTTCGAAATTCGGATCGAAAACTTCGGTGATCGACACATCACCAAGTTCCAGCGGCTCCAGCGCAGCGCGGTAGGCCGCCACATCAACGGGCTGTTCGGACTGGGTCCGGATGCTTGTCCCCCCCTGAAAATCGATACCGAAATTCAGCCCCTGGATCAGGAAAGACCCAAAGGCGATGATCATCATCACCAGCGAAATCCCCAGCCACAGGCGCGCGCGCTGGAAAAAGTCGATCTTGGTGCCTTGGCGAACCAGTCTCAGGCGCATGTCAAACCTCGATTGTCTTGGGACGGGCGCGCGCGAACCAGATCGCGATCAGCGAGCGGGTCACGAAAATCGCTGTGAACACGGATGTGGCGATGCCGAAAATCAGGGTCACGGCAAAACCGCTGACTGGGCCAGATCCTGCAAAGAACAGGATCAGCGCGGTGATGAAGGTCGTGATATTGGCGTCGATGATGGATGACAGCGCCTTTTCATAGCCCAACTCAATCGCCCTTGCAGGCCCCTTGGCTGTTTTCAACTCTTCCCGGATACGTTCAAAGACGATCACATTGGCGTCCACAGCCATACCGATGGTCAACACGATCCCGGCAATCCCGGGTAGGGTCAGCGTCGCACCCACAAGGCTGAGCAGGCCAAAGATCATGCCGACATTCAGGATCAGGGCGATGTTGGCGAACAGGCCGAACAGACCGTAGCTGAGCAGCATGTAAATCAGAATGGCGATAGCCGCGACGATGCAGGCGATCTTCCCCGCATCGATACTGTCCTGCCCCAGTTCGGGACCGATTGTGCGTTCTTCGAGGAAGGTCAGTTCTGCAGGAAGCGCACCAGATCGCAGCAGAACGGCCAGGTTTGTCGCCTCTTCCACGGTGAAGTTACCGGTGATGATACCGGACCCGCCGGGGATATGGCTTTGGATTGTAGGGGCAGAGATGATTTCGCTATCCAGCACAATGGCAAAGGGCGACCCGATGTTTTCCAAAGTATAATCGCCGAATTTTCGTGCTGCAGAGGTGTTGAACCGGAAAGCCACCGCAGGGCGTCCGTTCTGGTCAAAATCGAGCTGGGCGTTTTCAAGGTCTTCGCCGGTCACCACAGGGCGCCGTTCTACAATCAGGAATGACCCTGGATTATCGACTAACGGATAGATAATATTGCCGCTGCGGGGCGATTGATCGGCATCCGCTGCCGACCCAACGACGGGGTTGAAGGTCAGCTGCGCCGTTGTTCCGAGAAGCTGAATAATTTCATCTGCAGAGCCGACACCGGGGACCTGGACCAAAATCCGCTCGACCCCTTGCCGCTGGATCGTAGGTTCGCGTGTGCCGACCTCGTCAATCCGCCGCCGGATGATTTCCAACGACTGCGCCATGGTGCGTTCGTTCATGGCCAGCATTTCGGCTTCGCTAATTGTGATGGTCAGGATCGGCCCATCGATCCGCACATCAATATTGCTGGCGGCCGCCCCTGTGAATGTGGTGACCGGGCGTCCAAGCCCGCGTACGAGCTCCATGGCTCTTGCGGCCCCGGTGGTTTGTGAAATCCGCACACGCAATTCAGTGTCGGGGCCGTCTTCACGGGTCACAAAGCCCACTGTGTCCCGTTCCGCTGCCAAGACGTCGCGCACCTGCGGCCAGAACCCTTCAAGAAATGAGGCATGCACATCCTCGACCTGCACCTCCACCAGCAAATGAGCGCCACCGCGCAGATCAAGACCCAGATTGACAAGATTGGAGGGCAGGAAGCTGGGCCAACCCGCCGCCATCTCGTCCACTTCGATGGGTGTCGCACCAGCTGCAAGCAAGGCTTCGGGATTGGTGATCGCGTCGTTATGCGCCTCGACCCGGCCATAGAACCCGTTGGGCATTGCCAATGTCAGGCCGACGATGACCGTCAGCCAGATCATCAACTGCTTGGCGAAAGAGATATTGAGCATCAGTTCAGGATTTCGCTGGTTCGGTCTTGTTCATCACGGTCGTGATGGTGGATTTCACCACGCGGACATTGACCCCTTTTGCGATCTCAACTTCGACTTCATTCGTGTCATCCTTGACCTTGACGATCTTGCCAATCATGCCGCCTTGGGTGACTACCTGATCGCCGCGCCGCAAAGCGGCCAGCAGCGCCTGATGTTCCTTGAGCTTCTTTTGTTGGGGGCGGATCAGCAGGAAATACATGATCCCAAAGATCACAAGTAGCAAAATCAGGTCGGCAGGTCTCATTCTCTATCCCTTGTCGGTCAGCGGCAGCGCGAAGTCGCGGCACATTATGGTTTGGTCAGCCAGATGGCAACACGGTTTGGCCTGATATGGGGGGGGAAGAGACGGAAAGCAAGCGCTGAGCTGACCAGCACCGCCGCTGGAGAAATCCGGCCCAGTGCGGACGTCTGATGTCGCAGCTATTGCTGCTCAGAACGGCATACTTTCAGAGGCCGTCTTGCGTTGTTCTTTAGAAAATGAAGGAGATCGACAGCATGCCGACCTGCTGCCCTTCGACTTGGCCTTCAAATTCTTCTGACAGCCATGCCTGCCCGAAGAAGATATCGCCCATCGGGCCATTAAACTGCACACCCGCCCGGACCCTGCTGCGCTCCGGCAGCAAGACCGCGCTACTGGCGTCAGAGATGAGGTATGACGATTCGACCATGCTCGTGTCCCATCCGGCGATAAAGCTGATCCCTTCGGCCTGATCCGCATATGGCGACGTTAGCCGGCCAGTGGTGACATCGCGCGCCCAGATATCCTGCGAGGCGATATCCCCGATCAGGAAATCGGCCCCCACCGTGCCAACCTGTTCTGCCCCGCCAGACAACAGGACAAACGGCCTGATTGCCGCATTATCACCCAGCATCAGTTGATAGGCGATTTCCGTTGAAAACCCAAAAACAACCTCACTCTCTGCGACTTCCTGTTCTTCGCCGCCCAGTTCGAAACTGTTTTCGAGGTCCAGACTGCTATGCGCAGCCGCCTGTAAATCCGCCAATGGTGTGTCACTGCCGACGTGCAGCACCTCTGCCCCGGCGCTTGTCTGCAGCCCGCCAAATTGCCGATGCCCGTAAAGCCCGATCCCCATGGCCGTCACATAAGGCCTGTCGACGCCCGGTTGTTTCGCCCGCGTCCAGGGCGATACAATCTCTGCTCTTGCGCGAACTTCCAGCCGGTCGGCGACATTGCTGCCGGCGAGCCCATAGAAAAGCGAACCTTGATAAGATGCGCTGCGCCACCGATCATGCCCGTCGCCGATGAAATCATTGGAAAAACTGCTGGCATATCCTTCAAAACCACCAAGTGACTGATCCTGTGCCGCAGATGGGTCTGCAAGAAACAGACATGCAATTACTACGGCTGAAACATACGGGTTCGGTAACAGTTTTTTAAGCACCTAACGCTCCTTCTGGTCGCTGGGGCCGGTTTTAGAAGGCAGGCGTTTACAAAAAGTATGATTTAGAACAAAATGTGAACTTTATTTTATCCATCCGTTCTTTGGTGGTCACAGCAGCTTTCAAACCCGCCACGCAAATTACAGTTCACTAAGCCCGCGCAATCGGGCATATGAACGCCAACTGAAACACGAAAAGGATCGGACCCATGCATGATATCCGTACCATCCGCGACAACCCTGCTGCATTTGATGCAGCCCTGTCTCGCCGTGGGATTGATGCAATGTCGTCCGAAATACTGGCACTGGACGAGGCACGGCGGGCCAAAATTTTGGCTGCTGAAACCGCGCAGGCAGAGGCGAACAAGGCCGCCAAGGAAGTGGGTGCCGCCAAAGGCCGCGGTGATGAGGCCGAATTTGAGCGGCTGCGTGGACTGGTTGCCGAAAAGAAGGCACAGATCGCGGCCCTGAATGAAGAAGCCAAGGCCGAAGATGCCCGGCTGACTGATTTGCTGATGGGCGTCCCCAACCTGCCCGCCGATGATGTGCCCGCTGGTAATGATGAAGACGACAATGTCGAAATCCATCGCCATGGCAATCTGCCGAATTTCAGCTTTGATCCGCTGGAACATTACGACATCCCGGGCATTCGCCCCGGCATGGATTTTGAAACGGCGGCGAAACTATCTGGTAGCCGCTTTGTTCTGCTGTCTGGCGCTGTCGCCCGCCTGCATCGCGCCCTAGCGCAATTCATGCTTGATCTGCATGTCGAGGAACACGGGCTGACCGAAACGATCACGCCTGTGCTGGTGCGCGAAGAAATGATGTATGGCACCGGCCAGTTGCCGAAATTTGGCGAAGACAGCTATCAAACCACCAATGGCTGGTGGCTGATCCCCACGGCAGAAGTGACGCTGACCAATATCGTCAACGGGCTGACAATTGAAGAAAGCTATCTGCCCCGCCGCTATGTCGCCCACACCCAGTGTTTCCGGTCTGAGGCCGGATCAGCGGGCCGTGATACCTCAGGCATGTTACGCCAGCACCAGTTCGAAAAGGTCGAGATGGTCAGTGTCACCGCGCCGGAGCACAGTGATGCCGAACATCAACGCATGACGAAATGCGCAGAGGCGGTGCTGGAAAAGCTGGAAATCCCCTATCGCACGGTTGTCCTTTGCACCGGTGATTTAGGCGCGGGTATGCGCAAGACCCATGATATTGAAGTCTGGCTGCCCGGGCAGAATACCTATCGCGAAATCGCATCTGTGTCCGTTGCAGGCGATTATCAGGCGCGCCGAATGAATGCGCGGTACAAGCCCGCCGAGGGCGGCAAACCGCAATTTGTGCATACGCTGAACGGTTCTGGTCTGGCGGTTGGTCGGGCCTTGATCGCCGTTGTTGAAAACGGACAGCAAGAGGATGGGTCTGTTGATCTGCCCGCTGCCTTGCACTCTTACCTGCGGGGCAAGACACGGATAAGCGCTGACGGTACCCTCGTTTAAACCGGCTATTCAGGCGGGAGCAGATCATCGCGTGTGATCTGTTCCTGCAATTTGGCCAGCACTTTCGACAATGTTCCCGGTTGATAGCCGGGGTCGCATGCGACCCGATCCAGTGTTGTCTGGCTGACATGCACCGCATGTGCAGGCCCATCTCTGTCGACGGCGCGCATCCGCATCAGTCGCGTCATCGGCCCAACACTTGATTTATTGATCAATGCCTCGCGGATATTGCGCACATCGCGCACTTTCTCGAGCGCGGGATCATGCATAGAAAGCCCCACGGCGCGCGCGCCTTCAGCGATCCAATCGAAAGTAAAGGATGACAGGCCCTGCCTGTCCCCGCCCCCGCCGACCGACCCGTGGTCACCGGGAAACCATTCCTGACGGTAGGGCCATGCGTCGCGGGTCGTGGGATCAAGCGGGGCGTCCGGCGCGACACCGATGGCTTTGCGGTTCATCGCATCCAGCTTTTCGGACCACATGGCCGGTGGGAAGGTCTTGCGCTTTTCATCGATGGCCACGGCATGCCGGGCGGATTTTACCATGCTCGACAAATCCGCATCATGGAATTGGTGAGACTTGTTAAAGAGCGGCGCCGTCATCCAATAGCCGGGCACGCCCAAGGCCCCTACTGTGTCCCAGACCCCCAGATACTTCACATCCAGCTGCACGCACATCCCCGGCTTGGTCTTCATGCGCCAGTTCCATTCCTTCTCGCTTGTAGCCGTGTAGGGCGCAAAACCATGGCGGAAGAGGAAGCTTTCGGGATCATCCGGATGGGTGTTTGGCTTGCGTGATCTGTAACGGGCAATCGCCTCGCCGATACGGCCGACATTCTCGCGCGGCGGAATGCCGCAAGACCGCAACAGGCCCGCTAGCGACCGGGCGGTGTATGCGCCCCGCGAAAAACCGAAGATGTAAATCTCATCCCCCGGTTCATAGCAGAATACCAGGGATCGGTAGGCATCTTCGATGTTTTCAATCAGGCCCCAACCAAGCGCACCGCCCGCGATCCGATCAAGCTTGCGCGCAAAAACGTTAGAGCCGCGCCCCGTCCCCACGCCCAAAACATAAAACACCTGCTGTTTGCGCCCGTCATCAGCAGTATGTTTGACCGCCTGTGCCAACCGGACAACATTGGTCGGGTTGACGGCATCATGCCGGTTCCATGTCCCGTCGCAAAAAATTGCAATTCGTTTCATAATCGTTTCCCCGCACTATCGGGCCCATGCTGGGCCAGAAAAGCGATCACAACAAGTCGGCAAATCCCAACCCGCGGTTGAAATTCCGTCTGGCAGACTATTTGCCAGTCTATGAAAAACATTCGCGCCACGCTCACTCTTTTACTGACGCTCACCTTCGTGATCTCGCCCGCGCTGACCTCGCCTTTTTCGGGGTTCCGGGCGGATCAACTGCCCGTCCCGCAGATTGACCCGCCGGTTCAGCCTGCCGGATATGCCTTTGCTATCTGGGGGCTGATCTACGGTTGGCTGGTGGTTTCGGCTATTTTTGGGATTTGGAAACGTGCCGATGATCCCGCCTGGGACGCAGCCCGCCTACCCCTCGTCCTGAGCCTTGCGGCGGGCACGCCATGGCTTGCTGTTGCCAATGCCAGTGCCGTCTGGGCGACCATCCTGATCTTTGTCATGGCGATCACGGCGATTGCGGCGCTGTTGCAGGCACCAGCAAAGGATATTTGGCTGTTTCGGGTGCCTGTTGGCATCTATGCGGGCTGGTTGACCGCCGCCTCTTTCGTCTCACTGGGCAGCACAGCGGCAGGGTTCGACCTGATCACCGATGCCCAAGGCTGGGCCTATCTGGGCATTCTTGGGGCCTTGGTGGTTGCGGTTGTCGTGCTGCAAAACTGCAATTCGCCGGAATATGGCGCGACGGTCATCTGGGCCCTGGTTGGCATTGTGGTCGCGAATGGCCTGGCCATGTGGACCGTCTCAATCTTGGCTTTGGCCGGGATCTTGGCCTTGGCCACGCTGATCATTGCCAGACGGCTTAGCGGTCAGACGGCCCCTTCTTAAGATGTTTTGACAGGCGCGAGGGTTGCGATGACTTCTTGTCCTTATAGGGGTTCTTGTCACCTTGATCGCGCAGGAACAGCCGGATCGGCGTGCCGGGCATATCAAAGTCAACCCGCAAGCCATTCATAAGATAGCGTTTATAGCTTTCGGGGACGAGGTCTGGATGCGAAGTCATCACCACAAAAGCAGGCGGGCGTGTCTTGACCTGAGTCATATAGCGCATCTTGATCCGCTTGCCTTGCGGCGCGGGCGGCGGGTGCTGTTCAAGCATCCCGGTCAACCAACGGTTCAGTTGCGCGGTGGTCACGCGCCGGTTCCAGACCTCATGCGCGCGCATGATCGCCTGCTGCAAACGGTCCAACCCTTTGCCCGTCTTGGCAGACACAGTCACCAGCGGTGCGCCTTTTAACTGCGGCAGCAACCGTTCAAACGATTGCCTTAAATCTTTCAGTTTTTCCTGCTTGGCGTCTTCGGTGTCCCACTTGTTGACGGCAACCACCACAGCGCGGCCTTCGCGTTCGGCAAGATCCGCGATGCGCAAGTCCTGCTGTTCAAACGGGATTTCGACGTCGAGGAGAACTACCACCACCTCTGCGAACTTGACCGCCCGCAGACCATCGGAGACCGAGAGTTTTTCAAGCTTTTCCTGCACTTTGGCTTTTTTGCGCATGCCCGCGGTATCAAAGATGCGCATTGGCACCCCGTCCCAGTCCTGCTGCACGGAAATCGCGTCACGGGTGATTCCCGCCTCTGGCCCGGTTAGCAGGCGCTCTTCACCGATAATCTTGTTGATCAGCGTGGATTTGCCCGCATTGGGGCGCCCGACCACCGCGATCTGCAACGGCTTGGCCCGGGTTGGCACGCGGGCTGCGTCTTCGTCATCGTCGCCGACATCCACATCAATCTCTGGTGCGTCAGCGGCGGCGCGTTCTTCGGTTTCTTCGGCAATAGGGCGCAGCACGTCCATCAACTCGCCCATGCCTTCGCCATGTTCGGCGGACATGCGGATCGGTTCGCCCAGCCCAAGGCTGTAGGCTTCGAGGATCGAGGCATCAGCCGCCTTGCCCTCACCTTTATTGGCCGCAAGGATTACATTGGCATTTTTCTTGCGCAGGATATCGGCAAAAACCTCATCCGCAGGCAGAACCCCTGCCCGCGCGTCGATCATGAACAGGCACACATCGGCCATTTCAACCGCACGTTCAGTCAGGCGGCGCATCCGACCTTGCAGACTGTCATCTGTCGCCTCTTCCAATCCTGCGCTGTCGATCACGGTAAAGCGCAAATCGGCGATCCGCCCTTCGCCTTCGCGCAGGTCACGCGTGACACCCGGCTGGTCATCGACCAAAGCCAGTTTCTTGCCAACCAATCGGTTGAACAGCGTGGATTTGCCCACATTTGGACGCCCCACAATTGCGAGGGTAAAGGTCATGGCACGACTCCTGCCGGGTTTGAACCGCGGCCCTACACCAATTGGCGCTTAACGAAAAGCGTGCAATTGCCCTGTCTTGCTGACGACATAAAGCGTCTGGCCCGCCACAACCGGATGCGAGGCAGCACCACCTGCAATGTCCACACTGCCAACCAGCGCGCCAGAGCGTGGGTCATATTGCCGGATCAGCCCGTCAGACGAGGACACGATCAGCCGTCCGCCAGCCAGCACCGGGCCGTAATGCCCAACAACCCGCTTTTGCCGGGAACTGCGTTCTTCTTCCAATCCGGGCAGGGCAATCCGCCAGACCGGTTGGCCTGTACCCGCGTCAAGCCGGACCAGTTCATTGATGTCATTGATCAGGAAAACCGCATCACCCACCGGCCAGACCGGGCTAATCGCCCCTTCGCCAGCTGTCCAGATACGATCCCCATTAACGGCCTCAAGCGCCACAACCCGGCCACCGAAATTCCCGACATAGACCCGGTTTCCGACAATCACCGGATCGCTTGCAATATCTGTCACCAGCGATGCGGCCCGGCCCAACCGGTCGCCGGTCACCGCTATGGCCCAGCGCCGCAGCCCGCCTTGTGGGAATGTGCCAACAACCTCACCCGATGGGAAAGGAAAGACAGCAATATCACCATTGACCGCCGGTGCAGCCCCGCTGGCGAAATTGGCGGTGGATGGGTTGCTGGTTGTCTGCCATTGGATTCGTCCCGTAGCGGTATCAAGCACGAGGGCCACGCTGTTGCGTGCAACCACATAGACCAGATTGCCATTGATCGTCGGTGGCGACATCGCGGGCGCATCCAGATCCTGCACCCAGCGGACTGTTCCTGACGCGGCATCAAGGGCGCTGATTTCACCAAAACCGGTGGTGACATAAACCTGCCCGCCCGCCACGGAAATCCCGCCGCCCGACGCATCGGTTGGGTTGTCCCGCCCGGGCGTCAGATTGCGCGACCACAGCGTTTGGCCCGCGGTCGATGTCGCCGTCACGGTCGCCCGCGCATCAAGTGTATAAATCACACCGCCTGCCACAACCGGGTCAGCGGTGATCCGTGCTTTCCGGCTGTCACCCTGACCGATTGAAACAGCAAAAACCTCTGTCAGGTTATTGCCCAATGCGGGGTGGGTAATCAGGTGATCCGCGCCACCATTGCGATGGGTCCAATCCGCATTGGCCCGCGCTGCAGGCAGGTTGACCTCGCGCGCCTCGTTCACAAAAACAGGGGTGTCGCGCAGGGCGAAACGTTCGCCCGGCAGAATAACGTCTTCTTCCCCACAAGCCGCCAAGAGGGCAAGAGCCAGGCTTGCGCCAAGAATTTTTGTGCCAGTCACGTCCGGTCCAATCGCATGTTACTCTGTCTCGGGCTCTGGGATCGGTTCGCCCAGCGCCACCATCAGTGTTTGTGCCCGGTCCCGCAAGCCCCGGCTGACGGCGGCGTCTTCAACAATGCTTTGCAATGTTGTAACAGCCGCATCGCGATCACCATCGCCCAGTTTGACATAGGCGATCTGTTCCAGTGCCAGCAGTCGAAAAGGCTGCCCCGGTTGGGACAGTTGTTCCAACGCCAGCATCCGGGCAGCTGCATCATCCGATGGCAGCATGGCCGATTTGAACGCCGCCAGATCGCGGTACTCCGCAGGCACATCCTGATTTGTTGCAAGTGCAGCCAGTGTCGCCGCAGCGGCATCAATCTGCCCTGCTTCCTGCTGTGTGGCCGCCGTCAAAAGGGCGGTCACAGCTACGGCTGGCCCATCCGTCCCGATCTGCGTGATGGCTGCGGCACGCGCGGCCATGTCGTCTTGATTAAGCGCTTCAAGCAGCGCGTCACCTGTCGCCTCGGCAGCTGCGCGGGTTTGCGCATTGCGGTATTCGTTCCAAGCCGCCCCGCCGACGATCAGCAGGACCAAAGCCACCGCAATCCAGCCATAGCGGCGCAGGTAGCCATATAGCTTGTCGCGCCGGACTTCTTCTGCGACTTCATCAATAAAGCTGTCAGTATTGCTCAATGCGGCCCCCTATGATCGCAGCATGCGTCAGGCTGTTTTGGCGTACATATCTTGAAGCTTGCGGTGTCGACAAGGGCAGACTGCAAACCCGGATGTCAGCATGATGCGGCAACGCAGAAAAGTGACCTTGCGTGAGGCGCAGAAGGCTGTATAAGTGAACTAAATGGTTTAGTTTGAAAAGTGATCCGCCTGCGCGATCACGTCGTAACGAGTCACATCCAGATATATGGCATTGCATCCGTGTAATGCACCCAAGAGGCCGCGCTATGAAAATCATACCGATCATTACTGCAATCATCGTATCCGCCGTTTTGTTTTTATATGTGTTTGAGCGCGACACGTTGATCGGTTTCGCACAATCGGCTGATGCAGAAAGTGCCAAGGCGACAAACACGGTCGAAACCACCGCCGATGCATCGGAAGAGAGTGCAGATACCGCACCGGGCGTCGCTGTTGTCGCGATCCGGTCTGTGGCCCAAACAATTGACAGCGCGGTCATACTGCGTGGCAGAACTGAAGCTGCGCGCCAGGTCACTGTGGCTTCAGAAACCTCTGGCCTTGTTGTCTCTGAACCATTGCGCAAGGGCGCATTTATAAATGCGGGCGAAGAGCTTTGCACGCTGGACCCGGGCACACGGGCTGCGTCACTGGCCGAAGCCCGTGCTCGCCTGACCGAAGCCGAAGGGCGCGTTCCCGAAGCCCAAGCCTCGGTCGCGGAGGCTGTGGCCCGGGTGCGAGAAGCCGAGATTAACCTGAACGCCGCCCAACAACTTTCACAAGACGGCTTCGCCTCTGAAACGCGCCTTGTCAGCGCGCAGGCTGCCATGGACGCCGCAAATGCAGGCGTTCAAAGGGCCAATTCAGGCGTCGCATCCGCACAGGCCGGGATCGAAGCTGCCGCCGCTACCGTCGCCTCCGCCGAGCGCGAAATTGAACGCCTGATCATCACCGCCCCCTTCTCTGGCTTGCTGGAGACAGATACCGCCGAACTGGGTTCTCTGATGCAACCCGGCACGCCTTGTGCGACAATCATTCAGCTTGATCCGATCAAACTGGTCGGCTTCGTGCCCGAAGCGGATGTCAGCAAGGTTGATGTCGGCGCGATTGCCGGTGCTCGCCTGACCACGGGCGAAGAGGTGCAAGGTCGGGTTACATTTGTGTCCCGCAGTGCCGATGAGACAACACGCACCTTCCGTGTCGAGGCAGAGGTCGCCAATGACGATCTGGCGATTAGCGATGGCCGCACGGTGGAAATGCTGGTGGCCGCCGAGGGGCGTACCGCCCATCTGATCGCCCAATCCTCACTAACGCTGGATGATGAAGGTGTGCTGGGCGTCCGCACGATTGACGCTGATAATATCGCAAGCTTCCTGCCCGTCGCCTTGTTGCGCGACACAGCCGAAGGCGTTTGGGTGACCGACCTGCCCGATGAGGTTGATATCATCACAGTTGGACAGGAATTCGTTACTGATGGCGTGCGTGTTTCGCCGACATTTGCGGAGGCAAAGGGATGACTGGATTAGTCGATTGGGCTGCCTCGCGCGCCCGGATGGTCATGGCTTTTATCGCCCTGTCCATCCTTGCGGGCGGCATGGCCTATGTGGGCCTGCCCAAGGAAGGTGAACCGGATATCGAGATCCCGGCGATCTTCGTGTCTGTCCCTTTCCCCGGGATTTCTGCGGCAGATAGCGAAACGCTGCTGGTCAAACCGATGGAAACCGAACTATCCGATCTGGACGGTCTGAAAACCATGTCGTCAACTGCTGCCGAAGGTTACGCTGGTGTCGCGTTGGAGTTCGAATTCGGTTGGGACAAGACCAAGATTCTGGCCGATATCAGGTCAGCGATGAATAACGCAGAGGCGCAGTTTCCAAACGGCGCTGACCAGTATTCGATCAACGAAATCAACTTTTCCGAATTCCCCATCATCATCGTGAACCTGACCGGGCAATTGCCTGAACGCACCCTGATCCGGGTGGCAAAGGATTTGCAAGACCGGATCGAAGGGCTTGATGCGGTGCTGGAGGCCGGGCTTGCAGGTACACGCGATGAAATGCTGGAAGTCGTGATCGATCCGTTGCGGTTGGAGGCCTACAACGTCACCGCCGGCGAATTGATCGGCGTTGTGACCAATAACAACCTGCTGATCGCCGCCGGTGAGGTCGAAACAGACCAAGGGACCTTCGCCGTCAAGATCCCATCGTCATTCAACGAGGCGCAGGATGTCTACAACCTGCCGGTCAAAACCAATGGCGACCGTGTCATCACGCTTGGTGATCTGGCAACGATCCGCCTGACATTCGAAGACCGTGAAGGCACCGCGCGCTTCAACGGGGTGAACACTGTTGCCCTGCAAGTCGTCAAACGCAAAGGGTATAACCTGATCGATACAAGCGCGCTGATCCGTCAAGTTGTGGCGGAAGAACGCGCCGGTTGGTCACCTGAATTGCAGGCCGCCATCGAGGTTGGCACATCCAATGATCAATCCCGCAACGTGGCCTCAATGGTCAGCCAGTTGGAAGGATCGGTTCTGACGGCTATCGCGTTGGTGATGATCGTTGTTTTGGCCGCCCTTGGCACCCGCCCCGCGCTACTGGTCGGCTTTGCGATTCCGACATCTTTCCTATTGTGTTTCGCCCTGCTCGCGGTGATGGAGATCACGATTTCCAACATCGTGATGTTCGGCCTAATCCTGGCCGTTGGTATGCTGGTGGATGGGGCCATCGTGGTGGTCGAATACGCGGATAAGCGCATCCGCGAAGGCACAGGGCCGATGCATGCGTATGTGGAGGCGGCACAGCGCATGTTCTGGCCGATCATCTCGTCCACGGCGACGACGCTATGCGCATTTCTGCCAATGCTATTCTGGCCCGGTATTCCGGGCCAGTTCATGGGAATGCTGCCTGTGACCCTTATCTTTGTGCTCTGCGCATCGCTGGTTGTGGCCCTGATCTATCTTCCTGTGATGGGCGGTGTCACCGGACGGATGAGCCGCTTGTTCGGCAACGCATCTGCCACTCTGCAGGCCCGGTTGCCATGGATCGTCCGCGCTGTCCTTTTGATCCCTGCCATTATGGTGGTCTTCACCGGTGCAATGCTGACACTGAATCCCGGCTATCTGTCCGGCGAGGCCGTGCAGACCGATGGGTTGATATCATCGCTACCCGGCATGATGATGTTTATCGCCGGTGCGTTCCTGCTGTCCATCGTCATGGGGTCGATCCGGCTGCACCGCGAGGCAAGGCGGATCAAGGCAGGCTATCGCCGGTCGCCATTTGGGCGGCTGATGCATTTCATTGTCGGCAACCCGATCATGCCGCTGGTCGCGGTTGGCGGTGTGATCTTCACCGTGATTTCTGTGTTTGGCTACTACGGCGCAAATAATAACGGGGTCGAATTCTTTGTTGAATCAGAGCCCGAGCAGGCGATCGTCTATGTGCAGGCACGCGGCAACCTCAGCCTGATGGAAAAGGACTCTCTGCTGAAACAGGCAGAAGAAAAAGCGCTGGCGCAGCCTGGTATTGAAAGCGTGTTCTCCTTTGCCGGTAGCGGTGGGCTTGATTCCAACACCGGTGGCGCGGAAGGTCCGGCGGACGCCGTTGGCCAAATCCAACTGGAGCTGATCCCGTGGGAAGAACGGCCCACTGTTTCCCAGCGGACAACCCTGTTGGGCTTCATTCCATGGACCAGCACACAGGTTGATCCCGCATTTGATGGCGACAAGGTCATTGCCGATCTGGAAGCCGATCTGGCCACGATCCCTGGCATCCGGTTCGAGATCCTGAACCTGTCACGCGGGCCTGCCTCTGCCAAGCCGGTGCATCTGCGTCTGAAAAGCGACAATTGGGAAGAACTGATTGCCGCCACCAGTGCTGCGCGCGGACAATTTGAACAGACCGCGGGCTTGATCACGATTGAAGATTCCCTGCCCCTGCCGGGCATCGACTGGCAGATCGACGTGGATGTCGAAAAGGCCGGACGTTACGGCGCCGACGTCGCCAGTGTTGGCGCCATGGTGCAGATGGTGACACGCGGCATCCTGCTGGACACGATGCGCGTCGACAGCTCTGACGAGGAAATCGAAATACGGGTGCGCCTGCCGGAACAGGATCGGGTTCTGTCAACACTCGACAGCCTGCGCGTGCGGACCAATCAGGGGCTGATCCCCCTATCGAATTTCATAACGCGCACGCCCGTTGAAAAGCTGGCCCAGATCGACCGGGTTGATCAGAAACGTTATTTCGATGTGAAGGCCGGGGTGGAAACTGACCTCTTTTCGCTCGACGTGACCGGGTCAACATTTGACCAGGGGGGCAACACGGTGCCTATCGGGTCAGCCGCCGTTGTACGGATCGCGGATGAAAACGCCACAGGGCTCGCCCGCTACAATGTGCTGGGATATGTCGGCGATGTGACGCCGGATTTACTGGCCACGATGTTGGATGCTGGCGTGATCACCGAAACCATCGTCAACCCAAATGAGCGGATTGCAAAACTGACTGCGTGGCTGGAAACCTCCCCTTTCGCCAATTCGGTCAGTTGGGAATGGACCGGCGATCAGGAAGACCAGGAAGAATCCGGTGCCTTTTTGCAGGTCGCTTTTTCTGGCGCGTTGGGTCTGATGTTCATTATTCTGCTGGCCCAGTTCAACAGCTTCTATAACGCGATCCTGGTGTTGCTGGCCGTGGTCATGTCGACCGCCGGATCGCTGGTGGGTATGTTGGTCATGGATCAGCCTTTCTCGATTATCATGACGGGCACGGGTATCGTCGCGCTTGCGGGGATTGTCGTGAACAACAACATCATCCTGATCGACACCTATCAGGAATACAGCCAATACATGCCCCGGACGGAGGCGATCACCCGCACTGCCGAGGACCGTATTCGCCCCGTGCTACTGACCACCATCACAACCATGGCAGGTCTGGCGCCGATGATGTTTGGCCTCAGCCTTGATTTCATGAATGGCGGCTATTCGATCGACAGTCCCACCTCGCTTTGGTGGAAACAGCTGGCGACCGCCGTTGTCTTTGGGCTTGGGATCGCGACGGTGCTGACGCTGGTCTTTACCCCGTCAATGCTGGCCGTCCGGGTCTGGATCGTGACCTATGCGCAGTGGTTCGCACAATTGCTGGCCAAGCTGTCCATGGGCCGCAGCAGCCGGGCGGCGCGCGATTGGGCGCTGTCGCGTCAGGCGCGACGCACCAACAAGCTGCCTGACTTCGTCTGGACAGAAGATGACGAGGCACTGCCACCGCTGAAACTGACCAAGCCATTGCAGGCGGCAGAGTAGATCAACCCTGAACCGCGCCCACGCTGGCGCGGTTCATCACCGTCAAGGTGCGCAATGCCAGCACCAGCGCCAACACGGCGCAAAGCGCGATTGCCGCGATCATTGGCACCGCAGTGCCGTCAAAGAACAGCCCGGTGATCACAACCATCACCCCGCCCATCACCATCTGCAACGTCCCCCCAAGTGATGAGGCAAGACCCGCGATTTCACCATGCGGATCAAGCGCCATCACCATCGTTGTGGGAATGATCAGGCCAAGGCAGGCATTAGCCATGAACAGCCCCGCAATGATCACCGGCAGCGTGGCAAAGCCCGCAAGACCAATCAGCAGCAACAGGATCGAAAAGGCCGCAAACCCGATGACTGCCCAGCGGATCACCGGCAGGATACCGATACGTTCACCCAATGGTCCGGCAACCTGAGAGGCCGCAAAAAATCCGATGGCGTTGATCGCAAAGGCGACGCTGAACCCTGTCGGGCTAAGCCCGAATTGCCCGGTATAGACGAATGATGCGCTGGCGATGAACACCATGAAACTGGCAAAACCAAAGCCGCCGATAAATGTGAGCCCCATAAAAACCGGGTCGCGCATCAGCATCTTCGTCCCCCGCCAGAGATTGGCCAGATTGACGGGAATGCGATCTGCCTTCGCCAGCGTTTCGGGCAATGCTGTTGCTGTCAGCACAAAGCTGAGTGCGGCTGCAACACAAAGCACCCAGAAAATCAGACGCCAATCACCCAAGGCGATCAACCCGCTGCCCGCAAGCGGGGCCAGCATCGGTGACACCGAAATGACCAGCATCACCATCGCCATCAGCTTGGTTGCCGCAGTACCGGTATGCATATCCCGGATCACTGCGCGCGGCACCACCATCAGCACGGCGCCGCCAATCCCCTGCAAAGCCCGGAACGCGACCAGCCAGCCAATTGTTGGCGCCATGGCACAGCCCACCGAGGCCACCACAAAAATCGTGAGCCCCACATATAGCGGCAGTTTGCGCCCAGCCTGATCTGCCCAGGGGCCATAGACCAGTTGTGCGATACCAAAGGCCACGAAATAAGAGGTCAGCGTCAGTTGCACCGCCGCAACATCGGCATTCAGCCCCGCCGCAATCGCAGGCATGGCTGGCAGATACATATCAATCGCAAACGGGCCGACAGCAGACAATAGCCCCAGAATAAGGGCTGCGCGAAACATAGACATCAGGGGACTCCGAAAGTTGGAACGCGGCAACCCTACCGAGGCCAGATGCGGTTGGCAATCAGCCTAGCGCATGTCTGCTGACACTAATTGTCAGGCGACAGGTTCTTCTTCCGATTGGCGGTTCCACAGATGGGCATAGCGGCCTTCGCGCTCCAGCAAATCATCATGACGGCCCTCTTCGACGATGACCCCGTCTTCCAGCACCACGATCCGGTCTGCATCTGCGATGGTGGACAGCCGGTGGGCAATGGTGATGACGGTCCGTCCTTCACCCATCGCTTTCAGCTCTGCCTGAATTTCCATCTCCGTTTCGGTATCCAGTGCCGATGTGGCTTCATCCAACAACAAGATCGGCGGGTTTTTCAGCAGGGTACGCGCGATGCCCACGCGTTGCTTTTCACCACCTGACAGCTTCAACCCGCGTTCGCCAACGGTGGTCTGATACCCATCGGGCAAGCTGCTGATAAAGTCGTGGATTTTGGCGGCTTTGGCGGCGGCAATAATCTCATCCTCTGACGCGCCGGGCCGCCCATAGGCGATGTTGTAATGCACCGTGTCGTTGAACAGGACGGTATCCTGCGGAACCACGCCAATCTGCGCATGCAGGCTGTCTTGCGTCACGTCCCGCACATCCTGACCGTCGATCAGCAGCGCGCCGTCATTCACGTCATAGAACCGAAACAACAGCCGCCCGATGGTGGATTTGCCGGACCCCGAAGAGCCGACAATCGCCACCGTTTGCCCTGGTGCCACATCCAGATTGATCCCCTTCAGGATCGGGCGCGCGGCATCATAGCCAAAGACAACATCGCGTAAGGCCACCTGCCCGCCATTGACCTGCAATGCGGCGGCATCAGAACTGTCCTGCACCTCAGCAGGTTGGCCCAGCAGATCGAACATATCGCCCATATCAATCAGGGCCTGCCTGATTTCGCGGTAGACCGTGCCCAGAAAATTCAGGGGCATGGTGATCTGGATCATATAGGCGTTGACCATCACAAAATCGCCCACGGTCAGATCGCCGCGCTGGACCCCAATTGCGGCCATGACCATAACAGCAACCAATCCGCCGGTGATCAGAACGGATTGGCCGAAATTCAGAAACGCTAGTGAATAATTGGTGCGGATGGCCGCATTTTCATATTGCGCCATCGCACTGTCATAGCGGTCGGATTCCCACTTCTCGGCCCCGAAATATTTGACCGTTTCAAAGTTCAGCAGGCTGTCGATCGCCTTTTGGTTCGCATCCGTATCCTGGTCATTCATTTCCTTGCGGATACGGACCCGCCATTCGGTCACCTTGAAAGTGAACCAAACATAAAGCGCGATGGTCAGCGCCACGACGGCCAAGTACCAGACATCAAACAGAAAAAACAAAATGACCGAGATCATCAGAAGTTCCAGCACTAGTGGCCCCATGCTGAACAACAGGAACCGCAGCAGAAAATCGACACCCTTGACGCCGCGTTCAATGATCCGTGACAGCCCGCCAGTTTTGCGGGTGATGTGGTAGCGCATCGAAAGGCGGTGAATATGGGTGAAAGTCTCTAACGCCAATTGGCGCAAGGCGCGCTGGCCAACCTTGGTAAAGACCACGTCGCGCAATTGCTGAAAACCGACGGTCATCAGTCGCGCCATGCCGTAAGCCAAAGTGAGACCAACCGCACCCAACCCCAGGAATGTCGCCGCACTGGCCCCGTCGGGTGCCAGCGCGTCCACCGCCTGTTTGTAGAACAGCGGCGTCGTCACGGCGATAACTTTGGAAAAGATCAGGACCAGCAGCGCGATGACCACCCGGCGTTTGACCCATCCCTGCCCCTCTGGCCACAGATAGGGCACAACACGCTTGATCACGCCCATACCCTGCACCTGGGCATCATCAAGATTGGCAACAGATTTGGGAAGGCGACGCATTGGGAACTCCGGCTAACAGCTCCCTTACCTAGGGTGCCGTCCACCGGTTGACCAGACCCGGGGTAGTTATTCGGGCATTTCGGGGATGCGAAAGATCTGACCGGGATAGATCAGGTTAGGGTCCTTGATCAGATCGCGATTGGCCTCGAACACCTCAACATAAAATACACCGCCGCCAAGGTTTTCCTCGGCAATTGCCCAAAGCGTGGAACCGGGCTGTACCGTCCGCACGGCCACGTCAAAACCGTCTTGTGATGTTTCTTCGGCCAGAACAGCGGCAACATCCTCCGCCTCTTCACGCCGGAACGGGGTTTCGATCCGCGAGACGACATCGCCCGCCGCGTCCACCTCATCAATGCGCAATGTATAAAGGCCGGTATCGACATCCGGCAGATCGATCCGCCAGTCGCCACCGGCTTCCACTGGAGAGGTTAATACAGGTTCATTGTCCAGATAAATCTGCACGGCCCCGTCGCCTGCGGCACGGCCGGATAGCTGCACCTCGCCCTGGGGGTCATAGGTGATCGCATCCAATGCCACATTGGGGCTGGCGACCTGCGCTGTGGGGCTCGGGGTGGATTGAACGACGGTAATGCCATCCGCGTCGGCCTGCAGCACGGTGGGCGATTGCGGCACGGCATCCGCCACGACGGGGTCCGGCAAGGGTGGCGTTACACTTCCACTGTCTGCGGCCACATCCAATTCCGGCGCGGCCTCTGCCACTGGCCCATCAGGTGCCGCCGGTTCCGCCGGTTGCACAAGGGTCAGTTGCAGCGCGATGATCGGGGCCACGATAAAGCTGGTTTCGGACGCAACAGCCTCCCCATCAGGATCGGCCAGCAAGCTCAGCTTGCGCGGCTGATCAGACAGACCCGCCATTGGGAACGCCACGAAACTGCCCGACCCATCGGCGGTGACCCGTTCAAGCGCTGTGCCAGCGAGTATGATATCAACAACCTGCCCCGGCTGGGCGCGACCAGCCACGATCATGCTGCCATCGGGTTCCACGCGGAACGTATCAAAAACCGGCGGCGGCGGGGCTGTGGTTTCCGGTTCTGCGACCACTTCAGGCGCGACCTTAACCACCGGTTCTGCTTCCGCTATGGGTGCGGGGTCGGGCGTTGGCGTCTGCCTGGAAAAAAAAGCGACAACAGCTATGCCGATAGCTGCCACAACGATGGCGCCCAAGGCGATGCGCCCCGCGTTTGATGTGGTCTGCTCCGTCAAGCGTGATCCCCTTGCGTCACCGATATGTGGTTATGCCCCGGACATATGGTTGAGGCACCTTAGCAACCCCGCTATGACCGGTCAAAGCGCCTCTGTTCAGGAAATCGTTTGTTATGGTCAAAACACCTCACTCTGTCTGTGTTTATTGCGGCTCCCGGGACGGGGACAATCCGGCCTATGCGGCGGCGGCGGCTGATACCGGGCAAATGCTGGCGACCAGTGGCTGGCGGTTGGTTTACGGGGCCGGTGATGTCGGGCTGATGGGGCGCGTTGCCAATGCGGTGCAGGATGCCGGTGGTGCGACCTTTGGGGTCATCCCCACCCATCTGCTGGACTGGGAAGTTGGCAAACGCGATCTGGACAGCTTTGTCATCACCGAGACGATGCATGAGCGAAAGAAAGTCATGTTCATGAATGCCGATGCGGTTGTGGTCCTACCCGGCGGCGCGGGATCACTGGACGAGTTTTTCGAGGCCCTGACATGGCGGCAACTGGGTCTGCATGCCAAGCCGATCTTTCTGCTGAATATCGACGGGTTCTGGGATCCGCTAAAGGGGTTGTTGGAACATGTCGTCGGTTGGGGCTTTGCCGGCGAAGACATCCTGTCATTTGTGATAACCGTTCCGGATGTGCCTGCGCTTCAATCGGGTTTGCGGGATGCGTTCTGCGCCTGATAACGGGCCAAGCCGATATTCGACCCGCAGGCGATGATGCCGACATGCCGGTCAGCAAGGTCATCTTTCAATGGGCCAAGTATCGCCGCCAATGATGCAGCGCAGGCCGGTTCAGCCATGATGCGCAGGTTCGATTGATAAAGTCTCATGGCGTCCAGCATAGCCGCATCACTGATCCGCACGATCCGATCCACATGCGCGCGCGCCACGGCAAAGGTTTGTGGCATAGCGAGAGGCGCGCCCAGACTATCAGCAATGGTGTTTACCCGATCCAGCGTCACTGGCGCGCCTGCTGCAAAACTGCGCGCCATGCTATCGGCCCCCTCTGGTTCAACGCCGATCACCTGCGCATCTGGATGCGATTGTTTGATCGCACAGGCCATGCCGCTGATCAGGCCACCCCCGCCAATCGGCACGACAAATGTATCAATATCAGGGGCCTGCAAATGATACTCGCGCCCACAAACGGCTGATCCAAGGATCATATGCGCCGCTTCAAACGGATGCATCAGCACCCTGCCCTGCGCCGCTGCCGCATTCATCGCGGCAAAGGCCGCCACCATGTCATCATATAGATCAACCGTGGCACCCAATGCCTCACACCCCGCGATGCGCTCGGGGTCGGTGGCACGGGGCATGGTGATCAGGGCGTCCACGCCAGCCTCGCGCGCAGCCCAGGCAACGGCTTGGGCATGGTTGCCCCCACTGGCAGCGACCACACCAGCGGCGCGCTGATCCGGGCTCAGAGCGCGCATGCCCAGCAAGGCACCGCGCGCCTTGAAAGACCCGGTTTGCTGAAACAGCTCAAGCTTTAGCGTCACACTTGCACAATCGGGCAGCACCGCAGCCCAGCGCGCCGCTTTCAAAGGCAACACAGGCGTGGTGATAATCGCATCTTGCAGCACATCTGCGGCGGCAACGATTTCGGTCAGGTCGGGTCCGGGCACGGCATTCCCCATAAAAAAGGCCCATGAGAAATCTCACGGGCCATTGGCATTGTCTATCGCAAAGCGGTTCAGAGGCGCGATGCCACGTTTTCCCAGTTCACCAGATTATCAAGGAAATTTGTCAGGTAGGCAGGACGCTTGTTGCGGAAGTCGATGTAGTAGGAATGCTCCCACACGTCGCAACCCAACAGGGCTGTCTGACCAAAGCAAAGCGGGTTCACGCCGTTTTCGGTCTTGGTCACAGCCAATGAGCCGTCGGCATTCTTGACCAGCCAGCACCAGCCGGAGCCAAACTGACCAGCGCCAGCGGCAGAGAACTGCGATTTGAACTCATCAACCGAGCCAAAGCTTTCGTTGATAGCGCTTTCCAGCTCTGACGACATCGCACTGTCACCCGGGCCCATCATTTCCCAGAACTGGTTGTGGTTCCACAACTGGCTGATGTTGTTGAAGATACCATTCTGGGCGACGGCGCCCGCATCATATGTGCCCTTGATGATCTCTTCCATCGACTTGCCGGCCCATTCGGTGCCCTCAATGGCCTTGTTGCCATTGGTCACATAGGCATTGTGGTGCAGGTCGTGGTGATATTCGAGGGTTTCGGCAGACATGCCTTTGCTGGCAAGCGCATCATGGGCGTATGGGAGGTCAGGAAGTTCAAAAGCCATATCTCATATCTTTCTGAGTTGAGGACGGTATGCATCGTTAATTGTCACACGGCGACCGAAGGTCAACCCCGTGTCGGATTTTAGCGGGTGGTTCAGCGCCGGGCGTGAAAGATGAACCCAAGAAAGTTCAACAGCAACTGCGCGGCAAGGATCTGCGTGCTTTCGGTCGGATCATAAGCTGGTGCAACCTCGACCAGATCAATGCCAACGACATCACCGCGCGACGCCAGCCCCTGCAAAATCTCTAGCACATCATAATAAAGAAACCCACCATGGCTGGGCGTCCCCGTGCCGGGGGCGATGGAGGGGCAGAACGCATCGATATCAATCGTGACATAGTAGCGCGCACCCTCGGGAATACGGGCCAAAACGGCCTCCGTCCCCAGTTTGCGCACCTGCCGCACCGACAGGATGTCAGAGCCGCGCGCGCGGGCATCATCGTAACCCTCTTTCGCGGTTGATGACACGTTGCGAATGCCCAGCTGGGTCATGCCCGACACATAGTCCTTTTCAATGGCGCGGCGCATCGGGTTGCCGTGCCCCTCGGTCACGCCATGCCGTATGTCCACAAAGTCCAGATGTGCGTCAATCTGGACAACATGAATGGGGCCATTTGCGGCACAATCATCGGCAAAGGCATTGATGCTGGGGATGTTGATCGAATGATCGCCACCTATCACCACCGGCAAAGCGCCCGCAGACAGGATCTTGGCCACCCCATGGGCAATATTGGCGTGGCTTTCGGCAGTTTTTGTGTGGATGATATCGGCATCGCCCAGATCAACGATCCTGACATCGCCCGCCAGATAGGTGGCGTCATCCTCATGATCATAAGCGCCCGCATGGCCAAAGCTGAACAGGGTGGATGCCTCACGCACCGCGCGGGGACCAAACCGGGCACCGGGGCGCCATTGGGTGCCAAAATCAAATGGCGCACCAAGCACCGCAACATCGGCATCAATCTGATCCCAATCAGCGACATAGGGGGATTTCGCAAAGGTCGAAATCCCGACAAATGGCAGGTTCAGGCGGCCGCTTTCATACCCGTGATCCGTCATGTCTTCCCCCTCACCCCAAGCCAGACATCACTCCGCCGACACTTGGTCATATATCCCGCCCAGATGTCCGACGAATTCCGAACAGAAGGTGATGGATTGCTCGCTTGGGTCATAAAACGCATTCGGTTCACCACACTCATCAACCCTGACGGTCACCTCAACCGGCAATTTAACATCGCTATTCATTGAAGCCACTTCATCGGCCAGCAAGGCGTTTACGACCGCGGCCCCGTCCCCGGTTCCCGGCACGAAAACCATTGGCACGCCCTCTTTTTGCGCGTCCATCTCGTCAAAGATGATGCCCCAGCTATTGGCCGCCTGTTCATATTCATCCGGGCAGGTATCGGCGCGTTCCTTGGGCAGGCCAAGATCATTTGCCAGATCGTCCCGCTCATCAGGGTTTGCGCCATAGAACAGGCAGATATGGTTGTAATAGCGCTGCTCATCCGGGCCGTGCAGGTCCCAATAGGATACTTCCTCGGTGCCGTCCGGATCGTTGATGTAGCCAAAAGCACTGTCATAGGCGATGCTCTGTGCCGCCTCTTCCTCAAACAGCCAGCTGATCATCAGAACGGACATAACGTCGGCCGCGTCTTCCTCCTGCCCGAAAATCGGCACTTGCATCAGGTCAATCACGCCGTGGCCGAGCTCATGGTAAAAGATGCCAAGGATATTGGCCTGAACGAACGCATCACGCGCGGTTTCGCCCTCGGCCAACGCGGGTGTTGCCAGCCCGGCAAAGAGAAATGGAAACATAGCCTTACGCAGCATCAGGACCTCCGAATAACAATTCTTTCGCCAATCCTAGCGGTCGCAGGCGACCGCCGAAACCCTAGGTCTTGGCAAAATACCCGACAGGCCCTTCCTTTGCACTTTGGGCCAGCAACCCAAACACATATTCAGCGACGGAACGAAAGCAAATCACCTCAAACGTATCCTCATCACGCATCCAGAAGGCGGCGGCGGCCTGTGCCAGCCGTGTGCGGCGGAAATCACCCGGTTTGAAACTGTCAGGGTGCAAATCAACGGGGGCCAGCTTCGCCATGACCTCGCGGGCGAAGGCCCCTTCGACATGGATCAGCGCGCGGGCATCAGACACGTTTTCAGCAAGGTAATGCTCGCCATCCAGCGCCTTGTCGATCGCAGCCAATGCCTCGTCAACCTCAGCATAGGGCACAAGCACCAGTAATTCATCCGGGGACATCCAGCATAGGCCCTTGTCGCCGGTGACGTCCGCCTGCCCCTGCGCAGGCACGGCAACGCCGGTCACCGTTTTGCAGACGTTGCGCAACTTCTTGGACGCAAGATCACCCCGCAGGATGATCATGCCGCGCAATCCGTCCTCGCGGATCGTCACCTCACCGGAGGCAACACGGGCCTGCAATGCACTGACAGCATTAGACATTCTGCTTCTCCCCTTCTTTATCATAGAACACCGGATCAACGATCTTGGTTTCCACCGTGCCGCCATCAACCTTGTTGAAACTGATCACATCACCCATCCGTTCCGGCCCGTTATGAACCAACCCCATGGCGATGCCACGGCCCAGATTTGAAGAGTAGTAGGTGGAGGTCACACGGCCTTGCGTGTTGCGTTGCCCGTTTTCATTTTCGCCATCCGCAATTGCATAGGCGCCATCGGGCAACACGGACCCATCCAGCGTTTCCAGCCCCACCAGTTTCCATCGGTTCAGGTCAGCCATATGGCTGCGGGTATGGGCACGCTTGCCCAGATAATCCTCTTTCTTCTTCGACAGCGCCCACCCAAGGTTCAAATCCTGCGGGATCACTGTCCCGTCGGTTTCGTCACCGATCATGATGAAACCCTTTTCGGCGCGCAGTACGTGCAGGCATTCCGTACCGTAAGGCATGATCCCGAATTCCTCACCCGCTGCCATCAGCGCATCCCAGAACGCGCGGCCCTGCCCTGCTGGCACCGCAATTTCGTATGATAGCTCACCCGAGAACGAGATACGGAAAACCCGCGCATCAAAATCGCCAATCTTGCCGTCTGCCCATTGCATGAATGGCAGCGCCTCGGCCGAGACATCCATGCCGCCCAGTTTCTGCAAAACCTTGCGCGCATTTGGGCCAACAACGGCGATCTGCGCATATTGCTCAGTCACATTGGCGACGTAGACCTTCCAGTCCCACCATTCGCATTGCAGCCAGTCTTCCATATGAGCGTGTATGCTTTCCGCCCCGCCCGTGGTTGTGTGGCACAGCCATGTATCGTCGGACATCCGCACGACAACACCGTCATCCATCAGGAAACCGTTTTCGGAACACATCAGCCCATAGCGACATTTGCCGACGGGCAGCGTGGACATCATGTTGGTATACATCATATCGAGGAAACGGCCCGCATCCGGCCCTTTGACGATCAGCTTGCCAAGAGTGGATGCGTCCAGCAGGCCAAGGTTTTCGCGCGTATTCTTGACCTCACGATTGACCGCGTCATGCACGGTTTCACCATCGCGAATATATGCATAGGGCCTGCGCCATTGGCCGACAGGTTCATTGTCAGCGCCATTGTCATTGTGCCAATCCGACATCGGCGTCTGGCGCACAGGCTGGAACAGTGGACCGCGCGCATCGCCTGCAATCGCACCCAGCGAAATGGGCGTGTAAGGCGGGCGGAAGGTCGTTGTACCGACATCAGGAATGTCGGCGTCCAGTGATTTAGAAAGGATCGCAAGGCCGTTGATATTGCTGAGCTTTCCCTGATCCGTTGCCATACCCAAGGTGGTGTACCGCTTGGCATGTTCGACGCTTTCGAAGCCTTCTTGTGCGGCCAGTTGCACATCGCTGACCTTCACATCGTTCTGGAAATCCAGCCAGGCCTTTGACCGGAGCGCCTGGCTCGCCCCTTGCGGCATCAACCAAACCGGGGCGATTGGCCCCTCTTCGGCATCCACACCCAATGGGGCCTGCCCGCCACGCTTGGCATGACCGGCGGCCTTGGCGGCGGCACGACCAGCGGCCCAGCCGTCGCCAATGGCCTCTGCTGTGAACAGATGCCCGTTGGCAATACCTGCGGTGATGACATTCGCCTCACCCTGCGCGCCGGTAGGTGGCCGTTCGGGGTCGGGCCGGAACATGGCCTGATCAGTATCCCACATCAGTTTGCCGCCGCAATGGGACCACAGATGCACAACCGGGGACCAGCCGCCAGACATGGCTACACAATCGCAGGCAATCTCTTCCAGCACAGCGCCTTCACCAGCCTGCGCACAAACCGCGACGCCGGTGACCCTCTTGCCGCCTTTGACCTTGGCAATGCCTTTGCCCGCCTCGACACGGATACCCAAGGCGCGCGCCTCGTCGATCAAAGGCCCTGTCGGATCAGGGCGGGCATCTATAATGGCGGGTACATCAAGCCCGGCGGCCTTCAGGGTCAGGGCCGTCCGATAGGCATCATCATTGTTGGTCACAACCACCGTGCGATCACCAATGGATACACCAAAATTCACCACATAATCGCGGACAGCAGCGGCCAGCAGCACACCCGGAATGTCATTGCCCGCAAAGGAAAGCGGCCGTTCAATCGCACCCGTCGCGGTGACGATCTGCTCGGCCCGAATGCGCCACAAGCGGTGGCGCGGGCCATCCATATCGGGGGCATGGTCAGTCAGGCGCTCATAGGCCAACGCATAGCCGTGATCATAGACGCCTGCCCCCATTGCGCGCAGTCGTAACTCAACATTCGGCATATTTTCAAGCGCTTCCACGGCGCTTTTAATCCAATCATCGGCGGGTTTCCCGTCAATTCCCGGCCCGTCCACAACAGCGCGGCCACCCCAATGGGCGGTCTGTTCCAACAACAGAACCCGCGCGCCGCGCTCACCTGCGGCAACAGCCGCCGCCAGACCGGCAATACCACCACCAACAACCAGAACATCAACATGGATGTTGAAATGCTCATAGGTATCGGCATCACGATCCTTGGGCGCCTTACCGAGGCCCGCCGACTGGCGGATGAAAGGTTCATAGACATGCTTCCAGAATGGGCGCGGATACATGAACATCTTGTAATAGAAGCCGGCAGGCAGGAAGCGCGACAAATGCTTGTTGATCGCGCCCACGTCAAATTCCAGACTGGGCCAGTGGTTTTGCGACGTCGCTGACAGCCCCGCAAAAAGCGGGGTTGTGGTAACGCGCTGGTTTGGTTCAAACGTGCTGCCCTGCCCCATATTGACCAGACCGTTGGGCTCTTCCGCGCCAGAGGCGACAACGCCACGCGGGCGGTGGTATTTGAATGAACGCCCGACCAGCATCTGGTCATTGGCCAGCAGGGCCGATGCCAACGTATCACCCTCATAGCCGCGCAATTGCTTGCCGTTAAAGGTGAAATCCATTGCTTTGCTGCGATTGATCAGCTTGCCTTGATCTGCCAGACGGGTGCTCATGTGAATTCCCTCCATACCCAGCCCGGGCGTTTGGCGCTGATTGCGTCCTTGATATGTTGCGGGGGTTCCAGCGTTTGCGCGGGATAGGTGCCAAACACCTCTAGCGTATTGGTGCAGCGGGCGGCCAGAAACCACTTGCCGCAGCCATAGACGTGACGCCAGCGTTCGAAATGCACGCCCTTGGGGTTTTCGCGCATGAACAGGTACTCCTCGAACTGCGCATCGCTTGATCCGGGACCATAGCGTTTCAGGTGGGCTTCTCCACCGGCATGCAGGTCAGTTTCATCGGCATCGACGCCGCAACAGGGGCAATGCAGGGTCAGCATGGCGAAACCTCAGTTTGGGAATTGGGGCGCAGGTCCGGGCGGCAAACAATGCGCCATGCGGACATGCAAAAGGCGAGCGCATTGCTGCGCCCGCCTCGTGGTTCAGTCCGGTGAGTGGTCTTATTCTGTTGCTGGCGCCGTTGGGACAGCAGGTGCCGTGTCGTCAGCAAGCGGTGCAGTTTCTGTGGTGCCGACTGCGGCAGGATCTGTTGTTGTTTCGACAGAACCACCAGCAAAGAGCGCGAAGAGCAGCACAAGAACAACGATAACGGCCGCAATGATGAAACCAATGCCGCCACTGCTGCTTGATTTCGATTGGGTGTAGTCAACCATGAGGATTCCTCCGTTTCAGATGCAACCATAAAGCCACATGTTTGAAAAAGTGGAATATGCGCGGGATTCCCCGGTTCTTTTCGGCCAATCATGGCCAAATCCGCCGATTCGGCTGGGCCAACACCCGCCGGGGTCGCAATTGTGAATGCGCTTGTTAATTTAGGTTTATGGAACTTTTGTTGATCATAGTTGGCGGCTTGCTGACAGCGGCAATCATCTCGATGATGATTGACTGGCTGCGCGGGCATGTCTTGGATGATGACATCAACCCCTTTGATCATTCCTTTGATGAGCGGGGCAGCGGTCAGGACATTGGCCCCAAAAGCTGAGGCGTCAGTTGCCCCAGACCACTCTTCCTGCAAAACGCCATTCATCAATGTGCAACCCCGGCTGCAACGCTTTCGTCGATGAACTTGCCATCCCGGAACCGGAACATGCTGAACTCGTCAGTCAACGGTGATTGCCCTTTGGCCATCAGTTCGGCCATCGCCCAACCGGATCCCGGGATTGCCTTGAACCCGCCAGTACCCCAGCCGCAATTGACAAACACCCCATCGACAGGCGTTTTTGACAGGATCGGGGACCGGTCACCTGTCACGTCAACGATCCCGCCCCATTGGCGTAGCATTTTCAACCGTGACAGCATCGGGAATGTCTCAACCAGCGCACGCACTGTTTCTTCGACATGGTGAAATGACCCGCGCTGTGTGTAGTTGTTGTAGCCGTCAGTCCCGCCACCGATCACCATCTCGCCCTTATCAGACTGGGACAGATAACCATGCACGGTGTTGGCCATCACCACCACATCCATGCAAGGCTTGATTGGTTCTGACACCAGCGCCTGCAAGGCAACGCTTTCAATCGGCAACCTGAACCCGGCCATCTGCGCCAGAACGCCGGAATGGCCAGCAACAACCATGCCCAGCTTGTCGCAATCAATCAGGCCTTGTGACGTGTCGACACCGACGACCTTGCCCGCTTCCTGCCTCACGCCAGTCACTTCGCATTTCTGGATGATATCCATGCCCATATCTGAACAGGCACGGGCGTAGCCCCAGGCCACAGCATCATGGCGCGCAGTCCCGCCGCGTGCCTGCCACAGCCCACCCAGGACCGGATAACGCGGCCCGTCAATATTCATGATCGGGCATAGTTCCTTCACCCGCTCCGGACCGATCCATTCAGTGGCTACGCCCTGCAATGCGTTGGCATGGGCCGTACGCTGATAGCCGCGTATCTCATGTTGTGTCTGGGCCAGCATGATCACACCGCGCGGGCTGAACATGACGTTGTAGTTCAGGTCCTGGCTGAGCGTTTCATAAAGGCCGCGGGCCTTTTCATAGATCGCCGCCGATGGATCCTGCAGATAGTTTGATCTGATGATCGTCGTATTACGCCCGGTATTGCCACCCCCCAGCCAACCCTTTTCCAGGATAGCGACATTGGTGATGCCAAAATTCTTGCCCAGATAATAGGCTGTGGCCAACCCATGACCACCCGCCCCCACGATGACCACATCATATTTCTTCTTCGGGGTCGCCTTGGCCCAGGCCCGTTGCCAACCCGTGTGATGGCGCATCGCCTCGCGAGCGACAGCAAAAGCAGAGTAACGTTTCATGCGCGAATCCTTGATTGCACTGACCGGGGCTGTCCATCTTTTGGACGGCCCGGCGAAAAAAGAGGATACTGCCAACGGCGTCTGCGCTCCCGTTTACGACATGTTGAACATGGGTGAAAATACCAAGTCGTCGCAGGGGCTTTTCTCCAAGGGATTGCATCGTTATGTCCCCAAGACAAATATGACGGATTTATTATGGTTTTCTGGCTTGTCTGCTTTGTCCTGACCCTTGTCGTTGCGGCCCTTGTTGTCGCCCCGCTTTTGCGTGCACCGACGATCATCAAAGAAAACCCCGATGTCGCCATCTATCGCGCACAACTGGCCGAGATTGACCGCGATGTCGCCCGCGCCGTTCTTGCCGCGGATGAAGCAGAGCGCACAAAAACTGAAATCGCGCGTCGGTTGCTGGCCGCCCATAAATCCGCAGCACCAGCCAGTGACAAGAAAGCGCCGACCATGGCGATGTCGCTCCTGACGGTTATCGCCGTCGGCATTGTCAGCTTCGGAATCTATTGGCAACTGGGGGCACCCGGCTATGGCGACTTGCCGCTGGAGGCGCGACTTGCGGCCAGCGCGGAAATGCGCGCCAACCGCCCCGGGCAGGCCCAGTTGGAACAGGCCGCACCCGCATTGGACCCCATCGATGCGCCAGACGACTATCTTGAAGCCATTGCACAGCTGCGGACCATTGCACCGACCCGGCCCGATGACCTGGAAGCCTGGGAGTTGCTCGCGTTTCACGAAACCGAATTGCGCAACTTTGCGGCCGCTGCAGTGGCACAGCAAAATGTCGTGCGGATCAAAGGGGATGCAGCCGATATCAACGATCTGCGCATTCAACTTGATCTAATGGTGGTGGCCACTGGTGGGTTCATCTCGCCCGAGGCAGAAAGCTTGGCGCGCGATATTCTGGAGCGCGATGAAACCAACCTCGCTGCCCGCTATTACCTCGGGGCGATGTATGATCAGACCGACCGGCCCGATCTGGCCTTCCGTATTTGGCGCGACGTGGTCGAAAACGGCGATGCCAACCAATTTCACGTGGCCAATGCGCGCGCTCTGATCTCGGACGCGGCGTTTCGGGCGGGTCTGGAATATGCCCTGCCAGAGGCGCGGGGGCCAAGCTTTGAAGACATGGATGCAGCTTCACAGATGTCATCCGAAGACCAGCAAGCCATGATCGGCAGCATGGTGGCCGGTTTGGCCGAACGGCTCGCCACTGAAGGCGGGCCAGCGCAAGATTGGGCGCGGTTGATCCGCGCCTATGGCGTATTGGGCGATCAGGAGGCCGCGCGGACAGTCTGGCACGAGGCGCAGCAGGTCTTTGTCAGCAGCATGCGCGGGATGGAAATTCTGACCAATGCGGCACGCGATGCCGGTGTACTGGAATGATCTGCGACACGCCCGACGCCTTCGCCGCTGCCTTGCCGCCGCTCGGCGCTATCGCCGGGCTTGACCTTGGGACCAAGACCATCGGGGTCGCCGTATCTGACAGCATGCGATCCATTGCCACCCCGGTCCAGACGATCAAGCGGCGGAAATTCGGGCTGGACGCTGCAATGCTGTTGGAACTGACAACCACACGACTAGTCAACGGGATCGTCTTGGGGCTGCCGATGAATATGGACGGATCAGAAGGACCGCGTTGTCAGGCGACCCGCGCCTTCGCCCGCAATCTGGAAAAACTAACGCCGCTGCCAATCACCTTCTGGGACGAACGTTTGTCCACGGTTGCTGCCGAACGTGCGCTATTAGCGGCAGATACATCACGAAAACGTCGCGCAGAGGTCATTGATCACGTCGCGGCTGGGTATATCTTGCAAGGTATGCTGGATCGTCTGGCGCATCTGAAAGGCGAAATGTGACCAAATCCGAAAGTACCGATCACATCTGGTCGCGGGCCGAGATTGAAAGCCCCTGCATCAAGGTCTGCGTGATCCATCCCGAAAGCCGGCTTTGCACCGGCTGCCTGCGGACGATTGACGAAATCGGGGCCTGGTCACGAATGACACCCCAAGCCCGCCAGGGCGTCATGGCGGAATTGCCATCACGCGCCGGCAAAATCACGAAACGACGTGGCGGACGGGCGGCACGGCTGAAGTAGCCAGTAAGATGGGTTTAAACCCATCTTACGCCCGAACAAACACAAAGCACCTATCCCGCCGGATCATCAACCACAATGCGGTGCCCGGTTGCGGCAGAAAGACCGACGGCACGACAGCCCGCAAAATCGACCCGTCATATTCCATCCGAAATTCAATAAGGCTGGATGCGCCCATGAAACGGGCACGTTCAACCACGCCGCGTGCGGCGGTGCCATCTTGCGGGGTCGGGTTCGGGCCGCGCCCATGCCGATCAAAATCGATCTTAAGGTGCTGTGGACGGATGACGATATCGACCTCGGTGCCATCAGGTACCCCGGGGGCCAGAAACTGACCGAACGGCGTTTGTGTCAAGGCGCCCTGCACCTTGCCGCGGATCACATTGATATCACTAAAGAAAGCTGCCGCCCGGATATCAACCGGTGCATTATAGATATTATAAGGCGCGCCCTGCTGCACCACGCGGCCGTCGCGCATCAGCGCGATTTCATCGGCCATGCGCATCGCCTCACCCGGCTCGTGCGTCACCAGCAAAACAGCCGTACTTTCGGCCTTCAGAATATCCAATGTCTCATCACGGATGTCATCGCGCAGCCGATCATCCAGCCCCGAAAACGGCTCATCCATCAGCATGATACGCGGTTTGGGGGCCAAGGCACGGGCCAGGGCCACGCGTTGCTGTTCCCCGCCAGAAAGCTGATGCGGATAATCGTCGATATAGCGCGACATGCCGACTTTGGTCAGAAGGGCCTGCACCTGTGTTGCGCTATCCCGCCCTTTCAGCCCGAAGCCAACATTCTGGCCCACGGTCAAATGCGGAAACAGAGCGAAATCCTGAAACATCAACCCGATGGACCGGCCTTCCGGCGGAAGACGATAGATCGTGTCACAGACCAGCTGCCCATCAACATGGATCGTGCCGCTATCCTGCATCTCAACCCCGGCAATCAGGCGCAGGGTCGTTGACTTGCCGCAGCCAGACGGGCCAAGCAGGCAGGTCACCTGCCCGGGCTCAACCCTCAGGCTGACATCATCCACCACCCGACGGTCGCCGAATGTCTTGACGATATTCTTGATCTCAAGGCGGGGGGGCTGCATTTACCGGGGACCGATCCCTGACTGAAACAATTAGGTATGGCGCAACTAACAAGTCCGCACGGCAGGGGCAAGTCAACCAAGCGCAAAGGGTACTGATTGTCTGATCTGACCATTGATCTGCACATGCAATTGATGCGGACCGGGATAAAGCGTAAAGGTCGTCGCGTTATCCTTAAAATGGTGTTTCTTAATCAACGCGATCGGTTGCCCAGCCTTGGCCGATAATACCTTCCATTTAAACACTTTTGGGGCGGTCTTGCCATTTGCTTTTACAAAATCGATGACGTAATCAATGATCAGTGGCGCATCTTGCGCGGTGGTGAAGGTCAGGGCAATTGTCGATGTATCACCCCGGGTAACAGGGTCCGGGGTGATACCAAGATGCGACAGCGTGATTGGCAGATCACCGTGATAACCCAAATGGGCCATCGCCCCCGGATGCCCAGCCTTGATCAAACCCCGCAGGGCGTGGCGGCGCATCCAATCAAGCTCCTTTGGGGTCTGCTGACCGTTCTTTTGCCAATCTTCCAAACGTGCAATCACCCGGGCCGGCTCATGCTTGGTCACATCATTCAGATGATTGGCCACGGACCGGGTCACAAAACGGGTTGGATCCGCAAACAACTTATCAAGCAAAGGCAATGTCTGATCCGCAGTCAGCCCCACATTTTGTCCCCAGGGCAAACGTGGTCGCGTACCTTCGCTCACCAACCGCCGCACATGGTAGTGATCATGGGTAACCCAATCCTGCATCCGCTCCAGCGTGGAATCCTGCCAGCGGTTCAGGAACGCGCGGATCGAAAATTCCATAGAAAAGCGTTGGGTCAGCGCCTCCAACAGATCAAGACTGCGATCCCGATGGGTTTCAAGCCCATGGCTTTCAACGAAAACGCCCAATGGGGCATAGATGAAATGTCCAAAATCATCATCACGCAGCGTCGGGTCCAGCGGCGGCGGCAAAGCGGATACGATCGCCTTGGACGCTGCGGTAAAATCCTGTGGCAGATAACGGGCCAGCACATCGGCAATCAGGTTGATCCGGGCCTTCAGCTCCAGCGGTGGCATCGCGGCCAACACGTCCCGCGCAAAAGGCGAAGCCTTGAACACCCCCGCATCCTCAAAATGCCGCGCCAGACGCCCCACCGTGTCGGCGTTGAACAGATCGTCCTTCAGGCTGAACCCCTGCGCCATCAGAGCGTCGCGTTGGTGGCACCGCCATCCAGCAGGATGTTCTGCCCGACGATAAAGCCAGCATGTTGCGAACATAAGAACGCGCACATCGCACCGAATTCCTGCGGCGTGCCGTAACGGCGGGCGGGAATGGTCGCCTCGCGCTGCGCCCTTGCCGCTGGCATATCGATGCCCTGCGCCTTTGCGACACCGGCATCAAGGCTGACCGCCCTGTCCGTTGCATGAATGCCCGGCAGCAAGTTGTTGATGATCACACCTTCCGGCGCGACCTGCCGCGCAGTGCCTGCGACGTAACCTGTCAGGCCAGTACGGGCTGCATTGGACAGCCCCAGTTGCGGAATAGGTGACTTAACCGACACAGAGGTGATATTGACCACCCTGCCCCAGCCGCGTGCCATCATGGCTGGCATCAGCGCTTTCATCAACGCGATCGGGGCCAGCATATTGGCATCCAACGCGGCAATAAAATCGTCGCGGTCCCAGTCAGACCACATACCGGGCGGTGGCCCACCAGCGTTGTTGACAAGAATATCAACCTGGCCCGCAGCCGCCAACAGCTGCGCACGCCCACCTTCGGTGGCAACATCAGCCGCAACCGTGGTCACATCGACACCATGCGCAGCTTGGATCTCAGCAGCCGTCTCTTCCAATGCTTCGGCCCCACGGGCGTTCAGAACCAGGTCACATCCTGCCTCTGCCAACGCCTCTGCGCAGCCGCGGCCCAAGCCTTTCGAAGATGCACAGACAAGCGCGCGTTTACCTTTGATGCCAAGATCCATGGTCACGTCTTCCTATCATTTTGGTCACATTTTGGACGAATACCGTTGTTATGCCGCAGCAAACAGGGTTCCGCTATGGCGAAATCCACATCGGGTGTTAACTCAGGTTTCGTGTTTGTTGGGTATGCGTATGTTGATGTCTTTGAATTATCAGACCTTTGCAGGATTTTGCGGCACGCAAATGCGCGTGACCGACGGTCTTGCCATTGATCAGACGCTGGGAGGCGTTGATGGGCTGTTGCTCGACGATGTGTATCAGCTGTGTCCAGATGCGGGCAGCGTGAAAATCCTGGCCGTCGCAGATCAGATCAGGCTGGCTCGCTGCCGGACGCCGCTGTCGCCCGAAGCGTTACTGACCTTCATGGCCCCCACCGGACAGCGCCAGCAGGCCATCCTGCTTTCCGCGCTGGACCATACAATTATTCTGCCCTTGGGCCATATGGGCCCATTCGTGTCCTATCGCCTGATTGCCTGTGATATTGCGGCAGGGCGGGACGGGTTTGCGCGCGCGCGGAGCGGCGCCTTTTCGCGCGGCACTTTTGTGACGATGGCGGATGGGTCGCAGCGGCAGATCGAACAGGTGCAAAAGGGTGATTTGCTGCGCAGCGCAAGCCACGGGGTGCAAGCAGTCGCCGGGCGCGCCGATCAGACCCAATACCTGTCGCCAGAAACACCGCTCGTCCTGATCGCATCTGACAGCTACAACAATCAGGGTGACCTGTTGTTGCGTCCCGAACAACGCTTTTTCGCGCCATCCGGACAGGTCAATATCACAACCATTGCCCGCGACGCCGTGAATGATACCAACGTGCAGCTGCTGACCTCGGGCGCGATGGCGATGGTCCAGCTTTTCTTCGATGTGCCATGTGCCATCCATGCCAATGGGCTTGCCGTCGAAACGCATATTGCAGATTCGACTACCACCACCGCAGCTAAACCGGCCCAATTGGCCCGCATGTTGCAGATGCCCGCACACCGTGATCTGGCCGCCGCCAATATGCATCCTGATGTGGATTACGCGACCGCCATCAGCAAGAGTTCCGTCAGATAGGGGTTAGTTATCCGGGGTGAAATCGCCTTCGCCGATGATCGTGACCACCCCGTCGCGTAGCACACCATTCGCCACGATCTGCGCCTCCAGCTCCACACCGGCAATGGCAGCAACAGGCTCCCCCAGAAACTCACCTTCAACCGTTCCGGCCATCACATAGGTTTGGCCGGGCGCTGATAATGTGCCCGCGTAGTCAAGCGACCAGACGTTCGGAGCAGGGTCACCAATCTCACCGCTATCGATGGTCAACCTCCCATCAAAGTTACGCAACCGATCGTCGGGATCCGTCCCAAGAAAGTTATCCATCACCCCGCCGACCTGACTAAGGCCAAAATCCATTGCGACACGTGCATCACCGACGATCACTGCCGTTTCCGGCATCGTCTCGACAAGGATGCTGACAGACCCGTCATAGGTCGCACTGCCACTGACGGGTATCTGCACTTCAGGTGTGACAGGCATACCCATCACCCCGGCCCCTGGTTCACCCAGAACGCGCAGACGCTGCGCCTCGTAGATGTCGATCCGGGACAGCCGCGGGTCGATCCCGCTTCCGCCACCGTCGCCACCCCCACCTCCGCCGCCGCCGCATCCAGCCGCCAAAAATAACACAAGTGGCACGCATATCCGCATTGCAAAACCTCGTTCATCCGATCAGCACGGGGGCTAGCAGACAAAGCCCAAGGTTCAGTTAAAACGACCCTCGCGCATTGCCCTTTCAGCAATGACGGCCTAAAGGGGCAACATGACAAATCGCCCTGAACTTCCCCCCGAAATCGCCCGCAGGCGGACCTTCGCTATCATCTCGCATCCTGATGCGGGCAAGACGACGCTGACCGAAAAATTTCTGCTCTACGGCGGCGCGATCCAGATGGCCGGACAGGTCCGCGCCAAAGGTGAAGCGCGGCGCACGCGGTCAGATTTCATGCAGATGGAAAAGGATCGCGGCATCTCTGTCTCGGCCTCGGCCATGTCATTTGATTTCGAAAAGTTCCGGTTCAATCTGGTGGATACGCCCGGCCACTCGGATTTTTCCGAAGACACCTATCGGACACTGACAGCTGTGGACGCGGCCGTAATGGTCATCGACGGGGCTAAGGGTGTGGAAAGCCAGACGCAGAAACTGTTCGAGGTTTGCCGCCTACGCGACCTGCCAATCTTGACTTTTTGCAACAAAATGGATCGCGAAAGCCGCGACACTTTCGAGATTATTGACGAAATTCAAGAAAACCTCGCGATTGACGTTACGCCCGCCGCCTGGCCGATCGGCGTCGGGCGCGAATTCATGGGCACCTATGATATTCTGCGCGACCGGCTGGAACTGATGGATCGCGCCGACCGGAACAAGGTCGCCGAAAGCATCGAAATCAGCGGGTTGGATGATCCGAAACTGGCCGAGCATGTGCCCACCCATCTGCTGGAAAAATTCCTCGAAGACATCGAAATGGCAAAGGCATTGTTGCCCTCGCTGGATCATGAGGCGGTGCTGAACGGGTCGATGACACCGATCTGGTTCGGCTCTGCCATCAACTCTTTCGGGGTCAAGGAACTGATGGACGGGATCGGCACATATGGGCCGGAACCACAGGTACAGAGCGCCCAGCCGCGCAGTGTCGCGCCAGAAGAAAAGAAAGTCGCCGGGTTCGTCTTCAAGGTCCAGGCCAATATGGACCCCAAACACCGTGACCGCGTCGCATTCCTGCGTCTCGCCTCCGGCCATTTTGAACGGGGCATGAAACTGACTCATGTGCGATCCAAGAAACAGATGGCCGTGACAAACCCGGTTCTGTTTCTGGCCGCTGACCGGGAACTGGCAGAAGAAGCTTGGGCGGGCGACATCATCGGTATTCCCAATCACGGGCAACTGCGCATCGGCGATACATTAACCGAAGGCGAGGCAATCCGCGTGACGGGCATTCCCTCTTTCGCGCCGGAACTGCTGCAAACCTGCCGGGCCGGTGATCCGATGAAGGCAAAGCATCTTGAAAAGGCCCTGATGCAATTCGCCGAAGAGGGGGCGGCGAAGGTGTTCAAACCCACCTTCGGGTCAGGCTTTATCGTCGGCGTCGTGGGTGCCTTGCAGTTCGAAGTACTCGCCAGCCGGATCGAGATGGAATACGGGCTCCCCGTCCGGTTCGAGGCGTCGCAATTCACCTCCGCCCGCTGGGTGCATGGGAAAAAGGACGCGGTTGATACATTCGCTGCCGCCAATAAACAACATATCGCCGAGGATAATGACGGCGACGTGGTCTTCCTGACACGCCTGCAATGGGACATCGACCGGGTAGCACGAGATTACCCTGACGTCACGCTCAGTGCGACCAAGGAAATGATGGTTTAGGTATTGTCAGGTTGCAACAACTGGACGTTGAAGCCCGTCACCCACCGATTGTGCTTGTTCACGGATGCCTGTTTGCATTTATCGCCCTGAGGGGCGTTAAAAAGTGAGTGAGCATGAAATGTATATCTTCGATCTGCACAATGGCATTGGTTGCCGCTTGTGGTGGTGGCAGCGGCGGTGACAGTGGTGCCGAGAAATACTCCGACCTGCGCGCGACCTATTTCAGCATCAACAATCAAATTGACTTCAATGCGCCGATTACCGCAAGCACGCTGCCAACAACCGGGTCTGCCAATTATGAAGGTAGCATTTATATCAATACGCCTGGAAACATCACCGTCGCCGGTGAGTTGGAGCTTGCATTTGATTTCGCAAATGCCGACTTCGATGGGAAAGCGACAGATATCGTAGACAGCGACGGCTACCAATACGATGGTGAATTGGATGTCACGAATGGGTTTATTGATCGATCCGCAGACCCAAACACCAGCTACGCATTTATTGGTGACATCGACGGGACGGTCACAGATCCAGATGATAACGCCTACACGTTGGACGCATTCATAGTGGGCGACTTCTTCGGGAACAACGAAGAATACGTTGCCGGAGTAATCAGAGGTGATGTTGATAGCGATCTTGGCGATTTTGAAGTCTCCGGCAGCAACTCAGGCTTCCGCGCAGAAAAATAGTGCTGTACTCACCGGACCCGCTAAATAGTGAGGTGCTTGTTGGAAGACCGGCCAAACCACCCGGCCTTCCTGCACTTCAAAGACGATGAGCTTTCCGCTCTTTAGCGTAAATGCATAGGTTTGACAGGCTCCAGCCTTGGCTAAAGATGGTTACCAGCAAGAATTGCGGCAACTATTGAACATCCCTCAATCGGATAGGAACCCTGCGGGGTTTCTAACTCCGAAATCCAGAAAAGTAAGCAAGGTTCGGCATCGCTAAGTTTGCAGCCCCTCTGGGCGCCAATTCGACCAACCGCTGTACAATTATTGTCGACAGGCGGACTGATAGCCGCTTGATCGATCAAGCCGCACGGCTAAGCTGGCATCCATGCCCCTACAAAACCGCGTTCTTCCTACCGGCGAGATTGTGGCGATCCCAGACCGCGGCACCCTGACGGGCAATCGCGGGATCATCCATCGGCGCGACCAGACGCTCGGCACCGCCCGCTGGTCGCATCACGCATGGATCTGCTGCACTCTTGACTGGCAAGGGCGCAAACGGCAGGTGATGACCGGGCGGAACTGGACAGAGCTTTTCTTTCTGGACGAGGCGGTCGCGCTGGCTGCGGGTCACCGGCCCTGCGGCTACTGCAGGCGGGATGCCTATGCCTCTTTCGTAACGGCCTGGACCAACCAGACAGGCGCCCGGCCAAAGGCGCCAGAGATGGACAAGGTGCTGCACGCAGCACGGATCATGCCCGGCACACGGGCACAGCTGCGTCACAGGACAAGAATCGACGCGTTACCCACCGGCGCAATGATATGGCACGGCGGATCGGCACATCTGGTATTGGAGGATCGGCTGCTTTGTTACGGTCCTGACGGTTACGGCGCAATGATCAGCCGCCCCAAATCCGGCAGCGCCGCAGTCCTGACGCCGGAACCGATTATCAATGTGCTGCGTGAAGGTTACACGCCACTGCTCCACCCCAGCGCGGCCAAACTAAGGCAGTGTCACAGGCTCCGTGGTAACTGATATGACGCCAGTGGTCACGTTCCTGGCATCGCCATCAACGGTCACTGTCCCGCCATCAAACACGCCATAAAAATACTCGGCATCCTCACCGCGCAAATCGGCTGAAAACTCGGCTGCAAAAACATGTCCCGCGCCGTCAGGGCCCGTCAACCTGCCTGATGTCAACCCATCAGTCAGGTTCAGTGGATCGCGATTACCTGTGCCAACCACGTAGTCTGCCTCATTTGGCAGCACCACGCCAGAAATCTCCAAGGTCCCGTCATATGGCTGGCTATCAAAGGCCAGACCCTCCGATCCCATGATATCTGTCACCTCGCCCGTCACACCACCGGTCCCAAACTGGGTGGTCAATGTTGCAATGCCGCGGATGCCTTCACGCGAAAATGACGATCCCGCCGCAGATTCCCATTGCATAGACATACCGCCTTGGTAGGTAACCGAGCCAGTGGGAATGTCGGCAAATGGGGTCGAAGATGCGCTTGATGCGGCCCGCGATATCGCCGACTGAAAGCGGTTGAGGTCGTCGGCCGTCACCGGATCAACAGAATCAACAGCATCGCTGGATCCTGACCCACAAGCCGTGAGCAGAACCAGACCCATTGCAGAATATCGCATATTCTCACCCCTCTCGGGCTTCCACCCTTTGCGTGTGGTCGCAGAAATACACACACGCCTCGCGCGATCAAGGGCGCGTTTCGTCAAAGTCTTGTAAGCCTCGCCCGGGCATCTGATAATCGGGCAGGCAGTACGGGAAGAACCGATGGCAAAGCGAACTGAAACTTTCCCCGGGGGGATCCGTAATCTATTGCCGCAATACCAGAAACGGCGATCCCTACTGACACATCGCAACGGCGAAGAACTGCCAGCGTTGGACGTTGATTTCAAACCGCTGGCGGCACAGCCGCTGCCCCCCCCGATCAACCCTCGACCCGACGGGTTAAGCCGCGTAGCCAAGAAACGGCACATGCTGCTGGGCGAACTAGCGGGCCAGACAGAGCTGGCCTTGCTGCATGGGTTGCTGATTTCGCATCTGCGCAAACATACCTACCCCGATCATGCCCCTGCCCTGTTCCGGCGGCTCTGGGCAGAAGAGGAAGACTGGTTGCTTGACAGCCTGCCGACCCGTTGGTTGATTTCAGCCATCATCACATTCGCTGACCATGGGCAGGATGCGGATGACCGCAAGCTTGCGCAATCTTTTAACATCCTGTTTTCGCTAATGAAGATTTATGAAGCTGAACGTGCCTTCTCGGGCCTTCCGGCGCAGAAACCCTTCAAGATCACAGATCGCAACAAATCCCCGTTGCCCATGGGGATGAAGGATTTTTCAATCCTGAAGGGGGATTTGGAGGCGCATCTGTTGGCCCCGCTCTGGCGCGACAGTAAGGATGCACCAGCCACGGGGCGGCTCGCGCGGCATTTGCTGAACCTTCTCAACCAGGATGATGGCACCGTCTTCCGTCGCTTCGCGCATATGCGGCAAAGTGCTGAAAACGCCAAGTAACACCAATGGTTAGAGGCCCGCGCCTTGACCATGAACAGCAATTCAGTTATGCGCGGACACGGCCAATTCAGGCCATCGATGCTCGGGACGCTTTGGAATTTGCGTCCTTTCACCTTTGCGGACCGACCCGCAGAAACAGGACGTATATGACCAAATTTTCTGACTTGAACCTTGATGCCAAGGTTCTGAAAGCCATCGCCGAAACAGGCTATGACACCCCAACCCCCATTCAGGCAGGCGCCATTGCCCCCGCACTTGAAGGGCGCGATGTTCTGGGGATTGCCCAGACCGGCACCGGCAAGACCGCCGCCTTTACTCTTCCTATGATCACCCTGCTTGGCCGTGGCCGGGCACGGGCGCGGATGCCCCGCTCACTGGTGCTGGCCCCCACGCGGGAACTGGCCGCACAGGTGGCCGAAAACTTCGATACCTATGCCAAATACACCAAGCTTTCCAAGGCATTGCTGATCGGTGGGACGAGTTTTAAGGATCAGGACAAGATCATCGACAAAGGCGTCGATGTCCTGATCGCCACCCCCGGTCGTCTGCTTGACCATCTCGAACGCGGCAAATTGATCCTGACAGATGTCAAGGTCATGGTGGTGGACGAGGCTGACCGGATGCTCGACATGGGGTTCATTCCGGATATCGAGGAAATCTTCAAACGCACGCCCTTCACCCGCCAGACCCTGTTTTTCAGCGCCACCATGGCGCCTGAAATTGAACGGATCACCAATACGTTCCTGTCCAACCCTGCCAAGATCGAAGTGGCGCGCGCCGCAACGACCAACGTGAACATCAAACAAGGTGTGGTCGTCTTCAAAGGCTCTGAGAAGCGCAAGGAACCATCCGAGAAGCGCGCCCTGCTACGCGCCCTGATCGATGGTGAAGGTGAGGCCTGCACAAACGCGATTATCTTCTGCAACCGCAAGTCGGATGTGGATATCGTCGCGAAATCGCTGAACAAATACGGCTATAACGCCTCCCCCATCCATGGCGATCTGGACCAGTCGCACCGGACCAAGACGCTGGATAAGTTCCGCGACAATGAATTGCGGTTCCTTGTGGCTTCAGACGTGGCCGCCCGCGGCCTGGACATCCCCGCCGTCACCCATGTGTTCAACTTCGACGTGCCCAGCCATGCCGAAGATTACGTGCACCGGATCGGTCGGACCGGCCGTGCAGGCCGAAGCGGCACCGCGATCATGATCTGTATCCCACGGGACGAAAAGAACCTCGAAGACGTGGAACGGCTGGTCAAGGAAACCATCCCACGCCTCGACAACCCGATGAAAGGCGCATCTGCCAAGGAAGAGGCCGCGCCCGAAGAAAAGCCCAAACGGACCCGCAATCGCCGGAAAAAGGACGATGAAGGCGATACGGCAGAGGCCAAGCCGGTCGAAAAGCCCGCGCAGGATGAAAGACCGCAGCGGGACGACAAGCCCAAGCGCGAAGACAAGCCCCGGCAGGAACGGTCACGCGGCGGACGCGGACGCGGCCGGAACGAGCCTGATGTGGTGGGCATGGGAGATGATACGCCCGCGTTCATCGCTATGAGCTTTGAGGAACGTGCGAAGGCTTAGGTCTGCGTCGTTCGACCGACCTAAGGCGCGGCCCAAAGTCCTGACACACAGAAACACCTTAAGGCTGTTGTATATTCGCATAACTATTATTTTAGCGAGTATTCATAATATGGGTTGCTTCATTAGATTCGCCGTTGGTGGTACTAGTGGGTGGTATGCCAGCTATACTTACGCTCCAGAGTTGCCGCTACCATTCGAGCTTTCGGTGGCTTTGAGCGTGCTAATTGGCGTTTTTTTGGCAATGGATGGTGGAGGTTGTTTTGATGAGATCATCTAAGTTGAGCGCGCACCGAATAGTTTCCAACTCAAGCTTACTGCTACTTTTGATGGTGCCCGTCGCCACCCAAGAATTGGGCGGGGACAATACGATGTTACTTTGGGTCTTGGTGGCTTGTGTAATCTGGATTGCCTATCGGGCTTATGAAATCACCAAGGGGCGAGGCACTGGCACCATGGCATCGTGAAGGTTATGCGACAGGCTTAGAGGCTAATGTCGCAGGTGCATAGCAAGCGATCGCCTCTGAAGACGCATCCAGAAGTCTGGTGTTTGCGCTTCGCATAAAGGCTCATACTGCAAATCAACCAAGTCGAGATACAATCACCGTCACTTCCGGCTTCTTCCCGATCTCGCCTTGCGCTGACTTCCGGGCGATGCTCCGCAGCTCTTTTTCAAGTTTCACATCGTCCCGCAGCGTCTTGGCGCTGGCCCGGTTTACAAACTGGCTCAGGTCTTCCTCGACCACTTCAACCAACGGGGCGTTCGATGATCCGACCTCGGGCAGCCCGCTCACCTCGACCCACGGATCACCCAATGGCTCATCATTTTCATCAATGATCAGTGTCACGATCAGATGCCCGTTCAGCGCCATACGAATGCGGTCACGTACCACGCCGTCCATGGCCCCGACCTGCACAGTCCCGTCCAGATAGGTCCGCCCGGTATCAACATAGCCGGTCACCGTCGGCTGGTTGCCCGACAGGTCAATCATCATCCCGTTCACGGCTACAATCCCGGTCAGCCCGCCTACATTCCCAACCTTCACATGCTCACGCAAGTGCCGGTGTTCGCCATGCATCGGGATCAGGATCTGTGGTTTGACGATCTGGTGCAGCCGCTCCAGATCGGGCCGGTTGGCGTGGCCGGATACGTGGTATTTGCCGCCCGCATCATCGACCACATCAACACCTAGTTCGGACAACTGGTTCATGATCCGGATCACACCGCGTTCATTGCCGGGGATGGTTTTCGACGAAAACAGGAACATATCGCCTTCCTTCAGGGACAGCCCAAGGTATTTGCCCTGTGCCAGCTGTGCAGATGCCGCCCGCCTCTCACCCTGTGATCCGGTGACCAGCAGCATCAGGTTCTCACGGGGGATGTTCAGCGCATCTTCGGGGGAAATGGTGGCCGGGAAGCCCTCCAATATCCCCTCTTCCGTCGCCGCCTCAACCATCCGCCGCATCGCGCGGCCCAGCAGGCAGACGGACCGCCCGGCAGCTTTGGCCGCCACCGCCAGCGTTTTCAGCCGCGCGATGTTGGAGGCAAAGGTGGTCGCCACGACCATGCCGGTTGCATCTTCCATCAGCTCCGTAATGGTCGGCCCGATGGATGCCTCCGACCGCCCCGGCGCGTATGAGAACACATTGGTACTGTCACAGACCAGCGCCTTGACCCCGTCTTTGGACACTTCCTCCCAAAGCGCCTGATCCCACGGGTCACCAACCACCGGGGTTTCGTCAATCTTGAAATCGCCAGAATGCAGCACGCGACCATCAGGACTATCAATCAGCAGACCGGCGCTTTCGGGGATCGAATGGCTGATCGGCAGATACGACACTTTAAACGGACCGCAGGTGATCACATGCGGGTAAGGCTCCACCACTTTCACCACGCTTTCAGGATGGCCATGTTCGCTCAGCTTGCGCCGGGCGATGTTGGCGGTGAAGCGGCGGGCATAAACTGGGGCACCCAACCGTTCCCAATAATGGCCAATCGCCCCCACATGATCCTCATGCGCATGGGTAATAAAGATGCCGTCGATGCGCGCTTTCCGCTCTTCCAGCCAGGCGATATCGGGCAGGATCAGGTCCACCCCCGGTGTCCCGTCCATATCGGGGAAAGTGACTCCCAGATCGACCACGATCAGCCGCTCATTATCCTGCGGGCCATAGCCATAGACATAGGCGTTCATGCCGATCTCGCCGGCGCCCCCAAGGGGCAAATAAATCAGGCGGTCAGTCATTTATTGTCCTTGTTATATTGGTGGATGACGGTCAGACCGTGCATCGTCAAATCATCTTCGAAAGCGTCGAACAGGGTTTCGGCCTGCTGGAACAGGGGCGCAAGCCCGCCGGTCGAGATGACCTGCATTGGCACGCCACGTTCGGCCTTGATCCGCGCGCATATCTCACGGACCAGCCCGATGTAACCCCAAAAGACGCCGGACTGCATGCAGGCAACCGTATTGGTGCCGACGACGGCCTGCGGCTTGGAGATATCGACATGCGGCAGGGCGGCGGCGGCATTGTGCAACGCCTCAAGCGACAGGTTCACCCCAGGGGCAATCACCCCACCCACATAAGCCCCGTCATGGGCCACCACATCGAACGTGGTGGCTGTCCCGAAATCCACGACAATCAAGTCGCCGCCATGTCGGTCAAAAGCACCGGCGGTATTGACCAACCTGTCAGGGCCGACTTGCGTGCCTTCATCGACGCGCGGGGCCATTGGAAGAAGGCAGTCGGGCTTGCCCACCACTAGCGGGCGACAATTGTAATACCGATCCGCAAAGACACGCAGGTTAAAGACCACGCGCGGCACGGTAGAGCTGACGATCACCTCGTCGATATGCACATCCATGTTCTGAAACCGCATCAGGGTCGACAGCCAGACATAATACTGATCTGCGGTGCGCTGCCATTCGGTGCTGGTCCGCCAGGTGGCAAGGAACTGTTCACCGTCCCAGATCGAAAACACGGTATTGGTGTTGCCGCAATCAATGGCCAAAAGCATGCGCCACCTCCTCTAGAAAAATACGTCCGCTGCCGGGATCGCGCGGGGGCCCGTGCCGGTGATCAGAACCAGATTGCCGTCCTTGTCGATGCAGTCAAAAATGCCGGTGACATCCTCGCGGCCTGTACGGGCGGTGATCACCTCACCCAGTCGGGCAGCATTGGCCAGCCAGTCATCGCGGATTCGCTTGAACCCGAAATGGCGCAGCTTATCTTCTTGGGTGGCGTAGGCATCAGCCAGCATCGCCAGAAAATCCTGCGGCGCGACCTCCCACCCGCCGGCGGCCATCAGGCTCGTGGGGGGAAAACTGGCATCAGTGACCCCTTCGGGTGTGTGGCGCAGATTGACCCCGATCCCAATAGATAACCAATCGACAAACGGCCCCTGCCCGCTGCTTTCCAGCAGAATGCCTGCCACCTTGCCGCCCGAAAGCAGAACATCATTTGGCCATTTCAGGCTAAGCTTTTCAGCAGGCACATAAATCGCCAGCGCCTGATAAAGGGCATTGGCCGCCAGAAATGACCGCTTTGCCGCCTCCACTGCTGTCGCCTCTGGCTTGAAAATCAACGTGGCATTCAGATTGCCTTTTGGCACCACCCAAGGGCGACCGCGCCGCCCACGCGCGGCGGTCTGATTGCGCGCCATGATCCAGGTGGGACGGTCCAGCAGTGGCGCACGCCGCGCCGCCTCCGCCATCGTGCTGTCAACGGTGTCAAGCACAACGCGCCCATACCCTTCGGGCCAATGCCCATGCGCGTTATCGCTATTGGACAAGCGTCGCAGCCGCGGCGGCGGCCATGGGTTCGATGCCAAACAGGTTCACAACACCGACCACCATGATCAGTGCGGATGCCATCAGGAATGTCCAAAGCACCGGGTTCATCTTGCCGTCCAGTGCTTCGCCCTCTTCGCCAAAATACATGTAGTAGACGATGCGCAGATAGTAGAACGCACCGATCACCGATGCGATCACGCCAGCCACCGCAAGCCAAGCGAGCCCGCCATCATAGGCGGCGCGCAACACGTAGAACTTTCCGAAAAAGCCAACCATCGGGGGCACGCCTGCAAGGCTGAACAGCAGCACCAACATCGCCAGTGCGCGCAGCGGTTGCCGTTTGGAATACATCCGCAGGCTTTCGATATTGGTCACCGGGCGACCGTCACGCTCCATCCCGAGAATGAAAGCAAAGGTGCCCACATTCATGGTTACATAAATCGCCATATAGATCAGCATCGCCTGCACGCCAAACGCAGTACCCGCAGCCAACCCCATCAGGGCGAACCCCATATGCGCGATAGAGGAATATGCCATCAGACGCTTGATATCGGTCTGGCCAATGGCGGCAATCGCGCCAAGGAACATCGACACAACGGACAGGAAGGCCACGATCTGCTGCCAGTCGCCGACGATCCCGCCAAAGGCGTCATGCACAACCCGGGCAAACAGGCCCATGGCGGCGACCTTTGGGGCCGTGGCAAAAAAGGCCGTGACCGGCGTGGGGGAGCCTTCGTACACATCCGGCGTCCACATATGGAACGGGGCGGCGGACACTTTGAAGGCAAAGCCAGCCAGCAGGAAAACCAGACCAAACAGCAAGCCAAGCGATGCACCATCTGCCGTTGCCGCAATAATGCCCGAAAACAGGGTTGTGCCCGCAAAGCCATAGGTCAGCGAGGCACCGTAAAGGAGCAAACCAGAAGACAGCGCGCCAAGGACGAAGTATTTCAGGCCGGCCTCGGTCGATTTCACGCTATCCCGACGCAGTGCGGCAACAACATAAAGCGACAGGGATTGCAGCTCTAACCCCATGTAAAGCGCCATCAGATCCCCCGCGCTGACCATGACCATCATGCCCACAACAGCCAATGCGACCAGCAGTGGGTATTCAAATCGCAACAGCCCGCGGCGCTGCATGTAAGCCTCTGACATCAACAGAACGGCGGCAGCGGACAACAAGATGGTGATCTTGGCAAAGCGCGCGAATGCGTCATCAACGAACATGCCGCCAAAGGCTACATTCGTGCCCTGCCCATTGATGCCGATCCATACCGCCAGCAACACAAACAGGCCCGAGGTCGCCCATGTCAAAAGCGGGGCCATCCCGTCTTTGGTTGTATATACCGCCGCCATCAACGCGCCCATGGCATAGATTGCCAGAACAACTTCGGGCATCAGGATTTGGATATCAGCACCAATCATCACGGGCCTTCCTTAATTCGAAGCGAACTGCGTCGCGGCCTCGAAGGTCGCAAGCGCAGTTTCGTAATTGCCAACCAGCGCGTTCACGCTCGGGCCAATAATGTCGAGGACGAGCGCAGGATAAACACCCAGCAGCAGCGTCATCGCCACCAGCGGGGCAAAGATCAGCCGCTCGCGCTTGGTCATATCCGTGATCGTCTTCAGGCTTTCCTTGATCAGATCGCCCATGACAACGCGGCGGTACAGCCACAGCGCGTAAGCCGCAGACAGGATCACGCCAGATGTGGCTACAACGGCCACCCATGTGTTGACCTGAAAGATACCGACCAGGGTCAGGAACTCACCGATAAACCCGGACGTACCTGGCAGGCCGACATTGGCCATGGTAAAGAACATGAAGATCAGCGCATAGGCCGGCATCCGATTGACCAGCCCGCCATAGGCGTCGATCTCGCGCGTGTGCATCCGGTCATAGATCACACCAACGCAAAGGAACAGCGCGCCAGAGATGAAACCGTGGCTGATCATCTGGAAAATCGCGCCATCAACACCCTGCTGATTGACCGCAAAGATACCCATGGTGACGTAACCCATATGGGCGACGGATGAATAAGCGATCAGCTTTTTCATGTCTTCCTGCACCAATGCGACCAGCGAGGTATAAACAATCGCAATCGCCGACAGCCACAGCACCAGCGGCCCCATCACCTCGGACCCGACAGGAAACATCGGCAGGCTGAAGCGCAGGAAACCGTAGCCGCCCATCTTCAACAGGATCGCGGCCAGAACAACGGAACCGGCTGTGGGGGCCTGCACGTGGGCATCCGGAAGCCAGGTATGAACCGGCCACATCGGCATCTTGACGGCAAAGCTGGCAAAGAAAGCCAACCAGAGCATGGTCTGCATGCCGCCCACGATCTGCACACCCAGAATGCTGAAATTCTCGGTCCCGAATGTATGGGTCATCAGGGTCGGAATATCGGTGGTGCCTGCATCTGCAAACATCGCGACCATGGCGACCAGCATCAGGACAGAGCCGAGGAAGGTATAAAGGAAGAACTTGAAACTGGCATAAATCCGGTTCTTACCGCCCCAGATGCCAATGATCAGGAACATCGGAATCAGACCTGCCTCAAAGAACAGATAGAACAGCACCAGATCAAGGGCGAGGAACACGCCCAGCATCAGCGTTTCCAGCAGCAGGAAGGCGATCATGTACTCCTTGACCCGGGTACCCACATCCCAACAGGACGCAATGACAAGGGGCATCAGGAATGTGGTCAGCATCACAAACAGGATCGAAATACCATCGACGCCCATCTTGTATTGCAGACCCAGCAACCATTCACGGGTTTCGACCATCTGAAACCCAGGATCGGCGGGTTCAAAATTCGCCAGAATGAACAGCGACGCAATAAATGTCGTGACTGTGGTGACCAATGCGACCCATTTGGCATTGCGCTGAGCGGCCGCATCATCGCCGCGCAGGAACAGCGCCAGAATGACCGCGCCCAGCAATGGCAGGAAGGTCGTCAATGAAAGGACGTTACCCATCAGTTCGCCCCCCCCGACAGTGTGACCCAGGTCAGCAGCACCGCAATCCCCAGCACCATCGCAAAGGCATAGCTAAAGATATAGCCCGACTGCGCGCGCCCGGCGAGCCGTGTGAAGAATGGAATGATCCCCATGGCCAACCCGTTGATGCCTCCGTCAATTGTTCGTGTGTCACCCTGTTTCCACAGGATCCGGCCAATGGCCACGGCAGGTTTGACAATGATGACATTGTAGATTTCGTCAAAGTACCATTTGTTCAGCAGGAACTGATAAAGCGGCGCCTGCTGCTCGGCCAGTTTGGCGGGCAGATCGGGACGGCGGATATACATCTGATAGGCCAAAGCAAGACCGGCCAGCATGGCAAAAAACGGCGCCAGCTTGACCCAGACGGGGACCTCATGCGCGTCGTTCAACACATGGTTGTCGGGGCTGTTGTGAATGGCCCCCTCACCCGGCGCGCCCACCAGATTGTAATGGGCCTTGCCATGGCCGCCCTCATCTGCATGGGCAGCATCATCACCATGATCATCCTCGGTGGCGTGATCATCACCGTGATCATCTGCCTTCGCCTCAGCATGCTCTGACGCTTCGGCATAGGTCACGCCAAAGAACTTGCCAACCTTGTCATTCGATCCAAAGAATGACCCGTACCAGATCATACCACTGAACACGGCACCAACGGCCAGCACATAAAGCGGGACCAGCATCGAATTGGGGCTTTCATGGGCATGCTCATGAGTATGTTTGTCACCACGGGGCGTGCCGTAGAAGGTCATGAACATCAGGCGCCAGCTATAGAAACTGGTCATCAGGGCCGCAATAACCAGCATCCAGAACGCATAGCCGCCGGCAGTGCCCGCATAGGCGCTTTCGATAATCGCATCCTTGGACACGAAGCCGGCAAAACCAATCGGGAAGCCGACATAAAGCAGCGGAATACCCACGCCCGTTATCGCCAGCGTGCCGATCATCATCATCCAGAATGTCTTGGGGATCTTATGACGCAATCCGCCATAGTTCCGCATATCCTGCTCATGATGCATCGCGTGAATGACGGAACCGGCCCCAAGGAACAGCATCGCCTTAAAGAACGCATGTGTCAGCAGGTGGAACATCGCAACGGAATAGACGCCCAGACCGGCGGCCACGAACATATAACCCAGCTGCGAACAGGTCGAATAGGCAATGACGCGCTTGATGTCGTTCTGGACCAAACCCACTGTCGCGGCAAAGAACGCGGTGCTGGCCCCAAGGAAGACAATGAAATTCGTCGCGGCGGGCGCATATTCCATCAGCGGCGACATGCGGCAAACAAGAAACACACCGGCGGTCACCATGGTGGCGGCGTGGATCAGGGCCGACACCGGTGTCGGGCCTTCCATCGCGTCGGGCAGCCAGGTGTGCAGGAAAAGCTGCGCCGACTTGCCCATCGCGCCGATGAACAACAGGACAGCGATCAGGTTCAGCGTGTTCCAGTCTTTCCACAGGAAGGTGAGCGTGTGGTCCTGCAGATCAGGGATCGCGGCAAAGATATCCTCAAACCGGATGCTGTCCGTGACCATGTAAAGGGCAAAGATACCCAAAGCAAAACCAAAGTCACCAACGCGGTTGACCACAAAGGCTTTGATCGCCGCGGCATTTGCGCTTGGCTTGCGGAAGTAAAAGCCGATCAGCAGATATGAGGCGACGCCAACCCCTTCCCAGCCAAAGAACATCTGAACAAGGTTATCCGCTGTCACCAGCATCAGCATCGCAAAGGTAAAGAACGACAGATAGGCAAAGAAGCGCGGGCGATAGCTCTCATCTTCTTTGAAATTCTCGTCATGGGCCATGTAGCCAAAGGAATAAAGATGGACGAGGGCCGACACCGTGTTGATCACAATCAGCATGATCGCGGTCAGGCGATCCATCCGGATCGCCCAATCGGTGCTGAGCGTGCCACTTTCGATCCAGCGCAGAATGGTGACCGTGTAGCTGCCACCGGGATGGGCGGCAGGATCAAGGGTCAGGAAAACCACCCAGGACAGGAAGGCCGCCAGAAACAACAGGCTGGTGGCCACCCATTGGGCGGCTTTCTCACCGATCAGCTTCCAGCCAAACCCGCAAAGGATGGCACCGACCAGCGGGGCAAAAAGGATGATGGTTTCCATTGATATCAGCCCTTCATCACGTTGACGTCTTCAACGTCGATGGTCCCGCGGTTGCGGAAGAAACAAACAAGGATGGCAAGGCCAATCGCGGCCTCCGCGGCAGCGACTGTCAGCACGAACAGGGTAAAGACCTGGCCCACCAGATCGCCCAGATAGCTGGAGAAGGCGACAAGGTTGATATTCACCGCCAGCAGCATCAATTCGATGCTCATCAACAGGATGATCACGTTCTTGCGGTTCAGGAACAGGCCAAAAATGCCGATGACAAACAGGGCCGCCGCCACCGTGAGATAATGTTCAAGTCCGATCATTGACACTTCCTTCAACCTTCATCACAAAGAAATTTTGCAAAATTTCTTCAGTCTGGGAGATTTTTCGTAACGAAAAATCTTCCATCACAGCCCCTGCCCCGGCTTCACGTCCCGCAGTTCCATTGCCTTCGCCGGGTCACGATACATTTGAGCCAGCACATTCTGGCGTTTGATATCCACCCGGTGACGCAGCGTCAGCACAATCGCCCCGATCATCGCAACCAACAGGATCAGCCCTGCAAGCTGGAAGAGCAGGATATATTTGTCATAAATCAGCAGACCCAGCGCACGTGTGTTTTCAAGATCACCCGCCGGGGCGGCAATCCGTCCTTCTACACCATCCGCAAAACCCCAAACGCCAAAAGCCAGTGCCAGCTGCATCAGGATCACCACGCCAATCAGTAAGGCCAGCGGCATGTATTTGGTCATCTCCGCCTTCAGCTCGGCGAAATCGACGTCCAACATCATGACAACAAACAGAAACAGCACCGCAACCGCGCCCACATAGACGATAATCAACAGCATCGCCACGAACTCGGCACCCAAGGTCACAAACAACCCGGCAGAGGACAGGAAGGCGAGGATCAGCCACAATACGGAATGCACCGGATTACGGCTGACAACCGTCATCAGGCCCCCTGCCACGGTCGTCACTGCAAAAAGGTAGAATGTGAATGCGAAGACACTCATGCGTCACCGTCCTTTTCCAACACTTCATTGGCCAGTTCCATAGTCTTGGTCATGGCTGGCACGCCGCCGAACATGCCCATCTGGGCAATGGTTTCGGCGATTTCCTGTTTCGTCGACCCTGCTTCCACCAGATGGCGGACAGTCATACGGATTTGCGCTTCGGCCTGACCACCCAGCACGGTCAGTGCGGCAAGGGTCAGCAAAAGCCGGGTCTTGGCGTCCAGCCCGTCAGGGCTGATCCCCTTGCCCATGAATGTTTCCATCACGTCCTTGGGCATGGTGGGAAAGAGGGCTTCGAACCCTTTGGGCGTGAACGATTCCAGCGCCGGATTCATGGCTTTCGCCCAATCCTGGCCCATCTTCATCATCGCTTCAAAAGGGTTCTGCTCGGTCATCTGTAAGGCGCATCCAGTTCCAAATTGCGGGCGATCTCGGTTTCCCAGCGGTCGCCGTTTTCCAGCAGTTTCGCCTTGTCGTAATAAAGCTCTTCGCGGGTTTCGGTGCTGAACTCGAAATTCGGGCCTTCGACAATCGCATCCACCGGGCAGGCCTCCTGGCAGAAACCGCAATAGATACATTTGGTCATGTCGATATCGTACCGGGTGGTGCGGCGGGATCCATCATCACGCGGTTCGGCATCAATCGTGATGGCCTGCGCCGGACAAACAGCCTCACAGAGTTTGCAGGCGATGCAACGCTCTTCCCCATTGGGGTAACGGCGCAAGGCATGCTCACCCCGAAAACGCGGGGAAAGCGGCCCCTTTTCATGCGGGTAGTTCAGCGTCGCTTTCGGAGAGAAGAAGTATTTCAGCCCCAGCTTAAATCCCTGAAATACATCCTGAAGCAGGAAATACTTGGCCGCGCGGGTATAGTCGATTTGGGTCATGCAGCGTGCTCCCTACCAGAATCCGTTTTCTCATGCGCCAAGGCAACCAGCGCTTTCATCCTTATCAAGTCAACAACCCAAACTGCAGTCAGCATCAGACAAACTGTCAAAATGACGTACAAAGCTATCCGCGACGGTGCTGCAAGCCAAATCACCGGGATCAAAAACGACGCACCGCTCATAACGACGGCGGAGCCACTCCGGCCAAGGTAAAGATTATACAGGCCTGACTGCCCCGTAATGAGAGCAAGCGCATACGCAAACCAGAGTTTGGGATGAGAGGTAGTGCGTTGCATCACGCCCCCACTGCCCAACGGGCCCAAAACCCGCCAAGCACTTCGTATTTTGCAAGGAACGACACAATCACCACCCAGGCCAGCGACATCGGCAGGAACACCTTCCAGCCAATCCGCATCAACTGGTCATAGCGGTAGCGTGGCGTGATCGCCTTCACCATCGAGAAGATGAAGAAACAGAAACCCATTTTCAGGATCATCCACAGGATGCCATCGGGCAGGCCCGGAATGGGTGACAGCCAACCACCAAGGAACAGCAGCGAAATCAGGGCGCACATCAGCACCACAGCCATCAATTCGCCGATCATGAACAGCAGGAATGGGGTAGATGAGTATTCAACCTGATAGCCTGCAACCAATTCTGATTCTGCCTCTGGCAAGTCAAATGGTGGCCGGTTCGTCTCGGCCAAGGCACTGACGAAAAACAGAAAGAACATCGGCAGATGCGGCAGAATATACCAGCTGAGCAGGCCTGCGCCTCGCTGCGCCTCAACAATATCGCCGAAATTCATCGACCCGGTGGAGATGATAACACCGATAATGATCAACCCGATTGAAACTTCATAGGAAATCATCTGCGCGGCAGAACGCAACGACCCAAGAAACGGGTATTTGGAGTTCGACGCCCAGCCGCCCATGATCACGCCGTAGACCTCTAGCGAACCGATGGCGAAGATATAGAGGATGGCGACATTGATATCGGCCAGCACCCAACCTTCGTTGAACGGGATCACCGCCCATGAAATCACCGCCAGCACAAAGGCGATCATCGGCGCGAGGAAGAACACGGCCTTATCGGCCCCGGCAGGCACGACGATTTCCTTGACGATATATTTCAGGAAATCGGCAAAGGACTGCAGCAAACCAAAGGCACCAACCACATTCGGGCCTTTGCGCATCTGCACAGCGGCCCAGATCTTGCGGTCGGCATACATCAGGAATGCCAGCGCCACCAAAAGCGGTACCAGAACCAGCAAACACTGCCCCAGAATGACCAGAACGATGCCAAGGTTGGTGTTGGTAAAGAATTCAACCATTATCGTCGTCCTTATTCCGCCGCCATCGGCGCGGATTTACGCGCTTTGGCATTGGCACTCAGTTCAGCCATCAGGGTCGAGGCGCGTGCGATCGGGTTTGTCAGGTAGAAATCGCTGACCGCATTGCGGAAATCGGCCTTGCCCGGTTTTTTGACAGGGATCGGCTTCCATTCGTTTTCGGACACCTCATCCACACGGCCCAGATGCGGGTGGGCAGCCACCAGTGCCTGGCGCAACTGCGCCATGCTGTCATAAGCCAATGTGGCATCCAGTTCAGCCGACAACGCCCGCAGGATCGCCCAGTTTTCCTTGGCCTCGCCCGGGGGGAAGCTGGCGCGCAGGGCAAGCTGTGGCCGCCCTTCGGTATTCACAAACAACCCGTTTTCTTCTGTGTAAGCTGCCGATGGCAGAATGATATCCGCCCGATGGGCACCGCGATCACCGTGGCTGCCTTGATAGATCACAAAGGCACCCGGTTTCACCTCTACCTCGTCCGCGCCAAGGTTATAGATCACCTCTGCCCCGTCCAGCGCAGCGTCAAGCCCGCCTTCAGTACAGGCGCCCACATCCATCGCGCCAACGCGGCTGGCAGCAGTGTGCAGCACCATGAATTTCGAATTGGCGGCATCTGCCGCTTTCATCGCCTGGCTCAGCACAGCTTCACCATCAGCTTCGGTCAGGGCACCCTGACCGACAATCATAACACCAGCCACGTCCTGTTTGTCGGAATGGTCCTGCCCCGCAAGATCAACCAGCGCATCGCGACCGGCCCCAATCTGGATCACATCATAGGTCAGATCGTCATCTGTCCCGATCCGAGCCACTTTTGCGCCTTTGGACCAGGCTTTGCGGACGCGGGCGTTCAGCACAGGGGCTTCCGTCCGGGGGTTCGTACCCACCATAAGGACCATCTGCGCATCATCGACATCTTCGATGCTGGCATTACCGACATAGGCCGACCGGTTCCCGATGGGCAGCTTGGCCCCGTCGGTGCGGCATTCGACATGGCCGCCCTGCCCCTCAATCAACTGCTTGAGCGCGAATGCGGCTTCAACCGAGACGAGATCACCGACCAGACCGGCAATCTTTTTGCCTTTCATCGCAGCAGCAGCGGCAGTCAACGCCTCGGGCCAGCTTGCCTTGCGCAGTTTGCCGTTTTCGCGAATGTAAGGCGTGTCCAGACGCTGGCGGCGCAGCCCGTCCCAGACAAAGCGGGTCTTGTCGGAAATCCATTCCTCGTTCACGCCATCATGGTTGCGGGGCAGAAAGCGCATGACCTCACGGCCCTTGGTATCCACGCGGATGTTGGAACCCAGCGCATCCATCACATCGATGGATTCGGTCTTGGTCAGCTCCCACGGACGGGCGGTGAATGCGTATGGCTTGGACACCAGCGCACCAACCGGGCAAAGATCAATGATATTGCCCTGCATATTCGAATCGAGCGTCTCACCCAGATAGGATGTAATCTCTGCATCTTCACCGCGACCCGTCTGGCCCATCTGATGAATGCCCGCGACCTCGGTTGTGAAACGAACACAGCGGGTGCAGGAAATGCAGCGGGTCATATGGGTTTCGACCAGCGGGCCAAGGTCCAGATCTTCGGTCGCCCGCTTTGGTTCGCGGAAGCGGCTGAAATCAACACCGTAAGCCATGGCCTGATCCTGCAGATCGCATTCGCCACCCTGATCGCAGATCGGGCAATCCAGCGGGTGGTTGATCAGCAGGAATTCCATCACCCCTTCGCGGGCCTTTTTGACCATGGGGGAATTGGTTTTGACGACCGGTGGTTGGCCTTCCGGGCCGGGGCGCAAATCGCGGACCTGCATGGCGCAGGATGCGGCAGGTTTGGGCGGGCCGCCCACAACCTCAACCAGACACATGCGGCAGTTGCCTGCGATAGAAAGCCGTTCATGATAACAGAACCGGGGGATTTCGATGCCTGCTTCTTCGCAGGCCTGTATCAGGGTCATCGCCCCGTCAACTTCGACCTCATTTCCATCAATGATGACTTTGCGCAGATCAGACATGGCGTGCCTTATATGTTCCCGATGACACAGCCATCCGCGTTGCGGCGGCTGCGCGTTGCCGCGTTCTAGCGCGACATGGGCGGCGATGCCAGTCTGATCGGCAAAAAAGACGTCAATTTATGGGGGGCTTATCATCGGCTGTTCACCTGCGCGATGGGCCGGCCCGATGCTATCGCAACAACCAGCCTACGCGGGTATCTCGGTCGATCTGATCACGGCCTGCGGCGCAATAGGTGGCCTCCTGCCCTTCGACGACCCCTAGTAAGGCAAGCTGCTGGCGAGCGATGGCTTCAAGACGGCGCTGTTCGGACTTATTATCGATATAGGCGTCAATCTGGTTGTCGGAATAGCCACGCTGTTGGGCATAGCGCTTGAGTTCCTGCAAATAGGAAATGCCACGCAAGGTGCGCGCGCTCAGGCTGCTGCATTTTTCAGAGATTTCATAAGCCATGCCAACCTGCACGATCCCGTCGCGCACGCGTGCTTCATCCTTCAGTGCTGACTGCGCCGTGGCGGCACCCGCCAAGCCGACAGTCGCGAGCATTGCGGCTATAATACCCAGTGATGCTATTTTCATCTTTGTTCTCCTGTCAGACGCAAGACATGGTTTGTTGCGGTGACACATCGGCATTTGGGCCGCGTTATTCAATATCAGCGGACGGTTATCCATCGCTGACGGCGGTTTCAGCTGATGCGGCGGCCACTAACCCATTGGAACCGAACGCATCATGATTGTCCCCGGCGTTTTGCACTTTGCGCCAGCGCGCCATGCCTTCGGCAACGTCAGGATGGTGCCCTTCGGGCACCCACCAACAAACCAAGAAGCCACTATTGCCCGGAACAAACCATGCAGCCCGTCCCGCCATGATCCTTGCATGCAGTGTCTTGGTGACAAATTGGTAAAGCGGCGTTGCCCCTTCCCAGACCGATAGGGTGGACGCCGTATTGGGCTGATCTGCCAGCGCTCCGTTCGGATCCTGCTGCGCAGCTTCCATGGCAGCATCGGGCATCCGCCAGACAAAACCGGGGCTGCGCGCCGCGATGGCATTGACCTGATCCAGCGCATCTTCGAAACCTGCAAGACGCGGGTCACCCCAAGGGTAGCGTAAGGTTCCGAAATTGAATTCTGCCAGATGCATCCCTGATCTTTCTTGCAGGATGGGTTAAAACCCATCTTACGTCAGTCAGCGCCGCCGCTGGCGCGTGGGGGCCACCCCAGCAAGCCCTTTCCGTATGAAGGCAAAGGTCAGGACAACACCAATTGCGGCCAATAGCCCCGCAGCCCCATAAGCCCAGACCGGCGCAATCCCCGCCAGAACCGCCTGCACCGTGAACCAGCTGGGCAACCCACAGATGATGAATGTAAAAAGGGCCGCACAGAAACTTGCGGCCCCATCCAGAACGTTGCGCATCTGTCAGCCGCCTAGCCTACCGGCACCAGCACCGCCGCCATCGCGCTGTTTTCCAGCGTTTCGGCATCCGCTGCCGGGCAGAGATCTTCGCCTGTTGAAAGATCAACGCCATGTTTGGCGTTAAAGCTGCGCTGGCTGACATCGGTTTCCAGCTCAATCGAGTTGCGCAGGCCCAAAGCAGATAGCGACCCGCGCCCAACTTCGTTCCGCTTTTCATTGACCAATGCCTGAACCCCAGGATCGTAGCTGTAGCGGGCACAATTCTGCGCGACACCACTAGCTATCTCTAGCGTCGCGTAATATTGCGGGGTCGGCAGATTATAGAGCTTCTGTACTGCCGCATCCTCAAATGGCCGCGCCCCGCTTGGCCCGGTTGCACATGCGGCCAATGTCAAAGCCGCCCCAATCACCATTCCACGTATCATCATTCTGCTGCTATCCCTGCTACGCGTTTATCCTTGATCCGGTCCTCGATCTCGTCCCGGAAGTTCTTGACCAAACCCTGGATCGGCCAAGCTGCGGCATCACCCAGCGCGCAGATCGTGTGGCCTTCAACCTGTTTGGTCACATCCAGCAGCATATCAATCTCTTCGGGGCGTGCATCCCCTTTCACCAGACGAGCCATAACGCGCATCATCCAGCCGGTGCCTTCGCGGCACGGGGTACACTGGCCACAGCTTTCATGCTTGTAGAATTTGGACAAACGCCAGATCGCTTTGATCATGTCGGTGGACTGATCCATCACGATCACGGCGGCGGTGCCCAACGACGATCCTTTTTCCTTCAGCGCATCAAAATCCATGATCGCGTCGCGCATATTCTCACCGCGTACACATGGAACAGACGACCCACCCGGAATGACTGCCTTGAGGTTATCCCAACCACCACGAATACCACCACAATGCTTTTCAATCAGTTCTTCAAAGCTGATCGACATCTCTTCCTCGACCACGCAGGGGTTGTTCACATGTCCGGAAATCGCAAACAGCTTCGTGCCTGCATTATTCGGGCGGCCCATGCCGGCAAACCACTCACCACCCCGGCGCAGGATGGTCGGCACGACAGCAATCGATTCGACATTGTTCACCGTCGTCGGGCAGCCATAAAGGCCGGCACCAGCAGGAAAAGGCGGCTTCATCCGTGGCATGCCCTTCTTGCCTTCAAGACTTTCCAGCAGGGCGGTTTCTTCACCACAGATATAGGCGCCTGCCCCGTGGGTCAGGTAAATGTCGAAATCCCAGCCGGATTTGCAGGCATTCTTGCCCACCAGACCGGCGGCGTAGGCCTCATCGATCGCGGCCTGCAAAGCCTCTTTCTCGCGGATGTATTCGCCACGAATGTAGATGTAACAGGCATGCGCATTCATCGCGAATGACGCGATCAGGCACCCTTCGACCAAAGTATGGGGATCATGGCGCATGATCTCGCGGTCTTTACATGTGCCGGGCTCTGATTCGTCGGCATTGACCACCAGATAGGCGGGACGCCCATCGCTTTCCTTGGGCATGAAGGACCATTTCAACCCTGTAGGAAAACCAGCGCCGCCCCGACCGCGCAGGCCGGATGTCTTCATCTCATTGATGATCCAGTCCCGGCCCTTCTTGATGATATCCGCCGTGCCATCCCAATGGCCACGCGCCTGCGCGCCCTTCAGGCTACGGTCATGCATCCCATAAAGGTTGGTAAAAATCCGGTCTTGGTCTTTGAGCATCAGTTCTCGCCCTTTTCATTCTGACGCGCACGCCAGAGCCTAAATGTCTGCCACAGGGCAAACCCGAAACCGACCAGCGCTGCAAGGTCAAAAAACGCTCTGGTCCTGTTGGACCAGCTATATTCGTTCCCAAGCAGCGTGACCAGTATCCAGAAAACAGCAACAGCGGCCAGGATCAACGCGACCCGTTGTCCTGCCTTGGCCTGTTTGGTGTCACCCTGTCGCGCCATCTATATGCGACATCTAATAGACGTCACCTTTCTTTACCTTGCTGGAAAATTCGGTTGTCCCGCCTGCGGCTAGGGTCTTGGCCTGTTCAACCCAATTATCACGGCTGGCGCGACCTTTGAACCCTTCGAGGTTATCATCCATCCATGCTTGCTCGGACGGGCCCCAGGTCGATATCTGGTCAAAGTGATAGATGCCCATTCCGTGCAATGTTTTTTCCAGCTTCGGACCAACACCTTTGATCTGTTTCAGGTCATCCGGACCACCTTCGCGGGCTTCGCTCAGGAATTGCGGCTTGCCGTCATCGGAGGCGGCAGGAGGTTCAGCTGGTGCTGCGGCTTCTGACCCCGGCCCGTCATATTTCCACTCGCCTTTCTTGGCCTTCAGTTCTTCTTCGCCGGACAATTTGGCCGACGGTTTTACTGCTGGTGCCGCTTCCACCGGTGCAGCGGGCTCAGGTGCAGCCTCTGTGGCAGGTTCAGGTTCAGCTGCCGGTTCCGGCGCAGTAGCAGGGGCAGGATCAGCAGCAGGCACCGGATCAGCAGCAGGAGCCACAGACGCCGTCGGCGCCGGTTCGGATTGACGGGCGACAGGGCCGGTTGCATGCGGCGCAGGATCGCGCCAGCCCAACATCAAAACGATCGCCGTGATGGCAGCAACAATGCCACCGATAAACAAGGCGGCAATCCACCAATAATCATAAAGAACCAGCGCGACACCTGCGGCAATAATGCCAAACAAGGCCGCAACGGCAAAAATACCCTGACTTTTAGGTGCTGTATCTTTCATCTGATCTGATCTCCCTTAGGGCGGCCGCGAGCACGGCCTTAGCAGTATTTTGCACCGCGAACAGGGTCTTCGCCCCTCACAAACCGCGACTGCGTGCCATAGGTCTAACCGAAACAACGCCCAAGCGAAAATAATTTGTTCAATTCGGGTGACTTACGACTAGGGCTGCACCGTCGGAAGACAGTTTATTGGCGGCACAGGGCGTAAATGATCGGGCTTCACCGTCAAGAAATGATGACAAAGTGCATCGCTGTTCAAATTGCTAATGAACAGACGGCGCAGGCATGTGTTTTATGAGTGACGGCTGAAGGCGCAAATTGACCGATGCTGCTAGCTAGGCACATGTTCGCTTCCTTCCATAATGTGTCGTATCTGATGCAGTCGGGCAGAAATTTTCCCGTTATTTATACGATGTATAATTTATACTGGAAGGAAGATTTCATGCCTACAGGACACATTATGATGGCAATGAGCCTCGACGGTTTCGTCGCCAGAAGGGACCACACGCTTGATTGGTTGAACAAGCAGCCATCAGCGAATGAAGACCATGGGTTTTCTGAGTTCATGGACAGCATGGACGCCATTGTTATGGGAAGTGGATCGCTGAGAACCGTCCTCGGATTTGGCGAATGGCCCTATGTGAAACCCGTCATCGTTCTCAGCCGTTCGATGACTAAACAGGACTTACCAGAGCATCTTCAAGACAAGGTAAAATTTTCGAAAGCAAGTCCTCAAGAAACGTGGGAAAAGCTCGACAAATCCGGCTACCATCGCGTCTATATCGATGGCGGGGCCATCATTTGGTCGTTTCTTAAGGCCGGTTTCATTCGAGATATGAAGATCACCATGGTTCCCATATTGCTGGGCGACGGAATACGCATTTTCGGTGAAACTGATGACGACGTTGATCTTGAACTGGTCTCGGCTGCATCTTTTCCATCAGGTATGGTTGACTTGGTCTACACAGTGAAAGGTGCATGACCAGGACGCCGGTCGGGCGACCGCCAAAATCAACACAACGTCTGTCAAAGCATCTTATCCTGCAAACCGCATTGCCAATTATTCAAACGCAAGGGGCCGACGTACTATCCTTTCGACTACTGGCAGAAAAACTGAAAGTCACGCCGATGGCGGTGACCTATCACACCGGAAACAAGCGACAGCTTCTGGCTGATCTGGTCAGCCTGGCGTTTAGGGATATGCTTCCGGACATTGCGGATGAAAGCCCAACCCAGAAAGCAAACGGCATTCTGCTTGCATACTGCCAGCGTGCCTTGCCGAATGCCAATCTGCTGCGGGCCGTTCTAGAGGACGTTTCGCTCATGAGCGAAGACCTCATTGAGATCACCAGCGAATTACAGACATGCACACAACAACTCGACAACGGTGATGAGAACAACGTTCTTCTGCACCTATTGATCGATTACACCCACGGCTTCGTTTTCTCGGCCACCAGCGGCGAAAACAATCCACTAGCAGTCAACGACTACCTACCCGGAATAAAGTGGATTTTAGCTCGCGCTGGGCATGATGCAGGCGAGTAACCGACATTGGCATGCACGAAGTGAATGACCGTTTTGCCAGCATTGAGCCCACAACGACAAAATGGCCCAATTGCCTCAGCTCTATTCGCCGTCCTTGGCAAAAGCCGTCGCCTGCCCGACCCAGTCATCGCGTTCGATCCGGCCTTTGAACTTCAACCGGCTATCAACCCATGCCACCTGCGCGGGCGTCCATTTCGCGATCTGGTCAAAATGCCAGAACCCCAGCTCGTTCAGCACGCCTTCCAGCTTCGGGCCGACACCGCTGATCTTTTTCAGATCATCCGCGCCGCCATCGCGCGGGGCGTTCAATATCTCTGGCTGGTCTTCGGCAACGGGGTCCGGGTTGGATTTTGAAACAGGCTTGGCTGCCGATTTTGCGGCCGCTTGCTGTTTGGTCACACCAGTTGCGTCCGCTGGTTTCTTGGCTGCTGGCTTGGGTGCCTTTGCCTTGGCGGGCTTCGCCTTTGGTGCAGTTTTGACCGCGCCATCGTCGATCCAGGGGGTCAGCAACGGAACCTCGGTGCCGTCGATCCGCTTGATCGTATCGCCAATATCAACCGCCGCCTGCACGCTGGCATTATACTGGGTTTTGCCGCTGTCATGGTCTTTCAGGCTGGTCAGCCCTTTCAGCGGTTCGGCGGCATAACGGCCATTTTGCGGGCCGGGCACAGGGACTCTGCCAGCAGCCATTTCGTCAATAATTTCTGACAGGCGTTCGGCGGTCAGGTCTTCGTAATAATCCTTGCCGATCTGGGCCATAGGCGCATTGGCGCAAGAACCGAGGCATTCCACCTCTTCCCATGAAAACTTGCCATCGGCAGACAAGGCATGGGGTTGCTCGGCGATCTTGTCCTTGCAGACACCAATCAAATCCTCGGCGCCGCAAATCATGCAAGACAGCGTGCCGCAGACCTGAATATGGGCAACCGCGCCCACAGGCTGCAGTTGAAACATGAAATAGAATGATGCCACTTCCAGCGCCCGGATAAAGGCAAGGTCCAGCATTTGGGCCACATGCTCAATCGCCGGACGGCTCAGCCAGCCTTCCTGTTCCTGCGCACGCCACAAAAGCGGGATAATCGCCGATGCCTGACGACCTTCGGGGAATTTCTTCATCTGCCCCTCGGCCCAGGCCTGATTGGCGGGGGTAAAGGCGAAACTGTCAGGCTGATCAGGATGAAGGCGGCGGAGCATGAAGAACCTCGGTTATCAATCAGGAACGGTGACGGTCCAGCCCGCCACCTGTTGCGCACCGGGTTACACAGGACAGGCTGATTTGACAACGGCCAGCACAGGCACTTTTTGCGTCGATTGCGCTGGCGCAAAGCCTGATCAGTGTATTCCGGTCAGAAAGACGCCAAATGTGGTCAGGGCAAATACGGCCGTCGGCACCACGTTTACCCCGCCCGCCAATAACAGCGCGGGCATCAGGCCCACCACCATCATGCGCAAACGCCAGTATTCAACTGAAAGCCCTGGCCGCCGGGCGCAATTGATCCGCGGCCTTCCGCGCGTAGTTCGGTAAGGATACCACCCAGATCACCTTCTGACAGGGTGGCAGCCGCCAGAATGGCGTCGGAATTGCCAGAATTGAACGTGCAGCCATTCGCCTCAACCGCGGTCACAAACCGTTCCTTGGCCGATTGTGGATTGACCACCGGGGCGGGCATCGGTTCCGGGATGGGCGCTGGCCGGGGGGCGGGCACACGGACGGGTACTGTACAGGCGGACAAGCCGACAAGGGCGGCGACGGCAATAAGGGGAAGATGACGGATCATGGCACGGGTTCCTCACAACTGATGGTTTGGAACAAGCCTAGCTTTGCCGCACGACGATGACCAGCTTTGGTCTGCCCCGGACGAGGATTTCTGCCGATCAGAACAGACCGCGCGCCAGATCCAGCAGGAACACTGCCGCGGCACCGGCAATCGCCGCCTTGACCAACCGGTTCCGGCCCCGCGCAACCAATGCCCCTGCGATACCGGCCCCGGCACCAATCAACAGAAGCCAAACGTCAAATGTGATCGTCATCTTCGTACTGCTTTCATTCCGCCGCAGGCAGCGACGCGCTGGCAAAGAATTCGGCGAACCCGTACCACAGAATTGCAACTGAAACCGCGATCCCCACGACACCGCCAAACACGATACCGGTCATAGACCGGCGAAACATGCGGGACACGGCAGCAGACACAAAAAACCCACTGGCGATCAAGAAACCAAGCAGAATATCAGCAACGCTCATCAGTCTTCGCCACCTATTCCCGCGCCCGACGATCCAACCAGATCAGCGGTCAATCTCACCAAACACGACATCCATGGTACCAATAATCGCGGCAACATCAGCCAGCTGATGACCGCCAGCCACATGATCCATCGCCTGCAAATGCAGGTATCCGGGGGCGCGCAGCTTGGCACGATAGGGCTGGTTTGTGCCATCGGCAACCAGATAGACGCCAAACTCGCCCTTGGGGGCCTCCACAGCGGCATAAACCTCGCCCGCAGGGACGTGAAAGCCTTCGGTATAAAGCTTGAAGTGATGGATCAGCGCTTCCATCGATGTCTTCATCTCACCCCTTGTCGGCGGGGTCATCTTGCCTCGCGCCATGATATCACCCGGCTCATTGCGCAGCTTTTCGCAGGCCTGACGGATGATATGGACGGATTGGCGCATCTCTTCCATGCGGCACAGGTAGCGGTCATAACAATCGCCATTCTTGCCCACGGGCACCTGAAATTCAAACTCGTCATAACATTCATAGGGCTGCGCCCGGCGCAAATCCCAGGCAAGGCCGGACCCACGGACCATCACACCGGAAAAGCCCCATTCTTGAATGTCTTTCTCGGTCACGACACCGATATCGCAGTTACGCTGCTTGAAAATGCGGTTCTCGGTCAGCAGCCCGTCGATATCATCCAGCACGGCGGGGAATTCGACGGCCCATTTATCGATATCTTCGATGAGTTCCGGTGGCAGGTCCTGATGCACGCCACCGGGGCGGAAATAAGCGGCGTGCAAACGGGCACCACAAGCGCGCTCATAAAACACCATAAGCTTTTCGCGTTCCTCAAACCCCCAAAGCGGTGGGGTCAGTGCGCCAACATCCATCGCCTGCGTCGTGACGTTTAGCAGGTGATTCAACACCCGGCCAATCTCGGAATACAAAACCCGGATTAGTGACGCGCGGCGGGGCACTTCGGTCCCTGTCAGCTTTTCAATGGCCAGACACCAAGCATGTTCCTGGTTCATCGGGGCCACATAATCAAGACGATCAAAGTAAGGCAAGTTCTGCAGATAGGTACGCGATTCCATCAGCTTTTCAGTGCCACGGTGCAGCAGGCCGATATGCGGATCGCAGCGTTCGACAATCTCACCATCCAGCTCCAGCACCAGACGCAGAACGCCGTGGGCGGCGGGGTGCTGCGGGCCGAAGTTGATGTTGAAATTCCGGATCTGCTGTTCATCCGTTGCGGCGTCAGTTGACCCGTCATCATAAGTATTCACACGGATATCGCCGTCCATCATCCTGTCATCCTCGCGCGGTTTTCCTGCCAACGATCTGGCAGTGGGCCAATATTGCGTGCGACCCATTCGTAATGTTCATTCAACAGTTTCAGCGCCCGGGGACGCAGTTTTTCCAACATCACGACCTCGGGCCCTTGATGGACCGGGGCCGCCACATCGGGCGTTACAGGGCTAATACCAAGGAAATCCGCAAGATGCGAGATGCCATTCTGCCTCATGACATTTTCTGTAAAGGCAATCATCAGGCGGTCTTCGGGGATCACCCGGCGCAGCTTGCGAATGATATTGGGATAATCGCCGCGTTCCAGAATATGGGTCTCCTGCCCCCGATTCAGCATCCGGTAAAGGATGTTATTGGCCTTCTTTTCATAAACTTCATGGCTCTGTCGTTGGCGGCGGGCCTGCATGCGGATATGCGACCAAAGCCGGTCCAACGGATCACGGATCAAGAATAGCACGCGTGTTTGCGGCGACAGGGCCAGCATCCGGGCCAGCATCTCATCCGCCAAGGTCGCGTAATTGGGGGTAATGTCAGCAAACAGCTTCACCCCTTCCACACGACCGGTCAGCCAATTGGCATAGGCCTGATCATCGGCACGGTCCCCCGCGATTACCGCCATCAGGTTTTTCATGTCAGAGATTCGGCGGGTCACATTCGTCACCTGCCAACCCCGCCCGGCCTTTTCCGCCTGTTCACGCAGATCGCGTAACTCGCGCAGACGAACCTTGAAAGCAGCCACCTGCCGGTCGCGCGCATCCACATCAAACGTATCCCAATAATGGGCTTCCTTCACTGCAGGCAGCGAACAATCCGGGTGGTCGTGTAGATAGCGGTATAGCCAGGATGTTCCCGCCTTGGTCGCCCCGACACAGAACAGAATAGCTGGCTCAGCCATCCCCGTCCGGCGCAAACATGGCAAAAACCTCAGCCTCGGTCATGGTCTTGGTCTCAGCTGCCAACGCGTAGTTGCCGGGCTTTTTGTCGATGAAAACCTGCATGCCGATCTCGAATTGGGACGGGTCTTCGAACGCCTGAACGGACACATGCTGATTCTGGCCGTCCTGCGTCTGCCACAACAGTGACGAACCGCAGTCTTTGCAAAACAGCCGCTCACCCCATTCGGACCCTTTATAGGACCCAACCGGGGCGCCATCGTCAAACTCAACTGACGACCCACAATCAACCGACAGATACATACCGCCCGACCACTTGCGGCACATCCCGCAATGACAGGCCCCTGCCCCCAGACCACCTACCGTCGGCGTCGCAGTGAAACTGCAAGCCCCGCACATGCATTTGCCTGGAAGTGCTGACATCAGCTTGCCTTCTCGTCTTTCTTCTCATCCCCCGGCAGGATGTATTCGGCACCTTCCCAGGGCGACATGAAATCAAACTGGCGGTATTCCTGGACCAAATTGACCGGTTCATACACAACGCGCTTTTGCACTTCGTCATACCGCACCTCGGTATAGCCGGTGGTCGGGAAATCCTTGCGCAGCGGATGGCCACGGAAACCATAATCCGTCAACAGGCGGCGCAAGTCAGGATGGCCGGAAAACAGAATGCCAAACATGTCGAACACTTCACGTTCAAACCAGTTGGCCGAAGGGTGGACCGACATGATCGACGGCAGCATATCCTCTTCCCGGATCTGGACGCGCAGCCTGATGCGGTGGTTCTGATACATGCTCAGGAAATGATACACGACATCAAAACGCTTGGCCCGGCTGGGGTAGTCCACGGCAGTGATATCGACCAGCGACGAAAACTTGCAAGTCGCGTCGGTTTTGAGAAACTCAACAAAGCTGACCAGCGATGAGGGCGCAACCGTCACCGTTAGCTCATCATGGACAACCTCCCAGGACATCACGCAATCGGTGCGCTTGAGTTCCAGATGGGTGCCGAGTTCTTGCAAGGCTTCGGTCATGATAAAATCCTTCTAGACATGCGGCTTAGCGCACGATCGTCCCGGTCCGGCGCATTTTGCGCTGCAATTGCAGAATACCATAAAGCAGGGCCTCTGCGGTTGGGGGGCAGCCGGGAACATAGATATCAACCGGCACGATCCGGTCACAGCCACGCACCACAGAATAACTGTAGTGGTAATAACCGCCGCCATTCGCGCAGGATCCCATCGAGATCACATAGCGCGGCTCCGGCATCTGGTCGTAAACCTTGCGCAAGGCGGGGGCCATCTTGTTGGTCAGCGTGCCGGCCACGATCATTAGATCGGATTGCCGAGGGGAGGCGCGGGGCGCCGTGCCAAACCGTTCCAGATCATAACGGGGCATGGAGGTGTGCATCATCTCAACCGCGCAACAGGCCAGGCCAAAGGTCATCCAGTGCAAGGACCCGGTGCGCGCCCAGTTGATCATGTCAGCGGTGGACGTGACCAGAAAACCCTTGTCCTGCAATTCGCGGTTCAGTTCCTCGGTTGCAACCTCTCGGTCGGCACCAGCGTCATTCAGACCGGTTGCGATGCCCATGCAGGCTCTCCTTGTCGCGCTGGCAGGTGGCAAAGCCCCTGCATTTCGTCAGTCCCTGACCTAAGCGGCGGACCCGCCAAGGTCAAGCATGCAACCGATCATCAAACGCGGTCAAACTCCGCAGATCAGCACAATAAATACTCCGCTACAAAGCAATTATTAATCCAAATTGCCTAGCGTCACGCGATGGAAACGCGCGCCAAGACTATGCATCGCAAGTTTGACGAAACGCAGGGACTGCCAAAACGGATCGTGGGGACCGCGGTGGCCAATGGCGTTGTCGGCGTGGTTGTCAGCGTTGGGCTCGCGCTTTGGATGGCTGTTCAGGTCAATAATCTGGCGGCGGATAACGCGCGCAACCTCTTTGAAACCGCCCTTGCGGCCGAATTGTCCAGCATCGCCTTGACAACAACCGACTACGCCCATTGGGATCTGGCCTTTGAACTGGTCAGCAACCGCGATGATGACGGGCTCTATGACAATTTCGGGTCGGGTGCATCGGATAGCGAAACTTTCGATTTCATCTATGTCATCGATGTGGATGGCACGCCAATCTACGGCTACGTGACAGACGAAGAAGGGTCCGACATCGCCTTGGTGGATCGTGACTTGGTCGCGCAGGTCCGCCCCCAACTGCTGGCGCAACCGCTTGAACCTTACCCTTTGGTGTCGGAGTTTGCGGTGGTTTACGGGCAATTGGCCGCCGTCGCCACCGGATATATCCGACCCGATGATCTGGGCGACATGACGGCACAGGACCTGCCGATCATGGTGGCCGGAAAATGGCTTTCCGAAGATCGCTTGGCAGATATCGGTGGGCAAATCCTGCTACAAAACGTCGAGCTTCACACCGACGGCGAAACGCACGCTCATGAAATGAATTTGTCGCTGCTTGACCTGATGGGGCAGACGATCGGCCATGTCCGATGGGATGCACCACGACCCGGGTCAGCATTGCTCTCTGCGATCTTGCCGATAGTGCTGGTTCTTTCCCTGCTGACATTAGCGGCAACATGCCATGTCGGCCGGATTGCCGCCAAACAAACAGCCGCATTCCTGCGGGAACGGCATCGGGCACGTACCGACAAGCTGACCGGGTTGCTGAACCGCGCTGGCATGGATGAACTTGTCTCAGGCAAACCTATGATGGATGCGCTTGAAAAAGGGCATGCGGCGATCATCTATCTTGATCTGAACGGGTTCAAGCAACTCAATGACAGGTTGGGCCATGACGCGGGCGACCTTGCCTTGCAAATCTTGGCAGAGCGGATCACCGGCGCCACCCGCGAAACCGACCATAGCGTGCGGCTCGGCGGCGATGAATTCCTATGTGTTCTGATCGATCCAGCCCCCTGCCAGGCGGCGTCTTTCATGGCCAAGCGGATCGTCAAAGCGACTCAGCCCGCAGTACGCATTGGCGATGACGCGCATATCGTGCGACCCTCGATAGGGGTCGCTGTTGCAAAGCCAGGGATCACATGGAATCAGCTATTGAAAAACGCGGATCGGGCCATGTACCGGGCTAAGGTGCAACGCACGCTGGAACCCGTCTTTTACGCAGATGGGATCATTCAGTCAGACACGGTGCACGTGGCCTGACTTGTGGGTCCGTGCAAAGCATCATTCCCACTCAAGGGCACCCTTTTTCCATTCATATGCAAAGCCGATGGTCAGCACGGCCAAAAATACCATCATCGACCAGAAACCGACCATCGAGATATCGGCAAAAGCCACGGCCCATGGGAACAGGAACGCCACCTCAAGATCGAAGATAATGAACAGGATCGACACCAGATAGAAACGGACATCGAATTTCATCCGCGCATCATCAAAAGCGTTAAAACCACATTCATAGGCCGACACTTTTTCCGGGTCAGGATTACGCACCGCCACAATGGCCGCCGCCAGGATCAGAATCAGGCCAAGCGCAATGGCCAGTCCAAGAAAAATCATGATCGGCAGATACTCTGACAACATTTCCTGCAACGGGCTTTCCTTTCGGCAAGGCGCCTCGATGGCGCTTTTCGTTGCATAGCGCCGGCGACAGCGGGGGTCAACCAATGCCCGCCGTGATGCAGCCCGATACCGACGGGTTATTCTGCGCGATCAGCAACCGGTTGACGCGGCGACAGGATCGCACCGGCAACTGCCAAAAATGACACCCCGTGGGCTTGCCCATTGGCCCGGCCCAGCGCACCAGTGATCTGGTCAGCGGTCTCTGTCAGGTTATCCATCTGCTGATCGGTCAACCAGAACATGAGATGCATACCAAGCGTAAAATCGCCGGGCAGTTCAGTAATCTCGACCCGGCAGCCTCCGGCGGTCGCTGTAAACCGCTCGGACGTGACCGTGACGGCGCCATTTGGCAAAACCAGCATGGTCTGTTGTTCGTGAGCGGACTGTTCAATGATCTTTGCCGCCAAGCGAACGACCATTGGCTGCGACGGCGTTTCGGGATCCGCAATTTGCGGGGCGATAATTGCCACATCAAAAAATCCGTTCTTGTCGGTCACACCGGTCAGGATACGGCCCCGGCGCGCACTTGGCTGCAAGGCAAACTGGCTGCGGGCAACATCCGACGAACACGGCACATCCACCGTACCACGCAGGCGCAACCGCAGCACCGGACCGGCCATCATCAACAGCCCGAAGCCAAGTTGCATCACGGCCATCATCGCACCCAAGGCCAAAACTGACAGGATCACCAACATGATCAGCGCGGCATTCGCATAGGCAGGCGGGGCCAGCAGGCTCAACGCCTTGATCCCCGGTGCAGCGATTACCAGCAGCGTCACCGCAATCGATAGGCTCAGGGTTTCCAACGAGGCATTGGGGAACAAGGCCACATGGCCCGACACCAACAATGCAACCGCAATCGCCGCCATTGTCGCGCGATCAGGGTCAATGAAACTTGGATCAATCAGCGACCCCAGCAGCAGGATCGTAACGGGAATCGCAACGGCAAACGCGACAAGTCTGCGCAAGCGACTGATACGATAGATAATTTGGTCTGGTGTAGGCCAATCAAACTGCATCCGGGTCCCCTTTCGTTGGCCCAAACAACCCTGAAAATCGGTCCAAAGTGAGACGGAAATCTGACGATTACCTTATGACGCAGTGTTCCAGCGCGGTTTACGCTTTTTAAAGAAGGCCGCGATGCCCTCCGGGGCCTCGTCGCCGTTCCACTGTGCAATCAGCGCATCGATTGACCGCGCAACCGTCGCCGCGTCAATCACAGGGCCCAGCGACCGGGCATAGGCCTTGGCCGCCGCAACCGCCCCCGGCGCACAAGCCAGATAAGGGATAACTTCCGCCTCAACAGCCACGTCAAGATCATCCGCAGGCACCGCCTTGGCGACAATGCCAAGGGTGACCGCCTCTGCCGCATCAAAAACGCGGCTCGACATGAACACGCGGCGGGCATGCGCCTCTCCCATCCGGGCGAGCACATAGGGCCCAATCGTCGCCGGGATCAGACCCAGCTTCGTTTCAGTCAGGCCAAACTTCACATGATCGGCGGCAATGGCCACGTCACAGACGCAGGCCATACCGACCCCACCGCCAAACGCATTCCCATGCACCCGACCAATCACCGGCTGTGGAAGGCGGTTCAACGCGCCCAGCATCTCAGCGATGGATCGGGCGGCGGCACGTTTCATCGCCTCATCACCGGCCATCTGGTCGCGCATCCAGCCCAGATCGCCACCAGCGCAGAATGACGGGCCCTGCCCGGCCAACACCACAACGCGAATACCCCGATCCGTCGCGATCCGATCTGCCGCATCGCGCAGATCATCAATCAACGCCTGTGACAGCGCATTATGCTTATCTGGCCGGGCGAGTGCCAATGTCGCCACACCCCGACTATCCACAGATAAATTGATCATCGCATCCCCCGCGCCATCTCGGCCGCTTTTGCAATCACATCTACATCGATACCAGTCTCAAAACCCAGGGAATGAACCAGATCCAACACCGCCCCGGTCGCAACATTACCCGGCGCGCCCGGCGCATATGGGCAGCCGCCCAATCCGCCCACCGCACTGTCAAAGGCGCGCAATCCCATCTCCAGCGAGGTTTCGATATTGGCAAGCGCTTGCCCGCCAGTATCATGAAAATGCCCGGCCAACACCTGCGCCGGGGCCACCTGCAAAACGGCGTCCAGCATTTGGCCCACTGTATCTGGTGTGCCCTTGCCAATCGTGTCCCCCAAGGACAATTGCATCGGGGCCACAGCCAGCAATATCTCTACGGCACCCGCAACGGCCTCGGGGGCCACCGGGCCATCAAACGGGCAATCCGTCACGCAAGAGACATAGCCACGTAAGCCAACCCCCGCCCCAGCTGCGGCCCGCACAACCGGAGTCAAACGCGTCACCGATTCCGCGATCGAACAATTCAGATTGCTTTGCGAAAACCCTTCTGATGCGGAAATGAACACCGCCACCTCATAGGTCACGCCAGGGACACGGGCGGCCACAAACCCATCCCAACCGCGCATATTGGGAACCAGCACGGCATAGCTTACGCCCTCTACAGATGTGAGCCCGGCGAGGACCTGTTCGGTATCCGCCATCTGCGGCACCCATTTGGGGCTGACAAAACTGCCCACCTCGATATCACGCAAACCGGACGTGCTCAGCAAATCAATCAACGCGACCTTGTCAGCGACCGGAATAACACCCGACTCATTTTGCAGCCCGTCGCGTGGGCCCACCTCGTGAATACGGACAAAATCGCTCACGACGGAATGTCCCAAGGGGAATAAAATTGTTTGGCATAAAGCCCCGGACCGTCAGGCAATGACCGGCGATAGGCCCCCCGGGTCTGCAAGCGGCCAAACCAGTCAAACAGTTTTGGGAACTGGTCCAGTTCAACAAAATGACCTGCCATGTAAACGGCTTGCCCCACACCGATATCCGCCGCCGAAAACGACGACAGCAGGTAATCCCCCCGCAATCCAGCCTCAACCGTGCGCAAGGTCTTGGCAAGGCGCTTCGCCTCCAGCTGCATGATGATGGGCGAACGCATGTGATCTTCATAAAGCGCCACATGCTGCTGGGTCAGGGCGGCAGTATGCTGACTGATCGTCTCGGCGAAATGGATCCAGTTGAGCCAGGCCGCCCGGTCTTCGTGGCCTGGGTCTCGACCCAGGGCCGCCTCGGGAAAGCGCTCGCACAGATATTCGGCAATGGCCCCGCTTTCGGTGATCACCACGCCGTCGATTTCCAGCGTCGGCACCCGGCCAGTGGGGTTCAGTGACCGGTACGGTTCCTCGCGCAATGTCTTGTCAAACGGATAGACCTGCAAATCAAACTCTGCGCCGATTTCGTAAAGCAGCCACAGGCTGCGCATCGACCGGGTTTGATGACAATGATGTAATCTGATCATGGGGCGTCCTCCTCCAATGCCACAATCAGCGCACCTGCGGTCACCTGATCGCCCGCCGCCACAGCGACCGCAGCCACAATACCGTCTCGTGGCGCGCGTAGCACATGCTCCATCTTCATCGCTTCCAGCACGGCAATCCGGTCTCCTTCGGCCACCGCCTGCCCGGCCTGCACGGCAACGTCACGGACCAGACCCGGCATCGGGGCCAGCACCGTATCGCCCCCCGCCATCGCCCCGCCGCGATCAAGCGGATCAACAATATCAAATGTCAGCGTCCGCGCACCGAAAACGGTGACGCGCGCGCCATGCCGCACGGCAGGCATGCCCCAATCCGCGCCGCGATGGGTCAGGGTCACCAGTTCATCGCCAGTGGCAACATCAACGCGGGCCGCGTTCTGCACAGTCAATCGCGCCACATGCGACGTATCATCAAAGCCCAGCGTAATCTCGCGGGTCAAAGGGGACCAGAGGGTGAAGCCGGTCAGCGGCCCCGCCGCAATATCAGCGGCCACAATTGCAGCCAGGGCAATATCGCGCGGCGTCGGCTGGTCCACGGTACAAAGGGCGTCCTCCTCCCGCGCGATCAATCCGGTATCCACATCACCCGCAACAAACCCGGCATCCCGTGACAGCTTGCGCAGGAAACCCAGATTGGTCACCGTACCGGCGACCTGCGTAGCATCCAGCGCCGATGACAATGACCGCAACGCCGATGCGCGATCCGGCCCATGCACCGTGACCTTGGCAATCATCGGATCATACCAGGGCGAAATCTCGGACCCGGCTTCAACACCGCTATCAATCCGGGCGGACGCCGGAAATTCCAGATGATCAATCACACCCGTCGCGGGCAGGAACCCGGCGGGGACATCCTCGGCATAAAGCCGGGCTTCAAACGCATGGCCATAAATCGACAAATCCTCCTGCCGGGCTGGCAACGCCTCCCCCGCAGCGACACGCAACTGCCATTCCACCAGATCAACGCCGGTAATGGCCTCCGTCACCGGATGCTCCACCTGCAGCCGCGTATTCATCTCCATGAACCAGAACCCATCCGGGCGCAGCCCGTCGGACCCATCTACGATAAATTCAATCGTGCCCGCCCCGGCATAACCAATCGCCTTGGCCGCCTTGACAGCGGCCTGCCCCATCGCCGCACGAACATCATCCGTCATGCCCGGCGCGGGAGCTTCCTCGATCACCTTCTGATGGCGGCGTTGCAGCGAACAGTCCCGCTCAAACAGATGCACCGCATCACTGCCATCGCCAAACACCTGCACCTCAATATGGCGGGGCGAGGTGATGTATTTCTCGATCAGCACATCCGCATTGCCAAAGGCGGTGCGCGCCTCGGCCTGCGCTGATGCCAAATTTTCTGGAAAATTTGAGGGTGCTTCAACCAACCGCATGCCCTTGCCGCCACCACCGGCGACCGCCTTGATCAAGACGGGGTAACCAATCTGATCGGCCTGCTTGGCCAGAAAATCGGGATCCTGATTGTCACCATGGTAACCCGGCACCACCGGCACGCCCGCGTCATGCATCAGCGCCTTGGCGGCATCCTTCAGACCCATGGCACGAATGGCCTTGGCGGACGGGCCGATAAAGACCAGACCGGCAGCCTCCACCGCCTCCACAAATTCAGGGTTCTCGGACAAAAAACCATAGCCGGGATGGATCGCTTGCGCGCCAGTATCCAAGGCCGCCTGCACAATCAGATCAGCGCGCAAATAACTCTCTGCCACCGGCGCAGGACCCAGCCGCACCGCCTCATCCGCCTGCCGGACATGCAACGCGGCAGCATCAGCATCCGAATACACGGCAACAGTCCGGACACCCATCTTACGGGCGGACTGGATAACACGGCAAGCAATCTCGCCCCGGTTCGCGATCAGGATTTTAGTGAACATCGCTTACCACCATGATGTTGATTTCTTATCTGTCAGATGCTGTGAAACGAAATCAGGCAGCGGCCAGGCATCGTGATCCATCTCGCGGCGCGATCCGGGCGCGCCATCTTTGAACGCATGTTCAAACAGTACCTGATGAAGCGTGACTTCCATCTCTTCCAGCGCCCGATCAACTTTCGTCTGTGTGTCCTCAATGCTTCGCTCCAGCTTCTCGCCATCGCTTTTGCCACGCAGAAAGCCGGGCAATGGCAAGGCAGACCAGACCATCTTGCCCGCCGACAAGGCGACCAACAAAACGACGTGGGCCACGAAATTGGGGATGATGTCCAACCCCATTGACCAGCTGAACCAGCCTGACCCACCTTTGTCCGCCCCTGCAGACATGGCCTTGCGCGCGGCCTCAAACTCGCGGGCAAAGCTTTCGCGGAACTGTCGCGCGAAACGACCACGCGCAAAATCGCTCCGCCCCGCCCAGACTTTCAGCCTTGGCCGCACGAACATCCCCGAACGCGACCGTTCCACAAACTGTTCGAAATCGAAGATAAAGAAATAATCCTCGGCATCCGCACTATTGTGGATGACATAGACCGGGATATCGACCGTCTTGCCCAGTGTCGGCATCTTGACCGATGGCAGTTGGTCCAGCAGCCGATCCTTGATCGAACGCCGCACGGTCATACGACCGGCCCCTTAACCGACCGACCGCAAGGGTCCGACGTTTTGCCGACGCAAGGCCGACGCTTTGCCGACAGGTATTTTTGGGCCAATCCCATCACATCCGAAACACGCCGAAACGTGTCTCCTCAATCGGGGCATTCAGCGCGGCAGACAGCGACAGTGCCAAAACCTCCCGGCTTTTGCGCGGGTCAATCACCCCGTCATCCCAGAGCCGGGCAGAGGCATAAAGCGGGTGCGACTGTTCCGCGAACATATCAATCGTTGGCTGTTTGAAGGCGGCTTCTTCCTCCGCCGACCACTCTCCACCGCCGCGCTCAATCGCGTCGCGCTTGACCGTCGCCAACACACCCGCCGCCTGTTCACCGCCCATGACAGAGATACGGGAAGTCGGCCATGACCACATGAACTCCGGGCTATAAGCCCTTCCTGACATGCCATAATTTCCAGCGCCAAACGACCCGCCGACAACCATCGTAATCTTGGGCACGGATGTGGTGGCCACGGCTGTCACCATCTTGGCCCCGTGGCGCGCGATGCCTTCATTTTCGTATTTCTGACCCACCATAAATCCGGTGATATTCTGCAGGAAAACCAGCGGGATACGGCGCTGGCTGCACAGTTCCACAAAATGCGCACCCTTCTGGGCGCTCTCCGAAAACAGCACGCCATTATTCGCCACGATTCCACAGGGCCAACCGTCAACATGGGCAAAGCCACAAACCAGCGTCTCGCCAAACCGCGCCTTGAATTCATCAAAACGCGAGCCATCGACAATCCGCCGGATCACCTCGCGAATATCATAGGGCGTGCGCAGATCGGCGGGAACGACGTCAAACAAACTCGCCGGATCAAATGCAGGAGGTTCAGGCGTCAACCGTTTGACATCAAATGTTTTCTCACGCGAACAAGACGCTACCGCCTGCCGGGCGAGCGCGAGCGCATGGGCATCATCCTCAGCCAGGTAGTCGGCCACCCCGGACAGGCGGGTATGAACATCCCCGCCGCCCAAATCCTCAGCCGACACAACCTCACCCGTCGCCGCCTTTACCAATGGCGGTCCGGCAAGAAAGATCGTCCCTTGCTCCTTCACAATAATCGACACATCGGCCATCGCAGGCACATAAGCCCCGCCTGCCGTGCAGGACCCCATGACCACAGCGATCTGCGGAATGCCCTTGGCGGACATCTGCGCCTGGTTATAGAAAATCCGCCCAAAATGGTCGCGATCCGGAAACACCTCATCCTGATTGGGCAGGTTCGCCCCGCCGCTATCCACCAGATAAACGCACGGCAGATTGCAGACCTCCGCAATCTCTTGGGCGCGCAGATGTTTCTTGACGGTCATCGGATAATAGGTGCCGCCCTTCACGGTCGCATCATTGCAGACGACCATGACCTCAACACCGTTGACCCGGCCCACGCCCGCGATGACGCCAGCACAAGGGGCAGCCCCATCATACATGCCATGGGCGGCGGTCGCCCCCACCTCCAGAAACGCAGAACCGGGGTCAAGCAACCCCGCGACCCGGTCACGGGGCAGCATCTTGCCACGGCTCAGATGACGGGCGCGGGATTTCTCACCGCCTCCCGCCGCGGCAGTGGCTGCGGCTTCAGCAATCTCGGCCAGCGCGGCCTCATGCGCATCACGGGTCATGCAGAGTATCCTTCCGGTTCCGGCAGCGCCTCACCGCGCGGGCCAACGAAATATGTGGTTGTCAGCCCGCTGTCGTGGGCACAGCTGATCACCATGCGGATCGCTTCATCAGGGTGCGGGACGGCGGCGCAGTCCGTCGGATCGGCACCGTCGGGGGCGATCGACATGTATGCAGCGGCGTAGCGGTTGATAATCTCAGTTTCGCTAGGAACATCCGCAGCGCGTAAGCCAAGATAGGCTGCGAAGGCGGTCAATCCCGCTAACGGCGCAAAGAGATACCAGCGCCGCATCGCTTAGGACGCCTCGATCAATGCGCGCAGGACAAGTGCCTGCTCCGCCGTCGCACGCATTTCGCAAGCGACATAAGCTGGAGTGGAGCCATATATCGAGTCGACAAGATTGCAACGCGCATCCCGATAAGCGATCCATGTGCGCTGCATGTCGCGTAGTTTTTCAGCGGCGTCAGATTCGTAACTCGCGGGTTCAGCATCCCTACGCTGTAATCCAGCCCCCAAAGCCGAAAAGTACTTTTCCTGCAATTCATTCCAGTACTGAAGTTCCTGATCGTAGCAATGACCCTGCACCGCAGTAATACCGCCACCGCTTTCGATACATGCAGATGCGGCGGCCCCAACACAAAGATAGGGATCGGAGTTTTCAAGCAGGCATTGCTCAACAACCTTCACAGAAAAAACAGGCTCCTGCGCGTTTGCTGCGGTCACACCCTGTACAGCCGCCAACAACAAGCCTGCGCAAAACCACCTCACCCCATCGCCCCCATCAGCTCGCGCCCGACCAGCATCCGTCGGATTTCAGACGTGCCTGCACCGATCTCCATCAGCTTAGCGTCGCGGAAGATGCGCGCCACTGGCGCATCATTCAGGAACCCCGCCCCGCCCATCGCCTGCACCGCCTGATGCGCCTGTTTCATGCCTTCTTCCGAGGCATAGAGACAACAGGCCGCTGCATCCTGCCGTGTCACCGTGCCCCGGTCACAGGCACGCGCGACCTCATAAACATAAGCCCGCGCCGAATTCATCGCCGTATACATATCGGCGATCTTGCCCTGCATCAGTTGGAAATTGCCAATCGGTTCGCCAAACTGCTTGCGGGTGGAAATATAGGGCATCACCTCGTCCAGACAGGCCGCCATGATCCCAAGCCCGATGCCCGCCAGCACGACCCGTTCATAATCAAGGCCGGACATCAGCACGCGAACGCCCTTACCCTCCTCGCCCAGCACATTTTCAAACGGGACCTGCACATCGTCAAAGATCAGCTCGGCTGTATTCGACCCGCGCATGCCCAGCTTGTCGAAATGGGGAGATGTCGAAAACCCGGTCATCTCTTTTTCAATCAGAAAGGCCGTGATCCCCTTTGATCCGGCATCCGGGTCGGTCTTGGCATAAACAACAAGCGTATCGGCATCCGGGCCATTGGTGATCCAGTATTTATTGCCGTTCAGGCGGTAGTGATCGTTACGCTTTTCGGCCCGCAAGGACATGGAAACAACGTCCGAACCCGCGCCCGCCTCGGACATAGCGAGGGCACCCACATGTTCCCCGGAAATCAGACGGGGCAGATAGTTTGCCTTTTGTTCATCATTTCCGTTCAACTTGATCTGATTGACACACAGGTTCGAATGGGCCCCGTAGGACAATGAGACAGAGGCGCTGGCGCGCGCGATTTCTTCGATGGCGACTGTATGCGCGAGGTATGACATCCCCGCCCCGCCATATTCTTCGTCCACGGTCACGCCCAAAAGGCCAAGCTCACCCATTTCGGGCCAAAGTTCGGGCGGGAAACTGTTCATAAGGTCAATCTCGGCCGCCATCGGCTTGACCCGGTCCTGCGCCCAGGCATGGACCATATCCCGCAGGGCATTCACATCCTCACCCAAATCGAATGTCATTGAGGCATGAAACATAAGCGCGCTCCGGCTTTAATTGAACACTTGTTCATTTATAGGCGTGGATCGTCAAACCTGTCGAGTCATTTCTTGGCCCGCCTAGGCGGCGGCAACTTGCCTTTGATAAACGGCAGAGACTTCGGCCCGGATGATCCGTGCAATCAGTGCACAATCATCCAGACTGAATGTTAGTGGCAGCCGCATATCAATGACCCCGGCCAGCACCCTGTCAGATGCGGGCATCCGCGCCGACGGGGCATAACGCCAGCTATCATAGCGCGAGGTAAAGCCGGTCGGCTCTGCCCCTCCGAACCATTTCAGTTCAACCCCCCGCGCCTTGCAACGGGTGATGACATCTGCCACGGCATCTGCTGACCAATCCAAAAGCAGGAACTGGAACGATGAGGCGACGAATTCTTCCTGCGCGGGCCGATTGATCAACCGCAGGCCGGGCGTGTCACGCAAACCCGCGTCAACCACCCGGTACCTCGCATTCCACCGCGCTGCCTGCGCCGAAAGGTCCCGCAATTGCGGACGCAGGATCGCCGCACGCAAATTGTCCATCCGGCCCGAAATATTGGGCGTTTCATACTTAATCTGCGCAAACGCCTCTGGCGGGGGTGCTGCCCGATGTTTTTCAAACAGCATATAACTGCCCGACAGCATGATCGCGCGGGCCATATCCGCCGCATCATCGCAGATCAGCAACCCGCCTTCACCGGAATTGATATGCTTATAGGTCTGCGTGGAATAGCAACCAAACCGGCCCCAGCGGCCACTTTGCACCCCGTCCCAGGCAGCCCCCATCGTATGGGCGCAATCCTCGATCACGGTCACACCAGCTGCATCACAAAGCGACATCAGCGCCCGCATATCACAGATATGCCCGCGCATATGGCTGAGGAGCAGCACCTGCGCCTGATCCAGCTTGGCCGCCAGATCATCCAGATCAATCACCAGATCCTCGGTGACGCCGACAAAAACCGGCACCCCGCCCACCGCAGCAATCGCACCGGGCACCGGGGCCAGCGTGAAAGCATTGGTCAGCACGCGGTCACCATGTGCAACACCACAGGCGCGCAACGCGGTGGTCATCGCATAACCGCCCGACGCAACGGCGAGGCAGTAACGCGCGCCAGTGCTGGCAGCGAATTCCTCTTCCAGCAGGGCAGTTTCCGCGATCTCGTCACCGGACGTGTTGTAGCGGTGCAAACGGCCGTGGCGCATGACGGCATTGGCCGCCGCGATCCCTTCATCAGGGATCGGCTCTTGCTGTGTGAAACTGCCTGTAAAAACTTCTGTCATGGCGCGATATTGTTCCCCCTTCATAGCTCCGTCAATGATTAGCTGATCAGCCCCGCCACAACGCCGGGAAGTTCCGCAAAATCATCAATCGTCGCTTCGGGATCAAGGGCCAGCACATCATCGCGGCCCGGCCCGAACGTGACCAGAACCGATGGCACGCCCGCATTGCGCGACGTATCGCGATCCGTGGCCGTATCGCCAACCAGCAAGGACCGGACAGGGTCACCACCCGCGCGGCGCACAGCCTCAAAATGATGCTCTGGGTCTGGCTTGCGCACGGGCAGCGTATCGGCGCCGATCAGCGATCCAAACACATCGCGCACCCCTAGGCTGCGCATCAGCTGTTCAGCCAGACGTTCGGGTTTGTTGGTGGCAATACCCACGGCATAACCATTCGACTTCAACTGATCGACCGCCAACATCGCCCCGGGATAAAGAAATGTATGGGTATCGATATCCTGCGCATAGGCCTCCAGCAAAACGGGGTATTGGCGATCCACCTCGCCGGCCTCCACACCTGTCACCCGCGAAAACCCAAGGTTTAGCATCGCCCGGCCACCGCGCAAAGCCGTTGCAGCATCGCGGGCAGGATCAAGCAAATCACCCAACCCCAATCCCCGAAAACAGGCGTTCGCCGCCGCAATCAGATCGCCACTTGTATCAGCCAGCGTCCCATCAAGATCAAAAATCACCGTGCGCATCAAACGCCTTTCAACAGATTTCACCCCGCCCTCTGTAACGCCATGTAAACTGATGTGAACCCCCTGCCCTTGTGATAATCCAAAACCGCAGTAGAAGACGAGGAAAGTAAGAAGGTTTGAGACATTAATGACAATCGCATTGATTATCCTGGGCGCAGGCATGGGCACGCGCATGAATTCGGACATGCCCAAAGTACTGCACCAGATCGCGGGGGCACCAATGCTTGTGCATGCCATGAAATCGGGGGCGGCGCTTAACCCAGAACGCACCGTCATCGTGGCGGGCCACGGGGCCGATGCCGTGGGAAAAGCCGCACAAACCTATGATCCAGATGCGGTGATTGCATTCCAAAACGAACAACTGGGCACCGGCCATGCCGTTGCGCAGGCCCGCGAAGCGCTGGACGGTTTCGACGGTGACGCCATCGTGCTTTACGGCGACACCCCGTTCATCCGGCCCGAAACACTGGCCGCCATGACCGCCGCACGACTGACCCATGACGTGGTTGTGCTCGGGTTCGAGGCCGCTGATCCGGGCCGCTATGGACGATTGATCATGCAGGCCGATCAATTGGACCGGATCGTTGAATTCAAGGATGCATCGGATGAGGAACGCGCCGTAAGCCTTTGTAACAGTGGCGTTGTCGCGGCAAATGCAAAAACCCTTTTTGAATTGATTGATGCGGTGAACAATGACAACGCAGCTGGCGAATATTACCTGACCGATATCGTCGGCATCGCGCACGCCAAGGGAATGAGAGCCACGGTCGTGCAATGCCCGGAAGCCGAAACAATGGGCATCAATTCGCGCGCCGAACTCGCGGCGGCAGAAGATGTGTTTCAAACCCGCGCACGCATTGCGGCCATGGCTGACGGTGTTACGCTCACGGCGCCTGAAACGGTCTTCTTTGCCCATGACACGGTCGTAGGGCGCGACACCATCATCGAACCGCATGTGGTCTTCGGCCCCGGCGCCAGCGTCGAAACCGGGGCGACAATCCGGGCGTTCAGCCATCTCGAAGGTTGCCATGTGGCGCGCGGCAGCGTTGTCGGCCCATACGCCCGCCTGCGGCCCGGTGCGGAACTGGCCGAGGACGTGAAAATCGGCAATTTCGTCGAAATCAAGAACGCCCAAATTGCCGAAGGGGCGAAGGTCAATCACCTGTCCTATGTGGGTGACGCTGAGATTGGCGCGCGCTCCAATATCGGGGCGGGCACGATCACCTGCAATTACGACGGGGTCTTCAAACATAAAACCACTATCGGGGCCGATGCCTTCATCGGGTCGAACACGATGCTGGTAGCCCCGGTCACCGTTGGGGATGCGGCGATGACAGGCAGCGGCTCGGTCATCACCAAAAACGTACCATCCGGCGATCTTGCGGTGGCCCGGGCGCGGCAAGACAATAAACCCGGCTTTGCAACCAGATTATTTGAAAAATTGCGCGCCAAAAAGGCGAAGGGAAACAAATAGATGTGTGGAATTGTTGGGGTACTGGGCGATCACGAAGCGGCGCCCATTCTGGTCGAAGCGCTCAAGCGGCTCGAATATCGCGGATATGACAGTGCCGGGATTGCGACGATCAACAATCTGAAGCTGGGCCGCCGCCGCGCGGTCGGCAAACTGGTCAATCTCAGTGATCTGCTGGTCCACGATCCGCTGCCCGGCAAGGCTGGCATCGGCCATACCCGCTGGGCCACCCATGGTGCTCCCAACGCGGGCAACGCCCATCCCCATCGCGCCGGTGGCGTTGCGGTTGTTCATAACGGGATCATCGAAAACTTCCGCGAGTTGCGGGAGTTCCTGGCCGAACAGGGTATTGCCTTTGAAACCGACACGGACACCGAAACCGTAGCACTTCTGGCAAATTACTATCGTGACCAAGGGCTTAGCCCGCGCGATGCCGCCGAACAAACGATTGCAAGGCTCGAAGGGGCCTATGCGCTCTGTTTCCTCTTTGATGGCGAAGATGACCTGCTGATCGCCGCCCGCAAAGGCTCTCCGCTGGCCATTGGACATGGCGATGGCGAAATGTTCGTCGGCTCTGACGCGATCGCACTTGCGCCGATGACCGACCGGATCACCTATCTGGAGGAAGGTGACTGGGCCGTTATCACCCGCAACTCAGTCGAAATTCGGGATAGCGCGGGCAAGCTCGCCAATCGGGACCTGAAGGTGATCCAGATCGACACAGCTCAGGTCGACAAGGCCGGTTACAAACATTTCATGGCCAAGGAAATCGCTGAACAGCCCACCGTGCTGCAAGGCGCGCTCAGCCATTACATCGACCCCGACGCAACCGCCATCACCCTGCCCGAACCGGGGTTGGATTTCACTAAAATCGAGCGGCTGACCATGGTCGCCTGCGGCACGGCCTTCTACGCCTGCATGGTGGCCAAATACTGGTTTGAACAACTGGCGGGGCTGCCTGTCGAAATCGATGTGGCCTCCGAATTCCGGTATCGCGAACCTCCCGTCACGCCGGGAACCGTAGCGCTTTTCGTCAGCCAATCGGGCGAAACCGCCGACACGCTGGCTGCCCTGCGCTATATGGATGGCAAGGCGGACAAGATCGTATCAGTGGTCAATGTCCCCGAAAGCTCCATCGCGCGCGAAAGCGATATAGCGCTGCCAATTCTCGCAGGCACCGAAATCGGCGTGGCCTCAACCAAGGCCTTCACCTGCCAGCTCACAACACTTGCCATTCTGGCGTTGCAGGCTGCCCATGTGCGCGGACGCATTGATGAGGCGGAACTCGCCGACAAACTGGCAAATCTGCGCGCGCTGCCGGGCGTTCTGAACATCGCCTTGGGTATCGAAGACAAATCAACCAAGATATCGCGCAAGCTGGCGGAGGCGCGGGATATCCTGTTTCTGGGTCGCGGGGCGATGTATCCCCTTGCGCATGAAGGTGCATTGAAACTGAAAGAGATCAGCTATATACACGCCGAAGCTTACGCATCCGGCGAACTCAAGCACGGCCCAATCGCTTTGGTCGACAAACATGTGCCCGTTATTGTCATGGCGCCCCGCGACGCGCTTTTCGAAAAGACCATCTCGAACATGCAAGAGGTCATGGCGCGCGGCGGCAAGGTTCTTTTGATCACCGATAAAAAGGGGGCCGCCGAAGCTGGCGAAGGCGTCTGGGAAACGATCCTGATGCCAGAGATTGACCCATTTCTGGCGCCCATCCTCTACGCCGTTCCCGCCCAGTTGATCGCCTACCACACTGCCATCGCCAAGGGCACGGATGTGGATCAGCCGCGCAATCTGGCAAAATCCGTGACCGTTGAATGACGCCCGCAGCCGCTCTTGCCGCCCTGCGCACCACTGGCGATGCCGCGAAAGCATCCGAAATGCACCGCTATCACAAGGTGGACCGGCCCTATTGCGGCGTGGCCAACCCAGATATCGACGCGCTGGTGAAAGAATGGCGGGCGACGGTTGATCTGGACACAAGGCTGGCCTTGGCCAAGAGGCTATGGAAAAGCAACGCACATGAGGCGCGGGTCGCGGCGGCCAAACTGCTGACCCAGGCGCGGATCAGGCCCGATGACAGCGGCGCATGGGACCTGATCGCCAGCTGGGTGCCTGATTTTGACGCATGGGCGGTGGCGGACCATGCCAGTATCGCAGGGCAGAAACGACTGGTCGCGGACCCTGCCCGGCTGGATCAGGTCGAACGCTGGACAGTCTCGGACCATCTATGGACGAAACGCGCCGCACTGGTGATGACCCTGCCATGGACCAAACAGAACAACCCCAAACCCGGCGATCTTGAGATCCGCGACCGGGTGCTGGGCTGGGCTGCATCATACGTGACAGACCATGAATGGTTCATCCAGAAAGCTATCGGATGGTGGCTGCGGGAATTGTCAAAACATGACCCCGCGCGGGTGACCACATTTCTGGATCAGCACGCCAGCGCCATGAAACCCTTTGCGGTCAGGGAAGCGTCACGGAAATTACCAACGTAAGATGGGTTTAAACCCATCTTACTGGCTGGACACTGTCAGCTCCGCAAGGCTGGTCAGCGGCGCACCGATCAATCGCATCGCAGCAAGGCTGATCTGGCTGCCTGATCCTGCGGCGCCGCCCGATGGGCGCAACTCAATATTGATCGTCTTACCCTGATAGGTCGCGCGACCGGGGGTCAAGGCCGATACCAGCGGCGTCTTCAGCCAGATACCCGGTTCTGTGGGTGGCCCCAATGACGCTATCGTGGTGCCCAGCTCCGATGTGGTCACCGATGCGTTAATCACCTGCGCTTCTTTACGATCCTCGGCTGTGGTCGTGTCAAACTGATCGACCGTGGTCGCATTGCTGGGCGGTGGCGGCGGCGGGGTTGGATCAAGGGTTGGAGCAGGCACCGCCGTATCAACGGCGCCATCTTGCGGCACACCAAACGGCCCCTGAAAAGATGGGGTGGCACAGGCCGCCATGGCCAGGATCGGGATCATCAGCAAAGTCTGTTTCATGCCCATGACGTTATGTCGCTGAAATGGCGGTTGCAAGTCACGGCTTGGTGCTTGCGCAATGGCCCGCCCCTGCCTAGGTTGACCCCATGAACACCCCATTGATCGACCCATTTGCGCGCGCCATCGATTACCTGCGGATATCTGTGACGGACCGTTGCGATTTTCGCTGTGTTTATTGCATGTCGGAAAACATGACCTTCCTGCCCAAGAAAGAGCTGCTGACGCTCGAAGAGTTGGATCGCATGTGTTCGGCCTTTGTCCGGCTAGGGGTAAAAAAGCTGCGGATCACTGGCGGTGAACCGCTTGTGCGGCGCGAGATCATGACCTTCTTTCGCAGCATGTCCCGGCATCTGGAAACCGGCGCGCTCAAGGAATTGACGCTGACCACCAATGGCAGCCAATTGGAAAAATACGCCGATGATCTTTTTGCTGCGGGCGTACGGCGGGTCAACGTCTCGCTCGATACGCTGGACGATGCAAAATTCGCCCAGATCACCCGCTGGGGCCGCCTGCCCCAGGTTCTGCGTGGTATCGATGCGGCGCAAAAGGCCGGGCTGCGGGTCAAGATCAACACGGTCGCCTTGCAGGGGTTCAACGAAGATGAGCTCTTTACCCTGACCGATTGGTGCGCCGACCGTGACATGGACCTGACTTTCATCGAGGTCATGCCAATGGGCGATCTGGGCAACGAGGACCGGCTTGGCCAATATTGGTCGCTCAAGGATTTGCGCACCCAGATCGAAACCCGCTCTGCCCTGACGGACCTCCCCGAAAACACCGGCGGGCCGGCGCGCTATGTCCGGGTTGAAAATACTGGGCAAAAGATCGGCTTCATCACGCCACTGACCCATAATTTCTGCGAAAGCTGCAACCGGGTCCGTATCACCTGCACCGGCGAGATTTACACCTGTCTTGGGCAGGAAGGCCATTCCGACCTGCGCGGCCCCTTGCGGGCGTCAGAGGCGGACGATGTGCTGGAAGACGCGATCAGGGCGGCCATCGCCCTGAAACCCAAGGGCCATGATTTCGACTATTCCCGCCAACAGATCGACGGGCAAGTCAGCCGCCACATGTCACATACAGGTGGCTAGGCGGCCGACAGTTATATGAAGAGACGGTGCATCAAATCCTCGCCCCTCGGATCTGATGTGGCGACACACTCTGGCGCTTGACGAAATACCTGAAACATCATCTATCACTTAACGCGTTGAAATCGCGGGTTTCAGGCAGCGTTCAGGTGATTGCGGGTTTTTGGCGTAACGCTTTAAGTCACGCCGCAAACCGCCGCAGTTTTTTCACCTCTTCCCGATATGGCGTTGCGCCCTCAGGCAAATCAGGAATGATAACCGCCTCCGCCTGGCGCAACTGTTTCACCAGCACCGGTATCAACCTGCGAAAAGCCGCAAAGATGGATTGATCTGGCGCAGGTACGTCATGTTTGATCAGTTCATGCAGCTTCGGCAAATGGTAATAAGGCACCATGGTGAACATGTGATGTTCCAGATGGTAATTCATGTTGAGATAAATGAACCGGCTGACCGGGTTCATCAGCACGGTACGCGTATTCAACCGGTGATCGGTCACGTTCTCGGCCAAACCCAGATGCTGCAATAACCCGGTCATGACGTGATGCCACGCACCATAAAACCGGGGCAATCCGATGACCATAAGAGGCAAGATCGATCCTAACCACAGGGCCAAAACCACCGTACCGGCATAGATCAGCAACCATATCCGAGCGACCAGAAAAACCCGGGCTTGCGCAGTATCGCGTAGATATGCAGCCTCGTCCGGGTGCAATCGCCCGCTGGCATGCAGGAACATCCGCTTGATCAGAACAAAGGTGTCGACGATGCCAAACAGGTTCAACGCAACCCGGACCAGATCAGGCGGGCGCATCGCCACGATTTCGGGATCACGCCCGACAATTACGGTATCAGTATGGTGCCTGACATGACTGGCCCGCCATATGACCGGGTTTCGCATCAGCATGAAACTGGCAATCTGATAGACGACCTCGTTCATCCACGGGGTCTGAAACGCGGTCTTATGCCCGCATTCATGCCAACGCGAATCCGAGGCAGAGCCGTAAAGCACGCCATAGATGAACCAAAACGGGGCCGACCACCACGAAGGCCATAACGCAATCGCAATACCTGCCGACAGGATCATCGCCCCAATCCAGATCGCTGTATCGCGCAATGCCAGCGCATCTGACTTTTTCATCAGATCACGTATCATTTGGGGGTCCACCGCCGGGCGATACCAGTTCGGTTTCGCCAGACCCGCCCGAACAGCTGCTCGTCCAGCCGTACCAGTCAGCGTATAGTCCTTTGCCATAACACAGGCATAACAGCCTTTGTTTCACTGTCAATTTAGGCGGTGTCCGGATGGCATTCACACCCTCTGGGCGCGCCGCTGGCCACGATGCCTGACAAGCCACGCGAAATATGCTAAGGTCCCCTCATTACACGGCAAATTTTAAAGACTAAATTTTCAGGAGGATATTGCCATGCGCAATGCGATTTTCATGGTGTCGATCATCAGCTTGCTTGGCGGATGCGACGAAAGCTACACGACTGAAGCGGCACAAATACCGGATGGTGAGACAAGCGGCGCAGCGTCCGCAAATGGCCAATCCGTGACGCCAACCCAAACGACAACACCCGCGCAGCCCGCTCCGGTGACGCCGGATAATCCAACAGACCCGGTGGATGACACCGATGTGCGTGTCGTTGCCGGGGACATCCCAATCACATTGGACGATCCTGCCGGGCCCTATTGCGATTGCCCCAGCACGCATCCCGGCGCACAGAACGAGCAGTTCGACAGCATCCGCCTGAACCCGGTGGAGGTTCCGAGCGGTACAACCACCATCAACAATTGACCGATGCTGGCGTCGCTGTTCAATAAGGCTGTGCAGACCAGCAAAGTCTTCGGCGTCGTCTCTGTGTTGATCGGATTTCCCGCCGCACTCCTTGGCGCGTATCGGTTTAGCGGAGAGGTCTACGATACACTGACAACGCCAGACGTCGCGGTCGGCTTCCCGCGCCTGACCTTGCGTTGTTTTTATCGGTTCACCAATCAGGCGGCGTTCGAGGAATATGCGCGCGGCAACTCCGGATTGCTCGTCGAAAACTGTGACAGATCGCGGCTTGCCGTCAGTTTTGAGGCCGTGCTTAAGAACAATGATCGGATCGGGCGTACAGTCACTGCGATATCACTTGACCTGAAACTGCCGCCTACTGCACCACAGGTCAGCGCCGGATTTGATCAGGTCTGGCATGTCTCACATCGGATTGAAGGGGTGATCGAAACCAATACACGCACCCCATGGGCGGTCACATCGCTGCCCGCCGGGGCCACGATCAGGCAAGAACTATGGATGATCCAGACCGCCCCATCAAATGCCGCCATCTTTTGGTCTGACGTCCTGCCATGGCTCACCAGCGCCAAAGCGCCGCCAGACAACCAGATCATCACCGCCCGGTTGACTGCCCGTATTTCGGGGCACACCGCAGCCTTCGATTGTCATATGACGCTGCGCCCGGCCTCACTTGCCAGGTTCCGGGACTTCGTCCCCATCCAGCAGATCCGCTTTACCGGGGATTGTCAGCAAGCAAGCTAAGCCGCAGGCATCCGCTGTTCGACAATCTCCGCCCACCAACTGCAGCCCGCAGGGATGGCTTCATCGTTAAAGTTATATTCGGGGTGGTGCACCGACGCGGTATCGCCATTGCCCACCAGAATGTACGCACCGGGTCGTTCTTCCAGCATAAAGGCGAAATCTTCGCCGCCCATCACCAATGGCGCATCTTCGCAATCACCCGACACCGATTTGGCCACATCAGCGGCAAAGGCGGTCTGATCCGCATGGTTCACCATGCAAGGATAGCCACGGTAATAGGTGACATCGGCAGTAGCCCCAAAAGTGACGGCAGTGCCTTCGCAAATCGCCTTCAGTCGGGTTTCAGCCAGATCACGCATCTCGGCAGACATGGTGCGCACGGTGCCCTTCATGGCGACCCGCTGGGCAATGACATTAAAGGCCTTCGATGACGATTCGATTGATGTGACCGACACAACAATCTGATCGACCGGGTCAGCATTGCGGCTGGCGATGGATTGCAGGGCGGTGACAACATGGGCCGCCACAAGGGTCGAATCGACCGTCTGCTGCGGCTTGGCCGCATGGCCGCCCTTGCCTTCGATGATGATATCAAACTGGTCGGTTGCGGCAAAAAACGCGCCAGGACGAATGGCGAATGTGCCCACCGGACGACCGGGCCAGTTATGCATGCCATACACTTCCTGAATGCCAAACCGGTCCATCATGCCGTCATCGCACATTTCCTTGCCGCCACCGCCGCCTTCTTCGGCGGGCTGAAAGATGACAACAACGGTGCCGTCAAAATTGCGGGTCTCGGCCAGATACTTGGCCGCTCCAAGCAACATCGCCGTGTGGCCATCATGACCGCAAGCATGCATCGCCCCGTCAGTTTTTGACGCATAGTCCAAGCCAGTCTGTTCATGAATAGGCAGCGCATCCATATCGGCGCGCAAACCAATGACCTTGCCCGACGTGTCCGTCTTGCCCTTGATCACGCCCACAACGCCTGTGCGGCCAATGCCAGTCGCAATCTCATCACAACCAAACGCCTCCAGCTTTTCGGCAACGATGGCCGAGGTACGGTGCGTTTCAAATAGGATCTCGGGGTTTTCGTGCAAATCACGGCGCCAAGCGGTAATCTCTGGTAGCAATTCAGCGAAACGGTTTTTAACGGGCATGGGACACTCCTGTTGTTTCGTCGCCAATATGAATTATTCCGCCAGCATGTCCACCAGACGGCTGATAAACGCCTCGCCCTGCCGGAACTGATCCACGGTGATGAACTCATTAGGCTGATGCGCCTGGGCGATGTCGCCGGGGCCACAGATCACGGCGGAATAGCCGCGCTCCTGAAACTGGCCGGCCTCGGTCCCATAGCTGACGACACCGCGCGCATTGTCCCCGGTCAACTGGCGGGCCAACGCTTCGGCCTTGCCATCATCCTCCGGGATCAGGCCGGGCACGTTGAAAACACGTTCCATGTTAATCCCGGCATCAGGATGAATGGCCTGCATCTCGGCTGCGATTTCCGCTACCTTGGCCGCGATTCGGGCTTCCCACGCTGCGGTATCCTCACCGGGAACAATCCGCAGGCCCATCACAAAATTGCAGTCCTTTGCGGTAATGTTATGGGCGGTGCCACCTTCAATCATCCCGACATGTAATGTGGTGTAGGGGGGCACAAATTCAGCCGCGAGTGGTCCGGGGGTCCGAGTTGCGTTTTCCGCGTTCACCTGATTGGCCCATTCGATCAGCCGGGCCGACATCATTACCGCGCTGACCCCAGTATGTTGCAGTGATGAATGCACCTCGAACCCTCTGAAATGCATATCATAGCCCACACCACCCTTATGGCCGGTCACGATCTTCATCATCGACGGCTCACCCACCAACACTGTGTCGGCGCGGGGCATCCCCATGGACACCATGTGATCAATCATCGGCGGGGCACCGGTACAGCCGATTTCCTCATCATAGCTCAGCGCGATCTGCAGCGGGCGTTTGATGCCGCGTTCAAGTGCCAATGGCACGGCGGACAAGGCCAGCGCATCAAACCCCTTCATGTCGCATGTGCCGCGGCCGTACAGCTTGTCACCCTTCTGGGTCACCACAAACGGGTCCGTCTCCCATGCCTGCCCGTCAACAGGGACAACATCAGTATGGCCGGACAGAACAACACCGCCATCCACATCCGGTCCGACATGGGCATATAGGGCGGCCTTTGTGCCATCCTCATTTGGGACGCGAGTCGATTTAACGCCCAGATCGTCCAAATAAGTCTCAACAAAATCGATCAGATCCAGATTACTGTCGCGGCTGACCGTAGGGAAACTGATCAGGCGATCCATCAATACGCGGGCGCTCAGCGTCATGGGTTTTCCTTTCGCACTAATTTTCCGGCAATCATGGAACATTATTGCGTAACGCCGGGGCAAATGCAGTGTGGCGGCGATCAGGACCAACCGCAAACAGGAATCAGGTTGCGGGATTAAAAATAGATGTTACCGTCCTGCTTAATCGCCGCACAAATGCGCAAAGCAGCGGCAAAAAACAAAAAACGAACCACCTGGGAGGTTCCATATGCCCGATGGGGCGCTGCCTGTTCTGGATGTCCGGGACCTCAAAACTGTATTCAAAACGCGTGCTGGTGAAGTCCACGCCGTCAATGATGTGAGCTTCGCCCTCAAGCCGGGTGAACTGCTGGGCGTTGTTGGCGAAAGTGGATCGGGAAAATCGGTGACGATGATGTCGCTCTTGGGGCTGCTGCCGTCCCCGCCTGCGGATGTCCGCGGCGGCACGGTCACCTTCGGGGGCAATGACCTGCTGAAAGTTGATGCCGAAACGCTGCGCGCCGTGCGCGGCGGCAAGATCGGCTTTGTGTTTCAGGATCCGATGACCTCGCTCAATCCGGTGTTCAATGTCGGCATGCAGATCATGGAACCGCTGCGCAAACATATGGGGCTGAACAAACGTGACGCCGCCAAGCGGGCGCAGGAATTGCTTGAATTGGTCGGCATCCCGGATGCAGAGCGACGCTTGACAGACTATCCGCACCAATTCTCCGGCGGCATGCGCCAGCGGGTGATGATTGCCATCGCGCTGGCCTGTGATCCGCAGGTGTTGATCGCCGATGAACCCACCACCGCGCTTGACGTGACAATTCAGGCGCAAATCCTTGAATTAATGAAGGAATTGCGCAGCAAGCTTGGCATGGCCGTGATCTGGATCACCCATGATCTGGGGGTGATTGCCGGTATCGCCGACCGGGTGATGGTGATGTATGGCGGACAGGTTGTTGAACATGCGCCGGTCAAGGAATTGTTCCGCAATCCACAACACCCCTATACCCGCGCGCTGCTCAAAACGATCCCCACGATCCACGGTGAACGCGCCGCACGGCTGACCATCATCGAAGGGCAGCCGCCGATCATGATGAACGCCCCCAGCGCCTGCCCGTTCCGGGACCGCTGCGATGTGGCATTTGACCGCTGCGCGCGTGAAAACCCGCCACGCTATGATCTGGGCGATGGTCATGACGCCGCCTGTTTCTTTGACGCCCGCACCGGGGGACCGCGCGATGCTTGATACCGGCGAAAATGATCAACCATTGGTCAGTGTGCGCGACCTGAAAATGCATTTCCCGATTTATGCCGGGCTCCTGCGCCGCCGGGTAGGCGAGGTGAAGGCGGTTGATGGCGTCAGCTTTGATGTGATGGAGGGTGAAACGCTGGGGCTTGTCGGCGAATCCGGCTGCGGCAAATCCACCTGCGGACGCGCGGTGCTGCGGCTTTACGATATCACGTCGGGATCAATCACCATCGATAGCCGCGAAATCGGTGAGACACCGCAAAACCAATTGCGCGAGATGCGCCCAACAATGCAGATGGTGTTTCAGGACCCGCAGGCATCGCTGAACCCGCGCATGACCGTCGAGGCGATCATCAAGGAACCGCTGGACGAACATACCAGCATGTCTGATGCCGAAAAGCGCGAAAAGGTGGGCGAGCTGATGGATGCCGTTGGCCTGAACCGCAAATTCGCCAAACGCTACCCCCACGCCTTTTCCGGCGGGCAGCGGCAGCGGATCGGCATCGCCCGCGCACTTGCGCTGAACCCCAAATTTATCGTTTGTGATGAACCGATTGCGGCACTGGACGTGTCCATTCAGGCGCAGGTGGTCAACCTGTTGGAAGATCTGCAGGAACAATTCGGACTGACCTATCTGTTTATCAGCCATGACCTGTCCATGGTGCGGCATATCGCAACCCGCGTTGCGGTAATGTATCTGGGCAAGATCGTCGAACTCGCCCCGCGCGAAGCGTTATACGCCGAACCGCTACACCCCTACACGCAAGCCCTGCTGTCCGCGGTGCCCGAACCCGACCCCAGTCTGGAAGACAAGGTCGAACGGATCATCCTGCAAGGCGATGTGCCCTCCCCTTCCAACCCGCCGCAAGGATGCAATTTCTGCACCCGCTGCCCGGCGGTGATGGATATCTGCAAAACCGATGAACCCGTTTATCGAGAGGTCCGGCCGGGCCGGTACACGGCTTGCCACCTTTACAACGACAATAACGACACTGCGGGATGAACCGCAGGTTATGAGGCATCAAGAGCGAACCAATAAGGAGAGAAAGACAATGAAACTCAAATCAGCCCTGATGGGTGCCGCAGCCTGCATGGCATGGGCCCCAATGGCGATTGCCGACGGCCACGAAGGCGAACGTGGGCGCGATGGCGAGGTCAAGGTGATCTATTGGCAAGCGCCATCGATCCTGAACCCCTATCTGTCCGGCGGCACTAAGGAACTGGAAGCCGCCAGCCTGATGCTGGAACCGCTTGCACGTTACGATACAGACGGCAATCTGGTTGCCTGGCTAGCACAGGAAGTGCCCACCGTTGCCAATGGTGGGGTCTCCGAAGATCTCAAATCCATTACATGGAAACTGCAAGAAGGCCTGCTCTGGTCCGATGGCACGCCCGTGACCTCTGAGGATGTAAAATTCAGCTGGGAATACTGCACCGCCGAAGGTGGCGGTTGTGCCCAGGGTGAAAAATACCTCGACGTGGTCAGCGTGGACACACCTGACGAATTGACCGTCGTGGTCAATTTCAGCGTGGCCAAGCCGTTCCCCTATGGTCCTTTCGTGGGCGCACAGGCGCCGATCATCCAAAAGGCGCAGTTCGCCGAATGCCTCGGGCCAAAAGCACCTGAATGCACGGATGAAAACTTTGGACCCATCGGGACTGGCCCGTTTGTGGTAACGGATTTCCGCACCAATGACGTGTTCACAGCCGTGGCCAATGAAAACTACCGTGAAGCAGGCAAGCCTGCCTTTGCATCCGTAACCTTCAAAGGCGGCGGTGACGCGGCCGCAGCCGGTCGCGCCGTGCATGAAACAGGCGAATTCGACTACGCCTGGAACCTGCAGCTGGCACCCGACGTGCTGTCCGGCATGGCCGAAACAGGGATCGGCGAAAACGTCGTGGCCTTCGGGACATCCGTCGAACGGATCATGATCAACATGACCGATCCGTCAGCTGAACTGGGCGAAGAGCGCGGCACAGCCAAACACCCGCACCCGTTCCTGACCGACAAATCAGTGCGTCAGGCCATGTCGATGGCCATCGACCGCGCATTGCTGACCGAAGTTGGCTATGGCGAGTTCGGCAAACTGACCTGCAACGTGCTGCCCGCACCAGCAATCTTCAACTCTTCGGCCAATGATGGCTGCCTTGTGCAGGATATCGCAGGGGCAAATGCCGTGCTTGACGCAGCAGGCTGGGTCGCTGGCGGTGATGGTGTACGCGAAAAAGACGGCGTGCGTCTGTCGGTGCTGTACCAAACATCCACCAACGCTGTACGTCAGGACTATCAGGCTCTGATCAAACAGTGGTGGGAAGAAATCGGGATCGAGGTCGAGCTGCGCAATATCGACGCGTCGGTGTTCTTTGGCTCGGACCCAGGTTCGCCTGATACGTTCCAGAAGTTCTTTGCCGATGTTGAAATGTACACCAACAACTTCGACGGCACAGACCCTGAATCATACATGGCCAACTGGGTCTGCGATGATGCACCACGTCCGGAAACACAGTGGCAGGGCAACAACATGCCGCGCTTCTGTTCCGAAGACTATGACGCCCTGCGCGCTGAAATGGCGTCCACCGGCGACATCGACGAACGTGCGCGTCTGGCCAAGGCGATGAACGACATGCTGATGCAGGAATATATCATCCTGCCGCTGACCCACCGTGGCCGGAACTCGGCCCATGCCAAGACACTTGGCGGTGTGGCGTTGAACGTCTGGGATTCCGAGCTTTGGAATATCGCTGACTGGTATCGCATCGGCGAGTAAACCATGATCCCGCCCCGGGCTTGACCCGGGGCCTCCCCCTCGGGCAGGTCCGCCCAACGACAGGTGGAGGTCCCGGATCAAGTCCGGGACGGGTATCCTCTTTTTGCAAAAACCATCAACCAAGGCGTCATTATGCTGACATACACTTTCCGTCGCGTGCTGATCTCGATCCCGACGCTTTTGTTTATTGCTTTTGTGATTTTCATGCTGCTCGAACTCGCCCCCGGCGATCCAATGGCCAGCATGCCCCTGACGATCCCCCCAGAAGTCCGGCAGGAAATGCGCCTTGCATTGGGCTTGGGTGAGCCTTGGTATGTGCGCTTCCCGCTCTGGCTGCGGCAATTCTTTGTGGTCGAGCCGCAATACTGGATCGATAACGCTTTCGGCACAAATTTCGCCGACGGGGCACAGCGCATCATCAGTTTCCAGTCGCGCAGCCCGGTCTTTGACACCATCGCCCAGCGGATGCCGCAGACGCTCTGGGTTGTTGGCATGTCCTATGTGGTTGGGGTGCTGATCGCCCTGCCTATCGGGATCATCAGTGCCTACCGGCAATATTCGGTCTTTGATCAGGCAGGTACTTTCGTGTCGATGATCGGCTTTTCCGTTCCGCCCTTCTTTTCCGGGGTGCTGCTGATCGTGATCTTTTCGGTACAGCTGAAATGGCTGCCCTCGATCTATGATACCACCCATGTCGTTGATGACTGGAATAGCTTCATCTTCCAGCTGAAACAGATGATCATGCCGGTCATGGTGCTGGCGCTACAGACAACCGCACAGGTCAGCCGCTATATGCGGGCGTCAATGCTGGACAATCTGGGACAGGACTATGTGCGTACGGCCCGGGCCAAGGGCATGTCGGAAAGCGTTGTGGTCATGAAACATGTGGTGCGGAATTCGATGATCCCCGTGGTCACCGTGATTGCCCTCGGCATCCCATCAATCTTTGGCGGTGCGATCATCACCGAACAGATTTTCAAGGTAAACGGGTTGGGGCAGTTGCTGATCATCGCGCTGCAAGGTTCCGACATTCCAATGGTGATGACCATCACCTTCCTTCTGGCCGTGCTGATCGTGATGATGAACCTGATTGCCGATATCCTCTACGGCATTCTTGACCCGAGGATCCGCTATGACTGATAACCTGCCACAGCGTCCCGCCAAGCCGGTCCTGACCGCCGGTGATAGTTCCGCGCCGCTTACCGTCGAAAAAACACGCAACCAATGGGCGGATGTCTGGGACCAGTTCAAAACCCATAAGGGCGCCGTGTTCGGGCTGTTCTTTCTGATCTTCATCACGCTTTTCGTAACCATCGGCCCGGTGATCTGGGACGTGGACCCTGGTAAGCTCGATATCCGGAACAAGGATGTGCGGCCCATCTATATCGGCCTCGTTGATAGCAGTGCCAAAGTCAGTTGGGGAAACCCGATGGGCACCGACAATCTGGGCCGCGACATCATGGCCAATATCATGCAAGGCGGGCGGATATCGCTGGCAGTCGGCTGGACCGCAATGATCCTGACCTTGTTCCTTGGAACCACCATCGGGGTGCTGGCAGGCTATTTCCGCCGGTTGGACGGGATCCTGATGCGGTTCACCGATCTTGTCCTCGCCCTGCCCCTCTTGCCACTTTTGTTGGTGATGATGCTCCTCTTCCGCGATCCGTTGCGGGCTGCGTTTGGGCCAGAAAACGGGATCTTCATCCTGATCGTGGTCGGGATCGGGATCACATCATGGATGCAGACAGCGCGGATCGTGCGCGGCGATGTGATGGCGCTGAAAGAGCGGGAATTCGTGCTGGCGGCACGATCTATCGGAACACCTGCGCGGCGGATGATCACCCGGCACCTGCTACCCAATGTCCTGTCACCGATCATGGTGTCAGCAACCCTTGGGCTAGCCACGGCGATCATCACCGAAAGCGCGCTGTCGTTTCTGGGGCTTGGCTTCCCATCAGACTTCCCCACATGGGGAAAAATCCTGTTTGACAGTGTGGACCGGATGACATCCTTCCCCGAGCGGGTGATCTGGCCGGGGCTGGCGATTTCGCTGACGGTGCTGTCGGTCAACTACATCGGCGACGGGCTACGCGACGCGCTCGACCCACGCATCCGGGGGCTGTAGCAGCAAGATTGTGGTCACCTTGGCTGTTTCACGAGCCAAAGGTTACCCACTACAGTTCCATGTCGGACAAAGCGCCGTGGCGTGCTTCGTAGAATGCTTTGCGCTGGGCGGCAGAAAACGAGGCAAATATTCGCTTGTCAGACGGTCATGATGTCTTTGGTGACAGCCTGTAGGGCTTACCAATTTCATGATCAGTTATGTCGGCATTCTGATATTCGATGCGAACCAATAAAGAGAAACCCTCAGAATGATCAAGTTCATCAAGCTTGGAGGCAATGGTTAGCTGCCGTTTCTTTATGCATTCCGCCGCGCCCCAAGTCCCAATGCCCCTGATCCCAGAAATCAGTATTGCACTTGGTGCTGGAGCACCGTCCACCGTCTTGGCCCAGATGTTCCTACTTCGCGTAATAATGCCATAGTCATGATAGACCCGATTTACGACGGTTGAATTCGGGGCGCTTTCATAATCCTCGTGCTCCTCGAAACTTTCTGATCTCAAGGTAAGCGGGGCGTCAACATCTGCGTCTGCATCCGGTTTACGCAAAATATAGCGGGCCTCTGTGCCCCAAAGTGACTCTGGCTTATTAGCTTCGGGCACCTTGGCCTCATATGTGCTGAACTGATAGCTCCCGCTGAAATTATCTCTGACGTAATCGTGGAACTGCCCAGATGTCCTGTTCGACTTTGGACTACAGATAAGCACCAGATTATGCTTTCCCAGATCGAGCCCGTCGAGCTTGTCCCATGTCCTGATTTTGTACGGCTTGTTTAGCGTATTCAAAACAGTAATCATGTTGTTGATGGCCAAGAAGTCTTCGGTCGACGTACCGGGAAGAAAAGATCGGACTTCACGTTCTGTACGTTCGCCTTCGACATCATATTTTTCGAAGTAATCTCGTGGCGGGTAAATGATCAAAACCGGATCGGCATTGAAGCCGAGTATCTTGTTGAAAGGACTTTGTTTCTCTTTTTCTTTGTTCCTTTCAAGTATCAGCGAATGAACCCAACTGCCCAACCAACCGATAACAGCACCCAGAACCGCACTAAAAATCGCATATCCAAAACCCCACCCATGCATACACTCACTCCCAATTCATCAATCAATGGTAGTAAGTCTAGTTTAAAACCCGTTTTGAAAGAAGTGCCTGATCTCGTGATATTGGGGCCCGGGTTCTTGCCGTGGGGCGCATCGCCTTCGCAGCCAACGACCACCGCCGCCACTACTCCATATGCTTCCTGATACGCTGTACCATCAGCCACACCGCAAACAGCACCACAGGCGTTGCCAACGCGGCCATAACCACCTTGGAGATGCCAAAGCTTTCTTCCAATGGTCCTAACAGATACAGCACCAGATTGACCGCGTAGTAGCTGATCGCGACAACCGACAGACCCTCCACGGTGCGCTGCAATCGCAGTTGCAGATCGGCGCGTTTGTCCATGCTGGTCAGCAAATCCTGGTTCTGGGCAGATCGTTCCACATCCACCCGTGTCCGCAACAGATTGCCCGCACGCAACGCCCGGTCCGACATCGCCCGCAGCCGCCCTTGCGTTGATGTCACCGTGCGCATCGCCGGATCAAACCGGCGCATCATGAATTCGCCAAATGTCTGGCGCCCACCAAACCGTTCCTCGCGCAGGATGGCGATCCGTTGATTCACGATCATCTCATAAGCCCCTGTCGCACCGAAACGAAACTCGCTTTGCGCAATCGTGTTTTCCAACTCGGCCGAGATTTCCAGCAACTCTTGCAAAATCATCGCCGGATCAGCCGTATTGCCGCACATATCGCTCAGCAGTTTGCTCAGCGCCGCATCCGCCTTGGCCATTTGCGGGCCTAGCGCGCGCGCGCGGCTCAACCCCAGCATCGACATCGCCTTATAAGTCTCGATCTCGCAAAGGCGCTGAATCACGCGGCCGATACGTCGTTTGCCCACATGCGGGCGAGCGAACAGGGCAAAACGCATATGCCCGGCCGTATCAATCCGAAAATCACCGGCAATGACCAGATCATCCTCCAGCACACGACTGATAGCGAGGCTCTCTGGCACCATCCAATCCTGTACCTTGCCCGCAATACCATCATCGCCCTCGGCAACCTCAACCCGGATCAGGGCAGAGGTAATGCGTGTGCCCGGCGCATTTTCCAGCCAATCCTGCGGAAACACCGCAAATGTGGCGGCATCAAACGGGCGTTGAGCAACGCCTTCGCCAAACACGGTGTAGGTCACAAATTCGGTGTGACTTTCCCATTTCAAATGATGCTTGCCGATCTCACCAAAATAATGCGTCGCATCGGGGGGCGGATGTTTCGCCCCAAAGCGATCAAGCAGGTCAATCAGATGGGCACGATCGGCCCCCCGGTCGCGGCCAGCGGCGTTTTCAGCAGGTTTCAACGCCAGAAAAGCGGCCCGGCTGGGGGCCGAGACCGACGGAAACGGCCTGGCATGCAGTTCATTCGCCATCGCATAGCGCAACGGATGGTCGGCAATCGGGGGCATGGCTGCGCACCTTCATTCGGTCATTCTCTGCCAGCAGCCTAGCGGGGTTTCGGCTGCTGTAAACAAAAAAATCAAATCTTTATAACACGTTAGCGGCGTACAACCGTATACCGGACGCGTCCGGGGCATATCCTTATGGACCTACGGGCCAAACTGGGGCAAATCGGCTGCATGGGCCAAACAATCCTGTTCAACAAACCATTTGGGGTGCTGTCGCAATTCACCGATACACGTAGCCCCACATCTCGGCCAACCCTGTCGGGCTATATCGACTTGCCCGGGGTCTATCCTGCCGGGCGGCTTGACCGGGATAGCGAGGGGCTGCTGGTGCTGACCGATGATGGCAAGTTGCAGGCAAAGATCAGCGATCCGAAACACAAGCTGACGAAAACCTATCTGGTTCAGATCGAAGGCGACCCACAGGATGCTGACCTTGCCTCTCTGCGCGCTGGGGTGACGCTCAAGGATGGGCCAACGCGACCGGCCAAGGTGCAACTCATCGCGCCCCCCGATATCTGGCCGCGCAACCCACCTGTACGGTATCGCAAATCCGTGCCGGATCACTGGATCGAGATCACGATCAGCGAAGGACGCAACCGGCAGGTCCGGCGGATGACGGCACATATCGGGTTCCCCACCCTGCGGCTGATACGCTGGCGGGTCGGGTCATGGACATTGGACGGGGTCGCCCCCGGCAGCTGGATCACCGCCGCGACACCCCCCTCAGCATAACAGAACACACATCCGCTGCGCCGGACGGTTTAGGGGGCCGGTGTCACCTCAATCGGCTCCGCCTGATCGGCGATGATCCGGTCAATTTCATCACGGGCGTAGCGTGCCAGCACAGCCTGATCATCGCGGGCCTGCCCTGGCGGTAGATCCAAGTCACCCAGCACCATGATATTTTCATCATTCACCAGATTGGCCGGGCCGGTGTAGTTAAAGCTCCCAAGGATCGTCAGCGCATCATCAATCACCATCAGCTTGTGATGCACCTTGCGCACCCCGGTGCCAGTCTTGTTGCGATGTAAGGTAATGCCGCCATCCACCAGCGTCCCCTTGGACGCCCATTTTTGGTTGGCCTGCCTGCGATCCAGTACGCCTTGCACCGCCAACCCTTTCTGGCGGGCATTGACCAGCGCATCGTCAATCCCCGACGATTGGGCAAAGGTGAAGACAGCAAAATCAATCCGGGTCTCGGCCTTGATCATCTGTTTGATGAATTCCATCTCCGGGGCATGATCAGGTGCAAAGAGCGGCTTGGCCCTTACGCCACTGACAAAATGCCCTTCCAAAGGCTTACGCGGTGTCTCAAGGCTGCGCTTGCCAAAAACGCCCCGGCGCATCTGGCGAAACTCGCGGGCATATTCGCGGGCGACCTCCAAATCCTCCAGAATGACCAGGTGATTCAAGTTCTTGGTGACCCCGGTGGTCGTGAAATTGGTCGATCCGGTCAGCAAGGCCTGCCGGTCGCGCACGATGAATTTCTGATGAAAGATTTGCGGATTGTAATCCGCCTTCGCATCCACACCAACCCGCAGGATCAGGGTCAGTAACTCGCGGTTCAACTCCTGCGCGCCCAGCCCATCACCCTCCGGCACCCGGCGCTCACGCAGGTAGTCCTGCTCCAGAATAACCTGCACCCGCACGCCACGTCTGCGGGCGGCAATCAGGGCATCGGCAATCGGGCGATGGTCCAGCTCTTGAACCGACACCAGCAACTCGGTCTGGGCGGCACCGACAAAATCTATGATCGGACCTTCCAGGTCATCAGGGGCACCCACGTTAACGGGGCCCATAAACAGCGTAATCGCGCCAACAGAAACGGGCATAATAATCCCTCCATACTTAAAATATGGGGCAAGCGTGGCAGCGATGGGCAATGATATCAAGTGCGGCGCATTCACCCCTTGGCAAGGGGATGGGCGCTATAACGCAATTCGTTAACAAGACCTGCGGGGAACGCCCGTTGGGTCCGACGTTTCGCCGACACAAATCCGACGCACTGCCGACAGTCAAGTTCCAACGTAGATGACTGATAACATGGCGCTTTTCAGGATGTCACAACCAAACAACAAAAAACCGCCCGCGCATCACGCGGGCGGTCCATTTACCAGCTGTCAACCAGATCAGTCGATCTTGGGCAGCAGCGTATCAAGTGACGCTTTCGCATCGCCATAGAACATCCGGGTATTGTCCTTAAAGAACAGCGGGTTCTCGATACCGGAATAGCCTGTGCCCTGACCGCGCTTGGACACAAACACCTGCTTGGCCTTCCAGCATTCCAGCACCGGCATGCCAGCGATGGGGCTGTTCGGGTCATCCTGTGCGGCCGGGTTCACGATGTCATTGGACCCGATGACAATGGCAACATCCGTATGCGGGAAGTCATCATTGATCTCGTCCATCTCCATCACGATGTCATAGGGCACCTTGGCCTCGGCCAGCAGCACGTTCATATGGCCCGGCAAACGGCCAGCGACAGGGTGAATGGCAAAGCGGACATTCTTGCCCTGCGCGCGCAGCTTCTTGACCAGTTCAGCGACCGCTGTCTGCGCCTGCGCCACGGCCATCCCGTAACCAGGAATAATGATAACGCTGTCAGCCTCATTCAGGGCTGTGGCCACACCATCGGCATCAATCGCCACCTGCTCACCTTCCACGGCCATCTGCTCACCCGCAGGGCCGCCAAAGCCGCCCAGGATCACGCTGACAAAGGACCGGTTCATCGCCTTGCACATGATGTAAGACAGGATCGCACCGGACGAACCAACCAAGGCACCAACCACAATCAACAGATCATTGCCAAGGCTGAAACCAATCGCCGCCGCGGCCCAGCCGGAATAGCTGTTCAGCATCGACACAACGACCGGCATATCCGCCCCGCCAATGCCCATAATCAGGTGATAGCCGATAAACAGGCCCGCAAGGGTCAACAGCACCAATGCCCATGAACCGCTGCCACCCAGATAGGTGATCAGCAAGACAACCGACAGCGCGGCAGCGCCTGCATTCAACAGATGACCACCGGGCAGTTTCTTCGCAGCCGTATCCACCTTGAACGGCAGCAGGCTGCTATTCCCGGCAAGCTTGGCATAGGCGATGACAGAGCCAGTAAAGGTGACGGCACCGATCCAGATACCCAGCACAAGTTCAACGCGCAGGATGCCAATCTCCACGCTCGATTTCTTGGCAATCAACTGACCAAAGGCGCTCAGGCTATCATAGACCTCTTTCGGAAGGCCGATCGCGGTAAGACCATCAGCACCAACCGCACCCAGAACCTGCCCGTTCTCGGCATAGATATTGCCGATGTAGTTGATCATGATGTCTGCGTTGAAGCCGACAAAGACCGCGGCCAGCCCCACAAGTGAGTGCATGATCGCGACAAGTTCCGGCATCTGGGTCATCTCAACCCGCGTGGCAAGTTGGTAGCCGACGAACGCGCCAATCGCGATGAGGACAAGGGAAAAAAGCCACAAGCCGGAACCGGGCCCTGCCAGCGTTGCGAGCACGGCAATGGCCATACCAACGATACCGTACCAGACAGCACGTTTGGCACTTTCCTGACCCGAAAGCCCCCCAAGTGACAGAATGAAAAGAATGGCGGCAACAACATAGGCCGCAATGGTGAAAGCGTTATCCATAGCGGTGCCCCCTCAAGATTTCTGGAACATGGCAAGCATGCGCCGGGTGACAAGGAAACCGCCAAAGATATTGACGGCGGCCATCAAAATGCCCAGCGCGGCAAGGATCGTGATCAGCCAACTGGTCGACCCGATCTGGATCAGCGCACCCAGAATAATGATCGACGAAATGGCGTTGGTGACGGCCATCAGCGGCGTGTGCAGCGAATGCGCGACATTCCAGATCACCTGGAAGCCGATAAAGACGGACAACACAAAGACGATGAAATGCTGCATGAAACTGGCCGGCATACCCGGGATCATCCCAATACCCAGGATGAGCGCGGCACCAATCGCCAACAGACCGACCTGATTACGAGTCTGCTGATTAAAGGCCGCAACCTCTTGCGCGCGTTTTTCTTGGGGCGTCAGCTCCTTTGGCGGGGCCTTCTTGGGCTGCGCCGCAATCGCGGCCACCTTGGGCGGTGGCGGCGGGAATGTGATCTCGCCCTTATGGGTGGCGGTTGCCCCCCGGATCACGTCATCCTCCATGTTGTGATTGATCTGCCCATCCTTTTCAGGGGTCAGATCGGTCATCATGTGGCGGATATTTGTGGCATAAAGGGTCGATGATTGCGCGGCCATCCGGCTGGGGAAGTCGGTATAACCGATGATCGTCACGCCATTCTCGGTGACGATCTTTTCGTCCTTCACGGTTAGTTTGCAGTTACCGCCACGTTCGGCCGCAAGGTCCACAATGACCGACCCGGGCTTCATGCTCTCGACCATATCCTTGGTCCAAAGCTCTGGCGCATCGCGACCGGGGATCAGCGCCGTCGTGATCACGATATCCATATCGGGGGCAATTTCGCGGAACTTGGCCAACTGTGCGGCGGCAAATTCGGGGCTTGAAACAGCGGCATAACCACCTGTGGCGGACCCATCCTGCTGCTCTTCCTCGAAATCAAGGAAGACAAATTCGGCACCCATCGATTCAACCTGCTCGGCCACTTCGGGGCGCACGTCAAAAGCATAGGTGATCGCACCCAGCGATGTCGCCGTACCAATCGCGGCAAGACCGGCAACACCCGCACCGACCACCAGCACCTTGGCCGGGGGCACCTTACCAGCGGCAGTCACCTGCCCGGTAAAAAAGCGGCCAAAATTGTTGCCCGCCTCGATCACCGCGCGATAGCCCGCGATATTGGCCATGGAGGACAGCGCATCCATTTTTTGGGCACGGGAAATACGCGGCACCATATCCATGGCGATGACGGTGGCACCCATGTCATTGGCTGCATTCATCAAGGCCTCATTCTGGCCGGGATAGAAGAACGAAATCAGGGTCTGGCCTTCGCGCAGGCGCTTGACCTCGGCATCTTCGGGCGGGCGGACCTTGGCCACGATATCAGCCGCCGCGAACAGGGCCGCCGCATCTGCGACAACCTGCGCGCCTGCATCTGCATATGTCTGGTCGGAAAAACCCGCCTTGGCACCGGCGCCGGTCTCAATCAGACACTCAAACCCCAGTTTTTGCAGATCCTTGACAGAGGCCGGCGTCATCGCAACCCGGTCTTCGCCTTCAAATATCTCTTTTGGTGTGCCGATTTTCACGGACCATCCCCCATATTTGCTCTTGCGTTCAGAGGCTGGATTATATGGCGGAATAATATTTCACAAGGGAGGAGGCGGCGCGTTCTTTTATATCATGGGCAAAAAGACCACTGTTAGCGCTAGTTTGGCGGTGTCCGCACGTCGATTGCACCACCGCCTAGATCCAACGCCGCGTCTTTTCGCAATAGTGCGCAAATTCAGCACGAAATTTCCGGCGCAGCCCGTCTTCCTCGGGCAAGATAAAGCGCTGGGTGGTCGTGAACATGAACAACGGCACCAGAATCAGGGCAATCGGCGCGTCCCAGCGCAGGGCGAGCCCGGCAAGGATCAGCGCATCGCCCAGATAGATCGGATTACGGCTGCGTTTGAAAACACCTGTCGTGACCAGATGATCAGCCTCGCGATGCGGAATGATCGTGGTCTGGCGCTTGCGCATCTCGGCCATGGCAAGCAATATCAGGACGATGCCAGCCCCAACCAAAAGCCCGCCAAGGAGGTCACTCAAAGGGCCACCCATCCGCAGCCACAAAGGCTGCACATCCGCGATGACCCATGTCATCACAAGCGCCAGCAAAAGCCAGACGGGCGGAATATCAAACCATTTCATCATCATCTCCCGCAATACTGGAGGATGCGAGCGCAGGGAAGGTCTCTAAAGAGCCCATGACCGCTATGAGCCCATTTTAACCGATGCTGCGCTGTGCTTGAAGGTCGGCTAACGCTGAACCGCCCGCGCTTGTTTCTTGGCCGCGATACGCATCATTTTTTGAAACCTAGGACACTCGAAGTGGCTTGGTTCTGGGCATTCTGCGACATGTAACAGCCCATCACGAACCTGTTGCAGCATATGAATTTGGTGATCAATCTTGGCGGCCTTTGCACGGAGGATGTCGCCGTCAACGGATGAAGTCTGATCGGATCGAAGAAACGCGGCGATTTCTGAAAGGGAAAAACCTGCCGACCTAGCCAATGCCACAAGGGCAAGGCGCTGAAAGACACCAATGTCGAAAAGCCGCCGAAGACCTCTTCGCCCGATCGCGGTGATCAAAGATTGCTCCTCATAATACCGGAGCGTAGATGCAGGCAGTCCAGTTTGTCGTGAAAGTTCAGCGATATCGATGGTTTTCATACTTGACCTCAAGTCGGCTTGAAGTGGCAGGTTATGCTCCATCGTCTTTCAACGCAAGAAAAGGAAGTGTCATGAACGAAATGGATTTAGCGATTGCTGCGGTTGTTATTGGTATTGGCGCAACTGCTTTCATGGATGCTTTTGCATGGCTTCAACGGTATTTTTTCAAGATACCCAGTTTAGACTACGCACTGGTTGGACGGTGGATCATTGGGTTACCAAGGGGGCAGTTTTTCCATGACACCATCCTGCAATCGCCTCCACGACACTTTGAGCGAACTGTTGGCTGGCTCTTTCACTATAGTATCGGTGTGTTTTTTGTTCTGTTGATGCTCGCACTTATGGGGACAGATTGGTACCTCGCCCCGAACTTATTGAATCCGCTCGTGATTGGTGTGCTGAGCCTTTGCGCACCTTTCTGCGTGATGCAGCCCGCGTTTGGGTTTGGATTGGCGGCGTCAAAGACGCCATCTCCTTGGGTCGCACGACAACGCAGCCTTTTCGCCCACTTGTCCTTTGGTGTCGGAATCTACGTCGCGGGAATGATTTGGTCGCAATTGATGTCGTGACATCGACCAGATGAACAGTTTCTTAAGGCAGCCATTGATGCCCTTGCCGCGAATGGCTGGAAAGTCCGCACACCGGCCCCCTCGCGCGGAACTCCGCAACATTTGCTTGGCTAGATATTGCGCCTCGGGACAATCAGTTCAGTTTCATGAAACCCGGCTGAGCCGGTTAGAGGTCCACCCCTCCAGCGCCAATCATTTGCCGACGTCAGGTCAGGATGTCACGCCCCTTGCCGATCCAGCGCGCACCTGTAGCATCACGAGGGAATGGAGGGCTGATCATGGAACATGCAGGCAAACACGCGCTCGTCACCGGTGGCGGTACAGGCATTGGCAAAGGCATCGCAATCGCACTGGCACAGGCCGGGGCGGAGGTCACGATCACTGGCAGGCGCGCCGACAAGCTTGATGAGATCGCGGCAGAAAACCCGCGCCTGCACCCGCTGGTGATGGATGTGGATGATGAAGCGTCCGTGCGCGACGGAATCGCGGCCGCCGCCAGGGCGCGCGGGCCAGTGCAGATCTGCATCGCCAATGCAGGCATCGCCGAAGGCAAACCCTTTGCCCAGACAACGCTGGCCGATTGGCGGCGCACCATGACAACCAATCTTGATGGTGTGTTCCTGACCATGCAGGCGGCGCTCGAAACGCTGGGGGCCGATGATCCGGGGCGGATGATCGTAATCAGTTCCATCGCGGGCGTGCGAGGCCTGAAAAGCGCGATCCCCTACACGGCCAGCAAACACGGGGTGATCGGGCTGATCCATGGGCTATCAGAAGAATATATGAAGCGCCCCATCACCTTTAACGCGCTTTGCCCCGGCTATGTGGACACCGCCATCGTGCGCAACCAACTGCCCGGCCTGATGAATCGGTTCGGGGTGGATGAAGCCGGGGCGATAGCGGCCATCGCGCAAGGGAACCGCAGCGGCATGTTACTGGATGTGGACGAAACCACATCGGCGCTGATGTGGCTGTGCTCTGACGGCGCGCGCAGCATCAATGGGCAAACGATCGAGATTTCCGGCGGACAAGTCTGAGCCTCAGCCTTCAGCAAGAAAAGATGTATCGCCCGCCGATTGGGGCTTGTTCTGCCCATGCAGCTCGACGTTCAGCGCGGCCCCCAAAAGGATCAGATAGGCGCTGACGTAAAGCCACAAGAGCAGGCCGATCACGGCACCGATGGATCCGTAAACCTCATTATAGCTGGCGAAATTGCTCAGGTAGTAGGACAGGCCGACCGATGCCGCGACCCACAGGATCACCACGACAACGGACCCAACGGTGAACCAACGGCCCCTGCCCCCGATCCGGGCAGGGCCAAACCGGTAAAGCAAGTTCAGCGCAAGGATCAGGACACCAAGGGCAATCAACCACCGGGCTCCTTCAAGCAACCAGGCGGTTTGGCCCTGGATCAACCAATCAGTGGCCGTAAATTTGGAGATCACGGTGAAAGCGATCGGCAGGACAACAACCATCAGAACAGCAATGATTGCCATGGAGACAAGAACGATGGTCAACAAAAACGCCACAAACAGCTGGATGATACCGTTGCGTTGGCGATGCCCGGCAATCGCATTCAGTCCACCAATCAGGGCGGCAACTCCTGCCCGGCAGGACCACAGCGCCAGTGCAATAGAAACAATCGTGGCCCAGCCCAGCGCCTCTGACGGGGCATTGACCAACCCGTTGATCTGGCCCGACAAAAGGTCGTAAGCGCCAGCCGGGATGATCCCTTCCATCAGTGTCAGCTGTTCGGCTATGACAACGGGATCAGCGACCAAACCGAATATCGCGATCACCGCCGCAATGCCCGGAAAAATCCCGAACATCCCAAAAAACGCGACACCGGCAGCAATCAGGCCAAGGTGCTTTTCGCTGGCCGTGGTCCAGACCGCCACCAGAACACGCCAGACCCTCAGGGCCATTGTCATATCGTCCCTCACCATTGCCGCGCCTTGTCACTCCCAGAGATAGGGCAGGACGCGACAGTTGACCACCTGCAAGCACCGCCAAAGTCACACCTTTGGGCAAGAATTCGGTTTTGGCGAAAAAATCACTCGCCCGGTCCGGCGCTTCGCGCTAGCCTGTAACAAAACAGGGCAAAGCCCGAATAAGGCAGGCAAAACTTTGAATACGCTCACACTTCACGTCAATGCGTTGGCGGAACATCTTTTGGCGTCCGAACACGGGCGCAAGCTGGTCGCGGTGACAGGCGCACCGGGTTCGGGCAAATCCACGCTGGCCACCGAACTGGCGCGCAGGCTCAATCTGGGCAAGCGGCCCTCTGTTGTCGTGCCGATGGACGGGTTTCACTTGGACAATCGCGTTCTTGAAGACCGCGGAATGCAAGCCCGCAAGGGTGCGCCGGAAACCTTTGACGGCCCCGGATTTGTCCGCCTGATCAAAGCGTTGAAGACAGGTGATGAGGTGTTTGCCCCGATCTTTGACAGGACCCGTGACATCGCGATTGCCGGTGCCGTGGCGGTGTCGCCGGACGTCGAAATCGTGATTGTCGAAGGCAATTACCTGATGTTCAACGAAACCCCTTGGTCAGAACTTGCGGCACTCTGGGACGTTAGCGCACGACTGGATGTACCGATGCCCGAACTGCGTGCGCGGCTGATCCATCGCTGGCTATCGCTGAACTATTCGCGCGCTGTGGCGACGCGTCGGGCCGAGGGCAACGACATCCCCAATGCGCAGCGCGTGGTTGATCAGGCGCTGGAATGCGACTTCACATTTGACGGGCAACCGCATCCGGCCCCGAACCTGCCGGCATAGAACGCCCCGTCCCGAGCTTGACCCGGGATCTCATGGTCAGCCAAGGGCGGAGGTCCCGGATCAAGTCCGGGACAGGGTCATGGTCTGATCAGGAACAGCGTGATGACCGGGAACATCAGCAGGATGATCACCCGCAGAATATCAGAGCCGACAAAAAACAGGACCGCCTTGTAAGTCGCCGCCATCGGCGTGTCCTTGTCCATATTGTTGATGATAAACAGGTTCATCCCCACCGGCGGCGTGATCAACCCGACCTCCACCACAATCAGCACCAGAATACCAAACCAGATCGCCACCTCTTCGGTGCTCATCCCAAAATCAAGCGTTGAGACGACAGGCCAAAAGATCGGGATCGTCAGCAGGATCATCGACAGACTGTCCATCAAACAGCCCAATACCAGATAGAATACCAGGATCAGGATCATCACAGTCCACGGGCTGAACCCCTGCCCTGTCACCCAGCCCGACAATTCCTGCGGCACCTGTGTCAGCGCCAGAAACCCGTTATAGAACCCCGCCCCCAGCACGATAAAGAAAATCATGCCGGTGCCAGTGGCCGTTTGCAGAATACTGTCGCGGAACACCGCCCAGTTCAGCGAGCCCGAGAATAACGCGATCAGCCCGGTCCCCATCGCGCCCACTGCGGCGCCTTCGGTTGGTGTGAACCAGCCGTTATAGATCCCCCCCACAACCACCGCGAAAACGATCAGCACGGGCCAGACCGCCACCAATGCCTTGGCGCGGGCGGCATAGGGCAGGCGCGGATGGGTGCCCGCCTGATCAGGATACAGCCGGACATAAACCGCAATCGTCAGCATGTAACCAAGGGCGGCCAGAATACCGGGGATAAAGGCTGCGGCAAATAGTTTGGCGATGTTCTGTTCGGTCAGAATGGCATAGATGACAAGGATGACGGAGGGCGGGATCAGAATGCCCAGCGTGCCCCCTGCGGCCAGCGTCGCGGTCGAAAACCCGCCGGAATAGCCATATTTCTTCAGCTCTGGCAGGGCCACCCGGCTCATCGTCGCGGCGGTGGCCAATGATGACCCGCAAATCGCGCCAAACCCCGCACAAGCGCCAACAGCCGCCATGGCCATGCCGCCCTTGCGATGGCCCAGCCAAGCCTCTGCCGCTTTGAACAAGGCGCGCGACATGCCCGATAGGGTTGCAAACTGTCCCATCAGCAGGAACATCGGAATGATCGACAGGTTATAGCTTGAGAAGGTGGAATAGACCTCTGACTTCAACTTGGCCATGGAAACGATAGTGCCATCGGTGACCAGAAAAATGCCGCCAATGCCACAGATCAGCATTGCCAGCCCAATGGGCGCGCGCAGAAAGATCAGCAGCAACAGGAACGGAAAGGACAGATATCCAAGGGCCAGATCTGTCATCCCTGACGCACCCCTGTCAGGCGCATCACAGCACAGTAAAAGCTGACGACACTGGCCGTGATCGCGGCCACGAGGCTGGCGGCATAGGCCCACCAGACCGGGAACTGGATCAGATATGTCGTCTCACGATAGCGGATCTTGTCCTGCATCCCCTCGAACAGCCGCCAGGTGATCAGAATGATGGCCATCGCCATCACCACGCTCCAGAACATCGCAAGGGCGTTATTGACGCGCGGCCCCAAACCACCGGTAAAGATATCAACGGTTGCATGCGCGCCGTTCAACTGGGTCAGCGGCAAGAAGGCAAAAATGGCAAATGCAATGCCAGCCTCGACCAGTTCAAAGTCACCGGTCACCGGGCCGACGCCCTGTTCCAGCAACCAAGGGCCTAGCGGACCCAGATATCCGGCATGGGACAGGTCATTTGCCTCGCGGCCCAATACGCTGACGCAGACCACAACCACCAGCAGGCACAGAACGATACCCCCAAGCAGCGCCATGAAGCGCGCCATAAACGTGACTAAGGCATGCAGCAAATCGTGTCTCCGGACGTAATGCGACCCCCGAAATCAATGACGGGGGTCGCGAAAGGTTTAGTTGCCAGCCGAATGCTTGGCAATCAATGCGGTTGCGGCCTCATAAAGCCCGGTGCCATCGATCCCGGCAGCGTCAGCCTCAGTAATCCAGTTATCGATTGTGGGCTGTGCGGCCTCTTTCCATGCAGCGACCTGTTCATCGCTGAGCGTGACGATGTTGTTGCCTGCACCCACGGCCAGTTCGCGGCCCGGCGCGTCATATTCCTGCATGGTACGGCCGGCAAAGGCGGAAAACTCTAGCCCCGAATTTGCATCAATCACGGCCTTCAGGTCATCGGGCAACCCGTCATAGGCGGCGTTGTTCATCGCAAAGATAAAGGCGGTTGTATAAAGCGCCTGACCGGGGAATTCAGTGTGGTTGCCCACCAATTCCTGCACTTTCAACGCGGGCACAACCTCCCACGGGATCACGGCGCCGTCGATCACACCTTTTGACAATGCCTCTGGCACGGCTGGGACGGGCATGCCGACGGATGTCGCCCCCAGCCCGGTGAACAGTGTTGTCGTGGTGCGGGTCGGCGCGCGCAGTTTCAGACCGTTCAGGTCACCCACATCGGTGATCGGACGGCTGGTATGCATCACGCCCGGACCATGCACCCAAAGGCCAAGCGGCTTGAAGGCGGCAAATTCGGTTTCCATCATCCGTTCTTCGGCCAGTTCCCAATAGGCACGGCTGGTCGCCTCTGCATCTGGCGAAATGAAGGGCAGTTCGAACACTTCGACCTGCGGGAAACGGCCCGGCGTGTAACCGGCCACGGTCCAGATGATATCAGCCACACCATCGATGGCCTGATCGATCAGTTCAGGGGGCCGTCCACCAAGCTGCATGGATGGGAAACGGTCAATCTTGATCCGGCCATCACTGTCGGCTTCGACCTTGTCGGCCCAGACATCCAGAATATGGGCGGGCACGTTGGCCTGCGCTGGCAGGAATTGATGCAGGCGCAGTGTGACCTCTTGTGCAACGGCACCGGTGCCCAGCAGGGCAGCAGTCATCAGGCCCAGCATTGTGCGGCGTGTGGTTGTCATGGTGATCCTCCCTTGATCATATCTGGGGGGAGTTTGAGACTATGCACCAACAAGACGCAAGTCAGATTTGATCAGACGATGCGGGTGCGCACCGGATCAAGATCGCCGATTGTACCATGCAGCACGTCACCGCGCGCCACTGGTCCAACCCCCGCCGGGGTGCCTGTCATGATCAAATCACCGGGCTGCAATGTGTAAAGTGTGGACAGATCAGCAATGATTTCGCGCACCGACCAGACCATATCTGACAGCAACGCGTCCTGCACCACCAGATCATTCACGCGTAGCTGTATTTTCAGCCCGCCCAAGGGTCCCACATCCTCTTTCGGGGTGATGGGTGCTAGAATGGCGCCATTCTCGAAATCCTTGCCGGTGTCCCATGGGCGGCGCTTTTCCTTTGCGCGGGCCTGCAAATCGCGGCGGGTCATATCGAGACCGCAAGCATAGCCAAACACAGCATCCATCGCGTCGGCCTGTGATGTTTCGCGGGCCTCTGCCCCAATGGCGACGACCAGTTCCATTTCGTGATGCAGATCGGCAGTGCGGGGTGGATAGGGCATATCCTGCTCCGACGGCAGCACAGCATGGGCGGATTTAGTAAAGTAAAACGGTGCCTCGCGATCCACCTGATGGCCCATTTCGGCGGCATGGGCGGCATAGTTGCGGCCAACACAGAAAATCCGGGCCACCGGGAACCCGGGCAAGCCGTTGACAGGGATGATCGGGGTCGGGGGCTGTGGGAAAAGCGTGTCGGTCATGCAGCATGCCTTATGGATTGCGTTGAAGGGCGGCGGCCCATGGCCTATCTATGGCCTCAGGCGGATATACCGCGCATCATCAAAAGGGCAAACCCTGCCATTGCAACACACATTACCATCGCTGGATGATCTGGTCGCCTGTCCGCAATGCGACACGCTGCACCATGCAGGCACCCTGCCCGACAATGCGCGCGCGCATTGCCAGCGTTGCGGGATCGTACTGATGACATCGCAGCCCACGGCGATGGCACGCATCCTCAGCCTTGCCCTGACGGCATTCATCATGATGATCGCTGCGGTCAGTTTTCCGTTTCTGACACTGGATGCAGGCGGGCTGCATAACGCCACATCAGTGATTGACGCGGTGCTGGCGTTTAATGACGGGCTGGCGATCCCGCTGGCTGTGGCGGTCGCGTTTTTTATCATGGTGATCCCGCTGATCCGGCTGGCGGCACTGATCTATGCGCTGGGACCGCTGGTGCGCGAGGCACCGGCGCGGCCCGGTGCTCGCAAAGCGTTTGGGTTGGCCGAACGGTTGCGACCATGGAGTATGGCGGAAATTTTCATTGTGGGCGTGACCGTCGCGCTGATCAAGGTGGCCGGTCTTGCGGCTGTGACCATTGGGCCCGCTTTCTGGGCTTTCGCGGGCGTTGTGATTATCACAGTGCTCAAGGATCAATTGATTTGCAGGTATTCGATTTGGGAAGCACTGGACCAGTCAGCGGGCTGATCACGGCGCGCGAGGCCGGGCTTGTCGCCTGCCAGCGCTGCGGTCAGGTCCACAAACGGGACGCCCATTACTGCAAGCGTTGCGAAGGCGCGTTGCAAAGCCGGGACGCCGAGAGCCTGCAAAAGGTCTGGGCGTGGCTGATTGCGGGCATGATCGCCTATATCCCGGCCAACCTATATCCGATGCTGCTGACGTCGACGCTGGTCGAACGCAGCGAAAGCACCATCATCGGCGGTGTCTGGGAATTGATCCATCACGGGTCCATCGGGATTGCCATCATCGTCTTTGTAGCATCGGTGATGATCCCCATCGGCAAATTCGTGGCGATCATCTATCTGGCGGTGACTGTGCAGCAGCGATCAGGGACACATCAGCACGGACGACACAAGGCGTATGAAATCGTTGAATTCATTGGGCGCTGGTCGATGATCGATGTGTTTGTCGTTGCAATCCTGTCGGCACTGGTGCAACTCAACACTATTGCCACGATCAATCCCGGCATTGCTGCCGTCAGCTTTGCCCTTTCGGTGATATTCACGATGCTGTCGGCACAAAGCTTTGACGCACGTTTGATCTGGGACGCTGACAGGACCGCAGGATGAGCAACACAGAACCAACAGGCCCCGCAAGGCTCGATGTGCGCCCGGTCAAACGACCGCTCTGGAAACGGCTGTCGCTTGTCTGGTTTGTGCCCGTGATCGCCCTTGGTGCATCGCTTTATGCGGCCTGGCAAAGTTATCAGGATCAGGGGACGCTGGTCACTATCAGTTTCGAAAATGCAGCAGGCATCACCGCAGGCGAAACCGCGATCAAATATCGCGACGTGACTGTCGGCGAGGTCGAGGATGTCGAATTTGCCTTGGGCCTGACGGATGTGCTTGTTCATGCTCGCATTGACAAGACCGTTGCCCCCTATCTTGATGATGATGCGCAATTCTGGGTCGTGCGCCCGGACGTATCGGTACGTGGGATTACGGGGCTCGATACCGTCCTTTCCGGCGTCTATATCGAAGGCAACTGGGACACGCAGGCCGATGTGGCCCAGTTTGAATTTGTTGGGCTGGAACAGCCCGCCCTGACCCGCGCAGGTCAGCGCGGTACGCAAATCGTTTTGCGTGCGAATGACGGCAACGCCCTGTCGGAAGGCGCGCCCGTGCTGCACAAGGGTATTGAGGTCGGTTACCTCGAAGCGCCCGAACTATCGCCCGATGGCGGTCAGGTGCTGGTCACTGCTTTTATCGAAAGCCCCTATGACAGGCGCGTCACCTCAAGCACGCGGTTCTGGGATACCTCTGGATTTAGCGTATCGTTCGGAACCGGCGGCGTCTCGCTAGATGTGAACTCGCTGGCTTCTCTGATCGAAGGTGGGGTGGCATTCGACACAATCGTTTCTGGTGGGACACCGGTGCGCGACGGGCAGATGTTCGACATTTTTGATGCGGAACAAGCCGCCCGGGATAGCCTGTTCATCGATCCCAATGCCGCCGTGCTGGAAATGGCTGTGCTGTTCGAACAATCGGTCAGCGGCCTGTCCGAAGGGGCCGAGGTCCGATTTCAGGGCATCCGGATCGGTGAAGTCAGCGACCTGAGCGCGATTGTCGTCGGCGAAGGTGAAAGCGCCGAAGTGCGGTTGCAGGCGGTCCTTTCCATTGAACCCTCGCGGCTGGGGATGAGCGTGGATGCCACCCCCGATGCAGCACTTGCGCTGATCTCTGATTTCGTGGCACGGGGTCTGCGGGCGCGAATGGTAACCGGCAATATCCTGTCCGGTTCGCTGCTGGTTGAACTGGTCCAAATCGACGACGCCCTGCCCGCCATTGTCACCCTGACTTCCGGCCAATACCCGGTCATCCCGACAACGGGTTCTGAAATCTCGGACGTTGCGGCCACCGCCGAGGGTGTGCTGGCGCGGATCAATGCGCTCCCCGTCGAGGATCTGATGGACGGTGCCATCGACATGATGGACAGTATCGAACGACTGGCCAATGACGAATATACCCGCGCAGCCCCCGCCGCCCTTGTCGAGCTTTTGGATGAAACCCGGTCGCTGGTTGCATCCGAAGACACGCAAGCCATTCCCGGCGATCTGCGCACAGTGATCCGCGATCTTGACGCGATCGTCACCAGCGTGGAAGAGGCGGATTTGGTGGGCGACCTGAATATGGTTCTGGAAACCGCCAATACCGCTGTGGCCAATCTGGATGCCGCCACCGAAAACTTGCCCGCCCTGATCGCGCAGGTTGAGGCGTTGACCGCCAAGGCAAATGCGCTGGCGGTGGAAGATCTGATTGCAACCGTGAACGAAACACTGACCGGGATCGACGCGCTGGTCAGCAGCGAAGATGCGGCCGCCCTGCCGGGCACGCTGAACAACGCGCTCGACGAAATGCGCGGCTTTCTGGCCGAAGTCCGCGAAGGTGGGGCCATCGAAAACGTGAATGCCGCATTGGAAGCGGCCAATCAGGCAGCACAGGCGATTGAAACCTCCGTTGGTTCCTTGCCGGAACTGTCGGCGCGGGCCAGCAGGCTGGTTGCTCAGACAGAGGCTGTCGTGAACAGCTATAGCGAACGGTCCCGGTTCGGCACTGAAACGCTGCAGACTTTGCGCGAAATCCAATCGGCGGCAGATGCGGTCTCGGCCCTCGCGCGGACAATCCAACGCAACCCCAATTCATTGCTGACAGGACGGTAACCCCATGTTGAAACATCTGATCCTCTGCGGTTTTGCCGGATTGGCGGCCTGTTCTGCGCCCCTGGAACGATTGGCGATGACCTCGGTACAATCAGCGTTGGAACTGCGTCCGCTGGTCAGCAGCGTCATGGTGCGCGAGGTCACCTTGCCCACCTATGCCGCGGCTGAGGAGATCGCATTCGAAGGACCAAACGGGTTGATTGCAAGCAATGATGATATTCTGTGGGCGGACGATCCGGCGCGGTCGATCACCATCGCCATCATTCGCAACATGACGGATATACTGAACACTGATGTCGGCCCGGATCCGTGGCCCTTTGTGGAACTGCCTGATGTGGCGGTTGATATACAGATCGAACGTATCTTGGCGCGTGCCGATGGGACCTTCCAACTGACGGGACAATTCTTTGTCGGCGGGGACGGTACCCCGTTCCGCAACAGCGCCAATGATTTCAGCATCAGTACCCCCATGGCGGATCAAAGCCTGTCCAGCATCGCCACAGCACAGGCAAATGCGGTTCTTGAACTCAGCGAACAGATTTCCAAAACACTCGGGCGGTAATGTCGGTTCACGCCGGGACCTACCCCTCGGCTGATAGCATTGCTTTTTTCAGATCCGCCTCTTCATAAGGTTTTGTCAGCACCGGAATATGGGCAACGGTTTGGGGGATCTGCTTGATCTCACCATAGCCGCTGACAAAGACAAAACCGATGCCCTTTTCCAACAGTTGGTCGGCAACCGGAAATGCGTTTTCAGTGCCCAGATTGATATCAAGCAATGCAAAATCGAAGTCTTGTTGCCCAAGTTCAGCCATCGCCTGATCGACGCTTGATGCGATCTTTACGGTCATGATGCCCAAACGCTCCAGCAGCATTTCGACATCCATCGCGATGATGATGTTATCCTCGACGATCAAAACACGGTTTGGCAGGTCTTGGGTCTGCCCGGGTTTCGACTTTGGTTCAGGTGCTGGTGCAACGACATCGGCGGCGTCAGTGTCAACAAAGCTGTGCACGACATGCCCGGGCAAAACAAAACGCGCCTTCACACCGGACAACAAAAACTCAATCTCTGCGCCCCCTTTTAGCTCATAGGGGATCGACCTTTCAATAATCGTCATACCAAAGCCACGGCGATTTGGGGCAGTCACTGCGGGACCACCACTTTCAACCCATGTCAATTCCATCGCACCGTCATCAAGTCGCGCAATGGCGATTGTGACACGACCATTGTCGGATTTCAGAGCGCCATATTTGACCGAATTGGTGAACATCTCATGCAAGACCAGCGCCATGGTCGTGTGCGCGCCCGGGGACAAGAGGGCATCGAGGCTTGAAATGTCCAAACGGGACGTTTTGTCATCAAGATATGCCGCCGCTTCCGTTTCAATCAGTTCCCGGATTGAGGCAGGCTGCCAATTCTTATGGGTGATCTGATCATGGGCCAATGCAAGCGCATGGATACGGCCGCCCAGGGTCTTGGTGAATGAACTGACATCATCCTGACCATCCGCGCTTTGGTTCACCACGGCCTTGATCAGGTTCAGAATGTTGCGCACGCGGTGGTTCAACTCGGCAATCAGCAATTCCTGCTGTTCGCTGGCGCGGGCCTGATCACGCAAATTGGCATCCGCCATACGCAACACGACTTCCATCAGCGTGACGCGCAGTGTTTCGGCCGCACTGGTCTGGGCCGGTGTCCAAGCGGCGCAATAATGCCGCACGGTTTCCTGCCAGGCGTCAAAGCTTTTGCGCGGGGTCAGTCGGGGCCCATATTCACCATAGGTCATTTCCTTTTCTGGCTTACCGGCCCAGCGCACGGATTTGGCGATTTCCCGGCGGAACAACACGATAAAATCACGTGGTCGGCGCGAGACGGGAAGCACCAGCAAACCCGCCGCCAGATCGGCAAATGCGGCGGCTTGCGGGACATGCCCGACGAGGTGGTCCGTGGCAAACACCTGCCCCGCAGGCGTCGTGTTCAAAAACGGTATCAGCTGACGAAACGCATCTTCATCAGGCACGCTGCCAACCGCCTCATAGGTACCATTGATCCAGCCAACCGCCCCATCATACGGGATTACATCGGCGATCATCGTCACGATTGTCGGAAAGTGATTGGCGACGGACGCGTCTTCGGCAAGCTGTACCATGATCTGGTCATGCAGGGTCTGGCTACGCAAAAAACCCAGCTTTTCCTGCGTCGAAATCACCTGATCCAGACGGTAGGAAAACAGCAGCCCAAACAACTCAAGCGCGGTGCGCAGCGTGTAAGGCGGCGTTTTCGCATTGTTATGGTGACAGGCGAACATGCCCCATAGCTGGCCGTTGCGGACGATCGACACGGTCAACGTCGCCCCCACGCCCATGTTACGAAGATATTCCATATGGATCGGTGAATGAGCACGCGTCATACTCATCGTCAGGTCAAGCGGTTCACCATCCACGCTTTGTGCGGGAATAATCGCGCTTCCTTCATCGGTGGTGTCATACATGATGCGCAATTGGTTGCGCAGCAGAAGGGCACGCGCCTGTTTGGGAATATCCGTCGCGGGATAGCTCAGGCCTAGAAAGCTGTCGATCTCAGGATCGCGCGCCTCTGCGATGACGGTTCCGCTGCCATCAGGATTGAACTGATAGATTTTGACCCTGTGCATCCGCGTCAGCGCTTTGATCTGCCGCACCGCCATACCGCAAAGCTCCGACACGGTATTGCAGCCATCCAAACGATCAATCATTGGGCGGATGTAAGCTGTCAGGTCATCATTGATATCCGGTTCACTGCGTTCAAGTTCAATGATGGTATTCGTGCCGGAACGGTGAAAGGCCAGATCGCAAACCGGGCCGTCATCGGACAGTTGCACACCGAACAAACGATCGACCGTATCCTGCGCCTCAATAATCCTGATGCGGTGCAGGATCCGTTTGATAACAACCGCATCAATGATCTCGGCCGCAGGTCGTCCGATCAGGGACGCGGCCTCCTCCCCCAGAAGATCACTTATGTTTTCAGAGACATGGTTAACTATCCAGTCCGACGTGACAGATAACAGCGCCCCAAAACTCTGCACGCGCCCGATGATATGGATCGGCTCGCGATCACAATTGTTCAGTGTCACGGCATCGTTGACCGGACGGCGTTCAGGCTGCTGCATGTGCACGCCCTTGCTCTTGGGCCCTTGCCAGACACGCCATGAAAAGCACAAAGACCCAATCGGCATCCGGTCCCAACTGCTGCACAGCCTGGTCCGGCGTGGGGATCGTCTCAAACTCCGACATCAGACGGGCCCAAGCGTCTTTCAAAACGGTATTTGACAGATATGCACCCGCCGACAGAACCAGATCATCGTCTGATCGCGACCAGCGGCGGTGCAGGATATGCTTGCCGAAATGTGATCCAGCAACGACATAGGCGATCGCAAGCGGGTGAATGTCATCTTTGGGTGTCAAGCCATCCAACGGCATGGAATCAACCCCCAACCGTCCCAAATCAGCTGACAGATCTGTCAGGGCACAGTGCAGCGTCGCAGAAATCCAATGTTGCGAAGGCAGGCCCATTGACAAGATGGCATAGGCCGCATGGTGGGTTTGCAGAAATGTGGCGTAATCCGACCGATCAGCCAAGACAAGCATGCTCATCCGTTGATCCAAAAGCGCGTGCGTTTTTGTTGTCCACTGCTTGAGCTGTGACCGCATCAAGTATTCTCTCTAGCTCTGTTTTTTGTCCGCTAATAAATATGGCGGGGCATACCAAATAATCGGATCACAATCTTTACGGGTCCAATTTAAGGGCGAGTGATTCTAATATACACAACCGAAAATCGCCTCCCGACTGCGGCAAGTCAATGGTCCGAAGAAGTGATTAATAAATTGTTAACTTTTTGCGAGATGGGGGCAAACACAACCAAAGCGCGAATAGCCACCTGCACCTGGTGCCGGGCATCAGATGACCCATTCCATCGCGCACTGATTTGGTGAGAATTACAATAGGAAATCGTCCACGCTGAGCGTTGTAACACCCAGCACTTCAACCTCCATATCGGCAACACCATCACCATTGCGGTCAATCTCCACAATGGTGTCAGCACCCGACACTGCCAGCCGCAATTCACCGGCCGTATTGGTGAAACCGGTCGCGATCACCGTAAACGCCTGATCCCCTGCGGTCGCCAAATCAGCATCGATATCGCTGATATCAATGACATCGACCCCAACGGCAAAATCCGCGATTGTGTCGCGGTTCCCCGCCCCTGCCCAGCTATCGCTCAGGAAATTGAAATCAAATCGGTCGGCATCGGCCCCGCCAGTCAACTGATCGGCACCCATGCCCCCCATCAGCACATCCGCACCGGCATCGCCTTCCAGCGTGTCGGCACCCCGACCGCCGTTCAGAATGTCCGCAGCCGCACCGCCCTGCAACAGGTCATTACCACCACCGCCATTCAACGTATCGCGGCCGGTGCCCCCGATAAGTGTATCAGCGCCACTGCCGCCGTTCAGCACATTGGTGCCACTGTCGCCGGTCAGCGTATCTGCCCCGCTATCGCCAGACAGTTCATCATTGCCTGATCCCGCGCTCAGATCGTCATCGCCGGTGCCGCCCCGCAACATGTCACGGTCAGCGCCACCGCGCAGATCATCCGCCCCGGCTCCACCAAACAGAAAATCATTCCCCCCATTGCCGCGCAGCACATTGGCCGCCGCGTTGCCAATCAGATCATCATCACCCGATCCGCCAGTGCCATTTTCGATGATCACGCCATTTGCGATGGTAAACCCACCCTTGATGCCCGCTACGGCGGATACAAAACCGCCACCGCCGGGATTGTAGTCAAGCGTCGCTGCACGCAGGTCAATCACCGCATCACGGCTGCCGTTATACTGGATGGTGTCGTTGCCACCGGTATCCCAGATCGCGCCCCATCCGGTTCCAGCGCCGTTGGTGCCATCCAGGGTATAAAGATCATCACCGCTGTTGTAGCTGGTGTTCGCACCGTAAAGCGTTTGCAACGCCGCGATATCAAGCGCCATCGGCCCGTATTCATAACCGAAATTCTCGGATGTTGCCGGTCTCTGATTGTAACCACTGTTGTAGGACATCGTGGTCCAGATACCCTGGTTCAACTCATTCCGGCCATAGCTGAAGAAAGGGCGCGTCACACCAGCCATGACGCGATCACCGTCATGGGGATGATCCAGCCCGAGGCCGTGCAAGAGCTCGTGAACCAGCGTGGCATAGCCTTGCCCACCTTCTTCCAACCCACCGTCGGTGTTCCAGCCAAACCCGTCAGGATTGAAGACCCCCGCACTATTGAAGAAGGACGAAGGAGGATAGAAATATGCCAGATTATTCGGGCTAGAAAACGGATCGTCGCTGAGGACCAGTTGAAAGTCTGCATTTACATCAGATGTCAGTGCGAATGTTAGATTTGTCACCGCTTCAATACTGTCAAGCGCGGCCCGCACACGCTGTTCTTCATAATTGCTCCACCCTTCACTCACCACACGATCTGGATCATCAGGGGCCCTCTGTCCGAACCCGACCAGATGGACGGTTATGAAACTGTCTCTTCTTTGGGTGCCAATATACAGGGAATCAACAGGGCTACTGCGCGGAATCGTTGGCATCAGGACATCATCCTTCGTCACAAAACATACTGGTTCTATTCACGCCAATACCGCCTGCGTACGCGCGATCAATGGCTTCCGATTTCGGTTGCAAAAAAACATGGCAACTGTGGCAAAAATCAGGACAAGCGGCGCTCCACCTTTCAACCCGAAGGCCTTTGTCGTTATAGTCGCCGCTAAACGTGCCAAACGACAGGACCTTTCCATGAAAAACCTCTCTACAATGCCCTTGCTGCTGATTACCGTTTTGGGTTTGGCGGCATGCGGTGGCGGCGGGGGTGGTGGTAGCTCCTCGGGCAACCCCGCCCGGCCCGTACCCGGCACGAACGGGCTGGATTATGGGTTTCCAGGTCAAGAGATCAGCGATGCAGAAGGCGAAGAGATCACCCAACGGGCCGCCGGGTTCGAAGGCACGACGGCCGGGATCACCGACAGCGCCATCACCCTGGGAAATGGCTTCACCAGCAACAGCACAAATATGGGCAGTGGCACGGTGCAGATTTTCGGCGAAGCCGTGCCCGTCACAGATGGTGTCGGCACGCTGACGGCAAACGGGCAAACGGTGAATGTTGTCTTCGACCCGTCACGATCCGGCACCTATGCGGGCGCGGTCGAGGTTGTTTCCTACGGGTCGGCCCAACCCGGCACCCTTTCACCACAGAACGGGGAAACACATATCGTTTTCGGGTTTGAGACGAATCCCAGCACAATCAGCGGTTTTGATGCCGTTACCGGCAATGTGACCTATCAGGGCGGCTTTCAGGCATCCGGACTGGTGCGCGACACCGGTGACGCCGTTGTTGGGTCCACCTCGGGCACCGAAATGGAAGGGACCATCGAAATTACGGCCAACTACGCCAATGATACAGCCAGCGGCACGCTCGATGGGTCCTACAATGCGGGCGCAGGCGACGTTAATGTTGACCTGAACCTGGCAAGCGCCACGATCAACAGCAATGGCTTTGCAGGGGATTTGACCTGCACAGGAGCATGCGGCGGCACGTCAGAGATCGACGCGACATTCTACGGACCAAACGCAGATGAACTGGGCGGTGTGTTGGCGCTGGACGTGACACAGGATTCAAATGGTGAACAGTATGATGGGGTCGGAACGTTCATCATCACGCGGCAATAGCGTGGCATGAAAACAAAACACAATCATACCCTTGTGTCGCATTATTAATGCAAAAATGTGGATGATGGCGGAGGCTCAGGGATTCGAACCCTGGGGACGCTTTCACGCCCGTCGGTTTTCAAGACCGGTGCATTCGACCACTCTGCCAAACCTCCGTGCGGGACCGTTTAGCGCCCTATTTGCGATTCGGAAAGTGCGATTGGCACCACGCGCAAGGCAAGGCCGGAAATCACTGGTCCAATCTGCAATCTCAAACTTCGGGGAAATCCGCCGACAAAATGGCGCAAAGCCTTCCAAAACAGCGTTTGCAACGCTATCGTTGCTGAAAAATCATGGGCGCAGGCGAAGGAACGGGCTTACCAAACGATTTCGCCAGATAATTTGCTGGTGACGGCAGCAGGCCAAAGGGCGACAGACCCTGTCAAATCAGGGCGGAATAAAGGGGCAAAATATGACGGGCATCATTTTTCGGCAAACCAGACTTCAGCGGGCGTCACTTTGCGTGATCGCGGCTTTTGGTCTCGCAGCCTGCGACGAAAACGGCGGGGTCTCTTTCCCCGGCGGGGGGGGCAGTGATGCGAACACCGCGCCAGCCACGATCGGCGTGCCACTGGAAACCCGCGTTACCGAAAAAGACGTGGAACGGCCCGATATTTTCGAGGTAAATGATCGCGGTCTTTGGGACGGACGGCCGTCGCTGGGCGGTGCCTGGGTGGCGCATCCGGATGTGAATGACCCCGAACGCGCATTGATCCGCAATATTGCAACCGGCGAAACGATCATCGGGGCGCTGTTCCGGCGTGAACGCGAAAACCCCGGCCCCTTGCTGCAAATCTCATCCGATGTGGCAGAGGAGCTTGGCGTGCTGCCCGGCGCGCCCACCGAACTTTATGTTGTCGCACTGCGCCGCGAAGAAGTCAGCGAAACCGTCGAAGCGCAGGACGAAGCCGCCGCTAACCCAGTTGTCGCCGACCTTGCCACCCCGGTGAACGTAGAGGCGACGCCGCTTGAACCTGTAACAGCCGCTGCGGATGCCGCGACCGAAACCGCTGCCACCGCAGCTGAAGCAGCCGTCGCCGTGACCCTGCCCGCAGCAACTGCGGTTGCCGCAGCTGCGACACCGGAGACGGATGACAGCGACGACGGCGATATCGTCGAAGTCAACCTGCCCCCCGCAGAACCGGTAGCAGAGGCGGCGCCCGTCGCCGTTGCCTTACCTGCCGCCACCAGCGGCCCGCGCTTTCAAATCGGGGTGTTCAGTGTTGAACCCAACGCCGAAGAGGCCGCCGCGCGGCTGCGCAGAACCGGCATTCCCACATCAGTTGTTGCCCAGGATGCTGGCGGCCGCGTCGTCTGGCTGGTGATGTCATCCCCGGCCGAGGATGATGCAAATGCCGACGCCACCCTTGCCCGGATCAAAGAGGCCGGTTTCATCGACGCCGTGCTGATCGAGGCTGACAGCTGACCCCATAACAGGAGCATAAACGATGCAATTCTCCGCACTGCGCCTCGGCCTGATCGCCACGCTCTTGAGTGCTTCAGCAAGCTTTGCCCAGACCTTTGATACACGGGCGCAGGCGGCCTATGTCTTTGACCAGACCACCGGCACGGTGCTTTTGGCCAAGGACGAAGACACCCCCCTGCCCCCGGCCTCCATGTCAAAGCTGATGACGATCTACATGGCGTTTGAGGCTGTGGCCAAGGGACGGTTGGAAATTGATGAATTACTGCCCGTGTCAACAGAGGCGGCAGCCTATGACGGCTCGTCGATGTTTCTGGACACAACCGACCGGGTCAGCGTCGAAGACCTGCTGCGGGGTGTAATCGTGCTGTCTGGCAATGACGCCAGCGCCGTTCTGGCCGAAGCATTGTCACCCGATGGCACTGAAGCTGGGTTCGCCCGGATGATGACCGAACGCGCCCGCCAGATGGGCATGATGAATTCAACTTTCGCCAATTCTAACGGCTGGCCTGCCGCCGGGCATCGCATGTCAATGGAAGACCTTGGCATTCTGGCCAACCGGATCATCACCGATTACCCGACCTTTTATCCGCTTTTCGCAGAAACAGAGTTCGCTTTTGATGGCCGCGTGCCGTCCAACTCGCGCAACCGCAACCCGCTGTTGTCGCTGGGTATCGGGGCCGATGGATTGAAGACCGGCCACACGCAGGAAGCAGGCTATGGATTGGTCGGCTCGGCTAAACAGGGGGACCGGCGTGTCATCTTTGTCATCACCGGGCTCGACAGTCAGGTCGCCCGCGCGGAAGAGGCCGAAAAAATTGTCAACTGGGCATTCCGTCAGTTCGCAGAAAAGGAAGTTGCCCGCGAAGGCACACGTATCGCACAGGCTGACATATGGATGGGCGACGTCCCTTCTGTCGGTCTGACCGTGTCAGAGGATTTGTCGTTGCTGGTGCCGATCCTGAACCAGGGCACGCTGGATGCGGAAGTCGTCTATGACGGTCCGATCGAGGCCCCAATCAACGCAGGTGATGAACTGGCCGAACTGGTTATCACGTTAGAGGGCCTGCCGGAAAAACGCATTCCGCTGGTGGCAGATGCCGACGTCGCACGGGGTGGTTTCACCACGCGCCTGCGCACGGCGGCCTTGGTGCTGTGGGACAAATTCGGCCCTGCCGGGGACCAAGAGGTACCAGAAGAGGCATGACAACGCCCCGCTTCATTACGTTTGAAGGTATCGACGGTTCCGGCAAATCCACGCAATCCCGACGCTTCGCAGACCACCTGCGCGCGCAAGGCCAAGACATTGTCTTGACCCGCGAACCGGGCGGCAGTCCGGGGGCGGAAGAAATCCGGCAGCTGGTCCTGACAGGTGATCCGGATCGGTGGTCAGCGGAAACCGAAGTCCTGCTTTTTACCGCCGCGCGCCGGGACCATCTGGAAAAGACCATTGAACCAGCGTTGGCTGCGGGCAAGACGGTGATTTCTGACCGCTTCGCCGACAGCACGCGGGTCTATCAGGGGGCCACGCGCGGCGACCTGCGCAATATGGTTGGCCAGTTGCACAGTCTGATGATCGGGCGCGAGCCAGACCTGACCTTTATCATCGATATGGACCCGGCCACCGCCCTCGAACGTGGGCTGGCGCGCAAATCCGGCGAAGACCGGTTCGAGGATTTCGGCCTGCCCTTTCAGGAAACGCTGCGCCACGGCTTCCTCGCCCTCGCCCATGCCCAGCCGGAACGCTGTATCCTGATCGATGGCAATCGCACGGCGGATCAGATCGCGTCTGAAATCGCGGCCTACGCATGAGCGACGATACCATCCCCGAACCCGACCGGGTTGAAGGGGCACCGCACCCCCGTGAAACAGCACAGCTTTTCGGGCAGGCCAAGGCCGAACAGGACTTTCTTGATGCTTTCGCCGCGGGCAGGTTGCATTCCGGCTGGCTGATCACCGGGCCGCGCGGGGTGGGCAAGGCCACGCTTGCGTGGAAAATCGCCACCTTCCTCTTGGCTGGTGCCGAGACTGGGCTGTTCGGCGATCCAACGTTGGAGGTTTCACCCGATCATCCTGACGCAAGACTGATCCAATCCGGTGCGCATCCTCGGTTGGCGCTGATCCGGCGGCCCTGGGATGATAAAACCAAGAAACTGCGCGCAGAGATTACCGTGGATGCCGTGCGCAACCTGAAAACCTTTTTCCAGATGTCAGCCGCCGATGGTGGACGCCGCGTGGTGATCGTGGACGCGGCAGATGAGCTGAACCGCAACTCCGCCAACGCGATCCTGAAGGAACTGGAAGAACCGCCCGAAAACTGCACCATCCTGCTGATTGCCCATCAGCCATCGCGGCTATTGCCCACAATCCGATCCCGCTGTCGGGAATTGCGCTGTAACACGCTATCGGCAGATGATCTGCAAAAGGCGCTAGCGCAAGCCGGCCATGACATTGCAAACAGCGAAAGTCTGGCCACACTGGCAGGTGGCTCCGCTGGCGATGCAATCCGGCTTTTGAACCATGACGGGCTGCCGCTTTATGCTGAACTGGTCAATCTGCTGAATGGGCTGCCGCGGATCGACAGGCCGCTGGCGCTCAAACTCGCAGAAAGCTGTGCGGGGCGTGGTGCCGATATCCGATTTGGGCTGGTACTGGATTTGCTGGACATGTTCCTGTCACGCGCTGCCCGGGCCGGACTGATGGGCGAACCCAATGCCCAAGGAGCGCCGGGCGAGGCACGATTGCTGGCCCGGCTGGCACCCGATGACCGGGCCGCGTGTCGCTGGGCGCAACTGCAACAAGACCTGTCAAACCGGTCACGCCACGGGCGCGCGGTGAACCTTGACCCTGCCGCGTTGATCCTTGATATGATCTTCAAGATAGAAGAGACGGCGCAAGGTGTCGCCGCAGCGTAGAGGCGTCATGACCGAAGCAAAAATCGTCGACAGCCATTGCCATCTCGACTTCCCAGATTTTGACGATGAACGCCCCGCCGTGATCCAGCGCGCGCTGGATGCAGGGGTCGAACGGATGGTCACGATCTGTACCAGGTTGCGGCTTGAACCACAGGTGCGGGCCATCGCCGACGCCCACGCGCCGGTATTTTATGCCGCCGGCACCCACCCGATGAGCGCAGCCGACGAACCGCTGGCCAGCACCGACGAGTTGATCGCCCTGTCCCGGCATCCCAAATTCGTCGGGATCGGTGAAACCGGGCTGGATTATCACTACACATCCGACAGTAAGGACATTCAGCAGCAATCCCTGCGCATCCACATCGCCGCCGCCCGCGCAACCAAACTGCCCCTGATCATCCATGCTCGTGCGGCAGACGATGACATGGCACAAATCCTGACCGAGGAATACGCCAACGGCGCCTATACATGTGTCATGCATTGCTTTTCCAGCAGCGCCTCACTGGCAAAGGCCGCCCTTGATCTGGGGTTCTACCTGTCCATGTCCGGTATCGCGGCCTTTCCCAAATCACAGGAATTGCGCGATATCTTTGCCGCCGCCCCGATTGACCGCATCCTTGTGGAAACCGACAGCCCCTATCTTGCGCCCCCACCACACCGGGGCAAACGCAACGAACCGGCTTATACCGCATATACGGCCAAGGTCGGAGCGGAGCTGTTCGACATGCCCTATGCAGATTTCGCCGCCCAAACCACGGCCAATTTCGACCGGCTTTTCTGGAAGGCCGCCGCATGAGCGACACGCTCAGCTTCACCATCCTTGGCTGCGGCTCATCTGGCGGGGTGCCGCGCCTCGGCGGCCTTTGGGGGGCCTGCGATCCGACAAATCCCAAAAACCACCGGCGACGCTGTTCACTATTGATCAAGCGAACAAGCGGCGATGATGTTACGCAGGTTTTGATCGACACTTCACCTGATCTGCGCAGCCAATTGCTCGATGCCCAGGTGGGGCGGCTCAACGCCGTGGTCTACACCCACGGGCACGCCGACCATGTGCATGGGATCGACGATCTGCGGATGATCGTGTTCAATATGCGGACTCGGCTGCAGGTTTGGGCGGATGGCGGCACCACCAATGACCTGCTGAACCGGTTCGGCTATGCTTTCGTGCAACCCAAAGGGTCGCCCTACCCGCCGATTTGTGAACTGAATGAAATCGACGGTGATATCCATATCGACGGCGCAGGAGGGCGGATCACGCTGACCCCGTTTGAGGTCGAACACGGCAGCATTACCGCTTTGGGGTTCCGGGTGGATGATGTGGCCTATCTGCCCGATGTGTCGGCCATCCCGGCGGCATCATGGGACAAGTTGAAAGGTCTTGATTGCTGGATTGTCGATGCGCTGCGCCGTGATCCGCACCCGACCCATTCGCATCTGGCCAACACATTGGAATGGATCGCCCAAGTTACCCCAAAACAAGCCGTGCTGACCAATATGCACAACGATCTGGACTACGAAACGGTCGCACAGGAAACCCCGGACCATATCCAGCCAGCATTTGATGGGCTGACACTCAGCTTTCCAGTGCGCTAGAGCAGATGTCGGCACTTATCGACATTATCCTGCCCGTCTTTCTGGTCATCGGCTTTGGCTATCTGGCTGTCTGGAAAGGGTATTTCAACGATGCCAGCGTCGATGGGCTGATGAAATTCACCCAAAGCTTTGCCATCCCCTGCCTGCTGTTCCGGGCAATCTCGACACTGGACCTCAGCCAGAATTTCGACCTCGCCCTATTGGGCAGCTTCTATGCCGGCGCCTTCACCGGTTTTCTGGCAGGCATGATGGGCGCACGCTACATCTTTGGGCGCGGTTGGGAGGACAGCGTTGCCATCGGGTTCTGTTGTCTGTTTTCGAATTCGTTGTTGCTGGGGCTGCCCATCACAGAACGGGCCTATGGGGCAGACGCGTTGACAGCCAACTACGCCATTATCGCGATCCATTCACCGTTCTGCTACGCGGTCGGTATCACCGCAATGGAAATTGCCCGCAATCGGGGCGGCAGCCTCGCACGACTGCCCGGCAAAGTCCTGAATGCCATGTTCCGCAACGCCCTTATCCTGGGGATCACACTGGGGTTCATCGTGAACGTTACCGGGCTGCCCCTGCCCGGCGTGCTGACAGATGCGCTGGATCTGATAATCCGCGCGGCCTTGCCTGCTGCACTGTTCGGGTTAGGCGGCGTGCTTTACCGATACAGGCCAGAGGGCGACATGCGCACAATCCTTTTCGTCGTTGCGGTTTCCCTGATCCTGCACCCGGTGATCGTTTGGGTTCTGGCCCATGCCAGCAACCTTGGCCGCGACGGCATCCGTTCGGCTATGCTGACGGCGGCAATGGCACCGGGCATCAATGCCTATGTGTTTGCCAACATGTACGGGACCGCGCGTCGGGTGGCTGCCTCTGCCGTCCTGATCGGAACGGCATCGTCGATCCTGACGGTCTGGTGCTGGTTGTTCATACTGCCCTAATCTACAGCGTAACGACCTGCCCTGTTGCTGCCGATTGCTGCGCGGCAAGACCGATCGCGACAGCACGCTTGCCGTCATCCATGCTCACCTCAACCGCGCCTTCACCCCGGATCACGGCGTTAAAACGCTGGTGCTGATAGAAGGTCGATCCATTGTGATCACCCGCTTCCAGCAATGTCGGGTCAACAGGAATCTCCGCAATAATCGGGCCCTTTGGCGCGCGCGGGCTGATGATAAGCTGCGGCACAGGCGGCGCGCCCAAAAGCTTGGGCCAGAACCGGCCCGGCCCAGGCACCAGCGCCTCTATCTTGCCCTTTGGGCCAACGGCACTGATCTCTTCTTGCCATTTCGACCCTTCAGCGAACATGCATAGTTCCAGCATTGCCCGCGTCCCCTTGGCAAAGTCGATGATGACATAACCATTGTCCCAGATATCCGGGACAACCCCATCATAGCGTTCATCGATATGGTTCAACGACTGACCTGCACTGGCCATGACCCGCACGGGCTCATCCTGCAAAATAAGGCGCATCAGATCAAAGAAATGGCAGCATTTTTCCACCAGCGTGCCGCCCGTCTTGGCGTTGAATCGGTTCCAGTCGCCAATCTTGGGCAAAAACGGAAAGCGGTGTTCACGAATGGTCAGCATCTTGATACCGCCAGTTGCTTGTTCGGCCTGCGCGATCAGGGCGGCGACAGGCGGCATGTAGCGATACTCCATCGCCACCCAAACAGGATGTGGGTAATCCTTGAACAAGGCATCCAATTCCGCCGCGTGCGCTGGATCGGTATACAGTGGCTTTTCACACAGAATGGGCAATGGCCGGGTTTCCACGATCTGGCGCAACTGCGGCACATGCAAGTAATTCGGGCTGACAATGACAATCGCATCTAGTGCCTCAAATGCCAGCAGTTCTTCCAATGTCGCTGCTACATGCGCATCCTCGGCCAATGTGGCGGCAGATGTAGCCAGTTCGTCCACCGGGTCATACACGACCGACACACGGCCCTGCGGCAGCAAATTGATATTTTGGATATGTTCGCGCCCCATCATTCCGCAACCGATGATGCCATATCTTACCTGTTCCAAACCTTTATCCTTTACCCATACGCGACACATAGCGCGCCCTGTCATGATCAAACCAGGTCCGCGAAAACTCGACGGCCGCACCAGCGGCAGTCCAGCTGAGCCGCTCAATGAACCCTGCCGGGCTACCCGGTTTTTGGTGGAATGCTGGGGGTGTCCATGACGGGATGTCGCCAACACCTATCCGGTCCTCGACCGTTGCGATCACAATCCCAAGCGCATCGCGGTAATACTGATAGAGCGAATCCGACACGTCATTGGCCGTAAACTCCGCACATAAACCACCGTCCAGCCAGATCTCCTCCACCGCAATCAAATCGCCATCAAGAGCGCGCAACCGGCGGATGCGGTGGCCATCATCAGTGCTGCCAAAATCGGGCAGATCAGCCGGTTTTTGCAGACGATCAACCGCGATCACTGCCGCGGTCGGCAATCCCCCACCCCGGATATTCTCCAACCGAAACAGCGAATAGATCGACGTCACATCGGCCTTCTGACGCACGTAGTTTCCAGACCCCTGCACCCGTTCCAACAGCCCCTTGGCCTCTAGATCAGCAAGCGCCTTGCGCAGCGTGCCCACGGCGATCCCCAGATCGACCGCCATCTCACGTTCTGGCGGCAATCGGGCACCATCAACCAGATGGCCAGCCGCAATCTCGCGGATCAGCATCTCGCTGATCTGGATATATCTTGGCAGTGCAGTCGCGGCCCGCATTCAACGACGCCTCCCTGCATCGCAAATTGATACACCATTGTTACGCACAATCCAAAGTGCTAGGCAAGAAGGGGAAGAGGATTCTTTTGGGGAAAATGCATGGAACAGGTTGTCCCGGTAACCAGCGCCGATCTTGACGCGGCAGAGGTGTCTTGGTTCTCCGCGCTATGTTCTGATGACTACCAGTTTCTTGGTGTGCCCGATGGCGATCTGCGCAGTTCATGGGAACATTGCTGCGACATCGCCCTGACGGCGGAAAGGCAGGGGTTTCGCAACATTCTCGCCCCCTCATCCTATCAGGTAGGACAAGACACGCTGTCATTCGTGGCAGGCATGGCGCCGCTGACCGAAAAGATCAATTTCCTCGCCGCGATCCGCTGTGGGGAAGTGCAACCGATCATGCTGGCCCGCACCATCGCCACGCTTGATCACATGCTTAAGGGACGGCTGACGCTGAATGTGATCAGCTCCGATTTTCCCGGCGAAGTGGCCGAAAGTGCCTATCGCTACAAACGCAGCCACGAAGTTGTTGAAATCCTGCGCAAATGCTGGACCCAAGATGAGGTCAGCTATGACGGGGACATCTATCAAATCTCGAAACTGACGACAGACCCGGCGAAACCCTATCAGCAAAATGGCGGACCGCTGCTTTACTTCGGGGGCTATTCCCCTGCCGCTTTGGAACTTTGCGGGGCGCAATGTGATGTTTATCTGATGTGGCCGGAAACCCAGGATCAGTTGGCGCAGCGGATGAAGGACGTGCATGAACGGGCCGCCGTCCATGGACGGACGCTTGATTACGGGCTGCGGGTCCACATGATTGTCCGCGACACCGAAGCCGAAGCTAAGGAATATGCCGATTATATCGCCAGTAAGCTGGACGACGAATATGGCAAGCTGATCCGGGACCGGGCGCATGACAGCATTTCGCTTGGCGTCGCCCATCAGGCGCGAGCACGCGAATTGGCGGATAAGTACGGCTATACTGAACCAGGTCTTTGGACCGGCGTGGGCCGGGCACGGTCAGGTTGCGGCGCCGCCTTGGTAGGATCAACTGACCAAATTCTGACAAAGATCGAAGCTTACAAGAAAATGGGTATTCGCGCATTCATCTTCTCGGGCTATCCACATATTGATGAGGCCGAACACTTCGGCACCCGGGTAATGCCCGCTCTCAAAACCTGCTCTTTGCCACACGCCTATGGGCGGGTGCCAGATGAAGCACCCACGACCCCCTTGGGGACAGGAGAACGCCGCTAATGAACCGTGTGACGATCACCGATGATCTTTCCTTCAGCCGCATCGTCTATGGCATGTGGCGTCTGGACGATGACAGCGATACATCCCCCGCCCATGTGCAGGCCAAGATCGAAGCATGCCTTGAACAAGGCATCACCACGATGGACCAGGCGGATATCTATGGCGGCTACGCGGCCGAAAAAGTGCTCGGCAATGCGCTCAGATCCGCCCCGGCGCTGAAAGAGCAGATCGAGATCGTGACAAAATGCGACATCGTTGCCCCTGCAGGGCGCTACAGCGATGCCCGGGTCAAATATTACGATACCAGCCGCGCGCATATCCTCAGTTCCGTCGACCACTCCCTGCGACTGATGGATGTGGACAAGATCGACACGCTGCTGATCCACCGCCCCGACCCGATGTTGGATCATCACGAAACCGGCGCGGCGCTGGATGAGGTAGTGGCCAGTGGCAAGGTGCGCAGCGTCGGAGTTTCAAATTTCAAGCTGCATGACTGGACCTTGCTGCAATCAGCCATGAAAACCCCGCTCATCACCAATCAGATCGAATTGTCGCTGACGGCGCATCAGGGGTTCACCAATGGTGATGTGGCTTACTTACAAGAACGGAACGTTCCGATCATGGCGTGGTCGCCGCTTGGGGGTGGGACACTTGTCAGCGGTGAAGGGGATGGCGCCCTGCGCACCGCCATGACGAAACTTGCGCAGGCCAACGGCACCGATATCGGCGCTGTTGCAGTTGCCTGGCTTCTGGCGCATCCTGCTAATGTCATGCCCGTCATGGGGACAAATAATTTAAACAGAATCAAGTCACTATCTGATGCTTTAAAAGTAGATATGGACCGGCAGACCTGGTTCGAACTCTACACAGCCGCCCTCGGGCAAGAGGTTCCATAATGGACGCAGGCACTATCGCCACATTCGACCCCAGCACAGACGCTGACAGCTTTCGCGGCGCGCTTGGCACTTTTGTGACCGGGGTAACGGTCGTAACAACAGACAGCCCTCAAGGGCCGGTTGCAATCGTCGCCAACAGTTTTGCATCCGTCTCACTCGATCCGCCACTGGTGCTCTGGTCACCTGCAAAAGCCTCCAAACGGTTTGAACATTTCGCAGGCTCGCGGCGATTTGCCATCCATGTGCTCTCGGCAGCCCAGCGCGATATCTGCGCCGCAATTGTTAAATCCAAAACCGCTATCAATGAGGTTCCGACCTATCTGTCCCATTGCGGCATGCCCATCATCGAAGGGGCGCTTGCCACGTTCGAATGCAATCTCGAAACCACCCATGACGCCGGCGATCATGTGATCGTCGTGGGCCGGGTGACCAAAGCACATCACCAGGACGGCGATCCGCTCGTCTTCCACGCTGGCAAATACGGAGCCTTCAAAGAACACTGATTATCATTTTGCCAGAAATACTCTGGGGGAGCCGCGCAAGCGGCGGGGGCGAAGCCCCAAACAAAACAAGGACATAAGTCCGAAACATAAACAGGGGAGGAGCCGGAATGTCGGTCCTGTTTGGCCTTCTTTGGCCACTAGAACGGTTCAACACCGCGATACTTGCCATCGGTAAGGCCATCGCTGTGGCAGCACTTGGCATCATGGTTTGCCTGATCCTTGGGCAGGTCTTCTTTCGGTATGTGCTGAACGACGCCCCGAACTGGACGGAAGAAGGGGCGCGCTTTGGCATGCTCTGGATGACGGGGCTGATGGCACCGCTGGCCTACCGGATGGGCGGCTTCGTTTCCATTGATATGGTCGAACGGGCGCTGCCCCGCATAGCCTCAGCCGTTCTTACGCTTGTGCTGATGAGCATCGCCATGTGGGTGCTGATCATCGCTTGGGATCGCGGGCTGAACAACCATGTCGATACGCTGTCCGGACGGGGCTGTTCGTCATCCCTGCGGTGGCCATTTGGGATCGAGATAGGCAAATGCGGCGACAAGTTTTCCAACCAATATCAATATGCATCGCTCTGGGTCGGGGTGAACCTGCTGATCCTCGTGAACCTTGAGCTGATGATCCGGCAGATCATCAAACTCGCCGGGCAAGGCGACCGTCTGAAACCACTCAGCGCCGATGATTTCCAGGGGGCCGACTGATGCTTTTACTCTTCCTCCCGCTCTTCCTGATCCTCATCATGATCGGGCTCCCGGTGGTCTTTGCGCTGCTGGCATCACCCATCGCGCTGATCATCTACGAAGGCGACACACGCAATGTCGTCGCAGGGCTTTATCGCAATCTTTACAACGGCATGGACAGCTTCCCGCTGATGGCCCTGCCCTTCTTTATGCTGGCTGGTGAAATCATGAACCGGGGTGGGATCACCCTGCGGCTCGTGGAATTTTCCCAAGCCTTCATGGGCCATCTGCGCGGTGGTCTGGCGCATGTGAATATCCTCAGCTCCATCCTCTTCGCGGGCCTTTCAGGTTCTGCAGTGGCCGACACCTCCGCGCTCGGATCAACCCTGATACCCGCGATGGAGACAAACGGGTATAGCCGCAAATTCGCCGCCGCCATTACCGCGGCATCTTCCGTGATCGGGCCAATCATCCCGCCTTCGGGGATCATGATCATCTACGCCTACGTCATGGGCGAAAGCGTCGCGGCTTTGTTCCTTGCGGGCATCGTTCCGGGGATCATGGTGGGCGTCGGGCTCATGGTCATGGTGCGGCTCTTGGCCGACCGCTACGACCTGCCCAAGGCCGAACGGATCGTCACCAAAAACCAAGAAATCACCCAGGTCGAATATTGGGTCAGCTTCGCGCTGATCCGGATCAATGTGGCCGGGCTGCTGATGGCCGTCTACAGCGGGTTGGCGACAACCGTCGGGCTTGCCGAGATTAACGAAGCAGGCGACAAAATCCACAGCCTCAATCTCTGGATCGTCTTCGTAGCCCTGCTGGCCGCCGCCCACTTCATGCTGATGGGGTACCGGGGCCGGGTCAGCCATGATTTCCGGATGGTCTGCAAAAAGGCCGTGGCACCACTGCAAACGCCCATCATCATCCTCGGCGGGATCCTCGTGGGTGTCTTCACCCCAACCGAGGCCTCAGCCGTCGCCGTCGCCTACGCGCTGGTGGTCAGCTTCTTCGTGCTGCGATCGATGAAGATCAAAGACCTGGGCGAGGTCCTCACCCGCTCGGCCCTCGGCACATCAGCCGTGCTGTTACTGGTGGGTGCTGCGGTAGCGTTCAAAACCGTGGTCAGCCTCAGCTACGCACCGCAAATCCTCAGCGACTACATCCTGTCGCTTTCGGAAAACCCGTTGGTGCTGCTGTTCCTGATCAACATCCTGCTCTTCGTTGTGGGTATGTTCCTGGACGCTGGACCAGCAATCATCATCCTCGGACCAATCCTGGGACCGATCTTTGTGGACCTCGGGGTACACCCCGTCCACTTCGCGATCATCATGAGTGTGAACTTGACAGTGGGGCTGGCAACGCCGCCGATGGGACTTGTCTTATTCGTGGCCAGTACGGTCTCGGGCGAAAAGGTCGAAACCATCGCCAAGGCAATCCTGCCATTCCTCGCGGTGGAAATTCTGGTGATCTTCCTGATCACCTATATCCCCGCCATTTCCATGACAGTGCCTTACCTGACGGGCTTCCTGGGCTGCGCCCCGGACGTTGGGTTCAGCGCTTGCATTAGCCCGGCACCGGGCATCAACTAACCAGTATCACTAAGGGAGAGACCAAAAATGCTGAACCATATCAAAATAGCGGCCACCGCCGCCTTACTGGCGACACCATTCGCCGCATGGGCGGACGGGCACCAGGAATTCACCATCCGGGCCACCGCGAACTCCAATGAAAACGACGAAGACTATGACGGTCTGGTCGTGTTCAAAAACTACGTCGAAGCAGCCTCCAACGGGCGGATCGGGGTTGAGCTGTTCATCGGCACGCAGCTTTGCGCAACAGGTGCAGAATGCCTCGAAGGCGTGTCCGAGGGGTCAATTGACGTCTACATCTCCACCTCCGGCGGGGCGGCTGGCATCTTCCCTTATGTGCAGGTGCTTGACCTGCCCTACCTGATGGCCAATGACCGGATCGCCGAAGAAGTGCTGACCGGCGATTTCGTCCGCACCATGCGGGACATGGCGCTGGAGACATCCGACAACACAATCCGGCTTATGACCGTCGGCAACACCGGCGGCTGGCGCAACTTTGCGAACACGCAGCGGCGTGTCGCAATGCCATCCGACATGGAAGGGTTGAAAATCCGTACCGTTGTAGCCGACCTGCCGCAGGAACTCGTGCGCGCCTTGGGTGCGTCCCCGACACCGATCCCATGGCCTGAACTATTCACGTCGTTCCAAACGGGCGTTGTTGAAGGGTCCAAAAACGGGATCACCGACATCATGGGCATGAAATTCCCAGATGCGGGCCTGCAGTACGTGACACTCGACGGGCACGCCTATATGGGTGCGCTGTGGTGGATGAGCAACGAGAACTTCATGGCCATGCCAGAAGACCTGCGTCGGGTTGTCGTTGACGGGTTCAGCCAGCTGCAACAGGCCACCTTCGCGTCACCCAAGCGGAAATCCATCGAAGCCTATGAAGCCTTCGTGGCCGGTGGCGGTGACCTCTATGTGCCAACACCGGAGGAAAAAGCAGCATTCGCCGAAGCAGCAACCCCTGTGCAAGCATGGTTCCGCGACAACGTCGACGGCGGCGACAAAATCCTCGACGCGCTAATCGCAGCCGTGGCCGAGGCTGAGGCAGAACTGAACGCCGCTTACGAAAGCGACCTGAACTAAAGGTCTGACATGTTGGACTGACAAATGCCACCCGCGTTCGGGTGGCATTTTTTTGTGACGCCCGGGTATCACACTATTGGCAGTGCATTTTCAAACACTGCGCGGCCGGATTGGGGTCGCGTCGCCCGCCCAAGCAGGTTCATCACGGTATTTCCTGGCGGGGGCGGTGTACGAAAAAGCTCCTGGGTCCGGCCTCCGACTTCAGCATAGGCCTCAAAGGCCGGAAAACTATCGATGAAACCGTTAAAGGAAACGGTCAATTGCCCAGGGTTTGCGCGATCCAAGTCAATGCGAAAATTGCCAGAATAGTCAATATCAGCAGCCATCACGACCAACGGATCCCCCGCTTGCCCACGAACGGTCATATACCAACCAGGCCCGGAAGGATCACCCGGACCAGGATAGTTAGGACTCAAGGCGTCATTTCGTCGTTCCAATCGGGAAAACCGACACCGGGACATATCGGCTACGGCGTAACCCTGTTCCGCGCCAGTCCCAATATTCACTTCGGTTGTCCCCGAACTTGTGTGATTGCCTGACAACAACGCCGCGTTTCCATTTCTCAAGACAACTGATGCGATGGATTGCATCCGTACACTTGCTGCCGGATCGCTGCTAAAGCTGCGCTGATCTGACAAGTAACCAGTTCCCTTAGGCTTATGTATATTGGTGGTAACCAAGGCCACAGTTGGTAAGGGAATGGCGGTCTTGCCTTCATGCGGACCTGTGGTCAGCCGTTCGGTGTAACCACTCACCGTTTCTGGAATGAACGCGTTAAGCCAAAATCTAATCTGAACCATCTAAAATCTCCTGAGTTAAGAAAAATCTAAAACGCAATGCAGCGCGACGATAAGTCACTAAAACGGCGCGACGAAAAAAATCGAGCAGTTGTCAGTGTGGCCTGCACAACCCAAGCTATCCAAATAAAGTTGTTTTGCAACCGAAACGGCGTTGATCTGGACCAGCCATGGACAAGGGAAGCGCTTTTCGAATACGGGTCCGCAACTGCATGGCAAAGTTACCGAAACGGATACATCCACACCCGGTAGTCATCCACCAGCGTCTCCGCCAGCGCCCGTTCCTCCGTCGTCAGTTTGGGTGTCAATTCCTCCAGCGAATCCGGGGCATCCACGTCCCCGCCTATTGCTGACAAGGCATACCACAGATAGGCTCTGACAAGGTCCGGCTCAGGAATGCCCCGGCCGACCTCGTAATACCAACCCAAGCCCGATTGCGCCCCTGGATGCCCTTTCAACGACGCCCGCAGATACCAGTCAAACGCCCGGATATCGTCGCGGTCGACACCAAGGCCAAGCGCATACATCACGCCAATCAGTTCCTCGGCCTCTGCATTGCCGGAGCGGGCAAACACCTCCAGCATTTCACGGGCCTGTTCAAATTCGCCCACCTCCATCAGATCGCGGGCGGTTTCCATATCCGCCGCCGCCATCTGGGCCCAAAAACACAAAAGAAATACTATCTTGCGCATGCGCTGATCCTGTTTGCCGCGCCCGTGGCGGCGCAGATTACGGCAGACGATTACATCCAGACCGACCCGTTGCAAGCGCAGCTTGGGCAGCTTCTGTTCTACGACAAAATCCTGTCGGGCAACCGCAATATTAGCTGCGGCACCTGCCATCATCACGACCATGCGGGCGGCGATGGGCTGTCGCTGGGGATCGGCGAAGGCGGGGTTGGGGTCGGACCGGACCGGACCGGCGGCACCGGTGCCGACATGATCCGCAAGCGGATCCCGCGCAACGCCCCTGCCCTGTGGAACCTCGGCCACCGCGACAGGCGGGTGCTGTTCCATGACGGACGGCTCAGCATCTCTGATATCTACGGCAACGGCTTCGACAGCCCGGCAGAGGAATGGTTGCCCAAGGGGCTCGATAACCTGTTGGCCGCACAGGCGCTGTTTCCGATGACGTCGCAGTTTGAGATGGCTGGCAATCCCGGCGAAAACGAAGTGACAGGGGCTGTCCATGAACGGATTGATTATGGCTGGCCGATCATTGCCAAACGGGTGCGCACGATCCCCGCATATGGGGCAATGTTCGTCGATGCCTTCCCCCATATCGACCGCCCCCAAGACGTTACCATTGTCGAGATCGGGAATGCGCTTGGCGCCTTCATCGCCTCAGAATGGATCAGCCATGACAGCCCGTATGACAAATGGCTGATCGGCACGCCTTTGCCAGAACAGGCAGAGGCCGGGCGCGCGCTATTCTTCGATGTCGGCTGCGCGCAGTGTCATGCCGGACCCCTGTTCACCGATCAGGAGTTCCACGCACTTGGCCTGCCCGCCTTCGGCCCCGGGCGGACGCGGCAATGGGACCCGATCCCGCGGGATGTGGGGCGGATGGGCGAAACCAACCTCATCGAAGACGCCTACCGGTTTCGAACGCCTTCCTTACGCAATGTGGCATTGACAGCACCTTACGGGCATAACGGGGCCTATCCGACATTGCGGGCGATGATCCGGCATCACAGCGATCCAACGGGCGGGCGGGCAACATGGCAACTGACAGATGCCAATCTCCCTGACACACCATGGATCGCAGCCGTTGACGGAGCAATACGGCAAGACCGGGCAGAGATGGCGCGGCAAGCGGCAAAACAAGACATCAATCTACCACCGCTTTCAGATGAGGACATCAACCACCTGATCGCCTTCCTTGAGGCGTTGACGGGCGAAACAGCCAACAAACGCCCCCTCGGACGACCCGACAATGTGCCAAGCGGGCTGCCGGTCGATTGAGCAGCGATATCGTCACTTAACAAGGCCAAAAATCAGTTCGTCAGCCCGTTACCCAAACCCAGCGACGCAGAAGGCAATCAGCCATTGGTTGGAATGGTATCGTGGTTTTTGAGACAAGGGTCGTTTGTCTCAGCAATAGAAGTTGCATCAATCCGTCACAAAGCCAGTTTCCGCGCATCGCTCAGGCGGCCTTTGAACAGCCTCCTTTTGCAGCGTAGATGTTGTGGAGCACCGCGTTAGTTGTTACCCAAAGAAAAAATCCTAGCAACGAAAGGCTGTATCTTGCTCTCACTCATTCTCTTAAATGGCGGGATCGGGTCGCGTGTCGGAGCTGACAAACCCAAGCAGTTGATCCGGATCAACGGGATACCGATATTCATCTATGCCTTGCGTGTTGCAGATCAGATTGAAGAGATATCGCAGGTTATCCTGAACTTTCCCCCAGGTTGGGAAAACGAGATGCGGGACCTGACGCAGAAATACGCGATCAAGACACCGTTGACGTTTGTCGAGGCTGGAACAACCCGCCATGAATCAGTTGCACTGATGGTTCAACATGTTGAAACCGAACACATGCTTATCCATGAAGCCGCCCGTCCTCTGGCAACGGTACAAGACTTCAAGTTGCTGATTGAGCACCCGCAGGACAATGTCAGCCTGACCCGCCCGATCCCTTTCACTGTTCTTAAGAAAGAGGCTGGGACCGACAAAATCGGCGGCGTGTTGGACCGCGATCTGCTTTTGAATATCCAGCTGCCACAGAAATTCTCGACTGCGACACTCAAATCAGCGCATGCAGCAGCCGCGGCAAACGGGGAAGTCTTTACCGAAGACGCCGCCTTGGTTTTCAGCAGTGGCGCCACGGTTCATTACCTTGATGGCTCCGAAAAGAACTTCAAGGTTACAACGCTGCAAGATGTATACATGGCTGAATACGTAATGGGCGGTATCAAAGAACATATGAAAGATGAGTAGCAACAACATCGCGGAGAAAACCGCACTGATCACAGGTGGCTCAAAAGGCATCGGCGCGGCACTCGCCCGGTCGTTTTTGAACGACGGTATTGGAACCTTGTACTTGGCAGCGCGACCGTCGCCAGCATACCTGGCACTGCAAGAGGCGCTTGAGCAAGCAAGATCTGATGACCAGCAAATCATTTATGTCAGTTCCGATCTTGCCGACACGACCGAGGTGACAAAGCTCGTCGATCAAATTGCTAATGCCTCAGGTGAGTTGGATATCTTGATCAATAATGCCGGCTTCACGGCACCACAGACGATCTTTGAAGCCAGCTTCGAAGAGTTAAGGCGCACAATGGAGGTGAATCTCTACGCACCTTTCCTGCTTATTCAGGGCTTGTTACAAAAGGGAAACAAGTTTCAGCACATCATCAACGTTGCCTCCACGGCGGGGATGCGTGGCCGGGCTGGGTGGTCCACCTACTCAAGTTCGAAAGCGGCGCTGATCGCCCTCAGTCAGGCGCTCCGTGAAGAATTGCTTCCCCTCGGAACCAGGGTCAGCTGTATTTCGCCAGGTCGATGCGCAACCGACCTGCGCAAGGTTCTGGCGCCGGACGAAGATCCAACAACCATCATGCAGCCAGAGGATGTTGTCCGCGTGATTACCATGCTGTTGAGTGATCTTGGACACTATATCGATAGCGAAAACATGGTTGTTCGACTTTGAAGAAAACAAAACTATGGGGTGCCCTGATTGCAGTTGCCGCGGCCGCTGCATTCACATTCTTGGCTTTGGGCTCAGCGTTTTGGAGTGTCGTCTCGCTTGTGGGCGGGTTTCTGTTGGCAGGAACCTTACTTCACGCAATTGGGCGACGACTCTTGCGTCTCGCCTGCCGGAAAGCGCCAGTCATTGCAAATATGTACGATCGGTTGACCAAACATCTTGGTGAGTATGCGCCAAGCGTCGATGAGGTTAGGTCGAAATATCGCGGCCAAAAGGATCCGATCGAGTTTGTTTTTTACTTCGATGCGCCAGCAGGGTCCGAACACCATGTCTTGATGTGGATCCCTCATCTCAAGAAACTGAAGCGCGCTTTCATCATCATGGCGCGCAACGAAATGGCAGCAGCAAAACTTCACGCGCTCGGGCTGCCGGTCATGCATGCATCAGACCAGCGCGAATTAGGAGTTGCCGTCAAACTTGGCGCTAAGGTGGTGTTCTATGCAAATAACAGCATGCGAAACCTGCATATGCTCAGGTACAATGAACTGACCCATGTTCAACTATTGCACGGCGAAAGCGATAAAACATCAAGCTTCAACCCGATCTGCGCGGCATATGATATCGTCGCCGTAGCAGGGCCGGCAGGTCAGGCACGCTACGCGACCAACGATATCTACATACCCGACCGGAAATTCAGAATTGTGAGCAGACCACAGCTTGCTGAACTAGACGTTTTGACGTCGGCAAACAAAGCGCCGCAGAAGACCATATTCTATGCAACGACATGGTCCGGCTTTCACGATGAAAACAATCATTCATCGATGCCGATTGCGGAAGACATCATAGAAAAGATAGTGGCAAGCGGCAGCCGACTGATCTTCAGACCCCATCCCTATTGCTACAATGACAAGGCACAAAGTCGGCAGATCAAGCGGATAGCAGCGCGTCTAAAGTCGCTCAATGCAAGCTCGGGGACCGATCACTGCATTTCAAACAATCCGAATTTTGATATGATCTACCCTGGTGTAAATGATTGCATCTCGGCCAGTGATGTCATGATCAGTGACGTTACTGCTGTTCTTGCAGACTGGCTCTACACAACGAAGCCATATATCACGACCGATATTCAAAACGCCGGCGAAAAATTCGGGGTCTACAACCCACTTACAACCGGCGGATACGTCATCGACGGATCGCTGAACGGGTTTGATGATACGCTTGCCAAAGCGCTAAGTAACGACACTTTGCGTGAGGCCCGTGTGACTTTGCGTGAATCCGTGCTGGGAGTCCGCATTGACCAAAATCCAGAGACCGTGTTTCTTGAAGCGATGAACGATCTGTTCGACAATTTCGATAAATTGGAGTCGCAGAAGACACTCATCCTCAATGATCACGGTGCATCATTGAACGTACAACCCTAGAAGGCCGAATATTGGCATCCAATATGGTTGTGGCACCGATGAAAAGAGCGGCTGCAGGAGCGGCCTGAACGGGCGCCCAAAAGCATGACGCTCCACAACATACGCCCAATGCAAATATCAATGAGATGATTGGTGCGGTCGGGGGGACTCGAACCCCCACGAGTGTTACCTCACAGCGACCTCAACGCTGCGCGTCTACCAATTCCGCCACGACCGCAAGTCCAAAGGCTGGTAAGCCCGCATCTCATAGACGAGGCCGTTTGCGATGCCAAGAGGGGAAATCGCATACTTGGCATCTGATGATCACAGCGTTACCCAACGCCCATGGTTGAATGGATCATCACTGACGGGCTCACCGAATACGCAGAGGCGCTCACCTTCATGGAACAGCGCGTGGCGGCGATCTCTGCCGGAACGGCGGATGAGGCGATCTGGCAGCTGGAACACCCGCCGCTTTACACTGCTGGCACCTCCGCCAAGCGCGATGATCTGATCGACCCTGACCGGTTCCCGGTCTACGAGGCACGGCGTGGCGGCGAATATACCTATCATGGGCCGGGGCAGCGGGTTGTTTATGTCATGCTCGACCTCGGCAAGCGCGGACGGGACGTGCGGAAATTCGTGCAGGACCTCGAAAACTGGGTGATTGCCACGTTAGAGACGTTCAACGTCAAAGGTGAAATCCGGCAAGGGCGCGTTGGGGTCTGGGTACAGCGTCCCGAAAAGCCAACCCAGCCCGATGGGACGCTGGCCGAAGACAAGATCGCGGCCCTCGGCATCCGGCTGCGCAAATGGGTGTCCTTCCACGGGATATCCATCAACGTGGACCCCGATCTGAGCCATTTCGACGGGATCGTGCCCTGCGGGATCAGCGATCACGGGGTCACCAGCCTCGTTGACCTCGGCCTGCCCGTAACAATGCATGATCTGGATGTGGCGCTCAGGCAGACGTTTGAAACGGTGATGCAGAGCGCATAAGCTTACCAACCCGCCATGCCACAGAGACAGAAACTTGCATCAATCGCACAACCTATGGATACTTCCCCTATTATTCCAAATCGATTGACCTGCCCGTGCTTGAACAGATTGCTGCCTTTACCGAATGGCCCTACCTGATCTGGGCCGCCGCCGCCGCGACCACTTTTTATGGGACGACGGTCTGGGCCGTGTCGCACTTGCACCCCGACAAAAAGGCGCATCTATCGCTTTGGCTGCAAGGGGATTACAACAGCACGTGGACCACGCAGTTTTGCGCGATGTTCGATCAACTATTCGGTTCAAAACACCTCGGGTGGCGTTGTTTCACACGATCCGCCATCGCCTCTGGTATCGCCGTGTTCGCGCTGTGGCTGCTGTTAGACCAAATTCTCGGCCTGATCAGTCTGCGCGCCGACACCGGGCTGAGCCTGACGCAGGCGCTGCTGCTCGGGGCAGCGATCAACATCATCCCCGACTACATATCGCTCTTTGAAACACGATGGCTGCTGCAACAGTTTGAACGGGTACGGCATCCGTTGGGACAAATGGCGGTACTGCTGCTGGATGCGGTGGCGACCGGTTTGATCATCTATGGTGGCATCATCGCCTATCTGTGGGTGACAGGGCAGACCCCGATCACGTTCATTGAAATGATCGCGTTGTTTTCCATCTACGCCGTGTTTTTCTATTCCACATTCCTGACCAGTTTTTGGGCATGGGCCTATTGCATCTCATCTTGGATTGCGCGGTTATCCGGAAGGCTGCGCGGCTGGCTGGATATGCAAGACCGACCCGGACGCAGCCTAGCGCTAATTGGTGGGGCACTGGTGCTTTTGGGTGGGGTCGCGTTGAAGCCGGCGCTGACCATGGATGAAGACGGCCGGATCGCCTTCGATAACTTCCTGTGTGACAGATTCCCAGGATCGGCCTGCACACATGTTGCCCGGCTGACCGTCGACGAAGAAGAAAAGCTCGTGTTACTTGGTAGAGCCTGTTTTGGAGGGGTCACGGAGGAATGCTTTGATGTGGCCCGTGCGATCAGCGACGTGAGGCCCCAAGAGGCGGCGGCATTATATGAAAAAGCATGCTTGAGAGGTGGTGCAGCAAGCTGCACCAACCTTGGCTACCTGTACCGCAATGCGCTGGGCGTCTCGCAGGACTATGCGCGGGCCTTAGACCTTTATCAGCAAGGCTGTGAGGGGGGCAACGCAATCGGCTGCACCAACCTTGGCTACCTGTACGATGAAGGCCTAGGCGTCACACAGGATTATGCGCGCGCCATAGATCTCTATCAGCAAGGCTGCGAGGGCGGCGACGCAAACGGCTGCACCAACCTTGGCTACTTGTACAGCAATGCCTTGGGCGTCACACAGGATTATGCGCAGGCCATAGATCTCTATCAGCAAGGCTGCGAGGGCGGCGACGCAAACGGCTGCACCAACCTTGGCATCCTATACGATGAAGGCCTAGGCGTTCCACAGGACTATGCGCAGGCCATAGATCTCTATCAGCAAGGCTGCGAGGGCGGCGACGCAAACGGCTGCACCAACCTTGGCTACCTGTACGAAAAAGCCTTGGGCGTCACACAGGATTATGCGCGCGCCATAGATCTCTATCAGCAAGGCTGCGAGGGCGGCGACGCAAACGGCTGCACCAACCTTGGATACCTGTACGAAAAAGCCTTGGGCGTCCCGCAGGACTATGCACGCGCAAAGGACCTCTATCAGCAGGGATGCGAGGGTGGAAATGCAACCGGCTGCACCAACCTTGGATACCTTTACGAAAAAGCCTTGGGCGTCCCGCAGGACTACGCCCGTGCGAAGGACCTCTATCAGCGAGCATGCGAGGGTGGAAATGGACGCGGCTGCTCACTTTTGGGTTGGATGTATCAGAACGGTTTTGGCGTCCCGCATTCCGTAGACACGGCTAACGGTCATTATCAACGAGCCTGTGACTTGGGCGACGATTGGGGCTGCGAAAAACGAACACTGGACGATCTGGGTGCGTCGGACTAACCCCGGATTGTCCCCTCGGAACTGCGAACCCGGGACTGCCCGCTCACGCATCAATTTCCCCTGCGCCAATATAACCCAGCGCCAATAGCGCATCCATTATTGCCCCTTTCGCATCAAGCGACTAGAACCGAAGCCAAATGGGGACGTCCGTGACTCGGTGCCCTGCTAAGAATGTAGCCAATACGAGGAGTGCCATAATGGCAGACGCAGCCATCCACGGCGACGCACACGAAGACGACCGGGGCTTCTTTACCCGGTGGTTCATGTCCACAAACCACAAGGATATCGGTATCTTATACCTTTGGACGGCTGGTGTGCTGGGTTTCGTTTCGGTCGCATTCACCGTCTATATGCGGTTGGAACTGATGCAGCCTGGCGTGCAGTATATGTGTGCCGAAGGTGCGCGGTTTACTGCGGCTGCGGCTGGCGAGTGTACGCCAAACGGGCACCTGTGGAACGTGATGATCACGTATCATGGCGTGCTGATGATGTTCTTTGTGGTCATTCCGGCGCTGTTTGGTGGCTTTGGCAACTACTTCATGCCGCTACAAATCGGCGCGCCTGACATGGCGTTTCCGCGTCTGAATAACCTCAGCTACTGGATGTTTGTGGCCGGTGCATCGCTTGGCGTCGCCTCTATGCTGGCGCCCGGCGGGAATGGGCAGCTTGGCTCGGGAGTGGGCTGGGTGCTTTATCCGCCGCTGTCCACATCTGAAGGCGGGATGTCGATGGATCTGGCGATCTTTGCGGTTCACCTCTCTGGTGCGTCTTCGATCCTGGGCGCAATCAACATGATCACGACCTTCCTGAACATGCGCGCACCGGGCATGACAATGCACAAGGTGCCACTCTTTGCTTGGTCGATCTTTGTTACCGCATGGCTGATCCTTCTGGCTCTGCCGGTTCTGGCCGGTGCGATTACCATGCTGTTGACCGACCGGAACTTCGGCACCACCTTCTTCCAACCCGAAGGTGGGGGCGACCCGATCCTTTACCAGCATATCCTGTGGTTCTTTGGCCATCCGGAAGTGTATATCATCATCATCCCCGGCTTTGGCATCATCAGCCATGTTGTGGCGACCTTCAGCCGCAAGCCGGTCTTTGGCTACCTGCCAATGGTCTATGCGATGGTGGCAATCGGTGTTCTTGGCTTCGTCGTCTGGGCGCACCACATGTATACTGTGGGTATGTCACTGACCCAGCAGTCCTATTTCATGCTGGCGACAATGGTCATCGCGGTGCCCACCGGGGTCAAGATTTTCAGCTGGATCGCGACTATGTGGGGTGGCTCGGTTGAGTTCAAAACACCGATGCTCTGGGCTTTTGGCTTCCTCTTCCTCTTCACCGTGGGTGGGGTTACGGGTATCGTGCTGTCACAGGCTGGCGTTGACCGGGTCTATCACGACACCTATTACGTGGTTGCCCACTTCCACTATGTGATGTCACTTGGTGCGGTCTTTGCGATTTTCGCAGGCATCTATTTCTACCTGCCGAAGATGTCTGGCCGGATGTACCCGGAATGGGCCGGTAAGCTGCATTTCTGGGCGATGTTCATCGGGGCCAACCTGACCTTCTTCCCCCAGCACTTCCTCGGCCGTCAGGGTATGCCACGTCGTTATATCGACTACCCTGATGCATTTGCGACATGGAACTATGTCTCATCTTGGGGGGCGTTCCTGTCCTTCGCCTCCTTCCTGTTCTTCATCGGGGTACTCTTCTACACCCTGCTGAAAGGCCAGCGGGTGAAAGAGAACAACCCATGGAACGAATATGCCGATACGTTGGAATGGACCCTGCCCTGCCCGCCGCCCGAACACACATTCGAAACGCTGCCGAAGCAGGAAGAATGGGACAAAAGCCCAGCCCACTGATCAGGCTCAATTTGACAAAGGCCCCTGCCACGCGGGGGCCTTTTTCGTTGGGGGATAGGGTCGCGCCGAAATGGGTTACCTCATCCCAGCGATTACACGCCTCTTGATCGTGGGCTAGTCTGCGGCAATGAGGTCAGCCACCATGTTGGATTTCGCCAGCCAATCAAGCCATGCCCATTTGCCCACCGACCGGCCAGTGCCCGGACGGTTCTACCACATTCAGTTCCGCGCTGGCGGGCTGCTCAAAACCGCCGCACGTGCCTATGGCGTGTCGGACAAACACCTGCGCCTGCACCTTGCCAAACAGATCAACAATCACCCCTACAACCAACGCTTCTGGCGACCAGCCCGCAATGCATGGGAGAAGCGGCACTTTCCACGAGGTGTGATCGCGTTTAACCCGCGCTTCGGCAAAAACGCAGCAGACCAAAGGGCGGCCCAGCATCGGACTGCGCGCGGGCGCGGCTTTGCGGTCATATGGATACCAAAACGCTGGAGCGAGACCAACCTGATGGGTGATCCCGGTGTAGCAGTGCCCAGATGGTGGGGGGCCAGCATAGAAACCTCGGCGCAAAGCTGGGCCAAATTTGTATGCAACGCGGCCTCGGATACGCGTTCCGCATGTGCTGGTTCGCCTGTACCGTTTGAACCCGTGGATACCAACACGCCGCCGTTTCGGTGGATTTGTAAGATTCACATCTTTCGATACACAAAGGATGGCGAGATCCAGATCTCCAGTGGAACTGGCCTCCTCATCGGGCCGCATACTGTCTTAACCTGTGCCCACCTCTTACATCACTACGCCAGAATGCCCGATAAGGACAAAGGGCCATGCCGCGACGTCGAGATCGTGGAACCAGACTATATCTTGGTGGTCCCGGGAAAAGACGGGATCTCCGAACCGTTCGGTGCATTCGGGATAGATCTGGGGATCGCCCGGGAAAAGAAAATCTCTGTCCCAGATGCCTGGCGCAAAGGCCTTGCGCGAAAAAGGCGCAAGGTCGCCGCACACTGTCTCAGAAAGAACAACCTCCATTTTGATGTCGCTGGACGGTTTGACATCGGTTTGATCAACCTCAAATCAGCAACCAGATTCGGCGGTGCCAAAACCGGCCCACATTTCGGAAAACCCTTTCAAAAACAGCATGCCGGGCTTGTCAGAACAACGCTGTCCGCTCCATCCCAGAAACTACGCTCAGGTCAACTGGTGCATATCGGTGGGTATCCAGGCGACAGACCATGCACCGCAACCCGCAGCGATGGAAAAATCGACATCGTGGCCAAACATATGGCGGGCGTTTGCGTCTCAACCGCGCCCGGCAACAGCGGTAGCCCGGTCTGGATACGTCGGATCGACTCCGAAGGCACCGAAACACTGCATTTGGTTGGCGTCCACACATCGCACGACCAAAATTCGGCACGGATGGTGCGGTTGAAAGGGACAGGTGAAATCCTCGGGAAGCTGGTCGGCAACAGCTGGTAGCCGTTCGCAACAGCGCTACGAACTTGCGTCGCTCCCGCAATGCGGTCAACGCAGCCATGCCCCATCAATGGCCGCTGCAAACACCGCCAATAGCGAGCATTGACTGACGGTGGGTCGCATCGATCCGGCTCGAACTGGCAAAGGTCCTGGTTGCGATCCGTCGATCAAACTAATAATATAACCATATGGTTATTGATTCGAAACAACTGGATCTGGTATTCGGCGCGCTGTCAGACGCAACGCGTCGGGGCATTCTGGCCGATCTGGCGAAGGGCGAAAGCAACGTCACCGCCCTCGCCGCCCCCTATGACATGTCGCAACCGGCAATCTCCAAACATCTGCGGGTGCTCGAAGGGGCCGGGCTGATCGAAAGATCAAAGACGGGGCGCGAAACGCGGGTCCGCGTCAAACCCGACAACGCGCAAGAGGCCGCCGCATGGATCACCCATTACGCCCGGTTCTGGCAGCAGCATTTCGATGCGGTCGACCAGATCCTGCAACAGCAAAGGAAGCTGCAAAATGAAGACTGAGACATCGTTTGAAAACGGCACCCTGACCATGACGCGGGTCTACGACATGCCGCGCGCAGCCGTCTTTGCCGCCTGGACCGAGGCAAGCCAGACAAAGGAATGGTGGGGCTGCGGCGATACCACCCATGTCGCATCCGAAATCGAACCGCAGGTGGGTGGCAAATACATCCACGCCATGACGATCAAAAATGTCGGCGTACATCCGATCAACGGCATGCTGACGGTATTCGAACCGCCCGCCAGGCTGGCCTATGAAATGCCCGGCATGTCAGAAGGCGAACAGATGCTGGTCGATGTGACCTTCACCGAAGCGGATGGCGGAACGCGGGTCCAGCTGACCCAATCGTTGATCCCCGACGGGCTGGGCGAGGTTATCACCAATGGCTGGACTGCCTCTTTCGAACGGCTGGCCCGCTATTTCAAAGGGGAGCGGCGGGCTGCCTGACCCTTTTCCACCTTGGGCGCCTCAGTGATCAGCCGCGCGCCCTTGGAATATGTCAGGTAAGACCAGAACCAGCTCAGCGCCACGATCACTGGTTGGCGCACACCAATCAAAAAATAGATATGGGCAATGCCCCAGAGCCACCAGGCGATGAACCCAGAGAGTTTGATCCGGCCAAAATCAATCACTGCGGCATGACGACCAATCGTGGCAAGGTTGCCCGTATGACGATATTTAAAGGTGCTGTCATTGGCCCTGCCCGCCACATGGTCGGCAATCAGCCGGGCCACAAACGCCCCCTCCTGCTTGGCCGCAGGGGCAATCCCCGGCACATCCATGCCGTCCAGCCAAACCACCTTGGCCGCATCCCCAATGACAAAGATATTGTCATATCCGGGCACGGATAGGTCGGGTGCCACCGCCACACGCCCACTGCGGTCGGTTTCAATCCCCAGCCACTCATCCAGATGACGGACGGCCACGCCAGCCCCCCAGATCACCGTTGCCGAGGGCAGAAACCCGTTCGATGATGTCACGCCATCGCCGGTGATATCCTCAACCTGCACCCCGGTCCAAATCTCCACACCCAGCTTTTCAAGCGAAGTGTGCGCCTTGGCGGACAGGTCAGGTGGGAACGGGGCCAGAATGCGCTCTCCCGCCTCGATCAGGATCACCCGCGCATCAGTGGATGTGATGCGGCGGAAATCACGGGCTAGGGTGAAATGGGCCAATTCGGCGATAGCGCCCGCCATCTCAACACCCGTTGGACCACCACCCACAACAACAAAGGTCAGCTCACGTGCCTGGTCTTCGGTGCTATCGGCAAGTTCCGCGCGCTCAAATGCCATCAACACCCTCCTGCGAATTTCCGTGGCATCCACAAGGCGCTTCAGCCCCGGGGCATGCGCCTCCCATTCATCATGGCCGAAATAGGAATGATGCGCACCAGTCGCGACGACCAGATAGTCATAGTCAATGACCCTATCCGCGCTGACCACCTGCCCGGCGGCCGTATCAACGCCAAGCACCTCTGATAGCGTGACCGAGACATTTTGCTGGCGCGAGAATATGCCCCGGATCGGCCAGGCAATATCGGCCGGTGACAGATCGGCGGTCGCCACCTGATACAGCAATGGCTGGAACAGGTGATAATTGCGGCGGTCGATGATCTCGATATCGACGGGCGCGCGCTTGAGGGTCTTGGCCGCTGCAAGGCCACCAAACCCAGCGCCGATAATCACCACTTTTGGGCGTGCTGCGTGATTTGACATCATTTCATCTTTCAGCCGGTTCTCAGCTCTTAAATCATCACGAAACCGGACAGGTGCAAGCCCCCCGCGACAGCTCTTCGCATTTGCGCGGTCCGCCTGATGCGATAAAAGGCGGTCATGCCTTATGAATGGTCGCCACAAACTCCGCCAATCACCAGCAATGACTGGCAGCTTAGTCTCTGGCCCTACCGGTCGCTGCTGCGCAAGGACTTCGTACTGTTCATCGGGGCTACAGCTGCGATTGTCACTTTGCCACTGATCACTGTACTTGGCACGGCCATCCTTTGGGGGCTGCTGCCCTTTTTTCTTTTGATGCTCTGGGGGCTCTGGACGGCACTCAGCATCAGCTACAGACGGGGCGAAGTGCTGGAGGAGCTAAGCGTCGATGGCACAACCGCCCATCTGACGCGGCACAATCCAAAGGGCGACGTGCAGGAATGGGAAGCGAACCGATACTGGGTCACTGTGCACCTGCACCCCAAGGGTGGGCCGGTTGAAAACTATATCACCTTGCGGGGTGGCGACCGCGAGGTTGAGATCGGGGCATTTCTGGATGCCGCGGAACGGCTCGCGCTCTATGATGACCTCAAGTGCGCGTTGCGTGGCTGAACACCACTTTGCCAAAACGTAAGATGGGTCTTGACCCATTCCACGTCCCGTTAACTTTTCAACACATGAAGGCAGCGCGCGATGATGCCCGACGTTTTGCCGACGCATCGCCGACGCTTTGCCTACGCTTTGCCGACAGCAATTCCTGACCGGAAATATCGCGTTAACCCAATCGCGCTTTAACCATGGGTCCAGCCTTGCCGAAATCCATCCGCCCAGTGAATTTGCCCTTCAAAACGGCCATCACCTTACCCATGTCGCGGATGCTTGTCGCACCCACTTCGGCAATTGCATCGCTGACGGCAGCTTCGGCCTCGTCCTCGGTCAGTTGCTTGGGCAGAAACTCCTCTATCACCTTGATTTCTGACAGTTCTTTCTCTGCCAATTCCAGCCTGCCGCCCTCTTCATAGGCGCGCGCACTTTCCTGACGCTGCTTGACCATCCGTCCCAGAATCGCCAGCACATCATCGTTGGAAACGCCGCCCTCTTCATCGGCAGAGCCGCGCAGTGCGATATCCTTGTCCTTGATGGCGGCATTGATCAGCCGCAATGTGGAAAGACGATCCGCCTCTTTCGACTTCATCGCCTCCTTCAGGGCCGCATTGACCCGGTCGCGCATGTCCATGAAAACTCCCGTTCATGACCGTAAAACGAACCGGCACCCTAGCGCGCAACGGCAAGGCTGACAAGGCAGGCTTGCGTCGCGTCAGCCCTTGTTTCTAAGGCAGCAATCCGGCCTTGACCCCGACTGCCCGCCCCCGTAAACCCGGCCCAATTTGGCTGCAGGGGATGGATGATTATGGCACAGGGCAAACCGGCAAAACCCACCGCATGTCTGGCACTTGCAGATGGCAGCGTCTTTTACGGTATAGGCTTCGGGGCGACAGGGGATACAGTCGCGGAACTGTGTTTTAACACCGCGATGACGGGCTATCAGGAAATCATGACCGATCCGTCCTATGCAGGGCAGATCGTCACCTTCACATTCCCGCATATCGGCAATACCGGGGTGAACCCCGAAGATGATGAAACAGCTGATCCCGTTGCAGCGGGAATGGTCGTCAAATGGGATCCCACGCTTGCATCAAACTGGCGCGCCACCGATGAGCTGACAAGCTGGCTGGCCAAGCGCAACCGGATCGGCATGGGTGGCGTTGACACAAGGCGGCTGACCCGGGCGATCCGGCAACAAGGGGCACCCCATGTGGCCCTATCCCATGATCCGGATGGCAATTTCGACATTGCAGCGCTGGTTGAAAAAGCACGGGCTTTCCAAGGGCTTGAAGGGCTTGATCTGGCCAAGGATGTCACATGTGCCCAATCCTATCAGTGGAATGAAATGCGGTGGGCCTGGCCCGATGGCTACCAGCCGCAGACCGACGCCAAGCACAAGGTTGTGGCCATCGATTACGGCGCGAAACGCAACATCCTGCGCTGTCTGGCCAGCGCGGGTTGCGATGTCACCGTCCTGCCTGCCACCGCCACCGCGGAACAAGTTCTAAGCCATAAACCTGACGGCGTATTCCTGTCCAACGGACCGGGTGACCCGGCAGCAACCGGTGCATATGCTGTGCCCATGATCAAGGCGGTGCTGGATAGCGACATTCCGGTCTTCGGGATCTGCCTTGGGCATCAGATGCTGGCGCTGGCCCTTGGGGCAAAGACGATCAAGATGAACCACGGGCATCACGGTGCGAACCACCCCGTTAAGGATATGGAAACCGGGAAGGTAGAGATTACCTCCATGAATCACGGGTTCACCGTGGACAGTCAGACACTGCCGGACGGCGTGATCGAAACGCATATATCGCTGTTTGACGGCAGCAATTGTGGCATTCGGGTCGCTGACAGGCCAGTATTCAGCGTGCAATACCACCCCGAGGCAAGTCCGGGACCGCAGGATAGCTACTACCTGTTTGAACGGTTCTCACACGCTATGGGAGAGCGCGTTGCAACCCCTAGTTGAGAATCATTCTTAACTGATCATTAACCCTGTTACTGCATGCTCTTGAAGGGGCGTGTTGAGGGTGCAATGTTTCATTTTAGTCAACGTAAACAAGGCGTAGATCACGAAGAAGCACATGGCGCACCGCAAGATGTGCTGAGCCGCCAATTGATGAAACGTTCCCTTATTTCCTACGAAGATGCCAGCACTGCAGAGGCGACAGCAATGCAACGCGGGTCGCGGCTCGCAGATACTTATATGCGCAGCTATGGCGTTTCTCAGCTATCGATTGCGGATATCTTTGCCACCGATGCGGGTGCGCAGCTGATCAACCCGGTCGAAGATGCGCCCGACCGTGACCTGTTGATGACCTACGGCCCGGAACGATGCTTGCGGCAGGCCTTGCTGCCATGGCGCGAAATCGGTGGGACAACAATTATCCTAACGGCAAGGCCCGACCAGTTCGACAATCAACGCGATGAACTGGAATCTATCTTTGGCCCGGTCCGCATGGCTGTCACGACAGAGGATCAGCTTGCGCGCACGATCAGCTTTATGTTCGGGCGTCGGATGGCGTCCACTGCCGAAGCCCGGGTCAAACCCAACGAAAGCTGCCGCAACTGGAATGCCTCCTATGCCGGTTGGTTGGGGATCGCCGCCCTCTCCACCGGGGCTATTATGGCCTATCTGTCACCGCAGATCTTCTTTGCGGTGCTCACGGGTTGGGCGATCATTGTCCTGCTGCTGAATACCGCACTGCGGGCGACTGCAGCCATCACCAATTGGCGCAAACCACCGAAACCCAAGAAGGCAGTAGTCCTGTCGCGGCTGCCGGTCATCACGATGCTGGTGCCGCTTTACAATGAAACAGCAATTGCAGAGCATCTGCTGGCCCGGCTCAAGGCGCTGGATTACCCGCGCGAGCTGTTGGATGTTTGCCTGATACTGGAGGCCGATGATGTGACGACCCGCGCGACGCTGGGACGCACGATCCTACCTACCTGGATGCGGCCGATCATTGTTCCGAAAGGCACGATCAAGACCAAGCCACGTGCGATGAACTACGCGTTGGAATTTGCGCGCGGCAGCATCATCGGCATCTGGGATGCCGAAGATGCCCCTGCCCCGGATCAACTGCGGGTGATCGCAAATGGATTTGCAAATAGTGGCCAGAAAACCGTTTGTTTACAAGGCATTTTGGATTACTATAACGCGGACTCAAACTGGCTGACACGCTGTTTTACCATCGAATATGCGGGCTGGTTTCGGGTGATCCTTCCCGGCTTTCAGACCCTTGGACTGGTCATCCCCTTGGGCGGCACAACCCTGTTTTTCCGCCGGGACGTGCTGGAAAAACTTGGCGGGTGGGACGCACATAACGTCACCGAAGATGCAGATCTGGGCGTGCGCCTGGCGCGCTATGGCTACCGAACCGAGCTGATCAATACTGTAACCGAGGAAGAGGCGAACGGGCGACCATGGACATGGGTCAAACAACGTTCCCGCTGGTTAAAGGGTTACGCCATCACCTATGGGGTTCACATGCGCGATCCGGTCCAGCTTTGGCGTGATCTGGGGGCGAAACGGTTTTTCGGTATGCAATTGCTGTTTCTTGGCACATTGTCGCAATTTGCACTGGCACCCGTTCTTTGGACATTCTGGCTGCTACCTTTGGGGATAGAACACCCGCTCAGCGACTTGATCGCACCGTGGGCATTCTGGTTGCTTGCCGGGCTTTTTGTGACATCGGAACTTGTCGGGCTGGCCGTTGCCGCCGCCGGTGTCCGAAAGGCGGGCAAATCATGGCTGATCAAATGGGCGGTCACGCTGCAATTCTATTTCCCGCTTGCCGCATTGGCCGCCTATAAGGGGTTGGTCGAGCTGGCCTGGAAACCGTTCTACTGGGACAAGACGGCGCATGGGGTACTGTTGCCGGATGAATGGCAAGCGCGGATCACTCCGCCGCCTCTACCGCCTCCGCATCCAGTTTCAATCGGGTGACAAAGGCCTTGGAAATATGTTCGCGCAGGGCCTGATCTGCCGCATCGCCATCACCGGCCTCGATGGCCTCAACGATCCGCGCATGTTCTTCCAACGTGCCTTCGGTCCGACCTTCAGCCGCAAGCGAGGTTGTCGCCATCAACGCCATGGATCGATGCACCAAATCAAGCTGCTGCACCAGAAACCGATTATGCGAGGCAAGATGGATCTGTTTGTGAAACCGGCGATTGGCGCGGCTAAGCGCCTGCGGGTCGCCAACCAGTTTCTTGTCATCCTCCAGCATGTCGCGCAACACTTTGACCTCTTCAGGGGCCGCGTGACGGGCGGCCAACCGGGCAGCAAGCCCTTCCAGCTCACTGCGAACGGCATAAAGCTCCGACAATTGCGAATGATCCAGCGAGGCCACGATCAATGACCGGCCATCGCGTGTCAGCAGCGATTGCGTCTCAAGCCGTTGCAACGCCTCGCGAATGGGGGTGCGGGACACCCCGAACCGGTCTGCCAATTCACTTTCCACCAGCCGGTCACCGGGTTTGTAGACATGGCTGTCAATCGCTTCGAGGATCAGAACATATGCATCCTTTTGGGATGGGCGCGGATCATGCATCGACAAGGGACCTTTCCTAATGACTGCAATCATACGCCCGCCCCGCATCGGCAATCAAGTCAAAGCAATTGCGCAGATAACGGCACCATCCTAGGTAAGGGTCATGGTTGCGAGATATTTCACACATGTCGACACTTGGGTCTTTGACCTCGACAACACGCTTTATCCCCCATCCGCAGATCTGTTCGGCCGCATGGATGCCCGTTTTTCCGCATATGTCGCACGGCTCACAGGGCTTGACCGTGATCGCGCGCTCAGGCTTTGCGCTGACTACTGGGATCATTACGGCTCCACACTCATTGGGTTGATCGAACATCATGACGTGGACCCGCAGCATTTTCTGGCCGATGTGCATGATATCGACATCTCTCATCTGGAACAGGACCCGCAACTGATCACCGCGATAAACGCCTTGCCGGGCCGCCGGATTGTGTACACAAACGGGTCGGAAAACCATGCCAAGCGGGTTTTGGCAGCGCGTGGCCTCACAGGCGCCTTCGATGCAGTTTATGGGGTGGAACATGCTGATTTCAAACCAAAACCGACACATGAAGCCTTTGCCACAGTTTTTGCAAAAGACGGCGTGATCACTGCAAAAGGTGCAATGTTCGAGGATGAGGCGCGCAATCTGGCCGTTCCCCACGCGATGGGTATGCGAACCGTCCACGTGCATGCCACCCCGGATGCGGCCGATCATATTCACCATCACACCGATGACTTGCCCGGCTTCTTGTCGCAGTTGACCGGCTGACCCTTTCCGCGCCGGGCGCGACGCATTATGTCGGGGGCATGAAACGTAAAAACACCGATATCTGCGTCGCAGGCGGCGGGGTCGCTGGACTGACCGCCGCAGCCGCCTTTGGCGCCGCAGGTTTCGACGTCACTATCGTTGATCCGACACCACCCGTTACCAGCCGCGACGCTGACGGATCTGACCTGCGCACCACCGCATTTCTGCAACCCGCCCGGGCGTTTCTTGACGCGGCAGGGCTATGGGACAGGCTTGCACCGTATGCAGCACCCTTGCAGATCATGCGCATCGTGGATGCCGCCGTAACTCCGCATATCACCCGCGATTTCGACGCTGCCGACATTTCGGAAAGTCCCTTTGGCTGGAACCTACCAAATTGGCTGCTGCGCCGTGAAATGGTCGCGCGTCTGGACGAACTGCCCAATGTGGACTTCAGACCCGGCACTGGGTTTTCTCGCATGCTGGTCCGCACCGATGAGGCGATAGTGACATTGTCGGATGGCAGCCAACTGGCCGCCAAACTGGTGATCGGCGCAGATGGGCGGGCATCGCAAGTCAGGCAAGCCGCAGGTATCGAGGTTAAAACGATACGCTACGGACAAAGGGCACTGACATTTGCAGTCACCCATGATGCGCCGCATGACAATGTCTCGACCGAGATTCATCAATCCGGCGGCCCGTTCACATTGGTTCCCCTGCCCGATCATGACGGCAAACCCTGCTCTGCCGTTGTCTGGATGGACAAGGGTGCAGCGGTGCAAAATCTGGGCGACATGCCGCAGGATGCGTTTGAAACAGCGGCAAACCAACGTTCCGCATTCCTTTATGGTCCGCTAAAACTGGTCAGCCGCCGCACCAGTTGGCCGATCATTAGCCAGATCGCCGATCGCCTCACCGGTCCACGCACCGCGCTTATCGCCGAGGCCGCCCATGTGATGCCCCCTATAGGGGCACAAGGGTTGAACATGTCGCTGAAGGATCTGGCCTGTCTGCTTGACCTTGCCAAAAATACGCCCGACGCACTTGGCGGGCAGCGGATGCTGGATAGCTATGCGCGCAGCCGACACCCGGATATTCAACTGCGAATCGCAGGCATTGACGCCTTGAACCGGGCTTCCATCGCGGGTGGGACCATGGCACAGGAATTACGCGCCAAAGGAATCCAGATGCTGTACGGTCTTGCTCCGGTCCGGCGCACGCTGATGGAATTGGGATTAGGCGCGCGTTAAGCCGCGATCTCACGATCGCCTAAAGCACCCGTTCCAGCACCGGCACCAACCGGCCCAGCGTGGCATCCACATCGTAAAGCTTATCAAGTCCGAAAAGCCCCAGCCGGAACGTTCGGAAATCATCAGGCTCGTCGCATTGCAACGGCACACCTGCGGCAATCTGCATCCCTTCGGCAGCAAATTTCGACCCGTTCTGGACATCCGGGTCATCCGTATAGCTGACGACAACACCCGGCGCCCCGAACCCCGGTGCGGCAACCGAACGCATACCTTTATCCGCCAACACCTGACGCACGGCATTGCCCAAGGCCCATTGCGCCGCTTTCAGTTCTTCAAAACCGAACGCACGGCTTTCCATCATCGTGTCACGAAAGGCGCGCAACCCATCAGTCGGCATCGTCGCATGATAAGCATGACCGCCATTTTCATAGGCTTGCATAATGCTGTGCCATTTCTTCAGATCGACGGCAAAGGAATTGGCCGTCGTATCCGCCATCCGGTCTACCGCCCGCTGCGACATCATCACAAGGCCTGCACAAGGGGTCGATGACCAGCCCTTTTGGGGGGCCGAGATCAGCACATCAACGCCGGTTGCCTTCATATCGACCCAGGCGCAGCCCGATGCGATGCAATCCAGCACCATCAACGCACCCACATCATGGGCCGCAGCGGCAAGCGCGGTCAGGTAGTCATCAGGCAAAATAATCCCGGCAGAGGTTTCCACATGCGGGGCAAAAACCACGTCTGGCCGTGCCTCACGGATTGCGGCGGTAACATCCTCGATCGGGGCCGGTGCAAACGGCGCCCGCGTATCATTGCCGGCCTGCCGCGCTTTCATCACCGTGGTTTTTGCGGCGAAGTTCCCCGCATCAAAAATCTGGCTCCAACGATAGGAAAACCAACCATTGCGCACAATAAATGCATGCGCTCCGTTGCCGAACTGGCGGGCCACGGCCTCCATCCCATAGGTGCCCCCACCGGGGATCAGGGCCACGTGATCAGCATGATAAACACCTTTCAACATGGCCGAGATATCTGTCATGACGGTTTGAAACGCCTTTGACATGTGGTTCAGGGAACGGTCCGTAAAGACCACCGAAAACTCCAACAGCCCATCAGGGTCTACTTGCTTTGTTGCGCCGTCCATCATTGCCTCACCTACTTGCGTTGATGATTATGGCTAGTCTGCGCGCAAGTGGAAGGCAAAGCCTATTTTGGTATACCGCGCCGCTATTACGCTGCCGGAACATGGCGCTGTTCTGCACCTTCATAGGCAAAAACAATGCGGTTCCGCCCGGCTGATTTGGCACGATAGAGCGCATCGTCGGCACGTTGGATGGCTTCGGTCACATCATTTAGACGCTCCTTGAGCGATCCGCCTATGGATACGGTGACAGAAACCGCATGATCCTGAAAATAGACCGGGTCCATCGCAATCGCCTTGCGCATACGTTCGGCAACCTCCTCACCTCCGGCACAATCCTGATCGTAAAGAAACACGATGAACTCTTCGCCGCCAAAGCGACAAACGATGTCATTGGCGCGGACCATTTTCGACAGTTGGGTTGCAACATAATGAATGACGGCATCGCCGGTCAGATGGCCGTAAGTGTCATTGATCTTCTTGAAATTATCGATATCCACCATTAGCGAAACACCATAAGCGTCCGGTGCTTCCTGCATCTTGGTAAAGAAAAACGCGCGTGTCGCTACATTCGTCAACCGGTCATGATTGACCAAACGATACAGCTCTTGGGTTAGCAGGTGGTTTTTACGTATCATCTCGCCTACGACCCAGGCGGTCGGGACCGCAATCGCCGACACGATGATGGTTTTCTTGCCAGGCGCCGTCGTCGCGTATTCTTCAGGGTAAAAGACATATTCCAGCCCGCTCGCCATCCCAATCGCAAAGAGAGTGATAGCAAGAGTAAAGATGCCGATGGATAACCGGTTGGTCAGGCGCAATATTCCAGGCTCCCATGCCACTATGCCAGCACAGGTTAGTTGTTTCCGCTTACGATCCGGTTAAATCGGGCCCGGGCGACGCTCTTCACTCAGTAGCACATTCGCCTCCACATCACCCACCCCGGGCAAGGTCATGATCCGCCGCCGCAACACCCGTTCAAAATCCGCCAGATCACGCGCAACAACCCGCAACCGATAATCATAAAGCCCCAGCACATGATCCACGGTCTGCACTTCCGGGATTGCGCCGATGGCCCGTTCAAAATCCTCAAGACTGACACGGCCCTTGGTTGCCAGTTTCACGCCCAAAAACACCGTCACGCCAAACCCGACCTTCTCCGCATTCAGGCAAATCTGCCGCCCAACCAAAATGCCTGCCTGCTGTAATTTGCGGATGCGGCGCCAAGTGGCGGGTTGGCTCAGCCCCAACCGTGACGCCAATTGGGTCGTTGGCAGCGCTGCGTCGCGCTGTAGGGCCAATAAAATACGCCGATCAAACGCGTCTAGCGTCATAGCGGCAGCGCCATATCGGTTTTGACATTGGCGACATCCATCAGCGCCTCGATGTCCGCGATATGGGGCAAGGTTAGAATTTGTTCGCGGTAAAGGCGTTGATAATCCGTCAAATCACGCGCGATCAACGACAGACGGACATCCACCCGGCCCAAAAAGGTCTGGATCTCCAACACTTCCGGCACCTCACGGGCCGCTGCCAAAAACTCGTCAAAGGCGCGGGTGATTGTCTTGTCCAACGTGATCCGCAGCGACACATGCACGGTATAGCCCAGGACATGCCAGTTGATCACCGACTGCTGCCCGATGATCACACCATCCGCCACCAAACGGTCAACACGGCGGGTGACCCGGGCCACGCTCAGCCCAACCCGATCACCCAGTTCCGGCATCGTCAGCGCGGCATCGCCTTGCAAATGGCGCAAAATCTGGCGATCGACATCATCAAGCATAAATATGTTTATAATTTTTTGAATTACGAATAACAATCATCATCTTATTAAAAATACTCTCGATTCAACGCTCTCAATTTGGTACGACGCCGGGTAAACCACGGCAACGCAACCAATAGAAGGACCGCCAACATGCGCGTTTATTACGACCGTGACTGCGATGTGAACCTGATCAAGGACAAGAAAGTGGCCATTTTGGGCTATGGTAGCCAGGGCCACGCCCATGCGCTGAACCTGCGGGATAGCGGCGCCAAGAACCTCGTCGTCGCGCTGCGCGAAGGATCCCCTTCTGCTGCCAAGGCCGAAGGGGAAGGTCTCAAGGTCATGGGGATCGCCGAAGCGGCTGCTTGGTGTGACGTGATCATGTTCACTATGCCCGATGAATTGCAGGCCGAAACCTATAAGAAATACGTGCATGATAATCTGAAAGAAGGCTCTGCCATCGCCTTCGCCCATGGTCTGAACGTGCATTTCGGTCTGATCGAACCGAAACCCGGCGTTGACGTCATCATGATGGCACCAAAGGGCCCTGGCCACACTGTGCGCGGCGAATACACCAAAGGCGGCGGTGTGCCTTGCCTTGTGGCCGTTCATAACGACGCGTCCGGCAAAGCACTGGAAATCGGCCTGTCCTATTGTTCAGCCATCGGTGGCGGGCGCTCCGGGATCATCGAAACGAACTTCCGTCAGGAATGTGAAACCGACCTCTTTGGCGAACAGGCCGTGCTCTGCGGCGGGATCGTCGAACTCATCCGGATGGGGTTCGAAACGCTGGTCGAGGCGGGGTACGAACCCGAAATGGCCTATTTCGAATGCCTGCACGAAACCAAGCTGATCGTGGATCTGATCTACGAAGGCGGGATCGCCAACATGAACTACTCGATCTCGAACACCGCCGAATATGGTGAATATGTCTCTGGCCCACGCATCTTGCCTTATGAGCAGACAAAGAAGGCAATGAAAGAGGTCCTCACCGACATCCAGACCGGTAAATTCGTGCGCGACTTCATGCAGGAAAACGCTGTTGGGCAGCCTTATTTCAAGGCCACACGGCGGATCAACGACGAACACCAGATCGAACAGGTTGGCGAGAAGCTGCGCGCCATGATGCCTTGGATTTCGGAAGGCAAAATGGTCGATAAAGCCAAGAACTAATGACGTAAGATGGGTCTTGACCCATCAACCGCGGCGGGCGCTTGAACAAAGCGTCCGCCATTTTTCTGACCGGGCATTGCAATGACGATCAGAATTATACCTGCGCTGCGATCCTTGAAACCAAAGATCGAGAAGCTGTGCCAAAAAACATTCGCAGAGCATCAGGCCAGACGACCCTATGCCATTTTAGAAAACAGCTACGACCTGCTGCCCCAAACTACCATTGACGCCGCTTTCCGCGGCCCCGAAGGGTTATCCCTCAAGACCAGCCCCGTGATTTTTGCGGCGACGCTGGACGATGTCATGGTGGGGTATATTCAACTATCTCGCCACGCCTTCATACCGCAGTTCAATTTTCAGCATGTAATTATTAGTGACATCCATGTTGTGGCGGACCACAGGGGCATTGGGATCGGCGAACACCTATTTGACCGTGTCAAAAGCCTGGCAGACCAGCACGAATGGGACGGCGTGACGGCAACAATCTGGGCCGGGAACACTGCGTCGCAACGCTTGTTCGAAAAATATGGATTTCAGCCAAACGGTGTCAACCTGCGTCATGGCCCTGATAGACAGGCATCAAACTACCCAGAATCTTTGAAGGCCTCATCGGACACGTATTCTTATGCATTGCCCCTATCGCTTGCTGTAAACGTCGCCGTCTTAACGTTCATTTTGATCAAATGGATGACTGCCGCCCGGTAAAGGCCGCATCAAAGGCTCCTGTGCCCAATGGGCTGAATAACACCGCTCGCGATGCCTTATCCCGCCGTACCCAACCAAGGTCCTCCATCCGGATCAACATCGCCCGCCCCAATGATCCCGCCAGATGCGTCCGCCGCTCGCTCCAATCCAGACAACTGCGGCACAGCGGCGCGCGCGCGGCTGATAACGCATCCAGATCGATCCCAAAGTCGCGCGCAAATTCCTGGCCAAGCTCCGTCAGCACCGGCCCATCAGCGGCTTCCTCCATGAAACCGCGATCCAGCAAACTCCCATAAAGCTGCACGCCCCTTTGCCCGGCCAAGTGGTTGTAACACACCCGCGCATGCCGCAACGCCGCGTCTTTTGGCCCTGTCCGCGTCCGCAATTGCCCGGCAGCCAACCCCATCAACGCCTCAAGCGCCGCGGCCACATCCGCATGAGCCAGCGCAAAGTATTTGTGCCGGCCTTGCTTACGCACCAGCACCAGATCGCCATCCAGCAGTTTCGCCAAATGGCCACTGGCGGTCTGCGCTGTCACGCCGGCCTCTGCCGCCAGCTCCGTCGCCGTCAAGGCCTTCCCGCTCATCAAGGCGGTCAGCATGTTCGCGCGCGCCGGATCCCCCATCAACGTGGCAATCCGCGCAATATCTGGTCCTTCTCGCATAGTTCGACCGTAGCCGAAACATCCGCGTCTACCAATGCGCTAATTCAGTCTTAGTAACCAAAAGGGCCCAACATGCTGACCTGCATCATCAGATATCAAATCGACCCCACCAAGAAGACACAATTCGAAACCTATGCCCGCAACTGGGGCCAAGCGATCCCACGCAACGGGGCCGATCTGATCGGCTATTTCGCCCCCTATGAAGGATCATCCACATTGGCCTATGGGATCTACAACATCCCATCGCTCGCGGCTTATGAGGACTACCGGACCAAGCTCGCCGCTGACCCCCTCGGTCGGCAAAATTACGAATTTGCACAGCGCGAGAAATTCATATTGCGCGAGGATCGGACCTTCTTAAAGCGCGCTTCAACCCCGCATGGCGACGGTTGAGGGGTTGTGCCCGCCCCATGATCCGGCCACAGAAGGCGCCGAGACAAGGCAGAAACGAAAATGACAAAGCCCCCAACATCATCCAACTGGATATCCATCCTGATTCTCGGACTGATCTGGGGGCTAACCTTTATGGTCGTGGCCATTGCCTTGGAAGGTTACGGGCCTTTGACCGTCGCATGCGCACGCACGACATTGGGCGCGATTGCTTTGCTTGCTCTGATGCAGCTTCTGCAACGCCCATTGCCAGAATTCACGCCAGAGATGCGTTGGTATCTGATCACAATCGGGGTGCTGAATACCGCAATCCCCTTTGCGCTACTAAGTTGGGGGCAACAATATGTGCCCTCTGCTTTTGCCGGGATTTCCATGTCTGCGGTGCCACTTTTCGTCCTGCCGCTGGCCCATATCTTTACGGATGAAAAACTGAACCTGCGCAATGCCTTAGGTATCAGCCTCGGATTCGTTGGCGCAGTTGTTCTGATTGGCCCCGGCATATTGCGGATCGGCACAGGGCTGGAACCCCTGGGCCAGTTGGCCTGCATCGCCGCTGCCTTTTCCTATGCGGTATCCGGCATCCTGACCCGCCGTTGCCCGCCAATTGACCCGATCACCATGGCGGCCCTCTTGCTCTGTGTCGGGGCCGTCGCTTTGATCCCCTCAATGCTGATTGTTGAAGGCGTGCCAACGGTCAGCGACCCACGATCCACTATCGCAATCATCGCGCTCGGGCTTTTGCCAACCGCCCTTGCCGCCCTGATCCGTGTCGCGACAATTCGCACGGCGGGCGCGGTCTTCCTGACACTCGTGAACTATCAGGTACCGCTCTGGTCCATGCTGTTTGGTGTCTGGATACTGAACGAGGTGCTGCCGCTGCGTTTTTTCGCAGCGCTTGGGCTGATCCTGCTGGGTCTCGCGATCAGTCAGGGCGGCGGCCTGCGGCGGCTGCTTCTGCGCTAAACCGCTGCCTTGACCTCAGCCACGATCCCGTCAACAACCTGCACCAGCAAGCCGTCATCCTCGCATTCCGCCATGACCCGGATCAGTGGCTCCGTTCCTGATTTGCGGATCAACAAGCGCCCCTTGCCCACCAGCTTCGCTTCCGCATCCGCGATGGATGCTTTGACACCTGACGCGCCCAACGGATCCTTCCCCGCCGCATAGCGCACGTTCTTGAGCATCTGGGGCACAGTCTGGAAGATTTTTGTCAGCGTGCTGGCCGCCTGACCGGTTTCGATCATCGCCGCGAGGAACTGCAAACCTGCCAGCAAACCATCGCCCGTGGTTGCATAATCGGTCATCACGATGTGGCCCGATTGTTCCCCCCCAAGGTTCCAGCCATTGGCGCGCATCGCCTCGACCACATAGCGGTCACCAACGGCCGTCCGCTCCAAACGCAGACCGCGCCCATCAAGATACCGTTCCAACCCCAGATTGGACATCACAGTGGCAACCAATGTGCCGCCGTTCAGGCGTTCCTGATCGGCCCAGCGCCCGGCCATCAGGGCCATCAACTGATCCCCATCGGCCACCTGCCCCTTTTCATCAAGGATCATCACCCGGTCCGCGTCACCGTCAAGGCAGATGCCAACATCGGCACCTTCGCGCAGGATCATCTCTGACGCGTTAGCCGTGCTGGTTGATCCACAGCCCTCGTTGATATTCATCCCGTTAGGGCTGACACCAACCGGAATGACAGTGGCCCCCAGTTCCCATAAGACCTCTGGCGCCACCCGGTGCGCGGCCCCGTTGGCGCAGTCGATCACGACTTTCAGCCCATCAAGGCGCATCCCCGCCGGAAAGGTGGATTTGATCCGTTCGGCATAGCGAAACCGCCCATCGTCAACCCTTTTCGCCCGGCCGATATTGCGCGCCTGCGCCGGTTCGATATCTCCACCGATCAACGCTTCGATTTCGGCTTCCGCGTCGTCTGATAGCTTGAACCCGTCTGGGCCAAAAAACTTGATCCCGTTATCATGATGCGGGTTGTGGCTGGCTGAAATCATGATCCCCATATCGGCGCGCATCGATGTGGTCAGAAGCCCCACAGCAGGCGTCGGCACTGGCCCCAGCAACAGCACATTCATGCCCGTACTGGTCAGTCCCGCCGTCAGGGCATTTTCGAACATATAGCCCGACAGACGGGTATCCTTGCCGATCACGACCCGATGTCCGTTTGACCCGTCATTACGGAAATACCGACCGGCCGCCGCGCCGATCTTCAGCGCCATATCGGCCGTCATCGGATATGCATTTGCCTTGCCACGCACCCCATCAGTGCCAAAAAGTTTCCGTGTCATTCTTGCCCTGCTCCGTTGATTGCCAGTTCCAGATCAAACGCCTGTTTGGTTTCAAACGTATCGTGAACCCGCAGGATTTGCACCCCCTGTCGCAGCCCTTGCAAGGCGACGGCCACAGATCCCGCTACCCGGTCAGTGGCGGTCTGCCCGCCACCAAGACTGCCGATAAAGCGCTTGCGCGACGCCCCAAGCAGGATCGGGCAACCCAATCCGTGAAACAGCGACAAACCACGCAAAAGCGCAAGGTTATGGTCAATCGTCTTGCCAAATCCGATCCCCGGATCAACGATGATCTGATCGGCAGCGATGCCTTGCGCTGTGGCGGCTGCCACACGTTCTGCCAAAAAATCATAAACATCCAGCAGCACATCATCATAACGCGGGTCGGCCTGCATGGTTTCAGGGCTGCCTTGGGCATGCATCAGACAGACTGGCAGACCAGCTTCAGCCCCCACTCCAGCAAGCGCCGGATCATAAGTGAAGGCGGCAACATCATTGATCAACGAGGCCCCCGCTTCGATTGCCGCCCGAGCCACTGCGGCCTTACGGGTGTCAATAGAGATTGGCACAGCACTTTGCCCCCGGATTGCGGCGATTATCGGCGCGGTGCGGGCAATCTCTTGCTCTATCGGAACTTCCGCCGCGCCGGGGCGTGTGCTTTCGCCGCCGATGTCGATGATCGCGGCACCATGGCCGACCATCTGCATGGCGTGATCAAAGGCTTGGTCGGATTGCGTGAATTTTCCGCCATCTGAAAAGCTATCCGGGGTAACATTCAAGATCCCCATAATCTGCGGACGGTCCATTGATAGCCCGGCAACATGCGGGCGCGGGGCGGTCAATCGGGCCAGCATGCCGTCTGGCACGTCTTCCGCCGGGATTGTCTGGGGTGCCGCATCCCGACGATGCACGACCACCTCGCGAAACCAGCACCAACCGCCAACAAGGGGCAGCGCAACTTCAGGGCGATCCCCGCCCATCTGCACAAGGGGGCGATAATAAGCCGTCATCAAATCGTCTTTGTTGCAAGGTCAATCTGGCGAACCGGCACCGGGGTCTCGGGCGTGTCGGCCCCGATGATCAGCAGTTCCTTGGCGGACATTTCACCCGCGAACCACGCGACAAGGGCGGCGGTATCGTCCGGGCTGGCCGACGGGCCATCAACTGCATCCAGCACGATCTTGGATGGGGCCCAGATGCAGGTCTGGCCATTCTTCATCGCCCAATCCAGTTCGGTCCGTGTTTCGACAACCTTGGCACGGCGATCTTTTGCGGCCAACCGCCAGGCGTTTTGTTCAATCGCCAACAGATCAATGCGGCGCTGCGCAAGCGGATTTCCGGCTTGCGGCGGCGTGATATCGCCCGCGTCAACACAGATGATCAATGGGGCATCCATCGCGATCAACTGATCCAGCCAGCCTGTCAACTGCGGGGATACGGCGGCATCATACGGCAGATAGACGACGCGGGGATGCGGTGCCTCCACATGGTCCTGTCCTGCCAGATCAACTCCGTCACGGGACCTCACAATCTCAACCCCCAACGCAAACGGGCCGCGATCGAGCTTTTCGATACGGACAAAGACCCGCTCCGCCTGTGGTTCGAGCAGGATGCGTTCGGCGACACGGGCGGCAAGGGTCTCAAGCAAGTTGATCCGCTCCGCCTCAAGCTCAATCCCGATCGCTTCTGTCACCTTGTCATAGGACAGAATGCGGTCCACATCGTCGTCGATCGGACCGGACAGGGGCAATACCTCGACGACAACATTAAACCGGACCCGTTGAAGCGTGCCACGCTCTTGCTGGAACGCGCCGATTTCGACCTCCACGACGTAGTCGCGCAATGAAATGCGGTCACATGGGGTCCGGCTGCTCGCCTCTGCCCGTTCACTGGGATGGGCAAAAGCAAGGCGAATATCGTCAGTCATCATCAGGTCCGCAGCTGGGAATTGTCACCGTTCGATACGCGCCCTGCCGATATGGGGCAAGCGTCACAGGCGACGTTCAGCCTGCAAACTCCGACTTCAGTTTGATGCGGTGCGGGTCGGCTTGCGGTAAAAGTAATGCGAACCAATCGCGGTGGTGCGCGGATAAACACGCGCCCAGGACGGGTTCACCGCCTTGGTGTGATAATGGGTCGCACCATCCGTCAGAACGCGCGGTGCGCCATCAATCAGCATTCGGGCCACCTTACCCACGCGCTCCCACGCGCGCGGCTCACCAATCGTTTCGGCGAGGCCGTCACATGTATAGGTAAACTGGCAGGCATATTTGCGGCCGGTCCCCTGGTTGATGACCGAACACAGCGTATCAGGAAAGATATTGCTATCCACCCGGTTCAGGATCACTTCGCCGACGGCAAACATGCCTTCAACGCTTTCACCGCGGGCTTCGAAATACAGCGCCTCGGACAAGCATTGCCATTGGTCACCACCATCAGCAACAGGTTGCGATGCCAGGAATGCCCGGTCATAGCGGATACCGGCCTTGGTCGATACACCACGTTCATCTGCCGGTGGCAGGCTGGTCAATGCAGCCAGACGGTTATCAGGAACAACCGCCAACGCCTGACGCTCCTGCCCCAAAAGGGCACCCAACCGACTGGTCAAAACTTCATCTGCTGCCGCAGCAGCAGGCACAAAAAATGAGATTAGCGCCACAGCGAATGTGGCGCGAAACGCCTTCGAAATCATCATCACTATTCCCACCCAGGAAACAACACGGCAAAGCCCCGCGCTAGCGGTCGTGTCTTTAAGGGAAAGTGACGCTCAGGTCTACCCCCGGGGCCGGACTGTCCACCAACTGGCGGATTATGCTGCAATGCAGCATTGCATTGTCGCCTATCATGGCGCAGTCTGCCGCAAAAATGTCACAGCAACGTGGTGCACCTAGCTTTCAAACGAATCACGCAGTGCCAATTGTGCAGCCGTCAGGCGGGCAACCGGCACGCGGAACGGCGAACATGACACGTAATCGAACCCGTGCATCCGCGAGAACGCGATGGCAGAGCGGGTGCCAGCATGTTCCCCACAGACCGACAGGATCACATCCTTGCGGCCAAGGCGGCCCCGTTCGGCACCAAGCGCGATCAATTCGCCCACACCTTCGACATCCAGCGTGTGAAACGGATCCTCAGCATAAACGCCCTGCTGCACATAGGCTGACATGAAGCGGCTGGCATCGTCGCGGGACAGACCATAGGTCATCTGGGTCAGATCATTTGTTCCAAATGACAGGAAGGCTGCATGTTCGGCGATGTCCTGGGCACGCAAGGCGGCACGGGGTGTTTCGACCATCACACCCAGACGATAATCAAACTCCGTCTTCGTTTTGGTCATTACCGCAGTTGCAACAGCGTCAATCCGAGCCTTGACCAGTTCAACCTCGCGCATCGCGCTGACCAGCGGGATCATGATCTCAACGGTGACATCCGTACCGCCCGCGCGGACGGCAGCAGCGGCCTCAAAAATCGCATGGGCCTGCATGTCATAGATTTCCGGGATCGCGATGCCAAGGCGGACGCCGCGCATCCCGAGCATGGGATTGTATTCCTTCATCGCATCCACACGCTCGGTCACCTCTGACAAAGGCAAGGCGGTTTGTTCGGCCAGGTCGCGCAGCCCGGCCTTGTCAACCGGCAGAAATTCATGCAGTGGCGGATCAAACAGGCGCACGCAGACATTGCGGCCTTCCATGATCGTCATCAGGGCCTGGAAATCGGCGCGCTGCATGGGTAGCAGCCGGTCCAGCACGGCACGGCGGTCCTCGCCTTCCTCGGCAAAGATCATCTCGCGCATCACACGCAGGCGTTCACCTTCAAAAAACATGTGTTCCGTGCGGCACAGGCCAATGCCCTCGGCGGCAAAGTTGCGGGCGGTCTGCGCATCGGCAGGCGTATCGGCATTGGCGCGCACCCCGATATCGCGAAACTCATCCGCCCATTGCAGCAGGGTCTGGAATGCCCCGTCCAACGCGGCTTCCAGCATCGGGGGCTCACCGGCAAGGATCTGACCGGTCGTGCCATCGACGGTAATCACGTCACCGGCAGCAAACACCCGGCCATCCGGCCCGGAAAACCGGCGGCCCTTGCGATCAACATTCAGGTCAGAGGCACCAACAACACAAGGCACGCCCAGACCGCGACCAATCACAGCGGCATGGCTGGTGACACCGCCGCGCATGGTCAGGACGGCCTGCGCGGCATGCATCCCACGGATATCCTCAGGCGTGGTTTCACGGCGGACCAGCACGCAAGCCTCGCCACGCGCGGCACTCGCCTGCGCCTCATTCGCCGTCATCACGATGCGACCAGAGGCGGCACCGGGACTGGCCGGAATGCCCGAGACGATCAGATCACGCTTGGCCCGTGGATCGATCTGGCGGTGCAGCAATTCCGACAAGGCGGCGGGTTCGACACGCAGCACGGCCTCTTCACGCGGGATGATCCCATCCTCGGCCAAAGCCACAGCAATACGCACAGACGCGCGCGAGGATCGCTGGATCGGCACCGCATCCAGAATGTGCAAACCACCGTTTTCAATGGTGAATTCAACCTGCATCTCTTCACGCAGGCGAATACGGCATTTCTCGCCACAATCAATCAATTGGGCAAACGCCTCGGGGCAGCGCTCTTCCAAAGACGCGCCGCGCGGGTCGCGGGTCAAAAACAGCGATCCATCCGCACCGCTGAGCGCCTCGCGGCCTTGACTTTGGCCCAGATAACGGCCTGTCACTTGCGGGGCGCCGGTTGTGCTGCTGACATATTGAATAACGCCAGAGCCGCTTTCACCTTGCCCAACACCCAGTGCCATCGCCTGCACGACAAGGCCCAACCCGGCATCGGCAGGCGCGCCCTTTGCCTGCCGCAACAGACGGGCGGTGGTGCCATCCCAAGCGCGGGCCATCGACCGCAAGACACCGGCCAGCTGTACCGCAGGGTCCTGGGGAAATGGCTCATCCGTTTCCAGCTCATAGCTATCCAGCATCGCTTTCAGGCTTGCCGCGTCGGGCACATCGGGCAGGTAAAACGCATCCGGGTCAAGCCGCGCCACATGGATCGCGTAGGACTGGACAAAACGCAGATAGAGCGCGGTCGCCGACCATTCGCCGATCTCCGCAACCATTTCGGCATGGCGGGCATCGTTCATCCCGATATTCAGGATCGCACCGGGGCCACCCCAATCCTGATCCTGACTGGACGGGCGTACCGACATCAGGGGCTGCGGCCCAAAGGGCGCCATCAGCGCATCCATATCCGGCATGTGATCCGTCGCCACATCATGGACCGCATCAAAAGACAGCGCCATCGTAACAGGTACCGGAAATCCCAGCCGAACCAGCCGTTGCAGGCATTTCGCACGCCGACCATGCACAGCGGCGTGCATCGCCGCAGTCGGGTTGATCAGCGTCAGAGCCTGATATGTTGTTTGTTGCTGCACTGCGGCACCACCTATGACGTGGGTGCAGCATAGGCGATAAATCCTTTACAGGAACAAAAATCTTAACAGATTTATGACGAACCTTCGATATTCGTCAGATCCGCAACGCTCAGGCATATTTTCCTGATACGTGACAAAAGGTTAAGCCGGTTGCGGCGCACCACCTGACTTTCGGCGTTCACTTGCACATCGGTGAAAAATTGATCAATCGGGCCGCGAAGTGCCGCCATAGCAGTCATCGCCGTGCTGAAATCTTCCGCTTCCATCGCTGGCGCGATCTTTGCATCCGCAGCATCAAGGGCGGTAAAAAGCGCCTTTTCGGCGGGTTCTTCGGCGTATTTCAGGTCAGCCCCATAAGAATATTCCACCCCGTCCTTTTCCTCGGCCTGGGTCAGGATATTGTTGGCACGCTTGAAGCCCTGGATCAGGTTTTCGCCGTCATCCGTAGCGAGGGTTTCCGCCAAAGCCTCCGCCCGTTTGACCAGCAAGGTTAGATCGTCGTTGCCGGGCATCGCAATGCAAGCGTCGATGATGTCGTGGCGGATGCCCTTGTCTTTCAGGAAGACTTTCAGGCGGTCGTGGAAGAAGGAGAGGAGGTCTTTTGTAAGCTCGTCTGACACTCCCAACCAAAAGAGCTCCTTTTCACTCTCTGGGCCGCCGTAACCTGTACCAGACAAGAGTTGCCAAAACTCCACGAGGAAGTCTGTCTTCCCACCAAATCCATATCCTTCCGAACCGTCCGCAACGATTTCATGTTTGGACATGAAGTGGCTCACGATCAGATCGATCAGTTCCCAACGCATTTCGTTCTGAAGTGCCAACCTAATGACCCCCAGCGCCGCCCGACGCAGCGCAAAGGGGTCCTTGCTCCCGGTCGGCTTCTCATCAATCGCCCAGAACCCGGTCAACGTGTCGATCTTGTCGGCGAGTGCCACGGCCACGGACACCGGCGCGGTCGGCACGTCGTCCGATGGCCCGAGCGGCGAATAGTGTTCCTCGCAGGCCTCTGGCACACCGTCATCGTGACCCGCAGCTTCGGCATAGTAGCGGCCCATCAGCCCCTGCAGTTCTGGGAACTCGTACACCATCTCTGACGACAGATCGGATTTGCAAATCCGCGCGGCCTCGGCCGCCAGATCGGGTTTGGCCCCAACGCTTGGCGCGATCTCGCGGGCGAGTGCTTCGATCCGTTTGATCCGATCTGCCTGCGATCCCAGCTTGTTATGGAAGGTCACATCGGCCAGCGGTGCCCCCATCCCCTCAAGCCCCATGGTCTTGACGGTGCGCAAATCATTCTCCCAAAAGAATTTTGCGTCGGCCAGCCGCGCCGACAGCACCTTTTGGTTCCCCGCCAGAATGGTCGCCCCGTTATCGGCGGTTTCCATATTGGCCACGGTGACAAAGCGCTCAATCCGCCCCGTCTTGGGGTTGCGCACAGAAAAGAACTTCTGATGCTCTTTCATGGATGTCTGCAACACCTCAGGCGGCAGCCCCAGAAAGTCATCATCAATCCGGCCCAGCAGCACGACCGGCCATTCGACCAGACCGGCAACCTCTGCTAGTAACCCGCGATCCTCGACCACCTCCAGCCCGGCGGCAAAGGCCTGATTGGTGGCATCGTGCCAGATCATTTCCGCCCGTTCATCGGCACGCAGCACCACATAGGCGCGCTTCAACCTGGCCTCGTAATCATCGAAAGATGAAACAGAAATTGTGTCTTTGGCCATGAAGCGATGACCTTGGGTCGTGTTGCTCGACCTGATGCCGTCAATATCCAGCGGCACAACTTCTGCCCCGGCCTCATCACAAAGGATACAAAGGATCGAATGCAGCGGGCGCACCCATTTCAGCGTGCCCTCACCCCAGCGCATGGATTTGGGCCACGGGAAATTGCGGATCGTCTTTTCCAGCACTTCGGCCACGATATCCGCTGCCTTGCGCCCGGGCTTTTCGACCACCGCGAAGTAGACCTGCCCTTTCTTATCATCGCGAATTTCAAGGTCCTCACGGGCGACACCGGCACCGCGCAGGAACCCTTCAATCGCCTTGTCAGGCGCGCCAACCTTGGGGCCGCGCCGTTCCTCGCGCACCGCTTTGCTTTCCCCCGTCAGCCCCTCCACCGACAGGGTCAGACGGCGGGGCGTGGCGAATGCGGCAGCGCCCGCATAGTTCAAACCTGCCTCGACCAGCCCATCCGTAATAAGCTTTTTCAGATCCTCCGACGCGCGTTTTTGCATGCGCGCAGGGATTTCCTCGGAAAAGAGTTCAATCAGAAGATCGGGCATTATTCGGCGCTTTCAGGTTTCGGCGGGCAGGTTTCGGGAACAGGGTTGCCATCAAAAACAACCTCGCCGCATTCATTGATCTGGTGCCAGGCATAGGCCCGGCCATCGGGATAAACGGCAACGATCCGGTCGATCCCGTATTGGATGTTTTCGACACCCAGAAACGCGATTGCATCCCCGCGCAGATCCGTGCCGATCTGTTCGGCATCGAAACAGTCAAACCAACCGGGGGCGACGCGCGGTTCGGCATTGTCATAGATGACATAGGTTTCGGTCAGCATCGCCTGGCTGAGCGGGATGGTGAAACAGGCGCGATAACGCAGCGGGCTGCTCTCGGCATCAATCGCCTGAAAATTATCATAGATCACTTCTTCCGGCGCGCCGGTGACCACGGATGTCAGACGCACATCCGCCGCCTCCGCCTGCACGGGTGTGTAATAGGCATAAACCTGTTGGTAATAGAGCAAGATGCCCGCGATCAAAGCCAGCACGACGATCCCCACAATTGCAAAACGTGCCATCAGGCGGCCTGCCCCCCGGCCTCTGTCTGGACAAAGGCATCGGCACACATCTTGGCCAGCGCCCGCACCCGCCCGATATAGGCCTGCCGTTCGGTGACAGAGATCACCCCACGCGCATCGAGCAGATTGAACACGTGGGATGCCTTGATGCATTGGTCATAGGCCGGGTGCGCCATGATGATCCACAGGCCGGTTTTTGGATCGTCTGCGGGTTCACTGAGGATGCGCTGGCATTCGGCCTCCGCATCCTTAAAATGCTGCAACAACACATCCGTATCGGCCACGTCGAAATTCCAGCGGGCATATTCCTGTTCGGTCTGTTTGAAGACGTCGCCATAGGTCAGTGGGATCGTCGATTGCGGGTCGTTGAAAGGCATATCCATCACGTGATCGACGCCCAGAATGTAAATCGCTAACCGCTCTAACCCATAGGTCAGCTCGCCCGAAACCGGTTTGCAATCATGCCCACCGACCTGTTGGAAATAGGTGAACTGGCTGACTTCCATCCCATCGCACCAGACTTCCCAGCCCAGCCCCCAGGCCCCCAAAGTCGGGCTTTCCCAGTCATCCTCGACAAAGCGGATGTCATGCATGGATGCATCAATGCCAATCGCCTCAAGCGAGCCCAGATAGATCTCCTGCAGATCGGGTGGCGATGGTTTGATGATCACCTGATACTGATAATAGTGCTGCAACCGGTTGGGGTTTTCCCCATAGCGGCCATCGGTCGGGCGGCGGGACGGCTGGACATAGGCAGCCGCCCACGGCTTGGAGCCAAGCGAACGCAGCGTCGTGGCCGGGTGGAACGTCCCTGCGCCCACTTCCATATCATAGGGCTGCAAAATGGCGCAGCCGCGCCCGGCCCAGTAATTCTGAAGCCGCAGGATGATCTCCTGAAAACTGCGTGGTTTTTCCGCCATGTTAACCCTCGTTTGCAATTACGCGTTCAATAGGGCGATGGGCAGCAAGGGTCAATTGGGCAACGGGTTGCGACTAATTGGTTAATTTGCTTAAAAACTGCGGGGCCTGCACTTGCGTCCGGCGAAATAGCGGGCCAGTCAGTGAACACCAAAACGGGACGACTTCTTGGGGCGGGAATGATCAAACGAATTGCGATACTCCTTTGGATGATTGGCATGGCCTTACCTGCGGCGGCGCAGGATTGGTTTTGGGTACAGATCGAAGCGCGCCAAACACTGACAGGCGCGCAGGATCGCGCCCGGGAATACGCGGGCCGTCTGGATGGTGTGGCCGGGTTTTATCTGGGTGACGGGTTTTACGGGATTTTTATCGGCCCCTATGATGAATCCGGTGCCGAAACCGCGCTTGATCGCTTGCTGGCGCGCGGTGCCATTCCCGCGGATAGTTTCGTCAAGAACGGCCAGTTCTTTAAGCAACAATTTTGGCCGATCGGCGGCACGGTTACAGCACCCAGCGCCCCGGCGGACCCGGTTTTAGCCACCCCGACAACCAGCGATGCAGCCCTTCCTGACGATCCGGTTGACGCAGCTGACGAAACCCCGCAAGAGGCCCGGGCGTCAGAGGCGCTGTTGACCCGTGACGAAAAGAAAGACCTGCAGATCGCCCTGCGTTGGGCAGGTTTCTACAACGCCGCAATTGACGGCTCTTACGGGCGCGGCACCCGGGCGGCGATGCAAGCCTGGCAAGAGGCCAATAACCAGGAACCCACGGGCATCCTGACAACGAAGCAGCGCGCGATGCTGTTTGAGCAATATAACAGCGTACTCGAAGGTATGAACATGCGGCTGGTGCGCGACGACGCATCCGGTATCCGGATGCAAGTGCCGACTGGCGTCGTCAGCTTCACCGAATATAAACCACCCTTCGTCCGCTTTGACGCCAGCGGCGACATTGCCGAGGCGCAAGTGTTGTTCATCTCGCAAAAAGGGGATGAAGGCCGGTTGGTCGGGCTTTATGAGGTGTTCCAGATCCTCGACATCGTCCCGCCCGAAGGCCCGCGCAACCTGTCGCGCAGCGGATTTATCATTGAAGGGATCGGCGACGGCATTCATTCCTATACCAACGTGTCCTTGCAGGATGGCGCGATCAAGGGCTTCACCCTTGTCTGGCCGCAGGGCGATGAAGGCCGCCGGGAGCGGATCATCGACGAAATGAGCAAAAGCTTCGAACGGCTTGACGGTGTTCTTGACCCCGATATCGCCCCTCCCGGTGAAGATCAGGCCGTTGACATGGTGGCCGGGCTTGCCGTGCGGCAACCACAGATGTCTCGCTCAGGTTTTTATGTATCGGACGACGGGGCGGTCGTGACCACGCAAGAGGCTGTGCAAAACTGCCAGCGTATCACCTATGACCGCGAAGACGATGCAGAGGTAATCCTGATCGACGAAGATCGCGGCATCGCCCTATTGCGCCCGCGCGACAGCCTGGTGCCGATCCGGGTTGCGGAAATCCTGACCGACACGCCCCGCCTGCAGGATCAGATCGCAGTGGCGGGCTATCCGTTTAACGGGGTGCTCAGCGCACCAACGCTGACCTTTGGTCAGGTGGTCGATATTCGCGGCCTCAACGGGGACGACCGGATCAAACGGCTGGCGATCCTGCCGCAACCTGGCGATACCGGCGGACCGGTCTTTGACGACAGCGGCGCAGTGATCGGCATGCTGCTGCCCCGGGCAGATGGCGATACACAAGTCCTGCCAGCCGAAGTGAATTTCTCGCTTGATGCCCAGCAAATCCTTGATTTTCTGACAGCCCAGGGCGTGACCGCCAAGACGCGCGCGGCCTCCGGGCCCATTTCCCCGGTCGAGCTGACACGACGGGCGGCAGATATCACCGTGCTGATCAGCTGCTGGTAAGTCGCGGGCGTTAGGTCGCGATATCCGATTTGACGTGAATGATCGTTGGCCCTTTGGTGGCCAGCGCATCCTTGATGGCCTGCTGGAATGATGCCAGATCAGTTGGACGGGCGGCCCCTGCCCCGTAAGCCTCGGCCAGTTTGCAGAAATCCGGGTTGCGCTGGATCACGGCATTCGGCGCGATCTGGGCGCGGACCATACTGTCCTCAATCTCGCCCAGTTTGCCATTGTCCCAGATGATGATGGGCAAGGTCAGTTCCAGCTCCACCGCAACGGCAAGTTCCTGCACGGTGTACTGGAAACCGTAATCGCCCAGAATGGCAATGACCGGCTCGTCATCCACCCCGATCTTGCCGCCGATGGCCGCAGGAAGGGCGTAGCCGAGAGTGCCAAAGCCGGACGGATGGTGCCATAGTCGCGGATGCGGCAGGGGATAGATCTCATTCGCCGCATAGGCAAACTGCGTCATATCGGAAAATATGCGCGTGTCGTCCGGCACGGCCTGCTTCAATGCGTCCGCGACAGCCAGTATCCCCGGACGATCCGCTTCAATTTGATTGCGCCAGTTGCTGCGACGTTTTGCAATGGCATCAACTGACCAATCCGTCGTGTTCGCAGAAGCTTCAAGCTTGTCATTCACAGCACGAAAAAATGCGCCACAATCGACCCGTGTGCAATCATGATGCCCAACCTGAACGGCCAGTAATTCAGGGTCAATATTGATGATATGGGTGTCACATTCATGGCCAGCTTTGTCCCGCCACAGATCCACCTCCGACATATCCGTGCCTGCAAAGACCACATAATCAGCCTCTTTGAAAACATCAGCGCTGTCTGGGCGCGCCAGGGACGATCCGAAGTGCAACGGATTGTCCACAACGATGCCGCGCCCCGCATATGTCGTGAAAGAAGCAGCAGGCACTTTCTTCAGAACTTCCCGGATCGCGAATGTCGCACCGGTCGCGCCGCCGCCAAAGACGAATAGCGGCTTCTTTGCCGCTGCCAGCCTTTCGATAAACCGATCGACTTCCTGCTCCTGTGGCGGGCGCAGATCATAGCACCCAATCGGTCCGCGCGTCTCTGGTTTCTCCGTCACAGCTTCCAACTGTGCAATCGGGACAGAGATGTGTTTCGGGCGTTCACGCGAGATCTGAAATTCGGTGAAGGCACGGTCAATCAACCCGTAGGCGGCCTCAGCCGTCCTTGCGGTTTCCGACCAATCGCAGACAGTGCGCGCCGCGCCTTCCTGATCTTTCATCTGGTGCAACTGCCCGCGCTTCGCTGCCGTTTCATCCAGACAAGAGGAAATCACCAGCATCGGCACGCTGTCGGAATAGGCCTGCCCCATCGGCGTCATGATGTTGCACAGGCCCGGCCCGGTGATCACATAAGCCACCCCCGGTTTGCCCGTCGCCCTTGCATAGCCATCGGCCATGAACCCCGCGCCTTGTTCGTGGCGGGCCAGCACATGGCGCAGCCCGGCCTCTTCGATGCCGCGATACATTTCCTGATTATGCACACCCGGAATGCCAAAGATCACATCGACCCCGCGATCTTTGAGCATATGCGAAATTTGGGCACCAAGCGGGCGTTGTGTCATCAGTTTCTCCAGAATTTGACGGACAGGATGGTCAGCACAACCATGATTTCCAACCGGCCAACAAGCATCGCAATGGCAAGGATCATCTTGGCGGTATCGTTGATATTGGCATAGTTGCCTGCGGGGCCGATCTGCAAGCCCAGACCGGGGCCGATATTGCCCAATGCGGCGGCGGCACCGGATACAGAGGTCATGAAATCAAGGCCCGTCATGCCCAACAGGACGGACGTGATGCCCAGCGACAGGACAAAAGCGACCAGAAACGCCATCACCGAATTCAACACGTCATCGCTGATCGGGCGGCCATCATAGCGCGGTGTGAAAATTCCGTGCGGCGAATGGATTTGACGGATCTGGCTTTTGACCGAGGCAAATAGCAGCTGATATCGGAACACTTTCACCGAACAGGATGTGGACCCCGCGCAGCCTCCGATCAGCCCGATGAAGAAGAACATTGCGACGGGAAATGTACCCCAGCCCATGTAATCCGTACTGGCATAACCCGTCCCGGTCATGATCGAGGTGACGTTGAACAATGCATCGCGCAGCGCTCCTTCGCTCACAAACCCGGCACGGCCCCAAAGCCAGGATGCGATCAGCAAAACGCAAAGCGCGAGGGTCGACAGAAAGGCCCGAACTTGCCGGTCACGCAGCAATGGTTCGGCTGTGCCCGCCAACAACTGCACAAAGCGCACGAATGGCAGCGCAGCAAGGATCATGAACACGACGGCCACATAATGCACGCCCGCGCCAAAGGCCCCGAAGGAGCTATCATAATTAGCCATCCCACCGGTCGACACTGTGGTCATGGCATGCACAATCGCGTCAAACCCACCCATCCCTGTCGCAACATAGGCCAGTGCACAAACCACTGTCAGCACAACGTAAATCCCAGAAATCTGGGTTGCGATCTCGCCCGCGCGCGGCAGGATCTTACCACCTGTTTCAAACCCTTCAGAGCGGAAGATCTGCATCCCCCCGACCCGCAATTCCGGCAGGAAAACCATCGCCACCACAATGATCCCGACGCCGCCCAGCCATTGCAATGTACCGCGCCAAAGTTTCAGCCCATCCGGCAGATCATCCAATTGCCCAAACGCCGTCGCGCCCGTGGTTGTCAGGCCTGACATCGCCTCAAAAAATGCGTCGATAAAACTCGCTTCTGTCGCACCAAGCACAAAGGGGATCGCACCAAAGATCGGCAATGTCAGCCAGACCAGCGATGTCAGCAAGAAGGTCTGCCGCAAGCTCAGCCCCGCTGTCACGCCGTTTGAACAGGCAATCGAAATCAACCCGCCAACAAAGACCGTGATGACGGCGCTTTCGAAAAAGACGACCCAATGCCCATTGCCTGCCAGCAGGTCAGCGACCATCGGCCCCAGCATGGTCAGGCCAAGCGACGCAACAAGAAGACCAATCACATATCCCACAGGGTGCAAATCAAGCATGGCGCAGCGTTGGCCCGGGTACCCGCCAGTGTCAAGAACCGCTGCATGTCTTGATGCGGTCCCCGCCCCGGCGTTAGGGTGGCAGGGTCATTTGTTGGAACCGCATCCCCATGCCTCATCCCTATCGCGATTTGCCTGCCAAAGCGTTCTGGCGCAACGGAATCCTGCCGAATTCAGATGGGCTGCTTGCCGGACTTTATACGCCAAAATTCAGCATCACTGCCGACACGCGTGTCGCAACCGCCGGAAGCTGTTTCGCCCAGCATATCGGGGATGCCCTGCGGCATGCGGACTGTAACCTGATCATGACAGAACCGCCACTGCGTCGTATGCCCGCCGCTGTGGCGCGCGCATATGGATATGGCATCTATGGTGCGCGTTACGGCAATATCTATACGCCACGTCAATTGGTCGAATTGCTTGAAGAGGTGCAGGCACCCGCGCCTGATCCAACGCTGGTTTGGGCGCGCAATGGGCGGTATTACGATGCGCTACGCCCAGCCATCGAACCCAACGGGTTTGGCAGTGTGCAAGAGGTGTTGGACCATCGGAAGTTTCACTTGACGCGCGTGTCGCAACTGCTTGAACAGACGGATATTTTTATCTTTACACTTGGCCTGACAGAGGCATGGATCGACCGGCCAACCGGCCGCACATTGCCGGTTTGCCCCGGGGTGATTGCCGGCGAATATGACCCAGCCAGGCATGAGTTGCACCAGTTCAGCCATGCCGAGATTATCGATGACCTCACCCATATTTCCAATATTTTACAGCAATTTCAAGCCGGTACGAAGTTGCTTTTAACCGTTTCACCAGTCCCGTTGACCGCGACCGCCACGGGCCAGCATGTGCTGGCAGCGACGACCGAGGCCAAGGCAAATCTACGCGCGGCCGCCGGTGCGTTTGTGCAGGGCAATGCTATTGCGGATTACTTCCCGGCCTATGAAATTGTCACCTCTGCGGTGGCGGGTGGCCCTTGGTTTGCAGAAGATCAACGCAATGTCGCCCCGGAGGGTGTGGCGCGTGTGATGCAGACGTTTTTTGCAGCGCATGCGCTGCGAATGAAGGCAGCCGAACCGCAAGACGATGCGCCTGATGAGGACCCCTATTGCGAGGAAGCCCTGTTGCAGGTTTTTGCCCCGTGATCCGGCTTTGCATCTTTGGCACATCGCATCTTGCGGCACCGTGGAGTGCCTATCGCGCGGAGCCCAATGCGTGGCCTGATCTGGACATTACGTTCGTAGGTGCAACAGGTCGGCGATTGCTGGAACACCGGATGGACGGGGCACGCATGGTGCCGATTTCGGCCGATTTGCAACACAATATGCAGCGCATGACGGGGTCAGACACACTTGATCTGGACCAATTTGATGCGTTTGCGATCATTGGTGGTGATGTCGGCTCACACATGATCGGCTATGTTTACGGACAGGTGCGCTGGGTCGGTTTACCATCGATGGCGGGTCACGATTTTGCCAAACCCGTAAACTGGACATTGATGTCAGAGGCGGCTGTGGACGCCGTTCTGTCGCATCGGATCACCCACAGTCTGGCCGCTTGTTTGTCGGATATCCTGCATGAAAATACGGGCAAACCGACCCTGAGCATCCCAGCCCCTCGCCCGTCTAATATATTGATGTCAATGGATAAACACAAACTTCTGGCGCAGAAGCAGGCCATACGCAGGGGTGATGGTGCGACCCTTGATGCAAAATACAAATCGCTTGCAACCCATTGTCTTACAAAGAAAAATGCCCGGTTTGTTGACCAACCCGATTATACGATCAAACTGCATCTGCTGACCCGCTCAATCTACATGGAGGATGCGATCAGGCTTTCTGTCGATGGTGACATCCCGCAGCCGGAGGCCGATATCTTGCATGGCAACCTGTCTTATGGGGTTGCCGTGCTGGATCAGATCAACGCGGTTTTGACGGGTGGAACGGGATAGCCCGCGAAACGTTCGGTGGTCCGGCAAGGGCGGCGCAACATCGCGTTTTTGCAAATTACGCGAATCATCATTAACGCAAGGGTTTTCGTCAAAATCTGTAGTCGGCAACGCGTCGGCCCGACGTCGGCAAAACGTCGGACCCCAAATCGCGAAAACCTGCATTTAACGGGGCGAGCGGTGCAGATGTAAACACCGCGTTAAGGTTTGCCCCGCAGGCGCCCATACATGTTTTCGCATACTGCTTCAGCTGAGTGCGGCCACGCCCAGAGGCACGCCGAATTGCAGGCACCAGATGTAAACCTCGTTAAAGTCTTCAACGTTCACACTTGGCGGCACTTTGTAGATTTGCAGCCCGCTGATTTCCTGCAACTCCCCCAGATCGCTGGCGTCGACATATGTGCCGTTTGATCCAAAACCAACGCGCGGGTCAGGTGCCCCATCAAGGCTGAAATCCGTGTCCAGAATAACAAGCGCGCCGCCATCTGCCGTTTTGACGACCTGCACGCCGCCGGTGGTGATGTGATCGCTTGCGCCGATAAATGACCCAGCCGAGACCGATGGCGCGGCTGCAACGGGCATCGCGCCCAGTCCGGTGATGGCAATTGCGGCGATGCCGATGAATTTTGTGAAATGCGTGTTCATGTCTTTTCCCTTCGTGAGTGATGGCGCGGCGGCCGTTGAGATATTCAGTGACACCGCAATAGCATTCGGAACCAAATGGTTCCAAACACGTTGCTGTGATTGTGGACCAGGTAGTTCCCTAAAGCCCGAAACCGATGTAGAAACACACCATGGCCAGACCACGAGAGTTCGACACAGAAGAGGCGCTTGCCCGCGCGATGGCCGTGTTCTGGGAACGCGGCTATGGTGATACGTCGCTGCCCGACTTGCTCGGGGCGATGAAGCTGACGCGCGGCAGCCTTTACAAGGCGTTCAAAGACAAAAAGTCGCTATTTCTGGAAGTGCTGCGGATCTATGATGCAGAAGCTGTCGATGGCGCGGTGGCCCTGTTATCCGATCCTGAACAGGATGGCTGGGACCGCATTGTGCAGCTTTTCACTTCTATCGCTGATGGGTTTGACGCCGGGGATCGCCGCGGTTGTCTGCTCTGTTCAACGGTGGCGGGCCCGGCGGTTTTTGACGATGAAATCGCCGCCTGTGCGCAGCGATCCATCGCGCGGCTGCGCGCCAGTTTCCAGCGCGCACTTGAGGCGTCTGATCTGGCGGGTGACGCCGAAAGCCTGTCCCACCTGCTTGTCACGCAATATATCGGCATGCGGGTGTTGAGCCGGTCGCATGTCCATGGGCAAACCATTCGGCAGGGTCTGAATGCCTTAGGACGTCTGGCGGATCCGTCGGCTGCACAGACGCGGCACTGACCACCCACGCACCCTATCAGGTTTCGTTTGGACAAAGCTGGCATAGCGCCTAAGCTGTCGACCATCCCAAATTGGATGTAATGATGACGACGCTTTGCGATGGCTATGGGAACAGGGTTTCCACGACAAGTTCCGATGCATGCGGCCACTATGATGTCGGTGTGAAACTCTTTCTTGGCGCAAATTACGGCGCAAGCGAAGCTTTTGCCGCCGCTGTCGCTGCTGATCCGGAGTTTGCGCTTGGCCATGCGGGGTTGGCGCGGTCATTGATGATGGCTGGTCGGATGCCAGAGGCCAAAACTGCGCTCGCCCGTGCGCAGGAATTGGCCCCATCGGCGAACACAAGAGAACAGCATCACATCAGCGCCTTTGCCAATCTGCTGGAGGGTAAGCCCGACATGGCCCGAACCGCGATCAAAGCACATGTCATGGACCACCCTCGTGATGCGATGGCCGCACAGATGTGCACCAATATCTTTGGTCTGATCGGGTTTTCAGGGAAAGTCGGTCGCGAGGCCGAATTGCTTGCCTATACAGAGATGCTGCTGCCGCATTACGATGGCGACTGGTGGATGATGTCCATGCATGCCTTGTCGTTATGCGAAACCGGGCAGATTGCAGCATCCGAGGCCTTGATGGAAAAATCCATGGCATTGAATTCCGGAAATGCAAATGGTGCGCATTTTCGTGCCCATGCCCATTACGAGGCCGGTGACATTACAGCAGGCCGCAAATATCTGCATGACTGGATGCAGGGCTATGACAAGCGGGCCGTGTTGCATGGTCACATGAACTGGCATTGCGCGTTGTGGGCGCTGCATGATGGTGACATCGACGCCATGTGGAACGCGGTGGATGCCGGTGTCGGGCCAGCCGGTTCCGAGGGGTTGCCGATCAATGTCTTGACCGACACTGCCGCCATTCTGCATCGCGCGCAGATTGCAGGGGTGACAGTTGCACCAGCCCGCTGGCAGGAATTGAGCGACTACGCCGCCCGGTATTTCCCACAAACCGGTCAGAGCTTTGCCGATATGCATGCCGCGCTCAGCCACGCGATGGCTGGCAATGGTGACCGGCTTGCCCATATTGCGGACACGGCCAAAGGGTTTGCAGGTGATCTGGTGCGGCCCGTTGCGAAAGCATGGGGTGCCATCGCGCGCGAAGATTGGGCCGATGCTCTGGATCATCTGTCCCGGGTCATGGCGACCACAGAACGGCTGGGCGGCAGTCGGGCGCAGCGTGATCTGATCGAACTGGCCTATGTCAATGTCCTGCTGAAACTGGGGCTGGTAGAGGAGGCCCGCCGTACCTTGCTGCTACGCCGGCCTGTCCTGAGCACCGCTCCGCCTGTCGCGGGGCTGCATTAGCCGCCTCGGCTTTGCCGTTGAGCGCCTTGGCGTTTCCGCATACACCGTCTCCAAACAAATTTGAGGGAGACAAAAATGTCCGCTGATCCGACATATGGTTTTGATACGTTGCAAATTCACGCAGGTGCCCGGCCCGATCCGGCCACCGGAGCCCGGCAGGTGCCGATTTATCAGACCACGGCCTATGTGTTTCGTGATGCCGATCACGCCGCCGCCTTGTTCAATCTGCAAGAAGTTGGTTACATCTATTCCCGCCTGACCAACCCGACCGTGGCGGCGTTGCAGGAACGTATCGCGACCTTGGAGGGTGGTGCCGGTGCCGTTTGCTGTTCATCCGGGCACGCCGCCCAGATCATGGCGCTGTTTCCTTTGATGTCTCCGGGCATGAATGTCATCGCTTCCAGCCGTCTTTACGGTGGTACGGTCACCCAGTTTTCCCAGACGATCAAACGCTTTGGCTGGTCGGCCACATTTGTTGATTTTGATGATCATGATGCCGTGAAAGCCGCGATTGATGACAATACCCGTGCTGTGTTCTGCGAGGCGATTGCGAACCCGGGTGGTCACATCACCGATCTGGATGCAATCTCGGCCATTTCGGATGAAGCTGGTATTCCGTTGATTGTCGATAATACCTCTGCCACCCCTTATCTGTGCCGCCCGATTGAACATGGCGCCACATTGGTCGTCCATTCCACAACCAAATATCTGACCGGGAATGGCACCGTCACTGGCGGTTGCGTCGTGGATAGCGGCAAGTTTGACTGGGCTGCCAATGACAAGTTCCCATCCTTGTCAGAACCTGAGCCTGCCTATCACGGCTTGAAATTTGCAGAGACCTTTGGCCCGTTGGCCTTTACTTTCCACGGTATTGCCATTGGTCTACGCGATCTGGGTATGACGATGAACCCACAGGCTGCCCACTATACGTTGATGGGGATTGAAACGCTGTCCCTGCGCATGGATCGCCATGTCGAGAACGCGATGAAGGTCGCCAAATGGCTGGAGGATGATCCGCGCACGGATTATGTGACCTATGCCGGTCTGCCATCATCCCCCTATGCCAAGCTGGTTCCCAAGATTTGCCCCAAAGGGGCTGGTGCCCTGTTCACTGTCGCTGTGAAGGGCGGTTATGATGCCTGTGTGAAGCTGGTCGATAGCCTGGAGATTTTCAGCCATGTCGCGAACCTTGGCGATACGCGCAGCCTGATCATCCATTCCGCCAGCACCACCCACCGCCAGTTGACGGCGGAACAGCAAGAGGCTGCTGGCGCAGGTCCCGGCATTGTTCGCCTGTCCATCGGGATCGAAGATGCCGATGATTTGATCGCCGATCTGGATCAGGCTTTGGCAAAGGCAACTGCCTGATCACGCCCCCTCATCCCGAGGTTGCAACCCGTCCCGCCCACTTGGCGTGGGCGGGTTTCTGCTGTAATATTAACTATTGATGGCTAAACGCGTTTTGCCGTTGCTTACAATTTGATAGATGCCGCGCATGACCACCAATTTTGCACTGTCACTTTCGTTTGAAGGGATCCAGCTGTTACATCGTGTGACAGGCGGCTGGCGCCTTGTCGGAGAGGCAGATGTCGAGGCGGATGATCTGGACGCCGCCCTAGCCGATCTGCGCAAAAAGGCATTGGCGCTGGAACCGGGCGGGCTGCGCACCAAACTTGTGATCCCACTGGATCAGATCAAATATATGGCGCTGGACACCACCCAGACCGATGATGATGACATCCGTCATGCGATTGATGGCACCACCCCCTATAGTCTGGATGAATTGGTCATTGATTGTGAACGGCGCGGTGGCCGTACCCATATTGCCGCCGTCGCCCGCGAAACCCTGCAAGAGGCTGAAAGCTTCGCCCGCGCGCATCGGTTCAACCCGGTCTGTTTCGTGGCGATCCCCGATCCGTTCACTTTTCAAAGCGAGATTTTCTTTGGGTCCACCGCCACAATGAGCGATGTGCTGGGTATGGGGGCCACGGTTGAGCGTGACATCCTGCCCATCATGATTGTCGGCACCCGAGTCCGGTCCCGGCTATTGATCTTTGATATTCCAGAAGAGGAACTGCCGCAGACTGAAGAACCCGATCTGGCGACGTTGCTAGCCCCGCATATCGACCCGCCGGAAGCGCCAAAGCTGGAAGAACCTGTACCGGCGGATAATCCGGTCGCGGTTGAGGTGGAAGCGGCACAAGAGGCTGCCCCGGTTGAAGACCCCATTGCTGTCGAACCGGCTGATGACCTTGTGACAGAAGAGCAGATCGCGGAAAGCGAACCAGAGATCATTACCCCCGACGCGCCTGTCGAAGAGACACCCTCGCGACAGGACGAAGACGATACCCAAGAAGACGCGCCCATTGAAACACCTGCTGCGGTCGCAGAACAAGTTGTCACGGAACCGCCGGAAGACCCCATCGTAGCAGAGACTGTTCCGGCCGCGCTGGAGCCAGAGGTGGTTGCAGCGGCACCCGAAGACACCATCGCCGAAAATGCGCCGAAAACCATTGTGGAGCGTGCCGATCAGACCACGGCACCAGTGCCCGCCCCAGCAACTGTGGCCGTCGCGCCTGCAACCCGCGCACCGGCCTTCCCGATGCCGGTCGATCCGATCATTGGTGAATACCATACCGCTCGTCCAAAGTATAAGCGCCGCGCCCGCCGTCGGGTTGTCGGCACCCTGACGCAGGTTGTGCCCGCGCCAGAGGGCATGGCAAAGATTGCCGCTGCTGCATCCGGGCCCGTCGCCCCTGTGGCACCGATACGCAACCGTCCGACGGCACCGGCCAAACCGGGCCTGTCGCGCAAGGTCTTGCTGGGTACGGCGATTGCCGCGAGCTTTGCCTTGGCCGGGTTGCTGGCCTGGATGCAATTCGGCGCGGACACGCCAGCCGGGGCAGAGGATATTCCCGGCGATCCCGCAGCACAGGCCGCTCCGGCAGACACCGCAACCCTGCCCCAGACCGATCAGGCAAGCCCAACCGTTGCTATGCTGGAACCGCGCCCGGAACCAACCCCATCGGTATCTGATCTGGTTCTTGATCTGCCATCACCACTGCCTGCCGCCCCGGCGGGTCGCCCGGCTCCGGCCCTTGTCGCCGGTGCGCCTGACGCGGTATTGCCCGAGATTGCCCCCATGCCTGCGGCCCCTGAACAAGATGTCGCGCAGGCCGAACCCGGCGCGCCGGTGTTGCGCGGTCGCGTATTAAGCCCCGACGAGGCCGCTGATATCTACGCCGCAACCGGTGTCTGGCAACGCGCGCCCCGGATCATTGATGTCCCTCAGACAACACAGGCCGAGCGCATTCTGTTGCCTCAGATCGCCAGCGTCCCGGAGAAACTGGCCCAGCCGATCGTGCCTGATGCAGATGTGCTGGAACCGGAGCTGACATTCGTCGCACCCGCCGATCCGCCCCCACCTGAGGTCGCATTCGAGATCGCCGATGACGGTTTTGTCGCGGCCACGCCCGAAGGCGCGGTAACACCGGATGGGGCGGTCGTTTTTGCCGGGCTTCCGGATCTGACGGTCCGCGCCCGCCCGACATTGACGCAGGATGACCTTGACCGGATGTCAACCTTGGCCCCCGCGCCAGAGGGTGTTGTGATCATTGCGGGCCCACCGCCAGTAACACCGCCGCTGCGCCCCGCAAATGCGGGTTTGCCCGCTGTGGCCGACACGGCAGACACAGAGGCAGAAACAGCCACAGCCGGTGCGGTATCGCTGGCCGGGCTGAACCCTGAGGCAGATGACGATGCGCTAACGGATGAAGCCTCTGCCGGGGGCACAACATTGGCAGGCTTGCGCCCGCGCCCGCGTCCATCCGCGCTTGCCCCCACGGCACCGCCGGCCGACCTGCCAAGCAATCCCGACATCACATCGGTTATCGCAGGCATCGCTCAGGAAGAGGCGAGCACACCCTTTATTGACATGACCCCCCGCGCCGTCGGGGCATCCCGCAGGCCCGAAACCCGCCCGCGCAATTTTGCGACCGTTGTTGCGAATGCGCGCCAGCGGTTGCAACAGCAGACAACAACTGCAGCTGCGACCCCTGCCCCACGCCAACCAGCCGCCGCAGCACCGGCGCCGGCACCGCGCAATACCGGCCCGACCCCCGGTGGCGTGGCCCGGGCCGCCACGCAGGATGATGCGATCCGTCTGCGTGATATCAACCTGATCGGGGTTTATGGACGGCCCAATAACCGGCGCGCGCTCGTCCGCTTGTCAAATGGCACCTTTGTCCGGGTCGAGATCGGCAGTTCCCTTGATGGCGGCCAGGTGACCGCCATCGGCGACAACGCGTTGAACTATGTCAAGCGTGGCCGCACCTATGCGTTGCAGGTACCCAATAGTTAGGGCAGCGATTCTGGCAACTCAGCGGCTGCGTATTGCATTATCCCGTCCCGGGCTTGACCCGGGACCTCAACATCGGTCCCGGGTCAAGCCCGGGACACGTTCTTTGGGTTTCTACCCTGCTTCCAAGACGCCGCGTTCGATCTGGTCGGCTTCAATACTTTCAAAGAGCGCTTTGAAGTTTCCTTCACCGAACCCGTCATCGCCCTTGCGCTGGATGAATTCAAAGAAGATCGGGCCAATCACCGTCTTCGAGAAAATCTGCAACAGGATGCGGGTTTCGCCGCCATCCACGACCCCTTCGCCATCGATCAGGATGCCATGCTTTTCCATCCGGTCGCGCGGTTCATCATGGCCGATGACCCGTTCATGGCTGAGATCATAATAGGTGCTGGGCGGCTTGGGCATGAATTTGATCCCACGTCCGGCAATCTCATCGGTGGCCTCGTAAAGATCATGCGCGCCCACGGCGATATGCTGGATGCCTTCGCCTTTATACCGCTTGAGATATTCGACAATCTGCCCGGTCTCGCCCCGATCTTCGTTGATCGGGATGCGGATTCGCCCGCAGGGCGAGGTCAGCGCGCGGGACAGCAGACCGGTGAATTTCCCTTCGATGTCGAAGAAGCGGATTTCCTTGAAGTTGAACAGATCACCATAGAACTTGAACCAGACGTCCATATTCCCCTTGTGGACGTTGTGGGTCAGGTGGTCGAGATAGTGAAAGCCAACGCCGATGGGATGCGCCTTGGACACCCAATTGAATGCGTCGTTATAGGGGTTCGCCTCGTAATACTGGTCAATGAAATAGATCAGGCTGCCGCCGATGCCGATGATGGCGGGCACGTCCATGGTTTTGCCGTCGCCTTCATAGGGGGTCGCACCGTTTTTGACCGCGTGATCGAAGGCGTGCTGCGCATCGACAACCCGCCAGCCCATTGAGGGCGCGCAGGGGCCGTGTTCCTCGACAAAGCTGCGTGCGTGGCTGTTTGGTTCATTGTTGATGATGTAGGTGATGTCACCCTGCTGCCAAAGTTCGATATCCTTGGTCTTGTGCGTGGCCGTATGGGTGTAGCCCATTTTTCCGAAAAGGTCGCGCAGTGTCTGCGGCTCTGGATGGGCGAATTCGACGAATTCGAACCCATCAGTCCCTGCGGGGTTGTCTGTGGTGATCGTGGCCTTTGGGGCGTCATGCGGGAAAGGTCCCATGGTCGTCTCTCCTCGTGTTCATATATTTGACGCGATGATAGCGCAGGACGCTTGCGTATTTGTGGCAAGATGATAACTGTTTAGTCAAATTTGTGCGTTATTTACGCGTATAAATAATACTTTTTGCGAAAGATGCGCATCATGCTAGATCCAACCGACCAGAAACTGCTGGCTGCCTTGCAGCGCGACTCGACCCAGACCGCGCAGGAATTGGGGGAGCGTTTGCATATGTCGACCTCGCAAGCCGGCCGCCGCCGCCAGCGGTTGGAGTCGGAGGGCTTTATTGCGGGCTATCGTGCGCATCTTTCGCCGGAGAAGCTCGGCCTGAATGTGGAGGCCTTTATCCAGATCGTGATGGCCACCCATACAGAGGAAAACGCCCGCGATTTCGTGCGCCTGACCCGGACACGCGCCGAAGTGGTGGGGGCATGGACCCTGACAGGCGAGGCGGATTATCTATTGCGGATCTATTGTACCGATCTGGCGGCGCTGAATAATCTGGTGCAGCAGGTCTTGCTGCCCCACCTGGCGGTCAGCCGTGTACAGAGCCAGATCGTCATGGAGCGGGTGAAATCGGACGCGCCGCTGCCGATTTAGCCAGGCTGTGTCGCCACTCGACACCGGTGCGAGGCGCGATTTTGCCAGCGTGACAGATTTGGCGGATCAATGAGTGCCGATCCTAAGCCGCCTCAGATCGCACCTCTGATCGCTCCGTAGACCCAAGCACCGCGATAGCCTCCTGACATAACGCCATGTTGTTAGCCGATCCTTTTACGGCCGCCTCAGTGTTCTGTTTGATCTGGCGCACGCCGTCCATCAGGGCCAGAAGCTGCGGCAACTGCGACGCGATATCTGCGTGAAAGCTCCGCATCTGCCCGCTCAACTGGCCCAGATGCTCTCCTGCTTCGTCTGACAACGCGGCGCAATCACGAGCTCGATTCCGATTTTCGGCAATGCAATGTTCTACATGGCCCATCTGTTCGGTGACTTTTTTCTGAACAGTATCCAACGCTGCCAAGACACTGTTGATACGTTCCACATCCTGACTGGCCCGGACCGCAAGTTCGCGCACTTCCAGCGCGATAACACCAAAGCCCTTGCCAGCATCGCCCGCATTTGCAGCTTCGACCGATGCGTTCAGCGCCAAAAGCCGGATCTGCAAGGCCAGATCAGAAACAACACCAGTGGCCAGCTGGACCGCGTCAAAATTGCTGTCGAAATCCTCCCGCAGCGCCATCAATTGTACAACGGTTTCAGACAATTGGTCCGTCCCACCAATCATATCCGAAATTCCGGTCGAAATTCCGGCAGACCCGCTATCCACAGCATCCAGCGCGCTGCCGGTCTTCTTTGCATCCTCTTGCAACTGCGCCACAGCCTCGCGGATCGTTTCAAACCGGGAAATCAACCCGGTGATGAATTGCACCCGTTCCACCGAACTTTCATTCACACCACGCGCATTCACATAGATCTGCTGCACTGTCTTTGCCGCAACTTGTCTGCTGGCACTGTCGTTACTCTCAGTGGCGCGCATGCGCGTCTGTTTGCGCTGATGTTCAGCTTGCCGGGACATATCTTCAAACCGGGAAGAAACGGTGGCCAATGCGTCAGCATGATCATTTTGAACCGCCAAAAGCACCGCCTGCCCAGATCGCCATGTCAAAAATGCCGATGTCAAACCCGTCAAAAACACAGCGCCAAAGGTCAAAAAAAGACCGGACCAGTTGAAAACGGCATCGCCCAAGATCGCGTCAAATTGATCAATAAACGCCAGGACAAGTCCGATCACTATGGCAACCACAATAGCAGGTATGAAGGCATGCCAAACAGTTTTGTGCGTCAATGCGTTCATGCAGCCAAGTCCCAGATGTCATCACGTTCTAACGCAACAGGTACAAAGGTTTTCTTAACACCAGCACCAAAGAAAAAGGCGCGCCAATCAAGGCACGCCCATTTCGATTTCATTTAGGGGCTCACTAATGCGCCCGTGCGCCCTCACCTTCTGATCCGGACTTCAGTGCAGCGGCGGCCGCTTCTTCTGCGGCCTCGTCCCATTCGATCGCTTCGGGCTTGCGCACCAACGCCTGTTCCAACACCTCAGACACGTGTTTGACGGGAATAATCGTCAGCCCCTCTTTCACGTTGTCCGGGATTTCCGGCAGGTCCTTGGCGTTGTCCTGCGGGATCAGCACCGTTGTAATCCCCCCGCGCAAAGCCGCCAGCAGTTTTTCCTTCAAACCACCAATGGGCATCGCGTTACCACGCAATGACACTTCGCCCGTCATAGCGATATCCTTGCGCACCGGAATACCTGTCAGGACCGATACAATCGATGTGACCATTGCCAAACCGGCAGACGGTCCATCCTTCGGTGTCGCCCCGTCAGGCACATGAACGTGGATATCGATCACATCAAACTTCGGCGGTTTCACCCCAATCTCGGGCGCGATGGAACGGACATAAGAAGAGGCCGCATCAATAGACTCTTTCATCACGTCACCCAGTTTCCCGGTTGTCTTCATCCGGCCTTTACCCGGCAGGCGCAGCGCTTCGATGTTTAGAAGCTCCCCACCAACAGATGTCCAGGCCAACCCGGTGACAACACCAACCTGATCCGCCTCTTCAGCCAGACCAAAGCGGTGCTTTTCCACACCCAAGAAGTCGGACAGGTTTTCCGCATTCACTTCAATGCTTTCCGCCTCTTTCTTCACAAGCTTGGTCACCGCCTTGCGGGCCACTTTGGCCAGCTCGCGCTCCATGTTCCGGACGCCAGCCTCACGGGTATAAACCTGCACAATCGCCGTCAGCGCATCATCGGCAACGCTGAACTCCTTGTCGCGAAGGCCGTGGTTTTTCATGACCTTGGGCAGCAGGTGCTGCTTGGCGATCTCGACCTTTTCATCCTCAGTGTAACCCGACAGCGAAATGATCTCCATCCGGTCCAACAACGGACCCGGCATGTTATAGGAGTTCGCCGTGGTCAGGAACATCACATTAGACAGGTCATATTCGACCTCCAGATAGTGATCGACAAATGTCGAGTTCTGTTCCGGATCAAGCACTTCGAGCATCGCCGACGCCGGGTCGCCCCGGAAATCCTGACCCATCTTGTCAATCTCATCCAGCAGGATCAGCGGGTTTGTCGTCTTGGCTTTTTTCAGCGCCTGAATGATCTTGCCGGGCATCGATCCGATATAGGTCCGGCGGTGACCGCGAATTTCGCTTTCATCACGCACACCACCCAAGGAAATGCGGATAAATTCGCGCCCCGTGGCCTTGGCCACAGATTTGCCCAAGCTCGTTTTACCCACACCGGGAGGGCCGACCAGACACATGATCGGGCCTTTCAGCTTGGCCGAACGCTGCTGCACGGCCAGATATTCAACGATCCGTTCCTTGACCTTCTCAAGGCCATAATGGTCGTTATCCAACACATCCTGGGCGTTGTTCAGGTTCTTTTTGGTGCGTGACTTCACGCCCCACGGCACCGCCAAAATCCAATCCAGATAGTTGCGCACAACGGTGGCTTCCGCAGACATCGGCGACATATTCTTGAGCTTTTTCAGCTCTGCATCGACCTTTTCGCGGGCTTCCTTGGATAGTTTGGTTTCCGCGATCTTGGCTTCCAGCTCGGCGACCTCGTTCTGGCCTTCCTCGCCGTCACCCAACTCCTTCTGAATGGCCTTCATCTGCTCATTCAGATAATATTCGCGCTGGGTGCGCTCCATTTGGGTTTTGACACGGGTCTTGATCTTTTTCTCGACCTGCAGAACAGACATTTCGCCCTGCATCATGCCAAACACCTTCTCCAGGCGCTCTGACACGGACAGCGTTTCCAACAGACCTTGCTTCTGGTCAACCTCAATACCCAGATGCCCGGCGACCAGATCGGCCAGTTTCGCAGGCTCGGTTGCCTCACCGACAGCGGCCATGGCCTCTTCGGGGATGTTTTTCTTGATCTTGGCATAACGCTCAAACTCGGCCGAAACATTGCGCACCAGCGCTTCCACCTCGGCATCCTCGCCGGGGATTTCGGTCAGATATTCGGCAGAGGCTTCAAAGAAATTATCGTTTTCGATGAATTTCGTGATGCGCACGCGGCCACGGCCCTCGACCAGCACTTTCACGGTGCCATCGGGTAGTTTCAGCAGTTGCAGCACATTGGCCAGCACGCCGGCCTTGTAGATGCCATCCTGATCAGGATCGTCCTGACCGGGATCAATCTGGCTGGAAAGCAGGATCTGCTTATCGTCCTGCATCACCTCTTCCAAGGCACGGACAGACTTTTCCCGGCCTACGAAAAGCGGAACGATCATATGCGGGAATACCACAATATCGCGCAGCGGCAGGACAGGATAGGATGAACTCAGCGGTTCTTGCATGCTCTTTTCCTTTTTTGGCAAAACGCTCCGGCCCCGCTTTAGCGGCAACATGGTGCGTCTCCTCTCGGCATCAACATGTGGGGTTGATGACAAGGTGATTCAACCAGACATGAGTGTTTTCCGGCAAACTGCCTGTCAGCGGCGTACTCCGCAAGCATACAAACACGAAAAGATGAATCTTTGGCTGAAATCGAACGTCTAATTTAACGTCCTTAGCAGATTTCAGCTGGCTAAACCAGCGATGGGGCGGCCAACACCACACTGGCCGCCACCATCACAATAAAAATGAGATACTTAAAAGACACCGTTAAACTCGTTCACTCTCAATAATGTGACGTTACGTAAAATGGGTCCGCATTGACAGGTCAGGAAATCCTGACCCTTGGCAAAGCCCGGCGCGCCGCGCCTGCAATCAGCTGTTGCATCGGCGCAGGAAAACGTCTTAACGGCGCATGTCACATGGCATCGCGTCGCAGCCCTCGTGACGACCACAGTGGACCCCGGAAAAACCCACCGATACTTAACGAAAAGGTTGCGCATGACTGATCACAGGCCCATCCGCCACGTCGTATTCTTCAGCAGCAAACACCCAGACAACATCGAAGCGATGATCAAGGGATTGACCATGTTGCAGGACATCCCATCGCTACGTCATTTCGAAGTCCGCCGGAACCGGAACGAAGACCGCTATGCCAATGAAGTCGATATCATCGTCTACGCGGAATTTGACGATGCCGATGCGCTGGCGGCCTACCGCGCCCACCCAGTCTATCAAAAATGCGTGGAGGTCGTGCGCCCATTGCGTGACCTGCGAATTGCCGCAGATTTCTAGATGGCGGCTTACGCATCACGCGGGATCATCCAATTCGATACCGGGCCGCTAGAAACGGGGACGCAGTTTCAGGATCCTGAGGCCGTTATCGAAGCCTGGAGCCCAGAGGATGTCCCGGCAACATTCGCCAAACTGGAAGCGGCACGAAGCAGGGGCAAATGGCTCGCGGGGGCTGCATCCTACGAGCTTGGATATGCACTGATATCCCGGCTAACGCCGCAATTGCCATCTGCACGCAACAGCCCGCTGATGCGTTTCGGTGTTTTCGGCGCGCCAATGTCGCGGTCGCGTGCCGTCACGCTATCCGCCGCAGCGCTTGGCAACTTTGCGCCCGCTTGGGATTTCGGGACATATGAAAACGCGTTCAACATCATCAAGGACTACCTGCAAAGCGGCGATATCTATCAAGCCAACCTGACGTTCCCAATGGTGGCAGACTGGAGCGGCTGCCCCTACAGTCTGTATGACGCACTGCGAAACAGGCAACCGGTCACGCATGGCGCGCTGGTCGATATCGGCGGCAACATCCTGCTATCCCGGTCGCCGGAACTCTTTTTCGCCGTGTCAGAAGACGGACAGATGCAGGCACGCCCGATGAAAGGGACAATCCACCGCAGCCAGAATCCGACAGAAGATGAAAACCTGAAAGCGCAATTGGCCCATTCGGAAAAGGACAGGGCAGAAAACCTGATGATCACAGATCTTCTACGCAATGACCTTGGCCGCATTTCCGTGCTTGGCAGTGTCAAAGTACCACGGCTCTACAGCATCGAAAGCTACGCAACCGTGCATCAGATGGTGTCGGAAATCACATCTCAACTGCGGCCCGGCCTAGGCCTTTCAGATATCTTCGCCGCGCTCTTCCCTTGCGGTTCAGTCACCGGCGCCCCAAAAATCCGCGCAATGCAGATATTGTCAGACGTGGAAACGACGTCACGGGAAAACTATTGCGGCGCCATCGGCTGGATCGCACCCAATGGTGCCATGGAATTCAACGTCGCCATCCGCACCATCACCCTAGAGCCAGCAGGGCGCGCCACGCTCAATGTCGGCGGGGGTGTTGTCTATGACAGCACTGCTGAGGGCGAATATCGAGAAGCGCAACTGAAGGCGAAATTCGCGCGGATGACCGCATGACCCGGGTTCAGTAAGGCGCGATATCCCCCAGCCCCCGCTGCGCATGAAAATCGGCCTCCCAGGCGTCAAAGCAACCTGCGGCAATCGCATCCCGCATGCCCTGCATGATCTCCTGGAAGTAGTGCAGGTTATGCCAGGTCAGCAGCATACCGGAGATCATCTCCTGCGCGCGGAACACATGATGCAGATAGGCGCGGGAATAATTGCGGCAGGCGGGGCAAGTGCAATCGGCGTCCAACGGGCGGGGGTCTTCGGCATGGCGGGCATTCTTGATGTTGACGACACCGCGTCGGGTAAAGGCCTGCCCGGTGCGGCCCGAGCGGCTGGGCAGCACACAATCCATCATATCAATGCCACGCTTGACCGCGCCAACAATGTCATCAGGCTTGCCCACGCCCATCAGGTAACGGGGCTTGTCGACGGGCAGTTGATCCGGGGCAAAATCAAGGACAGAGAACATCGCCTCCTGTCCTTCACCCACAGCCAGGCCACCGACAGCATAACCATCAAACTCAATAGCGCGCAGAGCATCGGCAGACCGGGCGCGCAAATCTTCTTCCAAACCACCTTGCTGAATACCAAATAGAGCATGGCCGGGACGGTCGCCAAACGCATCGCGCGACCGCTGCGCCCATCGCATCGACAATTCCATGCTCTGTGTGATGCGGTGGCGATCAGCCGGTAGGGCAGGACATTCGTCAAAACACATGACAATGTCAGAACCCAGCAGCTTTTGGATTTCCATCGACCGTTCTGGGGTCAGATGATGCTTTGATCCATCAATATGGGATTTGAAGGTCACGCCTTCTTCGGTCAGCTTGCGCAGGTCCGACAGGGACATCACCTGAAAACCGCCACTATCGGTCAGAATGGGTTTGTCCCAATGCATGAACTTATGCAGACCACCCAGACGATCAATGCGTTCCGCCGTCGGGCGCAGCATCAGGTGATAGGTGTTGCCCAGCAGGATATCGGCACCCGTGGCAGCGACACTTTCCGGCATCATTGCCTTAACCGTCGCAGCGGTGCCCACCGGCATAAAAGCAGGCGTGCGAATATCGCCGCGCGGGGTTGAAATCACGCCAGTGCGGGCCTTGCCATCAGTGGCGGCCAGAGAGAACGAAAAACGCTTGGTCACGCGCGCCTATTGCCTGATTAACGCGCGCGGGCCAAGCCCAAATTCAATGCCCGCCCCGTCAAAGCCGACCGGTATATGTAGCCGCTTCGATCAAATCACCCAGACATTCCTCTGCCTTCAGCATGACACCATGATCAACATCGTTCCAAGCAACCCAATTATCAAAGAACTCGCCCGAGCGAGCACTGTTTGATTTGTGAAAGCTCGGATCTTTCGCAACCAGATCGGCATAAAGACTATTGATGCGGTTACCGACCTTGCGACCCGGATCGTGGAAATTCACGCCTTCCTTGGGATAGTCGGGGGAACTTGGCATGACATTAATGGGGTCACGACGCTGCAACACCATCTCGGGTGCCCATGGGCCGTCTGGTTGTTTACGCATTTCGATTCCGTAAACGTCCACCTTGTCACGATCCAGAATGTCATAAAGATAGAAAAGCAGTTCAAACTTCGGCTCGATTGACCGGCCATCAATGCGTGGAACCGGACAAAGAAGCGGTATACCTGAAAATATTTCGCCGAGAACGCCGGCTGCTTCGTCCGTCAATGCCGGGTCCTGCCCAATCGCCGTCAGGATAAGTTCCCAGTGCTTGAAATTGGCCCGGATGAAGCTGCGGAAATTTGACCGGTAGTAGCCCGGATCAAGATTGACTTCGGCGGATTCAAGCTGCAACTCCCCCATCGCCTCCGCCTTTTTGGCAAATACCTTTGCACGGGTGTAAAAGGCACCATAACCCGCCAAATCGCCAGCGATCCGTGCACCACCATAGGTCAGGCTGCCGACGACAGTCCCGCCTGCATGGGAAATCCCCTGATATCCGATGTAGTTTGAAATCCCCCGCTTGAAACGCGTGTTCGAAATCGCTTTCAGCATCGACCGCGAATTCTTCAGGCCGCTGGAAACGCGCATCGACGCATAACCCCTGGCAAGCCATGCGCCTGACCCGGCACCAACAACTGCAATCGGGGCCAAGGCCGCAACAGCGGCAAGCGTGACAATGGTCAGCAGATCAACACCAATCTGGTCAAACTTGGCCTGCTCGTCATAGGCGGCCTTGCGGTTGTCCAGTGCCTTGTCAAAGGCGTCAGTCATCGGGCCATATATATTTGCCATATAGTCTTTTTCGGCGCTGTTGAGTTTGCGCAGCAAATCAGCAAATACCGGATGTGTTGTATTCGGGGCCATCAAGCTTCCTTCAGTCAAAAATCAGAGCAGGTCATTGACCTGTTGATCATTCTTTCAATTTTGAACGGGTCCGGGCCAAATCGATGCTGACATAATGCCAAATTTGTCGTTCCAACCGTCGAAATAACCAAGACACTTTCAACTGCGCATCAGGACCACGATGCTGGCAGGATCATCTTCGAACCCGGCAGATTTTTCTCCAAAGTTCCAAGATCGCAATTAAGCCTGACCCAACCTATGGCAGACGTTAGGTCAGCCAATTGACGGAAACAACAGTCAAAATTGGTCGCGTTTTGAAAATCACCACAATACAACACACGTATTAAGTGTGATCCCACCGTACGCAGGGGTCCGACGTTTTGCCGACGCATCGCCGACGCTTTGCAGACAGTGTTTTTCGCCCCCTTTACGGTCGCTGCCCCAAACCCTATATGTTTGCTCAGGAATAATGAAAGGCAGACGTCATGACCGACACAAATGCCCAGCTTGAAGGGGTGCCCATGATCGCACCCTCCTCCACCGACCATCCGCTTTACGAGGATATCGTGCAGGCTTGTAGGTCCGTCTATGACCCTGAAATTCCCGTGAATATCTATGATCTGGGCCTGATCTACACGATAGATATCAAAGACGATAACGCCGTGAACGTGATCATGACGCTGACTGCACCCGGCTGCCCCGTCGCCGGTGAAATGCCCGGCTGGGTGGCCGATGCTATCGAACCGCTGCCCGGTGTGAAACAGGTCGATGTGGAAATGACGTTCGAGCCGCAATGGGGCATGGACATGATGTCAGATGAGGCACGGCTTGAATTGGGGTTCATGTAATCATCTGAAAATATACAGTTTTTCAGACTCCTACGGACGCACCGTAGTTTAACTGCTTCTCAATTGCGGCACGACAAGATCGGCGATGCGTGCCATCACCGCATTCCAGCTTGCACTCCTCCCCTGCCCGCGCCAGCATGGCGATAAATGATCGAGGGGCCGATGACCAATTATGCCGTTCTGACAGGCGATATCGTCAAATCATCGCAACTGCCCGAAGGCGGGCTGGATCGGATTTTTATCAATCTGACAGATGTGGCGCGCCGGATTGGCGAATGGCAAGGCGGCAGCGTGCATTTTACCCGTAACCGGGGTGATGGCTGGCAGATGGCTGTGTCGCCCGGTTTTGCGCTGCGGGCGGTCTTTGCTACCCGGGCGGCGGTGCGGATGGCAGATAAACGGTTCGACACCCGGGTTGCGTTGGCGCTTGGCGACGGCACAATCCCCGGCGACACGCTGGCAGACGCATCCGGACCGGTTTTCACGGCCTCGGGGCAGGCATTGGAACATATGCCGCGCAAACGACACATGGTGATCGCCGGCAATGATGGCATGCATGCCGTGGCCTTACGAATGGCGGAAGAGATCATCAAACGCTGGACCGAAGCCCAGGCAGAGGTTGCGCTGCATGCGCTCGCCCCCGACAACCCGACACAGGCAACCTTGGCCGATGCGCTCAATGTGACCAAGCAGACCATCCAGGGGCATATGGATGCGGCCGGGGTCGATGCGCTCATTGATACATGCGAGATCCTCAATGGCGCGTAAAGGACAGCCATATTCGGCTGTCATATCAAATAACAGCCATATTCGCCTGTCTTTAACAAAAACAGCCGTATCAGGCTGTCAACAACAGAGGAAAGAACGGCCATGCTGACCACCGCTCTGGCCCTGATACTCGCCCATCTTCTGGCCGATTATCCGTTTCAAAACAAATGGATCATCGCCAATAAGAAACGGCCAGAGGCAATGGCGGCCCATGTCGGCGTCGTCTTTCTGCTGACGCTTTTTGCGCTTCGCGGTGAATTGCTACCCGCGCTGACAATCGCAGTCATCCATCTGGCCATCGACCTGATCAAGACGCATCTGGCCCCGGAACGGCTTTGGGCTTACCTCGCTGATCAACTGGCACATTTTCTTACAATTGCAGGGGTTTTGTGGTTCTGGCCAGAACTCTCCACGCTCTGGCCAGAGGCAACGATCTGGACGCAATATGTGCTGACACTCAGCGCTGGGCTGATCCTATGCGTCATGGCTGGTGGCCCGGCAATCGGACTTTTGATGGCCGATTTTGACGAAATCCAGCATGTCGGCCTGCCCGCCGCCGGGCGGATGATCGGGCTGCTGGAAAGGGCGCTGATCTATCTGATGGTGCTGGCTGGTCAACCTGCAGGGATCGGTTTCCTGATCGCCGCCAAATCCATCCTACGCTTCGACACGGTGTCAAAAGACCAGCGGGCCAGCGAATACGTGATCATCGGCACGCTGGCATCGTTCGGCTGGGCGCTGCTGGTCAGCTTTGCCACGGTCTCACTCATCACAATTGCCGGTATCGATCCCACCTAACCTTGAGAGAAGGCGCCCGCTGCCTTACATAGCGTGTAAAGGAGCTAACCCATGTTCGGCATTCCAGGCAAACAAGCGGTGACCATCACCGACAAGGCGGCAGCGCAAATCGCCAAATTGATGGACAAAGACGGCCATCAGGGGTTGCGCATCGGCGTCAAGAAGGGCGGTTGCGCAGGCATGGAATACACCATGGATTATGTGACCGAGGTTGACCCCCATGACGAGGTTGTTGAACAGGACGGCGCGCGGGTGATGATTGCCCCCATGGCGCAAATGTTCCTTTTTGGTACAGAGATTGATTACGAGGTTTCACTGCTCGAATCCGGTTTCAAGTTCCGCAACCCCAATGTGGTGGACGCCTGTGGATGCGGGGAATCGATCAAATTCGATGAGACCATAAAGGCAAGCTGATGGCGGTCGCGGATGCCGATATCGCCTTTGCAACCGACCTCTTTTCCGATCTTGGGCAGCTGACAACCCGCAAGATGTTTGGGGGTATGTGCCTTTACCATCAGGGCGTTGTCTTTGCCCTGCTCAGCAGTCAGGGGCAGCTGTACCTCAAGGTCAAAGGTGATCTGGCCCGCCGGTTTCAGGCCAAAGGCAGCACCCAGTTCCACAACATGCCCTATTGGTCATTGCCTGATGCGGCACTGGAAGATCCAGACACGGCGCTGGCACTGGCCCGCGAGGCGCTTGCCGTTTTATGATCCGGTGCGTTCCTGTAGATGCACATAGGTTTCATCAAAGCGACGCTGTAAATGATCCACCGCCCTAATCGGCGGCGCCCCTGCTGGGGCAACATTCACATCGTGGCTTGGGTTGAAAAATAGCGGCACAGAAATCCGTTCGGCATCCGTACCGATCACCCGGTGCGGCGTCGCCTTGATCCGGCCAGCGGTCCACATCTCCAGCATCTCACCGAAATTGATGATGAACTCACCGGGCGGAGCCGATAGCGGGATCCAGCCCCCGCCCCGTTTGCGCACCTCCAACCCCGGCGACCCATCCGTGGCCAGCAATGTCAGGCAGCCGTAATCGGTATGCGTGGCAATGCCAAAATCTTTCTCAGTCGCCCAGGCTGGGCGGGTCGGGTAAAAATTGCCGCGCAGCAAGGCCATCGGGCGCGCGAACTTATCGCGGAAAAACGCGCCATCTTCGCCCGCGGCCGCGGCAATGGCACATAACAGATCAAGGGCAAAAACCGTCGCCCGGGCGTAGTAATTGCGAAGAATCACGGCAAAATCGGCGGGGGTGTCGGGCCAGATATTGGGCGCATAGCTGGGTAGGTTCATTGCCCCCACCGGGTCATCGGGATCAATCTCAAACCCGCAGTCAAACACCTGCTTGTAATCAGGGTTGGCATTCGGGTCGACCTGTTCGGACCCCGGCGCGCCCCATCCCCGGTTTGATCCGGTGGCAGCCATATCAAACGCCTTCTTTTCTGCCGAAGGCAAATGAAAGAATGCTCGGTACGCCGCAATCACCTCTTCCACCTCAGCCGCAGGAAGGGGTGTGTTATAAACGGTCAGAAACCCGATATCGGCAGCCCCGATAATCACCTGATCACAGGCTGCTGCATGATCGGGGTGTCTAGGGTCCAGCAATGCAAAGGCATCAATACGCGGTATCATTCCCGTCTCCATCGTCATTCACTTTGCTTCTGCGTCGCGACTTGCTACCACCGACACAGATGATTGCAAACAGGAGCGTCACATGCCCCGCAAACTTGCCGCTGGCAACTGGAAAATGAACGGGCTGCGCGCCAGTCTGGAAGAATTGAAGACGCTCGAAAAACGACATGATGATGCATCGGTCGATATCCTGATCTGCCCGCCTGCAACATTGATCAGCGCCTGCAAGGATATGTTGTTTGATATCGGCGGACAGGACTGCCACAGCGCGACATCCGGCGCGCATACCGGTGACATCAGCGCCGATATGCTGGCTGATGCGGGCGCCAGCCACGTGCTGACAGGCCATTCTGAACGGCGCACAGATCATGGCGAGGATGACGCCACCATCGCCGCGAAATCGCTGGCGGCCTATGCGGCGGACCTCACGGCGGTGATCTGCATTGGTGAGACATTGGAGGAACGCGAAAACGGATCAACCCTGGCCGTGATCGACACGCAACTGGCAGGCTCCGTCCCTGATGCCGCAACAGCCCAGAACACAGTTATCGCCTATGAACCCGTCTGGGCCATCGGCACCGGCAAGGTCCCCACGCTAGACCAGATCGGTGAGGTTCACGCCCATATTCGGCAGCGGCTGACAGACCGTTTCAGCGACGGCGGCGCCATGCGCATCCTCTATGGCGGATCGGTCAAGGGCAGCAATGCCGCCGACATCTTTGCCGTGCCAGATGTGGATGGGGCGCTGGTCGGCGGTGCCAGCCTCAAGGCGGACGACTTTTCACCCATCATTGCCGCGCTGGAAAAAGCATAACCAGCGACTGTGTCCTCAAAGTTCTTATGTTGCCCATTTTTGGCGTGATTTGACGAGAGTGACGCGTTCTCGTGCAACTGCTGTGTTGACGGGCTTGTGCGGTTTTCCCACCGGATGGCGCGCTTGCCGAGCATTGCGCCGTTGTTATGCGCGATAGGCGCAAAACCGGTTAGCGCGGCGGCTTGCTCCCCCGTAATGTGATTCAATTCAAGTGTCTCGACAATGAACGTCCTGCTTGCAACCGGGCCCATTCCGCGGACGGAACGCAAAATGTCGGCAGTCTTGGCAAAGCCGTGTGGTGTGGTGGTGATGTGTTCGATCTGGGATGATACCATATCGACATTCTCTTCCTTCTGATCCGTGGTCCTGATCGGCCACATACCAGTGTTCCGCCAGTTCAGCGCTGAAACCGTCCACTGGACGGCTTCAAAGACGCGCTTCACACCGGTTGAGATGATGAACAGGGACGGCGCTGGCGCGATAGCAAACGTGGTCAAACCCACAAGGCTCAGACGCCCAACAGTGCAAACACAAGCGGATCGACCGCCCAGACTTGCACCTGCAATGCGCCGATAACCACAAAGTCCAGCCAATCTGGGAAATCGGCGGGGGGTTGCGCGATCTGGAACTGCCTTAGTGCCAGTATCATGGAACCATGCTACATGGCGGTAACTTAGCTGATCGGTTTGGCAAGGACCCAGTGAAAAGCGGGAATGCGCCCTTTTCAATAACCTTTAGCAGGGTAGACTGCCCATAACGACGCCCTCCACCCAATTCCCGAGACGGTATTCATGGAATCCTTCCTTTTTCAGGCCACGATCTATCTGGGTGCCGCAGTCATTGCAGTGCCATTGGCCGCGCGGCTGGGCCTTGGGTCAGTGCTTGGATACCTGCTTGCGGGGATCATCATTGGCCCGGTGACCGGGCTGGTTGGAACAGAGGCTCAGGATTTGCAGCATTTCGCCGAATTTGGCGTGGTGATGATGCTGTTCCTGATCGGGTTGGAATTGGAGCCGCGCACGTTATGGGACATGCGCCACAGGTTGGTGGGCCTTGGTGGATTGCAGGTCGCCGTGACCACATTGGCCATTATGGGTGGGGCGATGTTGATGGGCTATGGCGCGTCGGTCGCCTTTGCCATTGGCATGATATTTGCTTTATCTTCGACCGCTATTGTATTGCAAACACTTGATGAAAAAGGATTGATGCAAACGGGTGGTGGGCGCGCAACCTTTTCGGTTCTGTTGACGCAGGACATCGCTGTGATCCCGATGCTGGCGATCCTGCCGTTGCTGGCAGTGCCTGCCATGCTGACCCTGAACCCGGACGGGTCATTGCAGCGGGTCATGCCCTATCATGATGATCATAGCACGATCAGCCTTGTGGCCGACTTGCCCGGTTGGGGTGTGACACTGGTCACGTTGGGGGCGGTCGCTGCGGTAATCCTGACTGGTGTATTCCTGACCCGGCCAGTGTTTCGCTATATCCACCACGCGCGGCTGCGCGAGATGTATACCGCGCTGGCCTTGCTGATTGTCGTATCCATCGCCGTACTGATGGGTATGGTTGGTCTGTCGCCCGCATTGGGCACGTTTCTGGCAGGTGTTGTCCTGGCAAACTCCGAATTTCGGCACGAGTTGGAAAGCGACCTTGCCCCGTTCAAGGGCCTGTTGCTGGGGTTGTTTTTCATCACGGTTGGGGCGGGTATCAACTTTACCCTGCTCTTTGACGAGACGGGTTACATCCTGCTGATGGCCGCCGGTGTCATGCTGATCAAAGGCGCGATCTTGTATATTCTTGCCGTCATCTTCAAGGTACGTGGCAAGGATCGCTGGCTTTTCACCCTTGGTCTGGCGCAGGCGGGTGAATTTGGCTTTGTCCTTGTCTCGTTTTCATTGCAGCAAGGTGTGTTGAGTGCCGGATTGGGCAATAGGATCCTGTTGATCATCGCGATGTCGATGCTGATCACCCCGTTATTGTTCATCCTCTATGAATTGGTCAGCCGACGCATGACCGATCATGAACATGTCGAAGATGACGAGGTTGATGAACAGGGCACCGTCATCATTGCGGGCATCGGTCGCTTCGGGCAGATCGTGAACCGGCTGGTGCAAAGTGCCGGGTTTTCGACCGTCATCATCGATAGCAACCTGACCGCCGTGCAGACCATGCGTAAATTCGGGTTTCGCGGGTTTTTCGGCGACCCGACCCGCCCAGACCTGTTGAATGCTGCCGGGTTGGAGGATGCAAAGGTTCTAGTTGTGGCGATTGATGACAAGGCATCTGCGGTAAAGTTGGTCACCTATGCGCGCAAGGCCCGCCCGGATCTACATATCGTCGCCCGCGCCCGTGACCGGGTCCATGTTTACGAGCTTTACGCCGCCGGAGCCAATGACATCACCCGCGAGATGTTTGACAGTTCCCTGCGCGCCGGTCGTTACGCGTTGGAAAATCTCGGGCTGAGCGGGTTTGAAGCCGCTGCGGCAGAGCAGACATTCTATCAGCATGACCGGCAGGCGCTGCGGGAACTGGCAGAGCTGTGGCGTCCCGGCGTCCCCGTGTCCGAAGTGCCGGAATATGTCAAACGGGCCAAGGAATTGGATAACGAGCTGGAGACCGCGTTGGCGACCCGTCAGCAGGCCAATGAAAGCAAAGGGGAGCGACCGCGTCCCGGGTCAAGCCCGGGACGGTTGCATGGCGGGGGGTGATCAGGCATCGCTGACCCCGGCCTCGGCGAATGTAGCCATGCCAGAATGGCAGGCGACGGCCCCTTGCAACACGCCGATAGCGAGTGCAGCGCCCGATCCTTCGCCTAGTCGTAGCCCGAGGTTCAGAAGTGGTATTTTACCCATCGCATCCAGCAATTTCTGATGCGCCCCTTCCGCGCTGAGATGACCGGCGACAGCATGATCCAACGCCCCATCCTGGGCCGTCCCCAGCACGGCGGCGGCGGCGGAACAGATGAACCCGTCAAGGATGACCGGAATGCGGTAGGACCTTGCAGCGGCAATGGCCCCGGCCATCGCGGCCAGTTCCCGTCCGCCAAGGCAGCGCAAGACCTCTAGCGCGTCGTCACTGCCATGCAGTGCTACACCCCGGCTGACCACATCGGTTTTGCGTGTCAGCCCCGCGTCATCAACTCCAGTGCCCCGCCCAGTCCAATCGCTGGCCTGCCCGCCATATAGCGCGTTGGCAATCGCCGCCGCAGAGGTCGTGTTGCCGATCCCCATTTCGCCAGTTACGAGCAAATCAGCCTCAGCATCAACGGCGTCCCACCCGGTTTGCAAGGCGTCGATCACCTCTGCCTCGGTCATTGCGGGGCCTGCGGTGAAATCAGTCGTCGGGTTGTCGAGTGCCAATGCGTGCACATCCATTTTCGCCCCAAACGCCTTGGACAGCTGGTTGATCGCAGCGCCCCCATGTTCGAAATTGGCGACCATCTGGGCCGTCACCTCTGCCGGGAAGGCAGAGACCCCCTGCGCGCAGACCCCGTGATTGCCTGCAAAAATGATCACCTGCGGTGCGTTGATGGTCGGGCGTGGGCTGCCGCGCCAACTGGCGTACCAGATCGCCAGATCCTCTAGCCGTCCCAGCGCACCGGGTGGTTTGGTCAATTGCCCGTTTCTGTCTTGCGCCCCAGCAAGAGCGGCAGCGTCCGGCGCCGGCCCGTTGGCAAGCGTGGCACGGAATTCAGGCAGGGTTGAAAATGGTGCGGGCATCAGGTCCTCGTTGCAGAAAGCTTTGCACCTGTCTAACGATCAAGGAACGGATGAAAAGACCACAAAGGACCAACCCTTGCCCAACAGCGACACCTTGATCAAGCTGCAAGACATCCCGGCCGCATTGGGGCTGCTGAGCCGTCTGCCGGTGCCGGTGGACGTTGAAAAGGCCACCGCGCGCGGTGCCGCGGCCGCCTGGGCCTATCCGGTGGCCGGGGCTGTGATTGCCGTGCTTTGTGCCACAGTCGCCAGCCTTGCCTTATGGTTGGGCCTGCCTGCCCCGATTGCTGCCGCATTAGCTCTGACGACTTCCGTCATCGTGACAGGCGCTATGCATGAGGATGGGCTGGCCGATAGTGCCGATGGCTTATGGGGTGGCTGGGATGCCGCACAGCGCCTGGGGATCATGAAGGATAGCCATATCGGCGTTTATGGTGTCGCGGCACTGCTGCTGGCTTTCTTGCTGCGCTGGAGTGCGATCACGGCTTTGGTTGTCGCCGGGTTGCATTGGGCCGGGCTGATCACGGCGGCGATGCTGAGCCGTGCCTGCATGACCGGTCTCATGGCCGCCCTGCCCCATGCCCGCCCTGATGGTTTGAGCCAATCTGTCGGGCGCCCATCCGCTGGGGTCGCCGGGGTTGCCGCGCTGACCGCGCTGGTTGCGGCATTCCTGTTCTGGGGCTGGTGGGGGCTGTTGTTAGCTGTCATTGCCGAGGCCGCGCTGCTGGCCTGTATGGGCATCGCCCGCGCCAAGATCGGTGGTCAAACGGGTGACATTCTGGGCGCCACCCAACAACTGACAGAGATTGCCGTGTTGCTGGGATTGCTGACGATTATTGGCAGTTAAGTGCGGCGGCGAAGGACCCCCGCCCTTCATGCGGCCCGACAGCCCGCGCCAGAAGCGCCCCGTCCACCAGCCGGGTTGCCACAATGCGCGACCAGTCGGCGGTGGCCGTGATCATTTCCGGCCCATTGCCGCAATCACGGATACCTCCAGCGATATCGCGTTCGCCAATCCGGTGATTGGTCAGGCCAGAGGCGGCGGCGATTTCAGTCAGCGCCCCATCCTTGAAGCGCCAGACCCGCAAGGTCTTGGCCAGATGGGGTCGGTCGATATAGGCGATTTCGATATGGCCGTCACCATCCAGATCGGCGGCACCGATGGGCGCCAGCCAACGATTAGTTCGTCCGATATGCGGGGTGGCCGCAATCTTGCCGCTCTCATCATAGATCGCCAATTGCGCGCCGGTCGCGACCTGCGTCTCAACCACGATGATCTCCGGAGCACCGTCGCCATCAAGATCAGCCAGCCGTGGCGCGACATCTTCAAACACGCGGTCAAGTGGCAGGCGTATCTCGTAATGTTTGCGGCGGCTGACAGCATCCTGTTTGAGCGCGCCCGGGTCTGCGCCATCGGTCGTGATGTGCAACACCGACCATTCAATGGCATCCCCCAGAATGCCATGCGCATAACGCTCCGTTGGACCGGCATAGTCAGCCGACAAGATCGTCTCAGCCGAAACCGGTCCGGTTAGGACGGCCAGAATGGCCGCCAATGCCCGCATCAGATCTGCTTTTCCGGCATCTGCACCCGCAGACCGTCCAGCGCGTCGGTGACTTTCAACTGGCAGGTCAACCGCGATTTCGCTGGGTCAGGTTCATATGCGAAATCGAGCATGTCTTCTTCCATAGCGTCCTTGGCAGGCAGTTTTTCCACCCAGGCATCATCGACATAGACATGGCAGGTTGAACAGGCGCAGGCGCCGCCGCAATCCGCCTCGATCCCGGGGATGCCGTTGTCGCGGGCCCCTTCCATGACGGTCAGCCCATTGGCGACCTCGACCACATGTTCCTTGCCCCCAAATTCGACGTAAGTAATCTTGGCCATCGCGCCTTGTTCCTTGCTATTGGATCATCCGTTCAGATGGTTAGTAAATGACAGACCTGCACAGGGCCAGCCAAAATAAAACAGGCCGCATCTGCGGCCTGTTTCCCTGTCAGTTTATTGTCAGAATTTACTCTTCTTCCAGCACCAGCGCCACAAAGCGAGGGTCGCCACCCCGCCGCACCAATAGCAAGATGGATTTGCGTCCCGCTTCGGTGGCCGCTTGAATCTGGGCTTCCAGATCGCCGAGAGTAGTGATGGTATTCCTGTTGGCCTCGGTCACGACATCGCCTTGCAGCAACCCTTTGGACGCGGCTTCGGATTCGGGATCGATGCCGGTGATCACGAGCCCTTCTTCGAGTGATAGACCGAACTGTTCTGTCAGTTCTGGCGTGATTTCAGACAGGGTCAAACCCAGGATTTCGGATTCGCGTTCCGTCTCATCCGGTTCGGTCGAGGCAGGGAATGCCACTGCTTCGGATGTTTCACGACGTCCGAGAATCACGGTCAGCAATTCTGTGTCCCCTTCGCGCAGAACCTCAACCGGGACTTCCTTGCCCACGGGCGAGTTGCCGACGATCCGCACCAGTTCGCGGGTATCTTCGATTTCGATCCCGTCAAAGATGGTGATTACATCGCCAGAGAGAATCCCTGCATCTTCGGCAGGTCCGGCAGGCACGTCAGTGACCATTGCACCCCGTGCCACATCAAGACCGTCAATCGCCTCGACCATATCGGGGGTCACGTCCTGAATGCGCACACCCAGCCAACCGCGCCGGGTTTCGCCGAATTCGATCAACTGATCGACCACATTGCTGACAACGGCGGATGACATGGCAAAACCGATCCCGATGGACCCGCCATTGGGTGACAGGATCGCAGTGTTCACGCCGATCACCTCACCATCCATATTAAAGAGAGGACCGCCCGAGTTCCCCCGGTTAATCGCCGCATCGGTCTGGATGTAGTCGTCATAAGTGCCTGACAGCGCCCGGTTACGTGCCGACACGATCCCGGCTGAAACAGAGAAGCCCTGCCCCAGGGGGTTGCCCATGGCCATCACCCAATCGCCAACACGGCTGCCCGCACCATTGCTGTCGCCAAACACGACAAATGGCAGATCATCAGCTTCGACCTTCAGCACAGCGATATCGGTGTTGGGGTCAGTCCCTATCAGCTCCGCCGGCCGTTCTTCGCCAGAGAAAAACTCGATCAGGATTTCGTCAGCGCCTTCAATCACGTGGTTATTTGTGACGATGAACCCGTCAGCCGAAATAACGAAACCGGACCCGAGTGCAGAGGATCGGCGCGCACCGTCACCGGGGCCACGATCCAAATCGTTGAAGAAATCCTCGAAAGGCGATCCTTCGGGGACGATCCCTTGCGGGCCGGTCCGCCCGGCCACGGTTGTGCTGGTTGTGATGTTGACCACTGACGGGCTGATCTGTTCAGCCAGATCGGCAAATGTCGCCGGTCTGCTCTGGGCGTCAGAGGCGGTGGCCTGCGCGAGCACGAGCGCGAGCGCAAGTGTCATGGCCGCAAACAAGGCCATCATCAGGTGGCGTGCCTGGCTTTGTTCTTTTTGGATTGCAATTGCCTTGGCTGTCACGGGCAAGTCTCCTTGGTTTTCCTTGGATGGCCGCCAGATGCGGCCTCGTTCAGTATCTGATCATCTACTTAGGGCGCAAATTGTGCAACGCAAACATCGCTCACCGATGCTCAAGCCGATGTGAACTTGGGCGATATGCCCAATAATCGGTCAGACTGACCCAACAAACGAAAAGGGCCGGCCCTGCGGCCGGCCCTTTTCGCGGTTGGCTGATAACGGGTTATTGGCTTGCCGCCGACCCTTGATCGGATTTCAGGTAGTTGAAAAACTCGCTATCGGGCGACAATACCATGGTGGAATTGCCCGGTGTAAGCGACCGTTGATAGGCCGTCATGGACCGGTAGAATTCAAAGAATTCTGGGTCCGCACCGAAAGCATCGGCAAAAATCGCGTTTCGTCGCGCGTCTGCCTCACCCTGAATGATCTGGGATTGCCGTTCGGCATCCGACACCAGTTCGATCACGGTCCGGTCGGCCTGCGCCCTGATCCGCTGTGCGGCTTCTTCACCGCGCGCCTTTTCATCCGCCGCTTCGCGGTCACGTTCGGCTTTCATCCGTTCGTAAGTCGCGTTGAGGTTTTCGGTCGGCAGGTCAGTGCGCTTCAGACGCACGTCGATGACCTGCAAGCCCAGCGCATTGGCTTCGGCGATGGCCGAGTTCCGGATGCGCAGCATGAGTGCTGCACGGTCCACAGACAGAATATCATTAGACGATACAGAACCCAGAACTTCACGGGTTTCGGCCCGGAGGATGGAATCGAGCCTGCGCGCGGCAGCCTCTTCCCCGCCTGCACCAACGGCACGGCGGAACTGTTCCACATCCGCAATCCTATATCGCGCAAAGGCGTCAACAACCAAACGCCGGTCATCGGATGGCGTCACTTCAAGCGGTTCCAGATCACGGCTGAGGATACGGTCGTCATAGCGCACGACCTCTTGGATCAAGGGAATTTTGAACCCCAATCCCGGCTCTTCCTGAACCTTCACGATCTGGCCAAATTGCAGAACCAGTGCCTTTTCCCGTTCGTCTACGATAAAGACCGAGGACAATGCGCCGATGACGACGACCGCAAGGGCGGGTAGAAGAAATGCTGACTTCTTCATTAGTTCGTCCCTCCGGTTGTCGGCGCGCTGCGACGTAGTTCATTCAGTGGCAAATAAGGGACAACCCCTTGGCCGCCGCCCTGTCCTTCGTCAAGCAGGATGATATCCACCCCGCCAAGGACCTGTTCCATGGTTTCCAGATAGAGACGCTTGCGTGTCACCTCTGGTGCGTTTTGGTATTCGGTCAAAACGGCAGAGAAACGACTTGCCTCACCCTCGGCCTCGTTGACGACCTGAGCACGATAGCCTTCAGCCTCTTCAAGGATCTGTGCGGCGTTACCGCGTGCTTCGGCCACAACCCGGTTGGCATATGCGTCGGCCACGTTCTGCACCCGGTCACGTTCCTGTTCCGCGTCCTGCACAAGGCGGAAGCTTTCGATCACCGGATCAGGCGGGTCAGCCTTGTCAAAGTTCACACGGATGATGTTGACCCCACTGTCATAGCTGTCGAGCGTACTTTGGATCAATTCGCGCAGGTTGTCCGCAATTGCCCCACGATCCCTGTTCAGGATCGGTGCCAGTTCGGACTGGGCGATGATTTCGCGCATCGCCGATTCTGCCACCGCCTCAATCGTCTGGGGTGGATTGGCCAGGTTGAACAGATATTTCTGCGGGTCGGTGATGTTCCACACAACCTGGAAATCAATATCAACGATGTTTTCATCACCGGTCAGCATCAGACCTGCATCCATGCCTGCCCGGCTGGTGCCGATGTCGATGTTGCGTTCGGAGGTCACGGCGATCACCTCACGGCTGACAATCGGCCAGGGTGCAAAGTTCAGGCCTGGCCCACCGGTCTGGCTATAGCGTCCCAGCAGCAATTCAACGGACTGTTCTTCGGGTTTCACTGTATAAAACGACGCAAAGAGCCAAAGTGCCACCGCGCCCAGAATACCCAGTCCGATGGTCCCACGTGTCAACTGTGGTCCACCACCGCCGCCGCCGGAACCGCGTCTGTTGCCACCATTGCCGCCGCCGCCCATCAGGACACGCAACTGTTCGCGCCCCTTGTTTACCAGATCGTCAATTTCGGGAATGTTTGGACCATCATTGCCAGGCCTGCGCCCGCCATTGCCACGGTCATCATCATCACCGCCGCCCGATCCTTTGTTACCGCCGCCGCCCCATGGGCCACCCGTATTTCCTGACATTGTGTTCCTGTGCTTCCTTTTTTCGGGACCCTGACATGTTGGGCCGTCCTTGTGCCATGTGTGGCCTTGAGATGCAAAATCAAGCGGTGCGCATGGGTTCCTTCATGGTCACCAGTTCCTCGGCCATGGTCGGATGAACCGCCACAGTCCGGTCGAAATCCTCTTTTGTTGCGCCCATCTTGACCGCGATCCCGGCCAGCTGGATCATTTCGCCCGCGTGGTCCGCGACAATGTGACATCCCAGGACTTTACGGGTGGCTACGCTGACCACAAGCTTCATCAAGACCCGGTCACTACGCCCGGCAAAGGCGTGGTTCATTGGTTTGAACGATGTGCAGTAAATCTCGACCGGCTCGATCTCGCGCGCCTGTTCTTCGGTCAGGCCGACTGTGCCCAACTCGGGCTGGGTAAAGACAGCCGATGGGATCAATTCATGATCAACCGGTGTGGGATTGCCTTTGAACACGGTTTCGACGAACGCCATGCCTTCGCGGATTGCCACTGGCGTCAGCTGCACCCGGTTGGTCACATCCCCGATGGCATAGATCGACGGCACCTTGGTCTGGCTGTAGTCATCAACCACAATCTGACCTTGGCGGCCAAGTTCAACGCCTGCATCCTCCAATCCCATTGCGTCTGTGTTGGGTGCGCGACCAGTGGCGAACATCACCTGATCATAGACTTTTTCCGTCCCGTTTGTGGCCTTGACCCAGATGCCGTGACCTGCCGCCTTGCCTTCAATCGCTGCTGGCTTGCCGTCTTCCATTGGCACGCCTTCACTTTCGCCCGCGATATCGGCAGCGGTGGCGGCGCGCATTTCAACGATATTGGTGCCAAGGTGCAGATCGATACCCTTTTCGCGCATTCCTTCGGCCACAAGCCCGCGTGCTTCGTCATCAAAGCCCCGCAGGATTTGTGCGCCGCGATAGAATTGTGTGACCTCAACCCCCAGCCCGTTTAGGATTCCCGCAAATTCAGATGCGATATAGCCACCCCCGATGATCAGGATGGATTTGGGCATCTTATCGAGCAAAAAAATGTCGTTGGACGTGATCCCGCGTTCAGACCCGGGCATATCCGGCACAACGGGCCGCCCGCCTGTCGCCACAAGGATGTGTTTAGCGGTGATGTCGCGCCCATCGGCGGTGGTCACGGTATGCGGATCCTTGACGGTTGCTCGTGTGTCGAAAATCTCAACATCGGACCCATCCAGCAATTTGCGGTAAATCCCTTCAAGCCGGTCAAGCTCGGCATGCAGTTTGGTCCGGAAACGCGTCCAATCGAAGGGGCCATCGGTCAGTTCCCACCCATAGGCGCGGGCGTCTTCGAACATTTCGGAATAGCCAGAGGCAAAGACCATCAGTTTCTTGGGCACGCAGCCCCGGATCACACAAGTCCCGCCCATCCGGTACTCTTCGGCCAAGGCCACCTTGGCCCCCGTGGCAGCAGCCACCCGTGCGGCCCGCACCCCGCCAGAGCCGCCCCCGATCACAAAAAGATCATAGTCGAATGTCATCTACCTGCTCCGTTCTACCTGCGGCTAGTCGTTCATATCTGCAAAAATGTTGGTGTCATCCAGCACGTTGAAATGGATTTCCGCGCCATCATTTTCGGCGCTGTCGCGCACGGTCACCTTACCGTCGCCATGTCCCACGATCACCACGTCGCAGATATCAAGGAACAAACCGTTTTCGACGACACCGGGGATCTGGTTGAGGACGAGACTCAGTTGGCGCGCATTGCCAATCCGTTTGAGGTGCAGATCAAGGATGAAGTTACCTTCATCCGTCACAAAGGGTCTATCCCCAGCCTTGCGTTGGACAACACTGCGCCCCAGCACATCCTGCGAGATCAAAGTTTCCTCAATCAGCGCCTGTGTCGTGCGCATCCCAAAGGGAATGACCTCAACCGGCAGAGGAAACCCGCCCAGTGTGTCCACCTTTTTTGAGGCATCCGCGATCACGATCATCCGGTCACTGGCCGTTGCAACGATCTTTTCCTGCAGATGTGCACCGCCGCCGCCTTTGATCAGGTTCAGCTCACTGTCATATTCGTCAGCCCCGTCAATTGTCACGTCGAGCCAGCGCGCCTCGTCCAGCGTGATCACCTCAATCCCCACATCACGGGCCAGTTGCGCGGTTCGGCTGGAGGTCGGCACCCCTTTGATTTTCAGCCCTTCGTCGCGCACCATCTCGCCCAGGCATTGCACCAACCAAGCGGCGGTCGATCCCGTCCCCAGTCCAACTTTCATGCCGGACTTGACGTATTCGGTGGCTTGTTTTGCGGCAACGAACTTTGCCTTATCAATAGGTGACAATTCACTGGTCATCGGGCAACTCCAAAAATTCCTAGTGCCTTATAGGCAAGATGGGGACGAGGTGCGAGACCTCAAATACCTCTCACGCGCGGCTCACGTCACTGTGTCCGCTCCGCCTTTTTGAACACAAGCGTCGTATTTTGGCGGACGCGTCATGCGGGATCGGGTAACCAATGCGCATGACTGATATGCTGCGCCTTCACTATGCCCCGGATAATGCGTCGCTTTGCGTGCGGCTGGCCTTGGAAGAGGCCGGACTGGATTATGAAGCAGTGCTGGTTGATCGCCGCCGGAAAATCCATAAATCACCGGATTTTCTGGCGATGAACCCCAATGGGCTGATCCCGGTTTTGGAAACACCTGACGGCCCGATGTTTGAAACCGGGGCGATCCTGTTGTGGTTGACCGACCGGTCGGCGGGGTTGCTGCCCACCCCGGCTGAGCCGGGCCGCGCGCATGCGCTGCAATGGTTGATTTGGTTGTCCAACACGTTGCACCCCGCTGCCCGCATGCTGTTTTATCCCGACCAATATAGCGACGGCGATCCCGAAGCATCGCGTGTGGTGACCCGGCGCCGTATCACCGCACAACTGGATCTGCTGGAGCGGGTCAGAAATGCCGATTGGCTCGATACCGATGCAGCCAGTGCGCAAGGCTGCTACCTCGCCCCGCTTTTGCGCTGGTTTGCGCTTTATGGCGGCTCAACGGCCTGGTTTGATCTGCGCCGCTGGCCCCGCCTGCACGGTTTTGCCGGGCGGATGGAGCAGCGCGACTCGGCCTGCCGCGCAGCGATAGCCGAAGGGCTTGGACTGACCCCGTTTTCCGCCCCCCAGCCCTGTCAGCCGCCCGAAGGGAGCGCAATCTGATGTTTCTATCTGTTTTCGATATGTTCAAGGTGGGTGTTGGCCCGTCTTCATCGCACACAATCGGTCCGATGGTCGCTGCCGCCCGGTTTCTGGATCATCTGCGCGCGCAGCCCTTTGCCGTGTCCGGCTTGCGGGCGTCGTTGCACGGTAGCCTCGCCTTTACTGGGGTTGGTCATGCCACCGACCGGGCTGTCATTCTGGGCCTCGCCGGGTTTCGTGCCGATGATTATGATGCGCAAAAGGCCGATGCTGAACTGATCCGGATCGCTGAGGAGCATCATGTGTCACCTGATGGCTTGGGTGAGCTGTCCTTTCATCCCAAGGACGATCTGATCTTTGACTACGGCCCTGCCCTGCCCGGCCATGCCAATGGGATGATTTTGCAAGGGACCGATGCCCAAGGCGATGTGATCACTGAAGTGACCTATTATTCGGTGGGCGGCGGTTTTGTTCTGACCGATGCGGAATTGAAAGCGGGCAAGGATACTGATAGCGGCCCGCCGGTCCCGTTCCCGTTTCACACCGCGCAGGAAATGCTGGGTATGGCGGCCATGTCGGGCCGCAGCATCGCCCAGATGAAACGCGCCAATGAATTGTCGCGCATGCCTGATGCGGATCTGGATTGGGGTCTCGCCCGGATCTGGCAGGTGATGAATGCCTGCATCGACCGTGGCTTGACCACCGATGGCACCCTGCCAGGTGGTCTGAATGTGCGTCGCCGGGCCAAGGGCATTCATGATGCGCTGATGGCCGAACGGGGCATGAACCTGACCGCGCCGCATACGATCAACGACTATATGTCCACCTATGCAATGGCAGTGAACGAGGAAAACGCCGCCGGTGGGCAAGTGGTGACCGCCCCCACAAATGGCGCGGCGGGCGTTGTGCCTGCCACGATCCGCTATTGGCTGGACCATGTGCCCGGTGCGGCAGCATCCAAGGTGCCGGAGTTCTTGCTGACGGCGGCTGCCATTGGTGGGTTGATCAAGTTCAACGCCTCGATCTCTGGTGCGGAATGCGGCTGTCAGGCTGAAGTCGGCAGCGCCTCCGCTATGGCGGCGGGCGGGTTGGCTGCAGTGCTGGGCGGCACCCCGGAACAGATTGAAAATGCCGCCGAAATAGCGTTGGAGCATCATCTGGGAATGACTTGCGATCCGGTCAAAGGACTGGTGCAAGTGCCTTGCATTGAACGTAACGGTCTGGGGGCGATCAAGGCGGTATCGGCGGCCTCACTCGCACTGCGTGGCGACGGGCAGCATCTGGTGTCACTGGATGTGGCGATTGAAACGATGCGCCAGACAGGCGTCGATATGAGCGAGAAATACAAGGAAACCGCGCTGGGTGGATTGGCGGTGAATGTTCCAAACTGTTAGGTCAGCGCCGTAAACGGGGCGAAAAAATCTGTGTAACAGATTTTTCTTACCCCGTGCCCTGATTGCGACCGACATGTCTGGCAGCTGCATATTGCGACAGGAACACCTCCCCGCTCATTTCTTGCAGGAAACGCTGTGCCTTCAGCCGGTCCATGACCGGTCCTTTCACCTCTGAAAGATGCAGTTTCACATCCATTTCGCGCAGCCGTTCATTGATCGCCTCAAGGGACTCCAAGGCACTGAAATCGATCTCGTTAATCGCAGAACATTGCAGGATGACATGGCGGATTGCCTTGTCCCCCGCTACCCGGTTCTGGATCTCATCCTCCAGAAAACGCGCATTCGCGAAATAAAGGCTTTCATCCACCCGCAAACTGACAACTTCGGGATCGGTGATCACGTCATGGCGTAGGATATTCCGGAAATGTTCCGTGCCCGGAACCAGCCCCACTTCGGCGATATGCGGCTTGGAGGATTTATAGAGATGCAGCAGTATGGACAGGCTCACCCCGGCGGATACCCCGGCCTCAACCCCCGCGACAAGCGTCACCATTATCGTGACAAAGACAGCAGCAAAATCGGCCTTGGAATAGGCCCAGCTGCGTTTGAGGATTGAGAAATCAACAAGGCTGAGCACGGCGACGATGATGGTTGCTGCCAGGGTGGCCTTGGGCAGGAAATAGACCAATGGGGTCAGGGCCAATGCGGCGATGGCCAAACCGATGGCTGTAAATGCGCCCGCCGCCGGTGTTTCCGCGCCTGCATCGAAGTTCACGACGGAGCGCGAAAAGCCCCCCGTTACCGGAAACCCGCCTGTCAGCGATGCCCCGATATTGGCTGCTCCCAGCCCAATCAGTTCCTGATCGGGGTCGATGCGCTGTCGTTTCTTGGCCGCAAGCGTTTGCGCGACGGAGATTGATTCCACGAAGCCGATGATTGAGATCAGGAAGGCCGGTAGCAGCAATTGCCCCAGAAGCGTTGGCGAGAAGGATGGCAGGGTGAAGGGTGGCAGGCTTTGCGGTACATCGCCCACGATCCGCACGCCTTGATCCGCCAGACCAAGCCCCCAGACAGCAAGGGTTGTGGCGACGACGACGACAACGGGGCCGGTTTTGACCAGCACACCGGTTGATCCTGCCCCCAGCCCTGCGCGCTGCAAGAGCGGCCCCAGACTCTTGCGCACCCAGAAGAGAAATCCCGTCGCACTGATCCCGATCAGGGCGGTGATCCAATGGGTGTCCGCAGCATGTTCCACCAGCGATGTAAGCAGTTCCAAAAGGTTATGCCCATGTGCGTCGATACCCAGAATATGCCTGAGCTGGCTGGCGGCGATGATGATGCCCGAGGCGGTAATGAACCCCGCAATTACCGGATGCGACAGGAAATTGGCGATAAATCCCAACCGGAACAGGCCCATCGCCAACAGCATGACGCCCGACAGCCCGGCCAATGACAAGGCTGCAATGGCGTAGCCCATTGTGCCTTGATCCACGATGTTGCTGAGTGCGGCTGCCGTCATCAGCGACACCACCGCCACCGGCCCCACCGCCAGCGCCCGGCTGGTGCCGAACACCGTGTAGAGCAGGATCGGCACGATGGAGGCGTATAAACCCGCCTCTGCCGGTAACCCCGCCAGAAGCGCATAGGCCAGCGATTGCGGGATCAGCATGATTGTCACAATCAGCGCCGCCATCAGGTCGTTTGACAGGTTCCGGCGCGAATAGGTTCGGCCCCATGAAAGGATGGGGAAGTATCGGATCAATGACATTGGGGTGTTCCGGTTCAATTTGGCCGCCCCGCCTGTTCGCGCGCGGGGCGGCCTGGGGCTTACTCAGCGGCGATCTTTTCAGGCTTGGCCATCCATTCACGTCCTTTGAGCATGCCTTTCCAATAAACAGGGGGCAGCATCTTTTCCTTCAGAAACCACGCTGCGCGGGTCGGCTTGGTCCCGTCGATCAGAAGTTTCGGGAAGCTGGGCAGCAGCGTGCCGCCATAACCGAACTCGGCCAAGACGATCTTGCCCCGTTCGACCGTCAGCGGGCAGGATCCATATCCGTTATATTGCGCTACAGGCGATCCGCCCTTCATATCCGCGATGATGTTTTCCGCGACAATGGGCGCCTGTATCCGGGCGGCCGCGGCGGTTTTTGCATTGGGCGCGTTCATCACATCGCCCAAGGACCAGATATTGTCATAGGTCTTGTGCCGCAGCGTTGTCTGATCTACATCGACCCAGCCTGCCGGATCGGCGAGCGGTGACACTCTGATGAAATCCGGTGCGGTCTGCGGCGGGCAGACATGCATCATGTCGAACTCCATTTCGATCCGTTCGACCTCCGCGTCCGGTTTGGCCACGTCGAACCATGCTTTTTGGGCAGGCCCATCAACAGCGACAAGATTGTGAAAGAAATTCAGCGTGGCATCGTATTTCTGGACGTATTCCATCAGCGCTGGCACATAATCCTTTACCCCAAACAGCACACCGCCCGCATTGTTGAAATGGATGTCGATGTCTTTCAACACACCCCGCCGGTGCCAGGCATCGCCGGACAGATACATCGCCTTTTGCGGCGCGCCCGCGCATTTGATCGGCATAGGCGGTTGGGTGAAAATCGCCCGCCCCGCATGCATGCCCTTGACCAATTCCCAGGTGTAGGGCGCAAGATCATAGCGGTAGTTGGAGGTCACCCCGTTCTGGCCCAGCGTTTCAACCAGCCCGTCCACCTTGTGCCAGTCCAGTTTCAGCCCCGGGCTGACGATCAGCCGGTCGTATTTCACAACCCGGCACCCATCCAGGATGACCGCGTTATCGCCCGGTTCAAAAGCCGCAACCGCCGCTTTGATCCAATGCACATCTTTGGGGATCAGCGACCCCATGGTGCGCGATGTCTGTTCCGGTTCAAAAATGCCGCCGCCAACCATGGTCCAACCGGGTTGGTAGTAATGGATATCGGCGGGATCAATGATCGCGATTTCGAGCGCGGGCTTACGTGCCTTCAGGCTTGCTGCTGCAGCGATGCCACCGGCACCTGCGCCGACGATGACCACCTCAAAACTGGCGTCGCCGGTAGCTGTCGGGGTCTTGCCGCCATTGACGATCCGCCGCACCACGCCGCCCATATCATATCCCGCCGCCTTGGTCGCGGCGAGGATGTCAGCGGTGCTGCATTGATCCGCATGTGCCAATGACCATAGGGTTGCGGATCGCGTACCGGTCCGGCAATAGGCCAGCACCGGGCCGGGCAATTCGGTCAGCAACGTGCCAAAGGCGGTTGCATCGTCATCCGTCACCTTGCCTGAAATAATGGGCAGGTAGCGGGCCTCGATCCCTGCTTTTGCGGCGGCTTTCGCGATCTCGTCGAATGTGGGCTGGTCGCCGCCTTCGCCATCAGGTCGGTTGCAGATCACCGCGCGAAAGCCCGCATCCTTGACCGTCTGAAAATCGGCCGCGGTGATTTGTGGGCTGACAGAAATGCCAGCCGTCAATGTCTTGATTTCCATCAGCTTTCCTTTTGAGTTATAGGCCGTTGACTGGCACCTTCAGCATCGGGTTGCCATCGTCATCGGTCGGCACTTCGCCAGCCCGCATATTCACCTGCAACGCCGGAATGATCAGTTTCGGCATGGCCAGCTGCGCATCACGCTCGGTCCGGAACTTGATGAATTCCGCGCGGGTTTTGCCGCCGCCAACATGGATATTATTGGCCTTCTGCTCGGCCACGGTGGTTTCCCACTGGATGGTGCGCCCGTTTGGTCCATAGTCGTGACACATGAAAAGTCGGGTTTCATCGGGTAGTGACAGGACCTTTTGAATGCTGTCATAAAGCTCACCCGCATCGCCGCCTGGGAAATCCGCCCGGGCGGACCCGCCATCAGGCATGAAAAGCGTATCACCGGCAAAGGCCGCATCGCCCATCACATGCACCATGCAAGCCGGGGTGTGGCCGGGGGTATACATGGCAAAGCCTTGCATATTGCCGACCATATAAGTGTCGCCATCCTTGAACAGCGCGTCAAATTGCGATCCGTCCCGCTGAAATTCGGTGCCCTCGTTGAAAATTTTGCCAAACGTGTCCTGTATGACCATGATCTTTTCACCGACACCGATCTTGCCGCCCAGTTTTTCCTGAATGTAGGGGGCCGCGCTCAGGTGGTCGGCATGGACATGGGTTTCGATGATCCAGTCGAGCGTCAACCCGCGTTCCTCGATCTCCGCGATCAGCGCGTCGGCATGATCATAGGTGATGCGGCCCGCGGCATAGTCGATATCCATCACGCTATCGATGATGGCGCAATGATTGCTATCGGGGTCTTTGACGATATAGGTGATCGTGTTGGTGGCTTCGTCAAAATAACCGGATACCTCGGGTTTGACGGCCAGACTTACGGGGTAGGTCATTTGTTTTCCTCTCATAGCGTCATGGGCGCAGTATCACATGCGGCATGTCTTGATGCCGAAGATACGATAAAGCGGGCAGAATTTCATCGCCGAAGTCGCCACCATGATCAGCCCCCCGACCATAAAGGTTACTGTCGCCGCAGTGCTGCCAAACAGCGCCAGCCCGCTGACAAATGGCATCCCCAGCAAAATAAGGCCAAGGATCAGGCGAAAGACACGGTCAATTGAACCAACATTCGTGAGCATTTGGAGTCTCCACTACTAAAGTTATATTTTGAATAGCCGTTTTATGCCCAACGTTTCAGTGACAATGTCACCAAGAAGAGGCCGTTTTGAAAATATTCTTCCCAGCCCGCGACAATAGAACGGATTGCAGCGCCTTGCAGACGGCGACAAACTCCGCCAAGACAGGTTTGCGCGGTTTTGTTTGAACGGCAATGCGATGACCAGAATGCAGCGAATGGCAGATAGTGTGAGGCGCCGGTTGGTGCTGCCGCTATTGTGCTTGCCGTTCCTTTTGGCACAGCTGATCGCCCCCGGCACGATGGCAGTGGGCGGCCCGGATGGCCTGCGCATGGTGCTATGTGCAGGTGACGGTCCGATGACCGTTGTCCTGACCGCAGCGGGTGATTTTGTCCCCGTCGATGACAGTGACGACCCACATACCCAGTCCAGCGCCACCTGCCCGTGGTCACTGGCCTTTGATAAAACAGCCGCCTTGGGCCCCGAAAATCCAGACGAAACGATCACCGTTCCCGTGCAGCTTGCCATGTCTTGGGACATTGATCAGAGGCCGTTGCTGTCGGTCACACAAAGCCATCCTGCCCGCGCGCCACCTTTTTCAGTCTGACCCAAATGAAATTCGCGCCCCTGATGACCGGGGCATTTGTGGTTGTTCGGATTGTCCGAACCCGATGAAGAGACTGTAACAAGATGAAAAGCCTTATGAAATCCGCTGCCCTTTTGCTGTGTCTGGGTGCCCCTGCCATGGCCGATGATATGATGGCGATGATGCAAAACACCACTGTTGGCCCCTTGACCCTGAGCGATGGTTTTGCCCATGCAACCCTCCCGAACCAGCCTGTCGCGGGTGGGTTTTTAACGATCACCAATGCTGGCGAAGCCGCTGACACGTTGATTGCCGCCCAATCTGATATTGCCGGCGTTATGCAAATCCACGAAATGGCAATGCTGGATGACACGATGGTCATGCGCGAGCTGGAAGGCGGCGTTGTGATCCCTGCTGGTGGCGCAGCGATCCTGAAACCCGGCAGCATACACCTGATGTTCATGCAGCTGAAAGAACCGCTGGTTGACGGCGAAAACGTCACTGTCACCGTGACTTTCGAACAGGCGGGTGAGGTTGCCCTGACCCTGCCGGTGCGCAAGAAAATGCATGACGGGCACGGCATGTCACATGATGGGGATAGCTGATGCCCAGATCGCTTCGCATCATCATCGCAGCAGGGGCCCTTGTAGCCTCTGCCGTTTTAGTCTGGTTGGCCTGGTTGCAACCCTATCTGGCTGAGGAAGATGTTCTGAAACTGGGTCAGGGCGAATATTCCCTGATGGGCACTGATGGCCAGCCCTTTACTCAGGCCAGTCTGCAGGGCGCGCCCTCTGTCGTTTTTTTCGGCTTTACCCATTGTCCAGAGGTATGCCCCACCACATTGGGTGATATCGCCGTCTGGCAGGAGGAGTTGGGCGATGTGGCCCGTGACTTGCGCATCTTTTTCGTGACCGTCGATCCCGCGCGGGACACAGCCGAATTACTGGGTGACTATGTCGGCTGGTTGCCGGGTGCTATCGGCGTCACGGGTGACGAAGCAGAGATTCGTGCCGCTGAAAAAGCGTTCCGCATCTATTCACGCAAAATCCCCCTATCGGATGGCGAATACACGATGGATCATTCTGCCCTTGTGCTGCTGTTTGACGAGAATGGCCATTTTTTCGAACCTATCGGCTATCAGGAGGATCTGGACCGGGCGCTATCCAAGCTGCGGCGCCTGCTTGGCTGACACCCTATTTCGATGCGAGGGCCGCGATGGATGCGCGGTCCTTCAGCGTGATCTGCCCACGCGATTGGGCAATCCATCCGCGCCGCTGAAATTCCTGCAGCTGGCGGGAAATCACCTCGCGCGCGGTACCCAGTTCGATGGATAGTCTTTGGTGGGTCGTCGCAACGCCGTCGCCATCACCGGACAGCCGGATCAGCTTATCCGCCAGCCGCACATCAATGCGTTGAAACGCGACCTCATCAATCATCAGAAAAAGATCGGTGATCCGCTTTGAGAAGGCCGCAAAGACGAAATCCCGAAAGGGTTTTGACTGTGCCACCAGATCGTCAAAGACGGTGCGGGGGACGGCAACCGCTGTCACATCTGTTTCGGCAATCCCTTCGGCGGCGTAATCCTCGTAAGCCAGCAGGCAGGCTGTGGTCAGCACGCAGCTTTGCCCGGCCGCGATCCTGTACAGCACGATTTCATGCCCGGTTTCGGATACTTGTTGCACCCGGACGGTGCCATTGAGCAGAAACAACATGTTTTCCGGCGAATTACCGGGGCCGAAGATCATCACCCCTTGCGGGACATTGATGATCTGACTGCGCGCGGTCAGCAGTTGCTTGGTTGGCAGATCAAGGCGGGATAGGCCGGGAAAGCGTTCGACCCAGTCGGTTGCGTCCTTCATGGCGAAGCCGGCTCCCTTCGCGGTATTTCAAGCGGGGCGATACGGTCCATCAGCTGGCCGCGATTGGCGGCGATATCGGCGATGGTAAGGTCATCAAGGACGGCCATGAAAGCGGCGGTCGCCTCCTGCATCTTGCGCGACAACACGCAAATCCCCATCAGGGGGCAGGTATTCTTGTCGGGGTTGAAACATTCCACGATATCAAGCGGTCCTTCGGTGATCCGTATCACATCACCGACAACAATCTGTTCCGATGGCTGGGCAAGCCGAAAGCCACCATTGCGCCCGCGCAACGTATCCAGATACCCGGCCTTGCCCAGTTCGTGCACAACCTTGGTTATATGCGGGCGCGACAGGTTGTGGATGCGCGCCACATCATCAATCCGCACAAGATCAGGCGCTTTCAATGCGGCCAGTTGCAAGGATCGCAGTGCATAATTGCTATAGCTGGTCAGTTTCATGTGCTCCTACCGCTCATGATTTCGAAAAGCTATATTTCAGATATCACTTTTATGGGCAACACCCGCGTGGGATTGTCGGCGCATTGGCACGCCACAACCCAATGCGCTATCGCCCCAGCCACCCGCCATCGACCGGCAGTGTCACGCCCGTTACATATCGTGCCGCCGGACCGGCCAGAAAGGTGGCAGCCCCGGCGATATCTTCGGGGTCGGCCCAGCGTCCGAGTGGGATGCGATCAAGGATGGCCTTGTTACGTTCTGGATCGTTGCGCAGATCGGTGGTGTTGTTGCTTATGACATATCCGGGCGCAACGGCATTGACGGTGATCCCCTTGCCCGACCATTCGTTGGAGAGAATTTTCGTCAGCCCTGCCACGCCACTTTTGGATGCGGTGTAAGACGGCACGCGGATGCCCCCCTGAAACGACAGAAGCGATGCAATACTGATGATGCTACCACCCTGCCCGGCAGCGACCCGGGATTTGGCAAAGCTTTGGCAGAGGAAGAACACAACCTTCAGGTTGATATCCATCACCGCATCCCAGTCTTCTTCAGTGAAGGCCAGACTGTCGTCGCGGCGGATGATGCCAGCGTTATTGACCAGCGTCTCGATCGGGCCGAATTGCTGCTCGGCCTCTGCAAACGCGGCCTGCGCGGCGGCTACTGTCCCCAGATCGACCTGCAAGGCGTTGGCCTGACCACCCTCTGCGGCCACCTTGGCCAGTGTTTCATCCATGGATGATCGCCCAACGGCAATGACGTGGCAGCCGTGACGCGCCAGATCAACCGCGATCGCCTGACCGATGCCGGTATTGGCCCCAGTCACAAATGCCCGGGTGTCTGTTAAGAAAAATCGGTTCATTATATCGTCTCCGGTTTGGCTTGTTAGGTTCATGCTGCGACGTCAGACCGTTTCCAGTCGCCCCGCCAGAGGCGACGATGGAAGGCAGGGAATTTCAGAACCTCTTCCCACAGGAACAGGGACAGCACCCAAAAGGCTGACAGATCAAGATACAGGATGAAGAGGGCCGTTGCTGGCACCCGAAATGCCCACTGCGCCCAGATGAAGATATGCATCACATAGACGGTATCCCCCGCCGCGCGCAGCGTGTTGCCGCAAATCGCATTTGTCGCGCGGGGGAATTGAATGATCAGCAGGATCGGCAGAAACCCAAAGAGGATCGCGCGCGTCTGGGCCTCCAGGTTGGGGTAAATCCAGTCAAGCGACAGGCACATGATCAGAAAGATCATTGAAACGATCCCAGCCGCCACAAATGCCCCTATCCACGCGCGGGACAGGAACCGATCCAACACGGCCTCTGGCGTACGTTTGCCCAAAAGCTGTGCCACGAGTATTCCGGTGGCTTGCGTCCATTGCATCGCAACCTGACCCGCAAGCAGGTTCCAGGGCGCGATCAGGGTCATCGCAGCAAAGCCGTTCAACGACATCTTTGCGTAGATCAGGGAACAGACATGGGTGGATAAGGTGGCGCTGACGAATGTCGCGGCGATGGGCAGGGAGAACCCGATATGTCGCTTGATCGTCGGGCGGAATGTGTCCTGATGCCAGCCTACCGCGCGGCGCAGATGCCCGTTTGTCCGCAGCAAAAGAACGCTCCAGAATACTGTCTGCACCGTAATCGCGATGGCACTGCCCAACGCGGCACCCGCCACGCCCAGCGCAGGCAACCCCCAAAGCCCATGAATGAGCCCGATGCTGCTGATCACGTTAATCGGCACGGATAGCAGATAACCATACAGCGGCAGTTTACTGCGGCTGCACCCGTTAAAGAAACTGGCAATACACTGACCAATGGCCTCGCCAAGAATGACGACGGAGAAGATCGAAAGATAAGTTTGCGCCTGCGTCGCAATCACGGTCGAGGGCGCCAGAGCATTGATAAGCGTGCCGCCGCAGATCTGGATCAGGCCAACACCAAGTAATCCGATGGCCAGACTGACCGCCATTCCGGATGCCAGCACCGATTTGAGAAATACAGGATCACCGCCGCCATAAGCCTGTGCAGTCCGGATCTGCATTGCGTGTGAAAAGGCGAAAATGACGCCCAGCACGATACCACCAAGCGCGGCGGCAAGCCCCATGGCGGCCAGCGCGCCTTCGCCCAGTGACGATAGCAGAAACCCGTCAATGACCACCGTCCCATGCAGAAAGATCGCCTTGAGCGTCATTGGCCAGGCCAAAGCAAAAACCTGTGCCGCGCCAGGCCCAGGTTTGGCTGTTGCAGGAGCTGCCTGTATGGTCATGGACCAGTTCCATTCGCGCGCGCCATCCTAGCGAATGACCATCGCAAGTGTCATTTTCGCCTTAGGATTCGGCGCTTTCAAAATAATCTGCATTCGTCGCGCTGATCCGGTCAATCGTGACATCAAGGCGCGACAGGTGCTTGAGACCGGCGGCAATCGCCATATCTGCATCTTGGGCAATGACCGCTTCGGCAATCGCCCGGTGATCAGCAAGAAGTTCCGGAATCCGCTGTTCTTTTTCGAGGCCTAGCATGCATAACCGGTCAATCTTGGATTTTTCTTCAAGAATGACTTCAAACGCATAATCAACCTGCGCGACACTGCACAGCACCTTGTGGAATTCGTAATCAAGCCGCCCGAACAGCTCAACATCCATGGCGGCGATCGCAGTCTCTTGCTCTGCAAGGGCGCTGTTCAACTGGGCCTGACCTTGGCTGTCGCAATGAGCGGCAGCACGGCGCAGCACTTCTTTCTCTATCGCGGAGCGGATGAAACGGGACTTTTCGATCTGGCGCATCGAAAAGCGCCGGACTTCGGTCGCGCGCTGCGGCCGGATCAAAAGTAGGTCAAGATTGGCCAGACGGCTGAATGCGTCACGCACGGGCTGCCGCGACACGCCGAACTGTGCTGCGATCTCTGCCTCGGAAATCCGATCGCCGGGTTTGAGCTTCAACGTCACAATCTGATCATGGAGGGTGTCGAAAACGTCGTCCACACTCGTGCGCCGGGCGTTCTGAGCGAGCATTTGTGTCATCGATAAAATCCCCCACGGGCTAGAAACTACAATCCGCCTAACACAGATCGAACTGGTATACTAGACTGGCTTTTCAAGTTTTCGACTAGTATACCAGATGAAGGCAAGCGATTCGCATTGACTTATGCAAGCCGCTTGGATGCGACATGGGGAGGAATGAATGTCCGGCGTTAATCTAGAGGGTATTGTGAAGGCATATGGCGCCTTGCAAGTCGTTCACGGGATTGATCTGACCGTCGCAGAAAAGGAATTTGTGGTATTGGTCGGCCCTTCCGGCTGCGGCAAATCCACAACGCTGCGGATGATTGCGGGGCTAGAGGAAATCACTGCAGGCGATCTGACAATCGATGGTCGCCGCATGAATCGGATCGCCCCCAAAGACCGGGACGTAGCGATGGTGTTCCAGAACTACGCCCTATATCCGCATCTGAACGTTGCCGACAACATGGCCTTTGGCCTGCGCATCCGCCGCATGCCAAAGGCCGAGATCAAGACAACCATTGATGATGTCGCTGAAATTCTTGGCCTGACCCCGTACCTTGACCGTCGCCCAGCCGACTTATCTGGCGGTCAACGTCAACGCGTGGCCATGGGCCGCGCCATCGTGCGTCATCCCAAAGTGTTCCTGTTTGACGAACCGCTTTCAAATCTTGATGCCAAGCTGCGCACCCAGATGCGCGCCGAAATCAAACGTTTGCATAACCGCCTTGGTGTGACTTCTGTCTACGTGACCCATGATCAGGTTGAGGCGATGACCCTCGCTGATCGTATCGTGGTGATGAATGACGGCCGGATCGAACAGATCGGCACCCCGATGGAGCTGTTCAATGACCCCGCCAATACCTTCGTTGCTGGCTTCCTTGGCTCGCCGCCAATGAACCAGATGAAAGGCACGCTGACCGCGTCGGGCGCGAAAATCGGCGATGCGGAAATCAAGATCGACGGGCGGGTTGGGGACCATGCCGGGCGCGATGTCATTGTCGGCATCCGGCCCGAGCACGTGACACTCTCTGCGGAAGGTCCCTCCTCTGCTCTGCCAATCAGTCTTGATCTGGTTGAGCCGCTGGGGTCGGAGGCCCTGCTACATGCAACCCATGGCGATGACAGCCTTGTCTTCAAGGCGGCGACCAACGGTGACATCGATCATTTGTCTGGCGTGGACGCGGTGCATGTCCCGTCCCATCTGGTGAAACTTTTCGACGCTGAAACCGGCCATGCGCTGAATTTCGGGGTGTAACGCAGATGGTCGATGAAAACACCAACACGGCCGGGCAACCTCCCGAAAAGGCCGCAATCGCCGTCCATGAAGCAGCGCGGCACCATATCGATGATGGCCGGCTGATCCGCCTTTTCGATCACTTCAAGCGGGAATGGCAGATCTATGTGATGCTGCTGCCCACAATCATCTGGTTTCTGGTCTTTCTTTATAAGCCGATGTACGGGCTTCAGATCGCATTCAAGGATTATTCGATCTTTCGCGGTGTCGCGAACAGTCCCTGGGTTGGGATTGAGCATTTTCATACCCTTTTTGCCAATGATCAGTTTATTCGCGCGGTCAAGAACACGGTCACGATCAGCTTTTACAATCTGCTGTTCGGTTTTCCGGCACCAATCATACTTGCACTGATGTTCAATGAGATTCTGCACGCGACCTACAAGCGGACAGCGCAGACCATCGTCTATCTGCCGCATTTCATTTCGTCGGTGATTATTGCCGGGATCGTCATCACCGCCTTTTCGCCGACCGCTGGTATCATCAACACATTTATCGGCTGGCTCGGGTTTGAACCGGTCTATTTCCTGACCCAACCGCAATGGTTCCGCCCGATCTTCGTCGGCACAGGCATCTGGCAAGAGGCAGGGTTTGGCTCCATCGTGTTCCTTGCGGCCATCGCAGGCGTAAACCCATCGCTTTACGAAAGTGCCGTCGTCGATGGGGCGAACCGTTGGCAGATGATGTGGAAAATCACTATCCCGTCGATCCTGCCGACCATCCTGATCATGCTGATCATTCGCATCGGGAATGTCATGGAAGTCTCGTTCGAGCTGGTCATCCTGCTTTACCAGCCCGCGACCTACGAAACCGCCGATGTGGTCAACACCTGGATTTACCGTCAGGGGCTTCAATCCGGTCAATATGACCTTGCCGCCGCGGCGGGCCTCTTCAACGCTGTCGTCGCATTTGTCCTTGTGATGACGGCAAACACGCTGTCGCGCCGCTTCTCGCGCACATCGCTCTGGTAGATAGGAGCGCAAGCAAATGATGAACTGGAACCTTTATTCACGCGGCGACAGATTCTTTGCAATCGTTGTGTCTGTCCTGATCGGGATGTTCACGGTCGCTACGCTTTATCCTTTTATTTATATCGCCGCAGTGTCGTTCAGCTCTGGCTTTGCCGCGCAGGCGGGCAAGGTGGTGCTGACACCGATCGACGCCACGCTAGAGGCTTATGGCTACATCCTGTGGGACCCGCAGTTCTGGGTCAGTTACCGCAACACGTTCATCTACACGATTGGCGGCACGTTGATGAGCCTGGCCTTTATCATCCCCGGGGCCTATGCCCTGTCGCGCCCGCAACTCAAGGGGCGGCGTTTTTTCAACCTCTTCATCGCGTTTACGATGTGGTTCAACGCGGGGCTGATTCCGTTTTTTCTGAACATGCGCGATCTGAACCTGCTTGACAGCATGTTCGGCATTATCCTCGCCTTTGCTGTCAACGCCTTCAACATCATCCTGCTGCGCAATTTCTTTGAGGCTATCCCGCAAAGCTTTGAAGAAGCGGCGCGCATGGATGGGGCCAATGATTTTCAGGTGCTTTGGAAGGTCTACATGCCGCTGTCGAAACCGGCGATCGCGACAATCACCCTTTTCTGCATCGTGTCCCGTTGGAACGGCTTTTTCTGGGCGATGGTGTTGCTGCAATCCGAGGACAAGATCCCGTTGCAGGTGTTCCTGCGCCATACGATTTCGAACCTCAGCGACGATGATGAATTTGCCATCGTCCAGACGGCCGCCGGGTTCAGCGCCGAAACCGTGACGGCCGCCATCATCGTCTGTTCGATCATCCCCGTGCTGATCGTCTACCCGTTTATCCAAAAATACTTCGAGAAAGGCATCCTTCTTGGGGGTGTCAAAGAATAATGAAAACGCACATGGGAGGAAATCAAATGCGTAAACTTAGCCTCGCGGCGGCTTTGCTGGCAGGAAGCGCCATGTCAACGCCCGCTTTCGCAGATGGGCATCTACGGATCGTGGATGAACCCCTGGAACTGACGATCCAGATGAACCACGCCCGTTACCCTATTTATGAAGAAGATTGGCCGGTTGAACAGGTCGCCCGCGAATTGACGGGCATTCACCTGCTTAATGACACTGTCGGTGCTAATATGCGCACGGATGAAAATACGGGTCGAACCGAAGCGCTGAACCTGATGCTGGCATCCGGCAGCATTCCCGACATCGTCGGCTCCAGCCGGATCCGGGATTTCGTGAACCAGTACGGCCCCGAAGGTGCGTTTGCACCGCTAAACGATCTGATCGCGGAGCATGCACCCAACATTGCGGCCTATTACGCAACGCGCCCGGACATTGAAGCCGCTGTCAAAGCTTCTGACGGGCAGATGTACTACATCCCTTATCTACCGGACGGCAAATATGGCCGCGCCTATTGGATCCGCACGGATTGGCTGGATGCCCTTGATCTGGAGATGCCAGAAACGGTCGATGAATACGAAGCCGTGCTGCGCGCCTTCAAAACCCAGGATCCAAATGGCAACGGCCTTGATGATGAGGTCCCATTCTTTGCCCGCCAGTGGCCGGAACTGATCCGCCTTGTGACCCTTTGGGACGGTCGCGCGCACGGGTCTGACACCTATCACGACTTCCTCGTCGAGGACGGAAAGATCGGACATGGCTATATCGGAGAGGGCTACCGCGACGGGATCGCAAATCTGGCACGCTGGTATGCCGAAGGCCTGATCGACGCCGAGATTTTCACGCGAGGGTCATCCGCGCGCGACTTCTTGTTGTCGGAAAACCTTGGCGGGTCGACCCATGATTGGTTTGCATCCACCAGCGGCTATAACCGGCTGTCATCTGAAATCGACGGTTTCGAGTTCAAGGCATTCCTACCGCCCGCGTCCCCATCCGGGCGCCGTATCGAAGAGCATCGTCGCATTCTGGTAAAACCTGACGGTTGGGCCATTGGCCACACCAACGAACACCTTGTCGAAACCATCAAGTATTTCGACTTCTGGTTCACAGAAGAGGGGCGTCGTCTCGCCAATTTTGGCGTCGAAGGCTTGCATTATGACATGGTCGACGGCCAAGCGATCTTTAAGCAAGAGTTCCTTGATGCGGGCCCAGTCAACCGGTCCCTCTATCAGGTTGGTGCACAGCTTCAGGGACGCGGTTATTTCCAGGATTACAACTACGAAATCCAGTGGAGTAACGAATACGCGCTGGAAGGTATCGCGCTTTATGACACCGGCGATTACCTGATCCCTGATTTTCTGGGCGTGGCGTTTACCGCTGACGAACAGAAGGTCTATGACCGCACTTGGGGATCAATCCGCGATTTCATGCTGGAAAAGCAGCAAAGCTGGATCCTGGGCAGCGGCGATGTTGTGCCCGAATGGGATGCCTACCTCGCCCAGCTGGATGACATGGGCATGCAGGAACTGCTTGCTGTCATGCAGACCGCCTATGACCGTCAGTATGGCGGCTAAATACCCTCCCGCTTGGGGCGGCGCGTAGCGTTGCCTCAGGCCTTCTGCCCTTTTGATACATCCGGGATACCTGACCAATGTCAGCCACCACACACCCTTTGCTTGACGAACCCAAGGCCGGTCGTTTGACGATTCAATACAGTCCGACCGCCGACACAGACGTCACCGAAAACCCGCCGCGTTTCATGTGGATTCCGGTGATCGATGACGATGCGCGCTATGTGCTGCGCCTTTCGACTGATCCCAAATTCCCAAAAGGTAAAACACAATTTTTCAATGACTTGCCTTTGAATTTCTTTACGCCTGACACAACACTGGCACCCGGCGAATACTATTGGTCCTACGCCACTTGGGAAGCAGACGCCCCCAGCAGCACATGGAGCAGCGCCCGCAGCTTTACGCTGGCCGATGGGCTGGCGGAAACACCGGTGCCCACGCGGAAAACGCGGCTATCCGATGTGGCGCAGGATCACCCACGCCTGTGGATGACCACCGACAGGCTGGGTGACTTCAAGAAGGCCGTGAAGGCAGATCCCGATCATTGCACATGGTCCACCTTTTACGCCAAATCTGTCCTTCCCTGGATGGATCGCGACATCATGCGCGAACCCGCAGGCTACCCCAACCATCAACGCACCGCCCCCGTCTGGCGGCAAACCTATATCGACCTGCAAGAGCTGTGGTACGCCGTCCGCCATCTTGCCATCGGCGGCAAGGTAACCGGCGATGCCGCAATGACCGCCCGCGCCAAGGAATGGCTGCTGGAGGCGGCAAGTTGGGACCCGATGGGAGTCACTTCCCGCGCCTATACTGACGAATGGGCCTATCGTGCCTGTAACGCAATCGCCTGGGGTTATGATTGGCTATACGATGATCTGTCCGAGGACGAGCGCGCCACGGTCCGTGCAGCCCTTCTTGCGCGCACCCGCGACATTGCCGAACATGCGATCCTGAACGCAAAAATCCACCTCTTCCCCTATGACAGTCACGCCGTGCGCTCAGTCTCGCTGGTGATTGTGCCCGCCTGCATCGCCTTGCTCGGTGATGATGACAATGACGAGGCCCGCGATTGGCTGAACTACGCCATTGAGTTTCTTCTTACGGTCTATTCCCCTTGGGGCGACAGTGATGGCGGCTGGGCGGAGGGCACGCATTACTGGATGATGGGCATCGCCTATCTGATCGACGCTGCAAACCGGCTGAGATCCTATACCGGACTTGATCTTTATCGCCGCCCGTTTTTCCAGAATACCGGCGACTTCCCGCTATATTGCAAAGCCCCCAACACACGCCGCGCGACCATGGGCGATGATGCCACGATGGGCGATCTGCCTTGCATCAAAACCGGCCTTAACCTGCGCCAGCTTGCAGGGGCTACCGGCAAGGGCGCTTATCAATGGTATTGCGAAGAAAATCTGCGCACCAATCCGGGCACCGAAATGGCGTTCTATAACTGGGGTTGGTGGGACACGCATTTTGACGAACTGGTGTTTCAGACCGATTTTCCCTTGATTGCGGCCACGCCACCACAAAGCGGGTTTCGCCATTTCAAGGGCATTGGTTGGGTCGGTGTGCAACACGCGATGGGCGATCCCGACAACCATGTGCATTTCGTATTCAAATCCTCACCCTTCGGGTCGATCAGCCACAGCCATGGCGATCAGAATACTTTCTGCATGTCCGCCTTTGGCGAAGATATGGCGATCCAATCGGGGCATTACGTCGCCTTCAATTCCTCGATGCATCGCAAATGGCGGCGGCAGACGCGGTCAAAGAATGCAATCCTGATCAATGGCAAGGGACAGTATGCCGAAAAGGACAAGTCCAAGGCGATGGCGGCCACCGGGCGCATCATCGCTGCCGAAAACCGTGATGACCATGTCTTCATCCATGGTGACGCGACCGCAGCCTATCAAAGCCTGTCACCCGAAGTAACGCGCGCTGCGCGCGAGATCTACTTTGTGCGCAATTCCTATTTCGTGGTCATCGACAAGGTGGATGCAGATACAGCCGTCACCATTGACTGGCTGCTGCATGCCAACAACCCTTATGAACTCGGCAAGACGTCATTCCGCAATACAGGCAAGCGGGCGGGTTTTTATGGTCAGGTCGTCTGGTCCGAAGGCGGTAAGCCCGAGATCACCCAAGAAGACGGCTTTGCCGATGTGGACCCGGCTGATTACGACGGCCTGCCCGTCAGCACGGTTCTGACCGCCCGCTATCCTGCCGCCACGCGCCACCGTATTGCCACGCTGCTGGTGCCTTACAAGCTTGACGCGCCAAAGCGGGTTTTCAACTTCATGGACGATCAGGGCTATGACGCCGACCTTTACTTCACTGACACCGACGAACACACGTTCAAGGTGGTCATGAAGAAACTCGCAAACAGCTAACCCACGGCGCGGAGACAGATATGACCATAAAGAACCATTTCCCCGGCAATGAAGGCACGCTTGAGACTGTCGCCGATGGCCTATCGCGCAAGATCGGGGCCCATAACGACAACCTGATGGTTGTCGAAGTGCATTTTGAAGCGGGCACCACCGCCCCGCTGCACCACCATGTTCACGAACAGATCACTTACGTGATGTCCGGCAAGTTTGAATTCACTGTTGGCGACAAAACCTACATCGTTGGTGCGGGGGATTCCCTTTATAAACAACCCAACATCGAACACGGCGCAACCTGTCTTGAGGCGGGCATGCTTCTAGACGTGTTCACACCGCACCGCGAAGACTTTCTGTAATCCCCTATCACGCAAAGAAAAACGCATCGGAGCATACATCATGAGCAAGCCCATTATCGGTTTCATCGGCCTTGGCCTTATGGGCGGAAACATGGTGGAGAACCTTCAGAACAGGGGTTATGAACTGGTCATCATGGGCCGCAAGAAGGAAGCGGTTGCCGCCGTGCTGGATCGTGGCAATGCCCGCGAGGCGGCGACGCCGAAGGAGCTGGCAGAAGCTTGTGACATCGTGATGCTTTGCGTCACCACCTCTGACGTTGTTGAGGGGCTTGTTTATGGTGATGACGGCATTCTGTCGGGGATCAAGCGCGGTGCTGTACTTATCGACTATGGGACGTCAGTGCCCGCTTCGACCCGCAAGATCGGTGCCGACCTTGCCGCGAAAGGTGCAGGCATGATCGACGCGCCGCTGGGGCGTACACCTGCACATGCAAAAGACGGCTTGCTGAACATTATGGCGGCCGGCGACAAGGCGGTTTTCGATAAGGTAAAGCCTTTATTGGACGATCAGGGCGAAAATGTCTTCTACCTTGGCGCGCTTGGTGCCGGCCATGTCACGAAACTGATCAACAATTTCATGGGCATGACGACCGTTTGCGCCATGAGCCAGGCTTTCGCCATCGCCGCGCGTGCGGGTGTGGATCGCGCACAGCTTTTTGACATCATGTCTACCGGACCGTCGAATTCACCCTTTATGGGGTTTTGCAAAAACTATGCTGTAGACGGGGTCAGTGATCTTGGGTTTTCAATCAGTAACGCCAACAAGGATTTAGGCTATTTCCTGAAACTGGCCGAAGATATCGGTACGCGGGCGGAAATCGCGGAAGGCGCAGCACATAACCTTCAGGCCGCAGTTGACGCGGATATGGGCGAAGGCAATGTGCCTGAAATCTTCGACTATTTCATGAAGCTGTAGAACACGGCGCCAGACAGGAAGGATCAGTATGAAACTCGCAGGGCAAACGGCCATCGTCACCGGCGGCGGACGCGATATCGGCGCAGCCGTGGCCAGGAAACTGGCATCTGATGGAGCGCAAGTGGCGATTAGCTATTTCGAAAGCTCCAAAGGGGCGGATGAAGTTGTTGACGCAATTCAGGGCGAGGGTGGCAATGCCATAGCCGTGCAGGCCGACCTGAACACACAGGAAGGCGTGAATCGGCTGGTTGACGTCACAGTTGATGCGTTTGGCGGGGTCAATGTGCTGGTGAATAATGCAGGTGGTCTGATCGCTCGCAAGACCATCGCAGAAATGGAGCTTGCCCACTGGAACAACGTCATGACGCTGAACCTGACCAGTACATTCATGATGACAAAAGCCTGTCTTGCGCATATGAAGCGCGGCGCGATTGTGAATATCGCAAGCCAGGCGGGCCGTGACGGCGGTGGTCCCGGTGCCGTGGCCTATGCGACCTCCAAAGGGGCAGTCATGACCATGACCCGCGGGCTGGCAAAGGAGCTTGGCCCCGATATTCGCGTCAATGCGCTGTGCCCCGGTATGGTCGACACCGATTTCCACAACATCCATACGCCGGATGCCGGCCGCCGCGGATTCGAGGCGAATGCACCGGTCAAACGCCAGGGGCATGTCGACGATGTCGCAAATCTGGTCCTGTTTCTGGCCTGCAATGACAGCGCCTTCATGACCGGTACGAATATCGACATCAACGGCGGTATGCTGTTTTCTTAACAGGATCCGCCGATGGCTTTTATGGCCATCGGCGGATATCGTCGCGCACTGGCCGTTTCGCCAGATGTTACACCACTCAACCTCCCAGCAGGTTCGGCAAGGTCATTGAAATCGCCGGGACGAATGTGATCATCATCAGCGCGACAAATATCGCGAGGTAGAACGGCCAGATCGTTCGGACGGCCTTTTCCATCGGTAACTTACCCACTGCGCATCCCACAAACAGGCAAGATCCGACAGGCGGCGTGCAGAGCCCCAGCCCCAGATTAACCAAAAGGATCATGCCAAACTGAACGGGATCAATGCCAAGCGCCGTCGCAACCGGCAGGAAGATCGGCGTACAGATCAGGATCAGTGCGGCCATATCCATGATCATACCCAGCAACAGCAACACCACGTTAATCATCAACAGGATCAGGATCGGGTTGTCGGTGATCCCTGTCATCAACGTGACCATCTTGGTCGGCACCCGGTAATAGGTCAGCATATAGGCGAATGCGGCAGCGCAGGCGATCAGGATCATCACCATCGCTGTGGTCTTGACTGACTGATTCACCGCGATCTTGAAGTTTTCCCAAGTGATCGAACGATAGACCAGCAGCGTCACAAGGAACGCGTAGATCACGCCAAAGGCACCAGACTCCGTCACTGTGAAGACACCAGACAAGACGCCCCCAACGATAATCACCGCCGTCAGCAACCCCGGAATTGCCCCGATGAATGCAAACATCAGTGCTGCCCATCCCGGAAACTGCTCGGCCTGATAGCCGCGTTTGACGGCGACGATATAGGCCGCAGCCGCCAAACAGAGACACATCAGAATACCTGGCACAACGCCAGCAAGAAATAACTTGGAAATCGAAACCGCACCGCCCGCCGCAATGGCGTAGATGATCATGTTGTGGCTGGGCGGAATAATAATCCCCGCAATGGATGAGGTAACCGTGACATTGACCGCATAGTCAGCGTCATAGCCCTTGTCTTTCATCACCGGGATCAGGATCGATCCCAAGGCAGAGATATCCGCAATGGCAGAGCCCGAGATGCCGCCAAACAGCATCGATGACAAGACATTCACAATGCCCAACCCGCCCCGCACTGCGCCGACTGCCGCTTGCGCAAACCGCACAAGCCGAAGCGCGATCCCGCCATGGAACATCAGCTCGCCCGCGAAAATGAAAAACGGGATCGCCAATAGTGAAAAGACATTGATCCCCGAAATGATCCGCTGAAACCCGACCATCAAGGGCAGGCCCTCAAACAAGAACGCCGCGATGGCAGAAATGCCCAGCGCAAAGGCAACCGGGGTTCCAATGGCTACGCACAAGGCAAAGAGGCCCAGAAGTAGTGCAAGTCCCATCAATCAGGCCCTATTCTATTCGATGCTGTCAGTGCGCGTATCGCGACCGAGAAGATGTCGGACCAGATGGCCCAGGGAGAAGATGAGGATCATGCCACCGCAAATCGTCAGCGGCAGCGACCGAAGGCCTTCGGGCCATTGAATGAGCGGGATAAGCGAATTCCATTTGAACATCGTCAAAAGACCACCATACCACAGCATCAACCCCCCGAATATCGCCATGAGAAGATCCGTCACCACAACCAGGACGGAACGGATTTTGGCGGGCACCATCTTGCGCAGAATGACGACGGACAGATGCGTGTTTTCATAAACACCGATCCCCGCGCCAAGGAATGCAATCAGCATGACAAGCAGCAATGATAGCGGATCAACCCAGGTAGGGGTGTCGTTCAAAACATATCGGCCAAAGACCTGATAGCCCAGTAAAAGCGTCATCATGACAAGGGCGGTCCCCGCGATGATACGGCAGAGCATGACAATGCCCCGAAAGGCGCTGTCAATCGGGCCAAGTCCCGTTTGTTTTTCTGGTGCGTGGCTCATCCCATGGCTCCTCATCAGAAAGCGCGCCCGGCCTTGTGGTCGGGCGCTCTACCAATCATCTATCGCACATTATTCGGTGGATTGTGCCAATTCGACAAGTTCAGCCATGCTTGGGTTAGCCGCCAGATAGTCGGCATAAACCGGCGCCATCGCGTCCTGGAATGGCCCCTTGTCCGCGATCTCGTTGATCTTCACACCTGCAGTTTCAACCGCTTCGCGGCTTGCCGCCGTTTGTTCGGCCCACAACTCGCGTTGAAATACGGATGCTTCCTCAGCAGCGGCTACAATAGCGGCTTGCATATCTTCGGACAACGCTCCGAACTTGGCGGTGTTTACACAGATGCATTCGGGGATGATCAGGTGTTCAGACATCGAATAATAACCCGCCACCTCAAAGTGACCGACCGACTGGAATGATGGCAGGTTGTTTTCCGCCCCATCCACAACGCCCGTGCTAAGCGATTGGTATACTTCGGAAAACGCCATTGGCGTACCATTGCCGCCCATCGCGTTGACCATGCCCGTGAACAGATCGTTATTCATCACGCGGATCTTCATGCCTGCAACATCATCGGGCGAATTGATCGGCCCGGTATTGTTGTAGAAAGACCGTGCGCCTGCGTCGAACCAGCCAATGGGCAAAAGGCCCGCCTCGCCCATGGCGGCGGCAACTTGATCACCCGCAGGTCCGTCCATGACACGGAACATGTGATCAACGTCGCGGAAAATAAACGGAAGCGATACAAGATTGGCTTCTTTGACGATCGGACCAATCGGGCCAAGGTTGAAATTGCCGATATCGATTGCACCAAGCTGAACCTGTTCCAGCGCGTCAGGCTGGGTGCCCAGAACGCCGCCGTGGAAAACCTCGACGGTGACCTCACCACCGGTTTTCTCGGCAACAAGTTCTGCAAAGCGATCCATCGCTGCCGTGTTGGGGTGACCATCATTATGGATATTCCAGGCGCGCCAATCCTCGGCGACGGCCGCTGATGCGACGAAGGCCAGAGCCGTCGCCGTCCCCAAAAGTGTTTTCGAAATTGATTGATACATTGTTCTCTCCCTAGGTGCCGAATTCTCTAAACCTGCGCGCAGTCAACCGCTCCCCTTCGGATCGATCTGCATCACAAAAGCTGCAGACGCCAAACGTGGCGGTCACAACTCTGACGCTATTGGAGACTAGTATCCCAGAATTGTCAAGTGAGTTGTATTTTGCTTATTTTGGTGATGTGAACGACAGGTTCGCAGGACTTGGGCGGCGGCGTGATGTGCCCCTGCCCTTGCGATAACAGGGGCCGAAAACCGAATCTGACGGCCCATCGGGGAGCAAGAGGAAATGCACGACACATTGATCAACACTGGGTCGAAATCGACAGCGGATTTAGTTTTTGAAAAGCTGCACGAAGAAATCGCGACGCTGGTTATTCTGCCCGGTTCCAAAATATCCGAGGCTGATGTCGCGCGTCGCTTTGGCGTTTCGCGCCAACCGGCCCGCGATGCTTTTCGGCGGCTCCATAACCTAGAGCTGTTGGAGATTCGCCCGCAACGCGCCACCGTTGTCCGCCGGTTTTCGCTGCCAGAGATTTCAAACACGCGTTTCGTGCGCATGGCAGTGGAATTGGAGGTGATGGAACGGGCCTGCGCCATATGGGATCACACCCGCGTTGACCGGTTGACCCAAAACCTGACAGATCAGTCACACGCCTTGAACGACGGCGATACGATCCGGTTTCATGTGCTTGATTATGGGTTTCATCAGCTGATATGCGAAATGTCGGGTTTGCCGATGGCCTTTGAAACCATCGAGCGTTGCAAGCGCAACGTTGATCGCCTTTGCGTTCTAAGCCTCTCAAACGATAAAAGGATCACGGATGTTTTGGACGATCACCGCGCCCTCGCAGATGCGCTGGCCCGCCGTTCCACCCAGGACGCACGGGCGCTGACGCGTCGACATCTCAGCCGGTTAGACGCAACAATTTCCGAAATACATCAGACACATACCGATTACTTCCAATGAATAGAGCGTTTGGGTTTCAACACCAAAAGGTCAGAAAGGATGACAAATGACAGATACCAAGCCGCTGGTCGGTAACGCCGTTGAACCAATAACACTTCCCATGGTCGGTATCGCGCAGGATCGCATGATCGGTGGGGTCAAAGACAGATGGACGATGTTTTTTGTCTATCGTGGCCGCCACTGCCCGCGCTGCAAACGTTTTCTGAACAAATTGAACGCGGTCCTGCCCGATTGGACGGCGCATATGGATATCATTGTCGCCTCCGCTGACAGTGCCGAAAAGGCGGCGGCGGATCAGAAAGAATTCGGCTGGGGTTTCGATCTTTGCTATGGTCTTACAGAGGCACAGATGCGTGCCCTTGGACTTTATGTATCAAAGCCGCTTTCGGACGCCGAAACCACTGAAAATTTTGCCGAGCCGGGCGCATTTGCGATCCGTCCTGACGGCACATTGATGCTTGTTGATATCTCGAACGGTCCGGCTGCGCGCCCCGATCTGGAAGAGCTTTTGGATGGTATGATCTTCAATATCCAGAACGACCGGCCCGTGCGCGGAACAGCATAGGCTGCATGTCCATTTCGCTGCATCCGACGATCTGGCGCGCTCTCGCAGAGTGCGGTTTTGCGGCTTCGGCGCGGTCATGAAAACCATTTGACAAAACTAGTATACTAGAATATCTCTTTTTGCTGATAAAGGGACGCCAAGCGGCGGCGGCCCGCCCGTCACCCCATATCTCTCAGCCCAAAGGACATGCCATGACACTCAAGACCGAAACTCGCTACGCCATTGATCCTGTCACGGCCAAATCACTGGATACAGACGGGCTGCGCGAGCATTTCCACAAGGATGAACTGTTTGCCAACGATGAGATCAATCTGGTCTACACCCATTATGACCGCCTTATCCTTGGCTCTGCGGTGCCAGCAAACGGACCACTAACGCTGGATCATATGGATGAGACCGGCACGCCCGGCTTTCTGGACCGTCGCGAAATGGGCATCCTGAATATCGGCGGGACAGGCATGGTCGCGGTAGATAGCGAGATCCACACTTTAGAGACCGGAGAATTGCTTTACATCGGCATGGGCGCGGGACCGGTAACATTTTCTGGTCAGGGGCGTTTCTATGTTACGTCATCGCCCGCGCACCGGCCTTGCCCGACAAAGCTGATCAAGCTCAAGGATGCCCGCCGAGTTGAGCTTGGCAGTCGCGAAACAGCCAATGAACGGGTGATCATCCAGTTTCTGCACCCCGATGTCTGCGAAACCTGCCAGCTCTTGATGGGTTACACGCAGTTTGCCCCCGGGTCGCTTTGGAACACGATGCCCGCCCATCTGCATGACCGCCGGATGGAGGCATATCTTTATTTCGACATTCCCGAAGATGCGCGCGTCTTTCACTTTATGGGCGCCCCGGATGAGACCCGCCACCTTGTCATGGCAAATGAAGAGGCCGTGATATCACCACCTTGGTCAATCCATTGCGGGGCGGGCACGGCGGCCTACACATTCTGCTGGACGATGGCCGGTGACAATGTGGACTTCGCCGATATGGACATGGTCGCGATGGGTGACCTGCGATAGGCCGGGTCAGGCGGCGTCTGCATTTGCATCACGCCGCCTCAGATCACGATCGACCCAATTCAATGATCCGCTGATCAAACAGATGGCATCTGATAGCTACCGCGATCGGGTTCGGCCACCTTTTCCATCACGTTGATACTGACATGCGGCCACCGGATCAGCCCGTCCTGCCCGTCGCGCCGCTTGAAGAAATCAAGCATCACGGTCTGGGTATACATCAGGATCAGTTTTTCCTGCCCGTCCACCTCGGTCTCAACGATCCAGAAGGTCGATTCCATATCCGTTGCATTCGCCTGTTTGACGATGAAGGGAATATTTGCGATCCGCGCGTCCTGTATCCCTGTGGTGACGTGCAGCACCGTTGTCCGCTTGATCGTGCCGGGCAACGGGAATTTCAGCAGATCATTTGGCGATACCGGGTTGAACCCGGGGAAACCCGCTGCGGTGACATCGCCCTTGAACGGGTTGTCGTCAAAATGCTTGTAGGGCGACAGATAGAAACTGTCCAAGTCATCCGGCACGCCAATGGGCAGGCCACTGATATCCGGCACGACGGGCGCGCCATCCATGATTTGGCTTTCACCCAGCGCCAGTGCGCTATCACCATGCGGGATCGTGCCCAGCCGCGCAATATCGAGATTATCGGTCCGCCGATTGAGCATATGCAGCCACAGCCCGGGTTCGTGATGGATCGCCAGGTTAGGCGCACCTGCCAGATCGGTGGCCGGGAAATCCGCCGCCTTTTTTTGCACAATCCCCTGTTCATAATCCAGTGTGACAACAAACTGGTCAGTATTGTCGGTCGGGTCCCCTACTTCGATACCGCGATTGGGCACGCCCTTGTCCACGAGCGAAAATTTCAGCTTTTCATTATACTGGTTTACCAGCACCCGGTAGTTTATCGGGTGCCCTTCCTGTGCGAATGGCAGGGCAATCATGTTCCAGCCGCGCCCGTCGAAATCACCGGTATTTTCCCATGTGCCAGGCAGCAGCTTCAGCGGGCCCAGATCCTCATCACCGGGTGTGGCGACTTCGATATAGCGGCCCTGCTTCTTGAGGCTTTCAACACGATCTTGCGTAACCATAAAGAATTTCCTTTTAAAGTTAATGCGTTATGTTTCTCAAATGCTGTATCTTCAATGAACGCATGAGGGGCAGAAAATACACGCACCCGATCCGTTCGCATATCATAGCACAAATCGCCCAATTTTTCATCATTGTTTCCAAATTGCGTCGAATGCTGAATGTCAGCCGAGCCATTGTCGCGCCATCCATGCTCCACTAGGGTCGCCCAATGTCGGCTGATCGTCCATTTCTTGGCGTGCTTTTGATGCTCGCATTTTGTGTGCTGGCCCCGTTGGGGGACAGTATCGCAAAGCTGTTGGGCGGGGCCGTCGCATTGGGGATGCTACTGCTGGTCCGCTTTGGCGTGCAATGGATCATCCTGCTACCGCTTGTGATCATCGGCAAACAGGGTCTGGGCCTACCGCAAGGCGTAATGGGATGGACGATGGCGCGCACTTTCCTGCATGTTCTGGGCATTGGTTTGATGTTCACCGCGTTGCGCTATCTGCCATTGGCCGATGCGCTGGCCATCGCCTTTGTCATGCCGTTCATCATGTTGCTTCTGGGACATTTCGTCATGGGCGAAGAGGTGGGGTTGCAGCGAATGATGGCCTGTCTGGTTGGCTTTATCGGCACCCTTTTGGTGATCCAACCAAACTTTGTCGAAGTGGGCTACCCTGCCCTTTTGCCGCTTGGGGTCGCTGTGGTGTTTGCTCTGTTCATGATGGTCACCCGCAAGATCGCCCGGGCCGTGGATCCGATCAAATTGCAGGCGATCAGCGGGATCCAGGCAACGCTTGTCTTGCTGCCTGTGATCTTTCTGACGCCCAGCGAACCGGGGTTTCTCAGCGTGACACCGGGCACCATCTGGCTGCTGCTGGCGCTTGGGGTGATTGGCACCGTAGCGCATCTGTTCATGACTTGGAGCTTGCGTTTTGCACCCGCATCCACCCTCGCGCCGATGCAATATCTTGAAATCCCGTTTGGCACCGCCATCGGCTGGGTGATCTTTTCTGATCTGCCCAATGGGCTGGCTGCCATCGGGATATGTATTACCATCGGTGCCGGTCTTTACATCATCATGCGGGAACGACAGCTTTCAAGGCTGCCGCAAGATGCGCCCGTGGCAGAGTAACCAGAACTGGCCCTTGCACATCAATCCGCACCGGATCATCCGCAACGGCATTGGACGGGCTGACAAACCCACCCGGATGCATCTGCATATCTTCGAAAGGCCAGACAACACCGCGCAAGCTGACCCGCGCCGTATCAAGCGGCATCACAGACAACCGGGTACCGGGCGGCATATGCAACATGGTTTGTCCCTGCCCCCCCAGAAAACTGACATCATGCGCATCCGTCAGGATCACCCGCCTGTCGGGATAACGCGTCAACACGTTCAGCACGGACAGCACATGATCCATGCGCCCGCCGGTAAAGCCCAGCGCGATCATTGCCCGTGCCCGCAAATGCATGATTGCCTTTTCAAAATCGGTCGTGGATTGATCTGAAATGTGGCAAAGGCGATCGGCAAATGTGGCACGCGCATGATCAGACAGGGAATCGAGGTCGCCGATCACCGCTTCGGGCACTTTTTTCGCCTTCAACAAGTGATCTGCCCCGCCATCGACGGCTATGTATTTGTCAATAAAAGGAAAAATTCCAGCGATATCTTCCGGATGAATGCTTGCGCCGCCGATCAGACCGACTATATCATCTATCGAAACAATACCGCCGATTGCCACTTTATTTACCTCTATTCACAAACATTCCCTAAAACGGTCACAAAATGATCCCGAATGCACCGTCATGCTGTTCTGAGTTAAGAATGAATGTCTGTCCAGCAAACTGCTGCCAATAGATGAAAGAGCGGAACGAATATGGGCGAGAGTAACAAGGTGTTGAGTGTGTCATACGGGACGTTTTCGTGCCGCCTTGAGGGGTTTGACGACTCTGTCGAAACGATGAAGGCTGTTGTGTCGTATTTTCACGAACTGGCAGGCCATGATCGTTTCATGGACATGGACCCGCAGGCCCCCGACGTCGACGCCTTGGCAGAATTGACCCAAGAAGAAGATGCCGCCCCTGTCGAAGTGACAACCGTTGCCGGTGCCGTCAGCCTGCGCGTACCCAAGCCCGTGATAGAGCAGGACGAAGACACGGGGATCGCAAACCTACGCGACGCGCTTGCCACACCGGCCCCGGAGGATTTTGCAGAGGCCGACGAAGACGCTGATGATGTCCTGGCAGAGGAGGATGATGCGTCTGCCGAAGAGGCTGAGTTCGAAGAGGCAGTTGACGAGGATGACAATGAACCGCTGACCGCCGAAGAGGTGGAAGAGGTCGAAGAATCCCCAGTCGAAATGATCTCTGACTTCGAAAGTGACGATGACTATCATACCGAAGCGCTTGCCGAAGCGGCTGCAGAGGAAGACGAGGCCGAGACGGCCGATTTCGAGGCCCAGGATGCCGATCCGCTGCCCGAAGACGCGTTCGCAGAAGATGCTGCGCCTGTTGAAGCTGATTGGGATGACGAAGAAATCAGCGCCGAAGCCGAAGAGGCCGAGGAAGCAGAAGCAGAACCCGCCGCAGAGGAGCCGTCACAGGACGACGCCCCATTCTACGACCCCGCCGCCGCCCGCGACGCATCTGAGGACAGCGACAGCGTTGCTGCCAAGCTGGAGCGGATCAGAGCATTGGTCGGCCGGGTGCCGCCCGCAAACCGCGGCGCGCCCCCGCCACAGGCAGAGGGGTCTGGCCCAACAGGCAGTGTCACAGATCGTCTGGCCGCGCTGACCGGAAAATCGGAAGATGACACACCGCCCACCGATGACATCGTTGATGGTTTTGAGTTCAAGAACGATGACGCACCTCTGGTCCTGTCAGGTGAAGATGGGTCCGAAGAGGCCGAAGAGGTAGCAACGGATGATCACGACCCCGATATCGCGCCAGAAGAAGAGGCCGATGTCACGCTTGAGGCAAATGATGTCGCTGATGCCGAGACAGAAGACGATCAAGAGCCAAGCATAAGGCGCTTGAACCAGTCCAAACGGGCTAAACTGCCGGAAAATGATGATGATGCGATGTCGCGGATCATGTCACAAGCCGATCAACGGCTGAATGAACCGGAAGGGCGACGGCATCGGGATGCCTTCGCACAGCTCAAGGCCGCTGTCGCAGCCACCGAAGCTGCGCGCCAATTGGGCGATGCTGAGGAGGATACCGATCCACAAGACGCGTTTCGTGAGGACCTCGATGAGGCCGTCCGCGAAGAGGATGACGCAGAAGACAAGCCCGCAGCCATCCCACTAAAGCTCGTGGCCGAACAACGGATCGAGGATACACCCGCAAATCCCGCAGACCGGCTGCGCCAGATCGCCTCTGTCAAAGAAGGGGATCAAACCCCCACTGCCGGTTTTGCTGAATTTGCCGAAACGCAAGGTGCCACGGAACTTGGTGATTTGCTCGAAGCCGCTGCCGCCTACATCGCCTTTGTCGAAGGTGACGATGATTTCTCACGGCCACAGGTCATGAAGAAAGTGCAACTTGCCGCCGCCGACACATTCACCCGCGAAGATGGGTTGCGCTCTTTCGGGCGGTTGTTGCGGCAAAGCCGGATCATCAAGCTTAATAACGGGCGCTTTCAGGTGTCAGAGGATACCAGGTTCCGCCCCGCCGATAAGGCCGCGCAAGGCTAACCATCGAGCAGACGAAAATGAACAAAAGGCGGGGCAAAACCCCGCCTTTTTGTTTGTTGCTGGGCGTACACGCAGCGCCCGCAATCAAGCGCCAAACAAAACATCATGTGCGGGCCGCTGGCCCGCTCCTTTTGGTCAGGGCTTTTGATCCGGGTCCGGTTGCCCGATCCCTTTGAACACCCATTTCAATGGGAAAGCCCAGCCAACGCCAAGCGCGACATAGATCAGCAATTCAATCACCAGAGGAAACCGCCCCGCCTCGCTCATGACCGTGACGGCCAGCACGATATAGGCGGGCAGCCCCACCACCAGCACAAAAAGCGCCAGACGTTTACGTGCTTTATAGCCCATGATGCCCCTCAGTCAGCGAACGGATCAGTGACCAGAATGGTATCTTCCCGTTCCGGTGATGTGGAAACTAGGGCAACGGGGCAATCGATCAACTCTTCGATGCGGCGCACATATTTGATCGCCTGCGCGGGCAGATCGGCCCAGCTGCGCGCCCCTTCGGTCGATTCAGACCAACCCGCAATCTCTTCGTAGATCGGGGTGCAGCGCGCTTGCTGATCGGCGGCAATCGGCAGATAATCCATTGCGTTGCCATCCAGTTCATAGCCCACGCAGATTTTCAGCGTCTCGAACCCGTCCAGCACATCCAGCTTGGTCAGGGATATGCCTGTCACGCCGGATGTGGCGCAAGTCTGGCGTACAAGGGCTGCATCAAACCATCCACAGCGCCGCTTGCGGCCGGTCACAGTGCCGAACTCATGGCCCCGCTCGCCCAACCGCTGCCCGTCATCATCATCCAGCTCGGTCGGGAACGGCCCTTCGCCAACACGGGTTGTATAGGCTTTCACAATGCCCAGCACATAGTCGATGGAGGTCGGGCCAATCCCCACACCTGTCGCCGCCTGCCCGGCAATCACGTTGGACGAGGTCACAAAAGGATAGGTGCCAAAATCAATGTCCAGCAACGCGCCTTGCGCCCCTTCAAATAAAATACGTTTGCCCGCCTTGCGTTTCTCGTTCAGCACTTTCCAGACGGGTGCAGCATAGGGCAGGATATCCTGCGCAATCTCACGCAGCTGTGCCAGCAGCGCATCGCGGTCCACGGGGGCAATGCCCAGACCCTTGCGCAACGGATCATGGTGTTGCAAGGCGCGATCCACCCGCGCCTCCAATGTGGCGGGATCAGCCAGATCAGCAACGCGCACTGAACGACGCCCGACCTTATCTTCATATGCTGGCCCAATGCCACGGCCCGTTGTGCCGATCTTGGTGCCCCGCAATGCGGCCTCTTCGCGGGCCCGGTCAAGCTCACCATGAATGGGCAGAATCAGCGGCGTGTTCTCGGCGATCATCAATGTCTCTGGCGTGATTTCGACCCCGTCCTGCCGGATACGGGCGATCTCTTCGGTCAGGTGCCAAGGGTCGAGGACAACGCCATTACCGATGACAGACAGTTTCCCACCACGCACCACGCCCGACGGCAAAGCGTTCAGCTTGTAGACTTTTCCATCGATGACCAAGGTATGACCTGCGTTATGGCCACCCTGAAACCGGGCAATCACATCGGCCCGCTCTGACAGCCAATCCACGATCTTGCCTTTGCCTTCGTCACCCCATTGGGCGCCAACGACCACCACATTTGCCATATGACCTGTCCTTTCGATCTCCGACGTGGCGTATAGCGTCGCGTGCCAAGGGGCGAAACCGCTAAATTTGGCTTGCCTGTATGGGGCGGCACCGCCATTGTCCGCCCCGAACACGAAGAAGAGAGAATTGTCATGGGTTTCGTCATCCGCTGGATCTTTGCCTTTGTCCTGCTGGCCGCCACCTATAATCCAACCGAGTGGAATTTTGTGCGCTGGAGCATGGCAAATTTCGAAACTAGCCTGTCGCTCACCGTTCTGTTTGGGCTAGTTCTGTTTGTGGGCTACATTATCTATCTGCGCGCCACGCTGCGATCCATCGGCATATTCGGCATGCTGTTGATCGTGGCGATTGTGGGCACTTTGATCTGGGTACTGTTTGATCAGGGGTTGATCAATCTGGACAATCCGACCGTGAATACCTGGATCGCCATCGTCACGCTTTCGCTGGTTCTGGCGATTGGGCTGTCCTGGTCCATCGTGCGGCGCAAGCTCACTGGTCAGGCAGATATGGATGACGTCGACGAATAAGGGCTTTTCGGGGGTTGCGGGACGGGTCGGCAGCTTTTAGATACCGCTTGTTCGCGAATGCCCCGAAAGGCTCCACATGGAAAACGTTATCCTCATCATCCATCTGATCCTGGCACTGAGTCTGATTGGTACCGTGCTGTTGCAGCGGTCCGAAGGTGGCGGTCTGGGGATCGGCGGCGGCGGCGGGGCCGGCACATCTGGCGGGCGCCCACCTGCAAGTGCCGTTGCAAAGTTTACATGGATGCTGGCTGTGGCCTTTATCTGCACATCTATCGCGCTGACATTGATCGCGGCCGAAAAATCCGCAGGCGCATCTGTGGTTGACCGGTTGGGCATTGAACAAGGCGATGATGGGGCCGCACTGCCTGATCTGGGCGACAGCCTGCTGCCGCCAACGGCAGATGATGCACCTTTGGTGCCATCAGGCGACTGAACCACAAGGGGTTGCAGCACGGTTACGTTCTGCAACATGATGTTGCGTCACCGGTTGCGCTTTTCACCCGAATCCGGTATTAGTCAAATCCCGTGATGATGCGAATTTCCGGGTTCGCTTTCCCACAGATTTTGGATGTTTTCACGGGGGTTCCCAGCCAATGGCGCGATTCATTTTCATTACCGGCGGCGTTGTGTCATCGCTTGGCAAAGGGTTGGCATCGGCCGCTTTGGGATCGCTTTTACAGGCGCGCGGCTTCTCCGTCCGTCTACGCAAGCTTGACCCCTATCTGAACGTTGACCCCGGCACGATGTCCCCTTTTGAACATGGCGAGGTTTTCGTGACAGATGACGGGGCCGAAACCGATCTGGACCTTGGCCATTACGAACGCTTCACCGGTGTTCCCGCCCGTAAAACGGATTCGGTCAGTTCCGGGCGGATCTACTCCAACGTATTGGAAAAGGAACGGCGCGGCGATTACCTCGGCAAAACCATTCAAGTGGTTCCCCATGTAACCAATGAGATCAAGGATTTCATCGCCATTGGCGAAGATGAGGTCGATTTCATGCTATGTGAGATTGGCGGCACTGTCGGCGATATCGAAGGTCTGCCCTTTTTCGAAGCCATCCGTCAATTCGCCCATGACAAACCGCGCGGCCAGTGCATTTTCATGCATCTGACATTGCTGCCCTATCTGGCCGCGTCGGGTGAGCTGAAAACCAAGCCGACACAGCACAGCGTGAAGGAACTGCAATCCATCGGGATCGCCCCCGATATCCTTGTCTGCCGGTCCGAACAGCCGATCCCGGAAAAGGAACGCGAAAAGATTGCCCTGTTCTGTAACGTCCGCAAGCAATGCGTTGTCGCCGCCTATGATCTGAAATCGATCTATGAAGCCCCGTTGGCCTATCACGAACAGGGGCTTGATCAGGCGGTGCTGGACGCCTTTGAAATCTCCCCCGCACCGGCACCAAAACTGGACGTCTGGCATGATGTTTATGATCGTATCCACAACCCCGAAGGCAAGGTGAAGGTCGCCATCGTCGGCAAATACACCCAGCTCGAAGATGCCTATAAATCCATCGCAGAGGCGCTAACCCATGGCGGCATGGCCAACAGGGTGAAGGTCAAGATCGAATGGGTAGATGCCGAACTCTTTGACCGCGAAGATGCCGCCCCCTACCTGGAAGGGTTCCACGCAATCCTTGTCCCCGGCGGATTTGGCGAACGTGGCACCGAAGGCAAGATCAAAGCGGCCCAATTCGCCCGTGAAAAGAAAATCCCTTATCTTGGTATCTGCCTGGGCATGCAAATGGCCGTGATTGAGGCGGCTCGGAACGTCGCGGGCATGGACAAGGCCGGGTCAGAGGAATTTGACCATGAGGCAGGAAAAAAGCGTTTTGAACCGGTGGTTTATCACCTCAAGGAATGGGTGCAGGGCAATCACACGGTCGCCCGCAAGGCCGATGATGACAAAGGCGGCACGATGCGTCTGGGGGCCTATAACGCGACACTGACCGCAGGGTCAAAAGTGGCGGCAGTTTACGGCGACACAGCCATCGAGGAACGTCACAGGCACCGCTATGAGGTCGATGTGAAGTATCGCGAGACACTTGAAAAAGCAGGTTTGCAGTTTTCCGGCATGTCGCCCGACGGCAAACTGCCCGAGATTGTCGAATGGCAGGACCATCCATGGTTCATCGGGGTGCAGTTCCATCCGGAACTGAAATCCAAACCCTTTGCGCCGCACCCGCTTTTTGCTGATTTCGTCCGGGCGGCGGTGGATACATCACGGCTGGTCTGATCGCCGGGGCGATGCCAATTCCTTTCAAAGGAATTGGGCGAAATCTTTTAAAAGATTTTATCAGACTTTTTTCGAACGTCTGGGCTGCGCAAGGTCGATCAAAATCCGAACGTAACTTTCCGTGTCAGCACAATGCTACCCGTCAGTTGTTCTTCGCTCTGGGTGATTGGGCTATCGGCAGCATCATCACGCAGCTGGTCATATTGGATCGTGCCCACCAGTCCCCAATCATCGTTGAATTGGTAATTGGCCTCTGCCTTGACCCCCTGCCGCAGAATACCGCCGCCCGCATCAAAGGCTTCAAAACCGCTGGCTGCGCTTTCGGCATCACTGACCCCAAAATAGGTCTGGGCATAATCATCGCTGCCCCACAAAATCCGTGGCCCCGCCCGCAATGTCAGCTGCTCAGTTGGCCGATAGATCACATCACCCCCAACCTCGCCCACCAACGATTCATGGCCGATTACGCCGTAACGCAGATTGGCAAACAGGTCATAAGCGGGTTGGCGAAACCGCAGCCCACCACCGAGTTCCAGCGAAGGATCGATATCCTCCAGACCCTCCAATTCGGAATAGTCATCCGCGTCCCGCGCGCCGACAAAACCAACTGACCCGCCAAAGCCGAGCCCGGTGCTGTCTCCGCCGCCGAAGCTTTGCCCGCCGAATTGCAACCGTTCCAGCTCAAATCTGCCGGTGGGGGTGATATTGCTATCTTCGGCACCAAAATACTCCGGGCCGACCTGCGGGCCGATGCCAAACCGAAACGTTACGCCATCGCCGGTCTCTTGCGCCAATGCTGGCGCCGCCGCAATAGCTGCAACCACGCTGAAGATCCGCAGGCGCATGATGTTGGTCCCGTCCTAAAAACTTATCCTTAAGGATAGCGTGTTCCCCCCTGACAACAACCCCCTTGGCCAGCAATCGCTTTATCGTTACCTCAGCCCAGACGCCCCAGCAAAGGACACGTAAATGCTGTCATATCAGCACAGCTATCACGCCGGAAACCTGGCAGATGTGCATAAGCACAGCATCCTCGCCTGGGTCCTTGCCTATATGACGGCCAAGGACAAACCGCTGTCATATCTGGAAACCCATGCAGGCCGGGGCCTTTATGATTTGACTGATGCGGCCGCACAAAAAACAGGTGAGGCTAAAAAAGGCATCACCATCGCAGCTGACTGGTTTGCTGCTGATCACCCTTATGCGCAGGTGCTGGCCCGCATCCGCGACAAACATGGCAAACACGCCTATCCCGGTTCGCCCCTGATCGCGGCAGAGCTGTTGCGCCCGATGGATGATATCCATCTATCCGAGTTGCATCCGCAGGAATTTGCGGCACTCAAGGCCAATATGGCCCCCTATGGCAGTATCTGCCGTCAAAAGGATGGCTGGGAGATGGCCCAATCGCTGTGCCCACCACAGCCACGCCGTGGCCTGATGCTGATCGATCCGTCCTATGAGGTAAAAACCGACTATCAGACCATTCCGGCCAATATCGCCAAGCTGCATCGCAAATGGGGTGTTGGCGTTCTGATGCTGTGGTATCCGATCCTGACAAATGATGCCCATGTGCCCATGGTTGGTGCATTGCGCAGCGCCATTCCTGACAGCATCGTGCATGAGGTCAGCTTTCCCCCCGCCCGTCCCGGACATGGGATGATCGGGTCGGGGATGTTCATCGTACACCCGCCCTATGGTTTTGACGCAGAGGGCGCGCGTCTGACCAAGCTCTTTCACAATGCGGCATAGACACCTATGTTGACGAGATGTTTGCAGATCTTCTTCGGCGTCTAACCGCCCCTGAACCCCAAAAGCTTCCTGATCCGGATGCAAGGCTGGCGCTTGGCGCGTTGATGGTTCGCATCGCGCGATCCGACGGGGATTATGCCCCGGTCGAGATTGCGCAGATCGATCAGGCGCTGATGGCGCGCTATGGGATTGGTCCGGCGCAAGCCGCCCAATTGCGCGCCGATTGCGAGACGCTGGAGGCCGAAGCCCCAGACACTGTCCGCTTTACCCGTGCCATCAAGGATGCGGTTGGCCACGAGGATCGGCTGTCGGTTGTGGCTGACATGTGGTCCGTGGTGATGGCCGACGGGGTCCGGGACGAGGCAGAGGATAGCCTGATGCGCATGGTCGTGTCCTTGCTGGGCATCACCGATCAGGAGAGCCACACGGCACGGCTTCGCATCACCAACGGGTCCTGAGGCAAACTGCATCATCTGCTTGACGCTTCGTCACCAAAAAGCAACACGTTGCAAATGGTGCAGAAATAGGCACTACTGCGCGACGGAATGAAAAGAAGCTGCCACACGTGACCGACGCCACCCCCGTTATCGAAATCCGCGATTTGCACAAGTCCTACGGGGCGCTTGAAGTGCTCAAAGGCGTGGACATCACTGCCCCGGCTGGCCATGTCGTATCTTTGATTGGATCATCAGGTTCGGGCAAATCGACCCTTCTGCGCTGCGCCAACCTACTAGAGGACAGCCAACAGGGCGAGGTTCTTTTCTGCGGTGAACCCGTCATCTGGAAAGGCAATGGGCCTGGGCGCCATCCGGGGGACCACGCCCAGATGATCCGCATTCGCACCAACCTGTCGATGGTGTTTCAGCAATTCAACCTTTGGGCCCATATGACCATCCTGCAAAACGTGATGGAAGCACCGGTGACCGTGTTGAAGCGCGACCGGGCAGAGGTCGAGGCGTCAGCCCGCAAATATCTGGCCAAAGTCGGCATCGGCGACAAATGTGATGTCTATCCCGCCCAGCTGTCGGGTGGTCAGCAACAACGCGCCGCCATCGCCCGCGCCCTTTGCATGGAACCCAAGGCACTGCTATTTGACGAACCGACCAGCGCGCTTGATCCTGAACTGGAACAAGAGGTTGTCAAAGTGATCAAGGACCTGGCCATAGAAGGGCGCACAATGATCATCGTGACCCACGACATGCGTCTTGCTGCTGATGTCAGCGACCATGTGGTATTCCTGCATGAAGGCAAGATCGCTGAACAGGGGCCACCTGATACGCTTTTCAGCAATCCAAAAACCGACCGGTTGCGTGGGTTCCTATCCGCCACCGTTTCATAAGAATCATCAAACTGGGAGAAACCTGATGAAAAACCTGATCCTGAGTACTGCCGCCTTGGCCCTTCTGGGTAGCATGGCAATGGCTGATGGCCACTCCGTTGTCCGTCTGGGCACCGAAGGCGCCTACCCTCCGTATAACTTCATCAATGACGCTGGTGAAGTTGACGGGTTTGAGCGCGAGCTGGGCGATGAGGTTTGCGCACGCGCCGAACTGACCTGTGAATGGGTGACAAATGAATGGGACAGCATTATCCCGAACCTCGTATCTGGTAACTATGATGCGATCATCGCGGGCATGTCCGTCACCGATGAACGCAAGGAAGTCATTGATTTTTCAGAGCAATACACATTGCCCGATCCATCAGCCTTCCTTGGCCTGGGCGAGGTGGATTTGTCCGGCGCCGTGATCGCGGCACAGGCCAGCACCATTCAGGCCAGCCATGTCGCCAGCATGGAAGGTGCAACACTGCTTGAATTCGCGACCCCCGATGAAACCATCGCAGCCGTCAAAAATGGCGAAGCGGATGCCGTTCTGGCTGACAAAGCATTCTTGCTGCCCGTTGCAGAAGCTGACGCAGACCTGTCGATCATCGGTGAAGACGTCCTGATCGGCGGCGGTATCGGCATGGGTGTGCGTCAAAGCGATACCGAATTGCGCGACAAATTCAGCGCTGCAATCGCATCAATGAAAGAAGACGGCTCGCTTAACGCGCTGATCACCAAGTGGTTGCCTGATTCCGAAACATTCTAAGATAATCGCCAAGGGTGCGTTCGCGTGCCCTTGGCCCCTCACCTTTGGTGACATCTCATTTTTAGCTACTGTACTGATCCCGCCACCCTAGATGGATTTCAATGGCTTAGCTGCTACCTGACAACAGGTAAGCATATGTCGATCTATTACGCGGTCGGCACGGTTCTGTTGCTTTTGGCGATTACCGCACCGGTGGCACTTGCCTTTGGGTTTGGTGGTGCCTTGGCTGCGCGCAGCCATGTCGCACCGCTACGCTGGTTTGGCAAAACATATATCGCCATTGTGCGCGGCATCCCTGACATTGCCTTTTTCCTGTTCTTCGTCATCGCGCTTGATCAGGCATTTGAATATATCCGCCACCGCATCAAATGCCCCGACTGGGCCGATCCTGTCTGGCAAGGCAATGATTTTGTGGTCTGCAACATCGCCAAACTGCCGCTGGGCAACGCGCCGCAATGGGTGCATGAAACCTACGGTTTCTTTCTGGCTGTCCTCACCTTCGCCATCGTTTTTGGGGCTTTTGCTGCCAATGTGTTGTTCGGTGCCATGCGCGCTGTCCCCAAAGGCCAATTGGAAACGGCAGAAGCTTACGGCATGTCCCGTCGCCAGACATTCCGGCGGGTGCTGGTGCCACAAATGTGGGTCTATGCTCTGCCAGGCCTGTCAAACCTGTGGATGGTGCTGATCAAAGCCACGCCATTGCTGTTCCTGCTGGGTGTCGAAGATATCGTTTATTGGGCCCGCGAATTGGGTGGGGCCAAGCAGCCGCAATTCACCGACTACCCGCATCCTGACTGGCGGATGTGGTATTTTCTGGCGCTGCTGATCTTCTATCTGCTGTTCACCAAAATCTCTGAAATGGTGCTGGACCGGATCATGGCGCGCCTGACCCACGGGCAGGCAACGGCAGGCGGCGAAGCACAGCGAAAGGCCGCAGCATGAAGGTGACAACTGTTAGAGGTCCCGGATCAAGTCCGGGACGGCGCGGCGCGCGTGACCCCGTCCCGGACTTGATCCGGGACCTCCACCTGGACGCACGCCGATGAGCTGCTGGGAAACCATCGCCGATTACGGCCTGCGCAGCATCGGCATTGGCGAACGCCTGTTGCCACGCAATGACTTTACGCTTTGCCAGCAATTCACCCTGATCGGGTCCGGCATGATCTGGAATATCTATTTTGGTGTGCTCGCGCTTTGTTCCGGCTTCCTTCTGGCCACTGCCGTGGCGCTTGGTAAGGCGGCACGCAACCCGCTGCTCCGCAAACCATCAGAATGGTTTATCTTCGTCTTTCGGGGATCGCCGCTGTTTATCCAGTTTTTCTTTGCCTATTTCCTCTTCCTCAACCTCAAAGCGGTCTACCCCGTCTTCAGCCCGCTGACCTCTGCCTGGGCGGGCGCGCTGGTTGTGCTCTTCCTCAACACCGCCGCCTATTCGGGCGAGATTTTCTACGGCGCGCTGAAATCCATTCCCAAAGGCGATATTGAGGCCGCGGATGCCTATGGCCTGTCCGGCTGGTCGCGCTTCCGCCGGGTGATCTGGCCGACGATGCTGCGCTTGGCTTGGCCTGCCTACACAAACGAAGCCATCTTTCTGTTCCACGCCACAACGCTGGTCTATTTTGCAGGCTTCCCGATCATTCGGCAAAGCGGCGATGCGCTTTACTATGCGAATTACTTTGCCGACAAGACGTTCAATCCGTTTGTGCCGTACCCCATTTTGGCTGGCTACTTCATCTTGCTGACATTGGTGGTGATCGGCATCTTCGGGCTGGTCAATGCCCGCCTGAACCGCCACCTGCCACAAGAGAGACGCAAACGTTTGCGCATGCGTCCGCAGATTATTCGCTGACATTGCCGCCTGCTTGCGCAGGTGCAGCATTAGGGCTAGCGTTTGGTGGATATCCGACACAGAAACGGCCCGCCACAGTGCACGAACATTCACCAAAAAGAGAGCAGGCATGAGCTGGATTGATGACATCCCAGAGGCCGCGCAAACCTATCTGGCCGCCAACCGGCTGGATGAGGTGGAATGTGTCATCGCCGACCTGCCCGGCATCGCGCGGGGTAAGGCGGTCCCTGCCAGCAAATGGGAAAAGCAGGGGCATTTTTACCTGCCCAACTCGATCTTCTTTCAAACTATTACCGGCGACTGGGGCGAGGCCGCAGGCCCCGAAGGCTTTGTCGAACCGGACATGGTGCTGAAACCGGATATGGCCACCGCCACCGCCGCCCCTTGGGCCGCTGATGGCACATTGCAGGTCATCCATGATGCGTTTGACCAAAAAGGCGCGCCCATCCCCTTTGCTCCGCGCAATGTGCTGCGCCGAGTGGTGGAATTGTATCAGGCAGAGGGCTGGACCCCCGTGGTCGCACCAGAAATGGAATTCTATCTGGTTGCGCGCAACATCGACCCCGCCAAACCGATTGAACCGATGATGGGGCGCACGGGGCGACCCGCCGCAGGGCGGCAGGCCTATTCGATGACAGCGGTAGATGATTACGGCCCGGTCATTGACGATATTTATGAATTTGCCGAGGTGCAGGGGTTTGAAATTGACGGCATCACCCAGGAAGGCGGCGCTGGCCAGCTAGAGATCAATCTGCGCCATGGCAGCCCGGTGAAACTGGCTGATGAAGTGTTCTATTTCAAACGGTTGATCCGCGAAGCTGCGCTGAAACATGATTGTTTCGCCACATTCATGGCCAAACCGATTGAAGGCGAGCCGGGATCAGCGATGCATGTGCATCATTCGGTGCTGGACGCCAAAGGGCACAATATTTTTGCGGGTCCGCAGGGCGGTGAAACCGACGCCTTCTTTCATTTCATCGGTGGCCTGCAAGAACATATGCCCAGCGTGATCGCAATGATCGCGCCTTATGTGAACAGTTACCGCCGCTATGTCCGCCACCATGCGGCACCGATCAATCTTGAATGGGGCCGCGACAACCGGACAACGGGTATCCGCATTCCAATATCCGACCCTGCCGCCCGACGGGTCGAAAACCGGCTGGCGGGGATGGATGCCAATCCTTACCTGACAATCGCCGCCTCACTGGCGTGCGGCTATCTTGGCATGAAGAACGAGGTCCGGCCTGACAAGCGCTGGCAAGGCGATGCTTACGAGGCCGAAGATGAAATCCCCCAAGGGCTTTTCACTGCCCTTGATCTGTTTGACGAGGCCAAGGAACTGCATGATGTGCTTGGCCCTGATTTTGTGCGGGTTTATTCCATCGTCAAACGCGCTGAATATAGCGAGTTCCTACAGGTGATCAGCCCGTGGGAACGCGAACATCTGTTGTTGAACGTATGATCTGGCACCTCATCATCATCATTCTGCTGACGCTGCTGACACAAATCGGTGGGCTGGCATGGCTGCTTGCCTTGCTCACCCGTTTTGTCGGGCGTTTCTGGGTAATGTTTGCCGCGTTTTACCTGACCCTGACGGTGGCGGCGCATTACACCGCGCCCATGATGGGCCGGGTGGCCCTGCCATGCGTTGATGCCGGTCCGTCGCAGGTCGCTGTTCTCAACCCGTTATTCTGCCTGATGAACCGGCAATATGTCGTGCCCGAAATGAAAGATCATGCCGATGCATTGGCGTCACATATGCATGACACCTATCCCGGCACCCGCACAAGGGCACTGGATGCCGGATTTCCGTTTCTTGATGGGTTTCCGCTCTTGCCGCACCTGTCGCATGATGACGGGCAGAAGCTGGATTTCGCTCTGTTTTACACGGACGAGGCGGGCGAGTATCAACTGGGCCGCGCCCGATCCGTGATTGGCTATTGGGGTTTTGAAGAACCGCAACCCGGCGCGCCGCTCCCTTGCGGGAATGAGACGGGGTTGAGCCTGCGTTGGGACCTTGAATGGTTGCAACCCTATTTGCGCGACTGGTCACTGGATCAGAATCGCAGTGGAGAGGCCTTGCGCTGGCTGGCCAATCATCCCGCCGGCACCGATTACCGTATATTTGTAGAGCCGCATCTGGCGCTGCGGCTGAATGCGTCGGGCCCCACAATAGGGTTTCAGGGCTGCAAAGCCGCCCGCCATGATGACCATATTCACCTGCAATTCACGCCATAACCCACAAAATCACCCGTCCCGGACTTGATCCGGGACCTCGTAGCCGGTTCAGGTGGAGGTCCCGGATCAAGTCCGGGACGGGGTCATACCTGCGGCGAAAACCGTAATACACCGGCAAATTCCGGCGCTGCCGGGTCATCGCTGGGGTGCACTACACCATTATGCACCAGCACCTCGGCAAAATCGAACGGGCTAACCCCATCCAGACAGGCCACATTGACCCCAAATTCATTGGGGTTGGATCGCCTTTGATGATGCGTGTAGATGCCGCATTTGCTGCAAAAATAGTGTTTCGCCGTTTTCGTGTTGAACTGATACAGCGTCAGCGCCTCCTGCCCCGCCAGAAACCGGATGCCGTCCAGATTGGCCGAAACGGCAATCGCCCCGCGCATCCCGCAATAGCTGCAACTGCAACGGCGGGCACTGTCCAGCCCACCTTTCAGCGTGACCTCAAATTGGACGGTCCTGCAATGGCAGGCGGCCTGCACGGGGTTGCTAATCTCATTTGGGGCTGTCATTTGCGCTCTGCCTTTCTGATAATGCCTTCCAACGCTATTTGTTTTGGACCCGCAGATGAACCCGCTTTATCGCAACGACCGGCCCGGCAAGCTCGCCAAAAGCTGGTATGTGGCCAGCACCGATATCCCGGCCGAACGGCCTGCCCTTTACGGTCAGACACAGGCGGATGTCTGCATCATCGGTGCGGGGTTTACCGGCCTTTCGGCGGCGCTGCACCTCGCGCGCAAGGGGCTTGATGTGGTCGTTCTGGATGCCCATCGCGTTGGCTTTGGCGCATCAGGCCGCAATGGTGGGCAGGTCGGCAGTGGCTACAACATGGACCAACTGGCCTTGGAAAAACGCTGTGGCGTGGGCAACGCCCGGCTTTTGTGGGATCTGGCCGAGGAAGCCAAGGCCGACGTCAGACAGAACTGCGCCAGCTTTGCCCCTGATGCACGATACATGCCCGGCGTCGCCCACGGCGCCTATCGACCAAGTGAGGCAAAGGCTTACGCAGATGAAGCCGCCCATCTGAACCGGCACCACGACTATGATCAGATCACGGTTTTGGATCGCGACGAAATGGCCGATCTGGTGAAATCGCCGCTTTATCGCGGCGGCGTTCTGGATATGGGGGCGGGGCATATACACCCCCTGCGCTACGTTTTTGCATTGGCGAGGGCGGCGGCAGAGGCTGGCGCGCGCATCTTTGATCGGTCGGAGGTGCAGCAGATCATCCATGGCGACCCGGCAGAGCTGCGCACTGACAATGGGCGGGTCAAGGCCCGGCATGTGATCATTGCGGGAAACGGGTATCTCCCCAATATCGAACGAAAAACTGCCGCCAAGGTGATGCCGATAAACAGTTTTATCTGCGCGACCGAACCCTTGGGGGATCGGGCAGCGACCGTGCTGGCCCGCGACATCGCAGTGGCGGACAGCAAGTTTGTGGTAAATTATTACCGGATGTCCGAAGATAAACGGTTCCTGTTTGGCGGGCGCGAAAGCTACTCCATCGGGTTTCCGGCAGATATCAGCACGGCACTTGTCGTCCGGATGACGAAGCTGTTCCCGCAATTACAAGGGGTGAAGCTGGACTATGTCTGGGGCGGCTCATTGGGGATCACCATACCCCGATTGCCCGCCATCCAACGCATCGCCCCCAATGTGGTATCAGCCGGCGGGTTTTCCGGGCACGGGGTCGCCCTTTCGGGATTGGCGGGCAAGGTTATGGCAGAGGCAACCGCCGGACAGGCGGACCGCTTTGATGTGATGGCCGCGCTCAACGTGCCCAGTTTCCCGGGTGGTGCTGCGTTTCGGGCGCCACTGCTGACCCTGGCGATGACCTGGTACAGCTTGCGCGACAAGCTGGGGATTTGACCCACGAATAGGCCCGAACCCGCCCCACTCTGGACACAATAGCCCAATATTTCGCAGATTAATTCGTATTTTGCCGGGGCGCGTTGTATGACATCAGCATTGCTTGACCATCCCAAATCAAAGTCTGCTTTCTTTCAGCCCACCGAATATGTGCTCATGGGGTTGATCGTTTTTGTGCTGGCCGCGAATATTTGGGTGGACCTGCAAGAGCCGCAGCGGGTCGATTGGGGCAGTTTCCTTATCCCTGCCATTGGAGGGTTCGGGCTGGCGCTGATGGGTGCCTATTACCGATACACCTATAAAAACGTGGCTTGGTTGGGCAAAGCGGCCTCGACCATCGCCCTTGGATCACTCTTGGGTATGTTCTTGGGGGTGCTTTTCCATCTGCGCATGCCGCGCCCTGAACCTGTCCTGACGGATGCGTTGCTGGCGATGGATGCGTGGTTCGGATTTCATTGGCCGGACATGGTCGATTGGGTTGCCGGTGTTCCCTATCTGGGAACCTTCCTGCGCATTGTGTATCTGTCATCGCTTTATCAGATCATCGCCCTTGTCGGGCTTCTGGCCTGGTTGAAACGCGACCGCGATGTCGATGCATTGATCCTGACAAACGGGCTGGGCCTGATGTTGGTTTACGTCGTCTGGCAGTCTTTCCCAAATATCAGCCAATCCACCTATTTCCCGATCGCACGCCAAACTGCGGCTGCAACGGATTTGGTCACGCACAGCACCTATGGCCGGATGATACTCGATTATGCGCAGAACGGCCTGCCGCTTGTGTCGCGCGACAAGATGCTGGGCGCCGTCGCATTCCCATCCTATCACATGGTCATGTGCGCATTGGTTGTCGCGTTCGCGCGGCGAACAGTGCTGTTCTGGCCCTTCCTGATCATCAATATCATCATGATCCCGGCCATCCTGCTGCATGGCGCCCATCATATTGCAGACGTACTTGGCGGGGTGGCTGTCATGTGCGCCGCCATGATCCCGGCTTATATGATCAGCAATTACTTTCATAAGGATGATGATCCAGTGGCACAATCCGCCTAACGCGCGGCCACGTTTTCAGCCGCGCTTTGCAGTTCGTGCACAAGCGTGGCCGCCATTGACCGCATCGCCATGACCTCAAAAGCTTGCGCACCCACCCGTGTGATGCCAACCGACATATGGCCCAGCATCGTGCGCGCGGTATGCCCACCCTTAAAATGATCGGCACGCAGATCAATTGGCACAAGCCGTGCCAGTACATCCACGACTCCGGGACCTTCAATCCGCAAAATAGCCCATGCATCTGACTGATCCGTCACCGCAGCCAACCCATCCAGTGCCACATCTGCGGCCACCAACCACATGCGCTGACCTGCCCAAATCACCCGGGCGCGCCGGTTGCTGATCGCCCGCCCTGGGGCGGACAGGCCAAGCCCGATCTGTTCTTTCAGCGCGGCAGACGCCGGTTTTGTCAGCCCGGCAAACGGAGCCGCGGACATAATCCGGTCTAGCGTGACTTCTGTCATCGTGATCGTCCCTACCGTCAGAGGCAACAGATCAGCACAAGGGGTTCGGGATAGTAGTTTAACCACGCGCGCGCCCTCCATCCGGGTCAAAGAAAACCGGATCACACACCTCAACCATCGCCTCGATCTCACGCAGGTGATCCACCATGCGGATCACCTCCCCATGGCGGGCACGGCCACGCTTGAGAAAACCAAGCGCCAGCCCGGCATCCAATGTCGGTGAATAGGCAACTGATGTTGTGTAGCCTTGGGCATTGACCCGTACCGGGGCTGCGGCCTGTTCAAACAAAAATGCGCCAGCAGTCAGTTGTTTGACAGCACCCACCGCCTTCAGCCCGACCAACTGGTCGCGATCCTGATCGACCAGACCGGGCCGGGTGGCGGCACTTTGCCCGATACAATCTTTCTTACGGCTGATCATCCGCTCCATACCAATGTCATATGCCGTGGTCCGCCCATGAATTTCGGCATGGGTAATGAACCCCTTTTCGATGCGCAGCACATTTAGCGCCTCCATCCCGTAAGCCCCGCCACCAAGGCTTTCAGCCTGCGCCACAAGCAAACGGAACAGGCTGTCGCCATAGCGAGCAGGCACCGCCAATTCATACGCATGCTCGCCCGAGAAGGAAATGCGGAACAGCCGCCCCGTCACACCAGCAACCTGAACATCACCACAAGCCATAGACGGCCAGTCAGACCCGCCAATCGGATCATCCAGAACTGTGTTGAGCAGGGTCCGACTGTACGGCCCGGCCAGGGCAAACTGTGCCCATTGTTCGGTGACCGACATGATCCGGGCATCCAGATCAGGGCGCAACACCTGCAAGACAAACTCCAGATGGCGCATGACTTGTCCGGCGGCGGCCGTCGTTGTCGTCATCACAAAATGCTGCTCACCAAACCGGGCGGCGGTCCCGTCATCCATGACATGCCCGTCTTCGCGCAGCATCAGGCCATAGCGTGCGCGGCCCACCTTCAACGTCGAAAACATGTTGGTATAGACAAAATCGAGCAGTCCCGCTGCGTCCGGCCCCTGAATGTCGATCTTGCCAAGGGTCGAGACATCACAGACCCCCACAGCATTGCGCACATGGCCGACCTCGCGGTCACAGGATTGGCGCCAATGGGTTTCGCCCTGCCGGGGAAAGTAACTGGGCCGATACCAAAGCCCCGCCTCGATCATCGGAGCACCGCGCGCGACACTGGCGTTATGCGATGTGGTCAAACGTTCCGGTGCAAAACCTTTGCCCTGGCTGCCCGCCCCCATGGATGCGATCGAAACCGGCACAAAGGGGGGGCGAAACGTGGTCGTACCGGTTTCCGAGATGCCCCTGCCGGTGGCATCGGCCAGCACCGCCAGCGCCAAAACATTGGATGATTTGCCCTGATCCGGGGCCATGCCTTGTGTGGTATATCGCTTCATATGCTCGACCGAGCAGAAGTTTTCCTGCGCGGCCAGTTTGATATCCTTTACATGCACATCGTTCTGGAAATCAACCCATTTACGGCCCTTGCCCGGCACCGCCCATAGCGGCGTAATCCGATAGGCGCCATCATCGGCAACAGGCACCGTCACCTTGGGTTTCAACCCAAGGTCCCTTGCAAGATCAGCTGCAACAGCGGCACCTTCCTGCAGACAAGCCGCGGTGCTGAACGCCCCGTTGCAGGCACCTGCGGGCATCAGGCCGGGCACGGCCTCAGGGGTCGGCACGAAACTGGCAATCTCTTCCCGCCAAGTCGGACGCCTATTCATATGACAGGTCAGATGCACACTGGGATTCCAACCGCCTGACATCGCCAGACAATCGGTACGGATCTCGCGGGTCTCGCCACCATGCGAAATCGCGATGCTCTCAAGCGCATGCCGTCCCTTGGTGCCAATCACCTGTGCGCCGGTATAGACGGGAAAATCAGCCTTGATCTCGACATCATCCCGACTGTCGATCAGGGCAGCGACCTTGACGCCGGCAGCAACCAGGTCATGGGCGGTGCGGTGGGCATCATCGTGATTGCCAAAAACTGTCACGGTCTTGCCCGGGGCAACGCCCCAACGATTGACATAGGCCCGCACGGCCGCGGCCATCATGATGCCCGGCCGGTCATTATTGGGAAAGGCGATGGGGCGTTCCAAAGCACCGGCACACAGGATCGCGTGTTTGGCCACAATGCGCCAGAAACATTCCAACGGCTTGCGCGCTTGGCGCGGCCCCGCAACCCGTTCCAGCGCACCAAAGGTGCCCTGATCATAGGCACCTGTCACAGTGGTGCGGGTCATCAGGCGAACATTCTGCATCCCTGCCAGTTCAGCTACCGCATCGGCCGCCCAATCCGCCCCCGGCTGGCCATCAATATCCTCCACCTCACGCAGGAGCCGCCCACCCATGGCGGTGTCCTCATCGGCGAGGATCACATCCGCCCCGGCACGACCCGCGGTCAGTGCGGCCATCAACCCTGCAGGACCAGCGCCGATGATCAGCAGATCACAAAAGGCAAAAGCCTTTTCATAGCGGTCCTTGTTGGGCTGACCGCTCAAACCACCCAGCCCGGCAGCCCGGCGGATCACCGGCTCATACAGTTTTTCCCAAAACGGTTTGGGCCACATGAAGGTCTTGTAATAAAAACCCGCCCCCAGAAACGGGGAGGCCAGGTCGTTCACGGCCATCACATCATGTTTCAGGCTGGGCCAGGCGTTCTGGCTGAACACTTCCAGCCCCTCAGCCACCTCCAGCATCGTTGCCCGCACATTCGGCTCTGCCTGCGCGCCGCGCCCGACAGTGACCAGGGCGTTCTGTTCTTCCGAGCCGGCAGACATAATCCCGCGCGGGCGGTGATACTTGAATGAACGAGCCACCAACCGGACCCCGGCGGCAAGCAATGCAGCGGCAACAGGCTCCCCCGGAACCCCGCGATAGCGCTGCCCGTCAAACGTGAAACCGACGGTATTTTCCGGCGCTTGCAGCCTCATCGTTTCACCATCGCAGCCAGTTTCGTGTCGGCAACAGCATGGGTCACCGTATTGCGGGTGACCACAATCCACGCGCCGCAACCGGCCTCATGAAACCACAAGTCCTGCGTATCACCGGCGGGGTTGTCGCGGTTGTGCAAATAATCATCCCAGGCCTGCGCACCGGCATCCGGTGCGGGACGGGCCAGCGCCACAGCGTCGCCCTGATAGTAAAACTCGCGCCGGTCGCGCTCACCGCAATGTGGACAGGTGATCCTCACGTCCAAACCTCATCATCATTTTGCCAAATATACTCAAAATACATTCTCTGCACCTAGTGCAGGTTATGCTGAGAGCCCGTGCCCTCTTCATCCATCAGCCCGACACCATCGCGGAACCGATCCAGCCGGAAACCGGCAGCCGGTTCATGATGCCGCCCTGTCGCCATCAGATGGGCAAAGCTGAAACCGGATCCGGGCACCGCCTTGAACCCCCCATAACACCAACCGCAATCAAGAAAGAGACCATCCACCGGGGTCTTGTCGATAATCGGCGACCCGTCCGGCGTCATATCCATGATGCCGCCCCATGACCGCAGCACGCGGGCCTTGCCGATCATCGGCATCAGGGTCATCGCCGCCTCCATCACATGCTCCTTCATCGGCAGGTTTCCCCGGGCGGCGTAAGAGGCATAAAAATCCAGATCACCACCAAAAACCAGCCCGCCCTTGTCGGACTGGCTGATATAGAAATGGCCCATGCCAAAGCTGACAACATGGTCGATGCAGGGTTTCAGCCCCTCGGTCACAAATGCCTGCAAGACATGACTTTCAATCGGCAGGCGCATACCGGCCATCGCAGCCACCTGCCCTGACCGTCCAGCCACCACAATTCCAACCTTGCCGGCCCTGATCGCCCCGCGCGTCGTCTGCACGCCTGTGACAACACCACCTTCGACATCAATGCCGGTCACTTCGCAATTCTGGATGATGTCAACGCCACGGCGGTCCGCACCACGGGCATAGCCCCAGGCAACCGCATCATGGCGGGCCGTCCCGCCGCGCGGATGATACAGTCCGCCATAAATCGGGAAGCGCCCGTTTTCAAAATCCAGATAGGGCAGGATTTTTCGCACACCAGCCGTGTCCAACAGCACCGCATCGTCACCCTGATTGATCATCGCATTGCCACGCCGGGCAAAGGCATCACGTTGCCCATCGGAATGAAACAGGTTGATCAGCCCACGCTGCGAATGCATGACGTTGTAATTCAGATCCTGTTCCATCCCCTCCCATAGCTTCAGTGAATAGGAATAGAACTCCGAATTGCCGGGCAGGAAGTAATTTGCACGGACGATCGTAGTGTTACGGCCCACATTGCCACCGCCGATATAACCCTTCTCAAGCACGGCGATATTGGTCAGCCCATGTTCCTTGGCCAGATAATATGCCGTGGCCAACCCGTGACCGCCGCCACCGATGATCAGCGCGTCATATTCCGGCTTCGGATCAGGATCGCGCCATACCGGTTTCCAGCCCTTTTGGCCGAAAAGCCCCTCCTTGATCACCCGAAAACCGGAATACCCCATGCGATCCTCTTACCTTGCCGCATCATTCTAACATGACGACCGCACCCGGACGGCCTGTTTACGGCCCATCATGTCGCATATCGCCGTGACCGCCGACAAGAAGATTACGACACAGCCGGCAATCGTTCACGTGGATCGCTATTATGCACCTGTATTTCACGATGCATGCGACAATTGCAGGCGCATCTCTATCCCTGGATAAAGTTCGGCCCCATGATCGTCGCCTCGAGCGAACGGCGGGGTGCCACAAACGGCCGCCCGCCCTGCAGCAAGCTGACAGCATAAAGCGCCCGGGATACCCGCTTGTTCCCATCGCTATAGGCCTGCGCCCGCACATGGGCGCCAAAAAGAAAACAGGCCAGATCGTCCCACTGGGCCGTGCCATCATTGGGTTGCACAGCAAATACCTGCGACAGAATTTCGGCGCCATCCTGCAAGGCACGACCACCCCCGGTGCTGCAATAGCCGGTATTAATGTGATGCCTGCGATGCGCGGGCGCATTATTGGCACCAACAAGGTTGGCAAACAGATAGTCGGCCGTTGCCATGTCTTTCACATCCATATTCTGCATGATGTGATTGAAGGTCTGACGGATGTTATTTTCAATCGCCGGGTCAGGATTGCGGTGATTTGGGCTGAACGCCCATTTGATCGCCTTGTCCATATCGGTGTCAGTTGCCGCGGCACCATATTGGTCAGGGGTCAACTGCTCCTGCCGCAATCTGTGTTCAAGACGGCCTGCGGAAGCCAGCCGCCAAAGCTCTGAAATTTCGTTTCGGACCGCCAGGAATACATTCCGTTCATTGCGCAACATCTCGCGATACATATCAAGTTCGCTTTCCGCACCATGATGTTCAGAGAGGTTAATCCGCAGTCCGGGCGCCGTTGGATGGTGCAATCCATGACCCAGATTGCGCTGAATATATTCATCAAAACCGGCGATCACTTCATTGATGTGATTGCCGATAAACTGACGCAATTGCTGGTACTCACGCGTGCGCGTCAATTGGCGCATCGCATCAGCCTGGCTGATCTCAATGTAATGTCTGCGGACCTCCACGCGGATGCGGGGTTTGAACAGGTTAAATGACATTGGACCGCTCCTGCATCTGGTTGCAGCACAAAATGATCCAGTCGCGCAAAACGCGTTGTGAGAAAATAGACATGAATGAACGGGCCTCCGAAAATTGCGCCCCCAAGGCGCATGCGGTCACTAAAATGATTGAAGCAGAAGCTTCACATCAGTTACGCATGCCCGTGTCGGTTTATTCTGCAATGATCAAAAAAAACGCGCCCGGATCGCAATGACCCGAACGCGCCCTGATTTTATGGAAAGGATAATACCTGTCTGCGGTTCAGAGACCCTTTGCCCGATAGCTATCCGCCACTTTGCGGATCGATACCAGATAGGCAGCGGTGCGCAGATCCTTGACATCGTCGCGGCTGTGCCAGACCTCGCGCATCGCCTGATAGGCAGCACGCATCGTATCATCCAGTCCAGAGCGAACCAATTCCAACTCTCCCGCACCGCGCAGATAACGCTCCTTGAAATCGGGGCTGATTTCCCATCCCAGGTTCTTGTCGGCTGACAGACGCTCCAATTCGTCAACCACCAGTTGGTGACGGCTTTCCTCGGCCCGGCGCTGCATCCGGCCAAATCGGATATGGGATAGGTTCTTGACCCATTCGAAATAGGAAACGGTCACACCGCCCGCATTCGCATACATGTCAGGAATGATCACACAGCCCTTGTCGCGCAAGATATCATCAGCACCTGCAGTAACCGGACCGTTCGCCGCCTCAATAATCAATGGCGCCTTGATCCGGTCAGCATTGCCCAGGTTGATGACCCCTTCCAGGGCCGCCGGGATCAGGATATCGCAATCGGCCTCCAACAGTGCGGCCCCTTCCGCCTGATGAGACGCGTCCGGGTAACCGGTAATCCCGCCATGCTTCACGATCCAGGCGCGCACAGCGTCAACATCGATCCCCGCTTCATTATGCAATGCACCGTCGCGTTCGATAATCCCGGTGATCAGTGCACCATCTTCCTCCGACAGGAACTTGGCTGCGTGGTATCCCACGTTACCCAAACCCTGAACGATGATCCGCTTGCCTTTCAGCTTGCCGGACAGATTGGCGGCCGCCACATCTTCGGGATAGCGAAAGAACTCCTGCAAAGCGTATTGCACGCCGCGCCCGGTCGCCTCGACCCGGCCCGCAATACCGCCCGCATTTGGCGGTTTGCCAGTCACACAAGCTGCGCCATTGATGTCGGTGGTCTGCATCCGCTTGTACTGGTCCGCCATCCAAGCCATCTCACGTTCGCCGGTGCCCATATCGGGGGCCGGTACGTTCTGGGCTGGGTTGATCAGGTCACGCTTGATCAACTCGTAGGCAAACCGACGGGTGATCTGTTCCAGCTCGTGTTCGTCCCAGTCACGCGGATCAATACATAACCCCCCCTTGGAGCCGCCAAACGGGGCTTCAACAAGGGCGCATTTATAGGTCATCAGGGCGGCCAGCGCTTCGACCTCGTCCTGATTGACAGCAAGCGCGTAGCGAATACCGCCCTTTACCGGTTCCATATGTTCAGAATGGACAGAACGGTAACCGGTAAACGTATGGATGGCCCCGCGTAGACGAACACCAAAGCGCACGGTGTAGGTCGCATTGCAGACCCTGATTTTCTCTTCCAGACCCGGGCTTAGATCCATCAGCGCCACCGCCCGGTTGAACATCATGTCAACGGATTCACGGAAGCTTGGTTCCTTGATATTGTCATGTGCTGTCATTTAGATTCCTTCCTGTTGCGACCTTTCAGACCATTGGGGCCTGGTTCTCTTAACGCACCCTAAACCCGATTCGGATAAAAGCGCCTAAAAATGAGGCGAGACCGTGAAAAAGGTCAATTTTCCTTTGGCACTAGCTACTAATCTTTGATCCGCCCAGCCTAGTTTGTTTCGGAAGAAAGAACAGTGGGTAAATTGCTAACGAAATGTGCAGCATTATACGAAAAACGTGCCTGAAACGCTGCTGGTTTGCCCCATTTTTGCCACAGCAGGCTGTTTTACCTTCCCAGTGGGGATGTCCGTGTGCGAAGTTATGCGGCAAAGCACTATGAATACAGATGGCCATCGGGGATGTTGCCTATGTCTATGAAGAAGTCTTTCGTCCAGCGGATGGCCAGCCAGCATACCGCAATGCGCATAGCAATGCTGCGCAAATTCGGCCGCGACGAAGAGGGAAGCATCATCGTGCTGACGCTGCTTTTGCTGATCAGCATGCTGGTGCTTGGCGGCATGGCCGTAGACTTCATGCGGTTTGAATCGCGCCGTACCCTGTTGCAAAGTGTGTCGGACCGCGCTGTTCTGGCGGCGGCCAAGCTTGAACAGTCACTTGATTCAGAAGAGGTCGTCGTCGATTATTTTCGCAAGGCCGGTTTTGAAAGCACAATTGTTGGAACACCATCAGTTTCCGAACTTAACGGACGACGTTCGGTGTCAGTCGATGCAAGGCTGGATGTCGATACATTCTATCTGCGCTACATCGGCATTGATACACTGCGCGCGCCCGCAAGCTCCGCTGCTGTCGAAGGCGTTGGCAGCGTCGAAATTTCACTGGTCGTAGACATCTCCGGCTCCATGGAAACATCGTTCTCCGTCGATTCAGGCGCGACTGTCCCGGCAGTTTGCGCGGATCTGATCGATAACTTTGCGACATCCAAGACCCAAATACAGGCATTGCGGGAAGGCGCTGCATGTTTCGTGCGGCAGGTGATTAGTCCTGATACGGCCGGTCAGGTAACATTGTCGCTGGTTCCTTATTCAGAACATGTCAATATCGGGCCTGCGATCTTCAATCGGCTTACCGTGGAGAGCAATGGAACCGAGGTCGATCCAATTGATGTTGTTCCGCTTACCGGGGCGACCGTCGGCGTTGCGGGTCTGAACACGGCCACATGTGTTGAGCTTCCGAATGCAGATTTTTCAACGACTGCGTTCGATGATCAGGCGACCTACGAACAAGTGTCATCAGTGCAGCGCAATACTTGGGGGCGTGGCGGATTTACCAATAACGGTATTGACGTACCCAGCACACGCGACTGGCGGCAGTGGGACCTTGATCAGCCACTTTGCCCGGATGAAATTTATGAACGGATCATCCCTGTCAGCGACAATGAAGATGCATTGGAAGCCGCAATTCTGGCTCTGGAGCCGCGTGGCGGTACCGCAATCTTCCAGGGCCTGAAATGGGGCGTGACCCTTCTCGATCCAACTTTTTCGGCTACTTTGGACGACATCCCAAATACAAGTGTACTGCCTGGTGGCGCGCCACTTGCATCATATGATGACAGCAGACCAGTCGCCTATCCCGAAGACGACCCAACCGTGAACAGTGCGAAATACATCGTGCTGATGACGGATGGCAAAAACAGCTCGCACTCGCGCGTGGTTGCGAGTGAATACGTTGACTATGTCGATGAGTTTAATACCTATAACTACCCTTTCATGTATTATTGCGCAGTAGGCTATATGACCGAAAGTAGGGGTGCGAGCACTGAAGCAATCGACATTTGCGACGACAACCTGCGCAGCGATCCGGACTTTATCACTGATTTCAGCGACGGCGTGTCCTTTTCAGAGAAGTATACAGCGGCACAAGGCAACACTTTGCTGCAAAGCCTCTGCACCGCCGCAAAGGATCGTAACATGATCATCTTCACCATCGCACTGAATGCCGACACCGATGGTGAGACAGAGATGAAGAACTGCGCCTCACGCGTCGACAGTGAACTCTACTACTACGAAGCGACAGGTAATAATCTATCCGGTATCTTCACCACGATCGCCAACCAGATTACCGCGCTGAGGTTGAACCTGTGATGCACCCTGTTCGGAAATTCATGGACCAGGCTGCGCGGTTCTTGCGCGCCGAGGATGGCGTTGCGTCGATCCAATTCGTGCTCGCGTTCCCGGTATTTGTGATGTTCTTCGGCATGATCTTTGAAAATGGCATGATATCATTGCGCCATGTGATGTTAGAACGCGGGCTTGACATGGCGGTGCGCGATGTGCGCGTCGGCCGGATGCCCGAACCGACACCAGAGACGTTGCGTACGCTTATCTGCCAAGAAGCGGGCATCATCCCGGATTGTGAAACGCAGCTGCAGTTGGAAATGATAACGCTGGACCTGCGCGCATGGGCCGGTGTGCCGGGCGGTATCCAATGCATTGACCGTAGCGCAGACGAACGCCCGGTAACGACTTTTGTTCCCGGTCAGAACAACCAGTTGGTTTTCTTGCGCGCTTGTGCACGCTTCGATCCCATATTGCCGTTGACAGGCATTGGTTATGCCTTCTCCAGTAGTGACAATGATGCAGCAGGGGGCTCTTACGCTTTGATTGCAACATCATCTTACGTCGTGGAACCTTTCAGAAGAGAAGACGATGGTTAAAGTGATCAATTTCCTGAAAGACTTCCAAGCCGATGAAAACGGCAATGCATCAATCGAATTGTTGCTTTGCGTTCCGATCATGGTCTGGGCCTTGCTTTCCACAATGGTCTATTTTGACGCCTTCCACGATGAGGCGATCAGCACGCGCGCCGGGCTGACCATCGCCGATATGATCAGCCGTGAAACGGGAAACATTACGCCGGAATATCTGACAAATCTGCGCAGCCTACTGCGGAGCCTGACAGAAACGGATGATGATCCTAGCATACGTGTCACTGTCTTCGAATGTTTCAAAACGGATCCTTCGGACGCGAATGAGCAATGTCGATATGACCGCATTTGGTCAAGAAATCGTGGGCTGTCCCCAAACCACAACGACACCCGACTGCGGGCGTTAAGTGATCGGTTGCCCATGATGGCGCATAATGACAAAGCAATCCTTGTTGAAACCCAAACGCAATACAATGCGGAATATACGGTTTCGATCTCGCCTTTCATTGTGCCGAATCTGACGGGCGTAACATTCGAATCCTTTACCGTGATCAGCCCGCGCTTTGAAACCAGCGTTTGTTGGGAACGCGCCGCAGATGACATCCTGTGTGACGTGGACGATCTTTGATCGCCGACAACGTCCACTATTGAAACTGTCTAGCCACCTGACCTTTCAGCGATGCGAAACGCGATTTGTTCGGCCATGAACTTCGCTTGCCCCGCCGATGTCACCCCACCGACGCCAACGCGGCGCCCAAGCCGCCACCACAGCCCGGGCGCCCAGGCCCTTGGCTGACCGCCATTAAGAACAAGCGTGAACCCGTTGGAAGGTTTGAACGCAAGCGCACCGCGATCTACCAGTACTATATCATCCATCCGGGCCAGTACTTGGCCACTGCTGTCACGGACCTCTGTATCGGTCAACTCAATTTCAAGCTGGGTCGCGCGGCGCAGCCGCTCTGCCATCAGGATCGACAAGACACCAAAACCGATCATTGCAACAAGCCAAAACACGGCCGGGGGGCGCACCAGCGGCAAATAAATAAGGATTGCCCCCAAGCCGAACAGGATTACATAGCCAAAAACTCGTCGCCCGGGCGATGCGGCAACACGGGCATAAACACCATTCTCATCCGCCGTAAACATATCCGCCCTTCCCATCTTTGCCGTACAGTTAAACTGCAACGGCCTTGCGCACCAGATCCCAATAGATCGCCTCAATACGGTCCATGGCAAGTCTGCCATCCTCGCGATACCAATGGCTCAGGCCCGTCAAGGTCGCAATCAGCGCCATTGTTGCGACACGCGTATCGGGCACGGTAAAAACCCCCTCAACCTCACCATCATGCAAAATCGCCTCCAGCGCATCCTCATAGGATCGGCGCATGCTTTCGATCGCGGCAAAATTCTCTGGCGATAGGTTGCGCAGCTCCATGTATGAGACGAAAACTTGATCAGGCCGCGGCAGATGAAACCGAATATGAAAACGGGTGAACGCCTCTAACCGGGACATGGCGTCGCCTTGGATGTCTGCGGCCTCCAATGCCGTAAGAAGATCACGCATATGGGCCTGCATCAGATCGAACAGAAGGCTTTGTTTGTCGGGCGTATAATTATAAAGGGCACCAGCCTGCACGCCGACCTCTGCCGCGATCTGGCGCATCGACACAGCCGCATAACCATGCCGCGCAATAAGCCGTAGTGCGGTTTCCTGCACCCGCGGGCCGGTTATATCAGAATGAGAGCCTTGTTTACGCGCCATGCCAACCATCTAACTGAACAACCGTTCATTTGAAAAGCCCTGATGCATGGCTTGCCGGTCCTGATCCGCTGCATATATAGCTACGGCATGCGCTCTACCCTGCCCCTTCTTGTCTGCCTGTGTGCCTGCACGCCTTTCCCGCAGCTGGACGGGACAATCAGTGATGCGGCGCGCAACGCCCCCTACCCCGAACTGACCCCGATCCTCGCACAGCCCGACATCGGTAACGCGTCAACGGTCGAGGCTGATATGGCCGCCCGCATCGCCGCCTTGCAGGCACGCGCCGAACGGTTGCGTCAATTCGACATCGGCGCGTTGCAGTAGCTACGGCTATTCGCTATGCCCGTCCCAAACACAGCAATCGACGGATACAAGCAAAGATGAGCAAACCGCTGCGCCTTGGAATTGCAGGACTGGGCACCGTGGGTGTCGGCATTGTCCGCATCGTACAAAAACACGCCGCATTGCTCGCGACCCGCGCAGGCCGTCCCATTGTTATCACCGCTGTTTCAGCCCGATCGAAGACCAAGAACCGAGATGTCGATCTTTCGGACTATGCCTGGGTTGACGACCCGGTTGCATTGGCCAATCGGGATGACATTGATGTATTTGTTGAGGTCATGGGCGGTTCTGACGGCCCCGCCAAAGACGCCACCGAAGCCGCCATTGCCAGCGGTAAGGATGTTGTCACCGCAAACAAGGCACTGCTGGCGTTACATGGCCAATCGCTGGCCGAAGCGGCAGAGGCGGCAGGTCTGGTCATCCGGTTCGAAGCCGCCGTGGCCGGGGGCATACCCGTCGTGAAATCGCTGACCGAAGGATTGGCAGGCAATGAGATCAGCCGCGTCATGGGCGTCATGAACGGCAGTTGCAACTACATCCTGACGCGGATGCAAGATGCCGGGCTGAGCTATGAAGCCGTCTTTGACGAAGCCAATCAGCTGGGCTATCTGGAGGCTGACCCGGAATTGGATGTCGGCGGCATTGATGCGGCCCATAAACTGGCGCTGTTGTCATCAATTGCCTTTGGTACGCAGGTCGATTTTGACGCGGTAGAGCTGGAGGGCATCGGCGCTGTCACGATCGAGGATATTCGCCAAGCCGCCGACATGGGCTATAAAATCAAACTGTTAGGGGTTGCCCAACTGACAGGTCGCGGGCTGGAACAACGCATGTCGCCCTGCCTGGTGCCTGAAACATCGCCGCTGGGGCAACTTCAGGGCGGGACCAATATGGTGCTGCTTGAAGGCGATGCCGTCAGCCAGATCGTGCTGCGCGGCCCCGGTGCGGGCGAAGGCCCAACCGCCAGTGCGGTGATGGGCGATGTGATGGATGTGGCGCGGGGGATGCGCATCTCGACCTTTGGGCAACCGGCCACGGAACTGCGCAAGGCGCGCGCCGCGCGCGCCGCCGTGCCCGCGCCCTATTACCTGCGGATGCAGTTGCTGGACAAACCCGGCGCGCTGGCCAAGATCGCCCATGCCCTGGGCGAGGCAGGGATTTCCATCGACCGGATGCGCCAATACGGGCATGACGATACTGCCGCACCGGTGCTGATCGTCACGCATAAAACCACGCGAACTGCATTGGATGAAGCCTTGGCCGATTTCAAATCAACCGGCGTCGTCACCGGCGATCCGGTCGCAATCCGTATCGAAGCCGTCTGACCAACAGCGGCCACCACTTTAGCGCAAACAGTCTTGCCGCAGCGCGCCAGAAAGGCTTTAGCTGCATTCATTTATTGAAGGATCATCGTTATGCCAAATACACCCGATTTCAACGACCGCATGCTGTCACTGGGCCTTGCCCGCGTGTCAGAGGCAGCAGCAATCGCCTGCGCATCGCTGATCGGCCGGGGCGATGAAAAGGCGGCGGATCAGGCCGCAGTGGACGCCATGCGGACAGAGCTGAACAAGCTTGAAATCGCCGGTGTTGTGGTCATTGGGGAAGGCGAGCGTGACGAAGCGCCGATGCTGTTCATCGGCGAAGAGGTCGGGACAGGCGATGGGCCCGGCGTTGATATCGCGCTTGATCCTTTGGAAGGCACCACGCTGACTGCAAAAGACATGCCCAACGCATTGGCCGTCATCGCCATGGGGCCACGCGGGTCGATGCTGCATGCACCTGACGTCTATATGGATAAACTGGCCATCGGTCCCGGCTTCCGGCCCGGCGTCGTGACCCTTGATATGTCACCCGAAGAACGTGTGTCAGCCCTCGCCGCCGCCAAGGGCTGTTCAACCAAGGACATCACCGTCTGCGTGCTGGAACGCCCGCGCCATCAGGATGTGATTGCCGAATTGCGCAGCACCGGCGCCGCGATCCGCCTGATCACCGATGGCGATGTGGCCGGCGTGATGCATTGCGCCGAACCTGATCTGACGGGGATCGATATGTATATGGGATCGGGGGGCGCCCCCGAGGGCGTGCTGGCTGCCGCCGCGCTGAAATGCATGGGCGGGCAGATTTTTGGCAGGCTGCTATTTCGCAATGATGACGAACGGGGTCGCGCGAAAAAGGCAGGCATTACCAATTTCGACCGGGTCTATACCCGCGATGATATGGTGACCAATGACGTGATCTTTGCGGCAACCGGTGTGACTGATGGCAGCCTTGTGCCGGGCATCAAACGCGAGGTCGGCTTTGTCACAGCCGAGACAATCTTAATGCGTTCAAAAACCGGATCAGTTCGGCGCATGATCTATCGCAACCCCACTGGCTAATCGGGCGCGTCGCGCATATTGTAGGTGGCGATGAGTGCCCCACAAGATAAACCCGCTTTTCTGAATGTCGTCGCCTCGCTGAATGGGCGGCGCTGGATTGGTCCGTCCGCAGAGGAGGACCGGCAATCAGAGGCGATGGCCCAGGAAACTGGCCTACCAGCCCCGCTCTGCCGTATGCTGGTCCGGCGCGGGGTCGCCGCACCCGATGCGGGGGCTTACCTTGCGCCGACCTTGCGGGAATTGATGCCCGACCCGCACCAGATGCGGGATATGAAAAAGGCGGCGGCGCGGTTTCGGCAGGCTGCGCAAATCGGCGAAAAAATCGCTATTTTCGCCGATTACGACGTGGATGGCGGGGCCTCTGCCGCCTTGCTGATCACATGGCTGCGGGTCCGCGGACAGCAGGCTACGCTTTATATTCCCGACCGGATTGACGAAGGCTACGGGCCGAATGATGCCGCCATGGCGGCGCTGGCCCGCGATCATGATCTGATTGTCTGTGTCGATTGCGGAACCCTTTCACACGGGCCTATTGCAGCCGCTATCGGGGCGGATGTGATTGTGCTTGACCATCACCTCGGCAGCGAAACGCTGCCCCCCGCCCATGCAGTGGTTAACCCCAACCGGCAGGATGAAAGCGGTGATCTGGGGCATCTTTGTGCCGCCGCCGTCGTCTTCATGATGCTGGTCGAAGTGAACCGGCAGATGCGGGCAGATGGTGAAAAAGGGCCAGATCTGATGGCTATGCTGGATTTGGTCGCGTTGGCCACGGTCGCCGATGTGGCCCCGCTGACCGGGGTGAACCGGGCCTTCGTGCGTCAGGGGCTGACGGTGATGGCGCGGCGGCAGCGGATCGGATTGACGGCCTTGGCCGATGTGGCGGGCCTGGATCAGGCGCCCAGCAGTTATCACCTCGGGTTTCTGCTGGGGCCACGGGTTAATGCAGGCGGGCGGATTGGCAAGGCCGATCTGGGCGCGCGGTTGCTTGCGACCGATGACCCGAACGAGGCGCAGGCACTGGCCGAACGGCTGGACCAGTTGAACACGGAACGGCGTGAGGTCGAGGCGCAGGTACGCGATCAGGCGTTGGAACAGGCCGAGGCACGCGGCACCGACGGCGCACTGGTCTGGGCCGCAGGCGAAGGTTGGCACCCCGGCGTCGCCGGCATCGTTGCCGCGCGGTTGAAAGAGGCGACAAACCGGCCCGCCATTGTCATCGGTCTCGATGGGGAGATCGGCAAAGGATCAGGACGTTCGGTCAGCGGCATCGACCTCGGCGCGGCGATCCAACGTGCCGCAGCGGAAGAGCTGTTGATCAAAGGTGGCGGGCACAAGATGGCCGCCGGTCTGACCGTCGCGCGCAACCAGCTGGAACCCGCAATGGAACGGCTCGGCGCATTGCTGGCCAAACAGGGGGCTGCCGATATCGGACCTGCCGATCTGCGGCTGGACGGCCTCTTGATGCCCGGCGCTGCAACGCTAGAGCTGATCAACCAGATCGAAAATGCGGGGCCTTTCGGGGCCGGTGCCCCTGCCCCACGCTTTGCTTTTCCCGATTGTCACGTCCACTTTGCCAAGCAAGTCGGCGCAAATCACCTGAAAGTCAGTTTTGGGGACGGCGTGGGCCAGCGGATCGACGCAATCAGCTTTGGCGCGATGGATAGGCCGATGGGGCCTGCGCTTTTGCACCACAACGGCGGACGGTTCCATCTGGCCGGGCGTTTGGAAACGAATACGTGGCAGGGACGGCAATCTGTGCAATTGCGGTTAGAAGACGCCGCAGCGGCACATTAAATTCGCCACAAAAAACAGCAAAAACCCTCTTGCGCGCCGCCCCGGCTTTCCCTAAAAGCGGCGCACCAAGTGCGGTCCCTTCGTCTATCGGTTAGGACGCCAGGTTTTCAACCTGGAAAGAGGGGTTCGATTCCCCTAGGGACTGCCATTGGTTTCCCATAAGATACCGTTTTCAAATCATAAATCAGAACGCCGGCGGGTTCGCTGGACCATGTCTTGGGCCAATCGGTGTTATACCTGACCACGGATCGTTATTGACGCCGGTCAAGATGATTTGTGGGAACCACAAGTGTGACTACGACGAATTCAGTTGAGGCGAGCCACAACCGAACCCATGTGCTGCTCAGTTCGACTTCCTTTTACAACAATCAGAAAGCAGATTGCGTAGATGATTCTTGGCGCGACCTTAACCTGCTGTCATCTTTCAAAGTCACGCGACCGACTTACAAACTGCCTCGCTAGCATGACACCAGCTAAATATGCTAATCGGTCAAAGAATAGCCAGAACCTGAACGGGGCTAACTCAAATTAGCGGAGTCTTGGGCGAGCAGGTCAATACCATTGCGCCGTCAGGGTGACTGGTGCATCTGCAAGACCTTGCTGCACTCAAAACAGATTATCCTATCAGCTTACGCGCAATTCTTCCGCCGGAACACCATGCTGGGCAAGAAAGCTTAGCACTGTCGAGCGCAATAGCAACCCAAACGAGTTTCCGTCCTCACGCCCGCTGTGAATGGCGATCAGCCTACGGCCACCGTTGGGTTCCTTTAGCCAGATGGGCGCACCACTTAGGCCACTGTTGGCGTTGATCCTATATCGCAAAAGCGGCACCCGTGGCCCGCCTGGCCGCAATGAGGGCCGCACAGCGTCGATCAGGTTGAACCCGCGCCGCATCTGGCGGTTTACTCCTGATATCATCGGAAAGCCGGCAACATTGACCTTTCGATGGGTAATGGTTGTGCCGTAAAGATTGCTGAACTTCTTCACGGAGTCGCCGGTGGCCGACCCGAACCAGCCAAATCTCTCTTTCTTGCCGGGGATACGTATCTTTCCCAAGCTCGTGAAATTCTTGCGGTTAACCCTGACCAATCCGTAATCAAACAACCGGGCCTTGGCTTGGCTTGGGTCAAACAACCCTGATGGTGTGAATGTCTGCGCCGTCGATGACCGCCAGACACCAAAGGGGCCGCTAGATGGGACGTCGCGCGCAGGGACCTGCGCCGGAACAATGTGGATCTCGGATGGCTTATAGGTCTTACCGCCCTTCACCGCCCGCAGGTTATGACCGGCCGTCAGTAGATAGCGAGCTGAAATCAAAACGCCGGTCCCGGCCACCCACGCGTCGCCAATCGGTGTTCCGATCACGGGGAAATTCAAGTCGCTGCGACGGTATCTCACCAAAACCTTGCAGACCCACCGCCATGGCGCAATGCGCGTATTGGTGACGGGAACAAGGTTGGGGCCGGCGACGGGACCCGGCGGCGGCGCCTGGTAGTCAGACAACCATGCGTCATGATCACGGATCCCGCCCAACGCGTCCAATGCATCATAGTCAAACATATGGCACCTCAACAGCTGTATGGCATTGGTGCGATATTATCGAGCCATTGCCGCTCGCAGCTATCCCCGCAACAAGCTAGCTGTCCCTGAATGCGTTGGCTTGAAGCAGAGCTTAGGGACAGGACCCGATAATGCCACGTCACTGGCGCCAAAACCGCGCAATATCGGAGGTTTGAGACGCGCTGCTGAGATGGACGGTTTTGGCGTCCGTCGTCCGGCGGGGGCGCCGTTGAAAAGAGTGGCGCGCCTGCGTAAGCCTTTAAAACGACCCATCCCGACAAGCTCGATACCCACCGTACTCCGTCCGACGCCCCGTCTAGACGTGCTCGTTAGCAGGGATCGTGTCTCTTAAGTAGCCGGGGGTGTTCACCACAGCAAAGTCATTTACATCCCATGCCAATCCCGCCAAAAACATCGCAGCACGAAGTGAAAAACTTCAAGATGTTCACATCAATCCGGTGGTTTACTTGGTCGCTGGGACGTCAGGCGAATAGGAGCTGTTATGAGTTTTGTCGAACCTCAGCTGACACTACCACCCGCAGAGGCCGCTTTTTTGCACAGCTATTATGATCGGGCTGGCACGATCCTTGAATATGGCAGCGGCGGCAGTACAGTTCTTGCTGCAAACATGACGGACAAAAAGATATTTTCGGTGGAATCCGATAAAGCATGGTCAGAGAACCTTCGATCCGGCCTTGCCGCCCGCAAGCATGAAACCACGTCGTTCCAAATGCATCATGTCGATATTGGCGAGACCAAAAAATGGGGTAAGGCCGTCAGCGACAAGAATTGGCGCGACTATTGGAAGTATCCGATGTCGGTTTGGCAACGCGATGATTTTCAACAACCCGATGTCATTCTTGTCGACGGATTGTACCGTCCAGCATGCGTCGTAACCGCAATGCTGATGACAAACGCCAAGGTTGATTTGTTGTTTGATGACTTCATGAACCCGCGCAAGAACTGGCAGGAAGTACGCCCAAGGTTCGAGGCCTTGGGCGTTTTCATCGAACCCGTGGAAATTTGCGGTCGTATGGCGAGGTTTGAAATCCTGCCTGATCAAATGCCTAAGGAGCATTTGCCGTTAGCGATCAGTTTGTTCTTCAGGTATTTCTAGTAAAGCGCAAGCGTTGCCGGTTGTTTTGGTGTTGCCAGATACTGGTCTGCCGGCATCGGGTGGCCCGGATTAATTCTTGGTGCATCGTGGGCCTCTGGTCCATTGGAACGGCACTTTCCGGCGCTGGCAGGCGATATCGTAGTGAACGCGCTATTGTTTGATCGAGGTTTGAGCCTCGCGCAGGGTGTTGAAGACGTCGCCGTTCAACAGCGCCTCGCTGAATCGGGCATTGAAGCTTTCACTTTACCATTCCCTCAAGGTGACCCTGATGCGACGTAGGCCGATTTGGGCGCAATTGTGCCGGGCCTGCACAAAAGGCCAGTCTGGGTTGGCCACAAGCTGACACATTTGAAATCCAAAATGGAAACGTAGTCAGTGACAAAGATTTGGATAGTAAATGGTGGCGGCAACGATTCTCAGTTTTCTGGCGTTGTCGTCACCGGCAATGAGGTGGAATGACCACGCCACCCGGAAAGCGAACATAATCAATGATTAAAGCACTACAAAGCGCGGCCACCGCGTTGGTTGGCTTCACGATGCTCATTGTGCCCGGCAATGCTCAGTCTGGTGAAATCGTACTGACATCAGCTGACGCTACAGTGATGGTCAGCGGACAGTTTGCAGGCTTTGAGCGGGATGCCTACCTTGTGATCTACAAAGGATATCAACTCAAAGTACCAGCTAAAGACATGGTGTGTCAGGGTGATGACTGTCTGACTTTCCAGCCAGCCAAATGAAGCACCCTGCGGTGACATCAATACACCCCATGAAATCGCAATGTTGTAATGCGGACCTTAAAACGCGACGCATTCAGTATTAAAGCTGCAAACAACACTTGTCGGCTCAAAGATCATGCTGAGCACGGATGTCGTTCTTGCATATCGAAAAGTTACGCTCGCGTTCGGCCGCTTCTGCTTCGTCTTTGGGGCGTATCGGAGGCAGATAATAGAGAACGCAGTAATGATGGGCGTCCTCAGCAATTGATCGACGGGCACATGCCGTGGCTTCGCTTGGCGTGAGTGAGGCATCACGAGACAGACAACGATCGCGGTGATATGCGACCCGCTTGTCGGGAGTGGTGCTCAAGAACCATGATGGTCCCCCAACCCGGTTCGGATCTGGTACGTTGTCGCCGCAATACCCTGTTGGATTGTGGCAGCCAAAAACAGTTGAACATGAAACCAAACCCGCGCCCGAAACAACTGTACCGACAATCGCCCAAACCAGGATTCTCATCTTTCGAACTCACGTCATTGTTTCGGTTCTAACTTAGACTACACACCGGACGGCTGCGATACCAGCATCAGGCGTGTAATCGGACAACAACGAGCATGCCATTTCCACCTAAAGCCTTGTCCTGAAAACGTTTTGCAAGCTGGGTTGTCGGAAGTCCCTTACTACTGCGACGACAATTACGTTTTAGGCGCTTAGTTCTCTAACTAGGTTCATAGGTTGTCTGAACGGCGCTACTCTTCGACCCCGACGAACACGCCAATCTCGTCAAAGCGATCAGCGCCTCCGGCGCGGTGGGTCAATTGCAAGCCACCGATCACCTCTTGGCCGTTTTCGCCGACGATCATCCCACTGAATGTCCCAGACGAAGCAACCGTGCTGTCAAAATCCCCACCCGTCGTCGTGCCACTGAAGCTGCCATCCACAAGCGTCCCAACCTCCAACGTAATTGGGTCCAGCGTTTCTATGCCGGTGTTGGCGCGATCCGTGATCAAACCACTGACTGCATTGCTGGAAAAATCGACAGATAGTGCCACACGGCCGGTGATGTGGCCTGCAGGACTATTATCGCTGGCAAATCGATAGAGCCCCATATAGCCACCCGCATAGTCGGCAGTGCCTGTCACTGGAATGACGGAATCTATCTCCCGGTCAAGAAAATAGCTCAGTGCATCTGTACGCGGTTCAGCATAAATCACTGCGATTGCCTCACCTGCCCCCGATGGGGTCAACCCACGAACAGCGCGCCCTCCGCTGTCGGCAAGGTTTGCTCGCGTGATGTAAGCTGTGAACCCTTCCGGCTCAACAATGCTCGCGTCGTTGTTGACGATATTCGAGAGGAACAACAGACCACCCGACCCTGGGATGATGACACCTACGTCAAACTCACTTGGGGGGCCGGCACCGTTAGCGCCACCGGGAAACAAAAATGTTCCGTAGGAAAACGTTGCAATCTCATCCTTGGATGCAACGACCGTCGTTTCAACAGCGGCAGGAGGCGGATCTACTGTGTCGCCGTCTCCGTCGTCACCGCCTCCGCCACTACACGCCGCAGCAAGGCTAATCACACCCGCAAAAGTACCAAATCTCGCAATCATCATAAACCAATCCCCCTTAAAACTAGGGAGACGATAACATTTTGTCGCCCAGATAGATGTGCCAAATCGCACAGGGTTCCCCGCGCCTCCTTTAGCGCCTGCCGCCATTTAATCAGATTCGACGGCGCATATTTGCTCCGCTCGTCTTCGGACAGTCGGCAACGCTTTCATCAAACCGTTGCAAGGAATTTCATGGGTTGGTGCCCTGCCCAATTGGCCCGTTCTGCGTGAGACCTTATGACCCGACGTGGCCGTAAGGCAGCATTCAGCGTGGTGGAGCGCGATGTGAATTGGCCGCCCTCAACGGGCGCCCAACACATATTGTTTCGATCAGATCGCCAGCCGGCCTATTTCAACGACGCCATGAAAGCATCCACATCATTCAGCGACATGAATTCAACCTCTTCGGTACCTTCATCAGAGAATGACCAGATGACCGCCGGCGCGGAAACGTCGCCATTCGCGTCGAAACGCACATTGCCGGTCGCCCCCTGAAACATCACGTTGCCACCGCTGGCCAATACCTCCTTGGCGGCGACAAAACCAGCGGTATCCGCGCTGACGGCGGTGCCATCAGGGTCAGTGACCCGCGCAATGGCTGCGGCCACATCGGCGCCCGAAGCGTCCTTCCCGGCTGCCTCCATCGCCAACAAGGCAATCATCGCCGCATCATAGCTATTGGCCAGACCCGGGCCGTTCGGTTCTGACGCGAAACGTTCCTGATACGCCGCCCGAAAGGCATCCGCACTTTCGGAACGGGGCGAAGCCGTATCAGTGCCCAGCGCCGATCCCAGATATTGCATGCCCACGTTATCGCGGAACTCATCCGATTTCAGCGAATTGGCCAATATCATGTTCTGCGTCCCACCCAGCGACAACCATTCACGCACCGCTGCCGTCCCCTCGGCAGGATAAAGCGCGAGGTAAAGCGCCTCAGGCTGGCTGGTCAGCGCGTCTGTCACCTCAGCACGGTAATTCGGCTGGGCATCATTGATCGCGACAGAGGCGGTGACATCCACCCCAACAGCTGCAAAATCAGCCGCAATCAGGCGGGCCATATCCTGCCCCCAATCGTCGTTTTTATAAAGAATAGCCACCGATTTGTAGCCTTGGTCAGCAGCAACCTTCGCCCCCACAGCAGATTGCACCCCTGTCGTCGCAAATGTCCGGAACCACAAACCGCCAGTTTTACCCTCGGTTGCGAGGCCGGTAAACGCTGTCGATGATGAACAGCATGACATCTGCAGAACACCGCTTGGCACCGTGACAGAGGTCAGGATCGGCATCGAAACGCCCGATGACACCGCGCCCAACAACACATTCACGCCTTCCAGATCGACCAACGCTTTGGCGGCGTCAACGCCGACCTTGGGATCGACTTGGGTATCGCGCAGCACCATTTCAATCTGGCAGCCCGCAGCCCCCCCCGCAGCGTTGACCTGATCAACGGCAAACTGTGCCGTTTCCGCAATCGGGCGCCCCCAATCAACCGATGTCGGCAGGACCGCCCCGATCTTCGTTGTGCAGTCCTGCGCATGAGCAGCACCGGCCAACGCGCTGATCCCAAAAGCAAGCCCAACGGTTGCTCCCATGGTTCTGACAATAGACATATTTACTCTCCCTGTTGCGTTGATTGGGGTTTTCCCCTTTGCGAAACGACAAGCCGCTCTGGCAGCAATCCTTGCGGGCGCCACATCAGCATGCCAACAATCACCGATCCGATCAGTATGAATTGAAACGAGCCTGTGTAAAGCTGCACGTCAACCGGCGCAAATCGCGACAGCGCCCAGCCCGACAGGGTCCATGCCCCCCAGATCAGGAACGCCCCGAAAATCGCACCCCGATTATTGCCCGCACCGCCGACAATCAGCATTGCCCAGATTTGGAAGGTGAGGGTCGGCAATACATCCTGCGGGCTGACGAACGCATAGAACGTGCCGTAAAGCCCACCAGCCAGCCCCAATATCACCGATCCGGTGACAAAAGCCGTCAGCCTGACCTTGCTGGGGCTCTTGCCCAGTGATGCGGCGGCCGCCTCATCCTCGCGGATCGCGCGCAACAAGCGGCCAAAAGGCGATGCCACAAGCCGTTCCAGAAACAGATAGGTGGCAATCAGAATCAACAGGACACCAGCGAAAAACAAAAGATTATAAGCAAACCCATCGCCAAGTGCCGCGCGCAATGGCCGTTCAAACCCGCGCACGCCCTTGGCGCCGCCCGCCAACCATTCAGCATTGCGCATCAGGTTTTCAAACGCCACCGCCACACCAAAGGTCGCAATCGCCAGATAGTCATGACGCAGCCGCAAGGTCAGCAATCCAACAATCCAGGCCATCAACCCGGCCGCCGCCATGCCGCCCAGTAAAGCCAGCGGATAGAACAGGCCAAAACCACCCAGATGCCCCGCCTGCGCCGTCCCGCCAAGGATCAGTGTAGCGTAAGCCCCGGCCCCGAAAAACGCGACAACGCCGCCGTTAAACAGGCCCGTATTGCCCCATTGAAGGTTCAGGCCCAATACCGCAATCGCAAGGATCGAGGCCGTCGTGGCGAAAAAAATTAGATATGAGAAAATGCCAATCATGCCCGCGCCTCACCAAACAGCCCATGCGGACGGATCATCAAGACCAGGAGTATCAGCAAAAATGGCACGGATGGGGTATAGCCCGACGGCAGCACCACCAACGCCATATTGGCCGCGACCCCGACGATAAAACCGCCCAGTACCGCGCCATAAACACTGCCAATGCCGCCCACGATTGTCGCGGCGAAAATCGGCAGCACCAGATCACGGCCCATCACAGGGATCAGCTGGTGACTGATACCGTAAAAAACACCGGCGACCGCCGCCAAACCGCCCCCGATCAACCAGACCGCCATGATGGTACGCTGTAAATTGACGCCATTAACCTGCGCCAGTGACGGGTTTTCGGCAACCGCTCGCAGGGAATAACCAAAGGTGGTGCGCGACAGGATCAGATGCAGAATAAACATCAGCGCCAAAGCCGCAATCAGTACAAAGACCTGATCCGGCTTGACCAGGATCAGCGGATCGCGGCTCAGGATCACCGCAAAAGCAATATCGCGGGAATAAAGCGTGGGGCTCAGCCCAAAGATGAGGCCAATCACATTGCGGATGATCAAGGCCATGCCAAAACTGGCAAAGACCATCGACAATTCCTGCCCCCTTTCGCGTACCCGCTTGAACACAAGCCGGTCGATGATCAGCGCCGAGAGGCCCGTCAGCACCATGGAAATCAGGATCGCAATGATCAACGCCCCGGTCAGCGACAATGGCGCAAGCTTGACCGTCAGAAACGGGGCCAGGCCGGACACCAACGCATCACAGACAAGGGCGGCATAAGCGCCCAAAGATAAAAGCTCAGCATGCGAAAAATTGGCAAAGCGCAGGATATGCATGACCAGCGTCAGCCCAATCGCCCCCAGCGACAGGTATGACCCGGTCAGCACACCATCCAAAAGATGCTGGATCATGCCGCGCCCACCCGACGATTGCCCAGATAGATCTCACCCACGACCTCACTGTCGCGCAAATCCGCGGCCGGGCCATCGATCTGATTGCGCCCTTCGGCCAAGATGTAGCAATGATCGGCCAGGCGCAGCGCCTGATTGACGTTCTGTTCGACCAGCAGGATGGAAACGCCCTGCCCGGTCAGCATGCGCGCATGTTCCAACACCTCCTGCGCGGCCTTGGGCGACAGGCCCGCCGATGGCTCATCCATCAGGATCAGCTTTGGGGCCGTGGCCAGTGCCATCGCAATGGCTAAAAACTGGCGTTGACCACCCGACAACGCACCCGCCTTGTCACGCTGCTTGGCGGCAAGGGCCGGAAACTGCGCCAACAAACGCGCCAATCGGGTCGGGGCGTCGGAACCCGCACGGCGCAAGGCAAGGTCAAGGTTTTGGCGGATCGTCAGACTGCGAAAGATATTATCGACCTGCGGGACATAGGCGATGCCATGGGCGGTCAACTGATCGGTGCGCAGCCCCGTGATATCAGACCCCTGAAACGTGATCTGGCCAGCGCTGACCGGCAGCAACCCGGCTATCGCCATGATCAAGGTCGATTTGCCCGCCCCGTTCGGGCCGATAATCAAGGTGATCTGCGCAGGCGGCACCGCCAGCGACACATCTCGCAAAATCGGCAAATCCGGGACATAGCCAGCGGTCACGCCACGCACCTGCAGGATCGGGTCAGCCATCCATCGGTGCCCCCAGATAGGCATCCAGCAAGGTCGGATTTGCAAGCGCTTCTGCGCTGGTGCCTTCAAAAATCACGCGGCCCTCGGCCAAGGCAATCACCGGGTCGCAATGCTGCATGACAAAATCCATGTCATGTTCGATGATCACAAATGTCGTGCCTTGGCGGTTCAACTCTTCGATCTTGCCAATCAGCGTGGCTGTCAGCACCGGGTTCACCCCCGCCGCCGGTTCATCCAGCAGGATCAGCTGCGGATCGCCCATCAAAACGCGGGCCAGTTCCAGCAATTTCATCTGCCCGCCCGAAATCTGACCCGCCGGATGATCGGCCAGCGCACCCAAGGTCACGAAATCCAGCACGTCCAGTGCCTTGTCGCGGATGCGGCTTTCCTCGGCCTGCATCCGGCCACGAAACAGGAACGGCCCGGTGATCGTCTCGCCCACCTGCCCCATCGGCGCCAGCATGACGTTTTCCAGCACACTCATCCGGGCAAAAGGGCGCGGGATCTGAAATGTCCGCCCCAATCCACGCGCAAACAGCTTGTTGGGCGACAGGCCGGTGATGTCCTGCCCATCCAGTTGCACCGCGCCCACATCGGGTTTCAACGCCCCGGTCAGCAGGTTGAACAGCGTCGATTTGCCCGCCCCGTTGGGGCCAATCAGCCCGGTCATCGACCCGCGCTGTACCGCCAGTGACACATCATCAACCGCTTTGAAATTGCCAAAGCTGCGGCACAGGCCTTGGGTCACAAGGATCGGGTCAGCCACTGCCCAGAACCTTGTCATCCGGGCGGGTGTTCAGGTTGTATTTCATAATGCGGCCATGGCGGCCGCCCCGGTCACGTTCCAAAGCAAAGACACTGCCCGGCGGCCCCGGCGCGCGGTCTAGCAACGCGCCGATGGCACTGTGATCCGCATCATCCAGCGTGACGTCAAACGCCTCAACCGTCTGCGGCAAATGCCTTGCATAACGCGCACCGACAATGGCGGCGGCAACCTGCGGCCGGTCCAAGACCCAGCGCGTTGCAACTGTGGACAGCGACACGCCATGTTTGTCCCCGATGGATTTCAGCAGCTGCAACAGCTCCTGAAACACGGCCCATGACCCAAATTCATCGATGATCAGCCGATATTTGATCAGGCTACGATTTTCAAAATCAAAGCCGGGATCAGGCTTGCCCAACCAACGCTCCGTCAGGAAACCACCCGCCAGGGTGCCAAAGCAAAGCAATTGCATATCGCGGCCAGCGGCCCAATCCGTCAGGCCATTTTCAGGGCGGCGATCAAGGATTGAATACTGCACCTGCGTCGACACAACATCAAACCCCGCATCCAGAAAAGGCTGCGTTTCGGCGACATCCCAATTGGTCACACCCAGATGCGTAATCTTGCCTTTTTGCTGACAGGTCTTCAGGGCATCCAGCCCCATCAACGGGTCACCCAACGACAAATCCCACCAAAAGAACTGGACTAGATGCAACTGTTCCACCTGCAACCGCTGCAAGGACCGATCAATAATCGCCTCAACATCGGCGGGGCGGATATTGTCCAACAGGCCCAGATCGGGGACCAGCTTTGTATGCACCCGGACCTGATCCGCCCCAGCCGCGCCACGACGGCTGCGCAAATCGCCAATGAAGTCGCCAATCATCTCCTCAACGCCGACATAGATATCGGCGCAGTCAAATGTGGTGATGCCAGCGTCCAGAAACGCCTCCATATCGCGGACAGCATCGGTGCGATCCACCGGACCGTGATCGCCAGCTAATTGCCAGCCGCCCTTGATCACGCGCGAGATTTCATAGCCCGGGCGCAGTTTTGCGGTCTCAACGCTCATGCGTCATCCGCCTGCCAATAAGGGGTGCCGCGGGCCGCGGGCTGACCGGTTGTTGCGGCATGGGTGAACCAGCGTTTTTCCAATCGGGTGATACGAAACCGCCCACCGCAATGCGGATCAGGGCAGGCCACCTCGGCATCGGTGCTGACCCAATCATTGGGGTCCGTCATCCGCTGCTTGACGGGCAACAGCGGGATCAGCGCAGTCAATGCATACATCGAAACGCGCGTGCCGGACGCAAACACCAATGTCTCACCCTCGACCCGAAAACTCTCGCCCTCGATATGGCGGCAAACGGGTGTACGGCCATCCAGCACCGTCTCCACCTTCAGATCATAGAGCCAGAATCCCCCGCTCTCGCCATCCTCTTGCATCCCCGTCCTTTCCGCTGGACTGCCGCCAACGCTTGGTCTTATCTGATCAGGTTATCGATTATCCCGCAGGCCTCAAGGGCGATTTGGCGCAAAGCAACCACAGCAGGAAACACCATGAATACCAACAACCACCCGGATCGGTTCGCCTTGTCGGAAAATCTGAACATCGCGCGGGTCCTGACAGGGTTGTGGCAGGTGGCCGATATCGAAAAGGACGGGACCATCATCAACCCCCATACCGGTGCGGACTGGCTGGCCGATTATGCGGCCAAGGGGTTCGACACATTCGACATGGCCGATCACTATGGCAGTGCCGAAATCATCACCGGAAAACTGCTGGCGCGCCCACGCGACCCGCGCCCACTGGCCTTTACCAAGTGGTGCCCAGCCCCGGGGCCGATGACACCGGATGTGGTGCGCGCCGGGATCACAGACCGGCTCACCCGTCTGAGCGTTGACCGGATCGACCTGCTGCAATTCCACTGGTGGAGCTTTCTGCACCCCGCATGGCTGGACGCGCTGCACGAACTAACCCGATTGCGCAGCGAAGGGCTGATCGCCGAAATCGGGGTCACCAATTTTGACGCCACACATCTGCAAACAGCGCTTAGCGATGGGATTCCGCTGCTGACCAATCAGGTGTCGTTTTCACTGGTGGACCGGCGAGCAGCCACGCAACTCGCCAATCTGTGCAAGCAAAGCAACGTCAAATTGCTGGCTTACGGGACGCTCTGCGGAGGCTTCCTATCAGAACGCTGGCTGGGGCAGCCCGAACCACAGAACATCCCCGACTGGTCCAAGATGAAATACAAGCGCTTCATCGACATCACCGGCGGCTGGGACGGGTTTCAGGGGATTCTCTCCGCCGCCAATCGCATCGCCCGCAAACACGATGTCTCCATCGCCAACGTGGCAACGCGTTGGGTGCTGGATCATCCACATGTCGCGGGCGTGATCGTCGGCGCGCGGCTGGGCGAACGGGTACATATAGATGACAATCTGCGGCTGTTTTCCTTCAGCCTTGATCAGGACGACAGGGCAGAATTGGCCGACGCATTCGCCGATACCCAAGACGTTCCCGGCGATTGCGGCGATGAATACCGGCAACCGCCCTTCCTGACGGCCTCGGGTGATCTCAGTCATCACCTGGACACGATGCCATTGGCGCATGCAGCGACGACGACCGCCCACCGCCAAGATGGGCAGCAGGTGCTGAGCGGATCAAAATGGGAAGATATCGCTGGATATGCCCGGGCGCAGCAGATCGGCAACCGCATCCTCGTTTCTGGTACGACCGCGACCGCAGGATCAGATCGGATCGTGGCGGTAGGAGACGCTGGCGCACAGACAACGTTCATCATCGACAAAATTCTGGCCGCACTCGCGGCACTTGATGCATCAGCCGGGGACGTGGTGCGCACTCGCATCTATATCGTGGACGAAACCGATGTCGAAGCCGTATCAAAGGCGCATGGGCGGGTTTTTGGCGATATTAAGCCAGCCAACACATTGGTCGTCGTGGCCGGCCTGATCGGCGGCTACAAGGTTGAGATTGAGGCAGAGGCGGTCCGCCAGACAGACTGATTTTGGGACAGTGCCGCGACCACGGGCCGCTTAAATTGCGACCAATGCGCCACGGCCCTGAATAACGCGGCGGGCCACATTGCTGGCAGCATGGATCGCCTGCTCAATCTCCGCAGCACCGAAATGGGCGGTCAGGAAACCGGCGTTAAAACTGTCACCGGCCGCCGTTGTATCGACCACATCGCTGACCACGGCGGGTTCGGTCACACCGCGCGCGCCGTCATGCTGATAATGGATCAGCCCGGGGCCGTTTTTGACCACAACTGTGCTGGCCCCCAACGCGACATAGCGGTCACGGGTGGCCAATGCATCCTTGTCACCGAAATGACGGGCCTCATCATCATGGGACGGAAGGACAACATGGCTCAATGCTGCGGCCTTGGTGACCCAGTCGCACATCTGGCGGGGCGTGTCCCACAGGCCCGGGCGCAGATTGCTGTCAAACACGATGGTCTTGCCCCGGGTCCGGGCACGGGCCACGGCATCCAAAAGCTTATCGCGGCCCGACCCTTCTTGTACCGCAAGCGTAATGCCCGAAAAATAGATGACATCGGCGTCATGCATCGCCCGCAGCAGAAACGGGCCATCCTGCGCCATAATCCGGGCTGCGGACTGGCCGCGCCAATATGAAAAATGCCGCTCACCTTGGCGCAACGCAATCAGGTACAGACCCAAGGTGCGGTCATCAACACGGCGGACAAAATCGGTGCCAATCCCTGCATCAGACAGAAAATCCACCATCTGATCGGATACCGGATCATAACCAACCGCCGTAGCGTATTCCACGACCCAATCGGGTGACAGCCGGCGGGCATACCACGCGGTGTTCAGCGTATCACCCGCAAATGCCATGGCATATTGGCCCGATTTGCCTTGCGGGGCCATTTCAACCATGCACTCCCCGATCGAAACGAAACGCGTCATTTATGCCTTTTCCTTTGCTGCGATTACCCAGCGGCAAGCTGCCATGCCCGGGCGCGAACCGCCAGAGCACAAGGCACAAATATTCCCCTTGGTGGCGATACGTGATCGATATGCATGCAAAATATTTCGCATTTGCCCTCGCCCGCAGTCGGGTTACGGTCAGGCAATACCGAAGCAAAGGAAAACGGCATGTCCCTGAAATATCTGCACACTATGGTCCGGGTCAAAGATCTTGAAAAATCAATGGCCTTCTACGCCTTGTTGGGCCTGAAGGAAACCAAGCGTTTTGACAATGAAGGCGGGCGGTTCACCCTTGTTTTCATGGCACCTCCGGGGCAAGAGGAATGCCCGGTTGAGCTGACCCATAACTGGGACGGCGATGACGGATTGCCAACCGATAGCCGTCATTTCGGGCATCTGGCCTACCGGGTGCCAAATATCTATGAGACATGCCAGCACCTGATGGATAATGGCGTGACCATTAACCGGCCTCCGCGGGACGGGCATATGGCCTTTGTGCGCTCGCCCGACAATATCTCGATCGAGCTGATACAGGAAGGTGATGATTTGCCGCCTGCCGAACCCTGGGCCAGCATGAAAAACACCGGCCATTGGTAAAACCCGCGTCTCTGATTGGGGCCAGCCTTCTCGCCGGCCCGGCAGATGCCTGCCGCCTTGCGCTGGTTCTCGCCATGGATGTGTCATCATCCGTTGATGCGGTCGAGGACCAATTGCAGCGGCAGGGCCTTGCCGCTGCATTGATCGCACCGGATGTGCAGGCGGCATTTTTCATAAGCCCCGATCCAGTTGCCATTCAGGTTTTTGAATGGAGTGGGCGATACAATCAGGCAAATCTGACGGATTGGCAATTGATCCAAACACCCGCAGATCTGGTAGCGTTGTCCGCCACAATCGCAGGCAGCCGCCGCAGTCACAATGACTTCCCAACTGCCATGGGTCACGCATTGGGGCATGCGGCAACCCAGTTCGCCAGCGCACCTGCCTGCGCAACGCAGACCATCGATATCTCGGGCGATGGCGAAAATAATGACGGGTTCGGGCCCCGTCAGGCCTATGCCGCCTTTCCGATGGATACCGTCACCGTCAACGGGCTGGTCATTAACGCCGGAGAGTTCGAGGCCGAAACACAGCTGATTTCCTTTTACCGCAACAATGTCATCAAAGGTCCCGGCGCGTTTCTAGAGATCGCCAACGGGTTCGCCGATTTCCAGGATGCGATGCGCCGCAAACTGGTCCGCGAATTGTCGGCCATGATATTGGGCCAGACGCCGCAAATCACGACGCCGCAAGGATGATTCGCGCGTTATTGCCATTGCTGATCATGCCCCTTGCCGCCGACGCGGCCTGCCGTCAGGCGCTGGCACTCGGGCTTGATGTTTCCGGCTCAGTCGATGCGACCGAATATCGGTTGCAACTTGACGGGCTGGCCACCGCACTTGATGCCCCGGCCGTGCGCGAGGTTCTTTTCGCACAGCCCGCCGCCCCGATCCGGATCATCGTCTATGAATGGAGCGGGCCAGAGGATCAGACGATCATTCTGCCCTGGACGGCATTGACAGATGACAGTGCCTTGGCAACGGTCACGACCGGTTTGCGCGGCCATCAACGCAGCGAGGCTGCCCCAACAACCGCCATCGGGTCGGCGATGCTGGCCGGTTTTGCACTGCTTGATGAGCAGACTGAATGCTGGAAGCGCACGCTTGATCTGTCCGGTGATGGCCCGGCCAATACTGGCCCCCGCCCAAAGGATATCGAGGATCGATTGCGCCCCGCCGGCGTTACCGTCAACGGGTTGGTGATCGGCTCTGGTGACCAGCGCGGCGATGATGCGCGGATAGCCGAGATAAAGGAACTTTCCGCCTATTACCGCAGCTATGTCATGCGCGGACCGGGGGCCTTTGTCGAATCGGCCTTGGGCTTTGATGATTACGCCGCCGCAATGGAACGCAAGTTGCTGCGTGAATTGCAAAGCCTTGCCATCGGGGCGCTGCGTCCCGAAAGCACTTGGGATCAATAGATATAGCGGATCTGTTCCGTCCAGTACCGTTCCACCCGGCGCAGGGACGATGTGATATCCTCGATGCCTTCCTGATCCAGCACACCGCGGTCAACTAGTCCACTGGCATGTTTAGCGAAAAGCTCTTCGACAATCCGCTGCACATCACGGCCCTTTTCCGTCAGGCGCACACGGACAGACCGGCGGTCAATTTCGCTGCGCTCATGATGCATATAACCCGCTTCAACCAGTTTCTTGAGGTTATAGGACACGTTCGAACCCTGATAGTAACCCCGGGATTTCAATTCGCCTGCGGTCACTTCGTTGTCGCCAACATTGAACAGCAAAAGGGCCTGCACAGCGTTGATTTCCAATACGCCCAGCCGTTCAAATTCATCCTTGATGACGTCCAGCAACAGGCGATGCAACCGTTCAACCAGTGTCAGGGAATCAAGATAGGACGCCATGAAGCTCGCGTTACGCGCTGATGCAACGCCGTCCTCTGCCGGACCGGGCATGGTCTCATGAATACTCATTTCATCACTCCGTCTTCTGCTCGCAGAAAGGGAATAAGATGAAACAAACAAGATTTGGTTAAATGCTAAAATTGATCCGATTTATAGCGTTTGACGAAATACCCAAAAACATAACGCGTAAAAATCGCGGGTTTCAGGCAGCGTTAGGGGATGCAGGTTTTTCGCATAACACTCTAGGCGTAAATTACGCTGGCCGGGTCAGGCCCTGCGCCTCGGCGGCGATGCGCCTGATCAGCGTGGTATAGACATCCGGCACGGCAAACTGACCACCAACCCAGCCATAGATATCGTGATCATTCTCGGCCAGCAGCTGATCGTAAAGCGCCAAATCGGCACCTGACATCGTGGCCAGATGACGCCCGGCAAAAGCAGACAGGATGAGATCCATCTCCTTGATCCCGCGCCGCATCGACCGCATATGCAGACGCTTGACCATTGCCGCACGGGGTTCGGTCATGCCTGTTCCTTGATGGCTGCGCGCAAGCGCTTTTCCAGATGACCCAGTCGTTCGGTCGACCCCAGCATCTGGGTACGTAGCATCCGCATTTCGGCCAGCATATCGGTCAGATCGGATGAGATTTGCGCAACATCCTCAGGCGCGTCCGGACCTTCGCCCTGCCCCGTCAGAAGCCAGCTCAGCGATACGCCCAGGATTCCGGATAACATCTGCAACCGGTTTGCCCGGGGTTCTTTCAGATCGTTTTCCCAACCAGCGATCACGGCTGTCTTGACGCCGATCTTTGCGGCCAGTGCTGCCTGGGTCAGGCCCGCGGCTTCGCGCGCTCCGGCCAGCCGGTCACCAAATGTTGCCGCCTCTTCGCTGTACCAACCTGCATCATCTGTCATCAGTGCCACCCTTGCGTTTCATTGCGCCTGCGTCATATGTCACGATCAGTGCAATATTACCACCGGATGCAACCATGACCTTCCTTTCCGCGACACTCGACCGCGTCAAACCGTCCCCTACGATCGCTGTCACTACCAAAGCGGCAGAGCTGAAAGCCGCCGGGCGCGATGTCATCGGCCTTGGCGCAGGTGAACCGGATTTTGACACCCCGCAAAACATCAAGGATGCCGCCATCGCCGCCATCGCGGATGGCAAAACCAAATACACCGCCGTGGACGGTATCCCGGAATTGAAAGCGGCGATCTGCGCCAAGTTCAAACGCGACAACGCGCTGGATTATGCACCATCCCAAATCACCGTAGGCACGGGTGGTAAACAAGTCCTTTACAACGCCTTCATGGCGACCCTGAACCCCGGCGATGAGGTGATCATTCCCGCCCCCTACTGGGTCAGCTACCCTGATATGGTGCTGCTGGCCGGGGGCACACCGGTCACGGTCGAAGCCACGCTAGAGGCGAATTTCAAGATCACCGCCGCACAGCTAGAGGCGACGATCACCCCCAAAACCAAATGGTTCCTGTTCAACTCACCATCCAACCCCACCGGGGCGGGCTATTCATGGTCGGAACTGAAGGAACTGACGGATGTGCTGATGCGTCATCCCCATGTCTGGGTGATGACCGATGACATGTATGAACATCTGGCTTACGGGAATTTCAAATTCTGCACCCCTGCTCAGGTCGAACCGGGGCTTTTTGATCGGACATTGACGGTCAATGGCGTCTCCAAAGCCTATGCCATGACCGGCTGGCGGATCGGCTATGCGGGCGGGCCGGATCACCTGATCAAGGCGATGCGCAAGGTGCAGTCGCAGTCGACATCCAACCCCTGCTCGGTCAGCCAATATGCCGCAGTCGAGGCATTGAACGGCACACAGGATTTCCTTGCCCCCAACAACGCCCTTTTCGAACGCCGGCGTGATCTGGTGGTGGATATGCTGAACAAGGCCCCCGGCATCGTCTGCCCCAAGCCCGAGGGTGCGTTTTACGTCTATCCCTCTATCGCGGGCTGCATCGGCAAGACATCTGCCGCAGGCACAGTCATCGAAAATGACGAGGTCTTCGCGACTGCCCTACTGGAGGAGACCGGCGTTGCGGTGGTATTTGGGGCCGCCTTCGGTCTTAGCCCGAATTTCCGGGTCAGCTACGCGACCTCGGATGAGGCGCTGAAAGAGGCGTGCAGCCGGATCATCCGGTTTTGTGAGGGGCTACATTAGGTTCAGCCTGGTCTTATTAAATGTCCCGCCCGGTCGACAGACCGGGCAGCCCCCGACCCTCCCCACGGGAGGGGGCTTCAACCCCCACCCAGGGTCTGGGGCTGCCCTCAGTGCGACACAGCAACCCTCCAGATAAAAGACTATGCCAGCTCAGGATGTCCGTAAGCCTCCGGGTAGGGCATCGGATGAAACGGGCCCAAGGGCACGACATTATTCCAGGACCGGCCAAAATACCCTTGCCTACAATGGGTCAGTGAATTGCTGTCAGCCACGCCGGGCAAGGCATAGACTCGGCAAAGCCAGCGCCACAGATGTGGGAAATCCAGTATCCGGGCGCCATTCAGCTTCATCCTGACATAATAGACCGGATCATGGCGATAGAGGGTCGGAAACAGGCGCAAATCAGCCTCGGTAAAACGATCACCGGTCAGAAAGGGCCGATCATCGGCGGCCAAAAGATCCTCCAATGCCTGCAACATCGAAAAATATGCCTCAAAGGCCGCGGCATAGACCGCCTGATCGGATGAGAACCCGGCCTTGTAGGCGCCGTTATTGATGGCCACGTAAATCTCTTCATTCAGCGCATCAATCTCTGTCGACAAATCCGCCGGATAAAGATCAAGCTGCGCAGCCTCAGCCGCCCCCAACGCCTCCGCCTGCGCGTTCAACATGCGAATAATCTCGGCACTCTCATTATTCACGATGCGCTTGGCCTTCTTATCATAAAGGATCGGCAGCGATGCCTCATCCGATCCTTCGGCATCATAGATCTGGCGGGCAAGCCGATAGACTTGCCCCGTCGCCGTCTCTGTCGTGCATTCAGGCAATGTCGTCCCAGTCAGCGACGCGACGCGCGCGGGATTGAACTCCCACAGATTAGGGGCAACCGGGTCATCATCATTCGTGCGACCGGGAAAGGCCACATCCATCGTGATGCTATCCTGCAAGCCCAGCACATTGCGGGCCAGCGTGACACGATGACACCAAGGGCAATTCAGCGCGACAAACAGATGATAGCGCCCCGGTTCCGCCGGAAAATCAAGATGTTCCCCCAACACAGCACGAAACCGGCTGACACCCCGCACGAACTCACCTTTGGCGCGCCGTGCGGCGATGTCTTTCTGCGATTCCTCAACTGATTTGGTCACAGGCGGCTTCCTTCTTATCCGCGCAGACGATGATGCAGAATGATCGGAACCGCCAGTTCTTCTTCGTCAGACAGGTGCCGTTCCAGAAACGCCTCAATAGTTTCGGCAACGCCGTGCAGTTTACCCGCCTCGTCCCGCGCCGCGGTTTCATCAAGCTGCACCAGCTTGATCGCGCGATTGGCGGTACGAGTAAAACTGTCCAGCACAACATCCAAAGCGGCGTGATCCTTCTCCAAAATCTCCAACCCCGCATCAAAGCGCGGGTCAGCGGCAGACAGTTCGGGGAAATAGGAATGATCCTCCCAACCGTGATGGCCATGCAGATTGCCGACAAGCGCATTGCCGCGATAGCTCAACCGCCCGGCATAATCCTGCGGATCCCTGTCGCCATTCAGATAGCTTTCGGTATCCTTGCGGACGGCCGCACTTAGCTGCCGGAACATGCGGTGGGCACCCAGCCAATGGCGGGTTTTCTCGCGAAAGCCGGGATGCGCCGCCCAAGCCTCGCGCGGGTAGTCGCGCAAAAGGGCGTGCATTTCTTCCGGCATATCTGCGGTTCGGATATCAAACTGATCTGACATGATGTTTCCTTTCACCCCTGAACTGGGGTTTGGCTGACACATTAGGCAGCGGCAAAACCGCATGGCAGCCATGCACCCAGCGCGTGCCATTTTGGCAAAACGGGCACGCGTGATAGCATCAAACAGCACCAATGCGGGGGAGAGATGCGATGCAAACCACGATCCTTGTCGGCACCACCAAAGGGGCCTTTCTGGTCACCGGAAAAAACGGGCGCGATGATTGGCAGATTTCAGGGCCATATTGCGATGGCTGGCCCATCAATCACGTCATCGGGGATGGGCAAAACATCTGGGCCGGTGGCGGCGGCGACTGGCATGGGGCCGGGATCTGGCATTCGGACGACGGCGGCCAGACATGGGAGGTCACGAAACTGACCAAGGGCATGGTCGACGACTGGGCAGCAAACGACACCGATTTCGCGCAAGCCATTGGCTGGACGGACGCCCCCCTGCCCTTCGGCGATGCATTCGGACAAATCTGGTCACTGGGGCATGTGCACGGCACGCTCTACGCCGGGACCAAACCGGCGGCGCTTCTGGCAAGCCGTGATCTAGGCAAGACATGGAAAAAGCTGGACGGGCTAACCAATCATGCATCAGCCGATAGCTGGAACCCCGGGGCGGCCGGCCTTGTGCTGCACACAATCGTCGGGGACCCGGCCAACCGGGATAAAATCTGGATCGGCATTTCGGCGGCGGGCGTCTTTGCGACGGAAGACGGGGGTGAAACCTGGGAACGGCGCAACCGGCTGTCCAATGCGGAAAGCTGTGGTCAGCATGATCACCCGGCAGCACCTGCCAACGGGGAAACCGGGCATTGCGTACATAACATGATGCGGGCACCGGGGGATGAGGACCGGCTTTACCAGCAAAATCACCATGGCGTCTGGCGGTCATCTGACGGGGGACGGTCATGGGACGATATCACCGATGGGCTGCCATCCACCTTCGGCTTCCCGATCCGGGTGCATCCACGCGACCCCGATACGATCTGGACGCTTCCGCTGAACGGGGACAGCGCCGGTCGATACCCGCCCGATGCGGCAGCGGCAGTCTGGCGTTCACGGGATGCCGGGGGAACATGGGAAGCACAGCGCGACGGGCTCCCTCAGCAAAGCTGCTACTTTACGGTGCTACGACAGGCGATGTCGGGGGACACTCAGGACCCTGCCGGGATTTATTTCGGCACCAATAGCGGATCGGTCTTTGCCAGCATAGATGAAGGGGAAAGCTGGGACGAAATCGCGCGCCACCTGCCCACGATCCTTGCGGTCGAGGTGTTGGAAAACCAAAACCACAGCGCCTAGCGTCAGAAAATGAATTCGTCGGCGTCTGTTGCGGTGGCCTTGTCGTCCGCCGCAACAGGCGACAGCAACAGGTAAGGTGTCGCCGCACCACCGACATCCCAATTGATCCGCGCCTGCGGGGCGCTGGTTTGGACATATCCGGACGTAACCAGCGAACGCGCAAAAGAAATACGAACAGGTTCTGACATCGGAACGAGGCTCCATTGGGTAAATGATCGGTTCAGAAATACCGCCCGAAGCCTAATAAAACAGGGACAATCGGGAATTCCCGATTTCACGCAAGAACACGCTCAGCCAAATCCCGCCGGGCCGTCGCAGCCCCGTCAAAGGCGCAAAGAACCGCTCAGGAATCAAGCAGGACTGGCGTTGTTCTGCCCATCCGGCACAAATCGCATATGCGCACGGCCTCGGTCACGCCCATCAGGGCCAATTGGCGGAATGTGGGCAGTTCAAACGGATCAGCAGCGGCGTAATCCACGCCGTAGCCAAGGTCTTCGAATGACGCGACAGACATCCGGCTAAGCGGGCGATCAGCGCCAGACAGAAAGCCGGTCAGCAGCTCATCACCAAAGATCAGCTCGCGCCAATGGGCCTCGCGCGTCCCGGCCCCGCCAGTATTGGCAATAGGCACAAAGCGACCGCCATCAGGGTCCAAAAGGGCGTATTCGCGTGCTGCTGCGGGCCCGGTAAATCGTGGGTCCGCGCTGCCTGATCCGACAATCAGGGCCTGACGCGGCCAAAGCGTGCCAAAGCCTAGGACATGCGCCATTTCATGCAGGATCACGTCGGCAAAGCCACCCTGCGCCTCCAACCGCTCCACATCAGCGGTATCAAACTGCATGATGCCCTTGGCAGGCAAACCAGTGCTTCCCAGCAAGATCGACGGACCCGCTTGGCCCAGCACACCCTCTGGTCCGTCAATCGACGTGATCGAGACATCAATCTGCACGCCACGCAATGTCGTGCCCTCAACCTCAACCGGATCAAAGCTGGTATCAATCACCCGGTCCCATCGGGCCGCTGCGCGTTCAAACACGGCACGGCGGCTGGCCGACATGTTTCCGGCAAAGACAAGGGTGATCATCGGCTCGCTCCGCATGGCAAAGGGTCTGACCATATAAAAAGCCCAAGCAGCACGGCTTGGCCAGCCCAAGGCGGGCGATGTCGGCGAAAAGCGGCGTGATGTTGAATGGCAGGTGATTTGACCTTCACCACATCAGCTAACCCAAACAGACAAGCGGACCTTCGATCAGATCACAGCGAAAGAGAAAAAGAGCGCATAGTTCCGAATGCTGCGCCTTGCACCAGTAGCCGCCATTCGCCGCGACCGCGAACTCTGGGCTTGCTCGAACTCACACATCGCGGGACAATGAGAGTTTTCGCTGCATCTGCGCCAATGTCCGCAATCATTTACATCTCAGTTCATCAAGCACCGTCACTCTGTCACTGGAAATACGTTTGTCTTCTTGACGACTCCGTAGACGAAGCTGCTGTCTATGGAGGCAATACCACCCAGAGGATGCAACTTTCTGCGAACGAATTTTTCGTAATCAGAAAGATCAGCGACGACTACACGAAGCAGGTAATCCGATGCGCCAGTCATGACGAAACACTCCAGTACCTGGTCAATCCGCGCGATGTCCGTTTCGAATTGCTTTACCGTTGCCTCAGTATGGGTTTCTAGTTTGACGTGAACGAATACAGTTACCGGCAAACCATAGGCCTCGGCGTCTATGTTGGCGCTGTAGCCGGTGATGAAACCATTCTGTTCAAGTAACTTCAGCCGCCGCAAACAGGGCGAAGGAGACAAGTTCACCTCTGCTGCCAGGTCTTGATTCGTCATGCGGCCATTGCGCTGCAGCGCTCGGATGATTTGTTGGTCTTTACGGTCCATTTTTTTCATTTTTAGCATATAATGCTAGAAACTGGTAAAGTTAAGGCACATTTGGAATATTTCGTCACCCTTGCCGTCATACACTGCTTCTCGAAAATCAAGGAGTCATCCAATGCGCAACCGCCCCGACAGCTTTTCCACCCTCGCTATTCACCATGGCTATGACCCGATGGAAAACGAAGGCGCGTTGACGCCTCCTTTGCACCTGACCTCGACATTCGCATTCGAAACCGCCGAGGCAGGCGGGGCGATGTTTGCGGGCGAGCAGGCAGGGCATATCTACTCGCGCATCTCGAACCCGACATGTGATTTGCTGGAGCAACGCATCGCGGTGCTCGAGGGGGCAGAAGCAGGATTGGCTTTGGCCTCAGGGATGGGCGCGATCACCGCAACCATGTGGACGCTCCTGGCACCCGGGGATGAGGTCATTCTCGACAAGACGCTTTATGGCTGCACATTTTCCTTCATGCGGCACGGGCTGGCTAAATTTGGTGTGACCGTAACTCATGTGGACCTGACCGAGCCGGACAACCTGACGGCGGCGATCAGCGGAAAGACCAAGGTGGTTTATTTTGAGACCCCCGCCAATCCAAACATGCGCCTTGTGGATATCCAGACTGTATCGGCCATCGCGCATGCGCAGGGGGCCTATGTCGTGGTGGACAATACCTATGCAACACCCTATCTGACCCAGCCGATCAAACACGGCGCAGATCTCGTTTTGCATTCGGCGACCAAATATCTTGGCGGTCACGGGGATGTTGTTGCGGGGCTGCTGGCCGGATCGGCCGAGCTGGTGTCAGAAATCCGTCTCTATGGCATGAAAGATATGACCGGCGCAGTCATGGCCCCGTTCAACGCAATGCTCATACTGCGCGGACTCAAAACACTAGAATTGCGCATGGATCGGCATTGCAGCAGTGCTGCGACGATTGCCGATTATCTGGAGCATTCCCATGGTGTACGAAAGGTCTGGTATCCAGGGTTGGCCAGTTTTGAGCAGCATGATGTCGCCCGGCGACAGATGTCCAAATTCGGCGGCATGATTGCATTTGAACTGGATGGCGGCCTTGAAGCAGGACGCACCTTGATGAACAAATTGCAATTGATCACCCGCGCCGTTTCGTTGGGAGATGCCGAAACATTGGTGCAGCACCCCGCTAGCATGACTCATTCCACCTACACGCCCGAAGAACGCGCCATTCATGGCATCAGCGACGGGCTGGTACGCCTATCCATTGGTCTGGAGGGGGTAGACGACATAATACACGATCTCGAACAAGCCTTGCCGAAATCCCCGATCCGCAGCGCAGCCTAAGGAAATTCACCATGTCCATCGATCTCAAAGCAATCGAACAACGTTTGCTGTGGCTGTCTCACTGGATGATCCACCATGCGAACCACATTCGGCCCAAGGCTGACGGGATCAAGGTTGGAGGACATCAGGCATCGTCTGCATCGATGGTGTCGATCATGACCGCGCTTTATTTCCAGACCCTGCGCCCTGAAGACCGCATCGCTGTCAAACCACATGCCTCTCCGGTCTTTCACGCAATTCAGTATCTGGTGGGCAACCAGACCCGTGAGAAGTTGGAGAACTTTCGCGGGTTTGGCGGCGCGCAAAGCTATCCTTCTCGAACGAAAGATATCGATGACGTGGATTTTTCGACCGGGTCGGTGGGCCTTGGTGTTGCTATCACCTCGTTTGCGTCACTTGTGCAGGACTATGTGGAGGCCAAATCCTGGGGCAATGCGCAAAAGCTTGGACGCATGATTGCATTGGTTGGCGATGCCGAGCTGGACGAAGGTAATATCTATGAAGCCCTGCAAGAGGGGTGGAAGAACGATCTTCGCAATTGCTGGTGGATCATTGATTATAACCGACAGTCACTGGACGGCGTGGTGCGTGAAGGCCTGTTCAAACGGATCGAGCAAATTTTCGATACCTTCGGATGGGATGTTGTCCGGGTCAAATACGGCGCTCTGCAACGCGCTGCATTTGAAGAACCGGGCGGAGAGAAGCTGCGTCAATGGATCGATGAGTGCTCCAACCAGTTATACTCAGCACTGACCTTCATGGGAGGCGCGGTATGGCGCGAGCGTTTGATGGAGTCCCTCGGCGACCAAGGTGACGTAAGCGCGTTGCTTGATGCGCGCAGCGATGATGAACTTGCCGCCCTGATGGAAAATCTGGGTGGCAACTGCGTGACCACCATGGCAGATACCTTCGCCGCAATAGATCACGACCGCCCTGTCTGTTTCCTCGCCTACACAATCAAAGGTTGGGGTACGCCGATTGCCGGCCACAAAGACAACCATGGCGGGTTGATGAACAAAACCCAGATGGCCGAGTGGCAGAAATATATGGGTGTCGCTGAGGGTGACGAATGGGAGCGCTTTGCCACCATCGCAGACCCGGCAGCGTTTGAAAAAACTCTTCAGAATACACCCTTCTTCGCGAGAGGGCCGCGCCGATACTCAGATGACGTTATCGACGTCCCTGCGATTGATCTGGCATCGGGTCGTGAGATCTCCACCCAGATGGCATTTGGCAAAATTCTGGATGACCTGTCCAAAGGCAACAGCACGCTGGCTGAACGTATCGTGACGACCTCTCCGGATGTTACCGGCACAACCAACCTTGGCCCCTGGGTCAATCGCAGAAAGCTTTTCGCGCGGGCGCATCAATCCGACACTTTCAAGGCTGAAAATATCCCCTCCACCGCGAAGTGGGAGTTTACACCAGATGGCCAGCATATCGAACTTGGCATTGCTGAAATGAACCTGTTTCTGCTTCTGGCTGCGGCGGGGCTTTCGCATTCGGTTTTTGGCAAAAGACTTATCCCCATTGGAACGGTCTATGACCCCTTCGTGTCCCGGGGTTTGGATGCGTTGAATTATGCCTGCTACCAGGATGCCCGATTTATGATCGTCGGGACGCCCTCGGGTGTCACATTGGCTCCAGAAGGCGGCGCGCATCAATCAATTGCATCGCCCCTGATCGGCATGTCGCAAGACGGACTGGCCGCGTTCGAGCCTGCATTTGCGGATGAACTGGCAGTCATCATGGAATGGGCCTTTGCCTATATGCAAAAAGATGGCGAGGGAGATCCCGATGAGCGCACCTGGTTGCGCGACGAGACCGGCGGCTCGGTCTACTTGCGTCTGACGACCAACCCGATTGAGCAAACCGGCAATCGCGCGGATGACGACTTCCGTCAAGGCGCCATCGACGGCGCCTATTGGTTGCGCAAACCGGGACCGAATTGCGAAGTTGTCATTGCTTATCAAGGCGCAGTCGCACAAGAGGCCATCAGGGCAGCAGGCCATATCGCCCAGGGACGACGGGATGTCGGCGTGTTGGCAGTGACCTCTGCTGACCGGCTAAACGCTGGCTGGACCGCAGCGCAACGGGCGCGCGCAAACGGCATTCGGGGCGCTGAGGCTCATATCGAAACGCTGCTGGCGGATGTGCCGCGCGACTGTGCATTGATCACTGTGATCGACGGACACCCGGCAACGCTTTCTTGGTTGGGTGCCGTTCATGGTCATAAAACGATCCCGCACGGTGTGGAGCATTTCGGTCAGACTGGATCTATAGCGGATTTGTACCGTCATTTCCGCATTGACGCCGACGCGTTGATTCAGTCAGCCAGTGAATTGTCCCATGGTCGCAAAATCCCTCAGATTTTGGCCATAGCATAGCAACAGCCGACATTAGTTCACGTCGCAGCTTTCGACACAGTGGGGCTCGTGCATGGAGGTGCGCAAGGTCAATGCGGCACTGTCTGCGATGCGCAACATGGCAGCTTTGAGTGAACACAAAAGGCGGATCAATGCGGCGACAAGCCAATTTCAATTGTTGAGCATGGCTTGTTCCACTTCATAGGCTCAGGACACAAAACCATGAGTGCCTAAGAAACTTTACTCTACACGCTGAAAACCGGTCAAACAGCCCACCATGGTTTGAAAGCATTTCCGCTCTTCTTGCCCAACGGTCCAGAACGCCTCAAAACTGATCATTGCAAAACTGTTATCCGAAAGCTTCAATGGCCGAGCAAAACTCTCATCAGCCACTTGAGACATGGGCAGGAGCGTCACGCCAATCCCCATGCGCGCCCATTTTTCCAAGACATTGTAACCGAGCGCGCGTCCTTCGTATTCATCCAAATCTAGTTTGGCATCTCGAAAAAGGATGCGCACAGTGTCAGACAGCCCACAATCATCGGGCACCAAGAGCACCTTTTGCCCTGAAACCCCGCCTAGATCTTGGGCTGCCGGCCGGGCATCGTTTTGTTGATCTGACACGAACAAAAGCGGCTCACTATAAATCGTCGTCGATTGTAAATTCGTATCATTTTGCGGTGTCGGACCCAGACCGAAATCAATTGTGCCGCTCTGAAGGGCGGGGCCGATGTCTGCCTTGTTCATTTCCGTCAGGACAATGCTTAGGCCCGCCTCCCTTGAGCGTGTCAGAACGGCCTTTGAGAAGTCCGCACTTATGAGTGGTGACAGCCCGATACGAACGGTTCTGTCGTCCCGGGCCAGAAAATCTGCGGCGCTGGTCAACAAATTTAGCCGCGCATCAACAATGTCACGCATCTTGGTGATCATTTTCTCGCCAAATTCTGTTGTCTTGACGGACCTTGTCGTGCGTTCGAACAATTTGGACCCCAGTTCATCTTCCAACTGACCGATTGCATTTGAAAGGGCAGGTTGAGTGACGCAACACTGGTCTGCCGCACTGGTAAATGATCCGGTCTCTGCGAGAGCGATAGCGAATCTAAGGTGCTGAAAATTCACGTTTGTTTTCCTTGCGGTTTTGTCAGCAGTTGTAGGCCATCAACGACATAGCATGTGCCTGCATGTGCGTTTAGATCGAAATTCGAATAGGTTCATAAGAAGAAGGAATTTCTAATCGTAGGCATGAGACTTCACGTTGGTGGGTGTCGAAATCATCCAAACTGGAGAACCTAAGCCATGAAAACCATAGCAGCTATCGCAGCACTCGCCCTCAGCGCAACAACTGCCCTCGCCGACCCCGGAGCCTATCTTGAAATCACGCTCCAAATCAGTGATGAAAATCGCCCCGCAGCAGCCGCTATCTATAACAATTACAAGGAGCCGTTTCTGATGGCGATTGAGGGGGCAGAACAAAAGTCCCTTCTGATCCGTGCCGAGGATGTGCAAGTACTGCATGGGTTTGAAACCGTTGAGCAGGCACGAGCATATCTAACGAGTGACCTGTTTCAAAAGGATATCGTCGGTGAGCTCGGGTCGTTGCTTTCCGCGGACCCAGAAATCCGCATCTATCAAGCCAATTGAGCGGATCAGTGCATCAGTGTCAGCCGCGCGTTCTGTGCGGCTGACACTACCTCAACATCAGAAGATATCAGGGAGACTGCCCATGCTACTACGAGCCGATTTCACCAAACGCGAAGTTGTCTTACCTGATTACGAAGATTGGCGTCCTTCGCCTATGGCTGGGGTCGATCGTCAGATGCTGGACCGAAACGGCGACGAAGTTGCCCGTGCAACGTCGATTGTGCGCTACGCCCCAAACTCAAGGTTCAACGAGCATACTCATACGGGCGGAGAAGAGTTTCTGGTTTTGGAGGGGACATTTGGCGATGAACACAGCCGTTATCCTAAAGGTACGTATGTACGAAACGGCGATGTCCAAGTCCATATGCGGCAAATCGCGTGAATGTCGCAAATGAATGGCCGAAGCGCTCACCAAATCGCTAGTTCTCATGTAGCGACTTCCTTGATCGGCCCGACATGACATCCTTAGTGCCATCGTCCTTCGACACAGATGCCCACAAATACGGCGTGCTCCTCGTCTTTGCAGCTGGGGTTCTGTGGTCGACGGTCGGTCTTGGCATTCGCCTGATCGACGACGCCACCGTGTGGCAGATTCTGCTCTACCGGTCGATTAGCATGTCGCTGTTCTTATACGTGCTCATCTGGGTGCGTTCTAGCGAAAGTCCCTTTGTTCAGATCCGGCACATCGGCGCCCCGGCCGTCATCGCAGGGCTTTCCCTTGTCGCGGCCTATTCCGGAGGGATTTACGGGATACAGAATACCTCGGTTGCGAATGCAATGCTGCTGTTTGCGACTGCGCCGTTTATGGCTGCCGTGCTCGGCTGGATCGTGTTGAGAGAGCCAGTCCGCAGTGCGACATGGGTGGCAATCGCAGTAGCAATCGGAGGGATCGGGATCATGGCTGCCGACAAATCCGGCAGTGTGGCTCTGAAAGGCAGTCTTGCCGCGCTCGGATCGGCCTTCGGTTTCGCTGTATTCACAGTCGCCCTGCGTTGGGGCCGCACAGGGGAAATGCTGCCAGCTGTCTTCCTATCGGGCATATTCGCGATCATCATTACTTGGACGATATGCCTAGTACTTGGGCTCTCCGTCGTACTGAGCCCCAATGACGGCGGCATCGCAATGGGCATGGGTGTGTTCCAAGTTGGCGCAGGTTTGATCCTCTACACGCTGGGTTCTCGCAGCCTCCCAGCGGCAGAGCTCGCCCTGCTATCTCTAGCCGAAGTCCTACTTGGCCCACTCTGGGTCTGGCTATTTCTCGGAGAAACCGCCAGCCAGTACACGTTGATTGGCGGCGCAGTTCTACTCACTGCCATCACCGGAAATGCGCTGTCGGGGAAGCGACGAAAGCCTCCGCCTATCACGGCTCCCTAGAACCGAACGGCCCTAAAGCCGACATCCAACGCCTTGTCTCGGTTCTGCAACGGCAGCCCACTTGCCGGACTTTCGCTGCGCGCGCAAGAACTCGGGATCGAAGTGCTTGGTGACCAAGTCATCTCCAGAGCCTGGACGATCCCTCAATCTCGTACAGGCTTTGGCAGATCCGCCATTTCGAGTGGAAGATGGACATTAAGCCCTGCTTTCTTCCATCCATCAAATGCCTTTCGCACCAACGGTCCCGTGAAGTAGTTGAACACCATTTCCTTTGGGATATCCGCCTCGAAGTTGGGAAGGATTTCGAGGAGTGCGACTCGCGCCTGTTCAGCGGCCTCGGGGTTTCCCAACTCTGCATGAAACCAGACCTGATGCGCGTGGTACCAAGGAAACCCCGGCATCGGGACTTTCTCGATCTCCAGCAGGGCTGCCTGCCAGAAATCACCAAGAGCAAACCGCCAGGCATGAGCGTAGTGATACCAGCCGGGGTGAATAGGGCTGAGGTCAATCGCTTGATCCAGAAGCGGAATCGCGCGGTCGAATTCGCCAAGAAAGGCGTGGCAATGGCCGACTTCCGCAAGGATATCAGCGTGGCCCGGGTTGAGTTGTAGCGCGACCTTCGCAGTCTCACGAAACCCGGGCAAATCTCCGGTGTGAAATTGACACAGGGCCAGCGCCATGCGAGCAAATCCGCTTTGCCGATCACATTCGACGCCCCGCCGTGCTGCATCCAATCCGAGTTGTGGTGCATTCACACCGGAACGCTCGTTAAGGTGATAGCGCTTCTCTTCCAAAAGAATGAGGGCGTGGGCTGCCCACCCATCGGATGCCTCGGGGTCAGCCTCAAGAAGCAGCGGCAAGCGCTCTCGTAAATCAAAATGCAACTTCGGATTGTAGGTCTTGTAAAACGCGTAGAATTGGGCGACAGCGGCATAGACATCCCATGTCTGGGCCTGCCCCTTGGCTGCGCGCCGCCGAACGCGGGTGCCAATGTCGCCATGTTGCGACCCAATGCGTCCGGCGGTGAGCAGACCGATCTCGTTCTGGACGTCGAAGATCCCTTGGGGGTCCCCGGATCGGTCGAATTGCTCCATTAACGCAATCTCACCCGTCGAAACATCACTGACCTGAACCGTGACGCGCAGTCGTTCGGGCGCGCGACGCAAGCTGCCCTCAATCACAAAATCAACGCCATAGGTTTTTGCGATCTCGGCGTGGTCCATACCATGTGCCTGAATGTGCAAGGCCGTCACGTGAGACAAGACGCGCAGATTGCGAAAGCGCGTGAGGTGCGAAGTGATCTCCTCGCTAAAACCGTCTGCGATGTAGCTGTCGTCCGCCAAACTAAGGCTGCGGAAAGGCAGAACCAGAATGACAGGGGGTTTCCGTTGCGAACCTGTGACGGTCGTGCCTTGGGTAGCGGGCACCGCCAAACGAAACCCGACACCGTGGACCGTTTCAATGATGCGTTGTTCTGATCCTGTATCGCCTACGGCGCGGCGTGCTTCTTTCAGGGCCGTCGAAAGTGATGCATCCGTGATGATCCGCCCGCCCCAGATATCTGCTATAAGATCGTCCTTTGTGACAACATCGCCATCAGCTGAAACAAGTGCTTGCAGGATGCCTGCAGTCTGTCGTGTAAGCCGGCGGGTCTCGTCCCCCTGAACAGCGATCATTCGGTCGAAGTCGACCGTGATATCAGAAAGCAATATCTGCATGGGGCCAAGGCTACCTTCTTCCGGCTTTCAGTGAAAGCTCGGCAAAACCTCAGATTCTTCTCAGACCATCCTCAAGCTTAGCGTCCCATCTCCGCATAGGTCTTTGTCCAACAGAAAGGACAGACCATGAAATACCGCAACGCGCTGCCGCAGCTGGCAGGACAGAAGATGATTACCGATGGCGGGTTGGAGACGACCCTGATCTTCCACAACGGGATCGATCTGCCACTTTTTGCCGCCTTCAAGGCGCTGGAGACCGATGCGGGGATCGCCGCGATGGACGCCTATATGGAGCGTTTCGCCCGGATCGCCGTCGAAGCCAAGCGCGGTTTCGTCATGGATACGCCCACATGGCGGGCAAGTGCCCGGTGGGCTGCGGAACTCGGTATGTCACAGGATGCACTGCGCGCCGTCCATCGCGAGGCCATTTGCACGCTAAACCGCCTGCGAGACCGTTTCGAAACCGGCGAAAGCCCCTTTGTCGTGAACGGAGTGATCGGCCCGCTGGATGACGGCTATGCGCCGACACGGGTTCTGACGGCAGAGGCGGCCGAGACCTATCACGCCGCACAGGTTGGCTGGTTCAGTGAATTTGGCGCAGACATGGCGTCAGCGATCACGATGACCTACGCGGATGAGGCCATTGGCATTGCCAGCGCTGCCAAGACATTTGGGCTCCCGGTTGCAATTGCATTCACGGTCGAGACCGACGGACGTCTGCCTTCAGGCGAAGCTCTTGGTGACGCGATCCGCGCTGTGGATGAAGCGACGGAAAACTATCCGGCTTATTTCATGATCAACTGCGCGCATCCGGATCATTTTGCCCATGTCCTGCACGGCGACTGGACGCGGCGGATAATGGGCTTGCGAGCCAATGCCTCGCGCATGAGCCATGCCGAGCTCGACGCCTCGGACACGCTTGATGATGGCGATCCCGTTGAGCTCGGGCAGCTTTATACGGGCCTCTCGGTTCTTTTGCCGAACCTGACGGTGATGGGCGGCTGTTGCGGCACCGATCACCGCCACGTCGCTGCGATCTGCGAAGCGACCAAGACCTGAACCACCAAAATGCCGGGCGCTTCGGCGCTCGCAACCAAACAGCCGCCTGCAGAACAAACTGCAAGCGTTCTGTGACTTTGACTGAACGAAGCTGAACACCTGAAAGGAAAAGACATGTTCAAATCAACTCTCTCCACCCTGGCCCTTCTGGCCTCCACCGGCTTTGCGATGGCCGAGGGCGCGCCGATGTCCTTCGACGTCGCCGAAGACCTCACGCGCTTTGTTTTCGCGGCCGAGCCGGTCTTTGATGACGGGATGCCCGCCTACGGCAATGCTTTCGTGACCCAGGGCTACATCTACGAAGATGGCACTCTCGATGATGGCGCTGAGGGCACCCTTGCCGATGGCCGCCCGGCCTTCCCCGACAAGGTTATCGGCCGCTGGACGTGCGATGGGTACTTCGTCGGCGACGGTGCGCGCACGCTGACCGGTGCCTGGGTCATCTCGCGCCAGGTCTTTGAGTTCGATAGTGGTGAGATCCTGATCAACCAGGGTGCCGAACTGGCGGATGTCGATGTAGCCGGACCCCGCGCCATCACCGGAGGAACTGGCGTCTACGCCCATGTCGGCGCCGAGATGACTCAAACCTTGCTGGGAATGACCGATGGCTTTGGCGCGCGCCTGTCCATCGACATTCCGGGCGAAGAGCAAGCGTCAATCGCGCCGGAGCAAGGGACTGAAAGCTGGCACAACACCTATTTCGGGCGGGTCGACGAAACCGACCACACCGAATGGGACTCGGGCATGCCCGTTGGGCCGATTGACCCGGTCGCAGCGCCTGCGACCTGATGACAACCAAGATACCCCTGTCCGCCGCTCGGGCAGGCAGGGGCCACCAATTCAATATGAGAGCTGCCGTGATGGATTTTTCAACACATACGCTTCGCCCCGCGCGACGATCCGATGGTGAAGACCTCGCCCGCCTTATCGACATCGCCGGAGAGGGCATTCCCTCTTGGCTGTGGGCACAAAGCGTCGAAGGTGACCAAACCCCGCTCGATGTCGGCACTGCGCGCGCGCGGCGCGAACAGGGCGGATTCTCCTACAAGAACGCCATTGTATCAGAGCGCGAAGGCCATGTGCTGGGAATGGTGCTGAGCTACCCGATTACGTCGGCAGACGAAAGCGCTGCCGCCGATCTGCCAGCACCCATTGCGCCGTTCGTCGCGCTGGAAGCGAAATCCGTGGGCACATGGTACGTTAACGCACTAGCAGTGCGTGCCGGGGCGCGGGGATTTGGGATTGGCGCGACTTTGATGGCCCATGCCGAGAAACAGGCTCGCGATGCAGGCTTTGAAACCGTCAGCATTCAGGTCTACGGGCAGAATGATGGCGCGGTCCGGCTCTATCGGCGACTGGGCTACGACGTCGCCGCCCAATCACCTGTCCTGAACCACCCCTGCCAGCCCTACTACACAGGCGATGTCTTGCTGCTGCTTAAATCAGTCGTGCCGAAGACACAGTCTTGACCAGTTCCAAAGAAAGATCAGACCATGCTCTCCCGTCACTTCCTCCTGCTGTCCGTATTGCTCGCGATTGTGTGCGTTTCAACCATCGCAACATCGGGCGCAGATGCACCAACACTGCCCGCGCCATTGTCGGATGACAGCTTTCTCTATGATGGCGCACCGGGCGATCAGCTTGTCGAACTTGGACGCAATCTCTTCTTTGATCCGATCCTGTCGGGCAACCGCAACATCTCTTGCGGCACTTGTCACGATCCAAAACTGGGGTCAGGCGATGGACTTGCACTTGGCATCGGTGAAGGTGGCGTGGGGGTCGGTCCGGACCGCAGCACCGAAACTGCCGTAACGGGCCGGGTACCGCGAAATGCGCAACCGCTGTGGAACATCGGCGCGCGCGAGTATGTCTCGCTGTTTCATGACGGCCGGGTGGAATTGCTGGAGGACGGCAAGCGCATTCGCAACCCCGCAGGCGGCCATCTCCCGGAGGGCGTATCAGACGTTCTGGTCGCACAGGCGTTCTTTCCGGTGACCTCCGCCATCGAAATGGCCGGGCAGCTTGGCGAAAATCCTGTCGCCAATGCCGCCTTTACCGAAGATCGGCCAGAGGTCTGGCGAGTGCTGGCAACACGGGTCGCTGCGGCGCCTGACTATCTGGACATGCTGCGTGCAGCCTTTCCTGATGTCGCAGGCGCAGATGACGTAACCTATACCCACCTGGCCGAAGCCCTTGCGGCCTTTCAGACCGTCGCTTTCAGGTCTGATGAAAGCCCTTTCGATGAGATTTTGCGCACCGGCGACCTGTCGCTTCTGTCAGCGGAGGCTCGGAGCGGGCTGACCCTGTTCTACGGAAAGGCAAACTGCGCGTCATGCCATAGCGGGCCTTTGCTGACCGACCACGCCTTCCATGCCATCGCCATGCCGCAGATCGGGCCCGGCAAGGGTCATGGCAGGGATTTCAGCTACATTGCCAAGACAGGCCTCGCAGGCCGAACCGAGGACGAGGGACGGTATCGCGTCAACCGAGACACAGATGACCTGTTCGCGTTCCGGACACCCTCACTACGGAATGTCACGTTGACCGGCCCCTGGGGTCATAGCGGCGCTTTTGATGAACTAGAGGAGATGGTCCGCCATCATTTGAACCCAATGGAAAGTTTGGAGGGCTTTGAGGGGTCCACAGTTGTTCTGCCGCCTTTGGACCAAGTCATGCGCCTTTCTGGCCGCGGCTCGGATTTCGGATACGCAGCGCTGGACCCTGGCCAGCAAGCGGCGTTTGATCTCAGGGACACTTGGGTGATGCAATCTCCGGCACTCAGAACACGCATCGCGGCAGAAAACGACCTTCCCACAATCGATTTGACCGACGACGAAGTAAGGCAACTCATCGCTTTCCTGGAAGCTCTGACAGACCCATCTGCCGTAGACAGGTCCCACATCGTTCCCAAAGCGGTCCCGTCGGGACTGGCACCGCAACCGGCCAGATGAGTGAGACTACTAGGTAAGGAGCCATACGCTACTTCGCATGCGGACGGATAAACACACTTCGTGTCCTGCGACGCAGTCTCGATAGGAACGACTGCAAGCCGAACGGCTGTTGTATCAAACCGTGTCAACACTTGGTTGACAGAGGCCAACTTTCCATTGCTGACTAAAAGCTATTTGGTGATGTGGGAATTGGTAAGGCATGGGGCCGGGATCGGTATTCTGGATGCCTACATCGGGATACCGAACTTGAAGTGGTGCGGGTCTTGCCTGATCTGGAACCATTGTCTTTTTCCAGTTTGGCTGGTCGCCCACCGCGAATTGACGACAAGCAGACGGATCAGGCGGGTCTATGATTTTCTGATCGAAGAACTGAAGCGTTAGTGCCGTTCAGCTGTGCCGCAACCGGCTCAGTGTCACAGGCGTGACCCCCAAGAAAGACGCGAGAAGCGCATGGCCAAAGATGTCTTCATAGCCGGGATAACTCTCGCGAAACCACTTCAGCCGATCCGCCCCACCAAGCGCCGCAAGACACCACTCCCGATCCGCTTTCTGGCTGAGAGAGTCCCTTAAGATACCATTTGCCCAATTGCGAATGGGCTCTGATGAAATCATCAGCTATGTCAGATGATCGCTGCCGATCCGGACAATTTCTGCCTCGGTCGTCGATGTGATCGAAACAAGCGACCTGCCCGCGCACGTGCGCGCAATATTTGGCGTCACAACGCAGGGGCTCGCGTAAAGGCCCACACAGACTTCCTTGCCGTCAGGATCACTGATGGTGCTCACGAGATGGCCATCCAAGATAATGATTTCATCTGCATGATCTTCTTCCTGCCGGGCGATCTGTGCTTTTGCCTGCACCTTTGATGTGGACCACTCAGAAGCAAATCCATCGACGCAGCCTCCCTTAGTCAAGTCAGGCGATTGCATCAGAACCGTCCATAAATCCATTCTGGTAGGCCTTATCAAATGATAATGCATGGAAGCTTTGTTCGTGTGCATGTCTGGCACAGATGAAGGAGCTTGAAAAATGATTGATAGGATTTGGAAAAGACATTTCGGCTTGGCGGCGGCTAGCTTTGGCGGGATTGCAGCGTTGATCTATATCCTGATGGTCAGGGTAACGCTTGCACATATTGAGGCTGTTTCTGGTCAGGTGCCTTTCGACATGCGCCCCTTGGGCTATGGCCCACAGGCTGCTGCGGCGCTGTTGGAAGGTCTGGGCGTCGCTGGGCGCGGGTATTACCTGAGCCATCAAATCCCGCTCGACACCGCATATCCCGCTCTGCTTGCGCTTACCCTCATCTCTGCAATGCAGTGGTTGGGACAAAGCATGTCCCCTCATTGGCTCGTCAGGGTTGGTGTCATTTTCTCGATTGGCGCGGCTCTTTGCGACTACATTGAAAACCTCGGCGTTGTTGCCATGATTCTGAATTGGCCTGATCGTTCCGCTCCGCTGGTTCATGCAAGCAGTCTCGCGACAGTCGCTAAATCGATCCTGACGACTGCGGCGGTAATGATTTCCATCTTGATCGGGGCTATGGCGGCGCGACATCGGTTCCGTCCAGCGACATAGACCGTTTCTAAACGATACGAATGGGCTGGACACCATCATCAAAGGGAACGATGCGCCGGCGAAATGATTGCCCTTCAACGCAAGCGGGCGCGCTGATCCGATCCATTCGGAAGTGGCGAAAATCTTCGCGTGCCGGATCCCAGGCGACCAGATACCATAGGGGCGGCAGGATCAGCATTGCTTGCGGTTCGACGTGCCGATCGGTCTGCGCCCCTTGCGCGTCGCGATATCGAAACTGCAAAAAGAACCCTTTGAGAAATGCGGTCTCAAACGTCGGTAACAAATCAGGTGCGATCTTTCCGAGATTGGAAGTGTCGATTTGCGGCGCGAGGGGGCCGACATAAAGACAATCCAGAAAACGACGTAGATCCCGGATCTTGTCGGATGGCAGGGCTTTCTCAATTTTGGAAAGCCCCGCGTCAGCAAGGCTTGAGAACGGCAAGTTTCCCGCCGCTCGCATGGCCGAGATACCAATGATCAATGCGAACACCTCTGCCACAGACAAGCGCGCCGTGGTCTGGACGGAAGACGCATCTAGGCTTAGCCCGCCACCGCGCCCAGGTTCGGTCTGAATGACGTACCCTTCGTCACGCAACGCGGCAATGTCGCGGATGATCGTGCTACGTGATGCGTTGACCGTCGATGCAAGTGCTTCGATCGTCGAAGTGCCATTCCGGCGGAGGTTGCGGACGATGGCGTCTTGGCGGCTGCGCGTCTTCATAAAAGAAGACTAGCATAAAAGGTATCACTTTTTGGAATGTTTTTGCCTTAGGCGATCAGAACACACCTCAAAAGGAACCTGAAAATGTCTAGGATCACAACCTTCCCAACTTCCACTCTCATTCCAGTGAACGGCGTCGAGCTTGAAGTTTTTGAAGCTGGGCGGGGAAATTCGGACAACCCGATTGTCCTTTGCCATGGCTGGCCAGAACACGCATTTTCCTGGCGTCACCAAACGCCAGCCCTTGCTGCAGCCGGTTTTCATGTCATCGTCCCGAACCAGCGGGGTTATGGCAAATCATCGCGTCCCGATCAGGTTACAGACTGTGACATCTCTCATCTGACGGGCGATCTCGCGGCGCTGCTTGATCACTTCGGGTACGACGATGCCGTTTTCATTGGTCACGATTGGGGCGCGAATGTCGTGTGGAGCATGGCGCAACTGCATCCAAATCGCGTGTCCAAAATCATCAACCTCGCGTTGCCTTATCAGCCACGTACGCCAAAGCCTTGGATCGCGTTTATGGAGGAATTCTTCGGAGTCGATAACTATTTCGTTCACTTTAATCGGCAACCGGGCGTTGCTGATGCAATACTCGACCAGAACACATCTCGGTTTTTTCGCAACCTATTTCGCAAGAACGTCCCCCCAACGCCGCCGGAGCCGGGCATGATGATGATCAACCTCGCGCAGGCCGAAGCACCTCTGGGTGAGCCTATCCTCAACGACGAAGAACTTGCGGTTTACGTGGCAGCATTTGCGCAATCAGGTTTTGTCTGCAGCATAAACTGGTATCGGAATATGGACCGCAATTGGCATATACTGGCGGATGTATCCCCCATCATCACTCAGCCTGCTTTGATGATATACGGAGAACAGGACATAATCCCCAAATCCGAAAATCTGAAGGATTTCGTGCCCAACGTAGATGTGATCAGCCTTGATTGTGGTCATTGGATTCAGCAGGAAAAACCTGACGAGACAACCAATGCAATCCTTGAGTGGTTGGCAACCTAGAACGCAACTGGCTAACTGCAGCAGGCTGGAATCCCCGAAAAAGAAACTGCGGCCCGATTGTCTGGCCGCAGTGATTGGTTTCTGTCGTTGCGATGCAACCTTTGGACCGTCAAAGCAACGTGGTTGCCTTAAGTCGCAAGCCTTCTTGCTGCCCTGACGTTGGCGAGCGTCAAGGACAGGCCAACAGCAATAAACCATGCGATTGCACCCAATCCGAAGACGGCACCGGCCACATCTCCGATTGCTGGCACCAGCGTCGCAAGCCCCCCAGCACCCGTCAGCAAGCCCAAGCCGATTGAGATTTTGCCCAAGCTGCGCCCCATCATCCCCGCGATACTCACCAGCAAGATCCACACCCCACCGGCGATTTCATTGCCGCCGCCAAGGCCCAACTCAACAATTTGGAGCAGCGCCCAGTCTTCTGCCGCTTGTGCAGGATCAACCGGAAAAAGTTTGGCCGCATGTTCGACCGCTACATTCGCCATCATGCCCGCACCAAGGACCAAAGTGGCCCAGATCAACCCGAGAGCGCGGGTGATGGCCGCCCAATCAGGCGTGTTGGATTTTAGACGTGCATTCAGAGCCACAACAAGGATCGCCAAAGCAAAGGCATTCAAGATATAGATGACCGAATTCCACACGATCAGTAGTCCTGGCTGTGCGTCGATGAAGGCCACGACGGCGGATGCATCTGTGTCACCGGTCCCAAACCCCAAGGGAGCGAGGACCGTGAAAAGAAATACAAAACCGAACAGATATGTTGCGGCACATGCGAGGGCGGCAAGCCCTCCGATTTTTTGAAGCGTCATCTTGAACGCCTTTCACTAAAGATGTTTTTGTTCCAATTGGACCAATTGCAGTTCTTGCCGAACGTCCATTGGCCGCGAAATCTGGACCTTGTCTGACCTCGAAATTTCACTCTGTCGTCCGCGCGGGACGGCGCGGACAATTTTTTTGGGGCGGTAACACCGGAGCCGTTTTGCGCATTGATGCTGATGCGGCATTGAGCCTATGAATCAGCATGCATGCTGATGGATCACTTGCCCTTTCTGCTGCCTGCCTAGGGCTCGCGCTGGCGGGCGCAATGTCGGCGTTGCGCGGCCCTCAGCAAGGGCATGCACGATTTTATCTGACTGTGGTCTTCGGCGTGTTCGGCGGTATCGTTTTAACGCCACTTGTATTCGCGTTCGCCCCATCGATTTACGGCTTTTACTTGCCGGTCATTTTAGTACTGCTGCTTATTCTGCCGCCAGCAGTCTTCTATTATATCGCCGCAAAAACGACCGAACTCAGATCAGCGACGATGCAGTGGCGCGACTTCGTTTTGCCTATAGCGGCCGGCGTGCTGATGATTGGCTACTGGCTGCAACCCGCGTATGCGAAAACTGCAATGTTCGTTGCGGGTGAGCTTCCCCCGGGTATAGTCACATCAACGCTTGTTCTGGCGACTTTTGTACTGATTTTCTGTTGGGTCGCATCATCTTGTATTTATCTTGCGGCCACGCTGAAAAGGTTGCACGCATACCGGTCCAGACTTCAGTCACTTTATTCAAACCTCGATGACCACGAACTGCGGTGGCTAGACTGGTTTGTGGCATCCCTCATCACCCTATGGTTCGTGGCGGCAGTTTCGTTCATCGCCGAAAACACAGGATTGGATCAGCTCGTTGTCGAGGAGCTCGTTTACGGTCTGATTGCGTGTTTTCTGCTTTTTGTCATGGCCTTTGCATCGATTGACCCACCTCAGAAGGACAAGACACAGCCAGCGTCGGCAGACGGCGTGCACGAAGCGAAATATGCGCGATCTGCCTTAACCGAGGCGCATGCCGAACAGCTTGCGTCGCGGATCAAAGCCGCAATGGAACACGATGCTTTGTATCTTGATCCGAACCTGTCTTTGCAAAAACTGTCGCGTCATGTGGGTGCCTTGCCCAATCAGATTTCCCAGACGCTCAATGAACAAATTGGGGCAACGTTCTTTGATTATATTGCCCACCACCGGATCAAGGCTGCCAAACCTCTCCTGCGTGAAGGTGCGGCATCGACACTTTCGGTGTCATTGGATGTCGGCTTCAACTCGCGTTCGACATTCTACAAAGCGTTCAAACGGGAAACCGGCATGACACCCAGGGCATTTCGCAATGCGACCACACAGTGAACAAACTGAAAGTCAGGACATGCGAAGGCAAAAGTTCCGAGATCGGTCGGCGTTCGCCACCTTCGCGACTTCGGCTTTGCTGCCTGCAATACATCAGGCGAGTGCATGGTAGTTTTGGCAAGCGAAAAGATGAACTTCTAAGGAAAGACCCCTCGGCGAGATGATCCTCTTGAATCGTGTCTTCACTGCAGACAGCACCATCGTCTGGTTTTCATACCCCAACATGAACCGAATTTTAGGCAGTCGGACCATCAATTGCGCTGCGAGCGCATGCAGCGAAGATTTGAAACTTCCGCTGCAGGCCCATTCCGGACCTCAGATGCAGCGCGGCATCCTCTGATATGCTGCCGTGACAACGTCGGGCTGTCGTTGTGGGAGGGCATGGCGGATCGGAGGATCAGTCATGGAAACACCAAACTTACCTGCCATTTGTACACTTCGTCCTGCTTGGAACAAGGGCCGCATCGTCGGTCCGAAGCGACCTTTGAAACCAAAACACGTCAGTGGGGAAAGAGGAATTGCACGAGCCGAGGTCTCGTTTTGTGGTTAAATCGCAGACGGAGGTACAAATTTTCCGTGGGTTCCCAATTCGCAGAGACTAAGTTGTGATGCAGCTGTAACGCGGTAGGATGGCTAGAAACCTTTAAAATGAAGGGCTAAGCACAAGGGGAGTAGGTTGCCATCACTTTCACTCCACGCGTTGAAATCCATTATTCCTGCCTCATACCCTTTTTGAAACAAGATATCGTTTCGAAGGCAATGCGCATAGGCAATGAATGGGTCAACCGCCGACGGGTTACCCAATACTTGGCTAAGCACATCTTTGACAAAGTCCAAGTCGAGACCATCGCGCTGCATTCCGTGTGTGCAGCTCGCGTCTTCGGCGAAGCCGAAATAGTAGCCGAACGCAAACACGTCCGTAAGAAACATTGCCGAATGCGAGTGAAACAGTGAAACCGGTATGCGATCAAATTGCTGACGCAGTACTTGCGCGGTGATCTTCGCGCCTGGTCGTGTCGTCTCACGCAAAATGCTTTGCTTTGCCTTAAGCATCACGACGATCTATGCCGGTGTTTCTGACAAGGCCGTTGAGGGGCATTGTCGGGACACATGATAGCGAACATCAGCTGTCGCTCGATATAATGGTCAGACGCGGCGCCGGTTCTGACTGCGGGCATGCATCGCCGGTGCAGGTCACATCTGTCATCGGCAATAGCAAGTCATACCCGTTGTAGATGATCACATATGCATTGCCTTTTGTCCCGGCGAATTCGCCCCTAACGGATACGGAGCCATCAGATGAGGTTAGCAAAACGTCATCGGCCGACGCAGCCTGTGGGATCAGGGTTGTGCCAAGCAGCGCTGACAAGATGGCGAATTTTTGAGCTGTCTTCATTATCTTCATTGTCCTTGGATCGCTAAGGCCGTGTCACCTTTTCAGGCTCTTGCGATGGCCCACGCCTTTCTGTCGCCTGGCCGAGGTTCGTGCAGGCTGGGGGTGGTGTAACTGGGCAAGAGCGTCCTCTTGCCCAAACTGGTGAAATGCTGGCAGCTGGCGCACAGACCCCTCATTGATCTGTGCACCAACCGATTCCGAGGGGCAGGGCCCGGAACCGATCGAACAGGGATAAATGGGGAAGTTCATTTATCCTGTTCAGCTGCACCGCTTGCTTTGGGACAGCAACTCCCGCGCGCTTGAGAAGCCAGTACGCGGGAGAATGTAGCCGATGTATCGCAAAACCAATCCGGCCTGCATATCCGTATGGTTACCTAGGCAGATTTGCCTATATGCCCGGCAAGCCCTGACAGGGTATCAACAATCGGAGTAAACCTGACATTTTCGTGAGCCTGACCTGAACACCGGCTTGGGCATGTCGGTTTCTTGGGGAGAAGAACTGAATGAACACTTCTTTGGGCCTGGTGCTCGCGCTTTGCCTCGCCGGACTTCAGTTTATCGCCGTCGTCATTGTGGTGACGCTGTCCTATCTCGGCTCAGAGCGGGTGTTGCTGGATCATGCACGCAATCTGATGAGCGATGTTGGCACAAATACGATTGCGCATTCCCAAGGGTTTCTTGATCCGGCGCGCAGTGCCGCCGAACTTGCGGCGCGGCTGGCCGAAAACCGCATCATTGCCAGTGAAAACCAACAGAAACTTGAACAATTGTTGTTTCAGCAACTTCAGCTCGCCCCACAGTTCTCCGGCGTCTATTACGGCGATCAGGATGGCAATTTTGTCTATGTTATGCGCAGCGATGGGCCGGGGCCGTACCGTTCGAAGATCATTTCGAATACTGGCCCGGTCCGCAGTACCAAGCTCATTTGGCGTACTGATGATTTTGCCATCGTAAAGCAACGCGATGACCCGGCTGATGTTTTTGATCCAAGGGAGCGCCCTTGGTACATTGAGGCGCAGCGGGAGTCCAAGACGGTTTGGACGGACCCGTACATCTTTTTCACTTCTCAGTCGCCGGGCATTACAATCGCAACACCGGTTCTGCGGGATAGTGACAGTCTACAGGGTGTGATTGGCGTCGACATTAAGATCAGCGCCATTTCTGATTTTCTGTCTCAGCTCAAGATCGGAGAAAGCGGCGCTGCTTTGATCATGAATAGTAATGGTGACGTCATTGCACATCCGCGATCCGAGTTGTTGAAGGCAGCCAATGCTGATGGCACGTTCCGATTTGCTGGCATCGATGAGATCGAAGACCCTATCGCACGCCGGGCATTCGCCAATCTTTCGGAGATGGATTTCGTCTCTGTCGCGGCTGAGACATATACTGAATTCAGCTATGGTGGTGCGAATTTTGTGTCCACGATCATGCCCATTATGAGTGAGGAGCTGCCGTGGACCATTGCTGTATACGCGCCGGAGAATGACTTCATTGGCGCGATTTTGCGCAACCGAAACCGCGACATTTGGGTCGCCGCACTTGTTGCCGTCATGACCGGCGTTGTTGGTTTGTCGCTTGCGAACTTCATCAACAAGCCGGTTCGGGCATTTGCCGTCCGATCCGCGTTGATTTCACAAGGAGAGATTGACCCCAGTGAACCCATTCCGCGCACCTACAGAGAGCTTGAGCACGCAAACCAGACACTTACCCAAGAGATCCTTCAGCGGAAGAAATCAGAACGGGAGTATGGTCAAACCTTCAACCTGTCGTCACGCGGCATGGTGCAGGTTGAACCCGAAACCGGCAGGCTTCTGCGCGCCAATCAGAAATTCGCGGATATCTTTGGCCATACGCTTGATGAAGTGCTGACCATGTCAATTGACGCGCTTTGCCAAACCGGCGAACCGATGATCTTAAGCGAACTAATTAGGGGGGAGGCGGATGGTGGCGGGTCCAGCACCGAAAAGTGCTGCCGACGCAAAGATGGCGAGACGATTTGGGTCAAGGTGAATGCGATTATGATCCACGACCATAAGGGTCGCCCGCTCCATCTTGTGGCGACGATCGACGACATCACCAAGAACAAAATCTCGGAAGTCCAGATCAGCAAGCTGAACCGTGATTTGTCACATCTTGCTCGGGGTGAGCTGCTTGGCCAAATGGCTGCTGGTCTTTCACATGAACTGAACCAGCCGTTGACGGCGATAACACAGAATGCAGACGCCGCTGTGCAGACGGCCAAAGAACAGCAATGCGAGACAGAAGAGCTTGTCCAGATTTTGGAAGAGCTGGATCAGCAAGCACATCGTGCAGCTGAAATCATCAAGGCGCTTCGCGGGTTTGCCCGGAAAGGTGAGGAGTGGAAGACGCCCTTTGATCTGCCAGAGCTTGTCAGGCAGTCGCTGCTTCTTGTTCAGGCCGAAGCGACCGAGCATGGGGTAGAGATGAGTTTTGTTGCAGATGACCTGCTGCAAGTGGTCGGTATCCGGGTTCAGATCGCACAAGTCCTTGTCAATCTTCTGAGAAACGCAATCGAGGCTATCGCAGCCAGCGGTAGCAACACGAAAAACGTTGTAGTCGAGGCGAGGAACATACCAGGTTTTGTCGAAGTCCGCGTGCGGGATACCGGGCCGGGTATTGATCCTGAAATCGACCTTTTTACCCAGTTTGAAACGACAAAGGGCGACGGCATGGGCCTTGGCCTGTCCATTTGCCGGTCAATCGTCGAAGCCGGAGGTGGTAAAATGCGTCATGAGCCAGGCGCAGGTCACGGCGCGCAGTTCATTTTTACAATACCGGCGGCGACGTGATGCGGCTTTGTGTTTGGTCCCTGCGATTTGCGTCAGTTGCCGGTATTGGCGCAGATCAAGTACGCCGTTTTTGAAGGAAGAGGTCAGGCTGCAAATGTCATCAACTCACCCCATGGTATACATCATTGATGACGATGAAGACATTCGTTCGTCGCTGACGCGGTCATTGGGCAAACGTGGTTTCGAGGTGACGGCCTTCCCTTCTGCCGAAGCTTTTCTTGAGGTCCATCGCGAGACTCAAGCCGTTTGCATCATCCTTGACTACGGCATGCCGGGTCTGAATGGATTGGAATTGCAGGAAAAGCTGAACGCTGCGGGTTTCACCACACCTATCATCTTCATAACGGGCCATGGTGGTGTGCCGGAGTCAGTTCGTGCAATGCGGGCGGGTGCGCTGGATTTTCTTGAAAAACCGTTTCGAACCGAGGTTCTTGTGGAGCGGATCAACCGTGCCGTTCAGCTAAGCGTCGCGGCGCAGGCGCTGCGGGACAAGACGTTGGACGCACAAAGACGATTACGGGTACTCACGTCCCGCGAACGTGAGATTGTCGATCTGATAGTCTCAAACCCCGCAAATACAACAAGTAAGGAAATTGGTCGCGCACTTTCCATCAGCCCACGTACCGTCGATCATCACCGAGCACGCATACTCGAAAAGATGAAGATCAAATCAATTGTTGAACTCATCGAAGTTGCTTTGAACGCTAAGCCGCCCACCGCTTAGGTTCCAGACTCATAACCAGACTATGACGGCAGCGGCGAGAGCGATGGCTTACAAGAAGACTTTAGGGCACCTGTCGTAACGAGTAGAGATGCGCCGCCAATCTTTGAGGCGACCGAACATTCTTTCGATCCGATTGCGGCGTTTGTAGCGGCGCTTGTCGTATTTGACAGTTTTGCTGCGAGACTTGCGGCCAAGGATGAAGGGAGTGGCTCCCCCTGTCTATTTGAATGTCTGCTTTGACCAAGTGTTTGAGATCATCTTCAAGCGCAGCGAACGTCTCCTTCCCGCCCTTGCCGTTTTTCGCTGCCATCGCACAGCGCGCACAGCAGCCATTCGTTTTTGGACCGACAACTGCAGCAGAGTCCCGCAATGCCGCCCTTGGTGCGGATCTCGTCCTAGGTACGCTCAGGGTCAAAAATGCTCGACGCTTGGGTCAATATTGCGTCATGCGGTTCATTGATACGCTTCAGCAAATCCGCTGCATCGCGTTAAAAAGACGCGGTGTTCCACATGCGAGCAAATTCTGTGCCCGGACGATAGATCGCGCTGCGCGGGTTACCGATCAAATGCGACACCCAAAGACATGAACAGCGCATTAACCTTCGCACCGCGCGCTGCGTTAAACCACCAAATCATCCAACAGGGGTCCGACGTTTTGCCGACGTCCCGCCGACGCTTTGCCGACCGCCAATTTAGGCGCAAAACAAGGCATTAACGGGTTTGGGGGCGATTCGCTGCAAACCACCCTGCACGACACCGCCGAACGTTGCGTGGTCAGACCGCCTGCGGCAGCGGGCGACCCTCATCCCAGGCCACGATATTGTCCAGCGCCATCTGCCCCATCGCCGCACGCACCTCCAGCGCCGCGGTGCCCAGATGCGGCAGCAGCACGGCATTTTCCAGCGCCCGCAAACGCGGCGGGACATAGGGTTCCTTGGCAAACACATCAAGGCCTGCACCAGCGATCTTGTGGGTCTCAAGGACATCGATCAGGGCGTCCTCATCCACCACATCGCCACGGGCGATATTGATGAAAATACCCGTCGATTTCATCGCCGCCAGAACGCCCGCATCAATCAGATTGGTATTCGCGCCACCACCCGGGACTGTCACGACAATGATGTCAGCCTGCCCCATCAGATCGTCAAGCGTGTCCACCCGGCGGGCTGGAAGATCGACCTGTTTGGGCGAACGATTAAAGAAAAGCACCGGCATATCAAAGCCATAGTGACAGCGGCGTGCCACCGCCTGCCCAATCCGGCCCATACCGACAATCCCAACCGTCTTGCCTGTGACATGGGTGCCCAGCATCTGGGTCGGCCCCCAACCACCCCATTTACCGGCACGGACCAAACGCTCGCCCTCACCCGCGCGGCGGCAGGCCGACAGGATCAGGGTCATTCCGATATCTGCTGTCGCATCGGTCACGACATCGGGCGTGTTGGATACCGAAATGCCAACAGCACGGGCCGCATCCACATCAATATGGTTGTACCCAACGCCGAAATTAGCCAGCACACCGCAGCGGATATCACCGGTGAACGCGTCCTTTACGAATTGATCACCAAGGGTTGGCAGAATCGCATCGTAGTTGGCCAGCGCCTCCTTGGCTTCCGCCACGGTCAGCCCTTCGGTATCCGCACGCACCGTCACGTCATAACGGGACCGGGCGGCTCCCAGATTGGCATCAGGTAATACGCGGGTGATCAACAGCCTTTTCAATGCAAACGTCCTCCGTTCGGAACCGGCATGTCGGGACCGACAAGGGCAATCTCACCATTTTCATCCGGCATGCCAAGGACCAGCACCTCCGACATAAATTTGCCAATCTGGCGGGGCGGGAAATTTACAACGGCCATCACCTGACGTCCAACCAACACCTCGGGGGCATAATGGGCGGTGATCTGTGCAGAGGTCTTTTTCTCACCGATCTCGCCCCCAAAATCGATCCAAAGCTTGATCGCGGGTTTACGTGCTTCGGGAAACGGTTCAGCCCGTAAGACAGTGCCAACGCGGACATCCACTTTCAGAAAATCATCAAAGGAAATTTCAGTCACGCGACAGCTCCCGAGATCGATCAGCGGCAGCTTTCACCGTATTTTTTATTATTTTTTTCAATCCATTACCCTCATCCATCAATACCTCCAGTCCGGCTTGCGTGGTGCCATTGGGCGATGTGACATTAACGCGCAGCTGCGCGGGCGTTTCATCGGCGGCCATAGCCAGCGCACCCGCACCCGCCACCGTCGCCTTGGCCAATTGCATCGCCAGATCCGGTGCCAAACCTTGTGCTTCCCCCGCAGCGGCCATCGCTTCGATCATGTGAAAGACATAAGCAGGGCCAGAACCAGACACCCCCGTCACCGCATCCATCTGCGCCTCACTTTCCAGCCGGACGGTCTGCCCAACCGCACGCAACAGACCATCGGCCATATCCAGATCGGCATCCGTGGCCCGGTCATTGCCAATCAGCGCCGTAATCCCCTGCCCAACAGCGGCAGGTGTGTTGGGCATCGCCCGAATGATCGGCGTTTCAGCCCCCAGAACATCGGCAAATGTCGCAATCGACGTGCCCGCAGCGACCGATAAAAATAAGGTCGATCCATTGCCCAGCGCCTGCATTGATGGCAACGCGTCACCCATCATCTGCGGTTTGACAGCCACCAGTACGATGGCCGGATCGGTGGGCAAATCAGTGTTCAAATGCACACCCTGCGCCTGCACCCAATCGGATGGATGCGGATCGATGACCCAGACCGCCTGCCGGGACAAACCCCCGGCCAGCCAGCCCGCCAACATGGCCGATCCCATCTTGCCGCAACCCAATAAAACAAGGCCGCGCTGCGCCAGTTCGGTATCTTGCATGACATCTCCCTTTTTTGGCGGGAGATTACGGAAAGGTAAGATGGGTTTAAACCCATCTTACACCAAATTATCAGGCGCGCCCGTAAACGCCACCAATGGCTGCCTCGACCGCTTCCTTCGCGGTCCGGTCAGACCATGTGACCAGCTGGATCGCTGGGTAATATTGTTCACAAGCCGCGACTGCGGCGTTGATCATGGTATCCACCTGATCCGGCCCTGCCATCTGATCACCGGTCAACACCAGCCCATAGCGATAGACCATCAGCTTTTGTTCGTCCCACCAAGTAAACGCCCCCGCCCAGCAACGATCATTGATGGTGTTGAGCGCCTCAAACAAGGCAGGCATCCGCTCTGCCGGTGGTTCCATGTCAAAGGTGCAGATCAGGCGCAGTGTCTCGTCATAGGCAGACCAGGCCAGCGTGATGGAATAGGTGCGCCACTGTCCTTCAACGGCCATGGCGATCTGGTCATCATGGATGCGGTCGAACTCCCATGCGTGGTGTTCCGCGATATGTTCCACCAAATCGATTGGGTGAAGATCCTCAGCCTCAAGGTAATGTTCTGATAATGCCATCGTAACCGGCCTCACTGCTTTGGCGCATGGGTCATGGCAGTGCCCAAGCGCTAGGTGCCTGCTCTAGGGGCGGTGTTGTTCACCTTTGTCCCCTACAACATATCGTGCAGGCATCTGGGGCGTCCTGTAAAGCAATTTCTTGGGGATAAGTGATTTGCCATGGCAATTTCCTGTGGATCATTGTCATCATGCGGGCACGACCACTCACCAAATGCCAAGGAGTCCCCCATGAATATCGACCTGCTCAAACGTCTTTGTGAAATGCCCGGCGTCCCTGGCCACGAACACCGCGTCCGCGATCTGATCCAGGACGAGATCAATGGGATGTTTGATGAGGTTACAACCGACCCAATGGGCTCGCTTTTGTGTCGCCGCGACGCCAAGAAGAAAAGCGCGCCCAAGGTCATGTTGCTGTGCCATATGGATGAAATAGGGTTTCTGGTCAGCCATATCGACAAGAACGGGTTTCTCTATCTGCAACCGGTTGGCGGGTTTGATCCACGCAATCTGTTCTCGCGCCGCGTGCTGGTCTGCACCGATGATGGCGATTTCAAGGGGGTGATGAACCCTGGCGGCAAGCCCATCCATATCTCCGCCCCAGAGGATCGCAAGAAGGTCCCACAAGTGGGTGAGTTCTTTGTCGATCTCGGCATGGGGGATAAGGCGCGCGATGTTGTGCAGGTTGGCGATTTCGTGGTGATGGACGAACCATTTGTCGAAATGGGTGACAAGCTGGTGTCAAAGGCGCTGGATAACCGGATCGCCTGCTGGCTTGGGATCGAAGCGATGCGCAAACTGGGAAAGAATGGCAAAGGTGCTGAAATACACGTCGCCTTCACCTGCCAGGAAGAGGTCGGGCTGCGCGGCGCACGCACGGCCAGCTTTGCCATTCGCCCCGATATCGGGCTGGGCATTGATGTGACGCTGGCTTGCGACACGCCCGGCATTCCTGAAAAGGACGCCACAACCCAGCAAGGCGAAGGGTTCGGGCTGCATGTCCGCGACAGTTCCTTTATTGCTGACAAGGCGTTAGTCTCCGAAGTTGAGGAACTCGCGAAGAGAAAAAAGATCCCCTATCAGCGCACGATGCTGGCTGCTGGCGGACAAGACGGCGCCGCAGCCCAACAGGCCGCTGCGGGCGCGCGGGCCGTGGGGATCACCGTTGGCACGCGGTACATTCACACGGTGACCGAGATGATCGACAAAAACGATCTGCAAGCCGCACTTGATATCCTTGTGGCCTATCTGGCGGAGTTTTGATCGAACCGCAGATAACAACTGATCTGGTCCGCGACTTGATTGCGGACCAATTCCCGCATTGGGTAGATTTGCCGGTGACGCCCGTCGCCGCATCTGGGTGGGACAATCGGACCTTTCATCTGGGCACGCAAATGTCGGTGCGCCTGCCCAGTGCCGCCACCTATGCCGCGCAGGTGGACAAGGAACAGACATGGCTGCCCAAACTTGCCCCACATCTGCCTCTGCCGATTCCAAAACCCTTGGCCAAGGGGCGCCCCTCAGATGCCTACCCATTTGATTGGAGCGTAATGGCTTGGCTGCCCGGTATTCATCCGGCACGTCCAACAGAACAGCTGGCATCTGATCTGGCCGCATTTCTGCATGCCTTGCAACATGCACCAGTCACGGGCGGACCTGGACCGGGCCAGCATAATTTCCATCGCGGTGGCGATCTGCGCATCTATGATCAGGAGGTACTGCACTGCCTGCAACAACTGGGCGGTGCCGTTGATCAAAGCAAGATTTCGCGGCTTTGGACAAAGGCCTGTCAAAGCGCATGGACACGGGCACCCGTCTGGCTGCACGGCGATGTCGCACCCGGAAACCTTCTGATACAGGACAACAACTTGTCTGCCGTTATTGATTTTGGATGCTGCGCGATGGGTGACCCGGCCTGCGATCTTGCGATTGCATGGACATTCTTTGATCAGCCAACACGCGCAGTGTTTCGCAACACGCTCAATTTGGATAATGACACATGGGAGCGGGCCAAGGGCTGGTGCCTTTGGAAGGCCCTGTTACTGATGACAAAAGGTGGCGCGGCAGGCAAAAACACGATCAACGCCCTATTGACCGACAACAGCTAAGATCAAATCTTTCATCCAGATGACTGAAGCAAAAGGATTAGCTGCTCAAAAGCGCGCGTTCATTCGCAACACGACGCCGGAGCAGTCGTTTAATCTGTTTGCCCGTCTCAGGAACATGGCGCACTGTCTGTGGGCGATAGGACCTGTCTTCCAATTCCGGGAACAGCGTCAGAATCTCTTCGCGTGCCTCTGGTGAAACCGCCTTGAGAGCCTCGGACCCGGTATAAAGGCTTTCCGCTGGCGCCCCCTCGGAAAAGACCACCTCATGCCGGTCGAACAGAAAGTGAAAATACTCTACGTCTGTAACGTCTTCATCCACGTAGATACCGGGCATTTGGGTCAACTTGACCGCTGGCACAAGAACCTTGCGCTCTCCAAAAATACGCTCTGCTATCTTTGATGACACAAGGATTCGGTGTTGACGGGATACACTTAGATCCCGTTTCGGCAAACCATTGCCCAGTGCGCCCGCCGTGATCCGGATCGGGCGCAGTTTGGGGTTCTGACACATGGTCAAGTTATCGACCTTGATCGATCCTGCCCAACGGATTGGTTGATATCCACGGTCCTGTGTCAGGACCATATCGCCAACCTTCAGCCTCTCCACCGATGCCACCCCATGCAAGGTGTCGATCAAAGTGCCCCGCGCAAAACAAATCACAATTTCGGTGGGGACATTCGCAATACCGCTGGCGGTATAGGTCGTGCCGGTGACAATAGTGGTACCGCCCGGATACTGGACCAAATGGGTGGAGATAAAATTCGATCCGCCGCCGATCACCATGCCAATGGCATCGGGACCACCGCTTCCGTCGATTTGCTGTTGCCATCCAAACGACAGCGTCTGCCCGACCCATCCGGCGGGCAAGGAACCTGTTACGGCGGTGATCGTTGGCAGCGCACCGGTTTCTGTATCAGGAAGGTTATCGCCGACGCCAAGCGTGTCTTCATCGAAAAACGTGATCGTCCCAACAACGCCAAGCGATGTGAACGTCCCCCAGGCAGTGCCGGTAACACCAATGATATCAAGTGTATAACTGGGCATGTGCCAGTACTTCCGGTGCGGATCGTCCAGACTGATTTAGATGGCATCCTTCGGTTCCGGTTGGCGTGCATCAGCGCGCAATTGTGGGCTGACGGCAAGGTATTGCGCCAAAAGCGTAATAAAGAATTGTGTTTCATTCATGGCCCGATTGACGGGGCCGGTTTCGCCGCATTTGCCCCGCAGCGCCATTCACTGTGGGATGGCTGCTGCGCGGCAAAACGAGGTCAGGCCTTGCCGGTGAACTTCGCAATCAGCTCTTCGATATTCAGGCCCAGACTATCCAGCATGGACAGATCAAACCCCTTTTCTTCGATGATTGCTTTGGCCTTTTCAATATCCAGGCCTTCAAGCATGGATGCATCCACGCCCAGCTCTTGCAGCTTTCCTGCAAAATCAAAATCGCCTGCCAAATCTTCGGCCTTGCTGCCAAACATGCCAGCAGCCTTGCCCACCAGTTTACTCAATCCCATCACGTTCTCCTTTACCGTCAGTGTCAGCAGTTTTTCTGACAATGGCGGCAGGCAAAGAAACGGGGAAACTTTGGGAGTTCAGCGCAGAACCGGCCGGTTTACTTGTTACCGGCTTCCAGTGCTTCGATCCGGGCCGTCAGTGCGGCGTTCTCTTCGCGGGCCTTTTGGGCCATGGCGCGCACCGCATCGAATTCTTCGCGGGTGACCAGATCACGATCCGCCAGCCAACGGTCCATTAGCGATGACATGGCTGTTTGCGCCTCATCCTTGGCGCCTTGGGCCACGCCCATGGCGTTGGTCATCAACTGGCTCAGGTCGTCAAACATCTTGTTCTTGGTCTGCATTTTCATCTCCAATCGCTTGGACCTTATATGGGGACAAGCCAGCTTGCGCACAACCCAACATGGCTGGTTGACTTCGCCGCATCCTTGGGGAAACACATGGGCCATGTTTGGTGCCATCCCTTTCCCCAATATCTCGCCCGAGATTTTTGCCATTGATCTCTTTGGCTTTCAGCTTGCCCTGCGCTGGTACGCAATGGCCTATATCGTTGGGATCGGCATTGGCTGGTTCATTATCAAAGCAGCCCTGAAACGCCCGCATCTGTGGCGCAACGGCCCACCGATGCAGGTCAGCCAGCTAGAGGACCTGCTGACCTATATCGTCATCGGGGTCATCGCTGGCGGGCGTTTGGGTTACGTGCTGTTTTACAAGCCGGCAGAGTTCCTTGCCGCACCCCTTGATATCATCAAAATCTGGGAGGGCGGTCTGTCCTTTCACGGCGGGTTTGTGGGGGTTGTGCTGGGTGTCTACCTGTTCAGCCGCAGACACAATGTACCCCTGCCCGATCTGGCGGATATCATCGCCGTTGCGGCAACCCCGGCGATCTTGCTGGTCCGTGGTGCGAATTTCATCAATGCAGAACTGTGGGGACGGCAAACCGATCTGCCCTGGGGCGTGATCTTTCCGGGCCCCGCGGCACAGGCATGCGCCGCGGCTGACGGCCCCTGCGTGCGCCATCCTTCACAACTCTACGAAGCGGGGTTGGAGGGGCTGGTGCTGGGCACGATCCTGACGCTGCTGGCGTTCCGGTTTGGCGCGCTGAAAAAATCATGGCTGCTCTCTGCGGTGTTTTTCGTGGGCTATGGGCTGGCCCGGTTCATCGTCGAGTTTGTCCGCCAGCCGGATGCGCAATTCGTGACTGCGGGCAATGAGCTCGGGCTGCGGCTGCATATTGACGGCTATGGGTTAACCATGGGCCAATTGCTCAGCCTGCCGATGATCATCGCGGGGGTCACCGTGATCTTGTTGGCCCGGCGGCGATGACCCCGCTGGCAAAACTACTGACCGCCCGCATTGCGCGCACCGGACCGATCAGTTTGGCCGATTACATGGCCGAATGCCTGATGCATCCCGAACACGGTTACTACACCACGCGTGATCCGCTGGGGGTCGCCGGGGATTTCGTCACAGCCCCCGAAATCAGCCAGATGTTCGGCGAATTGATCGGGCTTGCGTTGGCGCAATGCTGGCAGGATCAGGGTTCCCCTTCCGCAATCATCTTGGCTGAACTTGGGCCGGGACGCGGGACACTGCTGGCGGATGCATTACGGGCCACCCGCAGCGTGCCAGGGTTTCATGATGCGTTACAAGTGCATTTCGTCGAAACCTCGCCTAGCCTGCGGTTGGCACAAGCAGAGGCGGTGCCAGACGCCATTTGGCATGATACAGTCAACGATTTGCCGAAGGCGCCACTATTCCTGATCGCAAATGAGTTCCTTGACGCCCTGCCAATTCGGCAATTCATCCGCGATGGCGATGCGTGGCGCGAACGGATGATCGGGGCAAGCGATGGGGCGCTGCATTTCGGGCTATCCGCCCCTGCGCCGCTTGGCTTTCTGGCACATCGGCTTGACGACACCAAAAACGGGGATCTGGTGGAGCATTGCCCAAGCCTGCCCGGGATAATCGGTGCAATCACTGACCGGATCAGCCGGTTTGGCGGTGCTGCCCTGATGATCGACTACGGGGATTGGCTGTCGTTGGGGGACACTTTGCAGGCTGTCGCAGCGCATGAAGCGACTGATCCGCTGAGCGCCCCCGGTCAGGCCGATTTGACCGCGCATGTGGATTTCGCCGCCATTGCCCAGCACATGGACGGGATCAAACATAGCCAACTAACGACGCAGGGCGTGTTTCTGGAACGCCTGGGGATCACGGCAAGGGCCCAAGCACTGGCCCGAAAACTGGACGATGCCGCCCTGCAAAATCATATCGCGGCACATCGGCGCTTGACCCACCCGGACGAAATGGGTGACCTTTTCAAAGTGATCGGACTTTATCCCGCTAACGGCTCACCGCCACCGGGACTGGAACCATGACGCTGGAAATCATTACCGACCCCGCCTTACAGGGCACAAAGCACGGCTTTTTCACACGCAGCGGCGGGGCGTCCTCCGGCGTTTTTGCCGGGCTGAACTGTGGTTATGGCAGTTCAGATCAGCATGACGTGGTCACAATCAACCGGGAACGGGTCGCAACCGCACTGAACCTGCAGCCTGACAGACTGGTCGGCGTGCATCAGGTGCATTCGGCCGATGTCATTGCCGTCACGGGGCCGTTAAGCAATGCGATCAAGGCTGATGGGGTGGTTACGGCGACACCTGGCGTCGCAGTCTCTGTTTTGACGGCGGATTGCCAGCCGGTGCTGTTCGCCGATCAGCATGCCCGTGTCGTTGGTGCGGCCCATGCAGGGTGGAAAGGCGCGCTGCACGGCGTTCTTGAGGCCACAGTGCGCAAGATGGAAACCCTGGGCGCCGCACGGGCCAATATCGCCGCCGTGATCGGCCCCACCATCAGCCAGCGCAATTATGAGGTCGGACCGGAATTCATCGAACAGTTCACCCGGATCAATCCGGATTACGGACGATTCTTTGTGGATGGCAAAGATGACCGGTTTCATTTCGATCTCCCCGCCTTTGGGCTGCATCGGTTGCAACAAATCGGTATCGGCGGCGCAAGCTGGACGCGGCACTGCACCTATGCCGATCCCGACCGGTTCTTTAGCTACCGGCGATCGGTTCATCAAAAAGAGGCAGATTACGGGCGCCTGATTGCGGCAATCCGCATCTGAATTGGGGCATGTAGATGTCCGTTAGATAACAAGGTCTGTTTCAGCACCGCCGGATCGAACACCCTAAGGTATATTTTCAGTTAAATTACAGTATATTACGAAAAATAACGACAGCCCCATCTGTTTCCCGAGATTTTCACGCATCCGTCAAACTGTTGCCCGTTTAGGGCGGCAAGTTCAGTTGCAAGGGTGTCGGGAAAGCGAAAAGAAGAGAGCTGAACCATGAATGATCGTTGGCAAAAAACACTTGAGGCCGCAGTGGCTGCTTATGACACTCCAATGCCTTGGGAACGCGGAACACAACGGCAGGCCCTGATCGCCCGGCGCAAGCTGAAAATTGACGAAATCCGCAAACTGCGGACAGAGGAACGGCGCAGCGCCTGAGTTACCAAAGCGGCCAGCGTTTAACGCAGGGCCGCCCAAACATTCTGTCCGTGGGTCGGTTCTTGAAAGATACCGATCAAAAAATCGAATTTTGTTTTGACACATCAAGCTGCAATCGGTCATCATGCAGGGGATAGCAATTCTCCTCAGATGTTGTCGGTGGGGCCGGCAAATGATGTGACAACCGTAAGGTGGCCGCATGGAAACGACCCCACATTCTGCACGGACGATCAGTGCAGATCAAACGGACAGACCGGACCAATTGGACCGGTACGCTAGAACCAGCAGGCGACCTCAGCGTAGACCTCATATGCGCAAATATGAGGTCGCCTACTTGGATGGTCGCTCCGATATCTCGGAAATCTCTATTCGCGCTCCCGCCCTGCCAGCGTTTGAAGACGCGTTTGGCGCACTTGGGCATGGCGCAATCCTGCAAACTGATAACGGCCCGATGGCAGTCGAAGATCTGTTGCCCGGCGACCGGATCAAGGTCACCGACGGCGATTTTGATACGCTACTTTGGCGCGGGTCAATGACACTGCATCCTGATGAACCGGATGCCAATTCCGAAACGTCAATGCTGATCCGGATCACGGTTGACGCGCTTGGGTTGCAACGCCCTTCGCCCGACCTGGTTCTTGGCCCGACAGCCCGGCTTTATCATCGAGCCAATGGGATACGCGCGCTGACCGGCGCCAATGCGGCTTTTATCCCTGCCCGCGATTTTATTGATGGTCATGCCTTCATCGCCCTGCGACCCGCAGCACCTGTCCGGGTCTATCAACTTGGCTTTGCAGGGCACCAGCGGCTGACCGTCAATGGGATCGATATTGAAAGCCTGCATCCCGGGACGGCGTTTTCGCTGGGGTTACGCGGCGATATGCTGACGCAATATCTGGCCCTGTTTCCGCATAAGGCCAGCTTTGACGATTTCGGCAGCTTGCGAAAACCACGGTTGCGGCTGCGTGATCTGGAATTGTTCGAATCCGGGTGATGGGGGACACTGCGCGTCAGCTGTTTTCCAATTTGCTATAGCCCAGCAAGGTGGGTGCCAGATGTCCCGCTGCGTCTTTGCCAAAGACATAGGATTGGATATTGCGAAACGCCTCCAGATATTCGGGCAGGGTTTCGACATTGAGTTCCCCTGGTGCGGGCAGCATCGCCCCAAGTGGCCCGGTAAAACCAATCACCGACATCGCGATGCGCGCCTGAAAATGCGACAGCTGCGCGCCAGCGGCGATATTCGGAATGGTCAGGTTTGTTTCGGCATCAACGCCATCGGTAGCGACCAGAAGCCGCACCGCGGTGCCGAACTCGACCCGGTTGTTATCGGCGGTCTGAGTGACGTAGAATCGCTTGGCTTCTTGCACCACCCCGCTTTTGACCAACTTGCTGCGGCCGGAAAACAAGCCACCAAGAATGCCGATCTTGACCTCCGCTTCGGTGCGGTACTGGTGGGCCTGAATGTCCCAACGATCCAGTACGGCACCACCACCGGCAGCAGGGGCCGGTGCCGCGCCAAGCCCGCTTTCGGTACTGCCCAGATCCGGTCCGCTGTGGGTCACGCCCCTATCCGGCCCGGCTGCCTGTGTTGCATCGGCGACAAACCGCTTGGCCGCATCGCGCACATCATCGGGTATCTCCGTGCCCACACCATCGGTCGCAATAAACACTGTTCGTTCTCCCCTTTTGAAAAATGATTTGATCCAATCCAGCATCATTAGACCGTGACCATCTGGCCGGATCGGGCCCTGATTTCGGACAGTTGATAGCCAATCGCCTGAATGACGGTCATGTCACGGCGCGAAAAGGCGCCAATCACAATACCGGCGATATCGCCATTGCACTCAACCAAACCACCGGAATCGCCAGGGTTCGTGATGCGCTGATCTGTCAGATAACAATCAGCGAAATGGGCATTCGTCGCACCCAGCTGAACCCGCCTGCAAGCTGCAAGAAGATTTGCGCCTCTACGGCTCGACGCGACCCGGATGCTGCTACCGCCCGCAGGCACGATTGTTGCCCGCGTGACAACGTTACGCGGGATGCCTGGTACGAACTCTACCAATGCCGCATCCACGTCGCCTGCAGATGACGGGCTAAGTGCCGGATCATTGGACCACAACACGGTCCCAATCCGCGTCCCTGCCCCATCATTCACCGGTCCCGTAGCGGATTGCGCCACATGCCCGGCTGTGATGAACCCTTCTCTGCCACTGCCCCACTGGACCAGCGGTCCGATTTGACCAGAGCCGGTTGCCTGTATCGGATCACCCGGGGCTGCATGGCGCACACCTGCCGCGACACCAAGGACCATGACCTCTTTGAACGCGGATGACGCTGCACCGCCCAGGATATTCGCCATGACGTCGCGCAGCTGCGGGGCATCGCTCATGCCGACCGGATCACTGCCGCTAAAATCTATCAGATTGGCATCGCCCAGGATCAGCGGGTGCAATCTGTCATTATGCCAAATCAGCCCCGCACCATGAACCATCGTCCAGACACCCGGGTCAGCGCGATGATCAAGCGCATCTGATAACAGATGTGCCATATCCAGCGCGCGCATCGCATCAGATCGTGTGCCTGTGCGCCCCGCCAATGTTGCCATTGCAAACGCGTCGAGGGTCATTGGATTACCTCACATGCTGAAATTACGATGTCGAAATAACGCCGCCAATGACGGTGCTGCGCCTTGAATAATAAGGTGATGAAATAGCAAAACGGCGTTTCTGTCAAAACAACGACGACTGTCGGCTGCCTTGCTGCTTGAGATGGCAGCACGCACGGCATATCTGGGGTTTGACCAAGGACAGGACAGAACATGCCCCCAGCCAACCCCGCCGCTCTTGATTTTCTGCTGACCCGCCGGTCGCGCCCCGCCAAGACACTGACCACACCGATCCCCGACCGCGCGACACTGGAAACACTTTTGACTGCTGCCGCCCGCACACCTGATCATGGAAAGCTGGAACCCTGGCGCTTTATCGTGCTTGGCAAACCAGCGCTGGCCCGGCTGGCCAGCATGGTGCCAGCGCGCGGCGCAGCACTGGGGATTGAACCGGAAAAGATCACCAAAGGGCAGGCGCAATATACGCAGGCCGATCTAGCCGTGGCGGTCATTTGCAGCCCCAAACCTTCGGAAAAGATCCCCAAGATCGAACAGGTTTACTCCGCCGGTGCCGTCTGTCTTGCGCTTTTGAACGCAGCGCTGGCAGCCGGCTGGGGGGCGAACTGGTTATCTGGCTGGGCAAGCCATGACCGTGCGTTCATCCGCGATGGGCTGGGGCTCGCGGATCATGAAACCGTGGCCGGCTTCATCCACTTGGGTACCGAAACCAATGCACCACCCGAACGACCCCGACCTGATCTGCAAACCATCACCACATGGGTCGATACATGATCCTGACCGCGTTTCTGAGGGCAATCGGCCAGCTGCCCGACCGTCGGTTTCGTGGCGTGCTTTGGCGGGGAATCGGGCTGACCATCGCATTGCTTGTCGCGATTTACGCCCTGCTGCTTTGGCTGATCGATTGGGTGACGACCGAACCGCTCAGTCTGCCTGTGGTTGGCGAAGTGACTTGGCTGGGCGACCTGCTCAGCTGGGGGTCGCTTGGCGTAATGCTGGTCGTGTCGATTTTCCTGATGATCCCCGTCGCCTCAACCATCACATCGCTGTTTCTGGATGAGGTTGCGCAGGCGGTTGAGGACAAACACTACCCCAATCTGCCCGCAACGCCGCAAACAGGTTTCTTTGACGGGTTGCGCGATACGGTGAATTTCCTCGGCGTTCTGATCGGTGCCAACATCTTTGCATTGATCCTGTACGCGATTCTGCCATTTGCGGCCTTCTTCATCTTCTACGCGCTCAACGGGTTCTTGTTAGGCAGGGAATATTTTCAATTGGCCGCCATGCGACGAATTGGGCGCGACAAAGCGAAAGAATTGCGCAAGAAACACAGGGCCACGATCTGGGTCGCCGGATGCCTGATGGCGGTGCCGCTGACCTTTCCGCTGATCAACCTGATCATCCCGATCTTGGGGGCGGCGACCTTTACCCACCTCTTCCATCAGCTTAGTCGCGGCTGACCTCTGGTGTGGACATCCGGTCAAACCAATCCAGATCACGCACCGTGACCGCGCCAGACAGGATGATATAGGCCAGCACAGCCCAGATCGGAACCGCCCAATAGGTCGTGATCTTGGCTTTATGCTTCAAATCCGGATTCACCGGGGCAGAGGCATGGGTGCCCGGCACAATCTCTCCGGTGTCGCCTTGCGTCTTGTTGCGCAGGGGAAGCACGATAAAGAACACCATCGACCAGACGACAGCAAACAGCACGAGGCCAGAAACGGGACCCATCGGGGACTCCTTCACAAGTTCTTTGTGACAGATACGTCTTTCGCGCGGGGGGACAACCCCAACCGCGCGAAAGACCCATGGTCAATTGACGCAGCGCCCGTTCTGATAACTGCCCACCGTGCGGATCACGTCGCCGCGCGCCGCCTCAATCCGCCGCCCCGACAGCTCGGACCGCAAAAGCCGGGCCAGCAGTTCATTCAGCCTTGTGACCTGATAACAGCTGATCGTCGGCTCTGCATGGGCCAGCCCCACACCGCTGTCATCGGTCAGGAAGACATAGCGCCCGCCGGTGATAGCCGACCCTTGCCGCATGAGGAACTCCAGGTGGTCGTCCACACCGCTTGCCGCGACATTGAAAACCTGGATACCGCGCGCCGCCGCATCCGCAGTGGCGCGGTAATAGAGGTCGGTCTTGCCAGTTGTGGGCGGTTCATCCCCGATCTGGAACAATAGCCGTTCGCCCCGGCCCCTCCGCCAATTCATATCAACCGCCGTCGTCAGGGCATCGGCCACAACCTCGGGCCCGCCTGCACCGCCAGCGGCTCGTTCCGACTGGACCCAGCGCGTGAATTCCCCTGTATCACGCGTAAAGCCATAGGAACGGACGACATAAGGATCGGCCGGGGCCTTATAAACGACAAGGCCCAGCCGGATATCCACACCCGGGGCTTCCCGGCGCGCCTGTGCCGCAATCTCCCCAATCTCCTGCGCCAGCCAATTCAATTCATCTTGCATGCTGCCGGTCGTATCGACGGCAAAGACCAGGTCCATGAAATCCGGCTGCCAGCCGCCCATAAATGGAATGGTAAGCGCACGCCATTCAGACGCGGTGCGTAGTTCAGTTTCGAAAGGGGCGCCGCCGTCAGGCGGGAATGCCCGCAACGTGACCCGGCGCAGCCGCCCCTGCCCCAGGGCTGCGGGAAATACCGCAGCCCTGCCATCAACGCCGGAATATCCGTCATAAAATGCATCCGTTTGCCCGGGCTTGCGCAGGGTGATCCGAACGCCCGGCGCGGGCTGGCCATCCGAACCGCGCAGCTGGACAAGAACGGGGGTGTCCAACCGGGCAGCAGGTATCCCAATGTCCCGCCCGGTGTCGCGCTGAAATCGCAAAAAGGACTCCAGATTAAGCGTGTCGTCAATGTCGCCTGCGGTGACAACACCCGGCTGTGGCGTCAACCTATTGCGGCTTACAGGTCCCGTCGGAGGAACAACGATGGCGGCAGGCGCCGGCATGACCGGCGCTTCCAGCATCGCTGCGGGGGCGGCCGCAGGCGCGGTCGCGTCGGTTTGCGATCCGCCTTGGGGGGCCGTCATCGCACATCCCGAAAGAACCACGCAAATCCCCAGTCCCAACAAACCCCTTTGCAACTTTATCATGTCAATCTCCAAAAATGTGCATATTACACATATTTTATACCGAATGGACTCGTCAAGTGAAATGTGCATATTGCACATCATGCTTGATCTTCTTGATAGATTGCTCGCCCCAATGGCCCGGCTGATGGTTGCACGCGGTGTCCCTTTCCCCGATTTGGCAGAGCGGCTCAAGATGCATTACGTCAACGCGGCCAAAGGGATAAGTGGCGGGAAACTGACCGACAGCCGCCTGTCAGTGCTCACCGGGTTGCAGCGGCGCGACATCGCCCGTCTTAGGTCTCTGCCCGCACCGCAACAGCGCCCCCATCACTTGGCAAAGCTGCTCGTACTTTGGCAAACCGAACCCGAATTTGCCGGGCGCGACCTGCCCAATAACGGCTCCCCGCCATCATTCGAAGCACTGGCAAAACAAGTCCGCAAAGACATCCATCCACGCACAATGCGCGACGCGCTTGAGGCGGCGGGTGCGATCGCAATCGATGCAAAGACGCAAACGGTGCGCCTGATACAGACGTCCTATCAGCCGCTTGCGGGATCAGACGACCAATTGGCCTATTTGACACAGAACCTTGGCGATCATATCGATGCAGCCACCGACAATGTGTTGACGGTTTCGCCACCTCATTTTGAACGGGCGGTATATTATACAGACCTGACCAAAGAACAGATCATCGAACTGCGACGCACTCATGCAACGGAACAGATGGCCCTACTCGAACGGCTTAGCACCATGGCCGCAGGAATGAAAAAGGACGCGGCAGCTAACGTTGAACCCAAACATCGCTTCCGCGCAGGCGGTTATTTCTACGCAACCAAGGATGATGACACATGAAACGCCTGGCCCAAGCCCTGATCTTGACCCTTGCCGCCTGTAGCCCGGCGATCGAGGCTCATGATGAAAACAACGCAATGGAGCCAGCAACACTGGAAGCACCCGCCATGCCCGCACTGGTCAGGGCGTGCCCGGCGGATGAGCTCGCCACTGAGGATGGGATCGGCGGAACAGGCTGTCGCTAGGTGTCAGCCAGCGCCGTATGTTGTCTGAGGTCTGCAGGACGTAACCTCAGACCTGTTCCAGCTCGACCAGACAGCCATTGAAATCCTTGGGGTGCAGGAACAGAACCGGCTTGCCATGCGCGCCGATCTTCGGCTCGCCATTGCCCAAAACTCGGGCGCCTTCGGCTTTTAGGTGGTCGCGGGCGGCCAGAATATCATCAACTTCGTAACAGACATGATGAATGCCGCCTGACGGATTTTTGTCCAAAAACCCCTGAATAGGCGAGGCATCCCCAAGCGGATATAGCAATTCAATCTTTGTATTGGGCAAGTTGATAAAGACCACGGTGACACCGTGATCGGGTTCATCTTGGGGCATACCGACGTCGGCCCCCAACATGCTGCGGTATTGCGCGCTTGCGGTCTCCAGATCGGGGACAGCGATGGCAACGTGATTCAGACGACCAATCATGGCAATGCTCCTTTTGGGACGCGTTATGGCGCGGGCAGGTGCTGCGTGCAACGTGAGACGAAGTTAATAACCTGTTCACCTTGTACTGCTTTCAATGATGGCATTCGCAGCAAATAGGGAAGAATCGCTATGGATGCCTTGAATGAGATGATGTTGACCCGTGCACCAACCGCACGCCGCCCCTTGCTGGGCCTGACCGTTCTGGTTGTCGAAGACAGCCGATTTGCCAGCGAATCCTTGCGTCTTTTGTGTTTGCGTTCGGGGGCACGGATCAGGCGGGCGGACAGTCTCGAAAATGCACGGCGGCATCTTGCTGTGTATCGGCCCTCTGTTCTGCTGGTGGATGTTGGGCTGCCTGATGGGTCGGGGCTGGCCCTGATCCAGGCCTTGTCAGAGGTGACACCAAGGATCGACGTGATCCTGGGGATCAGCGGCGATACCTCGGCTCGGGATGAGGTGATGACATATGGCGCGGACGGTTTCATTGAAAAGCCCATTGCCAGCCTCGCAGCGTTCCAAACCGCGATCCTTGAACACTTGCCCGCAGACCGGCAACCCCCTGCCCCGCGCGAGGTCAGCGATGAAATGGTCAGCCCCGATCCGATCGCCTATCAGGATGACCTGAACCATATCGCCCAAGTGCTGGAAGAGGCAGGTGAGGAAGAAAATATCGATTATGTCACCCAGTTCCTCGGCGGGGTTGCGCGCAGCGCACAGGATCACGACCTGGATCAGGCAGTAACGAACCTTGCCGAACTACGCAGCAGTGGTGGCGATTTAAACAAAGGCGTGGCCCGGCTTTCGCAAATGGTGCAATCACGGATCGCTGCGGGGGGGGTGCTCTAGGGTCAGGACCCTAGGCAACATCCACAGTTGGATCACACCACCGGCACGAGGAAGATTTCCCCCAATAGCCCATTTCGGCGTGAAAGCGCTTGATTGAACCCGCTCGTCCAGCGCTCGTTCTTCTTGGGCTGGGCAATGTTGACTGAAACAGGTGGCATGATCCAAATGCAGACGTCGCCTAATCGGGGAAAGAAAAATCTGCGGGATAAAGGTGTAAACCGTCGTAATCTGCCTTGCCGATATCGGCACCGCGCTGACGCATGATCGCGAACGCCATCGACAGGTGGAACCAAAGATTGGGCAAGGCGAAATGTTGTAGGTAGTCCTGTGCTGACTGATCCAGATCAGTAAAACCCGCGACGTGGTGAATGCGTTGTTGGTCAGCCCCCAGAAAATCATCCATCGTCAGGCCGCGCACCGCATCCCGCGCCAGAACCAATGCCGCCTGTGGGTCGCCTTCGGGCAGATCCGGCGGCGCCTTTCCGGTCAGTGGAAATGTGGCACGTAGCGCGAAACTGGCCACCACTTCAAACTGTTCAGCACAGGCGAACATATCAGGATGTAGCCGCGCTTGCAGCATCTCAGGGGTCGTCTTCTCCAAAAGCGCAAGCGCCCGTTCCAGCGCTTGTAGTGCGACAGGAACGGACGCCCGATACATCAGCTTTCCGGCGGCAGGACCCGCAGGCGCAATTCACGCAGCTGTTCGTTCTGCGGCTCGCTTGGCGCATCCATCATCAGATCTTCTGCCCGCTGATTCATCGGGAACATGATGACTTCGCGGATATTCGCCTCATCTGCCAGCAACATCACGATCCGGTCGATGCCCGCCGCGCAACCACCATGCGGTGGGGCACCATATTGGAACGCATTGACCATCCCGCCAAAGCGCTTTTCAACCTCATCCTTGCCATAACCTGCCAATTCAAAGGCTTTGAACATGATCTCTGGACGGTGGTTCCGGATCGCGCCTGATACCAGCTCGTACCCGTTGCAGGCCAGATCATACTGATAGCCCAGCACTTTCAGCGGATCACCTTCCAGCGCGTCCATCCCGCCCTGCGGCATCGAAAACGGGTTATGTTCAAAATCGATTTTGCCGGTCTCTTCATCCTGTTCATAGATCGGGAAATCCACGATCCAGGCAAAGGCAAAGCGATCCTGATCGGTCAGGCCCAGTTCATCGCCAATCACATTGCGGGCACGGCCTGCCACGCCTTCAAACGCTTTTGGCTTCCCACCAAGGAAAAACGCCGCATCGCCCAGACCAAGGCCCAGTTGCTGGCGAATGGCCTCCGTCCGCTCCGGGCCGATATTCTTGGCCAGCGGGCCTGCCGCCTCCATGCCACCTGCAACCTCGCCAGATTTCAACTTGGCCTGCGCCTCCTTAACCGGAATCCCCAGCTCTTGTGCGACGGCATCCGCTGTCTTCTCACGCCAGAAAATATAGCCCATCCCGGGCAGCCCTTCCTTCTGGGCAAAAGCATTCATCCGGTCACAGAATTTGCGCGATCCACCTGTCGGGGCCGGGATTGCACGCACTTCGGTGCCTTCCTGCTCCAACAGCTTTGCGAAAATCGCAAAGCCTGAATCGCGGAAGTGGTCGGAGACCACTTGCATTTTAATAGGATTGCGCAGGTCAGGCTTGTCCGACCCATACCACAGGGCCGCATCACGATAGGAAATCTGCTCCCATGTCTGGTCAACTTTCCGGCCACCGCCGAACTCTTCAAAAATGCCCGTGATCACTGGCTGGATCGTGTCGAACACATCCTGCTGCTCGACAAAGGACATCTCCATATCCAGCTGATAGAAATCCGTCGGCGACCGATCGGCGCGCGGGTCTTCGTCCCGGAAACACGGCGCGATCTGAAAATACTTGTCGTAACCCGACACCATGATCAACTGCTTGAACTGCTGCGGGGCCTGCGGCAGGGCATAGAATTTGCCGGGATGCAGGCGCGACGGCACCAGAAAATCGCGCGCGCCTTCAGGGGAGGACGCCGTGATAATCGGCGTCTGATATTCGCGGAACCCGCTATCCCACATCCGGCGACGCATGGAGGCGACAACATCAGACCGCAATTTCATATTTGCCTGCATCGCCTCGCGGCGCAGATCCAGGTAACGGTACTTCAGTCGGGTCTCTTCAGGATATTCCTGATCGCCAAAAACCATCAGCGGCAATTCCTTCGCCGCACCCAGCACTTCGATCGCGCGCACAAACACCTCGACCTCACCGGTTGGCAGCTTGGGGTTCACCAGTTCCGGGTCACGGGCCTTCACCTCACCATCGATGCGGATACACCATTCTGACCGCACCTTTTCAACATCAGCAAAGGCGGCCGAGTCCGGGTCGCACAGGACCTGTGTCATCCCATAATGATCGCGCAGATCGATAAACAGAATCCCACCATGATCCCGCACCCGATTGACCCAGCCGGACAAACGGACGGTCTGGCCAACATCGGCGGCGGTCAGTTCAGCACAGGTATGGCTACGATAGGCGTGCATAATGTCATCCTTACAGGGGTCAAACGGTCGGCCCGATACACTCCTTTGCCCCGCCAAAGTCAACCGTCACCCGCATCTGTCCCAAAATACCTGCGCCATCGGTCGATATTTCGTCAAAAAACCGCACAGCGCAGCTTGCAACCCGCATGCCCATCCCTATAACCCACGACAATTTGCATAAACCCGAGGGGCAAGCCCATGCCAAAGCGTACCGACATCCAGTCGATCATGATCATCGGCGCGGGGCCCATTATTATCGGGCAGGCCTGCGAATTCGACTATTCCGGCGCACAAGCCTGCAAGGCGCTGCGCGAGGAGGGTTACAGGGTCATTCTGGTGAACTCCAACCCGGCGACAATCATGACCGACCCAGGGCTGGCCGATGCCACCTATATCGAACCGATCACCCCCGAAATCGTCGCCAAAATCATCGAAAAAGAACGCCCCGATGCCTTGCTGCCCACCATGGGCGGGCAAACCGGTTTGAATACCTCGCTGGCCTTGGCCGACATGGGCGTGCTCGAAAAATTCAACGTCGAGATGATTGGTGCCAAGCGTGAAGCCATCGAAATGGCCGAAGACCGCAAGCTGTTCCGCGAAGCGATGGACCGGCTTGGCATCGAAAATCCTAAGGCCACAATCGTCACCGCCCCTGAGGTCGAAGGAAAACAGGACCTCGACGCTGGCGTGAAAATCGCGCTCGACGCGCTCGAAGAGATCGGCCTGCCCGCCATTATCCGCCCCGCCTTTACCCTTGGCGGCACCGGCGGTGGCGTGGCTTATAACCGCGAAGAATACATCCACTTCTGCCGGTCGGGCATGGACGCCTCCCCCGTCGGCCAGATCCTCGTCGATCAGTCGCTCTTGGGCTGGAAAGAGTTCGAGATGGAAGTCGTCCGCGACAAGGCCGACAACGCCATCATCGTCTGCGCCATCGAAAACGTGGACCCGATGGGCGTGCATACCGGCGACAGTATCACCGTCGCCCCGGCCCTGACCCTGACCGACAAGGAATACCAGATCATGCGCACGCACAGCATCAATGTGCTGCGCGAAATCGGGGTCGAAACCGGCGGGTCCAATGTGCAATGGGCGGTTAACCCCGCCGACGGGCGCATGGTCGTGATCGAAATGAACCCGCGCGTGTCCCGGTCATCGGCGCTGGCGTCCAAGGCCACCGGTTTTCCCATCGCCAAGATCGCCGCGAAACTGGCGGTGGGCTACACGCTGGATGAGTTGGACAACGACATCACCGGCGTGACCCCCGCATCCTTCGAGCCGACAATCGACTATGTCGTCACAAAAATCCCGCGCTTTGCCTTTGAAAAATTCGCAGGCTCGGAACCGTACCTGACCACAGCCATGAAATCCGTGGGCGAGGCGATGGCCATCGGCCGCACCATCCACGAGTCGCTGCAAAAGGCACTGGCGTCGATGGAAACCGGCCTGACCGGGTTCGACGATATCGACATCCCGGGCGCGCCGGAAACCGCCGCCATTACCAAAGCGCTCGCCAAACAGACCCCCGACCGCCTGCGCGTCATCGCGCAAGCCATGCGGCACGGGCTGTCGGACGATGACATCTTTGCCGTCACCAAATTCGACCCTTGGTTCCTCGCTCGTATTCGCGAAATCATCGAGGCCGAGGCCGAGATCATCAAAAACGGCCTACCCGTGACCGAGGACGCCTTGCGCGCCATCAAAATGCTTGGCTTCACCGACGCCCGCCTCGCCACCTTGACCGGGCGGGACGAAGACAACATCCGCCGCGCCCGCCACAACCTTGGCGTCAATGCCGTGTTCAAACGGATCGACACCTGTGCCGCCGAATTTGAGGCGCAGACACCCTACATGTATTCCACCTATGAGACGCCCGTCATGGGTGAGGCGGAATGCGAGGCGCGGCCATCCGACCGCAAAAAGGTCGTCATCCTCGGCGGCGGCCCCAACCGGATCGGGCAAGGGATCGAGTTCGACTATTGCTGCTGCCACGCCTGTTTCGCCCTGACCGATCAGGGGTACGAGACGATCATGATCAACTGCAATCCCGAAACGGTCAGCACCGATTATGACACCTCGGACCGGCTCTATTTCGAACCGCTGACGTTCGAACATGTGATGGAGATTCTACGGGTCGAACAGGATAACGGCACGCTGCACGGCGTCATTGTCCAGTTCGGCGGGCAGACCCCGTTGAAACTCGCAAACGCTCTGCACGATGCAGGCATCCCGATCCTCGGCACCTCGCCCGACAGTATTGATCTGGCCGAAGATCGCGAGCGTTTCCAACAGCTTGTCCAGAAACTCGACCTGAAACAGCCGCATAACGGCATCGCATCAACCGACGCCGAAGCGCTCGACATCGCCGAAGGCATCGGCTTCCCCCTCGTCATCCGCCCATCGTTTGTGCTGGGCGGGCGGGCGATGGAAATCGTCCGCGATATGGACCAGCTGCGCCGCTACATCTCTGACGCCGTGGTGGTCTCCGGCGACAGCCCCGTGCTGCTCGACAGCTACTTGTCCGGCGCGGTTGAGGTCGACGTGGATTGCCTGTCTGACGGCAAAAACACCCATGTTGCCGGCATCATGCAGCATATCGAGGAGGCCGGCGTGCATTCCGGTGACAGTGCCTGCTCGCTGCCGCCGCATTCGCTGTCGGACGCGGTGATCACCGAAATCCGTGCCCAGACCGAAAAACTGGCCAAGGCGCTGAATGTCGTGGGCCTGATGAATATCCAGTTCGCCGTCAAAAACGAGGAGGTCTACCTGATCGAGGTGAACCCCCGCGCCTCGCGCACCGTGCCCTTCGTGGCCAAGGCGACGGATAGCGCCATCGCCTCGATCGCCGCGCGGCTGATGGCGGGTGAGCCGCTGTCGAACTTCCCGCTGCGCGAACCATACCCGGCAACCGAAAACCCGATGGACGTGCTGCCGCTGGGCGATGCATTCACCCTCGCCGATCCGAACACCCCGTGGTTCAGCGTGAAAGAGGCGGTTCTGCCCTTTGCCCGTTTCCCCGGCGTCGATACGATCCTCGGCCCCGAAATGCGGTCGACCGGGGAAGTCATGGGCTGGGACCGCTCCTTCCCCCGTGCCTTCCTGAAGGCGCAGATGGGCGCAGGCACCGACCTGCCCACATCCGGCACCGTGTTCATTTCGATCAAGGATGCCGACAAAACGGCAGATATGATCGATGCGTCAAAAACGTTGCTCTCGCTCGGTTTCGATATCGTGGCCACACGCGGCACCGCCGCCTGGCTCACTGAAAACGAAATTGCCTGCGAAACGGTTAACAAGGTTTATGAGGGCGGGCTGACCATCGTCGACCGGCTCAAAGACGGCCATATCGCGCTGGTCTTCAACACAACCGAGGGCGCGCAGGCGGTCGAAGACAGCCGCGACATCCGCGCCGTCGCCCTCTACGATAAAATCCCCTACTTCACGACCGCCGCCGCCGCCCACGCCGCCGTGCTGGCCATGCAGGCACGAGAAGAGGGCGATGTCGGGGTGCGGGCCTTGCAGGGATAAACCCTAGCTCGATCTCAGTGAAGAAATCACATTCAACTACCTCGGGTCAATAATGGCCGACGCCTGGGATGGCATCAGTGCCTATTTGTTCTCCAAGAAAGTGTAGAAGTGGATTGTTCAAAGTGACGAGCGTGCATTCGGTTGAGCCTAGGTGTTTTCTTGAAGGTATACTGCGTTGATGGCTTAGAAAATTTAAGGATACGAGATAATGAACGAATTACTTTGGGATGAATATCAATTGATTTATTCCGTTTATGAAAGTTTTGACCAGCAGCTGCTCACCCTTAAGGGTTGGTCTGTATCAATCGGTATTGCAGCTCTAATCGCAGCCTACACCAAACCTGTATCAAGCTACGGCCGGACAGGAATTCTGATCGCAGCGTTCTCTGCTATTCCGTTCTGGTTGACGGAGACTTTCTGGAAGCTATTCCAAAGGACTTACCTCGACCGGCTTCTACAGATTGAGGAATGCTTCAAAAATAATATAGTCGATTGTGAGCACGCGCAGATTGTCACCGCGTGGCAAGATAGTTTCTCCAGCTCAAAGTGGCCATATTGGTTCGAAGGGGCGTTCGATCTGCATGTGCTATTTCCGCATTTTGCATTGCTAACCGCGGGTATCTTTCTCGCGGTTTGGTATCCGCCCCGTCCTACACGACCTGATGACCAGTAGCACGAACGACCACATCGCTTGTCTTCCGAAGGCTGCAGTCAATGCAACCGCAACAGAAGATCACATTGTCTCGTTTAACAGACCAATCGAAACTTCGATAACTTGGACTTTCTCCGCTCGGCTTATCCGAAATCGCGAGACCAATAAGTCGCGCCTTGACCTCAGGGTGGGTGCGAAGCGCCCTCCCCATGGGGGAGGGTTTGAGCCGTCTCGGAATTGATCCAGTGAATCAATTCGGGCAAAAACGGGCGGGGGCCTCCGGGCGCTGCCCAGCTTTGCCGGGCTGGTGGGTGGGTGGCGTTGGCGCATCCCAAGTTGCCCTAGCGTTAACTTTTCTTACACCTTTGCCCTGTGGACATTCACCTTTTGCACGCCATAGTAATTGGTGAGGGGAGCACATATGCACAACGTTGCCATCACCGGGACTGGGGTCTTTACCCCCAGCGAAATCATCACCAATGATGAACTCGTCACCGCCTTCAACGCCTATGCCGATCTGTGGAATGCCGAAAACGCGCAGGCCATCGCCTCGGGGCAGGCAGAGGCGAAGGAACATTCCTCCAGTGATTTCATCGTGGCCGCCTCCGGCATCGAACAGCGCTATGTGCTGGACAAGGACGGCGTGCTGGACCCGTCGCGAATGTTTCCGCATCTGGCCGCCCGCCCCGATGATGAACCGGGGCATATGGCCGAGATCGGGGTGGATGCCGCCCAAAAAGCGCTGGCCATGGCGGGTATTGCGGCAAGTGACGTTGATCTGGTGATCTGTGCCGCCTCCAACATGGAACGCGCCTACCCAGCGATTGGCGTGGAAATTCAACAGCTTCTGGGCGCGGGTGGCTTTGCCTTCGACATGAATGTCGCCTGTTCCAGTGCGACCTTCGGCATCCAGACAGCGGCGGATATGATCCGCTCCAGCTCCATCCGTCGGGCGCTGGTCATCAACCCCGAGATCTGTTCCGCCCATCTGGAATGGCGCGACAGGGATTGCCATTTCATCTTTGGCGATGTGGCCACGGCGACCTTGCTGGAACGGGATGAGGGCCTGACCGCCCCGCATTTCAAGATCCTCGGCACGCGCTGTGCCACCCAGTTCAGCAACAATATCCGTAACAATAACGGCTATCTGCGCCGCACGCAGGACCGGATGGAAGACCGCCGCGACATGCAATTCATGCAAAACGGGCGCAAAGTGTTCAAAGAGGTGCTGCCGCTGGTCAGCAAACACATCGCCGGTCACATGGCCGATACCGGGATCGCCCCCGCCGATCTGCGCCGCCTCTGGCTGCATCAGGCCAACAAGACAATGAATGATTATATCGGCAAGAAGGTGCTGGGCCGGATGCCGGAACCGGGCGAGCAACCCAACATCCTGCAGGACTACGCGAACACATCCTCCGCCGGGTCGATCATTGCCTTTTCGAAATATTCCGACGATCTGGCCAAGGGCGACAAGGGCTTGATCTGTTCGTTTGGGGCGGGCTATTCGGTCGGATCTGTCATTGTGGAGCGCGGATAAACATCATGAAAATAACCATCGCCCTGGCCTTGTTTCTGACCCTGACCGCCTGCGGCGTGCCACTGGTCCCGCTGGTTTAGGATTTCCCGCCCGACCGATAGGCCGGGCAGCCCCCGACCCTCCCCACGGGAGGGGGCTTCACCCCCACCCAGGATCAGGGGCTGCCCTCAACGTGACAAACGCTGGTTGCAAGAAGCTAACCGCTCACCCGTTGATGCACATCCTCCAGCGTCTCGACCCGTTCGGAATAGCGATCGGTCAGCATGGGGCTGCGCGAACGGGTCATCAGGGTGAATTTCGCCAGCTCCTCCATCACGTCAACGATCCGGTTATAAAGCGATGATGGTTTCATGCGCCCACCCTCGAATTCCTTCCAGGCCATCGGGACCGAGGATTGGTTGGGGATTGTGATCAACCGCATCCAGCGCCCCAGAATGCGTAGCTGGTTCACCGTGTTGAACGATTGCGACCCGCCAGAGACCTGCATCACCGCCAGAGTCTTTCCCTGCGTCGGTCGGATGCCGCCGATTGGCGATAGCGGAATCCAGTCGATCTGCGTCTTCATGATGCCGGTCATCGCCCCGTGCCGTTCCGGGCTGGACCAGACCATGCCTTCGGACCACATCACCAGATCACGCAGTTCGGCGACCTTCGGGTGCGTCTCATCAGCGTCGTCGGGCAAAGGCAGGCCAGATGGGTCAAACAACCGCGTTTCACAGCCCAAGGCGCGCAGAACCCGCGCCCCTTCCTCGGCACATAACCGGGAATAACTGACGTGGCGTAAAGAACCGAAAAGCAACAGAATCCGGGGCGGGTGACCCGGATCATCCGGGGCAGTCAGTGCGGCGATGTCCAGCGGCTGCAACGCGCCAGGCGCGATATTGGGCATGTCATCGCTGTTCATTTGCGTCAGTCATTCGCTTCGAGATGCATCTTCATCTCGATCAGAACCTTTTGCAGTGCGGTCGTTTCCTGCAGCAACCGTTTCGCCTCATTCACCGAAATCACCCCGTCTTCGATGGATCGGTTATATTCGGCCATCAGCAGGGCAAAACGCTGGCTGAGCTTGATCACATCGGAATTCACCCCACCCTCGCTATTGGGTGCAGTTGGATCGTAAGACATTGTAATTCCGCGCATTTCGGCCAGTGCACCGGTCACATGGGGATACGATGCTTCGGCCTCTAGCGCGGCGACCGCGTCCACGGGCATAAACCTGTCGCTATGTTCATCGGCGGCAGAATAGTAGCGCCCCAACGTGGCCTTTGACCGGCCAGTCAATGTGCAGGCCGTTTCGATTCCAACATCTTTGACCAAGGCCTCTGTGTGTTTCTTGAGGTAACTTCCTCGTTCTCGCATGTCTGATCCCCGGTTGTCAGGCGCATCATTTATAACGCTTATGCGTTATCCCAACTTTAACTAACTGATTAAGCCACTGTTTGTCATTGATAAATTCAAATGGAAATTATTGATATCAAGACTTGCGTCGGGCCGTTTTCATCTTATTGTTCGTCCGCGAAGATGGCGGGGCTTGTTTTCAGAGGCACCCGCCCTTCTTGATGCAAATGTATTTTTGGAACCTAGTATCAACGATGGCGAAGCTGTATTTTAACTATTCCACCATGAATGCAGGCAAATCGACTGTCCTATTGCAGGCCTCCCACAACTATATTGAACGCGGGATGAAGACCTATCTAATGATTGCCCAGCTTGATAATCGGGCGGGCGACGGCCGGATAGGCAGCCGCATTGGTATCGGCGCTGATGCCGATACTTTCGCCCCGGGTGAGGATCTTTACGTCAAAATCCAGAACCGGCTGGAAAAAGGCCCTTGCGCCTGCGTTTTCGTGGACGAGGCGCAGTTTCTGGAACGCCAGCAGGTCTGGCAGTTGGCCCGTGCGGTTGATGACCTCAACGTGCCTGTCATGACCTACGGGTTGCGTGTTGATTTTCTGGGCAAGCTTTTTCCCGGCTCCGCTGCCCTGCTCGCCCTCGCTGATGAAATGCGCGAGGTCCGCACCATCTGTCATTGCGGGAAAAAAGCCACCATGGTGGTTCGCAAGGATGAATACGGACAGATCCTGACATCCGGCGACCAGATCGCCATTGGCGGCAATGACCGCTATGTTTCGCTATGCCGTCGTCATTGGCGCGAGGAAATGGGCGAAAACAAGTTTTAGTAAAAACTCTGCGGGTCGATGTCGATCGCCATGCGCAGATTGGTCGGCATGCGGACCTGCCCGACCCATTTGGCCAGCGCTTGTTGCAGTGGCGCGGTCTTGTCCGCTTTGACCAATAGGCGCACACGATGGCGACCCCGCACTCGGGCAATGGGCGCCGGGGCAGGCCCAAAAACCTGCGCCCCGATCTGGCGCAATGGCATGTCCATCCGGGCCAGTTCCGCACCCAAATCAAATACTTCCTGCACATTCGGGCTGCTCAGGATGATCCCGGCCATGCGCCCATATGGCGGCACCCCTGCGGCCTTGCGTTCCGCTGCCTCTGCCGCCCAGAAGCTCTCCTCATCCCCTGCCAAAATGGCACGGATGACCCCATGTTCCGGCTGATAGGTCTGCAAGAGTGCCTCACCCGGTGTTTCAGCGCGACCCGCACGGCCCGCCACCTGCCGCATCAATTGAAACGTGCGTTCAGCAGCGCGCAGGTCCGACCCTTGCAACCCCAGATCCGCATCAATCACCCCGACCAGCGTAAGCAACGGAAAATTATGCCCTTTGGCCACCAGTTGCGTACCGATGATGATATCGGTGCCACCTTCGGCGATCTCTTCAATATGCGCCTTCATTGCGCGAGCCGATCCGTACAAGTCCGATGACAGTACCGCGATCCGGGCATCCGGGAACAGCCCCGCAATCTCCTCGCCCATCCGCTCCACACCGGGACCAACGGCGCTCAGCCGATCCTCGGCTTCGCAGGACGGGCAGACCGTCGGCATCGGTTTCGTCTCGCCACATTGATGGCACATCAACCGCTTGAGGAACCGGTGTTCGACCATCCGAGCATCGCATTGGTTGCAGCCGATCTGATGCCCACAGGCCCGGCAAAGTGTGACCGGCGCATAGCCACGGCGGTTCAGGAACACCAGCGATTGCTCTCCCCGGTCCAGCCTCACTTGAATGGCGTGACGTAGGGTGGGTGATACCCATTTGCCCCCCGGCACATCCTCCACCCGCATATCAATCGCCGCCATCTTCGGCATGACAGCTGCCCCAAAGCGGGATGTCAGTTCCAGCCGCTGATACTTGCCCGCCTCAACATTTGCCCAGCTTTCCAGGCTTGGCGTGGCCGAAGCGAGCACAACTTGCGCCCCGTTAATGGCAGCGCGCAACACCGCCATATCACGGGCGTTATAAAGTACGCCGTCTTCTTGCTTATATGAGGTGTCATGCTCCTCATCCACCACGATCAGGCCAAGATTCTGATAGGGTAGAAACAGGGCCGACCGGGCGCCCACAACCAGCTGCGCATCGCCCTGCCCGACCATGCGCCAGCAGCGGCGGCGTTCTGTCATGGTGACCCCGGAATGCCATTCGGCCGGTTTCATGCCAAACCGGGCCTCCACCCGGTTGATAAACTCGCCTGACAAGGCAATCTCCGGCAGCAAAACCAGCGCCTGACGGCCCATGCGCAGGGCTTCGGCGACGGCCTCCAGATACACTTCGGTCTTGCCTGACCCGGTCACCCCTTTCAGCAAGGTCGTGCCATAGGCATCGCTACGCAACGCGGTGCGCAGGGCCTCTGCCCCAGTAGCCTGATCCGCGCTCAATGCCTTGCCACCATAATCCGGGTCCAGCCGGGGATAGGGCATGTCACGCGGGGCTTCTTCCTCGTGGACGGCGCCCAGTTTGACCAGGCCCTTCACAACCGATGTCCCCACCCCGGCCATCTCTGCCACCTCACGCAAGGTGAATGACAACCCGCCATAGTCGCGCAGCACCGTCAGCACTTTTTCGCGGGCACCGGTCATCCTGTCAGGTTCCTGATCCCCCAGACGATACACCTTGCGCATTGATTGCGGATCACCCAGCCCAGGCGCACGGGTGCCCAACCGCAACATCGCTGGCATCGGGGTCAGCGTGTAATCCGCCGCGCGCCCCAGAAATTCGCGCATCTCGTCCCGCATCGGGGCGACATCCAGAACACGGATCACGGATCGGATCTTGGCATGATCATAATCGCCCTTACCCGGCCCCCAAACGACGCCCAACACCTTGCGCGGGCCCAAAGGCACCTCGACAAAAGCACCCAGATGGCAACCGCCCTCGGGCGCTTTGTAATCCAGCAAACGATCCAACGGCTGGGTGGTCAACACACCAACCAAATCACCTTCATGGAAAAACGCAGCAGTCATGTTAGCGCCAACATATTCGGGGTTTCTGCATCCATCCAACTGAGGTAAACGCTGGATTAGAAAACGCCAACCCCTTGCCCGGAGCAAATAGATGAAGTTTTTCGTAGACACAGCAGAGATCGACCAGATCAAAGAACTCAACGACCTTGGGATGGTTGACGGGGTCACGACGAACCCGTCACTGATCGCCAAATCGGGGCGCGATATCCTCGAAGTGACCAAGGAAATCTGCGACATGGTCAGCGGGCCAGTCTCAGCCGAGGTGGTCGCACTCGAAGCCGATGACATGCTGGCCGAAGGGCGCAAACTGGCCAAGATCGCCGACAATATCGCGGTGAAAGTGCCCCTGACATGGGCGGGCCTGAAAACCTGTAAAACGCTGAGCGACGAAGGCACCATGGTCAACGTCACGCTCTGCTTCTCCGCCAATCAGGCGCTGCTGGCGGCCAAGGCAGGTGCCACCTTCATCAGCCCGTTCATCGGGCGGTTGGATGACATCAACCTCGACGGTCTGGAGCTGATCGAAGATATCCGCACGATCTATGACAATTACGGGTTTGAGACCAACATCCTCGCCGCTTCCATCCGGTCTGCCAACCACATGAGCGATTGCGCAAAGATCGGGGCGGACGTGGCGACGGCACCCCCCAATGTGATCAAGGCAATGGCCAACCACGTGCTGACGGATAAAGGGCTGGCAGCCTTCATGGCAGACGCGAGAAAGGCCGGGATCAAAATCGTCTAAGGGAGCATGGCAATGACCATCAGGACCAAAACAACGCTGAGTGTTCTGGTCCTGATGGGCGCTCTCACCCCGGGCACGGCTGCCGCACGCCCCTGCACCTTCGACGAGACGATCCTTCTGTCCTGCACCGTAGAAGGCGGCGCACGAACGCTCAACCTGTGCCTTGCAGGCGACACGCTGCATTACGCATTTGGCCCCACCGGCGGGACGCCGACACTGGAAATGACACGCAGCTTTGCAGATGTTGCCTACACGCCATTTGCGGGCACGGGTGCGACCATCTACGAAAACGTCACACTTTATAACGGCAATTACGGGTACGAGATGTTCACATCGTCACGCCTGCGCGTTGACCCCGACGCAACGGCCGAAGGCGGGATCATCGTGCGCCTGCCGGGTGGCGAAACCCAGACGCTGACCTGCGACGCGGGCGCCGTCCAACCGGACAACCCGTTTGACGGGATCGGACAACTGGCGCGGTTGATGGGGGATGGGCAGGATGACCCGCTTGGCTATTGTCTGGAACGGCTCAGCCCCGCGGCACCGGCCAGCACCTGCCTTGGGCGGCTGCGGGAACAGGATATCACGCGCGAAACCTGCGATCCGGCCACCAACGACGCACAATGTTGGGGAGCGGAGGCGACGGCATGGGAAACGCTCGTCGATGCCCGTTTTGCTGCGGCACTGGCCTATCTGCCGACGCGCAGGGAGGTGATCTATATCGAAACGTTCAAAGTGGCGCAGGACGCATGGAAAATCAGCCGCAACCTCGATTGTGATATCTACGGGCCAAACCCATTTGCGGGCGATGGTGGCAAGGCCGAATGCCGGGCGCAATATGCCGCCAATCGCGTGACATTCCTGCAAGAGATCATTGCGCAGGCAGAATTTGACGGGTGATATCTGGCCACATCAACCGCCTTGCGTGTAAGCCCCAATCCTATAAAGCAAGGATCCGCTGGGTGATCCCGCCAAGATTGTGGTGATACGTGAGAAATGTCTCAAACCTTTGACTCGATAGGGTGAAGTTTCCGGAAAAATCAGCCCGCCAAATCGTGCAATACTGATCGAAACGTCAAGCATTTCTAACCCAAAGCAGCCTTTCCGTCCGCTGGGCAATATGTCTCACATGCGGACAAAACAGACCTTGGGTTTTTCGCCTTCGCTCACGCAGCATTTCTTCGCATTTGCAGCGGCGATTGTTTGGCGGTGCAGCATATTTCACCGAAGCGGCCGTTCAAACCGGTCAACCTCGCCGGATCTCAAACTGACCTTTCGCCGCACGGTGCATGAACTCACATGTCGCGGGACTTTTTTGCCATTCGCTGCATCGGCACCAATGGCGGCTCTGATAGCGAGACTGTTAGTCGTGACATGCTATCGACATGCTTGCGTATGGAACTTTAGTCCGCGATTTTTCGTCAGTGCTAAGCTCTTGATCCAAGGTTGGTCGGGGAGAATTGTCCCAAGCGACCGTTTTCTGGCGCATAGGGATTAGCGATGGAAAAATATCCAGTGAGCGGGCGGAGCCGAACTTTTCATTGCAGTTTTACAAAATCAAGAGAAAACATGACCCAAAAATGCAACCCAAACGCCATGTGATTGGTGCGGCTTTCTCATCTAGCATGGTGACGGCAGGCTAGGAGAATGTCTCTCCAGTTGTCGAAGTTCAGATGACCCGCACCCTCAACCCAGTGAAAATCGACGTTCGGTATCGTAGAGGCGATATGGTGCCCCATCGCTCTGGTCACAAAGATGTCTTCGTCTCCCAGCCAAATATGCGTTGGCACGCGGACAGAGGAAAGGTCGAAACCCCATTTGGAATAGGCCAGATAGGCCTCCTGCGTCGCAGCGCGGCTGCCTTGTCGGAATGCCTCAGCTTGCATCGCGCGAAACCGGGCAGCTACGTCTGGGTCTTCAAGAACAACCTGGTCGGGCCGCGGAACGGAACGTTTCAAAAGCCAGAAGAAAAAACTTGGCAAATATCGGGCGGCCAATCCCATGGGCGCAAAGCCTATCCTCATAACCCATGGAACGCGACTGGCCAGCTTGGCGAAGATACGATCGAGACGATTCAGCTCGGCCATGATTTCAGGGGAAAAGACAGGACCCCAAGGCCCAAGCGCACCGACAAACTTGAGCCGGCTTGGGTCAATGAACGCCCCACAAGCAAAGAGATGCGGACCAGCGCCAGAGTGACCGATGACCCCGAATTGCTTGATTTCGAGATGCTCCGCCAAGTCCAGAATGTCTTGCGGCCAGTCCTTGAAGGTGCGGTTTTTCTGGAAATCCGAGCGACCGAAGCCCGGTCGATCTGTTGCGATCAGACGAAAGCCAAGATCCCGGGCCGCTTTGTCTGCGTATCCAGCTTCAAGACGACAGCTCGGCGTTCCGTGAAAGTAGAACACAGGAAAACCATCAGGCACGCCCCACTCCGAAAACGAGAGATTACGGCCATCTTTGAGGGGCATGAGCCTGTAGTCAGTTGTGATAACAGGTGTCTGCATCTTTATTCCTTCAACCGATGTCTAGGGCCGTCCCTGCCGCTTTACGTGCCGCATGTGTCTTGTCACTCCGCTTTGATAATGTTCAGCTAGCTGCCTTCAAAATGCGGGCCGACATGGTTCGGAGAGTTTTCATCGTTACGTCCAGATCTTCTTGGCTGACTGTTTCAGTGATTTCAGCGACAAAGGTCAGAGCAATTGTAACGAGCGTATTTTTGATTGAATGGCCGTGATCTGTAAGCGATACGACAACACGTCTCCCGTCAGTCTGACCGGTGTTGCGTGCAATCAGCCCCTTCTTCTCCATGCGTTCCAGAAGACGTGTCGTCGTCGCCCTGTCACGTGTTGTTGCGTCGGCAATTTCGCTCGGAGAAAGCCCATCCTTTCGCCACAGCATGAGGAGAGCGGCCCATTCCTCGGCGGCGATCGGTTCACCTGCTGCGGCAAAGCGCGCTTGTATTTCTCTTCGGGACAGGAAGCTCAATCGATTCACCCAGAACAGCATTATTTCTTCATAGTTCATTAGAGGTCCCTCATTTCACCGCCATATAATTGCATTATGCAATTATCTTGACAAGACCAAGTCAGCATTATAGTTGCATACTACAATTAAAAACAGGAATGCTCGTATGCTGACATCCATTTTCGACTCTTACCTTGATGATGACACCGTCGTTTTCCACCCGCCGCCTTGGGTCTCGGTCGTGGCGGTTGTCGCTCTGACACTGACGCACTTGCTGGCTGTCTTCATTTACCTCGGTATCTGGCTGGCAAGCATTGTCGCGCTTTCAGCCGTGATTGCCTTTGTTGTGTGGCTGCAGGTTGGCTACGTTTCACCCATCAACCGGCGGTCTCTGCCAGGCCATATCTTGTTGATCATTGCGCTCCTTGTTCATGGAGCTGAGCAGTTTCGGGGTGGCTATGCCGATGTCGTCGTGACGTCCTTCCCCAATCTTATACAACCGGCAAACATCATTACGGATGCAAGCCTCGCGCTGTCGTTGTCGCTGAGTGCGACCGTAATTTGGCTGCTGGGTGGCGCGATGGCATTTTACCACGCCCGGGTGGGTGGCTTTATCGTTTTGTTGCTTGCTGTGTGGGGCTTGGTTTTCCCGCTCAGCCATTTCGCCTTACTGCTTTTGCCCGCGCCTGCGCCTGTTTGGGTGCCGGGTATGGCAAGTGGCTTGGTTGTTATCGCACTCGCATTTTTATCCCTACGATTCACTCTCAACCAGACACGTCGGAGCCCGTTATCATGACCTCGAAAAACGTCATTTACTTCCTCATAGCCGCGACAATCTCCGTTGGCTTCACGATGCATCTTTTTCACACGGCTGATTTGCTGCCCACACTGATCATTGGGTTCTGCGCATTGGGCTGTGGGATCGTGTTTTGGCTGTTTACCAGTTTCAAACATCCTACCAATCCGGCCCTGCTGCTGCCGCCATATCTCGTGACTGCAGCGCTTTTGATGCTGCATATTGTGGAAGAGCAGGTGTTTGAGTTCGGACCCATGATTGGCGGGATTACGACCGGCATCTGGACAGCGGAACAATTCCTGTGGACCATTGGCTTTCTCTTCCCTGTCGTTTGGATTTTTGGCGCGTACGCCATTGCACGGCGAAATCCATTGGGCGGTTTCGTGTCATGTTTCATTTTTACAGGCATGCTTCTTGGAGAGCCGACGCATTTGCTGATTTTTCCGGTGCGTGAAGCCATCTTGCACGGTGGTGGATATGACTACTTCCCAGGCATGTGGACGGCACTTGCACCTTTGATCACCGGACTTTGGGGAATTTCGATTGTTGTCACTGAAGCCCGCAAAGACAAGCGCGCTGCGAACGCAGAGGGGCCCAAGACATGGACATTGCAAAGCTAACCGAACGCTTCTTGGGAATGGACGATGCCACGTGGGCCAAACATGCCAATCCCTGGAGTGGCTGGTCGCGCATGTCAATTCTGCCACTTCTTGGCCTCGCAATCTGGAGCCGCGTTTGGCTGGGCTGGGGCGCGTTATGGCTTGTGTTGGCGATTCTGATCTGGACATGGCTCAACCCGCGCCTGTTTGGTTTGCCGTCAAATCATCATGCTTGGATGACCAAGGCGGTCTTGGGCGAACGTGTTTGGCTGGCCAGCCGGTCAAATCCTATTCCGCATCACCATGCGAAGGTCAGCCGAATCCTCAATATCGCAGCCGTGATGGGGCTCATCGTCCTCGCGTATGGGCTTTGGCAACTTGACCTTGGATGGGCGATAGCCGGGCTTGTCACAACGATGGGCGCAAAGCTGTGGTTTCTGGATCGCATGGTTTGGTTGCTCGCCGATATGACGGAAGCGTCACGCCGTGAGCGGACAACAATGTGATGACCCAAGCTGATCTAAAGAAGGTTGATAGCCGCCACCATGTCGTGGTCGTTGGTGTCGATCAGCACGAAAAACATGTGCTTCTGAGCGATGATACCGCCACTCACTATGACACTCTCGTTCTTGCGACGGGTGCGCAGCATTCATACTTTGGCCATCCGGAGTGGGAGCAGAACGCACCTGGGCTAAAAACACTGGAAGACGCCACGACGATCAGGCGTTGTATACTATCGGCGTTTGAAGCCGCCGAAAGGACCGATGATCAGGACTTGCAGCGCGCCCATCTTACTTTTGCGGTCATTGGTGCAGGGCCGACCGGGGTTGAATTGGCTGGGATCATCGCTGAACTTTCCCACCGCATCCTGCCACGTGAATTCCGACGGATCGACACCAACACCGCCCGCATCCTTTTGATTGAGGCGGGGCCCAAGGTACTTCCGTCGTTCCCACAAAAGCTCTCTGATTACGCAGCGCGCGCGCTGTCGAAACTTGGAGTCGAGAGTCTGCTGGGGGCGCCGGTCACTGCGTGTCATGCGAACGCAGTCGAAGTCGGAGAAACAGTCATCCCTTGCGAGACGATTATCTGGGCCGCCGGGGTTCAGGCCTCGCCCGCCGCGAAATGGCTTCAAGCTGATCATGACCGCGCTGGTCGCGTGCTGGTTCGGCCTGACCTGACGGTGCCGCAGCATGACGATATTTTCGTGATCGGCGATACGGCATCCGTCAATGATACCCACGATTATCCTGTCCCTGGTATCGCGCCGGCAGCCAAGCAAATGGGCGCCTATGTCGGGGCAGTTATTCGACGAAGGCTACGCGATGGAGCCGTTCCTCGCCCATTTGTTTACCGGCACGCTGGGAGCCTTGCCACACTGGGACGGAGGGCAGCGATCGCCGACTTTGGTCGCGTACGGCTTATGGGTGCGATTGCTTGGTGGACTTGGGGCATCGCACATATTTTCTTTTTGATCGGCACCAGAGGCCGCGTCGCCGTGGCGTGGAGTTGGCTCTGGTCATTTCTGGCGGGTCAAAATTCGGCGCGAATTATCACGCGAGAGATGAACAAGCCTACCAAGCCAGCATTAAAGGGAGAAGACGATGAGCACCTATAACTACGACGGCTTTTCGGCAAATGACTATGACTTTGACAACGCAACTGGTCCGCAGGCTGGTGAAAAGGCCCCAAACTGCGAAGTGTTCGACCTTGATGGTAACGCTCGCCAGCTCCTCGATTTCGAAGGTGAGTTCCTTATCCTCGAAATGGGCAGTCTGTCTTGCCCACTGTTCCAGACACGGCGCAGCAAGATGCAATCGCTGACGGTGAACGGTTCCCCGATCAGCAACGCGATCCTCTATGTCCGAGAAGCCCACCCGGGCACCAATATCCCGCAGCACAGATCATTTGACGACAAATTGTCCTGCGCACATCGCCTGAAGGTCGAGGATATCGAGACCCGCACAATTTTCGTAGACGACTTGGAAGGCACCGCACACAAGGCCTACGGCGGCATGCCGAACACTGTATTCATTATCAACCGAAATGGGTGCGTTGTGTTCCGTGCGGAATGGAACGACCCGACGGCAACCCAGGCCGCGCTTAAGGCACTGCTAAGCGGTCGGACGACGCAAGTTCGCAGCTACTTCAAGCCCGGCCTGCCGCTGACATCCTTTCGAACCCTGCAACGCGCGGGCAGAGGTTCAGGATCGGACTTTCTTCATAGTTTCCCATCCTTGCTTTGGAACAATTTGATCAAGCGCAATATTCGCACTTTGTTCCACTGCCCCGCATCCATGACCAGCAAGAAAAGCTGCTGAAACAGAAAGTAAGCAAATGATCCGTAAATACAAAACCGAAGATATCGATGCCCTGATCGCCATCTGGGACAAGGCAGAAGCATTAGCACATCCCTTTTTGCCAACCGACGTCAGAAATCAGGTGCGCAACGACATGCGTAGGATGTACTTGCCGAATGCCGAAACATGGGTGCTTGAAGATGATGGGGTCCCAGTTGGTTTCATCGCCATGATCGGCACAGAAATCGGCGGCCTGTTCCTTCACCCTTCCAGGCAAGGTAAGGGCTTGGGCCGCCAGATGGTCGATCACGTTGTTGACCTCAAAGGGCCACTGACTGTCGAGGTCTTCAAAGAGAACAAGATCGGTCTGCCATTTTATGAAAGATATGGCTTTGAGGTGACTGGCGAGGGTTCATTCGAAGCCAGTGGCGACAGAATTCTCAAGATGGCCATGCCGACATCCTAATTGCAGCGTGAAAGGTCATTTGAATTTGGCCCCTTTCCCAACGTTGGCTTGGTCGGTCTCAGTGAGTTAATCGAAAAAGACATCTTGAAACCAAAGGACATTACCATGAAAATATTATCGCTGACAGCACTTCTAGCGAGCGTAGCCCTTGCGGGCTATGTGTCTGCAGCCGATTTCACGCGAAATGACGGCGCTGCCCCGGCCGATATCGCATTGGATAACATTGCGGATCGATGGGTCGCTGAAAACGCCATTGTCGGGGTGTCGGCGTCTTGCGCAATTGATCAAGAAATCTATTCAGCGGTCGCAGGACTGGCGTCTGCCTCATCGGGATCTCCCCTTACAATTGACCATCAGTTCCAGATTGGCAGTGTTACCAAGACGTTCACCGCCGCTGCGATACTAACTCTGATTGCTGACGGCCAGATCAACTTGAATGATCCGTTGGTCGAATGGTTCCCGAATTACCCCAACGCCGCCGACATCACAGTTCACCAACTGCTCTCGATGACCGCAGGAACCTACGACATCTTTCGTGCCACGCCCGAAAATCCGTTCATACCGGTAATATTGCAAGACGTGCGGCGCGTCTGGTCACCGGATGACGTGATCGCATTTGCTGCGTCGCAACCGCCTCATTCCGCGCCGGGACGGGATTATTGGTATTCCAACACCAATTATCTGTTGCTGGGAAAAATAATCGAGAGGACGACAGGGGGGAGCCTCGGTCAGTTTCTTGATGAAACCTTTTTTGGACCAGCGGGTCTAACGTCGACCAGCCTTTCGAGTGACGACGTAACGTCCTATCCGATTGCTGGCGGATTTTTGCGAAATTGGGCCTTCCTCTTTGGTCTTGAGGAGCCGTTCTCTTCTAAGCCAAACGATATTGCGGGCCTCGCATCTTTAGTCTGGGCTGCGGGTGGAATGACGGCGACGACCGCAGATCTGGCGCGATGGGTGCATATGCTTTCCACCGACGATATCATAGACAAAGGCCTTCTGACCACCATGGCCACTCCGACGTCGCTGTCGATAGCCGCCGATACGGCATATGGTCTTGGCATCGAGAAGTTCGAGACGCCATTTGGAGAAGCATACGGACATGCCGGTTCAATCCCCGGGTATGCCTCACTCTTGGTGCATTTCCCTAGCACGCAAACGACAGTTTCGGTTGCAACCAATGATGAGGCGGGCGAACCGCTCTTAATGGGCCTTGCAATTGAGATTGCCGGCGACGCCTGCGGTGCGTGATTATGGGACGCATTTTGGCACACACAGGGAGATGGACTGGTTGACACGCATAAACGTACCGCTCTTCTTACGACACTGACGTTCATGACAAGATATTTTTACCGGGACTGAGTAAGTCTCGCCAATCGACGGCTTTGTCGTGATTACTGGAACCGCAGGCATCGAGATAAGCTCGGATGACATTGCAATTAGTGGGGCAGGATGCTGGATAGATCGGTCACTGCCGCATTCTACCTGAAGCCGGAAATTGCAAAGTTAGTATTGAAGTCTCCCTCCTGTCCGCGCCACCCAGTTGGCTCCGGATAATAGCACGAGCAAGAATGCGACAGTGGTCGTGCCGGACTTCGCAACAGTAGCCGCGCTGGTCGCATGGATCAGATGATCGGGCAAATTTGGCCAACCCAGGATCATAGCTGCGACACCAAGATTTTCAGCGTAGTCAAGAATGGCAGCGCCCACCGAAGCCCACACGCCAACTCGGGCCAGTTTGCTTTCGGGCAGATCCCGCCTGAACCAGCAAATTGCAAAGATCAAAGTCAATGCGAGCAGGGCTGGATAGACCGTATCCAGTGGGATTTGTCGGGTGAGGTAATACACACGGCCTTCTTCACCTAACGCCTCAAGGAGCGCCGCAGCTTCTTGCGGGCCGTAGCCTAGAGGGCGCATATCAAAGGGTGTCAAAGTCGAAACCGTTTCGAGATGGGCGAGCGTTATGTTGATCATGAGCAGGTATATCGTTACCCCTGCTGTCCCAAAACCAAATGTCGCCAAACCGTAATACCGCACCCAAGTTCCTGTCGTCATTTTCTAAACTCCTTATGATGTGCAACATATGATCCCGGACGACGCGCCGCGCATTATCATTTGATAAGGGTTTCTGAGAATGGATTTGCTAACCTTTCTTTTGCAGTCAGCTGACCTGTCGGATCGGGTTAGCAGAGAGCAGTTCGCGTCAGAATGGTCGATCAAACGCATTGAGAAGGGGACGCATATCATTCGGCAAGAAGAGCCCGAGACCTATGAGGGTATCTTGCTTGAGGGATGCTTTGCCAGTCGCATCTATGACTCTAACTGTCTTGAGATCTGCATTGATTTTTATGTTGGGCCCAGCGTTCTAACGCCAAATATTGCACGCACGCGGGATGGTTTATCGATTGTCGAAGTTGAGGCAATAACCGACGCCACGATTGCGATGATGGATAAGGAAAAACTCTCAAATCTGATGCTTGCATCGGAACCCGTTCGCGATTGGGCCAACGGCGTGCTGCGCAAGGAGCTGAGCCGGAAGGCCGACCGGGAGTGGTGCCTTGCAGCACTCGGCGGGTCTGATCGTCTGGCCTGGTTTCGGGAAAAGTTCCCCGGTTATGAACAAATTTTTGCGCATTCTTTGATCGCGTCATTTCTTGGCATGACGCCTGTCACACTGAGCCGGTTGCGCGGCCAAGAGCGGCACCGATGAGTACATTTCCGATAACCTGGCTGGTTAGTGTTCTTATGACCGTCGCGGCCTATATGCTTGCCTGGAACACGCGCGTTCCTGTTCATGCCAGGGTCTTCCTCTGTGCCTTTCTGCTGTGTCTGGTTTTTGTCACTGTTTTGCTGGGGATGCGGGTCTCTTTGGACTGGTTTTGGCCAGCCCGCGTTCAGCCATATGTCGCTATTCTGTCGGCGCCGACGGCCTATCTGGGATTTGCCGCGCTGACGTTGGATAACGGCGCGCGGTGGAACACTATGCTGGCACGCAATGGCGGGCTTGTCGCTTTCGCGATGGCTGGAATGGCGGCACCCTTGCCGGTTTCTGCTGACGTGTTCATCCTCGCCATCAACTGCATCTACATCGTGCGCCTGACAGGATTGCTAAGTTACGCACCAGATGATTTCCTGTCAGTGCCGCCTCATACAACTGGCCTGTGGCGCACGGCGATATACGCAACGATTGCGCTGGTCGGTCTGATGATTGTCGCTGATGGCTTGGTTTTTGCAATCAGTTTGGTGGCAAGTGACCCGCAACTTGTAACGCTTCTGACCGGGGTTTCGGGTCTGTTTGCGGGGTTTGTCTTTGTCGTGGCATTGATCGGCGTGCCGTTGATCTTACAAGTCTCACAACAAGATACCTCCGACCGCGCGGCACCGTCTGACGCGGATCACGCGGTGATGCAGACCCTTAATGAGATCATGAACGAAAAACAGCTATTTCGTGACAGTAACCTCACATTGTCGCGGCTTGCAAAACGCCTCTCGGTCCCGGCCCGTGATCTGTCTGGTGCGATAAACCGCGTCACCGAACAGAACTTTTCGCGTTTCATCAACGGATACCGTGTCGCCTATGCGCAGGACGCTCTGTTGCAAACCGATCTGCCGGTCACGGAGGTCATGTTCGAGGCCGGTTTCCTGTCAAAGTCGAGCTTCAACACTGAGTTTCGACGCGTGACAAGGTTGACGCCCTCGCAATTCAGGAGCAAGGGCGCGGAGAGTTAACCCGCCCGCGCCCAATTCACCGGGCTAGATACTCTGGCAGGAAACCGGCTTTGCCCGTACCCCAAAAATATCTCCAAGGATATTGCGGCCCGGATTGATGACAAAACCAGACCCCGAATGCAGCACAATGTCCGCATCAGAGCCGATCTGGTCGCTGACGCTGTACATGTCGCTCACGATATCCCAGCCTTTTGCGATTGATCTGGCAACCTGCCTGCTTGTGATGACAAAATGGATTGGATCGACCACATGACCACTTATTGACTGGCCATCGAGATTGCCCGCGACAAACCGGACGGGGATGTTCAGGCAAAGCCCCGGTTGATCCGTGCGCAGGATTGCTTTCCCACTGCCAGCAATGCCACGTAGCGCAAGAAGGTTCACCTCGCGTGGCCGTTCGACCAACAGAAAGCCGAAAGCACCAGCGGGGATGTCATGTCCGGCGCTGGTGGATACTTGGTATCGCGTGGCGATGGCATCTGTATTGGGCGCGGAATCGGCCACCGCGGTACTTGCAAGAGCGCCCGTAAGAACAACTGCAAAGCGCAGCCTAAGAGATAATTGGTTCGACATTGTCGTATCCTTTGATGAGTTTCGCATGAACCACAGGTGCGGCCATGACGCTCATCAGCACCGGTTTTGGAAGAGGGTTCGCCCGAAGACATGATTCAGAACGTTCGAAATCGCGATTCAAGACGGGGAATCTGGAATGCGGACTTCTGCTTCGTTCCAGAACTGGGTCTTGACGTCGTAAGCTCCGCTGGATCTTGTCTGAACGGCCGTTTCTTCCGCTGCGCGGCGGCAAGGGGTTTTTCGCTCTTGCCGCATTTTCCGCGCTGCGTGCGCTCGCAGCGGCAATATCGAATTCACATATTGGACTCGAAGCCGACCTCGGAGGCGGCGCAGCATGTGCCAAATCACAGCGCTAGTCCCCGTCACGCCCGGCCCATTGCCGACCTTGAGCAGGTTTCCGGATGCTGCGGTCGCGGCCCGCATTGCCGACATTCGCTGCAAGCGCATACTTCAGGCTTCTTCGAACTCACACATCGCGGGACGAAACTGCCACTTGAATGCTCGGGTTGAAGGGCCGCTTCAGTGTTCAAGCGACCATAATGCCGGCTTTTGTCCCCATCTGATAACTTGTATGCAACTTGCAATGAGAACTGCGACGAGGGTTCCCAAAAAATGCGCGCATCCATCGTTATTCGCCGGGGTCAACCAGATGAAGCCGAAGCGCTCGCCAAGCTCCACGTTGATGTTTGGCGAGCGACATACGGCAGCTTAGCGCCTGAAGAAGCTAGGACTGCGTTGGACGAGACAAAACGCCTGCCTTACTGGGTCGGTGCGTTAACTCTTAGAGAATCCGGCTTGGGCGTTTGGGTGGCCGAAGCAGATAGAACGATCAAGGGCGTTGTTAGCGTTGGAATATCTGAACATGAGGCATTCAAAAGTCGGGCTGAGATCAAGCATCTTTACGTAGCAAGGGGTGCCCAAGGCCAAGGGATCGGGGAGCGCCTTCTAAGAGTGGCCCTTGAAGAAGGTAACGCAGCAAGTCCGGCTGGTCTGGCACTTGCTGTCGTGCGTCAAAACCAGTTGGCACGGAAATTCTACAAGAAGATGGGAGGCGTTGAGATCGCAGAGTTCATCGACCCTGGGCCGCTCTGGCGTTCAGAGAATATCTTGGTCGCATGGGATTCCAATTGAGCCATGGTGGATAACGAAAGCGGAAGTTCAGTCCTTGTGCAGCATTCGACGCTTTGGGCTCTTTCGGTGAGTCCGCTGCACCCGGCGCCAAAGTCCGCCATGCGGTTATCGGTGATCTTGGGTCTATGTCCTGACGTACAAGTCAAAGTCATCTGACATTCCACAAGACGGATTGCAACTCACATCTCCCACCGCACGCCCTGTTAGACGCTCCCCTCGGTACGGAGGTGTCCGACGTTTTGCCGACACATAGCTGACGCGATGCCGACCACGCTTTTTGCCCAAAATGAGGTGTTAACCCATGACTCGCAGCAAAACGCACGACCAGTTGAAACTTGGAGGGCACGCAACGCCCGTCCCAGACGGGTGAGACCGAAAAAACACCCTGCCCGGCTTTCGTGCAAATAAATGAAGAAATGCGCGCAACCGTCTGCTAATCTGACAAAAAAGCAAAAACAGAGCAGGCAAAATGAACAAAACACTGATGGCTGATGACCTTCGCGAGAAGATCATCGCGAACCCCGATGCCCTATTGGAAGATCACGATGTCATGCGCGCCCTTGTGGGCGCAGGTGACGCAAATGCAGGCGGCAATATCGTTGATTTGCGCGCGATCGCCATGACCCGGCTTGAGGCGCGTTTTGACCGGTTGGAAGACACCCATCGCAACGTCATCGCCGCAGCCTATGACAATCTGGCAGGTACCAATCAGGTACACCGGGCAATCCTGCGGATGATGGATGCCGCTGATTTTGATGTGTTTCTGCAGGACCTTGCCGGCGATGTCGCCAACACGTTGCGGGTTGATGCCATCCGGCTGGTGCTGGAAAGCGAAACGCCAAACGCTGAAAATTCCATGGGCCCCGTCGTCAATCTCGCGCCCGCTGGATTTGTCGATGAATATGTCACCCTCGGGCGCAACATGCCTGCACGGCAGGTGACATTGCGTCGGTTCCATGACACCGGCGTCGGGCTGTTCGGGGAGCGCGCCGAATACATGCAGTCAGAGGCCTGTCTGAAACTCGACCTCGGCGCAGGCCACCTGCCCGGCATGCTGGTCATGGGGTCCGAAGACCCGCAGCAATTCACCCCGCAACAGGGCACCGATCTGCTGACATTCTTTACCGGCGTGTTTGAACGGGTGATGCGCCGGTGGCTGGCCTGATCCGATGATCTCGGCGGCGCTGAGCGACAGGCTGGGGCAATGGCTTGACCATCAACGCGCGCTGGCCGGTGCGGCAGAAAACACGATCAAGGCCTATCAGGCTGATGTGTTGGGCTTTCTGTCTTTCATGACGCTGCATCAGGGCGACGCACAGGGGCTGGCCCCCATCGCCCGGATCGGGGTGCGCGACATGCGCGCCTGGATGGCCCATGAACGCGGGCGCGGGGTTGGGGCACGGTCCCTCGCCCGGGCGCTGTCGGCGGTGAAATCCTTCTACCGATGGCTGGCCGAACGCGAAGGGTTTGAACCCACAGCCGTCCTGTCGGTCCGGTCACCAAAATTCCAGCGCAAGCTGCCCCGGCCACTGGCCGAACCCGCCGCCAAAGCGATGATCAACACGGTCGAGATGCAGGCGCGCGACCCATGGGTCGGCGCACGCGACACGGCGGTGGTGACCCTGCTTTACGGCTGCGGCTTGCGGATATCAGAGGCTCTGGGGCTAACGGGCAAGGACGTGCCGCTGCCCGAGGTGCTGCGGATCACGGGGAAAGGCGGCAAGGAACGGATCGTGCCCGTGATCGACGCCGCCCGCGATGCGGTGGCGACCTACTTGCGGCTCTGCCCCTATCCGGTCGAAACAAATGCACCCCTGTTCAAGGCAGTGCGCGGCGGGGCCTTGTCGCCGCGCGCGATCCAGAAGGTGATGCAAAACACGCGGCTGCAACTTGGCCTGCCCGCCACCGCAACACCGCATGCGATGCGGCATTCCTTTGCCACGCACCTTTTGTCAGCGGGTGGGGATTTGCGGGCAATCCAGGAATTGCTGGGCCATGCATCCCTATCGACGACGCAGGCCTATACTGCGGTTGATGCAGCACGGTTGATGGATGTCTATGACAAGGCGCATCCAAAGGCCTGATCTGACTTTGACATGTTCTTCACACACTTGTGTCAGATCGTCGGTAGCTATGATGCAGGGCGATGTGCAAGGGTTTCAGCGTATACAGTTTGCTTATGAATGCCAAAGGAAGACCCATGAAATTTCGCCTCACGCTCGCCGCACTCGCCATGTTCCCCGCCAGTGCCGCACTTGCCCAGGATTGCACCGCCTACACCGCCGAAGACCCGTTTGACCTGACAGAGGCTGAGATCGTCGGTTTCTATGACTGCCTGAAAGACCAGATGGCCGAAGGCTACGGCGCCGAAGGTGACGCTGTCGGCAGCGTCTACCGTGATTGGACGATCACCCAGACGGCCCCCGGCCTGGCAGGTGTCCACGGCAACCGGTTGCTGATCACTTTCGCCAATGACATCGCGGCAGAACAATACACGCAATATGCCGAAGATATCGAAATGCCTGTTGGCTCGATCCTTGCCAAGGAAAGCATCACGCTTAGTTCCAAAAGACAGGCCGCCCGCCCCGGCCCGCTTTTTGTGATGACCAAGCTTGAAGAAGGCGGCGCGCCTGAAACAGATGACTGGCTTTATGCCGGCGTGCAGCCCAACGGCAAGGTGATGAACATCAAACAATCCTTCTGTCATGACTGCCATGTTGCTTATGACTATCAGGACAATCTGGGTTACCCGCTCGAAGAAGTCCGGCTGTCGCAATAAATCCTGGCCACTTCACGCAAACAAAACCCGCCGCATTTCCGGCGGGTTTTTCATGAGCGGATCACCTCGCGACAAGGACGGCAAAGCCGGGATTTCCTTTTGCATCCCGGCACATGATCGGTCATGACAGTCGGATGACATTACAGACCAAAGCTTTACTGGTTCATCTGTTGACTGCCACGGGCGCGGTATTCGCCATGTTGGCGATGCTCGCCGCCGTCGAACAGAAATGGAGCCTGATGTTCCTCTGGCTCGTTGTGGCCTTCGCCGTTGACGGGATCGACGGACCACTGGCACGAAAATACGACGTTAAGGCAAATGCGCCGGTCTTTGACGGCGTCTTGCTGGACCTGATCATCGACTATCTGACCTATGTATTTGTACCTGCCTATGCGCTGTTCAAATCGGGGCTTTTACCAGGCTGGACCGGCTGGTGTGCGATCATCATCATTACCTTCGCCTCTGCGCTCTATTTTGCGGATACGCGGATGAAGACGCGCGACAATTCATTCTCTGGCTTTCCGGGATGCTGGAATATGGTGGTACTGGTGATTTTCGCGCTGGAGCCGAATTTCTGGGTGTCGCTTGTCCTGGTAAGCATATTGGCCATCGCGATGTTCGTCCCAATGAAATTCGTACACCCGGTCCGCACCGAACGCTGGCGCGCGCTGACTTTACCGATGGCGCTGGCTTGGACTTTTTTTGCTGGTTGGGCGGCTTGGGTTGAATTCCACCCCGAAAGCTGGGCGCATTGGGGGCTTGTGGTCAGTTCGGTATATCTGTTGTTTGCAGGCGTTGGTCAGCAGCTGATCCCCACCAGAGCAGATTGAGAAAAAATCTGTGACACAGATTTTTTGTGCTGACGACAGGGCGCATCATTGTGCCTGCATCTGCGTTGGTCAAAAAAATTTGCGACGCAAATTTTTTCTAACCCCGCGCTAAATCCGGGTTAACGCAACACCACCGACAATCAAGCCCGCCGCAACAATCTTGGTCATACCCATTTTCTCGGCAAGGAACACCCAGCCGATCAGAACCGCAAACAGGATCGACGTTTCGCGCAAGGCCGCAACCAATGCGATCGGGGCCTGCGTCATGGCCCAAACCGCAATCGCATAGGCGCCATAGGACGCCACCGCCGCTAATCCGCCCATGAGCCATGCACCTGGGTCTGCGACCATCACGCCGCGGCCCCGCAACAGCAGACAGGCCGGTGTAAAGAACAACGCATCCAGCGCAAAGAGCCACCCCACATAGGCCACAGGATCGCCCGACGCCCGCGCGCCCAGCCCATCGACCAGCGAATAGCCGGCCGTCGCCATGGCGGATCCAAGGGCAAGCGGCAGCAGCCGCCTGCTTTCACCTGATGCAAAGACCCCCTGCGCCATGGCCAAAATACCAAGGCCCAGAATGAACACGCCCAGATATTCCCAAGGCAGGATTACATCCGCCAGAAACATGGTCGAAATCAGGATGACGATCATCGGCGCGGCCCCGCGTGCAATGGGATAAACACGGCTCAGGTCGCCTTGTTCATAGGCATAAGCCAGAAACAGTTTATAGGCGGCATGAAACAGACCGGAGGCCAGAAGCCACAACCAAACCACTGCCGTGGGCCAGTCACGGGTCATCGCGATGGCAAGGCCTGCCACCCCCTGCACCAAAGTCATGATCAGCATACCCGACAGTTTGGATGTGCCCTGCTTGATCAACGCATTCCACGTCGCATGCAGCAATGCGGCCCCCATCACGGCCAGAAAAACCCCGAGGCTCATGACATCAGATTAGCAATGACGCTGCCCCTTCCAACCGCAAAAGCGTCACCTTATCCTCGATCCCGCCAGCCCCGGAAAACCCACCAAGCCCGTCTGCCGCAAGCACCCGGTGGCAGGGGATCAGGATGGCGATCGGATTGGCCCCGCAGGCCTGCCCGATGGCTTGCGCGGATACGTCCAGTTCCTTCGCCAATTCACCGTAGGTCCGGGTCTCCCCAAAGGGGATCGCGCAGAGCGCCCGGTAGAACGCCTGCTGAAAATCACTGCCGCACGGTGCTAGCGGCAGGGAGAACTTCGTCAACCTCCCGGCAAAATATGCCGTCAATTCCGCCTGCGCCTGATCGTATAACGGCCCATCGGTCAGCGTACCATCCCGTCCCCAGTAAAGCCGCGTGATCGCCCCATCCACAGCATCCAGCCCCAGCGGGCCGACCGGGGATTGCGGCGCAATCACCCTTTCAGCCCGCGCACGGCCATCATCGTGGCCGTGATGGTTGCGACAGTGGTTTCGGTATCACCGTCCACCGCCACGGCACGCCCTTCGGTGAAGGTCAGGGTGCGCCCGGATTTGACAACATTGCCTTCAAACCGAAAACGCTCCCCCTTTGCGGGGGCCATGAAATTGCATTTGAACTCGACGGTCAGGACCTCGGCTTCGGCATCCATCAGGGTGAAGGCCGCAAAACCACACGCACTGTCCATGCCCGCCGTCATCACAGCCGCATGCATGAACCCGTGATGCTGGGTGAAATCCGGGTTAAACGGCATCTCCAGCACCACGCGGCCCGGGGCCACATCGGCCACCACAATCCCCATTGAGGTCATCGCACCCTGACGGTCAAAATCCGCCTTCATGCGCGCCACGGCCTCTGGGTTGCGATATTCCATCAGTTCAGCGCACCATCACAACGGCCACACACACCTGTATGCGCATGACTGCCGACATCGGGCAGGATTTTCCAGCAACGCTGGCATTTCTCGCCTTCCGCGCGGGCAAAGACCACAGCGATATCGGTGATGTCTTCCAGTCGGAACGCATCAGCCGGGGCGGCATCAGTGACAACCGTGATGCCAGAGGTGATGCACATATCGTCAAAGCTGACGGTCTCCAACACCGCCGCCACATCTGCGGCGACATAGACGGTTGGCGCGGCCTCCAATGATGCGCCGATCACCTTGTTGGTTCGCTCAACCTCCAGGGCGCCCGTGACCACGCGGCGCACCTTGCGCACTGTCGCCCATTTCTCGGCCAATGCAGCATCAAGCCAATCGCCGGGCGTCTCCGCGAAATCCTCCAGATGCACGGAACTGTCATCACCGGGGAACCGCTCCAGCCAGACCTCTTCCATGGTAAAGGTCAGCATGGGCGCTAACCATTTCGTCAGCCGGTGAAACAGGATATCCAGTACCGTGCGCGCAGCCTTGCGCCGCGCCGTGTCGCCATCGCAATAAAGCGCATCCTTGCGGATATCGAAGTAAAACGCCGACAGATCGACTGTCGCAAAGGTAAAGATCGCCTGGAACACACCCTGGAAATCATACTTCGCATAGCCTTCGCGCACCGTCGCATCCAGTTCCGCCAGACGATGCAGCACCCAACGCTCCAGCTCTGGCATGTCGGCCGCTTCTACCCGATCCGCCTCACTGAAATCGCTCAGCGACCCCAGCATGAACCGCAGCGTATTGCGTAACCGGCGGTAGCTGTCCGCGACCCCTTTCAGGATTTCATCGCCAATCCGATGGTCATGTTTATAATCCGTCGTCGCCACCCAAAGGCGCAGGATATCCGCGCCATATTGCTTCACCACCTGCTCGGGCACGATTGTATTGCCCAGCGATTTCGACATCTTCTCGCCCTTGGCATCCAGCGTGAACGCATGTGTCACCACGGCCCGGTAAGGCGCGTGGCCCATCGTACCACAGGCCTGCAACATCGACGAATGGAACCAACCGCGGTGCTGGTCGGTGCCTTCGAGGTAAACATCGGCCATCCCATCCTCGGACCCGTCTTCGCGGTCACGCAGCACAAAGGCATGGGTGGACCCTGAGTCAAACCACACGTCCAGAATGTCAAAGACCTGCTCATAAGCATCATGATCAACATCATTGCCCAGGAACCGGGCCTTGGCCCCGTCCTTGTACCAGGCATCCGCCCCTTCAGCCTCGAACGCCTCAAGAATACGGGCATTCACATCCGTATTGCGCAGCAGGTAGTCGTTGTCAGTCGGTTGCGCGCCTTTCTTGACAAAACAAGTCAGCGGCACACCCCAGGCGCGCTGGCGCGACAGCACCCAATCCGGGCGCGCCTCGATCATGGAATAGAGACGGTTGCGCCCGGTCTTCGGCGTCCATGTCACCAACTCGTCGATGGAACGCAGCGCGCGTTCACGGATCGTCGTGCCATAAGTGTCGTTGCCATCGCCAACAGCCTTATCAACGGCGGCAAACCATTGCGGCGTGTTGCGATAGATCACCGGCGCCTTGGAGCGCCATGAATGGGGATAGCTGTGTTTGATCACGCCACGAGCAAACAATCCGCCAACTTCGGCCAGTTTGGCCATCACGGCAGTGTTGGCATCACCTTCCCAAGGGTTGGTCTTGTTCTTCTTGTTGGGCTTTTCGCGCATGATCTTGGTGCCGCCAAAGAAGGGCAGATCAGGACGGAAAGACCCGTCTTCCAACACGTTATAGGTGATCACCTGCTGGAGCATGCCCAGATCACGATAAAGCTCAAACTCCTCCATCCCGTGGGACGGGGCGCAATGGACAAAACCAGTGCCTTCATCATCCGTGACAAAATCAGCGGCGCGGAAGTCGCGCGGGTCGTCCCATTCACCATTTGCCCCTTCGGCACCCGCGAGTGGATGCTTCAGAACCAATCCAGATAATTCATGCGAGCTTACACCGCGCACGCGCTTCCACATACCTTCTGTGAGACGTGCCTTGCTAAGGCAGCTTTCAGCTAAGTTGTCCGCTAGAATAAAACGCTCACCAACATTCAGGTAACACTCTTCTGGTACGCCTATGACTTCATACAAGCCATAGTCGATGTCGTGACCAAACACGACGGCTTTATTGGATGGGATTGTCCAAGGCGTAGTCGTCCAGATAACGACCGAAGCATTGTAAAGATTGAGTGGATCGGCTTCTACAGATGTAACCCGCTCAGCATTTGAACGAGTGTCTTCGCTATCATATAGCGCATCAGCCTGGCGCACGATCTTCTCAGCTGCTCCGGTTGTATGACCTGCGACTTTAAATTTCACCCAAACGGTAAAGCTTTCCTTATCGTGATACTCCACCTCCGCTTCGGCCAGCGCAGTCTTTTCGACCGGCGACCACATCACGGGCTTGGAGCCTTGATAAAGCGTCCCATTCATCAGGAATTTCTGGAACTCGGCCGCGATCACCCGTTCGGCATGGAAATTCATCGTCAGGTACGGTTCATCCCAGTTGCCGGTGACGCCAAGACGCTTGAATTCCTCGCGCTGGATATCCACCCAGCCTTCGGCAAATTTGCGGCATTCCTGACGGAAGTCGACGATATCAACGGCGTCCTTATCCTGCCCCTTGGCCCGATACTGTTCTTCGATCTTCCATTCGATGGGCAAGCCATGACAATCCCAACCGGGGATATACCGGGCATCGCGGCCCATCATCTGCTGGGAGCGTACAACCATATCTTTCAGGATCTTGTTCAGCGCATGGCCGATATGCAGGTGGCCATTCGCATAGGGCGGGCCATCATGCAGGGTGAAGGGTTTGCGCCCTTCGGCCTTGGCGCGCAGCTTGTCATAGACCCCGATCTGCGCCCAGCGGGCCAGCCAATCGGGTTCACGTTTGGGCAATCCGGCCCGCATCGGGAAATCGGTGCGGGGCAGGTTCAGGGTGTCTTTATAGTCGGTGGTCTCGGCGCACATCTGGAGCGTCCTTTTACATGTCGGGATAACGAAAGAAGAAGCGGTGCGCGCACGCAGACACCTTTTCCCGGCTGGCCTATGGCTCAGACCGCCGGGCAGATAATGGCTATGATCATCCGGTACATCATGCGCGCGCTTATAGGCAGCCCTGTGCGCGGGGTAAAGAGCACGCATTGCGCAGCGCGTGCAAATTGCGCTAGCCGTGGTCCGGGGCCGGTTGAAGCAGGTTAACAAGTGCAAGGCAGACAAAACATCGCCATCGCAGGTGCAGGGATCGGCGGGCTGACCGCAGCCGCACTGCTGGCCGATCAAGGACACAAAGTCAGCGTTTTCGATCAATTCGATAGGCCCAAACCCGTGGGCTCCGGCCTCGTGATCCAGCCGGTCGGTCAAGCAGTGTTGGACCAGATCGGCGCAGGCGACCGGGCACGCGCGCTTGGCAACCCGATCAGGCGGATGCTGGGGCATGAGGTCGACCACGGGCGCAAGGTGCTGAATGTCTGGTACGACCGACGCGATGACGGGCGCTATGGCCTCGCCATTCACCGGGCAAGCCTGTTTGATGCGATCCACGCAGCCGTCATGACCCGCGACATCACGATCCATCCGGGCTGCCGGGTGACCGGGCGCGACGGGCAATACCTGACCCTTGGCAAGGGCGACCGCCCCGGCCCTTTCGACCTGATCATCGACGCGGCAGGCGCGCAATCGCCTCTTTCTCCGCTCACATCCCGGCCCCTGCCCTATGGGGCGATCTGGGGCACGGTCGATTGGCCCGAAACCGACCTGCCCATCACCCAATTGACGCAAGCCTATCGCAAAGCAGATCGGATGATCGGCGCGCTGCCCATCGGCAAACTGCCCGGCGAAAACACCCAGAAGGCCGCGATCTTCTGGTCCATGCCGCACGACAGCCACGCCCAGTGGGAGGCTGACGGGATTGAAAAATGGAAGGCAGAGGCAACCGCCCTTTGGCCCGCCTTCGCTCCTTTCGCGGCCCAGATCACCGATCCGGCCCAGATGACCATGGCGCGCTACAGCCACGGCACCATGCGCAAACCATATGCGCCGGGCCTTGCTCATATCGGGGACGCGACCCACCGGGCAAGCCCGCAACTGGGGCAAGGGGCGAATATGGCACTGCTGGATGCGATGGCACTGGCCCAGGCACTTGAGTGGGCGACGGGCGACGCAGCCCTCGCACTCTACGCCAAATCACGGCGCTGGCACGTCATGGCTTATCAAGCAATGAGCGCAGCCTTCACCCCACAATACCAATCCGACAGCCACTGGCTACCGGTTCTGCGGGACCGGGTGCTGTACCCAATCTCTCAAATCCCGCCGGGACCAAAGCTGCTGACGGCGATCGTCTGCGGCACCATGCTGCGGCCATTGGGCAAGCTTGGAAAGCCCTGATCAGGCGTTCACATGTTCCCAAACCTTGGAAATCACGACGGACCCTTCACCAACAGCAGACGCCACGCGTTTCACTGATCCGGCCCGCACATCACCCACCGCAAAGATACCGTCACGTGAGGTCTCGTAGGGTGTGTCGCGCCCCACCGCCTGCCCGGTCAGCACAAAGCCCCGTTCGTCTAACTCCACAAAACCTGACAGCCAGCGAGTATTGGGGGCGGCACCAACCATGATGAACGCAGCGCGGGCGTCGATCTCGCGGGTCGCGTCCACCGCCTTGTCGCGCAGAATGACCCGTTCCAGATGATCACCACCATGCAGCGCCTCAATCTCGGTTTGGTAATGGATCGTGATCGCCGGATCGGCTTCCAATCGGGACAGAAGGTAATCGGACATGGATGAAGCTAGACTTTCGCCGCGCACCAGTACATGCACATGGCGGGCGGTCCGCGACAGATACATCGCCGCCTGACCGGCAGAATTACCGCCACCCACCACGATTGCATCCGTTTCCCGGCAATAACGGGCCTCGACATCCGTAGCCGCATAGTAGACGCCAACGCCCTCGAAATCCTCTAATCGATCGATGGGTAGGCGGCGATATTGCACCCCTGTGGCCACCACAACGGATCTGGCGCAAACGTCTTCGCCATCATCCAGCGTGGCACAAAATGTGCCGTCATCGCGCTGCCTCATTGCCTGCACACGGCGTGGCACGGCAAATTGCGTGCCAAATTTCATCGCCTGTACCTCGCCACGCCAGACCAGATCGGCCCCGGAAATCCCTGTAGGAAAACCCATGTAATTCTCAATCCGGGATGACATGCCGGCTTGCCCACCAATGGTCAGATCCTCGACCACCAGAGCGCACAGGCCCTCCGTCCCCGCATAGACCCCGGCCGCGACCCCGGCCGGGCCACCACCAACGATCAGCACATCAAATACCCGGTCATCGCGCACAGCCATATCAAGGCCCAGCATTGCTGCAATCTTTGATGGGGTCGGATCGGAAATCACATCGTATTTTCCAAAGATCACGGCAGGCTTGGCCGCGCCGATATTGCAGGAATTGGCGACAGCCTCTGCCTCGTGTTCGCCCAATGTCAGGCTACGGAACGGGATGCGATTGCGGCCCGCGAAGGCGGCAATCTTGCGGATGGTACGATCCTCCTCAGCCCCGATCAGGGTCAAGCTCGCCTCACCGCTTTCCAGCAAGCGTCGCCGCCGAGCAGCAAAGACGGTGATGATGATGTCTGACATCTCTGGAACCCGGCCCATCAGTTCCAGCATGGGCGCACGGTCAACCGTAATGATACGCGACTTTTCCAGACACCGGGCACCCATCATCGCCTTGCCTGCAGACAGGAAGCTAATTTCACCAAAAAACTGCGTTGGACCCAGATACGCATCGCCGTAGCGATCACCTGTGCGCGGGTCGACGGCCTCGACCCCGCCTTCCACCACGTAGTGAAACGTCTCGGCCGGTTTGCCATATTCCTGCAACATCTCGCCCGCGTTCCAGTCACGCTCCACACCGACCTCACGCAATGCGTCCACGTGGCTTTCAAGCAAAGGGGTGCGGACCATGGTGGCAAGATCGGGGGCAAGGCTTTCCATCAAAATCTCCTCTTGTTATTCCAACCAAATAGGGCGGAGAGCGGAAAAGTTAATGGGCAACAAAAACACGTGCCGGATCGAACGATCCGGCACGTGTTTATCTCTCACACGAAATCAGGCTGATCTGACCGTCCTAGGCGGTGTCTGGACGCCTTAGTCGTCCTGCTTATCGTCATCATCGTCGGGCAGGTTAAAGAAGCTGTCGGCATCAGCCACATCCCGGTTATCTTCCTCATCCTCGTCCTCCTCACCACGCGGGTCGGACAGGCTGAAGGTTTCAAGGCCAGCCATGGCGGCGGGCATCTTGGGTTCGGGCTCCATGATCAGGGATTGTTCTGTGCTGACCAACTTACGGCGCTCATCATCGGACATGACGGTGCCTTCCTTAGCCTTCTTGGCATTGGCTTTCTGCACGGCGGCATCCAGTTCGGACTGTTTGCACAAACCAAGAGCAACGGGATCAATCGGATCAATATTGTTGATGTTCCAATGGGTCCGGTCGCGGATCGCTTGAATGGTCGGCTTGGTTGTGCCCACCAGTTTGGAAATCTGGCCATCAGACAATTCAGGATGGAACTTCACCAGCCAATAGATCGAGGCCGGACGATCCTGCCGCTTGGACAGTGGCGTATAGCGGGGGCCACGGCGCTTTTCCTCACCGGCAGAGGCGGGATTATAAAGCAGCTTGAGCTTATGCGTCGGGCTTTCTTCGGCTTTGGTAATCTCGTCCTGGGTCAATTGCTTATTTGCAATGGGATCAAACCCCTTGACACCTGTCGCCACATCGCCATCGGCGATCCCTTGGACCTCCAATTCATGCAAGCCGCAGAAATCGGCAATCTGCTTGAACGTGATCGTGGTATTGTCACATAGCCAGACAGCGGTCGCCTTGGCCATAATCGGTGTATTAGACATCGCATCTCTCCTGATCTGCAGACAAAGCTCTCCCGCACCCTTCCAACTGGGCAGACCGCGTATCGGGCCGGGTTCGCATTGTCAGGGAACTTGACGCCTATATAAGGGCGCGAACACCGATATGAAAGATCAAAAATGCGCCACCTGTTTGCCCTTATCATCCTCTGGTCATCGCCCGCCGCGGCACAGGATTTGGCCGGGGAATTCGACTATTACGTCCTGTCTCTGTCCTGGTCGGCCAATTGGTGCGCACTTGAGGGGGACGAACGGCAATCGCCGCAATGCGACCCCGAGCGTGACCACGGCTGGATCCTGCACGGGCTCTGGCCACAATATGAAAGCGGCTATCCGGCGAATTGCAGGACCAGCTTTGCCCCGCCAAACCGCAGCGATACAGCCGCCATGGCCGATATCATGGGAACCTCCGGCCTGGCCTGGCATCAATGGCGCAAACACGGCACCTGCACCGGGCTGTCACCTGATGACTACTACAGCCTGTCCCGGCAAGCCTATAATCAGATCACGCGGCCAGAGGTATTTCGAAAGCTCGACACCCCGGTGACCCTGCCTGCATCCGTGGTCGAGGAAGCCTTCATGCGGGACAATCCACAGCTACTGCCCGATTACATCACAATCACCTGCAAGCAAGGGTATATCCAAGAGGCGCGGATTTGCCTCGATCAGGATTTGAACCCCCGACTTTGTGGCAATGACGTGGTGCGGGATTGTACGCTAGACGATGCGCAGTTTGATCCGCTGCGGTAAGCAAGTAAAGTTCCCGCAACGAAAAATCTGCGTAACGCAGATTTTTTCCACCGCCGTACCAGGTCAGATATCCCCCACAAGCTCCGTCACCAAAGGCGATTGCGGCGCGCACATGGCCTCAACCACATTGAAATGATGTTGCTCGGGAGCAATCACCCGCGCGCAGCCCCATGCATCGGTCAGCGCTTGCGCCTGCTCCAGGAACACCGGGCGTTCTTTGGCCCCCACCCACACGGTCACTGGACAGGCGGGCGGCGGCAGATGTACCGGACTTTCCGCCAATGCCTCATCTGCATCAATCCGCAAATCCTTGTTCATGCTGGTTTTCATCAGTGGGGCAAGATCGGCCACCGGGGATATTGGAATAACCTTCTCCACCCGCTCGGCAGTTGCGTTCCGGGCCACCAGATGCCCCCCAGCCGAATGACCGCATAGCCGGATAGGCCCTGCGGTTCGGGCCGCCACGGTCAAAATCGCCTGCCCGATCTGTTGGCTGATCTGCCCTATCCGCACATCGGGGCACAAATCATAGGACGCCATCGCCACGCACCAACCATGGGCCAGCGGGCCTGCCGCCAGATGCGACCAGTAGGATTTATCGAACTTCAGCCAATAACCACCATGCACAAAAATCACGACACCCTTGGCAAGCCGTGGTGGGTGGAAGATGTCAAACCGCTGACGCGGGCTTTCGCCATAAGGCAAATCCAGTTCGCATAATGCGCTTTCACGAAAGGCGGCCGCGAGGCGCGCCCATTTATCCGGATAGTCCGCCGCCCCCGGAATATAGGCCCCATTGGCATAGGCATCGTCCAATTCCATATGTCCCCCCTTTACCCCGGCTCGATTCTGCGGGCAGATAGCGCAACAGCTAAGGGAGGCTACCATGCTTGACGACAAAACCAACCTGACATCCATGCTGTCACGTCCTGATCTGGTCTGTGACACCACATTGGTCGCCGGGGCATGGATCCGGGCCGATAACGGGGCCACGCTCGATGTCACCAACCCAGCGCGGGGCGATGTCATCGCGACAGTCCCTGATCTGGGCCGCGCCGAAACCGCCCGCGCGATTGAAGCCGCGAGAGACGCCCAGAAAGACTGGGCCGCCCAACCCGCCAAAACCCGCGCCAATATCCTGCGCAAGTGGTTCGATCTGATGATCGCCAATACCGAGGATCTGGCCCTGATCATGACCGCCGAACAAGGCAAACCGCTGGCCGAGGCGCGCGGCGAGGTCGGTTATGGCGCGTCCTTTGTCGAATGGTTCGCAGAAGAGGCCAAGCGTATCTATGGCGAAACCATCCCCGGCCACATGGCCGACAAGCGGATCACAGTGATCAAGCAGCCCATAGGGGTCGCTGCCGGGATCACGCCCTGGAATTTCCCCAACGCGATGATCGCGCGCAAGGTCGCGCCCGCATTGGCGGCAGGCTGCGCTTTCGTGATCAAACCGTCCGAACTAACGCCCCTTTCGGCGTTGGCCATGGCGAAATTGGCCGAAGAGGCGGGGATCCCCGCTGGCCTCTTCTCTGTCATCACCTCCAGCGCGTCATCCGATATCGGCAAGGAATTTTGCGAAAACCACACCGTGCGCAAACTGACCTTCACCGGCTCGACCCAGGTTGGGCGCATTTTGCTGTCGCAAGCTGCAGACCAAGTGATGAAATGCAGCATGGAACTGGGAGGCAACGCGCCTTTCATCGTGTTCGATGACGCCGATCTGGATGCGGCGGTCGAGGGGGCCATCGCCTGCAAATTCCGTAATAACGGGCAAACCTGCGTCTGCGCCAACCGGATTTACGTGCAGGCGGGCGTCTATGACAAATTCGCCGCAAAGTTCAAAGCGGCGGTCGAAGCGCTGCAAGTCGGGGACGGCTTGGCAGACGGCACCACACTTGGGCCGCTGATCGAACCCAAGGCGGTGGACAAGGTCCAGTCACATCTGGATGACGCGCTGGCCAAGGGGGGAGCGGTTCTGACCGGCGGCAAGCCGCATGATCTGGGGGGGCAGTTCTTTGAACCCACGATCATCACCAACGCCACCAAGGACATGGTCGTCAGCACCGATGAAACCTTCGGCCCCTTCGCCCCGCTCTTCAAATTCGAAGATGAGGATGACGTGATCGCGCAGGCCAATGACACGATCTTTGGGCTGGCCTCCTATTTCTACGCCAACAACCTCAGCCGGGTGACAAAAGTCTCCGAAGCACTCGAATACGGAATCGTCGGGGTAAACACCGGGATCATCTCAACCGAGGTGGCACCGTTCGGCGGGGTCAAACAATCCGGGTTAGGCCGCGAAGGGTCGCATCACGGGATCGAAGATTATCTGGAGATGAAATACATCTGCACCGGGGTCTAACTGGCCACGGCGGCGTCACGCGACAAGACGCGCCAGTCCAGCTTATTGACTTTGTTTACAATCCAATCCGGATCAACGCCATTTGTCCGCATTCGGATTGTGGACTTACCAGTGCCAAACCTTGCGATATCAACAAACATATCCTCACTGGACAAAACGGAATCGCTGCCCACTTTCGGGGCGAGGTTTTCAAGCGACCGGGTCACGCACGGCGACAATTCTGTGATGCGATGCAGGCAGGCATAATCCGGGATGATATGCGCGGGCGCGGGCGCGCCCATCGCGCCATCGGGCATGGCATCAAGCATTTCCGGCATCGGGGCATTGCGTAATCGGCGCAATGCGGCAAACAGCGTGCTGGTAGAGATATAGGTTTTTCCGGCACCGGTCGCCTGTGTCGCGGCCAAGGCGAAAGCATCCTGTAACTTGCGATCCAGACGGTCCCAATGAAGGGCCAGTACCGGTGCCATCTTTGCGCTTTCTTGTGGCTGGGCAGGCATACCAAAGTCCTGTTCCAGCATCGGGTCAAATGGGTCCAAAGGAAGGTCCCAAGTGTCGTCCGGCGGCAAATCCGTTATAGAGAAGCGCGGCCGGATCACCCGTTTCTCAATTTCTTCAAATACGAGTCCATCAACCATACAAGGCCCGACATAAGCGCGAAACGCCGCATCCTCCAACAGCTTTTCGATACGGATACCTGAAAAATCATAACGCTGGTTGGCGGATTTTCGGGCAACCAATAACCCAATCAAACGGCCCTCTGACAATAACGGGGCGCCTGACATCCCCCGCCAGTCCAGACTGTCATCCACCTGTTTCTTCTGCGTATCTTGCAGTTCTGCAATCTGGTATTTCCCGGCAACAATGGATGAGGCCAACGGGGCAATCCCGTTGATCTGTTCGGTGTCCTGACGATCGCCCGCCTTGGGCGCAAAAGCCGGAAAACCAACAGCCATCAACGGCAGGTTCAGGCAATCGGGCGGGTTCTTTGGCTTTCCCAGGTCGATCCTTGGTGCAACCTGACATTTGAGATTGCGCAAACGCAAAAGTGCCGCATCAAGCGGCTGATCGTTAAACAGATCGGCAGGGGGCCAGACCAGTTCCGCATCCTGCAACCCATCCAAGTTGTTGGCGGCAAGCAATGGGCGTACGGCGATCTCGGTCGCCGGGGGCGCACCGTCATGACGCACGACATGCAACGCCGTCAGGATCAGGTCGGTGCCGACTAGATAGCCCGTGCCAGTTGTGCCACCCATCGCGTTTGACCACACCTCTGTCACGCGTCCGACAAGTTCAGAAACGGTATCTGTCATGCGACAAGCCTCATGTCGGGCGCGCCTGGCCAGTGCGGCTGATCAGGAACTCCGTTTGCCCGTCCGCGGATACCGGTTCCAACACCAGCTTTATCTTGTGACTGGACTGGCGTTCCTGCGACGCATCGGCATCAAAACTGGCCACCCAGAATTTCACGCCCCCTGACACAGCAGCATCGCGGGTCACTGTGACATGCATCTCCAGCTCAACCGGTTTGACACGAAATTGCAGGGGCTGACCCTTGCCCATATCAAGGGCACGCAACAATTCAGCACGCAATTCTTCAATCGCGGCAGCCAAAGGGATTTGCGGATCGTCGGACATAAAATACCTCAATCAGCAGCATAAGAATAAATAGAATAATGCGCCCATCATAACCGCGAATTGCCCCCTTTGCAAAAAAATGCACAAAGCAACCAAGGATTGACCTTCCAGACGCGTCCAACCAATTGTGATGCGCATGACAACAAGCGATGAAGATCTTGCAGAAGCGGCAGCCACCGGCGATGGGGCGGCCTTTGCTAGCTTGCTTGATCGCCATTATGACCGGTTGTTTGCCTTCTGTTTCCGGCTCACCGGCGCGCGGGCAGAGGCAGAGGATCTGACACAGGATATCTGCGCCGCCCTGCCCGCCAAGCTTGCCAGCTATCAGCGGCGGGCAAAGGTCACCACATGGCTTTACCGCGTCGCAGTGAACGCCGCACATGATCGCAGGCGCAAACGCGCCACCTATAGAAAAGCAACCGAGGGCTGGGGCGATTGGGAGACGAACCGCACCGCCGCCAACCGCGACACCAATGAACAAATCGACTGGCTGACCGCCGCCATGAACCAACTGACCGATGACCTGCGCGATACGCTGGCCCTTGTGCTGGACGATATGACCCATGCACAGGCCGCCGACATTCTGGGCGTCAGCGAAGGGACCATCAGCTGGCGGATATCGGAAGCCAAAAAAGCCCTGCGGGCGATCAAGGAAAAGGAGGACGTGGCATGAATGATGACCTCAGCGACCTCAAGGCCATGATGGATGATGCAACGCCCCGGCCCGATGCGGCACGGCGGGCGGAAAATCTGGCATTGGCGCAGAAAAACTTCGAAAACCTCCAAGGATCGCGTCAGTCGGCGCGTCCCACTCCTGCAACCGAGGCAAAGGGCCTCTGGACAGGAGTAAAGACCATGCTGAACACGCTGACCTCAAAAGGGGCACTGACCACCACAACCGCGCTCGTCGCCTGCGGCTTTCTGTTTCTGACACCACAAGGGCAGGATTTGTTATCGCAAAACGGTGGCGGAGAATACCTTGCAGGCGACTTGGAACTGACCACAACAGAGGCGCGACGCGACCGGACGCTTGGCAATGATGACGTGACCGACCAAGTCGCTGTCGTGCCGCCCTCCATCGCGGAAGGTCTCATTGACGCAACCGAAGAGGTCGCGCCGGCACCAGCCGCGCCCATCATCACTGAGCCCCAACGCAACCCGGCGGCGGTTAACCCAAAACCATCAGAGTTTTCTGGCAAAACCGCAAATGCAACAGCAGAAGCCGCTCAAGATGATCAGGTCGTCTCGTCGCTCAGCGCGGGCGAATTGGATGTGGCCGTTGCAGAGGAGGAGGCGTCACAACCGCCCGCGACAGGTCTGGCTCAAACGACAAGCGACAGACGCAACGCCACTGGCCCCGTCCAATTGCATGGCAATGCGGCACCACAAAAAGAAGCACCACAATCAGGCGCGCAGGTTGGTGCGGTCATATCGCGCGTACCCGATGCCATCATTCAGCCCGCCCAACCCAACACCGAGGCCTTCCCAACCGAAGCCCCCAACGATCTGAAAATCACCAGCGACGAACCGGTCTCCACCTTCTCCATCGATGTGGACACGGCGGCTTACGGCGTTGTCCGCTCCTCCCTCTCACGCGGCCAACTGCCCCCATCACAGGCCATCCGGATCGAGGAGATGATCAATTACTTCCCCTACGCCTACCCGGCCCCCGACGCGGGCGAGGCCCCGTTCCGGCCCACAATCAGCACGTTCCAGACCCCGTGGAATGTCGACACGCAACTGGTCCATATCGCTCTGCAAGGCGAGATGCCCGCGCTAGACGACCGCCCCCCCCTGAACCTCGTTTTCCTGATCGACACTTCCGGATCGATGAACGACCCGGCCAAACTGCCGCTGCTGAAACAATCCTTCCGGCTGATGCTCAACCAGTTGCGGCCAGAGGATGAGGTAGCCATTGTCGAATACGCAGGCAGCGCCGGGCAAGTGCTAGCCCCCACGGCAGCCTCCGAACGCACCACCATCCTGCAAGCGATCCAAAGCCTCGGCGCGGGCGGGTCCACCAATGGCCAAGGCGGGCTGCAACAGGCCTACGCCGTGGCGGACATGATGAAAGAGGACGGCCAGATCAACCGCGTGATCCTCGCCACCGATGGGGATTTCAACGTCGGACTCAGCGACCCCAACGCGCTCAAGGATTTCATCGCCGACAAGCGGGACACCGGCACGTACCTTAGCGTCCTCGGCTTCGGGCGGGGCAATCTGGACGACGCAACAATGCAGGCGCTGGCACAGAACGGCAACGGCACAGCCGCCTATATCGACACGCTGTCAGAGGCGCAAAAGGTGCTGGTCGATCAACTGACCGGCGCGCTGTTCCCCATCGCGGGGGATGTCAAGGTGCAGGTGGAGTTCAACCCCGCCCAGATCGCCGAATACCGGCTGATCGGCTATGAAACCCGCGCACTCAACCGGGAAGACTTCAACAATGACAAGGTTGATGCAGGCGAGTTGGGCGCGGGCCATTCGGTCACGGCGATCTACGAAATCACCCCCGTGGGCAGCCCCGCACAACTCAGCGACCCGTTGCGCTACGCGCCCAACACGGTGGCCGCCAGCTCGGATGAGCTGGGCTATGTCAAACTGCGCTACAAGGCACCCGGGGCCTCGATCAGCCAGTTGATCGAAACCCCGATCATCGGGCAATCCATCCCGGGAACAGAGGCGAATTTCGCCGCCGCCATCGCCGGTTTCGGGCAATTGCTGCGCGATGACAGCTATCTGGGCGATTGGGGCTATGATGACGTCATCGCATTGGCTAATGCCAACCGGGGCGAAGACGCCTTCGGCTACCGGACCGAAGCGGTGCAACTGATGCGGCTGGCACAAAGCCTGTCGCGGTAGATGGGCTAAAACCCATCTTACGCCAGCGCGTAAGGTGGGTAACACTACGAGATACATGATATGTCAAAACGTCCTAAATCGCGTCAAAGCCTCGAAGACATTCTGGCCTCCTGCTCTGACACGCTGTTTCCTGCCGCGTTGGGCAAGGCAGAGGTGCAGATCGACAGCACAGATGTTGATGGCGACACGCCGCTCCATGTCTTGCTGCGGCGCGGCAATGACTTTGGCGCAAAATGCCTGATTGAGAATGGGGCAGACGTAAATGCGATTGGCGACATGTCCGAAACGCCTTTGCATGTCGCGACCCGCAAGCAGAATGTGACGATTGTAGCGCTTCTGCTGAAGGCCGGGGCGAATCCCGACGCGATGTCCGAATTTGGCCAAACCCCTCAATCAATCGCGGCCAAATTAGGCGGCAAGATGAACGAGCTGTTCGACTAGGGTCCTTGGACATTCGTTAATCACAACACTTAGCGGCAATAGGCCTCCTGCGCGATGAAATCGCGCAATGTCTGCCCTTTCACAGGGCGATAACAGTCAAGTTCCGTCAGCGCTGCCACCCGGTCCAGCCGGAACATCCGGAAATCATCGCGCAACTCGCACCAGCACACCGCCGTCCAGACCTTGCCCCAGAACCAGACGCCCAAGGGGCGGACAACACGCTCCGTCGCCTCACCCGCCTCATCCTGATAGGCAATATGCAAGCGGGTTAGGCTTTCGGATGCGGCCTCGAATTGGTCCAGATAGCAGCGCCAATTGCCGCCCTGCCAAGGGGTCTGGATCGCGTGAATACTGATATGACCAACCCGTTCACGCGCCTCTTCCGGCAGCACAGCGTCAATCTTGACCATCGCCTCCTGGGCAGAGGCCGCCATTTTGGAGCCGCCCCAGCTTTGCAGAATGCGGGCACCAGCGACCAGTGCGACCATCTCATCATGGGTGAACATCAGGGGCGGCAGGTCATAGCCATCGCGCATCAGGTAACCAACGCCCGCCTCGCCCTCAATCGGGACACCAGACCCGATCAGATGCGCCACGTCACGATAAATCGTGCGCGGCGTCACCTCCAGCTTTTCGGCCAGTTGGGCCGCCGTGGTCAGCCGACCGCCACGCAGATATTGCAATATCTGGAAAAGACGGTCGGCGCGGCGCATTATTTGGCCGCCTCAAACAGGCCAATCGAATTGCCATCCAGATCCTTGGCATAGGCAAAGCGGCCAAAGGGCATGGCGATCACATCACCCACGATTTCACCGCCAGCTGTTTTGCAACGCTCCATGCCCGCCTCCAGACTGTCCTCCAAGCCCAGATGGATCGTGTTGCCACCATCCGGCGCAGGGGTGCCAGGATACAGATGCCCACCCGCATCATCCATCGACCCGCCCAGTACGGCCATCGGGTTGGGGCCGGAATTGTCGATTGTCATCTCATAGCCAAAGACCTTGTTGTAAAAGGCCACCGACTTTTCCATATCCGTCACCGGAATTTCGCCCCAAACGATAATATTGCGTCCGCTCATCTTTCCATCTCCTTGATTGATCGGTTGATGAGACGCTTTAACCATACCCCTGCTGACAGCGTTGTGTCAGCATGATTTCAGGAGGAGCAAAAAGCTGGTCAGGACCATTAGGATCCCCCGTCCTGCCGATCATGCGGATGCAGGACCATACCCGGAAACGCGGGCAACCAGCCCTCGCGACGCACGGTCCAGCATTCATAAGTCGGGGTCAGTTGGTTAGGGGCATCCAGCGCCCCAAGATGCAATTCAACCTCATCCCGACTGCGCGCAAAAACCGATGCACCGCAACGCGGGCAAAAGAAACGACCACGGTAGTCGCCCGCATCACCGTCAATCGTAACGGCATCTGACGGAAATATGGCCGCCGCATAGAACAATGCACCATGATGTTTGCGGCAATCCATACAGTGACAAATCCCGACACGCAGCGGCGCACCGGTTGCCACAACGCGCAGATCACCACAGGAGCAACCGGCCTCAAAACGTTCCATGGCATTCTTCCTCGGTCGGGTGGATCAGACCATCCAGCCCAACCCGTCTAGCGTATCACCGCGCGGCTTATACTCGGCAGAGACCCAGCCATCATACCCGTCAACATCAAGCGCTGCAAAGAAGGCGGGATAGTCGATCTCACCCTTGTCGGGCTCAGACCGGTCCGGGGGCTGGGCGATCTGCACATGGGCGGTGATGTCACGCATCTCGGCCCAGAGGGCGATGGGATTACCATGAATGCGGGCGGCGTGATAGGCATCAAACTGCAACCGGAGATTCGGGGCATTCACGGCCTCAATCACCTCGCGGGCCAGATAGAAGTCGGACAGGAAATATCCGGGCTTGTCGGCAGGGTTCAGCGGCTCGATCGTCAGGCTTTGTTGCGGGGCCTCCGCAGCGGCCCAGCGCAGGTTTTCAATCAGCATCGCCTTGGCCTCATCGCCCGACGCCTCACCCGCCATGACATGCAGATGGCGAGCATGCAGGGTGCGGGCATAGCGGGCGGCACGGGGAAAGTCTCGGCGAAACCGGGCTTGCAGATCAGGCACAGCCGCCCAACCCGGATCGCCGCCGGTATAATTCGGGGGCGGGCAATTGATCAGCGCCATGCTCTGCTCATAGCGGGCCAATTCGTTGACGATATCCTGCGCGTTGACATCATAGGGGGACAGCACCTCCACCGCATCAAACCCGGCCTCCTTGGCGGCGGCAAAACGTTCGATGAACGGCAATTCGGTAAAGAGCCATGTCAGGTTGGCACAGAATTTCGGCATATCGGGCGTCCTTCGGTCAATCCGGTAAGTTTTCACGAAAGTCAGCCGATCATGCAATAGTTGCAAAACGAAACCAGTCCTTTACGGTCATCGGCAATCCACCGGGAGCAGATAATAAATGAAGTCATTCGTTCGGTTTATCGTCAGTCTGCTTATGCCGATTATCCTCATCGCGGGGGGCGGGATGCTTATGGGGTGGGGCATTACCAATGAATGGGACTACGTTGCCTGGGCGGGTATCGGCATGCTGGCGGCGGGGATCATCTGGGGGCTGATCCTTTGGTTTTGGGTGGATGCAGGCAGCTGGTAAGCCTTCGACCGGCACCGCCCGGCGAATAATCCTTTCGCAATCGCGCCGTGTCCGCTTAGGCTGACCCCACGTTATCGCGACATAGCAGATGACCCACAGGGAGGACTAAGAATGAACGACCGTATGCGTTTTGGCATTTTTCTTGCCCCGTTTCACAAGCCAGGGATCAACCCCACGCTTGCGCTGGAACAAGACCTTGAACTGGTGCAGTGGCTCGACCGTTGCGACTATGACGAGGTCTGGTTCGGCGAACACCATTCTGCCGGGTCCGAAATTTCGGCCAGTCCCGAAATCATGATCGCAACCGCAGCACCACGCACCCGCCGCATCAAGCTGGGCACCGGTGTGGTATCCGTCAGCTACCATAACCCCTTATGGGTGGCCGAAAAAATCGTGCAGCTTGATCATCTGACGCGGGGCCGCGCGATGCTTGGCCTCGGGCCAGGGTCACTGCCCACAGATGCCGCCATGATCGGGCTCAGCCAGAAAGATACGCGCGGTCTGCTTGCCGATGGGCTCGATATCATCACCCGGCTCCTGCGCTCTGACGAGCCGGTGAACTTCGAAAATGACCGCTGGGTGCTGAAAGACGCGCGGCTGCATCTGCGGCCCTATTCCAATTTCGATCTGGCCACCGCCGCTGTCGCCTCCCCCACCGGGCCAAAGCTCGCGGGCAAATACGGGACCGGCATGATCTCTATCGGGGCCACGACCGCCGCCGGGTTCGACGCGCTGGCCTTGCATTGGGACGTGATCGAGGAAGAGGCGAAACATTACGGGCACACGCCTGACCGGTCCAAATGGCGGTTGGTGGGGCTGTGCCATATTGCCGAAACCGCCGAACAGGCGCGACGCGATGTGGAATACGGGATCGAACACTGGTTCAACTATTTCCAGGAAATCGCCGCCTTCCCGCAAATGTCCATGCCCGGCCAGAACGCCAAGGAAATGATCGACTTCATCAACGACAGCGGCTTCGGCGCCATCGGCACGCCAGAGATGTGCCGCGCCCAGATCGACAGGCTTTGGGAGCAATCAAACGGGGGCTTCGGCGCTTATCTGATGCTGGCACATAATTGGGCGAATTTCGACGCCACACGCAAATCCTACGAGCTGATCGCGCGCGAGGTCTTCCCGCATTTCCAGGGACAGCACATGTCAACGATGAACGCCGCGATGCGGGCGCAAAAGATGCGGCCCGAGCTGGCCGAAATCCACGCCAAGGCGGTTGAGACGGCTCAGACGAACTACGCCGCCGAAAAAGAAGGGCGCGGGACAAAGGCGTCTGAACCCGCCGAATGATATCGGACGCGGGGTGTAGAACCGCCCCGCGTTGCTGTTGCGGGCAACAGGCGCGCAAGGCCGACATACGGCCTTCCACCACGAACCGCCGACATAGCCCGATTTGTCCTGCGGCCTTTACGGGACGCATGTCACGTCTCCCAATCCCGCAGCAGGACACGCACATCGTTCCGCGTCAGCCCGATATCTTTCAACCAACGATCATCTTTGCGCTTGAGCATCCAAGCCATTGCCCGCCGCTGATCCTGCAAGGCTTTCCAGCGCGACCATAATTTCCACAACATGCATCACCCGCCTTTCCAATATACGCCCGTTTTCACCGGTCAATTGACATCAATCAAACGCATAGTAATGATATGTGGCATAAGAAGTTATGATGGGTATCAGCGATGCAACGACCACTCGACAGCGACCTGATGCGCGGTTTCCTGGCCGTTGTTGATGCAGGTTCGGTGACCCGCGCCGCTGACCAAATCGGGCGCACGCAATCCGCCGTCTCCATGCAGATCCGCAAGCTTGAGGAAAGCCTTGGCCAAAGCGTTTTCATCCGCGAACCACGCGGGGTCAGCCTCACTGAAAGGGGCAAGCAACTTCTGCCTTATGCCCGGCGTGTTGTTGGCCTGCTGGATGAAACCGCAACCGCCCTGCGCGAAAAGCCACTTTCCGGCCCGGTCCGTGTCGGCATCCCAGATGAATATGTACAAAGCATCCTGCCCTCTGTTCTCGCCTCTTTTTCACAACGTCACCCCGAAACGCAAGTCACCGCGCGCTGCGATTTCAGCGCGCCGCAGTTGGCCGCATTGGATGCGGACAAGATTGATCTGGCGGTCGTCTACGAAGGTTACAGCGAAAAAGAGGTCGAGGTTCTGGCCGTTGACCCGACCGTCTGGGTGACATCAATCTCGCATGCGCAACATTTGCAGCGACCCTTGCCAATATCGATCTATTTCAGTTCGGACTGGTGTCGCGACTACGCGTTGCATTCGCTGGAACAGATTGGGTTGGACTATTATCCAGCTTTCGAATGCGACACTTCAGCCAGCATGCGCAGCGCGGTGATCAACGGCATCGCCGTGGCACCGCTGGCGCGCAGTTCCATTCCACCCGGATGCCGGGAACTGACGGCAGAGGACGGCTTTATGACCATCGACAACGCCCGCGTCGTGTTGCATCGCAACCCCGCTGGCACATCACCCGCCATCGAAGCAATGGTCGCCACGCTGCGCGATGCTTTCTGCCCATTGACCGACAACAACGATGGTTTCCAACCATGACCACAAGAGGCGCAGACAGACCCAGCACCGTCCCAGGCCTGCCCCGGGAGCTCTGACCAAACAGCACAAAACCTAAAGCAGCGTTTACCTTTGCACCGCACGCTGCATTAAACGGCCGGTTTGCCGAAATGGGGTCCGACGTTTTGCCGACGTCTGGCCGACGCTTTGCCGACAACCCATTTCACCTGATTTTCCTGCGTTAACACATGATTCGCAGCGTCCGGCGAAAACCCGACTGTTGCGCCGCCCGCAGCAGGCCACCGAACGTTGCGCGCGCTGTCACAAAAGCGTCGTCAAAACCGGCCAGCCTGCCCCTACCACACGGGGCAGATTCGCGTCGCCCTGTCCTCGCGCCGGGTGACCACTCGCGTCACATCGTCACCCCGCGCGCTGCGTGTTCGATGTTCCCCGACATCGAACACGCACCCCACTTTACCTTCGCAGATCACCGACATAGTTTGCCGCCAGAGGAGGGCCGCAGATGGCAACCGGCACGCAAATTCGCACCTATTTCAATAGCACATGGCATGACGGGGATGTCCCGATCATGCGCGCGGCCGATCACGGATCATGGCTTGGCACAACCGTTTTTGATGGGGCACGCGCCGTGAATGGGCTGACCCCCGATCTGGACAAACACTGCGCCCGCGCCAACCATTCCGCCAAGGCCCTGATGATCACGCCCACGGTCAGCACCGAAGACATGGTTGCCATCGTGCATGAAGGGCTCACGGCCTACGCACCTGATGCGGCCGTCTATATCCGGCCCATGTATTGGGCGATCCATGGTGACAGCACGGCGATCATCCCTCTGGCAGATGAAACCGGCTTCGCCATCTGTCTTGAGGAAATCCCCCTCGCCCCACCCAGCGCCAGCACGACGCTGGGGCGCACCCGGTTCCGCAGGCCGGTGATGGAAGACGCCGTTGTGAATGCCAAGGCAGGCTGCCTTTATCCCAATAACGCCCGTATGTTAGCCGAAACGCGGGCACGCGGGTTTGGCAATGCGCTGGTGGCGGATGCCTTGGGGAACGTGGCCGAAACCGCGACAGCAAACATATTTATGGTCAAGGACGGGGCGGTCTTTACCCCTGTCGCAAACGGCACGTTTCTGGCCGGGATCACCCGCGCGCGCCACATCATCAACATGAAGTCCGACGGGATGGAAGTACACGAGACCGTCCTCAGCTTCGCCGATTTTGAAGCGGCGGATGAAGTGTTCATGACCGGCAACATGTCCAAGATCACGCCGGTCACCGCCTTTGAAGACACGCAATACCAGATCGGGCCGGTGACGCGGAAACTGCGCGCGATGTATTGGGACTGGGCGGCCAGCACATCTTGAACCGGCAATTGGGGCTTGCCACACGGCTGGCGCTTCTAACCGGCCTTGCCGGGCTTGGTGCCGCCGTCGCCATCTTGCTGAAACTGCCCATCCCGCTTTTGATCGGGCCTGCGCTGGCGACGACGCTGGGCGGGCTTTGTGGGCTGGACCTGCGGTTTCCGGTGCCGCTGTGCAACGCGGTGTTTCTGGTGGCCGGTGTAGCCATTGGGGCCACGGTCTCGCCCGCATCGGTCGCGGCCTTTACCAAATGGCCACTGGCCTTTGCCATTCTGGGTATTTCGATCGTGGCCATGATGTTGCTGGGACAACAGCTGATGCAACGGATGATGCAGACCACACCACGCGCAGCCCTTCTTGCGGCCACGCCGGGGCATCTCAGCTACGTGATTGCATTGGGCGAGGACCTCAAACTCCCGACCGAGCGGGTGGCCATCGTGCAATCGATCCGGCTTTTGACGCTGACCCTGCTGGTCCCGCTTGCGGCCTATCTGGGGGGCATCGAAACCGGAATCGGGATCATACCTGACGACACAACCGAAATGACCCTGCTGCAGACGGTGCTTTGCCTTGCGACGGCATTGGCATTGGCGCCTGTCTTGATCCGGTTACGGGTTCCGGCAGCAATGCTGATCGCGGGAATGGTGATCGGGGCTGCTGCACGGCTCGGCGGCTTTACCCCCGGTACGCTCAGCCATTGGATCGCCTATCCCGCACTTGCAGGCATCGGGGCGCTTATCGGCACACGCTTCGTTGGAATTAGCCTGCAAGATTTGCGACAATCCGCCAAGGCGGGGCTGACAGGCACCTCGCTTGCGGCCTGTATCACGCTTTTGGCAGCACTTGCGGCCATGCGCCTTGTCGATATGCCGCTTTTGCATGTGCTGGTGGCCTTTGCACCCGGCGGGCTGGAAACCATGACGGTGATGGGGGTCGCCCTTGGGGCCAATCCCGGTTTCGTGGCCGGAGCCCATGTTTTCCGGCTTTTACTGCTCGCCATCCTCGTCCCGATCATGATCAGGCGATACGATGGGTCGTTGCCAGTCCCGCGATGATGCGCCAATATCAGCGCGAATAGGGGAGAACATGATGCGCAAGTTTTTGGTGGTGCTGGATGACAGCCGGGAATGCCTGAACGCGATGCGCTTTGCCGCGATGCGTGCGGCGCATACCGGGGGTGGGGTTGCTATTTTGTCGGTCATCCCACCGGATGAATTCAACCACTGGATCGGCGTGGGCGAGATCATGCGCGCCGAGGCGCGCGAACGGATCGAGGTCCATTACGAGGTTTTTGCCAAATGGATGCGTGACAAGCAGAATGTGCATCCCGAATTGATCATCCGCGAGGGCGAGCCGCTGGTCGAGATCATGGCGCAGGTCAATGAGGATCCTGATATCGGCGTGCTTGTCCTTGGGGCGGGCACCGATAATAAGGGGCCTGGACCGCTGGTCACACAGCTGAGCCGTCAATCCGGTAGCCTGCCCATCCCGATCACCATCGTGCCCGGTGATCTGGCCAAGGAACGGCTTGAAGCGATCACCTGATGGATCGTAAGGCAGCAATAGCAATCGTAGCGGCGATGCCGCTGCTTGCGGTGGCCTTTTATCTGCTGACCCGGGTCTTGCCACACTTCTGGGGGTATTTTGCGGCATTGGCATTCTACTGGTTCGCCATCCTTACGCCGTTGATCATCTGGCGGGGCGGTTTTGGTAAAATCCGGCGCGACTTGGTCTGGCCTGCGCGGATCGTGGCAACGCTAAGCATTATCATGATCCTCGGGGTCGCCGGTGCGGCGGCCCTGCGTCTTGTCGAGATGCCGCTGCCGCTGTGGATCACCGGGGTGATGATCTTGGCGGCCTGTGTCAATGGAACGCTCGAAGAATGTTTCTGGCGCGGCACCTTGCTGCAAGACGGCGCAACGCTTGCCGAACGGAGCTGGCAGTTGCTGCTCTTTACTGGCTGGCATGTTGCCCTGCTCTTCGCAACTGGTGTCGTTGTCACCGGTGGCCCCGCGCTGCTGCTATTGGGGGCGGCGGGCGGCGGTTTGCTCTGGACGATATCGCGCATGCAAACCGGGTCAATCGGATTCGGGATGGCGTCGCATATCGGTTTGAACGTCTTTGCGTTCATCGAATTGGCTGCCTTAAATCAGTAGTTCCGTTTCAAATGCTTCACGGTGGCGCGATTGTTTGAAAATATTGGCGGCTCACGCATTTGGGTGCGGCTGTAATCTGTGATCAGTTGAAAGAGATCAGGCTGCCGTAAGGGCAGTCAGCGCACAGATGCGCCCGGGCTTCTGTGCATCAGTGCACGCATCAGCCCCACTGGTGCGTTTTGCTGTGTGTCAAGCACCAGACCACATCACATCTATCACCATTTTCGTGATCACCCCGGCACTACCAAACGGCGGCCAGAGCCTCAATCTTAGTTTCATCAAACGAACGCAGACACGCTCTGCCAAACACCAAAAACAGAACTTAAAGGAACGAAACCA